>CAWACU010000009.1:0-106836 GCA_963780705.1 uncultured Actinomycetota bacterium | reverse complement strand
TCGACAACATCTCCTACCTGATCGGCGACGACGATCACCCGGCGAAGCTGATGCACCCCGGCGACGCGCTGTTCGTTCCCGGTGAGCCGGTCGAGGTGCTGGCCACCCCGGCGGCGGCGCCGTGGATGAAGATCTCCGAAGCGGTGGACTACCTGCGGGCGGTGGCGCCGCGGCATGCCGTTCCGATCCATCAGGGCATCATCGCGCCGGAGGCCCGCGGGCATCTTCTACGGCCGACTCACCGAGATGACCGACACCGACTTCCGGGTGCTGCCGAGGAGAGCTCAGTACGGTTCTGGCCGGCGATGAGCGCAGCTGATCTGGAGCGACTGTTCGGCCTGAGCGGCAAGACCGCTCTGGTGACCGGCGGCACCCGCGGTATCGGGATGATGATCGCCCGCGGTCTGCTGCAGGCCGGGGCCGCGGTCGTGATCAGTTCCCGCAAGGCCGACGCCTGCGAGCAGGCGGTGGCCGCGCTGTCGGAGTTCGGTCCGGTGCGTGGAATCCCGCCGACCTGTCCCGCCAGGACGAGTGCACCCGACTGGCCGCCGAGACGTGGTCGCCGAGTCGCTCGACATCCTGGTCAACAACGCCGGCGCGACCTGGGGCGAACCGTTGGAGACGCTTCCCGGCCGCGGCGTGGGACCGGGTGCTCGATCTCAACGTCAAGTCGCCGTTCTGGATGGTGCAGGCACTGCTGCCCGCGCTGCGCAAGGCCGGCACCGCACGACGATCCCGCGCGCATCATCAACGTCGGCAGCATCGACGGCATCCACGTCAGCCCGATGCCCACCTACTCCTACTCGGCCAGCAAGGCGGCGATCCACCAGCTGACCCGCGTGCTGGCCAAAGAACTTGGCCCGCAGCACATCACCGTCAATGCGATCGCACCTGGGCCGTTTCCGTCGAAGATGATGGCCGCCACCCTGGAGGCGTTCGGCGACGCCATCGCCGCGGCGGCGCCGATGCGCCGGATCGGCCGCGACGACGACATGGCCGGCATCGCGGTGTTCCTGGCCAGCCGGGCCGGCTCCTACGTCAACGGAGCGATCATCCCGGTCGACGGCGGGATCGCCACGACGGCGGGTGGGTCTGCGCGCTAGGTAGTCAGCGCTGTCGGCCTCGGATCCGAACCGCTGCGGATCGGCGGTCGCCAGCAGCCATGCGTACTGGAACGCGGTTTCCTTCCACCGCTCGTAGCGGCCGCTGATACCGCCGTGCCCGGCCGCCATCTGGGTGCGCAGCAGCACCGGAGTTGCGGATCGGTCTTGGGATGACGCAAGGCGGCAACCCATTTCGCCGGCTCGACGTAGAACACCCGGGTGTCGTTGAGTGATGTCATCGCCAGGATCGCCGGGTACTCCTTGGCTTCGACGTTCTCGTACGGCGAGTAGGACTTCATGTAGAAGTAGACGTCGCGGTCCTCCAGCGGGTTGCCCCATTCGTCCCACTCGGTGACCGTCAGCGGCAGCGACGGGTCGAGGATCGTCGTCAGCGGGTCGACGAACGGCACCTGCGGCCAGGATGCCGGCGAACAGGTGCGGCGCCATGTTCGCCACCGCACCCATCAGCAGGCCGCCGGCACTGCCGCCGAGGGCCACCAGGTTCTGCGGCCGGGTGACGCCGGTGTCGACGAGATGAGGTGCGGCGGCGATGAAGTCGGTGAAGGTGTTCTTCTTCTCCAGCAGCTTGCCGCCGCTCGTACCACAGCCGGCCCATCTCGCCGCCGCCGCGGATGTGCGCGACCGCGAACACCATGCCGCGGTCGAGCAGCGACAGCCGCGCGACGGAGAACCGGGGATCCTCGCTGGACTCGTAGGCCCCGTAGCCGTACAGCACTGTCGGAGCGGGGAATTCGATGCCGTCGCGGTAGATCAGCGACAGCGGGATCCGGGTGCCGTCCTCGGCGACCGCCCAGTCGCGGCGCTCGACGTACTCCTCGCGGCGGTAGTCGCCGAGCACCGGTTGTTCGCGCAGCAGGATTCGCTCGCCGGTGGCCAGGTCGACGTCATAGATCCGCATCGGGGTGAGGAACGACGTGGCGCCGATCCGCAGGCGCGGCGCGTTCCCAGTTCGGGTTGCCGCCCAGGCCGCAGGCCATCAGTTCCGAGTCGAAGGTGATCTCCTCCGGCGTGCCGTAGGCTCGCCGTCGATCGGCCACAGCTGCAGTCGGGGCAGCGCCTCGCGGCGGTAGTGCACCACGAGGTGGTCGGAGAACGCGTCGACACCCTCCAGTCGGACGTCGTCGCGGTGCGCGATCAGCGTGCGCTGCGCGGTGGGGTCGTCGACCGGGCGCCTCGACCAGGGTGAAGTTCGCCGCGCCGTCGTTGTGCAGGATCAGGAACCGGTCCTCGCCGTCGACGACGGCGTGCTCGACGGAGTACTCGACGCCGTCGCGGCGCGGCAGCACGACGGTGAACTCGCGCGTCGGGATCGACGCGTCGGCGACGCGGACCTCGGAGGTGATCGACGAGCCCGCCGCGATGACGATGTAGGCGTTGCTGCGGGTTCGCCCCACCGCCACCCAGAACCGTTCGTCGGGTTCGTGGAACACCTGCTCGTCGGGACCGGTGTGGCCCGAGCCGGTGCCGCCACACGGTGTCGGGCCGCCATGCCTCGTCGACGGTGGTGTAGTACACGTCGACTGTTGTCGGCCGCCCAGGTGACACCCGGCGGCGATGCCGGTGATCTGCGTCGGGGAGATAGCTCGCCGGTGCGTAAGTCCTTGAACCGCAGCGTGTATCGCTCGTCGCCGTTGACGTCGACCGAGTACGCCAGCACGTTGCCGTCCGGGCTGACGACGCGGCGCCGAGCGCGAAGAAGTCGTGGCCGTCGGCTTCGATGTTCTCGTCGAGCAGCACCTGCTCACCGGGGATGTCGGTGTGCTCGTCGAGCTCCGGCGGAGTCCAGTCGTCGGGACCGGCGATCGGGCAGCGGCAGTGCACCCCGTACTGCTTGCCCTCGAAGCTGCGGCCGTAGTACCACCAGTCGCCGCGCCGCAGTCGGCACCGACAGATCGGTCTCCTTGGTGCGCGCCTTGATCTCGTCGAAGATCTTCTGCCGCAACGGCTCCTGGGCGGCGGTGACCGTCCTCGACGTGGGCGTTCTCCGCCTCGAGGTGGGCGATCACCTCGGGATCGGACTTGTCGCGCAACCATTCGTAGTGGTCGACGAAGTCGTCGTCGTGGTGGACGCGTGTGGTCTCGACCCGCTTGGCGACGGGCGGCGTCATCGATCCGGTCGCTGCTCATCGGCCACCGATCCAGTCGGCGAAGCTCAGGCCCGAAATGCGTTCGTAGGCTTCGATATAGCGGGCACGGGTGGCCGTCGACGATGTCCGGTCGGCAGCGGTGGCGGTGCGGCGTCGGCCGTGGCGGTCCCATCCGGAGTCCGGGCCGGTGAGCCAGTTGCGGACGAACTGCTTGTCGAAGCTGGGCTGCACCACACCCTCGGCGTAGGTGTCGGCCGGCCAGTAGCGCGACGAGTCGGGGGTGAGCACCTCGTCGGCGAGCACCAGGTCGACCGTCGCCGTCGACACCGAACTCGAACTTGGTGTCGGCGATGATGATGCCCTTGGTCAGCGCGTGCTCGGCGGCCTGGCGGTAGGTCTGCAGCGTGCAGCTCACGCAGCTGCTCGGCGCGCTCCCGGCCCGACCAGGTCGACGACCCGGTCGAAGGAGATGTTCTCGTCGTGCGCCCCGAGTTCGGCCTTGGTCGCCGGGGTGAACAGCGGCTCGGTCGAACTTGCTGGCCTCGACCAGGCCGGGCGGCAGCTCGATGCCGCACACCGCGCCGGTGCGCTGATAGTCCAGCAGCCCGGAACCGGTCAGGTAACCGCGCGCGACGCATTCGACCGGCACCATGTCGAGCGCGCCGGACCACCAGGGCGCGGCCCGAGCACCTCGGCGGGGATGCGCGGATCGTCGGGCGGGCCGGCCAGGTGATTGGGCGTGTCCAGCAGGCCGAAGAAGAACACGCTCATCGCGGTGAGGATGCGGCCCTTGTCCGGGATGGCGGTGTCGAGGATGTGGTCGAACGCCGAGATCCGGTCGGTCGCGACGAAGAGCAGGTGGTCGTCGTCGATGCGGTAGAGCTCGCGGACCTTGCCGCTGGCCAGATGGCGGTAATCGGTCAGGGCAGGACGCACCGGGTCAGACTATCGGCCACCGGCGCGAGGACTGTGCTGGGATCAAGGCCATGAAATCGCGTTTCCTGCCCTACGCCACCACGCCCGGCCGGCTGACCGCACAACTGGTCAGCGACCTGCTGATCGCGGCGTGGATCACCGGCTGGGTGCTGGTCGGCCTCGCCGTGCACCATGCGATCGCCACCATCGCCGGCGTCGGCCGCCAGGTCAGAGACGGCGCCGACGGGCATCTCGGACAACCTCAACTCCGCCGGCGACAGCGCCGACCGCATCCCGCTGGTCGGTGACGCGGTGGCCACACCGCTGCGGGCCGCCAGCGAGGCGGCGCTGGATCTGGCCGGGGCCGGCCAGAAGCCTCAACAGCACCGCGACGTGGCTGGCGGTGCGTGCTGGCCCTCGCCGTGGCCGCCCCGCCGATCCTGGCCGTCGGCATGCCGTGGCTGTTCCTGCGGATCCGGTTCTTCCGACGCAAGTGGACGGTGATCTCGCTGGCGCAGACCCCGGCCGGTGAGCAACTGCTGGCGCTGCGGGCGCTGGCCAACCGGCCGCTGCGCAAGCTGACCGAGGTCAGCACCGACCCGGTCGGCGCCTGGCGGCGCGAGGACCCGACGCGGTCCGCGGCCTGGCGGCGCTGGAGTTGCGCTCGGCCGGCGTGGCCCGGGTGATTTCGGCGCGCTAACCAGGGGTGACTTTGACGTACAGGTGCCGGATCCCGGTGTGCCGGTTGCTGCGGGTCCACTCGACCGGCCGGGCGACCTCGACGGACCCGAACCGGGTGAGCAGCTCCTCATAAAGCACCCGCAATTCCAGACGGGCCAGATTCGCGCCGAGGCAGTAGTGCACGCCCTGGCCGAACCCCAGATGCGGATTGGGGGTGCGGGCGACGTCGAAATCATCGGCGCGCTCGAACACCAGCGGGTCACGGTTGGCCGAGCCCTCCCAGACCAGCACCTTGTCCCCGGCCCGGATGCGACAGCCGCCCAGGGTGGTGTCGCAGGTGGCGGTGCGCCGCTTGGACGGCGACGGCGAACTCCAGCGCACCATCTCCTCGACCGCGGTCCCCAGCAGACCGTGGTCGTCATGCAGCGCCCGGTACTGGTCCGGGTTCTCGGCCAACGCGAGCAGACCACCGGCGACGGCATTGCGGGTGGTTTCCGCACCGGCGCTGAACAACAGGCTAAAGAACATGTACAGCTCGACGTCAGACAGCGGGTCCTCTACCGCGCCGGCGACCACCGACAGCATGTCGTCGCCGGGATGCGCGCGTTTGGCGGCGATCAACTCAGTGCCGTAGCGGTACATCCTCGAGCCGGCCTCCTCGACCGACAGTCGGGTGATCTCCCCCTTGCGGGCGCTGCCGAAGTCGAAGCTCGGCTCAATGGCCTCGAAGAGCCAATGCCGTTCGGATTCGGGCACCCCGAGCAGGATGCAGATCATCTGCATCGGCAACTCAGCGGCGACGTCGGCCACGAAGTCGAACTCCGCACCCGACTCGATGCGATCGAGCAGTGCGGCGGCGCGCGCCCGCAGGTCGTCGGAGACCCGACGGATCATCCGCGGCGTGAGACCGGAACTCACCAGGCGACGGATGCGGCAGTGCCGGGGGTCGTCCATCATGTTGAGCACCTGCCCGGCGATGGACAGGTCCTGCAGCAACGTGCCGCCGAAGGCCCGGCTACCGCCGGTCACCGACGAGTAGGTGTTCGCGTCCCGCAGCACGGCGAGCGTCTCGGCGTGGGTGGCCACCGACCAGAACCCTTCACCGTCGGGGGTGTTCTCGGTCGGTTCGTGCCAGAACACCGGCGCCTCGCGGCGGTGTACGGCGAAGAGGTGGTGCGGGAATCCGGCGCGCGAAGTTGTCGAGATCGGTGAAATCGATCTCGCTCAAGCTCATCGCGTCGGGCTCATCTCGGCGGGGCCGTCGGCTCTACAGGATCGCGCCGGGGGTGTAGGCGGCCGCGTGCGGGTCGGCGCTCACCAGCTCGGCCACCGCCGCGACCACCGCGTCGACCTGACGGCCGGCCGCACCGGTGAACGACGCCCTGTCGGCCAGCGCGGCATCCAGAGCCGCCCGGTCCAGCGGCAGACGCGGGTCGGCGGCCAGCCGGTCCAGCAGATCCGGTTCGGCGCCACGTTCCCGCATCGCCAGCGCGACGGCGACGGCGTGCTCCTTGATCACCTCGTGGGCGGCCTCGCGTCCCATCCCGGCGCGCACCGCCGCGATGAGCACCTTCGTCGTCGCCAGGAACGGCAGATAGCGGTCGAGTTCGCGCTGGATCACCGCGGGGTAGGCGCCGAACTCCTCCAGCACCGTCAGGAACGTCTCGATCATGCCGTCGATGGCGAAGAACGCGTCCGGCAGCGCGACCCGGCGCACCACCGAGCAGAACACGTCGCCCTCATTCCATTGCGCCCCAGCCAGTTCCGCGGTCATCGAGGCGTAGCCGCGCAGCACCACCTGCAGACCGTTGACCCGTTCGCAGCTGCGGGTGTTCATCTTGTGCGGCATCGCCGACGAGCCGACCTGGCCGGCCGCGAATCCCTCGGTGACCAGTTCGTGGCCCGGCCATCAGCCGGATGGTGTGCGCCAGCGACGACGGTCCCGCGCCCAGTTGCACCAGCGCCGAGACCACGTCGTGGTCCAGCGACCGCGGGTACACCTGGCCCACGCTGTCCAGCACCGCGGTGAAGCCGAGATGCTCGGCGACGCGGCGCTCGAGTTCGGCCAGACGGGCGGCGTCGCCGTCGAACAGATCGAGCATGTCCTGGGCGGTGCCCATCGGGCCCTTGATGCCGCGCAGCGGGTAGCGGTCGAGCAGTTCGCGCGATCCGGCGTCAGCGCGATCAGCGTCTCCTGCGCCGCCGAGGCGAACCGCTTGCCCAGCGTGGTGGCCTGGGCGGCGACGTTGTGGCTGCGGCCGGCCATCACCAGTCGCGGTAGCTGACGGCGCGCTCGGCCAGCCGCGCGGCGACCGCCACCCCGTGGGCGTGCACGAGTTCCAGCGAGCGGCGGATCTGCAACTGCTCGACGTTCTCGGTGAGGTCGCGGCTCGTCATGCCCTTGTGAACGTGCTCGTGGCCGGCCAGGGCGTTGAACTCCTCGATGCGCGCCTTGACGTCGTGGCGGGTCACCCGCTCGCGGGCGGCGATCGAGCTCGAGGTCGACCTGTTCGAGCACCCGCTCGTAGTCGGCGATCGCCGCCTCGGGCACCTCCACACCCAATTCGCGTCTGCGCCCGCAGCACCGCCAGCCACAGTCGGCGCTCGGCGACGATCTTCGCCTCGGGCGACCAGATCGGCGACCATATCGGCGCTGGCGTACCGGTTGGCCAGGACGTCGGGAATGGTCACGAGACCGAAAGCTTACGGTTCTGGGCCATGTACTTCGTCGGCGTCGACCTGGCCTGGGGCGAGCGCAGCCCGACCGGGGTGGCGGCCGTCGACAGCGACGGCGTGCTGCGGCACGTCGACGTGGCCGGCTCCGATGACGACGTGCTGGCCCAACTGGCGCCGTATCGTCGGCGGTGACTGCGTGGTGGCGATCGACGCCCCGCTGGTAGTGACCAACCCATCCGGCAACCGGCCGTGCGAGGCCGCGCTCAACCGCGACTTCCGCCGCTTCGACGCCGGTGCGCATCCGGCCAACACCGGACTGGCCTGGTTCGCCGACGGCGGCCGCGGGGCTCGGCTGTGCTGCGGCGCTGGATCTCGATCTCGATCCCGCGCTCCGAGCGCAGCCGCGGCGGGCACTGGAGGTGTACCCGCACGCCGCCAGTGTCGTGCTGTTCGGCCTGTCGAAGACGCTGAAGTACAAGCAGAAGCCCGGCCGCGACGTCGCCGCGCTGCGATCGGAGTTGTTGCTGCTCATCGGTTTCGTCGAGGACCTGGCCACGCGCGCACGCCGTCGCTGCGACGTCGCCGAATGCCCGCAGTGGGCCGCATCTGGATGACGGCGGTGCGTGCCGCCACTCGCAAGTCGGAGCTGCGTCGCGCCGAAGATCCCGTCGACGCCGTGCTGTGCGCCTACATCGCCCGCTACGCGGCCGATGCGGCCCGGCGACGTCACGATCTACGGCGAGCCGGCCGACCGGCTGCATCGTCACCCCGGCGCTGCCGAAAGCTGAACCCGGGCGCTTCAGGTCCAGGCTTTTGACGTCCCGGTCCGATTCGCTGAGCTGGATGCAGGAACTCCCTCGGACAGGACTCCGCACCGTCGCCGGGTTCTCCTGGCGCTGCCAGCCGAAGGTGGTCGGGCGCTGCGCGCGGTCGTGCCAGAAGTGGCCCGGGTTGGACGTCCGGCCGGGTGGCGACCAGCCACACCGCGGTGTCCGCGCCGTCGGCGACGCTCCCGCAGCAGCGGCCTGGTGATCACCCGGAACCGCGGCAGGTACTCGGCCACACCGGGGGTGTCCACCCAGCCGGGGTGCATGCTCTCCACTCTGACGTCGGTGCCGGCCAGCCGGCGCGCCCAGGCGTCGGCGAGCACCACCTGCATCCGCTTGGTGCGGGCGTAGGCGCGCACACCGTTGTAGTTCGTGCTCGGATCTCGAGGTCGTCGACCACCAGCGGCGTGCTGTACATGCCGCCGGAGGACACGAACACCACCGACGCGCCGCGGGCGGCGCGCAGCAAGCGGCAGCAGTCGCTCGGTCATCAGATGCGGACCGAGAATATGGGTGGCGAGCTGCAGCTCGTGGCCCTGCGGCGTGACGTGACGTTCCTTGGGCATCAGGCCGGCGTTGTGCACCAGACCGTCGAGCGCCGGCACGCGGTTGGCGAACTCGGTCGTCCAGGCCGTCACCGCGTCGAGATCGGAGACGTCGCACACCTCGCCGACCACGTCGGCGCCCGGGACCTCCTCGCGTGATCTCGGCGACGCAGCTCGCCGAACCTTCTCGGGATTTCGGCCCAGCACGTGCACCGTCGCGCCGAGTCCGGCGAACGCCCGGGCCATCGCCAGGCCGATGCCCGCGGTGGCGCCGGTGACCAGCACCCGCTTGCCGACCAGCGCATCCGGCGCGGGGTCGGCCGGCCACCAGTGCCGCCGCAACCCGGAACCGATCCTGGTGTAGCCGAGCACCAGGGCGCGGTCCATCGCGCCGTCGAGAATCCCGGTCACCGGGCGGGTGACGGCGAGAAGTCCCATGTCACACCCGGTCGTCGATGGGGGCCAGAACGTCAATCACATCAACCAGGGTGGCACGAACGCTCTCGCGGGGGCCGTCCGCGTCGTCGACCAGGGCCGAGACCACCGCGCCGTCCACCGCGTACACCAGCGCCGTCATCATGTCCGCCCGGGCCCGCCGGCCGGACCGCGCCATCGCCTCGACGACGGCATCGATCCGCTGCTGCAGTAAGCGGCGTTCGATGTCGCGCAACTCGGGATGCCGCGCGCAGGCGATGTAGCGCTCGTAGCGGGAGATGAGTTGATCGCGGTTCGACTCGCCGGCAAGCAGATCGAGCCAGAAGGTCGGCGGCCGCCTCGGCGCCGCGGCGGCGCCGCGGCAGTTCCTGCACCCGGGCCCGCAGAGCCACCGACCTCTCGCGATCCCCATGTACTCGACCGCCGTCTCGATCAGCTCCTCCAACGACGAGAAGTAGTAGGTCGTCGACGCCAGCGGCAGTCCTGCCCGATCGCGCGACGGCGCGATGGCGCACCGCCTCGAATCCGCCCTCGCACAACAACTCAGCGGCGGCGCTGACGAGCGCATACCGTCGGCGCTCCCCTTTCGGCGTCACCGCTGCGGTCATCTTCGCCATGCTGCCAGCAGCGCAGCCGGCAGCATCGCGGTTTGCTCGAAGAAGTGACGAGTGGGTCAACTGAGGAATCGGCACTGGCAGGATGGCGCCATGCCAACATCTCCCGACGGTGCGCGCTGCGTCTCGGCGCCGGCGCTGTCGGGCGCAGCCGCACTGGGCGCCGTGCCGGCGCCGATCCGGCACGCGCCGACCCCGCCGCCCCACGATGGTCACCGGGATCGTTCGTCTCCGCCGCCCGCGGCGGCGTCCCAACGAACTGGGCGATCGCCCGCCCGCCGGGCCAGACCCGGCCGCTGCGGCCGGTCATCGCACTGCACGGCAAGGGCAGCAGACGCCGCCGCGTGATGGCCGGCGGCGTCGAGCACGGGCTGGCCCAGGCGGTGGCGGCCGGACTGCCGCCGTTCGCGGTGGTCGCCGTCGACGGCGGCGGCAGCTACTGGCACCGACGCGCCTCCGGTGAGGACGCCGGCGCGATGGTGCTCGACGAGCTGCATCCCGATGCTCGCCGCAGCAGGGTCTGGACACCTCCCGGGTGGGCTTTCTGGGCTGGTCGATGGGCGGCTACGGCGCGCTGCTGCTCGGGGCCCGGCTCGGTCCGGCCCGCACCGCGGCGATCTGCGCGGTGAGCCCGGCGCTGTGGTTCTCACCGCGGCGCGGCGGCCCCGGGCGCGTTCGACGGCGCCGAGGACTATGCCGCCAACAGTGTGTGGGGCCTTCCGGCGCTGGCATCGATTCCGATCCGGATCGACTGCGGCGACAGCGACCCGTTCTACGCGGCCACGAAGGAGTTCATCGCCCAGTTGCCGACCCCGCCGGCCGGCGGCTTCTCCCCCGGCGGCCACGACGGCGCGTTCTGGAGCTCGCAGCTACCCGCCGAGATCGCCTGGATGGCACCGCTGCTGACGGCCTGAGGCGTCCAGCGTGATCCGGCCCTCGGCCGCAGCGAGTCCGATGTCGGTGCGAAAATGGCTTCCGGGCAGACCGGATTGACGTCATGATCCGGTAGGCGTCATCGCGGGCCGCGACAAGATCGGGACCGGTGCCGACCACCGAGAGCACCCGGCCGCCGGAGGACACGACCGCACCGTCCTCGCGCCGCGCGGTGCCGGCGTGCAGGACCCCGTCGGCATCGGCGCCGGCGATGACGTCACCGACCCGCGGCCGGCCGGGATAGTTCTCGGCCGCAAGCACCACGGTGACCGCGTAGCCGTCTGCCCAGCGCAGCGGGCCGAAGTCGGCCAGTGTGCCGGTGGCCGTCGCGTACAGCAGCTGACCCAGCGGCGATTCCAGCAGCGCGAGCACCGCCTGGGTCTCCGGATCGCCGAAACGACAATTGAATTCGACGACGGCAGGACCGTCGGCGGTGATCGCCAGACCGGCGTACAGCAGCCCGGAGAACGGGCAGCCCCGGCCGACCATCTCCGCGGCCACCGGTGCCACGACGTCGCGCACGATCGCCGCGGTCACCGACTCGGGCAGCCACGGCAGCGGCGCGTACGCGCCCATGCCGCCGGTGTTGGGTCCGGCGTCGTCGTCGCCGACCCGTTTGAAGTCCTGCGCCGGCAGCAGCGGCACCACCGTCCGCGCCGTCGACGAGACAGAACAGCGACACCTCGGGTCCGTCGAGGAACGACTCCAGCAGCACCGGGTGGCCGTCGTCGAGCAGTGCGGCGGCGTGCGCGCGGGCGGCGTCACGGTCGGCGGTGACCACCACACCCTTGCCGGCCGCCAGACCGTCGTCCTTGACCACCCAGGCGTGCTGCCCGGCCGGCGGGCCGAAGCGGTCCAGCGCGGCGTCGAGCCTGGCCGGGTTGTCGACGATCTCGCTTCCCGCGGTGCGCACTCCGGCGGCGGTCATCACGTCTTTGGCGAACGCTTTGGATCCCTCGATACGGGCGGCCGCGGCCGACGGCCCGAAGCAGGCGATGCCGGCGGCGCGCACGGCGTCGGCCACACCGCGCACCAGTGGCACCTTCCGGACCGATGACCACAAGGTCGGCGCCGCAGTTCGGCGGCCAGCGCGGTGACCTGCTCCGGGGAGGAGATGTCGACGTCGTACTGCTCGGCGAGGGCGGCGGTGCCGGCATTGCCGGGCGCGACCGCCAGGATACCGCACGCCCTCGGTCCTTGCGCAGTGCGAGCAGCAGGGCATGTTCGCGGGCACCGGATCCGATCACGAGGACGCGCACAGCGACACCCTAGATCACCGCACTGTTCACCAGGTGTCGACGAAGCGCCGGGCCGGGGGCGGAGCCCGTACCCGCGGCGCAGGCAGCTCACCGACCGAGTGCGCCTGAGTTCGCTCATCAGGCGACGGACCGCCGCCGCGAATACCATCGCGCCATGGGCCATCCCCCGCCGCCGCCCTGGCAGCCACCGCAGGAACCTCCGCCGCAGTGGCCCCAACCGTGGCACCACCCACCGCAATACCGGCCCCCAAAACCGCCCCGGAACCCGGTCGATGTCACCGTGTCGATCATCGCCCTGGTGATCACGGTGCTCGCCGTCGGCGCGGGGGCGGTGATGAGCTTCCTATCACTGGCGTTCCTTGATTACTGCCCGCCCGCGACCTGCAGCGTGGACGGTGCGGTCACCGTGGCTTTTGACCGACGATCGCCATCGCGCGGGTGTCGTGCTCACCGGCCTGATTCTGACGATCACGCGGCTGGGCACCCGGAAAACGGCCTGGCCGTTCGCCATCGGCGCTCTCGCGGCACTGATCGCGGTGTTCATCCTCGGCGCAATCGCCTATACGACGGTGGTCAGCTAGTCGCTTTTCTTCCGCTTCGCGATGACCTTCTCCACCACGTTGTTGAAGGTCGAGCCGAGCGGGAAGCCGACGTAGTGGGTGATGAAGATCGCCATCTCCCGCAATTCGGCGGCGCTGATCTCCTCGTTGTGCAGCGCGGCGTTGACCTGGATCTCGGCCAGGTCCGGCAGGCCCAGGGCGGTCACCACCGACAGCGTCATGATCCGCTTGTCGCGCATGCGACAGCCCGGGCCGACTCCAGATGTCGGCGAACAGATGGTCGACGGTCAGCGCGAAGATAGTCGCCCGGCAGATCCGGCATCTCCCAGCCGTAGACCTCGTTCATCTTGGCCAGGCCCTTGCGGCGCAGCTCGTCGTTACCCGGTCCTTGTCGGCATCGCTCACTCCTTCTCGTGCGGCACGCCGAGGCCGGCGGCCAGGTTGCGCAAGCGCGATCCGCGCCGAGCGGCAGGTCCACATCCAGCGAATCACCCAGCGCCAGAGCGAGACTCGAGGTCCTTCTCGCCCAGCGCGCGGGTGTGGGTGAAGGTGTCGTACAGCCAGTGGCCCGGCTCGAGCTCGTGCGTGTTGTCACGGATCATGATCGCTCCGGGACCGCCGGTGAGGGCGTCGGTGTGGCGCACGACCCGGCCCAGCGCCTGCATGTCCAGCCCCGCGCTCTCGGCCAGTCGCATCGCCTCCGCAGGCGGCGGCGAACGCGGTGAAGGTGAGCATGTTGCGGGCCAGCTTCATGCGGGTTCCCGCACCGGGTTCACCGGCGTGGATCACCAGCGACGCCCACCGTTTGAACACCGGCTTGATGCGTTCGTAGATCTCCCGCGGCGCCCCCACCATGGTGGCCAGTTCACCCTTGTCGGCACCGGCGGCGCCGCCGCTCACCGGGGCATCGATGACGTGGATGTCGTGCGGGGCGAAGCTCCGCCGCCAGTTCGGCTGCGGTGGAGTCGGCGATGGTCGAGTGAATCGCGATGACGGTGCCCGGCGATGCATGGCGAGCCAGTTCGGCGACCACCTCCCGTACCTGGGCGTCGTCGAGGACCGTCACGCTGATGAGATCGGCGGCCGCGACCTCGGCTACATCGGCGGCCACCGCAGCGCCGGCGTCGGCGAACTGCTCCTGCGGCATCGGCCGAACGTCGTACACGATCAACCCACCCGGCCAGCCGACCAACCGCCGGGCCTTGGGCGCACCCATACTGCCCAGGCCGATGTAGCCCAACCTCAACTGCGCTCATGAGCGGATGATCTGTCCGCCGTCGACATTGAAGATCTGGCCGGTGATCCACCGAGCCTCATCGGAGAGCAGAAACAGACACATACCGACCAGGTCCTCGGGTTGGCCCATCCGGCTCAGCGGAATGTCGCTTGACGATGTCGGCGACCATCTCCTGCGGCGTGGTGGTGCGGTTGGCCTCGGTGTCGATCGGACCGGGCGCGATGGCGTTGATCCGGATGTTCTGCCAGCCCAGTTCACGGGACAGCTGCTGGGTCAGGCCGTTGATGCCGACCTTGGCGAGTCCGTAGTAATTGGCGTACAGCCATGCCGCGGTAGAGGATTGGTTGATGATCGCCCCGCCGCCGCGCTTGGCCATCTTCCGTACACCGCCCGCGTGCAAGCCAGCGCACCGTCGAGGTTCACGCTCATGAACCTCTTGTAGTAGTCCCAGTCGACGGTGAGCAGCAAGTCCAATTTCATGCCGCCGAAGATGGCGGCGTTGTTGACCAGATAGTCGATGCCGCCGAACTCGGCCAGGGTGCGGTCGGCCATAGCCTTGGCCGACTCCGGGTCGGAGACGTCGACCGGCACGGCAATCGCGCGTTCCACCCTCGGCAACGATTCCGGCGGCCACCCGCTCGGCGCCGTCGGTATTGATGTCGGCCACGACCACCGCCGCACCCTCCGCGGGCGAGCGCCTCGGCGTACGCCTGGCCGATGCCGCCGCCGGCGCCGGTGACGATTGCCACCTTGTCGTCGAAATGTGCCACTGTCGTCTCCTTACACCGCTGTCGCGATCGCCTTCAGTTCGAGGTACTCCTCGAATCCGGCGATGCCCATCTCCCGGCCGATTCCGGACTGCTTGTATCCACCGAACGGCATGTCGGCGGAGTACCAGACCCCGCCGTTGACGTTGACCGTGCCGACCCGCAGTCGCGACGCCACCGACTGGGCACGTTGCGGGTCGCCGCTGAACACCGTGGCGGACAACCCGTAGGGCGAGTCGTTGGCGATCCGGATCGCGTCGTCGTCGCCGTCGTGGGCGATGACCGTCAGCACCGGGCCGAAGATCTCCTCGCGAGCCACCCGCGCGTCGTTGGTCAGGCCGGCCACCACCGTCGGCTCGATGAAGAAGCCGCGGTCACGATCGGCGGGTCGTCCACCACCGCAAGCGAACCGTGCCGCCCTCGGCGATGGCGAGATCGAGATAGGACTGAACTCGCTCGCGTTGCCGCGCCGAAATGACCGGACCGCAGATGGTTCCGGGGTCGGTGGGATCACCGGGTCTGATACCGGACATGGTGGCGGCCGCGGCATCGACTGCCTCGTCGTAGCGCGCCCGCGGCACGACGAGGCGGGTGGTGATCGCGCAGCCCTGGCCGGCGTGCATGGAAGCGGTGAACGCCGGCCATCGAGCAGGCTGCCGCAAGATCGGCGTCGTCGAGAACCAGGAACGCCGACTTACCGCCGAGTTCGAGGAAGACCTTCTTGATGGTCGGCGCCCCCGCAGCCATCACCGCGCGGCCGGTAGCGGTGGAGCCGGTGAACGACACCATGTCGACGCGGGGATCGCTGGAGAGCATCGCGCCGACGGCGTGGTCGTCGGACGTGACGATGTTGAGCACGCCGGGCGGCAGGTCGGTGTGCTCGGCCGCCAACTCGCCGAGAACCGCTGCGCACCAGGGGGTATCGGGTGCGGGCTTGAGGACGATGGTGTTGCCGGCGGCCAGCGCCGGGCCGATCTTGGCGAGGTTGATCTGGTGCGGGAAGTTCCACGGGGTGATCGCACCGACGACGCCGACCGCCTCGCGGACAAGGGTACGCCGGGTCGGGATGCCCATCGGCGTGGCGTCGGACAGATCGGTGCGCCACTGATAGGACTCGGCGGTGTCGGCGGCGAAGTTCAGATCATCGACCGGGCCCTCGAGCTGGGCCATCGAGGTCAGCATGCGTGGAGCACCGACCTCGGCCATGGTGATCTCGCGCAGTTCCTCGACGTGCTCGCGCATGGCCTCACGCAACTGCCGGATGCAGCGCACCCGCAACTCGGTGTTGGTGGACCAGTCGGTGGTGTCGAACGCGCGCCGGGCGGACGTCGATGGCCCGGCTCATGTCCTCGGCATCGGCGTCGGCGGCGGTGCCGAGGACCTCCTCGGTGGCCGGGTTGACGGTCGGAAAGCGCCCCGCGCCGCCGGCCACCAGGTGGCCGTCGATGAACAGATCGCTGTTGCGATCGGCTGCTATGGCCATCGGTGACTCCCTGCGAACTTGGTTGGACACCTGTCCGGTAATGCCGATCCGAACGATAGCGGGGTGTACCGGCAGGGTGCAAGGGCCGCCACCCGCAGCAGTGGGATCAACCTGGTTTTTTACTCGCTGCTCTTGCATCCGGCGCGGATCCGACCGTACGGTGGACATGTGTCCAGCGACGGCGTGGTGACAGCCCCCGAGCGGGCTGAGGCGACGCGTCGGCCGCGCCAGGAGGAGACCGTCCGCAAGTTGGTGGTCGCCGCACTCGAGACCCTGCGCGAGTCCTCCTACGCCGACCTGACCGTCCGCGGGGTGGCCGCCCGAGCCCAGGTCGCACCGGCCACCGCCTACACCTACTTCTCGTCGAAGAACCACCTCGTCGCCGAGGTGTACCTCGATCTGGTGCGGCAGGTTCCCTATTTCACCGACGTCAACGACACCCGGATCAATCGCGTGCAGCAGGCGCTGCGCAGCCTGGCCCTGGTGGTCGCCGACGAACCCGAGGTGGCCGCCGCCTGCACCACCGCGCTGCTGAGCAACGACGCCGCCGTGCGCTCCGGTGCGCGAGCAGATCGGCGCGCAGATTCACAAGCGGATCAAATCCGCGCTCGGGCCCGGACGCCGACACCCGCACGGTCTCCGCGTTGGAGATGAGCTACTTCGGCGCACTGGTGCACGCCGGCAGTGGGGTGCTGACCTACCGCCAGATCGCCGACCGGCTCGGGTATGTGGTCGGGCTCATCCTCGACGAGGACCGGACCCGATGACCGCCGACACCGTCGATCTGGTGCTCGACCCCTACGACTACGACTTCCACGAAGATCCCTACCCGTACTACAAGCGGCTGCGCGACGAAGCGCCGCTCTACCGCAACGACGACGCTCAACTTCTGGGCGCTGACCCGGCATGCCGACGTGCACCAGGGCTTCCGCAACAGCACCGCACTGTCGAACAAGCTCGGTGTGTCACTGGATCCGATCTCCCGCACACCGGAGGCCTACCGGACCATGTCGTTCCTGGCGATGGACGATCCCGGCCATCTCCGGCTGCGGACCCTGGTGTCGAAGGGCTTCACTCCGCGGCGGATCCGCGAGTTGGAGGCCCGCGTGCGCGAACTGACCCGCCGAGCACCTCGACGCCGCGCTGGAGAGCGAAACCTTCGACTTCATCACCGAATTCGCCGGCAAGTTGCCGATGGACGTCATCTCCGAACTGGTGGGCGTGCCCGCAGGAGGACCGCAATCGACTGCGCGCACTGGCCGACGAGGTGATGCACCGCGACGACGGTGTCACCGATGTTCCGAAGGCCGCCCTGGTCGCCGCGATGGATCTGCTCGTCTACTACGCCGACATGGTCAAGCAACGGCGCAATAAACCCACCGATGACCTGACCAGGCGCTGCTGGAGGCCGAGATCGACGGCGACCGCCTCGGCGACGACGAGATCATGGCCTTCCTGTTCCTGATGGTGGTCGCCGGCAACGAGACCACCACGAAACTGCTTGGCAACGCGATGTACTGGGGCGGCGGTAACCCCGATCAGCTGACCGGCGTCTACGCCGATCCCACCCTCGATTCCGCTGTGGATCGAGGAGACCCTGCGCTACGACACCTCCAGTCAGACTCCTGGCCCGGGTGGTCGTCGAGGACATCGAGTTCCACGGCACCACCCTGCATCGCCGGCGACACCCTGCTGCTGGTGCCGGGCTCCGCGCACCGCGACGAGCGGGTGTTCGAGCGCCCCGACGAGTTCCGCATCGGCCGCGACATCGGTTCCAAGCTGTTGAGTTTCGGCAGCGGCGCGCACTTCTGCCTCGGCGCCCACCTGGCCCGGATGGAGGCCCGGGTCGCGCTGACCGAACTGTTCGAACGGATCCGCGGCTACGAGGTCGTCGACGTCCGGTGCCGTTCGGGTGCACTCCAGCAGCGTGCGCGGTTTCGCCGCACCTGCCCGTCACGGTGACGAGGCGCTGATGCCCCGATTCGACCCGCACCCCGCCCGACGGCCCGCACTGATCGCCGGCGCCTCGTCGGGCATCGGCGCCGCCACCGCCACCGAACTCGCCGCTCGCGGCTTCCCGGTCGCCCTCGGTGCCCGGCGGGTGGACAAGTGCGAGGAGCTCGCCGAGCAAGATCCGCGCCGACGGCGGCGAGGCGATCGCCCTGCCACTGGACGTCACCGACCCCGACTCGGTGACGCAGTTCGTGCAGCGGCGCCACCGAGGAACTCGGCGACATCGAGGTGCTCGTCGCCGGCGCCGGCGACACCTTCTTCGGCCGCCTCTACGAGATCGATACCGACGACTTCGAGTCGCAGATCCAGATCCACCTCATCGGTGCCAACCGGCTGGCCACCGCGGTACTGCCCGGGATGGTGCAACGCCAACGCGGCGACGTCATCTTCATCGGATCCGATGTCGCACTGCGGCAGCGTCCGCACATGGGCGCCTACGGTGCGGCCAAAGCCGGACTGCTTGCGATGGTGACCAACCTGCAGATGGAACTGGAGGGCACCGGTGTGCGGGCATCGGTGGTGCATCCCGGGCCCGACCCAGACCGGCATGGGCTGGAGCCTGCCACCGGAGTCCATCGCGCCGGCCTTGGAGGACTGGGCGAAGTGGGGACAGGCCCGGCACTCCTACTTCCTGCGGGCCGCCGATCTGGCCCGCGCCATCGCGTTCGTCGCCGAGACCCCGCGCGGCGGCGTTCGTGGTCTCGATGGAATTGCAACCCGAGGCGCCATTGTCCGACGCACCCGCGCAGACGTCAGCAGCTGAAATACCCGGAGGAATCGTGACGACTGCAGTCGTCAAGGAACCGTTCAGACGGCGTCTCCGGCGGCGAGGACGAACACGGCCACCTCGAGGAATTCCGCACCGACCCGATCGGGCTGATGCAGCGGATCCGCGACGAATGCGGCGATGTCGGCTCCTTCCAACTGGCCGGCAAGAAGGTGATCCTGCTGACCGGCGCGGAAGCGAACGAGTTCTTCTTCCGCGCCGCCGACGAGGACCTCGACCAGGCGCAGGCCTACCCGTTCATGACGCCGATCTTCGGCAAGGGCGTGGTGTTCGACGCCAGCCCGGAGCGGCGCAAGGAGATGCTGCACAACTCCGCACTGCGCGGCGACCACATGAAGAGCCACGCCGCCACCATCGAGCGCGAAGTGCGCCGCGAGATCGAGAACTGGGGCGACGAGGGCGAGATCGATCTGCTCGACTTCTTCTCCGAGCTCACCATCTACACCTCGACGGCATGTCTGATCGGACGCAAGTTCCGGGAACAGCTCGACTCACGCTTCGCGTCGTTCTATCACCTGCTCGAACGCGGCACCGACCCGCTCTGCTACGTCGACCCCTACCTGCCGATCGAGAGCTTCCGCGTCCGCGACGAGGCCCGCGCAGGCCTGGTCGCCCTGGTGCAGGAGATCATGAATCAGCGGATCGCCAACCCGCCCACCGACAAGAGCGACCGCGACATGCTCGACGTGCTGGTGTCGATCAAAGACGACGACGGCAATTTGCGATTCTCCGCCGACGAGATGACCGGCATGTTCATCTCCCTGATGTTCGCCGGCCACCACACCAGTTCGGGCACCTCATCGTGGACGCTGATCGAACTGCTGCGCCACCCGCAGATCTACGCCCAGGCGCAACAGGAACTCGACGATCTCTACGCCGACGGCCAGGAGGTGAGTTTTCATGCGCTGCGCCAGATCCCGGTCCTGGAGAACGTGCTCAAGGAGACACTGCGGCTGCACCCGCCGCTGATCATCCTGATGCGGGTCGCCCAGGGCGAGTTCGAGGTGGCCGGCCACGCCATCCACGACGGCGACTTCGTCGCCGCCTCCCCTGCCATCTCCAACCGCATCGCCGAGGACTTCCCCGACCCCGAGGCGTTCGACCCCGGCCGCTACGACAAACCTCGCGAAGAGGACGTCATCCACCGCTGGACGTGGATCCCGTTCGGGGCCGGCCGGCATCGCTGTGTAGGCGCGGCGTTCGCCACCATCCAGATCAAGGCGATCTTCTCGGTCCTGCTGCGCGAGTACGAGTTCGAGATGGCCCAGCCGGCTGACAGCTACCGCAACGACCACTCGAAGATGGTCGTCCAACTCGCCCGGCCCGCCCGTGTGCGCTACCGCCGGCGCACCGGCTAGGACGCGCGATGGGCAACTACCGCATCGAGGTCGATCTGGATCTGTGTCAGGGCCACGCCATGTGCGAGGTCGAGGCGCCCGACTACTTCCGGGTGCCTAAACGCGGCACCGTCGAGATCCTCGACGCCGAACCACCTGACGAGGCCCGCGCCG
The DNA here is from genome assembly GCA_963780705.1 of uncultured Actinomycetota bacterium. Classification (GTDB taxonomy): domain Bacteria; phylum Actinomycetota; class Actinomycetes; order Mycobacteriales; family Mycobacteriaceae; genus Mycobacterium. The sequence goes on along the minus strand of CAWACU010000009.1, from coordinate 86,382 downwards.
AGATCGAGCGCGCGGTCGAAAGCTGCCCCACCCGAGCCCTTGTCATCATCGAGAAAGAGAAATAGATGGTCGCACTACCCCGTGAGCAGATGGAAGACTTCGTACAGCGCTGGCTGGAGGTCAACGCCGAGGCGGAACGCAAAGGCGACTGGAGCGCGCTAGCGGACTTCTATACCGAGGACGCCACCTACGGCTGGAACATCGGGCCCAAAGAAGACGTCATGTGCGTCGGCAAGAACGAGATCCGCGACATCGCCCTCACGCTCGAGATGGCCGGACTGGAAGGGTGGAGCTACCCGTATCAGAAGGTGATCATCGACGACCGCATCGGCGAGGTGGTCGGCTTCTGGAAGCAGATCGCCCACGACGCCGACGGGGACGACAGGGAGATCTACGGCATCGGGGGCAGTTGGTTCCGGCTGAACAGTGCTGGACTCATCGAATGGCAGCGGGACTTCTTCGACTTCGGCCACGTGCAGAAGATGTACCTCGAGCTGATCAAGGCCGGAAAGCTGTCGGCGGGCATGCAGCAGCGCATCGAGCGCAGCATGGCCGGCGAGAAACTGCCGGGGTACTACCCCATCGGATCGGCACCGGTGCCCATCTGGTGACTCGACACCTGTCAGGTCATAGGATGACCCACAACGTGATCAAGACCACGTTCTCGATCGACCACAGTTATTACTTGGAGCCAAGCGGAGGATTGAAGTGAAGACAAAAGGCGCGCTCATCTGGGAGTTCAACCAGCCGTGGTCGATCGAGGAGATCGAGATCGGTGACCCCGCAACCGGGTGAGGTCAAGGTGCAGATGGAGGCCTCCGGCATGTGCCACTCCGATCACCACCTGGTGACCGGTGGCATCCCGATGCTGGGCTTCCCCGTTCTGGGCGGTCATGAGGGCGCCGGCATCGTCACCGAGGTCGGAGCAGGCGTCGAAGGTGTCGCACCGGGCGACCACGTGGTGATGTCGTTCATCCCGTCGTGTGGCAAGTGTCCGTCGTGTCAGGCCGGCCTGCGCAATCTCTGCGACCTCGGCGCGGGACTGCTCGGCGGCGTCGCCATCGCCGACGGCACCCACCGCATCACCGCCAAGGGGCAGCCGGTGTTCCCGATGACCCTGCTCGGAACCTTCTCGCCGTACATGGTCGTCCACGAGTCCTCGGTGGTGAAGATCGACCCGTCCATCCCCTTCGAGGTGGCCTGCCTAGTCGGCTGCGGTGTCACCACCGGCTACGGATCAGCCACGCATACCGCGCAGATCAAGCCCGGCGAGGACGTCGCCGTCGTCGGAGTCGGCGGAGTCGGCATGTCGGCGCTGCAGGGCGCGGTGATCTCCGGTGCGCGCTACATCTTCGTCATCGAACCGGTGGAGTGGAAGCGCGACGCTGCGCTGAAATTCGGCGCCACCCACGTCTACCCGGACATGGAGACGGCGATGATGGGCATCGCCGAGGTGACCCAGGGCTTCATGGCCAAGAAGGTCATCGTCACCGTCGGTGAGGTGCACGGTGCCGACGTCGACAACTACATGAACATCACCTCCAAGAGCGGCACCTGCGTGATGACCGCCATCGGCAGCATGCTCGACACCAACGTCACACTGAACCTGGCGATGCTCACCCTGATGCAGAAGAACCTGCAGGGCACCATCTTCGGCGGCGGCAACCCGTACTACGACATCCCGCAGATCCTGTCGATGTACAAGACCGGCAAGCTCAATCTCGACGACATGATCACCCGGCAGTACCGGCTTGAGCAGATCAACGACGGCTATCAGGACATGCTGGAAGGCCGCAACATCCGCGGCGTCATCCGCTACACCGACGAGGATCGCTGAGCCGGTGGCCACCCAGCAGACCACTGATCTGACGCCCGCCCTGGCCGCCTCCCAGGCGTCCTGGCGGTGCGTGCAGACCCATGATCGTGAGGGCTGGCTGGCGCTCATGGCGCCCGATGTCGTCATCGAGGACCCGATCGGGAAATCGGTCACCAACCCCGACGGTCAGGGTGTGCGCGGTAAGGAGGCCGTCGCGGCGTTCTACGACACCAACATCGCCGTGAACAACCTCACCGTCACCTGTGAGGAGACATTCCCGTCGAGTTCACCCAACGAGGTGGCGCACATCCTGGTGCTGCGCAGCAAGTTCGATGGCGGCGTCACCAGCGCGGTGCGCGGGGTGTTCTGCTATCGCGTCGACGACGACGGTCTGATCACGAACATGCGCGGCTACTGGAACCTCGAGGGCATGCAGTTCGGCCAGGTTTCCTAGTCGCGTGATCGACCAGCCGCTGGCCGGTCAGGGTGCGGTCGTCGTCGGCGGATCACACGGGATCGGTGCGGCAGTAGCCGCCCTGCTCGCCGAACTCGGCGCCGGGGTCGTGGTCAACGGACGCGACGGTGACAGCGTGGATGCGTCGGTGGACGCCATCACCGCCGCCGGCGGCAGCGCCGTCGGGTTGTCCGGCTCAGCTGCCGACGACACACTCGCCGAGGCGCTGATCGCGCTGTGCGAGAACGAATTCGGCGCCATCAACACCCTGATCAACTGCGCCGGCACCGCCGAGCCGCCCGGCTCGTCGATCCTCACCGTCAGCCGACGTGAGTTCGACGCGTTGATCGAGACCCATCTCGGCACCGTGTTCGCCACCTGCCGCGCCGCCACCCCGCGGATGGTCGCCGCCGGCGGCGGGTCGATCGTCAACACCAGCTCGTTCGCCTACCTCGGCGACTACGGCGGCACCGGCTACCCGGCCGGCAAGGGCGCGGTCAACGCGCTGACGATGGCGATCGCCGCCGAGTTGGCTGAGCACGGGGTGCGGGCCAACGTGGTGTGCCCCGGAGCCAAAACGCGACTGTCCACCGGATCGGACTACGAGCAGCACATCGAGGCACTGCACCGCCGCGGCATGCTCGACGAACTCAGCGCCCGCGGTGCACTCGACGCCGCACCGCCGGAGTACGCCGCCCCGATCTACGCCTACCTCGCCAGCGACCTTTCGGCAGGGTTGACGGGCCAGATCTTCATCGCCGCAGGCGGTTTCGTCGGCCGATTCGACCGGCCGTCCCCGACAGTGATCGCTTACCGCGACCATCGCGACAGCGAGCCGTGGTCATTGACCGAGCTCGATGCCGCGCTGGCCGCGGGTAGGTCCTGAGCAGCCTGTCAGGCAGCGTCCTTCTCAGCCGCACGGCGGCTCGACGAGGAAGCCTTCACTCCGTCCACCGCGTCCGAGGACCCGGCATCGGAGTCACTCGAGCCACGCCGGCTGGACTCGGCAGCGGCCTTGGCCGGTGCGGCAGAGTCGCCGTCGCTGACCCCTGCACTATCGGAGGCGGCGGTGCGGGCCTTGGAACGTACGGAGATCTGCGGAGCATCGTCGGAGCGAACAGCTGCCGGGGCCGCGTCGGTGATGGACGCCGTGTCGGGCACCGTCGCCACCGGGGCCTCGACGGCAGCCGCGGGCTTGACCGACGCCGCCGTGACCGGCGCCGTGGTCTGGGCCGCGCCGGGCAGCACGCCGATGATCGCGTTGACGATGTCGGTGACGCTGTTGACCACGAAGTCCACGCCGGCCTGGATCACGCTGATCACACCGTCGATCACCGCCACCGCGATGTTCTGCAGGTTGAACGGTCCCGAGCGCCTGGACCACGTTGTACACCGCGGTCTGCGGCGCCACGATCAGGTCGCGGGCGTTAACGAACAGCTGGGTGAACAAGCTGGGATCCTGGCTCACTGGCATGCCGGCGTAGCTCTGCATCATCCAGCCGTCTTCTTCATTGCCGGTCAGCACCACTTCCTGGGTATTGCCGAGGGGGTTGGCCAGCAGCATGCCGATGTCCGGGTTGTCGACGTTCATCGCCGTCCACACCATGATCGCGGCACCGTGCGAGAAGATCACCGGGTTGACGGCGCCGGTGGCGAGCACGGACGAGACGGCGTCGCTGTAGCGGTCCTGGAACTCGTTGCCGCCCTCTCCCAGCGGGATAGGAATCGACCGCAGACCAAGCCCCCAGGTCAGCGGGATCAGGAAGTAGCCGATGCGGCCGAGGCCTTCGTCTACCGGCGCGCCCTCAAAGATGCCGGCGCTGATCTCCCGGAAGCCGCCGTACATCGCCCTCTGAAGATCCGGCTCGAATCCGATCAACGGTGTGGCGGTCTCCAAGGTGCGGATCATGTCCGAGTAGTAGATGCCATCAAAACCCGCGAGCGCGAGGTCCGGCGCAATATCCAGTGCCTGCTGCACGCCGAGTGGCGTCAGGTTCGGACCGGGCACCTGGGTATTGAGCGTCGCACCCGGGATGTTCCCGAAGGACTCAGCGTGCCGGACGAACGTCAGCGTCACCGCATCGGCGGCCCAGGCGGGCACCGCCGCGCCGAAGAAGACGGCCGAGGTCGCGGCGACCGTCGTCGCCGCCGTGATGGCCCGGCGCGACAACGTGCGCCGATCTCCCGTGCATTCCCGCATGACGACTCCTTTGTCCGACATTCGACTGACCTATCAGCACAGTGATACCGGACTTCGGGAGCCACCGGAGCGTGTCGGAAAAGTTGCCGGGAAAGTTGCTGAATTTCCCTAGCCGGGGCGTTCTAAGCTGAGCCCCATGGCATCGGTCTTCACCATGATCATCAACGGCGACCTACCGGGGCGCTTCGTCTACGAAGACGACCTCGGCGACGACGGCGTCGTCGCGTTCCTCACCATCGAACCCATGACCCAGGGCCACACCCTCGTCGTACCCCGCGCTGAGGTGGACAACTGGCAGGACGTCGACCCGGCATTGTTCGGCCGGGTGATGGACGTATCGCAGCGCATCGGCCGGGCCGTGTGCGCTGCCTTCGACGCGCAACGGGCAGGCATGATCATCGCCGGCCTTGAGGTGCCGCACCTGCACGTCCATGTCTTCCCGGCCTACAACCTCACCGACTTCGGATTTGCCAATGTTGACCGCAACCCGTCGCCGGAGTCGCTGGACACCGCCCAGGCGAAGATCAAAGCCGCCCTGGCGCAACTGGACTGATCAAGGTCTTAAGTAAGCAGCCAGGCGGTCATACACTGGGCTGATGGACCTGGCGAAGCTGCTCGTGGACCTGGCTGTGGCGCCGGCGCGGGTCGGCTTGGCGGCGGCCGGCGCCGGAATCGAGGTGGCCGGCGCCGCGGTCGGCCTGGCCCGGCGCTCCCTGGGCGAGACGGCGGCGCCGTCGGCGCGGGATGCGATGGTGCATCTACTCGGCCTCGACGACACCATCGAACGGGCCAACAAGTTCGCCGCCCTGATCGAAGACGACGCCCCACTCGGTCGGGCACTGGCACCGGACGGACCACTGGACCGGCTACTGCGCCCGGGCGGACTGATCGATCGGCTCACCGCCCCGGACGGGGTGCTGGACCGGATGACCGCCGAGGGTGGCGGAGTGGACCGCGCCCTGGCCCGCGGCGGCCTGGTGGATCAGCTTCTCGATGAGGATGGACTCGTCGAGCGCGTGCTGGCCGAGGACGGGTTGGCCGACCGGCTTCTCGCAGAGGGTGGCCTGATCGACAAGCTCACCGCCCGCGACGGCCCACTGGAGCAGTTGGCCGACGTGGCCGACACCCTCAACCGGCTGGCGCCCGGACTCGAGGCGCTTGCCCCGACGGTCGAGACCCTTCGACAGGCCGTCATCAGCCTGAGCATGGTGGTCAACCCGCTGAGCAATATCGCCGAGCGCATTCCGCTTCCAAGCAAGCGGCTCTGGCCGTTCCGGGAGGATGAGCAGTAACTGCACCACCCGATAAGCTGTTGCTCGCATCGGCCCGCGCGGCCGGGCCAGGCCTCCTTAGCTCAGTGGTAGAGCACTCGCCTTGTAAGCGAAAGGTCGTCAGTTCAATCCTGACAGGGGGCTCGACGTCTTCCCTTGCCGTGTTAGGTTTCTCGCATTCGGCCACACCGCCGGTTCGAGGAGGAAAAACCCCCATGGCTTCATCACTCATCGACGTGATCGGCTCGGAAAAGGGCGGCTTGGCCCTGCTGAAGTTGCTGGCGGATAACAGCTTCGATTCCATCCTCGTCACCGATGCCTCTGCCAAGGGCCGCATCATCTACGCGAACAAGGCGTTCAAAAAGCTGACCGGTCACGACCCGGCGGAGGTCGTCGGCAAGGATCCCCGCATGCTTCAGGGACCCGGCACCGATCGCAAAGTGATCGAGAGACTCAGCGCGACACTCAAGTCCGGCGGACGTTTCGAAGGCCGCGCGGTCAACTACAAGAAGGATGGGACGCCGTTCGTGATGAACTGGCGGATGTTCCCCCTCAAAGAGGCTGGGAAGATCACCGCCTGGGTGGCCATTCAGCGCGAGGCTCTCTCAGCCGGGTAAGCCCCGCGGGCTGATCCCGTTCAGGACGGTGTCCACGACGAACTCGCAGTCCTCGTCGAAGATCGGCCGGTCGTAGAGCATGATCGGCAGGCACACGGCGGTATCGATCAGGTCGATGATCCGCACCGGATCGACTCCCGCAGAGCACTCCCCCCGCTCGATTCCCCGCTCGATGACTACGGCCATGCGCAGGTCCCGCTTCTCCAGATAGGTGGGCCGCGATGCCGACAGATCCCAGTCCTGGGGTTTGACGATCACCGAGTTAACAAGCCGGCGGCCCATCGGCGAACTGACCATGGCCGCATAGGATTTGGCGTACTCCACCAGATCGCCGCGCAGCGTTCCGGTGTCCGGCAGCGGCATGTTCCGGGCGCCGAAATCGCGGAGCGCATCGGCGAGCAGTTCCGCCGAGCTGGCCCACGTCTGCTTGACCGAGTGGAGTTCGACCCCTGCGCGCATCGCTGCGGCCTCAAGGGTGAAATCCCCGAAGTTGGACGCGGCGAGTTCGGCGACCGCCGCTTCCATCACCCGCTCGCGGATTCGGCCGTCGACGACAGCACCACTGCCGGCCTCGGTCACGACCGCGAGTCTAGGGTCACCGAGCCCAGGCCTGCATCGTGAGGCCCATTTACCGATAGCTGGAATTGCTGCTAGTTTACCGACGGATCGTCGGCAAGAAGCTGTCCGGCGAGCTTGGCGAATGGAGTTGCGTCGGTGGGCCTGAGCTCAGCCATCTTCGGTATCGATGCTGGCGTGCAACGCGCGCCCGGCGATGCGTCGGCGCGGATGCGGGCTGATCGGGAACGGCTGACTCGCGACCTGCGCGCGCTGTCCGGTGGTCTCGATGAGTTGGATCGCCGTCTGTCGGTTCTGAACTGGACCCGCGGCGCGACACGGTCCATCGGCCGATCCGATGCACAGACGCAGCGCCTAGAACTGGAATCGCAACGCTCGCAGTTGAGCGGTCGGCTGCGCGTGCTCGCGAGGCAGTTGAGTGATCTCGATTGCGCGCTCTCTGCGCTGGCCGGCCACCCTCACGTCACGGCTGCGAACGTCGGGGTGTGCCCGCAATGCGGCTACCCCAGCCTCAGTTCGGCGCTATGCGCGCGCTGCCGGTCATTCTCTGTCGTCTAGTCAGGCTGCGCCGATCCGTTCGGAGTCGTAGATCAAAAGCCGGCCATCCTTGGGCACGACGCTCAGCCAGCGGTCCTCGGTGTCGACCCGGCCATCGCGCAGGACGTAGCGGACCCGGGCGATCACACTCGTCGCGTCGCGCGGTGTGACCGACAACAGAGTCACCGCTTGGATCGTCGACCAGAAGGCGAGGTAATCGTCGAGGCCGTTGCGCTGCTGATAGTGGGTGTCCAGTGCGTTCCAGGCGTTCACCGCACCTCCCGGCAGCTGCGCGTAGAAGCCGCTCACCGCTTCCCGCATCGCATCGAAGGTGGGCTGGGCCGGCGTCATCGTCGTCGTCGCAGTGGTTGATGCCGACGATGTGACCGCGCGGGACGTGGTCGGTGCCGCCCGAGGGGGTTCCTGGCCGCCGCGTGGCAGGACGGCTGCAACGAGGCCGGCGAGCATCGCCACTAATGCCACGCCCGCCAGCAGCCACGGCCAGCGCCGCGCCGCGGGTGCGGCGGATGGCGGCGTGGCGACGACCTCCTCGGAATCCCAATACTCGTCGCGGGGCAGGATCGCGGTCTGATGGGTGGGCACCGGAGCGCGGGGAAGCGGCGGAGCGGACGGCGCCGCCGGTGAGTCGATTGCCGCCGCGTGCCGCAGTGCGTCGGCGAATTGGGTGCAGGTCGGAAACCGCTCGGCCGGATTCTTCGAGAGCGCCTTCGCCAGAACCGGATCCAGCGCCGCAAGTTCCCGCCGCGAATCACCGAGACGCGGCGGCGGGGCGGTGAGGTGCTGGCCGATCACGGCTGCGGCGTTGGCCGAGCCGAACATCGGCGAACCGGTCAGCAGATGGTAGGCGGTGGCGGCCAGGCTGTACTGATCAGCGCGGCCATCGATCGCCCGGCCCATGAGCTGTTCGGGCGCGGCGTAGTTGACCGTTCCCAGCGTCACATTGGTGTCGGTGAGACCGTTGGCCTCCGCGGTGTCGCGTGCTATCCCGAAATCGGCGAGCAGCACCCGGCTGCGTCCGCGCTGGGGTTGGGTCAGCAGGATGTTCGGCGGCTTGATGTCGCGGTGCAACAGCCCGCGGTCGTGCGCGTAATCCAATGCGTCGGCCACCGCGGAGGTGATGTCGCAGACCTGCCAGACCGGCATGCCGGCCGGGTAGCTCTCGCGAAGAAGTCGCCCGGCGTCAGGGCCGTCGATGTAGTCCATCGAGATCCACAACTGGCCGCCCCACTCGCCGCGATCGTGCACCCCGACGATGTGCGGGTTGTAGAGCGTGGCGGCCAGTTCGGCCTCCCGATTGAACCGAGCGCGGAATTCGGTGTCCGAGGACATCTGCGCGGGCAGGATCTTCAGGGCGTCCTGGCGGGGTAGCCGCGGGTGCTGCACGAGGTAGACCTCGCCCATTCCGCCGAATCCGAGGGGACGCAGGATCCGGTACCCGGCGAACACGTCACCATTAGCCAGCGGCATGCGCGCCCATGTTAGGCGATGCGCCGGCGCGACACCGTCGCGGTTCAGTCGTCGTCGGCGTCGGGGCGGGTCCGGTCACCGAAGAGCGGCCGGCGCACCTGCTGATGGCCGTAAACACCCTCGGCGTAAGCAGTCTCGGCATGCTGGGCGAAGTCGACACCGCCGGCCTCATCCTCGGCGCTGATCCGGAATCCGATGGTCCGGTCGATCAGCCGCGCCAGCACGTAGGACACCGCGAAGGCGTACACGCTGACCACCAGCGCGCCCAGTGCCTGCTTGCCCAGTTGTTCGAGACCGCCTCCGAAGAACAGGCCAGCGGGTCCGCCGGTCATCGCCGGCGTGGCAAGGAAGCCGATCAGCAGGACGCCGACCACGCCGCCGACATAGTGGACACCCACCACGTCGAGGGAATCGTCGTAGTTCCAGCGGAACTTCAGCGACACCGCGAAGGAACACACCACACCGGCGGCGAGTCCGACAATGCCGGCCCCCAGGGTGTTGACCGTTCCGCAGGACGGGGTGATCGCCACCAGTCCGGCCACGACGCCGGAGGCGGCGCCGAAGGTAGTCGGCCTGCCGTCGCGAATCTGTTCCACCGACAGCCAGCCGAGCATGCCGAGGCATCCGGCGAGCAACGTGTTGAGGAAGATCGCCGACGCCATGCCATTGGCAGCCAGTGCCGAGCCCGCGTTGAACCCGAACCAGCCGAACCACAGCAGTCCTACGCCGAGGAGAACGAACGGCAGGTTGTGCGGCCGCATCGCGTCGACTTTGAAGCCCAGCCGCGGACCCAGAACCAGCGCAAGCGCCAGCGCCGATGAGCCCGAGACGATCTCCACCACCAGCCCGCCCGCGTAATCGAGTACACCCAGCTTGAAGAGCCACCCTCCGGGGGCCCAGACCCAATGCGCCACAACGGCATACACGGCGACGGCCCAGAGGGGAACGAACACCATCCAGGCGGCGAATTTGGCACGGTCCGCAATCGCTCCGCTGATGAGGGCTGCCGTGATGATCGCGAAGCTCAACTGAAAGGTCACGAAGAGCAATTCGGGAACAGCACCACGAGCGGTGTCGGGCCCGATACCCGCCAGTCCGATATGGGAGAGACCACCGACCAGTCCGCCGGCCCCCTCACCGGAGAAGGCGAGGCTGTACCCGACCAGCAGCCAGGAGACAGTCACCAGCGGGATGGCGATGAAGCTCATCATGATCATGTTGAGCACCCCGGTGGTGCGCACCATGCCGCCGTAAAAGATCGCCAGTCCCGGCGTCATCAACAAGACCAGTGCTGTGCTGGTGAGCAGCCACGCGGTGGCGGCCGGATCAATCGAATCCACTGCCTCAAACTCCTCGCCGGGAGCGGTCGAAGGTGGATCCTTCAACACACGACGATGAGGATGTCGGCGCGGTGTTTCCGATACGGGGCGCGGGTGTTTCCGGCGTGTTTCGCCGCTGTCAGCGCTGGGCCGTCACCAAACCGGCCGTCACCAACCGGCCGCAGTCACCAACCGGCAGAGCCCGGCCCGCCCTTGAACGGGCCGACCACCCATGAGGTGATCCATCCGCCGTAGAAACCGCCAGGCTGCGCGACCACGGTCTCACCGTTGACAGTGCACCGATCCACCGCGGCGGCCATCACGGCGACCGCATCGGAGATCTCCTCGAAGCCGGCGGTCGGCTCTGGATAGTTCCACGCCGCCTTGGCGGCGACCGCGGTACCGGTGACGAGGTCGAAGTAGCGGGCGCGGCCCTTCCACTCGCACCATGAGCTGCCCGGCGCCTCGCGCAGGACCCCGTCTCGAAACGCCGACCGGGGCAGGTAGTAGGTGGGCGGATGGCTGGTCTCCAGCACCCGCCAGCCACGGTCGGTCGACGCGATCACCTCGCCGCCGAGTTCAATGGTGATCAGCCCGGCGAACGACTCCAGGCGGGGCGGGCGCGGATAGTCCCAGACCGATTCCTGACCGGGTCCGGGCCTGTCGGGTACGGGCCGCATCGCCACGCGGGCCGTCAGACCACGCCGCGCAGGCCGTCGGCGCCGAAGAGTGGCTCGAGCATGCCGGACATATCCGGACCCCGGCGGAGGCCATGACCGCCGTCGACGTTGATCACCTGGCCGGTGATCCAGCCGGCGGCGTCGCTGAGCAGGAACATCGCCAGGTTGGCCACGTCTGTCACCTCGCCGACCCGCGGCAGCGGGGTGCACTGCCGGTAATCCTCGCTGACTTCCGGTGAGTTGAGGATGGCCTCAACGAGCTCGGTACGGATCAGGCCGGGACGGATGCCGTTGACCCGCACCCATGAGGGCCCGAGTTCGTCGGCGGCCAGCATCATCAGGTGGTCCAGTCGCCGCCTTGCCGACGCCGTAGGCGCCGAACCAGCGGTGGGTATTGCTCGACGCGATCGACGAGATGCCGACGAAGGAACCACCGCCGGCGCGGACCATCTCCCTGGCGGAGTGCTTCAGCACGTACATGGTGCCGTTGACGTTGAGGTCGATGGTGCGCTGCCAGGCCTCCGAGTCGATCTGGGTCACCGGGCCGATGGTCTCCGAGCCCCCAGCGCAGTGCACCACGCCGTGCAACCGGCCGTTCCATGCCGTCGCCGCCGCCACCGCCGCGGCGATCTGGTCCTCAACGGTGACGTCGGCCGCCTCGTAGCGCACCTGACCCGCCGGTGCCGCGGAGGTGATGTCCGCCGCGGCCGCGGCCAGACGGTCGGCCGTACGGCCGATGATCATCACATTGGCGCCGGCTTCGGCCAGGCCGGCGGCCACGCCCTTGCCGATTCCGCTGCCGCCGCCGGTCACCAGATAGGTCCGGTCGGTGAAGGTGAGTTGCATGCACGTATGAAACCACGGTGGCCCGGCAACGGGGACGTCGCAGCGGTAGGCTCTTAGTAACGAGCGCGTCACCACCGGCGATTCACTGGATAACCTGGCGTGATCCGCGCAGAGGACCCATCTAAGGAGAAGTACCACCATGGTTTCCACCAAGAGCGCCTCGCGGCGCATCGCGCTGGCCGGCGGCCTGGCGGCGGCCGTTCTGGGCGCCCCCATCATCGTCAGCCTCCAAGCCACCGACAGCGGGCCTGCGACACCGCTTGCCAGCTGCCCGGAGAACGAGGTCCTCGACCCAACCAGCGGTGCCTGCAAGCCGGTCACCGATGCCGCACCGAAGACGCTCAACCCGATCGAGCCCGGTGGTCAGCAGCTGCAACCCGGGTCCATCACCTCCTCGCGTCCCGGCGACGTGGGCAGCCTCCCCGAGGTCAACGGGATTCCCTGTAATGGCGCGAACAGCGACCTGTGCATCGGCCTGAACGAGCAGAACAACTCCATGCCTAAGGTCACCCCGTAGCAGACGAAGGGCCCGCCATGACAAAGCAGTGGGCGAAACATCCGCTGACATCGCTGCTCGCCAGCGGCTCACTCACCCTGAGCGCCCTCACGCTGTCGGTCGGCTTGGCGCTCGGCGGTGCTCCCGCCGCCCTCGCCGAGCCGCTCCCGGTTCCCGATCCCGTGCCGGTTCCGCAGCCGGTCGTCGAGGGCGCGACCGCTCCCGTGCCGATCACCGGCGGGGAGACCCGGATTGCCGCACCGCAGGTAGGCACCGGCGAGTCGGGCACGTCGTCGTATGAGGACCCGTTGCACACCGTGCCCAACATCAACGGCGATCCCTGCACCGGGGCCTGGGAGTCGACCGTCTGCTACGCGATGAACTTCGATGAGGCCCCCGCGGTCCAGCCCCGCTCGACGATCTCGTCGAGCCCCTAGACCGCCGTCGCCTAGAGTTGAGTCATGCCTGCTAAAACTGAGACCGAAATCGACGAAGTAGAGCCGCTGGCCGACAGCACCGCCCGCCAGGCACGGCGGGTCGTGGCGGCCTACGCCACCGACGCCGACGAGTGCCGGGTATTCCTGTCGATGCTCGGCATTGGGCCCAAGACCGAGGCCTAGGTTGATGCCCGGGGACACGCCCGGGTCGGCGTCCGCAGCTACCGGGGCATCCGCTGCCCTCCCGGATGCCCCTTGACCGCCGGCAACTCCGACTTCGTGGTGGTGGCCAACCGGCTGCCGATCGACATGGAGCGGTTGCCCGACGGCACCACCACCTGGAAACGCAGCCCCGGCGGTCTGGTCACCGCGCTGGAACCGTTGCTGCGCAAGCAACGGGGTGCCTGGATCGGCTGGCCCGGAATCGTCGACGGCCCCGAGGAGCCGATCGTTCAGGACGATCTGCAACTGCATCCGGTGCGGCTGAGCGCAGACGACGTCGAGGAGTACTACGAGGGCTTCTCCAACGCCACGCTGTGGCCGCTCTACCACGATGTGATCGTCAAGCCGATCTACCACCGCGAGTGGTGGGACCGCTACGTCGACGTCAACCGGCGCTTCGCCGAGGCCACCTCACGCGCGGCCGCCCCGGGCGCCACGGTGTGGGTGCAGGACTACCAGCTGCAACTGGTGCCCGAAGATGCTGCGCAACCTGCGGCCGGACCTGACCATCGGCTTCTTCCTGCACATCCCGTTCCCGCCGGTGGAGCTGTTCATGCAGATGCCGTGGCGGGCGGAGATCATCGACGGCCTGCTCGGGCGCGGACCTGGTCGGCTTCCACCTCGCCGGCGGGGCCCAGAACTTCCTGTACCTGTCTCGGCAGCTCGCCGGGGCCGAGTCCTCGCGCGCATCGGTCGGTGTGCGATCGCGCTTCGGTGAGGTCAAGCTCGGCCTCGCGCACCGTCAAGGTGGGCGCGTTCCCGATCTCCATCGACTCCGCCGAACTGGACAGGTCCGCCCGCCGCCGCGACATCCGCCGGCGCGCCAAGCAGATTCGCGCCGAGCTGGGCAACCCGCGCAAGATCATGCTCGGGGTCGACCGGCTCGACTACACCAAGGGCATCGACGTCCGGCTGCGGGCGTTCTCGGAGTTGCTGGCCGAGGGCCGGGTCAAGGGCGACGACACCGTGCTGATCCAGCTGGCCACGCCCAGCCGGGAGCGGGTGGACAGCTACCGCATCCTGCGCAACGAGATCGAGCAGCAGGTCGGCCACATCAACGGCGAGTACGGCGAGGTCGGTCACCCGGTGGTGCACTACCTGCACCGGCCGGTCCCCCGCGACGAGTTGATCGCCTACTTCGTGGCCAGCGACGTCATGCTCGTCACCCCACTGCGCGACGGCATGAACCTGGTCGCCAAGGAGTACGTGGCCTGCCGCAGCGATCTGGGCGGTGCCCTGGTTCTGAGCGAATTCACCGGCGCGGCAGCCGAATTGCGTCAGGCCTACCTGACCAACCCGCACGATCTCGAGGGCGTCAAGGACGCCATCGAGGCCGCGCTCGACCAGACGCCCGAAGAGGGCCGGCGCCGGATGCGGTCGATGCGCCGGCAGGTGCTCGCCCACGACGTGGACCGGTGGGCACGCGCCTTTCTCGACGCGCTGGCGGGCACCGAGGCCGGCACCAGAGCCTGACGGCTAGTCCTCCATCTCGATCATGGCGCCGAACATGCGCTCGGGGTCGCGGCCGTCGAAGTAGGCCCGCATCGACCGCGCTCAGGGCATCCGGATCCCAGGTCGAACCCTCGGCGTGGAACCGGTGCTCTGCGGTCGGGGCGGCCACCAGGGTGACGGTGGGCCCGTAGACGACGAACACCTGACCGTTGACGTCCTGAGATGCCGGCGCGGCCAGGAACCGCACCAGGGTCACCACGTGGTCCGGGGACAGCGGATCGATCGTCGACGGCAGCTCCGGGGCCGCGCCGAACACCTCAGCGGTCATCGCGGTGCGCGCCCGCGGGCAGATGGCGTTGGCGCGCACCCCGTAGCGTCCGAGCGCTTTCGCCGCTGTCAAGGTCAGCGCGGTGATGCCGGCCTTGGCCGCGCCGTAGTTGGCCTGCCCGGCCGGACCCGACAAGCCCGCCTCCGAGGAGGTGTTGATGATGCGGCCGTACACCGTCCCACCGCTGTCCTTGGCCTGACTGCGCCAGTAGGTGGCGGCGTTGCGGGTGAGCAGGAAGTGCCCGCGCAGGTGCACCGCGATCACCGCGTCCCAGTCCTCGTCGGACATGTTGAACAGCATCCGGTCCCGGGTGATACCGGCGTTGTTGACCACGATGTGCAGGCCGCCGAGGCGGTCGGCGCAGGCCACCATTTCGTCGGCGGTCGCCCGCTCGCTGACGTCGCCCGCGACAGCCACGGCGGTGGATCCGGCCGCGGCGATCTCATCGAGCACGTCGGAGGCGTCGAGTGCGCCGGCCATGTCGTTGACCACGACGGTGGCGCCGGAGCGGGCCAAGCCGATCGCCTCGGCGCGGCCGAGTCCGGCGGCGGCACCGGTCACCACCGCCACCCGACCGGTCAGATCGCAGCGGAAGCGTCCAAGGGATGAATGCCTCTAGTCCCGACGGCTCAGGGCCGCGCGCGGGCACTCGGCGATGGCCTGCTCCGCGAGGGCCTCCTGGTCGGCGGGGATGGGGTCCCTGGTGACCATCACATAGTCCTCGTCATCGAGCTTGAACAGATCCGGCGCGATACCCACGCAGATGGCGTTGCCTTCACAGCGATCACGGTCCACTTCGACGTGCATGACTCCTCCTGGACTTCCAACGTCACGATACGGCCATTATCGCAGGGTGGATTCCAAGACTAGAACCTGTTACAAAAAGAGGGTCGGCGGGGTCGCCGAACTCACCGACCGAGCCCGGAGGTTCACAGGCCATGCGGATCAGCTACACCCCCGAACAGGAGGAGCTTCGCCGCGAGCTCCGCGCGTACTTCGACACCCTGATGACACCGGAGCGCCGCGAGGCCCTGATGTCGACGGCCGGGCGAGTACGGCAGCGGCAACGTCTACCGCGAGACCGTCGCCCAGATGGGCCGCGACGGCTGGCTGGCGCTGGGCTGGCCGAAGGAGTACGGCGGCCAGGCCCGCTCCACGATGGATCAGCTGATCTTCACCGACGAGGCCGCCGTCGCGGGCGCGCCCGTTCCGTTCCTGACCATCAACAGCGTCGCGCCCGACCATCATGGCGTTCGGCACCGAGGAGCAGAAGAAGTTCTATCTGCCCGGGATCGCCCGCGGCGACATCCACTTCGCCATCGGCTACTCCGAGCCCGGCGCGGGCACCGACCTGGCGAACCTGCGCACCGCGGCGGTGCGCGACGGCGACGAGTACGTGATCAACGGCCAGAAGATGTGGACCAGCCTGATCCAGTACGCCGACTACGTCTGGCTGGCGGTGCGCACCAACACCGAGGCCAAGAAGCACCGCGGCATCTCGGTGCTGATCGTGCCGACCAACGCCGAGGGCTTCTCCTGCACACCGGTGCACACCATGGCGGGCGCGGGCACCAGCGCCACCTACTACCAGGACGTCCGGGTGCCGGTCGGCAACCGGGTCGGCGAGGAGAACGCCGGCTGGAACCTGGTGACCAATCAGCTCAACCACGAGCGGGTCGCGCTGGTTTCGGCGCAGCCGATCATCACCGCGCTGAACCTGGTCCGTGACTGGGCACAGAACACCAAGGACGCCAGCGGTGCGCGATTGATCGACGCCGAGTGGGTGCAGCTCAACCTGGCCCGGGTGCACGCGAAGGTGGAGTACCTGAAGCTGATCAACTGGCAGCTGGCGTCGGCACAGGAGGAAGCACCCTCGGCGGGTGACGCCTCGGCGGCCAAGGTGTTCGGCACCGAGTTCGCCACCGAGGCCTACCGGCTGCTGATGGAGATCCTGGGACCGTCGGCCACGCTGCGCCAGGAATCGCCCGGCGCGCTGCTGCGCGGCCGGGTGGAGCGGATGCACCGCTCGTCGCTGATCCTCACCTTCGGCGGTGGGACCAACGAGGTGCAGCGCGACATCATCGGTATGGCTGCACTCGGCCTGCCCCGCGCCAACCGCTGAAAGGCGTTAGAAGAACATGGATTTCACCAAGACAGAAGCATCCAAGGATCTGTCCGGACTGGTCGCCACCATCGTGGAGTCGGTCTGCACACCGCAGCACCAGAAGGATCTCGACAAACTCGACCAGCGGCTCGACACAGCACTGTGGAGCAAGCTGATCGACGCCGACGTGCTCAGCACCGCCGCGCCGGAATCGGTCGGCGGCGGCGGTTTCGGTGTGCTGGAGCAGACCGCGATCCTCACCGCGCTGGGCCGACAGATCGCGGCCGTGCCGTACCTGGAGTCGGTGGTGCTGGCCGGCGGTGCCCTGGCTCACTTCGGCTCCGCCGGGCTGCAGCAGGGCTGGGCGGCCCCCGCGGTGGCCGGCGAGAAGATCGTCACCGTCGCACTCGACGGCGAGTTCGGCCAGGCACCCGTGACGGCGACCGCCTCCGGCGACGGCTTCCGGCTTACCGGCACCCGCACGCAGGTGCCCTTCGGTCCGGTTGCCGACGCCTTCCTGGTGCCGGCCGAAACCGACTCCGGCACCAAGGTGTTCCTGGTCCCGGCCGGCCAGGCCGGCGTCACGGTGACGGCCCTGCAGACCACCGGGCAGAACAGCGCCGGCGAGCTGGACCTGCATGGTGTGGAGCTGAGCGCCGAGCACCTCGTCGGCGGCGGCGACGTGCTGGCGTGGCTGAGCACCCACCGGGCGCTGGGCCTGACCGCCTACCAGCTCGGCGTGCTGGAGAGGGCACTGGAACTCACCGCCGAGTACGCCCGAACCCGCGAGCAGTTCGGCCGCCCGATCGGTAGCTTCCAGGCTGTCGGGCAGCGGCTGGCCGATGACTACATCGAGATAAAAGGTCTGCGACTGACACTCGAGCAGGCGTCCTGGCGGTTGTCCGAGGATCTGCCCGCTGACATGGAGGTGGCCACGGCCACCTTCTGGGCCGCCGAGACCGGCCACCGGGTCGCGCACACCACGGTGCACGTCCACGGTGGCGTGGGCATCGACATGGACCACACGGTGCATCGCTACTTCACTACCGCCAAGCAGACCGAATTCGCCCTCGGCGGGGCCACCGCCGCACTGCGCGCCATCGGCCGGGAACTGGCCGACACGCCCGCGTAGCCGACACGCCCGCGTAGCCGGTCCACTCCACGTGATACCCACCGTCACGCAGCTTCTCGAGCCGCTGGCCGACGTCGATGATCGCGGCGTGCGCGCCGACGACGGCTCGTGACGTGTCGTGGCGCCAACACATTGAGGCCGGCGCCCGACTGGCGGCGCTGCTGCGCGCCCGGCTCGATCCGGATCAGCCTCTCCACGTCGGCGTCCTGCTCGGCAACACACCGCTGTTCTCGGAGCTGCTGGTGGCAGCCGGTCTCAGCGGTGTGGTGCCGGTCGGCCTCAACCCCACCCGCCGCGGCGCCGCACTGGCCCGCGACATCGCCCATGCCGACTGCCAGCTCGTGCTGACCGACTCCGAGCCGGCGTCCTACGGGGCGGACTTCGCCCCCGCGGGCATCGATGTGCTCGATGTGCGCAGTACGGCGTGGGCCGACGAACTCGCCGGCTTCCGCGATGCGCAGGTCAGCTTCGGCGCCAGTGCCATCGAGGATCTCTTCATGCTGATCTTCACCTCCGGCACCAGTGGCGACCCGAAGGCGGTGCGGTGCACGCATGAGAAGGTCGCCGGGCCGGGGGTCATGCTGTCGCAGCGCTTCGGCCTGGGGTCCCACGACGTGTTCTACCTGTCCATGCCGCTGTTCCACTCCAACGCGGTGATGGCCGGCTGGGCACCGGCGGTCGCCGCCCAGGGATCGATTGCCCTGCGGCGCAAGTTCTCCGCGTCCGGGTTCGTCGATGATGTGCGCCGCTTCGGTGCCACCTACGCCAACTACGTCGGCAAGCCGATGTCCTACATCCTGGCCACGCCGCCGCGACCGGACGACGCGGACAACCCGCTGCGGATCATGTACGGCAACGAGGGCGCACCGCGTGACATCGGCCGTTTCGCGCAGCGGTTCGCGGTGACGGTCATCGACGGCTTCGGTTCCACCGAGGGCGGAGTCGCCATCGGCCGCACCCCCGACACCCCCGAAGGTTCGCTGGGCCCGTTGCCGGAGGAGTTGGAGATCCTCGATGTGGACACCGGGAATCCCTGCCCGCCGGGAGCGATCGGGGAACTGGTCAACGTCAAAGGTCCGGGGCAGTTCCGCGGCTATTACAAGGACCCGGCCGCCGAGGCCGAGCGCATGGCGGACGGGGCGTATCACAGCGGCGATCTCGCCTACCGCGACGAAGCCGGGTTCGTGTACTTCGCCGGCCGGCTCGGTGACTGGATGCGGGTGGACGGCGAGAACCTGGGCACCGCCCCGATCGAACGGGTACTGATGCGCTACCCGGGGGTGACTGAAGCGGTGGTGTATCCGATCCCGGATCCGGTTGTCGGCGACCGGGTGATGGCTGCGCTGGTGCTCCCGGAGGGCACCGCGTTCGACGGCGCCGAGTTCCGGGCATTCCTCGCTGCGCAGTCCGATCTGGGACCCAAGCAGTGGCCGTCGTTTGTGCGGGTGGCCACCTCGCTGCCCAGGACCGAGACCTTCAAGGTGCTCAAGCGCGTGTTGGCTGCCGAGGCGCTCGAGGGTGAGGATCCGATCTTCGAGGTGGCGCGCTAGCCCGCGATCGATCCCATGACGGCCTCGATCAGATGCGGGCCGGGCTCGTCGAGCGCCCACCGCAGTGCGTCGGTGAGTTCTTCAGCGGTGCTGACCCGGCGGGCGGGCACGCCCATGCCGTGGGAGATCTGCACGAAATCCAGTGTCGGACTGGTCAGGTCGAGCAGTGACTCGGCTTTGGGTCCGGGCTGCTGCCCCTGCTGCCCGGCACCGACCCGCTGGAGTTCGATCCGCAGGATGTCGTACGCGCGGTTGGCGAAGACGACGGTGGTGATGTCGAGGCGCTCGCGGGCGTGGGTCCACAGCGCGGAGATGGTGTACATCGCCGAACCGTCGGACTCCAGACATAGCACCGGGCGGTCCGGTTCGGCGATCGCGGCGCCGATCGCCACCGGCAGGCCGTAACCGATGGCTCCGCCTGTCAGCGTCAGCCAGTCGTGCCGCGGTGCCCCCGCGGTGGCCTGGGGCAGCAGGAAACCGGAGGTGTTGGATTCGTCGACGACGATCGCCCGGTCCGGCAGCAGTGCGCCGACGACATCGGCTGCGGTCTGCACCGTCAGCGCACCGGACGGCAACGCAGGCCGCGCCGCGGCCGCGGTGGCCGCCCGGGTGCCCGGTGCGAGCCGTTCGGCAAGTGCCCTCAGCGCCGCTGCCGCACCGACCGGTCCGGCCAGGGTGTGCACGGCGGCGCCGTCGGGCACCAGGTCGCTCGGCTTACCGGGATAGCCGAAGAACGTCACCGGCGAGGCGGCCCCGGCCAGGATCAGGTGGGCGGCGCCGTCGAGTTGAGCGGCGGCGGCTTCGCCGAAGTAGGCGATCCGTTCGACCGCCGGGATGCCCGCTCCTCGTTCGAGCCGGGCGGGGAAGGTCTCGCAGAACAACCGCGCGCCGAACCGCTCGCTCAGTCGCGCGGCGGCATCCAGACCGTCGGCGCGGGTGGCGTCGCCGCCGATCAGAATCACCGTCGACGCACCCGATCGCAGCGCGGACTCGACCGCGTGGGTGTCCTCAGGGTCCGGATCCTGTTGCTGCGCAATTTTTTCGGCGAGTTGGGCACCCTCGGACCACGACACGTCGGCGGGGAGGATGACGGTGGCGATCCGGCCTTCGGTGCGGGCGAACCCGATGGCGTCGACGGTGTCGGTCGCGACCTGCGCCGGGTCCATGCAGCGGTGCACCCACCCGGAGACGGTTCCGGCCACCGAGTCGATGTCCGATTCCAGCGGGGCGTCGTAGCGCTTGTGATAGGTGGCGTGGTCGCCGACCACCACCAGCATCGGCACCCGCGCCCGCCGGGCGTTGTGCAGGTTCGCCAGACCGTTGCCCAGGCCCGGACCGAGGTGCAGGAGCACCGCTGCCGGATCGCCCGACATGCGCGCGTATCCGTCGGCTGCGCCGGTGGCGACTCCTTCGAACAGGGTCAGCACACCTCGCATGTCGGGCACTGCATCGAGGGCAGCGACGAAGTGCATCTCCGAGGTTCCCGGATTGGCGAAACACACCCGCACGCCGTTGCCGACCAGGGTGGTGATGAGTGCCTGGGCGCCGTTCACCGCACCGACACTAGACGCAGCCGTTCAGCTGTCGCGGAAACCGTCGAGGCGACGGCTAGCCGCATCGAAGCCGGACACCAACTCCGCGACGATGTCCGCGGCGGGGCGGATCTCGTTCATCCGCCCGACGATCTGACCGACGGGCATCGCGACGATGGTCGGGTCGTGCGACTGACTCATTCGCTGGTGGGCCTCACTGACGAGGACGTTCTGCAGCGGCATCGGCAGGGGTGCCGGCGCATCCGGGTCATCCCAGGCGTCGGTCCAACGACTCTTCAGCAGGCGGGCGGGTTTGCCCGAGTAGATCTTGCGGCGCACGGTGTCACTGGAGGTGGCGGCCAGCAATGCCTCCTGGATCACCGACGTCCCACTGCCCCCGCCCACGCCGAGGTCATATTCGGCGGCGGTGAGGAACGCCGAACCCATCCAGACTCCGGACGCACCGAGTGCCAGTGCGGCGGCCACCTGGCGGCCGGTGCCGATTCCTCCGGCGGCGAGAACGGCGGTCTTGCCTTCCATCGCGTCAACGACTTCGGGAACCAGAACCATGGATGCGATCTCACCGGTGTGCCCGCCGGCTTCGTAGCCCTGCGCGATGACGATGTCGACGCCGTTGTCCGCGTGCCGGCGCGCATGGCTGGCGGTACCGGCCAGAGCCGCCACCGGCACACCGGCCGCGTGCGCCTGTGCCAGCACATCGGCCGGCGGTGATCCCAACGCATTGGCGATCATGCTGATGCGGTGGGTCAGCGCGACATCGACGTGCGATCGGGCCACCGAATGCAGCCAGCCGAGCACCCCTTCGTTGCCGGCACCGTCCTCCGGTAGCGGCGGCACGCCGAGATCGGCCAGTGTCTTGGCGACGAAGTCGCGGTGGGTCTGTGGGATGAGCTTGTCGATATCGAACGAGGTGCCCTCCGTGGGCACAGTCGCCGGCATCACGACGTCGACTCCGTAGGGCAAGCCGTCGGTGTTGTCGTCCATCCAGCACAGCACTGCCTCAAGGTCCTCGGGATGGTTGAACCGCACGCATCCCAGCACCCCCATACCGCCGGCCCGGGTGACCGCCGCGGCCACCTTCTCCGACGGGGTGAAGACGAAGATCGGGTAGCGGATGCCGAATCTGTCGCACAGTTCGGTGTGCATCACTTGCTCCCGGAATGCTTGACGTGGACCTCGTCGGCGGGCCGGGCCTCAGTTTGTTCCTTGGCCCATTTGTAGTCGGGCTTCCCCGCGGGCGAGCGTTTGATCTGATCGACGATCCAGAGGCTGCGGGGCACCTTGTAGCCGGCGATCTCCTTGCGAACGAAGGTGTCCAGTGCCGCCAGTGTCGGGCTCGCGCCCTCCCGGGGCGCCACCACCGCCGCCACGTGCTGGCCGTACCGCTCGTCCGGAACACCGACGACCAGGGCGTCGAAGACATCGGGGTGGCCCTTGAGTGCCCCCTCCACCTCCTCGGGGTACACCTTCTCTCCACCGGTGTTGATCGACACCGACCCACGGCCCAGCATCGTCACCGTGCCGTCGGCCTCGACCATCGCGTAGTCGCCGGGGATTGCGTAGCGGACCCCGTTGATGGTGCGGAAGGTCTCGGCAGTCTTCTTCTCGTCCTTGTAGTAGCCGATCGGGATGTTGCCCCGCTTGGCCAGGATGCCGCGGACCCCCGACCCGGGGACCACCTCGTTACCGTCGTCGTCGAGCACCACGGTCTTCTTGTCGATGCTGACCCGCGGCCCCCCGGCTTGGGTCTGCCCCTTGGCGACGATGCTGCTGCCGCCGAATCCGGTTTCCGAGGAGCCGATGGAGTCGGTGATGATCCGGTTGGGCAGCAGTTCGCAGAAGCGTTCCTTGAGGCTGGGTGAGAACAGCGCCGCGGTGCTGGACAACACGAACAACGCGGAGAGGTCGTAGTCGCTCGACTCCAGCGCATCGAGCAGGGGACGCCCCATCGCGTCGCCGGTGAAGAACAGCAGGTTCACCTTGTGCTTCTCAATGGTGCGCCACACCTCGTCAGCGTTGAACTCCGGTGCCAGCACACTGGTGTGCCCGGCGAACAGCGCCATCCAGGTGGCCGACTGGGTGGCGCCGTGGATCATCGGCGGGATGGCGAACCGGACCATCGGATCGGTGGTGGTGGCCTGCCGGGCGTGGTCGTACTCGTCAGCGACGAATTCGCCTGTGGCGAAGTCGGTTCCACCGAGCAGCACCCGGTAGATGTCCTCATGGCGCCACATCACGCCCTTGGGGAAGCCGGTGGTGCCGCCGGTATAGAGCAGATAGACGTCGTCGGCGCTGCGCGGGCCGAAGTCGCGCTCCGGTGAGCCCTGTGCGATCGCCTCGAAGAACTCCACGCCGCCGTAACGCTGGTAGTCGCCGTCGCTGCCGTCCTCGACCACCAGGACGGTCTTGACGTTCGGGGTGTCCGGAAGCACATTGGCCACCCGGTCGGCGTATTGGCGTTCGTGCACCAGGGCGACCATGTCGGAGTTGTCGAACAGATAGCGCAGTTCGCCCTCGACGTAGCGGTAGTTGACGTTGACCAGGATCGCACCGGCTTTGACGATGCCGAGCATCGCGATGACGATCTCGATGCGGTTGCGGCAGTAGAGGCCGACCTTGTCGTCCTTCTTGACGCCGTGGTCGATGAGGTAGTGAGCCAACCGGTTGGCCTTCTCCTCG
Source organism: uncultured Actinomycetota bacterium (assembly GCA_963780705.1). GTDB lineage: Bacteria > Actinomycetota > Actinomycetes > Mycobacteriales > Mycobacteriaceae > Mycobacterium. The sequence goes on along the minus strand of CAWACU010000009.1, from coordinate 62,625 downwards.
AGTTCGGCGAAGGTGATCTGCTCGTCGCCGCAGATGACGGCGACCCGGTCTGGCACTGCGTCGATGGTGTGCTCGGCGAGATCTGCGATGTTGAGGGCCACGAACCCAAATTAGAACGTGTTACATTTTTTCACAAGCAGGTCTCATGTGCTGCTGGGAAGGCGAGCGAACCATGGCAGACGCACTCATCGAACAACGCGGGCACGTCCTGATCGTGACGATGAACCGCCCGGAGACGCGCAATGCGCTGTCCGGCGAGATGCTGTCGATCATGGTCGAGGCCTGGGACCGGGTCGACAACGATCCCGAGATCCGGGTCTGCATCCTCACTGGTGCCGGCGGCTACTTCTGCGCGGGGATGGACCTCAAGGCGGCCACCAAGGCGCCCCCCGGTGACTCGTTCAAGAGTGGCGGCTACGACCCGACCCGCATCGACGGCCTGCTCAAGGGCCGTCGCCTGACCAAGCCGCTGATCGCCGCGGTCGAGGGTCCGGCGATCGCCGGCGGCACCGAGATCCTGCAGGGCACCGACATCCGGGTGGCGGGGCAGAGCGCGAAGTTCGGCATCTCCGAAGCCAAGTGGAGCCTGTATCCGATGGGCGGATCAGCGGTGCGACTGGTGCGCCAGATCCCGTACACCATCGCCTGCGATCTGCTGCTCACCGGACGGCACATCACCGCCGCCGAAGCCCTGGAGTACGGCCTGATCGGGCATGTGGTGCCCGACGGCCACGCCCTGGACAAGGCACTGGAGATCGCCGGGGTGATCGCGAACAACGGACCGCTGGCGGTGCAGGCGATCCTGCGCTCCATCCGCGAGACCGAGGGCCTGCACGAGAACGAGGCGTTCAAGATCGACACCAAGATCGGTATCGAGGTGTTCCTCTCCGAGGACGCCAAGGAAGGCCCGATGGCCTTCAAGGAGAAGCGGGCTCCGCAGTTCAAGATGCGCTAGTCCCGCTTCCCCTTCTCGCCCGAGTCGCCGAGGATTCACACTCGCGGCGAGAAGGTTTAAGCCAGCACCGGCTTGGTCGGGGTGAAGACCACCGGCATCTTCTCCAGGCCGCTGACGAAGTTGGCCGGCCGCAGCGGCAAGGCTGAGGAGTCGGCGAGCCGCAGATCGGGCAGACGGTCCAGCAGCTTGCGCACCATGGTGCTCAGCTCGAGACGCGCCAGTTGGTTGCCAAGGCAGAAGTGGGTGCCGAAGCCGAAAGCCAAGTGGTTATTGGGATTACGGTCGATGCGGAATTCGTCCGGATCGTCGAACACCTTCTCGTCGAAGTTGGCCGATTCGAACATCAGCATGATCTTCTCACCCGATTTGAGCTCAGTACCGTGGAACTCGGTGTCGGCCATCAGCATGCGGCACATGTTCTTCACCGGCGCTGTCCAGCGCAGCATCTCCTCGATCGCACCGCCCACCAGGTCACGGTCGGCGACCATGCTGTCCCACTGATCGCGGTGGCGCAGCAGCTGCTCGGTGCCGCCGGACAACGTGTGCCGGGTGGTCTCGTCACCGCCGATCAGGATCAGCAGTGTCTCCATGAGGATCTCGTCGTCGGCCATCACCTGGCCGTCGACCGCGGAGTTGACCAGCACTGAGAACAGGTCGTCGGTCGGCTCCGCGCGGCGCTTGGCGATGGTCTCCATGGCGTACGCGGAGTAGCCGGCGAAGGCCTCCATCACCGCGTTCAAGGTGGCCTCGTCGGCCTGGGAGTTCAGCCCGCACACCAGGTCGTCGGACCACTTCAGCAGGGTCGCCCGGTCCTTAGGCACAACCCCGAGCATGTCGCCGATGACCGCCATCGGCAGCGGCGCGGCAAGGTCGCGGACGAAGTCGCATTCGCCTTGCTCGCAGACCGCGTCGATCAGGGTGTCGCACAACTCCTCGATACCGGCCAGCTTGTCCATCACCCGCTTGCGGGTGAAGCCGGCATTGACCAGCTTGCGTCGCAACAGATGGCCCGGATCGTCCATATCGATCATGTACGGCATCGCCGGGTTGTCGGGCCGGATACCGCCGGTCGACGAGAACACCTCCGGGTTACGTTCGGCTTCCAGTACCGCCTGATAGGTGGCCGCCGCGGCCAACCCGTTGCGGTCGCGGAACACCGGTTCGTGGGCGCGCATCCACCCGTAGGCGGCACGGGCGTGGCCGTCGGCGTAGAAGTTGCCGTCAGTCAGGTCGACATCGGGCCGAACCGCGTTAGCGCTCATTTTCATCTTCCCCACTTGTTCGCTGGGCGGTTTACAGTGACATCATGGCCGATTCTCACTACACCATCGCGGGAACCGAATTGATTCTGCCGGTGCGCGTCCGAAAGGCCGACGTGCACACCGCGATGTTCTCGGTGCCGGCCGACGCCGCGCAGCGGCTGATCGACTACAGCGGCCTGCAGGTCTGCCGGTTCCGGCCGGGCCGCGCGGTGGTGACGCTGATGCTGGCCCGCTACATCGACGGCGACCTCGGCCGCTACAACGAGTTCGGCACCTGCGTGATGGTCAACCCACCCGGATCGACCGCGACGGGGCTCAAGGCACTCGGTGACGCCGCAGCGTTCATTCACCACCTGCCGGTCGATCAGTCGTTCACCCTGGAGGCCGGGCGCACCATCTGGGGCTTCCCGAAGATCATGGCGGACTTCACCGTTCGCGATTCCGGGACCTTCGGCTTCGAGGTGTCGGAGAACGGTTCGCTGATCGCGGCCATGGAATTCGGCCGCGCGATCCCGATCCCGTCGCGGGCCAAGAAACCCCAGATCCTGACGACCTACAGCTGCGCCGACGGCGTCACCCGGGAGATCCCGTGGGAGATGCACAACACCGGGGTCCGTTTCCGCCCCGGCGGTGCCACGCTGCGCCTCGGCGATCACCCGTATGCCAAGGAGCTGGCGACGCTGGGCCTGCCGAAGCGCCCGATGGTGTCGGGATCGGTCGGCAACGTCGAGATGACGTTCGGTGACGCCCACGTGGTGCGTTAGCCCACTGCCGGAGTGGACACCAGCTCCGCGAGCTCGCGGAGCTGTTCGCCGCTGCGCGGGCTGACGACCATCATCGTCACCCCGGAGGCTTCCCAGACCCCGATCTGCTTGCGCACGTAGTCGATGTCGCCCACGATCGCCGCGTCGTCGACGAGTTCGTCGGGAATCACCTTCGCTGCCTCGTCCTTACGGCCCGAGCGGAACAGCTTGGTGACGTCGTCGACGACCTCTCCGTAGCCCATTCGCCGATAGACCTCGGCGTGGAAGTTAGTGTCCTCCGAGCCCATGCCGCCCATGTAGAGCGCCACGTACGGCTTCATCACCTCCATCGTGCCGGGCCGGTCATCGGTGACGACGATCTGGGCCGTGGCGCAGATCTCGAAATCGGCACGGCTGCGCCGGGCGCCCGGGCGGGCGAATCCCTCGTCGAGCCACTCGTTGTACATGTGAGCGATGCGCGGCGAGTAGAAGATCGGCAGCCAGCCGTCGCAGATCTCGGCGGCCATCGCAATGTTCTTCGGGCCCTCGGCGCCCAGCATGATCGGGATGTCGGCGCGCAACGGGTGCACGATCGGCTTGAGCGGCTTGCCCAGGCCGGTGGTGCCCTCACCGCTCAACGGCAGCGGGTAGTGCGGGCCGGCGCTGGTCACCGGTGCCTCACGAGCCCACACCTGCCGGACGATGTCGATGTACTCACGGGTGCGCGCCAGCGGCTTGGGGAAGCGCTGGCCGTACCAGCCCTCCACCACCTGCGGCCCGGACACTCCGAGGCCCAGGATGTGCCGGCCGCCGGAGAGATGGTCCAGCGTCAGCGACGCCATCGCGCACGCCGTCGGGGTGCGCGCCGACAACTGCACCACCGAGGTGCCCAGCCGCAGCCGCGAGGTCTCGCGGCCCCACCACGCCAGCGGGGTGAAGGCATCCGAGCCCCACGCCTCCGCGGTGAACACGGTGTCGAAGTCGGCCTCCTCGGCCGCGGCGACCAGTTCGGCGTGGTTGGTGGGCGGCTGCGCGCTCCAGTATCCGAGTTGCAGACCGAGCTTCATCGAAGCCGCCTTTCCGTCACGAGTGCGCTCCTTGCCACGATTCCTAGAACCTGTTCTACTCGACGCTGTGAGCGTCAGCCAGAGCACTCCTGACCGCTTCAGGCCTTGATAGATTCCCACGAGCCGCCGCTCTCCGCGCCGCTGACACTGTCTTTCGACTACACCCGTTCAGTCGGACCGACGCTGAGCGCCGTTCTTCACCGCGCTGCGCGAGCCGGCGCATCGTCGGTATCCGCGGCTCGGACGGACGGGTCCACGTTCCCGTCGTCGAGTACGACCCGGTCACCTACGAGCCGCTGACCGAGATCGTCCCGGTCGCCAGTGTCGGAACGGTGCTGTCGTGGACCTGGCAGCCCCAGCCCGCTGGAGGGCCAGCCGCTGGACCGGCCGTTCGCCTGGGCGCTGATCAAACTCGACGGCGCCGACACCGCACTGCTGCACGCGGTCGACACCGGCGGGGTCGCCGACGGCTCAAGACCGGCGACCGGGTGCACGCGCACTGGGTCGACGAGCCGGTCGGCGCGATCACCGACATCGCCTGCTTCGTGCCCGGCGACGAGCCGGAATCCGTCACCGGAGCACGAGCCGACGATCGCGACCCGGTGACCATGATGCGTCGCGCCGACCAGCATCTCGATCCAGCACACCGCGTCGGCGACCGGAGAGCATCTACCTGCGCGCGCTGCAGCAGGGCACGCTGCTCGGCGCCCGCACCGGTGACGGCGGGAAGGTGTATTTCCCTCCGCGGGAAGCCGATCCGGCGACCGGCAAGGAACTCGATCAGTTCGTCGAGCTTCCCGACACGGGCACGGTCACGACGTTCGCGATCATCAACATTCCCGTTCGCCGGCCAGAAGATCAAGCCGCCCTACGTGGCGGCCTACATCCTGCTCGACGGCGCCGACATCCCGTTCCTGCATCTGGTCACCGAGATCGACGCCGCCGACGTCCGGATGGGCATGCGGGTGAAGGCGGTGTGGAAGCCCCGCGAGGAATGGGGCCTGGGTATCGACAACATCGAGCACTTCCGGCCGACCGGCGAACCGGACGCCGACTACGACACCTACAAGCACCACCTCTAGCGACGAGGCATCCGCCAGAGCATGAGCAGAGAAGTCGCCGTCGTCGGCTTCGCCCACGCACCGCACGTCCGGCGCACCGACGGCACCACCAACGGCGTCGAGATGCTGATGCCGTGCTTCGCCGAGATCTACGGCGAACTGGGCATCAACCAGAACGACATCGGATTCTGGTGCTCGGGATCGTCGGATTACCTTGCCGGCCGGGCGTTCTCGTTCATCTCACGCGATCGACTCGATCGGTGCCGTGCCGCCGATCAACGAGTCCCACGTCGAGATGGACGCCGCCTGGGCGCTGTACGAGGCCTACATCAAGGTGCTCACCGGTCAGGTGGACACCGCCCTGGTGTACGGGTTCGGCAAGTCCAGTGCCGGGACGCTGCGCCGGGTGCTGGCCTTGCAGACCGATCCGTACACGGTCGCCCCGCTGATGCCCGATGCGGTGTCGATGGCCGGTCTGCAGGCCCGCCTCGGCCTGGACGCCGGCAAGTGGACGCAGGAGCAGATGGCACAGGTGGCGCTGGACTCGCTGGCGGCCGCACCGCGCACCGACTCGGTCGAGACCGGCCAAGAGCGTCGACGAGCTGCTGGCCCGGCCGTTCTTCGCCGATCCACTGCGCCGCCACGACATCGCGCCGATCACCGACGGCGCCTCGGTGATCGTGCATCGCCGCCGGCGACCGCGCCCGCGAACTGCGCGAAAGGCCCGCCTGGATAACAGGTTTCGAGCACCGCATCGAGACACCGGTCGATCGGCGCCCGCGATCTCACCACCTCGCCGTCGACGGCCGGCGTCGGCCAGCGTCGGCGACCGGCGGGGACACCGGCTCCATCGACGTCGCCGAGATCTACGCACCGTTCACCCACCAGCAGCTGATCCTCGCCGAGGCGATCGGCCTGAGGCCGTCGACCACGGATCAACCCGTCCGGCGGCGCGCTGGCCGCCAACCCGATGTTCTCCACCGGCCTGGAGCGCATCGGCTTCGCGGCCCGGCACATCTTCGACGGATCGGCCGCAGCGGGTGCTGGCGCACGCCACGAGCGGCCCTGTGCTGCAACAGAACCTGGTCGCGGTGACTGGAAGGGAAGACTGATGGCGGGCAAACATCTGGCCGCGGTACTCGGCACCGGGCAGACCAAGTACGTGGCCAAACGCACCGACGTGTCGATGAACGGCCTGGTGCGCGAGGCGATCGACCGGCGCTGGCCGACAGCGGATCGACGTTCGACGACATCGACGCCGTCGTCGTCGGCAAGGCCCCGGACTTCTTCGAGGGCGTGATGATGCCCGAGTTGTTCATGGCCGACGCCATGGGCGCGACCGGCAAGCCGCTGATCCGAGTGCACACCGCCGGTTCGGTGGGCGGCTCGACCGCGGTCGTGGCGGCCAGCCTGGTGCAAGTCCGGCAAGTACCGCCGGGTTCTGGCGGTGGCGTGGGAGAAGCAGTCGGAGTCGAATGCCATGTGGGCGTTGTCGATTCCGGTGCCGTTCACCAAGCCGGTCGGCGCCGGTGCCGGCGGCTACTTCGCCCCGCACATCCGCGCCTACATCCGCCGCTCGGGCGCGCCGCCGCACATCGGCGCGATGGTGGCGGTCAAGGACCGGCTCAACGGCGCCAAGAACCCGCTGGCGCATCTGCACCAGCCCGACATCACCCTGGAGAAGGTGATGGCCTCGCCAGATGCTGTGGGACCCGATCCGATTCGACGAGACCTGCCCGTCCTCCGACGGTGCGGCCGCCGTCGTGATCGGCGACGAGGAGGCCGCCGACGCAGCGAGTCGCCGACGGGCCATCCGGTGGCGTGGGTGCACGCCACCGCGTTGCGCACCGAACCGCTCGCCTACTCCGGGCGCGATCAGGTCAATCCGCAGGCCGGCCGCGACGCCGCGGCCGCGCTGTGGAAGGCCGCCGGGATCACCAGTCCGATCGACGAGATCGACGTCGCCGAGATCTACGTGCCGTTCTCCTGGTTCGAGCCGATGTGGCTGGAGAACCTCGGCTTCGCCCCCGAGGGCGAGGGCTGGAAGCTCACCGAGGCCGGCGAGACGGCGATCGGCGGCCGGATGCCGGTCAACCCCTCCGGCGGTGTGCTGTCCTCCAATCCGATCGGCGCCTCGGGCATGATCCGCTTCGCCGAGGCGGCCATCCAGGTGATGGGCAAGGCCGGCGACCATCAGGTTCCCGGTGCCCGCAAGGCCCTCGGCCACGCCTACGGCGGCGGCTCGCAGTACTACTCGATGTGGGTGGTCGGCGCCGACAAGCCGGCGTGACGTCAGCGCTGACCAGCCGGCCCGGCACCTCTCCTTCAGTACCGGTTCCGAGGTAACGCTGCCGCCAGATCGCGGTAGGCCTGCGGGTTCGGTCTGCACCCACGCCTCGGCGCGGGTTCCGGCGATCGGGCCCTTGACCTTGCCGGTCGCCGGCGCGCCGGTGACCGAGGACGTCGGGCGGGATCTGGGTGCCGCCGACCACCAGGAGTGCGCCGCGATGAGGCTGCGCGCGCCGATCACCGCGCCGTCGAGAACCGTGCAGTGGTTGGCGATCAGCGCCTCCATACCGACGTGCGCGCCGTGGATGGTGCACATGTGGGCGATGGTGGCGCCGGGACCGACGTCGACCGGGATCCCGGGCGGCGCGTGCAGCACCGAACCGTCCTGCACGTTGGCGCCCTCCCGGATCACCACCGGCGCGTAGTCGGCCCGCAGCACCGCGTTGAACCACACCGATGCCCCCGCCTCGACCGTGACGTCCCCGATCAGGACAGCGGTCGGGGCGACGAACGCGGTGGGGTCCACTTTGGGGGCACGGCCCTCGAACTCGTACATCGGCATCGCTCACATATACCGCAGCACGGGGCGCCTCGGCAGGCGCGTTGTTGCGGGACGACAGCGAAAAACTGTAACGTGTTCTAGTTAGAGGGACACGACAGTGGAGGGCGAGATGAGCACCGACGTTCGCGAGATCGACACCGGAACCCTGCCGGACCGGTACGCCCGCGGCTGGCACTGCCTGGGACCGGTCGACGAACTTCCTGGACGGCGAGCCGCATCCGGTCCACGCCTTCGGCACCAAACTGGTCGTGTTCGCCGATTCGAAGGGCGAACTGCACGTGCTCGACGCCTACTGCCGGCACATGGGCGGCGATCTGTCGCAGGGCACCATCAAGGGCGACGAGATGGCCTGCCCCTTCCACGACTGGCGCTGGGGCGGCGACGGCCGCTGCAAGCTGGTGCCCTACGCCAAGCGCACCCCGAAACTGGCCCGGACCCGCTCCTGGCACACCGACGTGCGCGGCGGCCTGCTGTTCGTCTGGCACGACCACGAGGGCAACCCGCCACAGCCCGAGGTCCGCATCCCCGAGATTCCCGGAGCAGGCCAGCGACGACTGGACCGACTGGAACTGGAACTCGATGCTCATCGAGGGCTCCAACTGCCGCGAGATCGTCGACAACGTCACCGATATGGCGCACTTCTACTACATCCACTTCGGCCTGCCGACGTACTTCAAGAACGTCTTCGAGGGCCACATCGCCACGCAGTACCTGCACAACGTCGGCCGGCCCGACGTCGGCGGCATGGGCACCGCCTACGGCGAGTCGCACCTGGACTCCGAGGCCAGCTACTTCGGCCCGTCGTTCATGATCAACTGGCTGCACAACACCTACGGCGACTTCAAGGCCGAGTCCATCCTGATCAACTGCCACTACCCGGTCACCCAGGACTCGTTCGTGCTGCAGTGGGGCGTCATCGTCGAGAAGCCCAAGGGCCTCGACGATGCGATGACCGAGCGGCTCTCCGACGGCGTTCACCGAGGGCGTGAGCAAGGGCTTCCTGCAGGACGTCGAGATCTGGAAGCACAAGACCCGCATCGAGAATCCGCTGCTGGTCGAGGAGGACGGCGCCGTCTACCAGATGCGCCGCTGGTATCAGCAGTTCTACGTCGACGTCGCCGACATCACGCCCGGACATGACCGACCGGTTCGAGATCGAGGTCGACACCACCAAGGCCAACGAGAAGTGGCACGTCGAGGTCGAGGAGAACCTGCGCCGGCAGGCCGAGGCGCGAGGCGGGACAGCCGGCCTCATGACCGCCGAGCAGCGGCCCGACGTCGACGAGATCGCGCGGTCGATGCTGCTGCTGCACGGAGCCACACGACGACGACCACCACCGCGCGCGATGACGACGACGATGCCGACGCGTGGTCCAAGGCACCCGACTTCGCCAACGACCCCGCGCGCGCGGCCGCGGTGCACGAGGCCACCCGCCGTGACCGCGAGCGCTATCTGACCTCCGGGCTGGCCGAGGTCGACTGCCGGTTCTGCCACGCCTCGGTGAAGGTCAAGAAACTGGGCGCCCCCTACACCGCGGTGCAGTGGAACACCGAGGCGTCCGGGACGATGCGCCTACTTCGCCGAGATCCGCGCCGACGGCGGCAGCAGCGCCCGGGTCCCGTCCTGCCCCCGGCTCGGCGACAGCATCAAACACGCTGTGGCCGAGGGGTGTCTGGAGGAGTACTCCAGCGCACCGGCACCCGGCGACGGCTGACGGCGCGGCTCACAGCCCGCCGAAGCGCTCCTTGACCTGATCCTCGGTCAGTCCGTAGTCGGCCAGCGAGTAGGTGTGCTTGGGGGCCCGCGGACCCTGCTTGCTCTCCTCGTCGGTGCGCTTCGATGGCGGCGCGGGCATCGTCGGTCATCTCGATGCCGAAGTGCGCGTAGATGTTCTCGACGGTGCCGATCGGGTCGCGGATCAGCTCGAAGTAGTCGACGTCGCAGAACTGCGCCGGGTTTCGCGGTGGCTCGAACGGCGTTGAACCGCTCCAGTCCGCGCGACCAGGTCTCCAGCGAGTCCGCGCCGATGGTGGCTCCGACGAAGGTGTTCGACCAGCCGTCGGTGGTGTGCTGGGCCAGTGAACACATCGACGCCATGATGGTCTCGGCCGGCCGGTGACACTGGATCACCAGCGCGTCGGGGTAGGTGGCGAAGCAGCGCGTCGAGGGCGAACAGGTGGCTGGGATTCTTGAGCACCCAACGCTTCTCGGCGATCATTGAGCCCGATCAGCTGCAGATTCCGGCGATGCCGTCTGGTAGGGCTTGGTCCAGTCCTGACCGGCCAGCCACTGCGCGTAGGTCGGCACGTGCGCCAGCGTCTCGTAGGACACCGAATGCACCGACTGGCGCAGCAACTGCCAGCACTCCTCCACCTCGTCGGCGGTCATGTAGTGCAGGCCGGTGTAGTCCGGATTCTCCTCGTGGGCCTTCTTGAACCGCGCGTCGAGTTGGGCGAACACCGGGTTCTGCGGCCAGGTTTCGCGCGGCGGCCGCGGCTGCGGGAACTCCGCGAGCCACAACTCCAGACCCTGATGGCGGGGGTCGCCGCAGAGCAGCCGGTGCAACGCGGTGGTTCCGGTGCGCGGCAGTCCGGTCACGAAGATCGGCGCGGTGATCGGCACGTCGCTGCGTAGCCGGGGTGCTGCTTCCAGGACGCCTCGCTGAGCAGCCGGGCCACCAGTGCGTTGCGCAGGAAGAACCGCGACATCTTGCTGCCGAGTTCGGTGAAGTCGGCGTCGCGTCGGTAGGACTCCAGCAGCACCGACAGCGCCTCGATGTAGTTGTCGTCGTCGGTGCCGAAGTCGTCGAGGCCGACGGCTTTGACTGCCGAGGCTTTGAGATCCTCGACGGTGCCCGACATCGGTGCGCGGCTGGCTCGCTCATTGCTCGACTCGCACTCGACGCCGTCACGCCTTGTACTCCCCGCAGTTCACGTCCAGGGTCGCCCCGGTGATGCCGCTGGAGAGGTCGCTGGCCATGAACAGGATCGCCGAGGCCACCTCGTCCTCGGTGGGCAGCCGCTTGAGATCCGATGCGGCCGCCGCCGCGTCGTAGATCTGCTCGACGCGTGGTGCCGTACTTGCCGGCCTGGTGGGCGAAGTAGCTCTTCAGCGTTCCGCCCCAGATGTATCCCGGCGCAACCGAATTGACCCTGATACCGTGCGGACCCAGCTCGGTGGCCAACGACTGCGACATCGCCAGCAGTGCCGCCTTGGCCATCTTGTAGGCGCCGTACTTCGGCTGGGAATGCCGGATCACCATCGAGTTGACGTTGACCACCGAACCCTTGACCTCGGCCAGCGCAGGAGTGAAGCCCTGGGTCAGCCGCAAGCGCGCCCAGCACAGTCAGCTCGATCGCGTCCCGGATGTGCTCGAAGCGTGGTGTCGGCCAACGGCTTCATCGACGGCACCCGGAAGGCGTTGTTGATCAGCACGTCGACCTTGCCGTACGTCCTGCATGGCCTCGCTCGACCAGGTTGTCGACCTGCGCGTCGTCGGTGATGTCGGTGCTGACCGTCAGGGCTCGGCGTCCCAGGCCGGTGACGCTGGTCGGCGACCTCGTCGAGTCGCTCGACGGTCCGGGCCGCCAGCACCAGGTCGGCTCCCGCTTCCGCGCATCGCCGCGCCAGCGTGGTCCCCAGCGCGGGGCCAACGCCACTGATCACGACGACCTTGTTCTCCAGCATGCCGGCCACCTATCCCACCATCCTGTTCTGAATCTGTATCTGCCGCAGGGCTATCCGGTCCCGCCACTGCTCGGCGGAGATCCGGTTGTCGCCGTAGTACGGCAGCCGGTCGGGCACTGAGGCGAGATCGACGAGTTCCACGGTCGGCCCGTCGGCCGGCGTCAGCTCACGGGACACGCCGCTGCCACCGGAACTGCAGGAAGCCCTTGCGGTGACCGACGGTCTCCACCCAGTTGGCGATCCCCGGGTTGCCGCTCGGACACCACGATGCGGATCTTGCCATCCGGATCGGCCTGGGCCTGCGTGCCGTTCAGCGATGTCTGGTGGTTGATGTAGTCCAGCGAGATGTACCAGAGGCTGCCCAGCTGGAAGCCCAGATAGGGGGCGTCGGTGACCGGCAGTGTGATCACCAGCGCCTGATCGGGATTCAACTCGAAGTGGCCCGCCGACGAGTACTGGGTCGCCAGGCCGCCGGGGGTCAGCCGCGGCGCCACCATGGTGTTGACCGGGAGGTTCGTGTAGAACCACTGCGGGAACTGCAGCCACGTCTTGACCCGTTGGACGAGTTGCTTACCGGCTGTGGCCCAACGCTTCTCGATCAGGTCAGCGGTCAGCGCCGGTGGTGCGGTGCCGGCGGTGTCGGTGCGGGCGATGGCCACTGTCCGCGCTGAGCCGACCAGTCGTTGTACACCTCGCGGATCACCAACTGCGCGTTCGTCTTGGGCGTGAAGCGCCATTCGAAGCTGCCGTCCGCGGCGACGTCGAGCTTGCGGTCATCGAACGCGGTCTCGCTGTCGGGCACATTCTCAGTCGGTGTATTCGCCGCCGAGTAACTGGAAGCTGAGGTCGGTCGTGGTGCCGCGCTGCCCGGTGACGACGTACTCGCGTCCGGTGTGAACGCGGGTGCCGAAGTAGAGGGTGTCCGGATTGTCGAGGCCCATCTTGGTGAACGGTCCGGTGCCCGACTGCAGGAACGGATGGTCGCGGTCGTAGTCGAAGGCCAGGTGCGTGCAGGCGGTGATACCCCCGGCCAGATACTGCAGGCCCTCGAGCAGATCGGCTTCGGTCTCGATGTGGGGTGCTTCGCGGACCAGACGTTCAGCTTCGGCGACCGCCTCGGTGAACGCCCGCGATGAGGTCGCGTCAGCCACGGGTGCCCTGCTCTTGCTCCCGTTGAAGCTGCTCCCGTTGAATCTCTAAGGCGATGTCGATCAACTGATCCTCCTGGCCGCCGATGAGCTTGCGCTGCCCGGCACGGTGCAGCAGTTGATGGGCCGGCACACCGTAGCGTTCGGCCTGGCGCACGGCGTGCTTGAGGAAGCTGGAGTACACCCCCGAGTACCCCATGATCAGTGCATTGCGATCCAGCAGGCACTCGGCCGGCATGGCCTTGGAGACCACATCCTCTGCGGCGTCGGCGATGTCGAAGAAGTCGATTCCGGTCTTGACGCCGATCTTGTCGAACACCCCGATCAGCGCCTCCACGGGGGCGTTGCCGGCGCCCGCGCCGAAGCGCCGGACGCTGCCGTCGATCTGCTTGGCCCCGGCGCGCACCGCCTCCACCGAGTTGGCCACTCCCAGACCGAGGTTCTCGTGGCCGTGGAAACCGACTTCGGCATCCGAGCCCAGTTCGGCTACCAGTGCGGCGACCCGGTCGGCGACATCACCGAGCACCAGGGCGCCTGCCGAGTCGACGACGTAGACGCACTGACACCCGGCGTCGGCCATGATCCGGGCCTGCGCGGCGAGTTTCTCCGGCGCCAAGGTGTGCGACATCATCAGGAACCCGACAGTCTCCAGACCGAGTTCGCGGGCCAGGCCGAAGTGCTGAATGGACACGTCGGCTTCGGTGCAGTGGGTGGCGATCCGGCAGATCGACCCGCCGTTGTCCTGGGCCGCCCGGATGTCGTCCTTGGTGCCCACCCCGGGCAGCATCAGGAACGCGATCCTGGCATCCTTCGCGGTCTGCGCGGCGATCTTGATCAGTTCCTGCTCGGGGGTTTTGGAGAAGCCGTAGTTGAAGCTCGACCCACCCAGTCCGTCGCCGTGGGTCACCTCGATCACCGGGACTCCGGCGGCGTCGAGGGCCGCGACGATGGCGCGCACCTCCTCGCCGGTGAACTGGTGGCGCTTGTGGTGCGAGCCGTCGCGCAGCGAGGTGTCGGTGATCCGGATGTCCCAGATGTGATCGCTCATCGCGCCCCTCCCGATACGGACACCGCTTCCTTGGCCATCTCCTCGCCCACCTTGGTGGCGGCGGCGGTCATGATGTCGAGATTGCCGGCATACGGCGGCAGGTAGTCGCCGGCGCCTTCCACTTCGACGAAGGTGGTCACCACGTGGCGGCCCGCCGTTGACGATCGACGGCTCGTCGAACTGCGGGTCGTTGAGCAACCGGTAGCCCGGCACGTAGGTCTGCACATCGGCCACCACCTCGCGGATCGACTTCGTGATCGCATCACGGTCAGCGTCCTCGGGAATCTCGCAGAAGATGGTGTCGCGCATGATCATCGGCGGGTCGGCCGGGTTGAGGATGATGATGGCCTTGCCGCGGGTGGCTCCGCCGATGGTCTCGACCCCTTTGCTGGTGGTCTTGGTGAATTCGTCGATGTTGGCCCGGGTGCCCGGCCCCGCCGACACCGACGCGACTGAGGCGACGATTTCGGCGTAGGGCACCCCGACGACACGTGACACCGCGTAGACCATGGGGATGGTCGCCTGACCGCCGCAGGTGACCATGTTGACGTTGGGGGCGCCGAGATGTGCGCGCAGGTTGGCCGGCGGCACGACGCCCGGTCCGACAGCGGCGGGGGTGAGATCGATCGCGGTGATTCCGGCCTCGGCGTAGCGCGGAGCGGCCGCTCTGTGCACATAGGCGGAGGTGGCCTCGAAGACCATGTCAGGCAATTCCGGCCGGGTCAGCAACCAGTCCACACCCTCGTGGCTGGTCTCCAATCCGAGCTTGCGGGCGCGGGCCAGACCCTCGCTGTCGGGATCGATACCGATCATCCAGCGCGGCTCGAGCCACTGTGACCGCAGCAGCTTGTAGAGCAGGTCGGTGCTGATGTTGCCGGAGCCGACGATGGCGACGGACTTCTTCTGCGACATGGAGATTCTCCCTACTCGAAGGACAGTCGGACGGAACCGAGCCCGGCGAAATCCGCGACGAATTCATCGCCGGGCCGTGCGTCGATGGCGCGTGTGCACGATCCGGGCAGCACGATGTCGCCGGCCTTCAATCGCACTCCGAAGCTGTCCACCTTGCGCGCCAGCCACGCGACCGCGGTGACCGGATTGCCGAGCACCGCGTCGCTGCGGCCCTCGGCAACCACCTCACCGTTGCGGGTCAGGACGGCGTCGATGCCGGTGATGTCGATGTCCTTGGGCGACACCCGCTGCCGAGCCAAGAACGAAGCCGGCCGAGGAGGCGTTGTCGGCGATGGTGTCGCACAGCGCGATCTTCCAGTCGTTGATCCGGGTGTCGATCAGCTCGATCGACGGGGCGAACGCGGCGGTCGCGGCCAGCACGTCGTCCTCGGTACACCCGGCACCGGGCAGGTCGTCGGCGAGGATGAAGCCGACCTCCACCTCCACCCGCGGGTACAGGTACCGGCCGGCCGGCACCGGGACGTCCTCGAAGACCTCCATGTCGGCGAGCAGATGGCCGTAGTCGGGCTCGTCGACGCCCATCATCTTCTGCATGGCTTCCGAGGACAGTCCGACCTTGTGGCCCGACCACCACGGCACCCTCGGCCACGCCGCTGCCGGATGTTGATGAGCTGGATCTCGTAGGCGTCGACCACGTCGATGTCGGGGTGAGCGGCCGTCAACGGACCCAGTGGAACCCGGGTGCGCTCAGCCTGCGGCAAGATCGGCGGCGAGTTCGGCACGGGTGGCAACGCTCAGCATTCCCGCGATTCCCATCGTTGGTGTGACGCCGCAGTAGCGCCCGCGACCGGGTCCAATTCTATAACGTGTTCTAGTATGACTGCCCAGGAGTTCGACGTCATCGTCGTCGGAAGTGGCGCAGCCGGCATGGTCGCCGCCCTTACCGCCGCCCATCAGGGACTATCGGCCGTCGTCGTGGAGAAGGCTCGCGCACTTCGGCGGTTCGACCGCCCGCTCCGGCGGCGGGGTGTGGATCCCCAACAACGAGATCCTCAAGCGCGACGGCGTCCGACACCGAAGAGGCCGCCCGCACCTACCTGCACACCATCATCGGCGACGTCGTGCCGGCCGAGAAGATCGACACCTACCTGGAGCGCGGCCCGGAGATGCTGTCCTTCGTCCTCAAGAACACCCCGCTGAAGATGTGCTGGGTGCCGGGCTACTCCGACTACTACCCGGAGGAGCCCGGCGGCCGGCCCGCCGGGCGGTCGATCGAGCCGGTGCCGTTCGACGCCAAGAAACTCGGACCCGACATGGCCGGCCTCGAGCCCGCGTACGGCAAGGTGCCGCTCAACGTCGTGGTGATGCAGCAGGACTACGTGCGGCTCAACCAACTCAAGCGCCACCCCCGCGGCGTGCTGCGCAGCCTCAAGGTCGGTGCGCGGAGCGGTGTGGGCCGGGATGCGCGGGCAAGAACCTCGTCGGCATGGGACGGGCGCTGATCGCGCCACTGCGAATCGGATTGCGGGAGGCCGGGGTTCCGGTCCTGCTCAACACCGCACTGACCGACCTCTACGTCGAAGACGGGGTGGTTCGGGGCATCTACGTGCGCGACACCTCGAGCGCCGGAGAGCCGATGAGCCGCGGCTGATCCGGGCGCGCCGCGGGGTGATCCTGGGCTGCTGGCGGGTTCGAGCACAACGAGGCGATGCGGCGCAAGTACCAGCGCGAGCCGATCGGCACCGAGTGGACGGTCGGCGCGGTGGCCAACACCGGCGACGGCATCGTCGCAGCCGAAAAGCTCGGCGCCGCACTGGAACTCATGGAGGACGCCTGGTGGGGTCCGACGGTGCCGCTGGAGGGTGCGCCGTGGTTCGCGCTGTCGGAACGCAACTCACCCGGGTCGATGATCGTCAACATGTCGGGCAAGCGATTCATGAACGAGTCGATGCCCTACGTCGAGGCCTGCCACCAGATGTACGGCGGCGAGTACGGCCAGGGCGCAGGCCCGGGCGAGAACGTGCCGGCGTGGCTGATCTTCGACCAGCAGTACCGCGACCGCTACATCTTCGCGGGGCTGCAGCCCGGTCAGCGGATTCCCGAAGAAGTGGCTGGAGTCCGGCGTGATCGTGAAGGCCGACACCATCGACGAACTCGCACAGAAGACCGGCCTGTCCGCCGAGGCGCTGCGATCGACCGTCGACCGGTTCAACGGTTTCGCCCGCGGCCGGAGTCGACGAGGACTTCCACCGCGGTGAGAGTGCCTATGACCGCTACTACGGCGATCCCGACCAACAAGCCGAACCCCAACCTCGGCGAGATCACGCCACCCGCCCTACTACGCGGCCAAGATGGTTCCCGGCGACCTGGGCACCAAGGGCGGCATCCGCACCGACGTGCACGGCCGGGCACTGCGCGACGACGGCTCGGTGATCGACGGGCTTGTACGCGGCCGGCAACGTCAGCTCACCGGTGATGGGGCACACCTATCCGGGGCCGGGCGGGACCATCGGGCCGGCGATGACCGTTCGGCGTACCTGGCCGCCGCTGCACATCGCCGGGAAGGCGCTGACATGCCAATAGATCTCGACGTCGCACTCGGAGCGCGAACTGGAACCGGTCGAGTTCTCCTGGAGCAGCAGCGATGTGCAGCTCTACCACCTGGCGCTGGGCGCCGGCCAGGACCCGATGGATGCTCGCGAGTTGCGCTACCTGACCGACGGCACCCCGCAGGTGCTGCCGACCTTCAGCAGTGTGGCGGCCAGCTTCCACATGACCGAGCCGCCGAAGGTGAGCTTCCCGGGCATCGACATCGAACTCAGCCGGGTGCTGCACGCCAGCGAGGCGGTCACCGTTCCGGCGCCGCTGCCGCCGAGCGGCTCAGGTCGGGCGATCACCCGTATCACCGACATCTGGGACAAGGGCAAGGCGGCGGTGCATCCTCAACGAGACGACGGTGACCGACCCGGACGGCAATCTGCTGTGGACCACCAAGCGGTCGATCTTCGCCCGCGGTGAGGGCGGCTTCGGCGGCGAACGCGGACCGTCGACATCTCGGCAGACACCGGAGCGCGCGCCGGACTTCGACGATCGACATCCCGGTGCTGCCGCAGCAGGCGCTGCTGTACCGCATGTGCGGTGACCGCAACCCGCTGCACTCCGATCCCGGATTCGCCGCTGCCGCAGGATTTCCCCGGCCGATCCTGCACGGACTGTGCACCTACGGGATGACCTGCAAGGCGCTCGTGGACACCGTGCTCGACGGCGACGCCGCCCGGGTCCGGTCCTACGGTGCGCGGTTCGCCGGCGTCGTCTTCCCGGGCGAGACCATCCGGGCGAAGGTCTGGCGCGAGGGCGATCGGTACGTCGGTGTCGTCACCGCGCCCGGTCGCAACGACGAGACAGTGCTCTCCGGGGTGGAATTGATTCCGGCCTGATCAGCCGAGGATCAACCCGGAGGTCGGCACGCCGGTACCGGCAGTGACCAGCACATGCTCGACGCCGCCGACCTGGTTCACCGAGGTGCCGCGCAGTTGGCGAACGCCCTCGGCGATGCCGTTCATGCCGTGGATGTAGGCCTCACCGAGCTGGCCGCCGTGGGTGTTGATCGGCAGCCGGCCGCCGATCTCGATGGCGCCGTCGGCGACGAAGTCCTTGGCGTCGCCCTTGGCGCAGAACCCCAACTCCTCCAGCTGGATCAGCGTGAACGGGGTGAAGTGGTCATAGAGGATCGCGGTCTGGATGTCAGACGGCGTCAGTCCGGACTGCGACCACAACTGGCGGCCGACCAGGCCCATCTCCGGCAGCCCGTCCAACTCCGGACGGTAGTAGCTGACCATCGAGTACTGATCGGGGCTCGAGCCTTGGGCGGCGGCCTCGATGATCGCCGGCCGGTGTTTGAGATCCTTGGCCCGCTCCGCGGACACGACGACGATCGCCACCCCGCCGTCGGTCTCCTGACAGCAGTCCAGCAGCCGCAACGGCTCGGCGATCCACCGCGAGTTCTGATGGTCCTCGATGGTGATCGGCTTGCCGTAAAAGTACGCGTTCGGGTTGTTCGCCGCATGCCGGCGATCGGCCACCGACACCGCGCCGAAGTCCCGGCTGGTGGCACCGGACAGATGCATGTAGCGCCGGGCGATCATCGCCACCTGTGCCGCCGGTGTCGACAGCCCGTGCGGGTAGGAGTACGAGTTGTCGACACTGGTGGAGTCGGCGCCCTGGATCAGCCGCAGCTGCACCTGGCCGAACCGCATGCCGGAGCGCTCGTTGAACGCCCGATAAGCCACAACACAATCCGCGACACCGGTGGCGACCGCGATCGCCGCCTGCTGCACGGTGGCGCACGCCGCTCCGCCGCCGTGGTGGATCTTGGAGAAGAACTTCAACTCACCGATGCCGGCTGCCCGCGCGACGGCGACCTCGGTGTTGGAGTCCATCGTGAAGGTCACCATGCCGTCGACGTCGGCGGGAGTCAGCCCCGCGTCGTCGAGTGCGGCACCGACGGCCTCGGCGGCCAGTCGCAGTTCACTGCGACCGGAGTCCTTGGAGAAGTCGGTGGCGCCGATACCGGCGATCGCGGCCTTGCCGGAAAGCTCGCCGGGCATCAGAGTGCCGCCATCGTCAGAGAGGCCGTCGCGATGACGTGGTCGCCGAGACTGTTGCTACCGACGACCTTCACACGTCACCACCCCGTCCTCGACACCGGTGACCTCGCCGCGGAACGTGACGGTGTCGTAGGCGTACCACGGCACACCGAGGCGCAATCCGATGGACTTGATGACCGCGTTCGGCCCGGCCCAGTCGGTGATGTAGCGCTGCACCAGCCCGGTGTCGGTGAGGATGTTGACGAAGATGTCCTTGGACCCTTTGGCCTGCGCCTTGTCCCGGTCGTGGTGGACGTCCTGGTAGTCACGGGTGGCGATGGCGGTGGAGACGATGAAGGTCGGGATCCCCGTAGAGCACGAGTTCGGGCAGCTTCGCGCCTACCTCGACGGTGGGCGCGCTCACGACGCCGGCTCCCACGCATACAGCGTCCACGCCGGGCCGCTCTCGCCGTCCGGAAAGTCGATATAGGTTGCGCGAACGGGCATTCCGATCTCCACCTTTGCCGGGTCGACGCCGCGTAGTTCCCCGAGCATCCGCACACCCTCGTCGAGTTCGACCAGAGCGATCACGAACGGCAGGGTGCGACCGGGCACCTGCGGCGCGTGGTGCACCACGAAGCTGAACACCGTGCCCTTGCCGCTGGCGACCACGTAATCGGTCGGTACATCCTTGTCCTGCCAGAGAGCGGGCACCGGCGGATGCTGAAGCGTTCCGTCGGGTCGGGTCTGAATACGCAATTCGTGCGCGTTGATCCCGTCCCAGAAGAACTGCGGTGTCCTTCGACGCCGCCGGACGCATCATCAACTCGGGATCGAGATCGGCCGGCACCGTGGTGGACCCGGCGGACGCCGCGGTCTCGGCCGGCCTGAACTTCATGATCCGCCACAGCATGTCGGCGACTGTCTCATCGCCTACCGACCAGGTGATCTTCTGGGTGATGAAGAAGCCCTCGCCCAGGGCGGTGTTCTTCGGACCGACGACATCGGTCAGCTCCGCGCTCACGCTGACCTCTTCACCGGGACGGAGGTAGCGGTGGTAGGTCTGCTCGCAGTTCGTGGCGACCACACCGATGTACCCCGCCTCGTCGAACAATCCGAGGATCCGGCTCAGCGGATCGTCGTCGGCGCGCACGCCACCCAGCCCGGCCATGGTCCAGACCTGGATCATCGCCGGCGGCGCGACCACCCCGGGGTGGCCGGCGGCCTTGGCGGCCGCGTCGTCGACGTAGATGGGGTTCTTGTCACCGATGGCGTCGAGCCAGTGGTCGACCATGGGCTGGTTGACCGGGTGACGGCCTGTGCGCGGCTTGCTCTTTCCCGACGCCTTGATCTGTTCGGCGGCCTGCTGGATCTGCTGGTGCGCTGCCGTCACCGCGGGACCCGAGGCACATTCAGTCCCGCGGCGGCGACCTGCTCGCGCATCACTTCGTTGACCCCGCCGCCGAAGGTGATCACCAGGTTGCGCTTGGTCTGCGAATCCAGCCAGCCGCAGCATCTCGGCGGTCTCCTCGTCGGCCGGGTTGCCGTACTTGCCGACGATCTCCTCGGCCAGCCGGCCGATCCGCTGGATCCGCTCGGTCGAGAACACCTTGGTGGCAGCGGCGTCGGCGATGTCGACGGTCTCGCCGGAGGCGGCGACCTGCCAGTTGAACAACTCGTTGATCCGCCAGATCGCCTTGATCTCGCCGAGGGCGCGGCGAACGTCCTCGTGCTCGATCGGGACCAGGCCGCTCGATCCCGGCTTCGGCCGCCCAGGCGTGCACCCGGTCGTAGAGTCCGGCGATCTTGCCGGCCGGTCCGAGCATGACGCGCTCGTGGTTGAGCTGGGTGGTGATCAGCCGCCAGCCCGGCGTTCTCCTCACCGACCAGCATGTCGACCGGAACGCGGACGTCGTTGTAGTACGTCGCATTGGTGTGGTGCGCGCCGTCGGACAGGATGATCGGCGTCCACGAGTAGCCGGGATCGGTCGTGTCGACGATGAGGATCGAGATGCCCTTGTGCTTGGCCGCCTCCGGATCGGTGCGGCAGGCCAGCCACACGTAGTCGGCGTCATGGCCACCGGTGGTCCAGATCTTCTGCCCGTTGACGATGTATTCGTCGCCCTGGCGGACCGCCGAGGTGCGCAGCGCGGCCAGGTCCGTGCCCGCCTCGGGCTCGGAGTAGCCGATCGCGAAGTGCACCTCACCGGCGAGGATCAGCGGCAGGAACTTCTTCTTCTGCGCCTCGGTGCCGTAGACCATCAGGGTCGGTCCGACGGTCTGCAGCGTCACCGCCGGCAGCGGAACGTCGGCACGGGCCGCCTCGTTGACGAAGATCTGCTGCTCGATCGGGCCGAAGCCGTGGCCGCCGTACTCCTTGGGCCAGCCGACTCCGAGCTTGCCGTCGGAGCCCATCCGCTTGATCATCGCGCGGTAGGCCTGACCGTGCCGGTCGACCTCCATCTCCTTGGCCTCGTCGGTGGAGATGAGGGTGGAGAAGTACTGACGCAGCTCCGCCTGCAGGTGACGCTGCTCGGGGGTGAGTTCTATATACATTGCGCTCCAACCAAATCGAGACGATATGCCGGGCCGCCCAGCAGGCGGGTCAGATCCTTGATCGACGAGTAGTACCGGTGCATGGGATAGGTGATGTCCATACCCATCCCGCCGTGAAGATGATGGCAGGTCTGCATGGCCGGCGGCGCGTTCGACGTCAGCCAGTAGGCCAGCACGTCGAGGTCCTCATCGGCGTCGCGGCCTTCGCTCAGCCGCCAGATAACCGACGACGATGCGAGTCCGAGTGTGCGAGAGGCGATGTAAACCTCGGCCAGCTGATGCCGCGACGCTCTGGAAGGTCGCCAGCGGCCGGCCGAATTGGTGCCGGGTGGTCACGTAGTCGGCGGTGAGCCGGACGGCACCGGCGACAAGGCCGGCGGCGAACGCACCGATCGCGGCCAGCATCAGCTGGTTGAGGCGCTGCACGGTTGCACCATCGAGAACCGCATCGGGTTCCACCGCGACGTCGCGGAACTCGACGGCGTACTCCGCGCCGCCGGAGGAGTTGGGCGTCGTGATCAGCCGGACCCCGTCGGCCTTCGGTGACACCACGACCACACCGGCGTCAGTGCTGACCAGCATCCAGTTCGCTTGCTCGGCGTAGCGCGACGCCCACCTTGGTTCCGGTGAGCCGTCCGCCGGCCAGGTGCGTCGCGGGATATTCGGGCAGCGCGGTTCCGGGCTCATTGACCGCGGCGGTGAGGATCGCGCCCTTGGCGACACCCTCGAGGTAGCGGTCCTGCTGGGCTTCACTTGCCATGTCCAGCAATCCCAGCACCCCGAAGCCGAGAGTGGCCAGCGCCGGCGAGACGAGTGCGTGCCGGCCGATCTCGGTCAGCGCGGTGGTGATCTCCGGTAGGCCGACGCCGTCGCCGCCGAGGCGTTCCGGCACGCCAAGAGCGGGCACGCCACCGGAAACCAGTGCCTCCCAGCTGTTCTCACGGTCGAGGACCGAGTTGACGACGTCGGCGACAGCCTGCTGCGCCGGGTCGGGAGTGAAGTCCACCCGATTCCTCCTCGTGGGACGTGCCGATAGGGGTTAAGACGCCGCCGAGCCGGTGTAGTCGACCTGCCAGTGCTTGATGCCGTTGAGCCACCCCGACCGTAGCCGGTCGGGGGTGCCGATTGGCGAGAGATCCGGTATGTGATCGGCGATGGCGCCGAAGATCAAGTCGATCGTCATCCGCGCCAGGTTGGCGCCGATGCAGAAGTGCACCCCGGTGCCGCCGAAGCCGACGTGCGGGTTCGGGTCGCGGAGGATGTTGAAGGTGTGCGGATCGTCGAAGACCTCTTCGTCGAAGTTCGCCGAACGGTAGAACATCACCACCCGCTGGCCCGCTTTGATCGTCACCCCGCCCAGTTCAGTGTCGACCACGGCGGTGCGCTGGAAGGCGGTGACCGGGCGTCGCCCAGCGGACGATCTCGTCCGCCGCGGTCTTCGGGCGTTCGCGCCGGTAGAGCTCCCATTGGTCGGGATTGTTGACGAAGGCGATCATCCCGTGGGTGATCGAGTTGCGGGTGGTCTCGCTGCCCGCGACGGCGAGCATCAGCACGAAGAAGGCGAACTCGTCGTCGGAGAGTTTCTCCCCGTCGACATCGGCGTTGATCAGCGCGGTGACGATGTCCTCGCCGGGATCCTGCGCCTTCATGGCCGCCATCTCCATGGCGTAACCCGAGCAGCTCCATCGACGACGTCCGGCCGTCGACGTGGGCGAACTCCGGGTCCTCATTGCCGGTCATCTCATTGGTCCAGCGGAACAGCTTGTCCCGTTCGTCCTGCGGGACACCGAGAAGTCCGGCGATCACCTGCAGCGGCAAGCTCAGCAGGCCACCTGTTCGACGAAGTCGCCGTCGCCCTGCGCCGCAGCGGTCTTGACGATGGTCTCGGCGCGCTCGGCAAGCTCGTCGCGCAGCCGCTCCACGGCCCGGGGCGTGAAACCGCGGGAGATGATGCGGCGCAGCCGGTCGTGGCGCTCGCCGTCCATGTTCAGCAGGATGACGCTCTGCATGTCGATGTCCTCGCGGGTCATGTCATCGGCGAACTGCGGCAGCGCGGTGTTGGGTCCGCTCTGGTAGACGTCGTTGCGCCGGGACACCTCTTTGACGTCCTTGTGCTTGGTCACCACCCAGTAGCCGCCGTCGTTGAACCCGCCCTTACCGATCGGCCTGCTCGCACCAGCAGACCGGCGCGGACTTGCGCAACTCCGCCAGCTCGTCGATGGGTAGCCGTTGGACATTGCGGTCCGGATCGAGGAAGTCGAAGCCGTTCGGCAAGGTGGGGCTGGGCCCGGGGGTTCCCATAGGTGGTGCGCTCCTCGATTTATGACGTGTTCTAGTGCCAGTAAAACACGGCGTCCAGCTGCAGACAAAAGGCGCTAAGGCATCCTCGCTTGTCAGGGTACTGAAACGTGTTCTAGCCTGGCTCCATGGGTAATCCTGTCATCGTCGAAGCCACTCGCAGCCCGATCGGGAAGCGCAATGGGTGGCTGTCCGGGCTGCACGCCACCGAACTGCTGGGCGCAACGCAGAAGGCGGTGGTGGACCGGGCCGGCATCGATGCGGCACTGGTGGAACAGGCCATCGGCGGCTGCGTGACGCAGTACGGCGAGCAGTCCAACAACATCACCCGGGTGGCCTGGCTGACCGCGGGTCTGCCCGAACAGGTGGGCGCCACCACCATCGACTGCCAGTGCGGCAGCGCGCAGCAGGCCAACCACCTGATCGCCGGGCTGATCGCCTCCGGGGCCATCGACGTCGGCATCGCGTGCGGCATCGAGGCCATGAGCCGCGTCGGCCTGGGCGCCAACGCCGGCCCGGACCGGTCACGGATCCGCGCCGAGTCGTGGGACATCGACATGCCCGACCAGTTCACCGCCGCCGAGCGGATCGCGAAGCGCCGCGGGATCACCCGGGCCGACCTCGACCACCTCGGGCTGATCTCCCAGCAGAAGGCCAAGCGCGCCTGGGACGAGCACCGTTTCGATCGGGAGATCTCCCCCATCGAGGCCCCGGTGATCGACGAGAACAAGCAGCCGACATGCCGAGCGGCACATGGTCAGCCGCGACCAGGGCCTGCGCGACACCACCGCCGAGGGCCTGGCGGGGCTCAAGCCGGTGATGGAAGGTGCCATGCACACCGCGGGCACCTCGTCGCAGATCTCCGACGGCGCCGCCGCGGTGCTGTGGATGGATGAGTCCGTGGCACGAGCGCAAGGCTTAACGCCCCGCGCGCGCATCGTCAGCCAGGCACTCGTCGGCTCCGAGCCGTACTACCACCTCGACGGCCCGGTCCAGGCCACCGAGCGGGTGCTCGCCAAAGCCGGCATGAAGCTCGGCGACATCGACCTCGTCGAGATCAACGAGGCGTTCGCCTCGGTGGTGCTCAGCTGGGCGCAGGTCCATAACGCCGATATGGACCGGGTCAACGTCAACGGCGGCGCGATCGCGCTGGGACACCCGGTCGGCAGCACCGGCAGCCGGCTCATCACCACCGCGCTGCACGAGCTGGAGCGCACC
Organism: uncultured Actinomycetota bacterium; assembly: GCA_963780705.1. Taxonomy (GTDB): domain Bacteria; phylum Actinomycetota; class Actinomycetes; order Mycobacteriales; family Mycobacteriaceae; genus Mycobacterium. The sequence goes on along the minus strand of CAWACU010000009.1, from coordinate 37,232 downwards.
GGTCAGAGCACGGCGCTGATCACGATGTGTGCCGGCGGTGCGTTGTCGACCGGCACCATCATCGAGCGGATCTGACGCACCGGCGGTGAAGACCGAGGCCGAGCGGATCTCCGCCGCACAGGCCTACATCGACTCCCTGACCACCCACCAGGCCGATGCCGTACCGCTCGCCCCCGACTGCACCCGCATCGAGGTGGGCCTCAAGACCGGCTTCTCCGCAGATCACCTGCGCCGCAGCCTGAGTCGCGGACCGCAGTACCGGATCATCGCGGCGACCACGCCGCCGGAGTTCTCCGTGGCCGGCGACGAGGTCCGAGCCCGGTTCGATGTGATCACCAAGCCGTCGCTGGCCGGTCGCCGGATGTGCGCACACGTCGACGAGACTTTTCTGATTCCGGCCGACGATGGCAGGATTCACCACATCCGGGCGCGGATCCGCCCGTTCATCCAGCGCTAGGAGCACGCCGTGGCCGCCAGTCCCCCGAAGGGTCTGAACTCACCGCAGACCAAGGTCATCATCAAATGGATGTCCCGGCTCAACACCTGGGCGTACAAGGCGACCAAGGGGAAGGTCGGCGGGAAGTTCCTCAAGGGTGCGCCGGTTGCGCTGCTGACGACCACCGGCCGCAAGACCGGCGAGCCACGCGTGAGCCCGCTGCTCTACCTGCGTGAGGGCAATCGGGTGATCCTGGTCGCCTCTCAGGGCGGTGCCGCCACGAACCCGATGTGGTACCTGAACCTGAAGGCCAACCCGAAGGTGACCGTTCAGATCAAGGATGAGGTTCTCGCGCTGACCGCGCGCGACGCCACCGAAGCAGAGCGCGCCGAGTACTGGCCGAAGCTCACCGCGATGTACTCCAGCTTCGACGACTACCAGTCCTGGACCGACCGGGTGATCCCGGTCGTCATCTGCGACCCGTAGCTCTCAGGCGCCGTAGACCGGCACCGGCGGCCGCCCTTCGGCCAGCAGTCCCCGCACGACGGGGCCGAGTTCGCCGGGTTCCCACCGTGCGCCCTTGTCGACCTCGGCTCCGTGCTGCCAGCCCTCGGCGGCACGGATGATGCCGCCCTCGACTTCGAACACCCGCCCGGTCACGTCCGCGGACTCGGCGCTGCCGAGCCAGACGACCAGCGGTGAGATGTTCTCCGGTGCCATGGCGTCGAACCCCGCATCGGGGGCGGCCATCATCTCGGCGAACACCGTTTCGGTCATCCGGGTGCGCGCCGACGGCGCGATCGCATTGACCGTCACGCCGTAGCGGCCCATCTCGGCCGCGGCCACCAGGGTCAGCGCGGCGATGCCGGCCTTGGCGGCGCTGTAGTTGCCCTGCCCGACGCTGCCCTGAAGTCCTGCCCCGGAGCTGGTGTTGATGATCCGGGCGTCGACCTGTTTGCCCTCCTTGGACAGCCCGCGCCAGTAGGCGCCCGCATGCCGGGTGGTGGCGAAGTGGCCCTTGAGGTGGACGGCGACGACGGCGTCGAACTCCTGCTCGCTGGTGTTGGCGATCATCCGGTCGCGGACGATGCCGGCGTTGTTGACCAGAACGTCCAGACCGCCGAAGGTGTCGACGGCGGTCTGGATCAATCCGGCCGCCTCCTCCCAGTCCGCCACATTGGCGCCACTGGTGACGGCTTCGCCGCCCGCTGCCCGGATCTCATCGACTACCGATTGCGCGGCACTGCCGCCGCCGGCCGGTGAGCCGTCAAGGCCGACGCCGATGTCGTTGACCACTACACGGGCCCCCTCGGCGGCGAACGCGCACGCATGTGCGCGGCCGATGCCGCCCCCTGCGCCGGTGACGATGACCACCCGGCCGTCGAGCAATCCCATGCGTATCTCCTTAATCCTTGTTGGCCGCTGATGCGGACAGGAATGGCGGGGGTTCCCCGCCGCCGTGCACCGGGAGCACCGCTCCGCTGATGTAGGACGCGGCATCGGATGCGAGAAACGCTGCCGCCCAACCGATCTCGGCCGGATCAGCCAGCCGGCCGAGTGGAATGGTCGATGCCACCGCGGCCTGTGATGCCTCGTCGCCGTAGAAAAGTTCAGCCTGCTCGGTCCGGATCAGGCCTGCGGCGATCGCATTGATCCGAACCTTCGGCGCCCATTCCACCGCCAGTGTTGCGGTGAGACTGTCGACACCCGCTTTGGCGGCGCCGTAGGCCGCGGTGCCCGGCGACGGACGACGGCCGCTGAGACTGGAGATCGACACGATCGCCCCGCCACGGGCCTGCTGTTGCATGACCGCGTTGGCGGCCTGCGACACGTGCAGCATCCCGAGCAGGTTCAACTCGATGACCTTCTGATGGAACCGCGGTGAGGCCTCGGCAGCCAGTGCGTGCGGTGATCCGCCGGCATTGTTGACGACGACATCGAGGGCGCCGTGACGGTCGACGATGGCCGCCACCATCGCGGCCACGGCGTCAGGGTCGCGGACGTCGCAGCCGTGGAACTCGTACGCAAGGCCCTCGACGGGGCGACGGGCACAGGTCACCACCGTGGCGCCCTGCTCGGCGAATACCGCGCTGATACCGGCGCCGACACCACGCACCCCACCGGTCACCAGAACGATTCGGCCGGCAAGACCGAGGCTGATGGGGGTGCCTGTCACTGTGCTAGCGTACCAAGCAAGTGCTTGCTTAGGTTCCGTTGACTGGCCGCCAGGGAGTTCCATGTCGATCACGTCCTCCACCGTCGAACCCGGCATCGTCGCGGTGACGGTCGACTACCCGCCGGTGAATGCGATCCCATCGAAGGGGTGGTTCACCCTCGCGGACGCCATTACCGACGCCGGCCGCGATATGGCCACCCACGTGGTGATCCTTCGCGCGGAGGGCCGCGGGTTCAACGCCGGCGTCGACATCAAGGAGATGCAGCGCACCTCGGGATTCTCCGCGCTCATCGACGCCAATCGCGGCTGCTTCGCCGCGTTCAAGGCGGTCTACGAGTGCGAGGTGCCGGTCGTGGCGGCCGTCAACGGCTTCTGCGTGGGCGGCGGCATCGGCTTGGTCGGCAACTCCGACGTGATCGTCGCCTCCGATGACGCGGTGTTCGGCCTACCCGAGGTCGAGCGGGGCGCACTGGGCGCCGCCACGCACCTGTCCCGGCTGGTTCCCCAGCACATGATGCGGCGACTGTTCTTCACCGCGGCCACCGTGGATGCCGAAACGCTGCACCGATTCGGCTCGGTGCACGAAGTGGTACCCCGGGTGGACCTCGACGAGGCCGCCCTGCGGGTCGCCCGCGACATCGCCGGCAAGGACACCCGGGTGATCCGCGCGGCCAAGGAGGCGCTGAATCTCATCGATCCCCAGCGCGTCAACGCCAGCTACCGGATGGAGCAGGGCTTCACTTTCGAGCTCAACCTCTCCGGCGTCTCCGATGAGCTGCGTGACGATTTCGCCGGCACGACCAAGTCCGAGAAGTAAGTCCGGGCAGCCATGAGAGACAAGCGCACCACCCTCGACGACGCTGTCGCCGGCATCGAGAGTGGGATGACGATCGGCATCGGCGGATGGGGCTCACGACGTAAGCCGATGGCGTTCGTCCGGGCCCTGCTGCGGACCGCGGTCACCGACCTGACCGTGGTGACCTACGGCGGGCCCGATCTGGGTCTGCTGTGCTCGGCGGGCAAGGTGGCGAAGGTCTACTACGGATTCGTCTCGCTGGACTCCCCACCGTTCTATGACCCGTGGTTCTCCCGTGCGCGCACCACCGGTGCGATCGTGGCCCGCGAAATGGACGAGGGCATGTTGCGCTGCGGTCTGCAGGCCGCCGCGCAGCGGCTCCCGTTCCTACCGACCCGCGCCGGACTGGGAAGCTCGGTGCCGGACTTCTGGGACGGTGAGTTGAAGACCGTCCGCTCGCCCTACATGACCCCGAATCCCGGGTCGCTTCGCTCCAGCCCGCCGGCGACGGGCGACGACCACGAGGAGCTCATCGCGATGCCGGCGTTGCGGCTGGACGCCGCGCTCGTGCACCTCAACATCGGCGACAGGCACGGCAACGCGGCCTACACCGGCATCGACCCGTACTTCGATGATCTGTTCCTGATGGCCGCCGACCGCCGGTACCTGTCGGTGGAGCAGGTGGTGTCCACCGAGGAACTCGTCAAAGCCGTTCCGCCGCAGGCACTGTTGGTCAACCGGATGATGGTCGACCACGTCGTCGAGGCACCGGGGGGTGCCCACTTCACCACCAACGCGCCGGACTACGGACGTGACGAGAAGTTTCAGCGGCACTATGCGGCCGCCGCGGCTGAGGATGACACCTGGGCGCAGTTCGTCGACACCTATCTGTCCGGCAGCGAGGCCGACTATCAGGCTGCGGTCCGCCGGTTCACCGAACAGGGGGCGTCATGATGGCCGTGTCGCGAGCCGAGGTCTGCGCCGTCGCCTGTGCGGAGTTGTTCCGCGACGCGGGCGAGATCATGGTCAGCCCGATGACCACCATGGTGTCGGTCGGGGCGCGCCTGGCGCGGCTGACCTTCGCTCCGGACATTCTGTTGAGCGACGGGGAGGCACAACTGCTGGCCGACACCCCGGCGATCGGCGGCGCGGGCGCCATCGAGGGATGGATGCCGTTCGGCCGGGTCTTCGAAACCCTGGCCTGGGGCCGGCGCCACGTGGTGATGGGCGCCAATCAGGTCGACAGGTACGGCAACCAGAATCTCTCCGCGTTCGGGCCGTTGCAGCACCCGACCCGGCAGATGTTCGGGGTCCGCGGCGCCCCGGGCAACACGATCAACCACGCCACCAGTTACTGGGTCGGCAACCACTCGGCGCGGGTGTTCTGCGATCACGTCGACGTGGTGTCCGGAATCGGCTGGAACAAGGTGGATCCGGCCAATCCCGCCTACCGGTTCGTCAACGTCTTCCGGGTGGTGAGCAACCTCGGGGTCTTCGACTTCGGCGGCCCGGACCACACCATGCGGGCGCTGTCGCTGCATCCGGGTGTTGAGCCCGACGAGGTGCGAGACAACACCGGATTCGAGGTGGCCGGTCTCGGCGATGCGCAGCGGACACGGCTGCCCAGTGCTGAGGAACTGACACTGATCCGGGAGACGATCGACCCGAAGGCATTGCGTGATAAGGAAGTAAAGGTATGAGAATCCAGACCGCGCTGACCCGGATGGTCGGCATCGAACACCCGGTGGTGCAGACCGGGATGGGGTGGGTCGCGGGCGCCCGACTGGTCTCCGCCACAGCGAATGCCGGTGGGCTGGGAATCCTGGCCGCCGCGACAATGACGATCGACGAACTGGCGACCGGCATCGCGAAAGTGAAGGCAGCGACCGACCGCCCCTTCGGCGTCAACATCCGTGCCGATGCCGCCGACGCAGGCGACCGCGTCGAACTGATGATCCGCGAAGGCGTGAAAGTGGCGTCCTTCGCGCTGGCACCCAAGCCCGAACTGATCGCGGCGTTGAAGGAGGCCGGATCGCTGGTGGTTCCGTCGGTGGGCGCAGCCAAGCATGCCCGCAAGGTGGCGGGATGGGGTGCCGATGCGGTGATCGTTCAGGGCGGCGAGGGCGGTGGCCACACGGGACCGGTTCCGACCACCCTGCTGCTGCCGTCGGTGCTCGACGCCCTCGACGGCACTGGAATCCCGGTGGTTGCCGCGGGGGGCTTCTTCGACGGCCGCGGCCTGGCCGCCGCACTGTCCTACGGCGCCGCCGGTGTCGCGATGGGCACCCGGTTCCTGTTGACCTCGGACTCGACCGTGCCTGACGAGGTCAAGCAGCGCTACCTGCAGGCCGATCTGACCGGAACGGTGGTGTCGACCCGGGTCGACGGGATGCCGCACCGCGTGCTGCGCACCGGCCTGGTCGAGAAGCTCGAAAGCGGCTCGCCGGTGCGGGGTTTCACCGCCGCGATCATCAATGCCGCGAAGTTCAAAAAGATGTCACAGATGTCATGGACGTCGATGATCCGCGACGGACTGACGATGCGCCGCGGCAAGGACCTGACGTGGTCGCAGGTGATCATGGCGGCCAATACCCCGATGTTGCTCAAGGCCGGACTGGTCGACGGCAGCACCGACGCGGGAGTGCTGGCCTCGGGTCAGGTGGCCGGCATCATCGAGGACCTGCCGACCTGCGCTCAGCTCATCGACGGCATCGTCAGCGAGGCCATCAAGCACCTGCAGGCCGCGAGCGCGCTGATCGACTAACGGCGTAACGTCGCGATATGGGGATCGCGCCGGAGAGTTGGCCCGCACCGCTGCAGACGGTGATCCGAACGTCGAACAAATACCTGCTGAACCCGCTGATGCTGCGGCTGGCCGGTAAGCGCTACTGGTATGCCTCGATCATCGAGCACACCGGCCGGCGTTCCGGACAGCGATACCGCACCCCGATCGTCGCCGACCGGGTCGGCAGCCACCTGATCGTCCCGCTGCCCTACGGAACCCAGGTGGACTGGGTGCGCAATGTGCTGACGACCGGGGAGGCCGACATCATCAGCAAGGGGCAGACCTACCACGTCGTCTCTCCCGAACTGATCGACTCGACCCAGGCACTGCCGGAGTTGCCGCGCGACCGGCGGCGGACATTCGAGCGGGTCAGTATCGGTCACTTTCTGCGCACCGAAATCGCCGGTTAGGCCCTTTCGGCCCGGCCCGGCTTTCTAAACTCTTCGTCCATGAAGATGAACGCGGCGGTGCTGTGGGAAGTGAACGGCGACTGGAGTATCGAGGAGGTCGACCTCGACGGCCCCCAGGAGGGTGAGGTTCTGGTGTCCTTCGAGGCCACCGGGATGTGCCACTCCGACCACCACGTCCGAACCGGAGACTTCCCGGCGCCGCTGCCGATCATCGGCGGGCATGAGGGCGCGGGAATCGTCCAGGAGGTCGGACCGGGCGTTCGGGGCCTGAAGCGGGGCGACCACGTGGTGGCCTCCTTCCTGCCGGCGTGCGGCCGGTGCCGGTTCTGCGCCAACGGGCAGTCGAACCTGTGCGATCTCGGGGCGTACATCCTCAACGGCACGCAACTCGACGGCACCTACCGGCGGCACCTGGCCGACGGGACCGACGTGGGGGTGGCGTTGCTGCTGGGAACCTTCGCGCCCTTCGGAACGGTGTCGGAGGCCTCCCTGGTCAAGATCGACGATGACATGCCGCTGTCGCGGGCGTGCCTGCTCGGGTGCGGGATCACCACCGGATGGGGATCGGCGGTGAACACCGCCGATGTGCAACCGGGTGACACCGTCGTGGTGATCGGGTTCGGCGGCGTCGGCAGCGGCGCGGTGCAGGGCGCCCGGTTGGCCGGCGCGGAGAAGATCGTCGTGGTCGAACTCGTCGAGGACAAGCGCGACAAAGCCTTCGAGTTAGGTGCCACCCATTTCGCCACCTCGATGGCGGAGGCGACCGCCCTGGTGGCCGAACTGACCCGCGGGGTGATGGCGGATTCGGCGATCCTCACCGTCGGCGTGGTGGAGGGTCCGATGATCGGAGAAGCCCTCGACATCATCCGCAAGGGCGGGGCCGTGGTGCTGACCGGGATCGCGGCGATGGCGGATGTGACACCCACTCTGCCGATGGCGATGTTCACGCTGTTCCAGAAGCGGCTGCTGGGCAGCCTCTACGGTCAGGCGAATCCGCGGTCGGACATCCCACGGCTGCTCAGCCTCTACCGGGAGGGCAAGCTGCTACTCGATGAAACGGTCACTCACGAGTACAAGCTGAACGACATCAACTCCGGCTATGACGACATGTTGGCCGGCAACATCATTCGCGGAGTCATCATCCACGACCACTGAGATTGTTCTACAGCCGTTCGATGATGGTGACGTTGGCGGTGCCGCCCCCCTCGCACATCGTCTGCAGGCCGTAGCGGCCCCCGGTGCGCTCGAGTTCGTTGAGCATGGTGGCGAACAGCTTGGCGCCGGTGGCACCGAGCGGGTGACCCAGCGCGATGGCCCCGCCGTTGGGATTGACCCTCGCGGGGTCGGCACCGGTGTCCTTGATCCAGGCCAGCACCACCGGTGCGAACGCCTCGTTGATCTCCACGACGTCGATGTCGTCGATCGACAATCCGGTCTTGTCGAGGGCGTAGCGGGTCGCCGGGATCGGCCCGGTCAGCATCCGCACCGGATCGGCGCCGCGGCAGCTGATGTGGTGGATCCGGGCACGCGGGGTCAGGTTGTGGTCTTTCACGGCCCGCTCGGAGGCGAGAAGAACCGCACTGGCACCGTCGGAGATCTGACTGGCCACCGCGGCCGTCATCCGTCCGCCCTCGCTCAGGGTGGGCAGGCCGGCCATCTTCTCCAGCGTTGTCTCCCTAGGGGTTTCATCAACGCCGAATCCGTCCAGCGGCACGATCTCGTTGTGGAAGTGCCCTGCGCGGATCGCCTCGAAGGCGCGCTGGTGGCTGGCCAGGGCGAAGCGTTCCATATCTTCGCGCGAGATGTCCCACTCATCGGCGATCATCTCCGCGCCGCGGAACTGCGAGATCTCCTGGTCGCCGTACCGTGCGGCCCACCCCTTGGACTCCGCCGTCGGCGTGGTGAATCCGAACTCCCTGCCGACGATCATCGCCGAGGAGATCGGGATCTGGCTCATGTTCTGCATGCCGCCGGCCAGGATCAGGTCGGCCACCCCGGCCATGATCGCCTGGGCACCGAACGAGATCGCTTGCTGACTCGAGCCGCACTGCCGGTCGACCGTGACCCCGGGAACCTCCTCGGGGTAGCCGGCCGCCAGCCAGGCGAGCCGGCCGATGTTGCCGGCCTGACCGCCGACGGCGTCCACGCAGCCGACGATCGCGTCGTCGACGGCACCGGGATCGACGTCGTTGCGGCCGAAGATGCCGTGGAAGGCGTGCGCGCCGAGATCGATCGGGTGCACGCCGGCCAGTGAGCCGTTGCGTTTGCCGACCGCGGTGCGGACGGCGTCGATGACATAGGCCTCGGCCATGGTGAGATCCCTCTCCTCGTTAGGTTTTCACGGCGACGCCGCCGAGCACGATGGCCAGGTACTGGCGGCCCACCTGCTCGGCGGTAAGCGGTCCACCCGGCTGATACCAGCGCACCGACACCCACGTGGTGTCGCGGATGAATCGGTACACCAGATCGACGTCGATATCCGGCTGGAAGTATCCCTGTTCGATTCCCTCGGTCAGCACATCGACCCACATCTTGCGCTGGCGGACGTTGAGTTCGTCGATGTAGGAGAAGCGCGGCTGGTCGGAGAGGCGCTTGGCCTCGTCCTGGTAGATGACAACCTCGGCGTGATGGCGCTCGATGGCGTCGAAGGACGCCATGAACAATCCCTCCAGCCGTGCCAGCGGGTTGGGTTCGGTGTCGATGATGTGTTGGTAGCGCCCGAAAAGCCAGTCCAGGAAGGTGCGCAGCACCTCATCGACCATCTCCTCCTTGGAGGCGAAGTGGTGATAGAGGCTGCCGGAGAGAATCCCGGCGGCGTCAGCGATATCGCGGACGGTGGTCGCGCGCAGACCGCGTTGGGCGAACATCGTTGCGGCGAGCTCGAGCAACTCGTCGCGCCGAGTGGCCGGCGGCGGGGTCTGCTCGCTGGTGGTCATGGATGCTGGCTCGAGACCGAAATCACTTCGCCGGTCAGGTAACTGGAGTAGTCGCTGGCCAGGAATGCGATGGTGGCGGCCACCTCCCACGGCTCGGCGGCGCGGCCGAAGGCCTCGCCCTCGGAGAGCCGATCGAGCAGCTCGGTGGAACTGGTCTTCTCCAGGAATTTGTGCCGGGCGATGCTCGGCGAGACCGCGTTGATCCGCACCCCGTATTCCGCCGCCTCGATCGCGCTGCACCGGGTCAGTGCCATCACCCCGGCCTTCGCGGCGGCGTAGTGAGACTGGGAGTGCTGCGCCCGCCAGCCGAGCACGCTGGCGTTGTTGACGATCACTCCGCCGTGGCCGGCTTCGGAGAAGTACCGCAGCGCCGCGCGGGTGGCCCGCATCACCGAGGTGAGGCTGACGTTGAGGACGCGGTCCCACTCCTCGTCCGTCATGTCGACGACAGCGGTCTGCCCACCGAGTCCGGCGTTGTTGACCAGCACGTCGAGGCGCCCCAACCGGGCGGTGGTGGAGGCGATGAGCGCATCGATCTGCGCGGTGGAGGTGACGTCGCACACCACGCTCTCCACCCGGCCCAGTCCGAGGGCGGACAGTTCGTCGCGGGTTTCCCCCAGCCGTCGCTCGTGATGATCGGAGACCATCACATCGGCGCCTTCGGCGAGAGCGCGCCGGGCAGTGGCCGCGCCGATGCCGGTGCCCGCCGCCGCAGTCACCACGACGACCTTCCCGGTCAGCAGTCCGTGGCCGGGGATCTCAGGCGGGGCGGCGCTCAGACCGCTCACGCGCCGCGCGCCTCGCGCGGGAGGCCGAGGACGCGCTCGGCGATGATGTTGCGCTGCACCTCGTTGGACCCGCCGTAGATGGTGTCGGCACGGGAGAACAGGAACAGCCGCTGCCATTCGTCGAACTCGTTGTCCTCCAACACCAGGCCGCTCTTGGCTTTGATCGACATGGCGAGTTCGCCGAGATCGCGGTGCCAGTTGGCCCACAGCAGTTTCGAGACGCTGTCTTGACCCGGTAGCTCCTCGTCCATGGTCGCCAGGGCGAATGACCGCATGGCCTGCAGGCCGGCCCACGCCCGGGTAAGCCGCTCGCGGATCGACGGATCGTCGATCCCGCCGGTGTTCTTGGCGAGCTCCACCAGACCGGAAAGCTCACGGGCATAACGGATCTGCTGGCCGAGGGTGGACACGCCGCGCTCGTACATCAGGGTGCCCATCGCGACCCGCCAGCCGTCGCCCGGCTCCCCGACCACGAGATCGGCGTCGGTGCGCGCATCGGTGAAGAACACCTCGTTGAACTCCGAGTCACCGGTCAGCTGCACGATCGGACGGATCTCGATGCCGGGCTGGTCCAGCGGCACCAGCAGGTAGGCCAGGCCCGCGTGACGTTTGGAGCCCTTCTCCGAGCGGGCCAGTACAAAGCACCACTGCGCCCAGTGCGCCAGTGAGGTCCACACCTTCTGGCCGTTGATGATCCACTGCCCGTCATCGAGTACCGCCGTGGTGGCGACGTTGGCGAGGTCACTGCCGGCACCGGGCTCGGAGTAGCCCTGACACCACAGTTCGGTGACGTCGCGGATCGCGGGAAGGAAGCGGGCCTGCTGCTCAGGGGTACCGAAGTCGATGAGCGTGGGGCCGACGAGTTCCTCGCCGAGGTGGTTCACCTTGTCCGGGGCGTCGGACTTGGCGTACTCCTCGTAGAACGCCACCCGGTGGGCCACCGACAACCCGCGTCCGCCGTGCTCGACCGGCCAGCCCAGACAGGTCAGCCCCGCCGCGGCGAGATGCCGGTTCCACGCCAGCCGTTCCTCGAACGCCTCATGCTCGCGCCCCGGGCCGCCGAGGCCCTTGAGCGCGGCGTAGTCGCCGACCAGATTGTCAGCCAGCCATTCCCGGACCTCCGCCCGGAACTCCTCGACCGTGATCACCCTTGTAGGCTAACCTACCAAGCACTTGCTTTGTTAGCCCCGGGGCCAGGTAGGAGCCGCATTCAATGACCAGCCATCGGCTCACCACGCCGGCCGTGCTGGACCGGATGGCACTGGACTTCGCAGACCATCAGGCGCTGGTGACCGCGCAACGGTCCTTCACTTTCTCCGAACTGCGCGACGAGGTGCGCCGGGCAGCGGCGGCGATCGCCGGTCTCGGTGTGCAACCCGGCGATCGGGTCGCGATCTGGTCTCCCAACACCTGGCACTGGGTGGTCGCCTGCCTGGCCACCCACTACGCCGGCGCGGTCGTCGTTCCCCTCAACACGCGCTACACCGCCGGTGAGGCCACCGACATCCTCGCCCGCACCCAGGCGCCCCTGCTGGTCGGTATGGGCCGCTTCCTCGGTGCCGACCGGGTCGCCGACCTCGACCGGCGCGCCCTGCCGGCACTGCGGCACATCGTCCGGGTACCCGTCGAGGACGGTGACGCCGACGCGGCGGCATCCTGGGACGGCTTCATGGCCGGCCCACAGATCCCGCTCTCCGAGGTCGACGCCCGCGCGCACGCGGTCAGCCCTGATGACGTTTCCGACATCCTGTTCACCTCCGGCACCACCGGGCGCAGCAAGGGTGTGCTGTGCGCCCACCGGCAGTCGCTGTCCGCACCGGCGGCGTGGGCCGAATGCGGCGAGTTGTCCAGCAGCGACCGGTACCTGTGCATCAATCCGTTCTTCCATAACTTCGGCTACAAGGCGGGGATCCTGGCCTGCCTGCAGACCGGTGCGACGCTGATCCCGCAGCTGACTTTTGATCCCGAGCAGGCGATGCGCGCGGTGCAGGATCACCGGATCACCGTCCTGCCCGGCCCACCCACGATCTATCAGACGCTGCTGGATCACCCGTCGCGCAAGGACTTCGACCTCAGCTCGCTGCGCTTCGCGGTGACCGGGGCGGCCACGATTCCGGTGGTGCTGATCGAACGTATGCAGAGCGAACTGGACTTCGACATCGTCCTGACCGCCTACGGACTCACCGAGGCCAGTGGCTTCGGCACCATGTGCCGCCCCGATGATGACCCGGTCACCGTGGCGACGACGTGCGGGCGGCCGATTGCGGAGTTCGAACTGCGCATCGCCCCGCCCGACGATGCCGCCGACGACACCGGCGCCGGTGAGGTGCTGCTGCGCGGGCCCAACGTCATGATCGGCTACCTCGACGACCCGGCAGCAACGGCGGCGGCCATCGACGCCGATGGGCTGGTTGCACACCGGCGACGTGGGCACCGTGGACGGAGTCCGGCAACCTGCGGATCACCGACCGGCTTAAGGACATGTACATCTGCGGGGGGTTCAACGTGTACCCCGCCGAGATCGAGCAGGTGCTGGCCCGTTTGGACGGCGTCGCCGATGTCGCCGTGATCGGGGTGCCCGACGACCGGCTCGGCGAGGTCGGGCGTGCCTTCATCGTGCGCCGGCCCGCGACGGACCTCGACGACAACGACGGTCATCGAGTACACCCGTAAGCATCTGGCGAATTTCAAGGTGCCCCGATCGGTGGTGTTCGTCGACGAGTTGCCGCGCAATGCCGGCGGCAAGGTCGTCAAGCCCACCCTGCGAGAGATGACGTAATGGACCTGGACTACGACGAGCAGACGTGCGCGTTCCGCGACGAGGTGCGCACCTTTCTGGCATCCAACACCGAGTGGTTCCCGACCAAGTCCTACGACAACGCAGACGGATTCTCCCAGCACCGCCAGTGGGACAAGGTGCTCTACGACGCAGGACTCTCAGTCATCACCTGGCCGCAGCGCTATGGCGGCCGCGACGCGACACTGCTGCAGTGGGTGGTCTTCGAAGAGGAGTATTTCGCCGCGGGAGCACCCGGGCGGGCCAGCGCCAACGGCATCTCGATGCTGGCACCCACGTTGTTCGCGCACGGCACCGAGGAACAGCGGGACCGCATCCTGCCGAAAATGGCTCGCGGCGAAGAGATCTGGGCTCAGGCGTGGTCGGAGCCGGAGTCGGGCAGCGACCTTGCCTCACTGCGATCGACAGCCACCCGCACCGACGGCGGCTGGCTGCTCAACGGTCAGAAGATCTGGAGCAGCCGCGCCCCCTTCGGCGAACGCGGATTCGGATTATTCCGCTCAGACCCCGAGGCGCAACGCCACCGGGGACTGACATACCTGATGTTCGACCTGTCGGCCGACGGCGTCACGGTGCGCCCGATCGAGCAACTCAGCGGCGACACCGGTTTCGGGGAAATCTTCCTTGACGACGTGTTCGTGCCGGACGCCGATGTGATCGGCGAGGTTCACGAAGGCTGGCGCGCCGCGATGAGCACCGCCAGCAATGAGCGGGGGATGTCGCTGCGCAGCCCGGCCCGGTTCACCGCACCGGCGCAGCGCCTGGTCGAGTTGTGGAAGCAACAGGGCGCCCATCCAGGCTTCGCCGATCAGGTCGCCGACGCCTGGATCAAGGCGCAGGCCTACCGGTTGCACACCTTCGGGACCGTCACCCGGCTGACCGAGGGCGGTGAACTGGGCGCGGAATCGTCAGTGACGAAGGTGTTCTGGTCGGATCTCGACGTCACCCTGCATCAGACCGCTCTGGAACTGCGCGGCGCCGACGGTGAACTCACCGACGGCTGGACCGACGGCCTGCTCTTCGCCCTGGGCGGTCCGATCTACGCCGGTACCAACGAGATTCAGCGCAACATCATCGCCGAGCGGCTGCTGGGCCTGCCCCGGGAAGCCAAAGCCTGATGAAATTCGCACTTGATGCGCAGCAACGGGATTTCGCCGCCAGTATCGACGCGGCCCTGTCGGCCGCCGATGTGCCTGCGGCGGTGCGGGCATGGTCCGCACACGACACTGCCCCGGCCCGCAAGATCTGGTCGCAGCTGGGCGAGCTCGGCGTCACCGCGCTGGCCGTCGGTGAGGACTTCGACGGATTGGCCGCTCACCCGATCGACCTGGTGGTGGCCTGCGAAGGGTTGGGCCGCTGGGGTGTGCCGGGCCCGGTGGCGGAATCGCTGGCGGTGGCGCCGATCCTGCTGCGGGGCGACCAACGATCCGCCGCGCTGGCAGCCGGGGACCTGATCGTCACCGTCGCGCTTGAGCCCGCGGTACCGCGGGCTGTCAATGCCGACTTCGCCGGACTGGTGCTGCTCGGATCCGCCGGCACCGCCTCCGACGGCACCGCCGGCGCGGCGCACGACTCGGTCGACCCCACCCGCCGGCTCTTCGACGTCACCGCGACCGGCCAACCCTGGGCCGCCGATACGGCGTGCGCCTACGAGTACGGGGCGCTGGCCACCGCCGCGCAACTGATCGGTGCGGGCCAGGCGATGCTGGACATGTCCGTCGCTTACGCCAAGCAGCGCAGCCAGTTCGGCCGGATCATCGGCAGCTACCAGGCGATCAAGCACAAACTCGCCGATGTCCACATCGCAGTGGAATTGGCTCGGCCGCTGGTGTACGCGGCCGCGCTCGCGTTAGCGGAGAACTCGCCCGACACCCCGCGTGACGTGAGTGCGGCCAAGGCCGCGGCATCGGATGCCGCGCTGGTGTCGGCGCGCGCCGCACTGCAGACCCACGGCGCGATCGGCTACACCGCCGAGCATGACCTGTCCCAGCTGCTGCTGCGGGTACAGGCGCTGCGTGCGGCGTGGGGTGATCCCGCAAGCCATCGACGTCGGGTACTGGAGGGGTTGTGAGCGAGGAACGGGATCTGCTGCGCCAGACGGTGGCCGGCCTGGTGGACAAGCACGCCGGACCCGAGGCGGTGCGGCGGGCGATGGAGTCCGACCGCGGGTACGACGAGTCACTGTGGACGCTGCTGTGCGATCAGGTGGGCGCAGCCGCCCTGGTGGTGCCCGAGGAGATGGGCGGCGCCGGCGGCGAACTCGCCGATGCCGCAGTGGTTCTGGAGGAGTTGGGGCGCGGCTTGGTGCCGACGCCACTGTGGGGGACGACGCTGGCGGAGTTGGCTCTGCTGGCCGCCGATGAGGTCGACACCGGTGCCCTCGAGCGGCTTGCCGCCGGCGAGTCGGTCGGCGCCGTGGTGTTCGACCGCGACTATGTGGTGCACGGCGACGTCTGCGACGTGGTGATCGCGGTGCAGGATCACCGGCTGCTGCGGTGGACCGATGTCACCTGCGAACCGCGCACGCCGCTGGATCCCACCCGCCGGCTGGCGCGGCTGACCGCCGGCACGTCAACGGACATCGGCCGTGATCCCGGCCTGCACGACAGCGCCGCCATCCTGCTGGCAGCCGAACAGGTCGGTGCGGCGACGCGCTGCCTGGAGTTGACGGTGGAGTACACCAAACAGCGGGTGCAGTTCGGGCGTCAGATCGGCAGCTTCCAAGCCCTCAAGCACCGGATGGCCGACATGTACGTCGCCGTGCAGTCGGCGCGGGCGGTGGTCGGTGATGCCGTCGTCGCACCGGGCCCGGTCACCGCCGCACTGGCCCGGGTCGCCGCCACCGAGGCATTCTGCGCGGTCGCCGGTGAGGCCATCCAGTTGCACGGCGGGATCGCGATCACCTGGGAGCACGACATCCAGCTCTACTTCAAGCGGGCACACACCAGCGCTGCGCTGCTCGGATCACCGGCCGAGGCACTCAAGCACCTCGAGAGTGAAGTCTTCTGAGCCGGTGTTCTAACCTGACTGCGGTGAACGACCACGTCGCGCTTCGGGCCGGCATCCCCCCGTTCTACGTGATGGATGTCTGGCTGGCGGCGGCGCAGCGCCAGCGCACCCACGGCGATCTGGTGAACCTCGCCGCCGGCCAGCCCAGCGCCGGAGCGCCCGGTCCGGTGCGGGCCGCCGCGGCGGCTGCCCTGGAGCGCAATCAGCTGGGCTATTCGGTGGCACTTGGGATTCCGGAGTTACGCGAGGCGATCGCGCAGTCTTACACCGACCGCTACGGCATCAGCGTCGGCGTCGACGACGTGGTGCTGACGACGGGGTCCTCGGGCGGTTTCCTGTTGACGTTCCTGTCCTGCTTCGACGCAGGTGACAGGGTGGCGCTGGCCAGCCCGGGTTACCCCTGCTACCGCAATATCCTGTCCGCCCTGGGCTGCGAGGTGGTCGAGATCGAGTGCGGTCCCGACACCCGGTTCCAGCCGACCGTGGCGATGCTGGCTGCACTTGATCCCCCGGTGCGTGGAGTGATCGTGGCCAGCCCGGCCAACCCGACGGGGACGGTGATCCCGCCGTCGGAATTGGCGGCGATCGCCCGGTGGTGCGATGACAGTGGCGTGCGGCTGATCAGCGATGAGGTGTACCACGGGCTGGTCTACCCGGGTGCGCCGGAGACGGCGTGCGCCTGGCAGACCTCACGCAACGCGGTGGTGGTGAACAGCTTCTCGAAGTACTTCGCAATGACAGGGTGGCGGCTGGGCTGGCTGCTGGTGCCGGAGGAACTGCGCCGCGCCGTGGACCGCCTCACCGGGAACTTCACCATCTGCCCACCAGTGCTGGCGCAGTACGCGGCGGTGGCGGCATTCACGCCTGCGTCCATCGCCGAGGCGCAGGGCCACCTGGAGCACTATGCCCGCAACCGCGACACCTTGATCGCCGGATTGCGGCACATCGGCATCACCCGGCTGGCGCCGGCCGATGGCGCGTTCTACATCTACGCCGACATATCCGACTTCACCGCCGACTCGCTGTCGTTCTGCGAGAGATTGCTCGCCGAGACGGGGGTGGCGCTGGCACCCGGGATCGACTTCGACACCGTCGCCGGCCGGTCGTTCGTGCGGCTGTCCTTCGCCGGCCCGGCGAACGACATCGACGAGGCGCTGCGCCGGTTGGGTCCCTGGCTCAGCCGCTAGTCGGGCGATACTCAGGGCATGCCATTTCTCGATCATGAATCAGGTCCGGTGTACTACCGGCACTGGGCGGCTACCGACCCACGGGCCGCGGTGGTCTTCCTGCACGGCTTCGGCGAACACACCGGGCTCTATCACCGGTACGGATTCGCGTTGAACGCCGCGGGTATCGATCTGTGGGCGGTTGACCAATTCGGCCACGGACTGTCGCCTGGAGCGCGGGGACAGCTGGGCACCATCGAAGACAGCTCCGCAGTGGCGGAATCTCTCACGCAGCTCGCCGAAGCTGCGGGGCCGGGGATACCTGTTGTGGCGCAGGGACATTCCTTCGGTGCGGTGGTCACATTGTTTCGGGTACTGGAGAATCCCGGGCGCTACCGCGCGGCGGTCATCTCCGGGGCGCCGCTGGTGCCGGTCGCCGAGTTCGTCGATACCAACCCGGCAATAGATCTGGATCCGCGCGGATTGTCCGGCGATCCGTTCTACCTGGATGCCCTTGAGAATGACCCGTTGGCGTTCACTTCGGTCGATGGCACCGCACTGGCTCGGGAACTCGACCGGGCATGGGACCGCTTCGGTGCGACGCTGCCGACCTTGAGTGTTCCGACACTCGCCGTGCACGGCGGTATCGACCCCATCGCGGCGCCGGGAGCGGTGCGCGCCTACGCCGAACAGATCAGCGAACTGGACTACCGGGAGTTCGCCGGCGGCCGACACGACATCCTCAACGACTCCATGCACAGCGACGTCGCGGCCTCGATCGTCGGCTTCATCAACGACCGGACGGCGAACGGCTACGAGCCCCCTACACCTAGAGCCAGGTGTCCGGCGAGGTGGCGGTGAGGAACGACTCGAGATCGTCGCGCCACTGCGCCGGGGTGTTCTTGTCCGGTTCGATGCCGGTGTACTCGCCGCGGTAGAACAGCAGTGGCCGGGGCTTGACGTGTCCCACATCCGAGAGTGAGTGCACCAGGCCGAACACCACGAAGTGATCGCCGCCGTCGTGGACCGAATGCACGGTGCAGTCGATGTGGGCGAGCGACCCGTCGAGGACCGGCGAGCCCAGTTCCGAGCGGTGCCACCCGACCCCGGCGAACTTGTCCGGCTCCCTGGACCCGAACCGTGCGCACACCTCACGCTGCTGCTCGGTCAGGACGTTCACGCAGAACCGCCCGGAGGCCTCGATCGCCTGCCACGACCGGGAGACCTTCGTGGGGCAGAACAGCACCAGCGGTGGGTCCAGCGACAGCGCCGCGAAGGACTGGCAGGCGAAACCGTTGGGAACGTCGTCCTGCATCGTGGTGATGATGGTGATGCCGGTGCAGAACTGTCCGAGGACCTGACGAAAAGCGCGTGGGTCGATCGCGTCAGCCGACATGAGGGGCAGGCTACTTGGTGGCGTGGGAGCCGATGGTGAAGTCGTGACCCCACAGACTCACCGCGGTGCTCTCCCGCGCGACCCAGTCGTCGTCTTCGACCTGCATTCCTTCACAACCGAACTCGATGTCGAATCCGCTCGGTGTCTTCATATAGAAGGAGAGCATCTTGTCGTTGACGTGGCGGCCCAGAGTCGCGGACATCGGCACCTTGCGCCGCAGCGCCCGGTCCAGGCAGAGCCCGACGTCGTCGCTCTCCTCCACCTCCAGCATCAGGTGCACGATGCCACTCGGGGTGGGCATCGGCAGGAACGCCAGACTGTGGTGGCGCGGGTTGCAGCCGAAGAAGCGCAGCCACGCCGGGGGTCCGTCCGCCGGCCGGCCCACCAGTTGCGGCGGCAGCCGCATCGAGTCGCGCAGCATGAAGCCCAGGACGTCCCGGTAGAAGTGCAGCGACTCCGCGTCGTCGCGGGTGGACAGCACTACGTGACCCAGGCCCTGCTCGCCGGTGACGAACTTGTGCCCGTAGGGGCTGACCACTCGGCGGTGCTCGAGGGCGGCGCCGTGGAAGACCTCGAGCCGGTTGCCCGAGGGGTCGCGAACGTGATCATCTCATCGACGCGACGGTCGGCGAGCTGGGCCGCGGTGGCCTCCTTGTATGCCACGCCCTCGATATCGAGCGCGTCGCGGACACTCTGCAGACCTTGCGGCGTTCGCACACTCCCAACCCGCTTCCGACAGCCGGTCGTGTTCGCCGGGGACGATCACCAGGCGCGCCGGGAAGTCGTCCATCCGCAGGTACAGCGCGCCCTCGGTGGAGCCGCTGCCTTCGACCATGCCGAGCACCTTGAGCGCGTACTCGCGCCAGGCCGGCAACATCGGTGGACTCGATACGCAGGTAGCCCAGAGATCTGATCGGGCTGGCACCGCCCATGCGTGATTCGCCTCCGCTTCTCACTGCCGCCACCTCCCAGGAAGTCGATCGTCAGCGTGTTGAACTCGTCGAACTTCTCCACCTGCGCCCAGTGTCCACATTGCCCGAAAACGTGGAATTGCACACGCGGGATCTGCTTGAGCGCCACCAGCGCTCCGTCGAGCGGGTTGACCCGATCCTCGCGGCCCCAGATGAGCAGCACCGGCTGGCGCAGCTTGTAGACCTCGCGCCACATCATTCCGAGTTCGAAGTCCGGGCCGGCGAAGGATTTCCCCATCGCCCGCGCCGCCGCCAGCGACTCCGGTGTGCTGGCGATCGCGAACCGCTCGTCGACCAGTTCGGGGGTGATGAGCTTCTGGTCGAAGACCATGATCCGCAGGAAGCGTTCCATGTTCTCCCGCGTCGGCTCGGCGGTGAACCGGCCCAGCAGCTTGACGCCTTCGGTGGGGTCGGGGGCGAACAGGTTGACGCTCAGACCGCCCGGGCCCATCAGCACCAGCCGTCCCGCCCGGTCGGGGTGGTCGAGGGCGAAGCGCACCGCCGTACCCCCGCCCAGGGAATTGCCCACCAGCGCCGCGCGTTCGATACCGAGGTGGTCGAACAAGCGCCAGCACAGCGTCGGCGCTGTAGCGGTTGTACTGCTCGTGTTCGGTGTGCTTATCGGAGTGGCCGTAGCCGGGCTGATCGATGGCGATGACGTGGAAGTGCTGGGCCAGCACGGCGATGTTGCGGCCGAAGTTCGACCAACTCGACGCGCCCGGGCCGCCGCCGTGCAGCAGCACCACGGTCTGGTCGTTGCCTTCACCAGCCTGGTGATAGTGCAGGCGCATGTCCCGCTCGCCCGAGCGGACGTCGGCGAAACGCGAGGTCGACTCGAAGGTCACGTCGTGGTCGGGATCTTGCTGAGACTGGGCCTCACGGATGAACGACGTCATACGACGTCTAGACCATCGTGTCGCCGATGGGCAACCCGAACTCGTGATTGCCGTACATGACGTATGCGCGCTCGGCGTCGTTGGCCGCGTGCACGCGACCGGCGTGCGCGTCGCGCCAGAAGCGCTGCAGCGCCTGGTCGTTGTTGAGCGCGGTGGCGCCGGCCGCCTCGAAGAGCCGGTCGATGGAGGCGATGGCCCGGCCGGTGGCACGCACCTGATCGCGCCGTGCCCGGGCGCGAAGTTCCATCGGAACCTCCTTGCCCTCGCACAGCAGCGCGTACTCGTCGGCGAGGTTGCCGCTTCAACTGGCGCCAGGCGGCGTCGATATCGCTGGCCGCCTCGGCGATGCGCACCTTGGCGAACGGATCGTCCTTGGCCTTCTCACCGGCGAAGGCGGCGCGCACCCGCTTGCCCTGATGCTCGACGTGCGCGTCATAGGCGCCGTAGGCCATACCGACGATCGGGGTGGAGATGGTGGTGGGATGCATGGTGCCCCAGGGCATCCGGTAGACCGGCGCGGTGTTGTTCTTCAGGCCGCCGGCCGAGCCGTCGTTCATCGCGCCGTAGGACAGGAACCGGTGCCGCGGAACGAAGACGTCCTTGACCATCAGGGTGTTGCTGCCGGTGGCCTTGAGGCCGACCACATTCCAGTCGTCGCGGATCTGGTAATCGCCCAGCGGCATCAGGAAGCTGCCGAAGTCCACCGGCCGGCCGTCCTTGATCACCGGGCCGCCGACGAAGGTCCAGGTGGCGTGGTCGCAGCCCGAGGACCACAGCCAGGTGCCGTTGACCAGGTAACCGCCGTCGACGACCGACGCCCGCGCCCATCGGGGCGTACGACGACGACACCCGCACCGCTCGGATCGTCGCCCCAGACGTCCTCCTGGGCCTGCTGATCGAACTGGGCCAGATGCCAGTTGTGCACACCGAGAATGCCGCCGGCCCATCCGGTCGACCCGCAGGCACTGGCGATCCGGCGGACCGCTTCGAAGAAGATCGTGGGATCGCACTGCAGTCCGCCCCACTGCTCGGGCTGCAGCAATTTGAAGAAGCCCGGCCTCCTCCAGGTCGGCGATATTGGCATCGGGAAGACGGCGCAGTTGCTCTGCCTCGGCGGCGCGCTCGCGCAGCCGCGGAAGCAGCTCGTCAATGGCGGACAGAACGGTCTGCGCGTCACGCTGTTGAATGGACGTCACTGCATGCCTCCCGGGAGTGCGGTACTGATCCTCAGACTAGAACACGTTACGATTTGTGTCGAGCAGGGCGAACTCGTAGCTGGCTAGTTCATCGTATTGTCATTTCTATAACGTGTTCTAGTTATTGGAAGGAATCGATCGTCCCGTGACGACCTCCGACAATCCGGCCACCGCTGTGGTGCACCTGGACGGGCAGACCCACACCGTGTCCTGGCCCCGGGGCGAGAAGCTGCTCGACGTCCTGCTCGACAAGGGCATCGAGGCGCCCTACTCCTGCCGGGAGGGCCACTGCGGCGCCTGCGCGACGACGGTGCGTCAGCGGCGAGGTCGAGATGGAGACCAACGACGTGCTCGAACCCGACGACCTGGCCGACGGACTGATCCTGGCCTGCCAGTCCCACCCGGTGATCGGATGAGGTCGAGGTCACCTACGACTGAACCGGGTCAGCGCGGCAGCCCGAGCAGCCGCTCGCCGGCCATGGTGAGCAGGATCTGCTCGGTGCCGCCGGCGATCGACAGGCACCGGGTGTTCAGGAAGCTCAGCACCGCGTCGTTGCTCACGAGGCCGGCTCCCGGCGAAAGCTCCATCCGGAACTCCTCGAGGGCCTGCCGGTAGCGCACCCCGATCAGCTTGCGGGCGCTGGCCTCCGCACTGGTGTCCCGGCCGCCGACGGCCAGTTGGGCGATCCGGTGATCGAGCAGCGAACCGACCTGAGCGGCCAGCAGTAGATCGCCGAGCCGATCGGCCACCGCCGGGTCCAGTTCGGCCTCGGCCAGGCCGTGCGCAGCATCTGCTCCATCGGGTTGCCCAGCGCGGTGCCGTGCGCCATGGCGACCCGCTCGCTGGCCAGGGTGGTGCGGGCCAGCCGCCAGCCGTCGTTGACCGCGCCCACCACCATCTCGTCGGGCACGAACACGTCGTCGAAGAACACCTCGTTGAACAGTTCGTCACCGGTGATCTCGCGCAGCGGCCGGATCACGATGCCCGGCGAGCGCATGTCGACCAGGAAGTAGGTGATGCCCTTGTGCTTCGGGGCGCTCGGGTCGGTGCTCGCCAGGCATACGCCCCAGTCGGCCTTGTGCGCGGCCGAGGTCCACACCTTCTGCCCGGTCAGTTTCCAACCACCCTCGGTGCGGACGGCTTTGGTGCGCAGCGAGGCCAGATCCGAGCCCGCCTCCGGGTTCGCTGAACAGCTGGCACCAGATCAGCTCCCCGCGCAGGGTCGCCGGGACGAACTGGTCGATCTGCTCGGGTGTGCCGCCCTCGAGGATGGTCGGCACCGCCCACCATCCGATGACCAGATCGGGGCGCACCACCCCGGCGGCGGCCAGTTCCTGAGTCGATCAGCAGTTGCTCGGCCGGGGAGGCGTCCCGGCCGTACGGCGCGCGGCCAGTGCGGTGCCAGCAGACCCGAGTCGGCCAGCGCGACCTGACGCTCTGTCGCGCGGAAGCGCGGCGACCTGGGCGACCGCCGCGCGATCTCCGGCCGCAGATGCGCGACCGAGTCGAGGTCGATGTGCAGTTCGCGGCGCACGCCGTCGACGGGTCAGCTGTCGCGACCCGCCGCAACCAGTGCGATCGGCCGCCGAGGAACTGGCCCAGCGCGAAGGCCCGCCGCAGGTAGAGGTGGGCGTCGTGCTCCCAGGTGATCCCGATACCGCCGAGCACCTGAATGCAGTCCTTGGCATTGGCCGTCGGCGGCCTCGATGCCGACGGCCGCAGCGACCGCCGCGGCGATGGACAACTGGTCGGCGTCAGCGCCCGCGGCGGCTACCGCGGCGTCGCCCGCGGCCACGGCGATCTGCTGCGCAGCGCAGCAGCATCTCGGCGCACATGTGTTTGACGGCCTGGAAGCTGCCGATCGGCTTGCCGAACTGCTCGCGCACCTTGGCGTAATCCAGCGGCGGTGTCCAGCGTCCAGCGCGTCACCCCGGCACGCCTCGGCGGCCAGCACGGTGGCGGCCAGATCCTGGAATCGCCGCCGCGACACCGGCCAGCGGGTGAACGGCGCGCCGTCGAGCGTCACCCGGGCCAGCGGTCGGGAGAAGTCGGTGGCCGCAAGTGGCTCCACCACAACGCCGTTCGCGTCAGCCGCGTCACCAGCACCACCTCGATCGCCGACCGGCAGCAGCAGCACCCCGTTCTCCTGGCGCGCCGAGCACATACTCGGCGGTGCCGGACAACCGGCCGCCCTCGTCGCGCAGGTCCGCCTCGAGCGCGAACCCGGCGGTGATCTCGCCGGCGGCAAGTCCCTGCAGCAGTAGCCGGATCGTCGACCACGCAGCGTCGCCAGCGCGGTGGTGGCGATCGGACCCGGGACGAGCGCCCGCGCGGCCTCCTCGACCATCGCGCACAGATCGACCGACCGTTCCGCCGGCTCCGCCGACCTCCTCGGCGACGGCCACGCCGAACAGTCCCAGTTCGGCGACGCCGTCGAAGACCGACCGCCACGCCGTCGGTGCCGCCCGTGCTCGATCTCGCGCACGGCGGCCGGGGCCGCGGCGCCGGCGGCCCAGCTCCGGACCAAGTCACGCGCCGCGAACTGTTCGTCGGTGATGGTGGCGGACACCGTCGCTCCTCAGGCTCGTGGAGGTGGACGAAGCCGGGGCCACGTCCACTAGAACGTGTTCTAATAGTGCCAGCGATGAGACGTCAAGTCGAAGGTCGAGTCGATAACGGGAGGCGTCAGCGAAAATGTCGTCGCCAGCGCAGAAGCCGGCGGCCGCGGGATCCGGCTCCCAGCCGCGCGAGGTCATGCCGGTCTCGGTGCTCACTGAATCCGAACTGGGCTCCGAGGCCCAGCGGGAACGGCGCAAGCGGATCCTCGACGCCACTCTGGCGATCGCCTCCAAGGGCGGCTACGAAGCCGTCCAGATGCGCGCGGTCGCCGACCGTGCCGATGTCGCCGTCGGCACGCTCTACCGCTACTTCCCCTCGAAGGTTCACCTCCTGGTGTCGGCGCTGGGCCGGGAGTTCGAACGCATCGACGCCAAGACCGATCGCACCACGGTTGCAGGCGGAACCCCTTACGCGCGACTGAGTTTCATGGTCAGCAAGCTCAACCGGGCGATGCAGCGCAACCCGTTGCTGACCGAGGCGATGACCCGCGCCTACGTGTTCGCCGACGCCTCTGCGGCCGGCGAGGTGGATCACGTCGAGAAGATCATCGACAGCATGTTCGCCCGCGCGATGAGCGACGGCGAACCGACCGAGGACCAGTACCACATCGCCCGGGTGATCTCGGATGTGTGGCTGTCCAACCTGCTGGCCTGGTTGACCCGCCGGGCATCGGCCACCGATGTGAGCAAGCGTCTCGATCTGGCCGTCCGCCTGCTGATCGGCGACGACGACCTCTCCTGATCTCGGCCTACCGCGTCATCTCTCTCCGCCTCATCTCTTTCCGCGTCATCTCTTCCCCAGCCTGAGCGTGCCCGGTGTACGTTATTGAAAATGATTGTCGTTTCGGGGAAGGAAACAGGGCCGTGAGCCTGTCAATGATGACGTCACGTCGGGTTCTGGGTGGGCTGGCCGCCATTGCGGTGCTCGGCGTGCCTGCATGCGGCGGCCAGCCGACGAGCACGGACGCGGGTTCGGCGAAACCGACCGTGGTGGCCTCCACCGATGTCTGGGGCAGCGTCGCGCAATCGGTCGCCGGCGACGACGCCGACGTCCGCTCCATCATCACCAGTGGCTCGGCGGATCCGCATTCCTTCGAGGCCAGCCCGTCCGACGCGGCAGCGATCGCCGACGCCTCCGTGGTGGTCTACAACGGGGGCGGCTACGACCAGTGGGTCGCCACTGTTCTGGCCGGCGAGTCCGGAGTTCGGGCCGTCGACGCCTACGCGCTCCTCGACGCCGTGGCCATCGGCGAGCCCTCTCCCGCCAACGAACACGTCTTCTACGAACTCAACACCGCCAAAGCGGTGGCCGATCGGATCGCCGTCGAGCTGTCCGCCGCCGACCCGGCGAAATCAGACGATTACCGAAGCCGTGCAGCGGAATTCGGGCGAGGCGCCGATGCCATCCTGGCCGGCGATCGGACAGTGAGCGCCACCAACTCCGGTCTCGCCGTCGTGGCCACCGAGCCCGTGGCGCACTACCTGCTGCGGGCCACGGGACTGACCGACAAGACTCCGCCCGGTTTCGCCAACGCCATCGAGCAGGACACCGATCCTGCACCGGTTGACGTCGCGGCGATGCTGGACCTGATCACCAACCGCGAGGTCGCGGCCCTGCTCTACAACGAACAGACCGCGACCGAGGTGACGAAGAAGGTCCGCTCGGCGGCTGAGGGCGCCGGCGTGCCGGTCGTGGCGGTCACCGAGACCCTGCCCCCCGGCAGCGACTACCTCACCTGGCAGTCCGACACCGCCGATCGGCTGGCTGCCGCGCTGCGCGAGAACCGATAAACGCCCCACCATGCCTGATCAGGTCGTCGCCCTCGCCGATGCCCGGCTGGCCTACGGCGAACGGGTGCTGTGGGACCACCTCGACCTGACCGTGTACGCCGGCGAATTCATCGCCGTCCTGGGGCCCAACGGGACCGGCAAGACCTCGCTTTTGAAAGTCCTGCTCGGGCAACTGCCGCTCAGCGCGGGCACCGCGCTCATCGAAGGCCAGCCGGTCCGGTCCGGCAGTGACCGGATCGGGTACGTGCCCCAGCACCGCGCGGTCGACCGCGGCCTGACGTTGCACGGCCGCGACCTGGTCCAGCTTGGGGTCGACGGGCACCGCTGGGGGGTGGCGCCGCTGAGCCGGGCACATCGGGCGGCCCGCCGCAACGCGGTCGACGCGGCGCTGGCCCAGGTTCAGGCGACCGCGCTGGCGCGGGTACCGGTTGGCGTGATGTCCGGCGGCGAACTGCAACGGGTGCGGATCGCCCAGGCCCTGGCGACCGACCCGGCGCTGCTGCTGTGCGATGAACCACTGCTGAACCTCGACCCCGCCAACGCCCGACTGGTCGCCGACCTCATCAATCGCCGGCGCCGGGCAGGCACCGCGGTCATGTTCGTCACGCATGAGGTGAATCCGGTGCTGCCCTACGTTGACCGCATCCTCTACCTCGTGGAGGGCCGGTTCCGGATCGGCACGGTGGCCGAGGTGATGACCTCGCAGACTCTGTCGGAGCTGTACCGGGCGGACATCCAGGTGGTGCAGGTCGGTGATCGCTACGTGGTCGTCGGCGAGCACCTCGACCATTCCGGCCACACCAGCGGGCACAGTCATGAATGAGCCCCGTCATGAATGAAAAGCTGGCCCACCTCCTGGACAACGTGTTCTCCTTTCACATCACCGCCGACCTGCTCGGCCGTGACTTTGTCCAGCAGGCGCTGATAGCGGCGGCACTGCTTGCTCTGGTGGCCGGGTTGATCGGTCCGTTCATCGTGATGCGGCAGATGTCGTTCGCGGTGCACGGGTCCAGCGAACTGTCCCTGACCGGTGCGGCATTCGCACTGCTGACCGGGCTCAACGTCGGTCTGGGTGCCCTCGCCGGAAGTGCCATGGCGGCAATTCTTTTCGGCATCCTCGGTCAGCGGGCACGCGAACGTGACTCGGCCATCGGCGTGGTGATGGCGTTCGGGCTCGGCCTGGCGGTGCTGTTCATCCACCTCTACCCCGGCAGGTCGGGCACCAGTTTCGCGCTGCTGACCGGTCAGATCGTGGGGGTCGGCTACTCGGGCCTGACACTGCTGAGCGTGGTCGCGGTGCTGGTGGTCGCGGTCCTGATGATCAGCTATCGGCCGCTGCTGTTCGCGACCGCCGATCCCGAGGTGGCCGCGGCGCGCGGTGTCCCGGTCCGCGCACTGGGCATCGTGTTCGCCGCCCTGGTCGGTGTGACGGCGGCCCAGGGCGTACAGATCGTCGGCGCGCTGCTGGTGATGTCACTGCTCATCACGCCGGCGGCCGCGGCGGCACGGGTCTTCACCACACCGGTGGCGGCGATCGTGGCCTCGGTGGTGTTCGCGGAGTTGGCCGCGGTCGGCGGGCTGCTGCTCTCGTTGGCCCCCGGTGTACCGGTGTCGGTGTTCGTCACCGCCATCTCGTTCCTGATCTACCTCATCTGCTGGGCGATCGGGCGACGACGTCACGAGCCGGCCGAGGCCTGACCGCGAGACCGACCCGGCGGCTGCGAATTCACCGGCTCGCACGACCCTGGGGTGGATCTGGCGGCTTAGGCTGAGCCCGTGGCCTCCGTCGATCTCAACGCCGACCTCGCCGAGGGATTCGGCATCTGGGAGCTCGGGGACGACGACGCCATGCTCGACATCGTCACCAGCGCCAACCTCGCGTGCGGTTTCCACGCCGGAAATCCACTGGGCCTGGCGCGCGCATGCCGGGCCGCCGCCCTCCGGGGGGTGCGGATCGGGGCGCAGGTCGGCTACTTCGACCTTGCCGGGTTCGGCCGTCGCCGTATCGAGGTGGAGCCGGCCGAACTGACGGCCGAGGTGACCTACCAGATCGGTGCGTTGAGTGCCCTGGCCGCCGCGGCGGGATCCGCGCTGAGCTACGTCAAACCCCATGGTGCGCTGTACAACACGATCATGGGCGACCGTGATCAGGCCCGCGCCGTCGCCGAAGCGGTGCACGCCGTGGATCCCGCGCTGCCGGTGCTCGGGCTGGCCGGGTCGGCGTTCTTCACCGAGGCCGCTCGGCTGGGCCTGCGGACGGTGGCGGAGGCCTTCGCCGATCGTGCCTACCGGCCGGACGGGCAACTCGTCCCCCGCCGCGAGAATGGCGCCGTGCTGCGCGAGCCCGACGAGATCGCGCAACGGGTAGCCGACATGGTGATCACCGGGGCGGGTGACGGCCATCGACGGTTCCACCATCCCGATCGAGGTGGAATCGGTCTGCGTGCACGGGGATTCGCCGGGGGCGGTGCAGATCGCCACCGCCGTCCGGCAACGGCTTGTCGCCGAGGGTGTCGACCTGGCGGCGTTCACCTGATGCGGCTGAAGTTCGGCAGGCCCGATCTCGGCGCGTATCGCGACCGCTTCGATGCACCGGCCGCACACCCCGGATCCGATCTGACCGTGACCTGGCTCGGGGTGTCGACGCTGCTGATCGACGACGGTGCGACCGCGCTGATGACCGACGGCTTCTTCTCCCGGCCATCGTTGGTCGAGGTGGGGCTGCGCCGGCTGCACCCGTCGATATCGCGGATTACGGAGGCACTGGAACGTGTCGGGGTGAGTCGGCTGGCGGCGGTACTGCCGGTGCACACCCACTTCGACCACGTCCTGGACTCCGCGGTGGTCGCCGCTCGCACCGGCGCCTGCGTCGTGGGCGGCGAGTCGGCGGCTAATATCGCTCGCGGACAGGGTCTTTCAGAGGATCGGATCGTGGTGGCCGACGCCCGGCGTGGAGCTGCATCTTCGGTTCGTTCGCGGTGACGCTTGATCGAATCGCACCACTGCCCGCCCGACCGCTTCCCCGGTGTCATATCAAAACCGGTCGTCCCGCCGGTGAAAGCTTCCGCCTACAGGTGCGGTGAAGCGTGGTCGACCCTGATCCAGCACCGGCCCAGCGGTCGGCGCCTGCTGATCCAGGGCAGTGCGGGCTTCCGTCCGGGTGCGCTCGACGGCCGGCAGGCCGACGTGGTCTACCTCGGCGTCGGACAGCTGGGAGTGCAGCCCACCGACTACATCGAGCGCTACTGGGCGCAGACCGTGCGCGCAGTCCGGGCCAGGCGGGTGGTGCTGATCCACTGGGACGACTTCTTCCGTCCGCTGACCGCGCCTCTGCGTGCGCTGCCGTATGCCGGTGACGATCTCGACGTCAGCATGCGGGTGCTGGGCCGGCTGGCCGAGGCCGACGGGGTCGCCATGCATCTGCCACAACTGTGGCAGCGCTGCGATCCGTGGGTGTGAGTACCGCTCAGCGCTTGCGGCGCTGACGGGCGACCTCTGCCAGCACCACCCCGGCTGCCACCGAGGCGTTGAGCGATTCGGTGGACGCCGCCATCGGGATGGAGATGATGGAGTCGCAGTTCTCCCGGACCAGCCGGGACAAGCCCTTCCCCTCGGAGCCGACGACCACGACGACCGGTCCGGTGCCGTCGAACTCATCCACGGCGGTATCCCCTTTGGCGTCGAGGCCGACGACCGTGACGCCAGCCTGAGCCCACTCCTTGAGTGTGCGGTTGAGATTGGTGGCCCTGGCAACCGGAACCCGCACCGCCGCTCCGGCGGAGGTGCGCCAGGCCACAGCGGTGACCGATGCCGACCGGCGCTGCGGGAGCAGCACCCCGTGACCGCCGAAGGCGGCCACCGAACGGATGATCGCGCCCAAGTTGCGCGGGTCGGAGATGTTGTCCAACGCGACCAGCAGCGCCGGCGCGACGTCGCTTGTCGCAGACCGCAGCAGGTCGTCGGGATGGGCGTAGCTGTACGGCGGGATCTGCAGAGCGACGCCCTGATGCAGGCCGTTGGCGCTCATCCGGTCGAGATCGTGGCGCGGCACCTCGAGGATCGCAATGCCGCGGTCGGCGGCCATGGTGACCGACTCGGTGAGCCGCTCGTCGGCTTCGGTACCGAGTGCGACATAGAGCGCGGAGGCTGGCGCATGTGCGCGCAGGCACTCCAGGACCGGGTTGCGGCCCAGAACCATTTCGGTCTCATCGGTCGGCTTGCCGGAAGCACGGCGGACCTTGGCCGCGGCCTTCCGAGCCGCCGGATGCCCCTTCCGCTGATGTGCGGGCGGGGTGGCGCCACGGCCTTCGAGCCCGCGCCTGCGCACGCCGCCCGAACCGACCTGGGGACCCTTCTTGGTGCCCTCTTTGCGGATCGCGCCGCGCCGCTTGGAATTGCCGGCCATCTACCTGCCGCCCGTGTCGAGCAGGGACCACTGCGGTCCATCGCCGGTGTCGGTCACTTCGATGCCCGCCTCCTTGAGCCTGTCGCGGATCGCGTCGGCCTGCGCCCAGTCCCGTTGAACGCGGGCATCCTCACGGCGCTGCACCTCGGCGCGCACCAATACATCGACGGCGTTGAGCGCAGCCGCCGTCTCATCCCTGGTCTCCCACCGCTCATCGAGGGGATCACATCCGAGGATGCCCATCATGGAACGGATCTCACCGGCTTTGGCCAGTGCGGTGTCGTGATCGCCGGACTCCAGTGCCCGGTTGCCGTCGGCACGGGCGGCGTGGACCTCGGCCAAGGCGGCGGGGACGGCGAGATCGTCGTCCAGTGCGGCACCGAAGCGCTCGGTCCACCCCGTCGGGGACACCGCTCCCACCCGGGTGCGGACGCGGTGCAGAAAATCCTCGATGCCGGTGTAGGCGTTCACCGCGTCGGTCAGTGCGGCCTCGGAGAACTCCAGCATCGACCGGTAATGGGCGCTGCCGAGGTAGTAGCGCAACTCCGCCGGCCGGACCCGCTGCAGCACGGCGGGCACGGCGAGCACGTTGCCCAGCGACTTGCTCATCTTCTCCCCGCCCATGGTGACCCAGCCGTTGTGCAGCCAGTACCGGGCGAATCCATCACCGGCGGCGCGCGCCTGGGCGATCTCGTTCTCGTGATGCGGGAAGACCAGATCCATTCCACCGCAGTGGATGTCGAACTCGGGCCCGAGGTATTCGTGCGCCATCGCCACGCATTCGGAGTGCCATCCGGGACGGCCGCGTCCCCACGGTGTGGGCCAGGACGGCTCACCGGGCTTGGCGCCCTTCCAGAGCGTGAAGTCGCGCTGATCGCGCTTCCCCGCGCCGACGCCCTCGCCCTGGTGCACATCGTCGATCCGGTGCCCGGACAGCTTGCCGTAGTCGGCCACGGTCTGGACGTCGAAGTAGACGTCACCGGATCCGGTGTAGGCGTGCCCGGTGTCGATCAGACGCTCGATGAGTTCAACGATCTGGGTGATGTGCCCGGTCGCGCGGGGCTCGGCCGACGGCGGTAGCACCCCGAGGGCGTCATAGGCGGCGGAGAACGCACGCTCATGGACTGCGGCCCACTCCCACCACGGACGGTCCGCCTCGGCCGCCTTGGCGAGGATCTTGTCGTCGATGTCGGTGACATTGCGGATGAACGCGACGTCGTACCCGGAGGCCGTGAGCCAGCGCCGCAGCACGTCGAACGCGACTCCGCTGCGGACGTGTCCGATGTGGGGCAGACCCTGGACGGTGGCACCGCACAGGTACACCGACGCATGGCCGGGTCGCAGCGGCACGAAGTCGCGCACGCCACCCGTATAGGTGTCGTGCAAACGCAGGCCGGTCACGACGTCGCAGCTTACCGGGACGCCGCGAGGACCAGTGCCGTGGCGACGGCCGCCCGGCCCTCGCCGCGACCGGTCAGTCCCAGCCCGTCGGTGGTGGTTGCCGAGACCGATACCGGCGCACCGAGCAACTCGGTCAGCAGAACCTCCGCCTCGTGCCGGCGCGGCCCGACCTTCGGGCCGTTGGCGATCACCTGGACCGCGGCGTTGCCGATCGTGAATCCGCTCTGGCCGAGTAGATCGCGGACGTGCGCGAGCATCTGCGCCCCCGTGACGCCGCGCCACTGCGGCTGGTCGACACCAAAGACCGCGCCGAGGTCGCCCATCCCCGCGGCCGACAGCAATGCGTCGCAGAGTGCATGCACAGCCACATCACCATCGGAGTGACCCGAGCAGCCGTCGGAGTCCTCGAACAGCAACCCGAGCAGCCAGCACGCCCGGCCGGACTCAATGGGGTGGACATCGGAGCCGATGCCGACCCGGGGCAGTCCGGCGCTCATCGGGTCAGCACCGCGCGGGCGAGCCGCAGATCCAACGGTGTGGTGATCTTGAACGCCATAGCGTCGCCGGCCACGGTGTGCACCGGCACCCCGAGGTTCTCCACCAGCGCGGCATCGTCTGTCGCCGACTCGGCCGGGGCCTGGCCGTAGGCCCGTCGCAGCAGCGCGGCCTCGAATCCCTGCGGGGTCTGCACTGCGCGCAGCCCCGCACGTTGCGGGGTTCCAAGCACCACGCCGTTGGCGTCGACAGCCTTGATGGTGTCGACGACGTGCAGCACCGGGATCACCGCGCGCATACCGTCGCGCAGCGCGGCGACCACACGCTGAATCTGATCTGCCGGGGTCAGCGCCCGAGCCGCGTCGTGCACGAGGACGAAGTCGGGATCACCGGCAGCCGACAGAGCCAGCCGGACACTGTCCGCGCGCTCGGCGCCACCGGCGACCACGGTCGCGCGGCCGCCTAGCAACGATGCCGTCTCGGCGACACGGTCGGCAGGCACGGCGACCACCACCCGTTCGATCACGCCAGAACCGAGCAGGCCGTCAACGGCGTGCTCCAGCATGGTGCGGCCGTCAAGATCGACGAACGCTTTGGCTATGCCGGCACCGAGTCGGTGCCCGCTGCCGGCCGCGGGGACGACAGCGACGGTCTCGGTCACCGTGATCCCTGGGGCGGCTTTCTAAGAAGCGGCGGCCAGGACCTCGTCAAGGATGATCGATGCCTTCGCGTCGTCGGTGTTCTCAGCCAACGCCAGTTCACCGACCAGGATCTGGCGGGCCTTGGCCAGCATCCGCTTTTCGCCTGCGGACAGTCCCCGTTCCTGGTCCCGGCGCCACAGGTCACGCACCACCTCGGCGACCTTGTTGACATCACCGGAGGCCAGCTTCTCCAGGTTCGCCTTGTAGCGGCGAGACCAGTTGGTGGGCTCCTCGGTGTGCGGCGCGCGCAGAACCTGGAAAACCTTGTCGAGGCCCTCCTGGCCGACCACATCGCGCACACCGACGTACTCGGCGTTATCCGCGGGCACCCGAACGGTCAGATCACCCTGAGCCACCTTGAGGACGAGGTATTCCTTCGCTTCACCCTTGATGGTCCGGGTTTCGATCGCTTCGATCAATGCAGCACCGTGGTGTGGATAGACAACGGTGTCTCCGACCTTGAAAATCATCAGATTAGAGCCCCTTTCACAACCCAATGTTAGCACGGGGGGAAACGGCCCGCGGAACAACGGTGCAGGTCAGGGGCACCGCCGCGGAGCCACGGGGGTTGACAGCCCGGGAAATTCGTGCAACGCGTCCGATCCTGGGCGACCGCGCGCAGGCCTAGTTGCGGAGATCACGGCCCTTCGCTACCGCCGACCGGCCCCACCTACTACTGTGCATAGTCGAATCAAGGTCGGCTGCGATCGCCGGCCGTCCGCCCCGCAGGAGGCTGCTGTGAACCGCTCAACGAACCGCCTCTGGGCCGCTATCGCGGGCCTGGCCGCCTGTGGACTGATCCTGACCGG
The DNA here is from genome assembly GCA_963780705.1 of uncultured Actinomycetota bacterium. GTDB lineage: Bacteria > Actinomycetota > Actinomycetes > Mycobacteriales > Mycobacteriaceae > Mycobacterium. The sequence goes on along the minus strand of CAWACU010000009.1, from coordinate 3,253 downwards.
GTGCGGCACGGGTCAGATCGCGCAGACCGCCAACCAGTCGTCGGCGGTCAACGGCACCTCCGGCGACATCGGTGAGATCTCCCTACGCAACGTCCACCTGCAGGCGGTGCAGAGCAGCGATTTCCTACAGCCGGGCACCACCGTTGAGCTGATGTTCGTGGCACCGTTTCCATCGTATTGCTCAGCTCTCGCCGTGATCCGTGGCAGGGTCGAATTCGGAACCGAACCGCAAAATTTGCTGGAAGATGGCGATCGCCTCTTCCACGAACTATGGAAGAGGTGGGAACGATATCATGTTGCCAATAGAGGCCTCTTCCTGATTGCTCTTATGCCACGGTTCTGGCCTGATCTACGAAGACATGAACGATGAATCAAACCACACGCGGAAAGCCTGTCCTCAATGTGGTGGAGAGGATATTAACTCGGGACGCGGCGGTCGCAGTGTCAGCTTGAAGCTAAACGGACGATTTTTTCTTTTCTGCGTCAGCAGACCCTACAATTGTTGCTATCACCGGGCCTCTTTCCTTCTGAGGGATCGGACGTCGATGCCCTTTTCGCTCTCTAAAAGGATTGCCGAAGCGTTCAGGCGCTTTGTTTTGAGTATTTTAAACGGATCGGAGCAATTTAAAGATTATCATGGCAAACCATCCCAACAGATCAAAACAGTGCCGCCCAAGGGAGCACTTGCGGAATCTCGGAAAAACCTACCCTGATGTGTGGAAGTTTTATGACGAAGCCCGTCAGAATAGGGGGAAGAATGGTGCGCCAAGCTGGCCGGATTGGTGTTATTGCCCTTGAGTGTTTCGGCAGATATTATTCAGCAGTTTGTTGAGGCCGGGCAGCTTGGGATTGAAAAGGTTATGGACATCGGCATTTTAAGCGCTCTTGCCACCTGGAGAACTGGCCAGGGAATTTATAGATTTGATCCTGACCTCTTTGCTTCCATTGTTGACACGCCCATCGATAAATTGCCGGTTGAGGTCTTGTATCATCTCCCGGAGTGGTGCGTTTATCTTGAGACGCCGGGTTTGCAGTGGTTCAAAAACAAACTTGTTGGTGTCTTTGTTCATTTGGAGTGGGATGTTAAAACGGAACGGCCCGAATTAAGGCTGGTGTTGGATTTGGACGATGATGCACGGCGTAATTTTGCCCTTCAGAAGCTTGGCGCAGCCACTCAATCCTTTAACCTCGTTGCCCTTCCTCTCCACTTGACCGAACCAACCCTTGATTTGGCCATTGCGGCCATGCTGGGAGAAGCAATAAAGCAAGGTGGAGGGGGGCCAGGTGCATTCTATGCCCAATGTTTCTCAAGAGCTTGCTCGATCACTGGAGCCAGTCATCAATCTGGTACTCTATCTTTGTACGGCTAACGCTGATTTTGGGATTACTGATCGGCCAACATACCCCGACCCCAAAAAACTAAAAAAGGGTGGCGGTTGTTTCCTCCGGACCGACCACAGAACTGGGATGTTGGGGTGAGACTTGGATCGGCACTCCGGGCCGCAAAAACGGCCTCCCAAGCGCAAGCGATCGACAAGCAATCAATTGGTCGAGTCCGAAGGGTCACGGCGCAGTTCGCACCTTCGCCGGGCACATTGGCATACCTATCGTGTTGGTGAAGGAAAAACGGAAAGCATTCTGAAATGGTTGCCCCGATACCTATCAATGTTGACTATCTTGATGAGTTACCTGCAGCTATCCACCCTGTTAATTGAGCATAATAAAATCATTTTTATGATATAAAATGATTTAAAAACCACAATGCCGCCGATCACCTAACCAGCGGAATATCCTGCCAGCGTGTTGTGTACGATGGTGAAAGCCGTTCTCGTCGCATGGCCCATTGCTGGTTCACTCCCGATGTCGCAAGTTTGATCGTCCCTACTGTGTTGTTGATCCGGTCAATGGCTGCCATGATCTGGCTGTTGTCTCTGGAGGGCTTTTCAAAGAGAGAGATTTGCCTGCGGGTAGACTGAGAGAAATCACCGAGCATAACACCGGCTTTATTGTATTCGTAACCATCACGCCATATCTGTTCCAAAAGGCGTCGTGCGAGACGGCAAAACTGAAAACTATCGTTGGTGTGATCTGGCAGGTTTCCATGGGCGCAATTGGCATATCCAGGCTGGTGCTTTGCGAAAGGGTTTGTCTGGATGAAGACGCTGATCGCTCGTGCATACTGCCGTCCTCCCCGCAACTTGCTACAAGCCCGTTCTGTAAACTCGCTGATCGCCTGGCGCATATCATCAATCTCGGTAATTTGCTGCCCGAATGATCGAGAGGTAACAATCTGCTTTTTGGGTGATGGAACCTGCTCCAGGTCAAGGCATGAGGTGCCCTGTAGTTCCGATACAGTCCTTGCCAACACCACGCTAAACTGGCGTCGAATATCCTGAACATCGCTTTGACAGAGATCAAGAGCAGTTTGGATGCCCAAAGCATTCAGCTTCCGGGTCAGCTTCCTGCCGACACCCCAAACCTTATCAACCGGCGTAAGGCTCATCAGTTTGCGCTGCCGTTCCACATCCGTCAAAATAACAACGCCACCTGTCCCTTGATATTTCTTAGCCCCGTTGTTGGCGAGTTTGGCGAGTGTTTTCGTCGGTGCAATACCAACAGCTACAGTGATACCGGTCCACTGCCGAATCGTCTTCCGAATGGAAAGGCCAAAGGCGTGCAAATCAGGAATACCTCGCACATCGATAAACGCTTCATCGATGGAATAGATTTCAATCGCTGGGGCAATCTTCTCCAGAATGCTCATCACCCGATGCGACATATCGGCATAGAGTGTGTAGTTGGAAGAAAAGACCTCTATACCGTGCCGGTCGATTTCCTCTTTGATCTGGAAGGCGGGAACGCCCATTTTGATGCCAAGGGCCTTGGCTTCAGCTGATCTGGCAACCACACAGCCGTCGTTATTGGAGAGCACCACCAGTGGCTTACCCCTCAGCGATGGTCGGAAGAGGGTCTCGCAGGTGGCGTAGAAGTTGTTGCAGTCAACCAGGGCAAACATTACTTGAATACCCTGACCAACCCCTTCACTCTGCCGAAGATCTCAAAATCATCATGCTCGTTCAGCTCAATGGGTGGGTATTTTTCGTTATAGGCAATGAGGCGCAGCTTGGGATAGAGCGATAACTCTTTAACGGTCATTTCACCGTTGACCATCGCGATGACAATGGAACCGTCAACAGCCTCTTCTGAGCGATCAACAGTCAGTATGTCACCAGATTGAATGCCTGCATCAATC
>CAWACU010000008.1:0-676712 GCA_963780705.1 uncultured Actinomycetota bacterium | reverse complement strand
GGTGACCTCCCCGCACGGAGATATCAGCGCGCACGGCGTGCGCGGAGACATCAGCGCGCATGCCGTGCGCGGGGGCATCAGCGCGCACGCTGTGCGCGGCCTGGTCGACGCCGACCGCGAGGTGGCCCTGCTGCTCGACATCATCGCCGCCACCTCCAGCGGTCCCGGCGTGGAGCCGATGGCCGCGGCGGTGGCCCGGATGATCACCGCCGCGACCGCCTCCGACGTCTGCTTCGTGCACGTGCTCGACGACACCGACGAGCTCGCTGACCCTGGCCGGTGCCACCCCGCCGTTCGACGAGCAGGTGGGCCGGATCCGGATACCGCTGGGTTCGGGGGTGTCGGGCTGGGTGGCCGCCCACCGCGAGCCGGTGGTGATCGCCGACGATAAGGAAGCCGACCCGCGCTACCTCCCCATCGCCGCGCTGCGCGGCAGGGACTTCACCTCGATGGCGTCGGTGCCGATGGAGACCGAACCGGGCGGCCTGGTCGGGGTGCTCAATGTGCACACCGTCTCCCGGCGCGACTTCACCGCGCGCGACATCGAGTTGCTGCTGGTGATCGGCCGGCTGATCGCCGGCGCGCTGCACCAGGCCCGGCTGCACCGCCAGCTGTCGGCCCGCGAACGGGCGCACGAGAACTTCGCCGAGCAGGTGATCGCCGCGCAGGAGAGCGAACGCCGCCGGCTGGCCGGTGACATCCACGACGGCATCTCCCAGCGGCTGGTCGGCCTGACCTACCGGCTCGACGCGGCCGCCCGGGCGGTCGACGACGCCGACCACGCGGCTCGGCGGCCGAGCAGATTGGAGAAGGCCCGCGACCTGGTGGACCTGACCCTGGCCGAGGCGCGCTCGGCGATCAGCGGGCTGCGCCCGCCGGTGCTCGACGACCTCGGCCTGGCCGGCGGGCTGGCGAGCCTGGCGGCCTCGATCCGCGGAGGTCGATCTGGAGCTGGACCTCGACGACCAGCGGCTGCCCGAACACATCGAGGTTGCGCTGTACCGGATCGCCCAGGAGGCGGTGCAGAACGTCGTCAAGCACTCCCGCGCGCTGGTGCGCCTCGGTGAGCTTCGCCGTGCGCGACGGCGTGGCCCGGCTGGAGGTCGCCGACCGCGGAGTCGGGTTCGACACGCCGGCACCGGCGCCGGCCGCGCCGGACGGCAGCGGCTACGGGATGCTGTCGATGGCCGAGCGGGCCGAACTCGTCGGCGGCGCTCTGGTGGTCTCGCTCCCGCCGCCGGCACGACGGTGACCGTCGGTCACGAGTGACGGTGGGAATCTTGACGGCCGCGAAAGCGCACTCGCGATCCGCGTGTTTCCGCCGCTCGCTACAATCGTTCCCGATACGGTCGACGCAATGGACTCCGCGAATAGCCGGCTGCCAGGTTGTCAGCTCCGAACGCTGAGTCGTCGTGTCGACTTGCTGGGGCGAGTTCTGAGAGGAGCTGCCCCCATGGCGTCTGTTCTGTGGTTTCAGGGAGGGGCGTGCAGTGGCAACACCATGTCGTTCCTCAACGCCGACGAACCCAACGTCGTCGACCTGATCGTCGACTTCGGCCTCGAGGTCATCTGGCATCCCGTCGCTCGGGTCTGGAACTGGGCAACCAGGCCCAGAAGATCTTCCGCGACTGCGCCTCCGGCGCGCGACCGATGGACGTCTTCGTCTTCGAGGGCTCCGTCATCGAGGCGCCCAACGGCACCGGCCGGATGGACATGTTCGCCGACCGCCCGATGAAGGACTGGGTCGACCGAACTCGCCACCCAGGCCGGCATCGTCGTCGCCATCGGTGACTGCGCCTGCTGGGGCGGCATCCCGGCGATGGAGCCCAACCCGTCCGGCTCGACCGGCCTGCAGTTCCACAAGCGCAACAAGGGCGGCTTCCTCGGCCCGAACTTCAAGTCCAAGGCCGGCCTGCCGGTCATCAACATCCCCGGCTGCCCGGCGCACCCGGACTGGATCACCCAGATCCTCGTCGCGCTGGCCACCGGCCGCACCGGCGACATCGCCCTCGACGACCTGCAGCGGCCGGAGACCTTCTTCAAGACCTTCACCCAGACCGGCTGCACCCGCGTGCAGTTCTACGAGTACAAGCAGTCGACGATGTCCTTCGGTGAGGGCACCCGCACCGGCTGCCTGTTCTACGAGTTCGGCTGCCGCGGCCCGATGACGCACTCGCCGTGCAACCGCATCCTGTGGAACCGGCAGTCGTCCAAGACCCGCGCCGGCCAGCCCTGCTACGGCTGCACCGAGCCGGAGTTCCCGCACTTCGACCTCGCCCCCGGCACGCTGTTCAAGACCCAGAAGGTCGCCGGCGTGATCCCCAAGGAGACCGGAACCGGCACCAAGAAGCTGTCCTACATGGCCGCTTCCGCCGCGGCGCGGCTGGCCGCGCCGGACTGGTCCAAAGAAGACATGTTCGTGGTCTAGCCACAACGACCTCATATCTGCGACCACGACAACTTCTGGAGGACTCACCAATGACATCCATGGATCTCCACGTCAGCCCGCTCGGACGCGTCGAGGGCGACCTCGACGTCCGGGTCACCATCGAAGACGGTGTCGTCACCTCGGCCTGGACCGAGGCCGCGATGTTCCGCGGCTTCGAGATCATCCTGCGCGGCAAGGACCCGCAGGCCGGCCTCATCGTGTGTCCGCGCATCTGCGGCATCTGCGGCGGCAGCCACCTGTACAAGTCGGCCTACGCCCTGGACACCGCGTGGAAGCACCACCATGCCGTCCAACGCCACGCTGGTGCGCAACATCGCCCAGGGCTGCGAGACGCTGCAGTCGATTCCGCGCTACTACTACGCGCTGTTCGCCATCGACCTGACGAACAAGAACTACGCCAAGTCCTCGATGTACGACGAGGCCGTCCGCCGCTACGCGCCCGTACGTGGGCACCAGCTACCAGAAGGGTGTGGTGCTCTCCCAGAAGCCGGTCGAGGTCTACGCGATCTTCGGCGGCCAGTGGCCGCACTCCAGCTTCATGGTGCCCGGCGGCGTGATGGGCGCGCGCCACGCTGTCCGACGTCACCCGCTCGATCGCGATCCTGGAGAACTGGAAGGACAACTGGCTCGAGTCCGACCTGCTGGGCTGCAGCATCGACCGCTGGCTGGAGAACAAGACCTGGGAGGACGTGCTGGCCTGGGTCGACGAGAACGAGTCGCAGCGCAACAGCGACATCGGCTTCTTCATCCGCTACTCGCATGGACATCGGCCTGGACAAGTACGGCCAGGGCGTGGGCAACTACATCTCCACCGGCACCTACTTCGACCCGACGCTGTACCGCAACCCGACCATCGAGGGCCGCAACGCGGCGCTGATCGGCCGCGGCGGGATCTTCGCCGGCGGCCAGTGGCACGAATTCGATCAGGCCCGCGTCCGCGAGGACGTCACGCACTCCTTCTACGAGGGCAGCCGTCCGCTGCACCCGTTCGAGGGCGAGACCATCCCGATCGACCCGGAGAAGGCCAAGAAGCAGGGCAAGTACAGCTGGGCCAAGTCGCCCGCGCTACGAGATCGACGGGATCGGCCACCTGCCGCTGGAGACCGGGCCGCTGGCCCGCCGGATGGCCGCCGCCGGCCCGAACGCCGGCGCCGCACCAGGACAACGACCCGCTGTTCCTCGACATCTACAACAAGATCGGCCCCAGCGTGCTGACCCGACAGCTGGCCCGTCTGCACGAGGCGCCGAAGTACTTCAAGTGGGTGCGGGCCTGGCTGGATCAGCTCGACCTCAAGGAGAGCTTCTACAGCAAGCCCACCGAGTACGCCGAGGGCAAGGGCTTCGGCTCCACCGAGGCCGCGCGCGGCTCGCTGTCGGACTGGATCGTGCATCGAGAACAACAAGATCAAGAACTATCAGGTGATCACGCCGACGGCGTGGAACATCGGCCCGCGCGACGGCAACGACGTCCTGGGCCCGATGGAGAAGGCCTTCGTGGGCTCGCCGATCGTCGACCCGGAGGATCCGGTCGAACTCGGTCACGTCGCGCGCAGCTTCGACTCCTGCCTGGTCTGCACCGTGCACGCCTACGACGGCAAGACCGGCAAGGAACTGTCGAAGTTCGTCATCAACGGAATGGTGTGACCGACGAGGCACACCCGATCGGCCCAGCGTGACGGCTGAACTCGACCTCGAACCGCCGGGGTGCGCGGTTCTCGTCGTCGGCTGCGGCAACCTGCTGCGCGGTGACGACGGCGTGGGCCCGGTCCTGATCCGTCACCTCTGGGACCGCGGCGTGCCCGAGGGCGCCAAGCTGGTCGACGGCGGCACCGCCGGCATGGACGTCGGCTTCCAGATGCGCGGCGCGCAGCGGGTGGTGATCGTCGACGCCTTCCGGCCACCGGCGCGACGCCCGGAACGGTGTACCGGGTGCCGGGCGAGGAACTGACCGACCTGCCGCCGCTGCAGGGTCTGCACACCCACTCGTTCCGGTGGGACCACGCGATCCCGTTCGCCCGCTGGGCGCTCGGCGACGCCTGCCCCACCGACATCACCGTGTTCCTCATCGAGGCGGCCGCCATGGAGATGGGCGCCGAACTGTCCGACCCGGTCGCGGACCGCCATGGAGCAGGTGATCGACGCTGATCGAACGCGACTTCCTGGCACCGCTGCGCCCGCAGACCGCCGAGGAGGCCAGCGTCGAGATCACCGCCGACGGCTATCTGCGGATGGATGCCGCACTGGCCGCCGGCCGATTCCCGTCCGACGCGCTGGCGGCGGTGCCGCGCGACGGCGAACTGTGGCTGTTCCCGCTGCGCGGACCCAGCAGCGGCGGGCTGCTGCTCAAACAACGCAACCCGGCCGGCGACCGTGCCGTGCTGGTGCGCGAGGTGCTCGGCGACGGTTTCCGGGCCGGGAGTCCGTGCGGCATTCTGGGACGATGAGCACAAGGCGCTGCGGATCCCGCTGCGCCGCCCGAGTTCCCGGCGGCCGAGTCGTCGGAGCAGTGATGACCATGGCTGACGAGCGCCGGACCGACCCGCAACCGAACGGCCACCGACGAGGCACTCGACGTGCAGACGGTCGTGGTCGAGGAGCGCGGCCGCTGGGCGTCGAGATCGTCGTGGTGTTCGCCGACGGTGTGGTCCGCAAGAGGATCAACACCCACGCCACCAAGGCCCGCGCCGAACTGGCCGCCGACCTGATCCGGCGGACCGCCGACCGGGACATCGGCGGCGGGCCGGTGCACGGATGACCACGACGACGAGGAGAGCTGTGACCGACCTGCTGGATCCGGCCGTGCTCGCGGTCCGGCCGCAGCCGCTGGGCGCCTTCCCGCTGCCGCTGGGCTACCTGCTGATTCCGGCGTCGCCGGACACCGAGGAGGCCCGTCTGGCGCTGCTGGCCGGTCTGCTGCCCGAGTGGCCGGCTGCGCTGCGGGCCCACGAGTTGGCGTTGGCCGGTGACCGCGACGGCGCGCTGGCGGCACTGCACCGGTGACGACCCGATCACGCCGCTACAACCGCTTCGTCATGGATCCCGACGGCTCCGAGGATCCGGCCGAATTGCGCTCGACTCTCGGTGAATTCGGCTGTCCTGGTCGACGTGGTGCTGTTCGCCCTCGGTCGCAGCGACACCGTGCCGGAACTCGGTGACGCGACCGGCGAACTGGCGGCCACCGTGCTGTCGGCGCAGGCCAGTGCGGCCCTGCGACGACGGCGACGCGGCGCGGCGGTCGGCGATGCTGGACCGGGCCGCCGAGCAGGCCGCGGGTGTGTCCGAACCGCTGCGCGGTGTGCTGCTCGGCGCCGGCGGCGTCGATCGTCGCGACGGCAGCCGACGCGGTCAGCAAGATTCGAGGCGGCACTGCGCGCTCTTGACGACGCCGAAGGTCTGCGGCTGGCCCGGGCGGAGCTTCACCTGGCACTGGCGGGGCTGCTGCACGAGCAGGCGGTGGACCGGCCGGATCTGCTCAATCGCGCTGTGCCGCACTATCATTCGGCGCTGCAGTTGGTGCTGCGCGAGGAGGCGCCGCTGCTGTGGGCCTCCGCGCACGCCAACCTGGCCACCGCCTACCTGACCATGCCGATGACCGAGGCCTCCGGTCAGTTGCGCCTGGGCGTGGCCGCGCAGTCGCTGCGCTCGGCGCTGAAGGTCTACACCCCCGAGGACTATCCGGAGCAGTGGGCCAGCGTGCAGTTGAACCTGGCCAACTCGCTGGTCTACACACCGTCGAGTCATCAGGCCGACAACCTGGTCGAGGCGGTCGACCTCTACGAGGCGGTGCTGGCCGGCCCGCGACCGCGACACCGACCCGATGGGCCGGGCGCGGGTGCTGGCCAACCAGGGCAACGTGCTGGCCCACCTCGGCGACTTCGACCAGGCCAAGGCCAAGCTGTACGAGGCGCGCTTCCTGTTCGAGGAACTCGGCGATCACGACGTCGGTGCGCACGGTGCGCGGTGTGCTCGACGAGATCTCCCGTCAGCAGGCGCTCGACCGCACCGAGTCGGATGAGGAGTCGGTGACATGAGCGAGGCCGACGACGGACACCGCCTTCGACGATCTCGCCAAGCGGGTCGACGATGCGGTGAGCCGCACTGGACGACCTGGATCCCGCCGCCCGCAAGGTGGCCGAGGAACTGCAGGGCGCGGTCGAGGCCGTCCACCGGGCCGGACTGGTGACCATCGTGCGCCGGCTGCGCGCCGACGACGCCGCCCGGCCGGTCCTGTTCGAACTCGTCGACGATCCGGCCGTGCACCTGCTGCTGTCACTGCACGGGATCGTCCGCCCGGATCCGGTGACGCACGCCAATCAGGTGCTCGACTCGGTCCGCCCGCAACTGCACAGCCACGGCGGCGACGTGTCGCTGGTGCGGGTCGAGGACGGCACCGCCTTCGTCCGCCTCGAGGGCGCCTGCAACGGATGCTCGATGTCCTCGGTGACACTGCGCAACCTCGTGGAAGAGGCTCTGGTGCACGGAGGTTCCGGCCGATCACCGCGGTCGAGGTGGTGGCCGATCGAGCCGAGCCCCACGCTGATCCCGCTGGAGTCGCTGCGCATCGGGCGGGATCCGGCCGCTGAAGGGTGGGCGAAGGTCGGCCCGGCCGCCGGACCTGCCGGTCGACGACCTCACCGCGGCTGTCGCTGTCGCGTGACGGTGGTCAGTCGACCGATGTGCATCGTCGTCAACCTCGGCCAGCGCCTGTCGGCCTACCGCAACGAATGCGCGCACGAGGCGCTGCCGCTGACCGACGCGATGCTCGACCTGAGCAACGGGACGCTGACCTGCCCGTGGCACGGCTTCTGCTTCGACGCCAGCTCGGGGGAGTGCCTCAGTGCGCCGGGCGCCCAACTCGAGCAGTTGCCGTTGCGGATCGACGACGGCGACGTCTGGGTGCGTGTGGCGCAGTGAGACCCCGCGCAGAGACCTCGCCATGAGCCGGTACACCGTCCGGCACAACATCAGCGGTGTCGGCACCCGCCCCGATGTCGTCCCGGCCGTCGACCTGTCCGGACGGCTGGCAACCGGAGCTGTGGCTGGGCGCGCCGGCGCCGGGCGGCCTGGCACTGCCGGCCGCGAGCCGTCGATGGCGTGGATGTATTCCCCGCGCGGGGTGTTCCTCTACGACGACCACGTGGTGGTCGCCGACTCCGGCAATCACCGGGTGCTGATCTGGCACGGCATTCCCGGCGCGACGAGCAGCCCGCCGACGTGGTGCTGGGCCAGCCCGACGGCGAGACCGAGGGCCCGGCGGCCGGCGGGCGCGGACCCGAACGCGGAATGCACCTTCCCACCGGTGTGCTCATCCACGACGGCCGGCTGGTCGTCGCCGACGCCTGGCACCACCGGATCCTGGTGTGGAACACCGTCCCGCAGACCAGCGACGTCGCCCCCGATGTGATCATCGGCCAGCCCGAGCCCGAGCTCGGTCGAGGCGAACCGCGGCGGCGAGTGCTCGGCGTCGAGCCTCTACTGGCCGTTCGGCATCGCGATGGTCGGCTCGGCGTTCTGGGTCGCCGACACCGGAAACCGGCGGGTTCTCGGCTGGCGCAACGGAATTCCCGACCGCGACCAACCCGCCGACGTCGTCCTCGGCCAGCCGGACGGCGTCGTCGCATTCGGAGAACCGCGGCGGCGACGGCCGGCCCGGACAGCTTCCGCTGGCCGCACGACATCGCCGGGCCGCGACGACCTGCTGCTGGTCGCCGATGCCGGCGACCACCGGGTGCTGGGCTGGTCGCCGCAGCCCGACGCCGACCGCGACGCCGACCTCGTCATCGGCCAACCCGACTTCACCAGTGCCGAGGAATGGCCCTACGGTCCGCACACGAACGACCGGTTCCGCTTTCCGTACGCCGGATCTCGCCTCGACGGGCAGCGCGCCTCGCGGTGGCCGACACCGCCAACAACCGGATCCTGCTGTGGGACGGTATGCCCGACGGTCCCGATCTGCCGCGGCGCGGATCATGTTCTCGCACAACCGGATTTCGGGTCCAACGGCGAGAACCGCTGGACCTCGGTGCAGCACGACACCCTGTGCTGGCCGTACGGGCTGTCGCTGCGCGGCGACCGACTCGCTGGCCGTCGCGGACTCCGGCAACAACCGGGTGATGACTCTGGCGGAGAGTCGAAGCATGAGACCCCGCATCGTGCAGACCGACGACCAGATCGGCTTCTTCTGGGCCACCCCCGACGGCCGGCCCACCACGCTTGCAGGCGCTGGTGGCCGATCCCGACGAGGACGAGGCCGACCGGCTGATCGCCACTCATCTCGAAGCGCTCGACGACTCGCTGATCATCGCCGCCGAGCGATTCGGCGAGATCCTCGGCGGCGGCCGTGGCCCGGCCGACGCCGGCGAACGCGACGACCTGCTGGAGTTGCACCGCACCCTCGACCGGCTCTGCTTCGAGTACGCCGCCGCGCTGGAGCAGACCGGCCTGAGCTGCCGACCTGCGGGCCGGCAAGATCATCGGCACCGCCGCGCTGTTCTCCATCCGCGCCCGTCAGCCGCTCGGGCTGCTCGGGCCGGCGCCGTTCGACGGCGAACTCGACGAACCCTCGCTCGGCGTGGTCGGCGGCTTCGGCGAGTTCGTCCACGTCGACCCGGACAAGCCGTGGATGGGCGGGCGCTGGGTGGTGCGCACCGAAGCCGGACAACGGTTTCCGCTGACCCTGTCGATGCTGTTCTTCGACAGCTCCGGGCACCAACAAGGAGGCCGCCCGCAACGAACACCGCGACGCGCTGCGGGCGGTGGTCTCGGCGGCCCGACTGCCCGACGCCGAGCCGATGGCGGTGACGTGCGCGCTGGACTGGCTGCTCTACGACTGGCTGATGGCGCATCGCGACGGGCCCGACAGCGCTGAGATCGTCTTCCCGAAGGGACTACGAGGACGCCGCCGCGCTGGTGGTGTCCGCCGCGGCCGCCTCGGTCGCCGCGCGGGCGACGTTCGACCCCGGACTGGTGCTGCGGGTCCCGGTGAGCGCCACCGTCGACCCGGCCGAGTTCTTCGGCCAGGCCGCCGTCCAGAACCCGTACCCCCTCTATGCCCGCTTGCGTGATGAGGGCGGCGTGCACCGCGTCGGTGACTCCGGCTACTACCTGGTGAGCAGTTGGGAGGCGGTCACCGATGCGGCGAACCGTCCAGCGGACTTCTCCTCCAACCTCACCGCGCCGATCACCTACCGTCCCGATCGCGGTGTGGTGCCCCTGCAGATGGACGGACTCGGCGGACCGACGCACATCCTGGCCACCGCCGACGACCCGCCGCACGCCCTGCATCGCAAGCTCATGGTCGGTCAGTTCACCGCGAAACGGGTGCGCGGCCTCGAACCGCTGATCGTCGAGACCTTCGAGCGGCTCTGGCGAGACGCTCCCACCGTCGAGTGGATGGATACCGTGGCCAACCGGCTGCCGATGATGATCGTCGCCCGCCTGATCGGGGTGCCCGACGACGACGCCGATCAACTGGCGCGCTGGGGATACGCCAGCACGCAATTGCTCGACGGTCTGCTGTCCGAGGACCAGGTGCAAGCCTCGATGGCATCGCTCGGTGAGCTGAACGACTACATCGTCGAGCGCCTGAAGGCCGCCGAAGGTGATCCCGGTGACGACCTGATCGGCGTGCTGGCCACCGCGTGCGCCGACGGACAACTGCAACGGTTCACCGCGCAGATGATTCTCATCTCGTTGTTCAGCGCCGGCGGCGAATCCACCGCGTCGCTGCTCGGGACCGCGGTGGAAACCCTGGCCACCGATGCCGCACTGCAGCAGCGTCTCCGCGACGACCCCGCACTGCTCGGCGCCTTCGTCGAGGAGGCGTTGCGGCTCGAGCCGCCGTTCCGTGCCCATCACCGCCACGTGCTCGCCGACACCACACTCGCCGGGACCCCGCTGGCGAGAGACTCGCGGCTGCTGCTGCTGTGGGGTGCGGCCAACCGCGATCCCGCGCACTTCGATGCCCCCGATGAGTTTCGCCTGGATCGGGCAATCGGCAAGGGCCACCTGACCTTCGGCAAGGGCCTGCACTTCTGCCTCGGCGCGCCGTTGGCCCGGCTGGAAGCGACGACCGTGCTGCGACTGCTGCTGGAACGCACCGCCTGGTTCGACGCCGCCGACGTGGGGCCGTGGCTGCCCAGCGTGCTGGCCCGCCGGCGGGAATCGTTGCTGCTGAACGTCAGGTGACGTCGGCGTTGGACCTCGGGAACCCGCCGCCCTGCGGGAACAGCGGGAAGACGACGTCGTCCAGTTTCTCGGCGTCACCGGCAGTCCGGTTCACCGTCGCGCCCCAGATGTTGCCGTCCGGGGAGACCGCCAGCGCCCAGGCGTGACCGTGCTTGTCCTGGCGCACCACCTCGGGGTCGCCGGTGACCGCGCCGGTGGCCTGCGCCAGGCGCACCGCCACCGTCTGCTTGGTGTTCACCAGGTTCACCAGAATGGTGCCCTCCAGCGCCGCGCAACCCGCCACACCGGGGCGGTCCGGCCAGGTCCACACCGTGGTGGCCTTGCCGTCCGGCCCGAGGCGCTGCAGGCGGTCGCCGGCCGGGGTGCGGTCGGTGATGTAGAGCGCCTTGTCCGCCGGGTCCAAGCACATATCACCGCCGGCGCCCATTCCGCTCAGCGCCGTCGTCGGCGGCACCTGACCCACGGTCGTCGGTTGCTCGATCCGGATCACCTTGCCCGCCAATGAATTCGGGTCACCGGCCAGTCCGGGGTTACCGGCATCACCGGTCTGCACCACCAGGGTGGTGGGGCTGGTGAAGATCAGCGAACCGGTGTTGCCGATGGCGCCCTTGGGGATCCCGGTGAGGATGTCCTTGGGTGTATCGCCGTCGGCGATGCGGATCACCCGGTTGTCGGTCGGGGTGCTGATGTAGGCGTACATCAGCCGGTCCTGGGAGTAGGTCGGCGACATGGCGATGTCCATCAGGCCGCCGTCGCCGCTGCCGTCCACGCCGATGACCGTCCGCACCTTCGGCTCGGCACTGACCGAGACGTCCTTGACCACTCCGGTCACGCGCTCGGCCACCAGGGCGGTCCGGCCGTCGGGCCCCATGATCAGTCCGCTGGTGCTCTCCAGACAGCCCTGCATCACACCCGGGGCGGGGCAGATCTTGGGGAACGGCTTGGGCGGCAGCGGCGGAGGCGGCGGCGGGGTGGACGACGGCCCCGCGCCCAGCTTCGGCGGCTCGGTGAACGGCTGGGACACCGCGTTGTCGAACCGCGCGCAGCCCGAGGCCGCCACGCTGAAGGCCACCGCGGCACACACCGTGACCGCCGCCGCGCGCACCGGCCCAGGAGATCGCATGCTCGCCAGGTTACGGACGCGGCGCGGCCGCGGCGAGTTCGGTTACCCAGAACGCGGCGTTAAATCCCGGGTTTGGCCCCGGTTTGGACTTACCCTGGCCTGGTGACGAGCGATCCCGGCTGGCAGCGTCCCGAGGACTCCGGCGTGCGGCCGTCGACCGCCCGGCTGGTCGACCCCGAGGACGACCTGGCCACCAACTACCACGCGACCGGCTATGGCGGCGACTCCGAGACCACCAGAATCGCCTACTCCGACACCGGGTCCTCGATGTCCGAAGCGGGTCCGCCGTCGACCGCCTACGGCCTGATCGGCGACCCCGAGCCTCTGCCCTATGCCGCGCCGTACGAGGCGGCACCCGCCGCCGTCGCGCCCGCGCCCGTCGCCCCGATCGAGATCGCCCCGTCGGACGCCGAGGTCAAAGCCGCCGGCCGGCGCGGCACCCAGGACCTGGGCCTGCTGCTGCTGCGTGTCGGCCTCGGGCTGGTGTTCATCGCCCACGGACTGCAGAACGCGTTCGGCTGGTTCGGCGGCCAGGGCCTGAGCGGGTTCAAGGCCGACCTGGCCGAAGCGGGCTATCAGAACGCCGGGGTGCTGACCTACGTGGGCTCGGGCGTGCAGATCGCGGCCGGCGTGCTGCTGGTGCTCGGGCTGTTCACCCCACTCGCGGCGGCCGCCGCGCTGGCATTCGGCGTCAACAGTCTGCTGGTCGCCTTCGAGGCGCAGCGCCAGGACGGCGGTCTGTTCCTCTTCGGTTCCAGCGCGGAGTACCTGCTGGTGCTGGCGCGTTCTGGCGGCTGCGGTCATCCTGGCCGGGCCCGGACGTTATGGCTTCGACGGCAGCCGGGGCTGGGCGCGGCGGCCGTTCATCGGCTCAATGCTGGCGCTGGTCCTCGGCCTCGCCGGGGGAGTCGCCGCCTGGTTCCTGCTGCACGGCACCAATCCGTTTGCCTGATTCGTCCAGTGTGAATCCATGGCGGGTTTTCGCACGAATTCCCGCCCAGGATTCACACTCGAGGACGGGCCGCGCGGGGTAGGTCACTGCGGCGCGTGTACGGATTGGGCACCTTGCCGCCGCTGGCCGCCGCCAACCGGGGCAGCGTCGAGAACGTCACCGCCGGGAGCGTCATCTCCTTGCCGCCGCTGCCGCAGGCCTGAGCCCAGCCGCCTCGGTTGAACTTCAGCCCCTCGACCTCGTCCCACGGCAGCGTCCGGCTGGTCAGCAGGCCTCGCGCCGTCACCGCCTCGGTGTCGGCGGTGGTGCGCAGCCGCACGATCGCCACCGAGATCGCCACCGGGATCGCCAGCAGCGCCAGCGACCATGTGCCCAGGGCGGGCATGAGCGTCAGCAGGGACAGCGCCAGGAAAGCGGGGGCGAAGTGGGCCATCGGCGAGATTCGGATGACCGCCTGCGCGGGCCCGGCGGGGGCTGTCATGGGTGCATCATGGCACGCTGGGCCGGTTGACTCCGACCTGCACGAAGGCTAACCTTCGGGAGTATGTCGACCGGTGGAATGCATGTAGTAGGTAAGCGCGCTGGTGCCGCGCTCGCCCCCTGCCGGGTCTAGCCACACGCACCAGCGCGCAACCCTCGTACAGCCGCCCATGCTGACGGGGGTTTTTTCTTGCCCAACCAGATATCGAGGACACCAAGTGAGCGCACCTGCCACCCAAGCAAGCAGCGAATCATCGGGCCCGTCGATCAACGGCGCCCACGAGACACGCAACGGCACCTCGCGCCGGGTAGAACCCCAGCAGATGACCGGTGCCGAAGCGGTGGTGCGCTCGCTGGAGGAACTCGGCGTCGAACTCATCTTCGGCATCCCCGGTGGCGCGATCCTGCCGCTGTATGACCCGCTGTTCGATTCCACCCAGCTGCGCCACGTGCTGGTCCGCCACGAACAGGGCGCCGGGCACGCCGCCAGCGGCTACGCCCACGCGACCGGCCGGGTGGGGGTCATGATGGCCACCTCCGGCCCCGGCGCCACGAACCTGGTCACCCCGCTGGCCGACGCGCAGATGGACTCCGTCCCGGTGGTCGCCATCACCGGGCAGGTGGGCCGGTCACTGATCGGCACCGACGCCTTCCAGGAAGCCGACATCACCGGCATGACCATGCCGATCACCAAGCACAACTTCCTGGTCCGCGACGGCGACGACATCGCCCGGATGATCGCCGAGGCCTTCCACATCGCCTCCACCGGCCGCCCGGGCGCGGTGCTGGTCGACATCCCCAAGGACGTCCTGCAGGGCCAGTGCACCTTCGCCTGGCCGCCGCAGATGGAACTGCCGGGCTACAAGCCGAACACCAAGCCGCACAGCCGCCAGATCAAGGAAGCCGCCGCGCTGATAGCCACCGCGCGCAAGCCGGTGCTCTACGTCGGCGGCGGGGTGATCCGCGGTGACGCCTGCGACGAACTGCTGGAGCTGGCCGAGCTCACCGGTATCCCGGTGGTCACCACCCTGATGGCCCGCGGCGCCTTCCCGGACAGTCACACCCAGAACCTGCGGATGCCCGGCATGCACGGCACCGTCGCCGCGGTGGCCGCTCTGCAGAAGAGCGACCTGCTGATCACCCTCGGCGCCCGCTTCGACGACCGGGTCACCGGCAAGCTGTCGACCTTCGCACCGGGCGCGAAGGTCATCCACGCCGACATCGACCCCGCCGAGATCGGCAAGAACCGCCACGCCGATGTCCCGATCGTCGGCGACATCAAGGCCGTGATCACCGAGCTTGTCGCGGCGTTGCGCAAGCGCGCTGCCGGGGACAACCGGATCGGCAATGAGGGCATCGGCGATCCCGACCTCTCCGACTGGTGGTCCTACCTCAACGGCCTGCGCGAGACCTACCCGCTGAGCTGGGCGCCGCAGACCGACGGCAGCCTCAGCCCCGAGTACGTCATCTCCCAACTCGGCAAGATCGCCGGCCCCGACGCCATTTACGTCGCCGGGGTGGGTCAGCACCAGATGTGGGCGGCGCAGTTCATCTCCTATGAGAAGCCGCGCACCTGGCTGAACTCCGGCGGCCTGGGCACCATGGGTTACGCGGTGCCCGGCGCGATGGGCGCCAAGATGGCCTGCCCGGATGCCGAGGTGTGGGCCATCGACGGCGACGGCTGCTTCCAGATGACCAACCAGGAACTGGCCACCTGCGCGGTCGAGGGCGTGCCGATCAAGGTGGCGCTGATCAACAACGGCAACCTCGGCATGGTGCGCCAGTGGCAGACGCTGTTCTACGGCGAGCGCTACTCCAACACCAACCTGGGCACCCACGGCGTGCGCATCCCCGACTTCGTCAAGCTCGCCGAGGCGCTCGGCTGCGTCGGATTGCGCTGCGAGCGTGAGGAAGACGTCGACGACGTGATCAACCAGGCCCGCGCCATCAACGACCGCCCGGTGGTGATCGACTTCATCGTCGGCGCCGACGCGCAGGTGTGGCCGATGGTGGCCGCCGGAACCGGCAATGACGAAATCATGGCGGCGCGCAACATCCGTCCGCTGTTCGACGAGGACAACTCCGAGGGTCGTGCCTGATGAATGCTTCTTCGTCCAGGACCGTCACCCACACCCTGTCGGTGCTCGTCGAGGACAAGCCCGGTGTGCTCGCGCGTATCGCGGCGCTGTTCTCCCGGCGCGGTTTCAACATCGAGTCACTCGCGGTGGGCGCCACCGAGCACAAGAACATGTCTCGGATGACCATCGTCGTCACCGCCGAGGAGACTCCGCTGGAGCAGATCACCAAGCAGCTCAACAAGCTGATCAACGTGATCAAGATCCTCGAGCAGGAGGACGAGAACATGGTGGCGCGCGAACTGGCGCTGATCAAGGTGCGCGCCGACGCCGGCAACCGCAGTCAGGTCATCGAGGCGGTGAACCTGTTCCGCGCCAAGATCATCGACGTCTCCACCGAGTCGCTGACCGTCGAGGCCACCGGCACCAAGGAGAAACTGGACGCGCTGATGCGGGTGCTCGAGCCGTTCGGCATCCGCGAAATGGTGCAGTCCGGTGTTGTGGCATTATCGCGCGGTCCGCGCGGTATGGCCGCCAAGTAACCCCAGCAATCGCAGTAACCGAACCCGACGAAGGAAATGTGAACGTGGCAATCGAGATGTTCTACGACGACGACGCCGACCTGTCGATCATCCAGGGCCGCAAGGTCGGCGTCATCGGGTACGGCAGCCAGGGCCACGCGCACTCGCTGAGCCTGCGCGACTCCGGTGCGCAGGTGAAGGTGGGCCTCAAGGAGGGCTCCAAGTCCCGCGCCAAGGTCGAGGAACAGGGCCTCGAAGTCGACACCCCCGCCGAGGTGGCGAAGTGGGCCGACGTGATCATGCTGCTGGCCCCGGACACCGCGCAGGCCGAGATCTTCACAAACGACATCGAGCCCAACCTGAAGGCCGGCGATGCGCTGTTCTTCGGCCACGGCCTCAACATCCACTTCGGTCTGATCAAGCCGCCGGCCAACGTCACCATCGGCATGGTGGCGCCCAAGGGGC
This sequence comes from uncultured Actinomycetota bacterium, assembly GCA_963780705.1. Classification (GTDB taxonomy): domain Bacteria; phylum Actinomycetota; class Actinomycetes; order Mycobacteriales; family Mycobacteriaceae; genus Mycobacterium. The sequence continues at coordinate 660,460 of CAWACU010000008.1, read as the reverse complement.
CCGGGCACCTGGTGCGCCGGCAGTTCGTCGACGGCAAGGGTGTGCCGTGTCTGGTGGCGGTCGAGCAAGACCCGACCGGCGAAGGTCTGGCGTTGGCACTGTCGTACGCCAAGGGCATCGGCGGCACCCGGGCCGGGGTCATCAAGACCACGTTCAAGGACGAGACCGAGACTGACCTGTTCGGTGAGCAGGCCGTATTGTGCGGCGGCACTGAGGAATTGGTGAAGACCGGTTTCGAGGTCATGATCGAGGCGGGCTATGCGCCCGAGCTCGCCTACTTCGAGGTGCTGCACGAGCTCAAGCTGATCGTCGACCTGATGTACGAGGGCGGTATCGCCCGGATGAACTACTCGGTGTCCGACACCGCAGAGTTCGGCGGCTACCTGTCCGGCCCCCGCGTCATCGATGCGGGCACCAAGGACCGGATGCGTCAGATCCTCGCCGAGATCCAGGACGGCACCTTCGTCAAGCGACTGGTGGCCAATATGGAGGGCGGCAACAAAGAGCTCGAAGGTCTGCGCAAGAAGAACGCCGAACACCCGATCGAGGTCACCGGCAAGAAGCTGCGCGACCTGATGAGCTGGGTGGATCGGCCGCTGACCGACACGGCGTAGTCGCTCGGCGCACCGGCGCGATCTTCCAGACTGACGGTTCGTTTTGCGGTAACGTCCGGCGCTGGCCCCTAGTCCGAGGGGTGTCGATCGAGTTCTCTGGGGAGCATCAGTGCCGGTTTCCGATATCCGCGTGTCCGTTTCCGGTTCTGCCCGGTATGTAGGCCGGGTCGGCGCGCTGGCGGTGGCGCTCGGCGTCGGCTCGGTATTCGGGGCGCTGCCGTTGGCACTGGCCGACGACGACGGCGGTTCGGCAGGATCGTCGGCCTCACCACGATCCGCGGACGCCTCGTCGGCGCCGTCGTCGGTGTCGCGATCCTCGGCCCGAGGTCCGGCCCGGCCGAAGGCTGACAACGACGCACCGGCATCGGCGAGCGATCGACCCAGCCCGGCGGCGACCGCATCGGCCGAGGGTGGTCGTTCATCGGCGTCCATCCGCAGCTCGGTCTCGTCCGTTCTTTCCGGTGACTCACCCTCGAAGGAGATCAACGCGCCGGCGCAGGTGTTGGTCGCCGCGCCCGCTGCCAGTGTGAGCGCGGTCGGTTCAGGGGTGCGGTCCTGGCTGGCATCGGATTCCGGTGATGGACCGGCCAGCGCGGCCCTGATGTGGGCGGGTGCGGCGGCGGCCCGTCGCGAAATCGGTTCCGGCGTGCAGTCGCCGAGCGCCTCGGCGACCGGGTCGCTGACGGCCAATCCGGTGGCAGACTTCTTCGCCTTCTTCATCTCCGACGGCACCGCCGCGGATCCCAACGCCGGCCTGCTGATCGGTAATGGATTCAGCTACACCGGCGCTACCTGCGTGGGAACCGCGGCCTGCAACGGCGGCAACGCCGGCATCCTGCTGGGCTCCGGCGGTAATGGATTCAACGGCGGCTCCGGCGGATGGGCCGGTTTCTTCAGCGGCAGCGCCGGTAATGGCGGGGCGGCGTCGGACGCGTGCACCACCGACTGCGACGGCGGGCGTGGCGGTAACGCCGGACTGTTCGGTGTCGGCGGGGCCGGCGGCGACGGCACCGGTGATGGCCGCGGGGGTTCCGGCGGCCGCGGCGGCTGGCTGTACGGCGCGGGCGGCAACGGCGGCGCGGGTGGTGCCGACGGCGGCCGCGGCGGCTACGGCGGAGATGCACGACTGCTGGGCGGCGGTGGCGTGGGCGGTGCCGGTGGAGGCACCGGCAGCGGCGGGTCCGGCGGCGAGGGCGGCTGGCTATACGGCAACGGCGGCAACGGTGGCACCGGCGGTGCCGACGGCGGCCGCGGTGGTCGCGGTGGTGAAGCGGAACTGATCGGCCGCGGCGGCATCGGCGGGGCCGGTCGGGTCGGGCACCGATGGCGGCGACGGTGGCTCCGGCGGCGAGGGCGGCCTGCTGCTCGGCAGCGGCGGCTCCGGTGGTGTCGGTGGCGCGGCCACCTCGCTGACGGGCGTCGGCGGCGACGGCGGCAACGGCGGCACGCCCGGGTGGCTGTCGCTGTGGGGCAACGGCGGCGCCGGCGGTGCCGGCGGAACCGGCGGGCGCGCCGGCGGCCGGGGCGGTTTCGGCACCAACGGCGCGACATTCCTCGGCAGCGGCGGTGCCGGCGGCGCCGGCGGAGACGCAGTCGGCCCCGGCGGCGACGGCGGCAATGCGGGCAACGGCGGCAACGCCGGGTTCTTCTCGCTCATCGGCTCCGGTGGCCGCGGCGGCTATGGCGGCTCGGCCCTCGGTGCCGACGGCGGTGACGGCGGTAACGGTGGTAACGGTGGCGACGGCAGCGTGATCTTCGGCCGCGGCGGCCGAGCCGGAGCAGGCGGCGACGGCGGCACCGGAAGCGACACGGCCCCTGGCGGTGACGGTGGCAACGGTGGCAACGGCGGTCAGGGCAGCGTGCTCTTCGGCCACGCCGGATCCGGTGGCGACGGCGGCCGCGGCGGTGCCGGCGGCTTCGGCGCCACCGGTGTTCGCGGCGCCGATGGCGTTCTGCCCGGTGCCAGCGGCGGCAACGGCGGAACCGGCGGCGTGGGTAACTCCGCGGGCAATGGCGGTAACGGCGGCAACGGCGGCTCAAGCCGGGTGCTGCTGTTCTTCAGTGACCGCGGGCGCGCCGGTGACGGTGGCGACGGCGGCACCGGTGGATTCGGCGGTGACGGCGGCGACGGCGGTAACGGCGCGGCAGGGGATGCCACCACCCCGCAGGGCGGCACCGGCGGCAACGGGGGCAACCCGGGCGGTATCGGCGGTGCAGGCGGCTTTGGCGGCCGGGCCGGTTCCGGCGAGTGCGGTACCGACGGTGCTGATGGCACCGCCGGCGGTGCAGGTCTCACCGGCGGCAATGGTGGCAAGGGCGGCGCCGGCTACAACGCTGCGGCCGATCCGCTGGCATCAGTGGGCACCTCGGGCGGTAATGGCGGTGCCGGCGGTGTGGCGGGCACCTATGCCACCGGTGGTGCCGGCGGTGTGGGCGGCGCCGGAGCCACCGGCGGTAACGGCGGTAATGGCGGCACCGGCGGGGCCGGTGGCGCAGGTATCGGCCTCGGCGGAGTCGGCGGCACCGGTGGTGCCGGCGGACGGGGCAGCGGTACCGCAGGCAATGGCGGTGCCGGAGGCAATGGCGGCGACGGCGGCCTTGGTGGTCTGATCGCGGGAGCGGCCGGCAACGGCGGTAGGGGTGGCGACGGCGGTGCCGGTGCTGTCGGTGCGCGCGGCGCCGACGGCGCGGATGCCACCGCCTCGACAGCGGCCGGCAACGGTAGCGACGGCAGTGACGGCGGCGGGGCCGGTGGGACCGCCGGCAACGGCGGCAACGGCGGTAACGCCACGGCGGGCAGCCGCAACGGCGACGGCGGTGCGGGCGGCGCGGGCGGCAACGGCGGCGAAGGCGGTGACGGCGGCAACGGCGGCAAGGGCAGCGCGGCATTCCCCAACGGCGGCAACGGCGGCAACGGCGGCGGTGGCGGCGGGCTTGGGTTCGGCGGGGCCGGCGGGCGCGGCGGTAATGCCGGCACAGGCGGCGTGGGCGGCAACGCCGGCGCCAGTGGCGCGGCGGGCAGCACCGGCGGCGGTGCGCTCGGCGTTCTCGGTGACGGCGGCAACGGTGGCGCCGGGTATGACGCGGCCAGCGACCTGAACGCGGTGCCCGGTGCGGCCGGCGGCAACGGCGGTAACGGCGGCAACGCCGCCGCCTATGGCCGAGGTGGCAACGGCGGAACCGGCGGCAACGGCGCTGCCGGTGGAACCGGTGGCAACGGCGGAACCGGCGGTAACGGCGGCACCGGCGGGCTGGGCGGCTCCATCGTCGGCGACGGCGGCAATGGCGGAGCGGCAGGTTATGGCGGTGCCGGCGGGGCCGGATCCACGGGTGCGGGCGGCGGAACACCGGGTGCCGCGGGCGGCAATGGTGGCAATGCGGGCAACGGTGGTGCCGGCGGTAGCGGTGGCAACGGCGGACTGGTTCTCGGAGTTGGCCTGGTCGGTTTCAACGGCGATGGCGGTACCGGTGGTGCCGGCGGTACGGGCGGCAATGGCGGTCCCGGCGACACCGGCGCCCCCGGCAGCACCGGCGGTGCGGGCGGCAATGCGGGTGCCGGCGGTAACGGTGGTATCGGGGGAGTGGCCGGCACCGGCGGGCGCGGCGGCGTCAACGGCTCGACGGGGGCCGGTGGCAATGCCGGCGTCGCCGGCCGAGGCGGTGCCGGCGGCAACGGCGACGACGGAAGCGATGGTGCGGCCGCTGTCGTCGACGTCCGATTCTTGCCTAACACCGCCGACCAGTCCCCGGGCCCGATTGTCATCTCCGGATTCGGGGCCAGCGACAGTCTTCTCGTCGGTGTTTCACTCAACAACGCGCCGGCCGGTACGACATTCCGGTTCGGCACGACCACTGGGCTGACGCCGAGTTTCGGCTACACCTTCACCAGTGCCATGCAGCAGATCAGCTTCACCGGCACGCAGGCCAATGTCGATGCCGCACTGGCCTCAATGCTGGTTTCCACCGGCGCCACACAGGGCGAGTTCGACATCAACACCCAGGCCACTCTGGCCCAGTCGGACACCTACTATTACGCGCCCAACAACCACTACTACCGGTATGTGGCGAGCCAGGGCATCACCTGGACCAACGCCCTGGCCGGAGCGGCGACGTTCACCTATAACGGGGCTACCGGGTACCTGGTGAACATCACCAATGCGGCGGAGAACGAGTTCATCAAGTCCTACGTCAACGCCGCGAACATCTGGATCGGCGCCACCGACGAGGCGGTCGAGGGCACCTGGTTGTGGGCTGCCGGTCCCGAGGCCGGCACGGTCTTCTGGATCGGAACTGCCGGCGGCAATACGGTGCCGCCGCTGAATTACGCATCGTGGGCGAGTGGCGAACCCAACCAATCCGGAAATGAGGATTACGCCGTTACCAACTGGCGTGGAAGCCGAGGCTTCTGGAATGACCTCCCCGTTAACGGGGGTGGCTTCCCGGCAGCCGGTTATCTCGTCGAATTCTCGCCGCCCGCAGGCGGTTACACCGGTATCTCCTCTGTGCAGAAGACTGCCGCCGTAGGCGGGACACCCGACGGCGGTGCCGGTGGCACCGGCGGTAATGGCGGCGTCGGTGGCGCCGGTGCCCTCGGCGGAACCGGCTCGACTAATGGCACCAACAGCATCGGCGGCGAGGGCGGCAATGGCGGCCGGGGCGGCCGGGGCGGTGACGGTGCTGCCGGCGGCGGCACCGGCGGGCCGGGCGGCCGTGGTGGCAACGGTGCGGCAGGCGGCACCGGCGGGACCGGCCTTGCCGGTGCCTCTGGAACGCTCGGCACAGCGGGAACGTCCGCCGTCGGTGCTATCGGCGGGGCGGGTGGAATTGGCGGTACCGGCGGCGAGGGCGGACTGATCTAACCCGACTAAGCAGGGACGTGGAGCGCGCGCATAGTTGCACGTACCGTTGCAGCTATGCCCAAGACGGTGCAGATCCGCGACATCGACGACGACGTCTACGCCGCCCTGCTGCGCCGGGCGGGTGAGGAGGGCATCACGGTGCCCGAACTGCTGCGGCGCGAGGCGGCCCGACTAGCGGCCCGCCCAGCGGCCCGCCCGTCGATTGCGTCCTGGCTGGCCCGCAACAGCCAGCGGCAGTCGACGCTGTCGACCGCTGAGGTGCTGGAAAGCCTGGACGAGTGGCGCGGAGATTGGCCCCATGCTGGTCGTTGCTGACACACCCAATTCCGGTGCTATCGCTGCCCGACGCGCGATTGGCCCGCGCGCACGGACCGACGTGCCGGAACGACGTTCTCGCTGCGTGAGCGTTGTCGTCTATGGCGTCAAAGCGGGCACACCAAGACCGAACTCGCGCTTCAGCATCGTGCGCGCCGCGTAGAACCCGCTCATCCCGTGCACCCCACCACCCGGCGGGGTGGCCGACGAGCACAGGTACGCCTTGGGAATCGGTGTGGCCCAGGGGTTCACCCGCGGTGTCGGGCCGAGCAGGGCGCGTAGCACCGAGTTGCCGCCGACGCCGATGTCGCCGCCGACGTAGTTCGCGTCGTGCTCATGCAGGCGAGACGCCGGGATGCTGCGCGCGGCCACCACGATGTCGGAGAAGCCGGGCGCGAACCGTTCCACCGTCGCGATGATGGTCGCGGTCTGATCGACGGTCGAGTCCGCCGGCACGTGGGCGTAGGTCCAGAACGGCCGCCGGCCCGCGGCGTCGATCCGGCTCGGGTCGGCACTGTAGGACTGCGCGGCCAGCACCATCGGCCACTGCGCGTGCCGGCCGGCTGCGATCTCGCGTTCAGCGTGCGCCATCTGCGCCCGCGTTCCACCGAGATGCAGTGTCGCCGCACCGGCCAGCCGTGTCATCCGTCCATGGAATGTCCTGGGACAAAACGAAATCCACCTTCGCAACACCCGGGCCGAACGTATAGCGCCGTAGCGTTCGCGCGTACTGCGACGGCAGCCCTCGCCGTAGATGTCGAGCAGCGCGGTGGGTGCGGTGTCGTACAGCACCACGCCCGGCGGGGGAGAGGTGACCTCGACGCCCGCGTGTAGTTCGCCGCCGTGCGCGCGCAGATCGTCCATCAGCGCATCGGCGATCGCCTGGCTCCCGCCCACCGGCACCGGCCAGCCCGAAGTGTGCGCCAGGGTGGCGAGCAACAGACCCGCACCTGCCGCCACCAACGACGGCATCTTCGCGATGGTGTGCGCGGCCACCCCGGTGAACAATGCCCGGGCGTCCTCGCCGCGCAATGTGTTCCATGCCGGGGTGCCCTGCTCGAGCATCCGCTGGCCCAGCAGGACCGCCGCCGGAATGTCGGGGGGCAGCGAGCGCTTGTCGCCGATCAGGAAGGCGACCACCTCGTCACCGCGGGCGGCCAATGGCCCCAGCAGGTGTCGCCAGGACTCGCCGTACTCCAACTCCGCGCAGGTGCGTTCCAGGTCCTGGTAGGCCAGCACCGCGGGCCGACCGGTCAGCGGGTTGGCATACGAGATCTCCGGCACGGCCAGTTGCACACCCCGGGCCCGCAGATCGAACTCGGCGAAGAACGGCGACGCCAGCGCCAGGGGGTGGATGGCCGAGCAGATGTCATGGCCGACGCCGGAGAACTCCGGGTCGGGCAGGGTGCGCGAGCCGCCCCCAAGGGTGGGCTGGGCTTCCAGAACCTGCACCTTCAGGCCGGCGCGGGCACACACGACCGCAGCGGCCAGCCCGTTGGGGCCGCTGCCGACGACGGTGACGTCCATCTACCGATTCAACCCCATCCGAATCCGGCGTGGATGTTCGGTGGCGAGTCAGTCGGGCTGAGTGACGAAGTCGATGAGTTCCTCTACGCGTCCGATCAGCTCCGGTTCCAGGTCGGTCCAGTCCCGCACTGAGGACCGAATCCGCTGCCAGGCCCGGGCGATATCGGCCTGCCCGGCGTGCGGCCACCCCAGCGCCTCACACACGCCGTGCTTCCAGTCGGTGCCGCGCGGCACCGTCGGCCACTGCTGCAGACCGAGCCGCTGCGGTTTGACGGCCTGCCAGATGTCGACATAAGGATGCCCGACCACGAGGGTGTGTCCGCCGCCGGAGCCGCGCCGGACCGCCTCGGCGATCCGCGACTCCTTCGAGCCGGTGACCAGGTGGTCGACGAGTACCCCGAGGCGCCGGCCCGGGCCGGGCGCGAAGTCCTTGACGATGCCAGCCAGATCATCGACGCCGCCGAGGTATTCGACCACTACGCCCTCGGCGCGCAGATCGTCACCCCACACCTGCTCGACGAGTTCAGCGTCGTGGCGGCCCTCGACATAGATCCGGCTCGCCAGCGCTACCCGTGCTGCCGCGCCGGTCACTTTGACGGACCCCGATGCGGTGCGCACTGATGCCGCCGGTGCCGGCCGTCGCGGGGCGGTCAGGATCACCGGGCGGCCCTCGAACAGGAACCCCGGCCCGAGCGGGAACACCCGCCGCCGACCATGGCGGTCCTCGAGTTCGACGCGGGTGCCCTCCACGCGCACGACGGCGCCGACGAACCCGGACTGCGGATCCTCCACCACCATCCCGGTGTCGGCGGACTGCTCCACGGATACGACCTTGCGCGCATGGTGCGGGTCGTCAGCGAGCACATCGTTGCCGTAACGGTCAGCCACCGGGGCAGCGTAGGCGGCAGTGCGGGCATCAACGCCGAGGCCACGCCGGGCAGCCCCGTGACAGCCCATTAGTCTGTCCCGGTGAGCCTGCCCGTTGTTCTTATTGCCGACAAACTCGCCGAGTCCACCGTCGCCGCCCTCGGCGACCAGGTGGAGGTCCGCTGGGTGGACGGCCCCGACCGCCCGAAGTTGCTGGAGGCGGTCGCCGACGCCGACGCGATCCTGGTGCGCTCGGCCACCACGGTCGACGCTGAGGTGATCGCCGCCGCACCGAAGCTGAAGATCATTGCCCGCGCCGGGGTGGGCCTGGACAACGTCGACGTCGACGCCGCCACCGCCGCCGGAGTGCTGGTGGTCAACGCGCCCACCTCCAACATCCACAGCGCCGCCGAACACGCGCTGGCGCTGCTGCTGTCCGCTGCCCGGCAGATCCCGGCCGCCGACGCCACGCTGCGCGACAAGACGTGGAAGCGCTCGTCGTTCAACGGCACCGAGATCTTCGGCAAGACCGTCGGCGTCGTCGGCCTGGGCCGCATCGGCCAACTGGTGGCTGCACGTCTGGCGGCCTTCGGCACGCACGTCATCGCCTACGACCCGTACGTGCCCGCCGCCCGCGCCGCCCAACTCGGTATCGAACTGCTGCCCCTCGACGAGGTACTAGCCCGGGCCGACTTCATCTCAGTGCACCTGCCCAAGACCAAGGAGACCGCCGGACTGCTCGGCAAGGAGGCCTTGGCCAAGACCAAGCCCGGCGTGATCATCGTCAACGCCGCCCGCGGCGGTCTGATCGACGAGCAGGCACTGGCCGACGCCATCCGCAGCGGTCATGTGAGGGCGGCCGGGTTGGACGTGTTCGCCACCGAACCCTGCACCGACAGCCCGCTGTTCGACCTGCCGCAGGCCGTCGTCACCCCGCACCTCGGTGCGTCCACCTCCGAAGCGCAGGACCGCGCCGGCACCGACGTCGCCGAGAGCGTCAAGCTCGCACTGGCCGGTGAGTTCGTGCCCGACGCCGTCAACGTCGGGGCGGGCGTGGTCAGCGAGGAAGTCGCGCCGTGGCTGGACCTGGTCCGCAAGCTCGGCGTGCTGGTGGGCGTGCTCGCCACCGAGCCGCCGGACAGCCTGTCGGTGCGGGTCTCCGGCGAGCTGGCGGCCGAAGATGTTGAGGTGCTGAAACTTTCGGCCATGCGGGGGCTGTTCTCCACCATGACCGACCAGCAGGTGACCTTCGTCAACGCGCCGAGCCTGGCGGCCGACCGCGGTCTGGAAACAGAGTTGAGCACCGCCACCGAAAGCCCCAACCATCGCAGCCTGGTCGACGTGCGCGTGGTCTCCCCGGACGGCTCGGCGGTCAACGTCTCCGGCACACTGTCCGGCCCGCAGGAAGTGCAGAAGGTGGTGGGCATCAACGGCCGCAGCTTCGACCTGCGCGCCGAAGGGGTGAACCTGATCCTGCACTACGGCGACAAGCCGGGCGCGCTCGGAAAGATCGGCACCATCCTCGGGGCGGCGGAGGTGAACATCGAAGCCGCCCAACTGAGCCAGGACGCAAGCGGCGACGGCGCAACGGTGATGCTGCGCCTGGACCGCGACGTGCCGGCCGATGTGCGCGCGGCCATTCGTGACGCCGTCGAGGCCACCACATTGGAAGTAGTGACCCTGTCGTGACACCGATGAAGCTCGCCGTGATTCCTGGCGACGGTATCGGCCCGGAGGTGATCGGCGAGGCCCTGCAGGTGCTCGACGTCGTGCTGCCCGGAGTGCAGCGCACCGAATACGACCTCGGCGCCCGCCGCTACCACGCCACCGGAGAAGTGTTGCCGCCCAGCGTCCTTGACGAGCTGCGCGGTTACGACGCGATCCTGCTCGGTGCGATCGGCGACCCGTCGGTACCCAGTGGACTGCTGGAGCGCGGGCTGTTACTCAAGACCCGCTTCGCTCTCGATCACCACGTGAACCTGCGGCCCAGCCGGCTCTATCAGGGTGTGTCCAGCCCGCTGGCCGGTGACCCGGCGATCGACTTCGTCGTCGTCCGGGAAGGCACCGAAGGCCCCTACACCGGCAACGGCGGCGCGATCCGGGTCGGAACTGAGCATGAGGTCGCCACCGAGGTCAGCGTCAACACCGCCTACGGGGTGAATCGCGTCGTGCGCTACGCCTTCGACCTCGCGGCTAAGCGGCGCAAGCACCTGACGCTGGTCCATAAGACCAACGTGCTGACCTTCGCCGGCACGCTGTGGTCACGGATCGTGGCCGAGGTGGGCGCGGAGTACCCGGACATCGAGGTGGCCTATCAGCACATCGACGCCGCCACCATCTACATGGTCACCGATCCCGGCCGCTTCGACGTGATCGTCACCGACAACCTGTTCGGCGACATCATCACCGACCTCGCCGCCGCGGTGTCGGGCGGAATCGGGTTGGCCGCCAGCGGCAACATCGACGCCACGGGCACCAACCCGTCGATGTTCGAACCGGTGCACGGCAGCGCCCCCGACATCGCCGGGCAGGGCATCGCCGATCCCACCGCGGCGATCATGAGCGTGGTGCTGTTGCTCAATCACATGGGTGAAGAAGCCGCCGCCTCCCGGGTGGATGCGGCCGTTGCCGATCATCTGGCCACCCGCGGGGACGAGAAGTTCTCCACCGCCGCGGTGGGCGAGCGGATCAGGGCGCGGCTGTAGTCCGCTGCACCGGCACGAGCGGGATCGCCAGCACTGGGAACAGTGCGCAGACCGCGAAGGCCACCGGGAATCCGGCGGCACCGATCAGCGCACCGAACAGGGGTGGGGTCAAGCCGGCCGTCAGTAGTTGACTGGTGTTCTGGGTTCCCAGCGCCCGTCCGCTCCAGAACGGGCCGGCGATCTCGGCGATCGCGGTGTACGCCAACCCGTTGTCACTGACCGTCACCACCGACGCCACGATCATCACCGCCACACTCCAGCCGGAGTCCAGTGCATCGGTGAGCGCCAGCAGCATCATCGACGCCGAGGCCGCCGCGGCGATGATCCGAATGGGCCGCAGCCGCGAGCCCACCACATCCGACCATCGTCCCGCCGCGATGCGCCCGGCGGCGCCGAGGATCTGCGCGACGGTCACCAGCGCGCCCGCCGACGCGGCCGACCACCCGCGCTCGGTCATCAACCACACCAGGGTGAAGGTCCACACCAGAACCTGCGGAACCACCAGCAGCACCGAGGCCGCGTGGATGCGCCACAGCACCCGTGATCCGCGGTAGGGGTTGGCCAGATCTGCGGCCGGTGCCTGCTCGCGGGAGTCCCGCGGGGGGTCGACGACGGCGACGGCGCACACCGCCGCGGCCAGTGCACACATCGCGGCGGGGAACAGCAGCGCCGGCCCGACGCCGTAACTCTGCGCCAGCCGGGGAATGACCAGTGCGCCCAGACCCACACCGAGTGGTTGGGCGGTCTGCCGGATACCCATCGCCAGGCCGCGCTGCTCGGCGGCGAACCAGCCGACCACCAGCCGGCCGCTGGCGGAGTTACTGCTCGCCGCCGCCATCCCGCCGAGGAACAGAAAGACCGCCACCCACACCAGAGACGGAGCCAGCGCCGCACCGAGAGCCGCTGCGGCGGTCAGGGCCGACCCGACCGACAGCACGGCCCGCTCACCGACCCGGTCCACCACGGCGCCCCAGGCGATCAGCGTGAGCACCATCCCGAAGGCCGGCATTGCCGAGATCAGCCCGGCTTGGGCGAGGTCGAGGCCGAACTCGGTGTGCAGGGTCGGGATCAGGAAGGCGACGCCGTTGATGAAGACGTTGGCGCACAGGGTCGCGAACAGCCCGATGCCCAGCATCGACCAGCGACGCAGGGTGCTGATCGAAGTGGCGGCCATTGCGCCACTAGGCTGTCACGAATGCGCCTCGGTCGAATCGCCAGCCCCGACGGCGTTGCCTTCGTCAGTATCGACGGCGACGGCGACAATCCCCGCCCGGACTGGATCGCCCGCGAGATCGCCGAGCACCCGTTCGGCACGCCCACCTTCACCGGCCGGTCCTGGCCGCTGGCCGACGTCCGACTGCTCGCGCCGATCCTGGCCAGCAAGGTGGTGTGCATGGGCAAGAACTACGTCGCGCACATCGCGGAGATGGGCGGGCTCACCGGCCCGCACCGGAGGACCCGGTGATCTTCCTCAAGCCCAACACCGTCGATCATCGGGCCCAACGTGCCGATTCAACTGCCCGCCAACGCCTCCCCGGTGCACCACGAGGGTGAACTGGCCGCCGTGATCGGCCGGCCGTGCAAGGACGTGCCCGCGGCCCGGGCAGCCGACGTGCATCCTCGGCTACACCATCGCCAACGACGTCTCGGCGCGCGATCAGCAGAAGGCCGACGGGCAGTGGATGCGCGCCAAGGGCCACGACACGTTCTGTCCGGTCGGCCCGTGGATCGTCACCGACCTCGACCCGTCGGATCTCGAGATCCGCACCGAGGTCAACGGCGCTGTGCGCCAACGCAGCCGGACCTCGCTGATGATCCACGACATCGGCGCCATCATCGAATGGATCTCGGCGGTGATGACCCTGCTGCCCGGCGACCTCATCCTCACCGGCACACCCGAGGGCGTCGGCCCGATCGAGGACGGCGACACCGTCAGCGTCAGCGTCGAGGGCATCGGCACGCTGACCAATCCCGTCGTCCGGAAGAGGCGTCGATGACCGACAGCCCGTGCGGGTGAGGTTCTGCCCGTCGCCGACGGGCACCCCGCACGTCGGTCTGGTGCGCACCGCGCTGTTCAACTGGGCCTACGCCCGCCACAACGGCGGCACCTTCGTCTTCCGCATCGAGGACACCGACGCCGCCCGCGACTCCGAGGAGAGCTACACCGCGATCCTCGACGCGCTGCGCTGGCTGGGCCTGGACTGGGACGAGGGCCCGGAGATCGGCGGCCCGCATGAGCCCTACCGACAGTCCCAGCGCGGCGATCTCTACCGCGACGTGGTCGCGCGGCTGGTCGAAGCCGGTGAGGCCTATCCGGCCTACTCCACACCCGAGGAGGTGGAGGCCCGGCACGTCGCCGCCGGGCGCAACCCGAAACTCGGCTACGACAACTTCGACCGCGACCTCACCGACGGAACAGCGCGCCGCGTACGACGCGCAGGGCCGCAAGCCGGTGCTGCGGTTGCGGATGCCCGACGAGGACATCACCTGGCACGACCTGGTCCGCGGCGCGACGACGTTCGCCGCCGGCACCGTGCCGGACTTCGCGCTGACCCGCGCCACCGGCGAACCGCTGTACACCTTGGTCAACCCGGTCGACGACGCGCTGATGAAGATCACCCACGTGCTGCGCGGTGAGGACCTGATGCCCTCGACGCCGCGGCAGATCGCGCTGCACCAGGCATTGATCCGGATCGGGGTGGGCGAGCGGGATCCCGCACTACGCGCACCTGCCAACGGTTCTGGGGGAGGGCACCAAGAAGCTGTCCAAGCGCGACCCGCAGTCCAATCTGTTCCTGCACCGCGATCGCGGATTCCTGCCCGAGGGTCTGCTGAACTACCTCGCGCTGCTGGGCTGGGGCATCGCCGACGACCACGACGTCTTCACGCCTCAAAGAGATGGTGCGCGCCTTCGACGTCGTCGACGTCAACTCCAACCCGGCGCGCTTCGACCAGAAGAAGGCCGACGCCATCAACGCCGAGCACATCCGGCGGCTGGACCCGGCGGAGTTCGCCGCGCGGCTGCGCGTCCTTCTTCGACGCGCACGGCCACGACACCGGACTCGACGACGCCGGGTTCGCGACCGCCGCAGAACTGGTGCAGACCCGCGTCGTGGTGCTCTCCGACGGCTGGGAATTGCTGAAGTTCCTCAACGACGACGTGCTACGCGATCGACGAGAAAGCCGGCGCGCAAGGAACTACGCGCCGATGCGGTCGCCGGTGCTGGACTCCGCGCTGCGCCGCACTCGACGCCGTGACGACGTGGAACACCGACGCGATCGAGGCGGCGCTCAAGGCCGCGCTGATCGACGGGCTGGACCTCAAGCCGCGCAAGGCCTTCGGCCCGATCCGGGTCGCGGTCACCGGATCGACGGTCAGCCCGCCGCTGTTCGAGTCGATGGAACTGCTTGGCCGGCGAGCGCAGCCTGCACCGGCTGCGACGAGGCCCGGGACGGGGCAGCGCGAAATCTTTGGTAGTCTGCTCAGCGTTGTTCGGGCCCGGAATAGTTGGTTCTGACCAGCTGTTATAGGTGCACGATGGGGTATGGTGTAATTGGCAACACAGCTGATTCTGGTTCAGCCATTCTAGGTTCGAGTCCTGGTACCCCAGCCAAATCAGCGAGCAGTTATGTCGGCATCAGACCGGCTGCGGTTATGCTGTCTCACGTTCTAGCCCCCGTCGTCTAGCGGCCTAGGACGCCGCCCTCTCACGGCGGTAGCGTGGGTTCGAATCCCATCGGGGGTACATTCGGTCTTCCGGGCCTTCGTCGGTCCGGGCCTCACGGTCGCGGTGCGGTCGAGCCGGCCACCGGCATCGCCGGCAGACCCAACTTGCGGTGATCCCAGGACCGCACCCGGTTCGCGGCGATCCGCACCGCGACGCGCTTGTTCATCATCATGTCGACGGCAGGCTTGAGGTCCTCGGTGTAGGGGCCGTTGTAGCGCTCCCAGACGCTGACGCCGACGGCGAAGATGGTGTCGGGGTCGTCGTGGATCTCGGCGACGCCTTCGAAGGACACCCCGCGCAGCGAGTCGTAGGTCATGCCGTCCTCGATCATGAAGCTGACCCGGGGATTGCGGCGGATGTTGACCACCTTCTGCGACTTGACCTTGGTCTCGATCCAGATGTCGCCGTCGATCGACGCCGTACCACATCGCCACCAGGTGCGGCTGGCCGTCCGCGCCGACGGTGGCCATGGTGCCGGTGCGGCTGCGGGCCACGAAGTCGGTGATCTCGTCGTCGGTCATGACGATCTGGCTGCGCTGCTTGGTTCCCATGGCTGAGTGTGTCAGGTGCCGACGCCGCATCACCCACCAACGCCGAGAGTGCGTACAGATCGCGATTCCGCGCCACGAAGCGATCTGAGCGCACTCTCGACGGGGTCAGAGCCGTGCGGTCAACGTCGGCTGGCGGCCAGCAGATCGGCGGCCCAGCGCGCGCCGGGGCGCCGGCCCATCCGGTCGATCGGACCCGACACCGACACCGCGGCGATCACCGCACCGCCGCGCGTCGCGCACCGGTGCCGACACGCTGGCCACTCCGGGTTCGCGCTCGGCCGCGCTCTGCGCCCAGCCCCGCCGGCGCACCTCGGCCAGTGTGCGTTCGGTGAACACCGCCGTCGGCAGAACAGCCTGCTGCGTAGCGCGGTATCGCTGTAGGCCAGCAGCACCTTGGCCGCCGAGCCGGCGGTCATCGGCAGCCGCGCCCCCACCGGCACGGTATCGCGAAGGCCCGCAGGCGGTTCCAGCGCGGCGACGCAGACCCGGGTGGTTCCCTCGCGCCGGTACAGCTGCACGCTCTCCCCGGTGATCTCGCGCAGTCCCGGCAGCACGGCGGCGCCGGCGGCGAGCAGCGGATCGCTGACCCGGGCGGACAGTTCGCGCAGCGCCGGGCCGAGCCGCCAGCGGCCCGCACGCGTCGCGGGCCAGCAGCCGGTGCACCTCCAGACCGGCGGCCAGCCGGTGCGCGGTGGCCCGCGGCAGTCCGGTGCGCTCGCACAGCTCGGCCAGCCCGCAGGGCGACTCGGCGACCGCGTGCAGCACGCCCACGGCTTTGTCGAGCACGCCGATACCGCTATCCTGTCTCATAGAGAGATACTAGTGTCCCACTATGTGAGATGCGTGAGTGTCATGGCTGAGCCATCGACACCGCCGCGGACCCTCGCCGAGAAGGTGTGGGCCGACCACGTCGTCGCCGCCGGCGCCGGTGAGGGCGGCGCCCGCGAACCCGACCTGATCTACATCGACCTGCACCTCATCCACGAGGTCACCAGCCCGCAGGCCTTCGACGGCCTGCGCCTGGCCGGGCGCCCGGTCCGCCGGCCCGACCTGACGCTGGCCACCGAGGACCACAACGTGCCGACCATCGACATCGACAAGCCGATCGCCGACCCGGTCTCGCGCACCCAGGTGGAGACCCTGCGGCGCAACTGCGCGGAGTTCGGCATCCGGCTGCACCCGATGGGCGACCCCGAGCAGGGCATCGTGCATGTGATCGGCCCGCAACTCGGACTGACCCAGCCCGGCATGACGATCGTCTGCGGCGACAGCCACACCTCCACCCACGGCGCATTCGGCGCGCTGGCGATGGGCATCGGCACCTCCGAGGTGGAGCACGTGCTGGCCACCCAGACGCTGCCGCTGCGCCCGTTCAAGACGATGGCCGTCAACGTCGACGGACGCACTGCCGGTCGGGGTGACGGCCAAGGACATCATCCTGGCCGTGATCGCCAAGATCGGCACCGGCGGCGGCCAGGGCTACGTCATCGAATACCGCGGCAGCACCATCGAAGCGCTGTCGATGGAGGGCCGGATGACGATCTGCAACATGAGCATCGAAGCCGGCGCGCGGGCCGGCATGGTCGCGCCCGACGAGACCACGTACGAGTACCTGCGCGGGCGCACCTACGCGCCGACCGGCGCGGACTGGGACGCCGCCGTCGCCGCGCTGGGAGCGGCTGCGCACCGACGACGGCGCGCAGTTCGACGCCGAGATCTACATCGACGCCGACGACGCTGAGCCCGTTCGTCACCTGGGGGACCAACCCCGGTCAGGGCGTGCCGCTGTCCGAGGCGGTTCCCGACCCGGAGCTGATGGGCAGCGACGCCGATCGCCACGCGGCCGAGAAGGCGTTGGCCTACATGGACCTTCGGCCCGGAACGCCGATGCGCGACATCCCGGTCGACGCCGTGTTCGTCGGGTCGTGCACCAACGGCCGCATCGAGGATCTGCGCGCGGTTGCCGACGTGCTGCGTGGCCGCAGGGTGGCCGACGGCGTGCGGATGCTCATCGTGCCTGGCTCGATGCGGGTGCGGGCACAGGCCGAAGCCGAAGGTCTCGGCGAGATCTTCACCGCCGCCGGGGCGCGAGTGGCGCCTCGCCGGTTGCTCGATGTGTCTGGGAATGAATCCCGACCAGCTCGCACCCGGGGAGCGCTGCGCGTCGACGTCCAACCGCAACTTCGAAGGCCGTCAGGGCAAGGGCGGCCGCACCCACCTGGTCTCACCGGCTGTCGCCGCCGCCACCGCGGTGCGCGGAAAGCTGTCCTCGCCCGCCGATCTGTTACAGAACTGGAGGAACGACTATGGAAGCCTTCCGATACCCACACCGGCATCGGTGTGCCGCTGCGCCGTTCCAACGTCGACACCGACCAGATCATCCCGGCGGTGTACCTCAAGCGGGTGTCCCGAACCGGATTCGAGGACGGCCTGTTCGCCGCATGGCGCAACGATCCGTCGTTCATCCTCAATCAGGCGCCGTTCGACCGCGGTTCGGTGTTGGTGGCCGGCCCCGACTTCGGCACCGGATCATCGCGCGAGCATGCGGTCTGGGCGCTGATGGACTACGGGTTCCGGGTCGTGATCTCGCCGCGATTCGCCGACATCTTCCGCGGAAACGCCGGCAAGGCCGGACTTCTCGCCGCCGAAGTGTCGCAAGACGATGTCGAACTGCTGTGGAAGCTCATCGAGCAGCAACCCGGTCTGGAAATCACTGTCAATCTTGAGGATCGGACCATCGCCGCCGCAACGGCGGTGGTGCCGTTCACCATTGACGACTACACCGCGTGGCGACTGCTTGAAGGACTCGACGATATTGGCCTTACGCTGCGGAAACTCGCTGAAATTCAAGACGTTCGAGAAGCGCGGCCGAAGTGGAAGCCGCGCATCTCCAGTCGCCGGCTGTGCGTCGGCAACGCGCGAAATCTGTGCTCGACGCCCGCGGCAGACAACCGCCGAATGCGGTGCCACAGCGCGGTAAGTGGAGTGACGCGACACGGAACAACGTTTTGCTGAAATTGTGCGTGGCTCATGGATATCTGTGCTTTGAACGTTTACCGTGTCTTCCAGTCGGTCCACGGGCGACCACTGTTTCGGAGGATTTGAATGAACAAAGCTGAGTTGATCGAGGTTCTCACGGAGAAGTTGGACACCGATCGCCGCCACGCGAACGACGCCGTTGAGGAATCTGATCGACGCCATCGTGCGCGCTGTGCAAAAGGGTGACAGCGTGACCATCACCGGGTTCGGTGTCTTCGAACGTCGTCGTCGCGCAGCGCGCGTCGCTCGCAACCCGCGCACCGGCGAGACGGTCAAGGTCAAGCCGACCTCTGTTCCCGCGTTCCGGCCCGGCGCGCAGTTCAAGGCAATTGTCTCTGGTGCACAGAAATCCCGGCTGAAGGTCCCGCTGTCAAGAGAGGCGCCGTCGGTGGCGCAGTGAGGAAGGCTGCTGTGAAGAAGGCTGTCAAGAAGGCCGCTGTCAAGAAGGCTGCCAAGAAGGCTCCCGCCCAGAAGGCCGCCGTGAAGAAGACGGTCCGCAAGGCTGCCGCCAAGAAGGTCGTCGCAAGGCCGCCGTGAAGAAGGTCGTGCGCAGAAGGCTGCGGTCAAGAAGGCGGTCCGCAAGACTGCCGCCAAGAAGGCAGTGCGCAAGACTGCCGCCAAGAAGGTCGTCCGCAAAGTGCTGCCAAGAAGGTCGTCGCAAGAAGGCTGCTGCGAAGAAGACGGCCCGCAAGACTGCTGCCAAGAAGGTCGTCCGCAAGGCTCCGGCCAAGAAGGTCGTCCGCAAGGCTGCTGCCAAGAAGGTCGTGAAGAAGGCCGCCAAGAAGGCGCCGGCCCGCAAGGTCGCCGCCCGCAAGACGGTCCGCAAGGCTCCGGCCAAGCGCCGCTAAACACCTCCGACGCGAATACGCCGCGGACCGAATGGTCCGCGGCGTATTCTGTGTCTGCGGGCCGGTGTCAGGCCCGGCGTCGTGGCCAGCGGGCTGGGCATGTGATCGGCGGCGATCAGCCGCCCGTCAGCGAGCGACAGCACCCACGTGCTGCCCTTGCGGTTGCGTGACTTGTCCGGCTTGACGCCGTCGCGCTCGCACCACCAGTCGATCAGGTAGGGAATCACTCTGCCCTGGGTGCAGATCACCGGTGTTCCACCGAGTGCGGCGATCTCCAGCACCCGCTTGTGCGCAGCATTCGGGATCTCTCGGCGTAGGCCTCCTCGGTCAATGCGGTCTCCATCGCGATCGGCACGCCCGAGTTTCGTCGCCAGCGGCTCGACGGTCTGCACGCACCGCAGCCCGGTCGGCGGCGTAGACGGTGGCGGCTCCGAAGGCCAGCAGTTGAGGCACCAGCGATTGCGCCTGGGCTCGGCCCTTGCGATCCAGCGGTCGCTTGCGGTCGTCGCCGTTGTAGCGCGCCTTGCGGCCGGCGGTGCCGTGCCGCACGATCAGCACGGTCTGGGTGTCGGCCGGCTTCTTGGCGAAGCGTGCCAGCATCTTGCGGTCGGACGGATAGCTGAGCCGCTTCTCGGCCTCCGACACCGACAGCCACCGCAGATCGTCGGCCTCGTCGGCCCGGCGACGAAGTCACCGCCGCACGCGCGGGCCGCCCAGTAGCGAACGATCTTGATGCCGCCGGGAATCGGATAGCTGACCACGCCCAGCCGGCGGCCCAGATGCGCCAACTGTCCGGTCTCCTCGAGGATTTCGCGCACCGCGGCCACCGGTTCGATCTCGCCGGTCGTCGAGCTTGCCCTTCGGCAGCGACCAGTCGTCGTAGCGCGGCCGGTGGATCACCGCGATCCGGGGTTCGCCGGAGTCCTCGTTCGGCCGCCACAGCACCGCGCCGGCGGCCAGCACCTGCTTGCCGGCTTTTGGGTTTCGCCGAAGCCACGTCAGGACTGCCGGTGTTTTTCCATCAGCCACACCTGGTGGTCGCGCACCTCGCGACCGTCCTGCGGGGAGGCGGTCCAGTGGCCGTCCGGGCCGAGCTCCCAGCATCGGGTCGCCGGGTGCATCGCCGAGTCGAACACCTCATCGAGATAGTCGGTCAGGCGACGGTCGCTGCACCTGGGCCATCACCTCCACCCGGCGGTCGAGGTTGCGGTGCATCATGTCGGCGCTGCCGATCCAGCACTCGTCGATCGCGCCGAAGTGCATGACCCGGGAGTGCTCGAGGAATTCGCCCGAGGATCGATCGGACCGCGATGTTCTCCGAGAAGCCCTCGACGCCGGGACGCAGCGCGCAGATGCCGCGGACCACCACCTCGACGCGCACTCCGGCCTGTGAGGCGCGGTAGAGGCCGTCGATGATCTGCTCGTCGACGATCGCGTTGGCCTTCACCCGGATGTGGCCCTTGCCCGCGTGGTGCCGCCGCCACGGTGGGCTTCGACCTCGCGTTCGATGCGGTCCAGGATGCCGTTGCGGATGCCGTCCGGGGCGACGAGCAGGTTGCGGTAGCCCACCTTGCGCGAGTAGCCGGTCAGCGAGTTGAACAGATCGGTGAGATCGGCGCCGATGTCCGGAGCCGCGGTCAGCAGGCCGACGTCCTCGTACAGGCGTGCGGTCTTCGGGTTGTAGTTGCCGGTGCCGATATGGCAGTACCGCCGGATGGTGGAGCCCTCGCGGCGCACCACCAGACAGGTCTTGCAGTGGGTCTTCAGACCCGACCAGTCCGTACACCACATGCACGCCGGCGTCTTCGAGTGCGCGTGCCCACTTGATGTTGGCCTGCTCGTCGAAACGCGCTTTCAACTCGACCAGCGCCACCACCTGCTTGCCGGCATCGGCCGCTTCGATCAGCGCGTTGACGATCGGGGAGTCGCCGGAGGTGCGGTACAGGGTCTGCTTGATGGCCAGCACGTCCGGATCGGCGGCGGCCTGCTCGATGAACCGCTGCACGCTGGTGGAGAACGACTCGTAGGGGTGATGCACCAGCACGTCGCCGTCGCGCAGGGTGGCGAAGATGCTCTTGCCGTCGCGGTCGGCGAAGGCCGGGTGGGTGGCCGGCACGAACGGCCGTTCCTTGAGCGCCGGGCGGTCGACGGCGTAGACCTGCCACAGCGACTTGAGAGGTCCAGCAGTCCGGGCACCTGCACCACGTCACCGGGATTCACGTCGAGTTCGCGCAGCAGCAGCTCCAGCATGTGCTCGCTCATGTTGTCGGACGACCTCGAGTCGCACCGGCGGCCCGAAGCGGCGGCGCGCCAGTTCGCGTTCCAGCGCCTGCAGCAGGTCCTCGTCGCGGTCCTCGACGTCCATGTCGGCGTTGCGGGTGATCCGGAAGGCGTGGTGCTCGACGATCTCCATGCCCGGGGAACAGCGCCGGCAGGAAGGCGCGCGATCAGTTCCTCCATCGGCAGGAACCGGATGGCCGGGATCTCGCCGATCGGTGCTGTCGATGCGGACGAACCGGTCGACGTTGTCGGGCACCTTGACCCTCGCGAAGTGCTCGCTGCCGTCGTCGGGGGACTTGCACCGTGACGGCCAGGTTGAGGCTCAGCCCGCTGACGAACGGGAACGGGTGCGCCGGGTCGACGGCCAGCGGGGTCAGCACCGGGAAGACCTGCTCGTGGAAGTACGTCGACAAGCGCGCCGCGTTCGGCATCGGCGAGTTCGGCCCAGCGTGACGAATGCGATGCCGTGCTCGGCCAGCGCCGGTCGGACCGACTCGATGAACACCTTGGCGTGCCGGGTGGCCAACTGCTGGGTGCGTTCACCGATCAGCCGCAGTTGCTCACGCGGAGACAGCCCGTCGGCCGAGCGGACCGACAGCCCCATCTCGTCGCGGCGCTTCAGACCGGCGACCCGCACCATGTAGAACTCGTCGAGGTTGGAGGCGAAGATCGCCAGGAACTTGGCCCGCTCCAGCAGCGGCAGCGAGGTGTCGGCGGCCAAGGCGAGCACCCGGGCGTTGAAGTCCAGCCAGCTCAGTTCGCGGTTGAGGTAGCGGTCCTCGGGCAGGGGGTTGTCGATCGGCCGCGGCGGTGGCGGCCGGCGGCGGCTCCGGGGACCGGGTCTCGGTCTGGCCGTCGGGCCCCGGCGCGCGGGACTCGGTCTCCGTCTCGGTCATGCCCTCATCATTCCTCATCGCCGGGATCGGTGGTCTGTTGCCGGCGAACAGCCGGTGAACACCGTTGCCGCCCTGACCTCGACGATCAGTGTGCCGGTCAGCGCCCGGTCCGTCGCGGGCACCCACGCCGAGACGCCGGGCCGCCGCGAGGTCGTCGGGGGTGTCGATATCGCAGCGCAGTCCCGGCCAGTCGCCGGTGAGTTCCACCGCGCCGTACTCGCGGTGTCGTCGTGCGGAACCGGCGCCGAACAGCGGGTCCAGCGGCACCCCGAACGCGAACAGCGCCGCAGGTGCCGGTGCCGTGTGCGGTCGGCGACGAAGCTGCGCGGGATGGGCGCGCGCCGCCGCCAGCGCCTCGGCGAACTCCGCGGCTCCGCAATGCGGGCAGATCACCCTGCAGCACAACGACGTTCGGGCAGCCGCAGGTGGCTGTTCGCCGCCTGGATCGCGTTGTTCAGCGGGTCGGGGTGGCTGCGCGGGGGTGGGATCGTCGACTGTCGACGCGCCCAGTGTCGCGGGCGGCGCGCGGCCGCGGCGGGATCCGGTGTCACCACCGTGACCGAGCGCGACGCCGTCGACGGCGCGGGCCGCGGTGATGGTGTCGACGAGCATCGCCAGCACCACGCGCTCCCGTCGCCGCGGCGTCGAACAGCTGCCGACAGCCGGGTCTTGGCCGCGCTGAGACGTTTGACCGCGATGATCAGGCCGATATCGGATTCGCCGCTCATGGGCACCCATCCTGCCAGCGCCGGCGTGACTAGGTTGAACACATGGTCGACTCGCGTGGGGGCACCGCCGCGACAGTGGGCTCGTTGGCACCGCCGCGGTGATGGGCTGCCGGCGCCTGGGGCACCGCGGTGGCCAAGGTGCTCGCCGACGCCGGCAGCGAGGTCCGGCTGTGGGCGCGCCGGTCCGGAGGTCGCCGATGAGATCAACACCGGCCACATCAACTCCGGATACCTACCCGGGGTGGTGCTGCCCGCCGCCGATCCGGGCCACCACCGATCCCGCCGAGGCACTCGACGGGGTGCGGCACCGTGCTGCTCGGAGTGCCCTCGCAGACGCCTGCGCACCAACCTCGAGCAGTGGCGCGATGCACATCGCCGACGGCGCAACCCTGGTGAGCCTCGCCAAGGGCATCGAACTGGGCACGCTGATGCGGATGAGCCAGGTGATCGTCGCCGTCACCGGCGTGGACGCCGGCCAGGTGGCGGTGGTCTCGGGACCGAACCTGGCCGAGGAGATCGCCGACGAGCAGCCCGCCGCGACGGTGGTCGCCTGTACCGACTCCGGTCGCGCGGTGGCACTGCAGCGCGCGCTGAGCACCGGCTATCTGCGGCCCTACACCAATTCCGACGTGGTGGGCACCGAGATCGGCGGCGCATGCAAGAACGTCATCGCCCTGGCCTGCGGGATGGCCGCCGGTGTCGGACTGGGGGAGAACACCGCGGCGGCGATCATCACCCGCGGTCTGGCCGAGATCATGCGACTGGGAATCGCGCTGGGCGCCAAGCCCGCAACGCTGGCCGGCCTGGCCGGTGTCGGCGATCTGGTGGCCACCTGCACCTCGCCGCATTCGCGCAACCGAACGTTCGGCCGGCGGCTGGGCAGCGGGCTGTCGCTGGAGGACGCACGGCTGGCCGGCCAGGGCCATGTCGCCGAAGGGGTCACCTCGTGCACGTCGATTCTGGCGCTGGCGTCCAGTTACGACGTCGAGATGCCGCTCACCGACGCGGTGTACCGGGTGTGCCACAAGGGTCTGTCCGTCGACGAGGCCGTCGCGCTGCTGCTTGGTCGCAGCACCAAGCCGGAGTGAGCCGGAGTAGATGATGAGCGAACGATTCGGCGACTCCACCCGCACGGTCAAAGCCGTTGACGCCGAAGCTGTTCCGGGCCAGCCGGTAGCCGGTGTCCCGGTGCCCGCATCGGCGTTCCACCTGTCCGACGACGAGGGCAGCGAGGAGCACGTCTACGGCCGCTACTCCAATCCGACCTGGACGCATCTGGAGTCGGCGCTGGCGCGCTGGAGGGTGCGACGGCGGCGTTGAGTTTCGGTTCCGGCATGGCGGCGGTCACCGCCGCGCTGCGGGTGCTGGTCACGCCCGGGTGCGGTGCTGGTGGTCCCGGCCGACGGCTACTACCAGGTGCGGCGCTACGCCGCGGAAAGCCTTGCCCCGCTGGGGGTGACGGTTCGCGAGGTGGCGTCGGCCGGACTGTGCGAGGCCGCCGCAGAGGCCGATGTGGTGCTGGCCGAGACGCCGACGAACCCCGCACTGGACGTGGTCGACCTGCACCAGCTGGCCACCATCTGCCACTCCCGTGGGGCCCGCCTGGTGGTCGACAACACCACCGCCACCCCGCTGGGCCAGCAGCCGCTGTCGCTCGGCGCGGATCTGGTGGTGGCCAGCGCCACCAAGTCACTGGCCGGCCACAGCGACCTGATCGCCGGCTACGTCGCCGGCAGCTCACCCCGATCTGATGGCGGCGGTGGAACGCGAACGGCTGCTGTCGGGCGCCATCCTCGGCGCGTTCGAGGCGTGGCTGCTGCTGCGCAGCATCGGCAGCTTCGGTCTGCGGTTCGAACGGCAGTGCCAGAACGCCGGTGCGCTGGCCACTGGCGCTGCGCAACCACCCCGCGGTGCGGGCGGTGCGCTACCCGGGACTGGCCGACGACCCGTCCTATCCGGTCGCCGCCGTGCAGATGCGCCGGTTCGGGCGGCTGGTGTCGATCGAACTCGCCGACGCCGATGCCGTGCACGCGCTGGTGCGCCGCAGCGAACTGCTGGTGGCGGCCACCAGCTTCGGCGGCCTGCACACCTCGGTGGATCGCCGGGCCCGCTGGGGCGATGACGTCGCGGCCGGGTTCGCCCGCATCTCGGCCGGCATCGAGGACACCGACGACCTGGTCGCCGACATCACCGCCGCCCTCGACGCCGCCACGCTGTAGCCTCTGGTGCTTGTGGCTCCCGCACGAGTCCGTGTCGCCGTCGTCTACGGCGGCCGCAGCTCCGAGCACGCCATCTCCTGTGTGTCCGCCGGGCAGCATCCTGCGCCACCTGGACCCGGCGCGCTTCGAGGTGGTCGCCGTCGGCATCACCCCGGACGGCTCGTGGCTGCGCACCGACATCGACCCCGCGGCGCTGGCGATCAGCCGACGGGCATCTGCCCGGTGTCACCGGTCACTGCCGAGACGCCCGCTGGCCAGGCGCCGGAGATCCTGGCCGGCGTGGACGTGGTGTTCCCGATCCTGCACGGCCCCTACGGGGAGGACGGCACCATCCAGGGTCTGCTGGAACTGGCCGGCGTGCCCTACGTCGGCGCGGGGGTGCTGGCCAGCGCGGCGGGCATGGACAAGGAATTCGCCAAGAAGCTGATGGCCGCCGACGGCCTGCCGATCGGCGACTACCTGGTGCTGCGCCCCGCGCCACGACGCGCCGGCCGCCGACGACATTGAGCGCCTTGGCTTTCCGCTGTTCGTCAAACCGGCACGCGGCGGCTCGTCGATCGGCGTGAGCCGGGTGACCGAGGCCGGCGGACTGCCCGCCGCGATCGCCGAGGCCCGCCGCCACGACCCGAAGGTGATCATCGAGGCCGCGATCGTCGGCCGCGAACTCGAGTGCGGCGTGCTGGAATTCCCGGACGGCTCGGTCAAGGCCAGCACCATCGGCGAGATCCGGGTGGCCGGGGTCGGCCGGCCGCGATGACGGCTTCTACGACTTCGAGACCAAGTACCTCGACGACGCCGCCGAACTCGACGTGCCGGCCAAGGTCGACGACGACACCGCAGAAGCGTTGCGGCAGCTTGGCGATTCGCACCTTCAACGCCCTGGACTGCCAGGGGCTGGCCCGGGTCGACTTCTTCCTCACCGAGGACGGTCCGGTGGTCA
Source organism: uncultured Actinomycetota bacterium (assembly GCA_963780705.1). Lineage (GTDB taxonomy): Bacteria > Actinomycetota > Actinomycetes > Mycobacteriales > Mycobacteriaceae > Mycobacterium. Next base: position 634,344 of record CAWACU010000008.1, on the reverse strand, counting down.
ACGAGATCAACACCATGCCCGGCTTCACCACCATCTCGATGTATCCCCGGATGTGGGCGCGCCAGCGGTGTGGACTACCAGACCCTGGTCGGGCACCATGGTCGACACCGCACTGGCCCGCGGCACCGGCCTGCGCTGACCAGCCGCTCAGCCGGGCCGGGCCGGGCCGGATCGGCATGGCCGGCATGGTGCGGTCGATCACCTCCGACAGCGTCTGGATGGGTGTCGGACCTGAGCCGTCCGGCAGCGTCAGCGCCACATACGACCGCCCGGTCCACCGCACACCCAGGTGCTGCGCCGGGCGTCCGGGTCACTCGAGCGGAACCACTGCACGTCGTCGACCATCTGCAGTCGGCGTGCCGACGACGAACTCCGCCGGCCGGTCCAGCCCGCAGCGCAGGATCACCGGTTCGCACCCGTGGTCTCGGCGGCGCCAGGCCGCCGCGCCCGTCGGGCGCCGGGTCGACGGTCTCCGCGCGCGGTGTAGTCGCCGAGCCGGTCGGGCAGTGTCGCCAGCAGCGACCGGCACTCGCGGCGCTGTCGGCCTGCGGCGCGGGCACCGCGCGCGATCGCGACCGGGGCCGGTCGGGGTGCGCCGGGTGGCGGCGACCGCGAGCACCGCGCCGACGGCGAGCGACGGCCACCGCCAGTGCGGCGATCAGCAGAGCGCGCGGCGGGCCGTCGTCCGGGGACATCACCGGCGCATTGCACTGCCCTCCGCTGGCCGCCCTAGACTGACGGCCTCAAAGCTATCGCAGCGTGTCGGGAGGAGTGCCGTGGCCGAGCGATCCGGATCCCACGATGCGCGAGGTGGGCGAGTTCGCCGCTCATCGACCGGTTGGTGGCCGGGCCGGCGCATGCCCGACGGCGTGCCGGTGGGCCCCGGCGATGACGCCGCCGTGGTGGACGCCCCCGACGGCCGGGTGGTGGTCACCACCGACATGCTGGTCGAGGGCAGGCATTTCCGGCTCGACTGGTCGACCCCGCACGACATCGGCCGCAAGGCCATCGCGCAGAACGCCGCCGACATCGAGGCGATGGGCGCGCGCCCGACCGCCTTCGTCGTGGCTTTCGGCGCACCGCCGGACACCGCCGCCGCAGCGGCGCAGGAACTCACCGACGGTATGTGGGCCGAGGCGGACGCAAGCTCGGTGCCGGCATCGTCGGCGGTGATCTGGTGGCCAGCCCGCAGTGGGTGGTGTCGGTGACCGCGCTCGGCGATCTCGGCGGTCGTGCCCCGGTGCTGCGCAGCGGAGCCCGGCGCGGGTGCGGTGATCGCCGTCATCGGCGAACTCGGCCGCTCGGCCGCCGGATTCGCGTTGTGCCGCAACGGGATCGCCGGGTTCGACGATCTGCGGAGCCGCCATCGGGTTCCCCGTCCGCCCTACGGGCAGGGCCGCATCGCCGCCGATGCCGGCAGCGCAGGCGATGACCGACGTCTCCGATGGCCTGCTCGCCGACCTCGGACACATCGCCGCCGCCTCCGGCGTGGTGATGGATCTGCACGCCGACGCACTGCGCCCGGACGTCGACGCGGTGACGCCCCGCGGCACGGGCAGCGGGTGTGGACCCGTGGTAGCTGGTGCTCGCCGGCGGCGAGGACCACGCACTGGTCGGCCTGTTTCCCCGGCGAGCTGCCGCCCGGGTGGCGGGTCATCGGCACGGTGCGGCGCCGGCGATGCGGCGGTGCTGGTCGACGGCCGTCCGCGGGCGGGTCCGACGGGTTGGCAGTCGTTCGACTGAGTGCTCGGCAGTCGTTCGACTGGGATAGGTTGCGCCGATGAGATGGACCAGCCGTGACGGCCCGGCCGCTGGACGAACTCGTCGACGCGGGCTGGGCGACAGCGCTGGCGCCGGTGGCCGGTCAGGTCGCCGCGATGGGGGAGTTCCTGCGCGCGGAGGTCGAGGCCGGGCGGCGATATCTGCCGGCTGGACCGAACGTGTTGCGAGCGTTCACTTTTCCCTTCGACGAGGTGCGGGTGCTCATCGTCGGCCAGGATCCCTACCCCACGCCCGGCCACCCGGTGGGCCTGAGCTTCTCGGTGGCACCCGATGTGTCGCCGCTGCCGCGCAGCCTGGCCAACATCTTCACCGAGTACGCCGCCGACCTGGGTTACCCGCGACCGGCGACCGGTGACCTGACGCCGTGGGCGCAGCGCGGGGTGATGCTGCTCAACCGGGTGCTCACCGTGCGCGCCGGGCACCCCGGCGTCGCACCGGGGCAAGGGGTGGGAGGCGGTCACCGAATGTGCCATCCGCGCGCTGGTGGCGCGACAGCGGCCGCTGGTGGCGATCCTGTGGGGCCGCGATGCGGCGACTCTGAAGCCGATGCTCGGCGCAGGCCGGGACCATCGAATCCGCGCATCCGTCGCCGCTGTCGGCGAGCCGGGGTTTCTTCGGGTCGCGACCGTTCAGCCGCGCCAACGAACTACTGGCTCAGCTGGGCGCCGAGCCGATCGACTGGCAGTTGCCGTAAGCCGGGCGATCAGCCGCGGCTGACCTTGCCGGCCTTCAGGCAGGAGGTGCAGACGTTGACCCGATGCTTGTTGCCGCCGGGGCGGGCCACCGCGCGAACGGTCTGGATGTTGGGGTTCCAGCGCCGGTTGGTCCGGCGGTGCGAATGCGACACCGACTTGCCGAACCCGGGACCTTTCCCGCAGACATCGCACACGGCAGCCATGGTCGTCACTCCTCAAACTTGATCTGTGGCCAGTCGACCGCACGCTGCGGGTGGCCTCGTCAAGGATACCGTCGCCGCAACCGTAGACCAAAAGGCTGGCACCGGACCCGCGCGGCGCCCGATTTAGATCACAGGTGCGCTGGTCAGCGCGGTGACGGCGGTTCGTCGCCCGCTCTGGCTAGGCTGACGCCGACGGCGCGGGTGATCACAGAGGAGGTGCGACGATGCCGGACCGGCGGCTGGACGCCTCGGCCCTGCTGGACTGGGCGGATGCGGCCGTGGCGGCGCTGATCGCCCACGCCGACGAGATCAACCGGCTCAACGTCTTCCCGGTGGCCGACGCCGACACCGGCACCAACATGCTGTTCACCATGCGCGCCGCGCTGGCCGAGGCCGCATCGGTCGGCCACGGCGACGTGGCCCGAACCGCCGCGGCGCTTTCCACCGGTGCCGCGCACGGCGCGCGGGGCAATTCCGGGGTGATCCTGTCGCAGATCCTGCGGCGCGCTCGCCGATGTCACCGCCGAGGCGGCCGCGGAAGTCCGCGCCGACACCGCACTGGCCGATATCGGCCCGGCGCTGTTCGGCGCCGCCCTGCGCCATGCGGTGGCACGGGTGGTGGGCGCCATGGGCGGCGAACCGGTGGCCGGCACCGTGGTGTCGGTACTGCAGGCCGCCGCGGAGGGGGCCGAACACGCCGCCGCCGAGAGCCGGACCCTGGGCCGGGTGCTGGCCTATGCCGCTGATACCGCCGCCGAGGCACTCGAGCGCACCCCTGACCCAGCTTCAGGTGCTGGCCGACGCCGGTGTGGTCGACGCCGGCGGTCGCGGGCTGCTGGTCCTGCTCGATGCGCTTACCCGGACCGTCACCGGCACCGCCCCGGCGCGGCGTGCCTATCCGCCGGCGCGGTGGGAGAGCGTGGACACCGCTGACTCCGCTGACACCACCGATGGGCCGGAGTTCGAGGTGATGTATTCCCTCGGCGGCGCCGACGGGGGTGCACTGGATCGGCTGCGGACCGCGCTGAGCGCGATCGGCGACTCCGTGGCGCTGGCCGCGGCCGCCGAAGGCCGGCACTCGGTGCACGTGCACACCGACGACGCCGGCGCGGCGATCGAAGCCGGCCTGGCGCACGGCGAGGTCAGCCGGATCCGCATCGCCGGCCTGGCGACGGGCCGGGTGGCCCCGGGCGGCTGGAGCCGCGAGCGCGCGGTGCTGGCCGTCGTCGACGGCGACGGCGCCGAGGCGCTGTTCGGCTCCGAAGGCGCGGTCGTGTTGCGGCCGGACGCCGATCTGGTCGATCCGGCCAACGGCGTCAGTGCGGCCGAGCTGCTGCGCGGGGTGGTGGACACCGGGGCCGCGCAGGTGATGGTGCTGCCCAATGGGTACGTCTCCGCCGAGGATCTGGTCGCCGGGTGCACCGCCGGCATCGGCTGGGGTATCGACGTCGTCCCGCTGCCGGCCGGTTCGATGGTGGCCGGCCTGGCCGCACTGGCGGTGCACGACACCGCCCGCGCCGCCGTCGATGACGGCTACGCGATGGCGCGCGCCGCCGCGGGATCGCGGCACGGATCGGTGCGGGTCGCGACCGAGACCGCGCTCACCTGGGCCGGCACCTGCAAACCCGGCGACGGGCTGGGTTTGGCCGGCGAAGAGGTGCTGGTGGTCGCCGACAACGCCGCCGCGGCGGGCGCACGCCTGATCGACCTGCTGCTGAGTTCCGGCGGTGAACTCGTCACCGTGCTGCTGGGCGCGGAGGCCGAACCCGCCGCCGCCGACGCCCTGGCCGAGCATGTGCACCGCCGCCACCCCGGCGCGGAGTTCGCCAGCTACCGCACCGGCCACCGCGGCGATCCGCTGCTGATCGGGGTCGAGTAGCCGTGGCCGTCCTCACCGACCGCCTCGAGCCGGTGCTCGGCGCCAAGGCCGCGAAACTCCTCGAGGACGTCTTCGGCATCCGCACCATCGACGACCTGTTGCGCCACTACCCCCGCAAGTACAGCCAGGGCATGACGGTGCGCGGAGAGGACGACGATCCGCCGGAGGAGGGCGAGCACATCACGTTCGTCGGGGAGATCGAGAAGGCCGATCCGCGCTGGACCAACCGGCAGCCCCGCCGCGAGTACCTGGTCATCACCCTGCGCAACCGCCACCCCAAGGTGACCGCGACCTTCTTCAATGCGAAATTCCTGAAGAAGACCCTCGTCGCCGGCACCAAGCTCATGCTCTCCGGTGAGGTGGGCTATTTCAAAGGCGTCATGCAGCTCACCCATCCGGCGTTCCTGGTGCTCGACTCTCCGACCGGCCGCACCGGCGGCGGCACCAAGTCGCTGAAGACGATCGCCGCATCGGCCAAGGACTCCTCCGGCGAGTTCGACATGTCCGCGTTCGAGCGCGACTTCTTCCCGATCTACCCGGCGAGTGCCAAACTGCAGAGCTGGGACATCTACGCGTGCGTGCAGCAGGTGCTCGCCGTGCTCGATCCCGTGCCGGAGCCGTTGCCGGAAACCATTGTGCAGCAACGTGATCTGATGTCCGAGGACAGTGCGCTGCGCGCCATTCACGTCGCGGAGAAGGAGATCGAGCGTCAACGCGCTCGGGAGCGGCTGACCTTCGACGAGGCCGTCGGACTGCAGTGGGCACTCGCCCAGCGCCGCCACGGATCGGACGCCGATTCCGGGCCGCCCGCACCGCTGCGCGACGGCGGACTGGTGTCCGGGCTCAGCGCCCGGCTGCCGTACGAGTTGACCGCGGGACAGCGCGAGGTGCTCGCCGACATCTCCGCCGAACTGGCCGCCACCACACCGATGCACCGGCTGCTGCAGGGCGAGGTGGGCTCCGGCAAGACCATCGTCTCGGTGCTGGCCATGCTGCAGATGATCGACGCCGGCTACCAGTGCGCGTTGCTCGCACCCACCGAAGTGCTGGCCGCCCAGCACGCCCGGTCGATCCGCGACGTGCTCGGCCCGCTGGCGATGGCGGGCCAACTCGGCGGTGCCGACGGGGCTACCCGGGTGGCGCTGCTGACCGGGTCGATGACCGCGGCGCAGAAGCGGGCGGTGCGCGACGAAGTCGCCGCCGGGCAGGCCGGCATCGTCATCGGAACGCACGCTCTGCTGCAGGATGCGGTCGAGTTCGCCAACCTCGGCCTGGTGGTGGTCGACGAACAGCACCGGTTCGGCGTCGAGCAGCGGGACCGGTTGCGCGCCAAGGCACCGGACGGTCTGACCCCGCACCTGTTGGTGATGACCGCCACCCCGATCCCGCGCACCGTCGCGCTCACCGTCTTCGGCGACCTGGAGACCTCGACGCTGAGCGAACTACCGGGTGGGCGGCGGCCGATCGCCACCAACACCATCTTCATCGAGGACAAGCCGCAGTGGCTTTCGCGTGCGTGGCAACGGGTCGCCGAGGAGGTGGCTGCCGGGCGGCAGGCCTACGTGGTGGCCTCCCGGATCGACGAAAGCGATAAGTCCGCCGATCAGAGCAGCGGCCCGCAGCCGGTGACCGTGGTGGCGTTGCACGAGCATCTACGGCACGGGCCGCTGGCCGGGCTGCGGCTGGGCCTGATGCACGGCCGGCTCACCGCGGAGGAGAAGGACGCCGTGATGGCCGACTTCCGCGCCGGCGACATCGATGTGCTGGTGTGCACCACCGTGATCGAGGTCGGGGTCGACGTGCCCAACGCAACGGTGATGGTGGTGATGGATGCCGACCGGTTCGGCATCAGCCAACTGCACCAGTTGCGCGGGCGCATCGGCCGCGGCGAGCACTCGAGCCTGTGTCTGCTGGCCACCCGGCTGCCGGAGGGATCCAAGGCCGGCGAGCGCCTCAAGGCCGTCGCGGCGACGGTTGATGGCTTCGAGTTGGCTGAGCTGGATCTGCGGGAGCGGCGAGAGGGAGATGTCCTGGGCGACAGCCAGTCCGGGCGCAAGAGCAGGCTGCAGTTCCTGTCGCTGATCGAGGATTACGACGTGATCCTTGCCGCCCGGGAGCTGTGCGAGTCGGTGTACGCCGCCGATCCGGCCGACCCGGGGCTGGGTGTTCTCGCCGCGCAGTTCACCGCCGATGATCGCATCGACTACCTGGACAAGGCATGAGCCGGCGGACACTGCTGTGGCTCGTTGCTGCCGCGGTTGTTGCGCTGACCGTCGCCGCGCAGGTGGTGTTCTCGGCCGGTCGCCCGGAGATGACCGCGCGTCCGGCCCTGCCGACGGTGTCCGCCGGTGCCGATGTGCTGGCCGGCATCACCGTGGTCGGTGAGCGCAGGCGCGGTTACGACTACATGCGCGCGGCGTTCGGCGACGCCTGGGATGACGACACCAGCGCGCCCGGCGGGGGCAACCGGTGCGACACCCGCAATGACATCCTGAGCCGTGACCTGAGCGAGAAGACCTTCGTGGCCACCAAGCGCTGCCCGCAGGCGGTGGCCACCGGTGAACTGCGCGACCCGTACACCAACGCCACGGTGGCGTTCCGTCGCGGACCGAAAGTGGGGGAGTCGGTGCAGATCGACCACATCGTGCCGCTGGCCTACGCCTGGGACATGGGCGCGCGGGACTGGACACCGCAGATGCGCAAGCGCTTCGCCAACGACCCGGCCAATCTGCTGGCGGTCGCCGGTCAGGCGAACCAGGACAAGGGTGATCTGCCCCCCGGCGAGTGGATGCCGCCCAACACCGCGTTCTGGTGCACCTATGCCATGCAGTTCATCGAGGTGCTGCGCGGCTACCGGCTTCCGGTGGACGAGGCCTCGGCGCGTGAACTGCGCGAGGCCTCGGCCAGCTGCCCGACGGGCTGACGCCGGCTACCCGGCGAAGGTGTCCGGGTCCGGCCGGAACCGGGTGCCGTCATCGAGGCCGCCGAGGGTCGCCATCTCGGCGTCGGTCAGCTCGAAGTCGAACACGTCGATATTCTCCGCCATCCGGGCGGGCGTGGTCGCCCGCGGGACGACGACGTTGCCCAGTTGGATGCTCCACCGGATGAGCACCTGGGCCGCCGACTTCCCGTGCGCGGCAGCCACCTCGGCGACCGCGGGGTTCTGCAGCAGTCTGCCGGTGCCCAGCGGGCAGTAGGCCTCGGTGACGATGCCGTACTGCGCGTGCGCCGCACGCAGATCCGCCTGATTGAGCAGCGGGTGCAGTTCGACCTGATTGATTGCGGGGGTGAAGTACGACAGTTCGATGATGGTGGACAGGTTCTCGGCGGTGAAGTTGGCGACCCCGACCGAGCGGGCGTCACCGACCTCCTTGGACTTCATCAGCCCACCCCACGAGTCGACGTATTTGCCGTTCTGCTCGGCCGGCCAGGCGATGAGGTACAGATCGACGTAATCCAGGCCGAGCCGGGCCACGCTGGCCCGGCAGGCATCCTGTGAGGCCTGGAATCCGTGCTCGGCGCTGGCCAGTTTGGTGGTGATGAAGAGGTCCTCGCGCGGCAGGCCCGACGCGGCGATCGCGCGTCCGACGGCCTCTTCGTTGCCCTCGACCGCGGCGGTGTCGATCAGCCGGTAACCGGCCTGCAGGGCGGCGGTCACCGCGGCCTCGACGTCGGCGGGTGGCAGGTCGGCGACGCCGATGCCCAGCGCCGGGATGGTGTTGTCGTCATTGAGCGTGACGGTCGGTGTCATATGACCTGCCTGTAAGTGGTCCCGGTGGTGTCTCACCGAACCCGGGTGACGATAGTACCCACGCGAAACAGCCGATCAGCGGGGCTGGCGTAAGGTTCCCCGCACCGGACTGGGAGAAACCAAGGAGCAGTTGTGACCGTGAGCCACACAGGTGCCGCACCGAGGCGACAGCGCGTCAAAGAGCGGATGCTGGCGGTCGGAAACAGCCTGGGGGTCAAGCTGATTCCCCGTCTGCCCGACAGTCTCAAACGACTGCTCTCCGGCGGCCGGGCCATCACCATCGACGGCAATACGCTGGACCCATCGCTGCAGGTGCTGCTGGCCGCCCAGCATGCCACCGGAATCGAGTCGCTGGTCGTCCGTGACGATCCGATCGCCACCCGGGCGAGCAACTCTGAGCTGACCCGCACCCTCGACGAGCCCGACGTCCGTGTCGCTGAAATCAGGCCGGTATCGATTCCCGGCCCGGCCGGCACCATCGGGGCCCGGCACTACCGGCCACCGGCCGGGGCCGGGCCGGCTCCGCTGCTGGTCTTCTTCCACGGCGGTGGCTACGTGTTCGGCGATCTCGACACCCACGACGCGGCCTGCCGGCTGATCTGCCGGGACGCGGGCGTGCATGTGCTGGCCATCGACTACCGGCTGGCTCCCGAACACAAGGCGCCGGCCGCGGCCGACGACTGCTACGCCGCCTACCGGTGGGCCCGCGAACACGCCACCGCCCTGGGTGCCGACGCGCGCCGGGTCGCCGTCGGCGGGGACAGCGCCGGGGGAGCGCTGGCCGCGGTGGTCACCATGCTGGCCCGCGACGCCGGCGACCCGCTGCCGGCGCTGCAGTGGCTGATCTATCCGGTCACCGACATGCGCGGCGGTACCCGCTCGCGCACCCTGCTCGGCGATGGTTTTCTGCTCACCAAGCACGACATGGACTGGTTCCGCGATGAATACGTCGACGGCTCGGAGTGCGACGTCACCGATCCGCGTATCTCGCCCCTGCTGGCGGCGGACTTCTCCGGCCTGTCGCCGGCGCTGGTCATCACCGGCGGCTTCGACCCGCTGCGCGACGAGGGTGATCAGTACGTCGCCAAACTGCGGGAGGCCGGGATTCCGGTCGATCACCGGCAGATGTCGTCGATGATCCATGCCTTCCTCAACCTCAATGTGCTGGGCGGCGGGGTGGCCCGGGCCAACGCCGAGATGATCTCGGCACTGCGGGCGCATCTGGCCCGGGTCTGAGCTGCCCGGTCTGAGCTGCCCGGGCCCTCTGAGGGCTGCCGGTACGCTATTGGGGTCAAGTCCCGCACGTCACCGACACACGAGGATCGCATCGAGCCGTGGCCACCAACAAGAAGAGCGCACCCCGCTACGACCTGAACGCCCAGAACCGCAAGCGTGACCTTGCCGTGCGGCTGGGCCTGACCGCGCTGGTGGTGGCCTTCGCCGTCGGGTCTGGTGCTCTACATCGTCATGGGCAGCGACAAGAAGAGCGCCAACGAGGCCCAGGCCGTCCGGATCGCCTCGGAGACCGTGATCAAGAAGCCGGGCACCGAGGATCCGAAGGCCGTCATCGCCATCTACGAGGACTTCCAGTGCCCGCACTGCCGGGATTTCGCGAAGACCTTCGGCCCGACGCTGAACAAGATCGCCGACAGCGGTGCCGCGGCGGTGGACTACTACATGGTGGGGATCCTCAACAAGTCCAACAAGGGCTACTCGGTGCGCGCGGCCAATGCCGCCTACTGCGTGGCTGATGAGAACAAAGAGGCCTTCACCCGCTTCCACTCCGCGCTGTTCGCCCAGCAGCCGATGGAGGGATCGGGCAGCGGGCCCGACAACGCGGCGCTGATCGAGACCGCGCGGCAGGCCGGTGTCACCGGCGGCGTGCCGGACTGCATCAACAACGGCAACTACGAGGACATGATCGCCGCCCTGGCGTCCAACGCGAAGATCACCGCCACCCCGACCATCCGGCTCAACGGCGAGGACATCAGCCCGGCGACACCGGATGAGCTGCTCGCCAAGGTGCGCGCGGTGGTCGGACCGATCCCCGCGCTGGCGCCCACCCCGCCGCCCGGGCAACCCGCAGCGCCCGCCCCGGTAGCGCCATGAGCCTGGCCACCTCTGCCCCGGTAGATCCCGGCCCGGCCGGCGAGGTGGCCGGCAGCGGCGTGCGGGTGCGGCGTGCCAGCGCCTGGTGGGTGCTGATCGCCGGGGTGATCGGGCTGCTGGCGGCGGCCGATCTTCTGGTCGAGAAGATCGCGATGCTCAAGAACCCGGAGTACGTACCGACCTGCAGCATCAACCCGGTGCTGGCGTGCGGTTCGGTGATCACCACCCCGCAGGCCGAGGTCTTCGGACCGCCTAACCCGCTGTACGGGGTCATCGCCTTCACGCTGGTGATCGTCACCGGTGTGCTCGCCCTGACCCGGGTGCCGCTGCCGCGGTGGTACTGGGTGGGCCTGATGATCGGCACCGGTCTCGGCGTCGTCTTCGTGCACTGGCTGATCTTCGAATCGCTGTACGAGATCGGCGCGCTGTGCCCCTACTGCATGGTCGTCTGGTCGGTCACCGTCCCACTGTTCGTTGTGGTGAGTTCCATCGCGCTGCAACCGCTGGCCGGCAATCCGGTGGCCCGGGCGGTCTATCACTGGCGCTGGTCGCTGGCCACGCTGTGGTTCACCGCCGTGGCGCTGATGATCCTGGTCCGCTTCTGGGACTACTGGTCGACGCTCATCTGAGCGTGACGCCGATCCTCCCGTGACGCGGATCGTCGCCGGCGCGGCCGGGGGCCGGCGGCTGGCGGTGCCACCCAAAGGCACCCGTCCCACCACCGACCGGGTGCGTGAGTCAGTCTTCAACGTCCTGGCCGCCCGACTCGACTTCGAGGGCATCAGCGTGCTCGACCTCTACGCGGGGTCCGGTGCACTGGGCCTGGAGGCGCTGTCCCGCGGCGCGGCCTCAGTGCTCTTCGTCGAACAGGACCGCCGCGCCGCCGAGGTGATCACCGGCAACATCGCCACCGTGGGACTGCCCGGCGCCGTAGTGCGACGCGGCGCGGTCGCCACGGTGCTGGCCGCCGGCGCCGGTGCCCCGGTGGATCTGGTGTTCGCCGACCCGCCGTATGAGGTGCCCGCCGCTGAGGTGGAGTCGGTGCTGGCGCTGCTGGGGTCGGCGGGGTGGGTGGGCGCGGGCACCGTCGTCATCGTGGAGCGCCCGGCGGCGGGGCCGCCGCTGGCCTGGCCGGCCGACTGGGAGCCGTGGCCGCAGCGCCGCTACGGGGACACCCGTATTGAGGCGCGCGTCCTGCTAGCGTTTCCGCGGCATGAGCGGCAGCGAGAAGCCGAAGGCGGATCGCGCATGAGCGTGAGCGAGAAGCCGAAGGCGGATCGCGCATGAGTGGCGCCGTCTGCCCCGGATCGTTCGACCCGGTGACGCTGGGGCACATCGACGTGTTCGAGCGTGCCGCCGCGCAGTTCGACGAGTTGATCGTGGCCGTGCTGGGCAACCCCAACAAGTCCGGGATGTTCGACGTGCCCGAGCGGATCGCGATGATCGAAGAAGCCACCACCCACCTGCCGAACCTCACGGTCAAGGCCGGTGCGGGCCTGGTGGTCGACTTCGCCCGGGCGCACGGTCTGACCGCGATCGTCAAGGGCCTGCGCACCGGGACCGACTTCGAGTACGAGCTGCAGATGGCCCAGATGAACAAGCACATCGCCGGGGTGGACACCTTCTTCGTGGCGACCACGCCGCGGTATTCGTTCGTGTCCTCGTCGCTGGCCAAAGAGGTGGCCGGCCTCGGCGGCGACGTGTCGGCCCTGCTGCCGGACGCGGTGAACCGGCGGCTGGCGGCCAAACTCGGCCGATGAGGAAATAGCCGACACACCGCACCGCCACCACAGTCACAGGCGTAACACCAGGCACACTGGTCACTACCAACTAGTGCCTGGGAGGGCGCCGTGTACCGAGTCTTTGAAGCTCTCGACGAACTGGGTGCCATCGTCGAGGAGGCCCGCGGGGTTCCGATGACGGCCGGCTGCGTGGTGCCGCGTGGTGACGTGCTGGAACTGGTCGACGACATCAAGGACGCGATCCCCGGCGAACTCGACGACGCCCAGGACGTGCTGGACTCCCGCGACTCCCTGCTGCGCGAAGCCAAGGAGCACGCCGACTCCACCGTCGCCACCGCCACCACCGAAGCCGAGTCGCTGCTCAGCCATGCCCGCGCCGAGGCCGACCGGATGGTCTCCGAGGCCAAGTCGCAGGCCGACCGGATGGTCGCCGAAGCCCGCTCGCACAGCGAGCAGATGGTCAGCGAGGCCCGCGAGGAGGCCTCCCGCCTGGCCACCACGGCCAAACGCGACTACGAGGCGGCCACCAGCCGGGCCAAGGCCGAGGCCGACCGCCTGGTCGAGAACGGCAACATCTCCTACGAGAACGCCGTGCAGGAGGGCATCAAGGAGCAGCAGCGGCTGGTGTCGGCGACCGAGGTGGTGTCGGCCGCCCATGCCGAGGCGACCCGCCTCATCGACACTGCCCACGCCGAGGCCGACCGGCTGCGCGGCGAGTGCGATATCTACGTCGACAACAAGCTGGCCCAGTTCGAGGAGTACCTCAACGGCACCCTGCGCTCGGTGAGCCGCGGACGCCACCAGCTGCGTACCGCCGCCGGCACGCACGACTACATCCAGCACTAGGGGAGTCCAGCATTAGGGGAGTCCAGCACTAGCCCCCCGCCCAGCAGCGGTGCTGGGGTCTTCGCCGCGTCGTTAGGATCGGCGCTTGGCACTCTGCCGCGCCGATAGGATCAGCGCTATGGCGAGCCGACGATCAGCGCAGAAGTCCGGTTCGAAGCCCACCTCGCCGTTGGTCATCGACGTATCTCGGCTGGGCCGTCGTCCCGGCGAGATGATCACCCTCGATACGACGGTCGCGAGTCCGTCGCGCATCGGGCTGGACCTGGTCGCGATCGAGCCCGGTACCGATATGGATCTCGACCTGCGCCTGGAGTCGGTGTCTGAAGGTGTGCTGGTGACCGGCACCGTGCACGCACCGACCAGCGGCCAGTGCTCCCGCTGCCTCGGCCCGGTGACCGGCGAGGTCGAGATCGAACTGACCGAGCTGTTCGCCTACCCCGACAGCATCACCGAGTCCACCACCGAAGATGACGAGGTGGGCCGGGTGGACGACCATACCGTCAACCTCGAACAGCCGATCATCGACGCGGTCGGTCTCGTGCTGCCGTTCGCCCCGGCCTGCTCGCCGGACTGCCCCGGGCTGTGCCCGGACTGCGGGGTGGCGATGGCCACCGCAGAACCCGGACATCACCACGACAAGATCGACCCGCGCTGGGCCAAGCTCGCCGAGATCGCCGTACCCGATCCTGGGTCCCCGGATCCGGAGTCCGGAGCTTCCCGACGATGACCGGATCGCGCGACGAGTTGCTCTCGGCGCTCGGCGTCGAGTTGCCCGACGACATCCTGACCATGGCGCTGACCCACCGCAGTTACGCCTACGAGAATGGCGGCCTGCCCACCAACGAGCGCCTGGAGTTACTCGGGGACGCGGTGCTGGGACTGGTGGTGGTCGAGGAACTCTTCCGCCGGCACCCGGACAGCTCCGAGGGCGATCTGGCCAAATTGCGCAACAGCGTCGTCAACAGCCGGGCGCTGGCCGGGGTGGCGCGCCGGCTCACCGAGGGCGGCCTCGGCGAGCACCTGCTGCTGGGCCGCGGGGAGGTGAACACCGGCGGGTTCGCCAAGTCCAGCATTCTCGCCGACACCGTCGAGTCGCTGCTCGGGGCGATCTACCTGCAGCACGGCCTGGACGGGGCGCGCAAGGTGATCCTGCGGCTGTTCTCCGAATTGCTCGACACCGCACCGACGCTGGGCGCGGCGCTGGAATGGAAGTCGAGCCTTCAGGAGCTGACGTCCTCGCGCGGACTCGGCGTTCCCCGCTATGAGGTGAGCGCCGAAGGGCCCGACCATGATCGGCGCTTCAGCGCGGTGGTCTACGTCAACGGCGAGGTGTACGGCCGAGGCGACGGACGGTCGAAGAAGTCCGCCGAGACCGACGCCGCCGCGCAGGCCTGGACCACACTGGACGCCGAGCCGTTTCCCGCGCCCGGCGCGAATTCTCTGTAGTTCGGATGCCTGAGCTTCCCGAGGTTGAAGTGGTCCGCCGCGGCCTCGCGGCTCATGTCACCGGCCACACCATCACCGCGGTGCAGGTGCACCATCCGCGCGCGGTGCGCCGGCACGTCCCCGGCGCCGACGATCTGACCGCGCGGCTGCTCGGCGCCCACATCAGCGGGACCGACCGGCGCGGAAAATACCTGTGGCTGACTCTCTCCGACGGCGACCACGACGACGGCGACCACGACGATGAGACGGCCCTGGTGGTGCACCTCGGCATGAGCGGGCAGATGTTGCTCGGCGAGATCGCCAACACCGACCATCTGCGGATTGCCGCGGTGCTCGACGACGGGACCGCGCTGAGCTTCGTCGATCAGCGGACTTTCGGCGGCTGGCAGCTGGCCGAACTGGTCAGCGTGGACGGCAGCCGGGTTCCTGAGCCGGTGGCCCACATCGGACGCGACCCGTTGGATCCCCGTTTCGACCGCGATGCGGTGGTGAATGTGTTGCGGCGCAAGAACTCCGAGATCAAGCGCCAGCTTCTCGACCAGACCGTGGTGTCGGGGATCGGAAACATCTACGCCGACGAGGCGTTGTGGCGCGCCGGCGTCAACGGCGCCCGCATCGCCGCCAAGCTGACCCGCCGCCAGCTCGCCGAGGTGCTCGACGCCGCCGCCGAGGTGATGCGCGAAGCACTGCGCGAGGGCGGCACCTCGTTCGACTCGCTGTATGTCAACGTCAACGGCCAGTCCGGGTACTTCGACCGCTCACTGAACGTCTACGGCCGCGAGGATCGCGGTTGCCGGCGCTGCGGCGCGGTGATCCGGCGGGAGAAGTTCATGAACCGATCGTCTTTCTACTGCCCGATATGTCAGCCGCGGCCGCGTGGCGGTAGAAAAAGCTCATGACGCAACCCGCAACCGAACTCTGGGTGGAACGCACCGGCATCCGCCGCTATACCGGCCGCAGCAGCCGGGGGGCCGAGGTGGCGATCGGGTCGGAGACCGACGAGGGGGTCTTCACCCCGGGTGAATTGCTCAAGATCGCCCTGGCCGGGTGCAGCGGCCTGAGCAGCGATCAGCCGCTGCGCCGCCGCCTCGGTGACGACTACGGCGCCGTCATCCGGGTGTCCGGGCCGGCCGACCGTGACCAGGAGCGCTACCCGCGTCTGGAGGAGACTCTCGAGATCGACCTGTCCGGTCTGTCCGCACAGGACAAGGATCGGCTGCTGGTGGTGGTCGCCCGTGCCATCGACCAGGTGTGCACGGTCGGGCGGACCCTGAAGGCCGGCGCCGAGGTGGCCCTGGACATCCTGGAGACTCCGGCGACGCCATGAGTGTCCGCCTCACCGCCTGGGTGCACGGACACGTCCAGGGCGTCGGCTTCCGCTGGTGGACCCGTTCCCGGGCGCTGGAACTGGGCCTGACCGGTTACGCCGCCAACCAGAGCGACGGCCGGGTGCTGGTGGTCGCCCAGGGCCCCCGGGACGCCTGTGACCAGTTGCTGGCCCTGCTGCGGGGCGGTGCGACCCCCGGGACGGTGGATGCCGTCGTCGCCGATTTCGGCGAGGTAGGCGAGCCGATGCAGGGGTTCCGCGAGCGCTGAGCCCCGGCTCGATCAAGCCTGAGCCTCAGCGCGGATCACGCCCGGTAGGCTCGCACGTCGTGTACCTCAAGAGTCTGACGCTGAAGGGCTTCAAGTCCTTCGCCTCGTCGACGACTCTGCGCTTCGAGCCGGGCATCACCTGCGTGGTCGGCCCCAACGGCTCGGGCAAATCCAATGTCGTCGACGCCCTGACCTGGGTCATGGGCGAGCAGGGCGCCAAAACCCTGCGCGGCGGCAAGATGGAGGACGTCATCTTCGCCGGCACCTCCTCGCGGGCCCCGCTGGGCCGCGCCGAGGTCACGCTGACCATCGACAACTCCGACAACGCCCTGCCGATCGAGTACTCCGAGGTCTCGATCACCCGCCGGATGTTCCGCGACGGGGCCGGCGAGTACGAGATCAACGGCAGTCCGTGCCGATTGCTCGACATTCAGGAACTGCTCAGCGACTCCGGCATCGGCCGCGAAATGCACGTCATCGTGGGCCAGGGCCGTCTCGCCCAGATCCTGGAGTCGCGACCCGAGGACCGACGCGCCTTCATCGAGGAAGCCGCCGGCGTCCTCAAGCACCGCAAGCGCAAAGAGAAGGCGCTGCGCAAACTCGACGCCACCTCCGCCAACCTCGCCCGGCTGACCGACCTGACGACCGAACTACGCCGCCAGCTCAAGCCGCTCGGCCGCCAGGCCGAGGTGGCCCGCCGTGCGGCGACCATCCAGTCCGACCTGCGCGACGCGCGGCTGCGGCTGGCCGCCGACGACCTGGTGGGCCGGCGGATGGAGTTCGCCGGGGTCGACGACATCGAGACCACGTTGCGCCGCGAGCACGACGAGGCCGCCGCCCGGCTGGCGCAGGCCACCGCGCAACTGACCGCCGACGAGGCCGCGGTGGCGTCGCTGTCGGAGCGCACCGACGCCGCCCAGCAGACCTGGTTCCGGCTCTCGGCGCTGGCCGAGCGCGTCGGCGCCACGGTGCGCATCGCCACCGAACGCGCCCAGTACCTCGACACCGAGCCCACCGCCAGCACCGGACCCGACCCCGACGAGATGGAGGCCGAGGCCGAGCAGATGGCCGCCGCGGAGCGGGAGTTGCTGGCCGACCTGGAGGCGGCCCGGACGCGGTTGGACGCCACCCGCACCGAACTGGCGGAGAAGGAGAGCGCCGCCACCGAGGCCGATCGCGCGCACATGGCCGCTGTGCAGGCCGAAGCCGACCGGCGCGAGGGTCTGGCCCGGCTGGCCGGCCAGGTGGAAACCGCCCGCGCCCGGGTGGAGTCCATCGACGAGGGCGTCTCGCGGCTGAGCCTGGCCATCGAGGAGGCCGCCGCCCGCACCCAAACCGCCCAGGCGGAATTCGAGACCATTCAGAGCCGCGTCGGTGAACTCGACCAGGGCGAGGTGGGACTCGACGAACACCACGACCGCACGGTGGCCGCACTGCGCCAGGCCGACCAACGGGTGGCCGAATTGCAGACCGCCGAGCGCGCCGCGGAACGCCAGGTGGCCTCGCTGCTGGCCCGCATCGAAGCCCTCGCCGTCGGCATGGATCGCAAGGACGGTGCAGCCTGGCTGGTGGAAAACCGCAGTAGCGCAGGCCTTCTCGGCACCATCGCCAAACTGGTCCGGGTGTCACCCGGCTACGAGCACGCGCTGTCAGCGGTGCTCGGCCCGGCCGCCGACGCGGTGGCCGCCGAGGACTTCGGTTCGGCCCGCTCGGCGGTGCGCGCACTCAAAGACGCCGACGGCGGACGCGCGGCGATCGTGCTCGCCGACTGGCCTGCGGCACCGACGACCGACAGCACGCAGCTGCCCGACGGTGCGCGCTGGGCACTCGAACTGATCGACGCGCCACCGCGGCTGCAGGGCGCGATGACGGCCATGCTGTCGCGGGTCGCCGTCGTCGAGGATCTCGGGGCGGCCCTGGATCTCGTCGCCGCCCGGCCCGCCCTGCGCGCGGTGACCCGCGACGGCGACCTCGTCGGCGCCGGATGGGTGGACGGCGGCTCCGATCGCAAACCCAGCACGCTGGAGATCGTCGGGGAGATCGAGAAGGCCCGGACCGAACTGGCGCAGGCGGAAACCCAGGTGGCCGAGCTGGCGGCGGCGCTGGCCGGCGCGGTGGCCGAACAGGTCAACCGCCAGGACGCCGCCGAGCAGGCACTGGCCGCTCTCAACGAGTCCGACGCCGCGATGTCGGCCATCTACGAGCAACTCGGACGGTTGGGCCAGGAGGTCCGCACTGCCGAGGAGGAGTGGCGCCGGCTGGTAGGTCAGCGCGACCAGCTGGAATCCGGGCGCACCGACACCGTCGACGAGCTCACCGAACTCGAGGGCCGGCTGCACGCCGCCCAGGAGAGCCAGACCGTCGTCGAGACCACACCCGGCCAGCGCCAGGAACTGCAGGCCGCCGCAGAGGTCGCCCGCGCGGCGGAGGTCGAGGCGCGGCTGAGCGTGCGTACCGCGGAGGAACGCGCCAATGCCGTTCGCGGCAAAGCGGATTCGCTGCGCCGGGCGGCTGCTGCTGAACGCGATGCCCGCCGCCGTGCCGAGGAGTCCCGTGCCGCCCGCGCCCACGCCGCCCAGGTTGCCGCCGCGGTCTCCGACGCGGGCCGCAAGCTGGCCGGACGTCTGGCCGAAGTGGTCACCGCGGCGGCGCGGGCGCGAGACCGGCTGGCCGCCGAACGTCAGCAGCGGGTCGCGGCGATGGCCGCCGCGCGTGAGGACGTCACCGCGCTGAACACCACCATTGCGACCCTCACCGATGCGCTGCACCGCGACGAGGTGGCCAAGGCGCAGGCCGTCATGCGCATCGAACAGCTCGAGCAGATGGTTCTCGAGCAGTTCGGCATGGCCGCCGACGATCTGATCGCCGAGTACGGCCCCGAGGTGCTACTGCCCCCGTCGGAGCTGGAGATGGCCGAGTACGAGCAGGCCAAGGAGCGCGGCGAGCAGGTCAGCGCTCCCGCGCCGATGCCGTTCGACCGCGCCACCCAGGAGCGCCGGGCCAAACGCTCCGAGCGCGACCTGGCCGAGCTGGGCCGGGTCAACCCGCTGGCGCTGGAGGAGTTCGCCGCGCTCGAGGAGCGCTACAACTTCCTGTCCACCCAACTCGAGGACGTCAAGGGTGCCCGTAAGGACCTGCTCGAGGTGGTGGCCGACGTCGACAACCGCATCCTGCAGGTGTTCTCTGAGGCCTTCGCGGACGTGGAACGTGAATTCTCCCAGGTCTTTTCGACGCTCTTCCCGGGCGGCGAAGGACGGCTCCTGCTCACCGACCCCAGTGACATGCTCACCACCGGTGTGGAGGTGGAGGCCCGCCCACCCGGCAAGAAGGTCAAGCGGCTCTCGCTGCTCTCCGGCGGCGAGAAGTCACTGACCGCGGTGGCGATGCTGGTGGCCATCTTCCGGGCCCGGCCGTCACCGTTCTACGTCATGGACGAGGTGGAGGCCGCACTCGACGACGTCAACCTGCGCCGTCTGATCGGACTGTTCGAGCAGTTGCGCACCCAGTCCCAGCTCATCGTCATCACCCACCAGAAGCCGACGATGGAGATCGCCGACGCGCTCTATGGGGTGAGCATGCAGGGCGACGGCATCACCGCGGTGATCTCGCAGCGCATGCGCGGCGAGACCTTGGTCAGCAGCGCTCCGGCCTAGCCGGAGAGAGGTCAGCAGCGCTCCGGCCTAGCCGGAGGTCACGCCCAGTCGGCGCAGCGCGGCCAGGTCCGCCACCCCGCAGCCGTGCAGGCACACCCGGAGTTCCTCGATGAACTCCCCAAGGGCGTCGACGACAGCCGCGGCGGACTCGATCGCCGGCGCCAGCAGCGGCCGTGCCAGTGCCACCACGTCGGCGCCCATCGCCAGGGCCTTCGCCGCGTCCATGCCGGTGCGGATCCCGCCGGAGGCCACCAGTGGCATGCCGGGCAGGGTGTCGCGGACCTCTAGAAGCGCCTGGGCGGTGGGCACCCCCCAATCCGTCAGTTCGGGGTTGCGGATCTCGCCGTACCGGATCACCTGCTCCACCCGCGCCCATGACGTCCCGCCCGCACCGGCGACGTCGACCGCGGCGATAGGCACACCCCGCAGGCGCCGTGCGGCGGTGGCGCCGATGCCGTGGCCGACCTCCTTGACCATGACCGGGTAATCCAACTCCTCGGCCAGCCGGCGCAGCCGGTCCAAGGTCCCGGTGAAGTCGGTGTCACCGTTGGACTGCATGGCCTCCTGCAGCGGATTGGTATGGACGGCAACGGCATTGGCTCCCACATGGGCAAGCGCACGGGCCAGCGTTGGAGCCATGCCGTCGCTCACCTGTGCCAGTCCGATATTGCCGATCAACAGGACGTCGGGGGCGATGTCGCGCACCGCGAAGCTCCGCGCGGCGGCGAGGGCGGCCTCGCTGTCGCCGAGCATGATGCGCTGGGATCCCAGCATCAGTCCCACACCGAGCTTCTGCGCGGCGTCGGCCAGGTTGCGGTTGATGGTGCCGGCCAGTTCGGCACCGCCGGTCATGGCGCCGATGAGCACCGGTGCCGCCAACTCCGTCCCGAGGAACCGGGTGCTCAGATCCACCGCCGTGAGGCTGGTCTGGGTCAGCGCGTCGTAGGGCAGCCGGTAATTCTCGAAGCCGGTGGTGAGTAACCGGTGATCGACCGGTCCGGTCAGGCAGGCGTCGATGTGGCGAAGCTTGCGGCCGGCTATTCCGTCGCCGGGGTCGGTCGGCGGTGCGGACGGGTGCCGTGCGGGCCCAGCCTGAGAGAATGGCGGGGTGTCCACCGGTCTCTGGATCGCCATCGCGGTCGTCGCCATCCTCGTCATCGCTGCGCTGGTCATCGGCACGGTGCGCTATCGGCGTCGTCAGATCAGCCTGCAGCGCAGCACCGAGGCTGCCACACCGATCGACCGCTCGGGAGGCTACAGCGCCTCGTCGGGCATAACCTTCACACAATCGTCAGGGAGCGGGCTGCCCGGTGTCGGCGACGACGCGGCTGTGCCACGGGACTCGGTGAAGCGGCCGATTGCGCAGGTCAGGCTGCCGGAACCGCCCGTCATCGACGAAACCGTCGCGCGGGACACCGGCGTGATCGCGCCCACGGTGGGGGAGCAGGCCGCTGAGTCCGAGGTCGACATTGTCGCGCCCACCGGATCGGATGTCGACACCATCGCCCCGGCTGGATCTGATGTCGGGACCATCGTCCCTGCTGAGTCCGATGTCGGCGCCATAGCGCCTCCCCAAGGCCGCCTGGAGCGGTTGCGTGGCCGCCTCGCCAAATCACAGAACGCGTTCGGCCGCAGTCTGCTCGGCCTGCTCGGCGGCGGCGACCTCGACGAGGCGTCCTGGGACGAGATCGAGGACACCCTGCTGATCGCCGACCTGGGCCCGGCCGTCACCGCGTCGGTAGTGGCGAAGTTGCGCACCGCGCTGGCCGCCAACACCGTCAGCAGCGAGGCCGAGGCGCGCGCAGTGCTGCGCGAGGTGCTCATCGGTGAACTCCACGGCGGCCTGGATCGGTCGATCAAGGCGCTGCCGCACGCCGATAAGCCGTCGGTGCTGCTGGTCGTCGGCGTCAACGGCACCGGCAAGACCACCACGGTGGGCAAGCTCGCCCGCGTGCTCGTGGCCGACGGGCGCCGAGTGGTGCTGGGCGCGGCCGACACCTTCCGAGCCGCCGCTGCCGACCAGCTGCAGACTTGGGCGTCGCGGGTCGGTGCCGAGGTGGTGCGCGGAGCCGAGGGCGCCGACCCGGCCTCGGTGGCGTTCGACGCCGTCGACCGCGGTATCGAGGTCGGCGCCGACGTCGTGGTCATCGACACGGCCGGGCGCCTGCACACCAAGACCGGTCTGATGGACGAGCTCGGCAAGGTCAAACGAGTCGTCGAGAAGCGCGCCGCCGTCGACGAGGTGCTGCTGGTGCTCGACGCCACCATCGGCCAGAACGGGCTCGCCCAGGCCCGGGTGTTCGCCGACGTCGTCGACATCACCGGCGTGGCGCTGACGAAGCTGGATGGCACCGCCAAGGGCGGCATCGTGTTCCGCGTGCAGCAGGAACTCGGTGTGCCGGTGAAACTGGTCGGCCTCGGTGAAGGCCCCGATGATCTGGCACCGTTCGAACCGGCAGCCTTCGTCGACGCCCTGCTGGGCTGAGCTGACCCCCGACGAACCCCGGCGAACCCGCAGGACGTAACACCGGCGAAACGCGGGCCGCGGATGCGTTCACATCGGCGAAACACCACAGCGGCCAACCTGAAACAACCGCTGAGCATCGTTTGGCTCCAAGCGACTCGCTACCCGAGTGGCCTAAAGGAGGAAACAGCGAGTGGATGGATTCCCGGTAATGGGACTGCCGGACAGCGGTGACACCGCATGGATGTTGATCAGCGCCGCACTGGTGCTGCTGATGACACCCGGTCTGGCATTCTTCTACGGCGGTATGGTGCGGGCACGGGGCGTGCTCAACATGATCATGATGAGCGTCAGCGCCATGGGTGTGGTCACAGTGCTCTGGGTGCTCTACGGCTATTCGTTCGCCTTCGGCAACGACAAGTTCGGTTTCATCGGCGACCCCGGCCAGTACTTCGGGCTCAAGGGACTCATTGGCGGTAACGCCGTCGCCGAGGTGATCGCCGATCCTGTCGCGGGCATCGAGGCGATCGAGGCGGTGACCATTCCGCTGGCCGGCACGATCCCGATGACGGTGTTCGTGGCCTTCCAGTTGATGTTCGCCATCATCACCGTCGCGCTCATCTCCGGCGCGGTGGCCGATCGCCTCAAGTTCGGCGGCTGGCTCGCATTCGCCGCACTGTGGGCTACGTTCGTCTACTTCCCGGTGGCGCACTGGGTGTTCGCCTTCGACGGATTCACGGGCGAGAAGGGCGGCTGGATCGCCAACGAACTCAAAGCGATCGACTTCGCCGGCGGCACCGCGGTGCACATCAACGCGGGCATCGCGGCACTGGTGCTCTCGCTGATCCTCGGCAAGCGGCTCGGCTGGCCCTCATCGCCGATGCGGCCGCACAACCTGCCCTTCGTGATGCTCGGGGCTGGGCTGCTGTGGTTCGGGTGGTACGGATTCAACGCCGGATCGGCCATCGGGGCCGGCGGTATCGCCGGTACCACGTTCGTCACCACGACAGTGGCCACCGCGGCAGCGATGCTGGGCTGGCTGCTCACCGAACGGATCCGCGACGGCCACGGCACCTCTCTCGGTGCGGCCTCGGGCGTGGTGGCCGGACTGGTCGCCATCACCCCGGCGTGCTCGTCGGTCAACGTCGTCGGCGCACTGGCGATCGGGGCCACCGCAGGCATCCTGTGCGCGCTGGCCGTCGGCCTGAAGTTCAAATTCGGGTTCGACGACTCACTCGACGTGGTGGGCGTCCACCTCGTCGGTGGTCTGGTCGGCACGCTGATGGTCGGCCTGGTGGCCACCGCTGAGGCGCCCGCAGCCGTCGACGGCCTCTTCTACGGCGGCGGTGTCGATCAACTGTGGCGCCAGGCTGTCGGGGCGTTCGCCGTTCTGGGGTACTCCGCAGTGGTCACGGCTATCTTGGCCTTGCTTGTGAAATACACCATCGGACTGAGGCTTGACCGTGAAGCCGAGGCTGCCGGTATCGATGAAGCCGAACACGCGGAGACCGCGTACGACTTCACTGTGGCCGGCACCAGTTCGGTCTTCCCTCGTCAAGGCTCGGAGGTATAGGGAACATGAAGCTGATCACTGCGATCATCAAGCCGTTCACGCTCGAGGACGTCAAAACCACTCTCGAAGAGATGGGCGTTCTGGGAATGACGGTCAGCGAGGTCCAGGGCTACGGACGGCAGAAGGGCCACACCGAGGTGTATCGCGGTGCGGAGTACGCCGTCGACTTCGTGCCCAAAGTCCGGGTGGAGGTCGTGGTCGACGACGCCGCGGTCGACAAGGTGGTCGACAGCATCGTCGCCGCCGCCCGCACCGGGAAGATCGGCGACGGCAAGGTCTGGGTCAGCCCGGTCGAAACCATCGTGCGGGTTCGGACCGGTGAACGGGGCACCGACGCGCTCTAGGCGCGTGGATGCTGCTGTGACCACATGGCGATGACGAAGCGGATATGACGAAGCGGACAGACGGGACCGCCGCCGGCCGGGGTACACCCCCGGCGGCGGGCCCGCCGCAGGCCGCCACCGATCTCGCCGCCGCCAGCCGCCAGTTGCTCGACGGCAGCCGACTCGACGCGGTCGGTCTCCGCGAGGCACTGCTGGATCTGCACGAGCTGTGGCTGACCACCAAAGCGGCCGACCTCGGCATCACCGCCGGCAGCGGATTCGCCATCGTGGCGACCGGGGGACTGGGCCGCCGCGAACTGGTTCCCTACTCCGACCTCGACCTGATGCTGCTGCACGACACCATGCCCGATGAGGCTGTCACCGAGGTCGCCGAAGGGCTCTGGTACCCGCTGTGGGACGCCAACATCCGGCTCGACCACAGCGTGCGCACGGTCTCGGAGGCCCTGCAGGTCGCCGGCTCGGACATGTCCGCGGGAATGGCGATGCTCGAGGTCCGCCACATCGCAGGCAACGAGGACCTGTCGTCGAAGCTGATCAGCGGCGCCCGCCGGCAGTGGCGGGCCGGCATCGCCGCACGATTCGACGAACTCGTCGAGCACACCCGCAGCCGATGGCAACGCAGCGGCCAGATCGCCCACCGCGCTGAACCGGATCTCAAATGCGGGATGGGCGGCCTGCGCGATGTCCAACTGTTGCGTGCGCTGGCGGTGGCCCAACTCGCCGACGTCTATTCCGGCCAGGCGCCGGACTCACCGGCCGGCTCGCTGGCCGGTGCCAACCTGGCGCTGCTGAATGTTCGCACCGAACTGCACCGTGTCTCCAAGCGCGGCCGCGACATGCTGCTCGCCCAGTTCGCCGATGAGGTGGGTGCCTCGCTGCGGATCGGCGACCGTTTCGACCTCGCCCGCACCATCTCTGATTCGGCCCGCACCGTCAGCTACTACGTCGATGCCGGATTGCGCACCGCGGCCAACGCGCTGCCACGCCGGGGACTGTCGATGCTGCGCCGCCCGGTCCGCCGGCCGCTCGATGAGGGGGTGGTGGAGTACGCCGGCGAAATCATCCTGGCCCGCGACGCCCGCCCGCAGCGCGACCCCGGACTGGTGCTGCGGGTTGCCGCCGCCTCGGCGACCACCGGAATCCCGATCGCGGCGTCCACACTGACCCGCCTGGCCGACACCGCTCCGGAGATGCGTAGCCCGTGGCCGCGCGATGCGCTCGACGACCTGCTGGTGCTGCTGACTGCCGGGCCGACGACGGTGACCACCATCGAGGCGCTGGACCGCACCGGACTGTGGGGCCGACTCTTCCCGGAGTGGGGCGCGGTGCGCGACCTGCCGCCGCGTGACCCGATCCATATCTGGACCGTCGACCGTCATCTCGTCGAAACCGTCTCGCGGGCAAGTGCATTCACCACCCGGGTATCGCGGCCCGATCTGCTGGTGCTGGGGGCGCTGCTGCACGACATCGGCAAGGGCCGTGGCGGTGACCACAGTGAGATCGGCGCGGAACTGGCCGAACGGGTGGGCAACCGGCTGGGGCTGTGGCCGTCGGATGTCCGCCTGCTCTCGGCGATGGTGCGTCATCATCTGCTGCTGGCGATCACCGCCACCCGGCGCAATCTTGCCGACCCGGACACCATCAGCAGCGTGATCGAAACCCTCGGCGCGGACTCGCTGCTGCTGGAGTTGCTGCACGTGCTCGCCGAGGCCGATTCGCTGGCCACCGGGCCGGGAGTCTGGGGCGACTGGAAGGCCACCCTGGTCGGCGACCTGGTGCGGCGCTGTCGGGAACAGATGGCGGGGGAGTTCACGGTGGAGCCGGATCCCGTTGCCCCCGAGCATGTGTCACTGGCCAGCGACGGCGCGGTCCACGTCGAGATGGAACCGGCCGAGTGTCCGCACACCTACCGGGTCACGATGATCGCCCCGGACCGGCGCGGTCTGCTGTCCAAAGCGGCCGGAGTCCTGGCGCTCAACTCTTTGCGCGTGCATTCGGCGGCAGTGAACAGCCACGGGGACTGCGCGATCAACACCTTCGTGGTGTCGCCGCACTTCGGTGAACCGCCCGCTGCCGAGTTGGTGCGCCAGCAGTTCATCCTGGCACTGGGCGGTGAACTCGATGTGATCGCCGCGCTGGAGAAACGGGACCGCGACGCCGGCGGCTACGGCAGCGGGCGCGCCGGTGAGCACAAGCCCGCGGTGCCCATCGCCGCCACCGCCCCGCCCGTCGTCCTCTGGCATCCCGGGGGCGGCGAGGGCGGCGTCGACCGGGTGGAGATCCGCACCACCGACCGCACCGGACTGCTGGCCATCCTCACCGCCGTCTTCGAACGCGCCGGGTGCGACATCGAGTGGGCGAAGATCACCACTCTGGGTTCCTCGGTGGTCGACGTCTTCGCGATCTCGGCCCCCGATACGGCCGCTGCCCGCGACGCCCTTGAACGCGAACTCGTCGCGGTGCTCCCGGCGCCTGCGCCCCGGCCCGCGGCAGAGGCGGGCTGAACCTCCCGCCCCTCCCGCCAGATCGACACCAGGGTCGTGGAATCGGGCCGAGTCGCGACCGTGGTGTCGATCTCGGCGGTGCGGGCGAAGCACGCGGCATCGCCGCGACGCTAGGTCGATTGCGCCGCTCCTCCTCCGCCGCTTTCACCGGCGGCATCGTCGCGACGCTAGGCTGACTCCCGTGTTCGAATCGCTCTCCGACCGGCTCACCGGCGCACTGGCGGGCCTGCGCGGCAAAGGCCGGCTGACCGACGCCGACATCGACGCCACCGCCCGGGAGATCCGCCTGGCACTGCTTGAGGCCGACGTCTCGCTGCCGGTGGTGCGGGCCTTCATCGACCGCGTCAAGGACCGCGCCAAGGGCGCGGAGGTCTCCGGCGCACTGAACCCGGCCCAGCAGGTCGTCAAAATCGTCAACGACGAGCTCGTCGGCATCCTCGGCGGGCAGACTCGGCAGCTGGCGTTCGCCAAGACCCCGCCCACGGTGATCATGCTGGCCGGCCTGCAGGGGGCGGGTAAGACCACCCTGGCCGGCAAGCTGGCGCGCTGGCTCAAGGGGCAGGGCCATACCCCACTGCTGGTGGCCTGCGATCTCCAGCGCCCCGGGGCTGTCACCCAGTTGCAGGTCGTCGGCGAGCGGGCCGGGGTCACCGTGTTCGCTCCGCACCCCGGCACCGCGCCCGAGGCGCCCGAAGCCGGCGACACCGGTCCCGGTGACCCGGTGGCCGTGGCCGCGGCCGGGCTGGCTGAGGCCAAGGCTCAGATGTTCGACGTCGTCATCATCGACACCGCGGGCCGGCTCGGCATCGACGACGTGCTGATGGCCCAGGCGGCCGCGATCCGCGACGCGGTGACCCCCGACGAGACGCTGTTCGTGCTCGACGCGATGATCGGCCAGGACGCGGTGGCCACCGCCGAGGCATTCGGGGCCGGTGTCGGCTTCACCGGCGTGGTGCTGACCAAGCTCGACGGCGACGCCCGCGGTGGCGCGGCGCTGTCGGTCCGCGAGGTCACCGGCGTGCCGATCCTGTTCGCGTCCACGGGCGAGAAGCTGGACGACTTCGACGTCTTCCACCCCGACCGGATGGCCGGCCGGATCCTCGGCATGGGCGATGTGCTGAGCCTCATCGAGCAGGCCGAGCAGGTCTTCGATGCCCAGCAGGCCGAAGACGCCGCCGCCAAGATCAGCTCCGGTGAACTGACGCTGGAGGACTTCCTCGAGCAGATGCTGGCCATCCGCAAGATGGGCCCGATCGGCAACCTGCTGGGAATGCTGCCCGGCGCGGCGGGGATGAAGGACGCGCTCGCCGCCGTCGACGACTCCCACCTCGACCGGTTGCAGGCGATCATCCGCGGCATGACGCCCGAGGAACGCGCCGATCCCAAGATCATCAACGCGTCGCGCCGGTTGCGGATCGCCAACGGCTCCGGTGTGAACGTCTCCGACGTCAACCAACTCGTCGACCGGTTCTTCGAGGCGCGCAAGATGATGTCGCAGATGGCCGGTGCGATGGGCATGCCGTTCGCGCGGCGGTCGTCCAAGCGCAGCGCGAAGAACAACAAGAAGAAGGGCAAGAAGGGTCGCGGTCCCACGCCGCCGAAGGCGACCAATCCGCTGCTCGGTGGCATGCCGGGCGGATTCCCGGACCTGTCCCAGATGCCCGAGGGCCTCAACGAATTACCACCCGCCCTGGCCGATTTCGATCTGTCCAAGCTGAAGTTCCCCGGCAAGAAGTAGCCCGGTGGCTGATGTCGCCGGCCCGGCGGCTCCGGTGCACGTCCGGGGTCGCAGCCTGCCGGACGCCGAACCGGTGCAGTGGTGGATCGCTGATGGTCTCCTGCGCAGCGAACCGGTGGCCGGCGCCGACACCGTCTTTGACGGCGGCTGGATCATCCCCGGTCTGGTCGACGCGCACTGCCACGTCGGACTCGGCCCGCACGGTGCGGTCGAACTCGACGAAGCCATCAGCCAGGCCGTCGTCGACCGTGACGCCGGGGCACTGCTGTTGCGTGATTGCGGAGCGCCGACCGACACCCGCAGCCTGGACAGCCACCATGATCTGCCCCAGATCATCAGGGCGGGAAGGCATCTCGCTCGCCCGAAGCGCTATATGCAGGGCTATGCGATCGAACTCGAGGATGAGTGGCAGCTGCCTGACGCCTTGGCCGAGCAGGCCCGCCGCGGTGACGGCTGGGTCAAACTCGTCGGCGACTGGATCGACCGGACGGTGGGGGACCTCGCCCCGCTGTGGTCCGATGAGGTGCTCGTCGCCGCCATCGCCGCCGCGCACGCGCACGGTGCGCGAGTCACCGCCCACGTCTTCGGCGAGGACGCACTGGCGGGTCTGATCGCCGCGGGTATCGACTGCATCGAACATGGCACCGGTCTCACCGATGACACCGTCGCGATGATGGCGCAGCGCGGCACCGCACTGGTGCCGACTCTGATCAACATCGAGAACTTCGGTGACTTCGCCTCAGCGGCAGACAGATACCCGACGTACGCGGCGCACATGCGTGACCTCTACGCGCAGTCCCGCAGCCGCATCGCCGCGGCGCGCGAGGCCGGGGTGCCGGTGTACGCCGGCACCGACGCCGGCGGACTCATGCCGCACGGACAGATCGCCGCCGAGGTGGAGGCGCTCAAGGGAATCGGCATGAGTCCCACCGCGGCACTGGGTGCGGCGTGCTGGGATGCCCGCGCCTGGCTGGGCCGGCCCGCGCTGGCGGATGGAGCGCCGGCGGATCTGCTCTGCTTCACCGACGATCCGCGCACCGGGCCGCAGGTGCTGTCTCGGCCTGACCGGGTGATCCTGCGTGGCCGTATCTATTGATGCGGCTCTGCTGACGACGCGCTAGGGCTGGCTGAAACCCCAGTCCAGCAGTGCGCGGCCCTGATTCCACAGATCGTCGCTGCCGTACATCATCACCGCGACGAGTCGCTTGCCGTTGCGCTGCGCCATCGCGACATAGGTTTCCTGGGCGAGATTGGTGTACCCGGTTTTGCCGCCGATGAAGCCCGGATAGTCCTCCAGTAGCTGATCCTGGCTGGCAAGCTGCTTGAACCCGCCCGCGCCGTTGGGGAACTGCGCGGACCGTTGGTGGATGATCTGCACGAACATCGGGTAGTTCAGTGCGGCCCGGTAGATCACCGCGAGATCGTGCGGCGTGGTGATCGACTCCCAGCCCGGGCCGTCGAGGCCGGAGGGGGAGCCGGCCCGGGTGGTGCGCGCTCCGACCTGGTAGGCCTTCACATTCATCTTCTGCACGGCCACCTGGTAGCCCCCGAGCATGTCGGCCAGCATGTTGGCGGCGTCGTTGCCCGACACCATCATCAGTGCGTCGAGCAGTTGGCGGGTGGTGTAGGCCTGTCCGGGCACCAGTCCGACACACGAGCACTCCACGTCGGTGTGCGCCGAGGTGGCGCGTGCGGCGGCACCCGGGTTCAGTTGGTCGAGGACCACCATCGCCAGCAAGGCCTTGATCGTGCTGGCCGGGGCGCGCTGGGAGTAGGCGTCGTTGCCGCCGAGGATCCGGCCGCTGATCATGTCGGCCACCAACCAGGCCGGGGCCGGCCCCTGCGGCACTACGACGCCGGCCTGGGGGTTCGGTTCGGCCGTGGCGGCGGGCGCGACCGTGACGGTCACGGCGAGGACGGCGACGGCGGCAACCGCCGCGGCCCGACGAGCGAGCCCGAGCGCAGACATGTTCGCCGAGGCTAATCGGGCTAGGCGGCGCTGCGGGTTCGGTGCGGTTGCTGATTGGTTTCGAACCTGAGCCCGTCGTAGGCTGTCACCACGACCTGCCGGTACGACGGAACTTCGACAAAGGGGAACGACGCGTGAGAATCAATAAAATGGCGGCGGCGCTCGCCGCGGCGGCGGTGACGTTGGGGATGGGTGCGGCCAACATCGCACCGGCATCGGCAGCGGACAACATCAAGACCTTCGGTGAGCAGGAGCGGCTCAACGGCCCCAACAGCATGCCCTACATCGGGTACACCGTGTTCAACCTCGATCCCAGTACCGCACCCGTGCCGCACAACGGCACTTTGTACGAGGCCAGGCTGGTCGTCGACGGATTCGGCACCAACACCAACCCGATGATTGAGCGCTTCGGCGCCCGCGCCCAGTCCGGTGAGTACTACCCGGCGATCCAGGGTGCGTCGAACATGGGCATTCTCTTCTTCGACATCGTGGGCCCGGTGCCCAACAGCGTCGTGTGGAACGACGGGATGCGCGACATCCTGGCCTGGATTCCCGGCGACCTCCCGCTGGAGCCCGCCAGCGTCATGGATCCGCCGCCGGTGCTCGATCGGGAGAGCTACCTGCCCCCGGCGGCCGCGGAGGTTCCGGTGGAGAACGATTCGGCCATCGTCGCCACGCCCAACCCGATCCCCAACGAGAGCCAGCCGCTGACCGAGGCGATCGTCGCGGAGCCGGGCTTCAACCGCTAGCGAACCGCTAGCTGCTACAGGGCGGCGATACCCGCCGAGGGATTCTGCGCGAATCCCCAGTCCAGCAGCATGGCGGCCTGATCCCAGTAGGTGGGGCCACCGTCGCGGACCAGGCCGTACATCATCGCGATGACCAGCCTGCGGCCGTCTCGCTGCGCCGCGCCGACGAAGGTCTTGCGGGCGGCATTGGTGAACCCCGTCTTACCGCCGATCGCACCCGGGTAGCGGACCAGCAGTTCGTCCTGGTTGACCAGAACGCGCTCGCCGGTCTCGGCCGGGAACACCGCCGTCGGCTGGGCGGTGATCTGGGCGAACACCGGGTTGGCCATCGCCGCGCGGAAGATGACGGCCAGGTCGCGGGGTGTGGTCCAGCCCGCACCGTCGGGTCCGTCGAGCCCGGACGGGCTGGTGGCGTGGGTGTCGGTCGCGCCGACCGCGAACGCCTTGGCGTTCATCTTGTCCACTGCGATGTCGTAGCCGCCGAGCATGTCGGCCAGGGCATGGGCGGCATCGTTGCCGGAGACCAGCAGCGTCGCCTCCAGCAGTTGCCGGGCGGTGTACGTGCGTCCGGCGGTGAGGCCGGCGCAGTTGCATTCGGCGTTCGCGGCGGCCGGGCTGGCCACCACCGTCGAATCCAGGTTGAGCTCGTCGAGAGCGGTCAGCGCCAGCAGAACCTTGATGGTGCTGGCCGGCGGCCTCGCCCCGTACATCTCCCGGCCCGCCAGCACGGTGCCGCTGTCGATGTCGGCGACGATCCACGCCTGCGCGGGACCATCGGGGATCTCCACCGAGCCGACCGGCTGGATGTTCGGCTCGGCCCCCGCCGGTGCGCTGACAGCGACGGCCGAGGTGGTGATGACGGTGAGGGATGCGGCCACAACGGCCAGGAGCCTGCCCATGGCGAATCACCCTAACCGTTGGCCAGGGGCTCGGCGGCCGTGTTCAATCTGGAGATCATGGACTTGGCGGAGATCTCGGACCGGATGGAAATTCAGCAGTTGGTGGTGGACTACGCCACCGCCATCGATCAGAAGCGCTTCGATGACCTCGACGCGATCTTCACCCCGGACGCCTATATCGACTACCGGGCGATGGGCGGGGTGGACGGGCAGTTCGGCGAGGTCAAGGCGTGGTTGGCCGAGGTGCTGCCGAATTTCCCGGCCTATTACCACCTGGTCGGCAACTTCGACATCCGGCTGTCCGGGGACACCGCCGCCGGCCGGACCATGTGCTTCAACCCGATGAAGCTCAGCGATGACGGCCGGATCATGTTCTGTGCGCTCTGGTACGACGACGAGTTCGTCCGCACCCCGGCGGGGTGGCGGATGACCCGACGGGTGGAGACCAAGTGCATGGACAAGATGCTCTGACCGGCGATTAACGCCCGGCAGACCGAATCTGGCACAATCACCGCTGGCCACGCGAGGCAAAACCGGATTCCGGCATCCCGCCGGTGATCGCTGAATTGCAGCGTGAGACGCATAGGAGTAGTTCATTCATGGCTGTCAAGATCAAGCTCACCCGCCTTGGCAAGATCCGCAATCCTCAGTACCGCATCGCCATCGCCGATGCCCGCAACCGCCGCGACGGCCGTTCCATCGAGGTCATCGGCCGCTACCACCCCAAGGAAGAGCCGAGCCTGATCGAGATCGACTCCGAGCGTGCGCAGTACTGGCTGTCGGTCGGTGCCCAGCCCACCGAGCCCGTCCTCAAGCTGCTCAAGATCACCGGCGACTGGCAGAAGTTCAAGGGTCTGCCCGGCACCGAGGGCACCCTGAAGGTCAAGGAGCCCAAGCCCAGCAAGCTCGACCTGTTCAACGCCGCACTGGCCGCCGCCGACGGCGCGCCCACCGGTGAGGCCACCGCCCTCAAGAAGAAGAAGGCCCCGGCCAAAAAGGCCGATGCGGCCGAGAAGCCTGAAGAGGCTGCGGCCGAGCCGGCTGCCGAGGCTGAGGCTCCCGCCGAGCCCGCCGCCGCGGAGGCTCCCGCCGAGGCCCGCCGCCCCCGGAGGCGGAGGCTCCTGCCGAGGCCGCCGCCGAGACCGCCGAGTCAGCGCAAGAATGAGTTCCGCCGTCGTCGACGCCGTGGAGCATCTGGTCCGCGGGATCGTCGACAACCCCGATGACGTTCGCGTCGACATGGTGACCAACCGGCGCGGCCGCACCGTGGAGGTGCATGTGCACCCCGACGACCTCGGCAAGGTGATCGGCCGGGGTGGCCGCACCGCCACCGCGTTGCGGACCCTGGTCGCCGGGATCGGCGGCCGCGGCATCCGCGTCGACGTCGTGGACACCGACCAGTAGTTCGCGATGGACCTGGTGGTCGGGCGGATCGCCAAGGCGCATGGCGTCACTGGTGAACTCGTCGTCGATGTGCGCACCGATGACCCCGACGACCGATTCACTGCCGGCAAGCGGATGCGCCTGAAGCAGCCGCGCGCCGGCACCGACACCACCGTCGTCGTGGAATCGGTCCGTCCGCACGCCGGCAGACTGCTGATCCGACTCGAGGGTTGCAACGACCGTAACGGCGCCGATGCTCTGCGCGGCGGTCTTTTCATTGTCGATTCCGCTGACCTGCCGCCCATCGAGGACCCCGACGAGTTCTACGACCATCAACTCGAAGGCCTCGCGGTGCGTACCGTCGGCGGCGTCGCTGTCGGCACGGTGGCGGAGGTGCTCCACACCCCCGGTGGCGAATTGCTGTCGATCCGCACCGACACGGACGACGAGGTGCTCGTGCCGTTCGTCAGCGAGATCGTCCCGCGGGTGTCGCTTGCCGAGGGTGTCATCGAGATCGACCCGCCCGAGGGTCTGCTGAACCCGGAGGACTGACGTGCGTATCGACGTCATCACCATCTTTCCGGGCTACCTCGATCCGATCCGGGAATCGTTGCCCGGCAAGGCGATTGAGACCGGCATCGTGGAGTTCGGTGTGCACGATCTGCGCCGGTGGACCCATGATGTGCACCATTCCGTGGATGACGCTCCTTACGGCGGCGGGCCCGGCATGGTGATGAAGGCCCCGGTCTGGGGGGACGCCCTCGACGAGATCTGCACTGATGAATCACTGTTGGTGATTCCGACTCCTGCTGGCCGGTTGTTCGTGCAGTCCGATGCACAGCGCTGGTCGAAGGAGCGCCATCTGGTCTTCGCATGCGGACGCTATGAAGGAATCGATCAGCGTGTCGCTGATGACGCCGCCCGCAGAATGCGGGTTGAAGAGGTATCCATCGGTGATTACGTTCTGGCCGGCGGCGAAGCCGCGACTTTGGTCATGGTCGAGGCGGTCGTCCGGCTGATGCCGAACGTGATGGGCAATCCGCTGTCCCACCAGGATGATTCGCATTCCCGCAACGGATTGCTGGAAGGCCCCAGTTACACGCGGCCGCCGGTGTGGCGGGACCTCGAGGTGCCCGACGTCCTGCTGTCCGGCGATCACGGACGGGTCGCGCGATGGCGCCACGAGCAGGCGATTGGAGCGCACCCGGGTGCGCCGGCCAGACTTACTCGGGCAGGGCGACGGTTAGGTCCGGCCGCCCGGGAAGATCGTCTTGACCGCGTCGGTCAGCGTGTTGCGCGCGGTGGCCTCGTCGACGGGCTGCATCGAGGCGACGGCGATCACGTAGCGGCGGTCAGCACCGGCCACCCCGGTGGACATGTGCACCTGGTTCGGGCCGTCCCAGCAGCACATCCAGCCCTGCTTCACCGCGACCGGCTCCGCGTACAGCCCCTCGGGGATTCCGAAGCGCTGCGGATAGCCGTCGATGCCGACCGGGGCGGACGCGGCGAGGTCGGCCATGATCATCTCTGCCTGCGCGGCGGGCAGCCCGCCGCTGCCGTCCAGCAGTTTCCGGTAGTAGCGCACCAGGTCGGTGGTGGAGCTCATGGTGGTCCACCAGTTGCCGTCCCAGGGTGCGCTGGTGTTGCGCAGTCCGTAGCGGGCGGTGACCCGGCCGATGACGGCATTGCGACCGCCGCGCTCCCAGAACTCGTTGGCGGCGAAGTCGTCGGACGCGCGCAGCATGGTGTCCAGCGATCGGCGGTCCGCTTCGGTGAGGGTCGCCTTGCCCTCGGCCACCCGCAGCAGAAGGTCGTCGGCGATGAACAGCTTCGCCACCGAGGCGATCGGGAACGCCGAGCCGTCGCCCTTGGTCACCAGCTGGCCGCTCTGGCGGTCGAGGACGGCGATGCTGATGTCGGCGCCATTGCGCTGAGCCTTGGCCGTCGCCTGCTGCGCGAGCCCGTCGAGGTTCACCGGTTCGCGCGGGGCGGGGGCCGGGGCCGCCGGTGGCACGGGACCGCCGGCCAACAGCGTCACCGTGTTCGGCGGAGCAATCTCCGAGCTCCTGGTCAGCTCCGCCGATGACGCTCCGACCAGCAGGACCACGACGGTCGCGACCGCCCCGGTGAGGAACATCGACGTACCGCGCTGCCGCATCGCCCCTCCTGGTCTCGGTGGTCGGTTGTTGAACTGAGGGTATCCGCGCAGGAACGGTCCTACACAATCTCCGCGCCACGCCACGCCGAGGGTTTAGCCGGGCGTATCAGCCACCAGTGCCGAACCCGGTGCGATTTCGCCGCCGGCGCCCCGATCTGGCACAATGAGGCCGTTACCCGCGCGGGCCCGTCCTCACCGACGCCTGCTGCGATGCAATCTGACCACCAGCTCGGCGGTGTCAGGTGCCCTGACCGGGGCACCGTTCCGCGGCTCGACTGCAAGGAAGTGTCACCCAGATGAATACGCTGGACTTCGTCGACCAGGCGTCGCTTCGCGACGACATCCCCGAGTTCGGCCCCGGTGACACCGTCAACGTGCACGTGAAGGTCATCGAGGGCAATAAGCAGCGCATCCAGGTCTTCAAGGGTGTGGTGCTGCGCCGCTCCGGCGGTGGCATCCGTGAGACGTTCACCGTCCGCAAGGAGAGCTACGGCGTCGGCGTGGAGCGCACCTTCCCGGTGCATTCGCCCAACATCGACCACATCGAGGTCGTCACCCGCGGCGATGTCCGCCGGGCCAAGCTGTACTACCTGCGCGAACTGCGCGGCAAGAAGGCCAAGATCAAGGAGAAGCGCTGAGCTTCGACATCGTGCCGAGGGAAGCGCTGAGCTTCGACGGTCGCTCGGTTGGCTGCGCCGTGCTGGCTAGTCTGAACCCGTGACTGTCACCCCGGATCCGGCCGACCCGACACCGGTGGACGCCGACGGCGCCGCCGCACAGCGCGGCAAGGGCGACGGCGAGGGCAAGAAACGGTCCGCCCTGCGCGAGGGCGCGATCCTGGTGGGCATCGCGGTGTTCATCTACTACGTGATGCTCACCTTCATCGCGCGGCCCTACCTGATCCCGTCGGAGTCGATGCAGCCCACCCTGAACGGCTGCAAAGGCTGCGTCGGGGACCGCATCATGGTCGACAAACTCACCTACCGGTTCAGCGATCCCGAACCCGGTGACGTGGTGGTGTTCAAGGGCCCGCCCAACTGGAATGTCGGGTACAAGTCGATCCGTTCGGAGAACACCGGCATCCGGTGGGTCCAGAACGCGTTGTCCTTC
The DNA here is from genome assembly GCA_963780705.1 of uncultured Actinomycetota bacterium. GTDB lineage: Bacteria > Actinomycetota > Actinomycetes > Mycobacteriales > Mycobacteriaceae > Mycobacterium. Next base: position 597,751 of record CAWACU010000008.1, on the reverse strand, counting down.
ATCGGATTCGTGCCGCCGGACGAGAACGACTTGGTCAAGCGCATCATCGCCGTCGGCGGTCAGACCGTGCAGTGCCGCGCGGACACCGGCCTGACGGTCAACGGGGCACCGTTGCGGGAGCCCTACCTCGACCCGTCGACCATGATGGCCGACCCGGCCGTGTATCCGTGCCTGGGCAATGAGTTCGGCCCGGTGCAGGTTCCCGCGGGGCGGATCTGGGTGATGGGTGACAACCGCACCCATTCCGCCGACTCTCGCGCCCGCTGCAGCAGTACCCCGGAAGACGCCAAGGACGGCGTGCTGTGCACCGGGGACCCGATGAGCGGCACCGTCCCGGTCGACAACGTGATCGGCAAGGCCCGATTCATCGCCTGGCCGCCCGGGCGCTGGGGTGGTGTGTCCTCGTTCGACCCCCAGGTCGACCCGCAGCGGGGCTGACATGCCGGCCAGAAAGGCCAACGTCGCGACCTGGCCGCCACGCACAGTCATCCGGCGCTCGTCGGGGCTGCGGACGCTGGAGTCGGCGCTCTATCGAAGCGGACTGGGCCCGGTGGCCGGGGTCGACGAAGTCGGCCGCGGTGCCTGCGCGGGGCCACTGGTGGTCGCGGCGTGCGTGCTGGGGCCCAACCGGATGGACAGCCTCGCGGCGCTCGACGACTCCAAGAAGCTCACCGCCCGGGCCCGCGAGGAGCTCTATCCACTGATCCGTCGCTACGCGCTGGCCTATCACGTGGTGTTCATCGACTCCGTCGAGGTGGACCGCCGCGGTGTGCACGCGGCCAACATCGAAGGCATGCGTCGCGCGGTGGCGGGGTTGCCCACCCGGCCCGGCTACGTGCTCTCCGACGGATTCCGGGTGCCCGGGCTGGCGGCACCCTCGCTACCGGTGATCGGCGGCGACGCCGCCGCCGCCTGCATCGCCGCGGCCAGCGTCCTGGCCAAGGTGAGCCGCGACCGGCTCATGGTCGCCATGGACGCCGAGCATCCCGGCTACGGATTCGCCGAGCACAAGGGCTACAGCACCGCCGCGCACGGCGCCGCGCTGGCCGAGCTGGGACCCTGCGGCCAGCACCGCCAGTCCTTCATCAACGTCCGCCGGGTCGCCCGGGCCGGGGGCACCGCACTGGTCGCCGAGTTCGCGGTGGGAGAAGATGGAACCACGCCGACCCAAAGGACAGCCGACTAGATGAGTGCCCAGCGATGAGTGCCGAAGATCTCGAGAAGTACGAAACCGAGATGGAGTTGTCCCTGTACCGCGAGTACAAGGACATCGTCGGGCAGTTCAGCTACGTGGTGGAGACCGAGCGCCGGTTTTACCTGGCCAACAGTGTGGAGTTGGTGCCCCGCAACAGCGAGGGCGAGGTCTACTTCGAACTGCGCCTGGCCGATGCCTGGGTGTGGGACATGTACCGGCCCGCCCGCTTCGTCAAACAGGTCCGGGTGATCACCTTCAAGGACGTGAATATCGAAGAGGTCGAGAAACCGGAGCTTCGGCTGCCCGAATAGGGCCTGTGCATCACGCCCGAATAGGGCCTGTGCATCACTGAGCCGCTGGGGATAACCGCCGGGTTTTCGGGTGCGCCCGGCATATCCGGTCGGGGCTGCGGTCCACTCTGGCCGCATGACGACATTCAACCGGCAGGAGCTCGGCGCGCTCGGTGAGCAGATCGCCGTGGACCACCTCGCGGGCCAGGGGCTGTCGATACTGGCGCGCAACTGGCGCTGCCGGTACGGAGAGCTGGACATCATCGCCGCCGAGGACGCCCACACGGTGATCTTCGTGGAGGTCAAGACCCGCACCGGCGACGGCTTCGGCGGTGTCGAGCAGGCCGTCACCCCGCGCAAGGTCCGCCGCGTCCGCCGCCTGGCCGGCATCTGGCTGGCCGGGCAGGACGCCCGGTGGGCGCAGATTCGCATCGACGTGGTGGGTGTCCGGATGGGCTGGCGGCACTCCCTCGGTGCTGCACCTGCGGGGTGTGGGCTGATGGCACCGGGCGGGTGGGCGGCCGGATGGCGCTAGGCAGGGCGTTCTCGGTCGCGGTGCGCGGGTTGGACGGCGACATCGTCGAGATCGAGGCCGACATCACCTCCGGGTTGCCGGGCTTTCATCTCGTCGGGCTGCCTGACGCCGCGGTCCAGGAGTCCCGCGATCGCGTCCGGGCGGCCATCACCAACTCGGGTAACACCTGGCCGATGTCACGGCTGACGGTGGCGCTCTCCCCGGCGACGCTGCCCAAGGCGGGTTCCCTTTACGACATCGCCCTGGCGGCCGCAGTGCTCTGCGCAAGTCGCAGCACGCCGTGGCATCGGCTGGAGAAGACCGTGCTGCTCGGCGAACTCGCCCTCGACGGGCGCATCCGCCCGGTGCACGGGGTGTTGCCCGCCGTGCTCGCCGCCAAGGCGCAGGGCTGGCAGACCGTCGTCGTCCCCGGCGGCAACCTCGCCGAGGCCAGCCTGGTCGAGGGCATCGAGGTCTTCGGGGTGCCCACCCTGCGCCACCTGCAGCGGTGGCTGGAGTCCGGAACCGGCCTTGACGCCAGACTGCCGGCGCCGGCGCCGGACCGGCCGCCGGCGGCCGACCTCGCCGACGTGATCGGGCAGGTGCAGGCGCGCTTCGCCGTCGAAGTGGCCGCTGCCGGGGCGCATCACCTCATGCTCACCGGGCCGCCCGGTGTCGGCAAGACGATGCTGGCGCAACGCCTTCCGGGTCTGCTGCCCGATCTCACCGAATCCGAGGCGCTGGAAGTCACCGCCATCCACTCGGTGGCGGGGATGCTCTCGTCACGCACACCGCTGATCACCCGGCCGCCGTTCATCGCGCCACACCATTCCTCCAGCGTGGCCGCGCTGGTCGGGGGAGGGTCCGGCTTGGCGAGACCCGGTGCAGTCAGCAAGGCGCACCGCGGCGTGCTGTTCCTCGACGAGTGCGCCGAAGTGCGCCTCGGTGCGTTGGAGGCGTTGCGAACTCCGCTGGAGGACGGGGAGATTCGAATCGCCCGCCGCGACGGGGTGGCCCGCTACCCGGCGCGCTTCCAGCTGATGATGGCCGCCAACCCGTGCCCCTGCGCACCACCCGATCCGCGGGAGTGCATCTGCTCTCCGCCGCAACGCCGCCGCTATCTCGGCAAGCTATCGGGCCCTCTGCTGGACCGGGTGGACCTGCGGGTGCAGATGCACACCGTGCGCGCCGGGGCGTTCGCGCCGGAGCAGTCCGAGGGCAGCGAGCAGGTGAGGGCCCGAGTGGCCCAGGCCCGTGCCGCTGCCGCCGAACGGTGGCGCGCGTATGGATTCAGCACCAACGCCGAGGTCACCGGTGCCGTGCTGCGCCGGCACTTCGCACTGTCGACCGCCACCATGGCGCCGCTGAAGACGGCCCTGGACCGCGGTCTGATCAGCATCCGCGGAATTCATCGGGCATTGCGCGTTGCCTGGAGCCTCGCCGATCTCGGCGGGCGCAGCACACCCAACCGCGACGACGTCTCGGTCGCCTTGAGTTTCCGGCAAGGCCAGGTGATGTCATGAGCGCCGCCGACGTGCTGCTGTCGTGGGCCTACCTGTCACGGGTGGCCGAGGCTCCGTGCGACGAGTTGGCCGCGCTCATCGCCGAGGTCGGCCCGCTCGATGCCGCGCACCGGATCCGCCGCGGTGAGGTGGTGCCCGCCCTGGCGCGGCGCACCGAAGCCCGTCGCGATATGGATTGTGCAGCAGCGGATCTGGAGATGCTGCAGCGCCGGGGCGGGCGGCTGATCACCCCGGACGATGACGAATGGCCGACCCTGGCGTTCGCCGCGTTCGGCGGAGCGCCGGTCCGAGACAAGCCACAGGGCCGGCCGCCGCTGGCCCTGTGGGTGATCGGCCCGGTACGTCTCGACGGCATCGCCGAACGATCCGCGGCGATCGTCGGGACCCGCGCGGCTACCGCATACGGCGAACACGTCGCCGCTGAACTGTCCGCCGGACTCGTCGAACGCGACGTCGCGGTGGTCTCCGGTGGCGCCTACGGAATCGACGGGGCGGCCCACCGTGCGGCACTGGCCGCCGAGGGGATCACCGTCGCGGTACTGGCCGGTGGTCTCGACGTCCTCTATCCGGCCGGCCACTCGGCGCTGCTGCACCGGATCGGCCAGGAGGGCCTGCTGGTCAGCGAGTACCCGCCCGGAGTGCGGCCGGCGCGGCACCGGTTCCTGACCCGCAACCGGTTGGTGGCGGCGCTCTCGGGTGCCACCGTGGTGGTCGAGGCGGCGCTGCGCAGTGGCGCGGCGAGCACCGCGGCGTGGGCCCGTGCGCTGGGACGGGTGGTGTGTGCGGTGCCCGGGCCGATCACCTCCATGGCATCGGCTGGCTGCCATGCGCTGGTGCGCTCCGGTGCCGAACTGGTGACCCGGGCCGATGAGGTCGTCGAAATCGTCGGCCGCGCGGGAGAGTTCGCCGAGGAACCGGCCCGGCCGGTTGACGTGCTCGATGCTCTCTCCGACGCCGAACTGCAGGTCTACGAGGCTCTGCCGGGCCGCGGTGTGCGCACGGCCGACGAGATCGCGGTCGCTGCGGGCCTGCCCGCCGCCGGCGTGCTCGGCCCGCTGGCGATGCTGGAGATCGCCGGACTGGTCGAACGCGAGGAGGGGAGGTGGCGGCTGGCCCGCAACTCCGGGTAGTGACGGTGCCCGTCAGCTGCGCGCCCGACGGCGCCAACTCACCCTCCGGTGCGGCGTCCCCGTCATCGCGCCGGTGCGGTTCGGGATTGAAGATGTCTTCGAACACCGCGTTCCGTGTTGTGACGTGGTGCATGCGCTCGGAGTACGACGGACGTGATCGCACCTTCAACGGCCACCAGAACCACGGACCGAGGATGGCCGCGATAGACGGAGTCATCAGCGAGCGCACGATCAGCGTGTCGAGCAGTAGCCCGATCCCGATGGTCATACCGCCCTGGCCGACGTTGAGCAGGTCCCCGGAGATCATGGCGCCCATCGTGAACGCGAACACCAGTCCTGCCGCCGTGACCACGGTTCCGGTGCTTCCCATCGAGCGGATGATCCCGGTGTTGATACCGGCGCCGATTTCCTCCTTGAACCGGGACACCAGCAGCAGGTTGTAGTCGCTGCCGACGGCCATCAGGATGATCACCGCGAACGCCAGAACGATCCAGTTGAGCTCGACCCCGATGATGCGTTCGAAGATGAACACCGAGAGGCCGAATGCGGCGCCGAGCGAGATCACGACAGTGCCGACGATCACGATTGACGCGATGAGTGCTCGGGTGATGATCAGCATCACGATGAAGATCAGCGTGAGCGCGGCGAAGGCGGCGATCATCGTGTCGTATTTGGCGCCGGACGCAATGTCGCGGTAGGTGGCTGCCGTCCCGGTCAGATAGATGTCCGCGCCGGCCAGTGACGTGCCCTTGACGGCCTCGTGGGCGGCTGTGAGTTGGTCGTCGACGACCGAGATGCCCTCCTCCGAGGCGGGATTCACATCGTGGGTGATGATCAGCCGCGCCGCCTTGCCGTCCGGCGAGAGGAACAGCTTGAGTCCCTTCTGGAAGTCGGCGTTGGAGAAAACCTCCGGTGGCAGGTAGAAGTAGTCGTCGCTCTTGGAGGCGTCGAACGCCTCACCCATCGCAGTGGCCGTATCGGTCATCTGCTGCATCTGCTCGATCATCCCGTCGAACCTGCTGTGGATGGTCTGCAGAGTCTGCTGCATCATGGTCGCCGTCGTGATGATCGGCGGGAACTGCGCGACCATCTGCGGGAACAGCGGCGTTCATGTCACCCATCCCGCCGACCATTTGGTCCATGCCGCCGATCATCGCGGTCATATCGGTCTGCAGGGCGGCCATGTTGTCGCTGAACTTCGAGACACCGTCGGTGGCGTCGAATGCCGCGCGAATCCCCTCGCACACAGTGATGTTCAAGCAGTGCGGTTCCCAGTAGAAGTAGTTCCGAATCGGCCGCACAGCGTCATCGAAATCGGCGATCCGGTCACGCATCTCATCGAGAGTGACCTTCATGGCGTCCATGTCCTCGACACTGCGCTGCCCGGACATGCCGACCATGCCGTTCGCCGACTCGACGGTGCTGTTCATCGAGTCCGACATCCGGGTCATCAGGGTCTGCATCTCGCCATCGAGGCGATCATCGCGCCGAGATCATCCGACATCCCGCTGATGTCGCCAACCCTTTGTCTGAGGAACTGGAGGTTCTGGGTGATCGGCACTGTCGACATGCTGATCTGGTACGGGATCGAACTGTGCGCGATGGGGGAGCCCAGCGGCCGGGTGATGCTTTGCACCATCGCGATGCCCTCAATACGGAACAGCGCCTTGGCGATCCGGTCCAGCACGATCATGTCGGTGGGGTTGCGCATGTCGTGATCGGTCTCGACGGTCATGATGTCGGGATTGAGTCGCGCGGTGCTGAAGTGCTTCTCGGCCGCCGCGTACCCGACGTTGGCCGGGACGTCGGCGGGGATGTAACGCCGATCGTCGTAGCTGGTCTTGTAGCCGGCCATGGCGAGGATGCCGAGCAGCACCACGGTGGTCGCCGCAGCCAGAATCGGCTTGGGCCAGCGGACGGTCGCCGTGCCGACCTTGCGCCACCCCCTGGTCTTCATCATGCGCTTGGGGTCCAGCAGTCCGAAACGGCTGGCGACCACAAGAACGGCGGGGGCGACGGTCATGGCGGCCGCGACGACGATGAGAAGGGCGATCGCCGACGGGTAGGCCAGCGAGTTGAAGTAGGACAGCCGCGTCAGCCGGAGGGTCAGCATGGCGCCGGCGATGGTCAGCCCCGAACCGAGTATGACGTGGCCGACTCCGTGGAAAGCGGTGTAGTAGGCCGATTCCGGGTCCTCGCCGTTCTGCCGGGCCTCGTGGTAGCGGCCGAGCAGGAAGATCGCGTAATCGGTCCCCGCCGCGATCGCCAGCGCCGTCATCAGTGGAACCGAGAAGGTCGAGAAGTCCATCAGTCCGAGGTGGCCGATCACCGCGACCACGCCCCGGGAGGCGCCCATCTCGATTCCGACGATGGCCAGGATCAGCAGCACCGTGCTCGCCGACCGGTAGACCAGGGTCAGCATGATCGTGATGACGATCATCGTGACCACCGTCATCTTGATCATGCCGCTGTCACTGGCCTCCAGGGAGTCGGTGGTCAGCGGTGCAGGCCCGGTCACGTAGGCCTTCAGGCCGTCCGGCGGTGGTGTGTCGTGGATGATCTCGCGGACGGCCTCCACGGAATGATTGCCCTCGGTGCTGCCCTGGTCGCCCACGAGGTTCAACTGGACGTAGGCGGCCTTGCCGTCACTGCTCTGCACGCCCGCCGCGGTGATCATGTCGCCCCAGAAGTCGTGCACATGCTCCACGTGCTTGGAGTCCGCCTCGAACTTGGCGATCAGGGACTGGTAGTACTCACGCGCGCTCTCGTCCAGCGGTCGCTCGCCGACCAGCACCACCATGGCGATGCTGTCGGACGTGGACTCCTGGAACTTCGCACCCATCCGCTTGGCAGCGATGACGGCAGGCGCGTCCTGCGGCGACATCGACACGGCGTTGGCCATGCCGACCTTCTCGACCTGGGGGACAAGCAGATTCGTCGCGGCGGTGAAGGCCACCCAGATCAGGATGATCGGAACCGCGAGAGTCCGAATGGTGCGCGGGAAACCCGTGCGCTTGTCTTTGCCGTGGCCGCTCATGCCGCTTTATCCAGACAGAACGCCTGGGCGTCGCGGCCCTCGGCGAAATCCTCGGTCGTCAGCTCGCCGTCGACCAGGATTCGGCAGCCCAGTGCGGCGGTGTCGCCCTGGGCGACCACGTTGGCCAGTACCCCGGGGTCGGTGGTACTCACCGTGACCGACCACGGCAATGAGGTGAAGCCCGCCTCGATGGTCTTGCCGTTGACGTCGAGGTAGCTCACCCGGCCTGACGCATCCGCGGGCCCGACGATCTCGTAGGTCACCCGCTTGGTATTGATCGGCTTGATGTCGTCAGCCGGCAACTCGGCGCCGACGTAGGGCTTATCGGTATCGAAGAACGTTCGAAGCCTGCCGACGACCGCGGCCGCCGCCAGGAGTGCCACGATCACCATCGTCACCACCCAGAACCGCTTGAGCAGACTGCCTAACGAGGCCACCGCCTTCATCGCTCCCCAACCTTTCGATCCGGTTGCCGCACCTGCCGATTGCTCACCGGCAGGGTCCGGCCACCTAGTAACCTAATACCATAGGGGGTATGGTATTCCCAGACGAATCGTCGACGATCAGAGGAGGAACCATGTGCCGCGCTACGCAGTGCCGTGTCTGCGGAAAGACCACCTGGGCCGGTTGTGGCAACCACGTCGACATGGTGCGGCGCAGCGTGCCGGCCGGTCAGTGGTGTGGCGGCAAGCACTCCAGCGCCGAGATCGCCGCGGCTGCGCCCCGGCGTCGCTGGATGTTCTGGAAGAAGAACGGCTGAGGGCCGTGTCGACCAAGGGCCGCCCCGCCAAGTTGGGCGCAGTACTCGCCGCGGCCCTGTCGCTTGTGATGGTGGCGCCGGGCGTCGCAGCGGCGGATGCCACCGATGACTATCCGATTCCGAACCGGATCCTGCGCACCACCTGCACGGCCGAGCAGATTATGGCTGCGGTCCGAGACGTGAGGCCGGTCTACTACGAGCGGTACATGATCGACTACAACAACAAATCACCGGATGTTCAGCAGGCAGCGCGCGATCGGATCCACTGGTTCTTCTCGATGGACTATGCGGGCCGCCGGCAGTACTCGGAGAGCATCGCGACCGACATCTATTACGAGCAGATGGCCTTCCGCTGGCCCAATTGGGCCAAGCTGTTCTTCAACAACAAGGGTGTCGCGGCCCGTGCAACCGACGTCTGTGGTCAGTATCCCGCCGGCGAGCAGGGCGTCTGGCAATGGTGAGTCCCGACTGACCGACACGCCCCGCAGGATGGGTCTCGCGCCCGGCATCGTCTGCCACCGTAGGGGAGTGGACGTGCCCGATCGTTATGCCGCCGTCCTCGAGGAGTACGCCGAGCACCTGGCACTCGAACGCGGCCGCTCCGACCACACCCGCCGTGCGTACCTGGCCGATCTGCGGTCGTTGTTCGCATTCCTCGACCAGCGCGCACCGGAGGCGGGCCTGGCAGCCCTGAGTCTTCCGGTGCTGCGCGCCTGGCTGGCCGCCCAGGCCTCAGGCGGCTTCGCCCGCACTACGCTGGCCCGCCGGACCTCGGCGGTCAAGACATTCACCGCCTGGGCGGTCCGCCGCGGACTGCTCACCGACGATCCGGCGTCGCGGTTGCAGGTGCCCAAGGCGCGGCGCACCCTGCCGGCCGTCCTGCGCCAGGACCAGGCCCGCGCCGCCATGGAGGCCGCCGACCTGGGTGCCGAGCAGGGCGACCCGCTGGCGCTGCGGGACAGATTGATCGTGGAAATGCTCTACGCCACCGGTATCCGGGTCAGCGAACTCTGCGGCCTGGACATCGACGATGTCGACACCGGCCACCGCGTGGTGCGGGTGCTGGGCAAGGGCAACAAGCAGCGCACCGTGCCCTTCGGATCGCCGGCACTGGCGGCCCTGACCGGGTGGCTGAAGGCCGGCCGGCCCGCTCTGGCTACCCCCGACTCGGGCCCCGCGCTGCTGCTGGGTCCGCGCGGCCGCCGGCTGGACCCCCGGCAGGCCCGCACCGTCGTGCACCAGACCATGGCCGCCGTCCCCGGCGCCCCCGACATCGGGCCGCACGGCCTGCGCCACAGCGCCGCCACCCATCTGCTCGAGGGCGGCGCGGACCTGCGCGTGGTTCAGGAATTGCTCGGCCACTCCTCGCTGGCCACCACCCAGCTCTACACCCACGTCACCGTCGCCCGGTTGCGTGCGGTCCACGATCAGGCCCACCCGCGGGCCTGAGCCCTGAGCGCCCTCAGCCACCCAGCGGTTTGAGTCGCACCCGGGTGCCGGCCAGCAGCCCGAGCGGGTTCACGTAATCAGCGCGGGCGGCAGGTCCCCACATCGCGCCCCAGTGCAGGCAGGCCGGCGCCGGGCATCCCGGATGGCCGGCCATCAGCCGCCCCAGCGGTGTTCCCGCCTCGACCAGCTGACCCGGCCGCACCGCCGCCTCCACCGGTTCATAGCTGGTCCGCAGCCCGCCGGGATGTGCCACCGACACCACCGGGCGCCCCGCCAGCAGCCCGGCGAACACCACGGTGCCCCGCCCGGCGGCGTAGACCGGCTGACGCGGCGACCCGGCCAGATCCACGCCGCGGTGGCCGCGCTGCCAGTCCGGTGCCGGGGCGTCGAAGGCCGTGGTCACCGACGGCGTGCCCGGGCCGAGCGGCCACTGCAGCACAGTCTGGTCGGCGGCCGCCGCCGCGGCGCCGCCCGCGGCCGCCGACGCCAGTGCGATCAGGATTGCCAGAAACCGCATCCGTCCAGTTCAACGCGATCGAGCCCACCGTGCGGACGGCTCGTCGCCGGTTGGGGATCAACGGCGCGCTGTGTGTAAACTTCGACCTGCAACTCGCTCAAGCGGGTTGACTTCGCGCGCTTGTGTGCACTGTCGCGGCCCAGATCGTGTGGGCCGGCAGATGCCGCGCATGCCGGTTGGTCCCCTCGGGGGTCGGTATGCGCGCAGGTGCCAGGGCCCGGCTTCACCCGTCGCCGGGCGACAACCGACATATGAAGGACTACGCGACATGCCTGTCGTAACAATGAGGCAGCTGCTTGACAGCGGCGCGCACTTCGGACACCAGACCCGACGCTGGAACCCCAAGATGAAGCGGTTCATCTTCACCGACCGCAACGGCATCTACATCATCGACCTGCAGCAGACGCTGACCTACATCGACAAGGCCTACGAGTTCGTCAAGGAGACCGTCGCCCACGGCGGTTCCATCATGTTCGTCGGCACCAAGAAGCAGGCGCAGGAGTCCATCGCCGAAGAGTCCACCCGCGTCGGCATGCCCTATGTCAACCAGCGCTGGCTCGGTGGCATGCTCACCAACTTCTCCACCGTGCACAAGCGTCTTCAGCGCATGAAGGAACTTGAGGCCATGGAGCAGACCGGTGGCTTCGAGGGTCGCACCAAGAAGGAAATCCTGATGCTGACCCGGGAGAAGAACAAGCTCGAGCGCAGCCTCGGCGGTATCCGGGACATGGTCAAGGTGCCCTCGGCGATCTGGGTCGTCGACACCAACAAGGAGCACCTCGCCGTTGCCGAGGCCCGCAAGCTCAACATCCCGATCATCGCGATCCTGGACACCAACTGCGATCCCGATCTCGTCGACTACCCGATCCCGGGCAACGATGACGCCATCCGCTCGGCGGCACTGCTGACCAAGGTCATCGCCTCCGCGGTGGCCGAGGGCCTGCAGGCCCGTGGTGGCGCCGGCCGGGCCGAGACCGGTTCGGAAGGCGCCGCGGCTGAGCCGCTGGCCGAGTGGGAGCAGGAATTGCTGGCCGGCGCGGCCATCGAGTCCGCACCCACCGAGGCCGGACCGGTTGCCGACGAGTCGATCACGGTGTCCACCCCCGTCACGGAAGGCTGAGATGGCTAGCTACACCGCCGCCGACGTCAAGCGCCTGCGCGAGCTCACCGGCGCCGGCATGCTCGACTGCAAGAACGCCCTGGCCGACAACGACGGCGACTTCGACAAGGCCGTCGAGGCGCTGCGCATCAAGGGAGCCAAGGACGTCGGCAAGCGCGCCGAGCGCGCAACCGCCGAGGGACTGGTGGCTGCCAAGAACGGCGCGCTGATCGAGCTCAACTCCGAGACCGACTTCGTCGCCAAGAACGCCGAGTTCCAGCAACTGGCCGACCGGATTCTGGATGCGGCACTGGCATCGAAGGCCACCGACGTCGACACGCTCAAGGCGGCGAAAGCCGGCGATGAGACGGTCGAGGAGGCCATCGCGGCGCTCTCGGCCAAGATCGGCGAGAAGCTGGAGTTGCGCCGGGTGCAGTACTTCGACGGCAACGTCGAGACCTACCTGCACAAGCGCGCCGCCGACCTGCCGCCCGCGGTGGGTGTGCTGGTGGAGTTCGAGGCGATCCGCACAAAGGACGCCGCCCACGCGGTGGCCCTGCAGATCGCCGCGCTCAAGGCCAAGTACCTGACCCGCGACGAGGTGCCCGCGGATGTGGTCGCCAACGAGCGCCACGTCGCCGAGGAGACCGCCAAGGCCGAAGGCAAGCCGGAGGCGGCGCTGCCCAAGATCGTCGAGGGCCGGCTCACCGGATTCTTCAAGGATGTCGTGCTGCTCGATCAGCCGTCGGTGTCCGACAGCAAGAAGTCGGTCAAGGCGCTGCTCGACGACGCCGGCGTCACCGTCACCCGGTTCGTCCGCTTCGAGGTGGGCCAGGCCTAACCAGCCGGCCCGATCATGCATCACGTCAACGCCTTCACCGACGACGCACTCGGCGATCTCGACGCGGTCGCCATGGTGGATGCGTTGCGCACCGGCAAGGTGTCCGCCGCCGAACTGGTCGAGGCGGCGATCGCCCGCACCGAGGCGGTCAACCCGGTGCTCAACGGTCTGGCGCACGAGACCTTCGCGCGGGCGCGATCGCTGGCCGCCGCGGGCGGGCGTCAGGGCGGCTACTTCGACGGCGTGCCGACCTACATCAAGGACAACGTCGACGTCGAGGGCATGCCGACCATGCAGGGCACCGACGCGTGGGAGCCGCGGCTGCACGAGAGCCACGGCGACTTCGCCCGGTTCTTCCTGGCGACCGGTCTGATCGCGCTCGGTAAGACCCAGCTGTCGGAATTCGGCTTCAGCGCTTCGGCCGAGCATCCGCGCATCGGTGCGGTGCGCAATCCGTGGGACACCGATTGCACCGCGGGTGCGTCGTCGTCGGGTTCGGGGGCGTTCGTCGCCTCCGGTGTGGTGCCGATCGCGCACGCCAACGACGGCGGCGGTTCGATCCGCATCCCCGCCGCCTGCAACGGGTTGGTGGGACTCAAACCATCCCGGGGCCGGCTGCCACTGGACAAGATGTCGCGGCAGATGCCGGTGCGACTGGTCAACGACGGCGTGCTGACCCGCACGGTGCGCGACACCGCAGCCTTCTACCGGGAGGCCGAGCGGATCTGGCGTAACCGCGCGCTGTTGCCCGTCGGCGCGGTGACCGGACCGGGCCGTGAACGGCTTCGGGTGGCGGTGGTGACCCGCTCGGTGAACCGGGAGTGCGCACCGCAGATCCGCGATCTGACCGCTGCAGACCGCCGAACTGCTCAGCGGCCTCGGCCACCGGGTCGACTACCTCGACGCACAACCCGGTCCCGGCCCGTTTCGCCGACGACTTCCTGCTGTACTGGTCGATGCTGGCGATGGCGCTGGTGCGGACCGGTCAGCGGACCTTCGGTAAGAGCTTCGACCGCACCCGGCTGGACAACCTGACGCTGGGACTGGACCGCCACGCCAGCCGCAACCTGCACCGGTTGCCCGCGGCGATCACCCGGTTGAGCCGGCTGCGCCGCGTCACCGACAAGTTCTACCGCGACTACGACGTGCTGCTGACGCCCGACACTGGCCGAGCCCACTCCGCGCATCGGCCACCTGGATCCGACGGCGGACTACCAGCAGGTGATCGACCGGCTGATCGACTGGGTGGCGTTCACCCCGCTGCAGAACGTGACCGGTGAGCCGGCTGTCTCACTGCCGGTGGCCACGTCGGCCGACGGGATGCCCGTCGGCATGATGTTCGCCGCGCCGTTCGGTCACGAACGGCGCCTGCTGGAGTTGGCGTACGAACTCGAGGCGGCCGCCCCGTGGCCGCGCATCGCCTCCGCCGTCTAACTGACCGCCTTGAGCGACTGGGTTGTCCGGTTCAGCAGGTCCTCGTAGTGACCCCAGGACTCAGCGGGCACCAGTGTGCGCATCATCGACCGCCACAGGCTGGCCGAGGCGGGCGTAGGGGTCGTCGCTGAATGCCGACGACAGCAGATGGCAGCCCAGAACCCCGGCCCAGGCGGCCTCGGCGAACTCCACGGCATCGTCGCCCTGGCGCAGTCCGGCATCCTTGATGCCCTTGGCCAGCGTGCTGGTGAACTCCCCGCTCCAGGTCCGGTAGACCGTTGATCGCCGTGGCGCTGACCTGACCGAGTGACTGCAGGAGCTGGTTCCCGATGCGCGAGGTCTTATCCGTCTCGAGCATCTCGGCGGCGACGAAGGTGGCCACGATGATCTGGTCGAGCAGCGGCGGGAGGAATCCATCCCGCTGCGCATCGACTCGCTTGCTCCGCAGCGTGTAGTCCTCGATGATCGCCGCCGCCACCGACTCCTTGGAGTCGAAGTGGTAATAGAACGCACCTTTGCTGACACCGGCGCGCTGCAGAACATCAGCCAAACCGGTTTCGCCATAACCGAGCTCGGTAAACAAGATCGACGGCCGAGTCGATGATGCGCCGCCGGGTGGCTTCCGCCCTCGCCTGTCGTGCCATCGCTATCCGCTCCTGTGAGTCCGGCGTGGTGTCTCAAATAATATTTCGATTATCTTATGTCCAACGTTTCACAAAACTATGTATCGGAACAGCTTTTACAGGTGTTGACCGTGTCGGGACGGCCCACCCGACCTGCTCGCGGCCCGTTCCATGAGGCAGGATGGGACTGCCTCGCCGCGGGCCGCCAACCGGCGTCCCGGGTAGGCGGACGCCGACGCGGCTGAGGAGGCGTGATGGGCGAGCCAACCGTTCCGCGGCCGAAGTACTCCAGGGTTCTGCTCAAACTCGGCGGTGAGATGTTCGGCGGGGGATCTGTCGGACTCGACCCCGACGTCGTCGCCCAGGTGGCCCGTCAGATCGCCGAAGTCGTGCGCAGCGGGGTGCAGGTCGCGGTGGTGATCGGTGGCGGCAACTTCTTCCGCGGCGCTCAGTTGCAGCAGCGGGGCATGGAACGCACCCGCTCCGATTACATGGGCATGCTCGGCACGGTGATGAACAGCCTCGCGCTGCAGGACTTCCTGGAGAAGGAGGGCATCGTCACCCGGGTGCAGACCGCCATCACCATGGGCCAGGTCGCCGAGCCGTACATCCCCCTGCGGGCCCGGCGGCACCTGGAGAAGGGGCGCGTGGTGATCTTCGGTGCCGGCATGGGGCTGCCGTATTTCTCCACCGACACCACCGCCGCCCAGCGGGCGCTGGAGATCGGCGCCGAGGTGGTCCTGATGGCCAAAGCGGTCGACGGTGTGTTCACCGACGATCCCCGGCAGAACCCGAAGGCCGAAATGATCGCCGAGATCAGCCATCGGGAGGTCATCGACCGCGAGTTGCGGGTCGCCGATGCCACCGCATTCAGCCTCTGCATGGACAACGGCATGCCGATCCTGGTCTTCAACCTGCTCACCGACGGGAATATCGCTCGGGCGGTCGCAGGTGAGAAGATCGGCACACTGGTCACCACGTGACGGGAGAACCGAAGCAATGACTCTAGCGACGCCGAGAAGCGGCGCATGATCGACGAAGCTATCTTCGACGCCGAGGAGAAGATGGAGAAGGCGGTCTCCGTCGCGCGCGACGACCTGTCGTCGATCCGCACCGGCCGCGCCAACCCGGGGATGTTTGCCCGCGTCAACGTGGAGTACTACGGCACCCCCACCCCGATCACCCAGATGTGCAGCATCAACGTCCCCGAGGCGCGGATGGTGGTGATCAAGCCCTACGAGGCCGGCCAACTGCGGGCCATCGAGGACGCCATTCGCAACTCCGACCTCGGTGTCAATCCGACCAATGACGGCACCATCATCCGGGTGGCCATCCCGCAGCTCACCGAGGAGCGCCGTCGCGAATTGGTCAAGCAGGCCAAGGCCAAAGGCGAGGACGCCAAGGTGTCGTTGCGCAACATCCGCCGCCGCGCGATGGAGGAACTGCACCGCATCAAGAAGGACGGCGAGGCCGGCGAAGACGAGGTGGGCCGCGCCGAGAAGGACCTCGACAAGTCGACCGCCTCATACGTCCACCAGATCGACGAGCTGGTCAAGCACAAAGAAGGCGAGCTGCTGGAGGTCTGAGGACCCGAGCAGACAAGCGACTGTGGCAGACACCGAGACCCCACCGGTCACGACCTCGAAGGCGGGACGCAACCTCCCCGCCGCGATCGCGGTCAGCCTGCTGCTCGCCGGCCTTGTCATCGGCACCCTGATCTTCGCGCCCCGCGGGTGGGTGGTGATCCTGTCGGTGGCGATGGCCATCGCCACCCACGAGGTGGTCAAGCGGTTGCGTGAGGCGGGGTACTCGATCCCGCTCATCCCGCTACTCGTCGGCGGGCAGGCGATGATCTGGCTGACCTGGCCGTTCGGTGCCGGCCGGCGCGTTGGGCGCATACGGCGGGACGGTGCTGGTCTGCCTGATCTGGCGGCTGCTGAGCCAGGGCTTGGGCAGTCAGCCGGTGAACTACCTGCGCGACGTCGCCGTCACCCTCTTCGTGGCCACCTGGATCCCGCTCTTCGCCGCTTTCGGCGCGCTGCTGGTCTACCCGGAGGACGGCCCGGCGCGGGTGTTCGCGTTCATGGTCACCGTGGCGTTCTCCGACATCGGCGGTTATGCGGCCGGTGTGCTGTTCGGCAAGCACCGCATGGTCCCGGCGATCAGCCCGAAGAAGTCCTGGGAGGGTCTGGCCGGTTCAGTGCTGTGCGGGACCGCCGCCGCGGTGCTCTCGGTGGTCTTCCTGCTGCACCAGCCGTGGTGGGTCGGGGTGCCGCTCGGCCTGATGCTCGTCGTCACCGCGACGGCGGGTGATCTGGTCGAGTCGCAGTTCAAACGGGACCTCGGCATCAAGGACATGGGCACCCTGCTGCCCGGCCACGGGGGGTTGATGGACCGCATCGACGGTGCGCTGCCCTCGGCGGTTGCCACCTGGATCGTCCTGTCCCTGTTGGCCTGATCGACAACGACGCCGTGAGCCAGCAACTGATCTTCGAAGCGCCGCGGCGGGGGCTGCCCCCGCAGCACTTCGCCGACCTCGACGCCGCGGCGCGCACAGCCGCGGTCGCCGAACTGGGCCTGCCGGCGTTTCGGGCCAAGCAATTGGCGGCGCAGTACTACGGCCGGCTGGTCGCCGACCCGCAGCAGATGACCGACCTTCCCGCGGCCGTTCGCGACGCGGTGGCCGGCGCGCTGTTCCCGCCGCTGCTGTCGGTGGTGCGCGAAGTGGCCTGCGATGCCGGTGAGACCCGAAAGACGTTGTGGCGCGGTAACGATGGCGCCACCTTCGAGTCGGTGCTGATGCGCTACCCCGATCGCAACACCGTGTGCATCTCCTCGCAGGCCGGCTGCGGGATGGCCTGTCCGTTCTGCGCGACCGGGCAGGGCGGGCTCACCCGCAACCTGAGCACCGCGGAGATTCTCGAGCAGGTCCGCGCGGCCGCCGTCAGCCTGCGTGAGGACGGCGGGGGATCAGCGGGCGACCGGCTGTCCAATGTCGTGTTCATGGGCATGGGGGAGCCGCTGGCCAACTACTCCCGGGTAGTGGCCGCGGTGTCGCGCATCATCGCCGCGCCGCCGGACGGGTTCGGCATCTCGGCGCGATCGGTCACGGTGTCGACGGTTGGTCTCGCCCCGGCCATCCGCAAGCTCGCCGATGAACGTCTCGGCGTGACCCTCGCGCTGTCATTGCACGCCCCCGACGACGAACTGCGCAACACGCTGGTCCCGGTCAACACCCGCTGGGACCTCGCCGAGGTGCTGGACGCGGCGCGGTACTACGCGCAGACCACCGGCCGGCGGGTGTCCATCGAGTACGCGCTGATCCGGGACGTCAATGATCAGCGTTGGCGGGCCGATCTGCTGGGGGCGACCCTGCACCGGGTGCTGGGGCCGCTGGCGCACGTGAATCTGATCCCGCTCAACCCGACGCCGGGCAGTCAGTGGGACGCCAGCCCGAAGCCGGTGCAACGCGAGTTCGTCCGGCGGGTGCAGGCTCAGGGGGTGACGTGCACGGTGCGCGACACCCGCGGCCGCGAGATCGCCGCCGCGTGCGGCCAGTTGGCCGCCGACGGCGGCTGACGAGACCGGCTGGGATAATCGGCCGGGGGACCCGGCTCAGCGCATCCAGCCACGGCGGCGCAGCCACCAGTCGCGAACCATGATCACGACGATCAGCGCGGCGGTGGCGCCCAGGAACCAGTCCTCCACGTGACCCTGATGGTTGCCGTGCAGCATGCCGAGCAGGAACACGACGATGAAGATGCCCAGGGAGTACCAGGTGCGGCGGCTGATGTTGCTCCAGCCCCAGTCCGCCGACGGCACATCGGCCTGGTCGACCTCGGTGTAACGCTCCACTTCGGTGCCGGCCATCGGGCTCTCCTCACGTCGACCTCACTTGCAACCCTATTTTGTCACACCCGCGTCAGCCGATCAGCCCATACCGGCGCAGCGCCTCGGCGCGCTCGGCGGCGTGGTCGACGATCGGGTCCGGGTAATCGGCCGGCCGGCCCGCCTTGAGCCGGTGCACATCGGCGGTATCGGCAAGTTCGGGCACCCACCGCCGCACGTAGTCGCCCGCCGGGTCGAACTTCTCGCCCTGGGCGATCGGGTTGAACACCCGGAAGTATGGGGCGGCGTCGGTGCCGGTGCCCGCGCACCACTGCCAGCCGTGCTGGTTGCTGGCCATATCGGCGTCCACCAGTTGGTCGAGGAACCAGCGTGCCCCCCACTGCCACGGCAGGTGCAGATCCTTGACCAGAAACGATGCCACGATCATCCGCACCCGGTTGTGCATGAAGCCGGTGTTGGACAGTTGGCGCATCCCGGCATCGACGATGGGGAAGCCGGTGCGGCCCTGCTTCCACGCTTCGAACGCCTCCTGTGCGCCGGTGTCGGTGTCGACGTCGATCGCGTCGAACTTGGGGTTCCAGTTCCGCCAGGCGCTGCTCGGCCACTCGTGCAGCACCGAGGCGTAGAAGTCGCGGAACGCCAGTTCCCGAAGGTAGGCGTCGTGTCCCTCGGTGCCCGCATTCAGATCGGCGGCCAGGGTGCGCGGGTGGATGGTGCCGAACTTCAGGTGCGCCGACATCCGGCTGGTGCCGGGTTTGTCCGGACGATTGCGGTCCTGTTCGTAACCGCTCATCCCGTTCGCGAGGAACTCCGCCCAACGCTGCAGTGCGGCGGTCTCACCGGCCGGAAAGTCCAGTCCGACACCGGGATCGGGGGCATCGACCCTAGCGGGCAGATCCGGCACGGCAGCCGGGTCGATCCAGTTGACGGCGGTGGGGCCGGATTTCGCCGGCGCGCGCCAGCCGACCTCGCGCCAGCGCCGGAAGAACGGGGTGAAGACCTTGTACGGGGTGCCGTCGTCCTTGGTGACCCGGCCCGGCGACACCAGATAGGGCGATCCGGTCGCCAACAGGCTGACCCCGCCGGCCTCCAGGGCCGCCCGCACGGTCGTGTCGCGGCGCACCCCGAACGGGCTGAGGTCGGCGGTGATGTGCACGGCGGTGGCCCCGGTCGCCGCGCAGATCCGCGGCAGGACGTCCTGCGGTGCACCGCGCGTGATCAGCAGCCGTCCGTCGAGGGCGGATGTGAGTTCGCGCAGCGAGTCGCCGAGGAATTGCATCCTTCGGGCGCCGGAGGAGGCCTCCAGTCGCGGGTCGAGGATGAAACACGCCAGCACGTCGTTATCGCCGGCACCGGCTTCAAGCATCGAGGGCAAATCGCGCAGCCGAAGATCGCGGCGCAACCAGAGCACGGTGGGGGGCATGGCGATCATGGTGCCCTAGGGGAGCCGGCCGCGGCGGCGTGAAGGAGAAGCACGCCGCCGCGGCCGGCTGGGTTCGGTGCGCGCGCCCGCGCGACCAGCCGAGGTTCTCGCGGCTAGCCGGCCGGCGGCAGCAGCACCGAATCGATCAGGTAGACCGTCGCGTTGGTGGTCTTGATGCCACCGCAGACGACATTCGCGTCATTGACCTTCAGCGCGTCCCCGCCGCCGCCGACGGTCAGGGTGGCGCCGTTGACGGTGGTGTGGGTGCCCACCACCTGATCGGGTCCGGCCTGACCGGGCACCACGTGGTAGGTCAGGATCGAGGTCAGCAGGCCGGCGTCGGTCTTGAGCTTCTCAATGGTCGCCGGGTCGATCTTGGCGAAGGCGTCATCGGTGGGGGCGAACACGGTGAACTGACCGCCGTCGAGAGTCTCGACGAGGTTCACCGACGGGTTGAGCCCGCCGGAAACCGCGGCCGCCAGTGTGTTGAGCACCGGGCTGTCGGCGGCGGCCACGCTCAGCGGGGAGTGCGCCAGGCCGGCGACCGATGCCGGTCCGACGGGGTTCTGCTGGGCATACGCCGCGCAGCCCGGGCCTACGAGGTGCATGTCAGCAGCGGCGATGGGGGCCCCGGCCAGCGACAGCCCGGTGGCGGCCACAACCGCGCTGGCGGCGATGGCGCGGGGTACAAACGTGGTCGACATTGTCGTCCCTTCTCGTCGCGCTCGTTCGGCGCGCTCATGAGACATTCGGCGCGAACGGCACTTCGGATGGGTCGGACTGGCGGTGACGCCCGTCACGTCGTGGCGTGAAAAGCAACGAGCAGGCGCGGAATCGCTTGAGGTACAAGCAATTCCGCGCCTGCTCGAGGCGCTCTTCTAGGTCGTGCGAACTACGGCGTCGGAGTGGCCGAGGTCATCGGCATCTCGGACATCGAACCGGTCGGCTGCGCGGGGGCGGCCGGCGGGATCAGCACGGTGTCGATCAGGTACAGCGTGGCGTTGGCGGTCTTGATGCCACCGCACACCACACCGGCGTCGTTGACCTTGAGGGCATCGCCCGAGCCGGTCACGTTCAGCGCGCCGCCCTGAACGGTCGTGTGCTCACCGACCACCGCGGTCGGATCGGCCTGGCCGGCCACCACGTGGTAGGTCAGGATGTCGGTCAGCATCTTCGAGTCGGTCTTCAGGGTCTCGATGGTCGCCGGGTCGAGCTTTGCGAAGGCGTCATCGGTGGGCGCGAAGACGGTGAACTCGCCGCCGTTAAGCGTCTCGACCAGGTTGACGTTCGGGTTCAGCTTGCCCGACAGTGCGCCGGCCAGCGTGGTCAGCACGGGGCTGTTGCCCGCGGCGGTCGCGACCGGATCCTTGGCCAGTCCTTCAACCGAGCCGGGTCCGGTGGGAACCTGCGCCGCGTAGTCCGCGCAGCCCGCGCCGACCGGACCGCTGGCGGGTGCCGCGGCGGCTGAGGTGGTGGCGGCCGAGGTGGTGGCCTCCGCGGAGGTGGTCTCCTTCGACTCCGTGGTGGACGTCGAACACGCCGACAGGGTGAGCGCGGTCGCCGCGGCGAGGGCGGCGGCGGTCATGATCGAGCGATTCAGCTGCATGTAGGGATCTCCTTGTAGATACATCTCTTGCGAGTGGCCTCTTGGCCCTTCCATCATGCGGCCTCACGGCCACATTGTTAAGCGCACGGCGTTTTTGGCCGCATCGTCAATTCGGCGCCGGTGCCGCCGCGGATGGGTTGGTGTGATCGTGCTCACAGCCCCGCGAGGGGCACAATGAGCCGGTGGGCCACACCGATCGCCTCCGGGTGCTGATCCTCGGCAGCACCGGGTCGATCGGTACCCAGGCGCTCGAGGTCATCGCCGCTAACCCGGACCGCTTCGAGGTCGTCGGGCTCGCCGCCGGCGGCGCGAACCTCGATCTACTGGCCCGACAGCGTGCCGAGACAGCAGTGTCAGCCGTCGCCGTAGCCGATCCGGTCGCCGCCGGCAAACTCGGCGACGTCCCCTACAGCGGCCCGGATGCGGTCACCCAGCTGGTCACCGACACCGAGGCGGACGTGGTGCTCAACGCCCTGGTCGGCGCCCTGGGTCTGAAACCGACGCTGGCGGCCCTGGACAGCGGCGCACGGCTCGCGCTGGCCAACAAGGAATCCCTGGTCGCCGGCGGCCCGCTGGTGCTGCGGGCGGCCAAGCCCGGCCAGATCGTCCCGGTGGACTCTGAGCACTCCGCGCTGGCCCAGTGTCTGCGGTCCGGCGGCGCCGACGAGGTGGCCCGGCTGGTGCTCACCGCCTCCGGGGGGCCGTTTCGCGGCTGGGGCGCCGCGGCGCTGGAGTCGGTGACGCCGGAGCAGGCCGGCGCCCATCCCACCTGGGATATGGGCCCGATGAACACGCTGAACTCGGCATCGCTTGTCAACAAGGGTCTCGAACTCATCGAGACGCATCTGCTGTTCGGCATCCCCTACGACCGCATCGACGTCGTGGTGCACCCGCAGTCGATCGTGCACTCGATGGTGACCTTCGTCGACGGATCGACCATCGCCCAGGCCAGCCCGCCGGATATGAAGCTGCCCATCTCGCTGGCGCTGGGCTGGCCCGAGCGGGTGGCGGGCTCGGCGGCGGCGTGCGACTTCAGCACCGCCTCGCGCTGGGATTTCGAACCCCTCGACGACGCGGTGTTCCCGGCGGTGGCGCTGGCCCGGCAGGCCGGCGAGGCGGGCGGGTGCATGACGGCGGTGTACAACGCGGCCAACGAGGAGGCGGCCGAGGCATTCCTGGCCGGCCGCATCAAATTCACCACGATTGTGCGAACAATCGCTGACGTCCTGGGCGCGGCGGACCAGTGGCGGGCCGAACCGGCTACCGTGGAGGACATACTCGACGCCCAGGACTGGGCCCGGCAACGTGCCCGCGGAGCCTTGGGCGCCGCCGCACAGGAGGTCACCTCTCTCCCATGATGTTCGCGCTCGGCATCTTCCTGTTCGCGCTGGCCATTCTGGTGTCAGTGGCGCTGCACGAGTGCGGCCACATGTGGGTGGCCCGCGCCACCGGGATGAAGGTCCGCCGCTACTTCGTCGGCTTCGGCCCCACCCTCTGGTCGACCACCCGGCCGAACAAGCTCGGCACCACCGAATACGGCATCAAGGCCATTCCGCTCGGCGGGTTCTGCGACATCGCCGGGATGACGTCGGCGGAGGACCTGCGTCCCGAGGACGAGCCGCACGCAATGTTCAAGAAAGAGCCCTGGAAGCGGATCGCGGTGCTCTTCGCCGGCCCGGCGATGAATTTCATCATCGGCCTGGTGCTCATCTTCGGCATCGCCGTGGTGTGGGGCCTGCCGCAGCTGCATCCCCCGACGAACGCGGTCGTCGGGCAGACCTCCTGCGTGCAAGCGGAGGTCGTCAAGGGCGAGCTGGGCACCTGCGCGGGCACCGGGCCGGCTGCCGCGGCCGGTATCGAGGCCGGCGATGTCGTGGTGAAGGTCGGCGACACTCCGGTGGGGACCTTCGAGGAGATGGTCGCCGCCGTTCAGAAGTCCGGTGGGCCGACCCCGTTCGTGGTGGAACGCACCCGGGACGGACAGACCGCCACCATCAACACCGTCGTCGACGTCACCACCACCCAACGCTGGGTGCGGGGCGCCGACGGCGGCGATGCGGCCGGGCCATCCACCGTCGGGGCGATCGGCATCAAGGCCGCCGATCTGGGCCCCACGCAATACAACGCGCTCACCGCGATCCCGGCGACCTTCGTCTTCACCGGCGAACTGGGAGTCGAACTCGGCAAGTCGCTGCTCGCCATCCCCACCAAGGTGGGTGCCCTGGTGTCGGCCATCGGCGGCGGCGAGCGTGACCCGGAGACGCCGATCAGCGTCGTCGGAGCGAGCATCATCGGCGGCGACACCGTCGATCAGGGCCTGTGGGTGGCGTTCTGGTTCTTCCTGGCCCAGCTCAATTTCGTCCTCGGGGCCATCAACCTGGTGCCGCTGCTGCCGTTCGACGGCGGCCACATCGCGGTCGCGATCTACGAGAAGATCCGCAACATCATCCGCTCCGCGCGCGGCCTGGTGCCCGCCGGTCCGGTGAACTACAACAAGCTCATGCCCGCCACGTACGTGATCCTGATCGTCGTCGTCAGTTATATGGCGCTGACAGTGACCGCTGACCTGGTGAACCCAATCAGGTTGTTCCAGTAACAGCCAGTAGGAGAGTGTGATGTCCAGCGTGCCAGTTGGTCTGGGAATGCCTCCCGCCCCGCCGCCTACCCTCGCCCCGCGGCGCAAGACCCGTCAGCTCATGGTGCGCGACGTCGGCGTCGGCAGCGACTACCCGATCTCGGTGCAGTCGATGTGCACCACCAAGACCCACGACATCAACGCCACCCTGCAGCAGATCGCCGAGCTGACGGCCACCGGATGCGACATCGTGCGGGTGGCCTGCCCGCGCCAGGAGGACGCCGACGCGCTGGCGGTGATCGCCAAGAAGAGCAAGATTCCGGTGATCGCCGACATCCACTTCCAGCCGAAGTACATCTTCGCCGCCATCGACGCCGGCTGTGCGGCGGTCCGGGTCAACCCGGGCAACATCAAGGAGTTCGACGGCCGGGTCGGCGAAGTCGCCAAAGCCGCTGGTGCGGCGGGCATCCCGATCCGCATCGGCGTCAACGCCGGCTCACTGGACAAGCGGTTCCTGGAGAAGTACGGCAAAGCCACCCCGGAGGCGCTCGTCGAATCCGCGCTGTGGGAGGCCTCGCTGTTCGAGGACCACGGCTTCGGCAACATCAAGATCAGCGTCAAGCACAACGACCCCGTCATCATGGTTGCGGCCTACAAGTTGCTGGCCGAAAAGTCTGACTACCCACTGCATCTCGGCGTGACGGAGGCCGGTCCGGCGTTCCAGGGCACCATCAAGTCGGCCGTCGCGTTCGGTGCGTTGCTGTCCCAGGGCATCGGCGACACCATTCGGGTGTCGCTGTCGGCGCCGCCGGTGGAAGAGGTCAAGGTCGGCAACCAGATCCTCGAATCGCTCAATCTGCGCCCGCGCGGGCTCGAGATCGTCTCCTGCCCGTCCTGCGGTCGCGCGCAGGTGGATGTCTACACCCTGGCCAACGAGGTGACCGCCGGGCTTGAGGGCCTCGACGTGCCACTGCGGGTGGCGGTGATGGGGTGTGTGGTCAACGGTCCCGGCGAAGCGCGCGAGGCCGATCTCGGTGTCGCCTCCGGCAACGGCAAGGGTCAGATCTTCGTCAAGGGCGAGGTCATCAAGACGGTGCCCGAGGCCAAGATCGTGGAGACCCTCATCGAGGAGGCACTGCGTCTCGCCGAGGACATGCGCGGTGAGGAATCACCTGCGGGCGGTTCGCCGGTCGTCACCGTAAGCTAAGGCGGTCAATCCCACCTCGCGGGGACGTCCGCAGAAGGAAAGCCATGTCGGCACCGTCACTGTTCCGCCCCGTCGATGGGCGTCGGGTGTCGGTGGTGCGCGACGCCGATGCGGTGTCGCGGGTGCTGGCCGACGATCCGGTGAGTGCGTGCATGGTCGCCGCGCGGGTCGCCGACCACGGTGTCGATCCGCGGGCCATCGGCGGCGAGTTGTGGACGCGCGGACGAGCCGAGCACTCGCTGTGTTATGCCGGTGCCAACATGATTCCGCTGCGCGGGGATGCGGCGGATCTGCGCGCGTTCGCCGACCAGGCGCTCAGTACCGCCCGCCGCTGCTCCTCGCTGGTCGGACCGGTGGATCTGGTGCTGGGCATGTGGGAGCGCCTGCAGCACGGGTGGGGCCCGGCCCGCGACATCCGCGATCACCAGCCGCTGCTGGCGCTGTCGGCCCGGCCGTCGGTCGCGGTCGATCCGTCCGTGCGCCGGGTACGGGTCGATGAACTCGACGCCTATCTGGTGGCCGCGGTGGACATGTTCATCGGCGAGGTGGGCATCGACCCCCGCGCTGGCGATGGCGGCCGCGGGTACCGCCGCCGGGTGGCCGGACTGATCGCCGCCGGCCGCGCGTTCGCCCGTTTCGAGCGCGGGCGGGTGGTGTTCAAGGCCGAGATCGGCTCGCAGTCCCCGGCGGTCGGCCAGATCCAGGGCGTGTGGGTGCATCCGGAATGGCGCGGCCAGGGACTGGGCACGGCCGGCACCGCGGCGGTGGCCGCGGCGGTGGTCAACAGCGGCCGGATCGCCAGCCTCTACGTCAACAGCTTCAACACCGTCGCCCGCGCGGCGTATGACCGGGCCGGTTTCCGGCAGGTCGGCACGTTCGCCACCGTCCTGCTGGACTGATCACGCACCGTCCTGCTGGACTGATTTTCCCCCGCATCCGACACGGTGCGCCTCCCGGCGCGCGGCATCACAGACTCATAACATTTGCCCCAATGGCAACAATGACCTCAATGACCTCAAGAGTCACAGCGACGGTGTCCCTTCTCGCCCTCGCGGCGGCGATGGTGTCGGCATGCACGCCGCGACCGGACGGCCCGGCGCCGGCGGCCGAGCGATTCCTGGCCGACCTGGGCCGCGGTGACACCGGTCAGGCCGCCCAGCTCAGCGACAGCCCGAGCGAGGCCCACGCCGATCTCAACGAGGCCTGGTCCGGACTGCAGGCCAAGGGGCTCAAGGCCGAGGTGCTCGGGTCCCGCTACACCGAGGACACCGGCAGTGTGAACTACCGATTCACCTGGGAGTTGCCCAAGGACCGCACCTGGACCTACGACGGCGTGCTGAACATGGTCCGCGATGAGGGGCAGTGGCAGGTGCGCTGGAGTCCGGCCGCATTGCATCCCAAACTCGGTGAGCACCAAACACTCTCGTTGCGCGCCGACCCGGCGCCGCGTGCCACCGTCAACGAGCTCAGTGGCACCAAGGTGCTGGTTCCGGGCAGCCTGTACCGATACCAGCTCGACGCCGCACGGGCGGGCGGCGCGCTGATGTCCACCGCGCGGATCGTCGCCGATGTGCTGCGTCCCTTCGATGACACCCTCAACCCCCAGCAGCTCGCCGAGCGGGCCAGCTCCGCGGGCGGCCGGCTGGACCTGATCACATTGCGGCCGTCGGATCACGACCGGGTGGCCGGCGCGCTCGACGCACTGCCGGGGGTGGTGGTCACCCCGCAGGCCGAGATGCTGCCCACTGACTACACGTTCGCCCCGGCGGTGGTCAATGAGGTCAAGCGGGCGGTGGTCGACGAGCTGGACGGGGAGGCCGGCTGGCGGGTGGTCAGCGTCAACCAGAACGGCGCCGACGTCGATGTGCTGACCGAGGTGGCGCCGACTCCGGCGCCGTCGGTCACCCTGACCCTGGACCGGTCGGTGCAGGACGCCGCCCAGCACGCGGTGAACGCCCAGGGCAACAAGGCGATGCTGGTGGCGATCAGGCCGTCCACCGGCGAGATCCTCGCCGTGGCGCAGAACGCCGCCGCCGACGCCGACGGACCCGCGGCGACCACCGGCCTCTACCCGCCGGGGTCCACGTTCAAGATCGTCACCGCCGGCGCGGCGATCCAGGCCAAGATGGCCGATCCGGACTCATCAGTCGTCTGCCCCGGTCAGATCGACATCGGCGACCGCACCATCCCGAACTACAACAAGTTCGATCTGGGCACGGTGCCGATGGCACGGGCCTTCGCCAACTCGTGCAACACCACCTTCGCGGAGTTGGCCAGCCGGATGTCGCCGACGGCGCTGACGGTGGCGGCCTCCCAGTTCGGCATCGGCGCCGACTACGTCATCGAGGGATTGACCACCGTCACCGGGTCGGTGCCGCCCACGGTGGACCTCGCCGAGCGCACCGAGGACGGCTTCGGTCAGGGCAAGGTGGTGGTGACGCCGTTCGGGATGGCGCTCGCGGCGGCCACCGTGGCGGCCGGTTCCACCCCCATGCCGCATCTGATCGTCGGCCGCCACACCGCGGAATCCGGGGAGCATCCGCCGGCCGATCCGGCGACGCTGGACGGACTGCGCTCCATGATGCGTCTGGTGGTGGTCGACGGCACCGCCACGGACATCCGCGGGCTCGGCGAGGTGTACGGCAAGACCGGTGAGGCCGAGTTCGCCGCCGGCTCGCACGCCTGGTTCACCGGTTACCGCGGTGATCTCGCGTTTGCCGCGCTCATCGTCGGCGGCGGCAGTTCGGTGTATGCGGTGCGGATGGTGCGCCAGATGCTCGAGGAACTGCCCGCCGACTTCCTGGCCTGACCCTCCGGAGTTCAGCCGGCGACGATCTCCGTGCCGCGCACCGTGATCGCACGGGTGGGTAACGGCTCAGTCGCCGGGCCGCGGGCCACCGCTCCGTCGAGGGTGAATCTGCTGCCGTGACACGGGCAGACCGCCTGGCCGTCCTCAATCTTGCTCAGGGCGCAGCCGGCGTGCGTGCAGCGCGCCCGGAAGCCTTTGAACACACCCGCGCTGGGCTGGGTGATCAGGTAACCGTCGACGATCGTGCCGGAACCCACCGCAACGTCGGCGACCGCCGCCAGCGGCTGGCCCGGCGCCGGTGTGCTCGCCGGGGCGTCGGCGGACTTCCCGCAGGCGGCCAGCGGCGCGACGGCCGCTCCGATGATCACGGTGCGTCTGGACAGATCGGACATGAGTTCAGAGCGTAGTTCAGAAGGTAAGTTGGAACTCCTCATGACCGATATCGAGAACGCCCCCGCGCTGCGGGTTTCCGACGCCGACCGCGGCGGCACCCTGCGGCGGCTGCACAACGCAGTCGCCCTGGGGCTCATCGACATCGGCGAATTCGAGGAGCGCTCGGCGCAGGTCTCCGTCGCCCGGGCACCTGGTGAGCTCCAGGCGCTTGTCGAGGACCTGCCCGGCCCGGGAGCCATCGCCGCCTCGGCAGCCGACCGCCTCGAGTTGCGCGGCTGGCTGGGCTCGCTGCGACGGCACGGCGAGTGGACGGTGCCGACCCGGCTGGCGCTGGTGCGCCGGGTCGGATCGGTTGACCTCGACCTGACCAACGCCCGCTTCGCCGGTCCGGTGGTGGTGATCGAGCTCGACATGGTGCGCGGCTCGGTGGACATCCGGCTGCCTGACGGCGCCAGCGCCTCGCTCGACGATGTCACGGTCTACGGCGGCAGCGCTCGGGACCGCCGTAAGAATCCGCCCGCCGAGGGACGTCCGCACGTGGTGATCACCGGGCGCGTGGTGCTGGGCTCGGTGAACATCCGCGGGCCCCGGCGGCCACTCATCCGACTAGGGGCGTCCGCCCCGAGCCGCCGCCGGCCGTCCGGCCCGGCGCGCCGCGGTTAGGCTTACCGCCATGGCAGTGCGCAGTGCGCTTCGCGCCGGGGTGGTCTCACCCACCCTGCCCGTTCCCGGCTCCATCGAGCGTCCCGAATACGCCTGGCAGCCGCAGGTGCGGGAGGGCAGCGAACCGTGGGTGCAAGCGCCCGAGGTCATCGAGAAGATGCGGGTCGCCGGCCGAATCGCGGCCGGTGCCCTGCAGGAGGCCGGCAAGGCCGTCGCCCCCGGAACCACCACCGATGAACTCGACCGCATCGCCCACGACTACATGGTCGATCACGGCGCCTACCCGTCCACCCTGGGCTACAAGGGATATCCGAAGTCCTGCTGCACCTCGCTCAACGAGATCATCTGCCACGGCATCCCCGATTCCACGGTGATCGCCGACGGCGACATCGTCAACATCGACGTCACCGCCTACATCGACGGTGTGCACGGTGATACCAACGCCACGTTCTGCGCCGGCGATGTCAGCGAGGAACACCGGCTACTGGTGGAGCGCACCCGGGAAGCCACCATGCGGGCCATCGCGGCGGTCAAGCCCGGACGGGCGCTGTCCATCGTCGGCCGGGTGATCGAGTCGTACGCGAACCGGTTCGGCTACAACGTGGTTCGCGACTTCACCGGCCACGGGATCGGTACCACCTTCCACAACGGCCTGGTCGTGCTGCATTACGACGAGCCCTCGGTGCAGACCCTGCTCGAGCCGGGCATGACGTTCACCATCGAGCCGATGATCAACCTCGGTTCGCTGGACTACGAGATCTGGAACGACGGCTGGACGGTGGCCACCAAGGACCGGAAGTGGACCGCACAGTTCGAGCACACCATCGTCGTGACCGAGGACGGCGCCGAGATCCTCACTCTGCCGTGATGCCCCGGGAACGGCGGTGAGCGGCGCACTGCTGATCGCCGGCACCACCTCCGACGCGGGCAAATCCATGGTGGTGGCCGGGCTGTGCCGGCTGCTGCACCGCAAGGGCATCCGAGTCGCGCCGTTCAAGGCTCAGAACATGAGCAACAACTCCTGCGTCACTGCCGACGGCGGCGAGATCGGCCGCGCGCAGGCCACCCAGGCCCGCGCCGCCGGCCTCGACCCCAGCGTGCGGTTCAACCCCGTGCTGCTCAAGCCGGGCAGCGACCGCACCTCGCAACTGCTGGTGCGCGGACGCCCGGTCGGCACCGTCAGCGCCGCCGACTACATCACCCACCGCGACACCCTGGCCGGCGTCGTCGCCGAGGAACTCGCCGGACTGCGCGCCGAGTTCGATGCGGTGATCTGCGAGGGCGCCGGCTCACCGGCCGAGATCAACCTGCGCGCAACGGATCTGGCGAATATGGGCCTGGCCCGATCGGCGAACCTGCCCGTCATCGTCGTCGGCGACATCGACCGCGGCGGGGTACTGGCGCATCTGTTCGGCACCGTGGCGGTGCTCGAACCCGAGGACCAGGCGCTCATCGCCGGTTTCATCATCAACAAGTTCCGCGGCGATCCGGCGCTGCTGGCGCCGGGCCTCGACCAGCTGAAGGAACTCACCGGCCGACCCACCTACGGCGTGCTGCCCTACAGCGAGCAGCTGTGGATGGATGCCGAGGACTCGCTGTCGGTGCTGGCCCGCGGTGTGGTCGGCGAGCCGGCTCCACCGCAGGGTGAGCAGTGGTTGCGGGTGGCCGCGGTGCGGCTGCCGCGGATCTCCAACACCACCGACATCGAGGCACTGGCCTGCGAGCCGGGAGTGCTGGTCCGCTGGGCCGCCGCGGCCGCAGACCTGGCCGACGCCGACATCGTGGTGATCCCCGGCAGCAAGGCCACCGTCGCCGACCTCGACTGGCTGCGCGAGCGGGGGCTGGCCGACGCGATCGCCGCGCACGCCGAATCCGGCGGGGTGGTGCTGGGCATCTGCGGGGGATTCCAGATGCTGTGCCGGCGCATCGACGACGACGTGGAGAGCCGCCGAGGTGCGGTGCCGGGGCTGGGTCTGCTCGACGCCGACATCTGCTTCGCCGCCGACAAGCACCTGCGGCGCTGGGACGCGCACTCGCCCGAGAGCGCACTGAGCGGTTACGAGATCCATCACGGCGTGCTGACCCGCTGCGCCGAGCAGAGCTGGTTCGACGCCGGCGGGGCGGCGCAGGGGTGGGCGCGCGGGCCGGTGTTCGGCACCCACTGGCACGGCCTGCTGGACAACGACGACTTCCGGCGACGCTGGCTGACCGACGCCGCGGCCGCGGCGGGGCGGCCCGGTTTCACCGCCGCCTCCGGCACCGATGTGCCCGCCCTGCGCGAGGCGCAGTTGGATCACACCGCCGATCTGCTGGCCGCCCACCTCGACCTCGACGCCCTTCTCAGCCTGCTCGACGGCCCCCCCACGGCTGCGCCGGTGATCGCATCGGGATGGCGTCCCATACCCTGACTGCCATGAGGAACGCCGTCGTCGCGGCACGGTGTTGCGCGCTGACACTGTCCTGCCTGCTGGTCGCCGGCTGCGGGACGACGGTGCCCGGGGCGGCCACCTGGCCGGGCGCCGCTCTGACCGAGGCGGCTCTGGGACCCTCGGACTTCCCACCCGGCGTGCAGTACGACCGCATCATCGAGACGCCCGGGCAGCCCGACGGCGCGGGGGCACCGGGGCCGATGCTCTCGCGCCCGCCGGGGTGCTCCGACGGGCTGACGAAGGTCATCGCGCAGTCCGCCGAGCGCGGACCGGGCAGCGCGGTCAAATACGCGGCGGGCTACGACGGCGCCCGCATCATGGTGACCCTGCTGTCGTGGAATCTCGATCTGGAGCAACTGCGCGCCGAGGCTCTCCGGTGCGCGCAGTTCGAGGCCCTCTTCGACTTCGATTCCCCCGGCTTCCCGATCACCA
This sequence comes from uncultured Actinomycetota bacterium, assembly GCA_963780705.1. Classification (GTDB taxonomy): domain Bacteria; phylum Actinomycetota; class Actinomycetes; order Mycobacteriales; family Mycobacteriaceae; genus Mycobacterium. Next base: position 565,953 of record CAWACU010000008.1, on the reverse strand, counting down.
CCACAGAGCTTGCCGGTCTGGACCCCGCTGCCTTGGCCCTCCAGCAGACGATGCCGCAGGAGCAGCCCCCGAACAGTGTGTTCATGGCTTTTCAGAACGTCGGCAGACAGGGTGCGTTCGCCATTGCCTACCCCGGTCCGAATCCCGGCATCGATGCCAAAGCCACACTGCCGCAGACGTTCCTGGACGTGTTCACCCAGCAGATCGCGAAAATGCGTTCTTCCTGAGTAGTGCCTGAGAGCCAACGGTAAAGCCAGGCTGTGCCGTCTGCGGCCGCAGTAGCGTGTGACGATGCACGCGCCGATGATGACGGTCGACGGCTTCGGTGTGCCGGTCTGTGTCACCGGCCCGGAAAAGGGTGTCTACGTCGTCCTGCTCGGGGCCGCCCTGCACGCCCCCGCGGCCTATGACTTGCTGTGCGAACGCCTGCACACCGCGGGGGTCCGCACGGTGGTCGTCGGCGCCGAACCCCGGCTGCATCCCAAGTCGGTGGTGGCCATCCTCGATGCCCTGGAGGTGCCCTGGGCGGTGCTGGTGGGCGATCGCTTCGGGGCCGAGGTGGCCTGGGAACTGGCCGCCGCCCGGCCCGACCGGTTCACCGGGCTGGTCGTCATCGACCGCGGCCACCCCCGGGTGGCCGACCCGCACGGCGCGATCCGCGATCCCGACTGCGCGCCGGTCGAGATCAACACCACCGCTCTGGTGACCAGCCCGGCGTTCCGGGCGGTGGCCAAGGCCAGCCAGCGCTATGTCCACAGCGACTTTCGGCTGGCGGAGTTCGTCGGCCGGCGCAACGCCGCAGAGTCCACCGCTCAGCTGGCCGCCGAGATCATCCTGCGCACCAGCACGTGGTAGCGGCGCGCGCCGCACGTTGTGTGCGCCCGACGAGTTGCGGGATCCGTTGAGCGACAGCTCCCGTGTGGGTGATTCCCGCCATCACTGCATCGGCAAGTCTGTTCGGAACCGTCGTGGGTGGACTCGTCGCGTACTGGACGTCGAAGAGAATGCATGAACGCACCACCGCGGTCGAGGAATTGCGGCAGCGGCACCAACTGCTTCGCGAGGGGGCAACCCGATTCATCAGCACGATGTCGGAGATCTCGGTGGGCTCCAATGGTCTTGAGCGCATCACCGAGAAGTGGGGGCCGAAGGCCGCCGCACTGGTGGCGGCGCGAAGCGACGGCGAGGTGGTCGAGGCCGCGCGAGCGATAAGCCCGGACCTCAATACCGACGGTGGCCGGGTGGCGATTCTGATCCGCCTGCTTCGCCAGAGCGGTGTCCTCGACGAGGACATCAACGCCGCCACTGCCGTGCTGTCCGAGCTTCGGCTCGTCGCTCCCGGCGATGTGGCGGACAGCGCTCAGCGTGTGCTCTACAAAGCGTTCGCCCGAGAGATGACTGCCGCGTTTGCTCCGCACCTCAATCGCCAGGCAACCGATTCGTACAACGCCGAGGTCAACGAGTTCTTCAACCGGGTGCGCCAGCACCTGAACGTCGAGAACATCGAATTCGAGTTCATCAACGAAGACGTCGCCCAGGAAGTGCTTGACCTGGAAGGTGACGTGAAGGCCTGACTCCTCCCGTCCGGGTTGGCGCCGTTGACGCGCAGATGCGGGCAGGTGAAGAATGCCACGCCGTGAGTCTCCCCGCCGCGTCTGGCCACTCCGGCGGGGTGGCCGCCGGCAGCCTCTCGCCGCGTGCCAAGCGATCTGCTGAGCGGCTGGGGCCGCTGATCGAATCAGCACCCGGCTCAAGCGCCCGGGGCTAGCTGACCCCGTCCAGTTGCCGACCGCTCGCGTCCACCTGACGCACCGGTCCGGTGAACCACTTCTTCACCGACAGATGCCAGTACATCCACAGCAGGATCAGCACGCCGAACACCACCAGCGGGGTGTAGTTGACGAACTTCCACTCGAAGCTGGGATCCCACGGCATGCCGCCCAGCGAGGTGGGGAACATCGCCACGACCGAGGTGAGGAGAATCTCCGCCAGTGCCAGTGGCGCCATCCACCGGTAGTGGCCGCGGAGGTTCCAGCTGCCGACCTTGAAATCGTCGCCGGCTTTCCAGCGGTAGTAGATCGGCACCGCGAAGCACAGGTAGAGGCCCACCACCCCGATGGAGACCACCGCGAAGAACGCGACCGGAACTGGTGCGCCGTTGATGTCGACCTCCACCAGTGCGGGCAGGGTCAGCAGGGCGGCGGTCGCCGCGGTGATCATCACGGCGTTGGCCGGGACGCGGTTGGCGTTGATCTTCGACCACAGCTGATGGCCGGGCACCGCGCGGTCGCGGCTGAACGCGAACAGCATGCGCGACGAACTGGTCTGGCAGGCGGTGGTGCAGAACAGCTGGCCGGCGGTGGAGATGAACAGCACCAGTGCCGCCCACTTGGAGTCCAGGGCTTGGCCGAAGATGGCTGCGACTGCGCCGCCGGCCTTCGACACCGCGTCGGCGTCCTGCACAGCGAAGAGGAACGACAGCAGCAGGATCCAGCCGCCGATCGCAGAGTAGAAGATCGAACGCCAGATGCCCTTGGCGGCGGCGTCGGCCGCGCTCTTGGTCTCCTCCGAGAGGTGCGCGGAGGCGTCGTAGCCGGTGATCGTGTACTGGGTGAGGATCGCCGAGATCGGCAGCACGAACAGCAGCCAACCCCAACTGGAGGTGGATCCGCCGAACATGCCGCTGTTGTTGATCGTTCGGGCGAACACGTCCGAGACGCTGGCGTGCCGTTCGGGGACCAGGAACAGAATCGCGATCACCGCGGTGGCTCCGGCCACATGCCACCACACCGAGATGTTGTTGATGACGGCAAGCAGGTGGCTGGAGAAGATGTTGATGACGGCCACCACCACGAGGATCGCCAGGAACATCATGAACGTCCGCTGCAGGCTGTAACCCGCCAGCCAGTTCTCACTGAGTGTGCCCAGGGTCAGGTCGAGGAAGGTGGCGCTGCCGTAGGCCACCGACGCCAGGATGGCGACCAGCCCGATCAGGTTCAGCCAGCCGGTGTAGAAACCGGCCTTCGGGCCACCGAGTTTCGCCGCCCACCAGTAGATTCCGCCGGATGTCGGATACGCCGACACCAGCTCCGACATGCACAGGCCGATCAGCAGGATGAAGGCGGACAGGATCGGCCAGCCCCAGGCGATCGCGGCCGGCCCGCCGTTGTTCCAGCCCAGGCCGAACGAGGTGAAGCAGCCGGCCAGGATCGAGATGATCGAGAAGGAGATCGCGAAATTGGAGAAACCCGACCAGGATCGCTGCAATTCCTGGGTGTAACCCAGCCGGGCCAGATGCAGTTCGTCGTCGTTGAGAAGTTCATGACCCTCGGGCACAGCCGTCTCCTTCATCGTGCGCGGGCAGGGCCGCGGGCAGTGGTAGCACACTAGGCCGAGATGCGGCCCGCCGTCCTACCTTTTCGGTGTCCGTCGTGTAAACCTTGGGCCAGCGAGTCAAGGGAGCGCATGTGACATCGGAGACCAGACATCAGGGCGCCGGACAACGCGGGGCCGGTCGTGACGGCGCCGAACGCCACGGGGCCGGTCCTGACGGCGCCGCGCGCCGTCGCGGGCTGTTGACCCTCGGCGAATTGGAACGGCTGATGGCCGGCGGCGAGATCGACACGGTGATCGTCGCCTTCGCCGACATGCAGGGCCGGCTGACCGGCAAGCGGGTGTCCGCCCGGCTGTTCGTCGAGGAGGTCGCCGCACACGGCGCCGAGTGCTGCAACTACCTGCTGGCCGTCGACGTCGACAACAACACCGTCGACGGTTACGCCATGTCGAGCTGGGAGAGCGGCTACGGCGACATGGTGATGAAGCCCGACATGGGCACGCTGCGCGTCCTGCCGTGGCTGCCCGGCACCGCGCTGGTGATGGCCGACCTGACGTGGATCGACGGCACCCCGGTGGTCGCCGCACCCCGCACCATCGCAGCCACCCAACTCGACCGTCTCGCGCAGCGCGGGCTGGCCGCCTTCGTCGGAACCGAACTGGAGTTCATCGTCTTCGACGACGGCTACCGCGACGCCTGGGCCGCCGGCTACCGCAACATGCGCAAGGCCAGTGACTACAACGTCGACTACGCCATGCACGCCAGCACCCGGATGGAGCCGCTGCTGCGCGACATCCGGCTCGGCATGGACGGCGCGGGCATGTACTGCGAGGGCGTTAAGGGTGAGTGCAACCCCGGCCAGCAGGAGATTGCGTTTCGCTACGACGACGCCCTCATCACCTGCGACAACCACACCATTTATAAGAACGGCGCCAAGGAGATCGCCGATCAGCACGGTAAGAGTCTGACCTTCATGGCGAAGTTCGACGGGCTGGAGGGCAACAGCTGCCATATCCACATGTCGCTGCGCGGCACCGACGGCAGCGCAGTTTTCGCCGATGGCGCCCGACCGCACGGGATGTCGGAGCTGTTCTCCCACTTCATCGCCGGTCAACTCGCCACGCTGCGTGAGTTCAGCCTGCTGTATGCACCGAACATCAACTCCTACAAGCGATTCACCCCCGGCAGCTTCGCCCCGACGGCGATCGCCTGGGGTGTGGACAACCGCACCTGCGCCCTGCGGATCGTCGGCCACGGCCACTCCCTGCGGATGGAGAACCGTGCCCCCGGCGGGGACGTCAACCAGTACCTCGCCGTCGCGGCGATGATCGCCGGCGGTCTGCACGGTATCGACAACAAACTCACCCTCCCCGAGCCGTTCGAGGGCAACGCCTACACCGGCGACGCCGCACGGCTGCCCACCACGCTGGCCGAGGCGGCGGCGTTGTTCGAGTCGTCCGCCATCGCCCGCGCCGCCTTCGGCGACGAGGTGGTGGAGCACTACCTCAACAACGCGCGGATCGAGGTGGAGGCGTTCAACGCATCGGTCACCGACTGGGAGCGGGTGCGCGGGTTTGAACGCTTCTAGCGGACACGCGCGGCGGCCCGTGATCGGCCTCACCACTTATCTCCAGCGGGCCGCATCCGGGGTCTGGGACACCCGCGCCAGTTTCCTGCCCGCGGTCTACCTCGACGGGGTCACCCGGGCCGGCGGCATCGCCGCCCTGCTGCCCCCACAACCGGTCGACGAACAGATCGCCGACCGCGTCATCGACGGTCTCGACGGGCTGATCATCACCGGCGGGCGCGACGTCGACCCGGCCCACTACGGCCACCAGCCGCACCCGGCCACCGACGAGCCGGCGACCGATCGTGACGCGTGGGAGTTCGCCCTGCTCGCCGCAGCGCTGCGGCGCGCGGTGCCGATCCTCGGCATCTGCCGGGGCGCCCAGGTGCTCAATGTGGCGCTCGGCGGCACGCTGCATCAGCACCTGCCCGACGTCGTCGGCCACAGCCGTCATCAGCAGGGCAACGCGGTGTTCTCCACCTCGACCGTGCGGACGGTGCCCGGCACCCGGCTGGCCGGGCTGATCGGGCAGTCCGTCGAGGTCCAGTGCTATCACCATCAGGGGATCGCCGACCTCGGTGCCGGGCTGGTGGTCAGCGCCACCGACGAGGACTCCGTGATCGAGGCGGTGGAGCGCCCAGGCGACGATTTCGTCCTGGCGGTGCAGTGGCACCCCGAGGAGACCCTCGACGATTTGCGGGTGTTCGCCGGACTCGTAGAAGCTGCCCGGGAGCACGCGACAGGAAGTGTGAACCCATGACGACCACCCAGCTGATCAACCCGGCCACCGAGGAGCCGCTGCGCACCGTCGAACAGTGCGACGCGGCCGCCGTCGACGATGCGGTCGCCCGCGCCAGGGTGGCGCAGAGATCCTGGGCCGCTCTGGCTCCGGCCGAGCGTGCGGCCGCACTGCGCGCCTTCGCCGCGGTGGTGGACGCCCACGTCGGTGAACTCGCCGCGCTCGAGGTGGCCAATTCGGGCCATCCGGTGTCGGCCGCCGAGTGGGAGGCCGGCCACGTCCGCGATGTGCTGCAGTACTACGCGGCTGCCCCAGAGCGCCTCAGCGGCAGGCAGATTCCGGTCGCCGGCGGTCTCGACGTCACCTTCCACGAGCCGATCGGAGTCATCGGGGTGATCACCCCGTGGAACTTCCCCATGCCGATCGCGTCGTGGGGGTTCGCACCGGCGTTGGCGGCCGGCAACGCGGTGGTGCTCAAGCCCGCCGAATGGACACCGCTGACCAGCATCCGACTCGGCGAGTTGGCGATCGAGGCCGGATTGCCGCCCGGTCTCTTCCAGGTGCTGCCCGGCAAGGGCAGCGTGGTGGGGGAGCGGTTCATCACCCACCCCGATATCGGCAAACTGGTATTCACCGGTTCCACTGAGATCGGCACCCATGTGATGGCCGGTGCCGCCAAGCAGATCAAACGCGTCACCCTGGAGTTGGGCGGCAAGAGCGCCAATATCGTTTTCGACGACTGCGATCTCGAACGCGCGGCGGCCACCGCCCCCAACGGAGTCTTCGACAATGCCGGGCAGGACTGCTGCGCCCGCAGCCGGATCCTGGTGCAGCGCAGCGTATTCGATCGCTTCATGGAACTGCTCGAACCGGCGGTCACGAGTGTCACGGTGGGAGATCCGTCCGATCGAGGCACCGAGATGGGCCCGCTGGTGTCCCGCACGCACTTCGATTCGGTCGCGGCGTATGTGCCCGATGACGCACCAGTGGCCTTCCGGGGTTCGGCACCGTCCGGGCCGGGTTACTGGTTCCCGCCGACGGTGCTGATTCCCAACCGCGGGGACCGGACCGTCACCGAGGAGATCTTCGGCCCCGTGGTGGCGGTGCTGCCCTTCGACGACGAAGCCGATGCGATCGCGTTGGCCAATGACACCGAATACGGTTTGTCGGGCTCGATCTGGACCGAGAACCTGTCCCGTGCGCTGCGGGTGTCGCGGGCCGTCGAGTCCGGAAACCTCAGTGTCAACTCGCACTCGTCGGTCCGCTACAGCACCCCCTTCGGTGGGTTCAAACGCTCCGGACTGGGCCGCGAACTCGGACCCGACGCCCCGGAGCATTTCACCGAAACCAAGAACGTGTTCTTCGCGATGGGAGAGGCCCAATGACACCCCAGACAGTCGATCTCACCCAGCGACTGGCCGGCCGGGTGGCCGTGATCACCGGCGCGGCAAGCGGTATCGGTCTGGCGACCGCCCGCCGGATGCACGCCGAGGGCGCCACGATCGTGGTCGGTGACATCGACCCCGCGACCGGCGAACCGGTTGCCAAGGAACTCGGCGGCACCTTCATCGCGGTCGACGTCGCTGACGAGGCGGCGGTGGACAACCTGTTCGACACCGCCGCGGCGACCTACGGCCGTGTCGACATCGCGTTCAACAACGCCGGCATCTCCCCGCCCGACGACGACCTCATCGAGAACACCGGACTGCCGGCCTGGCAGCGAGTGCAGGATGTCAACCTGAAAAGCGTCTACCTGTGCTGTCGGGCGGCGCTGCGGCACATGGTCCCGGCGGGTCGCGGATCCATCATCAACACCGCGTCGTTCGTGGCGGTGATGGGCTCGGCGACCTCGCAGATCTCCTACACCGCCTCCAAGGGTGGCGTGCTGGCCATGAGCCGCGAGCTCGGGGTGCAGTTCGCCCGCCAGGGCATCCGCGTCAACGCGCTGTGCCCGGGCCCGGTGAACACCCCGCTGCTGCAGGAACTGTTCGCCAAAGACCCTGAGCGGGCGGCGCGGCGGCTGGTGCACATCCCGCTGGGGCGTTTCGCCGAGGCCGATGAACTCGCCGCGGCGGTGGCTTTCCTCGCCAGTGACGACGCATCGTTCATCACCGCCTCGACGTTCCTGGTGGACGGCGGCATCAGCTCCGCCTACGTCACCCCGCTGTAACCCGCCGGCGGCGGCGCTGCACCCGCCAGAACACCAGCGCCACGGCCCAGGTCGCCGCGAACAGACCCACCATGATGAACCCGGCCCCCTCCAGGCTGATCCCGCTGACTGTGTCGGTCAGCGGGTTGGTCCACCCGAGGTCGCGTGCCACCGACACCAACTCGATGGCCCCGATCGCCCCGGCTACCGCCACCGACAGGCCGGTGATGGTGAGGTTGTAGAACACCTTGCGCATGGGGTTGGTCAGTGCCCAGTCGTAGGCCGCAGCCATGAACACTCCGTCCACGGTGTCCATCAGGGTCATCCCCGCGGCGAACAGCACCGGCAGGATCAGTACCGCGTACCACGGCATCCCGGCAGCGGCGCCGGTCCCCGCCAGCGCCAGCAACGCGACCTCGGTGGCGGTGTCGAAGCCCAGGCCGAACAGTGCTCCGACCGCCGCCATCTGGTGCGGCCGGCGGATGCGGCGGATCACCGGATGCAGGATGCGGCCCAGCAGGCCGCGGGTGTCCGCCCCGGCCGCCAGTGCGACGCGATCGGCGTTCCCGGCCCGCATCGCCGTGAGCACGCGCCACAGTGCGACGAGCGCGACGGCGTTGACCAGCGCGATGGCCAACAGAAATCCTCCCGACGCCAGTGTTCCGGCGACACCGAGCACGCGGCGGGTCGGGGAGCCGTCGTCGAGCAGGGCGCCGGCTGCGCTCGTCGCGCCCACCACGATCAGCGCCAGCACCACCACCATCGCCGAGTGCCCCAGCGCGAACCAGAACCCGACAGACTTCGGCCGCGCGCCGTCGGCGGAGAGCTTGCGGGTGACGTTGTCGATCGCGGCGATGTGGTCGGCGTCGAAGGCGTGCCGCAGCCCGAGCATGTAGGCGGTCAGTCCGAGGCCGATCGAGAACACCTGCGCGCCGGCGTGGTACTCCCGCGGCGCCATCGCCATCAATGCGCCGAAGCCCACGACGTGCAGTACAGCGACCACGCCCAGCATCGGGGCGAGCTGACGCACGTCGGCGCGCGACCAGGAACCGGGCATCAGGCGCGCTGCCATGGCAGACCTCCGCTGGGGATGGCGCGTCCCCGTCGTGGGATGTTCCGGAGGCGAGGTCTGGCTACCGGAGACGGGAGTCACGACCCGCCGCCCGGACACAGTGGCGCGACCGCACCGGAATCTCACCGGTTTCTCACACCGCCCGAACTACAACGGCTGTGACCATACCGTGGGCGAACCACTCGCAGACGCCTGCCTGCGCTGATAACGTGCCCGGGCGTGACGTGGACGCGGCTGCGTGGATTGCTCACACCGGCCGAGTGGGCCCGCATGGCGGCGATGTTCGGAGTGATCACCGCCCTGCATGTCATCGGCTGGGGAACCCTGGTGTTCCTGGTCGCCCCCCAGCATCTCGACGTCGGCGACAAGGTGCTTGGCATCGGGGTGGGGCTGACGGCCTATGCGCTCGGAATGCGGCACGCCTTCGACGCCGACCACATCGCGGCGATCGACAACACCACCCGCTCGCTGATGGCGCAGGGCCGCCGTCCGCTCGGCGTCGGGTTCTTCTTCTCGCTGGGTCACTCGACGGTGGTGTTCGTCCTCGCGGTCGTGATCTCGCTGGGTGTGAGCGCGGTTATCGGGCCCGTGCGCGACGAGACCTCCGCGCTGCACCACTACACCGGGCTGATCGGCACCAGCATCTCCGGCTTCTTCCTCTACCTGATCGCCATCATCAACATCGCGGTCCTGGTCGGGATCCTCCGGGTGTTCGGCGCCATGCGGCGCGGCCACTTCGACGAGGCGGAGTTGGAGGCCCAGCTCAACAACCGTGGCCTATTCAACCGGTTCTTCGGGCGGTTCACCCGGTCGATCCGGAAGTCGTGGCAGATGTACCCACTGGGCATGCTGTTCGGCCTGGGCTTCGACACCGCCACCGAGGTGGCACTGCTGGTGCTGGCCGGCACCAGCGCCGCCGCCGGCCTGCCCTGGTACGCCATCCTGTGTCTGCCGGTGATCTTCGCCGCGGGCATGAGCCTGCTCGACACCATCGACGGCTCGTTCATGAACTTCGCCTACGGGTGGGCGTTCTCCAAGCCGGTGCGCAAGGTGTACTACAACATCACCATCACCGGGCTGTCGGTCGCCGTCGCGCTCATCGTCGGCACCGCCCAACTGCTGAGCCTGCTCGCCGGTCAACTCGGACTGCACGGTGGCTTCTGGGACTGGGTCGCCGGTCTGGACCTCAACATCGTCGGCTTCGTCATCGTCGGGTTGTTCGCGCTGACGTGGGTTGGGGCGCTGGCGGTCTGGCGATTCGGCCGCGTCGAGGAGCGCTGGGCTCAGAAGCCTTCGGTATCGAGCCAGGTGTCGAGTTCGGCGTAGGCCTGCCGGCGCGGTCCGGCCAGTGACAGGAAGACGTCGTGCTTGGCGTCGGCCACCGGGATGATGCTGCTGCGGTTGCCGATGCATCCCGCCCATCGGGCGATGTGATCGACGTCCAGGACGGCGTCGCCGCGCTGCATCGCTTCGGTCCCGGCCGTCCCGGCCGTCCCGGACGTCTCAGCGACGGTGTGGTCGGAGCGCAGGATCAGGTTGGGTACTCCGACATCCAGGCCGCGGTGCAACCGCGCCTGGGCCTGGCGCACCGCGTGGATCCACCCGTAGGTGATGGGGAAGCCGCCGACGGGTTTCCACCGCAGGTTGTAGTCGAACTCGCCGTGGTAGTCACGGTGCAGGGTCAGGCCATAGCCGCCCTCGCCGGCGGGCCGCAGAACCCGGGTCTTGCGGATCCTCGACACCGCCCCGATCGCCGTCGCGGTGAGTCGGGTACGCAGGATCGCCGGCCCGCGCAGATCCAGGAAAGGGCTGTTGAGCACCAGACCCGACAGGCCCATGCCTGCCAGGCCCACGTCCGGGCCGGCGCCTCCGCGGCGGCGCACCCGGTCCAGCCACAGCGACACCACCAGACCGCCGGTCGAGTGCCCGTACACCAGGACGCTGCCACCCGGGTTCTCCCGCGCGATGACGGCACACGCCCACTCCAGCTCGCGGTCGTAGCGGGACAGATCGGTGGTGAAATGCGGCGTCTGACCCTCCCGCCAGGACCGGCCGCACTTGTGCAGGTCGATGCCGTAGAACCGGATGCCGCGGCCGCCGAAGTGCTCGACGAGTTCGGTGTTGAAGAAGTAGTCGGTGAACCCGTGCACCGCCAGCACGGTGCGGCGGGCCGGGCGATCATCGGCGCGGCGCACCAGGGTGGCGAACAATTCGCCCTCGCCGTCGGGGTCTGCGCCTAGTGGGCACGTCATCTGCCGGTAGCCGGACAACTCGTCGTCGGCCCAGGAGGGCTCGGCCACCGCTGGCGTCACAGGGACCAACGATAGTTCGCCGCCTCCTGGCAGGTGGCCGGGCGGACGCCGGGATAACCTAGCCCCATGGTTGAACACGCCACGTCTGAACACGCCATGTCTGAACACGCCAAGACTGACGTCGTCCTGGTCGGAGCGGGGATCATGAGCGCCACGCTGGGCGCTCTGCTGCGCCTGATGGAGCCGGACTGGTCCATCACGTTGGTCGAGCGCCTCGATGCTGCGGCTGCCGAGAGCAGCGACCCGTGGAACAACGCGGGTACCGGGCACTCGGCGCTGTGTGAACTGAACTACACCCCCGAGAAGCCCGACGGCTCCATCGACATCGCCAAGGCCGTCAACGTCAACGAGCAGTTCCAGGTCACCCGGCAGTTCTGGGCGTATGCCGCCGAGCACGGAATCATCACCGACGTTCGCAGCTTCCTCAACCCCATCCCGCACGTGAGCTTCGTCAGCGGTGCACAGAATGTCGATTATCTGCGCCGCCGCCACGAAACCCTGGTGCGCAACCCGCTGTTCGCCACGATGGAGTTCATCAACGACCCCGACGAGTTCTCCCACCGGCTGCCGCTGATGGCGGCGGGCCGCGACTTCTCCGACCCGGTCGGGCTGAACTGGACCTCCGAGGGCACCGACGTCGACTTCGGCGCGCTGTCGCGCCAGCTGATGGGCTTCGCCACCTCGCGGGGGATGAACACCATGTTCGGCCACGAGGTGCGCGACCTCGACCGCCGCTCCGACGGCGGCTGGACGGTCAAGGTGCTCAATCGCCGAACCGGCGAGAAGACCACGCTGAACAGTAAATTCGTATTCGTCGGGGCCGGCGGCGGGGCGCTGCCGCTGCTCCAGAAAGCCGGCATCAAAGAGGTGAAGGGCTTCGGCGGCTTCCCGGTCAGCGGCCAGTGGCTGCGCACCCGCAAGCCCGAGCTGACCGATGCGCACCACGCGAAGGTCTACGGCCTTCCTCCGCTGGGCGCCCCGCCGATGTCCATGCCGCACCTGGACACCCGGGTGATCAACGGCCACGACTGGCTGCTGTTCGGGCCGTTCGCCGGATGGTCGCCGAAGTTCCTCAAGACCGGCAAGGTCACTGATCTTCCGTTCTCGGTCAAACCCGACAACCTGCTGTCAATGGTGGGGGTGGGCCTCACCGAACTGTCGCTGCTGAAGTACCTGATCGGTCAGCTGCTGCTCTCCCAGGCCGCCCGCGTCGACACGCTGCGCGACTTCGCCCCGACGGTGCAGGACAAGGACTGGGAACTCGACATCGCCGGCCAACGCGTCCAGGTGATCCGCCGCGACTCCAAGAAACTCGGCGTGCTGGAGTTCGGCACCACCGTGCTCGCCGCCGACGACGGGTCGATGGCCGGACTGCTCGGCGCCTCGCCCGGGGCCTCCACCGCCGTCCCGGCCATGCTCGAGGTGATGCAGCGCTGTTTCGCCGACCGCTACCCGTCCTGGGAGCCCAAGCTCAAGGAGATGGTGCCCTCGCTGGGCTCCAAGCTCTCCGATGAGCCGCGGCTGTTCGCCGAAGTCTGGGACCACGGCACCCGGGTGCTGGGTCTGGAACCCCGTGCCGCGCGCGCGGGACTGGTGTGACCGCGGCGCTGCGACGGTGCCGCGGCACGGAACTGGATGCGGCCACGCTCTACGCGCTGCTCACGCTGCGGGTCGAGGTTTTCGTGGTCGAGCAGAACTGCCCGTATCCCGAACTCGATGGACGCGATCTGCAGGGTGGCACCCGGCACTTCTGGCTGGAGAGCCCGGCCGGTGACATCACCGCCACGCTGCGGCTGATGGAGGAATCCGCGGGTGGTCATATAACGAACGGCCACACGGTGTTCCGGATCGGCCGGGTGGCCACTGTGAAGACCGAGCGCGGCCAGGGACACGCCACCCGGCTGATGCAGGCCGCGCTGGCCGAGATCGGCGAGGACAGTTGCCGGCTCAGCGCACAGAGCCACCTCGCTCAGATGTATGCCCGGCACGGTTTCGTCATCGACGGTGCGGAGTTCGTCGAAGACGGCATCCCGCACGTCCCGATGCTGCGGGCGGCACTCCGGTGACCGGCCCGGATCCGTCCAGCGCGACCGCCCCGTATCCGTTCAGCGCGATCGTCGGACACGACCGGCTGCGGCTGGCGATGCTGCTGTGCGCGGTCCGTCCCGAGATCGGCGGGGTGCTGATCCGCGGCGAGAAGGGCACCGCCAAATCGACCGCGGTGCGGGCGCTGGCATCGGTGCTGGCCGGTGCCGACCCGGCCGCGAAGCTGGTGGAACTTCCCATCGGTGCCACCGAGGACCGGGTGGTCGGCTCGCTCGATCTGCAGAAGGTGCTGCGCGACGGAGAGCATGCGTTCTCACCCGGACTGCTGTCCCGGGCGCACGGCGGGGTGCTCTACGTCGACGAGGTCAACCTGCTCCCGGATCACCTGGTCGACATCCTGCTTGACGCCGCCGCGATGGGCCGGGTGCACATCGAACGCGACGGCGTCTCGCACTCGCACGAGGCGCGTTTCGTGCTCATCGGAACGATGAACCCCGAAGAGGGCGAACTGCGACCGCAACTGCTTGACCGGTTCGGCCTCACCGTTGACGTGGCGGCCTCCCGGGAGGTTCCGGTGCGCAGCGAGGTGATCCGCCGTCGGCTGGCCTATGAGGCCGATCCGCAGGGCTTCGCCGTCCGGTACGCGGGTGCCGACGGCGCGCTGGCCGATCAGATCGCGGCCGCACGGGCGGTGGTCGATCAGGTGGTGCTGCCGGATGCCGAGTTGGACCGGATCGCCGCGCTGTGTGCGGCTTTCGACGTCGATGGCATGCGCGCCGACCTGGTGCTGGCGCGCACCGCGGTGGCCCATGCGGCGTGGCGGGGTGCCGCGGCCGTGGAAGAACAAGACATCCGGGTGGCGGCCGAATTGGCGTTGCCGCACCGGCGCCGGCGTGACCCGTTCGACGATCCGGGTATCGACCCCGCCGAACTCGACGCGGCTCTGGACCGCGCCGGACAGTCCGGCGATTCCGGGCCGGACCCCGATCCCGACCCCGACCCATCGGGCGGCGGCGCGGACGCCGACGGATCACCGGCTTCCCCCGACGCGAAAGCCCAAGAAAACCAGCAGAAGTCGGCCGGATCCCCCCGCCCCTCGGCGCCGCCGGCCGCACCGTTTCGCACCCGGGCGCTGTCGGTGCCCGGCATCGGCGACGGCGCGGTGGGCCGGCGCTCGGCCGCGCGCAACTCCGTCGGTGCAGTCGTCGGTCCCAGCCCGAATCCCGAACGGGGGCACGGCGTGCACCTGTTCGCCACCCTGCTGTCGGCAGCCGGCAACAGTATTGGCCCCGGACCCCTGCGCCCGCAGGTGAGCGATATCCGCCGGGCCACCCGGATCGGCCGGGAGGGCAACCTGGTGATCTTCGTCGTCGATGCATCCGGATCGATGGCCGCCAGTGACCGGATGTCGGCGGTCAGCGGTGCCGCACTGTCGCTGCTGCGCGACGCCTATCAGCGCCGAGACAAGGTCGCGGTGATCACCTTCCGCGCCGACGGCGCGCGCCTGCTGCTGCCACCCACCACGTCAGCACACATCGCCTCCCGGCGGTTGCGCCGTTTCGACACCGGCGGCACCACACCGCTGGCGGAAGGGCTGCTGGCCGCCCACGACGTCGTGGTCCGCGAACGGGCCCGGGACGCCGCCCGCCGCCCGCTGGTGGTGGTGCTGACCGACGGCCGGGCCACAGGTGGTCCGGATCCGCTGGGCCGCAGCCGGATCGCCGCGCAGCGCCTGGCGGCCGAGGGTGCCGCGGCGGTGGTGGTGGATTGCGAAACGTCCTATGTGCGGCTGGAACTGGCCGCCGAGTTGGCCGGGTACCTGCGCGCCCCGGTGCTGCGCCTGGCCCAGTTGCGCGCGGACAGCCTGGCGCACGCCGTCCGCGACGTCGCCTGAGAAAAGCACGTCGTCCGCGACGTCGCCTGAGATACAGAGGAGCGCGGTATGCCGCAGGGCCAACCCACCAGCGTTCCCGGGGACGGGTTGACCACCCGGCAGCGCCGGGGCGCACCGGTGCTGGCGGTGCACACCGGTGCCGGCAAGGGAAAGTCCACCGCCGCGTTCGGGATGGCGCTGCGCGCGTGGAACGCGGGCCTGAGCGTGGCGGTGTTCCAGTTCGTCAAAAGCGCCAAATGGAAAGTGGGCGAGGAGGCGGCGTTCGCCGAACTCGGCCGGGTGCATACCGAGCACGGCATCGGCGCGCCGGTGCAATGGCACAAGATGGGCGCGGGCTGGTCGTGGTCCCGTAAGCCCGGCAGCGACGACGATCACGCCGCCGTCGCCGCCGAGGGCTGGGCGGAGATCGCCCGCCGGCTGGCCGCCGAGCAACACGACTTCTACGTACTCGACGAATTCACCTACCCGCTCGGCTGGGGCTGGCTCGACGTCGACGAGGTGGTGGAGGTGCTGCGTGGGCGGCCCGGGCGCCAGCATGTGGTGATCACCGGCCGCGAGGCGCCGCCGCAGCTACTCGCCGCCGCCGACCTCGTCACCGAGATGACCAAGATCAAGCACCCGATGGATGCCGGCCGCAAGGGTCAGCGCGGTGTCGAGTGGTGAGCGTGGAATGGTGAGCATCGAATGGTGAGGGCCGTGCCCGCGGTGATCATCGGCGCACCGACGTCGGGCAGTGGAAAGACCACCGTCGCAACAGGTCTGATGGGTGCACTGCGCGCGGCCGGGCACCGGGTCGCCCCGTTCAAGGTCGGCCCGGACTTCATCGACCCGGGTTATCACGCGCTGGCCGCAGGCCGGCCCGGCCGCAACCTCGACCCGGTCCTCGTCGGTGAGGATCTGATCCCGGGGCTGTACGGCCACGGCTGTCTCGGCGCCGACATCGCCGTCGTCGAAGGTGTGATGGGTCTGTTCGACGGCCGGATCGAGGATCGGTTCGTCACACCCCCACGGGGATCGACCGCGCAGGTGGCCCAGATGCTGGACGCCCCGGTGCTGCTGGTGGTGGATGTCCGCGGCCAGAGTCAGAGCATCGCCGCTGTGCTGCAGGGCTTTTCGACGTTCTGTCCCGGCGTGCGGATCGGCGGGGTGATCCTCAATCGGGTCGGCTCACCGCGCCACGAGCAGGTGCTGCGCTCGGCGTGTGAGGCCGTCGGGGTGCCGGTGCTGGGCGCACTCCCGCGCCGCGACGCCCTCGCCGTCCCGTCGCGGCACCTCGGGCTGATCACCGCCGCGGAGCACGGCGCCGCGGCCACCGCAGCGGTGGCGGCGATGACCGAACTGGTGTCGGCCCATATCGACATCGCCGCGGTGGCCGCGCTGGCGCGCTGCGGTGTGGCGTCGGCGCCGTGGTCCCCGCAGGACGCGGTCGGCGAGCCGGTGGCGGGCGACCCGGTGGTGGCGGTTGCCGCCGGGGCGGCCTTCAGCTTCGGCTACACCGAGCACGAGGAACTGTTGCGGGCCGCCGGAGCGCGTCCGGTGCGATTCGATCCGCTGACCGACACGCTGCCGGAATTCACGGCGGCACTGGTGCTGCCCGGCGGCTTTCCCGAGGAGCACCCCGAGGCGCTCTCGGGCAACGTCGCCCTGCGCGAGCAGATCCGGGCGCTGGCCGCCCACGCCCCCGTCCACGCCGAGTGCGGCGGACTCACCTATCTGATGGACGAACTGGACGGGCACCGGATGTGCGGGGTGCTGCCCGGCGCCGCCGCGTTCGGCCCGCGGCTGACGCTGGGCTACCGCGACGCCGTCGCCGCCGCCGACTCCTCGCTGCACCGGGCCGGTCAGCGGGTGACCGCACATGAGTTCCACCGCACCACAGTCGAGTTCAGCGAAGCCGTCTCGCCGGCCTGGCTGACCCGGCGGTGCCGGCGCGGCCGACGAGGGCGCGATCCGCGGCGGCGTTCACGCGTCATATCTGCACACCCACCCGGCCGCGCACCCGCAGTCGGTCCGCCGTTTCGTCGAGCAGGCCACACCCTAGGCTTGCGCCGGTGACCGAGAACGCCTACCTCGTCGGCCTGCGCCTGGCCGGCAAGAAGGTCGTCGTCATCGGCGGCGGCACCGTCGCCCAGCGCCGGGTGCCGGTACTCATCGCAGGCGGTGCCCAGGTCCATGTCGTCGCCCGTGCCGCCACTCCGGCGGTGGAGGCACTCGCCGAACAGCAACCGGGAATCACCCTGGAGTTGCGCGACTACCGCGACGGCGACCTCGACGGCGCCTGGTACGCCATCGCCGCCACCGACCAACCGGATGTCAACGCCGCCGTCGTCGCCGAAGCCGAACGCCGCCGGATCTTCTGCGTGCGTGCCGACTCCGGCCGCGACGGCACCGCCGTCACCCCGGCCTCCTTCGACTACGAGGGACTGCTGGTCGGTGTGCTCGCCAGCGGTGAGCACCGCCGCTCGG
Source organism: uncultured Actinomycetota bacterium (assembly GCA_963780705.1). GTDB lineage: Bacteria > Actinomycetota > Actinomycetes > Mycobacteriales > Mycobacteriaceae > Mycobacterium. The sequence continues at coordinate 548,374 of CAWACU010000008.1, read as the reverse complement.
CGGCGGTCCGGTCGGCGATTCGGGACGCCTTCGCCCAGGGCCGCATCGCCCCGGACATCGTCGCGTCGACCGCCTCGGATGTCGTGCCCGGCGGGGTGGCGCTGGTCGGCGGGGGACCGGGGGACCCCGAGCTGATCACGGTGCGCGGCCGGCGGCTGCTCGCCTACGCCGACGTCGTCGTCGCCGACCGGCTGGCCCCGCCGGAACTGCTCGCCGAACTCGCCCCGCACGTCGAGGTGATCGACGCCGCGAAGATCCCCTACGGCCGGGCGATGGCCCAGGACGCCATCAACGCGGTGCTCATCGAGCGGGCCCGGGCCGGGCAGTTCGTGGTGCGACTCAAGGGCGGGGACCCGTTCGTCTTCGCCCGCGGATACGAGGAGGTGCTCGCCTGCGCCGAGGCCGGGATTCCGGTGACCGTGGTGCCGGGTGTGAGCAGCGCCATAGCGGTTCCGGCTCTGGCCGGTGTGCCGGTCACCCATCGTGCGGTGAATCACGAATTCGTCGTGGTCAGCGGCCATCTGGCACCCGATGACCCGGAATCGCTGGTCAACTGGGATGCGCTGGCGAAACTGTCCGGAACGCTGGTGCTGCTGATGGCCGTGGAGCGGATGGAACTGTTCGCCGCGGCCCTGCTCAAGGGCGGCAGACCTGCTCAGACGCCGGTCCTGGCGGTCCAGCACGGCACCACGGCGGCCGAGCGGATCGTCCGGGCCACCCTCTCTGACGTGCCCGAACGCCTCCGATCCGAGGGCATTCGGCCCCCGGCGGTCATCGTGATCGGCCCGGTCGCAGCATTCGAGACCTTATCGGGACTTTAAAGTCCTCTTAATATTCCGGTAGGGTAGCCCGCTATGACGGCTCTTAACGACGCCGAGCGCACCTCCGGTTTCCGGGCCGCTGCCGACTCGTCTCACCCGCTCCCGAAGCGGCTGGACCCGGCCGACCTCGAGTCGGCCGGACCCTCTGGTCTGCGGTCCTGGCGGTTCATCTCCGCCGTGGTCGCCATCGGCGGCATGCAACTGCTGGCCACCATGGACAGCACGGTGGCCATCGTGGCGCTGCCCAGAATTCAGGACGAGCTCAACCTCTCCGACGCCGGCCGCAGCTGGGTGATCACCGCCTACGTGCTGACCTTCGGCGGTCTGATGCTGCTGGGCGGTCGCCTCGGTGACGCCATCGGCCGTAAGCGCACCTTCATCGTCGGTGTCGCGCTGTTCACCATCGCCTCGGTGCTGTGCGGAATCGCCTGGGATGAAGCGACTCTGGTGATCGCGCGGCTGCTTCAGGGCGTCGGTGCGGCGATCGCCTCGCCGACCGGGCTGGCGCTGATCGCCACCACCTTCCCGAAGGGCCCGGCCCGCAACTCCGCCACGGCGATCTTCGCCGCCATGACCGGCATCGGCTCGGTGCTGGGCCTGGTGGTCGGCGGCGCGCTGGTCGAGGTGTCCTGGCGGCTGGCGTTCCTGGTGAACATCCCGATCGGTGTGCTGGTGATCTACCTGGCGCAGGTCACCCTGCGCGAGACGCACCGCGAGCCGATGAAGCTCGACGCAGCCGGCGCGCTGCTGGCCACCGTCGGCTGCACCGCAGCGGTGTTCGGCTTCACCCAGGGCCCGGAGAACGGCTGGCTGGAGCCGATGACGCTGCTGTCCGGTCTGATCGCCGTCACGGCGTTCGCGGCGTTCTTCTTCGTCGAACGTAGCGCGGTCAACCCGGTCGTGCCGTTCACGCTGTTCGCCGACCGCAACCGGCTGGCCACCTTCGCCGCGGTGTTCCTGGCCGGCGGGGTGATGTTCACCCTGACCGTGCTCATCGGGCTCTACGTGCAGGACATCATGGGCTACAGCGCGCTGCGCGCCGGCATCGGGTTCATCCCGTTCGTCATCGCCCTCGGAATCGGACTCGCGGTGTCCTCGCAGCTGGTGAACTACTTCGCGCCGCGGCTGCTGGTGATCGCCGGTGGCGTGCTGGTGCTCAGTGCCATGGTCTACGGCTCCACCCTCGACGCCGGAATCCCGTACTTCCCGAATCTGCTGCTGCCGATCACCATCGGCGGCCTGGGTATCGGCATGATCGTCGTTCCGCTCACCGTCTCGGCCATCGCCGGGGTGGGTCTGGACCAGATCGGCCCGGTGTCGGCGATCGCGCTGATGCTGCAGAACCTCGGCGGCCCCGTCGTGCTGGCCGTCATCCAGGCGGTCATCACCTCGCGCACGCTGTACCTGGGCGGCACCACCGGACCGGTCAAGAAGATGACACCCGACCAACTGCACGCGCTGGACCAGGGCTACACCTACGGGCTGCTCTGGGTCGCCGGCGTGGCGGTGATCGTGGGTGCGGTGGCGCTGTTCATCGGTTACACCGCCGCGCAGGTCGCCCACGCCCAGGACGTCAAGGAAGCGATCGACGCCGGAGAGCTGTAAAACACAGGCTCCGACCGGCTCGTCCGGCCGTGGCGCCTGGGTAGGGTAGCTGTCCATGGCCGGCGGCAAAGTTCCTGAACCGCCGCCCCGGCCGCTTGCCTCCAGCGTGCTGGGTGTCGCGATCGTCGCGATCACCGGCATGCAGCTGATGTCGACCCTCGACGGCACCATCGTCATCGTCGCGCTGCCCCGGATGCAGGCCGACCTCGATCTCTCCGATGCCGCCAAGAGCTGGGTGATCACCGCCTACGTGCTGACCTTCGGCGGGCTGCTACTGCTCGGCGGGCGGGTGGGCGACGCCATCGGCCACAAACGGGCCTTCATCTCCGGCGTCGGTGTATTCACGATCGCCTCGATGGCCTGCGGGCTGGCCACCGACGGCCCGCTGCTGATCGCGGCGCGCGCGGTGCAGGGCATCGGCGCCGCGGTCGCCGCACCCACCGGGCTGGCGCTGATCGCGACCACCTACGCGCGCCGGACACGCCCGTAACCAGGCGATGGCGATGTCGGCGGCCATGCAGGGCCTCGGCTCGGTCCTCGGGCTCGTCATCGGCGGCGCACTCACCGTCATCAACTGGCGCCTCGCCTTCCTCATCAACCTGCCGATCGGCGCGCTGATCATCTGGATCGCCGTGACCAGGCTTGAGGAGACCCGCCACGAGCGCCTCAAACTCGACATCACCGGGGCGCTGCTGGCCACCCTGGGGTGCACCGCGGCGGTGCTGGTGTTCACCCAGGGTCCGCCGCGGGGCTGGACCGATCCGTTCGTCATCGGCGCCGGGGTGGCCGCGGTGGCCCTCGGCATCGGCTTCGTCATCGCCGAGCGCAACGCCGACCACCCCCTGGTGCCGCTGTCTCTGTTCAGTGATCGGAACCGGGTGATGACCTTCATCTCGCTGTTCATGGCCGGCGGGGTGATGCTGACGCTCACCGTCATCATCGGGCTCTACGTGCAGGACGTGCTGGGCTACTCCGCACTGCACGCCGGTATCGGATTCATCCCGTTCGCGCTCGCGCTCGGCCTGGGCAACGTGCTCACCGCCCGGCTCGCGCCCGCATGTCGCACCGCGCTGGCTGATCATCGGCGGCGGCGTGCTGGTGCTGGCCGCCATGCTCTACGGCTCCACCCTGACGCGCACCATCCCGTACTTCCCGGACCTGCTGCTGCCCATCGTCGTCGGCGGCTTCGGCATCGGGGTGATCTCGGTGATCCTGCCGCTGTGCGCGGTGGCCGACGTCGGCCCCCGCGAGATCGGCCCGGTCAGTGCCGATCACCCTGATGGCGCAGAATCTCGGCGGCCCAATGGTGCTGGTGGTGATCACCGCGGTGCAGATCTCGCGCACCCTCTATCTGGGCGGCACCACCGGACCGGTCTCCGACATGACCCCCGCCCAGCTCGACGCACTGGACGCCGGCTACACCTACTCCCTGCTGTGGGTGGCCGCCGTCGCGGTGCTGGTCGGTATCAGCGCGTTCTGGCATCCGGCTGCTCGGCACGCGAGATCGCCGCCGCCCAGCACACCCGTGAAGCGGTCGAGGCCGGCGAGCTCTAACCGCCACGACTGCGGCGCGCATCCCGCGGTGGCCTAAGCTGGCCCGCTGTGATCACCCGTATGTCCGAGCTGTTCCTGCGCACCCTGCGCGACGACCCCGCCGACGCCGAGGTGCCGAGCCATAAACTGCTGATCCGGGCCGGTTACGTGCGCCCGATCGCGCCCGGGTTGTACAGCTGGCTGCCGCTGGGGCTGCGGGTGCTGCGCAAGATCGAGAACATCGTGCGCGAGGAGATGGTCGCCATCGGCGGCCAGGAGATCCTGTTCCCGGCGCTGCTGCCGCGCGCGCCGTATGAGACGACCAACCGCTGGACCGAATACGGCGACGGGGTGTTCCGGCTCAAGGACCGCCGCGACAACGACTATCTGCTGGGCCCCACCCACGAGGAGTTGTTCACCCTGACCGTCAAGGGTGAGTACAGCTCCTACAAGGACTTCCCGGCGCTGCTGTTCCAGATCCAGACCAAGTACCGCGACGAGGCCCGGCCGCGGGCCGGCATCCTGCGCGGCCGCGAGTTCATCATGAAGGACTCCTACTCCTTCGATGTCACCGACGACGGACTGCGGACGGTCTATCTGGCCCACCGCGAGGCTTATCAGAAGATGTTCGCGCGCATGGCGATTCGATACGTCGATAGTCTCGGCGGTGTCCGGCGCGATGGGCGGCAGCGCGTCTGAGGAGTTCCTGGCCGAAAGCGACATCGGTGAGGACACCTTCGTCCGCTGCCCGGCACTCGGGCTACGCGGCCAACGTGGAGGCGGTCACCACCGCGGTGCCGGCACCACTGTCCGTCGACGGCCTACCCGATCCGGTGCTGCACGACACCGGCGACACCCCCACCATCGCCTCGCTGGTCGACTGGGCCAACGGTGCGGGACTGGCGCAGTTCGCCGGGCGCACCGTCACCGCCGCCGACACACTGAAGAACGTCATGCTCAAGGTCCGCGTACCGGGCGGGGAGTGGGAACTGCTCGGCATCGGCGTCCCCGGCGACCGGGAGATCGACGACAAGCGCCTCGGTGCCGTCCTCGACCCGGCCGAATACGCGATGCTCGACGATGGTGATTTCGCCCGCTACCCATTCCTGAAGAAGGGCTACATCGGACCGAAGGCTCTGCTGGACAACGGTGTTCGCTACCTGGTGGATCCCCGTGTCGTCGCGGGGACGTCCTGGATCACCGGCGCCGACGAGACCGGTAAGCATGTCGTCGGCCTGGTTTCGGGCCGCGACTTCACCCCGGACGGCACCATCGAGGCGGCCGAGGTGCGCGACGGCGACCCGTCGCCGGACGGGGCCGGCCCGCTGGAGAGCGCTCGCGGCATCGAGATCGGGCACATCTTCCAACTCGGCCGCAAGTACACCGACGCCTTCGAGGTCGACGTTCTCGGTGAGAACGGCAAGCCGGTGCGGCTGACCATGGGGTCCTACGGCGTCGGGGTGTCCCGACTGGTGGCGGTGATCGCCGAGCAGCACCACGACGAGCTGGGTCTGCGCTGGCCGGCGTCGGTGTCGCCGTTCGACGTGCATGTGGTGATCGCCAACAAGGACGCCGAGGCCCGGGCCGGTGCCGAGGATCTGGCCGCACGCCTCGACGGCAGCGGCCACGAGGTGCTCCTCGATGACCGGACCGTGTCCCCGGGGGTGAAGTTCAAAGACGCCGAACTGCTCGGGGTGCCGTGGATCGTCGTGGTCGGCCGCGGCTGGGCCGATGGCGTCGTGGAGTTGCGCAACCGGTTCACCGGCGACACCCGCGAGGTCCCGGTGGCCGATGCGGCGGCGCAGATCGCCGCAATCCTGGCTTCGGCTTGATCTGAACGGCCTGATCTGAACGGCCTGACCTGAACGGCCTGACCTGAGGCGCTACTCGCTGCCGCCGGGAAAGGCCTCGGTCATCGGCCAGGCGCGCAGCACCTTGCGCCATCGCGCCGCCATCACCGCGCATTCGGTCAGCGCGGTGAGCCCCAGGGACCGGTCCTTCTCCCCGTCGGTCCCCTCGCGGGCCTGCTCCAGCACCGCACGCCAGGCCACCGCGCAATCCATCTCCATCTGCACCGCCAGCTTGGCGGCGTCGGTCGGGGAGTCCACCACCATCGGCAGCTGATAGCCGGCCGCGGGCAGCGGCGCGGTGATCTTGCGCTCGCCCAGCAGCGCCAGTGCCGCTTCCCGGCGTTCGCGGTGCTGGGCCAGCGCCTCGGAGACCAGTTCATTGCGGGTGGGCAGGCTGTGCGCGGACACCATGCCGTACCCGTAGATCGCGGCGTGCTCGGCGGCCACCGCGTCGAAGAGCGCGGCCTGGTCGGGTGACTCGGGACGGTCGGGGTCCGGCGTGGGCTCCGACGGGGACGGTGATGGGGAGGTCACTTCGGGCGCCTCCTCGACAGGCTTACCTCATAGGAGGCGGTGCAGGCCGCCGCGATCGAGCCCAGCAGGCCGGCCCGGTAGCCGGACAGCGTGGGCACCAGCGCGGCGGCGCTGTCCGCGGATTGGCGCAGCGCATCGGCCACCTCGGCGACCGACGGCGGGGGCGCGGCCTGGGCCGGGGCGGCCGAAGCCGACGGTGTGGGGGAGTCCGGGTCGCCGGTCTCGGTCGGCGTGGGTGTGCCGGCCGCGCGGGCCAGTTCCTCGATCAGCGCGGTGGCGTGGCGGGCCCGCTCGGCGGCGATCTCGGCCAGGGCCGGCACCACCGCGGCCGGTGCCCCCTTGGCCGCCGCGGTCGCCAGGTCGCTGTCCCGGCGGGCAGCGGCCAACTGCTCCTCGAGCGGGTCCGGGCCCGACGGCGCTGACCCGCACGCCGCGGCGGCCGTGCCGAGCAGCGCCAGCGCCAGCAGCCCCCGTCCGCCACCGGCGAGCAGGCTGCGCCTGCTGAACTCGCTCGGACCGTCGGCCGAGGCGGTAGGGGGGTGGAGCACGCCCACATCCTGCCATTGCCGCCCACCGTCTCGGCGTATCGTTTGGTCAGGGGCCGTCGTGTGACGGCCTGCACCGTGGTCAACCCGCATCGACGCGCCGTACGAAGACAACTCAAGACGAGGAGCTCGCCGTGACTGAGCGATCACGCGGTTTACCGTCGCCGGAGCAGGTGCTCGAGCTACTCAACGGTGAGTTCGCGCGGTCCGGGTACGAAGTCGAGGACGTCTCCATCGACCTCCGGGCCACCCCGCCGCTGATCCGGGTCATCGTCGACGGTGATGTCCCCCTCGACCTCGACACCGTCGCCGAACTGTCCCGCTCGGCCTCGGAGTCGCTGGATGGCCTGGACTCCGAGGCCGCCTATGTCCTCGAGGTGACCTCGCCGGGGGTGGACCGGCCACTGACCGACGAGAAGCACTTCCGCCGGGCCCGTGGACGCAAGGTCGAGGCCCTCCTGCGGGACGAGACCACGGTGACCGGGCGGATCGCCACGGTGGCCGACGGCGCGGTGGACCTGGTGGTCCGCCAGGGCCGCGGGTGGATCGTGCGCCGCATCGCACTCAACGAGATCGTCAAAGCCGCTGTGCAGGTGGAGTTCTCGCCACCGAGCGCCAAGGAACTCGAATTCACCCACTCAACGGAGGCACAGTCATGAACATCGACATGGCCGCGCTACACGCGATCGAAGTCGATCGCGGAATCTCGGTGGACGAACTGCTCGACACCATCAAGTCGGCTCTTCTCACCGCCTACCGCCACACCGAGGGGCACGCCGCGGACGCCCGCATCGAGATCGACCGCAAGAGCGGCACGGTGCAGGTGCTGGCGCGGGAGACCGACGAGGACGGAAACCTCATCAGCGAGTGGGAGGACACCCCCGAGGGGTTCGGCCGGGTCGCGGCCACCACGGCGCGCCAGGTGATGCTGCAGCGGTTCCGCGACGCCGAGAACGAACGGGTCTACGGGGAGTTCTCCGCCCGCGAAGGCGACATCGTCCTGGGTGTGGTGCAGCGCGACGCGCGGGAGAACGCCCGCGGCAACATCATGGTGCGGCTGGGCACTGAGACCAAAGGGTCCGAGGGGACCATCCGCGCCGCCGAGCAGGTGCCGGGGGAGCGCTACGAGCACGGCGACCGGGTGCGCTGCTACGTGGTCGGCGTAACCCGCGGTGCCCGCGAACCCCGCATCGAGCTGTCGCGTACCCACCCCAATCTGGTGCGCAAGCTGTTCTCCCTGGAGGTGCCCGAGATCGCCGACGGCTCGGTCGAGATCGTCGCGGTGGCCCGCGAGGCCGGCCACCGGTCCAAGATCGCGGTCCGCTCCACCGTGGCGGGCCTCAACGCCAAGGGCGCCTGCATCGGTCCGATGGGCCAGCGGGTCCGCAACGTGATGAGCGAGTTGTCCGGGGAGAAGATCGACATCATCGACCACGACGACGACCCCGCCCGGTTCGTCGGCAACGCGCTGTCCCCGGCGAAGGTGGTGTCGGTCCAGGTCGTCGACGCCGCCGCGCGCGCCGCGCGGGTCATCGTGCCGGATTTCCAGCTCTCGCTGGCGATCGGCAAGGAGGGCCAGAACGCGCGCCTGGCCGCGCGGCTCACCGGCTGGCGTATCGACATCCGCAGCGATGTCGAGGAATCCCAGCAGCCGCCCGACGGTGCCCCCGAGAAGGCGCCCGGTCCGGCGGCCGCCGGACCGCCCCAGGCTCCGCAGCGGGCACCGCGGCAGCAGTAGCGGGCGGGCGAACAGGCGATTGCCCGTCCGAGCAGGTCTGACGGTAGACTCAGCCGTGATCCAGCGCGAGAGACCGGCCGCTGCGAAACGTCGTACCGATTCCCCGGTGCGGATGTGTATCGGCTGCCGGGAGCGAGAGTTGGCCGTCGAACTGCTGCGAATGGTGGCCGTGTCGATGGGAAACGGTCAATTCGCCGTCACCGTTGACACATCAGGCTGCCATCCCGGCCGGGGTGCGTGGTTGCACCCCGTCGAGCGTTGCCTGTCGGCAGCGATCCGGCGGCGGGCCTTCGCGCGAGCGTTGCGCATCACCGGTTCACCGGACACATCCGCGGTGGTCGAGCATGTCGAAGCGCTCGCCCGCCCGGCACAGGAGAAACAGGTAGCGAAGAACATGAGCACACCGTGAAGTCCCGATGACCATGCGTCATAGCTAAACCCGAGGCGCGGCCCTACACCCGCTGACGCCTCTCAGAGATGGAGAAGGTAGTGGCAGGTAAGGCCCGCGTACACGAGTTGGCTAAGGAACTCGGTGTCACGAGCAAGGAAGTTCTCGCCCGGCTGAGTGAGCAGGGCGAATTCGTCAAATCGGCGTCGTCGACGGTGGAAGCCCCCGTGGCGCGCCGGCTCCGGGAGTCGTTCGGCGGGGCGAAAGCACCCGCCGCCGCCCCCCCGCCAAAGCAGCGGAGAAGCCGGCGGCCAAGGCGCCCGCCGCAGCCGACACCGGCGCTGTTGCCGCCGCGCCGCCGGCCCCCTCGGTGGCCGCTCCGGCGCCCGCTGCACCCGCACCGGCCGCGCCGGTCGCGCCTCCGGCACCTCCGGCACCACCGGCACCTGCCCAGCCCGGCCTCCCGGCCGAGGCGGCAGGCCCGCGTCCCGGCCCGGCCGCACCCAAGCCGGGTGGGCCCCGCTCACCTCGCGTGGGCAACAATCCCTTCTCCTCGCAGCCGGTCGAGCGCCCCGTCGCCCGGCCGCCCGTCGCCGGCCCCCCGGGGGCACGGCCGGCCGGACCGGGTATCCCGCGTCCCGGCATGCCGCGGCCCGGTGGCGCCAGTCCCGGCAATATGCCGCCCCGCCCGCCCGGCGGTATGGCCCGTCCCGCCCGTCCCGGTGCTCCGCGTCCCGGTGGCCCGGGTGCCCGGCCCGGTCCCGGTCAGGGTGCTCGTCCCGGCGGCGCCGGCGGCGGTAACTACCGCACCGGCGGTCCCGGCGGCGGCGCTCCCGGCGGTGCACCGGCCGGCGGTTTCCGCGGTCGTCCCGGCGGCGGTGGCGGCGGTGGCCGTCCCGGTCAGCGCGGCGGTGCCGCAGGTGCGTTCGGCCGTCCCGGCGGAGCGGTCCGCCGCGGGCGCAAGTCGAAGCGGGCCAAACGCGCCGAGTACGAGAGCATGCAGGCGCCGGTCGTCGGTGGTGTGCGCCTGCCGCACGGCAACGGAGAGACCGTCCGGCTGGCCCGCGGCGCGTCGCTGAGCGATTTCGCCGACAAGATCAACGCCAACCCGGCCGCGCTGGTGCAGGCGCTGTTCAACCTCGGGGAGATGGTGACCGCTACCCAGTCGGTCTCCGACGACACCCTGGAACTGCTCGGCGGCGAGATGAACTACGTCGTTCAGGTGGTCTCTCCGGAGGACGAGGACCGCGAACTGCTGGAGTCCTTCGACCTGACCTACGGCGAGGACTTCGGCGGCGAAGAGGATCTGGTGATCCGGCCGCCGGTGGTGACCGTCATGGGTCACGTCGACCACGGCAAGACCCGACTGCTCGACACCATCCGGCAGGCCAACGTCCGCGAGGGCGAGGCCGGCGGCATCACCCAGCACATCGGCGCCTATCAGGTCGCCGTCACCCACGACGGCGTCGAGCGTCTGATCACCTTCATCGACACCCCGGGCCACGAGGCGTTCACCGCCATGCGCGCCCGCGGTGCGAAGGCCACCGATATCGCGATCCTGGTGGTGGCCGCCGACGACGGTGTCATGCCGCAGACGGTGGAGGCGATCAACCATGCGCAGGCCGCCGATGTGCCGATCGTGGTGGCGGTCAACAAGATCGACAAGGAGGGCGCCGATCCCCAGCGGATCCGGTCGCAGCTCACCGAGTACGGCCTGGTTGCCGAGGACTTCGGCGGCGACACCATGTTCGTCGACATCTCGGCCAAGAACGGCGTCAACATCCAGGCACTGGAGGAGGCGGTCCTGCTGACCGCCGACGCCTCGCTGGATCTGCGGGCCAACCCCGATATGGAGGCCCAGGGCGTGGCGATCGAGGCGCATCTGGACCGCGGTCGCGGCCCGGTAGCCACCGTGCTCATCGCGCGCGGCACGCTGCGCGTCGGTGACTCGATCGTCGCCGGCGACGCCTACGGCCGCGTCCGCCGCATGGTCGACGAGCACGGCGAGGACGTGACCGAGGCGTTCCCGTCCCGGCCGGTCCAGGTCATCGGGTTCACCTCGGTGCCCGGCGCCGGCGACAACCTGCTGGTCGTCGACGAGGATCGCATCGCCCGCCAGATCGCCGACCGCCGCAGCGCGCGCAAGCGCAACGCACTGGCGGCCCGGGCCCGCAAGCGCATCAGCCTTGAGGACCTGGATTCGGCACTGAAGGAGACCAGCCAGCTCAACCTGATCCTCAAGGGCGACAACGCCGGCACGGTCGAGGCGCTCGAGGAGGCCCTGCTGGGCATCCAGATCGACGACGAGGTGGAGTTGCGCGTCATCGACCGCGGTGTCGGTGGCATCACCGAGACCAACGTCAACCTGGCCTCGGCCTCGGACGCCATCATCATCGGCTTCAACGTGCGCGCCGAGGGCAAGGCCACCGAACTGGCCAACCGCGAAGGTGTGGAGATCCGCTACTACTCGGTGATCTACCAGGCGATCGACGAGATCGAGAGCGCGCTCAAGGGCATGCTCAAGCCGATCTACGAGGAGAAGGAACTCGGCCGCGCCGAGATCCGGGCGATCTTCCGGTCCTCCAAGGTGGGCAATATCGCGGGCTGCCTGGTCCAGTCGGGCATCATGCGGCGCAACGCCAAGGCGCGTCTGCTGCGCGACAACGTCGTGGTCGCCGAGAACCTCACCGTCTCCTCGCTCAAGCGGGAGAAGGACGATGCCACCGAGGTCCGCGAAGGCTACGAGTGCGGTCTGACGGTGACCTACAACGACATCAAAGAGGGCGACGTCATCGAGACCTACGAATTGGTCGAGAAGGCGCGCGTCTGATGAGCCTGATGAACCGCCTGATGAACGAAGTGAAGAAGGCAGTGTCGGCAGTGAAGAAGGCAACCAGCTGATGTGCACGGCACATGGCTGACCCCGCACGGGCGAAGCGGCTGGCCAAGCGGATCTCCACCATCGTCGCCTCGGCGATCGAGTACGAGATCAAGGATCCGCGGCTGGCCGGGGTGACGATCACCGACGCGAAGGTGACCGGTGACCTGCATGACGCGACGCTGTACTACACCGTGATCGGGCGGTCGTTGACCGAGGAACCCGACTACGCCGGGGTGGCCACGGCGCTGGAGAGCGCCAAGGGGGTGCTGCGCACCAAGGTCGGGGCCGGCACCGGGGTGAAGTTCACCCCCACGCTGGCATTCATCCGGGACACCGTCCCGGACGCCGCGCACCGCATGGAGGAACTGCTGGCGCGGGCCCGCGCCGCCGACGCCGAAGTCGAGCGGATCCGGGCCGACGCCTCGCCGGCCGGTGAGGCGCAGCCCTACCGGTTGGCCGAGCCGGATTCGGGAGACGACTCCGGTGACGACTCCGGTGACGACGCCCTCGAGGACTGAGGCCGCCGCCTCTCCGCGAGATCGACCTCACGGTCGCGCAAACGACCTAAACCACGACCCTCGGGTGGATTTCGCGGGGGAGGCGGAGGGGTCAGTTGACCTGCGACCGGCCGCGCTCGATCACCGAGGCGCGGCTGGCGGCGATGTCGTCGCCGGTGGCCGACCGCATCCACTTGCGCGGCCGCCTCGGCCTCCAGCCACAGTCCGGTGCCGGTGCCTGCGCCTCGTCGATGCGGTGATACGACTCCAGCAGCGCGCGCACCGACTTCTGGTTGTTGCCGACGATCGACGCGGCGATCGCCCGCGCGGCGGGCATCAGACTCGCTCGTGCGGCACCACCTCGGTCACCAGCCCGGCCCGCAGCGCATCGGCGGCCGAGAGGTAGTCACCGGTGAGGCTCATCCGCCGCGCCATCCCGACGCCCACCTTCTGCGGCAGCCGCACACTCAGGCCCCAGGTGGGCAGCAGCCCCACCCGGGCGTGGGTGTCGGCGAACCGGGCCTGCTCGGAGGCGATCAGGACATCGCAGTACAGCGCCAGTTCCAGCCCGCCGGTCACCGCCGCACCGTTGATCGCCCCGATCACCGGCTTGCTCATCGGCGGCCACTTCGGGGAGATGTCGGGCAGCTCGGTGGTGTTGCCGAGTTCCTTGAGGTCCAGGCCCGCGCAGAACACCGGATCGGCACCGGTGACGATCACCACGTCGACGCCCGTCGTCGGCCTCGGCGTCGCGCAGTGCGGCGAAGAACTGCGCTGCGCAGCGCCGAGGACAGCGCGTTGCGGGACTGCGGGCCGGTTCAGCGTGATGGTGCGGACGCGGTCGGTGGTGTCGATCAGCAGGATGTCGTCGGGTCTGGCACGTACGTCATCCGGTCGGACCGCAGGATGGTGAACCCCAAGGTGTTGTTGATCGGAGCGGTGGTTCTGTGGTGTCTCGGCGATCGCGATCTTCATGGCCGTCAGCTACACCCGAGTCCGACCCCGTCGTCACCCGACTCGCCGCCGGCTACCGGTCCGACCGGCAGCGTCAGCGTCGAGCAGTCCCGTGTCGCACGTGTGCGTCGAGGCCGCATCGCTGCCCGTGATCGCCGGCTCGCCGGTGCCGAGGTTGCGCGCGAAGCGCGGATGGCAGCCGCCGGCGATCATCACCCGCAGCCGTGAACCCGCGCTGAAGCGATGCGCGATCGGGTCGAGTTCGAGCCGGATCGGCCCGTCGTGGTGCGCATCGAAGCGACCGAAGCCGTCGCTGACATTGCGCGACCGACCGCGGTCGTCCACCTCGCTGAGCCGGACGAACACGTCGAAATGCGGGTTGTCGGAACTCGTAGGTCGAGTTCGACGACCGGATGACCGCAGACGCACACCTGTGGCGGCAGTGGCGCGGTGGTGAAGCGCAGACGACGTCATCGCGGTCGGCCAGGGCGGTGTCGTCGCGGTAGCCGGACTGGCGGGTCAGCAACCGCCCGCCCACCGTCGGGGTGGGATCGGCGGGGTCGTAGCGGAAGGTCACCGGCGCGGCGTCCGGCGCCGACGGCGTCGATCCCCAGACCGCCGCGCGGGTTGAGGTAGAACACCTGCTCCTCGGTGACCGGCGGCCAGTCCGCCAGCTCGACCCAGCCCGGTCGGCTGCGGCCGGTCACGTAGATCCGCACCGGCGCGGGCCGTGCCGGAACCTGCGCGGCACCCAGATGCGCATCCAGCCACTGCAGCGTCTCCGCAGCGGTGGCGCCGACGGCCTTGGTCACCATCTGCTCGTGGGTCCACGGCCCGATCGTCATCGCCACGTCCACGCCGCGGGCGTGCAGACGGCGGTACTGGGCGAGCGTCTGGTCGACGAAGACGTCCTGCCATCCGCCGAGCAGCAGCACCGGGACCGAGCAGCGGTCCAGCGCGTGGTCCATCCGCATCTGCTCCCAGAACGGGTCATCGATGTCGGGATGGTCGATCCAGGATTCGTACCAGGTCGACTGCTCGCGCAGCAGGTTGCGCCCCGCCGCACCCAGCGGTACGTCACGCACCGCGTCCCGTCACCCGGCGCTGGCCGCGGAACTGAAATGCCAACCGGTGCAGCGGCCCACGCGCCTGATGGGCCATCATGTCCGACCAGGACAGGAAGTCGTTGAGCGCGAACGACCCGGTTCCCCACGATGAGGTGTGGAAGTCGTGCGGGCCGACGCTGATCACCGCCGCCACCAACTCCGGCGGCGGATCCGACAGCAGCGCCCACTGGGTGTAGCCCAGATAGGACAGCCCGATGGTGCCGAACGTGCCGGTGAACCACGGCTGTTCGCGCAGCCACGCCACCGTGTCAGCGGCATCGTCGGCCTCGTGGACCATCGGCACGAATTCGCCCGCCGGAGCCGAATGTGCCGCGCACGCTCTGCAGAACGACGTGGTAGCCGCGCGCGGCGTACATCTGGGCGTAGATGAAGGAGAACGGGAAACCGCGGCCGTACGGCCCGCGAACCAGGATGGTGCCGACCGGGTGGTCGGTGGCCGGGCGCGTAGTGATCCGCTCGCAGGGTCACGCCGTCGCGCATCGTGATGGGCACCCCGCGGTGCACGTCGTAGCCCGGTCGTCGGCGGCGGCAGGCGCAGTGCCCGGCGCATCGCCCGGCTCACCGCACTGGTCACTCGCCTGCTCGCCACACCGATCAGGATAGGGACCGCCAGTAGGCTCACCAGTTGTGACACCCACCCTTTGGGCGATCAGCGACCTGCACACCGGTCACGCGGGCAACAAGCCGGTGACCGAGTCGCTGTACCCGGCGACCCCGGAGGACTGGCTGATCGTCGCCGGCGACGTCGCCGAGCGCACCGACGACATCCGCTGGGCGCTGGAGTTGCTGAAGCAACGCTTCGCCACGGTGATCTGGGTGCCCGGCAACCACGAACTGTGGACCACCGGCAAGGACCCCGCCCAGGTGTTCGGCCGGGCGCGCTACGACCACATCGTCGCAGATGTGCGACGAGATCGGTGTCATCACACCGGAGCATCCGTATCCGGTGTGGACCGGTGCCGGCGGCCCGGCGGTCATCGCGCCGCTGTTCGTGCTCTACGACTACACGTTCCTGCCGGAGGGCGCGAGCACCAAGGCCGAGGGCCTGGCGATCGCGCGGGAGCGCAACGTGGTCTGCACCGACGAGTTCCTGCTCTCCTGCGAGCCCTACGCCACCCGCGACGCGTGGTGCCGCGACCGGCTGGCCTACACCCGGGCACGGCTCGACGAGATCGACCCGGCCGTCCCCACCGTTCTGGTCAACCACTTCCCGCTGCGCCGCGACCCGTGCGATGTGCTGATCTATCCGGAGTTCGCGCTGTGGTGCGGGACCACCGAGACCGCCGACTGGCACACCCGCTACAACGCGCTCTGCGCCGTGTACGGCCACCTGCACATCCCGCGCACCACCTGGTACGACGGCGTGCGGTTCGAAGAGGTGTCGGTGGGCTATCCGCGGGAGTGGCATCGCCGCAAGCCGTATCGCTGGCTGCGCCAGGTGCTGCCCGATCCCGACTACGCCCCCGGATACCTCAACGAGTTCGGCGGCCACTTCGTGATCACCGCCGAGATGCGGGAGCAGGGGGAGAAGTTCCGCGAGCGGCTGCGCAGCAGGCGCACATGAGCGAGCTGATTCCGGCGGTGCTGCCCGATATCGCCGATCTGGTGTACGCCGAGCTGTTCCACGATCCGCCCGAACTGCAGCCGATGCCCGAGGAGAAGGCGCTGATCGCCCGCTCGGTCGACACCCGGCGCAGCGAGTTCATCACCGCTCGGCACTGCGCCCGGATGGCGCTGGAGCAACTCGGGGTTCCGCCGGCCCCGATCCTCAAGGGCGACAAGGGCGAACCGCAGTGGCCCGACGGGGTGGTGGGCAGCCTCACCCACAGCCGCGGCTACCGCGGCGCGGTGGTCGGCCGCAGTGCGGTGGTGCGGTCGGTCGGAATCGACGCCGAACCCCATGACGTGCTGCCCGACGGAGTGCTCAAGGCGATCAGCCTGCCCGCCGAGCGCCACGAGATCGGCGCGCTGCCGACCGGCCTGCACTGGGACCGGATCCTGTTCTGCGCCAAGGAGGCGACGTACAAGACGTGGTTCCCGCTGACGAGTCGGTGGCTGGGCTTCGAGGACGCCCACATCACCTTCGACGTGGATGCGACGGGGATGACGGGCAGCTTCGTCTCCCGCATTCTCATCGACCCGGCCGCACGATCCGGTCCGCCGCTGACCGAGCTGTCCGGGCGCTGGTCGGTGGCCGGCGGTCTGGTGCTGACGG
The DNA here is from genome assembly GCA_963780705.1 of uncultured Actinomycetota bacterium. Lineage (GTDB taxonomy): Bacteria > Actinomycetota > Actinomycetes > Mycobacteriales > Mycobacteriaceae > Mycobacterium. Next base: position 531,686 of record CAWACU010000008.1, on the reverse strand, counting down.
CGATCGTGCTGTGAGCCCACCGCGCCCCCGGCATCGTGGTGGTCGACAAACCGGCCGGCATGACCAGCCACGACGTGGTGTCGCGGTGCCGTCGGGCATTCGGCACCCGCAAGGTCGGCCACGCCGGCACGCTCGACCCGATGGCCACCGGCGTCCTGGTGGTCGGCATCGAACGCGCCACCAAGATCCTCGGACTGATCAGTGGCACATCGAAGTCGTACATGGCGACCATCCGGCTGGGACGCACGACGTCCACCGACGACGCCGAAGGCGAAGTGCTCCAGGATGTTTCAGCCGCTGCGATCACCGACGACGCGATCGAGACCGCCATCGTCGGGCTGCGCGGCGATATCTCGCAACGGCCGTCGGCGGTCAGCGCCATCAAGGTGGGCGGCAAGCGGGCCTACCAGTTGGCGCGCGAAGGTCACGAGGTGCAGCTCGCCGAACGGGCGGTGCGCGTCGAGCGGTTCGATGTTCTCGCCATTCGCCGGGACGGGCCGTTCGTCGACGTCGACGTGGAGGTGGACTGCTCCTCGGGCACCTACATCCGGGCGCTGGCGCGCGACCTGGGAGAGACGCTCGGCTGTCGGCGGGCACCTCACCGCGTTGCGGCGCACCCGGGTCGGCGGCTACGGCCTTGAGGATGCGCGGACCCTGGACCACCTCGCCGAGCACCCGGAGTTGAGCCACACCCTCGACGAGGCCTGCCTGCTGGCGTTCCCGCGCCGCGACATCACCGCCGAGCAGGCCGTCGACGCCAGCCACGGCCGACCGCTGCCGGCGGCGGGCGCCGACGGTGTCTACGCCGCCACCGATCCCCAGGGCCGGGTGATGGCACTGCTCGAGGACCGTGACGGCGCGGCGAAATCGGTGGTCGTGATCCGCCCGGCGACGCTGGGCTGAGGACAACTCATGGCCGATGAGCCGCAACTGTCACCTGATCGACACCCCCGCCGCGACGACCCCCGTCGTAGGCTTGTGGACGTGGAGCGCTGGCGCGGACCGGACGACATTCCGTCCGATTGGGGCCGCTGCGTGCTGACCATCGGGGTGTTCGACGGTGTTCACCGTGGGCACGCCGAGCTCATCGCGCGGGCGGTCAAGTCGGCCCGCGCCCGCGATGTGCCGACGGTGCTGATGACGTTTGACCCGCATCCGATGGAGGTGGTCTTCCCCGGCAGCCACCCCGCGCAGCTGACCACGCTCACCCGCCGCGCCGAACTGGCCGAGGAACTCGGCATCGACGTGTTCCTGGTGATCCCGTTCACCGCTGACTTCATGAAGCTCACCCCGGATCGCTACATCCACGAACTGCTCGTCGAGCGACTCCACGTCCTCGATGTGGTGGTGGGGGAGAACTTCACCTTCGGCAAGAAGGCCGCCGGCAACGTCGGCACCCTTCGCAAGGCCGGCGAGCGGTTCGGCTTCGCGGTGGAGTCGGTGTCCCTGGTCGCCGAACAGCACCAGTCCGAGACGGTCACGTTCTCCTCCACCTACATCCGGGCCTGCGTGGACGCCGGTGACGTGGTGGCCGCCGCCGAGGCGCTCGGCCGGCCGCACCGGGTGGAGGGCGTGGTGGTGCGCGGCGACGGCCGCGGCCGCGGCCTGGGGTATCCGACCGCCAATATCGCCCCGCCCATGCACTCCGCCATCCCCGCCGACGGGGTGTACGCCGCGCTGGTTCACCGTGCTGGGCCGGCAATCCGGACCCGCCACGGGCACCGGGTCGGTGGTGCCCGGTGAGCGCTACAGCGCGGCGGTGTCGGTGGGCACCAACCCGACGTTCTCCGGGCGCACCCGCACCGTCGAGGCGTTCGTCCTGGACACCACCGCCGACCTCTACGGCCAGCACGTCGCAGTGGACTTCGTCGCCCGCATCCGCGGTCAGAAGAAGTTCGACGCCGTTGATGACCTGATCGCGGCCATGGGGCGCGACACCGAGAAGGCCCGCAGTATTTTGGCCGCTCAGTCCTGACCCGGTAAGGTCAGACCTGCGTGTGCTGCAGTCCGCGGTGGCCACGTGCTCGATCTCATTCGCGGCACTGAAACAGATGGAGTGATTCTGTGGCGCTGACCACTGAGCAGAAAAAAGAAATCCTCGGCCAGTACGGCCTGCACGACACCGACACCGGTTCCCCCGAGGCCCAGGTCGCGATGCTGACCAAGCGCATCTCTGATCTGACCGAGCACCTCAAGACCCACAAGCACGACCACCACTCCCGTCGCGGTCTGCTGCTGCTGGTCGGCCGGCGCCGCCGGCTGCTCAAATACGTCGCCGCGGTCGATGTCGCCCGCTACCGCTCGCTGATCGAGCGGCTGGGCCTGCGCCGCTGAGGGGCTGCCGGGGGGAACCCCGGCCATCAGCAGCGGTGTAACATGAGGACGTCGCCAGCCGCGCCGCGGCCTGCGACCTGCGTCTCCCAGCGAGGCTTGCCCGATCGGGCGGTCTTCGGTAGTGGCTGCCGGGCTAGAGTCTTCCACCCGGCAGCTTCGATCGACGACCGTAGCCGTCGTCAGCCAATCGTCCGCACTGTGGTGACGCTAAAACAACAGTGAACGAAAGGCCGCACGGACGTATGTCTGTCGCTGAAATCGACGAAGGCGTGTTCGAAGCAACCGCCACCATCGACAACGGGAGCTTCGGCACCCGCACCATCCGATTCGAGACCGGCCGGCTGGCCCAGCAGGCCGCCGGCGCTGTCGTCGCCTACCTCGACGACGAAACCATGCTGCTGTCGGCGACCACCGCCGGCAAGACACCGAAGGATCATTTCGACTTCTTCCCGCTGACCATCGACGTCGAAGAGCGGATGTACGCCGCGGGCCGCATCCCCGGCTCGTTCTTCCGCCGCGAGGGCCGCCCGTCCACCGACGCGATCCTCACCTGCCGGCTGATCGACCGGCCGCTGCGCCCGACCTTCGTCTCCGGTCTGCGCAACGAGATCCAGGTCGTCGTGACGATCCTGAGCCTCGATCCCAACGACATGTACGACGTGCTCGCCATCAACGCCGCGTCGGCCTCCACCCAGATCTCCGGCCTGCCGTTCTCCGGCCCGGTCGGCGGCGTGCGGGTGGCGCTGATCAACGGCCAGTGGGTCGCGTTCCCGACCGTCGAACAGCTCGAGGACGCCGTCTTCGACATGGTCGTCGCCGGCCGCAAGACAGCCGACGACGTCGCGATCATGATGGTCGAGGCCGAAGCCACCGACCAGGGTCATCGAACTCATCGCCGGCGGCGCCCAGGCGCCCACCGAGAGCGTCGTGGCCGAGGGTCTCGAGGCGGCCAAGCCGTTCATCGCCGCGCTGTGCAACGCCCAGCAGGAACTGGCCGACCAAGGCCGCCAAGCCGGTCGCCGAGTACCCGCTGTTCCCGGACTATCAGGACGACGTCTACGCCGCCGTGGTCGCCGCGGCCGGCGACGATCTGGCTGCCGGCGCTGCAGATCGCCGGCAAGACCGAGCGCAACGATCGCACCGACGAGATCAAGAACGAGGTGCTCGGCAAGCTCGGCGAGACCTTCGCCGGACGCGAGAAGGAGATCGGTGCGGCCTACCGCTCGCTGACCAAGAAGCTTGTCCGCCAGCGCATCCTGACCGATCACTTCCGCATCGACGGCCGCGGTATCACCGATATCCGGGCGCTCTCAGCCGAGGTGTCGATCATCCCGCGGGCGCACGGCAGCGCGCTGTTCGAGCGCGGCGAGACCCAGATCATGGGTGTCACCACCCTCGACATGGTCAAGATGGCCCAGCAGATCGACTCGCTGGGGCCGGAGAAGTCCAAGCGCTACATGCACCACTACAACTTCCCGCCGTACTCGACCGGTGAGACCGGCCGCGTCGGTTCGCCCAAGCGCCGCGAGATCGGCCACGGCGCGCTGGCCGAGCGGGCCCTGATGCCGGTGCTGCCCAGCGTCGAGGAGTTCCCCTACGCCATCCGGCAGGTCTCCGAGGCGCTGAGCTCCAACGGCTCGACGTCGATGGGCTCGGTCTGCGCCTCGACGCTGTCGCTGCTCAACGCCGGTGTGCCGCTCAAGGCGCCGGTGGCCGGCATCGCGATGGGTCTGGTGTCCGACGAGGTCAACGGCGAGACCCGCTACGTCGCGCTCACCGACATCCTCGGCGCCGAGGACGCGTTCGGCGACATGGACTTCAAGGTCGCCGGCACCAAGGACTTCGTCACCGCGCTGCAGTTGGACACCAAGCTCGACGGCATCCCGTCGAGCGTGCTGGCCGGTGCGCTGGCCCAGGCCAAGGACGCCCGCACCACCATCCTCGAGGTGATGGCCGAGGCGATCGACGAGCCCGACGAGATGAGCCCGTACGCGCCGCGCGTCACCGCGATCAAGGTGCCGATCGACAAGATCGGCGAGGTCATCGGGCCCAAGGGCAAGATGATCAACTCGATCACCGAGCAGACCGGCGCCTCGATCTCGATCGAGGACGACGGCACGGTGTTCGTCGGCGCCACCGACGGACCGTCGGCGCAGGCGGCGATCGACATGATCAACGCGATCGCCAACCCGCAGCTGCCCAAGGTCGGGGAGCGGTTCCTCGGAACCGTGGTCAAGACCACCGACTTCGGTGCGTTCGTGTCGCTGCTGCCCGGCCGTGACGGCCTGGTCCACATCTCCAAGCTGGGCCGCGGCAAGCGGGTCGCCAAGGTGGAGGACGTCGTCAAGGTGGGCGACAAGCTTCGGGTGGAGATCGCCGATATCGACAACCGCGGCAAGATCTCGCTCATCCCGGTGGCCGACGACACCGCCGACGGTGCCGATGGCGCCGGCGACTCCGCACCGGCGCCCGCCGATGCCGCGACCGCCAGCAGTTAGCCTTCGCGGCGGCCGGCGCTCATCCGCGCCGGCGCAGGACCTCTCGGCGGTACGGCGCACCGTGCTGCCGGGAGGTCTGCGGGTGGTCACCGAGTACGTGCCGTCGGTGCGGTCGGCCTCGGTCGGCGTGTGGGTCAACGTGGGCTCCCGCGACGAGGGTCCCACCGTCGCCGGTGCCGCCCATTTCCTGGAGCACCTGCTGTTCAAGGCCACACCCACCCGCGCCTCGGTGGAGATCTCCCAAGCCGTCGACGCCGTCGGCGGGGAGTTGAACGCCTTCACCTCCAAAGAGCACACCTGCTACTACGCGCACGTGCTCGACGACGACCTCGAGACTGGCCGTCGACCTGGTGGCCGATGTCGTGCTCAACGGTGTTTGCGCGGCCCAGCGATGTGGAACTCGAGCGCGATGTCGTCCTCGAAGAGATCGCCATGCGCGACGACGACCCCGAGGACACCATCGGCGACGTGTTCCTGTCCGCGATGTTCGGCGATCACCCGGTGGGCCGGCCGGTGATCGGCAGCGTCGAGTCGGTGTCGGCGATGACCCGCGACCAATTGCACTCCTTCCATGTCCGCCGCTACATCCCGGAGCGGATGGTGGTGGCGGTGGCCGGCAACATCGAGCACGACCACGTCGTCGAGTTGGTCCGCACGTACTTCGGCGCCCGGCTGGTCACAGGGCCGCACAGCCGCAGCCGCACCGCCGCGGCACCGGCCGGGTGGCGGGCCGGCCGGAGCTCACCCTGGTGCACCGCGACTGCGAACAGACCCATCTGATCCTCGGTGTGCGCATCCCCGGCCGGCACTGGGCAAACCGCTGGGCGCTGTCGGTGCTCAACACCGCCCTCGGCGGGGGCTTGAGTTCCCGGCTGTTCCAGCAGATCCGGGAGACCCGCGGCCTGGCGTATTCGGTGTACTCCGTCGATCGACACCTTCGCCGACAGCGGCACCTTCTCGGTCTACGCGGGCTGTCTTCCGGAGCGCTTCGACGAAGTGGTCCGGGTGACCGCCGAGGTACTCGAGACCGTGGCGCGCGACGGCATCACCGAATCCGAGTGCCGTATCGCCAAGGGCTCACTGCGCGGGGGTCTGGTTCTCGGGCTTGAGGATTCGGCATCACGGATGAACCGGATCGGCCGCAGCGAGACTCAACTACGGCGAGTACCGCAGCGTCGACAGCACCCTGCAACAACATCGACGAGGTCACCCTCGAGGACGTCAACGCGGTGGCGCGCTAAGGTGCTGTCCGGCCGGTACGGGGCGGCCGTGCTCGGGCCCTACCGCTCCAAACGGTCCCTGCCGCAGCCGCTTCGGGCGATCGCAGGCTGACGCGGTGCTGTCCGCGCTCGCCGACCTTGCCGCACCGATCATCGGGGCGCCGATGGCCGGCGGACCCAGCACGCCTGCGCTGGCCGCCGCGGTGTCCGACGCCGGCGGACTGGGATTCCTGGCGGCCGGTTATCTGACGGCCTGCCCGACTCGCCGATCAGATCGTCGCCGCGCGCGCCGTGACCGACCGGTCCGCTCGGCGTGAATCTCTTTGTACCCCAGCCGTGTGCCGCCGGGCCCGAGGAGTTGGACGCCTACCGCCGCGCGCTGGAGCCGCTGGCGCAGCGCCTACGGCGTCGAACCCGGACAGCCCCGCCCGGACGACGACGACTGGCCGGCCAAGCTGGAAGTAATCGCCGACACCGTGCCCGACGCGGTGTCGTTCACCTTCGGCTGCCCGACCGCGGAGGTACTGGCCCGGTTCGCTGGGCTCGGGGTGCTGACCATGGTCACCGTCACCAGCCGGGAGGAAGCCGACTACGCGGTGGCGGCCGGCGCCGATGCGCTGATGGTGCAGGGCCCCGAAGCCGGCGGGCACCGCAGTGTGTTCGCCCCCGGTCAGCGGCCCGGGGAGATCCGGTTACCGGAGTTAGCTCGCCCAGTGCGCCGATGTGGGGGTTCCGCTTGTCGCCGCCGGGGGGATCGGTGACGCCGCCGCGGTCGCCGAGGCGCGCGACGCGCGGCGCGGTGGCCGCCCAGGTGGGAACCGCACTGCTGCTGTCCGACGAAGCCGGAACCAATCCGGTGTACCGGCGCGCCCTGGTGGATCCGGCGTTTCACCGTCACCGTCGTCACCGCCGCCTTCACCGGCCGCTACGCACGCAGCCTGGCCAACGACTTCAGCGCACGCTACGACGCGCTGGCGCCGAGCGGGCTATCCGCAGGTGCACCAGATCACCGCCCCCATCCGGGCGGCATCGCTGGCCGCCGGCGACCCGCAGGCCACCAGTCTGTGGGCCGGCACCGCATGGCAGGGCATCACAGGCGGCCCGGCCGCGCAGATTGTTGGGGCCTTGGCGGGCGGCGGTGACTCAGGTCAGCAGACCGGCGGGATCGGTGTAGGTCAGGCCGAGGTCGTGGGCCACCTGCTCGTTGAGCAGATGCCCCTCGTGGGTCGAAAGACCCAGCGCCAGAGCGGGATCGGCCACGCAGGCATCCTGCCAGCCCTTGTCCGCCAGCTTGAGCACATAGGGCATCGTCGCGTTGGTCAGCGCGTAGGTCGAGGTGCGCGGCACCGCGCCCGGCATGTTGGCCACGCAGTAGAAGACGGTGTCGTGAACCTTGAACGTCGGATCGTCGTGGGTGGTGGGCTTGGAGTCCTCGAAGCAGCCGCCCTGGTCGATCGCGATGTCGACCAGCACGGCGCCCGGCTTCATCTGCGCCACAGTGGCATTGGTGACCAGCTTGGGAGCCTTGGCGCCCGGCACCAGCACGGCGCCGATCACCAGGTCGGCCTGCTTGACCGCGTTCTCCAGATCCAGCCGCGAGGAGTAGCGGGTCTCGATCGCGCCGCCGTACTCGGCGTCGATCTTGCGCAGGGTGTTGATGTTGAGATCGAACACGGTGACGTGTGCGCCCATGCCCCAGGCCACGGCGGCGGCGTTGTCGCCGGCCATCCCGCCGCCGATCACGACCACCACCGCCGGTGCCACCCCGGGCACGCCGCCCATCAGCACGCCGCGGCCGCCCTGGGTGCGCATCAGGTGATAGGCGCCGACATGGGCCGACAACCGGCCGGCGACCTCGCTCATCGGGGCCAGCAACGGCAGCGCGCCGTCGGCGGTCTGCACCGTCTCGTAGGCGATCGACGTGGTGCCCGAGGCCAGCAGTGCGTCGGTGCACGGCCGCGACGCCGCCAGGTGCAGGTAGGTGAACAGCACCTGGCCCTTGCGCATCCGGCTGTACTCCGGCTCGATCGGCTCCTTGACCTTCAGCAACAGGTCGGCCTGCGCCCACACCTCATCGGCGGTGGCGACGATCTGCGCCCCGGCGGCCTGTGAAGTCGTCGTCGTGGAGCGCCGACCCCTCGCCGGCGCCCGCCTGGACCATCACGTCATGGCCGCGGTGGACCAGTTCGCTCACCCCGGCGGGGGTGATGGCGACGCGGTACTCGTTGTTCTTGATCTCGGTGGGGATGCCGACGCGCACTGGAGCTCCTTCGTCGGGCGGATGCTTGGTGATAAGTGTGAAGAAATGTCGGTGAGACGGCAATCGGGCCGACAAAGATTCGCTAGATTGACGGTATGGCCGAACAAAAGACGTCCATGATGCCTGTGCGGCGGCAGGAATCGAAGGATCTTCGGGCTGGGGAACTCGACGACGTCGACCGGCACATCCTGACGGTCCTGCACGCGGACGCGCGCATCGCCAACAGCGCACTGGCCGAGACCGTCGGCATCGCACCCTCGACCTGCCACGGCCGGGTGCGTCGGCTGCAGGAACTCGGCGTGATCCGCGGCTTCCACGCCGATATCGACCCGGCGGCCATCGGCCTGCCATTGCAGGCCATGGTGTCGGTCAGCCTGCAGGCCGGTGCACGGGCCCGGATCCGCACCTTCGTGCAGCAGATCCGTCGCCGGCCGCACGTGATCGACGTGTACTTCCTGGCCGGCGCCGACGACTTCATCATCCACGTGGCAGCGCGCGACACCGACGATCTGCGGTCCTTCGTCGTCGACAATCTCAACGCCGATGCCGATGTGGCCGGCACGCAGACGTCACTGATCTTCGAGCACCTTCGCGGCGCCAGCCCGCTGTGAGCGGTAACGGTGAGTGATTGTGGTGAGCGCGCGTATCAGGTCGCCGCGATGAACTCCGCGACGATGCGGCCCAACCGTTCACCCTGCTGCTCCTGCACGAAGTGTCCCGCGCCGGCGATCGTGGTGTGGGCCTGCCCGGCCGCTCCGGGAATGTGGTCGGCGAAGATCGTCTCCCAGCCCCGGGTAGGCGGGTCGCCGTCGGAATAGGCTGTCAGGAATGGCTTTTCCCACTGCGCCAGGACTGCCATCGTCTCGCGGCCGATCATCGCACCGGGGTCATTGCGCGTCAGCGGCACCAGCGCGGTGAGCTGGCGCAGACCAGCCTTATACGTGCGGTCGGGGAAGGGCGCGTCGTATCCGGCGAGAACCTGCGCGTCCAGTGGACCCGCGACAGCGTTGAGGAACATGCTCGGGGCGATATCGGGTGCGCGTTGGTAGAACGAGATGTAGTCCAGCAGGGTCTCCTGCAGCAGCATCCGATCCGGTTCCACGGCGTTGTGCGCCCAGGTCAGTTTTCCGGCAAGCGCGGGATCGCAGGTGTGCAGGATGGTGTTGGTCGCCACCACCCGGGCGAACCGTTCCGGTTCGCGGGCCAGCACGCTGAGGCCGATCGGCCCGCCCCAGTCCTGCACCACCACCGTGATGCCCGACAGGTCCAGGCCGGTCACCAGCGAGTGCATCCAGTCGACGTGGCGGGCGAAGGTGTAGTCGGTCGGCTCGGCCGGTTTGTCAGAGCGGCCGAATCCGATGTTGTCCGGTGCGATGACCCGCAGTCCCGCGGCGGCCAGCACCGCGATGACGTGCCGGTACAGGAACGACCAGGTGGGCTGGCCGTGCAGTAGCAGCACAACGGGCCGTCGCCGGTCCGGCGTCGACTGGTCCGGTATCGACATAGTGCATCCGTACCGGAGGCAGCCCCGTGGCCTCGACATCGAGATAGTGCGGTTCGAACGGGTAACCCGGCAGACCGGTGAATCGCTCGTCGGGAGTTCGCAGTACGCGCATCCCAGCGACCCTATGCTGCCCCCGATAGGCTGGCGCCCATGAGAGTCGGGGTGCTCGGCGCCAAGGGGAAAGTCGGCGCGACGATGTGCGCGGCGGTGCAGTCTGCCGCCGACCTCACGCTGAGCGCCGAGGTCGACGCCGGCGACGCGATGAGCCTGTTCACCGACACCAGCACCGATGCGGTCATCGACTTCACCCACCCCGACGTCGTCATGGACAACCTCGAGTTCCTGATCGGTAACGGAATTCACGCTGTGGTCGGCACCACCGGTTTCACCGCCGAACGCCTCGACCGGGTCCGCGACTGGCTCGCGGCCAGCCCGGCCACCGGTGTGCTCATCGCCCCGAACTTCGCGATCGGCGCAGTGCTGTCCATGCACTTCGCCCAGAAGGCCGCCCCGTACTTCGAGTCCGTGGAGGTGATCGAACTGCATCACCCGCAGAAGGCCGACGCCCCGTCCGGCACGGCCACCCGGACCGCGCAGCTCATCGCCGAGGCGCGAAAAGGGTTGCCGCCCAATCCCGATGCCACCAGCACCGGACTACCCGGTGCGCGTGGCGCGGACGTCGACGGTGTGCCCGTGCACTCGGTGCGGGTCACCGGACTGGTAGCACACCAGGAGGTGCTGTTCGGCACGATGGGGGAGACGCTGACGATCCGGCACGACAGCATCGACCGCACCTCGTTCGTTCCCGGTGTGCTGCTGGCGGTGCGCCACATCGCGGCGCGCCCCGGTCTCACCATCGGCATCGAAGCACTGCTTGACCTGTGATCCTGCGCATCCAGCTGCTGATCGGGTTCCTCTGCCTGGCACTGGTCGTCTACTTCGTCGTGCTGGCCCGCACCGCCGTCGCGCTGATCCGCACCGGCACCCCGGCCGCACTCGCGCTCGGCATCGGGGTGCTGATCCTGCCGATCGTCGGCGCCTGGGCGATGGTGGCCACGCTTCGGGCCGGGCTGGCCCATCAGCGGCTGGTCCGGCTGGCGAGCGAGGACGGCATGGACCTCGATGTCAGCGAGTTGCCGCGCACTCCAGGTGGCCGAATCCAACGAGAGGCCGCCGACGCATTGTTCGCGACGGTGCGCGCCGAGGTCGAGGCCAACCCGGAAGACTGGCGCTGCTGGTACCGGCTGGCCCGCGCCTACGACTACGCCGGTGACCGCGGCCGGGCCCGGGAGACCATGCGGCGCGCGGTCGAGATGCAGTCGGCCAAAGCTTGAGCAGGCCGATGGTCCGGTACTTTGCACCAGTGCTGTCACGCCTGCGTGCCGTGTTTGTCGTCATGGTCGTGGTGGCGGGAATCGGCGCACTTCCGAGCCTGGCGCCGGTGGCCCACGCCGCGCCGGTCGACGTCACTGTGGCCACTTATGACCTCGAGCCCTTCGTCTTCACCAATGGGGAATACAGATCGGGCTTCACCATCGATCTGCTGGACGAGATCGCCAAGCGCGCGAACTGGACCGTGAATTACGTGGGCGTCAACGAGCAGTCTTCGCCCGGGCTGTTGGAGGCGGTCCGCAGCGGCCGTGCAGACGCCGCGGCGTGTGCCATATCGGTCACCGCTGAGCGAGCTGAGACCGTCGACTTCTCCCAACCGATGATGAGCGCAGGACTTCAGATCCTCGTTCCCGCCGACACCACCGAGCGGACCCAGCCCGGCCTGACCGACTTTCTCAAGCTGTTGTTCTCCAAGACCATGTTGGTCTGGCTTTTCGCGGCACTGGTGCTGACGATCCTGCCCGCGCACATCATCTGGTTCCTGGAGCGTCGTGACGCGGAAACGTCGATGTCGAAGTCGTACTTTCCGGGGATTTTCCAGGCCTTCGAATGGGGACTGGGGATGATGGCGGCCGCGCCGGTTAACGAACCACGGCGCTGGTTGACCCGGACGGTGAGTGTGTTGTGGACGTTCGTCAGCATCATCTTCGTCGCCTATTACACCGCGATCCTGACCGCCAACCTCACGGTCGAGAAGTTCGATGCCCAGATCCGATCACCAGAGGACCTCGTGGGCAAGAAGGCGTGTACCGTCGCCGACACCACGACGGCGTCCTACCTCGCCAGCATCGGTGTGCAGTTCAGTGCGATGCAATCCATCACCGACTGCTTCTCGGGAATGACTGAGCGCAAAGTCGATGCGGTGGTCTTCGACGCGCCGATTCTGCAGTACTACCTGTCGGAGAACCGCGCCGGGGAATCCCGTTTGGTGGGGCCGGTGTTCAAGCCTCGCGACTACGGAATCGCCTTCCCCATAGGCAGCGCTCTGCGCAGACAGGTTGACGATGCGCTGCTGTCGATCCGGGAGGACGGCACCTACGACCGGGTCAAGCAGAAGTGGTTCGGTGACGACGGGTGATCCGGTGATGCGGCGGCTACTGATCGTCCACCACACGCCGTCGCCGGCCACCCGGGAAATCCTCGAATCCGTGGTCGCCGGCGCCCGCGATCCCGACGTGACCGGTGTGGAGATCGTCGTGCGCCCCGCACTCGGCACCACGATCTCCGACGTGCTGGAGGCCGACGGCTACCTATTCGGTACGTCGGCGAACTTCGGCTACATGTCCGGGGCGCTCAAGCATTTCTTCGATACGGTGTACTACCCGGTCCTCGACCACGTTGCCGGGCGGCCCTACGGTTTGTGGGTGCACGGCAACAACGACACCGCCGGTGCGGTGGCATCCGTCGAGCGGATCTCGACCGGACTGGGCCTGGTGAAGTCGGCTGGTGTGCTCACGGTCACCGGCCGGGTCGACGGGGCCGTGCGAGAACAGGCCCGCGACCTGGGCGCCACGCTCGCGGCCGTGCTGATGAACTGACGGAGAGGTGACATGCCTGGAATCGCCGAACTAGCACTCGGTGCCGCGCCGATCGCCGGTGGCGCCCTGATGGCCGCGGTGGCGGGAAGCTTCAAGGGACCCGACTACCGCGCCATGATTAAAGACGATCTGGAACTGCTGGAGAAGATCCCCGCCGAGCAGACCGAACTGCGTGCGGCGTTGCAGCGCACGATCGACGACCGGATCGGTGATCTGGTGAACACCATGGACAAGAGTCGTCAGTTGCGGCAGTCGGCGGCGGACTACAAGGGCGACTGGCGCGATATCGTCGTCTTCCTCTGCGCGGTGCTGTTCACGATCGTGTGGTGTCAATGTCGACCATGCGCGGTCCAACTGGATCGTGATGATGGTCTTTCTGGTCCTGCTCTCGGTGGTGACCGGACTCTATGCCGCTGCGGGGGATCATCCGGGTTGCGCTGCGGCCATTTCGCCGCGGCCGATCAGCCGGTTAGCTGTGCGCCGAAGAAACTCCGCATTGCGGCCCAGTGCTGCTCGGCGGCTGAGGCGTCAAACGGACCGTTGTCGGGGACCGCGAAACCGTGCGCGGCCGGGTACCACTCGATGACGTGCTCGACGCCGGCCGCGCTCAGCGCGGCATCGAGGGTGTCGGACTGCGCCGGGGTGTAGGACGGATCGTTCTCGGCGGCGCCCACGTACACCGCGGCCCGGATCCGGTCGGCGAGCAGGTGCGGGCTGCCTGTCGTCGTCGGAAACCAGTCCGCCGCCGTGAAACGACATCGCCGCCGCCACCCGATCGGGCACCCGGCCGGCGACCATCAGCGAGGTCCGCCCACCCATGCAGTAGCCCGTGGTACCGAAGCGTTGGCCGCGCACCTCCGGCCGGGCAGCCAGGTAGTCGAAGAACGCCCGCGCATCGGCTTCCATCACCTCGGGGGTGATGCTCTTCATCATGGCGAACAGCCGGTTACGCTCGGCGGCGTCGGAGAAGGCGGTGCGCATCTCGAACGGAGCCCAGTCGCCGTAGCGGTAGTAGACGTCCGGCACCAGCACCACGTATCCCAGCGACGCCAGGCGCTGAGCCATCTCGCGGAACGCCGGGCGGGCGCCGCCGGCGTCGGGGTACATCACCACGGCTGGCCACGGACCCGCGCCGTCGGGGATGGCAAGCGTGACCGGACAGGGTCCGTCCGGGGTGGTGATGGAATCGCTGATCGTTGGCATGGTGTCGTTTCTACTCCCGTGCCGGGCCGCCTAAGCTGACTGGCGTGGCTACCGCCGGGTCCGTTCCCACCCCCTATGAGGACCTGCTGGCTCTGGTGCTCGAGTCCGGCACCCGCAAATCCGACCGCACCGGCACCGGCACCCGCAGCGTGTTCGGCCATCAGATGCGCTACGACCTCTCGGCGGGCTTCCCGCTGATCACCACCAAGAAGGTGCACCTGAAGTCGGTGATCTACGAGCTGCTGTGGTTCCTGCGCGGCGACTCCAACGTCGAGTGGCTGCACCGGCACGGCGTGACGATCTGGGACGAATGGGCCTCGCCGACCGGCGATCTGGGACCGGTGTACGGCGTCCAGTGGCGGTCGTGGCCGACACCGTCGGGCGAGCACATCGACCAGATCAGCGCCGCGCTTGAGCAGCTGCGCACCGACCCGGACTCCCGGCGCATCATCGTCTCGGCGTGGAACGTCGGGGAGATCCCGCAGATGGCGTTGCCGCCGTGCCACGCGTTCTTCCAGTTCTACGTCGCTGACGGCAAGCTCAGCTGCCAGCTCTACCAACGCAGCGCCGACCTGTTCCTGGGTGTGCCGTTCAACATCGCCAGCTACGCGCTGCTCACCCACATGATGGCCGCCCAGGCGGGCCTGGCAGTCGGGGACTTCGTCTGGACCGGCGGTGACTGCCACATCTACGACAACCATGTCGAGCAGGTCACCGAGCAGCTCAGCCGCGATCCACGTCCGTACCCGGAACTCGTTCTCGCCCAGCGGGATTCGATCTTCGACTACACTTTCGACGACATCGAGATCCGCAACTACGATCCGCACCCGGCGATCTCCGCGCCCGTCGCGGTCTAGGACGACCGCGATGTCCGTGGCGCTGATCTGGGCGCAATCCACCTCCGGGGTGATCGGCCGCGACGGCGGGATCCCCTGGCACCTGCCCGAGGACCTGGCCCGGTTCAAGGAACTGACCATGGGCCACACCGTGGTGATGGGACGGCGCACCTGGGAGTCGCTGCCGCAGCGATTCCGCCCACTGCCGGGCCGGCGCAACATCGTCGTCAGCCGCAACCCGGGCTATCAGGCCGCCGGGCGCCGAGGTCGTGGGCTCGATCGAGGAATCCCCGGGTCAGCAGACCTGGGTGATCGGCGGAGCCGAGATCTACCATTTGGCGCTGCCACGGGCGACACGCTGCGAAGTCACCGAGGTGGAGACCGACCTGCGGGTGCAGGACGAGGACGTTCTGGCCCCGGCGCTCGACGAGTCCTGGATCGGCACCGTCGGCGACTGGCACGACAGCACCTCAGGGCTGCGCTACAGATTCCACAGCTTCCTGCGCCCGTGACACGGCTGACCGCCGCCCAGGCCCGCCGGGTCGCGGTCGCGGCCCAGGGGGTCGGGGCACGGCCCGCCGGCCCGGTGACCCGGGCGAGCCTGCGCCGGCTGATCAGCAGAATCCAAGTGCTGCAACTGGATTCGGTGTCCGTGGCGGTGCGGGCGCACTACGCCCCGGTGTTCAGCCGGCTCGGCCCCTACGACCGCGACCTGCTGGACCGGGCGGCGTGGAGTCATTCGCCCCGCGCTCCGCGGCTGCTCGTGGAGTACTGGGCGCACGAGGCCGCGCTGATGCCGGTGCAGGACTGGCCGCTGATGCGCTGGCGGATGCGCGAATACGTCCACGGCCGCTGGGGTGTGGAGATCGTCAAGGGCAACCCGCGCCTGGTCGACGACGGTCATCGGTGCCGTCACCGAACTCGGCCCGGCCACCGCGGGTCAGATCGAAGCGCATCTGCAGCACGGAACGCCCCGCGGCAAGGGCGCATGGTGGAACCGCAGCGAGACCAAATGGGTGGCCGAGGCGCTGTTCGCCTCCGGGGTGCTCACCACCGCCCACCGGACGGGTTTCGCGCGGCACTACGACCTGGCGCAGCGGGTGCTGCCCGCCGACATCTTCGGCCGCGACGTCGACGACACCGAGGCCGTGCGGGAGCTGACCCTGCGGGCCGCCACGTCGCTCGGGGTGGCGACCGAGGCCGACATCCGCGACTACTTCCGGTTGCGGCCCGCGCAGAGCAGGGCGGCCGTCGCCGCGCTGGTGGCCTCCGGTGACCTCGAACCCGTCGAGGTGGCCGGCTGGACCGCGCCGGCCTATCTGCGCGCCGGCCAGGCCGTGCCGCGCGCCGACCGGGGTACCGCTCTGCTGTGTCCGTTCGACCCGCTGATCTTCTTCCGGCCCCGGGTGGCCCGGCTGTTCGGGTTCGAATACCGCATCGAGATCTACACCCCGGCGGCCAAGCGGAAGTTCGGCTACTACGTGTGGCCGTTTCTGCTCGACGGCGAACTGGTCGCACGGGTGGATCTCAAGGCCGACCGGCCCGCCGGTGTGCTGCGGGTGCTCGGCGCCTTCGCCGAACCGGGCCGGGACCGTGCGCGGGTGGCCGCGGCGCTGGCGGGGGAGTTGGCAGCGATGGCCGACTGGCTCGGGCTTGGGCAGGTGAGCGTCGGTGACCGCGGCGATCTGGCCGCCGTCGCTGGCCGCCGAGAGTGGGCCTTAAGGACAGTAAATGGCGTTGCGGCGTCCATAGCCCCCACTCTCGACGCACTAAGGTGACCGCGTGGCCGAGACAGCGCCCCTGCGCGTGCAACTGATCGCGAAGACCGAGTTCCTCGCGCCCGCAGACGTGCCGTGGGACACCGACGCCGACGGCGGTCAGGCGCTCGTCGAGTTCGCCGGCCGGGCCTGCTACCAGAGCTGGTCGAAACCCAACCCGCGCACCGCGACCAACGAGTCCTACATCTCCCACATCGTGGAGGTCGGGCACTTCTCCGTGCTCGAGCATGCGTCGGTGTCCTTCTACATCACCGGGGTGTCGCGGTCGTGCACCCACGAGTTGATCCGGCACCGGCACTTCTCCTACTCCCAGCTCTCCCAGCGCTACGTCCCCGAGGATGACGCCCGCGTGGTCCTGCCGCCCGGACTCGACGACGACCCCGACCTGCAGCAGATCGTGCTCGACGCCGCCGACGCCAGCCGGGCCGCCTACCTGGAGGTGCTGGAGCAGGCTCGAGGCGAAATTCGCCGAGGCGCCCAACGCCGTGCTGCTGCGCAAGCAGGCCCGCCAGGCCGCGCGCGCGGTGCTGCCCAACGACACCGAGACCCGCATCGTGGTCACCGGCAACTACCGGGCGTGGCGGCACTTCATCGCGATGCGCGCCAGTGAACACGCCGACACCGAGATTCGCCGGCTCGCCATCGCCTGCCTGCGTGAGCTGACCGCCACCGCACCCGCGGTGTTCGCCGATTTCGAGATCACCGTGCTGGCTGACGGCAGCGAAGTGGCCACCAGCCCGCTTGCTACAGAGCTGTAGCCACACCGGGTAACCTAAGGGCCCGTGAGTACCAGCGGATTCGACCCCGGCGCACGGCTGGGCACGGTGCTGACCGCGATGGTCACACCGTTCGCCGCCGACGGCTCGCTGGATACCGCCGCCGCAGCCACGCTGGCCACCCGCCTGGTGGACTCCGGGTGCGACGGACTGGTGCTGTCCGGCACCACCGGGGAGTCACCGACCACCACCGACGACGAGAAGCTGACCCTGGTGCGCACCGTGCTCGAGGCGGTGGGCGACCGGGCCCGCATCATCGCCGGCGCCGGAACCTACGACACCGCGCACAGCGTGCGACTGGCCAAGGCCTGCGCGGCCGAGGGTGCGCACGGGCTGCTCGTGGTCACCCCGTACTACTCGCGGCCGCCGCAGAGCGGACTGGTGGCGCACTTCACCGCCGTCGCCGACGCCACCGATCTGCCGGTGGTGCTCTACGACATCCCGCCGCGCTCGGCGATCCCGATCGAGTGGGACACGCTGCGGACGCTGGCCCGGCACCCCAACATCGTCGCGGTCAAGGACGCCAAGGGTGATCTGCTCGGTGCCGCCTCGGTCATGGCCGAGACCGGTCTGGCCTACTACTCGGGCGACGACGCGCTGAACCTGCCCTGGCTGGCGATCGGCGCGGTCGGGTTCGTCAGCGTCTGGGGCCACGTCGCGGCGGGCCCGCTGCGAGACATGTTGACCGCGTTCAACTCCGGCGATCTGGCCACCGCGCGCAAGATCAGCGTGACGCTCGCCCCGCTGAACAATGCGCAGACCCGGCTGGGCGGTGTGACGCTGTCCAAGGCCGGACTGAAGCTGCAGGGCTTCGATGCCGGCGATCCCCGCCTTCCCCAGATGCCCGCCACCGCTGAGCAACTCGACGAGCTGGCCGCCGATATGCGGGCGGCCAGCGTGCTGCGCTCATGATCGAGGACCTCAAGGCGCCGCCGCCGCTGGAACCTGGTGCGCTGCGCGTCACCGCACTCGGCGGGATCGGCGAGATCGGCCGCAACATGACGGTGTTCGAACACCTCGGCCGGCTGCTGATCGTGGACTGCGGGGTGCTGTTCCCCAGCCACGACGAACCCGGTGTGGATCTGATCCTGCCCGATTTCCGCCACATCGAAGATCGCCTCGATGACATCGAGGCGCTGGTGCTCACCCACGCGCACGAGGACCACATCGGCGCCATCCCGTTCCTGCTCAAGCTGCGCTCCGACATCCCGATCGTCGGGTCGCGGTTCACCCTCGCACTGGTCGCGGAGAAGTGCCGTGAGCACCGGATCACCCCCGAGATCATGGTGGTCGCCGAAGGCCAGCGCAGCACGCACGGGGTCTTCGAGTGCGAGTACTTCGCGGTCAACCACTCCATCCCGGACGCCCTGGCCATCGCCATCCACACGGGCGCGGGCACGGTGCTGCACACCGGCGACATCAAACTCGATCAGACTCCGCTGGACGGCCGCCCCACCGATCTTCCCGGGATGTCGCGACTCGGCGACGCCGGGGTCGATCTGTTCCTGTGCGACTCCACCAATGCCGAGGTGCCCGGCGTCGGCCCGTCGGAGAGCGAGGTCGGCCCCACCCTGCACCGGCTGATCCGCAACGCCGAAGGCAAGCGGGTGCTGGTGGCCTGCTTCGCCTCCAACGTCGACCGGGTCCAGCAGATCGTCGACGCCGCCGTCTCCCTGGGCCGGAAGGTGTCGTTCGTCGGCCGCTCGATGGTGCGCAACATGGGCATTGCCCGCGAACTCGGCTTCCTCACGGTCGAGGACCGCAACGTCGTCGACATCGGCGTCGCCGAGGAGATGCCGCCGGACCGGCTGGTGCTGATCACCACCGGAACCCAGGGCGAGCCGCTCTCGGCGTTGTCGCGGATGTCGCGCGGCGAGCACCGCAGCATCTCCGTCACCTCCGAGGATCTGATCATCCTGTCCTCGTCGCTGATCCCCGGTAACGAGGAGGCGGTGTTCGGTGTGATCGACGCGCTGTCGCGCATCGGTGCCCGCGTGGTCACCAATCAGCAGGCGCGCGTTCACGTCTCGGGTCACGCCTACGCCGGTGAGTTGCTGTTCCTCTACAACGCGGTGCGTCCCCGCAATGTGATGCCGGTGCACGGGCACTGGCGCCATCTGCGGGCGAACGCCAAGCTGGCCGTGCTCACCGGAGTCCCGGAGGAGTCGATGATGCTGGCCGAGAACGGCGTCAGCGTGGACCTCATCGCCGGTAAGACCCGCATCGCCGGTGCGGTGCCGGTGGGCAAGATGTTCATCGACGGACTGGTGAGCGGCGACGTCGGCGATGCGACGCTGGGGGAGCGGCTGATCCTCAGTTCCGGGTTCATCGGGGTGACGGTGGTGGTGCACCGCGGCACCGGCCGCATCGCCGCCCCGCCGCATCTGCACTCACGCGGCTTCTCCGAGGATCCCAAGGCCCTGGAGCCGGCGATCCGCAAGGTCGAGAAGGAACTGGAAATCCTCGCCGCCGACAACGTCAGCGATCCGGTGCGCATCGCTCAGGCGGTGCGGCGGTCGGTGGGCAAGTGGGTCGGTGAGGTCTATCGCCGCCAGCCGATGATCGTCCCGACGGTGCTCGAGGTCTAAAGCGCCTCAGCGCTTGTTGACGAAGCCGGCGTCCACCGGAAGTGCCACCCCGGTCACATACCGCGCGGCGTCGGACACCAGCCACAGCACCGCGTTGGCGATATCGCTCGGCCTCCAGTGTCTGCACCGGAAGCGCATTGGTCATGTCCGGTCCGCCCTGCTGCTGCTGGGCGATGCCCTCGAGCCAGGAGCGGGTGAACTCGTTGTCGATCATCGGGGTGTCCACCCCGGCCGGGTGCACCGAGTTGACCCGGATGCTGTAGTTGCGCAAGGAAATTCGCGTACGCCCGCATCAGTCCGACCACACCGTGCTTGGCCACCGTGTAGCCCAGCGATCCGGCGATCGGGGCGCCGATGCCGACCAGGCCGGCCACCGAACTGGTCAGCACCACCGAGCCGCCCTCGCCCTGCTTGATCAGCGGCCGCATCGCCACGTCGACGGTGTGATAGACGCCGGTGAGGTTCACGTCGATGACGTCCTGCCAGGCATCCTCGCCCATCATCGGCGCGATGCCGGCGTTGGCGATCACGATGTCGAGGCGGCCCAACTCGGCGATGCCCTCGGCCAGTGCGGTCTTCAGCGCGGCGCGGTCACGCACGTCGGCCTGGCGGGCGACGATCCGGGCGCCGGTGTCCTGCACCAGTTTCACCGTCGCCGCGAGGTCCTCGGGGGTGGCCAGCGGGTAGGGCACGCTGGCGATCTGATCGCACAGGTCGACCGCGATGATGTCGGCCCCCTCGGCCGCCAGTTTCACCGCGTGCGCACGGCCCTGACCGCGGGCCGCGCCGGTGATGAAGGCGACCTTCCCTGCGAGGCTGCCCTGCCGTGCTGCTGTCACGTCAGCCGCGCAACTGGCCCTTGGCCGGGTCGCCGGCCGGAACAGGGGTCAGCATCTTCAGGTCCGGTGCGCCGGCGAGGTGGTCCCCGATCGCTGCCGACAATGCGCCGAAGGCGGGAGCCGCCATGTGGGCGTTGAGCGCGTCGGCGTCGGCCCACTGCTCGATGAAGACGAAGGTGTCGCCGGTCTGGTGCAGCGAGTACAGCTCGCAGCCGGGCTCGTCATGGACGTCGGCGATCGCCTTCTCGCACGCGGCCCGGACGGTGTCGGCGGACTCGGGCTTGGCGGTGAAGGACGCGACGATGACGACGGGCATGTGGTGACTCCTGGTTTCGGGCTGTGGGTGGACGGGCTATGGGCGGACGGAGGGGCGAACGGACTCCACCGTAGATTGTCACCGATCCCAGGAAGGCCCCGGTGTGGAAAAGCCCCAAGACCGCAAGTCGCTGTATATGACGGTGCTGATGACCCCGGACATGGCGAACTTCTCCGGCAACGTTCACGGCGGCACTCTCCTGAAGCTGCTCGACCAGGTGGCCTACTCGTGCGCCAGCCGCTATGCGGGCACCTATGTGGTGACGTTGTCGGTCGACCGGGTGCTGTTTCGGGACGCCATCCAGGTGGGGGAGCTGGTGTCGTTCTCGGCGTCGGTGAACCACACCGGCCGCACCTCGCTGGAGGTGGGCATCCGGGTCGACACCGAGAACATCCGGGACGGCAGCCGCCGCCACACCAACAGCTGCTACTTCACCATGGTGGCCGTCGACGCGGCCGGCACCCCGGTGCCGGTGACTCCGCTGGTCCCGGTCACCGAACTGGACCGCGAGCGGTTCCAGGCCGCGGCCAGCCGCCGGGCCGCCCTGCAGGCCGCTTTCGCCGATTGATTGCGGTCTTGCAACGGCCCGCCTGCTACCCGTGTTGCCTATGGTGCGGGTGATACCTGTGGGACTAATCTTCCGGCCATGGCGAATAAGACCGCCGCTCGCTCCGGCGCGCGTCCGACCAGGTCACAAGGCACGTCCAGGTCGAAAGGCACCTCCGCGGCGAAGCCGGCGAAGTCGGCGCCTCCGCGGCGCAAGCCGACGGCGGCCAAGTCGCCGTCCCGCTGGCGCTGGCCGCCGCCGCGGGCGGCCGCGCGGCGCGGGCCGGCTGGCTGGTGGTGGCCCGGGGCGCCGGATCGACGGCGCGCTCGGTCGGCCGGGCCCGCGACATCGAACCCGGCCACCGCCGCGACGGCATCGCCCTGGGCCTGCTGGCGCTCGCGGTCGTCATCGCCGCCGCCTCCTGGTTCGACGCCGCCCGCCCGGTCGGCGGCTGGATCGACTCGGTGCTGCGGACCCTCGTCGGCGGTGCCGTGGTGCTGCTGCCGCTGCTGGCTCGCCGGCGTCGCGGTGATCGCTGATGCGCACCGAGCCGCACCCGCGAGGCCCGCCCGCGGCTGGTGCTGGGCGCGGCGATGATCGGCCTGCCGGTGCTGGGTCTGTGGCATCTGTGGTCGGGCTCGCCCGCGGATCCGGTCGGCCGCCAGCACGCCGGCGGGTTCATCGGCTTCGCCGTCGGCGGTCCGCTGTCCGACGGGCTGACCGCGTGGATCGCCACCCCGCTGCTGGTCGTCGCGCGTCATGTTCGGCGTGCTGCTGATCACCGGCACGACGATCCGCGAGGTGCCCGGAGACCCTCTACGACGATGTTCGGCACCCGGTTCAGCCGCCGCTACGGCGAGCGACTACGACGACGACGACGACGACGACGACGACGACGATGACGGCGACCCGGCCGCTACGCGCCGACGACCTGCCCGCGGTGACGATCGACGACGACTTCTCCGACGGCTACTACGACGATCCGCGCGCCTACGGCCGACGAGCCGCAGTCCTGGCCGGGCACCGCCGCCGCCCGGCCGGCACGCCCTATGACAACTACCCGCTCGACGAAGCCGCCGCCGACAGTCGCCGGCGATGACCACTGAGCCGATCAAGCCCCGCCGCAAGAAGCCGGCGGCGACCAAGCCGCAAGCCGGCACGCCGCGACCGGC
The DNA here is from genome assembly GCA_963780705.1 of uncultured Actinomycetota bacterium. Lineage (GTDB taxonomy): Bacteria > Actinomycetota > Actinomycetes > Mycobacteriales > Mycobacteriaceae > Mycobacterium. Next base: position 508,885 of record CAWACU010000008.1, on the reverse strand, counting down.
CTGGACCGCGTCGTCGAGGGTCCCTACCGTCTGCCGTCGCTGGATCTGCTGATCCCCGGCGATCCGCCCAAGCGGCGCAGCGCCGCCAACGACCAGATGGTCGAGGTCGATCACGTCGGTGCTGGAGCAGTTCAAGGTCGACGCCGCGGTCACCGGCTGCACCCGCGGACCGACCGTCACCCGCTACGAGGTCGAACTCGGCCCCGGCGTGAAGGTCGAGAAAATCACTGCGCTGCAACGCAATATCGCCTACGCGGTCGCCACCGAGAGCGTGCGCATGCTCGCGCCGATCCCCGGCAAGTCCGCGGTCGGCATCGAGGTGCCCAACACCGACCGCGAGATGGTGCGCCTCGCCGACGTGCTCACCGCGCCGTCGACCCGCCGCGACCACCACCCGCTGGTGATCGGTCTCGGCAAGGACATCGAGGGCGACTTCATCTCGGCCAACCTCGCCAAGATGCCGCACCTGCTGGTGGCCGGTTCCACCGGATCGGGCAAGTCCAGCTTCGTCAACTCGATGCTGGTGTCGCTGCTGGCCCGCGCCACGCCCGAGGAGGTCCGGATGATCCTCATCGACCCGAAGATGGTGGAACTCACGCCCTACGAAGGCATTCCGCACCTGATCACGCCGATCATCACCCAGCCGAAGAAGGCCGCCGCCGCGCTGGCCTGGCTGGTCGAGGAGATGGAACAGCGCTACCAGGACATGCAGGCCTCCCGGGTGCGCCACATCGACGACTTCAACGCGAAGGTGCGCTCCGGGGAGATCACCACGCCGCTGGGCAGCCAGCGCGTGTACAAGCCCTACCCCTACATCGTGGCGATCGTCGACGAGCTCGCCGACCTGATGATGACCGCGCCGCGCGACGTCGAGGACGCCATCGTGCGGATCACCCAGAAGGCCCGCGCGGCCGGCATCCACCTGGTGCTGGCCACCCAGCGGCCGTCGGTGGACGTGGTCACCGGTCTGATCAAGACCAACGTGCCGTCGCGGCTGGCGTTCGCCACGTCCTCGCTGACCGACAGCCGCGTCATCCTCGACCAGCCCGGCGCGGAGAAGCTGATCGGCATGGGCGACGGGCTGTTCCTGCCGATGGGCGCCAACAAGCCGATCCGGCTGCAGGGCGCCTACATCAGCGACGAGGAGATCCAGGCCGTCGTGCAGGCCTGCAAGGACCAGGCCGAGCCCGACTACACCGAGGGCGTCACCACCGCCAAGCCGACCGGCGAGCGCACCGACGTCGATCCCGACATCGGCGACGACATGGACGTCCTGCTGCAGGCCGTCGAGCTGGTGGTCTCCAGCCAGTTCGGCTCGACGTCGATGCTGCAGCGCAAGCTGCGGGTCGGCTTCGCCAAGGCCGGCCGGCTGATGGACCTGATGGAGACCCGCGGCATCGTCGGGCCGTCGCGAGGGCTCCAAGGCCCGCGAGGTGCTGGTCAAGCCCGACGAACTGGCCGGCACGCTGGCGTCGATCCGCGGCGGCGGGTCGGACGACGACGACGAGGACGACGACGACGACGACACCGGCGTGCCCGAGGACTTCTGAGCAGTCGAGGCTACAGAACAGCAGCATCCGGGTGTTGCCCAGGATGTTCGGTTTGACGTAGCTCAGGTCGAGGAACTCGGCCACGCCGATGTCGTAGGAGCGGCACATCTCCTCGTACACCTCGGCGGTGACCGGGGTGCCCTCGATCTCGGCGAACCCGTGCCGGCCGAAGAACTCCGTCTCGAAGGTCAGCACGAACAGCCGCTCCAGCTGCAGTTCGCGGGCGACCTCGCAGCAGCCGGTCGACGATCGCGTGCCCGACGCCCTGGCCCTTGACCGTCGGGGTCCACCGCCACGGTGCGCACCTCGCCGAGGTCGGCCCACAGCACGTGCAGCGCACCGCAGCCGACCAGCTCGCCGCCGAGCTCGGCGACCCAGAACTCCTGGACCGCCTCGTACAGCGTGACCAGGTTCTTCTCCAGCAGGATGCTGCCCGGCGTAGGTGTCGACGAGCCGCTTGATCTCGGGCACGTCGGAGGTGCGGGCGCGCCGGACCACGACGTCGCCGACCGGACCGTCGAGCGTCGGCAGCTGGGGCGACAAGTCGGTCACGGCGTCACCTATCGGTCGGCGAGTCCAGCCGGGTGCATCGCCGCTCACGTGAGCGGCGACGACCGCGTAGCGCGTCGGTCGTGATCGGTGCAGAGCGGTACGGTCGGCAACCGATATTCTGTTGCCGTGCCGGGCCAACCCCAAACTCCGACCGGTGGTCCGGCACGTGCCGGTCGCCAACGTCGCCAACCTGCTGACCGGTCTGCGGCTGGTCCTGGTCCCGGTCTTCCTGCTCTTCCTCTTCGCCGGCGACGGCCACGAAACGGCCAGCCGGATCACCGCATTCGTGATCTTCGCGGTCGCCGTCATCACCGACCGGCTCGACGGTGCGCTGGCCCGCACCTACGGCATGGTCACCGAATTCGGCAAGCTCGCCGACCCGATCGCCGACAAGATGCTGATCGGCGCGGCGCTGATCGGGCTGTCCGATGCTCGGCGATCTGCCCTGGTGGGTGACCATGGTGATCCTGGTCCGCGAGATCGGTGTCACGCGTGCTGCGGTTCGCGGTGCTGCAGCCGCGGGGTGATCCCGGCCAGCCGCGGCGGCAAGCTCAAGACCCTGGTGCAGGCCATCGCGATCGGGCTGTTCATCCTGCCGCTGCACGACTGGCCGCCGATCTGGCACACCGGTCGCCTGGTCGGTGATGTGGGCCGCGATCGTGCTGACCGTGGTCACCGGCGTCGACTACGTCGTCTCGGCGGTCCGGACTCGCGCGGAAACGAAGGTCGGCTGAGCCTGATCGCCCACGTCCGGGAACCAACCGGCGCGCCTCGCGTCGTTGCACCTATGTGCTGCGATCGACATCGAGGAGGACAGCGCGATGGCGGTACTGCTGCGTGAAGTGATCGGCGACGTGCTGCGCCGTGCCCGCACGTCGCAGGGGCGCACCCTGCGCGAGGTCTCCGATTCCGCGCGGGTCAGCCTGGGCTACCTCTCCGAGGTCGAACGCGGCCGCAAGGAGGCCTCCAGCGAGTTGCTCAGCGCGATCTGCACCGCCCTCGACGTTCCGATGTCGCGGGTGCTCTGCCGACGCCGGCGCCGAGACTGGCCTGCCACGAGGATGTCACTCGGCTGCCTGACCCGACGCCGCGTGACCACCGTCATCCCGCATCCGGCCGCCATGGCGGTGGCCTGAGTCGGCGGATTTGCCGGACTTCCGATGACCCGACTTGGCACACGCGGCTGTGGCCGGGCGGCCGGAACCGATAAATTGGGCACTCGACACAACCGGCATGACTCCGTGATGCGGCATTCGACTTGAAGGCGGGCAACTAGATGGCCAATCCGTTCGTCAAGGCGTGGAAGTACCTGATGGCGCTGTTCAGCTCCAAGGTCGACGAGTACGCCGACCCCAAGGTGCAGATCCAGCAGGCCATCGAGGATGCGCAGCGTCAGCACCAGGGGCTGACCCAGCAGGCCGCGCAGGTGATCGGCAACCAGCGTCAGCTGGAGATGCGGCTCAACCGCCAGCTCGCCGACATCGAGAAGCTGCAGGCCAACGTGCGTCAGGCGCTGACGCTGGCCGACCAGGCCGCCGCCGCCGGTGACGCCGCCAAGGCCACCGAGTACACCAACGCCGCCGAGGCCTTCGCCGCCCAGCTGGTGACCGCCGAGCAGAGCGTCGAGGACCTCAAGGCCCTGCACGACCAGGCGCTGCAGGCGGCCGGGCAGGCCAAGAAGGCCGTCGAGCAGAACGCGATGATGCTGCAGCAGAAGATCGCCGAGCGCACCAAGCTGCTCAGCCAGCTCGAGCAGGCCAAGATGCAGGAGCAGGTCAGCGCGTCGCTGCGGTCGATGAGCGAGATCGCCGCGCCCGGGCAACACCCCGAGCCTCGACGAGGTCCGCGAGAAGATCGAGCGCCGCTACGCCAACGCCATGGGCTCGGCCGAGCTGGCCCAGAACTCGGTGCAGGGCCGGATGATGGAGGTTCAGCAGGCCGGCGTGCAGATGGCCGGGCATTCCCGGCTCGAGCAGATCCGCGCCTCGATGCGCGGCGAGGCGCTGCCCTCGGGCGGTGCGGCCGCGCCCGCCACCCCGGCCACCCCGGCCAGCCACTCCGCAGCCCGAGCAGCCGCTCGGCCAGTAAGGCACTCGATGGAGATGGTACTCGATGACGGTGAAAGCCGAAGCCGCGGGCATCGCGGTCGTGGCGATCGGTGCTGCAGCGCGGCGTCGACACCGTCAGCGAGTACGCCGACGTCGCGGCGCAGAAGCTCAGCGCGCTGTCCGATCCGCGCGCCCGGCTGCTGCGCAAGCGGCGCTGGGCGCTGCGGCTCGGCCTGTTCTTCGGGTTCGCATCGGTGTTCTGGGTGCTGGTGACCGGACTGCTGGCGTCGTGGAGCACCCCGGTGTGGGCGCTGATCGATCACCGGTGCTGATCGCCGCCGGTGCGGCCGTGCCCGGCCACGCTGTGCCTGCTGCGCTACCGGTGGCTGCGCGGCGAGCCGCTGCCGCCGCAGCGTGAGGTCAGTGGCCGACGGCTGCCGCCGCAGGGCTCGGTCGCCCGGCCGGCGATGTCGGCGCTGGGCGCCTCCGAGCGGGGTCTGCACTCGCTGCTCGGCGGTGCTCGAGCGCGGAAAGATGTTGCCCGCCGACGAGATCCGCGAACTGACCGCTCGCCGCCGGGCACTCGGCGGCGACCATGGCGGCCACCGCCGCGGAGGTGGTGTCGATGGAGCGTGCCGCGGGCGCAGGATCCGCATCGCGCGGCCTACCTGGCGCCGACGATCAACGCGCTCACCGCCCAGCTCAACAGCGGGGTGCGTCAGTACAACGAGATGGTCACCGCCGCCGCGCAACTGGTGTCTGTCGGCGAACGCGGGCGCGCCGGGCAGCTGATCCGAGCAGCGCTACCGCGACGAACTCGTCCAATGCCACCGATCGGCTGCTGGGCTGGGCGCAGGCGTTCGAGGAACTCGGGCCGGCCGCGCGTAACAGCCCCTACAGCCGGTGGCGCAGCGCCGGGGATGACGGCGCCGACGACGCCGCGGGCGATCGCCTTGGTGATGTCGAACATGTCGAAGTAGTCCCGCCACAGCGTGATTCGGCCGTCGGTGACCTCGAACACCCCGCACACCCAGAACTGCAGCCGCACCGGACCGAACACCAGCGCATCGGTGCGTTCGGTCAGCACCGACGACCCGTTGACCGCGATGCGATGGATCTTCACCTCGAAACGCGGCCCGGCCCTCCATGCCGCGGAACAGTTTCATCGCCCGGGCGCGGCCGCGGATGGTCGGGAAGCCGACGTTCTGGTAGACCAGGTTCTCGTCGAGCACCGCGCCGGCGCCGTCGATGTCCTGGGCCTGCAGCGCGCTGAGCAAGCACCTCGACGGTGTGCGCGTTGTCGATGTCGGAGCTCACGTTTCCGGTCCTGCCGGTGGTCTGCTCGGTCATGTCTGCCCAGCCTACGGCTGTGGCAGGGTGAGGCCGATGCGGGTCGCCGTGGTCGCCGGGCCGGAAGCCGGGCATGCCTTCCCGGCGATCGCCCTGTGCCTGCGGCTCCGCGACGCCGGTGATCAACCCGTCCTGCTGACCGGTGTCGAGTGGCTGGACACCGCGCGCGCGGCCGGCGTCGACGCGGTGGAACTGACCGGCCTGGACCCCGAGGGATCCGACGACGACGACGACGCCGGCGCCAAGATCCACCGGCGGGCGGCCCGGATGGCAGTGCGCAACCTGCCCGCTGCTGCAGCGACCTTGCGACCCGATCTGGTGGTCTCCGATGTGATCACCGCCTGCGGCGGGATGGCCGCGGAGCTGCTCGGCGTCCCGTGGGTTGAACTCAGCCCGCACCCGCTTGTATCTGCCGTCGAGGGGGCTGCCGCCGATCGGCAGTGGACTGGCACCCGGCACCGGCATTGCCGGACGACTGCGCGATGTCGTCATGCGGGCGTTCACCGCCCGGTCGATGCGGGCCGGGGAGCGCCAGCGCGCCGCCGCGCGCCGCGAGATCGGCCTGCCCGCCACCGACCCCGGGCCGCGCGCCGGCTCATCGCCACCCTGCCCGCCCTGGAGGTGCCGCGACCGGACTGGCCGGCCGAGGCCGTCGTCGTCGGCCCGCTGCACTTCGAACCCACCGTCGACGGTGCTGGCGCTGCCCCCGGGGGATGGCCCGCTGATCGTGGTGGCCCCGTCCACCGCGGAGATGGGAACGGCCCGACTCGCCGAGACTCGCCCTGGAGCACCTGGTGCCCGGGACGGCGGTGCCGGCCGGGACGCGGCTGGTGGTGTCCCGCCTCGGCGGCGACGACGTCACCGTCCCACCCTGGGCGACGGTGGGGCTCGGCCGCCAGGACGAGTTACTCACCCACGCCGATCTGGTGATCTGCGGTGGCGGGCACGGCATGCTGTCCAAGACCCTGCTGGCCGGAGTGCCGATGGTGGTGGTGCCCGGCGGCGGCGATCAGTGGGAACTGGCGAATCGTGTTGTGCGACAGGGCAGTGCGCGCCTGATCCGGCCGCTGACACCGGAGGCGTTGGTGGCGGCGGTCAACGAGGTGCTGACCGGCCCCTCCTACCGGGACGCGGCCCGCCGGGCAGGACGCAGCCTGGATGAGGTCACCGATCCGGTACGGGTGTGCCATGAGGCCGCTGGGTAGGTTGACCGGGTGCGGCTGACCGAATTCCACGAACTCCTCGAGGCTCAATTCGGCCCGGTTCGCGGCGCTTCCCTGTTTGTCGACCACGTGTTGACCACGCTCGGCGGGCGCACCGGGGCAGCGGCCATCGAGGACGGTGTGGACCCCCGCGAGGTGTGGCGGGCGCTGTGCGCCGACTTCGACGTGCCCCGCGATCAGTGGTAGCGACACGCCCGCGCGCCTGCTTGCCATCGAACACATGTTCGTTATTGTGGGTGATGTTCGACTGTCCGGTTTTGTCAGAGGCCTGCCCTAGCGTCACGGCCAACCGACCGATACCCGGTCACTCACCAAGAACGGAGACATCCATGGCGCAGCAAGCCAATGACCGCGAGAAGGCTCTCGAACTCGCGCTCGCACAGATCGAGAAGAACCACGGCAAGGGGTCGGTGATGCGCCTCGGCGACGAGGTTCGCCAGCCCATCTCGGTCATCCCGACCGGCTCCATCGCCCTGGATGTGGCGCTGGGCATCGGCGGCCTGCCCCGCGGCCGCATCGTCGAGATCTACGGCCCGGAATCCTCCGGCAAGACCACCGTCGCCCTGCACGCGGTGGCCAACGCTCAGGCCGCCGGCGGCCTCGCGGCGTTCATCGACGCCGAGCACGCACTCGACCCGGACTACGCCAAGAGCCTCGGTGTGGACACCGACGCGCTGCTGGTCAGCCAGCCCGACACCGGTGAGCAGGCACTCGAGATCGCCGACATGCTGATCCGCTCCGGCGCCCTGGACATCCTGGTCATCGACTCGGTGGCCGCCCTGGTGCCGCGCGCCGAGATCGAGGGCGAGATGGGCGACAGTCACGTCGGTCTGCAGGCCCGTCTGATGAGCCAGGCGCTGCGCAAGCTCACCGGTGCGCTGAGCAACTCCGGTACCACCGCGATCTTCATCAACCAGCTGCGCGAGAAGATCGGTGTCATGTTCGGCTCGCCCGAAACCACCACCGGCGGTAAGGCATTGAAGTTCTACGCCTCGATACGCCTGGATGTCCGCCGGATCGAGACACTCAAGGACGGCACCGACGCGGTGGGTAACCGCACCCGCTGCAAGGTCGTCAAGAACAAGATGGCGCCGCCGTTCAAGCAGGCCGAGTTCGACATCCTCTACGGCAAGGGCATCAGCCGCGAGGGCTCGCTCATCGACATGGGCGTCGATCAGGGCTTCATCCGCAAGTCCGGGTCATGGTTCACCTACGAGGGCGAGCAGCTGGGCCAGGGCAAGGAGAACGCCCGGACCTTCCTCATGGAGAACCCTGACATCGGCAACGAGATCGAGAAGAAGATCAAAGAGAAGCTCGGGATCGGTGCGGTGCTGACCGATGCCGACGGTGTCGTCGATGACGTCCTTCCCGCTCCCGTCGACTTCTGAGTCCGAGACGCGCGAGGAGCAGGCGCACGCGGCATGCCTGCGCCTGCTCACCGTGCGTGCCCGAACCCGCGCTGAGCTGGCCGGGCAGCTGACCAAACGCGGCTTCCCGGATGACGTCGCCGAAACGGTGCTCGCCCGGCTGGCGGCGGTCGGTCTCATCGACGATGAGGACTTCACCGCCCAGTGGGTGCGCTCCCGGCAGACGCACGCCGGAAAAGGCAAGCGCGCCATCGCCGCTGAGCTTCGCACCAAAGGTGTCGACGCCCAGCTGATCGCCACCGCCCTGGACGGCATCGACGCCGGCGCCGAACGGGTGCGCGCCGAGCAACTCGTGGAACGCAAGCTTCGCCGCGAAGCGCTCGACCCCGGCGACGATCAGAAGGTCATCCGCCGGCTGGTCGGCATGCTCGCCCGCCGCGGCTACCACCAGAGCATGGCGGTGGCGGTGGTCACCGATGGGCTGGCCGCCGAACGGGACCGCCGCCGGGTCTGACGCTCACTGCCGCCCGGTGATCTCCCGGGCGGCGCGGATGCCCGATGCGTAGGCGCCGTGCACGGTCCCGGGGGCCGTCCGATCGGTGGCCTCGCCGGCGAAGTAGACGCGGCCGTCGATCGCGGCGGCGAGGTCGTCGCGCATCGCCGGTGTCGAGCCGACTTTGGCGAAGGAGTACGAGCCGCGCGCATAGTCGTCTGATGCCCATCGCGTGATCTGGTGGCCGCTGGGCTCTGGGCAGTCGCGGCCGTAGATGACACGCAACGTCGACATCGCCCCCTCGACGATCTGCGCGTCGGTCCAGCCTTCAATGGTGCGCCCGAACTGCGCGGCGTTGAACCCCAACAGGACCGGCCGCCCGGTGGGGCGGTCGAGGTTGATCCACTGCGCCCACTGTCCGTAGCGGTCACGCCTCGGGACGTAACCGAGCCAATCGGTGTCCGCCCAGAACGCCTCGGGAAACCGCAGATAGCACTTATTCAGCACGCCGACGCCGAGTCGGCGGACTGCCTCGGCCTTCGTCGCCCGGCAGGCCTGCGGCGAACGCCACCGACCCGCTCTGCAACACACCCAGGGGAAGGGTGACGACCACCTGGCCGGCGGTGAAAGCGCCTTTGTCCGTCGTGACGACGACCCCGGACGGACTCCAGTCGATCCCGCTGACGGTATGCCCGGTGAGCACGCGCAGACCGGCGCCCAGGTGGTTGGTGATCTGCTCATAGCCGCCGGGGAAGAGAACATCATCGCCGTTGATCGGGCCGTCGCTGTCGTAGAACAGCGCGGAGAGTTCCTCGGCCGCACCGGAGTACTCGTGTTCGAGTTCATTGATGTTGTAGGCGAGCAGCTCGCGGTCCCGGTCGTCCAGGTCGGCACCGAACGCACTTGTGAGCGCCGCCCGGATCGAGGTGTCGGTGTCGGTGCTGTCCTGGTAGTCGCTCAGGGCATCCGTCACCCGCGTGCCCCACGATTCCAGTGCCTGGCTTTGGGTGCGAGTCGTTTCGGCGCCGTCGGGCAGGTAGTAGGTGATGTCATCGCCGTCGGTGACGACTGTCTGCGCCTTGATCTGTTGTGCCATCTCGTACACGGGATTGCCGTCAATGCCGTGGATCCATGAGGCGCCCATATCCACCGGGGTGTCCGGCCAGACGGTGCTGGTCCACACCCGGCCGCCGATCCGCATCCGGCCCTCCAGGATCGTCACCCGGCGGCCGTTGTCGGCGAGATGACGCGCGGCGGCCAGGCCGCTCACTCCCGCGCCGACCACGAGAACGTCGGCGCTCGAGTCGCCGGGATCGCCGGCGTCTGCCGAACACGAGGACAGCACGCCGCCGGCCAGGATGCCGGACAGTCCGATCCCGGTGCCGCGCAGCATCTGCCGGCGGCTGAACGAGCTCACCCCTGGCCCTGCCGCATCAGTCGCCGGGTTCGAGCGTGTGGATCGGAGTCGGGGTGCGCCGTGAGCGCCGCAGTCTTCGCTCCACCCGGGTTGCCGCCGCCGACAGTGCGAAGTTGACACTGATCATCAGCACGGCGATGACGATCAGCGCCGGGACGTAGTTGCCGTAGGACGATCCGATCACCGTTCCCTGGCGCACCATCTCGACGAAGGTGATCTGGTAGCCGATCGCGGTGTCTTTGAGCACCACCACCAACTGAGAGATCAGCACCGGCAGCATCGAGGTGATCGCCTGCGGCAGCAGCACCGATCGCATCGTCTGTCCCCAGCTCAGCCCCAGCGCGGTGGCGGCCTCGCTCTGGCCGCGCGGAAGCGCACCCACCCCGGAGCGGACGATCTCGGCGATCACCGCCCCGTTGTAGAGGGTCAGGCCGGTGACCACCCCGGCGAGCGCCAGGTGTTTTGACGGGAATGCGTCATACAGGGCGTAGAGGAAGTAGGCGAAGATCATCATGATCAGCACCGGCACCGCGCGGAAGAGTTCCACGATCACCGCGCACGGCAGGCGGACCGCGCGCAGCGGTGATAACCGGCCGACACCGAGGGCGAATCCGAGGATCAGGGCCAACACGATGGACAGGGCCGCCGCGGTCAGCGTGCCGACGATGCCGGGCAGCACATAGGTCTTCCAGAGGTTGGCGGTGAGGAACGGCTCCCATTTCGCCGCGGTCAGCTGGCCGCGGTCGGCCAGCCTGTTCGCCACCGCCCACACCACCAGCGCCGCGACGGCGATGGTGACGATCGAGAACACCCGATTGCGCATGCGGGCGCGCGGGCCCGGCGCATCGAAGAGCAGCGACGCCCCGGTCATGACCGTCGGCCCGTCATGTCGCCACCGCCAGACGCTTGCCCAGCCAACCGAACAGCAGGCCCAGCGGCAGCGTCAGCGCCACGAACCCGGTCGCGAAGATCGCTCCCACAGCCAGCAGGGCGGCGGTGTTCTCGGTCATCTCCTTCATCAGCAGGGCCGCCTCGGCCACCCCGATCGCCGAGGCGATGGTGGTGTTCTTCGTCAGTGCGATCAGCACCGACCCGAGCGGGATGATCACCGCGCGAAAAGCCTGCGGTAACAGGATCATCCGCAGGTTCTGACCGAAGGTGAACCCCAGGGAGCGGGCGGCCTCCACCTGACCCACCGGCACGGTGTTGACCCCGGACCGCACCGTCTCGCAGACGAATGCGGCGGTGTAGAGCATCAGTCCCAGCACCGCGAGGCGGAAGTTGCTGTCGGTGATCGACGTCGGCGATGCCCCGTCCACCAGTGTGACACCCAGCGTCTGGGCCAGACCGAACGAACAGAACAGGATGATCAACGTCAGCGGGGTGTTGCGCACCACGGTGACGTAGCTGGTCCCGAGCCAGTTGAGCATCGGCACGGGCGCCAGCCGCATCGCCGCCAGCAGCGTGCCCAGAATCAGCGCGCCGATGGCCGACAGCACGGTCAACTCAATGGTGGTGCGGAACGCCTCGAAGATCTGCTCGCGGTATTCCGCAAAGATCTCCATCTGACGGCGCCCGCCTCAGCAGGCGTCGAGAGCGGGCGGCGGGGGAGTCGCGATGCCGGCCGGTCCGAGGTTCTTCTCGAACGCCGCCTTCCAGGCCCCCTCGGACTCCATCTTCTTCAGCGCGTCAGTGATCTTGGTGCACAGTTCGGTGTCGCCCTTCTTCAGGCCGATCCCGTAGCGCTCCTCGGAGAACGGTGCGCCCACGATCTTCATCGCCCCGGGTGACTGCGCGGCGTAGCCGGCCAGGATCACCTCATCGGTGGTGACGGCGTCGATCGCACCGTTGCGCAGTGCTTCCACGCACGCCGAGTAGGTGTCGTACTGCTGTAACTGCACACCCGGGTACTTGTCCTTGATCCGCTGCGCCGGGGTGGAACCGCTGACCGAGCAGAGTTTCTTGTTGTTCGCCAGCGACTCGGCGCCGGTGATGTCGGTGTTGTCCGCGCGCACCAGCAGGCTCTGGCCGGTCAGCAGGTACGGCCCGGCGAAGGCGATCTTCTCCTTGCGCTTATCGGTGATCGAGTACGTCGCGACGATGTAGCGCACCTGATCGTTGGCGATCAGCGTCTCGCGCTGCGCGGACGGGGATTCCTTCCACTCAATCTGGTCGTCGCTGTAGCCGAGTTCCTTGGCGACGTAGCGGGCGACGTCGACGTCGAATCCGCTCATCGTCCCGTCGGGGTTCTTCAGCCCGAAGCCGGGCTGGTCGTACTTCGTCCCGACGACGATCTTGTCGCCGCCGCCACCACCGCCACCGCTTCCGCCGCCACCGCAGGCGGCCGCGGTGAACGGGAGCAGGACGGCGAGCGCTGCCGCGCCGACGGTTCGCAGAGACAGGGGCATGATGGTGTCCTTTCGGCCGGGCGAATTCAGTGGTTGAGGATCTTGCCGAGGAAGTCCTTGGCACGGTCGGATCGGGGTGCGGAGAAGAACTCGGCCGGCGGGGCGTCCTCCACGATGGCGCCTTCGGCCATGAATACCACCCGGTCGGCGGCGCGGCGGGCGAATCCCATCTCGTGGGTGATGACCACCATGGTCATCCCCTCACCCGCGAGCCCGGTCATTACGGCCAGCACCTCGTTGATCATCTCCGGATCCAGGGCGCTGGTCGGCTCATCGAACAACATCACCTTGGGGTTCATCGCCAGCGATCGCGCGATGGCCACCCGCTGCTGCTGGCCCCCGGAGAGCTGGGCCGGGTACTTCTGCGCCTGATCGGCCACCCCGACCCGCTCCAGCAGCGCCATCGCGCTGCGCCGTGCCTCGTCGCCCGCCGTCTTGCGGACTTTCACCGGCGCCAGCGTGACGTTCTCCAGCACCGTCTTGTGCGCGAAAAGATTGAACGACTGGAACACCATGCCCACCTCGGAGCGCAGCTGGGCCAGTTTGCGGCCCTCCGCGGCCAGCGGCTGCCCGTCGATCGCGATGGTGCCGGTGTCGGTGGTCTCCAGCCGGTTGATCGTGCGGCACAGGGTCGATTTGCCCGAGCCGGACGGGCCGAGCACCACGACCACCTGGCCGCGGCCCACGTCCAGGTCGATGTCTTTGAGGACGTGCAGCGCGCCGAAGTGTTTGTTGACCCCGCGCATCGAGATCATCGGCACCGTGGTCGCCGGTGCCGCCCCACCCGTCGCCATGCGATCCGACCCTACAGCCGTTTCGGTGGCGGGGTCGTGGCTCCGTAGCATGTGCTGGGTGACATCGGTGCTGACGGGACGGCGGACCTACCAGGTCCGCACCTATGGCTGCCAGATGAACGTCCACGACTCCGAGCGCCTCGCCGGGCTGCTGGAGGCTGCCGGCTACCAGCGGGCCCCCGAGGGCGTCGACGCCGACGTCGTCGTGTTCAACACCTGCGCGGTGCGGGAGAACGCCGACAACAAGCTCTACGGCAACCTCAGCCACCTGGCCCCGCGCAAGCAGGCCGAGCCGAACATGCAGATCGCCGTCGGTGGCTGTCTGGCGCAGAAGGACCGCGATGCCGTGCTGCGCCGCGCCCCGTGGGTCGACGTGGTGTTCGGAACCCACAACATCGGGTCGCTGCCCACGCTGCTCGAGCGCGCCCGGCACAACCGGACCGCCCAGGTCGAGATCGCCGAGTCGCTGCGGGAGTTCCCCTCGACCCTGCCGGCCGCGCGCGAGTCCGCCTACGCGGCGTGGGTGTCCATCTCAGTGGGCTGCAACAACACCTGCACGTTCTGCATCGTGCCGTCGCTGCGCGGCAAGGAGCGCGACCGCAGCCCCACCGACATCCTCGCCGAGGTGCAGTCGCTGGTCGATCAGGGCGTGCTGGAGGTCACGCTGCTCGGCCAGAACGTCAACGCCTACGGGGTGTCGTTCGACGACCCGGAGATCCCCCGCGATCCGGGCGCGTTCGCCGCGCTGCTGCGCGCCTGCGGGCGCATCGAGGGTCTCGAGCGGGTGCGATTCACCTCGCCGCACCCCGCGGAGTTCACCGACGACGTCATCGAGGCGATGGCGGCGACGCCGAATGTGTGCCCGGCGCTGCACATGCCCCTGCAGTCCGGCTCCGACCGCGTGCTGCGGGCCATGCGCCGCTCGTATCGCGCCGAAAAGTTCCTCGGCATCCTCGATCGGGTGCGCGACGCCATCCCGCACGCGGCGATCACCACCGACATCATCGTCGGTTTCCCTGGCGAGACCGACGAGGATTTCGCCGCGACCCTCGACGTCGTCCGCGAGGCGCGCTTCGCGGCGGCGTTCACCTTCCAGTACTCGCCGCGGCCCGGAACCCCGGCGGCCGAACTGGACGGTCAGATACCCAAAGAGGTTGTGCGGCAGCGATATCAACGGCTGATCGACCTGCAGGAGCGCCATCTCGTGGGAGGAGAACACCGCTCTGGTGGGCCAGCGAGGTGGAACTGCTGGTAGCGGTCGGCGAGGGGCGCAAGGACGCCGCGACCGCGCGGATGTCGGGCCGGGCGCGAGACGGCCGGCTGGTGCACTTCACCCCGGGTGACGGACAAGGTGCGCCCCGGTGACATCGTCATCACCACCGTCACCGGCGCCGCGCCGCACCACCTGATCGCGGATGCGCCGCTGCGTTCGCACCGGCGACCCGGGCCGGCGACGCGCGATGCCGCCGGCATCACGCCCCGCACCGTCGGTCTCGGTGTGCCGTCGATCGGCGTACCGCCCACCGAACCGCTGACCGGAACAGGATGCGCCCATCACTGGAGCGAACCGCGACTTCGAGGCCTACCGCGACGACATTGGAGGCCGCCGAGCGCCGCGTCGCCGGCGAGATCGATCCGGGGGCGCGGGCCCTGGTCGTCGCGATCCTGGTGTTCGTGTTGCTGGTGTCGTTCTGCTGCCGCACACCGGCGATGTGCGCGGCCTGGACGTCCTGATCGGTGGCGAGACGGCGCTCAGCGCGAGGATCGCGCTGCCGCTCGCGGATCTTCTGCTGGCTCGCGCTGGTGTTCGGCGTCGGGTTCTCGATGCTGGCCCTGTTGACCCGGCGCTGGACGCTGGCCTGGATCGCGCTGGCGGGCACGCGGTCGGTCCTGCGCGGTCGGAATGCTGGCGGTGTGGTCGCGCCAGACTGCGGTCGCACGGTCAGTCCGGGCCCGGGGATCGGGCTGATCCTGGGCTGGATCACGGTCATCTTGCTGGCCTTCCACTGGGCCCGGGTGGTGTGGACGCGCACCGCGGTGCAGACTGGCGGCTGAGGACGCAGCGCCGCGGCGAGGCCGCGCAGCGCCAGACGCGTTCCCTGCTCGACGGGCTCGACCGACCGACCCGACGCCGACCCCGAGACGACCGCTGGCGCGACGGCCTACGCCGCCGCTACCGCTTGTTGCGCGACGGCCTTGCGCCGCCGCGTCCGCCCACTCCCGCCACTGTGCGGCGTTCGCCGTGGCCTCGTCGGCCTCCTTGGTCGCGCCCGGCCGCGGCGGCTTTCTCCGCCTGACGTTCGAACTGCTCGGCGCGGGTCCGGAACTGCTCGGCGCGGGCCTGCGCCTCGGGATCGACCCGGGCTGAATCGGCGGCGTCGCGCACCTTCTTCTCCACCGCGCGCAGGCGGCGGTCCAGCTCCGCGGACCGCTCCCGGGGCACCTTGCCGATCGCATCCCACTTGTCGGTGATGGTGCGCAGCGCGGCGCGGGCCGCTTCGGGCTTGGTCAGGTCGATCTTCTCCGCCTCGGCCAGCAGCCGCCTCCTTGGCCTCGGCGTTGGCGCCGGAACTCGGCGTCGCGCTCGGCGTTGACGGCGTTGCGGGCGGCGAAGAAGCGTGTCCTGGGCGGCCTTGAACCGCTGCCACAGCGCGTCGTCGATGTCCTTGGCGGTGCGCCCGGCCGCTTTCCACTCGGTCAGCAGGTCGCGGAACGCCGCCGCGGTGGCGGCCCAGTCGGTGGAGGTCGACAACTGCCTCGGCCCGCTCGCACAGCCGTTCCTTGGCTCTGCCGGGCGCCGGCGCGTTCGCGGTCGAGTTCGGCGAAGTGCGCGCCGCGGCGGCGGTTGAACGCGTCGCGGGCCGCCGAGTAGCGCTTCCACAGCGCGTCGTCGGTCTTGCGGTCCAGGCCGGTGATGGTCCGCCACTCGTCGAGGATGGCGCGCATCCGGTCCCCGGCGGCCTTCCACTGGGTGGCGTTGGCGGCCAGATCCTCGGCCTCGGCGGCCAGCGCCTCCTTGCGGGCGGTCTGCGCGGCGCGCTGCTCATCGCGGCGGGCGCGCTCGGCTTCGGCGGTCTGCGTCGGCCTGTTCGGCGATCGCCGCCAGCCGGGCCGCCAGTGCGTCGACGTCCCCGAGAACGCTTGCGGTGGGCAGTGATTCGGCCAGCGCGGCCGCGGCGGCCTTGATCTTGCGGGCATCGCCGGTGCCGGAGGCCAGCCGGGTCTCCATCAGGGTGACCTCGGTGGCCAGATCGTCGAAGCGCCGACCGAAGTGAGCGAACGCGGCGTCGGGCTCACCGGCCTGCCACGATCCGATGATGCGCTCGCCGGATGGCGGTGAGCAGGTAGACGGTGCCGTCGTCGGCAACCCGGCCGAAGCGGTGCGGGTCACTGACCGGCGGCACGGCCAGCGGCTGTGCGGGCGGGTGCGGCCTCGGGGTCGGCCGGGCCGGGCCGGGCCGGGGGATCGGCTTGGGCGGATCGACGGCCGGTGTCTCGTCGGTTGTCATCGCTGGCGATCACCTACCCTTCGCGCGGTGGTGCCGCGCCCCTGCCGCGCGAAGCGGCTCCGCTGCTGCATTGGACGGCCGTGAAGACGCCCTGGTGGGTATTGAACCAGTTGAGCGTGTGGTTGGCTGCCAATCATGGCGAAGGCGGACATTGCGGCGCTACTGGCACTGGGCGCCGCCTTCTTCATCGCCATCGGCAACGTGATGCACCAGCGCTCGGCGCAGCAGGTCACCGACGAGCCGGTGGGCAGCACGGCGTCGCTGTTTCTCCGGCTGCTGTCGGATCGCCAGTGGTGGCTGGGCAGCGGGATCGCCGCCCTCGGGTTCGGCCTGCAGGCCGCCGCGCTCGGCCTGGGCTCGGTGCTGCTGGTGCAGGCGCTGCTGGTGACCTCGCTGCTGTTCGCGCTGCCGATCAACGCCCGCATCACCGGCCGGCCGGTGACCCGGGCGCAATGGCTGTGGGCCGCGGTGCTGGCCGCGGCGGTCGCTGTGGTGGTCACGGTCGGCAATCCGACGCCGGGGCATCAGCGCGGCGCCCTGGAGGTCTGGACCACCGTGGTCATGGTGCTGGCCCCCGTCCTGGTGGCGTGTGTCGTCGGGGCACGGCTGCTGGCGGGCCGGCCCGCCGCCGCAGTTCTGCTGGCAGTGGTGTCGGGCTCGCTGTGGGGTGTCTTCGCGGTGCTGACCAAGGGCGTCGTCGACCGGTTGGCCGATGTCGGCCAGTCCGGCGTGTGGACGTTGCTGGGTGCGCCGGAGTTGTACATCTGGGCGGCGGTCGGCGGTGGCCGCGACGGCCTGGCAGCAGTCGTCGTTCCGGGCCGGGTCGCTGGCCGCGTCGCTGCCGACCATGACGGTGGCCGAACCGGTGGTTGCCTCGATTCTCGGGGTGTTCGTCCTGGGCGAGACGCTGCGGCCGGGCGAGGACGGGTGGGTGGCGCTGATCGTGGCCATCGCGCTCATGGTGGTGGCCACCACCGCGCTGGCCAGCAGCGAGGCCCGCTCGGGGATCCCGGTCGCGGCCTAGCGATATAGGTTTGTGCCGTGCTGGCTGCCATCGCGTTGACACCGTCCGCGCCGGTGCTGGTGCCCGAACTCGCCGGTGCGGCCGTGGAGGCGGCGCCGTTGCGCGCCGCGGCCATCGCGGCCGCTGCCGCCCTGCCGGACCGGTGGATCGCCATCGGCGCCGGCACCGCTGAGGCGGTGTTCACCGGCGTGCGGGGCAGTTTCGGCGGCTACGGCGCCGACGTCGCGGTGGCGCTCAGCCCGCAATCATCCCTGGCGATCACCGCCCTGCCGCTGTGCGCGCTGGTCGCCGGGTGGCTGCGCGAACAGGCCAATCCGGCTGCTGCCGTCGAGGTTCGGGTCTTCCCCGCCGATCTGGATGCCGCCGCGGCGCTGGAGCGCGGCCGCCGGCTGCGCGCCGAAATCGACCGCGACGACCAACCGGTCGGCGTCCTGGTGGTCGCCGACGGCGCCAACACGCTCACCGCGGCCGCGCCCGGCGGCTTCGACCCGGAGTCCGAAGCGGGGCAGGCAGCCCTCGACGACGCGCTGGCCGCAGCCGACACCGCCGCCCTGCCTGGGGTGGGCGACGGTCCCGTCGGCGCCGTCGCCTACCGGGTGCTGGCCGGGCTGGCCGGGTCCTCGGCGTGGTCGGCGGAGCAGATGTATCGCGGTGCGCCCTACGGCGTGGGCTATTTCGCCGGTGTGTGGAGACCGCGTACTCCGTGAGACTGATCGCCGTGCGGCCGATCGCGTGAGACCCATCGCAGTGGTGGGTCCCACCGCAGCGGGCAAGTCCGACTTGGCCCTTGACATCATCGAAGCCCTCGACATCGCCGAAGCCCTCGGCGGCGAGATCGTCAACGCCGACGCCATGCAGCAGTACCGCGGTATGGATATCGGCACCGCGAAGCTGCCACCGCAGCAGCGCCGGGGCATCCCGCACCATCAGCTCGACTGCCTCGACATCACCGACACCGCCTCGGTTGCGCGCTACCAGGGCGCGGCGGTCGCCGATGTGGAGGCCATCGCCGCCCGCGGCGCTGTGCCGGTGATCGTCGGCGGCTCGATGATGTACGTGCAGTCCCTGCTCGACGACTGGGCGTTCCCGGCCACCGACGCCGCGGTGCGCGCCGCCTGGGAGAGCCGGCTCGCCGAGAGCGGTGTCGCCGCACTGCATGCGGAGTTGGCCGACCGGGATCCCGCCGCCGCGGCGGCGATCCTGCCCACCGACGCCCGCCGCATCGTGCGGGCGCTGGAGGTGGTGGAACTGACCGGCGAGCCGTTCGCCGCATCCGCTCCGCAGATCGGCGCCCCGCGCTGGGACACCGTGATCGTCGGGGTGGACCGCGACACTGCCGACCTCGACGAGCGGCTGGCGGTGCGCACCGACGCCATGTTCGCTGCCGGCCTGGTCGATGAGGTGGTGACGCTGTTGGATGCGGGCTTGCGGGAGGGCACCACCGCGCGCCGCGCACTGGGGTACGCGCAGGTGCTCGAGGCGATCGACGCCGGCGGCGGGGCGGCCGACATCGAGGCGGCCCGTGCGGCGACCATCGCCGGCACCCGGCGCTACGTGCGGCGGCAGCGATCCTGGTTTCGCCGCGACCACCGCATCCGGTGGTTCGACGGGGCCGCCGACGGCCTCGCCGCGACGGTGGTGGAGCACTGGCGGCACGTATCCTCAACTCGATGATGTTCGCCAAGGGACACGGCACCCAGAACGACTTCGTGATCCTGCCGGACCTCGCCGCCCAGGTGGACCTGGCGCCGTCCGCGGTCGCCGCGCTGTGCGACCGCCGCCGCGGTCTGGGTGCGGACGGAGTCCTTCGCGTCACCACCGCCGCCGCCGCGCTCAGCGCCGGGGTGATCGATCGGCTGCCCGACGGGGTTGCCGCCGACGACTGGTTCATGGACTACCGCAACGCCGACGGCTCGGTGGCGGAGATGTGCGGCAACGGGGTTCGGGTCTTCGCGCACTATCTGCGTGCCGCGGGCCTGGAGGAGCGGGCGGCGTTCGTCGTCGGATCGCTGGCCGGCCCCCGGCCCGTCGTGGTGCATCAGTGCCGACGACGTCACCGCCGACGTGACGGTCGACATGGGCAAGGTCACCCGGTTCGGCACATCGGTGGCCACCGTCGGCGGCCGGCGGCTGGAGGGCATCGCGGTGGATGTGGGCAACCCGCACCTGGCCTGCCTGGATCCAGCCCTCGATGAGGCCACGCTGGCGGCTCTGGACGTGGGCGCCGCCGTGGAGTTCGACCACGGCCTGTTCCCGTCCGGCGTCAACATCGAGGTCCTGACCGCACCGGCGGGTGGTGCGGTGTCGATGCGGGTACATGAGCGGGGTGTCGGTGAAACGCGGTCCTGCGGTACCGGGACGGTGGCGGCCGCACTCGCCGGCCTGGCCCACCTGGGCAGCTCCACCGGCACCCTCGACGTCCGGATCCCGGGTGGTGAGGTCCGGGTGGAGGTCACCGACACCACCAGCTACCTGCGCGGACCGTCGGTGTTGGTGGCCAGCGGCGAGCTGGCCCACCGCTGGTGGATGGCCCAGCAGTGAGGTACCGGGCACATTTCGCGGGCCGCCGACGTTGTAAGACAGACCATGACACCTACTGACAAGGGCCTATGACGACACCCGATCTGAGCAGGGCTGAACCCAGCGCCGGCGAACTCGATCTCGACGACCGCGCCGCGCTGCGCCGCGTCGCCGGGCTGTCCACCGAACTCGCCGACGTCTCCGAAGTCGAATACCGCCAGCTTCGTCTGGAACGCGTGGTTCTGGTCGGGGTCTGGACCGATGGCAGTGCCGCCGACGCCGATCTCAGCCTCGCCGAACTCGCAGCCCTGGCCGAGACCGCCGGGTCGGAGGTACTCGAGGGCATCATCCAGCGCCGCGACAAGCCGGACCCGGCCACCTACATCGGTTCCGGCAAGGCCCTCGAACTGCGCCAGATCGTGGTCGCCACCGGCGCGGACACCGTCATCTGCGACGGCGAACTGAGCCCCGCCCAACTCAACGCCCTGGAGAAGGTGGTCAAGGTCAAGGTGATCGACCGCACCGCGCTGATCCTGGACATCTTCGCCCAGCACGCCAGCAGCCGCGAGGGCAAGGCGCAGGTGGAATTGGCCCAGATGCAGTACATGCTGCCCCGGTTGCGGGGGTGGGGCGAGTCGATGTCGCGGCAGGCCGGTGGCCGCGCGGGCGGCAGCGGCGGCGGTGTCGGCACCCGCGGGCCCGGCGAGACCAAGATCGAGACCGACCGGCGGCGGATCCGCGAGCGGATGTCCAAGCTGCGCCGCGAGATCAAGGACATGAAGCAGGTGCGCGACACCCAGCGCAGCCGCCGCCTGCACAGTGACGTCCCCGCGATCGCCATCGTCGGCTATACCAACGCCGGCAAATCCAGTGTTCTCAACGCGCTCACCGGGGCCGGCGTGCTGGTGCAGAACGCGCTGTTCGCCACGCTGGAGCCCACCACCCGCCGCGGCGAGTTCGGACCTCCCGGTGAGCGGGGACGTCCCTTCGTGCTGACCGACACCGTCGGCTTCGTCCGGCACCTACCGACGCAGCTGGTGGAGGCCTTCCGGTCCACCCTGGAGGAGGTACTCGACGCCGATCTGCTGGTCCACGTGGTCGATGGCTCCGACGCCAACCCGATGGCGCAGATCGAGGCGGTGCACCAGGTGATCGGCGAGGTGCAGAAGGACCATCACTCACCGCCGGCACCGGAGTTGTTGGTGGTCAACAAGATCGACGTCGCCTCCGAGGTGACGCTGGCCCAGTTGCGCCGCGCGCTGCCCGGCGCGGTCTTCGTGTCCGCGCACACCGGCGAGGGGATCGACCGGCTGCGCACCCGGCTGGGGGAGCTGGTGCCGCCCCGCGAGATCGCCGTCGACGTGACGATTCCCTACGACCGCGGCGAACTCGTCGCCCGGTTGCATGCCGAGGGCCGCGTCGACGCGATGGAACACACCGAGCACGGCACCCGGATCAAGGCGCAGGTGCCACTCGCGATGGCTGCCGGTCTGGAAGCGTTCTCGACGCCCTAGGCGAGGCGGCCGACGCCTTCTGCGGCCCGGCCTCGGTGCGAAGCGCCGATACGGTGCGATCAGCAGACGGTACCGTCGCGCGCTGCGCCGCCTTCACCGATCGTTGGGCTGCAGCAGGTTTGACGGGGGCGGCCACAGCCGCGGTGGCGGCTGTCAATGGGGCAGCGCCTATCGCGGTGGAGGTCGCCGACGGCGGGTCCCCGCGAAGGTCGTTGACGACATCGTTGATGCCCTGCCCGACCGCCTGGGCCAGGTCCACCGCCAGGGTGAACGGGTTCACCAACGGGATCAGTCGCAGCGGTGCCGGCTCGCTGTAGGGCAGCGTGCGGTCGTAGCCGGTCTCGATCAGCACCCGCAGCGCGGGCTGCACCAGGTCGATGAGCAGTGTTGTGATGAACTCCAGGCCGGTGAACGCGCCGAACTCCCGAAGTGGTTGCAGCAGCGGCAGATTCGGCGTCGGGATGAGAACGTAGGTGGTGTCGCTGCCGGTGGTGCGCTGCTGATTGGCCGGATCGGCGATGGCAGCAGCGAGTTCGTCCGGTGTCAGCCCGTTCGGCAGCTCGTCGAGGTTGCCCCCGTTCGGGGAGAGCATGGTGCCGTGGATGTACCAGAAGCCCGCCACCGCGTTGAGGGTGGCGAGCAGGTTGACCGGGTACAGCGGGAAGTCGGCGACCCCGTCGTACTCGAAGGCGACGTCCACGGTCGACATCGCGGTGTCGGTCGGGGTGGGCAGGCCGAAGGTGGCGTCGAGGATCGGGACCGTGCCGAACGGCGCCAGCCGCTCGAACAGTCCGCCATTGGGCCGGTTGGGGTTTCCGATCAGGACGAACGAGATGTTGGCCTGATCCTCGGCGGAGAGATCACTCAGCAGGAACTTCTCCCGGCTGGCCACCGTGGCGCCCTGGGAGTAGCCGAAGATCACCACCGGGTCGTCCGGGCCCGGACGGTAGGGGCCGACGAGGTCGCTGGTCAGTTGCTGCACACCACTGGCCACCGAGACGTCGAACTTGGCGCCGGACAGCCCGCCCCATCCTTCGAAGGGGAACGGCCAGAACTGGGCGATGTAGGGCACCGGCTCCGCGGTGCACACCACCGCGCACGACGCCGTGGTGGGGGAGATGTAGTAGTCGACCGCGTTGTCCATGTACCCGGGCACGGTGGCCGGATTAGGTGTCGCGGTGCCGGGCACGATCAGCGCGGTGGCCGCCAGGGTGACCGCGACGCTGACGGTGCCGGCGACGGTGAGGCACAGCGTGATCACCACCGCGCACGCTGTCGCCAGCGCGGCGCGGACGGCGGATCCGACGAAACCGATCATGGCGACTGACGCTATCCGCCCCGCGACTCAGAGGGGCTGTAATGACAGGTCACGCAGGGGCGTTGCCGCCCAACCATCCGGTTGGTTTATCCTCGGAAGAAGGTTCCCCCGTTCCGGTCTTGGAGGTCACACCATGGGCAACGCCGTGAAATACACCCGCACCCTGTTCGAGCCGGAGCACGACCTGTTCCGCGAGTCCTACCGCGGGTTCCTCGACAAGCACGTCGCCCCGCACCACGACCAGTGGGAGAAGGACAAGATCGTCGACCGCGGGGTGTGGCTGGAGGCCGGCAAGCAGGGCTTCCTGGGTATGGCCGTCCCGGAGGAGTACGGCGGCGGTGGCGACTCCGACTTCCGCTACAACGCCATCGTCTGCGAGGAGACCGTGGCGGGCCGCTACAGCGGCCTGGGCTTCTCGCTGCACAACGACGTCGTCGCCCCCTACCTGCTGCACCAGACCAACGAGGAGCAGAAGCAGCGCTGGCTGCCGCACTTCTGCACCGGCGAGATGATCACCGCGATCGCCATGACCGAACCGGGCACCGGCAGCGATCTGCAGGGCATCAAGACCCGCGCCGTGCGCGAGGGCGATCACTACGTGCTCAACGGATCCAAGACCTTCATCACCAACGGCATCAACGCCGACCTGGTCCTGGTGGTCGCCCAGACCAACCCGGAGAAGGGCGCACAGGGCTTCTCGCTGCTGGGCGTGGAGCGCGGGATGGCCGGCTTCGAGCGGGGCCGCCACCTCGACAAGGTTGGCCTCGACGCCCAGGACACCGCTGAGCTGTCCTTCACCGACGTGCATGTTCCGGTCGAGAACCTGATCGGCGAGGAGGGGATGGGCTTCATCTACCTCATGCAGAACCTGCCCCAGGAGCGGCTGTCGATCGCCGTCATGGCGGCGGCGGCCATGGAGGCCGTGCTCGAGGAGACCATCACCTACGTCACCGAGCGCAAAGCGTTCGGCAAGCCGATCGGGTCCTTCCAGAACAGCCGTTTCCTGCTCGCGGAATTGGCCACCGAGGCCACCGCCGTGCGCATCATGGTCGACGAATTCATCAAATTGCTGATGGAGGACAAACTCACCGCCGACCAGGCGGCGATGGCCAAGTGGTGGACCACCGAGGCGCAGGTGAAGTTGACCGACCGGTGTGTGCAGCTGCATGGCGGATACGGCTACATGCGCGAATACAACGTCGCGCGGGCCTTCCTCGACGCCCGCGTGCAGACCATCTACGGCGGTACCACCGAGATCATGAAAGAGATCATCGGGCGCAGCCTGGGAGTCTGATCAGCCGGGAAATAATGCTGCCCGGGTGTATTTCGATTCAATTCGGGTTGTATCTCGATTTGGAATGAGAGTCTGTTTCCTCCGCGTGTCGTGGTTAGCTGGCGCGGAAATTCATATTTCATTACCGAACTGATTCTCGAATACTTCAACGCGGGAGACGTGCATGACGCGGCTGAAACGACGTCCGGGGCGAACTACTGGGCGACTCTTGCTCGGCACGGCGGTGAGTGCGCTGATTGCCGCACTGGCCGTACCCACCGCACTGGCGTCACCGGAGAGCGACGCCGCCGACGCCATCGGAGCGGCCTGGGAGGCCGCCGGCGGATCCGACTCGGTGGTGGGCAGCCAGGACGGCGAGGTCTACCAGGTCGGCAGCGGCTTCGGCCAGAAGTTCGCCGGCGGTGCCATCTTCTTCACGCCGGACACCGGCGCCCACCTGATCTACGGCGCCATCCTCGACAAGTACCAGTCCCTCGGTGGCCCCGCCGACAGCGATCTCGGGTTCCCCACCATCGACGAGGTGCCCGGGCTCATCGGGCCCGACAGCCGGGTCAGCACCTTCAGTGCCAGCGATAAGCCCGCCATCTTCTGGACACCGGAGACCGGCGCCTGGGCGGTGCGCGGGGCTCTCAACGCCGCCTGGGACAAACTCGGCGGCTCTGCCGGCACGCTCGGCGTGCCCACCGAGGACGAACGCTACGACGGCGACACGGTGAGCCAGAAGTTCACCGGCGGTGAGTTGTCCTGGAACTCGGCCACCAAGGCCTTCACCACGGTTCCGGCCGAACTGGCCGACAGCCTCGTCGGTCTCGAGGTTCCCACCGACGCCACCACACTGATCAACCAGGCCTGGCGGGCCACCGGCGGTCTGTCCGGTCCGCTCGGTGGGCGCCAGGGTGAGCAGTCCGCGATCGGCGACAACGGCGCTGCGCAGGGCTACGCCGGCGGCAAGATCTTCTTCACCCCCGACACCGGCGCGCATGCCGTGACCGGGGCGATCCTGTCGAAGTACGAATCGCTCGGCGGGCCGACCGGCGACCTTGGGCTGCCGTCCGGCGCCGAGGGCGACGGCGGCGTTCCCAACAGCCGGGTGAGCGCCTTCAGCGCGCCCGACAGCCCGGTCATCTTCTGGACACCCGACTCCGGCGCCATCGTGGTGCGCGGGGCGATCAACGCCGCCTGGGCCAAGCTCGGCGGTGCCGCCGGCACCCTCGGTGTGCCCGACGGCGAGCAGAGCGTCAAGGGCGACGTCGTCACTCAGAAGTTCTCCGGCGGCGAGGTCTCCTGGAACCGCGCCACCAAGGAATTCAGCACCAAACCCAGCGAATTGGCCGCGGAGTTGGGCGGGCTCGAACTGCCCGACGGTGTGGCGCAGGCACCCGCGGGTGCCGGTTCGACCGGCTCGGAGAGCGGTTCGGGCCTGGGCTGGTGGTGGCTGGCGATCATCATTCCGGCGCTGCTGCTGCTCGGCCTGCTGGCCGGGTGGGCGCGCCGGCGCTCGTCCGCCGACAGCGGTTACACCGGTGTGGGGGAGTCTTCCTCGGACCGCTGGAACGGATCGGGTCAGGACTGGGCAGCGCCTGCCGGCGGGTTCGGCACTGACGAAGACGCCATCGATACCGCGCCCACTCGCATCCCGACCGAGGCGGAGCTCGATGAGTTCGGCGCCTCGGCTGCAGTGGGTCAAAGCGACTGGGGCAGCGGAGATTTCGATGCCGGCCGCCACTCCGCCGGTGGCGGTGAATCATCCTCGGCATGGCAACTGGATCTCGGCGACTTCGACGCCCCGCGGCGGCGCCATGCGGCCGACGACGCCGACACTGTGACCGGTTACGGCGAGGCGCGCTTCGAGGAACAGACCGCCGAGGAAGTCGAGTTCGAGTTCGCTGTCGAGCCCGAGTCGTCCCACGAGTCCGGTGACGAGCCCTGGCGGCCGGCGATCCACCTGCCGCTCGCCGACCCGTATCAGCCGCCGGAGGGCTACTTCATCAAGGCCAACACCCACTCCGGGCTGTACTACACGCCCGAGTCGGTGCTCTACGACAACACCGTCCCCGAGGTGTGGTTCGCCAGCGAGGAAGCTGGCGCAGGCCAACGGGTTCGTCAGGGCCCCGGAGTAGTACACGCCCGGCGCCCTGGCGCCGCCGCTAGATCTTTCGGATGACGGTGACGACCTTGCCCAGGATGGCGGCATCGTTGCCGGGGATCGGCTCGAATGCCGGGTTGTGCGGCATCAGCCACACCTGACCGCCGGTGCGTTTGAAGGTCTTCACCGTGGCCTCGCCGTCGATCATCGCGGCGACGATGTCGCCGTTGTCGGCGACGTTCTGCTGACGGATCACCACCCAGTCGCCGTCGCAGATCGCGGCGTCGATCATCGACTCGCCGACGACCTTGAGCAGGAACAGCGAACCCTCGCCGACCAGTTCGCGGGGGAGCGGGAAGACGTCCTCCACCGCCTCCTCGGCCAGGATCGGACCGCCGGCGGCGATCCGGCCCAGCACCGGGACGAAGGTGGGCTCCGGTAGCGCGTCGGAGCCGGCCACGTCGGTGGTGACCGTGGTGACCACCTCGTCGGACCCGCGCACATCGACCGCGCGGGGCCGGTTGGGGTCGCGGCGCAGGTAACCCTTGCGCTCGAGGGTGCGCAGCTGGTGGGCCACCGACGAGGTGGACGTCAGGCCCACCGCGTCGCCGATCTCGCGGATGCTCGGGGGATAGCCGCGGCTGGTGACCGAGGCCCGGATCACGTCCAGGATGGTCCGCTGCCGCTCGGTCAGGGCGTGGTGCTGCTCTCACTCATGGGATGCGAATGTAGCCCGGATGTCCGTCAATTTCAAACATGTGTTCGAGCGTGTCGCGCGGTTCCGGGCCGGTCACGGGCTTGTCGGTGGCCGAACTTATCGCTGGCGACACGCTCGCTCAAATGTTCGGATATCGAACACATGATCGAGTATCGTTCGAACACAAGAGCGAACAATCGCGGAAGGAGCCGACATGACAATCCTCGACGATCGACCGGTGGTGGGATGGCAACCGGCGTTCCCGGCACCCGCCCGCGGTGCCCGGCGGCCCGTCCCGGCGCGCTCGGCCCGGCCGCTCCCCGCCCGCCCCGCCGGCCTCGGCCGGCCGGCCCAGGCTCGTCCGGGCGTGGCGCCGCTGCACTACCGCGGCACCGGCGTCGCGGTGTCCCGTGCCGCCCACGGCCGCCGGCCGGTCAGCACCGCGGTCACCGTGTCGCTGGCCGCGATGGCTGCGCTGATCACCCTGTGGCTGGGCGTCGCTGGCCCACTTCAGCGGGGACCGGGCGCGACGCGCCGTCCGCCGTTCCCGAGCGGCTCGCTGTGGTCCAGGTCCAGGCCGGCGAGATCGCTTGCAGCAACTCGCCGGGCGGGTTGCGCCCGAGGCGCCCGTCGGGCAGGTTGTCGACCGGATCCGTGATCTCAACCAGCTCGATTCGGCGGCGGTCGACGCCGGCCAGACGCTGATCGCCCCGGTCGGCTGAGCGCCGACAGCATGGCCCGTGCCAGGACCTGCCGGGCACCCGCAGTGATGGCTTCGGTCGCGCCGCACGCAGGTAGGCTCAATCTCGTCGCGTCCCAGGCGCATGTCTTCAGGTGCGAAGAGCGGGGGAGAAGGAGCGGTCATGCACTGTCCTTTCTGCCGCCACCCCGATTCCCGTGTCGTCGACTCCCGGGAGACCGACGAGGGCCAGGCCATCCGGCGGCGCCGGTCCTGTCCGGAATGCGGCCGGCGGTTCACCACCGTCGAGACCGCGGTGCTCGCCGTGGTCAAGCGCAGCGGGGTCACCGAACCGTTCAGCCGGGAGAAGGTGATCAGCGGAGTCCGGCGGGCCTGCCAGGGCCGCCAGGTCGACGACGACGCGCTCAATCTGCTGGCCCAGCAGGTCGAGGACACCGTGCGCGCCGGCGGCTCACCCGAGGTGCCCAGTAACGAAGTCGGTCTGGCGATTCTGGGCCGCTGCGCGAACTCGACGAGGTCGCCTACTTGAGGTTCGCCTCGGTCTACCGGTCGTTCTCCTCAGCGGAGGACTTCGAGCGCGAGATCGAGGCACTGCGCGCCCATCGCGAGGTCGGCACCGCGACCGGCGTCAGCGCCGGTCACGCAGCTCTGACGCCGTCACTGACCACTCGTCCGGCGACGCCCACCCATCCGTCGGGATTCCAGGTCGTGAAGATCTGTGATCCCTTGCCCTGGGTGATCCTCAGATCGCGGCTCAGGTGATCGGTGATGCGCACCGCCGCCGCACCGGTGGCTTCATCCTCGGGCACACCGAGTTCGTTGGCGAACATCCGCGCCCGGATCTGCCCGCGATCGCGGTCGAGTCCAGGTCCACAGGTAGTGCTAGACGTCGTCGGCGTAGTCGTCGGGGTCGGCGGCCGCAAGCTCGCTCCACCGACGGCACCTCGTGGACGACGAACTCCGGCGCCCACTCCGAACGCGGCCACCACCGAGGTCAGGTCGCCGGTCGAGTCGGCGTGGTAGCGGACCGCGACGATGCCCGCCGGCACCTGCAGGGTGTGCACCGGCGTGCCGACGCTGCGCGCAGCCACCAGGCCGCGCCCACTGTCGGGTGCCCGGCGAACGGCAGTCTCAGTCGCCGGGGTGAAGATGTGGGCGTGCGCCGTGGTCGAGCCTGGCTCGGGAAGATCGATGAAAACCGTTTCGCTGTAACCTAATTCGGTCGCCATCGGCCTGCCGCTGGCACCGGGTGGGACGGCGGCGGCGTCGACCACACCCGAGCGGGTTGCCGAAATTGCCGTCGGCGTCGGTGAAGACGCGCAGACACGGTGACATCGATGCCCATGCCCCGAGATTACTGGTCCACATGCGACCCCAGGCGAGGCGCTAGAGCCGGCAGCGCCGAGGCGTCAGGAGCCTGTGGCGCCGTCGGTCTCGTCGCCGGCGAGGCCGTCCTTGAAGTCGTCGGCGTGCTGCGGCGAGGAACCGCTCGAACTCTGCGCCCAGTTCCTCGCCGCTGGGCAGATCCTCATCGCGGGCCAGCAGCGATCGGTTCTCCTGGGCGGCGACGAACGCGTCGTACTGGCGTTCCAGCGCACTCGACCACCTGGGCGACCTCCGGGGAGGCCTCCACCTGTTCGTCGATCTTGCGTGCGCACCGCCGTCGGCGGCCTCGGTCAGGGCGCCGCAGTGGGCAACTGCAGTGACGCGCGACTTGGCGACCTGCTCGAGCAGTGCCTCGGCGGCGGCCGGGTAGTCGGTCTGGGCCAGATAGTGCGGCACGTGCACGGTGAAGCCGACGGCGTCGTGGCCGTGCTGGGCCATCCGGTATTCCAGCAGGTTCGACGACGCTGCTGGGCACCTGGACCTCGCCCACCCAGGGCTGGTGGTCGGCGATCAGATCGCGGTTGTTCGAGTGCGCGGTCATCGTCACCGGCCGGGTGTGCGGCACGGCCATCGGGATGGCGCCCAGGCCGATGGTGCGGCGCACGCCGAGTCGCTCGGCCAGCAGGCGCACGGCGGTGACGAACCGCTCCCACTTGAGGTCGGGCTCCATGCCGGCCAGCAGCAGGAACGGGGTGCCCAGGCTGTCGCGCAGCGCGTAGAGGTTGAGCTGCGGGCTCGTCGTAGCTCGGTGAAGTGATCGGTCTTGAAGGTCATCAGCGGCCGCCGGGAGCGGTAGTCCAGCAGATCGTCGATGGCGAACGACGCGACGAGTTCGGTGTCCAGCGAGGACTTCAGGTGCTCGGCGGCCAGTCGGACCGCATGGCCGGCGTCGGAGAAGCCCTCGAGGGCATGGATCAGCACCGGACCCTGGCCGTCGGTGGACGTCAGCTGCGGTGCCGGTAATTCCAGTTCGTACATCGTTCCGGCACTCAGTCGGGGGCTCGATCAGGTGGTTGTCGCCCTGCTCGTCAGCCATGGGTTCGCCTCCTTCGGTCAGCGTTCAGCCTGTACAACGCGCGGCGGGCCCGTCTCGTTCCCGCGGCCGGTGGTTGCGGCGTCCGGGCGCAGTCGTCCCTCAGCTATCCCCAGCGCCGGTTTCCTCCACAGTCCGGGACCGCCCCGGGGCCCGGCGCACCGATTCTGACGACGGCGGTTGACAGCGTCGCGGCCATGACGACACATCACCCTGAGTTCCGATTCATCCGCCCCGGCGCGCTGATCGCCGCGCTGCCCGCCGTCCTGGGCTTCGTCCCGGAGAAGTCGCTGGTTCTGGTGGCGCTCGAGGAGGGACGGCATGGGCGCGGTGATGCGGGCCGATCTGTCCGACGATCTGACCGACAACCTCGACCGGCTCGCCGAACTGCGGCCACCTCCGGCGCGGATACGCGTGGTGGCGGTGATCGTCGATGCCGACGGTGCGCTGTGCCCGATGTGCAACGACGAGCATCGCCGGCTGTGCGACGCCCTGACCGCGGCACTGGCCGACCGCGGTGTGGGCCTGCACGCGGCCCATGTGGTCGATCGGGTCGAGGCCGGCGGGCAGCTGGCACTGCGTCGACGGCTGCGGAGCCAGCGGGCCGGTGGAGGACCCGACGGCCTCGCCGCTGGCAGCCGCCGCGGTGCTCGACGGCCGGCGTCTGTACGCGCCGCCGCGCCGACCTGCACGCGGTCATCGCGGTCGCCGACCCCGACCGCTCCGCCGGCGCTGGCCGCGGCCGATCCGGGCGCCGGCGGCAGCGCCGCGGCGCCGACTGGCAGGCCGACCCCGACGGCCGCGGCCGCCGTGATGTCGAGACGGCGATGGAGGTGGCCGCACGGGTGGCCGACGGGCGGCGAGCCTCGCCGACGACGAGCTCGCCGAGCTGGCCGTGCGGGCTGACCGACGTGGCGGTGCGCGACACCCTGTATGCGCTCGCGGTCGGGTTCGGGGCTGCCGCCGCGGAATCGCTGTGGGCGACTGCTGGCCCGGACCCTGCCGGATCCTTGGCGAGTCGAAGCCCTTGTGCTGCTGGCATTTTCGGCCTACGCGCGCGGTGACGGCCCGCTGGCCGGGCATATCGCTGGAGGCCGCCCTGCGCTGCGACCCGGAGCACCGGATGGCCGGGATGCTCGACACCGCGCTGCAATCCGGGATGCGGCCCGAGCAGATCCGTGAACTGACGGGCACCGGATACCGGCTGGCCAAGCGGCTCGGTGTGCGGCTGCCGCCGCGGCGTACGTTCGGCCGGGGGCGGTTTAGACCTTCTCGACCTTGACGGCGTGGGCCATCTCGTGCGGCAGTTCGACGTTCTCGTGGCCGCCCGACCACGATCGTGACGTCGCCGTCGGGGCTGGTCTGCGACGAGCACCCGGGCGTTGGGTACCACGCCGGCCTCCTTGAGTCGGCTGATCAGCGCGACATCGCCCTGGACGTGTTCGGTCAGCTGCCGCACGACGACCGCCACCGAGTCGCCGACCGGCAGTTCGGTCAGCCGCACCAGGTTCGAACCGTCGTGCTCCGGTGTACCGGCGGTCGACGCCCAGCAGCGCCAGCCCGGGAATCGGATTGCCGAACGGGGACACCGTGGGGTTGTCGAGCACCTGCACGAGGCGGCGTTCGACGTCCTCGCTCATGACGTGCTCCCACCGGCAGGCCTCGGCGTGCACTTCCTCCCAGGGCAGGCCGATGACGTCGACCAGCAGACGTTCGGCGAGACGGTGCTTGCGCATCACCGAGATCGCCAGCCGCCGCCCCTTCTCGGTCAGTTCGAGATGCCGATCGCCGGCCACCCGCAGCAGCCCGTCGCGCTCCATCCGCGACACCGTCTGGCTCACCGTCGGCCCGCTCTGCTCGAGCCGCTCGGCGATACGGGCCCGCAGCGGAACCACGCCCTCTTCTTCGAGGTCGTAAATGGTGCGCAGGTACATCTCGGTGGTATCGACCAGATCGTTCATTAGGGCACCCTTCGTCGCTGGCCGAGTCTACTTGCCCAGCTGCTCAAACGGGTCCTCGCGACGGCGTGCCCGCCGGCAGATACGTGTGCCCCGCCGGCAGCACCTGGTGGGCACACTGGAGTGGTCCGGGTCAGCTGGCGTAGGAGCGCAGCTTCTCGGCCCGCTCGCCGTTGCGGAGTTTGGTCATCACTTCGCGCTCGATCTGGCGGACCCGCTCGCGCGACAGCCCGAACAGCTTGCCGATCTGGTCCAGGGTGCGCGGCTGGCCGTCGTCGAGGCCGAACCGCAGCCGGATCACCTGCTGCTCGCGCTCGTCGAGCGTGGCCAGCACGTGGCGGATGTCGGTGTGCAGCAGCTCGGCGATCACCGCGTTCTCCGCCGACATCGCCTCGGCAGTCCTCGATGAAGTCACCCAGCGGGGCCTCCTCGTCGCTGCCCGACCGGCATGTCCAGGCTGACCGGGTCGCGGCTGTGCTCGAGCAGGTCGTTGATCTTCTCCACCGGGATGCCCGACTCCTCGGCCAGTTCCTCGTCGGTGGCCTCGCGGCCGAGGGTCTGGTGCAGCTCCCGCTTGATCCGGGCCAGCTTGTTGACCTGCTCCACCAGGTGCACGGGCAGCCGGATGGTGCGGCTCTGATCGGCCATGCCGCGGGTGATGGCCTGGCGGATCCACCAGGTGGCGTAGGTGGAGAACTTGAAGCCCTTGGTGTAGTCGAACTTCTCCATCGCCCGGATCAGCCCGAGGTTGCCCTCCTGGATCAGGTCCAGCAGCGGCATGCCGCGTCCGGTGTAGCGCTTGGCCAGCGACACCACCAGGCGCAGGTTGGCCTCCAGCAGGTGCTGGCGCGCGGCCTGGCCGTCGCGGACGATGATCGCCAGATCGCGCTTGCGGTTCTCGCTGAGGCGCTTGCGCGTCTCGAGCAGGTGCTGCGGCGTACAGGCCGGCCTCGATGCGCTTGGCCAGTTCGACCTCGTCCTCGGCGGTCAGCAGTGCGGTCTTTCCGATCCCGTTGAGATACACGCGCACGAGGTCGGCGGCGGGGCTCTGGGCGTCCAGATCGCTGTCACCCGGGTGGTGGTGGCGTTTGCCATGACGTGCCTCCTGATCGGCTCCGACTGTCGAAGCTGTCCAACGCTCGACTGGAGCCCAGAGTTCCCGCGGTTCACCGGTCTCACACCCGCTGAAGTGCGTAAACGGCGAGAATTATGAGAATGTGCTGAGAAACGCGGCTGTGACGGCGGCTCTGACGGCTTAGCGGGAACCTTCGTCGCCGGTAGGTTGCGCGGTTCGTGGCACACGGGCCTCCAGGGCGGGACGCTCGGCATGGGGAACAGCGCGGTGCGCTGCGGGGCGTCGGGGAAGCGGCGCGGTTCCTCCGCCTTGCGCGGCGGCCGGTCGTTGGCGATCAGTACCGCCATCCAGGGCAGCGGGATCGACGCGGCCAGGATCGCCAGGGACAACAGCCCGTTGTGCCAGATGCCGTAGGCGATCGCGGCCGCCAGGAACGCGGGGATCCGCCAGAACATGATCTTGAAGTACTTGCGCACCCGCGCGCGGTGCTGTTCCTCGTAGGAGTACTCCGCGCGGGTGATGAGCACCGGTCGACCGTCGTCGTCGAAACCCAGATCGTGCTCCATGTCCTTACTGTTCCACACCGGGGTCGGCTGAAACGAGCGGATTTTCTTACGGCTGTCTTACCGGATCGGCCGGGCTGCGGGCAGAATGGCGGTATGCAGACCGACACGATCGAACGCACCGACAGCGACGAACGCGTCGACGACGGGACCGACAGCGACAGGCCCAAGCACTTCCACTACGTCAAGAAAGAGAAGATCGCCGAGAGCGCCGTCATGGGCACCCACGTCGTGGCGCTGTGCGGCGAGGTCTTCCCGGTGACCAACGCCGCCAAGCCGGGTTCGCCGGTCTGCCCCGACTGCAAGCGGATCTACCAGACCCTCAAGAAGGGCTGACCGCGGCGGGCTGTGGGTGCGGCTCGTCGAGGGGCTCGTCGAGGGCCCCGGCCGCACCGCCGCCGGTGGCCCCGTCGGCGCCCCCATCGGCCACCCCGTCGGCGCTGAGGGCGTGGCCCTCCCGGTCCTGCTGGCCCTGCGCAGCCCCGGGCGTCGCGCCACCGCCGCCAGTGTGGCTTCGGGGCCGGCCACTCCTCCTCGATGGCGGCGTTGAGTTCGGCGCCCATCATGATCGCGAAGCCGAGGAAGAACGCGAAGAGCAGAAACGCGATCGGTGTGGCCAGCGCGCCGTAGGTGTAGCCGGTGCGGGTGATGTACTGCAGATAGACACGCAGGCCCGCCGTGGCCACCAGGAAGACCGTCGTCGCCAGCACCGCACCCCACACCAGCCGGTGGGTGGGCAGCGGGTCGGGTAGCGACACCCGGTAGAGAACGGTGACCGCGATGATCAGGATCGCCACCAGCATGGGGTAGTAGCCGAACTGCAGGACGTTCTCCCAAGCGTCCGGGATGTACGCGGCGATCGTGCGCGGGCCCAGCGCCACCAGCGGGAGCGGCGGCGATGACGAAGACCAGCATCACCACGTAGAGGCCGAGGGCGAAGAACCGCTGCCGGACCGGATGGCGCAGCGGGGTCTGGCCGTGGGCTTCCACCACCGAGTCGACGAAGGCCGAGATCGCCGACGATCCCGCCCACAGGCTGATCACGAAACCGAGCGACACCACCTCCCCGCGAGCGCCCTGCACGATGTCGGCGACCGTCGGTTCGATGATCTCCGCGACGATGTTCTTGGAGAAGAAACTGCCCGAGGTGCTGATCAATTGGGCTGGATCGCGGCCAGGGTGTCCGGTCCGAACAGCGGCGCGACGTACGCCAGGCTGCCCAGCATCCCGAGCAGCAACGGCGGCAGCGACAACACCGACCAGAATCCGGCCTGAGCCGACTCCGAGAAGATCGAGTCATCCCAGCTTTTCGACAGGGTTCGTTTGGTGATGCGCCAGACGTGATGGCGGCGCGGCGGCATTTGGCCGTTCATGACCTTCCAGCATTCCTCACTGGCGGCGGCATCTGCGGCGGACGCGGCCGGTGGCGAACGTCCGCGAACGCGCTCAGTCTGCGGAGCTGAATTCCAGCACCGCGGACAGCTCAGCCAGTTTGGCCTGGTGCTCGTTGGCGTGATGCTGGCAGAACAACAGTTCGGCACCCGAGGGAAGCTTCGCCCGTACGCGCGCCGCCGCACCGCAGCGGTCGCAGCGATCAGCCCGGGTCAGTTCGGGACTGGTCAGCGTTGCGTTCATGGGCTCCTCCGTAGGTGCTCATGCTCCCTGGGCGGCGGCCCGCCATAGAGCGTGTGTCTACTGTCTCAGACGTTCTGGCGTGAGTGGATGTTCCCACGCCCTACCGATGTGTCGTGTCTCACCTTCTCCTCGCTACGTTCTGCCGTTGAGGTTCATGCAGTCTGGGGCTATGCACCCAGATCCGCAACTGCTAGTCCACCTGTGCGGAACGCGGGACTGGCAGGCCGCCGCAGACTCCGGCCGGCTGGCTCCGGAATCCCTGCTGACGAGCGGATTCGTCCACCTGTCCACCCAGCAGCAGGCCCACCTGCCGGCCACCCGGCTGTTCGCGGGGCGCGATGACGTGCTGGCGATCTACGTCGACCCGCAACGCCTGGAGGCTCCTGTGCTCTGGGAGCCCGGCCTGCCCGACGATCCGCCGTCGATGCGGTTTCCGCACCTCTACGGCCCGCTGCCGCTGAGCGCGGTGGTCGATGTCCGGCCGTACCCGCCACAGTCGGACGGCACCTTCGCCCCGCTTATCCACAGCGGCGCGGGCGGGACGTCATCACGTTCGGTCACCGACTGTTAATTTCCACCGAAGCGGGTGGCGCGGCCGGTTACTCCTCCCCCGGGAATCGGCGACACGCCCGCACCGGTGGCCGGGGCCGCCGATCGGGATCGTGGAGTGCCCCCCAGTTCGCGATCGTCGTACGCGGCACCCGGCCACCCCCGGTTGCATAGGGTGCTCGGATGGCCAAGCCGCCCAAGCTCGAGGTTCGTGACGCCACCGACGTCCCGTTGCGGGAGGTCTCCGGGCTCGCGATGCACGGGCAGCAGTTGCTTGCCGTCGGCGATCACGACCCGGTGGTGTTCAGCGCCACCCTCGAGCCGTGGCCGCTGCGCTGGCACGGCACCGATCTCTCGAGCCTGGGATTGCCGGACGGCGGAACCCAGTTCGAAGCGGTGCAGCCCGCCGGCGCCGGAACGGTGCTGATCCTGCAGGAGCAGCCGGCCCGCATCCTGCACCTGGACCTCAGCGTGCCGGCGCTGTTGTCAACGATCCTGCTGGAGGTGCCCGAGGGGCACCGGCTGCGCGAGGCATGGCTGGGCGACCGATCCTCCCGCGGTGAGTCGCTGGTGCTGACCGACCGCGGCCACGTGCTGGTGGTCAAGGAGAAGGACCCGGCCGCGATCCTGGAGTTCGGGCCCGCCGGTGAGGAGCCGGTCGGCTGGCGGCGCGGCGGCCCGGTAGTTCCGCCACAACCCGGGGATGGCACCTGGGTGGTGCTGGCCACCTGGTGGCTGGCCGACGGACTGGGGAAGCATCTGCCCGATATCAGCGACGCCACGATCGGGCCCGACGGGCGGCTGTACCTGTTGTCCGATCAGGGTGCGGCGATCGCGCGGATGCCCGAGGAGCTCGATCCCCGGGGCGGCGAGGTGGATGCCGTCGCCGTGTGGCGCATCGCGGGCTCTCCGGAGAACGCGGAGGGGTTGGTGATCCTGGCCGACGGCACGGTGCTGGTGGCGCTGGACACCAAGTCGCCCAAGCGCAATCTGCTGCGGCTGGATCCGCTACCGCTGGATTGACCCGTCATCAGCGACGGCTAGTGGCACGAGCACGGCGGCCCGATTCGGCGGGAGAAAATGCGATAGCGTCGGCGCGCAAGATGAACGGCCACGAGCACCTGAGTACCGGGCAGTGCCCGGCGTGCGACTCAACAGTGGTGGCGATGCCGTTCTGCTGCGCCTGCGGGGCTGATGCCGGCGCGCCGGTCAGCCGATGGAGTGTTCTGCTGCGGCCCAAGGTCTTCGCCACCGCCCACCGCGAGCCGATCTGGCTGCCGCGCATCAGCAGCACGCTGTTCCCCCGACTTCCGGCCCGGGCGCGCGCACCTTTTCGAGTCGGACTGGTCGTCGTACTCACGGCCATCGTGGTGCTGGCGCTGCTGCGGGTGAACGGTCCGCTGGGCGTCATCGCCACGATCGGGTGGCCGCTGCTGTTCCTGCTCTATGTGTGGCGCTCCGATGGGTTCCGCGACATCCCGCTGCGGATTCTGGTGGTCACCATGGTGCTGGGCGTGGCGATCGGTGTGGGCTGGTGGCTGTCGACCGTCAAACTGCTCGCCGCCTCCTACGGGCTCTCGACCGGTTCGGGTCTGGTGCTGCTCGGGGCGATCAACACCGCGTTCCTGCTGTCGGTGGGCGGCGGATTGCTGATGCTGGTGCCCGCTGTTGTCGCCCGTCTGATGGCCGGTCCCGTGCGTGAGTCGCTGGACGGATTCGTCATCGGCGCCTTCGGGGCGCTGTGGTACGCGACGGCGGCCACGACGACGATCATGGCGCCCCAGTTCGTCGAGGGACTGATCGAGGAACACAGTGCCGCCCGGATGCTCGACGATTCGATCCGCAACGGGG
The DNA here is from genome assembly GCA_963780705.1 of uncultured Actinomycetota bacterium. GTDB lineage: Bacteria > Actinomycetota > Actinomycetes > Mycobacteriales > Mycobacteriaceae > Mycobacterium. The sequence goes on along the minus strand of CAWACU010000008.1, from coordinate 470,971 downwards.
TGGTCAACCCGATCGTCACGACGGCGGCCGGGGGACTGGTGGGCCTGGTGCTGTGGTTTCGCCCGCAGCGAAGCCCCACCGACGGCGGGCACCTGCCTCCCCGGCTGGCATTGGTTCTCTGCGCGGTGCTCGGAGTCGGGTGCTACGTCGCGGTGTGGGCGGTCGACGGGATGACCCTGCACCCAGCGGTGGAACTGGGCCTGCAGTTGGCCCTGTCGGTGCTGGCGCTGGTCACGGTCCGGTGCGGGGTGCAGATAGCGCTGCTTCACGAAGCGCCCGATCCGCTGACCGATGACCCGATTCTGTGCGTGCACTGCGAGACGGTGGTGCCAGACGGGGCGTTCTGCGGATGCTGCGGGGCCGCGGCACGGGCGGCGTCGCGATCGTCGCGCCGGCTGCGCCGCCGGCATCGTCCGGTGCTCCAAGAGGCGCCCGGCTGAGGAGTGAGAGTAGAATTTGCCGAATGATGTCTACAAGTGTGATCCGCAAAATTGCGCTCGTCGTCGGCGCGGCCTCGATCGTCGGAACCGGTGCGCTGACCGCGTGCAGTTCTGACAAGGACAAGGACAAGCCTGCCGAGAGTTCTCCGGCCAGCAGCGCGCCTGCCGTCGCCCCGACCGAGAAGGCCAACGTCGGCTCGTTCGCACCGAGCGTGACCGCACGTCCGGCGCCGACCGCGCTGCCGGGCAACGTCGTCACCGGCGGCTAGTTCCGCGGGCTAGTTGCCTGTCGCCGACTTATCGTCGGCTAGTTGCCCTGTCGCCGCCTTGTAGTCGGCGATATCGTCGCCGATCTCAGCGAGCACGGCGTCCCAGTTCGGCGTCCACAGCGTGACGTCGCGCAGAAGACCTGTCGGTGTCAACCCGTCGCCGCCGGTAGTACCCATCTGGGCGGCGATCGTGTCGTCCGCCGGGATCCCGAAGGCCTCGGCGAAGACCGACCGCTGGGAGTCGTCGGACACCAGGAACGCGAGCAGCTTCTTGGCCTCCTCAGGGTGGCCGGATCCGGCTGTCACACCGGCGACGTAGGCCAGCGAGATCGTGGTGGGCTTACTCGCGGGCATCGCGGGGAAGAAGATCCGGATCTTCAGATCGTCGCCGGTGATCGACGCGAGGTTCATCTGCACGTCGCCGTTGGCGACCAGTAGTTCGCCGGTGCTGACCTTCGGCGCGAGCGCACCCGTCGATGCCGCCGGGCCCACGTTGTTGGGCTGCAGGCGCGCGAGGTAATCCAAGGCGCCCTGCTTGCCCATCAGGTGCTGAAGCAGGAGCAGCAGCGCGGTGCCGTCCCCGGCCTCACCGGGAGTCGAATACTGGAGTCTGCCTTCCAGATCCGGCGCAAGCAGGTCATCCCAGGTAGCCGGCAGCGGGTCCAGGCCCGCGTTGGCGATGAAGCACAGCGCGGTCTTGACGATCGGGACGTAGACGCCTCCGGGGCCGACGAATTCGGGGGAGAGTCCCGCGGTGTCGACACCGCTGGGTTGCAGCAGACCGGCCTTGTCGGCCTTCTGGATGAACGGCGGAAGGGTGATCAGCAGATCGGCCGGCGGGACGGGTTCGCCGGCGCCCATCTGATCCCACACCGCCGGTGAATTCACCCGCGACACCACCTCGCCGGAGCCGGCTTCGAACAGTGCGACCTTGATCCCGGTCTGCGCGGTGAACTTCTCGAACCGCGACTGATACCAGGCGCCGAGGCCGGTGGGGCTGTAGACGGTGATGGTGGCGGCCTCGGTGGACCGGCCGCAGCCGGCGGTGAGCAGGGCGATGATGACCAGCAGTGCTGTGAGCCGGTGGCGGCGATTCATCGTGGCGGGTCGCCTTTCCAACTGAAACTGTCGACGTATTTGCCCATGTCCAAGGCGATTTCGGTGTTCGCTGCGGACGGCGGACCGGGTCCGAAGTCTTGCGAGAATCGCCGGAACGGGCCTTCGGCGACGGCGATCAGCGCCAGGCCGTTCTTGACCCCGGCCATGATGATGACCCGCATCGGATAGTTGCCCGACATGCCCGGTCGCTGAAAGTTGGCCACCACGCCGTAGCCCAGTTGATAGCCGACGGTGGTGTTGGGCAGTTCGTAGACCACCTCGGCGGTGGGGTACTGCGTGGCCATCAGCTGAGCGACCAGTTGCCGTGCCACCTTGCCCTGCGCGGGCTGGCTGAACAGCCGCAGCAGGCCGCCGTCGCCGGCGGTCAGCTGTGCCCGCACACCGTTGGCCTCGGTGCTGACGGTGTAGATGTCGCTGGACGGCGGATGTGACACCGAAAACGCGCCGTCGGCGGAGGTGAATCGCGGAAGGTTGGCCACCGCCACCGCGTTCGGCGGCCGTCCGCAGTCCGGTGGGCAGGCGTAGGTGGCTGCGTCGGTCACCGCCCGGTCCCACAGGGCGATGACGATCATGCCCACACTCAACCCGAGGGCCAGCAGTCCGAGCACCGCCGCGAACCGGGGCCGGGCCGCCCCCGGTGCGGTGTATCGCCCCGGCGGCACTCCGACGCCCTCGTAGACGCCCGTCTCGACCGTTGGGTCGGTCATGTGCGGGCCCGAACCAGCAGGATGTTCTTCACCAGGTTGTCGACGTTCGGGGTGCCCAGACCGGTCACCATGTCGTAGCCCGTGGTGCCGGACAGGCTGATCGCGTTGCCGCCGTAGTTGATGTCGCGCAGCCCCGGCGGCGCTATCGAGGACCGCGGCAACCGGTACAGCACCGGATTCAACTCACCCAGTGGCTGTGCGCCCCGGGCGGCGAGTTTCTGGTTCATCAACGCCGCCAGGCCCGCCCAGATCGGCGCCGCCTGGGAGGTGCCTCCGCCGACGGTGGGCTGGCCGTTGAACACGATCCGCACACCGGTGAACGGGTCGGAGACCGCCGACACGTCGGGCACCAGCCGCCGGTCGGGCAGTTCCGAACCGATGCCCACCGTCTGCCACTCGGGGCGTTCGAACAGCGTGGAGATCCCTCCTGCCGTGCCGATGGTCAGCGGGGTGTTGTACCAAGACTGCTCGGACAGCCACCGGCCGTCGGCATCGGTGGACAGCTTGGTTCCTCCGATGGCGGTCATCTCCGGCAGCGACGCCACCGCGTCCACACCCACGTCATCGGGGGTCGGCGGTTCGGAAAACCGTTTCCCCCCTTTGCATTCCAGCCCGGCGAGGTCTCCGGTGGCATTGAACGCCGTGGTGCCGTTCTGCAGGGCTGCCGATAACGCCGCCCGCACCGGAGCGAAGTCGGCTGCCGTGAAGAGACGGTCGCAACCCCAGCCGATGGAGAAACTCCAGATCGCCCCGGGGAACTGCTGATCCACCGACTCCATTAGTTCGCCCAGCTTCACGAACGCTCCGCCGCCGGAGTTGTCGGTGGTCGAACGCGCATTCACCAGAACAAGTTTCGCCTCCGGGGCGATCGCATGGATGACCTGTAGGTCCATGTTCGCCTCACCGACGCGCCGGTCCGGCATTCCCCCCACCACCTCCACCTCCAGCGGAGGCAGCCCCGAGGTGCTGGTGAAGGCGTCCATGTCCTGCTGCAGGAAGCCGTCGAAGGCGAACACCACCACGGTCTGGTCCCGGCCGGCGAAACCCTCCTTCACCAGGGGGGTCGCGTTGTAGGCATTGAGTAGCTGCATCGGCGAGAGGCCGCCGTCGGGCACCTCCAGGGGCAGCATCGGCAGCGCCTCGCGCGTGGGGGTGTAGCTGAGGATGCGGCCGATGCCGGCGACCTCGCTGCGCGCCTCCGGTGGTGCCTGCGGCTGTTGCGGGGAGGCGTAGAAGACCCGTCCGGCATCGGGGCCATCGGTGGCCCGGTAATCGCGGACCGCGACGCCGAAAGCACCGGCGACCGCGTCGGGGCCACCTTCGATGACGGCCCAGTCGTCGCCGTCGCGCCACCGCACCGACAGATCGTGCGCGCGGGCCCAGGCGTTGAGCAGCACGGGTTCGGCCCGCCGATGAAGAGCAGCGGTCAGTTGCACGCGATCGCCGTGGGCGGGACCGAGGTCGATCGACTCAGCCAGCAGCCGGCCGTACGGACCGCTGATGGCATTGCTCAACCCCGCGGAGTGAGACGCCAGCCGGTCGGAACCGACCAGGGCCAGACCGGCCGTCAGCATCACCGCACACGCGGCGGCCACCCCGAGGGTCAGCTGACGGCGTGTGATCACGCGCTGAATTTAACCCGAATCCCCGGTCCGGCCGTCCTAGTCCAGGTAGTCGCGCAGCACCTGAGAGCGGCTGGGGTGGCGCAACTTCGACATGGTCTTCGACTCGATCTGCCGGATCCGCTCGCGGGTGACCCCGTAGACCTGGCCGATCTCATCGAGCGTGCGGGGCTGGCCGTCGGTGAGGCCGAACCGCAGGCGCACCACACCGGCCTCGCGCTCCGACAGCGTCTCGAGCACCGACTGCAACTGATCCTGCAGCAGCGTGAACGACACCGCGTCGACGGCCACCACCGCTTCGGAGTCCTCGATGAAGTCGCCGAGTTGGCTGTCGCCCTCATCGCCGATGGTCTGATCCAGCGAGATCGGCTCCCGGGCGTACTGCTGGATCTCCAGCACCTTCTCCGGGGTGATGTCCATCTCCTTGGCCAGCTCCTCCGGAGTGGCCTCCCGGCCCAGGTCCTGGAGCAGCTCGCGCTGGATGCGGCCGAGTTTGTTGATGACCTCGACCATGTGCACCGGGATGCGGATGGTGCGCGCCTGATCGGCCATCGCGCGGGTGATGGCCTGGCGGATCCACCAGGTGGCGTAGGTGGAGAACTTGTAGCCCTTGGTGTAGTCGAACTTCTCCACCGCGCGGATCAGGCCCAGGTTGCCTTCCTGGATGAGGTCCAGGAACGCCATCCCACGGCCGGTGTAGCGCTTGGCCAGCGACACCACCAGACGCAGGTTCGCTTCCAGCAGATGGTTTTTCGCACGTTCGCCGTCACGGCAGATCCACTGCATGTCGCGGCGCTGCTGCACCGGCAGCTTCTTGCCACCCTCGGTGAGCTCAGCCACCTTCTGCACGGCGTACAGGCCGGCCTCGATGCGCTTGGCCAGCTCCACCTCCTCCTCGGCGTTGAGGAGGGCGACCTTGCCGATCTGCTTGAGGTAGGCACGCACCGAGTCCGCCGATGCGGTGAGTTCGGCATCCTTGCGGGCCTGGCGCAGCGCCTCGGACTCCTCCTCGTCCCAGACGAAGTCACCAGAGGCCTTGTCCTTATCGGACGGCTCGGCGACCTCTTCGTCGCCGGTGGCGGCGTCGGCGGCAGGGGTCTCCTCGAGATCGTCGATGACGATCACTTCGGTGATGTCGATCTCGGGTTCGACGGTCAGGTCGGTGTCGATCTCATCGAGCAGGACCGCGGCGTCAGCTCCGGCGGCCTTCTTCGCAGCGGCCTTGGTTGCCTTTGCGGGGGCGCCCTTCTCCGGGGCGGCTTTGGCGGGTGCTGATTTCGCAGCGGCCTTGGTTGCCTTGGCCGGTGCGGCCTTGGCGGGTGCCGCTTTGGTCCTGCGCCTTGGCGGCTTTTGCGGGCGCGGCTTTGGTTGCCTTGGCGGCGGCCGGCGCTTTCGCCGGTGCTGCTTTCGCTGCTTTTGTCGCAGGGGCTGCCTTGGTGGCCTTCGCGGGAGCGCTCTTGGCGGCCTTGGCGGGCACGGCCTTGGCGGGCGCCGCCGCCTTGGTTACCTTCGCGGCTTTCGCGGGTGCGGACTTGGTGGCTTTGGCCGGAGCAGCCTTCGTGTTTTTGACGGGTGCTGCTTTCGTAGTTTTGGCGGGTGCGGTTTTAGTGGCTGCGGTTTTGGCGGGTGCAGTTTTGGTGGCTGCCTTGGTGGCTTTCGCGGGAGTCGCTTTCGCTGCCCGCGTGGCCGGTGCGGCCTTGGCCGCGGACTTTGCCGGAACTGACTTTGCCGGAACTGACTTGGCAGCCTTTGCCGCCGGCTTGCGCGCGGGCGATGCGGGGGTGCGGGTGGCGGTGCGCTTCACCGGCTTCGCCGGACTTGCCTTCGTCGCTGGCACGTACACCCTCTCAGTTCAGCGGCTGTGTAACCGGCGCGGGCAGGCGCACCGAATAACGTCAGCTATGGGAAATATCGGCGCGATCACCTCAGGATGCTCACCGCTGTCATCGGCGGCCGCCGGAGTCCATTGTAACGACCAGCGCGGGGTCCGCCGACCATCATGGGCTCAGCTCAGCGCGGCGCGTCTGCCCAGGCGGCGTCCGCGGCCATCGCCGCCCCCACGATGCCCGCGGTATTGAGCAGTTCAGCGGCCACCACCGGGGTCCGGTTTTTCAGCAGCGGGATCCATTTGTCGGCCTTCTTGCTGATTCCGCCGCCGGCGATGAACAGATCCGGCCAGATCGCGTTCTCCACTGCCACCAGGACCTTGGTGACCTCCTTGGTCCAGTGCCGGTAGCTCCACTCCTTGCGTTCCTTGACCGAGGACGCCGCCCGGTGCTCGGCCTCCTTGCCGTCGACCTCGATATGGCCGAACTCGGTGTTGGGCAGCAGCATGCCGTTGTGGATCACCGCCGAGCCGATCCCGGTGCCGAAGGTGAGCAGCACGATGACGCCGCTGCGGTTGCGCCCCGCGCCGTAGCGCTGCTCGGCCAGACCGGCGGCGTCGGCGTCGTTGAGGACGGTGACCCGCTGGCCGCCAAGGGCCTGGCTGTAGGCGTCGGCGGCGTTGGTGCCGATCCAGGCCCGGGTCCACGTTGGCCGCGGTCTGCACCACCCCGTCGACCACCACCCCGGGATAGGTGATGCCCAGTGGCCCGGTCCAGTTGAAGTGACGGACCACCTCGGCCACCGTCTGGGTGACGGCCTGCGGAGTGGCTGGCTGCGGTGTCTCCAGGCGCAGGCGTTCGCCGACCAGTTGGCCGGTTTCGAGGTCGACGATGGCGCCCTTGACGCCGCTGCCTCCGACGTCGACGCCGAGGGCCTGGCGCGCACTGCTGCTGGCGGTCATGGTGGTCTCCCTCTCGCGGAATGGCAGCTTCAAACACTAATGGCTGGACACCGCGGTGACGCCCGGATTGTGCTGCGATGGAACCTGTGAGCCAACCCATCGACGGCGAGTGGGCCGAGGAGCTTCGCCGCGTCGCCGAGCAGGTGGCCGGTGAGGCCGCCGCGTTCGTCCGGGCGCGCCGCGCAGAGCTGTTCGGGACCGTCGCCGACGACGGTGGGGGCCCGGGGCGCCGGCCCCCGGCGGTGGTGCGGGCCAAGAGCACCCCGACTGACCCGGTGACACTCGCCGACACCGAGACCGAGCGGCTGGTGCGCGATCGGCTCGCCGAATTGCGGCCCGGCGAAGCGATCCTGGGGGAGGAGCAGGGCGGGACGTCCGGGGCGCCCGGCTCGGTGCGCTGGGTGGTCGACCCGATCGACGGGACGGTCAACTTCATCTACGGCATTCCCGCCTACGCGGTGTCGCTGGCCGCCCAGGTGGACGGGGTGTCGGTGGCCGGCGCGGTCGCCGACGTCTGTGCGCACCAGGTGTATTCCGCGGCGGCGGGGCGGGGTGCCTGGGTTTTCGCGAAGGAGGAGCGCACGGCGCTGCGCTGCACCGGGGTCACCGACTTGTCAATGACGTTGGTGGGCACCGGATTCGGCTATGAGCCCCGACGGCGAGCGGCCCAGGCGAAGCTGCTGGCGGGGCTGTTACCGGAAGTACGCGACGTCCGCCGGATCGGTTCGGCGGCGCTGGATCTATGCGCGGTGGCCGCTGGCCGGCTCGACGCCCACTACGAACACGGACTCAATCGCTGGGACTGGGCGGCCGGGGCGCTGATCGCCGCCGAGGCCGGCGCGGTGGTGGTGCTGCCGGACGGGCCGGCCGGGCTGCTGGTGGCCGCGGCACCGGGGGTGGCCGGGGAACTGATCGAGGCCCTGCGCCGGCACTCGCCGCCGGTGCCGTGACACCTGCGCCGGCACGCACCGCCGGTGCCGTGACAGCTACACCGGCACGCACCGCCGGTGCCGTGACACTGCCCCGACGGAGGCCCAGGCTCAGCAGGTGCCGTTGTGGATCTTGGTCAGCAGCGCCGAATCCGCCTGCTCGGTGGCGCCGGGGCGCAGACCCTCCAGCACCGCTTCGATGTCGTCGCTGGTAGCCAGCGAGGTGAAGTCGGTTCCGATCACCAGGTCCACCGAGTCGTCCTTGCGGTCGTCGCGGTAGAGCTCGACGCACGGCGCCACCAGCCACGCCGCGGCGGCGTCGGCCTTGCCCGCGTCGCCGAACCGCAGCTGGCCCTGACAGGACAGCCGGTTGCCCGCGTAGATCGGATCGTTGGCCGCGGTGGGCGCGGCGAAGCCGAGGTCACGCAGCGCGCCGGCCACTTCGCTGGCCTGTCCGCCCTGACCGCTGGCATTGAGCACCCGGACCTTGGTGTCGGCCAGCATGGCCGGGTGCCACGTCGATCAGCGCCGAGGCCGACACCCGGTTGCCGAGCTTCGGTGCGGCGGGATCCGTCGGCGCCGGCGGTGCGTTGCAGGCGGCCGCCTCGCGGATGGCCACCGGCCGGGTGAGCACGAACACCCAGACCAGCGCGGAGACGGCGAACAGCACGCCCAGCGCGATCAGGGCGGGACGGTAATTCCGCCGCCGGAACGGCTGGCCGTTCTTGTCGTAGGCGGAGCCTAGGGTGATGTTCGCGACCACGTGAGCACTGTAGTAGTTGTCCCCCGGAAGCAGCCCGGGTGACGTAAATCACACCGCGGCGCGCCCGCCTGGGGCACGAATCGTTTGGCGCTGGCGTTTCCCGCTGATACAAAGCACTGCTGAGACCCACGTTAGGGGAACTTGAACATGGCAACCGACTACGACGCCCCGCGGCGTACGGAGACCGACGAGGCCTCCGAGGACTCCCTCGAGGAGCTCACTGCGCGCCGCAACGAGGCGCAGTCTGCCGTTGTTGACGTCGATGAAACCGAGTCCGCGGAATCCTTTGAGCTGCCCGGGGCTGATCTGTCCGGCGAAGAGCTCTCCGTGCGGGTGATCCCTAAGCAGGCCGACGAATTCACCTGCGGCAGCTGCTTTCTGGTGCACCACCGCAGTCGCCTCGCCAGCGAGAAAAAAGGCGTCATGATCTGTACCGACTGCGCCGCCTGAGGCCTCTGCAATCAGCTTCGCAGGGCTGCGATCAGCTTCTCCGGATTGCGTGAACTGACCAGCCAGTACGGCGTCGGATCATCGGGGTCCTCGAGCACCACCAGAACCATCGGCCCTACCCAGGTGCGGTGCAGCACGAATGCGGCCGGATCCAGCTGGCGGCCCAGGGCGGCCGACTTCGCCGATCGGGGGATCGCCGCGGTGCGGGCCACCACCGAGGCCGGCAGATGGGCCTGACCGGCCCACAACTCCACGTCCCCGTCGGTGCCGACGACCTGGACCTCGACCCGGCTGAGCCACAGCAGCGCACCCACCGCCACGGCGGCCAGCACGACGTAGGGCAGCCAGTCGGGCAGGCCCCGCACGCCCATGTTGACCTCGGTGGCGAGCACCGCCGAGAACCCAACGCCCACCGGCCACCACCACCACCGCACCCACAGCCGTTCGGAATACCGGACGGTTCGCGAGGTCACACGCGAGTCGGACACCAGGCCAAGGGTAGTCTTTGGCATCGTGTCCGCCGATGTCCTCACCGATCTTGCGGTGGTTCGCCTGGACCGCGAACTGCCGTTGCCCAGCAGGGCCCATGACGGCGATGCCGGCGTCGATCTCTTCAGCGCCGAGGATGTCGAGCTAGGTCCCGGGCAGCGGGCACTGGTGCCCACCGGCATTGCCGTGGCAATCCCGCACGGCATGGTCGGACTGGTCCACCCCCGTTCGGGTTTGGCTGCGCGCGTTGGCCTTTCGATTGTCAACAGCCCCGGCACCATCGACGCGGGCTATCGCGGCGAGATCAAGGTGGCACTGATCAACCTCGACCCCGCGACACCGATCGTGATCCGGCGCGGCGACCGCATCGCGCAGTTGCTGGTGCAGCGGATCGAGCTTCCCCAGTTGGTCGAGGTGGCCTCTTTCGATGAGGCCGGATTGGCCGACACCACCCGTGGCGATGGCGGCCACGGTTCCTCCGGCGGACATGCGAGTTTGTGATGGCATTCGGTAGACGTAAGAAGGATCAGGAGCCGACGGACACCGCGGGTGAGGCCGTCGAGGCCGCTCCGGTGTCTGAGAAGGCGGACGAGGCGGACGCCGAGCCCACCGCGTTCCCCGGCGATTCGATGGATGAGGGTCCGTTCGACGTCGAGGACTTCGCCAATGCCGAGGAGGCCGCCGTCGCCCGGCTGGATCTGGGCTCGGTGCTGATCCCGATGCCGGCCGGCGGGCAGGTCCAGGTGGAGCTCAGCCCGCAGGGTGTGCCCAGCGCCATCTGGGTGGTCACCCCCAACGGGCGGTTCACCATCGCCGCCTACGCGGCACCCAAGTCGCCCGGGCTGTGGCGCGAGGTGGCCTCCGAGCTCGCCGACGCGCTGCGCAAGGACAACGCCCAGGTCTCCATTCAGGATGGGCCGTGGGGACGCGAGGTCGTGGGCGTCGGCACCGGGGTGGTCCGGTTCATCGGCGTCGACGGCTACCGGTGGATGGTCCGCTGTGTGGTCAACGGCAATCCCGACACGATGGACGCCCTGGTCGCCGAGGCGCGCGCGGCGCTGGGCGACACCGTCGTGCGCCGCGGCGACACCGCCCTGCCGGTGCGCACTCCGCTGCAGGTGCAGTTGCCCGAGGAGCTCGCGGCCCAGTTGCGCGCGGCGGCCACCCAGCAGGCCCAGCAGGCCCAGCAAGCCATGCTCGCTGCCCAGCAGGCGATGCTGGTGCAACAGCAGGCAATGCAGGCTCAGCAGGCCCAGCAGCAGGCCGTCCAGCCCCAGCCCGAGCCCGGCCAGCCCGAGGTCCAGCCCGAGCCGCAGCCGGCCCAGGCCGACCAGCCGTCAGAGCCGCAGAGCCGCGCGAACTAGCCGGTCGCGCTCAGCGCGTCCAGGCATGCCCGGCCCAGTGCTGCCGGGTCGGCACCGAGACGTTCCAGGGTCACCGTGCGCAGTGCTGCGCGGGGCGCCGCGGCCACCCATTGCTGCGCGACCGCCAGCGGGTGGATCGGGTCGTCGGGTGCCGCGGCCACGCCCATCGGCGCCGCAGCCGGCTCAGGCCGCGGCGTCGGGGGCGACGTACCCGGCCGCCTCCTCCAGCGCGTCGGGCAGATCGGGCCACTGGCGCTGCCAGGACCGGGTCGAGTTCGTCGGCCAGCCACCCCGGGCTGGAGGCCCGCATCGCCGCCGTCGTCGCGGCGAGGCCGGCCCGGCGCAGTTCGGCGGCGGTGTGCCGGGCCGAGACGGCGCCGGGCGCCTCACCCGGTGCCCCGGTCCACGGCGGCAGTGCGGCCAGCACCGCGACCACGTCGGTGGGGTGCGCCAGCGCCCACCCGGCCGCCACCGCCGCGCCCAGCGACACCCCACCGACGGCGATCGGCCCGTCGGCGGCGGCCTGCTGGAGCGCCCGGACTAGCCGGCCAGAGCGCCGCGGGTTCCGGCCGGACCGCCACCACCTGGGCGCCGCACCGCGCGCAACGGGTCGGCGAACGCCCGTGTCAGGTACTCGTCGTCGGAGCCGGTTCCGGGCAGCAGCACCGTCACGACGCCGCGCAGATCGACCGGCATCGAGACGATCGTGCCTGGCCGGGCCTGAATCGCGGCGCGGTGGGTATGTCTCGTGGCGCAGCGCAACCGCAACGTCTACCGTGGCGGGGGCATCGAGATCCAACTTCAGGAGAGAACCCATGGCTGCGGCCGAAGGTTTTGTGCGTCGCCTCACCCGCCGGCTCACCGAAAGCCCGGAACAGCGCGACGCCGAGGAACTGGCCGCCGAGCACCGGTGCCCAGCGTGCCGTCGATTGCCAGCGCGGCCAGGAGGTCACGATGGTCGGCGAACTGCGCAGCGTGCAGACCAACGCCAAAGGATGCGCCGGCGGGGTGCGCGCGGAGTTGTTCGACGGCACCGACACGGTGACGCTGGTCTGGATGGGTCAGCGCCGGATCGCCGGGATCGACTGCGGGCGCACGCTGCAGGTGCACGGCCGGCTGGGGATGCTCGACAACGGCGCCAAGGCGATCTACAACCCGCACTACGAAATCCAGCGCTGAGGTGGACCCGGCAGCGAGTCCGGCCGACGGCGCCACCGACGAGGCCGCCGACCGACGAGTCCGCCCGACGCAAAGCGCACCCCGGTCAGGCGCTGCTGGGTCAGATGGGCGGGGTCAGCGGACTGATCTATTCGGCGCTGCCGGTCGCGGTACTCGTTCCGGTCAACACCGCCTTCGGCCTGCTGCCCGCGATCAGCGCCGCCCTCGGCGTGGCGGCCGCCGATCCTGGTGTGGCGGCTGTTCCGCCGCGACTCCGTGCAGCCCGCCGTGGCCGGCTTCATGGGTGTCGGTATCAGCGCGCTGATCGCCTGGATGGTCGGTGAGTCCAAGGGTTACTTCCTCCTGGGCATCTGGATGTCGCTGCTGTGGGCGGTGGTGTTCTCGGCTTCGGTGCTGATCCGCCGTCCCGTGGTGGGCTACGTGTGGAGCTGGGTCAACGGCCACGACCGGGCCTGGCGCTCGATCGCGCAAGGCGTTGCTGGCGTTCGATCTCGCCACGCTGACCTGGGTGCTGGTGTTCGGGGCGCGCTTCGTGGTTCAGCACCACCTCTACGACGCCGACCAGACCGGCTGGCTGGGGGTGGCCCGCATCGCGATGGGCTGGCCGCTGGCCGCCATCGGCGCGCTGGTGACCTACCTGGCGATCCGGACCGCCCAGCGGGCCGTGCACGCCGCGCACGCGGCCCCGGCTAGGCGGTCTCCCCGCTGCATCAGGTCGCGCAGGTCGTTCTCCACCTCCGGTGCGGCGACGAACAGCAACTCGTCACCGCCCTCCAGCGGCTGATCGGGTTCGGGCACGATCACCCGCTGGCCGCGCAGGATGGTCACCAGGGCGGCGTCGGCGGGCAGGTTCAACTTGCGCACCGCGCGCCCGCCCCACGGGGTGTCATCGGGCAGGGTGATCTCCACCAGGTTCGCGTTGCCCTGACGGAACTGCATGAGCCGCACCAGATCTCCGACGGCGAAGGCTTCCTCCACCAGTGAGGCCAGCATGCGCGGCGTGGACACCGCCACATCCACACCCCAGGTGTCGTCGAACAGCCACTCGTTGCGCGGGTCGTTGACCCGGGCCACCACGCGCGGCACCGCGAACTCCGTCTTGGCCAGCAGCGAGAGCACCACGTTGGCCTTGTCGTCGCCGGTGGCGGCGATCACCACGTCGAACTCCTCGAGGTGCACCGCCTCCAGCAGGCTCAGCTCGCAGGCGTCACCGAGGTGCCAGTGCGCCGCGGGGATCGCGTCGACGTCGTAGTGGCCGACGTTGCGCTCGATGAGCGTCACGTCATAGGAGTTCTCCACCAGTTCCCGGGCGATCGAGCGACCCACCGCGCCCGCTCCCGCGATTGCAACCTTCATCTCCGCTGCCATCTCCTTCGGTGAATCGTCATGGGCTCGGCTGGCGCTGCGGCGATCGCCAGCGCCTCGCCGGCCCGGCCCGGACACCGCCGCGAGGTAGACCTGATCGCCGGCCTGGATGACGGTCTTGGGTTCGGGCAGCACGCCGGTGCCGAACCGGATCAGAAACGCCACCCGGGCGCCGGTGGCGTCCTCGAGGGCGGTGACCCGGTGGCCCACCCAGGCCTCGTTCAGGTCGACCTCGGCCGACCGCGACGGTCCCGGTCGGATCGCGCCACTTGGTGGTCTCGTCACCGCGGACGAGGACGTTGAGCAACCGGTCGGTGGTCCACGGCACGGTGGCGACGGTCGGGATGCCCAGCCGCTCGTACACCGCCGCCCGCTTGGCGTCATAGATCCGGGCCACCACCCGTTGCACGCCGAAGGTCTCGCGGGCCACCCGCGCGGAGATGATGTTGGAGTTGTCCCCGGATGACACCGCCGCGAACGCGTCGGCGCCCTCGATGCCCGCCTTCAGCAGGACTTCCCGGTCGAAACCCATTCCCAGGACGCGCTCACCGGAGAACTCCGGGGACAGCCGGTTGAATGCGGCGGCCACCCGGTCGATGACCGCCACCTCGTGTCCGAGCCGCGACAGGGCATCGGCCAAAGATGCGCCTACCCGGCCGCACCCCATCACCACAACCCGCACCAGAATTCCTTTCGGCCACGGCAGCGGCAGCCCGTGAGGGCTACAGGAGCAACGCTACCGCGGCGGCGGGCAACGCTACCGCCGCGGCGTGCAGCGGCCTGGCAGGGCCTACCCTTGGCTCTCGTGTCGAAGGTTTCCACCGCCGCGCGCCGGCTGATGTTGGGTCAGCCGTTCCGCAGCGACCGGTTGGCCCACACACTGCTGCCCAAGCGCATCGCGCTGCCGGTGTTCGCCTCCGACGCCATGTCCTCGGTGGCCTACGCGCCCGAGGAGATCTTCCTGGTGCTCTCGGTGGCCGGGCTGTCGGCCTACACGATGGCGCCGTGGATCGGGGTGGCGGTCGGGCTGGTGATGCTCGTGGTCGTCGCCTCCTACCGGCAGAACGTGCATGCCTACCCCTCCGGCGGCGGTGACTACGAGGTGGTCACCACCAATCTCGGCCCCACCGCCGGGCTGACGGTGGCCAGCGCCCTGCTGGTCGACTACGTGCTGACCGTCGCGGTGTCGATGGCCTCGGCGATGTCCAACATCGGCTCGGCGGTGCCGTTCATCGCCCAGCACAAGGTCGCTGTTCGCGGTCGACCGCGATCGTGCTGCTGACCGCGATCAACCTTCGCGGAATCCGCGAATCCGGCACCGCATTCGCCATCCCCACCTACGCCTTCATGCTCGGCATGCTCGTGATGCTGGCGTGGGGCTTCGTCCAGATCCATCGTGCTGGGCCACGATCTGCGGGCGGAGTCGGCCGGATTCGAACTCCAGGCCGAGCACGGCGACATCACCGGTCTTGCGCTGGTCTTCCTGGTGGCCCGGGCGTTCTCCTCCGGATGTGCGGCGCTGACCGGTGTCGAGGCGATCAGCAACGGGGTGCCGGCCTTCCGTAAACCGAAGTCCCGCAACGCCGCCACCACGCTGCTGATGCTCGGCGGCATCGCCGTCACGCTGCTGATGGGCATCATCCTGCTGGCCGTGGACACCGGCGTGAAGATCGCCGAGCACCCGGCCGAGCAACTCATCGGCGCGCCGCCGGACTACCACCAGAAGACGATGGTCGCCCAACTCGCCGACGCGGTGTTCCACGACTTTGCCCGGTGGCTCTCTACCTGATCACCGGTGTCACCGCGCTGATCCTGGTGCTGGCCGCGAACACCGCGTTCAACGGTTTCCCGGTGCTCGGGTCAATCCTGGCCCAGGACCGCTTCCTGCCGCGCCAGCTGCACACCCGCGGCGACCGGCTGGCGTTCTCCAACGGCATCCTGTTCCTGGCCGTCGCCGCCATCGCGTTCGTCGTCGCCTTCCGAGGCCGAGGTCACCGCGCTGATCCAGCTGTACATCGTCGGGGTGTTCGTCTCGTTCACGCTCAGCCAGATCGGCATGGTGCGGCACTGGACCCGACTTGCTGCGCGACGAGGAGGATCCGCACGAGCGCCGCCGGATGATGCGCTCGCGGGTGATCAACACGATCGGGTTGATCTGCCACCGGCACCGTGCTGATCATCGTTCTGGTCACCAAATTCCTGGCCGGTGCCTGGATCGCCATCGTGGCGATGGGCGGTCTGTTCCTCGGCATGAAGGCGATCAACCGGCACTACAGCAGGTGTCGCGGGAACTCACCCCCGCCGAGGACGAGCAGCGCGAGATCGTGCTGCCCAGCCGCAACCATGCGGTGGTGCTGGTCTCCAATCTGCAACTGCCGACGCTGCGCGCGCTGGCCTACGCCCGGGCGACCCGCCCGGACGTGCTGGAGGCGCTGACGGTCAACGTCGACGACGTCGAGACCCGCAAGCTCACCTCCAGCTGGGAGGACAGCGACGTCAACGTCCCGCTGAAGGTGGTCGCCTCGCCCTACCGGGAGGTCACCGGGCCGGTGCTCGATTACGTCAAGCGGATCTCCAAGGAGGCGCCGCGCACGGTGGTCACCGTGTTCATCCCCGAGTACGTGGTGGGGCACTGGTGGGAGGGACTGCTGCACAACCAGAGTGCGCTGCGGCTCAAGACCCGACTGCTGTTCATGCCCAACGTCATGGTGACCAGCGTGCCGTGGCAGCTGAACTCCTCCGAGCGGGTCATCCAGGTGGAGGGCCAAAGCGCCCCGGGGGACGTGCGGCGGGGCTTCGGGGAGTGACCGCCCCGAGGCAAGACGCCGCACCGGCGGAGCTGGAGCTGACCACCGGAGCGGCCGCCAACGGTGGCAGCTGTGTGGCCCGCCACGACGGCCGCGTGGTGTTCGTGCGCTACGCCCTGCCGGGGGAGCGGGTGCGCGTGCGGCTCACCGCACAGAAGGGGTCCTACTGGCACGCAGATGCGGTCGAGGTGCTTGAGGCCTCCCCGGATCGGATCGACCCGCTGTGCCCGGTGGCCGGCGTGGACGGTGCGGGGTGCTGCGATCTGGCGTTCGTCGAACCCGCCGCCGCACGTCTGCTCAAGGCCGAAGTGGTGGCCAATCAGCTTGCGCGCCTGGGTGATTACACCTGGGAGGGTGTGGCCGAGCCGGTCGGTGCCGGTGACCCGCGCGGCTGGCGCACCCGGGTGCGCCTCGGTGTGGGGTCCGACGGCCGTCCCGGGCTGCACCGCTATCACAGCAACGACCTGGTGACCGATCTGCGCTGCGGGCAACTGCCCGAGGGCATGCTCGCCGGTCTGGACGTCGCGCGCTGGCGCGGCTGCGATCAGATCCACGTGGCGATCGACGACGACGGCAACCGGCTGGTGGGCACCACCGCGCGGGGCCGGCGCGGGGTGAAGGTCACCGAGGGTCCGGGGGAGTGCGTGCAGCGGGTGGGCCGATGGGTCTGGCGGTTACCGCTGAACGCCTTCTGGCAGTCCCACCGCGAATCCCCGGAGCTCTACAGCGCGCTGGTCCGCGACGCGGCGCAGGGCCGTGACGGTGCGCGGGCGTGGGATCTGTTCGGCGGTGCCGGGCTGTTCGCGGCCGCGCTGGCCGAAGCGGTGGGTGCCCGCGGCCAGGTCGCGACGGTGGACACCTCCCGGGCGGCGTCGGCGGCGGCGAGCGCGGCGTTGGCCGATGTGCCTGGGCTGCAGGTGATCTCGCAATCGGTGCGACAGTTCCTGACCATGCAGTCAGGTAGTGACTCCGGTACTGCCGACATCGCCGTGCTGGATCCGCCGCGCGCCGGCGCGGGCCGCGAGGTGATCGCCGCGCTGGCCGGTGCCGGGGTGTCGCGGGTGGTGCACTTCGGCTGCGAGGTCGCCGCCTTCGCCCGCGACGTCGGTCTGTACCGCGAGCACGGGTACCGCGTCGAGACGCTTCGGGTCTTCGACGCTTTCCCGCTGACGCATCACGTCGAGTGCGTGGTTGTGCTCACAAGGTGAGCGGGGCCCACTTGTAGACTGACGCTCTGGTGCGCCGGGAAGTCTGGTCGGCATGACCTGGTTGACCCGTCAAACATTGGGGTGCTCGTGCCAGAACTCTTCACTCGCGGTTCCTGGTCGGAGACCAGTCGCATCACCACCATTCTGCGCAAGGAAACCGTGGGCGGCGCGATTCTGCTTGCCGCAGCCGCGATTGCGTTGATCTGGGCGAACTCCCCGTGGTCGGCTGCCTACCACTCGCTGACCGACCTGAAGGTCGGCACCGACGACCTCGGTTTGCACCTGAACCTGTCGCTGGGCGGTTGGGCCGCCGACGGGCTGCTGGCGATCTTCTTTTTCGTGGTCGGTTTGGAGTTGAAACGGGAGTTCGTCGCCGGGGATCTGCGCGATCCGCGTCGTGCGGCGCTGCCGATAGCCGCCGCGATCGGCGGGATGGCAGTACCCGCCCTTGTGTTCGTGGCCTTCACCGCGGGCGCGGGGGACGGCGCGATGCGCGGCTGGGCCATCCCGACCGCCACCGACATCGCGTTCGCGGTAGCTGTGCTCGCGGTGATCTCCACCCACCTGCCCGCCGCGCTGCGCACCTTCCTGCTCACACTGGCCGTTGTCGACGACATGCTCGCGATCACCATCATCGCGGTGTTCTACACCAGCAAGATCAACCTCACCGCGCTGCTGCTATCGCTCATCCCGCTCGCGTTGTTTGCAGTCCTCGTGCAGCGGCGGATCCGGTCCGGCTGGCTGCTGATCCCACTCGCATTGGCCACCTGGGCGCTGGTCCACGAATCCGGGGTGCACGCCACCGTGGCCGGCGTGCTGCTCGGTTTCACCGTGCCGGTGCTGCGCAGTGAGAAGGCCGGCGGTCCCGAAGCGGGACCGGGTCTCGCCGAGCACTTCGAGCACCTGATGCGTCCGGTGTCGGCCGGATTCGCC
The DNA here is from genome assembly GCA_963780705.1 of uncultured Actinomycetota bacterium. Lineage (GTDB taxonomy): Bacteria > Actinomycetota > Actinomycetes > Mycobacteriales > Mycobacteriaceae > Mycobacterium. Next base: position 452,539 of record CAWACU010000008.1, on the reverse strand, counting down.
GTCCCGGTGTTCGCCTTCTTCGCCGCCGGGGTGACCTTCGGCGGCTATGACGGATTGGTGACCGCCCTGAGCGATCCGATCGCCCTCGGCATTGTCTGCGGCCTGGTGATCGGCAAGGCCGTCGGGATCTTCGGCATGACCCGGCTGCTGGCGGCATTCACTCGCGCCAGCCTGGATTCGTCGTTGCGGTGGATCGACGTCTTCGGCGTCTCGCTGCTGGCCGGGATCGGTTTCACGGTATCGCTGCTGATCGGGGACTTGGCCTATGGCACGGGCTCGGCCCGCCAAGACGTTGTGAAGGTCGCGGTGCTGACCGGTTCTTTGCTGGCGGCTGCGCTCGCCGCGGTTGTCCTACGTATCCGCAACCGTCAATATCGGGCACTGTACGAGTTGGAGACCGCCGATGCCGACCACGACGGTGTGCCCGACATCTATCCGGCCGAACGGGACGGACGCGGCGGCGCTGCGTAGACTGGCCTGATGCTTGAACAGGTCCGCGGCCCCGCTGATCTGCAGCGCCTTACCCAGGATCAGCTGACGGAACTGGCCGCCGAGATTCGCCAGTTCCTCATCCACAAGGTTGCTGCCACCGGCGGCCACCTGGGTCCCAACCTCGGTGTGGTCGAGGTCACCCTGGCGCTGCACCGGGTCTTCGACTCCCCGCACGACCCGATCATCTTCGACACCGGGCATCAGGCCTACGTCCACAAGATGCTGACCGGGCGCTGGGCCGACTTCGACACGTTGCGGTCCAAAGGCGGGTTGTCGGGCTACCCGTCGCGCTCTGAAAGCGACCACGACTGGGTGGAATCCAGCCACGCCTCCTCGGCGCTGTCCTATGCCGACGGACTGGCGAAGGCCTTCGAACTGACCGGGCAGCGCAACCGCCACGTGGTTGCCGTCGTCGGCGACGGCGCGCTCACCGGCGGCATGTGCTGGGAGGCGCTGAACAACATCGCCGCGGCCAAGCGCCCGGTGGTGATCGTCGTCAACGACAACGGCCGCAGCTACGCGCCCACCATCGGCGGGCTGGCCGACCACCTGGCCGGACTGCGTCTGCAGCCGATGTACGAGCGGATCCTGGAACGCGGGCGCACCGCGGTGCGCGGCATGCCGGTGGTGGGCGAGGTCGCCTATCAGGCCATGCACAGCGTCAAAGCCGGCCTCAAGGACGCGATCTCCCCGCAGGCCATGTTCACCGATCTCGGGATCAAGTACGTCGGCCCGATCGACGGCCACGACGAGCACGCGGTGGAGAACGCGCTGCGGCACGCCCGCGGTTTCAACGCCCCGGTGATCGTGCACGTGGTCACCCGCAAGGGCATGGGCTATGCGCCGGCCGAGAACGACGAGGCCGAGCAGATGCACGCCTGCGGGGTGATCGACCCCGATACCGGGCTGGCCACCAAGGCCTCCGCCCCCGGGTGGACGTCGGTGTTCTCCAGTTCGCTGATCGGCTACGCCGCCAAGCGCCGCGACATCGTGGCGATCACCGCCGCCATGCCCGGCCCGACCGGCCTGGCCGCCTTCGGCGAGACCTATCCCGATCGGCTCTATGACGTGGGCATCGCCGAGCAGCACGCGATGACCTCGGCAGCAGGTCTGGCGATGGGCGGCCTGCACCCGGTGGTGGCGATCTACTCCACGTTCCTCAACCGGGCGTTCGACCAGTTACTGATGGACGTCGCGCTGCACAAGATGCCGGTGACCATCGTGCTCGACCGCGCCGGGATCACCGGCAACGACGGCGCCAGCCACAACGGCATGTGGGATCTGTCGATCCTCAACATCATCCCGGATATCCAGGTGGCCGCGCCCCGTGACGGCGCCCGGCTGCACGAAGAACTCGGTGAGGCGCTCGACGTGTTCGACAGGCCCACCGCGATCCGCTTCCCGAAGGGTGAAGTGGGACAGGACATTCCGGCACTCAAGCGGGTCGACGGCATCGACGTGCTGGCCGAACCCGCCGACGGGCTCTCCACCGATGTGCTGCTGGTGGCGATCGGTGCATTCGCGGGCATGGCCCTGCGGGTCGCCGAGCGGTTACGCAACCAGGGCATCGGGGTGACGGTCGTCGACCCGCGCTGGGTGCTGCCGGTGCCCGAGGCGCTGCACGCCATGGCCGCCGCGCACAAGCTCGTGGTGACCTGTGAGGACAGCGGTCTGCGCGGCGGTGTGGGCTCGGCGGTCTCCGCCTCGCTGCGCGCGGCCGACATCGACGTTCCGTGCCGCGACATCGGTGTGCCGCAGCGCTTCCTCGACCACGCCTCCCGCAGTGAGGTGCTCGCCGACGTAGGCCTCAGTGAACGCAACATCGCCCGCCAGGTCACCGGGTGGGTGGCCGCCATCGGCGCGCGCGACGAGTCGCCGGCCGAGCGCATCGACTAAAGCGATCCTCAGGTCTGCTCAGCGGTCGCCGCCGGCGCGGCGAGCGCGGTGGCGAGCACCGGCACCACCAGTTGGCGCTGCCACGTGCGCGCCCCGGCGTCGTGCAGGAACGCCTCCACCGCGGCGTCGGGTTCCGATGCCGGTTGCCAGTCCCAGCACAGCCGGCGCACCAGATCCGGTGACAACAGGTTCTCGGCCGGCACACTGACCTGTTCCGACAGCGCACTCAGTGCCGCACGCGCCGCCTCGAGGAACACCGCGGCCTCCGGTTTGCGCTTGCTCCACCGCACCGGCGGCGGCGGGCCGGTGAGCGGTTCGTTGATCTCCGGCGGGTCATCGGTGACCCGCGCCGCGGCCAGCGCGTCCACCCACACCTTCGCCGTCCGGCGCTGGCGGCTGCCGCCGAAGACCGGCAGCGCAACCAGTTCCTCGACAGTCTTGGGGTCGGCCAGCGCGGCGGCGACGATGGCGGAGTCCGGCAGGATCCGCCCGGGCGCGATGTCGCGGGTGCGGGCGATGCGGTCGCGCACCGTCCACAGTTCCCGCACCGCCGCGAGCGCCTCGCGGGTGCGGACCTTGTGCAAGCCCGAGGTACGTCGCCAGCGGTCACGGCGGGTGGGCACACTCTCGGCGCAGCGGAAGAACTCGAATTCCTCAGTGGCCCAATCGGTTTTGCCCTGCTCGGCCAGCAGCGCGTCGATGGCTGCGCGCAGCTCGATCAGCACCTCGACATCGAGTGCGGCGTAGTTCAGCCACGCATCGGGCAGCGGACGCTTGGACCAGTCGGCCGCACCGTGGCCTTTGGCCAGGCCCAGACCCAGGAGCCGCTGCACCATGGCCGCCAGGTTGACCCGTTCCAGACCGGCCAGCCGCCCGGCCAGTTCGGTGTCATACAGCGAGGGCGGACGCATCCCCACCTCGGCCAGGCACGGCAGATCCTGGTCGGCGGCGTGCAGGATCCACTCATCCGAGGCCAGCACCTCGGCCACCGGCCGCAGCACATCCAGGGGGCTGCCGCCGTGGTTGACCGGGTCGATCAGGACGGTGCCCGATCCGCTGCGACGGATCTGAATCAGGTAGGCCCGGTTGGAGTACCGGAAACCGGAGGCGCGTTCGGCGTCGACCGCGAACGGCCCGTGGCCGCGGGACAGCCGCTCGGCGGCGTCGGCGATCTGCTCGGCGCTGGCCGACAGTTCCGGGACCCCGTCGGCGGGAGCGAGCAGCGGCGTGGCCGCCGGTTCGTCTGCCTCTGCTACCTCGGCCTCGGGGCCCGTGTCGGTATCAGACATCTCAGGCGCGGGAGCGGGACGACAAATCGGTGACTCCGGCCGGCGGCAGCCCCGCCGCGTGCTCGAGCACCTCGCAGAACGCCTGCACGTGGGTGGCCAGTTCGGGTGTGGTGGCCGTCCACGATGCGCGCAACTCCAACTGATGGGCGCGCGGCGGGCCGGAGATGTCGCCGTAGCGCACCGAAGTGGTCGCGGTGACGGTCCCGCCCAGGGCGGTCACCTGATCGCCGCGGGCTTCGAGGGCATCCACCAGCCAGCTCCACGCCACCTCCGGCAGCAGCGGGTCGACGGCCTCATGCGGATCAAGGTCGGACTGGACGAACGCGACCAGCCGCAGAGTGCCGTCCCAGGCGTCGGAGCCCTCGGGATCGTGCAGCAGGATCAGCCGGCCGAACGCGTCGGCGGCCACCCCGTCGGGGTCCCCGGGGACCAGCGGAACGTCGTCGCGTTTGACCTCCGCGCCCAGTGCGTAGCTGTACGGGGCGAGCCGCTGAGGTGGGCGGATGGGGCCCAACTCGATCTCGCGGCGCACAGTGGCGGCGTTCATGGCCGCCACCGCCTCGCGGAATTGCGCCGGCTCCGCAGTGGTCACACTTACTGACGCTAGCCGCATCGCCCCAGGCGTGCAGGCAGGCGCGCCGTTCGTGGCAGCATGGGGGCGGTGAGTACCCGTCGCCACCTGCCCGAGGCGCCGTACCTGGCGGCGGCGGGCGGCCGCAAACCCAGCCGGGTCCCGGTGTGGTTCATGCGGCAGGCCGGCCGCTCCCTGCCCGAGTACCGGGAACTGCGGTCGAAGAACACCATGATGCAGGCCTGCTTCGACCCGGAGTTGATCTGCGAGATCACCCTGCAGCCGGTGCGCCGGCACGGGGTGGATGCCGCAATCCTGTTCTCCGACATCGTGGTTCCGCTGCGCGGTGCCGGCGTGGATCTCGACATCGTGCCCGATGTCGGCCCCGTCATCGCCCACCCGGTGCGCACCGAGGCGGACGTCGCAGCCATGGAAGGACTTGAGCTGCAACGCGTCAGTGCGGTGGCCGATGCCATCGCGATGCTGACCTCCGCCCTTGGCGAGGTGCCGTTGATCGGCTTCGCCGGAGCCCCGTTCACCCTGGCGTCGTACCTGATCGAGGGCGGCCCCAGCAAGCTGCATGAACGCACCAAAACGATGATGCTGGCGCAGCCGGCGACCTGGCATGCCCTGATGGGAACCCTGACAGATCTGACCATCGACTTCCTGCGCGTCCAACTCGACGCCGGGGTGGACGCCATCCAGCTGTTCGACTCGTGGGCGGGCACCCTGTCGCTGGCCGACTACCGCACCCATGTACTGCCGCACAGCACCCGGGTGTTCACCGCGCTGGCCGACTACGGCGTGCCGATGACGCACTTCGGGGTCGGCACCGCCGAACTGCTCGGGGCCATGTCGCAGGCCGGTCCCACGGTGGTCGGCGTGGACTGGCGCACCTCACTGGCCGACGCCGCCGTGCGCGTCGAACCCGGAAAAGCGTTGCAGGGCAATCTGGATCCAGTGACCCTGCTGGCCGGCTGGCCGGTGGTCGAGCGGGCCGCCCGCGCGGTGGTCGACGACGGCCGCCTGGCGGTCGACGCCGGCGCGGCCGGGCACATCTTCAACCTCGGCCATGGTGTGCTGCCGGCCACCGACCCCGCGGTGCTGACCGATCTGGTGGCGCTCGTGCACTCGCTGTGAGCCGGCGTTACTGCATCCTCGGCGGAGGCATCTCCGGTCTGGTCGCCGCCTACCGGATCCGCGCCGCCGCGGGCGCCGACGCCGAGATCGTGATCCTCGACCCCGCCGACCGCCTCGGCGGAGTGCTGCGCACCGAACACCTGGGCGGGGCGCCGATGGACGTCGGGGCCGAGGCATTCGTCGCGCGCCGCCCCGAGGTCGGTGCGCTGCTGGCCGAACTCGGCATCGCCGATAAGCAGATCACCACCACCGGGGTGCGGCCCACCATCTACAGCCAGGACCGGCTGCACCCGCTGCCGGCCGGCGCGGTCAACGGCATTCCCGGCACCGCCGCGTCGGTGGCTGGACTGGTGGACCGTGCCTGCGTCGCGACGATCGCCGCCGAAGCCGGCCGGCCGCTGGCCTGGCGGACCGGCGACGATCCGTCGGTCGGGCACCTGGTGGCCGAGCGGTTCGGCGAACAGGTGGTGACCCGCTCGGTCGACCCGATGCTCTCCGGCGTCTACGCCGGGTCGGCCGCCACCATCGGCCTTCGCTCGGCGGTGCCGACCGTGGCCGCCGCACTGGACGCCGGTGCCGACAGCCTGACCGCCGCGGTGCGCCGGGCGCTGCCGCCCAGCACCGCCGGGCCGGTGTTCGGCGCTATCGCCGGGGGCTACCGGGTGCTGCTCGACGCCTTGGTCGCCGCGGGCCGGCCGCGCTGGGTGCAGGCCTTCGCCACCGCCATCGCACCGGACGGCCCCGGCTGGGCCGTCGCCGACGGCACCGGTCACAGCTGGCACGCCGACGCGGTGGTGCTGGCACTGCCGGCACCGCAGGCGGCCGCCCTGCTGGCAGGTGTTGCCGGCGACGCAGTGGCGCCCGACGCCGCGGCCGCCGCGGGTGGTGTCGCCACGGCGTCCGCGGTGGTGCTGGCGATGGCGTTACCGGCCGGCACCCCGTTCCCGCCGCAGTCCGGGGTGCTGGTCGCCACCGGGGAATCCCTGCACGCCAAGGCCATCACGTTGACCAGCCGCAAGTGGGGCGCCCGCGGGTCCGATGAACTGCTGCGGATGTCGTTCGGCCGGTTCGGCGACGACATCGCCCGCAGTACCTCCGAGGCAGACCTGACGGCCTGGGCGCTGGCCGATCTGCAGGCGGTGTTCGGCATCACCGTCCAACCCCGCGAGGTCCAGGTGCACCGCTGGATCGACGCGCTGCCGCAGTACGGCCCCGGCCACGGCGATGTGGCCGCGCGGATCCGCGCCGGGCTGCCGCCGACCCTGGCGGTGGCCGGCAACTATCTCGACGGGGTGGGGGTGCCGGCCTGCGTGGCCGCCGCGGGCCGCGCCGCCGCCGGGGTGCTGGCCGCCACCGCAGGCTAAACCGCGCGTGGCACCATGGTTGCCATGGCGAAACTGGATTACGACACCCTCAACGCCACCGTCCGCTACGTGATGTTCTCCTCGTTCGCGGTGCGTCCCGGCGTGCTGGGCTACGACGACGACGCTCGCGCGGCCGTCACCGACGAGACCGCCACGTTCCTCAAGCAGCAGGAGGACAACGGTGTGGTGGTGCGCGGCCTGTACGACGTGGCCGGCATGCGCGCCGACGCCGACTTCATGATCTGGACGCACGCCGAGCGGGTCGAGTCACTGCAGCAGACCTACAGCGATTTCCGGCGCACCACCACCCTGGGCCGCGCCTGCACCCCGGTGTGGAGCAGTGTCGCCCTGCACCGCCCGGCGGAGTTCAACAAGAGCCACGTGCCGGCGTTCCTCGCCGGGGAGGAACCGGGCAACTACGTCTGCGTGTACCCGTTCGTCCGGTCACTGGAGTGGTACCTGCTGCCCGACGAGCAGCGCCGCAAGATGCTGGCCGATCACGGTATGGCCGCCCGCAGCTACAAGGACGTGCGGGCCAACACCGTGCCGGCCTTCGCCCTGGGCGACTACGAATGGATCCTGGCCTTCGAGGCCACCGAACTGCACCGCATCGTCGACCTGATGCGGGACCTGCGCGCCACCGAGGCGCGCCTGCACGTGCGCGAGGAGATCCCGTTCTACACCGGACCCCGGGTGGGCGTGGAAGAACTGATCAGCCGGTTGCCCTGACCGCCCGCGCGGTAGACTCCTCCCGCTAGACGGACAGCAGGAGGGGGTGCGACGTTTGCTGAAAACGGCGACGCTGGCCCGCATCTGCGCTGGGGTCTTCCTCGCGTTCGTCATCTTGATCCTGAGCGGCTGGCCCCACGGACCGGCGCGGCTGATCATCGGCGACCTCACATCCCTCGTGTTGGCTGTCGTGGCGACAGTGTTTTCGGCACTGGCGGCCCAGTCAGCGCGCGGCAGACTGCGGGCCGCGTGGGCGGCGCTGACGATCGGTTTGCTCGGCTGGGCAATCGGCGAGGCAATCTGGGCCTATTACGAACTGGTCCTGCACGAGTACCCGTTCCCCTCAGTAGCTGATGCCGCCTATCTGATGATGTCGGTGTGCGCATGTGCCGCCATGCTGCTGTTCCCGACGACCCATACCGCCCGATCCCGAGCCCGGATGCTCTTCGACGCCGTGATCGTGGCCGCCTCGCTGTTCGTGGTGTTCTGGTTTTCGGTCCTGCAACCGGTGTTCGAAGCCGGGTCGGAAAGCAATCTCGGGCGCGTCGTTTCGCTGGCGTATCCGACATTGGATCTGGTGACCCTCACGATCGTGGCGTACGTCGCGGTCGGGGCGGGTTCCTATCAACGGCTCCCGCTGAGCTTGCTCGCCCTCGCGATGACCTCTATTGCTCTGGCCGACAGCGCTTTTGCCTATCTGAGTGCCACCGATCAGTACAGCAGCGGACATGTGACTGACATCGGATGGGTGGCGGGGTTGCTGCTCATCACGGTGGCGGCAGCGGCAAGCCGCGAGGGCGAATCGGGCAGGCGCGATTCGGTGGAACTACCCAGTTGGGCCTCTGTCTGGGTGCCCTACGCGCCCGTGATGGCGGCCGGTCTGGTTGCCGCCGTCCAACCGGTCGAGGAGCTTCGGTCGATCCCGATGCTGAGTGCCGCAGCGCTCCTAGGAGTGGCCATCGTGGCCCGGCAGTTCCTGGTGGTCAGCGAAAACCGCCGGCTGGTGGCCAATGTGGCCGAGCAGGCGTTGCGTGACCCCCTGACCGGCTTGGCCAATCGCGACCTGTTCCGTGATCGGCTCGACCACGCCATGCAATTCGTCCGCCGGGACGGGCTGACGGTCGGCGTGATCGTCCTCGACCTCAACGACTTCCGGATGGTCAACGAAACGCTGGGGCATGACGTCGGAGACGAGTTGTTGATCCTCGTCGGCCGGCGGATCGCCGGCTGTGTGCGCCTCGGCGACACCGTCGCGCGGCTGGGCGGCAACGAGTTCGCGGTGTTGGTCGAGGACGATGTCGATCACGTCTACCTCGTCGCACAGCGCGTTGTGGAGGCCTTGGACGAGTCGCTCGTGATCAACGGCCGCAAGCTGCTGGTGCGGCCGAGCGTCGGGCTGGCCCTCGCGGAGTCCGACGGCCGGGATCTGTCGGCTGAGGAGCTCTTCCAACGGGCCAACCGGGCGATGACGTCGGCGAAGAGGTCGCGTCTGGCCGGGGTGACCACCTTCACCGACGATCTCGACCTCGGCGAAGAACGCGACGGTCAGGCCATCAGCGGGACTGCCCCGCCAGGGGCCGGCAGCGGCGCGGAGATGTTGCGGCTCCTAGGAGAGCTCCGGCACGCCATCGACCACTCCGAGCTCGATCTGGCCTACCAACCCCAGTTCGACCTCACCACCGGGAAGATCGTCGGGGTCGAAGCGCTTCTGCGCTGGCCTCATCCCACCCGGGGCGTGCTCGGTCCCGAGGAGTTCCTGCCCCTGGTCCGACGGCACGGTCTGATGGGCGCGGTCACCGCGTTCGTGCTCGGCAGGGCTCTCGACGGCGCAGTGCGATGGCACGCGGTCGACGCCGGGGTCCCGGTCGCCATCAACTTCTTCGCGCCGTCGATCGTGGATCTACGACTTCCTGATCAGATCGCGCACGCGTTGGCGGAGCGGGGTCTCGGTGCGGCCGCGCTGACCGTCGAGGTCACCGAGGACCTGTTCATGACCAACATCGGCAACGCCCGCTCGGTGCTGAACCGATTGCGGGAGAGCGGGACTCGGGTGTCGGTCGACGACTTCGGCAGCGGCTACTCGGCGCTGTCTTATCTGCGTGATCTGCCGATCGACGAGGTCAAGCTGGACCGTGAATTCGTCGCATCGGTTCTTGCCGACCCGCGTGCGGCGGCGGTGGTGAGTGCCGTGGTGAATCTCGCGCGTGCGTTGGGCCTGACGGCGGTCGTGGAGGGTGTCGAGACCGCTGAGGTCGCAGCTGTGCTGAAGGATCTGGGCTGCGATGTCGGGCAGGGGTACTACTTCAGCCCGCCGTTGACGCTCGAGGAACTGCTCGAGGTGTTGTCCGCCGACGGCGCTACGGGCTCGGTGTCAGCCGCAGCGAGATCGAGTTGATGCAGTACCGCTGATCGGTGGGTGTGGGGTAGCCCTCGCCGCTGAACACGTGGCCCAGATGGCTGTGGCAGGTGGCACACACCACCTCCACGCGGCGCATCCCCATCGAATCGTCGGAGCGCAGGATCACCGCCTCCGAGCGGGCCGGGTCGAAGAACGACGGCCAACCGCAGTGCGACTCGAACTTCTCTGTGCTGCGGAACAGTTCGGCCCCGCAGGCCCGGCATTCGTAGACGCCCTCGGTCTTGGTGTCGGTGTACTCGCCGACGAACGGCGGCTCGGTGCCCGCCTCGCGCAACACGTGGTACTCCGCTGGGTTGAGGCGTTCGCGCCACTGCGCCTCGGTCAGTGCCAGTGTCGGTTTTTGATCCACCATCACACCACCGTAGCGGCGCGCCGCGCGGCGGCGGCGTCGTCCATCCACGGCGGGTCGATGCCATCCTCAAGCCGGCGCTCCTCCCGGGCGTCGAGGTAGCGGAAGAACAGCACGGAGAACACCACGATCAGCATCAGCGACCAGCCGTAGGTGATCTTCATGTACTCCAGGAACCGTCCGGTGGTCGGCCAGCGCCACATCAGCCAGCGGTCCATCGTCAGGAACCCGTAGGCGGCCAGCCAGGCCGGCCAGTTGCGCAGCACCGAGTTGGGCAGCACCACCGTCATCAGGAACGGGAACAGCATCATCGAGTAGTAGCCCTGCGCCAGCGACAGCGCCAGCCACGAGGCGATCAGCAGCACCCCCGAGGAGGTCAGCATCCAGAAGAACGGATCGCGGTGGTGGTAGTAGCGGTACAGCAGCCACAGGCTCAGCGCGGCCAGCCCGACGAACAGCACCCGCAGTCCGACGATGAGCCACATCGGCAGGCCGTAGTAGACGCCGTTGCCCAGCACCGAGGAGTTGAAGTAGTCGCGGGTGGAGAAGATGTAGGGCAGGGTGCGTTCGACGAAGTTCATCCGGTCGGCCACCAGCGGCCAGGCCACCACGTTGAAGATCACCGGCACCGCCACCGCCGCCCCCAGCGCTCGCCACTGCCGGTTCAGCAGCGGCAACAGCAGCAGCACCGCCAGCAACGGTTTGATCACCAGCGACAGCCCGATTGCGATGCCCGCCAGCCATTGGTGACTGACGCGGCCGTCGAGCAGCCACCGCAGAAACAGCACCTCGAGCAGCAGGATGACACCGTTGATGTTGGTGAACACCAACGTGTTGGTCACCGACTCGGTGACGAACATCGCCGCCAGCACCGCCGGCAGGGCCACCGAGGTGAGCGGGAACTTGAACAGCCGCACCAGCAGTACGCCCGCCACGATCAGGGCCAGGGTGTTGAGCAGGATGAACCAGTTGCGGGCGGCGAACTCGCTGTCGATGTAGCCGAAGGGGGCCATCAGCAGGGTGCCGCCGGGCGGGTAGAGGTAGTGCGGATCCACCTGGTCGAAGTTCTCGTTGTAGATGTCCACCCCGGCGCGGAAGTTGCGCACCGCGCGGTAGACCGGAGCCCAGTCGTCGGTGATGTAGCCGTTGGACGTCAGCACATAACTGCGGTGGATGATCGACATGATCGCGATCGGCCACAGCGCCGAACGCAGCACGGTCGCGGTGCTCGGCGGGCTGGTGCGCGGCCGAAAAGCGTTGAGGACGGCGGCTACCACGTCCGCACCGTACACCGGCGACGAGCGCCGATTGGTGAGGCGGGGCGGGAGGTGGTAGCCCGATCGGTCAGGCGGGGCAGAACGTATCGGTCGGGGGAATCTTGCCGTCGCCGAGGTAGCCGAGCACCGGCGGCAGCGCGCAGCCGGAGTAGATGCTGGCGCCGTGGCCGATGCCCTGCCACATCACCCGCCGGCTGGTGGAGCCGCCGTTGATGATGGTGGCGGCGGTGGCCGGCACACCCTGGGAGCCCACGATGGGATCGTTCTGCACGCCGAGCAGCAGCACGTCGGTCTCGAGGTCCTTGAGATCCTTCGGGGCGGTGCCGCTGGGCCAGTTGAGGCACTTCACCAGGTTCAGCGCCGCGACGGTGCCGAACTGCGGGTAGGTCTTGCCCCAGGCCACCACCAGTTCACGCACCCGGTCGGGGGTGGGCCGGTTCAGCGAGTCGCTGCAGCTGTTGACGAACTGCCCGTCGGTCTCGCGGACCGCCTCGGCCTGGTTGATCAGACTGTTCAGTTGGTTGACGTCACCGGTGCGGGCGGCGGCCAGCGCGTTGGCCAGTTTCACCGTGCTGCCGATGCGGTCACCGCTGGGGAAGCCCAGCGCGGTCACGATGGCGTTGGTCAGCACCGCCACCGACGCCCCGCCCGGGCCACGGCCCGCCCGTGCGGCGGCGAGCAGGCCGTCCACCGCGCCCTTGGGATCGGGACCGAGCGCGCAGTTGACCGCCACGCACTGGGTGGCGAACGCGTCGAGGGCGCTCTGCTGGCTCTTGACCTGATCCTCGGCGGCGGCCTCGGCGCCCACTCCGGGCGCGATGGGGGAGTCGAGCACCAGCCGGGCCACCTTGTCCGGATGCGAGGCGGCATACGCCAGGGCGATCTGGGCACCGTTGCCGACGCCGATGAGCGCCAGGCCCGGCACGTCCCAGTTGGAGCGCAGCCGCTCGAGATCCTCAGCGGCGCGGGCACTGTCGTAGGCGGAGTCGCCGGGGGAGATGGCGTCGGTGCAGCCGGTGGTCGCCGTCATCGTGACCGCCCCCAGGCTGGCCACCGGGTCGTCGCCGGCGTCGAACTGCGCCTGGTCGCGCATCTGCTCGCGGTCGAAGAGGTCGCGGCAGTCGATCGGCGACTGAGCGGCCCATCCCGCGGCGGTCCACCGCGACGATCGGGTGGGAGTTGAGGACGTCGCCGCCGGCGCGGGACAGCCACACCGGCAGTTGCAGCGACGACGGCAGGTCCGATCCGGTGGTGAACACCAGCGGTCCGGCGTCCGGCGGGGTCTGCATGGAGCGGGCCCGCACCGCGCCGATGATCAGCGTGCCGGTGGCGCCGCTGATCGGGTCGAGGTCGGCGTCGTAGTCCGCGCACTCCAGCAGCACACCCGGGATCGGCGGCGTGCCGGCGGCACCGAACAACTCCGGGGTGCAGTTCTTCCATGTGAGGTCGTTCGTGGGAGCCAGGATCGCCGGCGGTCCGCCGGCCTCGGCGGTGGTCGGCGCCGCCCCCGGATTGCTGGCCGAGTCGCTGGCGAACTGCGGGTTGGCCGCGATCCACGGCGCACAGCCGGACACCGTCAGCGCCAGGACCGGGAGGATGCCCACGCAGACAGCCCCCACCCGACCGACACGCATGGCCACCAGAGTAGCCACCGGTGCCGTGCTCAGCGGATGCGGACGTAGCGGCTGTAGAGGTAGCCGTCCGCGTCGGTGAGCACATGCGCGCACCGCATCGCGGTCAGCGCCTCGGTGGCCCCGCCGGTGATCCGCACCGCGCTGCCACCCACCAGCAGCGGTGCGGTGGTCAGGCAGAACTCGTCGATCAGGTCGCCGGCCAGGAAGGCGCCCAGCAGGCTGGGGCCGCCCTCGGTGAGCACCCGCGGCAGCCCGCGCTGCGCCAATTGGTCCACCAGCACACCCAGATCCACCTCGCCCGGATCCGCACCCGAGCAGTCGATCACCTCGCGGCGGCCGCACCCAGGCGCGCGGCGACGCCGGCGGCTTGGGCCGTGCAGGTCAGCACCAGCGGTGTCACCTCGCTGTCGGTGAGCACCGCGAGGTCGTGCTCGATCACCCCGGAGCGGGTCACCAGCGCGATCGGCGGCACCTCGGACTGCCCGCGGGCCTGGCGGCGCCTGGCGCTGGGCCACCGTCATCCGGGCGCCGCCGTAGTTCTCCGCCCGCGCGGTGCCGGCTCCGACCACGATCACATCGGCCACTTCGCGCAGCACCGCGAACAGCCGGCGATCACCCGGCCCGCCGAGTCCGCCGGAGGTGCCGCCGGTGGTGGCGCCGCCGTCCAGGCTGGCGATCGCGTTGCCCCGCACCACCGCGCCCCCGGTGTCCGGGTAGTCGTAGAGCCGGTACAGCGCGTCGTCGTCGATCCCCGTGCCGCCGTCGAGCAGCGTGAACCGCACCGCCTCGGAATCCTGCATGCCACGATTGCAACATGGCCGTGCACCTGGTGGACCGCCATCCCACCGTGTCGCCGGAACGGCTCATCGCCCAACTGATTCCGCCGCCGACGTTCGCCGACGTCAGTTTCGACACCTACCGGCCCGATCCCGCCGAACCCACCCAGGCTGCCGCGGTGCAGTCGTGCCTGAGGTTCTGCGACGAGGCGGTGCGCCGCCGGGCCGGGCGCAAGAAGATGTTCGGTCAAGCCGCGAAGCGCTGCCCGGGGTGGGCCTGTACCTCGACGGCGGGTTCGGGGTCGGCAAGACCCACCTGCTCGCCTCGGCCTACCGCGCGGCTACCGGAATCCGTCGAGCATCCCCGGGCGTTCGCGACCTTCGGCGAACTCACCCAGTTGGCCGGGGTGTTCGGCTTCGCCGAGTGCATCGAGTTGCTCGCCGACTACACCGTGGTGTGCATCGACGAGTTCGAACTCGACGACCCGGGCAACACCACGTTGATCTCGCGGCTGCTGTCCCAGCTGGTCGAGCGCGGGGTGTCGATCGCCGCGACGTCCAACACGCTGCCCGAGCAACTCGGTGAGGGCCGCTTCGCCGCGCAGGACTTCCTGCGCGAAATCAACACGCTGGCAAGCATTTTCACCACCGTGCGCATCGAGGGCCCGGACTACCGGCACCGCGGCCTGCCGCCGGCGCCGGAGCCGCTGTCCGACGACGAGGTGACCGCCCGCGCCGAGCAGACGCCGGGGGCCACCCTCGACGACTTCGACGCGCTGTGCGAGCACCTGGCCACCATGCACCCGTCGCGCTACCTCACCCTGATCGAGGGCGTCACCGCGGTGCACATCACCGGCGTTCACCCACTCGACGACCAGAACGTGGCGCTGCGGCTGGTCTCGCTGACCGACCGCCTCTACGACGCCGGCATTCCGGTGGTGGCCTCCGGGGCGAAGCTGGACACCATCTTCCCGGCCGGAGATGCTCGAGGGCGGCTACCGCAAGAAGTACCTGCGCGCCACCTCACGACTGCTGGCGCTTGCAGCGCCGGCGGCTACCCCGACAGCGGACGCACCATGACGAAGTCGTCCTCCAGGCTCGCCCCCAACTGAAACGTGCGGGTGCCGGTCACCGCGAACCCGTGCTTGCGGTAAAACGCGTTGCGCGCGTTCATTGTTCTGGTTGACGCCCAGCCACACCGCCCGCGCGTCGTGTCTCCGCCGCCCACGTCGATCCCGGCGTCCATCAGCGCCGCCGCCGCGCCGGTCCGGTGGTGCTCGGCCAGCACGTAGATCTTGGACAACTCGACCGCGGAACGTCGGCACGACGGCGATCGGGATCGTCGCCGATCCCCGGATCAGCATGGCGTAGCCGATGATCCGTCCGTCGCGACGGCGGCCAACACTTGGCGTCGCGGGTCGACGCAGATAGCCGGCGAACCGCTCCGCGGACAGGTTCTCGGCGATGCACGCGGCGATGTCGGCCGGATCGGCCGACGGCGGGCACGCCAGCGGGAACGTCTCCGCGGCGACCGCGGCCAGTTCGTCGGCGTCGGCGATGCTTGCCGCGCGCACCTCGACCGCCATCGCAGCCCATGCTGGCACAGCACGGTGCGCCTCCCACGTCGGCGGCCGCGGCGGCGTTAATCTGCGGCCTCAGGAAAGTGGAGGACCGACATGGGAAACACCAAGCAGCGGCTGACATGGGCGCTGATCGCGGCCGCGGCAGGCGCCGGCGTCCTGGTCATCCCCGGAACTCCCGCCGCCGCGCAGGCCTGCCCGCCCGGGACTCATGAGGACACCCAGACGCCGGGCTTCCAGTGCGTGCCGGGCTGGTGCCCGGCGGGCACCCTGCTCGACGGGGTCACCAGCGCGTGCGTCGCCCCGCCGGGCGTTCCGCCGCCGCCGCTGCCGTAAGCGCCTTGCCTTAGGTCCGTGTGCGGGCCCCGGGAACGCGGGGCGTCGATATCTGGCGGCTGGCCGGCCTGGCCGAACGGCGGGTTCCGGAGGATCTCGAGGCCTCCGGGAATGAGTCTTCGCCATCCGCTACCCGACCGGTAGTAGGGATTCCATAGACTCGTTCGCATGGCAGGCCTGCACAAATCCCAAGAACGGCTCGACCTCGGCAAGATCGAGAACCGGGCCGACATCGGTTCCCCGGATGTTCCGCGACCGCGTCGCGGCCACTCCCGACAGCGAGGCGTTCCGCTATCCCGGACGGCACGGCGGCTGGACCAGCGTCACCTGGCGGCAGGTCGGTGACCGGGTCGATCTGCATCGCCGCCGGGCTGATCTCGCTGGGCATCCAGCCCCGAGGAGCGCGTGGCGCTGGCCTCGGGCACCCGCTACGAGTGGGTGGTCGCCGACTTCGGCATCCTGGCCGCCGGGCGCGGCCACCACCACGGTCTACCCGACCACCAACGCCGAGGACGTCGCGTACATCGTCGCCAACTCCGGCAGCCGCATCGTCATCGCCGAGGACCAGACAGCAGGTCGACAAGCTGCGTCGCCCACCGCGCCGAACTGCCCGCGGTGGAGAAGGTCGTCGTCATCGACGGCACACGGCGACGGCGACTGGGTGATCACGCCTCGCCGAGCTCGAGCAGCTGGGCAAGCAGCTGCTGGCCGACTCGCCCGACGGCGGTCGACGACCGCATCGACGCCATCCGCGGCCGACCAGCTGGCCACCCTGATCTACACCTCCGGCACCACCGGCAAGCCCAAGGGTGTGCGGCTGATGCACGAGTCCTGGACCTACACCGCCGCGGCGCATGGACTCCCTGGGCGTGCTCGTCCGAGCAAGGACCTCAACTACCTGTGGCTGCCGCTGGCGCACGCCTTCGGCAAGGTGATGCTGGCGCTGCCGCTGGCGATCGGCTTCCCGACGGTCATCGACGGCCGCGTCGACAAGATCGTCGAGAACCTCGCGATCATCCAGCCCACGATCATGGGCGCCGTCCCGCGCATCTTCGAGAAGGTGCACGGCCGGATCAACGAGATGATGGCCAAGGAGGGCGGGCTCAAGAAGACGATGTTCGACTGGGCCATCGGCGTCGGTCTGCAGGTGTCGCGGGCCAAGCAGGCCGGCCAGCGGGTCGTCGCCGCTGCTGGCCGCGCAGCACAAGCTCGCCGACAAGCTGGTGTTCTCCACGATCCGGGAGCGCTTCGGCGGGCGGCTGCGGTTCTTCATCTCCGGATCGGCCGCCCTGGACCGCGAGATCGCCCAGTGGTTCGACGCGATCGGCATCGTCGTGCTGGAGGGCTACGGGCTGACCGAGACCTCGGCGGCCGTCGTCGCTGAACCGGCCGCACGCCTACCGGTTCGGCACCGTCGGGTGGACCTTCCCGGAGACCGAGGTCAAGATCGCCGAGGACGGCGAGATCCTGCTCAAGGGCCCGGGCGTCATGAACGGCTACCACGACCTGCCCGAGGCCACCGCCGAGGCGATCGAGGCCGACGGCTGGTTCCACACCGGCGACATCGGCGAACTCGACGCCGAGGGCTTCCTGCGGATCACCGACCGCAAGAAGGACATGTTCAAGACCTCGCAGGGCAAATACGTTGCGCCCGTCGGCGATCTCGGCGCAGTTCAAGGGCATCTGCCCGTTCGCCAGCGAGATCATCGTCTACGGCGAGGGCAAGCCGTACTGCGTCGCGCTGGTGAGCCTGGACGCCGAAGGCCATCAAGGAGTGGGCCGACCGCCAACGGCCTGGCCGGCAAGTCGTTCACCGAGATCGCGCGCGACCCGAAGACCACCGCGATGGTCGAGGGTTACGTCGAGGAACTCAACAAGCACCTCAACCGGTGGGAGCAGGTGAAGAAGGTTCGCGATCATCGACCGCGAACTCACCGTCGAGGCGGGCGACCTGACGCCGAGCCTCAAGCTCAAGCGCAAGGTCGTCGTGGACAACTTCCACGACAAGATCGACGGCCTCTACGTCTAACACGTCGAAGCCCGATCCCGGCGCGACGCCGCCGGAGGAACCGGCAGCCGACGACCAGGTCGGCCGGTTCGACCCTGCGCTGACCCGGCACGTGATCGACCTGCTGCGGCCGGTGGTGAAGGTCTACCACCGCTCGCAGGTCCGCCGCCTCGACCACATCCCGGCCGGCCGTTGCCTGCTGGTGAGCAACCACTCCGGCGGTCTGACCACCCCGGACTTCGCGGTGTTCGCCGTCGACTTCTACGAACACTTCGGCTACGACCGCCCGCTCTACGTGCTGGCGCACGACTCGTTCTTCCACGGCCCGGCCGCCGAGTTCCTGGCGCACCTGGGAGTGATCACCGCCAACCCGCACAACGCCGCGGCCGCCCTGGAGGCCGACGCCGCAGTGCTGCTGTTCCCCGGCGGGGATCTCGACGTCTACCGGCCCTCGTTCGACGAGAACGTCATCGACTTCGGCGGGCGCACCGGCTACGTCGATGCGGCGGTGGCGGCGCGGGCGCCGATCGTTCCGGTGGTCTCTATCGGCGGGCAGGAGACCCAGATCTTCCTCAGCCGCGGACGACGGCTGTCCCGGGCGCTGGGTCTGACCCGCCTGGAGCGCCGGTTGTTCCGCACCGACATCCTGCCGGTGTCGTTCGGATTCCCGTTCGGACTGAGCGTGCTGGTGCCGGTGAACATGCCGCTGCCGGCGAAGATCGTCGCCGAGGTGCTCGAGCCCATCGACGTCGTCGCCCAGTGGGAGCAGCATCCTGACGCGCGTGTCATCGACGGCCGGGTGCGGCGCACCATGCAGGCCGCCCTGGAACGGCTGGCCCGGCGGCGACGGTTCCCGATCATCGGCTGACGCCGGGCCTGCCCCCCGGGCCAGGACATTTACTGGACCATGTCGATGTGGGGGGACCACAACGTAGTCTTGATGCACACGGTGCTGGCGTGACAGAAGGGGTGAGCGATGAAGCGGTATCTGCTGGCCACCGCCTGCGCCGCCGCGGCCCTGCTGCCGGCGCTGGCCCAGGCGGAGCCATCGCCGCCGCCCGCACCCCCGGCGCCCGTCGCACCGGTCCTGCCTCCCGCCCCCGCCCTGGGCGCGGGCTGCCCGGCCGACCTCGACGACACCATGACCCTGCTGCCCGATGAGCAGACCTACGCCATCTGTCAGCAGGGTCCGGTCGGGTTCACCTGGAACCCCGCGCCGATCCCGTTCGAGCCGCATGAGCGGTGGTGGAGCTACGGCCCGCAGATCAACCTGCACGGCCAGGGCATGCGCAACCCCAACGTCACCTCCGGGCGCTGGACCGCCACCCCGCAGGATCCCGAGACGCTGTGCCGCGCGGAGCAGCAGACCGTGGTGGAGGCCGGGGTGCTCTCGGAGCCGCGGGTGGACGAGGGCCAACCCGATGAGGATCTGGCGGTGGAGTTCCTGCCGAAGCTGTTCTACCTCAAGCTCAGCGGCAACTGCGTGTGGACCAAGGACAGCTGAGCGGTTGATTATTGCGGGTGGTCTGCCAGGTAGGCGGCCACCGGGATGCGCACCGGTTGGTCATAGCCCAGCGGCAGCAGCACGTCGCCCATCGTCGTGAAGTAGTAGACGTCCCAGCGGTAGTAGTGCCCGAAGGTCGCCGGGTCGGCGGCCATCACCGCCGCGTAGTCGTTGACCGCGCGTACGTAGCGGGTGTCGTTGTTGTAGGCGAAGATTGCGCGATCAGGGTTGGCGGCGAAGCCGTTTGCCGCCAGGTAGCGGCCCGCCGCCGGGATGGCGTCGCGCGGTGCGGTGACGTCGCCCCGGCCGTAGGCCGCCCACGTCGGCGGCATGAATTGCATGGGCCCTTGTGCGCCGGCGGTGCTGACCCCGGCGATGCTGCCGAAGCGGGTCTCGATCAGGTTGATCGCCGCCAGGTAGTTCCATGGCACCCCGGTGGCCGCTTCGGCGTCGCGGTAATAGCCCAGCAGTTCCTCAGCGGGTGCGGGGGAGATGATGCGCCAAGCCGGCAGGGTGTCGCGCGGCTCGGCCATTGCGCGCAATTCGCGGCGGGCATTGATGTTGCGGTCATAGACCATCTGCAGCGAGGCCGGGATGCGCGGGCGCACGGTCGCGTCCCACTGCGGGTGGAATCCGATGGCGCGATACGCCGCCTGCTGGCGGCGCGCGGCGGCCACCATCGCCGGCTCCGGTGTGGCCGGATCGCGCAGGGCCAGTTCGTCGGCGACGAGGTCGTCGGCCAACTGCGCCGGGTCAGCGGCCAGCCGCGGCTGCGCACCCACCGGCGGTGCGGCGCTGACGGCGGCCTGCTCGGTGGTGGGAGTCGGTTCGGCGGCGACGGTGGGGGTCAGCGTCTGAGTTGGTGAGCTGCACGCGCCGACGCCGAGCACCAGCGATGCCAGGGCGATCGCGGCCAGGGGGCGGGGCAGGGTCACGGGTGGGGAGTCTACGGGCCGGTTCCGGCGGGCAACGTGTCGTCGAGCCAGGTCCGCAGCGCGGCCACCGGGGCGGCCCCGGCGCGGCGGTCCAGGACGTCGGCGCCGCGGGTGATCAGCAGGGTCGGCACGGCCTGCACCGCGAAGCGCTGCGAGAGCGCGGGGGCGGTGTCGACGTTGACCTTCACCAGTTTCAGCGCGCCGGCCCGTTCGGCGGCCAGTTGTTCCAGTGCGGGGGAGACGGTGCGGCACGGCCCGCACCACGGCGCCCAGAAGTCGACCAGCACCGGCACGGGGGATTTCTCCACCACCGCGGCGTAGTCGGCGTCGCCGGCGTCGACGATCCAGGGCAGCCAGGCCTGACACTGCCCGCAGCGCGGCTTGCCGGTGCCGCCGGCTGGGACGCGGTTGCGGCGGGTGCAACCGGGGCAGGCGACGATGTCAGAGGCCATGGGTGTGATTTTCCACCACGGGGTGGGCGGGGTGGCTCAGTAGGTCTGTCGTGACGAGTTCTGCACCGGTTCGTCCATCACCACGGCGTGGATCAGCCGGGCGAAGCTCACCCACGTCTCCGGTTCGGACAGTGAGTCGTCGGTGTCGTGCAGGGAGCCGCCGGGGGCGCCGGAGTCCACCCGCGCCCACCCTTCCTGGTCGGTCATGGGTTGGGCGAAGGCGATCAGCACGTCCTCGCCGTTGATCCAGGACGCCCACCCTGTGACCGGCGCGGTGTTGACGTCGACGGCGTACGTCGGCTCCTCGGGGTCCTCCCAGGAGTCGTAGACGAACGAGGCGGCGGTCTCGCCGTCCCAGGTGAAGTGGAACTGGTAGAGCGCCGCGGGCTCATCGGGGTCGGGTTGGTAGTCGACGATCAGGGTGAACTCGCCGGGGTCGATGTCGGAGATGTGCTCGTTCATGGGGCCATCGCTTCCCGGTGTCTCGGTGCACCTGAGTTGACGGGACGTATGCCGCCGCGCTGTGAGCTTAGGGGGAACCCCGCTCGCGACTGACTAGGAACTTCCGGCGATGCCGTCGAGGTGTTCAGCGCGCCCGGCCAACGCAAGCAAGGCGTCGGCAAGCTCACGCGCCTGGGCCGGCGTCAGGTCGGCCACGACGGCGGCATCGGGGCCGCCGGAAAGCGGTGTACCCGCGACCCGCAACGCCACACCGCTGACGGTGGATCCGTTGCGGTGCTGCACCCCGGTCAGCAGCGCGGCGACATTGGCGATGACCACCGGGTCGGTGCCGTAGACCCGGTCACCGAACTGCTCATCCCAGTCGCCGGTCCAGGCTGTGCCGGCGGGCGGGGGAGTATTGGCCGGGGTCATAGGGACGCGCCGAGATGTTCTGTCAGAGCCCGCCGCAGAGAAATCACCATGTCGACGATGTGGTGCGCGTCAGCCTGCTGATGCGGCGGGATCGAAACCGCCGACGAAGACCACGCTGCCGCCGTTGGTCAGTTCCTTGATCCGCAGTTCCCGGTAGGGCCGGTACTCCGCGGAGTCGTACCAGGACTGGGCGACCTGCATGCTCGGAAAGCGGAGGACGGCGGCCCAGTTGCCGTCGAAGTCGCCCTCTTTGGTCTGCGGCATGGGTGATCCTGCGATCATCTGCCCGCCGAACTTGTCCAGGATGGGGAAGAAGTACTGTGCGTATCGCTCGTTGAACTCGGCGGGGTCGTTGATGGTGATCTGCACCATCGCGTAGGCGGGTGTCGTGTCGTCGGCCATGGTTGGTTCGCTCCTTGTTTCCGCGGTATTGCCCTACACCACTAGCTGATGCTCGTGATGCCGTCGTGAAATTGCTTGAGGTGGGTGCGGGACCAGTCAGCGAGGCTCTCAATGATGGGTCGCAACGCGGCACCACTGTCGGTGAGGGTGAAAGCGTTGTTGCGCGCGGACGCATTCGGGTCGGTGCGCTCGATCAGGTTGAACTGGGTGAGGAGTTTCAGCCTTGCCGTCAGAATATTGGTCGAGATGTGTTCGGGTGAGTGCAGGAACTGCGAGAACGTCCGGGTTCCGTGCACGAAGAGATCCCGGATGATCAGCAGAGACCACTTGTCGCCCAGCACGTCGAGAGCGGAACTGACCGAGCAGCACGAGCGCCACTCGGTGGGCTCGGTGTCAGATGTCATGGCGTCATCGTCTGTGTGCTTACACCGTGATACCGGTGGGCAGTACCCGATCCGCCATGTCCTGACTCCTCATCCGCCGCACCGCCACTGACTTGTATAACGCAAGTTAATCCGATGGCTTTCGAAATGCAAGTAAAGAATCTGTTTGAGGCGGCGGCCAGTGCACGCCGAAAACCAACTTTGATGTGCGGTGATGCTGGTGCGCGATACTGGGATTGAACCAGTGACCTCTTCCGTGTCAGGGAAGCGCTCTCCCGCTGAGCTAATCGCGCGGGGTCATCTTGGAGGTGGAGACGGGAATCGAACCCGTGTGCACGGCTTTGCAGGCCGTTGCCTCACCACTCGGCCACTCCACCACTGGGGTTGATGCCATTGCACCTTCGAGCGGACGACGGGATTCGAACCCGCGACCCCAACCTTGGCAAGGTTGTGCGCTACCAACTGCGCCACGTCCGCATGCTACGGGCGAGATCGTCGCCCGTCGCGAAGCACGACGATAGTCCACCGGATGAAGGGGGCACAAATCCCCGCCGTTATCGGCGGCTATAGGCGTATTCAGCGGAAATCCGCCTGCGTGCTAATGTTCGACCTCGGCATCAGGGTGCCCCGTCGAGGGCTTCTGGCCACTCCGGTCCCGTGGCTCAGTGGGAGAGCGTCCGCTTCACACGCGGAAGGTCGCTGGTTCGATCCCAGCCGGGACCACCACTGAGTTATCCGCTTTCACTCCGCGTCCCGCACCCGCATGATCTCCCGCTTGATCTCCTGATACGCCTGCACCCGCGCCATCACCGCGTCCGCCGCGGAATCGGCCGGCGCGAAGTCCGGGGTGGCCTCGATCCCGTAGAGCATGGCGCTCAACTTGGCATGCAGTTGCGCACGCTGCTCGGCGGTCTTGGCGTCGGCGCGTTCGGCTTCGCAGCGACTCATCGATCGAACGCGCTTCGAAGGCGCACCTCTGAATCAGTTCCACCCGTTCGATCGCCGCCGATTCCAGAGTGGCGATGGTGGTGTTCGCCTCGGCGAGGATCGTGCGGTCATCGGCGCTGGGCTTGTCCAAGGCCGACAGATCTTTGGCGACCTGGCGCAGCGCGTGCGCCTTCTGGAACTTGTCAGTGATGGCCGCGATGTCGGTGGTGAAGTCGATGTCGCCCAGCCACCCCGCGCGGGCGGCTTCGGACGCCGCCACCTGTTTCACCGCGGCGCGGGCGGCGTCGACCAGGCCGGCGTTCTTCTGTCCAAGGCTTTCGATGAACAGTTGCCTGGCCCGTTTCGCCTCGGCCGCTTCCCGAATGCGCGCCTGCTTGGCGGCTTCTGCCTGCCGCTCCTCGTGGGCGATCTGCGCTTTGTAGATGAGCCAGAGAAGAATCGATATGCCGATTCCGATGCCCAAGGCGATCCAGACTTCCTTGGGGATCATCGCGATCAGCACGATGATGAAAATGATGCCGCCGCCGATAGCCGAATCCGACCCCTTGCCCTTTGCCACCGTGCTCAGCCCCCCTGGCCGCCATGCCTGAAAACATCCCCACCTGCTGAGACAAATGCTAGCCCCGGACACCGACACCGGGCAGGCCGTTCGGCCGCCACCAACCCGCCCCGAAGAACTAACCGGCAAACTGCCGAATTACGTCATACGGATCCTGAACAATTCGGCACGCGCCGATGTAGTGCGCTAGTCTGGGGAAGTCTCGTCTCGGTTACTTCCGGACGTCCGCGTCAAGAATCGGCGCAGCAAACATCTTCTTGCGGGTTCAGCAGCAGCCCACGCAGGCATCAGCCAAGCGCCGAACAGGCGCCGAGCACCCGAATGAGGTACCAAACGTGAACGAACCGACGAGCGCTACCAATAGCGTCGCCACTGCCCCCACTGCCGGGTGCGTCATCTCCGAGGAGTGGGACGGCCGCACAGCTGTCATCTCCGTCTCCGGTGTGCTCGACATGCTGACCTCCCCGCAACTGGAGGCCAGCATCACCGCGGCGATGGGCAAGAGCCCGTCAGCGATCATCGTCGACCTCTCCGACGTGGACTTCCTGGCCTCGGCCGGCATGGGCGTGCTGGTCGCCGCCCGCGACCAGGCGGCCGACGAGGTCAAGTTCGGTGTGGTGGCCAGTGGGCCGGCCACCAGCAGGCCGCTGAAGCTGGTGGGCCTGGCCGAGTTGATCGGGCTGTACCCGACTCTGGATGAGGCCCGCGTCACACTCTCGCAATAGCGGCCTGAGGACTACAAAACGTCCGCGCTGGGTATACGCCGCGGGCGATGACGCCTTCCGATGGGCGGCTTTCGGCCGTCGAGTCCTCCCGGTTCACCTGTAACGCGGTGGCGGCTGACGCGGTCTCGGCGGCGTCGGTGCGAGAGCGGTTCGGTCGCTGGCTTCGCCGGCACACCGACGTGACCGAGACCAAGCTGTGCGATGTGCTCCTGGCGGTCAACGAGGCACTGGCCAACTCCGTCGAGTTCGCCTACCTCGCCGAGCGCCGCGCGGGCACCTTCGACATGGAAGCCGTCTACGACGTCGCCCGCGCCGTTCTCACTGTCAACATCGAGGATCAGGGAGTGTGGCGCGACCGCGACCCGTTGCACATGGACCGCTGCCGCGGCCGGGGAATCACCCTGATGCGCTCCCTGGCCGACGCCGTCGTCATTGATACCTCGGCGCGGGGCACCAGCGTGTGTCTGCGTTTCGAGAACGTGCACACCCCGGTGGCCGAACCCGTTCTCAGCTGAGACGCATCACAGGATCGGGCGGCCGCCGGTGACCGCGATCCGCGCGCCGCTGATGTAGCTGCCGTCGTCGGAGGCCTTACCCGTTCAGCCCAAACCCATACCGCCCGGCGTCACACCGCGCGCAGGTAGCGGGCCGTCACCGCCTTCTGCGACAGCGCCAGCACCGGGGCGCCCGAGTCGGCTCCACCACGTCGCCGGTCGGGAGAACGCCGCCACCTCGGCGTACACGCCGTCGTCGGCGGGGTCGTAGCGCACCGAGAACATCTCCTCACCGGACACGGCGTGGCCGGGCAGGCTGCCGTAGGCGAAGCCGCGGCGGTCGGGTTCGTCGATCACATAGATCACCCGGCACGGCGCACTGAACGGGCCGAGCCGGCCCAGCACCTCAGCACCCGGTGCGGCGACCTCGGTGGTGGCCGACACCGTCAACCCGGCCCCGCGCAACATGCCGTAGCGCATCACCGCCTCGGCGGCCTGCTCGAAGCGGGCCCGGCCGGTGCCGATGCGCCGGCTGGCCCGCACCTGCCGATACCCGGGCGGCATCGTCGCCGCGGTGGCCCCGACATCGGGGTAGGTCAGCGGCGCGTCGGCCAGATCACTGAGCTTCATCACCTCACCCTGCCACTAGGGTCGTCACCGTGGCAGCGCTCAAAAAAAGCCTCGCGCATCACCGCAACCGGCTCCGGGAACGCCCCGCCGCCGACTTCACCTACCGCGTCATTGTCGGGGTCGTCGGGTTCACCGTGCTGGCCATCGGTATCGCCGCCATCCCGTACCCGGGCCCGGGCTGGGCCATCGTCTTCCTGGGCCTGGCCATCCTGGCCTCGGAGTTCTACTGGGCACACCGCACCCTGGACTACACCCGCCGCCGCTACGACCGCGCCATGGGCTGGTTCCGTCAGCAGAGTTGGTGGGTGCAGGCGCTCGGGGCCCTGTTCACCGCCGCGTTCGTGGTCGGCACGCTGTGGCTGCTCGGCGCGCTGGCGTGGGGGGCGAAACTGGTCGGCCTCTATCACCCCGCCCTGGCCAGCCCCATCGGTCTGGGAGCCTGATCACCGCTGCCGTTAGCATTAGCGCTGACCGCCGCGGCCCCCTGTCACGGTCTGCGCACCGCCCCTGCCTGCTGAAAGAGAACACCCTGTCTAGCGAAACGCCCGCGCGCGCCCCCGCACGTCCCGCCGTCATCCGGGTTCCGGCTGGAACCACCGCGGCGGCCGCGGTGCGCGACGCCGGTCTGCCCGGCCGCGGTGAGCCCGACGCCGTCGTGGTGATCCGCGACGCCGACGGAACCCTGCGCGACCTGAGCTGGACCCCGGAGGCTGACGCCGAGGTGACCCCGGTGGCCGCCGACACCGACGACGGGCGCGCCGTCATCCGGCACTCCGCCGCCCACGTGCTCGCCCAGGCCGTGCAGGAACTGTTCCCGGCCGCCAAGCTCGGCATCGGCCCGCCGGTCACCGACGGCTTCTACTACGACTTCGACGTGCCCGAGGCCGTTCACCCCGGAGGACCTGGAGAAGCTCGAGAAGCGGATGAAGGCCATCGTCAAGGACGGCCAGCTGTTCGCCCGCCGGGTGTACGAGTCCAAGGACGAGGCCCGCCGCGAACTCGCCGGCGAGCCCTACAAACTCGAACTCATCGACGACAAGTCCGGCGACTCCGAGATCATGGAGGTCGGAGGCGCGGAGCTCACCGCCTACGACAACCTCAATCCCCGCACCCGCGACCGCATCTGGGGTGATCTGTGCCGCGGCCCGCACATCCCCACCACCAAACACATCCCGGCCTTCAAACTCACCCGAAGCTCCGCGGCGTACTGGCGTGGGGATCAGAACAACGCCAGCCTGCAACGCATCTACGGCACCGCCTGGGAATCCCAGGAAGCCCTCGACCACCACCTGGAACTACTGGAGGAAGCCCAGCGCCGCGACCACCGCAAGCTCGGGGTGGAACTGGACCTGTTCAGCTTCCCCGACGAGATCGGCTCCGGCCTGGCGGTGTTCCACCCCAAGGGCGGCATCATCCGCCGCGAGTTGGAGGAGTACTCCCGGCGCAAGCACATCGAAGCCGGCTACGAGTTCGTCAACACCCCGCACGTCACCAAGGAGCAGCTCTACATCACCTCCGGGCACCTCGAGTGGTACGCCGAGGGCATGTACCCGCCGATGCACATCGACGCCGAGTACGCCGAGGACGGCACGCTGCGCAAGCCGGGGCAGAACTACTACCTCAAACCGATGAACTGCCCCATGCACCACCTGATCTACCGCTCCCGCGGCCGCTCCTACCGCGAACTTCCGTTGCGGCTCTTCGAATTCGGCACCGTCTACCGGTATGAGAAGTCCGGGGTGGTGCACGGTCTGACCCGGGTGCGCGGCATGACCCAGGACGACGCGCACATCTACTGCACCCGCGACGAGATGCGCGACGAACTGGCCTCGCTGCTGCGCTTCGTGCTCGATCTGCTGCGCGACTACGGCCTCGACGACTTCTACCTGGAGCTGTCCACCAAGGACCCGGAGAAGTACGTCGGCTCCGACGAGTTGTGGGAGGAGGCCACCGAGACGCTGCGCGAAGTCGCCGAATCCTCCGGCCTGCACCTGGTGCCCGATCCCGGCGGTGCGGCGTTCTACGGGCCGAAGATCAGCGTGCAGGTGCGCGACGCCCTGGGCCGCAGCTGGCAGATGTCCACCATCCAGCTGGACTTCAACATGCCCGAGCGTTTCGAGTTGGAGTACACCGCCGCCGACGGCACCCGGCAGCGCCCGGTGCTGATCCACCGCGCCCTGTTCGGTTCCATCGAACGGTTCTTCGGCATCCTCACCGAGCACTACGCCGGGGCGTTCCCGGCGTGGCTGGCCCCGGTGCAGGTGGTCGGCATCCCCGTCGCCGACGAGCACGCCGCCTATCTGCACGACCTCGCCGCGGAGTTGCGCACCGCGGGTCTGCGCGCCGAGGTGGACGCCAGCGACGATCGGATGGCCAAGAAGATCGTCAACGCCACCAACCAGAAGGTGCCGTTCATGCTGCTCGCCGGTGACCGCGACGTCGAGGCCGGCGCGGTGAGCTTCCGGTTCGCTGACCGCACCCAGATCAACGGGGTGCCCCGCGCCGAGGCCATCGCCGCCATCCGCGGCTGGGTGGACCGCCGTGAGAACGCCGTTCCCACAGCCGAATTGGTCAAGGTCGGCAGTGCCTGAGGACGGCACTCCATCGACCGGCGCGGGGGATCCGGACCGGCTGCAGCGCCTCTGGACCCCGCACCGGATGAACTACATCGTCGGCACCACCGCGCGCCGGCGGCTCAGCCGGATCGAAGAAGCCGTTCACCGACATCCCCGCGATGGGCGATGAGGACGGGCTGATGATCGCCCGCGGCGATCTGGTCTACGCGGTGCTCAACATCTACCCGTACAACCCGGGCCACCTGATGGTGGTGCCCTAC
Source organism: uncultured Actinomycetota bacterium (assembly GCA_963780705.1). Lineage (GTDB taxonomy): Bacteria > Actinomycetota > Actinomycetes > Mycobacteriales > Mycobacteriaceae > Mycobacterium. The sequence goes on along the minus strand of CAWACU010000008.1, from coordinate 423,938 downwards.
CGCCAGGTCTCCGAACTCGAGGACCTCACCGACGCCGAGAGCGCGGAGCTGATGGCGTTCACCCAGAAGGCCATCCGGGTGATCAAGACGGTGTCGCGGCCGGACGGGTTCAACGTCGGACTCAACCTGGGCCGCTCGGCCGGCGGATCACTGGCCGAGCATCTGCACATGCATGTGGTTCCGCGGTGGTCCGGGGACGCGAACTTCATCACCATCATCGGCGAGACCAAGACCATCCCGCAGTTGCTGCGCGACACCCGCGCGCTGCTGGCCGAGGAATGGGCGGCGCAGTCGTGAGGCAGCCGTGAGCGACTTCTACCTGATGACCCGGGCGGCGCTACACCAAGCTCAGCACCCCGGTGGCCAAAGTCGCGCTGCGGGTGGGGCTCACACCGGATGCGGTGACGATCCTCGGCACCGCCGGGTCGGTGATCGCCGCGCTGACCCTGTTCCCGGCCGGGCACCTGTTCATCGGATGGCTGGTGATCTGGTTCTTCGTCCTCGCCGACATGCTCGACGGGGCGATGGCCCGCGAACGCGGCGGCGGCACCCGCTTCGGGGCGGTGCTGGATGCGACCTGCGACCGGATCAGCGACGGCGCGGTGTTCTGCGGGCTGCTGTGGTGGGCGGCGTTCGGATTAGGTGATTCCGCCCTGATGGTTGCGACCCTGATCTGTCTGGTGACCTCCCAGGTGATCTCGTATATCAAGGCCCGAGCCGAAGCCAGCGGACTGCAGGGCGGCGGCGGGCTGATCGAGCGGCCCGAGCGCCTCGTCATCGTGCTGCTCGGCGCCGGGCTGTCGGATCTGCCGTTCTTCCCGATCCCCGCCGCGCTGCCGGTGGCGATGTGGGTGCTGGCGGTGGCCAGCCTGATCACCGTCGGCCAGCGGGTACACGCGGTGCGCACCTCACCGGGTGCCACCGACTTCATCGAGCGCCCTGATGCGGGGAGTGCGCCGCGGTGATCGGTGCCGACACGCTCAGCGACTGGAGCTACGCCACCGGGTGGCGGCTGGTGCGCGCCATGCCCGAACCGTTGGCCCGCGGCATCGCCGGCGCCGGTGCGCGCTACGCCGCCCGGGGCGGCGGACCGGCGCAGCTGCGCAAGAACCTGGCCCGGGTCATCGGCACCACACCCGACGGTGTGCCCGACTCGCTGATCCGCGACGCGTTGGCCTCCTACGCCCGCTACTGGCGCGAAGCCTTTCGGTTGCCGTCGATGGACCACGCCGCGCTGGCGAAGCGACTCGACGAGGTGTTCATCGGCGCCGAGCATTTCGCCGCCGCGCACGCCGCCGGCCGTGGTGCGGTGATGGCGCTGCCGCACAGCGGCAACTGGGACATGGCCGGGGTGTGGCTGGCCCAGCAGTACGGAACGCTTCACCACCGTGGCCGAGCGGCTCAAACCCGAATCGCTCTACGACCGGTTCATCGCCTTCCGGGAGAGCCTTGGCTTCGAGGTGCTGCCGCTGACCGGGGGAGAGCGCCCGCCGCTGGAAGTGCTCGCAGAACGCCTGCGCGCCAACAGGTTCGTCTGCCTGATGGCCGACCGCGACCTCACCCGCGCCGGGGTCCAGGTGGACTTCTTCGGCGAACCCACCCGGCTGCCCGCCGGCCCGGCGAAGCTGGCGATCCAGACCGGCGCCCCGCTGCACCCCGCGCACGTCTACTACGACGGCGAGGACTGCGTGGTCCGCATCGACGACGCCATCGACACCTCATCCGGTGACGTCGGGGTGATCACCCAGGCGCTGGCCGACCGGTTCGCGGTGAACATCGCCGCCCACCCGCAGGACTGGCACATGCTGCAGCCGCTGTGGCTGGCCGATCTCACCGAGCAGCGGCGCGCGTACCTCGAGGGACGCTGATGCGCATCGGGATGGTGTGCCCGTACTCCTTCGACGTGCACGGCGGCGTGCAATCCCATGTGCTGCAACTGGCCGAGGTGATGCGCGAACGCGGCCACGACGTCAGCGTCCTGGCGCCGTCCTCCCCGCACGTCACCCTGCCGGACTACGTCGTCTCCGGCGGCAAGGCGGTGCCGATCCCCTACAACGGGTCGGTGGCGCGGCTGCGATTCGGCCCGGCCACCCACCGGATGGTGAAGCGGTGGATCGCCGCCGGCGACTTCGACGTGCTGCACCTGCACGAGCCGAACGCGCCCAGCCTGTCGCTGCTGGCGCTGATGATCGCCGACGGCCCGATCGTCGCCACCTTCCACACCTCCACCACGAAGTCGTTGGCGCTCGGCGTCTTTCAGGGCATCCTGCGGCCCTGGAACGAGAAGATCGTCGGCCGCATTGCGGTGTCCGACCTGGCACGCCGCTGGCAGATCGAAGCACTGGGTTCGGATGCCGTGCAGATCCCCAACGGCGTCGACGTCGCCTCTTTCGCGTCCGCGCCGCCACTGCCGGGCTACCCGCGGGCGGGCAAGACGGTGCTGTTCCTCGGCCGCTTCGACGAACCCCGCAAGGGCATGGCGGTACTGCTCGGTGCGCTGCCCGCACTTGTGGCGCGCTTCCCCGACATCGAGATCCTGATCGTCGGACGCGGCGACGAGGACGACCTGCGCGACGACGCCGGCGAGCTGGCCGGGCATCTGCGCTTCCTCGGCCAGGTCGACGACGCGCAGAAGGCCTCCGCGCTGCGCAGCGCCGACGTCTACTGCGCCCCCAACACCGGCGGCGAGAGCTTCGGCATCGTGCTGGTGGAGGCCATGGCGGCCGGGACCGCGGTGGTGGCCAGCAACCTCGACGCGTTCCGCCGGGTGCTCGCCGACGGCACGGCCGGCTGCCTGGTGGCGGTGGAGGACTCCGCGGCCCTGGCCGACGCGCTGATCGCGGTGCTCGCCGACGACGCGGTGCGCGCCCGCTACATCGCCGCGGCCACCGAGGAGGTGCACCGCTACGACTGGTCGGTGGTGGCCGACGACATCCTGCGGGTCTACGAGACCGTCGCCGGTGCCGGCGCCAAGGTGGGCGTGGCCGGCTGATGGGCCCGCACTGATGTCCCCGGCGCTGTACTGGCCGCTCACCGCACTGCTGGTCGTCGTGCTGGTGAGCACCCTGGTCTGGGCGTATCAGACCGCCAACCGGCTCGACCGGTTGCACGTGCGCTGCGACCTGTCCTGGCAGGCCCTCGACGCCGCACTGGCCCGGCGCGCGGTGGTGGCCCGTGCCGTCGCCGTCGACGCCTACGGCGAGGACCCCGAAGGACGGCACCTCGCGAGGCTGGCCGCCGCCGCCGAACGCGCACCCCGAACCGGGCGGGAGGCCGCCGAGAACGAACTGTCCACCGCCCTGGCCGGGGTGGATCCGACCTCGGTGCCGGTGGCCCTGGTGACCGAACTCGCCGACGCCGAGGTGCGGGTGCTGCTGGCCCGGCGGTTCCACAATGACGCCGTCCGCGACACCCTCGCCCTGCGGGAGCGGCGCTGGGTGCGGCTGCTGCGCCTGGGCGGGCGGGCGCCGCTGCCGAGCTACTTCGAGATCGCTGAACCGGCCCAGCGCTGAGCCACCGCTACCGGGGGCGTGCGCGTGATATACGTCATAGTCGTCAAGTCCCGGCCGAGTCTGGCGGTCGGTGTTTTCGGAGGTGCGATGGGTCGCGAGTCGGGCGGTCGGCATCGTCTGACGCCGTCAGCCTCCTCGAACCATGTCGGCCGGGTCGGGGCCTTGGCCGTCGCGCTCGGCATCGGCGGCGCGATCGTCGCCCTTCCCGCTGTGGCAGGCGCCGATCCGCGCGCGGACAGCACCGCCGGTGCCGACACCTCCGCCACCGCACCGACTGCGCGCACCGCTGCCGGACAATCGTCCGATCGCACCGCCGAGCGTCGCGCGGCGCCCGCCGACACGATCCGCGATCGCGGCCGGCGGAGCGCGGTGGCCCCGCCGGCCGCAACACACAGCGCCCCCGGACCGAAGCTGTCCCTCTCCCGGGCGGACACCCGCGATCCGGAACCGCCGAAGGATCCGCCGTCGGCCGCGGCCGACGAAGTCCCCGCCGCCGCGGCACCGGTCGCAGCCCCGGTTGAGATCGCCGCTGTCGCCGCACCGCCGGTGCCGGTGATGTCGGCGGCCAAGGCCACCGCGACGCTTTCCGACGCGGGCGGCGCGACATTGTTGTCGGGAAGCGGCCCTGATCCGGGCGTTCCGCTCCTCGCGCCGTTCGCCTGGGCCGCACTGGCGGTGAGCCGCCGCGAGCAGGTCGGCGCTGCGGCCGCTGTGCCCGACGTGGTCACCCAGATCGCGCAGGCCATCCGGTTCTTCATCGGGGACGGCACCGCCGACAACCCCAACGCCGGAATCCTGTTCGGCAACGGCTACAGCTACACCACCTACGAAGGCGCCTGCACCAGCGGTGCCTGCGACGGCGGCAACGCCGGCCTGATCGGCAACGGCGGCAACGGCTTTCAGGGCGGCAACGGCGGCTCGGCCGGCTGGTTCGGCAACGGCGGTCACGGCGCCGCCGGTGTGGCCGGAGTCAACGGCGGCGTGGGCGGCAACGGTGGCGCCGGCGGACTGCTGGTCGGCAATGGCGGGGACGCCGGGGTAGCCGCCGCCGGTTCCCCTCGCGGCCTCAGCGGTGCCGTCGGGAGGGGCGGACTGCTGTACGGCGATGACGGCATCGTCGGCGTCCCGGGGGCGGCGGTGTCGTGGCCGTCGTGTGGATTCTTGCCCTGTGCCGTCGTGCATCCGGTCTGGACCGGCGAGTACGCCGCGTGGACCGTCGAGAAGACCGCCCTCGAAGCAGCGATCTGGACTGCGGTAAACGTCTCAAGCTGGTTTACCGACCTAGGCATATCCGCCTCAACTCTCACCACTCTTTCCTCGCTCTTCATTGATGGTCTCGGCGAGTACTACTTCACCGGTACGGCCGTAGATCAACTCGTACCTTTCCTGCAAATGCTGAATTCGTCAGGTGAGTTGTACGACGTTGTCAAGAGTGCAGTGGCCAGTTCGGTCTTCGGTAACTCAACAGCTGCCGGGTACGTCGCTGACGCTCTCGGCGGATTCCTCAACGCCAGCGGAGTCGCAGATGCCCTCATGTACCTTTTCGTACATTTTCAGGACAACGGGTCATACGTTTCGGCGCCGGACCCGAGTTTTCCGTGGGCGGAGCCGCCGGCGTGGCCAGACCTCCCAGGGGTTATCGGGCCCGCGACCTTCATCACCGTATTCGTTCTCCCCAGGGGTTTCTCAGAGGCCGGCCGAGAGGACATCCTGGAGGGTTTTATCCTTCCCCAGCTCAACGGAAACGCCTCCTGGGATCTGATCGCAGGTAAGGCGAATGACTACTACACCAAGGTCAACCCCTACTTCCCTCTGCAGGTCGCGAATCTTCTGACAAACGCGAGTCTGCAAGCCGCACTGTCGAACCCGTCGTTCACGAGCAATATCAGCAGCGCCGTGACGACCGTCTCGGCCGATATCGGCACAGCTGTCGGTAACGCGGTCACGACGGCACTGCAGGCCGACCCGGCGACGGCCGTCCTGGCGGCGGTGGGTGGCCTGATCGCGAAAAACTTCGCGGCCGACGTCTTAAGCAACCAGGCTGTCACCAACCAGCTGATCTCCACCGGTGTCAACGCCGCGGTCAGTCTGATGAACGCCTCCAACGGATCTCAGAGCAATGCCGAGCTGCTGGCCTACTCCGTCTACAACTCGCTGCGGCAACAATTCGCCATGAGTGCGGCGCCCGCACCGTCCTACGCACCCCTGGGCGTCGCATCGACGGTGCAGGCCGCGGTGAGTTCGCTGGTGTCGCCGTCCGGCGCCAACCCCTCTCCGGTGGTGTCGGCGCTGGGGTCGGCGTTGACCAACGCGGTGAACGGGTTGGCCGCCAGCCCGCAGGCGCGCGCTGTGGTGAGATCCGCGGTGAGCGCGTTGGTGTCCTCAGCGCTGGGTGGGGGCGCGGCCGGCGCCGCCGCCGGGGGAGTGCTCGGATCGGCGGTTGCGGGCCTGCTGGCCAACCCCGCCGTCAGCGGTGCACTGGCGTCGGTGCTCGGCGGGGCGGTACCGAGTTTCTTCGGCCAAGCGGGGGTGGCGTCTGCGGTGGCCGCTACCGCCGGGCAGATCGCCGCGGCTGTGGCGGCCGGCAACGACCCGTCGGCCGCTGTCCAGGCGCTGCTGGCCAACCCCGCCGTGACGGCTGCGGTGCGCACGGTGGTGCGTGACGCGGTGGTGTCGCTGCTGGCGCCCTCGGCCGGCACTCCCTCCCCGGTTGCGGCGGGACTGGGCACCGCGATCTCGGATGTGGTCAGCGGTGTCAGCGGTGACCCGGTGCTCACGGCCTTCGTCGGCCAGCAGGTCTCGGCTGCGGTCACAGCGCTGCTCGGCGGCGATGCGGCGGCCCGGGAGGCCGGCGCCATCCTCGGCACTGCGGTGGCAGGGCTGCTCAGCGACCCGGTCGTCGGTGGGCCGTTGGCCGCGGTCGCCGGCGACATCGTGCCCGGCTTCCTCGGCGGTCCGGACGTCGTCACCGTCCTTGCCGGCGCGGCCGGGCAACTCGCTGCCGCGGTGCTGGCCGGGGGGAATCCGCCGGCGGCACTGTCGGCGGCGCTCCAGACTCTGCAGGCCAGTACCGCCATCCAGGGTGCTATCGGCGGCACGGTGACGGATTCGCTCGCGACCCTTCTCACCGACACGGCCCTGGTGTCGGCACTGGGCGCCGAGGTGACGACGGTCGTCGCGGAACTGGCCGCCAGCCCAGCGGTCCGCGATGCGATCGGCGAGCAGGTCGCCGCGCTGGTGGCCGCCGCTCTGGATGGCGATGCCGTTGCCGTGCCGGCGGTTGCACCCGGCGACACTCCGGCGGCCCAGAGGGTGGGCACGGCCCTGGGACGGGCGGTGGTGTCGCTTCTGGCCGCACCGGCGTTCAGCGGCCGGCTGGCCGCGGTGACCGGCTTCCTGCTGCCCGACTTCCTCACCAACCCCGCGGTCGGCACGGCGGTGGCCGCCGCGGCCGGGCAACTGGCCAGCGCGGTGTTCGCCGGTGCCGACCCGGCCGTCGCACTGGGGGTCGCCCTGCAACAACTGCAGAGCGACGCCGTCGTCCGCACCGCCCTCGCCTCCACCCTCACCGGTGCGCTGCGCGTCACCGACAGCGCACTGCTGGGCAACCGGGAGGTCCAGCAGGTGTTCGGCACCACGACCACCGCGCTGATCCTGCGACTGGCGGGCGACCCGGTGGTGCGACTGGCGCTCGGCAAGCAACTCGGGGTGTTCGGCGACGCGGTGGTCACCGTCCTGGATGACCCCGCCACCCGCACCACGGCGGCGGCGGTGCTCGGTGCGCTGGTCCGTGACTTCCTCGGCCAGCCGCGGTTGAGCACCCTGCTCACCGACACTGCCGGGCAGGTCGCGGGCGCCGTCGTCAATGGCGCCGAGTTGATCGCCACGCTGCAGGAGGCCCTGCAATACCTGCAGTCGCACAAGGTTTTCCACGGCGCACTGGGTGCCACCGTGCCCATCTCGTTGCAGAGCCTGCTGCGCGACACCCAGGTGCAGAACACCCTCGGCCGGTCGGCCGGCCTAGCGGTTGTCGGACTGCTGCGGGACTCCGGCGTCGACAACGCCTTCATCCACGGGGTGGCCCAGCAGATGACGGGGGCGGCGGTCACCTCCCTGCTGGCTGACCGGGCGGTCTTGAGTCTGGCCGGCCGCGCCGCCATCGAGGTGCTGCGCGGCACCTCCGTCGACGACGTCGCGAACATCGCCGTGGACTACGTCATCCAGTACCCGGCCCTACAGATGGCGCTGGGCACGGCGGTGGGCCAGGCCGTCGGCTCGCTGTTCGGCGACAACCTGTTCGGCACCGTGGTCGCCCAGGTGACCGGCGGCACCGCCACTCTCGTCATCGGTCTCGCGGCCGGCATCGCGCAACTGTTCAACGGTCCCGCGGATCAACTGGTGCTCACCGGGATGTCGGTCACATCGACGGTCGACGTCCAGATGACCGTCACCGGCGGAGACGCCCGCACCCCGATGCCCGTCGCCTTCCAGTTTCCCCTCGAGCGGCTGATGCCGGCCACGGCTGTGCGAGTGTCTGGCGCCGGCGCGGCAGAACGGGTCATGCTCTAGTCGATGCCCCGGACCTCAGCGCGCGTGATCCTGCTCGACGAGCACGGTGCGGTGCTGCTGTTCTGCGGCTCGGACCCGGCGATCACCGACGGCACCGCACCGCGGTGGTGGTTCACCATCGGCGGCGAGGCCGCACCGGGGGAGTCGCTGGCCGCCACCGCTGCCCGGGAACTAGCCGAGGAGACCGGGCTGCGCGTCGATGCGGGCGACATCATCGGCCCGGTGTGGCAGCGGCAGTCGGAGATCAACTTCAACGGCGCCGTCATGCACAGCGACGAGTTCTACTTCCTGCACCGCACCACCCGGTTCGAACCGTCCACCGCCGGGCGCACCGAGCTGGAACTGCGCTACATCCACGGCCACCGCTGGTGCGACGCCGCGGCTATCGAGGAGCTGCTCAACGCCGGTCAGCGGGTCTACCCGGTACAGCTGCGCGAGCTGCTAGGAGAAGCGCACTCCCTCGCCGACCGGCCCGCTGCTGAGACCCCCGCCACACTCCGGCCTATCCACTGAATAGCGGGGATCAGTACCCCCCGACAGGGCTCTAGACTGGATCCGTCCCAGACGAGGGAGTTCCCCGTCCCTGACGAAGGAGACACAGTGGATACCGCAACCAACGGTTCGCCCGGCCACGCTCAGACCGGTACCGCGCGGGTGAAGCGCGGGATGGCGGAGATGCTCAAGGGCGGCGTCATCATGGACGTCGTCACCCCGGAGCAGGCGAAGATCGCCGAGGCCGCCGGTGCGGTGGCGGTGATGGCGTTGGAGCGGGTGCCCGCTGATATCCGTGCCCAGGGTGGGGTGGCGCGGATGAGTGATCCGGATCTGATCGAGGGCATCATCGACGCGGTCTCGATTCCGGTGATGGCCAAGGCGCGGATCGGGCATTTCGTCGAGGCGCAGATCCTGCAGAGCCTGGGCGTGGATTACGTCGATGAGTCGGAGGTGCTGACTCCGGCGGATTACACCCATCACATCGACAAGTGGAAATTCACGGTGCCGTTCGTGTGTGGGGCGACGAATCTGGGGGAGGCGTTGCGCCGGCTCACCGAGGGGGCGGCGATGATCCGCTCCAAGGGGGAGGCCGGCACCGGGGATGTGTCCAACGCGACGATGCACATGCGCACGATCGGTGGGGAGATCCGCCGGTTGACGTCGCTGTCGGAAGATGAGTTGTTCGTCGCGGCCAAGGAGTTGCAGGCCCCGTACGACCTGGTGGTGGAGGTGGCCCGGTTGGGCCGGTTGCCGGTCACGTTGTTCACCGCGGGCGGGATTGCGACGCCGGCGGATGCGGCGATGATGATGCAACTCGGGCGCTGACGGGGTGTTCGTGGGTTCGGGGATCTTCAAGTCCGGGGATCCGGCGTCGCGGGCGGCGGCGATCGTGAAGGCCACCACGTTCTACGACGACCCGGATGTGCTGGCGAAGGTGTCGCGCGGTCTGGGTGAGGCGATGGTCGGCATCAACGTCGCCGACATCCCGGTGCCGCACCGGCTCGCCGAACGCGGCTGGTAACCAGCCCTCGATGGCGATCGAAGAAATCCTCGACCTGGAACAGCTCGAGGAGAACATCTACCGGGGTGCCGTCTTCAGCCCCGAATCCGGCTTCCTGCAAAGGACTTTCGGCGGTCACATCGCCGGGCAGTCACTGGTGTCCGCGGTGCGCACCGTCGACCCGAAATATCACGTGCACTCGCTGCACGGGTACTTCCTGCGCCCCGGCGACGCCACGAAACCCGCGGTCTACCTGGTGGACCGCCCCCGCGACGGCGGCTCGTTCGCCACCCGTCGGGTCAACGCCGTCCAGAACGGCGAGACCATCTTCTCCATGGGGGTGTCGTTCCAGACCATCCAGGACGGCATCGAGCACCAGGACGACATGCCGCAGGCACCACCGCCGGATGACCTGCCGAGCTTCCGGTCTTCGGGGCGCAGCTTCGACGACGCCGGCTTCGCCCAGTTCGCCGAGTGGGATGTGCGCATGGTCCCGCGCGAGAAGCTGAACATGCTGCCCGGCAAGGCATCCCAGCAGCAGGTGTGGTTCAAGCACATCGAACCCCTGCCCGATGATCCGGTGCTGCACATCTGCGCGCTGGCCTACCTCAGCGACCTCACCCTGCTCGGATCGGCCAACGTCACCCACCCCGAGGAGCGGCCGCACCTGATGGTCGCCTCGCTCGATCACGCGATGTGGTTCATGCGCCCGTTCCGGGCCGACGAGTGGCTGCTCTACGACCAGTCCTCCCCGTCGGCCAGCGGCGGTCGGGCACTGACCCAGGGCAAGATCTTCAACCACCGCGGCGACATGGTGGCCGCCGTCATGCAGGAGGGGCTGACCCGCTACCAGCGCGGCTACACCCCGCCGCCGGCCGGTGAACGCGCCCACAGTCGGCGTACTGGCACTGCAGGGCGACACCCGCGAACACCTCGCCGCCCTGAGCGAGGCAGGCGCGCAGGTGTGCACGGTGCGCCGCCGCACCGAACTCGACGCCGTCGACGCACTCGTCATCCCCGGCGGGGAGTCCACCACGATGAGCCTGCTGCTGCGTGAGTTCGACCTGCTCGATCCGCTGCGGCAGCGCCTCGCCGCCGGGATGCCCGCCTACGGGTCGTGCGCCGGGATGATCCTGCTCGCCACCGAGATCCTCGACGCCGGCGAACCGGGGCGCGAGGCGCTGCCACTCGGGGCGATCGACATGACGGTGCGGCGCAACGCCTTCGGCCGCCAGGTCGACTCCTTCGAAGAGGACGTCGATTTCCGCGGCCTCGACGGCCCCGCCCACGCGGTCTTCATCCGCGCCCCCTGGGTGGAACGGGTCGGTGCCGACGTGGAGGTGCTGGCCCGGGCCGGTGATCACATCGTCGCCGTCCGGCAGGGTTCCGCCCTGGCCACCGCGTTTCACCCCGAGGTGACCGGGGACCGGCGGGTACACAAGCTTTTCGTCGAGATGGTCACCGGTCGGGCGTAGCCCGACCAGTGCTTCTGATCCGCCGAGTGAGGAACCACGCAGGCCGCTACTCGCACTTTGCCTGCAGGGATCCTCACTCGACGCTGGTGAGGGCCTTTGGCGGCGCCGCAGTAGACTCGTCGACGCACGAAAACGGCACAGACGAGGATGTGGATATGAGCGGCCATTCCAAGTGGGCTACCACCAAGCACAAGAAGGCCGTCGTCGACGCCAAGCGCGGCAAGCTGTTCGCCAAACTGATCAAGAACATCGAGGTCGCCGCGCGCACCGGCGGCGGTGACCCGGACGGCAACCCCACCCTGTGGGACGCGATCGCCAAGGCCAAGAAGTCCTCGGTGCCCAATGACAACATCGAGCGCGCCCGCAAGCGCGGCGCCGGTGAAGAGGCCGGCGGCGCGGACTGGCAGAACATCACCTACGAGGGCTACGGGCCCAACGGTGTGGCCGTGCTCATCGAGTGCCTGACCGACAACCGCAACCGGGCCGCCGGCGAGGTGCGCGTCGCGATGACCCGCAACGGCGGCAACATGGCCGACCCCGGGTCGGTGTCGTATCTGTTCGCCCGCAAGGGCGTGGTGATCCTGGACAAGAACGGCCTGAGCGAGGACGACGTGCTGCTGGCCGTGCTCGACGCCGGTGCCGAAGAGGTCAACGACCTCGGCGAGAGCTTCGAGGTGATCTGCGAGCCGGGGGATCTGGTGGCGGTGCGCACCGCGTTGCAGGACGCCGGCATCGAGTACGACTCCGCCGACGCCAGCTTCCAGCCCTCGGTGACCGTGCCCGTCGACCTCGATGGGGCGAAGAAGGTGTTCAAGCTTGTCGACGCGCTAGAGGACAGCGACGACGTCCAGGACGTCTACACCAACATCGACATCCCCGACGACGTCGCAGCCCTGCTCGACGAAGACTGACGCGGTAGGGGACTCTCATGCCGGCCGTGCGTGACCCCGGTAATGCGCAGTGGACCGTGAGCCGGCTCTGGTGGCCGTTCGCCACATGGTTGGCGCAGACCACCGAGAGCGAGTTGGTGTTCTTCGTCGCGCTGATCGTGACGATTCCGCTGGCGGTGATCTGGCCGTTCTGGCTGCTGAGCAGGCTGGCGGGCATGCCGTGGACGGTGGTGGTGCGGCGGATGAACGTCGTGGTGCACCGGGAGAAGGTCTCCGGGTGGACCGCCTCCAGGAAGCGGATATCCGACCTGGTCGAGGAGGTGCGGTCCGGCGGTGGTCCCGGTGCGCCGAGTGGTGTCATCCTCTACTGAACACGCTGGATCGGTGTTACCGCGCCGCGGCGGGCCCAGCCGCTAAGCTATCGAACAACTGTTCGTAGTCGGAAGGCGCTGACGTGCGGGTGATGGGAGTCGACCCCGGTCTGACCCGCTGCGGTCTGTCGGTCATCGAGACCGGCAAGGGCCGCACGGTCACCGCACTGGATGTCGACGTGGTGCGCACCCCCGCGGCCGATCCACTGGCCATGCGGCTGCTGGCGATCAGTGACGTCGTCGATCACTGGATGGACACCCATGTGCCCGACGTGATCGCCATCGAGCGGGTGTTCGCCAACGCCAACGCCAACACCGCGATGGGCACCGCCCAGGCCGCCGCGGTGATCGCCCTGGCCGCCGCCCGCCGCAACATCGACGTGCACTTCCACACCCCCAGCGAGGTCAAGGCCGCCGTGACCGGCAACGGCCGCGCGGACAAGGCTCAGGTCACCACGATGGTCACCAGGATCCTGCAGCTGCAGCAGAAGCCCACCCCGGCCGACGCCGCCGACGCACTGGCCCTGGCGATCTGTCACTGCTGGCGCGCCCCGATGATCGCCAAGATGGCCCAGGCCGAGGCGATGGCCAACGAACAGGCCAAGGCCTACAAAGCCCGGCTCAAAGCGGTGCGAACATGATCGCCTCGATACGCGGGGAAGTCATCGAGATCGCCCTGGACCACGCCGTCATCGAAGCCGCCGGTGTCGGCTACAAGATCATGGCCACCCCGGCCACCCTCGGCACCCTGCGCCGCGGCACTGAGGCGCGACTGGTCACCGCGATGATCGTGCGCGAAGACTCCCAGACCCTCTACGGCTTCGCCGACGGCAGCGCCCGCGACCTGTTCCAGATGCTGCTCGGGGTGTCCGGGGTCGGGCCCAAGATTGCGCTGGCCACGCTGGCCGTCTACGACCCCGGCGCGCTGCGGCAGGCATTGGCCGACGGCGACGTCACCGCGCTGACCCGGGTGCCCGGTATCGGCAAGCGCGGCGCCGAGCGCATGGTGCTGGAACTGCGCGACAAGATCGGCGCACTGCCCAGCGCCGGCGGTGTGGCTGGCGGCTCAGCGGTCACGCGGTGCGCACACCCGTCGTGGAAGCCCTTGTGGGCCTTGGGTTTGCGGCCAAACAGGCCGAGGAGGCCTGCGACAAGGTACTCGCCGATGATCCTGATGCGACTACGTCGGAGGCGCTGCGCGCGGCGCTGTCGTTGCTGGGTCGGAAGTGAGAACCTAGATGGGGCGCTTCGAGGAGGACGCCGAACCCGAGGATCGTGAGGTCTCCGCGGCGCTGACCGTCGGCGAAGGCGATGTCGACGCCAGCCTGCGGCCGCGCTCACTGGGGGAGTTCATCGGCCAGCCGCGGGTGCGCGAGCAACTGCAACTCGTCCTCGAGGGCGCCAAGAACCGCGGCGGCACTCCGGACCACATTCTGCTGTCCGGTCCGCCCGGGCTGGGCAAGACGTCGCTGGCGATGATCATCGCCCACGAGTTGGGCACCTCGCTGCGCGTCACCTCCGGCCCCGCACTGGAGCGCGCCGGCGATCTGGCGGCGATGCTGTCCAACCTCGTCGAGGGCGACGTGCTGTTCATCGACGAGATCCACCGCATCGCCCGGCCCGCCGAGGAGATGCTGTATCTGGCCATGGAGGACTTCCGCGTCGACGTCGTCGTCGGCAAAGGCCCCGGCGCGACATCCATCCCGCTGGAGGTGGCCCCCTTCACCCTGGTCGGGGCGACCACCCGATCCGGGGCGCTCACCGGGCCGCTGCGTGACCGGTTCGGCTTCACCGCGCACATGGACTTCTACGAACCCCGCGAACTCGAGCAGGTGCTGTTCCGCTCGGCGGGCATCCTCGGCATCGAGGTGGGCGACGACGCCGGCGCCGAGATCGCCCGACGCTCCCGCGGCACCCCGCGCATCGCCAACCGGCTGCTGCGCCGGGTCCGCGACTACGCCGAAGTCCGCGCCGACGGCGTCATCACCCGCGATGTCGCCAAAGCGGCGCTGGCCGTCTACGACGTCGACGAGCTGGGACTGGACCGCCTCGATCGCGCCGTGCTCTCGGCGCTGACCCGCAGCTTCGGCGGCGGTCCGGTCGGCGTCTCCACGCTGGCGGTGGCCGTCGGCGAGGAGGCCACCACCGTGGAGGAGGTGTGCGAGCCGTTCCTGGTGCGCGCCGGCATGATCGCCCGCACCCCGCGCGGCCGGGTCGCCACCGCGCTGGCGTGGACGCATCTGGGATTGACCGCGCCGCCCGGGGCCGGCGGTCTCGGACAGACGGGACTCTTCGAATGATGGTTGCGGCGTTGGTGTGCGCGGGTCTCGCCGCGCTCGTGCACGTCTACATCTTCGTGCTGGAGTCGGTGACCTGGACGTCGCCGCGCAGCCGAAAGGTCTTCGGCACCACGGTGGACGAGGCACAGACCACCAGGATGCTGGCGTTCAATCAGGGCTTCTACAACCTGTTCCTGGCGCTCATGACTGTGATCGGGATCGTCCTCGTCGCCTCCGGACACCGCGGCGTCGGGGCCGCCCTGGTGTTCGCCGGGGCCGGATCCATGCTGGCGGCAGCGCTGGTCCTTGTGGCGTCGTCGCGGCAGATGATTCGGGCAGCGGTGACGCAGGGACTTTTCCCGCTGCTGGCCGTCGTGGCGCTTGCCGCGTCGCTGCTCTGACGTGCCGGCGGGTTAGCCCGCCATCGCCTCGGGTATCCGCCTGCCATGGGTGCGGCGCGCCCGGCGCCACACGAGTCAGGAGGAGGCGTCATGAGGGATGTCGACCGTTTGGACACCCGCGGCGGGCGGATGCGGATTCCCCGCAGCCGCGGGGCGATGAGCGGACTGCTGTTGGTGATCCTGGGTTTATGGGGCGCGCTGATCCCGTTCGTTGGGGCCCTACATCAATTTCGCCTATGAGCCGAACACCCCGGGCGCAGGACGAATTCCACCGCACCGACTACGACCGCACCGCGGATCGGGAGAGCATCGCCCACGAGCGTGCCGCGGTGGCCGCCTCCGATGATCGGCCGGAGGACGAGCGCATGGCGGCCGAGCGTCCGACTGTTCGCGCGGGGGAGCGCAAGCACCGCAGCTGGCGGGACATGATGGGCGGCCCGCGGAATCGTCCGCTGCCGCACTAAGGAAGAGACGTCTCGAATCTAGGAGACGGTGCGGATGAGTTTCTTGTTGACGAACTCGTCGATTCCGAACCGGCCGAGTTCGCGTCCGAAACCGGACCGCTTGATCCCACCGAACGGCAACTCGACGCCCTCGGCGCCGACACCGTTGATGAACACCATTCCGGCGTCGATCTTGTCGGCGACCCGCTGGGCCTGTTCGGCGTCGGTGGTGAACACGTAGGAACCCAGCCCGAAGGGGACGTCGTTGGCGATCTGCACCGCCTCGTCCTCGGAACCGACCTTGAACACCATCGCCACCGGGCCGAACAGTTCCTCCCGGTAGGAGGGGGAGGCCGGCGAGACACCGGTCAGCACTCCGGGTGGGAAGTGCGCGCCCTTGCGCTCGCCGGCGGAGACCAGGTTGGCGCCGTCGGCGACGGCCCGGCCGACCTGTTCGGCCAGCCGTTCGGCGGCCGCTGCCGACGACAGCGGGGCCAGGCCATCGGCAGTCTCGAGCACTTTCTTGGTGAACCGATCGACGAAGTCGTCGTACAGATCGGCGGCCACGATGAACCGCTTGGCGGCATTGCAGGCCTGCCCGGTGTTCTCGAACCGGCCGGCGAGCGCAGCGTCGATCGTGGCGTCCATATCGCCGGTGCTGAGCAGAATGAACGGGTCGGAGCCGCCGAGTTCGAGCACCACCTTCTTGAGGTTGCGGCCGGCGATCTCGGCCACCGCGGCGCCGGCCCGTTCCGACCCGGTCAGCGACACGCCCTGCACACGCGGGTCCGCGATCGCGTCGGCGATCTGATCGTTGGTCGCGTACACGTTGACGTAGGCGCCCTTCGGGAACCCGGCGTCGTCGAAGATCTGCTGGATGGCGGCCGCCGACTCCGGGCACTGCGGGGCGTGCTTGAGCACGATGGTGTTGCCCAGGGTCAGGTTGGGGCCGGCGAATCGGGCCACCTGGTAGTAGGGGTAGTTCCACGGCATGATGCCCAGCAGCACCCCGACCGGGCCGCGCCGGATCACCGCGCTGCCCTCGCCGTCGAGCAGGTCGATCGGCTCGTCGGCGAGGAACTTCTCGGCATGGTCGGCGTAGTACTCGTAGATCGCGGCGCTGAAGTCAACCTCGCCCAGCGACTGGTCGACCGGCTTGCCCATCTCCCGGTTGATGATGTCCGCCAGCGCCTCCCGGCGCTCGGTGTGCAACTGGGCGACCTTACGGATCAGCGCCGCCCGCTCGGCCACCGTCGACGTCTTCGACCACTCGCGGTAGGCCTTGTCGGCCGCGGCGAGGGCCTGCTCGATATCGGCATCGGTCGCCGTCGGGTACTCCTTCTCCACCGCGCCGGTTGCCGGATTCACTACTGCGTACGTGCTCATATTCGCTTCCTTGCGTCAGAAGTTGGGCGGATCAGAGGTCGGCGAGGATCGCGGCCAGAACGTCGAGACCCTCGTGGAGCAGATCGTCACTGATGGTCAGCGGCGGCAGGAAACGCAGCACGTTACCGAAGGTGCCGCAGCTGAGCACGATCACGCCCTGGGCGTGGGCCGCTGAGCACAGTGCCTTGGTCAGCTCCGGATTCGGTTCGGCGGTACCGGATTTCACCAATTCGACGGCGATCATCGCGCCGCGGCCGCGCACATCGCCGATGCGGTCGTCGTCGGCCTGCAGCCGACCGAGGCGATCCTTCATCAACCGCTCGATCTCCTTGGCACGGTCCAGCAGGCCGTCGAGTTCGATGGTCTCGATGGTCGCCAGCGCCGCCGCGCAGGCCAGCGGGTTGCCGCCGTAGGTTCCACCCACCCCACTCACGTGCGGGGCGTCCATGATCTCCGCGCGCCCGGTGACCCCCGACAGCGGCAGGCCGTCGGCGATGCCCTTGGCGGTGATGATGAGGTCCGGTTCGATGCCCTCGTCCTCGCAGGCGAACATCGCACCGGTGCGGGCGAAACCGCTCTGCACCTCATCGGCGATGAACACCACACCGTTGTCGGTGCACCACTGCCGCAGCGCGGGCAGGAAGCCGGGGGCGGGCACGATGAACCCGCCCTCGCCCTGGACCGGTTCGATGATGACCGCCGCCAGGTTGGCCGCACCGATCTGCTTGTCGATGACGGTCAGCGCGCGCTCGGCGGCCAACTCGCCGTTGGTGGCCCACTCCTTGTCGATGAGGCCGTCGCGGAACGGATACGACATCGGCGCCCGGTAGATCTCCGGGGCGAACGGCCCGAACCCGCTCTTGTAGGGCATCGACTTGGCGGTCAGGCCCATCGTCAGGTTGGTGCGGCCGTGGTAGGCGTGGTCGAAGGCCACCACCGCACTGCGGCCGGTGTAGATGCGGGCGATCTTCACCGCGTTCTCCACCGCCTCGGCGCCGGAGTTGAACAGCGCGGTGCGCTTCTCGAATGAACCGGGCGTGAGCCGGTTGAGGTGTTCGGCCACCGCCACGTACTCCTCGTACGGGGTCACCATGAAACAGGTGTGGGTGAAGTCGGCCACCTGCTCGCGCACCGCGTCCACCACCCGGGGCGAGGAGTTGCCGACGGTGGTCACCGCGATGCCGGAGCCGAGGTCGATGAACCGGTTGCCGTCGACGTCCTCGAGGATGCCGCCGGCCGCCCGGGCGCAGAACACCGGCATCGTCACCCCGACGGCGTGCGAGACCGCGGCGGTGCGGCGTTTGGTGAGCTCTTGTGACACCGGTCCCGGTATCGACGTCACGAGCTTGCGGCTCTGCTCGACGGTGCTGGTTCGGGTCTTCTCGGCGGTGCTCACGAGTGATCTCCTGGCTGTGGGGGGGTGAGGGGAAGCTTAGTCGGGCCCGCGGGTGGTTGCCGACTCTTTGGTTCTGCGCTAGGGGACAGGCACTTGCAGCGGGGTGCCGTCCGACGTGGTCGACGGTGGCGAACGATTCCACCGGTGCCCGTCGCAGCCGGCGGGCCGCCCGCACCGGGTGGCCCAGGGCGATGCCGGCCGCCAGTGCCCAGTGCTCCGGGGCGCGCAGCAGCCGGCGGACGTCGTCCTCGCGGTTGATCAGCATGGTGGTCAGTACGCCGCCCAGGCCCTCGGCGCGGGCGGCCAGCAGGATGTTCCAGGCGAACGGGTACACCGATGCGCCCCCGGCGAACGAATAGCGGTCCAGGTCCCGGTCGACGGCCGCCAGCGCGGCCAGGTCGGCGAACACCATCAGCAGGACCGGAACCCGGTCCAGCTGACCCGCGAATCCCTGACCCGCGGCCGCCACGACGGCCTCGGGCACCGCGGCGAGGGCGGCCGCCTCGTCGGCGGGGTCGTTGACCGGCGCCCACGGTCGCAGCCCGGCGGCGCTCATTGCGAGGTAGTCGCGCCAGCCGGGTAGATAGAGGTCGCGCAGTGCGGTGCGCAGCGCCGGATCCTTGACCACCACCACATGCCAGGCCTGGGCGTTGGCGCCGCTGGGGGCGAACCGGGCGGTGTCGAGGATGCGGGCCACCGCGGAATCGGAGACCGGCTCGTCGGTGAACTCCCGGACCGAGCCGGTGCTGCGCAGGGTGTCGATCAGGTCCATAGCGGTCATCATCGTCGCTCGCGCGAGTGCGGGGGCAGCGCCCGCCGCGGCGTTTGGCAGACTGGACAGTCGTGGGACCCGTGACCGCCGGTCCTGATGACAACCACGAAAGACACGTGTCGCCATGGAACTGCTCACATTCCTGCCCCTGATCATCATCATGGGCGCGTTCTTGTACTTCTCCTCACGCCGGCAGCGCAAACTCGTGCAGGCCACCATCGATCTGCAGGCATCTCTGCAGGTCGGGGAGCGGGTGATCACCACCTCCGGGCTGGAGGGCACCATCGCCGCGCTCGGTGACGACACCGTCGACCTGGAGATCGCCCCCGGCGTGGTGACACGCTGGATCAAACTGGCCGTCCGGGACCGCGTCGAGACCGATGAGATCGACGAGATCGACGAGTTCACCGAGGGTGCGCCCGCCGCCGGGCCCCGCCTCACCGAACCCGACCGGCTGGCCAACGACTGATTACGGGGCACGACCCGTACCCTTTCCGCAGAGCGCCCACGCTTTCCGCGATACCCGCGGCTTGAGAGCGCAGCAGCAACCCGAAGACAACGAGGAGAATCGACAACGTGGCATCGTCACCTGCGCCGGTGCAGCCGTACCGCTATATGGCGGTGTTCCTCATCGCGATGATCGGTGTCTACCTGCTGGTTTTCCTGACCGGTGACAAGCAGGCGTCCCCCAAGCTGGGCATCGACCTGCAGGGCGGCACCCGCGTCACCCTGACCGCCCGCACCCCGGACGGCTCCAAGCCCACCAAGGAGGCGCTCGACCAGGCGCAGCAGATCATCAGCGCCCGCGTCAACGGCCTGGGTGTCTCGGGATCCGAGGTCGTCATCGACGGCGACAACCTGGTCATCACGGTGCCCGGCAACGACGGCAGCCAGGCGCGAAGCCTCGGCCAGACCGCGCGGCTCTACATCCGGCCCGTCGTGGGCCAGCCCATCCCGGTTGAGGCGGTCACCAAGAAACCGGACGGCACCCCGAATGCAGCGCCCCCGGGCGCGCCCGCGGGCGCACCGGGCGCCCGCCCGCGGGAGCACCGGGCGCGCCGCCCGCGGGAGCACCGGGCGCACCGCCGCCCGCACGGGCACCCGCGCCCGCACCGGCAACGCCCGCGCCTCCGGCCAGTCCGGCGCCGCAGCCCCGGCCGTTCCCGCTGGAGCCCACCCCCTCACCGACACCTCCCGTGCCGCCCGCGCCCGGAGCGCCGGCGCCCGCAGCGGGACCCGGCGGCCAACCGGCACCCCCGGGTCCGCCGGACCCGCGCAAGGACCTCGCGTCGCGGATCAAGTTCGAGAAGGAACTGCGCCAGAGCAGCAATCAGGCACTGCTGGTGGTCGCCGTGCAGTACGTGGCCGGCCGCTGCGGCGAGGAAGACTTCCTGGCCGGCAACGACGACCCCGAACCTGCCGCTGGTGACCTGCTCGCAGGACAAGAAGTACGTCTACATCCTCGACAAGTCGATCATCAGCGGTGATCAGATCAAGGACGCCTCGGCCAGCTTCAACTCGCAGAAGGCGATGTGGGTGGTCAACCTGTCGTTCAAGGACGACGCCGCCACGACCTGGGCGGACTGGACCGCCGCCAACACCGGCACCGCGACGGCGTTCACGCTCGACTCGCAGGTGGTCAGCGCGCCCCGGATCATCGAGCCGATCCCGGGCGGGCTCACCGAGATCAGTGGCGGCGATCCCGGCTTCACCCCGGAGAGCGCCCGCGAACTGGCCAACGTGCTGAAGTACGGCTCGCTGCCGCTGTCATTCGAATCGTCGGAGGCTGAAACCGTCTCGGCCACATTGGGATTGGCGTCACTGAAGGCCGGTTTGATCGCCGGTGGCATCGGTCTGGTGGCGGTGCTGCTGTACTCGCTGCTGTACTACCGGCTGCTCGGGACTCTGACGCTGATCTCGCTCGCCATGTCCGGCATCATGATCTACGGAATCCTGGTGCTACTCGGCCGCTACATCAACTACACCTTGGACCTGGCCGGCATCGCCGGTCTGATCATCGGTATCGGCACCACGGCGGACTCCTTCGTGGTGTTCTTCGAGCGCATCAAGGACGAGATCCGCGAGGGCCGCTCGTTCCGGTCGGCGGTGCCGCGCGGCTGGGCACGCGGCCGCACGACGATCCTGTCCGGCAACATGGTGGTGTTCCTGGCCGCGGCGGTGCTCTACGTGCTGGCCGTGGGCCAGGTGAAGGGCTTCGCGTTCACCCTTGGACTGAGCGCACTGCTCGATACCGCCGTGGTGTTCCTGATCACCTGGCCGCTGGTGTACCTGGCCTCCAAGACGACGCTGTTCGCCAGACCCACCCTCAACGGACTGGGTGCGGTGCAGCAGATCGCGCGGGAGCGCCGGGCGGCCGGCCAGGCCGCCGACGCGGCCACGACAGGACGGGGTTAGACCGTGACCGACACCGACGACATCGCACTCGACACCGCAGCGGATGCGACCGCGCCCAAGCACGGCTTCTTCAACAAGCTGTTCACCGGCACCGGCGGTTTCGAGGTCGTGGGCCGGCGCAAGCTGTGGTTCACGGTCACCGGGGTGATTCTCCTG
This sequence comes from uncultured Actinomycetota bacterium, assembly GCA_963780705.1. Lineage (GTDB taxonomy): Bacteria > Actinomycetota > Actinomycetes > Mycobacteriales > Mycobacteriaceae > Mycobacterium. The sequence continues at coordinate 402,378 of CAWACU010000008.1, read as the reverse complement.
GCGGCCATCGCCAGCATCGTGTTCAAGGGGTTCACCTTCGGCATCGACTTCGAAGGTGGCACCAAGGTGTCGTTCCCCCGGGACGGGGCCACCGGGCAGGCCAGCGTCACCCAGGTGGAGGAGACCTTCACCAAGGCGCTGGGCTTCGGCCCCGAGAACGTGGTGACCGTCGGCAACGGCGCCAGCGCCACGGTGCAGATCCGCTCGGCCACGTTGGACAACGACCAGACCGAGAAACTGCGCGTCGCACTCTTCGATCAGTTCCAGCCCAAGGGCGTCGACGGCCAACCCAGTCAGCAGGCCATCAGCGACTCGGCGGTCTCGGAGACCTGGGGCGGGCAGATCACCAAGAAGGCGCTCATCGCGCTGGTGGTGTTCCTGGTCCTGGTGACGATCTACATCACCCTGCGCTACGAGAGATACATGGGGCTCGCGGCGCTGGCCGCACTGTTCTTCGACGTCACCGTGACAGCCGGCGTGTACTCACTGGTGGGTTTCGAGGTCACCCCGGCCACTGTGATCGGGCTGCTCACGATTCTCGGATATTCGCTCTATGACACCGTGATCATTTTCGACAAGGTGCAGGAGAACACCAAGGGCTTCGAACACACCACCCGGCGCACCTTCGCCGAACAGGCGAACCTGGCCATCAACCAGTCCTTCATGCGCTCGATCAACACCAGCATCATCTCGATCATGCCGATCGTCTCGCTGATGATCGTGGCGGTGTGGCTACTCGGCGTGGGCACGCTCAAGGACCTCGCCCTGGTGCAGATGGTGGGCATCCTGGTGGGCACTTTCTCGTCCATCTTCTTCGCCACCCCGCTGCTGGTGAGCCTGCGCGAGCGCACCGAAATGGTGCGCAACCACACCCGCAAGGTGCTCAAGCGGCGCAGCCCAGGCCGCTGCCGGTGAGCTTCCCGAGGTCGAGGCCGAGCCGTCGCTCGATCCCGGACGGCGCCACCGCGCCGGCGCGGCCCAACCGCCCGTCCGGCAAGCGCGGTAGCCGGGCGTAGTCGTCGTGGCACAGAGGCGCCGCCGTGCGGCGGCGGCGGTCCTGCTCGTCGCCGCAACCGCAGTGAGCGGGTGTGCGGGCGGTGCCGCCGATCAGGTCAACTACGCCGTCGACGGCCTGCTCACCACCTACAACACCAACACCGTCGTCGGGGCCGCATCGGCCGGCCCGCAGGCCTTCGCCCGGGTGCTCACCGGGTTCGGCTTCCACGGGCCCGACGGACAGGTGCTGGCGGACAACGACTTCGGGTCGGTGACGGTGATCGGCCGTGAACCGCTGGTGCTCGACTACCAGATCGCCGACAACGCCGTCTACTCCGACGGCAAACCGATCACCTGTGACGACATGGTGCTGACCTGGGCGGCGCAGTCCGGCCGGTACCCGGGATTCGACGCGGCCAGCAAGGCCGGCTACATCGACATCGCCGGCATCGACTGCCAACCGGGGCAGAAGCTGGCGCGGGTGAACTTCCTGCCGGGCCGCGGCATCGTCGACTACAACCAATTGTTCACCGCCACGTCGCTGATGCCGTCCCACGTCATCGGCGACGAACTCGGCCTGGACGTCACCACCACGCTGCTCGGCGGCGACCCCGCGGCGGTGTCGCGCATCGCGGATGCGTGGAACACCATCTGGGAGCTGAAACCCGACATCGACACCAAGCGGTTCCCGTCGTCGGGCCCGTACAAGATCGACTCGGTGCTCGCCGAGGGTGCGGTGGTGCTCACCGCCAACGACCGGTGGTGGGGCACCAAGCCGATCACCAAGCGGATCACGGTGTGGCCCCGTGGCGTCGAGGTTCAGGACCGGATCAACAACGGCAGCTTCCACGTCGTCGACGTCGCCACCGGATCGTCCGGGACGCTGAGCACCCCGGACGACTACCTGCGCACCGAAATCCCCTCCGGCGGAATCGAACAGCTGATCTTCGGCGCCCGCGGCGCGTTGGCCACCCCGGCAGGCCCGCCGTGCCCTGGCGCTCTGCACCCCGCGCGATGTGATCGCCGCGCAACGTCGAGATGCCGATCGCCAACACCCGGCTCAACCCGGTCACCGACGACGCCTACGGCGGTACCTGGAGGCCGCCGCCGAGGGCGGCGACCAGTTCAACGTGGCCAACCCCGATGCGGCGCGGGCCGCCCTCGAGAGCGCGCCGCTGACCGTCCGGATCGGCTACCAGTCGCCCAACCCGCGGCTGGCCGCCGCCATCGCCGCGATCACGCAATCCTGCGCGGCGGCGGGCATCACCGTGGTCGACGTCACGGCCGACGGCATCGGTCCGCAGACCCTGCGCGACGGCCAGATCGACGCGCTGCTGGCCAGCACCGGCGGAGCGTCCGGCAGCGGGTCGACCGGATCCTCGGCGATGGACGCCTACACCCTGCACGCCGGCAACGGCAACAACCTGTCCGGCTACAACAACCCCCAGATCGACGGGATCATCGCGGCGCTGGCGGTCACCACCGACCCCAAGGAGCAGGCCCGGCTGCTCGGCGACGCCGCACCGATGCTGTGGGAGGACATGCCGACCCTGCCGCTGTACCGCCAGCAGCGCACCGTGATCTCGGCGAAGAAGATGTTCGGCGTCGAAGCCAACCCGACCAAATGGGGCGCCGGGCTGGAACATGGACCGCTGGCGGCTGGAGCCGTGAGCGGCGATCCGGCGGCGCAGCCGACGCCGCGCCGTCGGCGGTCATCGCCGCGCTGACCCGCGAGGTGCCCGACTTTCCCGCAGCCCGGTGTGCTGTTCCGCGACCTCACCCCGGTGCTGGCCGACGACCGGGGATTCGCGGTGGTCACCGACGCGCTGGCGCGGATGGTGGCCGAGGGCGCCGACCTGATCGCCGGGATCGACGCCCGCGGTTTCCTGCTCGGCGGTGCGGTCGCCCACCGGCTGGGGGTCGGGGTGCTGGCCATCCGCAAGGGCGGCAAGCTGCCGCCCGCCGGTCCATCAGCCGGAGCTACGACCTCGAATACGGCACGGCCACCCTGGAGATCCCGGCGGCCGGAATCGAGCTGGCCGGTCGCCGGGTCGCCATCGTCGACGACGTGCTGGCCACCGGCGGCACGGTGGCCGCCGCCCGCGACCTGCTGGCCGCCGCCGGCGCGCGAGGTCACCGAGGCCGCGGTGGTGATGGAACTGGCCGCGCTCGGCGGCCGGGAGCGGCTGAGCCCGCTGGCGGTACGCAGCCTGCAGCGGGTGTAACCCGCCGCCGCCACCGCCGCGAAGGCCCGGTGAGGCGATATCCTCGGGCAACGGGGTCGATCGGAGGTGAACATGGCGGACGAACCACGCGGTCCGTGCCCGTCGCCGACCCACCGGTCGACCGAGGCGCCGGAGGTCCCGACACCGCAAGACCTCCAGCAGCGCGTCGCGCCGGGTGCGGGCCCGGCTGGCGCGGCGGATGACCGCCCAGCGCAGCGCCACAATCCGGTGCTCGAACCGCTGATCGCGGTGCACCGCGAGATCTATCCCAAAGCCGACCTGGCGATCCTGCAGCGCGCCTACGAGGTGGCCGAGGCCAAGCACGCCACCCAGCTGCGCCGCTCCGGTGATCCCTACATCACCCATCCGCTGGCGGTGGCCAACATCCTCGCCGAACTGGGCATGGACACCACCACCCTGGTCGCCGCCCTGCTGCACGACACCGTCGAGGACACCGGCTACACCCTGGAGGCGCTGACCGCCGACTTCGGTGAGGAGGTGGGCCATCTCGTCGACGGCGTCACCAAACTGGACAAGGTGGTGCTGGGCAGCGCCGCCGAGGGCGAAACCATCCGCAAGATGATCATCGCGATGGCCCGCGATCCCCGGGTGCTGGTGATCAAGGTCGCCGACCGGCTGCACAACATGCGAACGATGCGCTTCCTGCCGCCGGAGAAGCAGGTCCGCAAGGCCCGCGAGACGCTGGAAGTCATTGCGCCCCTTGCTCACCGGCTCGGGCATGGCGACGGTGAAGTGGGAACTGGAGGATCTGTCCTTCGCGATCCTGCACCCCAAGCGCTACGAGGAGATCGTCCGGCTGGTCGCCGACCGGGCGCCGTCGCGCGACACCTACCTGGCCAGGGTGCGCGCCGATATCAACTCCGCGCTGAGCGCCATGAAGATCGGCGCCACCGTGGAGGGCCGGCCCAAGCACTACTGGTCGATCTACCAGAAGATGATCGTCAAGGGCCGCGACTTCGACGACATCCACGACCTGGTCGGCGTGCGGATCCTGTGCGACGAGATCCGCGACTGCTACGCCGCCGTGGGCGTGGTGCACTCGCTGTGGCAGCCGATGCCCGGCCGGTTCAAGGACTACATCGCCCAGCCCCGGTTCGGGGTCTACCAGTCGCTGCACACCACCGTCGTCGGGCCGGAGGGCAAGCCGCTGGAGGTGCAGATCCGCACCCGCGACATGCACCGCACCGCCGAGTACGGCATCGCCGCGCACTGGCGGTACAAGGAAGCCAAGGGCCGCAACGGAGTTCCGCATCCGCACGGCGCCGCCGAGATCGACGACATGGCCTGGATGCGCCAGCTCCTCGACTGGCAGCGGGAGGCCGCCGACCCCGGCGAGTTCCTCGAGTCGCTGCGCTACGACCTGGCGGTCCAGGAGATCTTCGTCTTCACCCCCAAGGGCGACGTGATCACCCTGCCGGCCGGATCCACCCCGGTGGACTTCGCCTACGCGGTGCACACCGAGGTCGGCCACCGCTGCATCGGCGCCCGGGTCAACGGCCGGCTCGTCGCACTGGAGCGCAAGCTCGAAAACGGTGAAGTGGTCGAGGTTTTCACCTCCAAGGCGCCCAACGCCGGACCGTCCCGGGACTGGCAGAGCTTCGTGGTGTCCCCGCGGGCCAAGGCCAAGATCCGGCAGTGGTTCGCCAAGGAGCGCCGCGAGGAGGCGCTGGAGGCCGGCAAGGACGCCATCGCCCGGGAGGTCCGCCGCGGCGGGCTGCCGCTGCAGCGCATCGTCAACGGCGAGGCGATGGCCGCGCTGGCCCAGGAACTGCGCTACGCCGACGTCTCGGCGCTCTACACCGCCGTCGGTGAGGGGCACGTCTCGCCGCGGCACGTCGTGCAGCGGCTGCTGGCGCAACTCGGCGGCGCCGACGACGCCGAAGACGAACTGGCCGAACGCGTCGACCCCGACCACCATGCCGGTGCGTCAGCGCTCCACCGAGGACACCGGCGTCGCGGTGCCCGGGCGCGACCGGGATGCTGACCAAACTGGCCAAGTGCTGCACCCCGGTTCCCGGGGACAACATCATGGGCTTCGTCACCCGCGGCGGCGGGAGTCAGCGTGCACCGCACCGACTGCACCAACGCCGACGATCTGCGTCAGCAGTCCGAGCGGATCATCGAGGTGCTGTGGGCGCCGTCGCCGACGTCGGTGTTCCTGGTGGCCATCCAGGTCGAGGCGCTCGACCGGCACCGGTTGCTCTCCGACGTCACCCGGGTGCTCGCCGACGAGACGGGTGAACATCCTGTCGGCGTCGGTGCACGACCTCCGACGACCGGGTTGCCGTCAGCCGCTTCACCTTCGAGATGGGCGATCCCAAGCATCTGGGCCACGTGCTCAACGCGGTGCGCAACGTCGAGGGTGTCTACGACGTCTACCGGGTGACGTCCGCCGCCTGATTGCGGGCTGCTGACCGGTAGGGTCTGTCCATGTCCGAGGTGCCGCTGATGTCCGGGTTCCCGTCCGACCCGGCGGCTGCGTGTCACGCTGCTGAACTGGCAGGACCCGCCGTTCAACCGTTGGTCGTTTCAGCATCTGCGGGAACTGATTCCCACCCAGCGGATTCCGATCGGCCCAGGGACCGGTCCGGTCCACTGGCGCGCCACGACACCGTGCTCGACCCCGCGGCGGTCACCGTCACCGGGTCGACGAACGGGTGTCGACCCTGGCCGACGTGCTCGGAGGAGACCTGGACCGACGCCGTCGTGGTCGTCCACGACGGCCGTATCGTCCTGGAGCGCTACTTCGGCGGGATGACTCCGGACACGGTGCATCTGCTGATGTCGGTCACCAAGTCGGTCGTCGGCTGTGTGGCCGGGGTGCTGGTCGAGCAGGGCCAACTCGACCCGAATCAGCTGGTCGACCTACTACGTGCCGGAGGTCACCGGCTCGGGATACAGCGGGGCCCGCGTGCGCGACCTGCTCGACATGCGCACCGGGGTGCTGTTCCGCGAGGAGTACACCAATCCCGACGCCGAGGTCCGGGTGATGGAGCGCCACATGGGATGGCGGCCCGGGTTGAGCCCCGGATACATCGGCGGCATGTACGCCTTCCTCGCCTCGATGACCGCTGTCAGCCAGCACGGCGGGCCCTTCGTGTACCGCTCAGCCGACACCGACATGCTGGGCTGGGTCTGCGAGCGTGCCGCCGGAGTCCGGATGGCCGACCTGATCTCCACGCTGATCTGGCAGCGGATGGGTGCGGAGTTCGAGGCCGAAATCACCTGTGACGGCGTTGGTTCGGCGATTCACGACGGCGGGATGTCGGCGACGGCGCGCGATATCGCCAGGTTCGGGCAGATGCTTCTCGACGACGGCTACGTGGCGGGAATGCCGGTGGTGCCCAACCGGTGGCTGGTGCAGTCGCGCACCCTCGATCCCGATATCCGGGGCGCCTTCGCCGTCATCGTCCTCGGAGGCGACGCTGACCGGCGGCTGGTACCGCAACCAGTTCTGGTACGTGCCGGGGCCGTTCGGTGATCTCCAGGTGTGCCTGGGTATCCACGGCCAGATGGTGGTGGTCGACCGGGCGACCCGAACGGTGTCGGTCAAGATGTCGTCGTGGCCGACCGCCCAGTCGCCGGCCCACCTGCGTCGACACGATCCGGGCGTTCGCCGCGACCGGCCGCCATCTTGCCGGACTGGCCGGCCCGGGCCACGACCGGCATGGACTGACCGGGCCGATCGGCGTGGTCGAGGGCCGCGAACGCGGCCACGGCTGAACGAGCAGGCCGTCGCGCTACTTGACGAAGCCGATCGGATACACCGCGGGTGGTGCTGGGCAGCGGTTCGCTGACGTACATCGCGCGGATGCCGTCGATATAGCTGCGGCAGCGCTTGGTCAATCCGTCCTCGGTCTGCATCCGTCCCTTGGTCACCAGGATGCCCAGGTCGGCTCCCTTGAACCGGTAATCCCCGGGGCCGTACACGCGCAGGAAGAAGCACTCGTCCTCGTGGGTGACGTCATGCCAGTCGTTGGTGACGCCGATGAAGCGCAAGCGTGCCGTCCTCGGTCAGCCGGTACCGTCCGGTCGGCGGTGCGGCCAGGATCCGCTCCACCGCGTCGTTGGGTTCCTTCATGATCAGCTGGGCCCACACGTCCACGGCGGCCAGTTCGCGCCAGCGCTCGTTGATCTCGTCGACATCGACCTGGTAGTCGATATCCATGAATTCCAGCAGGTGGAACAGGAACAGCGGGATGTCGGCGTACGCGCCGGCGGTGACGTTGGTCATCGAGGAGGCTCCGGAGATCCTCGGGTTCAGCTCACCGAGGTAGACCTGATCGGAGTCGAGGTCCACCAGGACGTCCACCTCGAAGAACCCCTTGTACCCCTCCTGGCGGAGCCGGTCGCCGAGGCGCCGCACATGCCGGATGGCGGTGTTGCGGTGCGCCTCGGAGAGCGCCTCGGGGAAAAGGTCATTGCCGCACCAGCCGCCGCGGTACGGGGTCAGCTCCGGGTAGCCGGTCAGGTCGGTCATGAACGGGCCGACGACGGTGCCGTGCTCGGTGTTGACCGCCTCGACCGCGACGGCCCGGTTGTTGATCCGCTTCATGATCTTGAGGTCCTGGCCGACGATGTTCGCGCTGTCGCGGTCCCACTCGGCCTCGCAGGTGATGAAGAAGGTCGTCTTGCCCGAGTCGCCGTAGGGCGTCTGAACCACCAGGTCCGAGCCAAGGCCGGCCGCCGCGGCTCAGCTCGCTGAGTTGCTGGTAGTTGTCGGCGCGGGCCAGGACGTTGGGCACCGACGGGGCGCCGGCCTCCTCGCCGAGTTGCGTGGTGACGATCTTGGAGTCCAGATGCCGGCGTAGGGCGTCCGGCGGCAGAATCAGGTTGTAGTCGAGTTCGCGGCAGATCTGCTCGGTCTCCTCGTCGAAGAAGACCATCGCGATCATCGGGCGCAATCCCGTTGCTGCGCAGCGTGATTCGATATGGCGCTGCACCTCTGGGTCGCGCAGCAGGTAGTTGTTGATCTGCTCGGAGCTGGTGAACTCGACGTAGGGCTTGCTGCTCGGGGTGAACACCCGCGGATGCGACGCCGTCCCAGGAATCGTGGTAGACGATGTACTCGAATCCGCGCACCCACCGGTCTATCCCGAGCAGATTGAAGGCCGTCGGGCCGACGAAGAAGATGGGTTGCTCGTTGGTTCGGAAGAACGTGCGGATTTCCGGGATGCCATTAAGTCCGCGGGATCGGAATGCGCTGGATATCATCGGAATCCCGAGGTCCTGCCGGTCGATTTGGCTGTTGTGCCGTGAGCGAATTCTCTCATGTTGCGGACACTCGGTGACCTGGAAACGCAGTGGACACTCGACTCTGACGAAGGAGACCTTGATGGCCCAACATCCACTGGACTCGCTGTCGGCTGACGAATTCCGGCGGACCGCCGAGATGCTCCGAGCGACGGCCGGGTGAGCGACGGATGGCGCTTCACTGTCCATCGAACTCAAGGAGCCGGAGAAGAGCTTCGTTAAGGCCTGGCGATCCGGGAGATCCCGTGCCGCGCACGTCCTTCGCGGTGCTGCTGGACCGAGCTGAGAACAAGACCTACGAGGCCACAGTCGACCTGACTGGCGGACAAGGTGCTTTCGTTCGAGTACATCCCCGGCGTCCAGCCCAACTTCACCGTCGACGAGTTCTACGAGATCGACGAGGCGATGCGCAAGCATCCCGACGTCATCGCCGCACTTGCTGAGCGCGGCTTCACCGACATGAGCCTGATCCTGATCGACACCTGGGCCTACGCCAAGGCTCTGATGCCGGCTTCGGTGGAACTCGCCCGGGCCGTCCTGCGGCGAAAAGAGAAGTACCCGAACCGCCGGCTCGGCTGGTGCGATCTGTGGGCCCGGGCGACACCGGAGGGCAACCCCTACGGCCATCCGGTCTCCGGCCTGCAAGCTGGTCGTCGACATGAACACCCATGAACTGCTCGAGATCGACAACGACCACTCCTACGGCCAGCCCGAGGTGGACTGCGAGTACGTGCCCTCGGTACGGGGGATCGAGCCACGGACCGACCTCAAGCCGCTGCACATCACCCAGCCCGAGGGTCCGTCGTTCACCCTCGACGGCTCGGAGCTGAAATGGCACAACTGGACCATGCGGCTGGGCTTCAACTTTCGCGAAGGTCCGGTGATCTACCAGCTGGCCTTCGACGACAACGGCACCAAACGTGATGTCGCCTACCGGATGTCGCTCGCCGAGATGGTCGTTCCGTACCGCGATCCCTCTTTCGACCACTACCGCAGGACCGCCTTCGACATCGGGGAGTGGGGTCTGGGCGTGATGACGACCTCGCTGGAGTTGGGCTGCGACTGCCTGGGCGAGATCGTCTACGTCGACGCCACCCTGGCCGACACCCGGGGCGAGCCCTACACCATCAAGAACGCGATATGTCTGCACGAGGAGGACAACGCCGTTCTGTGGAAGCACGTCGATCACAAACTTGGGGCCGAGGTGCGCCGGCAGCGCCGGATGGTGATCTCCTGCCACGCGACCGTGGCCAACTACGAGTACCTGATCTACTGGCGCCTGTACCAGGACGGCAACATCGAGTGCGAGATCCGGGCCACCGGAATCATGGTGACCACACCGTTCCCGGAGGGCTCGACCCCGCCGCCCTACGGGACCGTCGTCGACAAGAACACCTACGCGCCGTTCCATCAGCATTTCCTGGTCGCCCGGCTGGACCTGGACGTCGATGGTGAGGACAACACCGTCATGGAGATCGACTCGGTGGCACCGCCGGTGTCCGCGGAGAACCCCTACGGGCTGGCTCTGGTGACCGAGGCGACGCCGATCACCTCCGAGGCGGAGTCCGCCCGTGACTTCGACTGGTCGACCCAGCGCAGTTGGAAGGTGGTCAATCCGAGCAAGGTCAACAAGCACGGCACCAATGTCGCCTACAAACTCGTTCCCGGAGCGTGCTTCCCGCCGATGATGGATGAGTTGGCACCCCAGTATCTGCGGGCTCCGGTGATCGGCCACACCCTGTGGGTGACCAAGAACAGTTCGGACGAACGATGGCCGGCGGGCGCTTACCCGGTCCAGTCCGAGGTCGACACCGGGATGACCGAGTGGATCAAGGACGATGCGCCACTGGTGAACACCGATGTGGTGCTCTGGTACGTGTTCGGTATCCACCACATCACCCGGATGGAGGAGTGGCCGATCATGTCGGTCGACACGGTGTCGTTCTGGCTCAAGCCGTCCGGCTTCTTCGACCGCAACCCGTCCATCGACGCGGCGCCCACGCCGAAGGCGGGCGGGAGCGCCTGCCACAGCGGCTGACCCGGGGGATCAACCGGCGATGAGGGTGGGGGTGTCCTTCTGGAGTGTCTCGCCGCGGAAGAAGGCCGGTGACACCGATCGCCACGACAGCATCAGGACGAAGCCCAGCAGGATCAGCCCAACGCCCAGGATGAGCACCAGGCCGACTCCGAAGATGCTCGCGCCACTGCCGTAGTCCGGCGACGCGCTGTCCCTGCAGGGTGATGATCAGGACCGCGCCCAGGCCGAGTCCGCCCAGCAGCGGGAAAGAGCAACTTGAAGACGAAGCTCTTGACGTCGTTGAACAACTCCCGGCGGAAGAACCAGATGCAGGCGAACGCGGTCAGGCCGTAGTAGAAGCAGATCATGATGCCCAGCGCGTAGATGGTGTCCATCAGCGCGTTCTTGCTGAGCAGATGACAGCACGGTGTAGAAGGTCCCGGCGACCACGCCCGGCTACCACCGTCGCGTAGGACGGGGTGAGGTAGCGCGGGTGGATCGAGGCGAAACGCGGCGGCAGCGCCTTGTAGGTGGCCATGCCGAGCATCGTGCGCGAGGACGGGCAGGAATGTGGTGATCAGGCTCGCGGTGCTGGACGCCAGTACCGCCAGGAACAGGAACAGGTGCCACGGGTGGCCCAGTACCGGTTCGGCGACCGCGCCGAAGACGTTGCGCGCGATTCTCCTCGTTGCCCAGCCCCAATCCCTCGCTGCCGACGCCGGCGTACATCTGGGTGGCCATCGCCACGATCAGGTAGGTCAGCAGGATCGACAGCACGGTCAGCAACGCGGCCCGGCCCGGCGTCTTCTCCGAGCCCTTGGACTCCTCGTTGACGGTCAGGCAGGTGTCCCAGCCCCAGAACGCGAAGATCGAACCGGACAGACCGGCGATGAACGCCGACAGGGTCAGCCCGGCTGGGCTGAACCAGTCCCAGGTGAATGCGAGCCCGGTCTCCGAGGACTCGGACTTCACGATCGCCACCACCGCGAAGATGCAGCAGCACCGCCAATTGGAAGCCGACCAGGATGAACTGCACCGCTCGGTGGTGGTGATGCCGCGATAGGCCACCCAGGTGGCGACGGACAGGAAGGCCAGGCAGGTCCCGACGTTGATCGCCGGTTGTCTCCCACAGTCCGGCAACCGTCTCGCTGCCGAATGCATCGCCGAGGAACTGATAGAAGAACTCGACCGCGACGCCGGCCAGGTTGGACAGCACGATGGCGGTGGCCAGGATGGCCGCCCAGCCGCCGATCCACCCGACGTAGGGGCCGAACGCCTTGGTAGTCCAGGTGAAAGAGGTGCCGCAGTCCGGCATGACCTTGTTGAGTTCGCGGTAGGCGTAGGCGGCGAAGAACATCGGCAGGAAGCCGGCGATGATGACCACCGACATCTTGACGCCGGCCTGGGATGACCAGGATCCCGATGGTCGCGGTCAGCGCATAGGCAGGCGCGACCGCACGAGATGCCGAGGACCGACGCTGCCCAGGACGCCCACCGAGTTGTGCGACAAGCCCTTTTCCGACGAGGTCCGCTTCGGCGGCGTGATGCAGTTGGTGTGGTTCGGCCATGCCCACCCCCGCCTAGTCAGGAATTCGACGCTGCGGAAGTACCGTACCGCTGACACCGTGACGCGTCGCGGTGTTTGCTTTCCCTTGAAAGACTTCTGAACGGACGGAGTGCACCGCCATGACCGATGCAGTCAACCGGGGCGAGACCGGTGTGGTGGTCGGAGCCGACGGGTCTGACCACGGAATCGCCGCGCTGCGGTGGGCCGCGCGATACCGCCGTCGCCTACGAATTGCCGCTGACCGTGCTCTACGCCCGCCCCGACGCGACGGCGGAGCCGACCCTGGTCGCCGAGCCGACCGGTGTGCTCGGCGAGGCGGTGGCGGTGGCCCGGGCGGAGCAACCGGACCTGGAGATCCGCGCGCTGCAGATGCCGGACGCCCCGGTGCAGTCGCTGCTGGCGGCCGGGGAGAACGCCGACGTGCTGGTGCTCGGGTCGCGCGGCGTCGGAGGGTTTCCGCGGGCTGCTGCTGGGGTCCACCACCATGCACGTCGCGCCGTACGCGCAATGCCCGGTGGTCGTGGTGCACTCCGGTACCGAGGGTGGTATCCCGTTCGAGGGGTCCGACGAGTACCCGGGAAACCCGGGCCAGGTGGTGCTGGGCTACGACGGTTCGTCGGCGTCCAACCGGGCGGCGGCGTTCGCCTTCCGGCACGCGGAGGCCATCGGGTGCGGTGTGGTCGCGGTCAGCGTCGAAGCCAGCCGCGGTGAGCCGGAGACCGAGGAGATCGACCCGGAGAACGCGACACCGGGTTCGGACACCAGTGCGTTCCACTCGCCGGTGATCGTCACCGCCTCGTCGTTCCCCGATGTGCCGGTGTCCTTCGTATCCGGCACCGGTCGGCCTGCCGAGGTGCTGCTGAGCGAGGCCCTGGGCGCGACCCTGCTCGTGGTGGGCAGCCGCGGCTCCGGCGGGTTCTCCGGTCTGGTGATGGGATCGGTGAGCCAGAAGGTGCTGGCCCACGCCGAGCTGCCCGGTGGCGGTGCTGCACCCGGGAATCCCGGCCGAGACCGCCGCCGGTGCTGAGCGTAAGTGTGTCAGCGGCTACAGCAGCCGCAGCGACTCATGATGACTCGGCGAGTTGGGCTTTCCGTCATCCTCGCCGCCGCTGACACCCACCGAAGCCAGGCCATCCACGGTGGCCATTCCGGTCTGGTCGACCTGGCCGAAGACGGTGTAGGTGGGCGGTAGTTTCGAGTCGCGGTAGACGATGAAGAACTGGCTGCCGTTGGTGTCCGGACCGGAGTTGGCCATCGCCAGGGTGCCCCGCGGGTAGATGACCGACTGCTGCAGCCGCCGGGTCGAACGGACGGTACTGGTTGGTCGGGTACTCGTTGGCGAACCGGTAGCCGGGGCCGCCGGAACCGGTACCGGTGGGGTCACCGCACTGCAGCACCGCGTTGGTCGGTGTGTCGGTGAGCCGGTGGCACTCGGTGTTGTCGAAGTAGCCCTGCTGGGCGAGGCTGACGAAGCTGTTCACCGTGCACGGCGACTTGGCGTTGTCCAGGCGCAGCCCGAGGCTGCCATCATTGGTGATCATCTCGGCGTCGACGACGCCGGGTTCGGTCGGCACCGGACCGGAGCGGGGCGGCGTCGCCGGTTTGGCGGCCGGCGTCGCGGTGGCCGGGTAGGTGCACTTCGATCCCAGGCCCGCCGGCGGCTCGAACCGCGGCAGCGGTGTGCTGCCGCTCGATGAGGGCCCGGCCGCGCCGCGGAACTCCGGGTTCTCCCGCACCACCTTGGCCGCCCAGGAGAACAGCAGCATCCCGAGGATCAGCACGATGATCGTTCCGACGGTGATCACGTACCCGATCACCAGTCCGGCGATGGCCAGTCCGCGGCCCTCCTCACCGGACCGCTTGATCTGCGACAGCGACAGATGGCCGAACAGAATCCCCAGCGGGGCGAACAGGAACGCGCACACCAGCGAGGCGATCGCCAGGCCGTTGGTGCGCTGCGGCGCCGGGGGATACGGATACGGCGGGTAGGGGTACGGGCCCGGCGGTGGCGGCGGGTAGGACGGATACGGCTCCGCGGGCGCCGGCATCCCGTAGGCCGGTGTCGTCGGGTCGAACGGAGGTGGAACCGTCATCGCCGCGGCTCAGTCAAGTAGGACGGATTTGATCGTGACCGGTGTGGTGGGCTTGCCGTCACTGCCGCCGCCATTGACCCCGCCGCCGGCGATCTTGTCCAGCGTGGCCAGCCCGGTGGAGTCGATGGTGCCGAACACGGTGTAGTTCGGCGGCAGCTGAGAGTCCTTGTACACCAGGAAGAACTGGCTCCCGTTGGTGTTGGCGCCGGCGTTGGCCATAGCCAGCGCGCCCCGCGGATAGAGCACCGGCTTGCTCAGCGCCGGGTCGTCCTTGGGGAACTGGTTGGTGGGGTACTCGTTGGCGAACTGGTAGCCCGGACCGCCGGAACCGTTGCCGGCGGGATCGCCGCACTGCAGCACACCGAGGCCCGCCCCGGTGGTCAGCCGATGGCAGGCGGTGTCGTTGAAGAAGCCCTTCTGCGCCAGGCTGACGAAGCTGTTCACCGTGCAGGGGGCCTCGGCGTTGTTCAGGATCAGGCCGACGTTGCCCTGGTCGGTCGACATGCTGACGCTGATGGTCGCCGGGTCGGTGGGCACCTGACCGGACTTCGGCGGCTCGACCGGCTTACTGGCCGGCCCGGCCTTCGGGTATTCGCACTTACTGCCGAGGTCCTCCGGCGCCTTGAAGGCCGGCAGCTGGTCGGGGCCGCCGCGGGTCAGCACGGTGGGGGTGCCCGGGGCGGGGGCGGGGCGGCGGCGGACGTCGACGCCGACGCGCTGTCCGACGGGGAGTCGGACTTCGCGAAAATGAAGTATCCGAGCCCGGCGGCGACGGCGACGGCGAGCACCGAGGCGATGACGGCGACGATGCGCTGCTGCCGGGCCTTCTGGGCCCGACGCTCGAGTTGACCTTCGAGCTTGCGTTTGGCCGCTTCGCGTCGCTGTTCGTTCGTCGGCACCGCTGTCGTCCTCCGTGTGGTCGTGGGGTGGGCCCGGGGTGCGCCCTCGCCCCGTCGAGTCTGCCAGTCCGACATCCCCGCAGGGTCGGCACCCACCCGGGCATGGGGGTGGGACACTGGTTGCCGTGTTACTCACCGGCTTCCCGGCGGGCATGTTGGCCTGTAACTGCTACGTGCTGGCCCAGCGTCAGGGCGGCGACGCGATCGTCGTCGACCCCGGACAGCGGGCGTTCGCCCCGCTGCGCCGGATTCTCGACGAGAACCGCCTGACGCCGGCGGGGGTGCTGGTCACCCACGGCCACATCGACCACATCTGGTCGGCGCAGAAGGTGGCCGACACCTTCGGCTGCCCGGTCTTCATCCACCCTGCCGACCGCTTCATGCTGACCGACCCGATCCGCGGCTTCGGCCCCCGGATCGCCCAGGTCGCGTTGGGCGCGCTGTTCCGCGAACCCCGCCAGGTCGTCGAACTCGACCGCGACGGCGAGATGCTCGACATCGGCGGGATCCGAGCTGGCCGTCGACCACACCCCGGGGCACACCCGCGGGTCGGTGGTCGCTGCGGGTCGCCGCGACTACAACCTGGTCTTCACCGGCGACACCTTGTTCAAGCAGTCGGTGGGCCGGACCGACCTGCCCGGGGGCAGTGGCCGCGACCTGCTCGACTCGATCATCACCAAACTGCTCGTGCTCGGCGACGACACCCGCGTGCTGCCCGGCCACGGCGAGGAGACCACCATCGGCGCCGAACGCCGCGCCAACCCGTTCCTGCAGGGCATCAGACTGTGAGCCCGGACTTCCAGGCGCCCAAGGGCGTCCCGGACTATCTGCCGCCGGAGTCCGGAGAATTCGTCGCGGTGCGCGATGGGCTGCTGGCCGCCGCGCGCCGGGCCGGGTACGGCGATATCGAACTTCCGGTCTTCGAGGACACCGCCCTGTTCGCCCGCGGGGTGGGGGAGTCCACCGACGTGGTGTCCAAGGAGATGTACACCTTCGCCGACCGGGGCGAGCGGTCGGTGACGCTGCGCCCGGAGGGCACCGCCGGGGTGATGCGCGCGGTGATCGAACACGGTCTCGACCGCGGGGCGCTACCGGTGAAGCTGTGTTACGCCGGGCCGTTCTTCCGCTACGAACGTCCGCAGGCCGGCCGCTACCGGCAACTCCAGCAAGTGGGGGTGGAGGCCATCGGTGTCGACGACCCGGCACTGGACGCCGAGGTGATCGCCGTGGCCGACGCCGGTTTCCGCTCACTGGGACTTGACGGCTTCCGGCTGGAGATCACCTCCCTGGGCGACGATGCCTGCCGCCCGCAGTACCGGGAACTGTTGCAGGAGTTCCTCTTCGGCCTCGATCTCGACGAGGCCACCCGCGAGCGTGCCGCGCTGAACCCACTGCGGGTGCTCGACGACAAACGGCCGGCGGTGAAGGCGCTGACCGCCGACGCCCCGGTGATGCTCGACCATCTCTCCGATGCCGCCAAAGCGCATTTCGACACCGTGCTGGCGCACCTCGATGCACTCGGCGTGCCCTACGTCATCAACCCGCGGTTGGTGCGCGGGCTGGACTACTACACCAAGACCACCTTCGAGTTCATCCACGACGGACTCGGCGCGCAGTCCGGCATCGGCGGCGGCGGGCGCTACGACGGACTGATGGCTCAGCTCGGCGGTCAGGATCTGTCCGGCATCGGATTCGGGCTCGGGGTGGATCGCACCATGCTTGCGCTGCGGGCGGAGGGCAAAGCCGTCGGCGACGCCGGCCGCTGCGAGGTGTTCGGCGTGCCGCTGGGCGAGCAGGCCAAACTCGAACTGGCCACGCTGGCCGCCGCGCTGCGCGGCGCCGGTGTGCGGGTGGACATGGCCTACGGCGACCGCGGCGTCAAGGGCGCGATGCGCGCCGCCGACCGCTCCGGTGCGCGGCTGGCACTGGTGGCCGGTGACCGTGACATCGAAGCGGGAACGGTCGGGGTGAAGGATTTGTCCACCGGGAAGCAGGACGACGTGGCGGTCGCGTCGGTGGTCGCCGAGGTTCTGTCCCGGCTGTCCTGAAACTTCAGAGAATTCTTAAACCCTCGGCGGAACCTGCTCGTATCCGCCGGTGCGTTGTTCGGTTATGAACGCGCTGATCGAGGCTTACCTGCGCAGCACCGGGGTGCGGTACTTCCGCGGCCATCATGATGACGAGTACTTCTTTCTCGTCGATTTCGTGTTCCTCGTCGACGCCCACCAGGGCCGGCTGCATGTCCACCTCGAGGTCAGCGGCCCCGAGCGTGACTCGGTGCAGCTGAGCATCACCCCGGACCGGTTCTACCCGGTCGAGAACCGGGGCCCGCTCTCCGCGCTGGCCGCTCGCTGGATCGGCCAGAACCCTGGTTCCGAGGCGATCGTCCATGACTCCAGCGATCCCAGCCTGGTCGGGGTCAGCGTCCAGAGCTCGACACCGCCCTGCCGATGCCGAGTCGCTGGCCTGCTTCGTCGATGACTGTGTGGCCTCGGCCATCGAGCTGTTCGGCACGATGGGTCAGATGACTGAAGGTCACGCGGTGGCGCCCGAGCTGCGGAACGCCGGCTGAGGGCGGAAGTAACGCCGGCGTTGCTGCTGTCGATAGGCCCGATATGCGACACCTGACTGCAGTGGGCGCGGCTGCAATTCTGCTGGTCGCGGGGACCATGGCCGCCTCGACGGCCGGCGCCGAACCGGAGATCACCGAGCCGGTGGGTACTGAGACGTCGGCTCCGTCAAGCACTGAGACGTCGGCTCCGTCAAGCACTGAGACGTCGGCTCCGTCCAGCACCGAGCGTCGGCACCGTCAAGCACCGAGCCGAGCCCGGCACCGTCGAGTACCGAGGCGTCCAGCGCCCCCGCTCCCGGCGGCGCGCCAGGTGACCTACACCGTGACCACCACCAGCGACCTGACCGCGAACATCTATTACGTCATCGGCGATCCGCCGAATCAGGCCGCCGCCAACAAGCCGGCAGTTCATGCCGCTGGCCCGCACCCTGGTCGGCCCCGGCGCGCCGTGGACATTCCAGGCGACGCTCAACGACCCCACCCAGTGGGCCTTCGTCAGCGCCAGTGGCGGGCTGCGGGTCAATCCGGAGTTCCGCTGCGAGATCGCCGTCGACGGCCAGGTCGTGGTGTCCCAGCAGGGCGGCAGCGGCGTGCAGTGCGCACTGCGCCCCTGGTGACCCCCGCTGCAGGATCACTAGCGGCGTCAGCCCAGATCGCGCGCGCTGAAGGTGTCGCACTTGCTTGGGGTCACCGGTCTGGTAGCCGACGGTGAACCACTTCTGCCGCTGCGCCGAAGAACCGTGGGTCCAGCTCTCCGGGTTCACCCGGCCGGTGGCCTGCTTCTGGATGCGGTCGTCGCCGACTGACGACGCCGCTGAGAGCGCGTCGGCGATATCCGTGTCGGTCAACGGCTGCAGGTAGGTCACGTCGGTTCCCGGCTGCTTGGTGATGGCCGCGTAATGGGCCCACACCCCGGCGTAGCAGTCGGCCTGCAACTCCGAGCGGACCCCGCCGCCGGTCGGCGCCCTGCGCGCCCTTCTGCGCGCGGTCGCAGCGTCGCCGGTCAGGTTCTGCACGTGATGGCCGTACTCGTGGGCCACCACGTACTCCTGGGCCAGCGGTCCGCCGCTGGAGCCGAACTGGGTCTTCAGCACGTCGAAGAAGTCGACGTCGAAGTACGCCGTCCGGTCCGCCGGGCAGTAGAACGGGCCCACGTCGCTGGTGGCCGGGCCGCAGCCGGTCTGCACCTGGCCCCTTGAACAGCTGGGTGGTCGGCGGCTTGTAGCCCCGCAGCAGCTGCGCCCAGACGTCGTCGACGGAGTTGCCGGTGGCGACCACGCGGCACTCGACGTAACTTGTTGGCGTCCGCGCCGGTGCTTGCACTGGGCTGAGGTCGAATCCCGGTTCGGCCCTCGTCGGGCCGGCCGGCTGCTGGGGAATCACGGTGCCGGGGTCGATGCCGAGGAACAGCGCGACCAGCAGGATCGCGAGGCCGCCGAAACCGCCGCCGATCGCAATGCCGCGACCGCCGCCACCGCTGGATCGGGTGTTGCTGGTGTCGATCCGCATACCTTCGTTGAAGGTCATCGGTGCTCCTCGATCTCGGTGCCGCCTACCTGGTGAGCGGCCGCGTCCAGCTTGCCACAACCGGGCTTTGCGGTGTCGGTCGCCGAACGCAACGGGTGGGTTCATAGACTTCACCCGTCGTCCCCCTGCCGAGGAGTTTCATTGCTACGCAGTCATGCCGCCGGGTCCCTGCGGGCCTCCGACGCCGGGGCGCGGGTGACACTGGCCGGTTGGGTGGCCCGCCGGCGTGACCACGGCGGCGTCATCTTCATCGACCTGCGCGACGCGACCGGGGTGGCACAGGTGGTGTTCCGGGATGCCGGGGTCCTCGAGCAGGCGCACCGGCTGCGCTCGGAGTTCTGCGTGGCCGTCGAAGGCGTGGTGGAGGTCCGGCCCGAAGGCAACGCCAACTCCGAGATCCCGACCGGCGACATCGAGGTCAATGCGACCGCGCTGACGGTGCTGGGGGAGAGCGCACCGCTGCCGTTCCAACTCGACGAACAGGCCGGCGAGGAGGCGCGGCTGCGGCACCGCTACCTGGACCTGCGCCGTGACGGCGGGCCGGGCGACGCGTTGCGGCTGCGGTCGAAAGTCAACGCCGCGGCCCGGGCGGTGCTGGCCGGCCACGACTTCATCGAGATCGAAACCCCCACCCTGACCCGCTCCACCCCGGAGGGTGCGCGGGACTTCCTGGTGCCCGCCCGGTTGCAGCCGGGCTCGTTCTACGCGCTGCCGCAGAGCCCGCAGCTGTTCAAGCAGTTGCTGATGGTGGCCGGCATGGAGCGCTACTACCAGATAGCCCGGTGCTACCGCGACGAAGACTTCCGCGCCGACCGTCAGCCGGAGTTCACCCAGCTCGACGTCGAGATGAGCTTCGTCGACGCCGACGACGTCATTGCCGTCGCCGAGGAGGTGCTGGCCGCTCTCTGGGCCCAGATCGGATACGACCTGCCCCGGCCCATCCCGCGGATGGCCTACGCCGAGGCGATGAGCCGGTACGGCTCGGACAAACCGGATCTGCGCTTCGGCCTGGAACTGGTGGAGTGCGCGGAGTACTTCAGCGACACGCCGTTTCGGGTGTTCCAGGCGGCCTACGTCGGTGCGGTCGTCATGCCGGGCGGCGCGTCGCAACCGCGCCGCACCCTTGACGGCTGGCAGGACTGGGCCAAGCAGCGCGGCGCCAAGGGTCTGGCCTACGTGCTGATCGGTGAGGACGGCGAGCTGTCGGGTCCGGTCGCCAAGAACCTGTCAGACGCCGAACGCGACGGCCTGGCTGCCCACGTCGGCGCGAAACCGGGGGACTGCGTGTTCTTCGCGGCCGGCCCGGCGCGCACGTCGCGGGCGCTGCTGGGCGCTGCCCGCGCTGAGATCGCACGGCGGCTGGACATGATCGACGAGAACGCGTGGGCGTTCGTCTGGATCGTGGACCCGCCGCTGTTCGAGCCGGCCGGCGAGGCGACGGCAGCCGGTGATGTCGCGGTGGGGACCGGGGCGTGGACGGCGGTGCACCATGCCTTCACCGCACCCAAACCCGACTTCGCGGGCAGCATCGGCGCCGACCCCGGTGTAGTGCTCGCCGACGCCTACGACATCGTGTGCAACGGCCATGAGATCGGCGGCGGCTCGATCCGCATCCACCGCCGTGACATCCAGGAGCAGGTGTTCGCGGTGATGGGCATCGACACGGCCGAGGCCGCCGAGAAATTCGGGTTCCTGCTGGAGGCGTTCACCTTCGGCGCGCCGCCGCACGGCGGCATCGCGTTCGGCTGGGACCGCATCACGGCCCTGCTGTTCGGCGCGGACTCCATCCGCGATGTCATCGCCTTCCCCAAGTCCGGCGGCGGCGTCGACCCGCTGACCGACGCGCCGGCACCGATCACCGCGGCGCAGCGCAAGGAGTCCGGGATGGATTTCCGGCCGGAAGCCCCACCCGCGGGCGCCTAGACCGGTGGACAACACGCTGGCCTACATCGACCAAGCCTCATTCCTGGGGTTCCGGGCGCTGGGCCGCGGCCCGCTGATCCAACTCACCTGGATCTACGACCACGAGGTTGACCTCGAGGCGCTGCGCCGATTCCAGCACGCGCTCGGCGGGGGCATGCTGGGCCGCCGCATCGAACGATCACCGCTGCCGTTCGGCCGGCATCGCTGGGTCACCTGGGAGCCGCCGGCCGACCTCGACGTCCGCTCCGGGACGTGGCCGCGCAGCGAGCTACCCGACTGGGTGCAGCAGCGGCTGGCCATGCCGCTCGACGCTGAGTTCGGCCCGCCTTGGCATCTGGGGGTGCTCCGTCTGGACGGCGGCGGCGCGGCGGTGTGCCTGACGGTCTCGCACACCGTCGGTGACGGCGTGGGGATCGCCATCGCGGTCACCGCCGCCGTCCAGGGCATCACCGACCCGCCGGGATATCCGTCGCCGCACACGCGACGCCGGGGCCGCGCACTGGTCGAGGATGCCCGCCAGATCATCGCGGGGCTGCCCGAGGCCGCGCGGGGTCTCGTCAGCGCGATCAGGGTGGCGCGCGACAAAAGCGGCGAGGTGCGCGACTCGGTGCGCAAGAACGCACCCGCGTCGGTGCGCGGTTCGGACTCGGCGGTCGCCGTGCCGTGGGCCACGCTCTACGTCAGCGCCACCGACTGGGACGAGCGGGCGAGTTCCCTTGGCGGAACGAGCAATTCACTATTCCTCGGCGTGGCGGCCCGGCTGGGCGCACTGTTCGGGCGGGTGCGCGCGGATGGTTTGGTGGAGCTGGCGGTGCCGGTCAACGAGCGGACCCCCGGTGATGTGAGCGGGAACGCTCTCACCGGCGTCACGGTGATCACCGACCCCGCGCCGGTGACGACCGACCTGCGGGGAGTTCGTCAGGGGTTCAAGTCGGCGCTGTCCACTCTGAGCGAAGCGCGCCATGAACTGGCGGCGCCGTTGCCGCTGACTCCGCTCATTCCACGGGGGGTGGCCCGCCGGCTGGCCGGCGTCGCGCTGGGAAGTGCCGCGGTGATCGGATGCTCCAACATCGGGACGCTGGACCCGGCGGTGAACCGCCCCGACGGCACCGATGCCGAGTACTTCTCGATGCGCGCCATGGAGTCGCGGATGTCCGCCGGTGAGATCGCGCGGCAGGGCGGTCTGCTGTTCCTGGTGTGCACCCGGGTCCATGGCCAGGTCTCGGTCACCGTCAGCTTCTCTGATCCGGCGGTGTCGACCACCCGCGACGAACTCGTCGAAACGCTGCGCGGGGCGCTGGCCGATTTCCGGTTGTCCGGCTCGGTGTGGTGATGGCCGCTGGTCCGCTGCCTACCATGACTGCCGTGGACAACACGATCGACTACATGGATCAAGGCTCGTTCCTGGGCCTGCGGGCCCTCGGCCACGGCCCGGTGATCCAGTGGAGCTGGGTCTACGACCACCAGGTGGACTTCGACGGCCTGCGCCGGTTCCATCACAACCTGCGCCGTGGACTGCTCGGCCGCCGCCTCGAAGTCTCGCCGCTTCCGTTCGGCCGGCACCGCTGGATCACCGACTCCACTCCCAATGAGATCGAGGTCGCCGCCGCGGCGATCCCGCGCGCGGAGGTACCCGCCTGGCTGGACGCGCAGTCGCTGCTGCCGATCGATCCCGAACACGGCCCGGTGTTCCGGATCTCGGTGCAACCGCTGATCGGCGGTGGCGCAGCGGTGACGTTGGTGGCTTCTCACACGGTGGTCGACGGCGTGGGATTGGTGATCGCGATCACTGAGGCCGCCCGGGGTATCACCCGGGATCTGCCGTACCCGGAGGCCGGCTCGAGAACCAAAGGCACAGCGCTGCTGGAGGATTGGCGTGTCATCGTGCGCAGCGTCCCGCTGATGGCGAAGTCGGTGGTGGCGGCGGCTCGGCTGGCGCGCAACCGTGGCGACTCGGTGAACCAGTCGGTGAAGCGCAGCCGTGGCGAACAACCGGGCTCCGATCGTGTGGTCACCGTCCCGGCGGTGACGGTCCGCGTCGTCATCGACGAGTGGGATCGGCGGGCCGAGCGTCTCGGGGGAACCCAGAACTCGCTGTTCCACGGCTTCACCGCACGGCTGGGCCACAACCTCGGCTGGGTCGGCGCTGACGGGTTGGTCACGCTGTCGGTCCCGGTGAATGAGAGGCAGCCCGAAGATGACAACCGGGGCAACGCCCTGACCGGGGTGACCATGACGGCGGACCCCGCTGAGGTCATCAGCGATCTGACCGGCGTGCGGGCGGCGCTGAAGACCGCGCTGTCGGGACTGAAGGAGTCGCGCCACGAACTGCTGGCGCCGCTGCCCCTGGTGCCCCTGGTGCCGACCCGGCTCGCGCGCCGGCTCGAGGGCATGGTGTTCAACGAGAAGGTGGTCGGGTCCTCGAACGTCAGCGACATGGACCCGATGGCGAACCGGCCCGACGGCACCGATGCGGAGTGGTTCGCGGCCCGGATGGCCGAGCGGCTGACCGCCGCGGACCTGCGGCGCTCCGACGGGGTGTTCTACCCGGTGGTGTCGGGTCGGATCAACGGCTATGTCTACCTGAGCATCGGGTATTCCAACGCCGCGGCATCCAATACCCGGGACGAGCTCATCGAGACGGCCCGCCGGACGCTGGTGGACATGGGGCTTTCCGGCACCGTCGAGTGATACCGGTCACGCCTGCACACCGCTGCTTCGCGCCGGTGACACTTAGTCCTACTATGTAGTGGTGTTACTGGCGGCCGCGTTGCTTTCCCACCTGTGGTCGGATCCGGAACGGGCGGGCCGGCCATGAGCGTGGAGAGCCCGGTCGGGATCCCGACAGAACCCACCGCCGTCACCGGCGCATCGCAGACCGCCCCGCAACCGCATCCCACGACCCGCAAGTCCCGCCGCGCGCAGAAGCGCGCCGACCGCGAGGCCGCCCGCCGTCCGCGCCGCAGCCTGGGTTACTGGGCCATGCGAGGGCTGCGCCGCGCCTGGATGCCGCTGGTGATCCTCGCCGTCGTCGGTGTCGGTGCCTTCGCCGTCGACCGCCTGCACGGGGTGTTCGGCAAGACCGAACTCACCCGCGAGGGCAGCGGCCTGGCCAACGACCCCAAACCCTTCAACCCCAAGGTCGTCACCTACGAGATCTTCGGTCCGCCCGGTGCAGTGGCCACCATCAACTACCTCAACCTCGACGCCGAACCGCAGATCGCCCGCGACGTGACCCTGCCGTGGACGCTGACGCTGACCACCACCGCGCCGGCGGCCGCGGCCAATATCGTCGCCCAGGGCGACGCCGACACCATCGGCTGCCGGATCACCGTCGACGACGTCGTCAAGGCCGAGCGGGTCTCCACCGGCATCAGCGCTCAGACGTTCTGCATCGTTAAATCCGGATGACGACGCTCGCCACGCGGCACGACGAACCGCCCGCGAAGCCGGCGCGTTCGCCTATCGCCCAGTGGGTCCGGCGATTGGCGGTGCCGATCATCCTGGGCTGGCTGGCGCTGGCGGTTGTCACCAACACGCTGGTGCCGCAGATCGAGGTAGTCGGCCAGGAGCAGTCGGTGCCGATGGCCAACCCGGACGCGCCCTCGACCATCGCGATGAATCGCATCGGCGAGGCCTTCGGGGAGTTCAAGTCCAACACCTCGGTGATGATCGTGTTGGAGGGCCAGCAGCCACTCGGCGATGAGGCCCACCTGTACTACGACCAGATCATCGCGAAGCTCAACGCCGACACCCGCCATGTCGAGCACGTGCAGGACTTCTGGGGCGACCCGCTCACCGAGGCCGGTTCGCAGAGTCCCGACGGCAGAGCTGCCTATGTGCAGGTCTACCTCGCGGGCAACATGGGTGAGACGTTGGCCAACGAGTCGGTGGAGGCGGCTAAGACGATCGTCGAGAGCGTCCCGACCCCGCCGGGCGTCACCACCTACGTCACCGGACCCTCGGCTCTGATCGCCGACACCCACATCGCCGGTGACCGCAGCCTGCGGCTGACCACGGCGCTGACTTTCGGCGTGATCACCCTCATGCTGCTGTTCGTCTACCGGTCGATGGTCACCGTGGTGCTGTCGCTGCTGATGGTGTTCGTCGAACTCGCCGCGGCCCGGGGGTTGGTCGCCTTCGCCGGTAACTACCACCTGATCGGGCTGTCGACGTTCGCGGTGAACCTGCTGACGATGATCGCCATCGCAGCGGCCACCGACTACGTGATCTTCCTGTTCGGCCGATACCAGGAAGCCCGCAGTAAGGGCCTGGACAAAGAGGCCGCCTATTACGACATGTTCCACGGCACTGCGCACGTCATCCTGGGGTCGGGTCTGACCATCGCCGGCGCGATGCTGTGTCTGCACTTCACCCGAACCCCGATGTTCAAATCGCTGGGCGTGCCGCTGTTCATCGGCATGCTGATTGTGGTGGCAGCGGCGCTGACCCTGGGGCCGGCCGTGGTGACCGTGGCAAGCAAACTCGGGGCGCTGGAACCCAAGCGCGCCATGCGGATTCGCTTCTGGCGCCGCATCGGTACGTCCATCGTGCGGTGGCCCGGCCCGATCCTGGTGGCCACCATCGCGTTGGCGCTCGTCGGGCTTCTCGCCCTGCCCGGCTATCGGACTGACTACAACGACCGCAACTACCTGCCGTCGGACATCCCGGCGGCGGAGGGGTTCGCGGCCGCCGAACGGCACTTCCCGGCGGCGCGGCTCAGCCCGGAACTGCTGATGCTGGAGAGCGATCACGACATGCGCAACTCCGCGGACTTCCTGGTGATCGACCGGGTCGCCAAGTCGATGTTCCACCAACCCGGAATCGGCCGGGTGCAGACCATCACCCGCCCGCAGGGAACTCCGCTGGAGCACAGCTCGATCCCGTTCATGCTGGGCATGCAGGGCACCCTGCAGACGATGAACATGTCCTATCTGCAGGACCGCATGGACGACATGCTCAAGCAGGGCGACGACATGCAGGCCAACGTCGACAACCTCAACCGGATGTACGACCTGATGGGTGAACTCAACGCCGTCACGCATTCGATGACCGGCAAGATGACGATGACCTACGAGGACATCAAGGCGCTGCGGGACAACATCGCCAATTTCGACGATTTCTTCCGGCCGATCCGTAACTACTTCTACTGGGAACCGCACTGCTTCGACATCCCGCTGTGCTGGTCGATGCGGTCGGTGTTCGACACCATCGACGGCGTCGACGCTACGACCGAAGACTTCCAGGCGCTGCTGCCGGACCTGTACAAGCTCGACACCCTGACCACCCAGATGCGCACCCTGATCCAGCCGATGATCGCCACCATGGAGTCCATGCGGACCATGCAGCTGACGATGCAGAGCACCCAGTCCGGCATGTACGACCAGATGCAGGAGATGCAGGAGAACCAGACCGCGATGGGCAAGGCCTTCGACGAGGCCAAGAACGACGATTCGTTCTACCTGCCGCCGGAGGTGTTCGAGAACGCCGACTTCAAGCGGGGCATGAAGATGTTCTTGTCGCCGGACGGAAAAGCGGTGCGGTTCATCATCGCCCACGAGGGTGACCCGATGTCGCCGGAGGGCCTCACCCACGTCGACACCATCAAGAACGCCGCATTCGAGGCCATCAAGGGCACCCCACTGGAGGGCTCCAAGATCTATCTGGCCGGCACCGCCACGAGCTACAAGGACATGCAGGAGGCGGCCAACTACGACCTGCTGATCGCCGGGATCGCCGCGCTCTGCCTGATCTTCGTGATCATGCTGATCATCACCCGGGCAGTGGTCGCAGCCGCAGTGATCGTCGGCACCGTCGCACTGTCGCTGGGCGCGTCGTTCGGATTGTCGGTGCTGATCTGGCAGGACATCCTCGGCCGGCCGCTGCACTGGATGGTGCTGGTGATGTCCTCGATCATCCTGCTGGCGGTGGGGTCGGACTACAACCTGCTGCTGGTGGCGCGGTTCAAAGAAGAGATCAAGGCCGGACTGAACACCGGCATCATCCGCGCGATGGCCGGCACCGGGTCGGTGGTCACCGCGGCGGGGCTTGTCTTCGCGGTCACGATGGCGGTGATGGTCTTCAGTGAGTTGACGATCCTGGCGCAGGTGGGCACCACGATCGGCTTCGGTCTGCTGTTCGACACCCTGGTGATCCGGTCCTTCATGACACCGTCGATGGCCGCGCTGATGGGTCGATGGTTCTGGTGGCCGCAGGTGGTCCGGCAGCGTCCACCCGCGCAACCGTGGCCGTCGCCGGACGCCGCCGACCGGCCCGCTGTCGACTCTGCTGCATCGCCCGCTCACTAGAACGAGAACACCCGGCACAGACGGTGTCGCGCCTGCGCCGGGTGTCGTCTCAGGATGCTGCTGAGAGCAGCCGTCGTCTAACCGTTGGTCTTGCGGCCCTTCATCACCGCGCCGACGATCGCGGTCAGCACGGCACCGACCACACCGCCGCCGCCGAGTTGCCCCGCGATCTGCGCAACGTCGAGACCGCCGGCGCCGGAACCCAGCAGGTTGCCGATCACACCGCCGCCGAGTGCGCCGCCGAGTGCACCGGCGATGCTGTTACCTCCGACACCGAGGCTGTTCTTGGCGGCACCGGCGGCATTGCCGCCGATGAGGCCGCCGAGGGCGCCCAGTAGCCATTCCATCTATTTCTCCTTCGATCGGCTGCGCGTTGCTGGCGCAGCGACATCTCAGTCCCGCGTGGAGTCGCTCTTGTCGGCAACGCTTTCCTGGTCGGTGCCTACCGCGTTGTTCCGATAGGTGACCTGCGTCGTGGTGGCCGTCGGCACCGGTGTCTCGTAGGTGATCACCGGGGCCAGATCCTGCTCGGTCGCCTCGAACGGATCGTCGCCTTGGGCAGTTCGCTGGTCGCCGCTGCGATCTTCGCCGTCGGCGGCTCGGTGACGAGTGGCTGCCGTGCCGGTGGTGGCGTAGCCGCTGGCCGCGGTGGTGTCTGGGCCAGGGGAGCGATCCGGGTAGGTGCCGGCTGCGGGGTGGGCGCGGGGGCCGGGGGCCGTGGCGGTGGCGGTGGCGGTGGTGGTGTCGCCGCCACCGGTGTCGGCCGCGGCGCCGGCATGGGAGCGGGCACGACCTCAGGCACCCGCTGGGCGGCGATCTTCACCGGTGCGGGCTCAACGGGCCGACGGCGCAGCAGACGGACCAGTCCGGCGAGCAGGGCGGCCACCGCGAGGCCCACGGGAATCCACCACCATTTACTGCTCGTCAGCGAGGTCGGGGGAGAAGCCGAGGACGCCGGCGTCGATGTGGCCACCGCGGTGGTCCCTTCTGGTGTCGTTGTGACAGCGCTGAACCCGGGGATCGTGCCCGCCATGGCCGCCGGGATGGTGACCAGGCCGCCGTCCGCCGACCATTGGATCTGGGTGCCGTCCGGGCCGACGAACTTGCCCGTCTGCACACCGTCGATCACCGTTGTGTCCGCGCTGGGATAGCCGAATGGCCCTGTGATGGCGCCGGATTGGCGCCAGGCCTCCAGAATGCGGCCCTTCACCACTGACGCCCCCCACTGCGGCGTCCAGTACATCGCCGCTCCGCCGGGGGTGGTGAAGTCGTTGAACCGTCCGATGCCGTCGCCGGTGTCGCTCTCGTCGTTCGTCGGGAATCCGAGCTCACTGCTCGGACCACCGAGCGCACGGTAGCGATCGAGGATGGCGCCGTACATCACATGGGCTCCGGTGTCTGCGGAGTAGTAGATGGCGCCACCTTGATAGTCACGCGCGGCGCCCCCGGGTACGTCGACCACCTCGGCGACTGGAACGCCAAGCAGCGATGCGTCACCGCCGAATGCGGTGTAGCGGTCGTCGATGGCGGTGATGGCCTCGGTGGTCGGCTCCGCCCAGGCGTGCGGGGCTGTGCCCAGCAGGGCGTGTGCGGCGACCAGCAGGCCGCCGATTAGCAGCGATGCACCGCGGCGGTAGGGCGGTGACACGGTTGAGGTCACAACGGACTCCTCGGATTGTCTTGTCGGTGCGGACTGGTGAGACGTTCGATGGGGATGGCGCCGGGACGGGAGGGGGGTCAAACCGCCCCGGCGCCATGCGTGTCCGCCGGCCGTAGTGGCCGGCTGGAATCAGGGTCGGCGCTGCGGTGTATCCCCGTGCTTGGGATCAACGAGGTACGCCTCCCGGGCGCGGAACACCGTCGACTCGTCACCGACGACGTCACCATCGGGGCGCTCGCCAGTGGTGCGTTCCACCCAGTCCACCTGACGCGCGTCGCCTCCGACGAACTTGGCTCCGACCTCGCTGGCCTTACCCATGACGCGCCGGCTCACGGTGATCTCCTCGCCGTGTTCGACGACCCGCTCCACCGGCCTCTCCACGTACTTGTGAACGATCACCGGTTTCTCGACAACCACCTCGACGATCTTCTCGACCGGCTTCTCGACGATCTTCTCGACCTCGCGGTACACCGGCCGTTCGACGATCCGCTCCACGATGGTCTCGATCGGCCGCTCGACGATCCGCTCGTCGACGAACTCGACATCACGGTGGACGATCTTCTCGACGAGAACGGGGTTGGTGACGGTCTTCTCGATCACCTTCTCCACCGGCCGGTCGATCACCTTCTCCACGATGTGAGGCCGCTCGACGACCTTCTCGACGACCCGGTCGACCGGCTTCTCGATGATCTTCTCGATGATGTTGGGTTTTTCGACGACTCTTCTCGACGATGCGGTCGACGGGCTTGTCGATGATCTTTTCGATGATGTTGGGCTTTTCGACGATCTTCTCGACGATGCGGTCGACGGGCTTGTCGATGATCTTCTCGATGATGTTGGGTTTCTCGACGATTTCTCGACGATGCGGTCGACGGGCTTGTCGATGATCTTCTCGATGATGTTGGGTTTCTCGACGATCTTCTCGACGATGCGGTCGACGGGCTTGTCGATGATCTTCTCGATGATGTTGGGTTTCTCGACGATCTTCTCGACGATGCGGTCGACGGGCTTGTCGATGATCTTCTCGATGATGTTGGGTTTTTCGACGATCTTCTCGACGATGCGGTCGACGGGCTTCTCGACGATCTTCTCGACGATGTTCTCGACCGTCACCTCGACGATCTTCTCGACCACCTTGACGACGGGCTTCTCGACCGTGATCTCGACGATCCGCTCAACCGGCTTCTCCACCGTCTTGTAGACGATCTTCTCGACCGGAACCTCGATCGACCTTCTCGACGATCTTCTCGACCGGCTTCTCGACCACCTTGGTGATGATCTTGTCGACCGGCTTTTCGACCACCCGCTCGACGATCCGCTGAACGGGAACCTCTACCACCTTGTCGACGATCGTCACGACCGGCTTCTCGACGAGGCGCTCAACGGTGACCGGCTTGTCCACGACGTTGTCGCGGATATCGACGATCAGCTTCTCGACCAGGCGCTGAATCTGGGCCGGGCGCTCCTGAACCTTGTCGACGACCGAGATCACCAGCTTCTCGACCAGCCGTTGAATTTCAAGCGGTTTGTCGGCGATCTTGTCGACAATGGTGACCACGGGGCGCTCGACGAGTCGCTGGACCTGCACCGGCTTGTCGACGATGGTGTCGGTCACCGTGACCGTGGGCGCTCGAGCACCCGGGTGACTTTGACGGGCTTGTCGACCACGTCGTCGACGACGGTCACGACCGGACGCTCGACGTGGCGGGAGACCTTGACCGGTTTGTCGACGACCTCGTCGACCACGTTCACGACCGGACGCTCGACCAGGCGCGAGACCTGCGCCGGCTTGTCGACGATCTTGTCGACGGTGTCGACGACCAAACGCTCTATGACCCGCTCGAGGGTCACGGCCTTGTCGACGATCTTCTCGACCGGACGCTCCACCAACCGCTGAACGGTGTAGGGCTTGTCCACGAGATTGTCGACGACGTTGAGCGGTTGATTGTGGATCTTCTCAGCCACGGTTCTTCCCTTTCCCAGATATGCATAGTGCTGACACGTTTTCTTCGAAAGCCGCCTCGCGCATGGCCGACAATGAGGCTGGCCGGCCGGGTAGTGCGACCGAATCTGCCCACGTCAACGCTCGGAAAGATCGCCACGCCCGAGACAAACAGCGCGTCAGTCTTGTTTCAGTTCCGACGCACAATGTAGCGATCAAAATATTTGCCACGCAAGAATTTGGCTAAATAGACCGACTTGGCAGAAGCTGCCAGTTCCCGCTTTGGCGCGGAGGGGATCGGCAGTGCTGGCCCTCGGCGCGGGGCCAGCAAACTCACGACGCCATCGGGGGCATTCAATCGTGGCACCGACCCCGGGCGCCCGTGCCCGGCACGCGCGCCTGGCTGTGGTGTGTGTCTCACTGACTGAGCAATTCTTCACTTACGTTCCACGCAGGGGTGTGCCGCGTATTCCCCTGTTTCTATCGAAAATCGGAATTACAGCGAAATAACCTCTCGGTCAATGAGTTTCGTTCTGCAGCGTTGTTCCAGTTGAGCCTGCTCTGCCCGCGGATCAGGCCGGCTCGCGGCGAATGTCGATCAGCTATGACGGGAGTAAAAGGACTGCGCCGTTAACGACTGCCGCTAGATGTTTCCTGAAAGATTCTCAGCCAAAAGTGATTGCGATCTGCACTATCCGGCAACACAGGGGAGACCAATCAACGTTCTTCTCAGGAGGCATCATGCATGCGGCACTTCGCCCTTACCTAACCAACGGCGTGGCCCTCGCCGGCGCCAGTGCCATCGCACTGGCCCCGCTGGCGGTTGTCACACCACCCCAGCTTTCCGGCTTCGAAAAGACGGTTGCGCAGGCGGTGATGCAGGACGTTGAGCTCACGACCTTCACCGAGTTCAACGCCATCCTCAACACTTCAGTCAATACCGTCCTGGCCGGACTGGCCACGTCGCTGGCGCTGAACCTTGACGCCAATATCGACGTCAACGCCGACTTCGGAGCCAATCTGGGCATCGTGGTCGACGCTCTGATCCAGAGCCTCACCGACGCGTTCGCCACCAATCCGCTCGACGGCCTGTTGGAACTTCTCACCCTGCCGATCGGTGTCGTCACCGGACTGGCGACCGGACTGGCCAACGCCGTCGTCGGCACGGGCGGACTGCTCGAGTCACTGTTCGGGATGTTCACCGGCGCGATCCCGGGTCCCGGTGACCTGCCGGGACTGGGTGATCTGACCGGACTCTTCGGCACCGTGCTCACCGGCCTGCTCGGGCCGTTGGCTGGAGCATTCGGCATCAACCTCGACACGAATCTCGATGGCACCGTGTCGCTGGATGAACTCACCGCTGGACTGTCGGCTGTGTTCACCGGCGGAATCAGTGGTGATCTCGGCGGTCTCGGCGCGCTGTTGACGCTGCCGATCACGCTGATCACGGGTCTGCTGGGGGCACTGCCGGATCTGGGTGATCTCGGCGGGATGCTGCCTGGCCTCGGTGATCTGGCGGGTCTGTTGACGCTGCCGATCACGCTGATCACGAATCTGATCGGTGGACTCACCGGCGGACTCACCGGTGGCGTCGACGGAGGCGCCACGGTCGATGTCGGCGTCGCGATCAGCGCTGCGCTGGACGCACTGCTCGGTGGTTTCGCGGATGCCGGCGCGGCACTCGTCACCGGAATCGGCACGGGTCTGGCAGCAGGTGCATCCGTGCTGACCGGCCTGCTCACCGACACCGTCACGCTGCTGTCGAACGCCATCGAGGGTGGCGTGACAGCGTTCACCGGCATCGTGGGCGCCGGCGTCACAGCCGGCACCATGGCACTGAACGGATTCCTGGAGGCGATTGCAAATATCGGTCTGGCGTTCAATGTCGATGTCAACGGCGGCGTCGATGGCACCGCCGGGACGACTGCGCTCGCACTCAGTGCCGCAGCCGTTCCGGGGCCCGAGCAGTTGCTCGGCTCCACGGCTAAGAGCGTCACGCTGGATCTGCCGTCGCAGGCCAACTCGGTTGCGGATCAACCGCCGACGAGCGCCGATGCGTCGGTGGCTGCCGAAGTCGCCGGACAGCTTGGGGCGACCGAGCCTGGAGTGGATCGCGGTGCGGCAGTCTCCGGCGCCGCATCAGCGGCCGGCAAGACTCGGGCCGCAGAGGGCGGCGGCTCGACCGACGGCTCAACCGACGGTTCGGTGGGCGGTTCCTTCGACACCGGTTCTACAGCGAGTGGAGGTGCCAACAGCGTCGGTCAGGAGGCCGCCGCGAGTGGCAATGTCAACGGCGCCAACGGTAAGGCCAACGGCAAGGCCAAGGCATCCGCTCACGTGGGCGGCGGCGCCAGCGCCGACGCTCCCGGTACCAGCGGTAAGTAAGCACCACCCGGTTCGGCCCGGCCCCCCTCCCGCGCACGGAGGGGGCCGGTGCCGTAACCGGACCGTCCGGCCCGTGCCGTGGAAAGCTGAGCCCATGTCCGACAGCCTCTTCGACCTGCCGCGGCGCGGACTCGCCGCTCGACGTCGGCAGTCGCCGCCGGCCTCTGCGCCGCTGGCGGTCCGGATGCGCCCGGCCGGCCTCGACGAGGTGGTCGGTCAGCAGCATCTGCTCGGACCCGGCTCCCCGCTGCGCCGACTGGTCGAGGGCTCCGGTGCGGCGTCGGTGATCCTCTACGGTCCACCCGGCACCGGCAAGACCACGCTGGCCTCGCTGATCTCGCATGCCACCGGCCGCCGGTTCGAGGCGCTCTCCGCGCTGTCCGCCGGCGTCAAGGAGGTCCGGGCGGTCATCGACGAGGCGCGCCGCGCCGCCGTGCACGGCCGCCAGACCGTGTTGTTCATCGACGAGGTGCACCGGTTCTCCAAGACCCAGCAGGACGCGCTGCTGGCGGCCGTGGAGAACCGGGTGGTGCTGCTGGTGGCCGCGACCACCGAGAACCCGTCCTTCTCCGTGGTGGCGCCGCTACTGTCGCGATCGCTGATCCTGCAACTGCATCCGCTGGGCCGCGACGACATTCGCACCGTGCTGACCGCGCGCCATCGCCGATCCGCGCGGACTCGGCGGCTCGGTCGCCGTCGACGACGACGCGGTCGACCTGCTGGTTCAGCTGGCCGCCGGGGACGCCCGCCGGGCGCTGACCGGCGCTGGAGGTGGCCGCCGAAACCGCCTCGGCCGCAGGGCGATCCGTCACCGTCGAGATCGTCGAGCAGTCGCTGGACCAGGCGGCGGTGCGCTACGACCGCGACGGCGACCAGCACTACGACGTCATCAGCGCCTTCATCAAGTCGATTCGCGGCTCGGACGTCGACGCCGCACTGCACTACCTGGCCCGGATGCTGGTGGCGGGGGAGGACCCGCGCTTCGTGGCGCGCCGGCTGATGATCCTGGCCAGTGAGGACATCGGCATGGCCGACCCGACGGCACTGCCGGTCGCGGTCGCGGCCGCCCAGACCGTCGCGCTGATCGGGATGCCGGAGGCGCAGCTGACGCTCGCGCACGCCACCGTGCACCTGGCCACCGCGCCGAAGTCCAACGCCGTCACCACGGCCCTGGGCGCGGCCATGGCCGACGTGCGG
Organism: uncultured Actinomycetota bacterium; assembly: GCA_963780705.1. Taxonomy (GTDB): domain Bacteria; phylum Actinomycetota; class Actinomycetes; order Mycobacteriales; family Mycobacteriaceae; genus Mycobacterium. Next base: position 367,793 of record CAWACU010000008.1, on the reverse strand, counting down.
GCCGGCAAGGCCGGGATGGTGCCCGCCGCATCTGCGCGACGGCCACTACTCCGGCGCCGCGGGCCTGGGCCACGCGCAGGGCTACCGGTACCCGCACGATGACGCCGACGGCGTTGTGCCGCAGCAGTATCCGCCCGATGAGCTGGTGGGCACCGACTACTACCAGCCCACCGCGCACGGCGCCGAACGCGAGATCGCCGGCCGGCTGGAGAAGCTGCGCGCCATCATCCGTCGCCGGCGCTGAACCTCCCGCCCCCGAATTCGACACCAGGGCTGCGATCCGGCGCGGATCGCGACCCTGGTGTCGATCTCGCGGGGGTGGGGGGCGAGGGGGTGCGGGGTGCGCGGGGCTCAGGCCATCTCAGGCACCCGCAGGCGGGCGATGGCGAGCTCGAACTCGCCGATGTCGATCTGCTCGGCACCCAGATCGCGCAATCGGGTGGTGCGCAGCGATCGCGCCGCGTCGCGGTTGCGGTCGAGGGCCTCGCCGCTGTCGTAGCGTCGCCGAGATCACCGCCCGCCGCGACGCCGGCTGGGCCATCACACTCGGCGCTGCAGAAGCCGTCGAGATTCTCGATCGCTTCGTTGAGCGCGCGTACACGGCCGACTCCTTCGTGTCGGGGCGGCGCCCCGGTGGCGCCACCGGTTCCCCTCCCACGGTCCTCCGTCGGCGCGCTCATCGCAATGCCCATCCCGATGCTCCTTCGGCCCCGAAATCGACACCAGGGCTGCGATCTGGTGCGGGACCACGACCCTGGTGCGGATCTCGCGGAGGTGAGCACGACGACCGCTACCGCCACTTGAGCTTCCTGCCAGGCTGAACGCCGCAGGCCGACCGGTAATGTTGTCCTTTCGACCGAGCCACAAGGACGCCACCACCGGTGCAGACACACGAGATCAGGAAGCGGTTCACCGACCACTTCGTCAATGCCGGGCACACCGAGGTGCCCAGCGCCTCGGTGATCCTCGACGATCCGAATCTGCTGTTCGTCAACGCCGGCATGGTCCAGTTCGTGCCGTTCTTCCTCGGCCAGCGCACCCCGCCGTACGTCACCGCCACCAGCATCCAGAAGTGCATCCGCACCCCGGACATCGACGAGGTGGGCATCACCACCCGGCACAACACCTTCTTTCAGATGGCGGGCAACTTCTCCTTCGGCGACTACTTCAAGCGCGGCGCCATCGAACTCGCCTGGACCCTGCTGACCAAGCCGGTCTCCGACGGCGGGTACGGGTTCGACCCGCAGCGGCTGTGGGCCACGGTGTTCTACGACGACGACGAAGCCGTCGGACTGTGGCAGGAGGTGACCGGGCTGCCGCCGGAGCGCATCCAGCGCCGCGGCATGGCCGACAACTACTGGTCGATGGGCATCCCCGGACCGTGCGGGCCGTGCTCGGAGATCTACTACGACCGCGGGCCGGACTACGGCGTCGAGGGCGGACCGGAGGCCGACGAGAACCGCTACATCGAGATCTGGAATCTCGTGTTCATGCAGAACGAGCGCGGCGAGGGCACCAGCAAGGACGACTTCGAGATCCTCGGCCCGCTGCCGCGGCAGAACATCGACACCGGCATGGGCATCGAGCGGATCGCCTGCCTGCTGCAGGGTGTGGACAACGTCTACGAGACCGACCTGCTGCGGCCGGTGATCGACACCGTCGCCCGGCGTGCGCCGCGCGGCTACGGCCAGGGCCGCGATGACGACGACGTGCGCTACCGGGTGATCGCCGACCACAGCCGCACCGCCGCGATCATCATCGGTGACGGGGTGTCGCCCTCCAACGAGGGCCGCGGCTACGTGCTGCGCCGGCTGCTGCGCCGCATCGTGCGCTCGGCGAAGCTGCTCGGCATCGACGATCCGATCATCGGCGACCTGATGGCCTGCGTGCGGGACTCCACCGGTCCGTCCTACCCGGAGTTGGTCAGCGACTTCGACCGGATCAACCGCATCGCGGTCGCCGAGGAAACGGCCTTCAATCGCACCCTGGTCTCGGGTTCGAAACTGTTCGATGACGCCGCAGCCGCGACGAAGTCCGCCGGCAAGACCGTGCTGGGCGGTGCGCAGGCCTTCGCCCTGCACGACACCTACGGATTCCCCATCGAACTCACCCTCGAGATGGCCGCCGAAGCCGGACTCGGTGTGGACGAGTTGGGCTTCCGCGAACTGATGGCCGAGCAGCGCCGCCGGGCCAAGGCCGACGCGGCGGCCCGCAAGCACGCCCACGCCGATCTCTCGGCGTTCCGCGAACTGGTCGACGCCGGCCCCACCGAATTCACCGGATTCGACGAACTGAGTTCCCAGGCAAGAATTCTGGGCATCTTCGTCGACGGCAAGCGAGTGCCGGTGGTAGCGCACCATCCGCGGGTGCACTCCGAGACGGTGCCACCGGAGCGGGTGGAGATCGTGCTGGACCGCACCCCGCTGTACGCCGAGTCCGGCGGCCAGATCGCCGACGTCGGCTGGCTCACCGGCACCGGCGGCAGCGAAACGGCCAAGGCCGCCGTCACCGACGTGCAGAAGATCGCCAAAACGCTGTGGGTGCACCGGGTCAACATCGAGTCCGGCGAGTTCGTCGAGGGCGACACCATCGTCGCCGCCGTCGACCCCACCTGGCGCCATGGCGCCACCCAGGGGCACTCCGGAACCCACATGGTGCACGCCGCGCTGCGACAGGTACTCGGCCCCAACGCCGTCCAGGCCGGCTCACTGAACCGCCCGGGCTATCTGCGCTTCGACTTCAACTCCCAAAGTGCGCTCTCCGAGGAGCAGCGCACCCAGGTCGAGGAGGTCGCCAACGAGGCGGTGCAGGCCGACTACCCGGTCAACACCTTCCTCACCGGTCTGGAGAAGGCCAAAGCCATGGGTGCGATGGCGATGTTCGGCGAGCAGTACCCCGACGAGGTGCGGGTGGTCGATATCGGCGGACCGTTCTCACTGGAACTGTGCGGCGGCACCCACGTGCGCAACTCCGCCCAGATCGGCCCGATCACCATCCTGGGCGAGTCCTCGGTCGGCTCCGGCGTGCGCCGTGTCGAGGCCTACGTGGGACTGGACTCCTTCCGGCACCTGGCCAAGGAGCGCGCGCTGATGGCCGCGCTGGCGTCGTCGCTGAAGGTGCCCAGCGAGGAGGTGCCGGCGCGGGTGGCCACCCTGGTGGAGAAGCTGAAGACCGCCGAGAAGGAACTCGAGCGGGTCCGGCTGGCCGGTGCCAAGGCCGCTGCCGCCGACGCCGCGGCCGGCGCCGAGCAGGTGGGCAAGGTCCGCCTGGTGGCCCACCGGATGGCGGCCGGGATGACGGCCGGGGACCTGCGGACGCTGGTCGGTGACATCCGCGGCCGGTTGGGCTCCGAACCCGGTGTGGTGGTGCTGATCGGTGACGGGGTCCGCGCAAGGACGACGACACCGAGGTATCGGTGCCCTTCGTGGTGGCCGCCAATGCCGCCGCCCAGGACGGCGGTGCGCGGCCAACGACCTCGTGGGGGCGGTGGCCGCGGCAGTCGGCGGGCGCGGGGGAGGCAAGGCCGACCTCGCCCAGGGCTCCGGCAGCAATCCCGCCGGGATCGACGCCGCGCTGGCCGCGGTGCGAGCGGCACTGAGCCAGGGCTGAGGCGGTTGACCGCCGACAGGCTGCCCGACCGGCCGGGCCCCGACGACCCGGGCCGGGGCCGGCGCCTGGGCGTCGACGTCGGCACGGTGCGCATCGGCGTCGCCGTCAGCGATCCGGACGGCGGTCCTGGCCACGCCGGTGGAGACCGTCCGGCGCGACCGGCGGTCGGCGCACCTCCGGCGGCTGGCCCAGCTGGTGGAGGAACTGCAGGTCGTCGAGGTGATCGTCGGTCTGCCGCGCACCCTGGCCGACCGGGCCGGCGCCTCGGCCCAGGACGCGATGGCGGTCGCCGACGCGCTGGCCGAGCGGATCCGGCCGGTACCGGTTCGACTGGCCGACGAGCGATTGACTACCGTCAGCGCAGCGCGATCACTGCGGGAAGCCGGGGTTCGCGCCAAGGATCAGCGGGCGAAGATCGACCAGGCCGCGGCCGTGGCGATCCTGCAGGGCTGGCTGGACCAACGCCGCGCCGCGGCGCCCGACCGGTGAGAGAGACAGATGCCGAGACAGTGAGACCCCAGAGCGGCCGGAGTCCGGCCGTGCGAGGCCGGAGGCTGTGGGCGCCGATCGCGAGGGCCGCGCGCGGCGGCGGTCGCACCGCACGTCCGCGCGCACCGGCCGCCGCCGGCTCGTCGCGGTACTGGGTCTGCTGGCGCTGGCGGTCATCGCCGCGATCGTGTTCGGACCCCGGCTGCTCAAGGCACCCACTGATTTCACCGGTGACGGGAAGGAGGACGTCGTCATCCAGGTGCACAGCGGCGACTCCACCACCGTGATCGCCCAGGCTCTCAAGGAGCGTGGCGTGATCGCCAACGTCGGACGTGTTCCTGCAGCGGCCCGCGGCAACGCCGAGATCGCCGCGATCCAGCCCGGGCTTCTACAAGATGCGCACCGAGATCCCCTCGGCCACCGCGGTCGCCGAACTCACCGATGCCCAGAGCGGGTCGGGCAAGATGGTGATCCCGGAGGGCCGCCAACTCGACGACGTCAAGGCCGTCGGCAGCGGCGCGGTGACCGAGGGCATCTTCACGCTGATCTCCGACGCCACCTGTGTCGAACTCAACGGCGAGCAAGAACTGCGTCCCCGCCAAGGACCTCAAGGCCGCCGCCGAGGAGGGGCCGCTGTCGTCGCTCAACGTGCCGGAGTGGGCGCTCAAGGGTGCCGGGGTGATGGGGAACAGCCACCGCCGCCTGGAGGGGCTGATCGCGCCGGGGACCTGGAACGTCGACCCGTCTGGCACGCCTAAGGAGATCCTGGCCACCCTGGTCGGCCGAGAGCAACGACCACTACGTGCAGGGCGGGCTGCTCGAGACCGCCCAGGCGCTGAACCTCTCGCCGTACGAGGTGCTGATCGTGGCGTCGCTGGTGCAGAAGGAGTCCAAGCCGGTGGACTTCGCGAAGGTGGCGCGGGTGATCTACAACCGGCTCGACAGCGAGTACGACCGACTGGAGTTCGACTCGACGGTGAACTACCCGCTGGACCGCCAGGAGGTGGCCACCACCGACGCCGACCGCAAGACCGAGACGCCGTGGAACACCTACGCCATGGCCGGGCTTGCCGGCCACCCCGATCTGCTCGCCCGGCGATGACGCGCTGGCGGCCGCGGAGCGTCCCGAGCCGGGGGACTGGCTGTACTTCGTGACCGTCGACATGGACGGCACGACGCTGTTCACCGCGACTACCAGGAGCACCTGGCCAACATCGAGAAGGCGCAGGGCAGCGGCATCCTGAATTCCGGGCGGTAGGAACACCATGGCCGGCCGCAAGGCCGCCGTCCTGGGATCGCCGGTCGCGCACTCCCGTTCGCCGCAGCTGCACCTGGCGGCCTACCGCGCGCTGGGTCTGGACGACTGGACCTACGACCGCATCGAGTGCACCGCCGAGCAGCTGCCCCCGCTGGTAGCTGGTCTCTGGGGCCGGAGTGGGTGGGCGTGTCGGTCACCATGCCGGGCAAGTTCGCCGCGCTGGCGCGTCGCCGACGAACGGACCGCGCGCGCCGAACTGGTCGGCTCGGCCAACACCCTGGTGCGCACCGGCCGCGGCTGGCGCGCCGACAACACCGACATCGACGGTGTGGCCGGCGCGCTGGGCGCACCTGCGTGGATCCGCGGCGCGCGATCGTGCTCGGCTCCGGTGGGACCGCGCCCGCGGCGGTGGCGGCGCTGGCCGGCCTCGGCGTGCGGCGAGATCACGGTGGTGGCGCGCAACCGCGGCAAGGCGGCCCGGCTGCTGGAGTTGGGAGCGGATCTGGGTGCGGTGACCGGGTTCGCCGACTTCAGCGATCCGGTGACCCGGCGACGTTGGCCGCCGGCGCCGATGTGGTGGTCAGCACCATCCCGGCCGACGTCGCCGCCGGATACGCCGAGACCTTCGCCGGTGTGCCGGTGCTGCTCGACGCCATCTACGACCCGTGGCCCACCCCGCTGGCCCGCGCGGTCAGCGCCGCCGGCGGCGAGGTGATCAGCGGTCTGCAGATGCTGCTGCACCAGGCGTTCACTCAGGTCGAACAATTCACAGGCCGTCCCGCTCCGCGACAGGCGATGGCCGCCGCGCTGGCCTAGTCGTCACCCGCATGGGTGTCGTCGGGATCGCCGCGGGGGCGGCGGTGCTCGCCTGGACGGTCGCGCTGCAGCGTCGATCGACCTGCGGCAGCGGCGGCTGCCCAATGTGCTGACCCTCAGCGGAGCGGTGGTGATCCTCATCGGTGCGGCGGTCGCGGGCGCGCGGCTGCCCGGCCCTGCTCGGTGCGGCTGGCACTGGGCGGGCTGTACCTGATCGTGCACCTGGTCGCCCCGTCCGGGCTGGGCGGCCGGGGACGTCAAGCTCGCGCTCGGACTGGGCGCGCTGACCGGCGCGCTCGGAGTGCGGCGCCTGGACGCTCGCGGCCGCTGGGCGCCCCGCTGCTCACCGCCTGGCGGGCGCGGCCGCCGTGCTGCGCGGCCGCGGCGCGGCGCGGTCCTGCCCCACGGGCCGTCGCATGTGTGCTGGCCAGCCTGGCGGCTGCCGCACTGGCTGTGCTGCGCTGATGCCGTGAGGTGATTGCGGTCCGGCAGTTGACCGCCGTGGGAAGATGGTCGCGGTGTTGCGATGGACGACCGCCGGTGAATCCCACGGCCGCGCCCTGGTGGCGATGGTCGAGGGCATGGTCGCCGGTGTCGCAGGTGACCTCCGCCGACATCGCCGGGCAACTGGCCCGCCGCCGGCTGGGCTACGGCCGCGGCGCCCGGATGAAGTTCGAGCAGGACGAGGTCACCGTGCTGGCCGGCGTGCGGCACGGCATCACCCTCGGCGGTCCGATCGCCATCGAGATCGGCAACACCGAGTGGCCCAAGTGGGAAACCGTGATGGCCTCCGATCCGGTCGACGCCGCCGACCTCGACGTCGCCCGCAACGCCCCGCTGACCCGGCCCCGGCCCGGCCACGCCGACTACGCCGGCATGCTCAAGTACGGCTTCGACGACGCCCGCCCGGTGCTGGAGCGCGCCAGCGCCCGCGAGACCGCGGCCCGGGTCGCCGCCGCCACCGTCGCGCGGGCGTTCCTGCGCCAGGCACTCGGCGTCGAGGTCGTCTCCCACGTCATCTCGATCGGCGCGTCCACGCCCTACGACGGGCCGCCGCCGACGTGCGGCGGACCTGCGACCGCATCGACGACGAGCCCGGTGCGCGCCTTCGACGAGGCCGCCGAGGAGTCGATGATCGCCGAGATCGAGGCCGCCAAGAAGGACGGCGACACCCTCGGCGGTGTGGTCGAGGTCGTCGCGCACGGGCTGCCCGTCGGTCTGGGCTCCTTCACCAGCGGCGAGAACCGGCTCGACAGTCAGCTCGCCGGCGGCCGTGATGGGCATCCAGGCCATCAAGGGTGTCGAGATCGGCGACGGCTTCGAAACCGCGCGCCGCCGCGGCAGCGTCGCCCACGACGAGATGTTCCCCGGCGACGGAGCCGGCCGGCCGATGTCATCCGATCCACCAACCGGGCCGGCGGCCTGGAGGGCGGCATGACCAACGGTGCAGCCGCTGCGGGTGCGCGCCGCCATGAAGCCGATCTCCACCGTGCCGCGCGCGCTGGCCACCGTCGACATGGCCACCGGTCGAGGAGGCGGTCGCGATCCATCAGCGCTCCGACGTGTGCGCGGTGCCCGCCGCCGGTGTGGTGGTCGAGGCGATGGTCGCGCTGGTGCTGGCCCGGGCCGCGCTGGAGAAGTTCGGCGGCGACTCGCTGGCCGAGACCCGGCGCAACATCGAGGGCTACCTGCGGGCGATCGCCGAGCGGCCGTCGTCGACGACGCCGCCTCGGTGTTGTCCGGGTAACGACGATGGCGCCGAAGGCCGTGCTGATCGGGCTGCCCGGTTCGGGGAAGTCCACCATCGGGCGGCGGCTCGCCAAGGCGCTGGGGCTGCCGCTTGCTCGACACCGACGCCGTCGATCGAGGAACGCACCGGCCGCACCATCGCCGACATCTTCGCCGCCGACGGCGAAGCCGGGTTTCCGTCGCGATCGAGGAGGAGGTGGTCCGCGACGCGCTGCACGACCACGACGGCATCCTGTCGCTGGGCGGCGGGGCGGTCACCACGCCGGGCGTGCGCGACGCGCTGGCCGGACACACCGTGGTCTACCTGGAGATCAGTGCCGCCGAAGGGGTCCGCCGCACCAGTGGCAGCACCGTGCGCCCGCTGCTGGCCGGCCCCGACCGCGAGCGAGAGATACCGCGAGACTGATGACCGAGCGGGTTCCGCTCTACCGCCGGGTGGCCACCATGCGGGTCAACACCAACCGGCGCAATCCCGGGCGCGGTGGTCCGCTACATCGTCGGCGCGCCTGGAGAATCCGCCGCCGCGCCGGCGGCGCCGCCGCCGTGGCGCCGGCCCGCCGCCCAGCGTCGCGGCCGACTACCGCCGAGACCCGGACCGCCGACGGCACCGCCAGCGCAATGCCCGCCGCCGACGCCGGCGCCCGGTCACCCCGGCCACCCTGGCCCGCCGCGCAGGGATGCGCAAGTGACCCGCCCACGGCCGCGCCGATGCCGGTCACCATCGATGTCGCCGTCGACCCGCCCTACCCGGTGATCATCGGCACGCGGCCTGCTGGACCGAACTCGGCGACCTGCTCGGCGCGCGGCACAAGGTGGCGATCCTGCATCAGCCGGCGCTGGCCGCAGACCGCTGAGGCGATCCGGAAGGCATCTGGCGGACAAGGGTGTCGACGCCCACCGCGTCGAGCTGCCCGACGCCGAGGCCGGCAAGGACCTGCCGGTCGTCGGCGTTCATCTGGGAGGTGCTGGGCCGCATCGGCATCGGCCGCAAGGACGCCATCGTCAGCCTCGGCGGCGGAGCGGCCACCGACGTCGCCGGATTCGTCGCGGCCACCTGGCTGCGCGGCGTCGACATCGTGCACGTGCCGACCACGCTGCTCGGCGATGGTCGACGCCGCCGTCGGCGGCAAGACCGGCATCAACACCGACGCCGGCAAGAACCTCGTCGGCGCCTTCCATCAGCCGGCGGCCGTGCTGGTCGACCTGGCGATGCTGGACGACGCTGCCGCGCAACGAACTGGTGGCCGGGATGGCCGAGATCGTCAAGGCCGGTTTCATCGCCGACCCGGTGATCCTGGACCTGATCGAGGCCGACCCGCAGGCCGCCGCTCGACCCCACCGGCGCGGTGCTGCCCGAGTTGATCCGGCGCGCGATCGCGGTCAAGGCCGACGTGGTCGCCGCCGACGAGAAGGAATCGGACGCTGCGCGAGATCCTCAACTACGGCCACACCCTGGCCCACGCCATCGAACGGCGCGAGCGCTACCAGTGGCGCCACGGCGCCGCGGTGTCGGTCGGCCTGGTGTTCGCCGCCGAGCTGGGCCGGCTGGCCGGCCGGCTCGACGACGCCACCGTGCGGCCGGCACCGCGACGTGCTGACCGCGCTGGGCCTGCCGGTGACCTACGACGCCGACGCGCTGCCCGAGCTGCTGGAGTACATGGCCGGGGACAAGAAGACCCGTTCGGGGATGCTGCGCTTCGTGGTCCTCGACGGGCTGGCCAAGCCGGGCCGGCTGGAGGGTCCGGATCCGGCGCTGCTGGCGGCGGCCTATGCGGAGGTGATGCCACCGGTGGCCAGGAGGAGACAGATGACGACGGTGCTGGTCCTCAACGGTCCCAACCTCGGCCGGCTCGGTCAGCGCGAGCCCGAGGTCTACGGCAGCACCACCTACGACGACCTGGTGGCGATGATCGAGGCGGAGGCGGCCGAGCTGGGATTGTCGGCGGTGGTCCGCCAGAGCGACAGCGAGGCCCAGCTGATGGCGTGGCTGCACGCCGCGGCCGACGCCGGGCGACCCGGTGATCCTCAACGCCGGTGCGCTGACCCACACCTCGATCGCGCTGCGGGATGCCTGCGCGCGAGCTACGGCGCCGCTGATCGAGGTGCACATCTCGAATGTGCATGCGCGCGAGGACTTTCGGCACCACTCCTACCTGAGCGCGGTGGCGACCGGAGTCATCGTCGGACTCGGAGTGCAGGGCTACCTGCTGGCGCTGCGCTACCTCGCGGCGCGCGACAGCCGCCTGAGCGGGGCCGGCGCTTACTTCGCGGCTGCTCGTCGTCCTCGACGCCGCTCGGACTGTCTCAGTGGGCTGCTCGCGCTCCGCGATGGCCACCGTCGAGGTCTGCTCCTCGGGGTAATCCAGCGCCGCTCCTGATCCGGCCGGGATCGGCGGGATCGGCTCGGTGCGATCGTCGTCGCGGACCGCGTCGAACACGTCGGTCTCGGTACCGTCGGTGACCCGGCGGCGTGGCTCGTCGGGCCGCTTGCGGTCGACGAGTCCAGCGGCCCAGGGCGACGCCGAAGATCGCCGGAATGAAGAGCAGCAGGGCGGTGAAGGCGGCGAAGGCGCTGATCTCGACGACCAGGCCGTCGACGTAGACGCCTGGGTAGAACAGCGAGATGATCCAGACGACCAGGCCGCTGACCACACCGGCGACCAGTCCGGCCAGCAGCCAGCGCATCGCGAGGTCCCGTCGGCGGTCCGGGTCGGGGTTGGCGCGGGCGTCGCGCCGTACCGTCGAGATAAGCCCCAGACGCCGCCGGCGATGGCGAACAGCACGACCAGCAGCGAGCTGATCGATACCGGCGTTGGTGGGGAAGGCGTTGATCAGCGTTCCCTGCACCAATCGGAGCAGGACCATTCCGGCCGCGAACACCAGTCCGCGCAGCAACCACGTCGTCATGGGGCATCAGCGTAGCGAGTACCGTCGACCGACCGTGACACATTCCCAGCGCCGGGACCGGCTGGCCGCCCGGCTGGCCGCCGACGGGTGTGGACGCGCTGCTGGTCAGCGACCTGGTCAACGTGCGTTATCTGTCCGGATTCACCGGCTCGAATGCCGCCCTGCTGGTGTTCGCCGACGACACGGCCGCCGGTGCTGGCCACCGATTCGCGGTACCGGACCCAGGCGGCGCGCCAGGCGCCCGACGCTGGAGGTCGCTCATCGAGCGGGCCTGCGGGCGCCATCTGGTCGAGCGCGTGCGCTGGCCGACGGTGCGCGGCCGGATCGGCTTCGAGAGCCACGTCGTGACCGTCGACGGGTTCGAGGCGCTGTCGACGGAACTGGCCGAGCACGGAACGGCCGAACTGGTCCGCGCGGCCGGGCGCGGTCGAGGCGCTGCGCGAGGTCAAGGACGACGGCGAGGTGGCGCTGCTGCGGCTGGCCTGCGAGGCCGCCGACGCGGCGCTGACCGACCTGGTCGCCGGCGGCGGACTGCGGCCCGGCCGCACCGAGCGCGAGGTCGCCCGCGAGCTGGAGGCGCTGCATGCTCGACCACGGCGCCGACGGGCCGTCATTCGAGACCATCGTCGCCGCCGGTGCCGAACTCGGCGGTACCGCATCACCGGCCGACCGATGCCGTGCTGGCCGCCGGGGGATTTCGTCAAGATCGACTTCGGTGCCCTGGTCGGCGGCTACCACTCGGACATGACCCGCACCTTCGTGCTCGGTGACGCGCCGCCGGCTGGCAGCGCGAGATCTACGAGCTGGTCGCCGCTGGCCCAGCGCGCCGGCCGGGAGGCGCTGCGGCCGGGGGCGGTGCTGTGCGAGGTCGACGGCGCGGCCCGGCAGGTGATCGCCGACGCCGGGCTACGGCGAGCACTTCGGCCACGGCCTCGGCCACGGGGTCGGCCTGCAGATCCACGAAGCGCCGGGAATCGGCGCGGCGGCCGTCGGGACGCTGCGCGCCGGTTCGGTGGTGACCGTGGAACCCGGGGTGTATCTGCCCGGCCGCGGCGGTGTCCGGATCGAGGACACCCTCGCTGGTCGGTGAGAGCGGACGACGGAACTGCTGACCCGCTTCCCCAAGGAGCTCGCCCGGTTCTGGCGTCAACGCGCACAGGTAAGCTCCGCAGACCGATCCGAATCGCGAGGAGAACGACCGACCGTGGCATCTACCGCCGACTTCAAGAACGGCCTCGTGCTGAACATCGACGGCCAGCTGTGGACCATCATCGAGTTCCAGCACGTCAAGCCCGGCAAGGGTCCGGCCTTCGTGCGCACCAAGCTCAAGAACGTGCTGACCGGCAAGGTGGTCGACAAGACGTACAACGCCGGGGTCAAGGTGGAGACCGCCACGGTCGACCGCCGCGACGCCACCTATCTCTACCGCGACGGCAGCGACTTCGTGTTCATGGACAGCCGAGGACTACGAGCAGCACCCGCTGTCGGAATCGCTGGTCGGCAACGCGGCCGGACTTCCTGCTCGAGAGCATGCCGGTGCAGATCGCCTTCCACGAGGGCGCGCCGCTGTACCTCGAGCTGCCGGTGACCGTCGAACTGGTGGTCGCCTCACACCGAGCCCGGTCTGCAGGGCGACCGCTCCAGCGCGGGCACCAAGCCGGCGACGCTGGAGACCGGCGCCGAGATCCAGGTGCCGCTGTTCATCAACATCGGCGACAAGCTCAAGGTCGATTCCCGCGACGGCAGCTACGTCGGCCGCGTCAATGCCTGATCCCGCGCGTGGCTGAGCGCGCCGAACGCAAAATCAGCCGGCACCAGGCCCGCAAACGCGCCGTCGACCTGCTCTTCGAGGCCGAGGCCCGCGGACTGACGGCCGCCGAGGTCGCCGAGTCGCGCGCCGCGCTGACCGACTCCAACCACGATGTGTCGCCGCTTAACGCCTACACGGTGACCGTGGCCCGCGGGGTCAGCGAGCACGCCGCCCACATCGACGAGCTGATCACCTCCCACCTGCAGGGCTGGACGCTGGAACGGCTGCCCGCCGTCGACCGCGCCATTCTGCGGGTGGCGGTGTGGGAACTGCTGCACGCCGACGACGTGCCCGAGCCGGTGGCCGTCGACGAGGCCGTCGAACTGGCCAAGGAGCTGTCCACCGACGACTCACCGGGCTTCGTCAACGGGGTGCTCGGTCAGGTGATGCTGGTGACTCCGCAGATCCGGGCCGGTGCGGCCGCGGTCAAGGTGTCCGCGCCGGCGCCCGAAACTTCAGCGCCCGGTACATCGGCCGCCCGAGGACCATTTCGCGACGCTCGCCGGTGTCTGGGATCAGCAGGCCGAGGCGCTGGAGGCGTCGATGGGCCAGCACGGCAGCGCCGCCCGGATAGCGCTGGCCGCACGCCCGGGCGAACGGATCATCGACCTCGGATGCGGCCCCGGGCTGTCCGCGGTGGCCTTGGGCGCCGAGGTCAGGACCCGACGGGCTGGATCGCGGCGGTCGACGTGGTGCCGCAGATGACGGAGGCGGCCCAGCGGCGGATGTCGGCCGCAGGTGTGCGTGGCGTGGCGGTGACCGCCGACGTGGCCACCGCTGATCTGGTCGCACTCGCCGGGGGAGGGAGAGCCGTTCGACGCCGCGCATTCCCGCTTCGGGCTGATGTTCTTCCGCGATCCGCCATCGGCCTTCGCCAACATCTTTCGCGCGCTGCGCCCGGGCGGACGGCTGTCGGCGTCGGTGTGGCAGCACCTCTCGTCGCAACCCGTGGATGGCGCTGACGACGGCGACCGCGACGCAGATCCTCGGTATCGACCGCTCGCCGATCTCCGAACCCGGAGGACCCGGACCGTTCTCGCTGGCCGATCCCGACGCAACAGCGGCGCTTTTGACCGGGGCGGGCTTCACCGAGGTACGCATCGACCCCGTCGATTCGCCCTTCGTCTTCCCCGGCGACGGCACCGCCGCAGCCGAACGGGTGCTGAGCGCCGGACCGCTCGGCGGGGCATTCCTGGCCGCCGGCGACGAGCGTCGTCGCGAGGTCATCGCCGGTGTGGTGGAGGCACTGGAACACCACCGCACCGCAGAGGGCTTCGAAGTCCCGGCCGCGTCGTGGTGCATCACCGCGCTTAGGCCCGCCAACGACTAGGAGCCGATCGACGGGTAGAGGCCCGTCGAGGGTTAGAGGTCCAGCGCCTTGTAGGTGCGGCGGACGAACCGCGGCTGCGCGGTCTGCAACGCGGCCAGTGAGGTGTTGCCCGCCACGGCCGGACCGGCCGCGCTGAAGTCCGGATAGTTCTGAATCAGGTAGATCAGGATCAGGTCGTTGGCGGGGTCGGCCTGCCACCAGGTTCCGTACGCTCCCGGCCAGCCGAACGTCCCGAGCCCGCCCGGGCCGAACAACTGCGCGGACTTCGCCTCATCGGTGACCACCGACAGGTTCAGCCCGAATCCGCGGCCCACCCAGAACGGCATGCCCAGGAACGGGTGGCGTTTCTGGTCGTCGGTCAGGCGGTCGATACGCATCGCCGCCACCGAGTCCTCCGCGAGCACCCGAACCCCATCCGCCGTCCCGCCGCCCAGCAACATCCGGGCGAAGCGCAGATAGTCGTCGGCGGTGGAGACCAGGCTCGCGCCACCTTGACAGAACCGGGGCTCCTTGACCGGGATGGGGCCCATCGCGTCGTCGCGAAGTTCGGCGTTCTCATCGAGCCGGTACATCGTGGCGGCGCGTTCGCGCTGCGCGGGGGAGACGAAGAAGCCGGTGTCCACCATGCCCAGGGGCCCGAAGATCCGTTCGGCGAGGACGTCCTGCAGGGACTTGCCCTCGATGCGGGACACGATGATGCCCAGCACCTCGGTGGCGTGGCTGTAGGTGAGGCGTTCGCCGGGCTGGTGGACCAGCGGCAGCCGGGCCACCTCGGCCAGCCAGTCGTCCTGGTCCTGGCGCAGCGACACCCCGGCGTAGGCCCGGGCGATCGGCCCGGTCACCGAGAACGAGTAGGCCAAGCCGCTGCGGTGGGTCATCAGGTCGTCGACGGTGATCGGACGCCGGGCCGCGACGGTGTCGTCCAGCGAACCGGTCGGGTTGACCAGGACCCGCATATCGGCCAGTTCCGGCAGCCAGTTGGTCACCGGGTCGGACAGCGCCAGCCTGCCCTCCTCGGCCAGCGCCATCGCCGCCGCCACCGTCACCGGCTTGGTCATCGAGGCGATCCGGAAGATGGTGTCGCGCTGCATCGGCAGTTGCGCACCCACGTCGCGGTGGCCGATCTCGTTGACCTGCAGCACTTCTCCGCGATGCCACACGCAGGTGACCGCTCCGGAGAGCAGGCCGGCCTCGACGGCCTGGGCGATCGAGGTGCGGTTATCGGCGAGACTCACCGGCGCGAGTCTACGCAAACCCGCATGCCGCTTTCGGCGGATGTTAGTGTCGTGCCGTACGACATCCTTTAACGATCCGTCCCGAGAGGCGGAGAAGGAGGTCCTGGGTTCTACGTGGGTACCACCGACCGGGAACTGATGTCCGCAGCGGACGTCGGCCGAACCGTTGCCCGCATCGCTCATCAGATCATTGAGAAGACCGCCCTCGACGGTGACGACTCCCCGCGGGTGGTGCTGCTCGGCATCCCGACCCGCGGTGTGGATCTGGCCGCCCGCCTGGCCGCGAAGATCGAGGAGTTCTGCGGGGTCCGGGTCGACCACGGAGCCCTGGACATCACGCTCTACCGCGATGATCTGAACTTCAAACCGCCCCGGCCACTGGAGGACACCTCGATCCCGGCCGGCGGTATCGACGACGCACTGGTGATCATCGTCGACGACGTGCTGTTCCACGGCCGCTCGGTGCGCTCGGCGCTGGACGCGCTGCGAGACATCGGGCGCCCGCGGGTTGTGCAACTGGCGGTGCTGGTCGACCGCGGCCACCGGGAACTCCCGGTCCGCGCCGACTACGTCGGCAAGAACGTGCCCACGGCGCTCACCGAGACGGTGCACGTGCAACTGGCCGAACAGGACGGGCGGGACAGCGTGATCATCACCGGGGGACAGCGATGACGGTCAGGCACCTGCTGTCGGCGGCCGACCTGTCGGCTGACGAGGCCACCGCGATCCTCGACGACGCCGACCGGTTCCGGCAGGCTCTGCTGGGCCGGGACGTCAAGAAGCTGCCCACCCTGCGCGGCCGCACCATCATCACGATGTTCTACGAGAACTCCACCCGCACCCGGGTGTCGTTCGAGGTCGCCGGCAAGTGGATGAGCGCCGACGTGATCAACGTCAGCTCATCGGGATCCTCGGTGTCCAAGGGCGAATCACTGCGCGACACCGCGCTGACCCTGCGGGCCGCCGGCGCGGACGCGCTGATCATCCGGCACCCGGCCTCCGGTGCGGCTCAGCAGCTGGCGGAGTGGACGGCGGAGGACGACGGTGCCGGGACCCCCCTGGGGGCAGGAGCGCAGCGACTCGGGGGAGGACCCAGCGTCATCAATGCGGGCGACGGTACCCATGAGCACCCCACCCAGGCGCTGCTCGACGCGCTGACCATCCGGCAGCGGCTCGGCGGCATCGAGGGCCGCCGGATCGTCATCGTCGGCGACGTCCTGCACAGCAGGGTGGCCCGCTCCAACGTCGCGCTGTTGCGCACACTAGGTGCGGAGGTGGTGCTGGTCGCGCCGCCCACGCTGCTGCCGGTCGGGATCGGTGACTGGAGCGGCGCAACGGTGTCGCACGACCTGGACGCCGAACTGCCCGCAGCCGACGCGGTGATGATGCTGCGGGTCCAGTCCGAGCGGATGAACGGCGGCTTCTTCCCCTCCGAACGGGAGTACTCCGTGCGTTACGGATTGTCCGATCGCCGTCAGGCGCTGCTGGGCGAGCACGCCGTGGTCCTGCATCCCGGGCCCATGCTGCGCGGCATGGAGATCGCCTTCTCGGTTCCGGATTCCTCGCAATCGGCTGTGCTGCAACAGGTTTCCAATGGGGTGCACGTCCGGATGGCGGTGTTGTTCCACCTGCTGGTCGGCGCTGACGAGGCGGTGGGCGTATGACGACGACAAAGGTGTTGATTCGCGGAGTCCGCCTCTACGGCGAGGGCGAGCCGGTCGACGTGCTGGTCTCCGACGGCCAGATCGCTGAGATCGGCCCGGGACTCAAGGCGCCCAAGGGCGCTCAGGTGATCGAGGCGGCCGGGCAGGTGCTGTTGCCGGGTCTGGTCGACCTGCACACCCATCTGCGTGAACCGGGCCGCGAGTACGCCGAGGACATCGAGACCGGGTCGGCGGCCGCGGCACTGGGCGGGTTCACCGCGGTGTTCGCGATGGCCAACACCGATCCGGTGGCCGACAGCCCGGTGGTCACCGACCACGTATGGCGGCGCGGACAGCAGGTCGGGCTGGTCGACGTGCATCCGGTCGGCGCGGTGACCGTCGGACTGGAGGGCCGCCAGCTCACCGAGATGGGACTGATGGCCGCCGGTGTCGGGGGTGTCCGGATGTTCTCCGACGACGGGATCTGCGTGCACGACCCGCTGGTCATGCGCCGCGCGCTGGAATACGCCGCCGGGCTGGGTGTGCTGATCGCCCAGCACGCCGAGGAGCCGCGCCTGACCGCCGGCGCGGTGGCCCACGAGGGTCCCAACGCGGCCCGGCTGGGACTGGCCGGCTGGCCACGCGCGGCCGAGGAGTCGATCGTCGCCCGTGATGCGCTGCTGGCCCGCGACGCCGGAGCCCGGGTGCACATCTGCCACGCATCCACGGCCGGCACCGTGGAGATCCTGAAATGGGCCAAGCAGCAAGGCATTTCGATCACCGCGGAAGTCACCCCGCACCACCTGATGCTCGACGACAGCCGCCTGGACAGCTACGACGGTGTCAACCGGGTGAATCCTCCGCTGCGCGAGGCCGCCGACGCCCAGGCGTTGCGTCAGGCACTGGCCGACGGGGTGATCGACTGCGTGGCCACCGACCACGCCCCGCACGCCGAGCATGAGAAGTGCTGTGAGTTCGCCGTCGCACGCCCCGGCATGCTCGGGCTGCAGACCGCTCTCTCGGTGGTGGCCGCGACCATGGTGGCGCCCGGACTGCTGGACTGGCGAGGCGTGGCGCGGGTGATGAGCGAGAACCCGGCCCGCATCGCCCGCCTCGACGACCAGGGCCGGCCTCTGGAGGTGGGCGAGCCGGCCAACCTGGTGATCGTCGACCCCGACGCCACCTGGACGGTGCAGGGCACCGAGTTGGCCAGCCGTTCGGCGAACACCCCGTATCAGGCGATGACGTTGCCCGCGACGGTCACCGCCACGCTGCTGCGGGGCAGGATCACCGCCCGGGACGGCGAGGCGGTGCGGCCGTGAATACAGCCACGCTGGTCTCCACCTACATCTTCGGCTTTCTGGTCGTGGTTGCGATCGGTGTGGTGATCCGGCGGATGCTGCGCGGCTGGCGACACCGCTCCGAGCGCCAGGTCGCGCTGATCGGTGAGCTGCCCGCTGTGCCTGAGCTGGTTAACCCCGCCGTCGTCGCACCCACCACCGGGCTCTACCTCGGCAGCACCATCGCCGGTAACTGGCTGGAGCGGGTGACCGCCGACGATCTGGGTTACCGGTGCAAAGCCGTGCTCACCCGCTACCCCGAGGGCATCCTGCTGGAGCGTTCCGGCGCGGGGCCGATCTGGATGCCCGAGCCTTCGATCAGCGGCGTCCGCACCGAACGTGCCATGGCGGGCAAGGTGATCCCCGGCCGCGGCGGCACCGACGCGCCGGGCGCCATCCTGGTGATCCGCTGGCGGCTGCCCACCGGCACCGAGATCGACACCGGTTTCCGCGGCGACGATCGCCGCGATTACACCCGATGGATAGGAGCGGCGGCGTGAGCGACCGGCAAGCAGTCCTGGTACTCGAGGACGGGCGCGTCTACACCGGCACCCCGTTCGGCGCGACCGGTCAGACCCTCGGTGAGGCGGTGTTCTCCACCGGGATGTCCGGCTATCAGGAGACCCTGACCGACCCGAGTTACCACCGTCAGATCGTGGTGGCCACTGCGCCGCAGATCGGCAACACCGGCTGGAACACCGAGGACGGCGAGAGCCGCGGCGACCAGATATGGGTGGCCGGCTACGCCGTCCGAGACCCTTCACCACGGGCCTCGAATTGGCGGGCCACCTGCACCCTCGACGAGGAGCTGATCCGGCAGAACATCGTCGGCATCGCCGGTATCGACACCCGGGCGGTGGTGCGGCATCTACGCACCCGCGGCTCGATGAAGGCCGGTATCTTCTCCGGCGCGGCGGTCGCCGAGGACGCCGAACTGCTCGACCGGGTGCGCAACCAGCCCTCGATGCTCGGTGCGGACCTGTGCGGCGAGGTGACCACGGCGCAGACCTACATCGTGGAGCCGCAGGGGTCGGCGCGGTTCACCGTCGCCGCTCTCGATCTGGGTATCAAGACCAACACGCCGCGCAACTTCGCGCTGCGCGGCATCAGGACGCACGTCCTGGCGTCGACGTCGAGCTTCGAGCAGATCACCGAGCTCTCACCCGACGGGGTGTTCCTGTCCAACGGGCCGGGGGATCCGGCCACCGCCGACCACGTGGTGGGAATCACCCGCGAAGTGCTGGCAGCCGGCATCCCGCTGTTCGGTATCTGTTTCGGCAATCAGATCCTCGGCCGCGCGTTGGGCCGCTCCACCTACAAGATGGCCTTCGGCCACCGCGGCATCAACGTGCCGGTGATCGACCACGACACCGGCCGGGTCGCGATCACCGCGCAGAACCACGGTTTCGCACTCGAAGGCGAGGCCGGGGAGCGCTTCGACACCGACTTCGGGCCCGCAATGGTCAGCCACACCTGCGCCAACGACGGTGTGGTGGAAGGAGTCCGGCTGGTCAACGGCCGGGCCTTCTCGGTGCAGTACCACCCCGAGGCCGCCGCGGGTCCACACGACGCCAACTACCTCTTCGACCAGTTCGTCGAGCTGATGAACGGGGAGAGCAGCTAGATGCCACGCCGCACCGACCTCAAGCACATCCTGGTCATCGGGTCCGGGCCTATCGTGATCGGCCAGGCCTGCGAATTCGACTACTCCGGAACCCAGGCCTGCCGCGTGCTGCGCGCCGAGGGTCTGACCGTGAGTCTGGTCAACTCCAACCCGGCGACGATCATGACCGACCCCGAGTACGCCGACTACACCTACATCGAGCCGATCACCGCGACCTTCGTCGAGAAGGTGATCGCCCAGCAGGCCGCCCGGGGCAACCCGATCGACGCGCTGCTGGCCACACTCGGCGGGCAAACCGCACTGAACACCGCGGTGGCGCTGTATGAGAACGGCGCCCTGGACCGCTACGGGGTGGAACTGATCGGCGCGGACTTCGAGGCGATCCAGCGCGGTGAGGACCGGCAGAAGTTCAAGGACATCGTCGCCAAGGTCGGGGGAGAGTCGGCGAAGTCGCGGGTCTGTTTCACCATGGCCGAGGTGCGCGACACCGTCGCGGAGTTGGGTCTGCCGGTGGTGGTCCGGCCGTCGTTCACCATGGGCGGGCTGGGATCGGGTATGGCGCAGAGCCTCGAGGACGTCGAGCGGATGGCCGGTGACGGTCTGGCGGCCTCACCGAGTGCCAATGTGCTCATCGAGGAGTCCATCTACGGGTGGAAGGAATACGAACTCGAGCTGATGCGCGACAGCAACGACAACGTCGTAGTGGTCTGCTCGATCGAGAACGTCGACCCGATGGGCGTGCACACCGGCGACTCGGTGACCGTCGCCCCGGCCATGACACTGACCGACCGGGAATACCAGGTGATGCGCGATCTGGGCATCGACATCCTGCGCGAGGTCGGCGTCGACACCGGCGGCTGCAACATCCAGTTCGCCGTCGACCCGAAGGACGGCCGCCTGATCGTCATCGAGATGAACCCGCGGGTGTCGCGGTCCAGCGCGCTGGCGTCGAAGGCCACCGGTTTCCCGATCGCGAAAATCGCCGCCAAACTGGCCATCGGCTACACCCTCGACGAGATCATCAACGACATCACCAAGGAGACTCCCGCCTGTTTCGAGCCGACGCTGGACTACGTCGTCGTCAAGGCACCGCGCTTCGCCTTCGAGAAGTTCCCCGGCGCCGACCCCACGCTGACCACCACGATGAAATCGGTGGGCGAGGCGATGTCGCTGGGCCGCAACTTCGTGGAGGCGCTCGGCAAGGTCATGCGATCGCTGGAGACCACCCGCGTCGGATTCTGGAGCCATCCCGACGAGGACGGATCGGTCGACGAGGTGCTGGCGCGGCTTCGCACCCCGACCGAGGGCCGGCTCTACGACATCGAATTGGCGCTGCGGCTGGGCGCGAGCGTGGAGCAGGTGGCCGAGGCGTCCGGGGTGGACCCGTGGTTCGTCGAACAGATCAACGGACTGGTGGCGCTGCGGGCTGAGATCCTTGGGGCGCCGGTCCTGGACGCGGATCTGCTGCGTCGCGCCAAACACAACGGCCTGTCGGATCGTCAGATCGCCGAACTGCGGCCCGAACTGGCCGGTGAGGCCGGCGTGCGGACCTTGCGCCGGCGTCTGGGCATCCACCCGGTGTTCAAGACCGTCGACACCTGCGCGGCGGAGTTCGAGGCCAAAACGCCCTACCACTACTCCAGCTACGAACTGGATCCCGCGGCCGAGACGGAGGTGGCACCGCAGGTCGACAAACCCAAGGTGCTCATCCTCGGGTCCGGGCCCAACCGGATCGGCCAGGGCATCGAGTTCGACTACAGCTGTGTGCACGCGGCCACCACGCTCTCGGAGGTCGGCTACGAGACGGTGATGGTCAACTGCAATCCCGAGACCGTCTCCACCGACTACGACACCGCCGATCGGCTCTACTTCGAGCCGCTGACGTTCGAGGACGTCCTGGAGGTGTTTCTCGCCGAAAGCCGTTCCGGCGAAGGCGGTCCCGGGGTGGTGGGCGTCATCGTGCAACTCGGCGGCCAGACCCCGCTCGGGCTGGCGCAGCGACTGGCCGATGCCGGGGTGCCGATCGTCGGCACCTCCCCGGAGGCCATCGACCTGGCCGAGGATCGCGGTCGCTTCGGGCAGGTGCTCATCAACGCCGGACTGCCGGCGCCCAAGTACGGCATGGCCACCAGCTTCGACGAGGCCCGCGAGATCGCCGCCAGGATCGGCTACCCGGTCCTGGTCCGGCCCTCATACGTGCTGGGCGGTCGTGGCATGGAGATCGTCTACGACGAGGAGACCCTGCACGGCTACATCACCCGGGCCACCCAACTCTCCCCGGAGCACCCGGTGCTCGTCGACCGCTTCCTCGAGGACGCCATCGAGATCGACGTCGACGCACTCTGCGACGGCACCGAGATCTACATCGGCGGGGTAATGGAGCACATCGAGGAAGCCGGCATCCATTCCGGCGACTCGGCCTGCGCGCTGCCGCCGGTCACGCTGGGCCGAAGCGATATCGAGGCCGTGCGGCGGGCCACGGCGGCCATCGCGCACGGTGTCGGCGTGGTCGGACTGCTCAACGTCCAGTACGCGCTCAAGGATGACGTGCTCTACGTTCTGGAGGCCAATCCGCGCGCCAGTCGCACCGTGCCGTTCGTCTCCAAGGCGACCGCCGTTCCGCTGGCCAAGGCGTGCGCCCGGATCATGTTGGGCGCCAGTATCTCCCAGCTGCGCAGCGAAGGCGTGCTGGCCAAGACGGGGGACGGGTCGTCACCGGGTCCGAATGCCCCGATCGCGGTGAAGGAAGCGGTGCTGCCGTTCCGGCGGTTCCGCCGGATGGACGGCTCCGGTGTCGACTCGCTGCTCGGCCCGGAGATGAAGTCCACCGGTGAAGTGATGGGCATCGACAAAGACTTCGGCAGCGCCTTCGCCAAGAGCCAGACGGCGTCCTACGGGTCGCTGCCCACCGAGGGCACGGTGTTCGTGTCGGTGGCCAACCACGACAAGCGGTCGCTGGTCTTCCCGGTCAAGCGGCTGGCGGATCTGGGCTTCCGGGTGCTTGCCACCGAGGGCACCGCGGAGATGTTGCGCCGCAACGGGATTCCGTGCGATGTGGTGCGCAAGCACTTCGAGGCCGCCGGTGAGGACCGGCCCGCGATGACCGCGATCGACGCCATCAACGCCGGCGAGGTCCACATGGTCATCAACACCCCGTACGGCAACTCGGGGCCGCGCATCGACGGCTACGAGATCCGGTCGGCGGCGGTGACGATGAATATCCCCTGCATCACCACCGTTCAGGGCGCCTCGGCGGCGGTTCAGGGCATCGAGGCGGCCATCCGCGGCGATATCGGGGTCCGCTCGCCTGCAGGAACTGCACGCCGCCCTGGGTGATCAGTGACATGGGCGGCCTGACGGTGCAGTGACATGGGCGACGGCTTCGGCGCGCGGCTGTCCGCGGCGATCGCCGCGCGCGGGCCGCTGTGTGTGGGAATCGATCCGCACCCGGAGTTGATGGAGGCGCTGGGGACTGCCGCGCACGGCGGACGGGCTGGCCAGGTTCTGCGACATCTGCGTGCAGGCCTACGCCGGGTTTGCCGTCGTCAAACCCCAGGTCGCGTTCTTCGAGGCGTACGGGTCGGTGGGTTTCGCGGTGTTGGAACGCACCACCGTCGCACTCAGGGAGTCCGGTGTGCTGGTGCTGGCCGACGCCAAGCGCGGCGATATCGGCTCCACCATGGCGGCCTACGCGCAGGCCTGGGCGGGCGAGGGTCCGCTGGCCGCGGATGCGGTGACCGCCTCGCCGTATCTGGGATTCGGCTCGCTGCCACCGCTGCTGGAGGTGGCAGCCGAGAACGGCCGCGGTGTGTTCGTCCTGGCCGCCACATCCAACCCCGAGGGCGCATCGGTGCAGCGCGCGATGGTCGCCGGGCGCACCGTGGCCCAGTCCATCGTCGACGCCGCCGCACAAGTCAACCGCTCGGACACCGGATCGATGGGCTCGATGGGTTCGGTCGGGGTGGTGGTGGGCGCCACCCTCGACGACGCGTGCCCGATCTGAGCGCCCTCGGCGGACCCGGTGCTGGTGCCCGGGGTCGGGCGCCCAGGGCGGCCGGCCGGAGGCCCTGGCGGGCCTGGGCGGCGCCGGTCGCGGGCAGCTGCTGCCGGCGGTGTCCCGGGAGGTCCTGCGGGCCGGGCCGGACGTCGCTGGCGGTGCGGGCGGCCGGTGAGCGGATTCGCGACGCCGTGGCCTATCTGGCCTGATGACCGGCCCGCGACACGCGCGACACGCCGTTACGGCTGGAATCGGGGTGAAATTGGCCTCCGTCGGCGCGCCCGCCCCGAGTCGTGCTGGACCTGGCAAAAGTCTGCCCCGGGAAGCGTAAATGCCCTGCTGACGGCCATTTCGGTCGGCGAAATCAGGTGCGGGGCAGCGGGAGCTGCGGCCGGGCCTGCCGGCTGGCGCTGATGATCGCGCCGACAGGCCGCCTGAGCCGCTTTGCGCTGCGGGTTTTCGCGCCGAAGCAGCGGGGGTGGGGTTAGATTTCGTCAGTGAGCGTGGGTACGGTCGTCGTCGCTGGCTGAAGTACCCGGCCCAGGCAAAACAGATGATTGATAGTGACGAGACGGAGGAACCCGTGGCCCTTCCCCAGTTGACCGACGAGCAGCGCGCCGCAGCCTTGGAGAAGGCTGCCGCCGCACGTCGAGACACGTGCAGAGCTGAAGGATCGGCTCAAGCGTGGCGGCACCAACCTCACGCAGGTGCTCAAGGAAGCCGAGACCGACGAGGTCCTCGGCAAGATGAAGGTCTCCGCTCTGCTGGAGGCTCTGCCCAAGGTCGGCAAGGTCAAGGCGCAGGAGATCATGACCGAGCTGGAGATCGCCCCCACCCGCCGTCTGCGCGGCCTGGGCGATCGGCAGCGCAAGGCTCTGCTGGAAAAGTTCTCCTGAACTTCAGGCCGATGAACGCCGGCGAAGGGCCGGACGGCCGGGGCGCTTCGCCCCGACCCGCATTCGCGGTCATGGCCGCGTGCTGGTGCTGTCCGGCCCTTCTGCCGTCGGCAAGTCGACTGTGGTCCGGCGCCTGCGTCAGCAGGTGCCGGATCTGCATTTCAGCGTCTCGGCGACCACCCGAGAACCACGCCCGGGAGAGGTCGACGGCTCGGACTACCACTTCGTCAGCGCCGGAGCGTTTCCAGCAGCTCATCGACAGCGGCGAGACTGCTGGAATGGGCCGATATCCACGGCGGACTGCACCGTTCGGGTACGCCGGCCGGGCCGGTCCGCGAGGCAGCGGCCGACGCGGTCATCCGGTGCTCATCGAGGTCGATCTCGCCGGTGCCCGGGCGGTCAAGAGCGCCATGCCCGGACGCGGTGACGGTGTTCCTGGCCCCGCCTAACTGGGAGGCGCTGCAGGCAGCGGCTCACCGACCGCGGCACCGAGACCCCCGAGGTCATGGCCCGGCGGCTGGCCACCGCGGAGGCCGAATTGGCCGCCCAAGACGAATTCGACGTCGTCGTCGTCAACAGCCAATTGGAATCTGCCTGCGCAGAATTGGTATCGTTGCTGGTTGGAAACGCGCCGGAGCCGGCGTGAGCGGTCCTTCGACACGACCACCGAAACGGCCCAGAGAAACCGACCACACCAGGAGAAGCTCCACGTGACAACGACCGCGGATCACTACGATCCGGCCCCCGGTGCGGCCACCGCTTACGACACACCGCTGGGCATCACCAACCCGCCCATCGACGAACTGCTCGACCGGGTGTCGAGCAAGTACGCCCTGGTGATCTACGCCGCCAAGCGGGCGCGCCAGATCAACGACTACTACAACCAGCTCGGTGACGGCATCCTGGAGTACGTCGGTCCGCTCGTCGAGCCGGGCCTGCAGGAGAAGCCGCTGTCGATCGCGCTGCGCGAGATCCACGGCGACCTCCTCGAACACACCGAAGGCGAATAACCGCGGCAGCGCGGCTGTTTCGTCCATGAACCCGGTGCTGTCGTGACCGCTAAGCGCATCGTCGTCGGCGTCGCCGGCGGCATCGCCGCCTACAAGGCCTGCTCGCTGGTGCGCCAACTCAGCGAGGCCGGCCACGAGGTACGGGTGGTTCCCACCGAATCCGCACTGCGATTCGTCGGAGCGGCCACCTTCGAGGCGCTGTCGGGCCACCCGGTGCACACCGGCGTCTTCGACGATGTCCCGGAAGTACCGCACGTCCGGCTCGGCCAGCAGGCCGATCTGGTGGTGGTCGCCCCGGCGACCGCGGACCTGTTGGCCCGCGCGGCCGTCGGGCGCGCCGACGACCTGCTGACCGCCACCCTGCTGACGGCCCGCTGCCCGGTGCTGTTCGCGCCGGCCATGCACACCGAGATGTGGCAGCACCCCGCCACCGTCGACAACGTCGCGACCCTGCGCCGGCGCGGCGCGGTGGTGCTCGAACCGGCCTCCGGACGGCTCACCGGTGCGGACACCGGCCCGGGCCGGCTTCCCGAGCCCGAGGAGATCGCCACCTTCGCCCACCTGCTGCTGGAGCGCGGCGACGCGATGCCCTACGACCTGGCCGGCGTCAAGGTCCTGGTGACCGCGGGCGGTACCCGCGAGGCGCTGGACCCGGTGCGGTTCATCGGCAACCGCAGTTCCGGCAAGCAGGGCTACGCGGTCGCTCGGGTGGCGGCCCAGCGTGGTGCCGAGGTCACGCTGATCGCCGGCAACACCGCCGGACTGGCCGACCCGGCCGGCGTGCACGTCCGCACCGTCACCTCGGCGGCTCAGATGCACGAGGCGGTCTCCAAGCACGCCCCCGACGCCCACGTTCTGGTGATGGCCGCGGCGGTGGCCGACTTCCGGCCGACGCATCCGGCCGCCAGCAAGATCAAGAAGACTGCCGACGAGTCCGAGGGCTACACCGTGGAACTGGTGCGCACCGACGACGTTCTGGCCGGTGCGGTGCGGCAGCGCGCCGACGGTCAGTTGCCCAACATGCGCGCCATCGTCGGCTTCGCCGCCGAGACCGGTGACGCCCACGGCGACGTGTTGTTCCACGCCCGGGCGAAGCTGCTCCGCAAGGCCTGCGACCTGCTGGTCGTCAACGCCGTCGGCGACGGCCGCGCGTTCGAGGTCGACAGCAACGACGGCTGGCTGCTGGGCGCCGACGGCACCGAGGTGGCCCTTGAGCACGGTTCGAAGACTCTGATGGCGAGCCGTATCGTGGACGCGATCGCGGCGTTCTGCGCGGCAGTGACGGATCACAGGCCGCACGGCGGCATAGAAGCATGTGTCTCCAGACAGGCATCGAGAGGGATTGGCACTGTGAGCGATAACGGTCGGCTGTTCACCAGTGAGTCGGTGACCGAGGGGCACCCGGACAAGATCTGTGACGCCATCAGCGACTCGGTGCTCGACTCACTGCTCGCAGGCGACCCGAAGTCCCGTGTCGCGGTGGAGACGCTGGTCACCACCGGCCAGGTCCATGTCGTCGGCGAGGTCACGACCTCGGCCAAGGAGGCCTTCGCCGACATCACCGACACCGTGCGTCAGTGCATCCTCGAGATCGGCTACGACTCCTCGGACAAGGGCTTCGACGGCGCTTCCTGCGGCGTGAACATCGGCATCGGCCGGCAGTCCCCGGATATCGCCCAGGGCGTCGACGAGGCCTACGAGGCCCGCGTCGAAGGCGAGCGCGACCCGCTCGACGCTACAGGGCGCCGGCGACCAGGGTCTGATGTTCGGCTACGCGATCCGCGACACCCCGGAGCTGATGCCGCTGCCGATCGCGCTGGCGCACCGGCTGGCCCGCAAGCTGACCGCGGTCCGCAAGAACGGTCCGCTGATCTACCTGCGTCCGGACGGCAAGACCCAGGTCACCATCCAGTACGAGGGCACCACGCCGATCCGGCTCGACACCGTGGTGCTGTCCACCCAGCACGCCGCGAACATCGACGAGAAGGAACAGCTGACCGACGACATCCGCGAGCACGTCGTCGACGCCGTGCTGAGCGAACTGGCCCACGAGAGCCTGGACACCTCCGACTTCCGGCTGCTGGTCAACCCGACCGGCAAGTTCGTCGTCGGCGGCCCGATGGGTGACGCCGGTCTGACCGGCCGCAAGATCATCGTCGACACCTACGGCGGCTGGGCCCGTCACGGCGGCGGCGCCTTCTCCGGCAAGGACCCGTCGAAGGTGGACCGCTCGGCGGCCTACGCCATGCGCTGGGTGGCCAAGAACGTCGTCGCGGCCGGCCTGGCCGAGCGGGTCGAGGTCCAGGTGGCCTACGCCATCGGCAAGGCCGCCCCGGTCGGTCTGTTCGTCGAGACGTTCGGCACCGAGACCGTCGACCCGCATCGCATCGAGAAGGCCATCAGCGCGGTGTTCGACCTGCGTCCCGGCGCGATCGTCCGCGACCTGGACCTGCTGCGCCCGATCTACGCGCAGACCGCCGCCTACGGTCACTTCGGCCGCACCGACGTCGACCTGCCGTGGGAGCGGCTCGACAAGGTCGAGGACCTGAAGAGCTCCGTCTGACGACGATGCGGGACGACAGTCCCGCTGAGCCGCATCGTCGTGACGGTCGGAGCGCGTCACGTCTGACGATCGACGTCAGGACGCCGTGTTTCAGCGCTCGCGCGAAGTCGTACTCCGGCTGAACCCGTAGTCCGACAACGGGAAGCGGCGGCTGCGCCAGTACGCCTCGACCGTGGTGGTCGGCCGCAACGGCACGTCGCCGTTGCTTGTCGAAGTAGTAGCTGTTGGCGTGCTGGCAGCTGTCCTGCCAGAAGATCTGCCGGTGCCGCTTGCGCATCATCTCGGCGAAGAAGCGGTCGTTGGCCTCGCCGGTGACCTCGACCCGGGTCGCGCCGCGTGCGGCGGGCCTGCGTCGAGGCAGCGGACGATGTGGTGGGTCTGCGCCTCGATGAGCGCGAAGTACGACGACCCGACGTAGCCGTAGGGCCCGAACACGGTGAAGAAGTTCGGGAAACCCGGGCACGCTGACGCCCTCGTAGGCCTGCAGCCGGTGCTCGTCCCAGAACTGGGCCAGCGAGCGACCGCCCGGCCCGGTCACCGGGAAGGTGACGGCTGTCGGTGTCCATCACCTTGAAGCCGGTCGCCAGGATCAGCACGTCGACGTCGTGGCTGCCGGCCGTCGGCGGTCACCACCCCGGCGGCGGTGATCTGGTCGATCGGTTCGGTGACCAGCTGCGACGTTGTCGCGGTTGAACGTCGACAGGTAGGTGTTGTGGAATCCGGGCCGCTTGCAGCCGACGGCGTAGCGCGGCGTGAGCTTGTCGCGCAGCTCCGGATCGTGGACCTGCTTGCGCAGGTAGGCCTTCCCGACCTTCGACATCGCGCTTGGCGAGCGGGTTGACGGTGAAGTACTGCGCGGCGATCGGGAAGGTCAACTCGACGTAGGCCTGGCTGAGCAGCCGCTGCAGCGATGCTTGCCGCCGGGAATCCGCATCGCCCAGCGCGCCGCGCGCGGGCAGCGGCACGTCGAACTTGGGAAAGCACCAGATCGGTGTGCGCTGAAAGACGGTGAGCTGCTTGACGATCGGGGCGATCTCCGGGATCACCTGGACGGCCGAGGCGCCGGTGCCGATGATCGCGACCCGCTTGCCGGTCAGGTCCTGGCTGTGGTCCCAGCGGGCGGTGTGCATCGTCAGGCCGGCGAACGAGTCCACGCCGTCGATGTCGGGCAGCTTCGGGCGTGGTCAGCACGCCGCTGGCGTTGATCAGGAACCGCGCGGTCAGACGGTTTCGCCGGAGTCGAGTTCGACCCGCCACAGGTCGCTGTCGCTCGTCGAACGTCGGCGCCGAGCACCGTGGTGCCGAACCGGATCTTGGGACGCAGACCGTACTTGTCGACGCAGTGCTCGGCGTAGGCCTGCAGTTCGCCGCCCGGGGCGTAGGTGCGCGACCAGTCCGGGCTCTGCTCGAAGGAGAACTGGTAGGAGAACGACGGAATGTCCACGGCGATACCGGGATAGGTGTTCCAGTACCAGGTGCCGCCCGCGCCCGTCGCCGGCCTCGATGATGCAGGTAGTCGCCCAGGCCCGCCTGGTCGAGCAGATCGCGGCGCCGATGCCGGAGAATCCGGCGCCGACGATCAGCGTCTCGACATCCGGGGTCATGGCGGCGGTGCCGTGCGGGTTGGCTCAGCCGCCGATGAACTGGTCGAAGGCCCACTGGAATTGAGCGGGAACGACCTGCACGCCGCACTGGCTCTGCACGGTGGCCAGCGGCGCCAGGATGGCCTTGAACTCGGCGTATTCCTGGGGGTTGGTCGTCGCGTAGGCGGCGATGGTGGCCGAGGCCTGCTGGCGCGGCTGCAACGCGGCGGTCAGCAGCATCTTGTTGCCGGCCGGGTGGGCGTCCATGTAGGCCTGCGCCTGCTGGGTGACCGAATTGACGGTGCCGTCGACGGTGGCGGGGCTGCAATCCGGGGCCGCGGAGGCCAACGGGGCGGCCAGGCCGGCCAGGGCGATGCCGCCGACCAGGGTGCCGAGACAGAGGCGGGCAGTCCGCCGGGTGTCGCCGGGTGTCATAAGCGGTGGTCCTCCAGGTGTGGTGCGATCGCCGCCATCAGGGTTGATGTCGCCGAGGTTAGTTCCATTGTGGCTTGTCGTTTGCTGGCCGACAAGCGTTACAGGTCAGTGGTGCAGGGCGGCGCGCAATGCGGCCAGGCCGCGCTCGGTGGCCGCGGTGGCCGCCGGCACCACACCGGAGTAGCCGAGGTATCCGTGCACCAGGGTGTCGGCCAGGTGCAGCTCCGCCGGGACGCCGGCCGCCGCCAGCAGCTCCGCGTAGCGGATGCCGTCATCGCGCAGCGGGTCGTGGCCCGCCACCGCGATGTAGGCCGGTGCCAGACCGGACAGATCGGCCGCGCGGCCGGGCGCCAGGGTGGCGGGCGGCTCAGCCATGTCCAGGTGCCCGGCGTACCACTCGGTGAAGGCCGCCATGGCTGCGTTGTCCAGGACCGGCGCCTCGGCGTTCTCAGTGAACGACGGCAGCGAGGTGTCCCACATCACCGACGGGTACCAGAGCAGCTGGAATGCCACCTGCGGGCCATCGGGCACGCGGGCGTCGCGCGCCAGTTGGGCCACCACCGCCGACAGCGTGCCGCCGGCCGAGTCGCCGGCGACCGCCAGCCGGGACGCGTCCGCACCGAGTTCCCCAGCATTGGCGGCTACCCAGCAGGTCGCCGCCCAGACGTCATCGACGGCGGCGGGGAAGGGATGCTCCGGAGCCAGCCGGTAATCCACCGACACCACCACGGTGTGCGCGGCGACCGCGTGCTCGCGCGCGGTGGCGTCGTGGGTGTCGAGGTCACCGAGGGCGAACCCGCCGCCGTGGAAGAACATCGTGACCGGCGCTGGCCCAGCCGGGCCGTCCGCGTTCTCCGGCGGCCAGTAGATCCGGACCGGGATCGGGCCGGCGGGCCCGTCAATGTGACGGTCCTGCACCCGAAGGTCGGGATGCAGCGGTCGGCGGGGCAGATCCCGCAGTGCGCGCCGGGCCGCCTCCACGCCGTCGCCGACCGTCAGCCGGAACGGGACGGCCTCCAGTACCTTCTGGAGAATGTCGTCCACGGGTGGCCTTGCCGATTCGGTCATGGCATCACCGTACAAAGCCGCGCCGCCCGCGGTCCGCCGGTGGTGGGCCGCGGCGGTGCTGGCCGCCGTCGGCTACGGACTCTTCCTGGCCGTCACCGCGTGGCGGTCACCGGCCGGCGCGGTGCTGACCGGTCAGTTCTGGGCGCAACCGTTGGCCAAGGCGTCGATGGCGGTGCTGCTGGCCATCGCGGCGCTATCCCATCCGATTGCGCGGGAGCGGCGCTGGCTGGTGGCCGCACTGCTGCTGTCCGCCGCCGGGGACTTCTTCCTGGCCATCCCGTGGTGGTCGCCGGCATTCGTCTGCGGCCTCGGGTCGTTCCTGCTGGCCCATCTGTGCTTCCTGGGTGCGCTGGTGCCGCTGTGCTTGCGAG
Source organism: uncultured Actinomycetota bacterium (assembly GCA_963780705.1). GTDB lineage: Bacteria > Actinomycetota > Actinomycetes > Mycobacteriales > Mycobacteriaceae > Mycobacterium. Next base: position 336,060 of record CAWACU010000008.1, on the reverse strand, counting down.
GCAACACCGCGCCCATCCGCCTGTTGCTCATCGCGGTGGTCGCCGCCGGATTCGTGGGCATGCTGACGCGGTTCTGGCCCGCGCTGATCGCCCAGAACCTCACCGTGCCGGTGGTGCTCTACATGACCGTGCTGGCAGCCATGGTGTCCGCGGCGCTGCTGGCCCGGCTGCCCACGGTGTGGACCGCTGTCGGCGCGATGCTGTTCGCGGTCTCCGACGGCATGATCGGCGTGGGGCAGTTCGTCCTGGCATCCCAGGCGCTGGAGTTGCCGATCTGGTGGGTCTACGCGGCGTCGATGGTGCTGATCACCGCCGGTCTGTTCTTCGGTCGTGATCGCCGCTGAATTTTCTGTCGGTGCCGGTGGTTAGCGTCGTCCTGACCGAACAACCACACGGGGGGAAACACCGATGACTGACACCAACACAACCTTGATCGCCGCACTGCTGGACCGCTCCGGCTCGATGACCGACATCGCCGCTGACATGCGCGGCGGATTCGACACCTACATCGCCAAGGAGGCCGAACAACCCGGGACCACCACGGTCACGCTGGCGCAGTTCGACAACCAGTACGACGTGGTCTACGCGGACCGGCCGATCGGCACCGTGCCGCCGCTGGTGCTCGAGCCGCGCGGGAGCACCGCATTGCTCGACGCCATCGGCCGGTTCATCACCGAGGTGGGCGCGGGTCTGGCGGCGCTGCCGGAGGATCAGCGCCCGGCGGACATCACCGTCGTGGTGATGACCGACGGATATGAGAACGCCAGCAAGGAATGGACCATCGAGTCTGTGCGCCAGCTCATCTCGCAGCAGGAGACGGTGTACGGCTGGGACTTCGTGTTCATGGGGGCCAACATGGACGCCGTCGACGTGGGCACCGAACTGGGCTTCGCGCCGAGTAAGTCGCTGACCTACGACGCCGATGGCGACGGGGTGGCCGGAGCGTGGGATGCGGTGTCGAGCTACAGCTCCCGCAAACGTGCTCGGGGCGCCGCGCCCGCGGGGTCGGTAGGCTTCGACGACGCCGAACGCCGCCGCGCGCAGAAGCGGCGCTGACAGGCCCCGCCAGACGCACCAGCGTCGGTGACGGCCCTTCGCACACGGGACGGGAGCAGGTGAGTACGACCGCCCGGCGTGCCGCCGACCACGAACCGATCGCGCGGGTGCTGCCGATGCTGTCGGTGCCGCATCTGGACCGGGAGTTCGACTATCTGGTCGCCGCGGATCAGTCCGACGACGCCCAACCCGGTGTGCGGGTGCGGGTGCGCTTCCACGGCCGACTCGTCGATGCCTTCGTATTGGAGCGCCGGTCCGACACCGATCACGCCGGTCAGCTGGGCTGGCTGGATCGGGTGATCTCACCGGAGCCGGTGCTGACCCCCGATGTGCGCCGCCTCGTCGATGCCGTCGCCGCCCGCTACGCCGGAACCCGGCCCGATGTGTTGCGCCTGGCCATCCCGCCGCGGCACGCGGGCGCGGAGAAAGCGGCTGTCACCCCGGCGTTGCTGCCGGCCGTCACCGCTCCCGATCCCGCGGGGTGGGCGGCGTACGGCGGGGGCGAGCGGTTCCTGGAGGCGCTCGGCGACGGACGCGCCGCACGCGCGGTGTGGCAGGCGCTGCCGGGTGAGCGATGGTCCGACCGGCTGGCCGAGGCGGCCGCCGCCGCGGTCGGCGGCGGGTACGGCGTGCTGGCGATCGTTCCCGATCAACGCGACATCGACGTCCTGCACCGCGCCGCGACCGCCCTCATCGACGAGTCGGCGGTGGTGACACTGGCCGCCGGGCTCGGACCCTCGGCGCGCTACCGGCGCTGGCTGTCAGTGCTGCGCGGGCAGGCCCGGCTGGTGATCGGCACCCGCAGTGCGGTGTTCGCGCCGGTGGACAAGCTCGGCCTGGTCATCGTCTGGGACGACGGCGACGACTCACTGTCCGAGCCGCGTGCGCCCTACCCGCACGCCCGCGAAGTGGGGATGCTGCGCGCCCATCAGTTGCGGTGCGCGGCGCTGGTCGGGGGCTTCTCCCGCACCGCCGAGGCACAGGCGCTGGTGACCGGGCGCTGGGCGCACGACCTGGTGGCCGCCCGTACGGTTGTGCGCGCCCGCGCGCCACGGGTGGTGGCCATCGACGACTCCGGTTATGCCGACGAGCGTGACGCGGCAGCCCGCAGCGCCCGGCTGCCGTCGGTGGCGCTGCGGGCGGCCCGGTCGGCGCTGGAACGCGGCTGCCCGGTTCTGGTGCAGGTGCCGCGCCGCGGTTATCTGCCCACCGTCGCGTGCGCCAAGTGCCGCACCGTCGCGCGGTGCCGGCACTGCGTGGGTCCGCTGTCGCTGTCGGACCGCGACGCTGACGGTGCGACCTGCCGGTGGTGCGGCCGCATCGACGTCGCATTGCGTTGCCGCCGTTGCGGTTCCGAGGCGATTCGTGCGGTCGTGGTGGGAGCCGGTCGCACCGCCGAGGAATTGGGCCGGGCATTCCCGGGTACCCCGGTCGATCACCTCCGCCGGCGATTCGGTTCACGCCGAGATCGGCCCCGGTCCGGCTCTGGTGGTGGCCACCCCCGGCGCCGAGCCGCACGCCCCGGACGGCTACGGCGCCGCACTGCTGCTCGACAGCTGGTGTCTGCTGGGCCGTCAGGATCTGCGCGCCGCCGAGGACACCCTGCGCCGGTGGATGACCGTCGCGGCGCAGGTGCACTCCCGCGCCGACGGTGGGGTGGTGGCGGTGGTGGCGGAATCGGCGTCTGCCGACGGTGCAGGCGCTCATCAAGTGGGATCCGGTGGGCCACGCCGAGGCCGAGCTCGCCTCGCGCACGGCGGTGGGTCTGCCGCCCGCGGTGCATATCGCCGTGGTGGACGGGGGGTCGACGGCGGTGGCGGCCCTGCTGCAGGAGGCGGCGCTACCCGGGGACGCCGAGGTGCTGGGTCCGGTCGATCTGCCGGCCGGGGTGCGCCGGCCACCGGCCACCCCGGCCGGTGAGCCCGCCATCCGCATGCTGGTTCGAGTGCGCCGCGACGAGGGTCTGGCGCTGGCCGCCGCCCTGCGCCAGGCGACGGTGGTGCACAGTGCCCGCCACGACCACGAAGCGGTTCGGGTGCAGATGGACCCACTGCACGTCGGGTAACGGGCGGGCGGCGGGGTTATCGCGCCGCGTCCAGCACCGCCGCCACCATGTCGATCGTCGTCGAGGGATGCAGCAGAGCGAACCGGCCGATCACCTCGCCCTCCCACACCGTCGGGGTGGCGAAGGCGACCTGCTGGGCGAGCAACCGGTTCTGCAACCGCAGATAGTCGTCCTTGGTCCACCCGGGCCGGCGCCACAGCACGATCGACAGCCCGGGTTCGCGAACCAGCTCCACATGCGGCGCGGCATCGACCAGTTCGGCGACCTGCTGGGTCAGGTCGAGCACGTACTGCACGGCCACCCGGTAGGCGTTCGCGCCGTGCACGGCCAGTGAGAACCACAGCGGCAGCCCCCGCGCCCGGCGGGACAGATGGTGGGCGAGGTCGGTCGGATTCCAGTACTCGGGATGGTCGGACTGATGCAGCGGATCCAGATAGGACGCGTGCTGGGTATGCACCGAGGCCGCCTGGTCGGGGTCCCGGTAGAGCAGTGCCGCGCAGTCGAACGGTGCGAACCACCACTTGTGCGGGTCGGTGATGAAGGAGTCGGCCTGCTCCAGACCGGCGAACCGCCACTTCTGGTCCGACAGCAGCGCGGCTCCGCCGTAGGCACCGTCGACGTGCATCCACAGATTGCGGTCACGGCACACCGCTGAGATGCCCTCGAGGTCGTCGACGATGCCGGCGTTGGTGGTTCCCGCCGTCGCCACCACGGCGACCACCGGGTCGCCGTCGCGACTGTCCAGTGCGGCCTTCAGTGCGGCGCCGGTGAAGCGGTGGTTCTCGGTCGGCACGACGAACGGTTCGACGTCGAGGATGCGGCAGGCGTTGGCCACCGAGGAGTGAGCCTCGTCGCTGCAGGCGATCCGGACCTCGCGGATGCCGAACCGTTCCCGTCCGATCTCGCGCGCGACGGCCAGTGCGGACAAATTCGCGGCCGATCCGCCGGAGACGAACGTCCCGCCGGCCGAGGCCGGCATGCCGGCGAGGTCGGCGATCCAGCGCAGCACCTGGTTCTCGGCGACGATCGCCCCGGATGCCTCCAGCCAGGAACAGCCCTGCAGCGACGCGATGGAGACCACCGTGTCGAACAGCAGGGCCGCCTTGGTGGGGGCGGCGGGGATGAACCCGAAGAACCGCGGACTGTCGGTGCTCAGCACGTTGGCCGCGATATGGGTCACATAGGCGTCGAGCACCTCGCGCGGATCGCGGCCGTAATCGTCGATGAACCCGTCCAGCGCCGCCAGGATCGGCTCCGGGCGGAGCCGGATGGTCCAGTGGCGTATCGGTGAAACTCAGCCGGGTGCGGACGTATTCGAAGACAAGTCCGGCCAGATGAGGGTCGTACTGGTGCATCCGGTCCGCCGGTCGTGTCTCGCGAACCACCTGATGCGTCAGATAGGGGTCGTCGGCCATGGGTTTCTCCCTGCTGCTGCCCTGAACCGTCACCGTAAAGCCTGCGACCGCATGTATCTGCCGGACCGGGCGCGCCGCGCCGGTGGAGACTAGGCTAAAGGCCCGAAACGACGGAGGCGCGGTGAGGACGGTGGTCCGCAAGGTCGCGTGGGTGATTCCCCTGCTGCTGATCCTCGCCGGATTGCTGTGGCCGGCGGTGGCCGGCACGGGCGCACAGGGCGGCCCGGTCTACGACCCGGTGGTCATCTCCACATTGCGTGCTGAATTCCGCGTCGACGCCGACGGGCTGATGCAGGCCGACGAGACCATCACCGGCGAGTTCCCCAGCGGCCGGCACGGCATCTTCCGGTACTGGGATGTCGGTAACGCCGAAAACACCCGCGTGCGCCAGGTGCCCGAGGTCGCCGACATCACCCTCGACGGGATGCCGGTGCCCTACCAGATGCTCTGGGAGAACGACCGGTTCCGGGTCGCCAAGATCGGCGACCCGGACAGCTATCTGACCTCGGGTACCCATGTTTTTCGTATCCGCTACACGGTGCCCGGCGTCCTGGATCCGGTAAGCACCGGTGCGCGGAGGGAATTCGCCTCCGCAGCAGGCGATTCCACCGCCGCAGCAGCCGTCCCGACGGTTTTCTTCTGGAACGTGATCGCACCGGGGTGGAACAACCAGATCGATCGCGCCGAGGTGACGGTGACGCTTCCCGGGCGGGTGCCCGGAGCGCAGTGTTCGGTGGGATACGGCGTGGGCCGCACCTGCGACGGCCTGGAGATCAGCGGTGACACCGTGGAACTGTCCGCCGTGGCCCTGCCGCCGCGCACCCCGGTGACACTGCGCGCCGGTGTCGACGTGCCGGTCCCGCCCCGAGCGCAGGTTCCGTGGCCGGTGCGCTGGGACGGGGTGCTCGGCCGGTCGGTGCCATTGCTGGCATGGCTGCTCGGACTGACCGTGGCCGCCGGTCTCGGGGCGCTGCTGTGGTGGCGGACCATCGCCGAACCCGAACCCGGATTCCCGCTGCAGTTCGCGCCGCCCAAAGGCCTGGGTCCGGTGCAGTGCGAGTACATCCGCACCGAGAAGGTCCCCGCCGAGGGACTCACCGCCACATTGTTCTATCTGGCCGACCGGGGTCTGCTGTCGCTGGATCAGTCCTCGAAGAAGAAGTGGACGGTGCACAGCGTGGGTGATCCGGGCGCGTGGGCGGACGTGGACCCGGTCAGTGTGGCGGTCGGATCGGCGCTCGGCCTCACCGGTCGCGGGCAGGACTTCAGCGCCAACGGCACCGTCACCGCCGGCCGTAAGCTCACCGCCGCCAAGTCCGCCATGGACGCGGCGGTCCGGCAGTGGGCGATCAGCGACGGCATGATCGCCAAACATCGGTCGGAGTTGTGGCTGCGGGTGGCCAACGTCGTCGCACTGGGTTTGGCGGTCTGCGGCTTCTTCCGGTGGGGATTCCCGATCACGCTGTGGGCGTTGCCGTTCGCCGTGTTCTTCCTGTTGTCCACCCGCGCCTGGACCCCGGGAGTCGGGATGCGCCGTACCGCCACCGGGCGCCAGCTGTGGTCGGAGGTCGGGGGCTTTCACCGGATGCTGGCCACCGACTCCGCCGAGGCGCGCTTCGACTTCTCCGCGCGCAAGGACCTCTATACCTCCTACATCCCGTTCGCGGTGGCCGGCGGAGCCGCGGCCCTGTGGGCGGCGAAATACCAGGCGGCTACCGGAGCGCCGCCCCCGGAACCGGGTTGGTACCACTCGTCGTCGGGTTCGGACTGGACGTCGTCGTCATCGTCGGGGGGTGCTAGTTTCGACAGCTTCGAGTCGGCGCTGTCGTCGTCCATCGGCGCCTACACCGCCTCCCAGTCGTCATCGTCGTCCAGCAGCGGCGGCGGCGGTGGGGGAGGCGGCGGCGGAGGCGGCGGTGGTGGCGGAGGAGGAGGCGGTTCATGGTGACCTTTGTGCTCGTCGTGGCGCTGATCATCGCGGTCGCGATACTGATGGGTTTCGTGCTGGGCTACAACAAACTTCGTGCCGCCGACGTGCGGGCCGATGAGGCACTCGGCGGGATCGACGTGCAGCTCACCCGGCGGGCCTCGCTGATCCCCGGATTGGTCAGCACCGTGGGCAGTTTCGCGTCACACGAGAAGGCGGTCCTGGCGCACGTGGCAGACGCGCAGGCAGCGCTGACCGCCGCGACCGGCGGGAAATCGGTCGCGCAGCGCACCTCCGCCGAGCAGCAGTTCGACACCGCGGTGGGTCAGGTGCTGGCGCTGGGAACCACCTACCCGCAACTGAACTCGTCGAACAATTTCCTCAATCTGCAGCAGAATCTCGCCGACACCGAGGACAAACTCGCCTTCGCCCGCCAGTACTACAACGACGCGGCCGCCACCGTGAACCGGCTGCGCACCACCATCCCCTGGATGTTCGTCAGCGGGATGGCCGGTGTGTCGGAGCGCGAGTTCTATCAGGTGCCGCGATGAGCGCCGTGACGACTCGGGCTGTCTCATAAGCGGTATGCGCATCATCTTCGCCGGCACCCCCGAACCGGCCCTGCCGTCGCTGCGTCGGCTGCTCGAGTCTCCCCGCCACGATGTGGTCGCGGTGCTCACCCGGCCCGATGCCGCCTCCGGCCGTCGCGGTACGCCCGCACCGTCCCCGGTGGCGCAAATGGCACGTGACGCCGGAATTCCGGTGCTGAGGCCGCCGCGCCCCAACACCGATGAGTTCGTCGCCGAACTGACCGCGCTGGCTCCCGACTGCTGTGCGGTGGTGGCCTACGGGGCGCTGCTGGGCGAGGGCCTGCTCGCCGTCCCGGCCCACGGGTGGGTCAATCTGCACTTCTCGCTGCTGCCCGCCTGGCGGGGCGCGGCACCCGTGCAGGCCGCCATCGCCGCCGGCGACACCGTCACCGGTGCCACGACGTTTCGCATCGAACCGGCGCTGGACACCGGCCCGGTGTACGGGGTGGTCACCGAGACCATCCGCGCGACGGACACCGCCGGAGATCTTCTCGACCGGCTTGCGGTCTCGGGGGCGGCGCTACTGGAGGCGACACTGGACGGGATCGCCGATGGCACACTGACCGCCGTCCCGCAGCCATCGGATGGGATCAGCCTTGCGCCGAAGATCTCCGTCGAGGCCGCCAGGGTGCAGTGGGAGTTGCCCGCCCACGTCATCGAACGGCGGATCCGCGCGATGACGCCGAATCCCGGCGCGTGGACCATGATCGGGGATATGCGGGTGAAGCTGGGCCCGGTGACCGTGTCGCAATCCCAGGACCCGCTGGGTCCCGGAGAGATCCGCACCGACCGCGCCGGGGTGAGCATCGGCACCGGGTCCGACCCCGTGCACCTCGGCTGGGTGCAGCCGCCGGGCAAGAAGCCGATGGCCGCCGCGGACTGGGCTCGGGGCGCTCGGCTGGGCGAAGACGTGATGGCCTCATGAGTGAGCGGCCACCCCGCGCCGGCAAGCCGCGCGGCCGCTCCGGACGGTCCGAACTCGACCCTGCCCGCCGGGCCGCATTCGATGTGCTGCGGGCAGTCTCCGAACGGGATGCCTACGCCAACCTCGCGTTGCCGGCCATCCTCGGCCAGCGCGGTATCAGCGGACGCGACGCCGCGTTCGCCACCGAGCTCACCTACGGGACGTGTCGCACCCGTGGCCTGCTCGATGCCGTCATCTCGTCGGCCGCCAACCGGCCGATCGAGGAGATCGACCCGGTGCTGCTGGATCTGCTGCGGCTGGGCAGCTACCAGCTGCTGCGCACAGGTGTCGCCGTCCATGCCGCGGTATCGACCACCGTTGAGCAGGCCGGCATCGAATTCGACTCGGCCCGAGCCGGTTTCGTCAACGGGGTGCTGCGGACGATCGCCGGGCGCGATGAGGCGTCCTGGGTCGAGGAGCTCGCACCGCCGGCCGACACCGATCCGATCGGACACATCGCTCTAGCCCACGCCCACCCGCGCTGGATCGCCCAGTCATTCGCCGACGCGCTCGGCGCCTCGGCCGGTGAACTCGACGCGGCGCTGGCTGCCGACGACGCCCGCCCGGCTGTCCACCTGGCCGCCCGCCCCGGCGCGTTGACGGCGGCGGAACTGGCCGATGCGGTGGATGGGGTGCCCGGTCGGTACTCGCCGTACGCGGTGTATCTGTCCGGTGGAGACCCCGGTGCGCTCGCACCGATCCGCGACGGTCAGGCGCTGGTGCAGGACGAGGGCAGTCAACTGGTGGCGCGCGCGCTGACCCTGGCGCCGCTGATCGGCGAGGACCGCGGACAGTGGCTGGACCTGTGCGCCGGCCCCGGCGGAAAAACGGCCCTGATCGCGGCGTTGGCCGCGCAGCAGGGAGCGGAAGTCACTGCGGTGGAACCCAATCCGCGCCGCGCGGAGATCGTCGAGCAGAACGTTCGCGGTCTCAGCGTGACGGTGCTGCGCGCCGACGGCCGCGAGCCGCCGCTGGAGGCCGGCTCGTTCGACCGGGTACTCGTCGATGCGCCGTGCACCGGACTCGGAGCGCTGCGCCGGCGGCCGGAGGCGCGATGGCGGCGCACGCCCGCCGATGTGCCGGCGCTGACCCGGCTGCAGCGCGAACTGCTGGCCTCGGCGATCGCGCTGACCCGCCCCGGCGGGGTGATCCTCTACGCGACATGTTCGCCGCACCTGGCCGAGACGGTCGGAGTGATCTCCGACGCGGTGCGCCGACACCCGGTGACCGCGCTCGACACTCGGGGGCTGTTCGCCCCTGTCGAGGACATCGGCGACGGCCCGCACGTCCAGCTGTGGCCGCACCGGCACGGCACCGACGCGATGTTCGCCGCCGCGCTGCGCAAGGAGGCTTAGGGTGTTGCCCATGGCACGCCCAGGCCACACACCGGCCAGACCGATGATCGCGCCGTCGATCCTGTCGGCGGACTTCGCCCGGCTCGCTGACGAAGCGGCCGCGGTCGAGGGCGCCGACTGGTTGCACGTCGATGTGATGGACGCCCACTTCGTACCCAACCTGACCCTCGGGCTGCCGGTGGTGCGGAGCCTGTTGGCCGCCACCGACATCCCGATGGACTGCCACCTGATGATCACCGACCCCGGCCGATGGGCTCCCGGCTACGCCGAGGCCGGAGCCCACAACGTGACCTTCCACGCCGAAGCCACCGACGACCCGGTGGCGGTGGCCCGCGATATCCGCGCCGCCGGCGCCAAAGCAGGGCTGTCAGTCAAGCCGGGCACCCCGCTGGAGCCCTACCTGGAGATCCTGCGCGAGTTCGACACTCTGCTGGTGATGTCGGTGGAGCCCGGATTCGGAGGGCAGAGTTTCATCCCCGAGGTGCTCGGGAAGGTGCGGACCGCGCGCCGCCTCGTCGACTCCGGTGAGCTGACCGTGTTGGTGGAGATCGACGGCGGCATCAACGCCGACACCATCGAAGCGGCCGCCGAGGCGGGAGTGGACTGTTTCGTGGCCGGCTCGGCGGTGTACAGCGCAGCCGATCCGGCGCTGGCGGTGGAATCCCTGCGCCGCAGCGCCGGCAGCGTCTCACCGCACCTGCGGGTATGACCGACCCCGAGCACGTCCTCGCCGCGATGCGGGCGGCGCTGCACCGCGCCGAGCAGGTGAAGGGGTCCACCTACCCGAATCCGCCTGTGGGAGCGGTCATCCTGGCCGCGGACGGTTCCATCGCCGGCGTCGGCGCCACCGAACACGACGGCGGTGCGCACGCGGAGGTCGTCGCGCTGCGGGCGGCGGGGGAGCGCGCTGTGGGCGGTACCGCCGTGGTGACACTGGAACCGTGCAACCATCACGGCCGCACTCCGCCGTGTGTCGATGCACTGCTGGCGGCCGGCGTCGCCGCGGTGACTTATGCCGTCGCCGATCCGAACCCGATCGCGGCGGGTGGCGCGCAACGATTACGCGACGCCGGAGTCGCCGTGAACGCCGGTGTCTGCGCCGACGAGGTAGCGACCGGGCCGTTGCGGGAATGGCTGCACAAGCAGCGGACCGGACGTCCGCACCTCACCTGGAAATTCGCCACCAGCATCGACGGCCGCAGTGCCGCGGCCGACGGCTCCTCCCAGTGGATCACCAGTGAAGCGGCCCGTGCCGATCTGCACCGGCGCCGCGCGGCGGCCGACGCGATCGTGGTGGGCACCGGGACGGTGTTCGCCGACAACCCCACGCTGACGGCGCGACTGCCGGACGGCACCCTGGCCGCGGATCAACCGCTGCGGGTGGTGGTGGGCCAGCGTGAGGTGCCGCCGGAATCCCATGTGTGCAATGGAGATTCACCCACGCTCATGCTGCACACCCGCGATCCCCATGAGGTCATCGACGCGCTGCGCGAGCGGACCGATGTCCTACTCGAGGGCGGTCCCACCCTGGCCGGTGCGTTCCTGCGGGCCGGTGTGGTGGACCGGATCGTGGCCTATGTGGCGCCGATCCTGCTGGGCGGGCCACTGGCGGCCGTCGACGACGTCGGTGTGGCCAGCATCGCCGGCGCCCTGCGGTGGCGCTTCGACAGCGTCGAGAGCATCGGGCCGGATCTGCTGCTCAGCCTGGTGCCGCCGCACTGATCGGCGCAGGCTCCTCGTCGGCGTGCTCCTGGCGGCCGCCGATGAACAGGGCGATCGCCGCACCCGCGAGGCAGACGATGGTGGTGATGAAGAAGATCGAGCCGTACTGCAGGGCGAACGCCGTGCGGTACCGCTCCGCTTCGCCGGCGATCTTGGCGGCCAGGTTGTCGGCCGGGACGCTGGGCAATGTCGCCAGGATCTGGTTGAACCGGTACAGGCCCCAGGCGGTCAGCCCCGCGACGCCGATCAGCATCCCGGTCATCCGGGCGACCACCACCAGCGATGAGGCGATGCCGTGCTGCGCGGCGGGCACCACCCGCAGGGCGGCCGAGGTGAGCGGGCCGATCACCAGACCCAGCCCCAAGCCGGCCAGTGCGAGATCGGTGCTGAAGGTCGGCAGACTGATCGGTCCCAGGTCGTGGCGGGCCGAGAGCACGTCCACATTCCAGTGCGACATCAGCCAGTAGCCGCCCGCTGCGATCAGCATCCCCGCCGCGGCCACCGCCCGGTCGCCGATCCGGGTGGCCAGCCAGCCGCCCACCAGCGCCCCGACCGGCAGGGCGCCCAGGAAGTGCAACAGCAGGAAGGCCGCGCCGATCTGATCCTTGCCGAGCACGCCCTGCCCGAACAGTTCCACGTTGACCAGCGTCACCATCAGCGCCGCGCCCGCGCACATCGAGGTGCCCAGCGATGACAGGAACGGTAGGACCCGCACACCGCGCGGGTCGATGAGGCGGGTGGTGGCGAACCGCTCCCAGACCACGAACGCGAGGGCGAAGAACCCGGCGGCTGCCACCAGTGCCGCGCCGTGCGGGGGCAGTATCTGCTTGCCGTCCGGCGCGGGGTTGTAGAGACCCCATACGGCCAGGCCGAGTGCGATCGCCAGTAGCACCCCGCCGACGACGTCGACACGCGGTGGGTCGGCTCTGCGTTCCTGGCTGGGCAGGCTGAAGTGGATCAGCACCATTGCGATCACGGTCAGCGGCACATTGATCCAGAACACGTCGCGCCAGGTGTTGAGCAACCACACCACACCGATGCCGTACAGCGGACCGAGCACACTGCCGAGTTCCTGGGCGGCGCCGATGCCGCCGAGCACGCCCGCGCGGCTCTTGGCCGACCAGAGATCGGCGGCCAGTGCCAGCGTCACCGGCAGCAGTGCACCGGCGGCGATACCCTGGATCACCCGACCGATCATCAACACCGGCCGGTCTTCGGCTAGGGCGGTGACCACCGAGCCCGCCGCGAAGGCGGCCAGGCTCAGTTGCAGCACCAGCTTTCGGCCCACCCGGTCCGACAGCCGGCCGAGCAGTGGCATCGCGGCGATATAACCCAGCAGATACAGCGTGATGATGGGCGTGACCTGCTGAATCTTGTTCACCGGAATGCCGATGTCCCGCATGATGTCGACCATGATCGTGACGACGACATAGGTGTCGAGCGCCCCGAGCAGCACGGCGAGACTGCCGGCGCCGATGGCGATCCGCCGGCTGCGGCCGGTGACGATCGCCGGGTCGGTGGGGACCACCGGGTTGGCGGGCGCGTGTGCCATTACACCGCCGGCTTGGTGACCGAGACCGGCTTGTCCCACTCCGACAGGGTCAACTGAACGCTGTTGCCCTCGCTCTGATCAACCTTGGCCTGCACCAGCTGGTGCGGCGCGTCCCGCTCAATCCACGCGGTGGCCGGGACAGCTCCGGTGGCCTTGATCTGCGGGATCAGCTTGTTGACCGCGTCGGCGGACACCTTGCCGGTGATACGGACGGCGGGCACGCCGCCGATGGTCTCGAAGCCGTCGGACTTCGCCTCGCTGATGTTGGCGAGCATGTTGGCCAGGCCGGTGTCGGGGTTGAGGATCACCGACGGGTCGTAGACCTCGACCGCCGGACCCATGTCGAGCCAGCTGTTCGGGGTGAGCGCGGCGAACAGGGTGCCGTCGAGCACCACCAGTTCCACATCGACGTCGGAACCGCCCATCGAGATCGTGGCGTTGCCCTTGACCGCCACAGCGGGCACGTTGGTGAGATCACCGGAGAGCGAGGTCACCGGAAGGCCGGCGATCTTGCCGCTGACCACGATCTCCAGATGGGCGCTCTTGAGCCCCTTGGTGGTCGCGATGGACTGCCCGATCAGCTCGGAGGCCTCCGGCAACGGCTCTGACGCCTTCTTCGAGCAGCCCGAGAGGACCAGCGTGGCGGCCAGCAGGGCGGTCAGGACGGCGAGCAGTCGGCGGCTTGTCGGCATCCCTGCATGGTAGTGGGTCGGGCCGGAGTCACCGGCGACGGCGAGGCCCGGGTTGTGCGGGCGTCACCAGATCGGTATGAGTGGGCGGATGTCTGATGAACTGGAATTCCGGCGGGTTTCCGCGGGGGCGGGCGATGCCGCGGCGCTGGTGGCGGCCATGGTCGCGGAGATGGCTGAGCTCTATGACGGCCTGGACCTCACCGCGCCCGGCATGCCCAAGGCGGGTCCGGCCGAGCTGGGTCCACCCGGCGGGGCGTACCTGGTGGGCTACCGCGACGGCGCCGCGGTGTGCGGTGGCGGCATCAAAGCGCTGCCGGACGGCACCTGTGAGATCAAGCGCATGTATGTGGTGCCGCACGCCCGCCGCACGGGTGCGGCCCGCGCGCTGCTGGCGGCGCTGGAGGACACCGCCCGGGAACTCGGCTACCGCATCGCCCGGCTGGACACCGGGTCGCGCCAGCCCCATGCGCAGGCGTTCTACGAGGCATCCGGGTACCGGCGGGTGCCGAACTTCAACAACAATCCGGCCGCCGCGTTCCACGGCGAGAAGAGGCTAGATTAGGCCGATGTTCACCGGAATCGTCGAGGAACTCGGTGCCGTCGTCGGCAAGGACGATCTGGGCGACTCCGCTCGGCTCACCATCGAAGGCCCGGTGGTGAGCTCCGACGCGCGCCACGGCGACTCCATCGCCGTCAACGGAGTCTGCCTGACGGTGCTCGAGGTGCTGCCGGACGGCCGGTTCAGCGCCGATGTCATGGCCGAGACCCTCAACCGTTCCAGCCTTGCGGGTGTCGCGGTGGGCAGTCCGGTGAACCTGGAGCGGGCGGCGGCGATCAACAGCCGGCTCGGCGGCCACATCGTTCAGGGGCACGTCGACGGAACCGGTGAAGTGATCGCACGTACGCCGTCACAGCACTGGGAGATCGTTCGCGTCTCGGTGCCGGCGGAGCTGTCGCGTTACATCGTCGAGAAGGGCTCGATCACCGTCGACGGGGTATCCCTGACGGTGTCGGCACTGGGATCGGACTGGTTCGAAGTGTCCCTGATCCCAACGACTTTGGGGCTCACCACCCTGGGGCGGGCGGCGGTGGGGGCGACGGTCAACCTCGAAGTGGACGTGATCGCCAAATATGTCGAACGGTTACTGGAGAACCGCGACTAGCGGGCTGTCGCACGGGTGCGGCGGCGGCGGATGACGAACAGGCCGATCATCAGTACCGCGGAGCCTCCCGGCGCGCTCACCGTGGTGTAGCCCAGGTCGGTGAGGATGCCGGTTTCGATCGTGCTGAGCGTCTTGATGCCGGTGCCGGTACTCACCCGCGCGATCATCAACTGCTTGTTGCGCCCGACGAAGACGAAGTCGCTGAGATGTGACACCGAACTGCCGGCCTGCCAGGGACTGGGCGTGTAGAGCGGGACCGGGGCGCCGTAGGCCGCGATCGCGGCGGGGCCACCGGAATAGAGGCCGCCGTCGCCGCCGACGAGGTTGGTGTCATAGGCGCTGTTCCAGGTGAAGTCATTGCCGATCACCCGGGTGCCATCGGACGTCACCAGCAATCGGTCGTAGGCGGTCCACGTGGTGTCGGTGTTGGAGCCGGGTTCGGTGATGGCGGACAGGAAGCCGAAGGTGTGCATCAACTCGTGCATCGCCACCGACTGGAAGTCGTACTCGCCGCCGCCCGCCGACCCGTTGAAAGCCCACGGATTGGCGAAATTCCAGGTGATCGTCCCGTCGGCCGTCGAGCCGTTGACATCTGTGCCGGTGATGATCTTGTCCTGCACCACGGTCGGGAAAAACCCTGCGCGCGAACTGATCATCGGGCTGGTGGCCGAGGCGAGCTGCCCGGAAAACGGCGAGAACTCACCGCTGACGGTGTAGGTCACCGTGACCGGTGCATCCACCTCCACATAGGACGCGAGCAGGGTCGCTGCGGTCTGCAGCGCGCTGCGGGCCTCCGGTGACCACAGCAGCGCCCACCCCGTGTAATCGAAATCGAACTGCACCCAGGCCGCCCGGCCCTGGGCGACCACCACGTTGGCCAGCGTGCTCGCCGGCCGGAACGGGTCCAGCAGGTTGATGTGGAAGCCGGTGTCCGCGGCGGCGACGGTGAAGGTGTCGAGTCCGGCGAACGTGCTGCCCGGTGTGTAGGCGTACCCGCCGTCGGTGCCGACCAGCACGGTGCCGAACTTCGGGGCACTGGTCACGGTGTAGGTGATCGGGTCGCCCTCAGGGTCGACCGCCCCGATGGTGCCGGTGATCGGCCCGGTCATCTGGCCGGTGGTCTGCTCCGGCGCCACCGTGGGCGGCTGGTTGAAGAAGGTGCGCCGGATCAGCAGCACCACGCCCTCAATGAACGACTGGACGGGGCCCAGTGGATCGGTGGATACATCCGCGGTCGAGGTGATCGCCGCCGCACTGGGCACGGCGACCGCGCCGACGGCCGCGGTAGGAGCCGGGGTCGACATATCCACCGGCACCGCCGGTTCGGGCTGGCCCGCCGGCCCCGCCGACGCGGCATCCGCCGGCGTGGGCTGTGGGGCTGCGGCATCGGGCCCGGCACCGGTGAGTGCGGCACCCGGGGCGAGTTCGGTGGTCGCTTGCCCGGCCCTGGCAGGGGTCCGGTCTGCGGCGTCGGTCCGGCCGCGCGGGTTCAGTCGCGGACCCGGTGTGCCCGCCGCCCGGGTGGCCGATGCACTCTGCGAGGTCGCGGCGGCTGCCGGGACGTCCGCGGTGGCGGCGGGAGCGGGCGCAGCCTCTGGCCGGGTCCGACCGCGGCCCGGGTGTGCGGCCGTCGAACGCGCGGTGGCCTGACCGGAGCCGGCCGGGGGTGATCCTGGGTTAGCTGCGACGGCGTTTCCCTGGTCGTCGGGGGTGTCCGCCGCGGCGAACGCCTGCGGGACGGCGAGCGAAATGCCCAGCGCAAACGCCGCAGCGCCGATCCGGGTCACAGCCCTGGCCATCGAAACACCCACTCCCCACCGTGTTGCTCAGGGTGCCCGGACCAACGCAGTCCCTACAACCTAGGGGTGGGTGCGGTGACCGGTCAACGTGGCGCGACACCGTGTCGGTGGCCGCGGCGCCCGGATCGTGACGGCAGCCACGGACCGGCCGGGTGGTTTCCTGCCGCGGGTGGTTCATACTTGAAGCGCACTTTCCGGACGGGACGGTCCCCAGCGACGGATCCCACCATCGGCGACAGGCGGGCACGATGACGAGGCTTGACACCGTCGAACGGGCGGTCGCCGACATCGCTGCGGGCAAGGCCGTCGTCGTCATCGACGATGAGGACCGCGAGAACGAGGGCGATCTCATCTTCGCCGCCGAGAAGGCGACGCCCGAATTGGTGGCCTTCATGGTCCGCTATACATCCGGGTACCTGTGCGTGCCACTGGACGGCACCGTGTGCGACCGGTTGGGCCTGCTGCCGATGTACGCCGTGAACCAGGACAAGCACGGCACCGCCTACACCGTCACCGTCGACGCCCGCCACGGCGTGGGAACCGGGATCTCGGCGTCCGACCGGGCCACCACCATGCGACTGCTGGCCGACCCGGTCAGCACCGCCGACGACTTCACCAAGCCCGGCCATGTCGTTCCGTTGCGGGCCAAGGACGGTGGGGTGCTGCGCCGCCCCGGGCACACCGAGGCCGCCGTCGATCTGGCCCGGATGGCCGGCTTGCAGCCGGCCGGGGCGATCTGCGAAATCGTCAGCCAGAAGGACGAGGGCTCGATGGCGCAGACCGATGAGTTGCGCATCTTCGCCGACGAGCACAACCTGGCGATGATCTCAATCGCCGATCTGATCGCCTATCGCCGCAAACACGAGAAGCTCATCGAACGCATTGCCGAGGCGCGGATCCCGACCCGTCACGGCGAGTTCCGCGCGGTCGGCTACACCAGCATCTACGACGACGTGGAGCACGTGGCTCTGGTCCGCGGCGACATCGCCGGACCGCTCAACGACGGCCACGGCGTTCTGGTGCGGGTGCACTCGGAATGCCTGACCGGCGACGTGTTCGGATCCTGGCGATGCGACTGCGGGCCGCAACTGGATGCCGCTCTGGCACTGGTGGCCGCCGAGGATCGCGGAGTGGTCCTGTACATGCGCGGCCATGAGGGCCGTGGTATCGGACTCATGCACAAGCTGCAGGCCTATCAGTTGCAGGACGCCGGCGCCGACACCGTGGACGCCAACCTGGAACTCGGCTTTCCCGCCGACGCCCGCGACTACGGCATCGGTGCGCAGATCCTGGTCGATCTGGGTGTGCGGTCGATGCGGCTGCTCACCAACAACCCCGCCAAGCGAGTCGGCCTGGACGGCTACGGCCTGGAGATCGTTGAACGGGTATCGCTGCCGGTGCGCGCCAACGCCGAGAACATCCGGTACCTCAAGACCAAGCGTGACCGGATGGGTCACGACCTGGTCGGCCTGGAGGACTACGACGACGCGGTCGGGCGGGAGTGACCGCGGGAGTGAGCGGGGGAGTGAGCGCACGATGAGCGGCTCCGGTATCCCGCCCGTTCCGCAGATGGACGCCTCCGGGCTGCGGCTGGCGATCGTGGCGAGCACGTGGCACTCGGAGATCTGCGAGGCGCTGCTGGCCGGGGCCACCGCCGTCGCCCGCGGCAGCGGCATCACCGACCCCACTGTGATCCGGGTACACGGAGCGATCGAAATCCCCGTGGTCGCCCAGGAATTGGCGCGTATGCACGATGCGGTGGTTGCCCTCGGTGTGGTGATCCGCGGCGCGACACCGCATTTCGACTACGTCTGCGATGCGGTGACTCAGGGCCTGACCCGGGTCTCGCTGGACGAGTCGACCCCGGTGGCCAACGGGGTGCTCACCACCGACACCGAGGCGCAGGCGCTCGATCGTGCCGGACTGCCGGATTCGGCCGAGGACAAGGGCGCGCAGGCCTGTGCTGCGGCACTGTCGACTGCGCTGACCCTGCACCGGCTGCGCAAGGCATGAGCGGACCCGAGGGCGAATGGGATGCCGAGTTCAAGCCGCACCGCATGTCGCTGATCGCCTACGGGGTCGCCGCGTCGATCGCCGTCATCGGAGTGGTGGTCGCGGTCATCAACAATGAGGCCTCGGGGGCGTATCTGCGGCCCACCGATCAGGTCGCGATGGGCGCTATCGCTTTGCTGCTGGCCGGTGGCGTGCTGCTGCTCACCCGGCCGCGGCTGAAGGTCGGGCCCTCCGGTTTGGCGGTGCGAAACATTCTGGAATACCGGGTGATTCCCTGGGCCGAGGTGGTCGATTTCTCCTTCCCGCCCGGCCGCCGCTGGGCCCGGGTGGATCTCGCGGCCCACGAATACCAGCCGGTGGCCGCCGTGCAACTGATCGACCGTGATCGGGCGGTCGCCGCGATGGACACCGTGCGGGACCTGATGGACCGCTACCGGCCCGAGGCCGGTGAGCCGGCGCACTAACCTAGGTGACTGTGGCCGACCCCGCGACGTACCGCCCGGCACCCGGATCCATTCCGGTGCAGCCCGGCGTGTACCGGTTCCGGGACGCGACGGGCAGGGTCATCTACGTCGGTAAGGCCAAAAACCTGCGCAGCCGGCTCACCTCGTACTTCGCCGATATCTCCGGCCTGCACCCCCGCACCCGGCAGATGGTCACCACCGCCGCGAAGGTGGAGTGGACGGTGGTCGGCACCGAGGTCGAGGCGCTGCAGCTCGAATACAACTGGATCAAGGAGTTCGACCCCCGGTTCAATGTCCGCTATCGCGACGACAAGTCCTACCCCGTGCTGGCGGTGACCCTCAACGAGGAGTACCCGCGCCTGATGGTTTATCGCGGGCCGCGCAAGAAGGGCGTGCGGTACTTCGGGCCGTACTCGCATGCCTGGGCCATTCGGGAGACCCTCGACCTGTTGACCCGGGTGTTCCCGGCCCGCACCTGTTCGGCGGGAGTGTTCAAGCGGCACAGCCAGATCGAGCGACCATGCCTGCTCGGCTACATCGACAAGTGTTCGGCGCCGTGCGTCGGGCGGGTGAGTGCCGAGGAGCACCGCAAGATCGTCGGTGACTTCTGCGACTTCCTGTCCGGCAGGACCGATCGCTTCGCCCGGGAGCTGGAGCGGCAGATGAATGCCAGCGCCGCGGCCCTGGACTTCGAGCGCGCCGCACGATTGCGCGATGACATCGGCGCGCTCAAACGCGCTCTGGAGAAACAGGCCGTGGTGCTCGGCGACGGCACCGACGCCGATGTGGTGGCCTTCGCCGACGATGAACTCCAGGCGGCGGTGCAGGTCTTCCACGTTCGAGGGGGCCGGGTGCGGGGTCAGCGCGGATGGATCGTGGACAAGCCCGGCGAGCCCGGGGACTCGCCGCAGGCTCAACTGGTGGAGCAGTTCGTGACCCAGTTCTACGGTGAGCAAATCGAACTCAATGGTGCTGCCGACGAAGCCAACAATCCGGTCCCGCGCGAGGTCCTGGTGCCGTGCCTGCCTGCCAACGCCGACCAACTCACCGCCTGGCTGTCCGGGCTGCGGGGATCGCGGGTGGCCTTGCGGGTGGCGCAGCGCGGCGACAAGCGAGCCCTGGCGGAGACGGTGTACCGCAACGCCCAGGAGGCGCTGCAGCAGCACAAGCTCCGTCGCGCCGGGGACTTCACCGCCAGATCGGCTGCGTTGCAGAATATTCAGGAGTCGCTAGGCCTGGCTTCGGCGCCGCTGCGGATCGAATGCGTCGACATCAGCCACGTGCAGGGCACCGATGTCGTGGGATCGCTGGTGGTGTTCGAGGACGGGCTGCCCCGCAAATCCGACTACCGCCACTTCGCCATCCGGGAGGCAGCCGGTGACGGCCGTTCCGACGATGTGGCCTCCATCGCCGAGGTGACCCGACGCCGGTTCCTGCGCCACCTCGCCGAGGTTCCCGAGCCCGCTGAGTCCGACGGTAAGCCGCGACGCTTCGCCTACCCGCCCCACCTCTACGTAGTCGATGGCGGCGCCGCCCAGGTCAACGCCGCCCAAGCGGTGCTCGACGAACTCGGAGTCACCGATGTCGCGGTGATCGGACTGGCCAAGCGCCTCGAGGAGGTCTGGGTTCCCGCCGAACCGGACCCGGTGATCATGCCGCGCCAGAGCGAGGGTCTGTATCTGCTGCAGCGGGTGCGCGACGAGGCGCACCGATTCGCGATCTCCTATCACCGCAGTAAGCGGTCCAAGCGGATGACGGCCTCGGCGCTGGATGCCGTCCGCGGGCTGGGGGAGACCCGGCGTCGGGCACTGGTGACCCACTTCGGTTCGCTGGCCCGGCTGCGGCAGGCCAGCGTGGAGGAGATCACCGCGGTGCCGGGTATCGGGGTCGCGACCGCCGCCGCAGTGCTCGATGCGCTCGGTGCCGGTGAAACCGACCAATCGGCCGCATCCCCGGCGCCGGTGGACGATGATGCTCTGCGGGCGCCATGACCGATCACAGCGATAGCCACACACCTGCCGACGCGGTACCCGACATCGACGTGGTGCTGGTGACCGGTCTGTCCGGTGCGGGCCGCGGCACTGCGGCCAAGGTGCTCGAGGACCTCGGTTGGTACGTCGCCGACAACCTGCCGCCGGAACTCATCGCGCGGATGGTCGATCTGGGCCTGGCCGCCGGGTCGCGCATCACCCAGCTCGCGGTTGTGATGGACGTCCGGTCCCGGGGGTTCACCGGCGACCTGGATCTGGTGCGCAACGACCTCGCCGCGCGCCGCATCACTCCGCGGGTTCTGTTCCTGGAGGCGTCTGACGACATCCTGGTGCGCCGCTACGAGAACAACCGGCGCAGCCACCCCCTCGGCGGCAACCAGACACTCGCCGAGGGCATCGCCGCCGAACGCGCGATGCTCTCCAGTGTGCGAGCGGCAGCCGATCTGGTGATCGACACCTCGTCGCTGTCGGTGCCCGCCTTGCGGGCCAGCCTGGAGCGGTCGTTCGGTGGGGAGACCGCGGCACAGATCAGCGTCACGGTGGAATCCTTCGGGTTCAAGTACGGCCTGCCGATGGATGCCGACATGGTGATGGATGTGCGCTTCCTGCCCAATCCGCACTGGGTGGACGAGTTGCGTCCGCAGACCGGCCAGTCGCCGGAGGTACGCGAGTACGTGCTGGCCCAGGCCGGGGCAGAAGAGTTCCTGCAGACCTACCACCAGTTGTTGAGGCTCGTGGTCGACGGCTACGCGCGGGAGGGCAAGCGGTACATGACCGTCGCGATCGGGTGCACCGGCGGCAAGCACCGCAGCGTGGCGATCGCGGAGGCGCTCGCCGATTTGCTCGCCGCCAACGAGCAACTCACGGTGCGGGTGCTGCACCGGGATCTGGGGCGCGAGTGACCGGGCCGATGAGGGCGCTGAACCCGGACACCTCCCCGCGCATCGTCGCTCTCGGCGGCGGCCACGGGCTCTACGCCACCCTGTCCGCCGCCCGCCGGCTCACCCCGCACGTCACCGCCGTCGTCACGGTGGCCGACGACGGCGGCTCGTCCGGGCGGTTGCGCTCCGAACTCGATGTCGTCCCTCCGGGTGATCTGCGGATGGCGTTGGCGGCGTTGGCCTCTGACAGCCCGCACGGCCGGCTGTGGGCCACCATCATCCAGCACCGGTTCGGCGGCAACGGCGCGCTGGCGGGTCATCCGATCGGCAACCTGCTGCTCGCCGGCCTCGGCGAGGTGCTGGCCGACCCGGTCGCCGCACTCGACGAACTCGGGCGGATCCTCGGCGTCAAGGGGCGGGTGCTGCCGATGTGCCCGCTCGCGTTGCAGATCGAGGCCGACGTCGCCGGATTGGAAGCCGATCCCCGGATGAGCCGGGTGATCCGCGGTCAGGTCGCGGTGGCCACCACGCCGGGGAAGGTGCGCCGGGTGCGGTTGATGCCCGGGGATCCACCGGCCACCCGGCAGGCCGTGGACGCGATCCTGGCGGCCGACCTCGTGGTGCTCGGACCGGGCTCCTGGTTCACCAGCGTGATCCCGCACGTGCTGGTGCCGGGACTGCTCGCCGCACTGAAATCGACGTCGGCGCGGCGCGCGCTGGTGCTCAACCTCGATGCGGAACCCGGTGAGACAGCGGGCTTTTCGGCCGAGCGCCATCTTCACGTGCTGGCCCAGCATGCGCCAGGATTCCGGGTCGACGACATCATCGTCGACACGGCCCGGGTGCCTTCGGAGCGTGAGCGCGGCCAACTGCGGCGGACGGCCGGTGTACTGGAAGCCGCAGTTAACTTTTACGACGTTTCCCGACCTGGTAAACCTTTACATGACCCGGCCAAGCTCGCCGACGCCCTCGACGCCGTCCGGTCGCGGAGTCCTCAGACTCCGACGACCACGATGCCGACCGTCAGCCCTGCGGCGGCTGAGCCGGGGTGGCAACCCGGGCGGGTCCGGCGACCCGACGGAGCGAGAGGTGACGACCTGTGGCGATGACAGCCGAGGTGAAGGACGAGTTGAGTCGTCTGATCGTCAACTCCGTCAGCGCGCGCCGAGCCGAGGTCGCCGCGCTGTTGCGCTTCGCCGGGGGCCTGCACATCGTCGCCGGCCGGGTGGTGGTCGAGGCCGAGGTGGACCAGGGCAGCATTGCCCGTCGGCTGCGCAAGGAGATCCACGACCTGTACGGGTACAACTCGGCGGTGCATGTGCTGTCCGCCAGTGGCATTCGCAAGAGCACCCGATACGTCGTGCGGGTCGCCAAGGACGGTGAGGCGCTGGCGCGTCAGACCGGACTTCTCGACATGCGCGGGCGCCCGGTGCGCGGGCTGCCCGCACAGGTCGTCGGCGGCAGTGTCGGCGACGCCGAGGCTGCGTGGCGCGGGGCCTTCCTGGCGCACGGGTCCCTCACCGAACCCGGCCGCTCGTCAGCCCTGGAGATCAGCTGCCCGGGTCCCGAAGCGGCCCTGGCACTCGTCGGCGCCGCCCGGCGACTCGGTGTCAGCGCCAAGGCGCGCGAGGTGCGCGGAACCGATCGTGTCGTGGTGCGAGACGGCGATGCCATCGGCAATCTGCTCACCCGGATGGGCGCCCAGGACACCCGGCTGATCTGGGAGGAACGGCGGATGCGCCGCGAGGTGCGGGCGACCGCCAATCGGCTCGCCAACTTCGATGACGCGAACCTGCGCCGCTCGGCGCGCGCGGCGGTGGCGGCGTCGGCCAGGGTGGAACGGGCGCTGGAGATCCTCGGCGAAGGGGTGCCCGAGCACCTGGCCGCCGCCGGCCGGCTCCGTGTCGAACACCGCCAGGCGTCGCTGGAAGAACTGGGCCGCCTCGCTGAACCCGTGATGACGAAAGACGCTGTGGCGGGTCGTATCCGGCGGCTGTTGTCGATGGCCGATCGCAAGGCCAAGCAGGACGGCATTCCCGACACCGAATCCGCGGTCACCCCGGACCTGCTCGACGAGGCCTGAGCCTCAGACCTCAGTCGGCACGGCGGGCGGGTTCGCCGCCGCCGTTTCCGGCGGGTTCGCCGACGCCGCCGTTTCCGGCGGGTTCGCTGACAGTGCCCAGCGGATTCCGCCCACCAGGACGGTCCCCGCGAGCCGCACGGCGGTGCTCTCGAGGACCGGTGCATAGGGCAGTCGCAGCGGCAGCCGCGCCCAGGTGGGCAGCAACCCGACTGCCGCCGCCGCCAGCACGCCGTAGGGTGCCCGGGCCAGTAGCGACAGCGGGGGAGTGAGCAGCAGGAAGCGGGCGGCCTCGCGGGCGGAGGCGGTCGCGTGCAGCTCGCCGCGGAAGGCCGCGATCCGCGCGGCCAACTCGGCCTCGGTCCGCGGCGGATCGATCACGCCCAGCGCCGAGGCGACCCGGGACGTCTCGGCCACGTAGGTGTCGCGGCCCTGTTGATCCAGCGGGGCCGCGCCGTAGCGCTGATACGCGCGCAGGAAGCTGTCCACCTCGGCGATGTGGACCCATTCCAGCAGGTGCGGATCATCAGCGCGGTAGGGGCGGCCGTCCGGCGCGGTTCCGTGCACCCGTCGATGGATTCCGCGCACCTTGTCGACCGCGCGCTGGGCGTCTGTCGCCGTCCCGAAGGTGGTGACGGCCAGGAACGTGCTGGTGCGCTGCAATCGCCCCCAGGGGTCGCCGCGGTAGTCGGAGTGCTCGGCGACACCGGCCATTGCCAGTGGATGCAGCGACTGCAGCAGCAGCGCGCGCAGTCCGCCGACGAACATCGAGGCGTCGCCGTGGACCCTCCGGATGGGGCTGTCCTCGGTAAACCAGCGCGGCCCCGGCGTGGCGTGGATGCGGGTGCGGTTCTGCGGGCCCTCCGGACCGGCCACCATCGCGAAAAGCCCCTGCCCGAGGCGCTCGCGCAGCCGGCCCACGTCGAGATCCAGTTGCAGCGGCAGTGCGGTCAGCCGAGCCATATCCCGACGGTACCGCCTCCTGCGACTGCCACGGCTAAGGCCAACCCGGCAGCGGCGCCGAAACCGCACCACTAGGCTGTTGATCCACGGCAAGCGACTTCGAGGAGACAGACGTGACGATCCGGGTTGGGGTCAACGGTTTCGGGCGCATCGGGCGCAACTTCTATCGGGCCCTGGCGGCACAGAAGATCGAAGGAAAAGCCAAAGACATCGAGATCGTGGCGGTCAACGATCTCACCGATAACGCCGCTCTGGCGCACCTGCTGAAGTTCGACTCCATCCTGGGCCGGTTGCCCGAGGACGTGAGTCTCGACGGAGACACCATCGTCATCGGCAGCCACCGGGTCAAGGCATTGGAAGTCCGCGAGGGCCCCGCCGCGTTGCCGTGGGGCGATCTGGGCGTCGATGTCGTGATCGAGTCCACCGGCATCTTCACCGACGCGCGGGCACGCGGCCACCTGGAGGCCGGCGCCAAGAAGGTGATCATCTCCGCACCCGCCAAGGACGAGGACATCACCATCGTCATCGGCGTCAACGACGACAAGTACGACGGCAGCCAGAACGTCATCTCCAACGCCTCGTGCACCACGAACTGCCTTGGGCCGCTGGCCAAAGTCATCAACGACGAGTTCGGCATCGTCCGGGGTCTGATGACCACCATCCACGCCTACACCCAGGATCAGAACCTGCAGGACGGCCCGCACAGCGACCTACGCCGGGCCCGCGCCGCCGCGCTGAACATCGTGCCCACCTCCACCGGCGCCGCAAAGGCGATCGGACTGGTGTTGCCGGAACTCAAGGGCAAGTTGGACGGCTACGCGCTGCGTGTGCCGATCCCCACCGGCTCGGTCACCGACCTGACGGTCGAGCTGGCCAAGAAGGGCAGCGTCGAGGACATCAACGCCGCGCTGAAGGCAGCCGCCGAGGGCAAGCTCAAGGGCATCCTCAAGTACTACGACGCCCCCATCGTCTCCAGCGACATCGTCACCGACCCGCACAGCTCGATCTTCGATTCCGGCCTGACCAAGGTGATCGACAATCAGGCCAAGGTGGTGTCCTGGTACGACAACGAGTGGGGCTACTCCAACCGGCTGGTCGACCTCGTCGCCCTGGTCGGCAAGTCGCTGTAGACCGCGATGGCGGTGAAGACGCTGGCCGATCTGCTGGCCGACGGGGTGGCCGGTCGCGGCGTCCTGGTGCGCTGCGATCTCAACGTTCCACTCGACGACGCCGGTGCGATCACCGACGCGGGACGGATCGACGCCTCGGTGCCGACTCTGAAGGCGCTCTGCGACGCCGGCGCCAAACTCGTGGTGACGGCGCATCTCGGCCGCCCCAAGGACGGCCCGGATCCGAAATTCAGCCTCGCCCCGGTTGCCGCGGCGCTCGCGCAACGGCTGGGCCGCCATGTGCAACTGGCCTCCGACGTGGTGGGCACCGACGCACTGGCCCGGGCCGAGGGCCTGACCGACGGCGATGTGTTGCTGCTGGAGAACATCCGGTTCGACCCGCGGGAGACCAGCAAGGACGACGCGCAACGCCGTGCCCTGGCGGCGGCACTGGTGGAACTGGTCGGCGACGACGGTGCCTTCGTCTCCGACGGCTTCGGTGTGGTCCACCGCAAGCAGGCATCGGTCTACGACGTCGCCACACTGCTGCCGCACTACGCCGGCACCTTGGTGGCCGCCGAGGTCAAGGTGCTCGAACAGCTCAGTCACGCCGATGAGCGGCCGTACGCGGTGGTGCTCGGCGGCTCGAAGGTGTCCGACAAGCTCGCCGTGATCGAGAACCTCGCCGGCAAGGCCGACAGCGTCATCATCGGCGGCGGCATGTGCTTCACATTCCTTGCCGCCCAGGGGTTCTCGGTGGGTACCTCGCTGCTACAAGAGGAAATGATCGACACCTGCCGGCAGCTGCTCGAGGAATACGGCGACGTCATCCATCTGCCGGTCGACATCGTGGTGGCCGCGGAGTTCTCCGCCGACTCCGAGCCGGGCACCGTCGCCGTCGACGCCATCCCGGACGGCACGATGGGGCTCGACATCGGTCCGGGCTCGGTCGCCCGGTTCACCACCCTGCTGTCGAATGCCCGCACCATTTTCTGGAACGGCCCGATGGGGGTCTTCGAGTTCCCGGCCTTCGCCGCGGGCACCCGCGGTGTCGCGGAGGCGATCATCGGTGCCACCGCCAAGGGCGCCTTCAGCGTCGTCGGCGGCGGCGACTCCGCCGCAGCGGTCCGCCAACTCGGCCTCCCCGAGGACGGTTTCTCCCATATTTCGACCGGCGGCGGTGCGTCGCTGGAATACCTTGAGGGCAAGTCCCTGCCCGGCATCGACGTTCTTGCAGCCGACAACTGAAAAGGAAGACCATCACCGTGTCACGTAAGCCGCTGATCGCCGGCAACTGGAAGATGAACCTCAATCACTTCGAGGCCATCGCCCTGGTGCAGAAGATCGCATTCTCGCTGCCGGACAAGTACTTCGACAAGGTCGACGTCACCGTCATCCCGCCGTTCACCGATCTGCGCAGTGTCCAGACCCTCGTCGACGGCGACAAACTGCGGCTCACCTACGGCGCCCAGGACATCTCCCAGCACGACTCCGGTGCCTACACCGGGGAGATCAGCGGCGCGTTCCTGGCCAAGCTGGGCTGCACCTTCGCCGTCGTCGGCCACTCCGAGCGGCGCACCTACCACCACGAGGACGACGCGCTGGTGGCCGCCAAGGCAGCCGCGGCGTTCCGGCACGGACTGACCCCGATCGTCTGCATCGGCGAGCACCTCGAGGTGCGGGAGGCCGGTGAACACGTCGAGCACAACGTCACCCAATTGCGTGGCTCGCTGGCCGGCCTGACCGAACAGCAGTTGACCGATGTGGTGATCGCCTACGAGCCGGTGTGGGCCATCGGCACCGGCCGGGTGGCCAGCTCGGCCGACGCCCAGGAGGTCTGTGCGGCGATCCGCCAGGAACTGGCCGCGCTGTCGTCATCGGCGATCGCCGACGGCGTGCGGGTGCTCTATGGCGGGTCGGTGAACGCCAAGAACGTCGGCGAGACTCGTCGCCCAGACCGACGTGGACGGCGCCCTGGTCGGCGGTGCGTCGCTGGACGGGGAGCAGTTCGCCCTGCTGGCGGCGATCGCCGCCGGCGGACCCCTGCCCTGAGCTGGGACATCCGCCCGGTAGGATTCTAGACCATGATTCTCGGCCTGCAGATCCTGTTGGTGATCACCAGCATCCTGATGATGCTGCTGGTGCTGCTGCACCGCGCCAAGGGCGGCGGTCTGTCGACACTGTTCGGCGGTGGTGTTCAGTCCAGCCTGTCGGGCTCCACCGTGGTGGAGAAGAACCTCGACCGGCTCACGCTGTTCGTGACCGGCATCTGGGTGGTGGCCATCATCGGCACCGCCCTGCAGATCAAGTACACCTAGGCTCAAGTACACCTGGCCTCAAGCGCGCCTGGGCTCAAGCACTCCTGGGCCTCGGGCCGTGCCGTCTCGCACTGCACCGGCCCCGATCACAGGCGATAATCAAATCCATGGTCGATGCCGATACGGCGCTGTCCCCGGTCGGCGCGGTCTATCGGACCCGGGTCGGCCGTGAGGCCACCGAGCCCATGCGCGAGGACATCCGGTTGCTCGGCGCGATGCTCGGCGACACCGTGCGCGAGCAGAACGGCCGACGAGGTGTTCGACCTTGTCGAGCGCGCCCGGGTGGAGTCGTTCCGGGTTCGCCGATCCGAGATCGACCGCAGCGAACTCGCCGACATGTTCCTCGGTATCGACATCCACCGGGCGATCCCGGTGATCCGGGCCTTCAGCCACTTCGCGCTGCTGGCCAACGTCGCCGAGGACATCCACCGGGAGCGCCGCCGCGAGGTGCACGCCGCGGCCGGTGAGCCGCCGCCCGACAGCACCCTGGCGGCCACCTACCGCAAGCTCGACGCCGCCCGACTCGATGCGGCGGCAGTGTCGCCGGCGCTGCGCGGCGCGCTGGTCTCACCGGTCATCACCGCCCACCCCACCGAGACCCGCCGGCGCACCGTCTTCGACACCCAGAACCGCATCACCGCGCTGATGCGGCTGCGACTGCACGGTCAGACACGAGACCGTGGACGGCCGGTCGATCGAGACCGAGTTGCGCCGCAACATCCTGACCCTGTGGCAGACCGCGCTGATCCGGTTGTCCCGATTGAAGGTCGCCGATGAGATCGAGTCCGGGCTGCGCTATTACCCGGGCGTCGTTCTTCGAGGTGATCCCCAAGGTCAACGCCGAGGTGCGGGACGCGCTGCGGCCGACGCTGGCCCGGCGCGGACCTGCTGGTCGCGCCGATGGTGCGGCCCGGGTCGTGGATCGGCGGTGACCGCGACGGCAATCCGAACGTCACCGCCGAGGTGGTGCGTCTTGCCACCGGCAACGCCGCCTACACCGCCTTCGAGCATTACTTCGACGAACTCGCCGCCCTCGAGCAGGAACTGTCCCTGTCGGCGCGACTGGTGGCCATCAGCCCTGGGTTGGCCGACCTGGCAGAAGCCTGCACTGAGCCGAGCGCGCCGACGAACCGTACCGGCGCGCGGTGCGGGTGATCCGGGCCCGGCTGACGGCCGCCGCGGCGAACACTCTGGACCGCCAGCCTGAGCACCGCCTCGACGGTGGATTGCCGGCCTATCGGTCGCCGGAGGAGTTGCTCGGTGACCTCGATGAGATCGACGCGTCGCTGCGCGCGCACGGCAGCGCGTTGCTCGCCGACGACCGCCTGTCCCGGCTGCGTGAGTCGGTGGCCGCTTTCGGCTTCCACCTGTGCGGGCTGGACATGCGGCAGAACTCCGAGGTGCATGAGCAGGTGGTCGCCGAGTTGCTGGCGTGGGCGGGCGTGCACCCGGACTACGCGGCGCTGGAGGAATCGCAGCGGGTGTCGCTGCTGTCCGCCGAACTGTCTACCCGCCGGCCGCTGGTCAGCGCCGACGCCGAACTGTCGGAGCTGGCCCGCAAGGAACTGGACATCATCACCGCGGCCGCCCGCGCGGTAGGTGTGCTCGGCAGTGCCGCGGTACCGACGTACATCATCTCGATGTGCCAGTCGGTGTCGGACATGCTGGAGGCAGCGCTGTTGCTGAAAGAGGCCGGCTTGCTTGATGTTTCGGATGGCACACCACACGCGCCGGTGGGTATCGTGCCGCTGTTCGAGACGATCGACGACCTCCGGCGCGGGGCGAGGATCCTTGAGCAGGCACTGGAGCTGCCGATCTACCGGGTAATCGTGGATGCCCGCGACGGCAGCCAGGAGGTGATGCTGGGCTACTCCGATTCCAACAAGGACGGCGGTTACCTCGCCGCGAACTGGGCGCTGTACCGCGCGGAGCTCGATCTGGTGGAGTCGGCGCGCAAGACCGGGATCCGGTTGCGGCTTTTCCATGGCAGAGGCGGGACCATCGGGCGCGGCGGCGGGCCGAGCTATGACGCGATCCTGGCCCAGCCGCCCGGAGCGGTGAACGGATCGCTGCGGCTTACCGAACAGGGCGAGGTGATCGCAGCCAAGTACGCCGAGCCGCGTATCGCGCACCGCAACCTGGAGAGCCTGATCGCGGCGACCCTGGAGGCCACCCTGCTCGACGTGGAGGGTCTCGGCGACGCCGCGGGGCCGGCGTATGAGGTGCTCGACGAACTGGCCGCACGGGCGCAGGAGGCCTACGCCGATCTGGTTCACCACACGCCGGGTTTCGTCGAGTACTTCACGGCCTCGACCCCGGTCAGTGAGATCGGGTCGCTGAACATCGGCAGCCGGCCGACCAGCCGCAAACCCACCGCGTCGATCTCGGACCTGCGTGCCATTCCGTGGGTGCTGGCGTGGAGCCAGTCGCGGGTCATGCTGCCCGGGTGGTACGGGACGGGCACGGCCATCGAGGGGTGGATCGCCGACGGCGGTGACGGGGTCGCCCGGGTCGAGGTGTTGCGCGACCTCTACCAGAGGTGGCCGTTCTTCCGGGCGGTGCTGTCGAACATGGCGCAGGTGCTGGCCAAGTCCGACATGGGGCTGGCCGCGCGTTACGCGGAACTGGTCGCCGACGAGGATCTGCGCAGCAGGGTGTTCGACAAGATCCGCGCCGAACATGACCGCACCATCGCCATGCACGGGCTGATCACCGGCCATGACGACCTGCTCGCCGACAACCCGGCGCTGGCGCGTTCGGTGTTCAACCGGTTCCCCTATCTCGAGCCACTGAACCACCTGCAGGTGGAATTGCTGCGCCGCTATCGGTCGGGAGAGGACGACGATCTGGTCCAGCGGGGGATTCTGCTGACCATGAGCGGTCTGGCATCGGCGCTGCGCAACAGCGGATGAGGCCTCACCCGGCGCACCGCGGGGACCGCTGCCGCTTAGCCCAAACGGTTGCCGGCCGCGCGGCAGGTCAAGCGGGTAGCGCGCTCGCCGCCGTCTCGTCCAGAAGCCATACCGTCGCCTCCCGGCCGCGGGCGCCCGCAGCCGGCACGTCGACGGGATCCGCGCCGCCGAGTGCGGCCGCGACCGCATCGGCCTTGGCCTGGCCCGCGACCACGAGCCACACCTCCCGTGACTGGGCGACGGCCGGCAGCGTCAGCGTGATGCGCTGCGGTGGGGGTTTGGGGGAGTCGTCGACCCCAACGACCATGCGCTGCTGTTCGCGCACCGCCGCGGTGTGCGGGAACAGCGAGTTGATGTGGCCCTCACCGCCCATGCCCAGCAGGTGAACGTCGAACACGGGGCAGGGCTCGCCGGGTTCGGCCAGACCGGCCAGCACGGCGCCGTAGGCCGCTGCCGCGCCGGCCAGATCAGCGCCGAGAACCCCGTCGCTCGGGGCCATGGGATGGATGTTGGCGGCCGGGATGTCGACGTGATCGAGCAGTGCCTCACGGGCCTGCTTCTCGTTGCGCTCGTCGTCGTCGTGCGGCACGAACCGGTCGTCACCGAAGAACAGATGGATTTCTGCCCAGTCGATCCGATGCGTGCGCAGCCGCTTCAACAGCCCGATTCCGGTGCCGCCACCGGTCAGTACCACCAACGCCCGGCCGCGTGCGTCGACGGCGGCGGTGATCGTCGCGGCCAGTCGGTCGCCGGCAGCGGCCACCAGCGCGTCGGTATCGGGGTAGGTCTGCACCTCGGTCCTGCCGGCCGGCGCCACGTCTCAGGCCACCCCGCCGGTGTAGTGGACCTTGTCGATCCCGGCCAGCGCCTGGTGATACACCTCGTCGGCGTCAAGCCGGCGCAGATCCTCGGCCAGGCATTCGCGGGTCTCCCGCCGGGCCAGTGGAAGCAGCGCCGCCGGCCGGCCGGTTCGGCTGAGCGTCGCGGTGGGACCGTCCTGCGGCCGGCTCAGGGTGATCGTCTGGCTGGATTGCATCAGCTCCACCTTCAGCTCCCCGACCTCTCGTCGCACCGGACCGTCGATGCGGGCGGCAAGCCACCCGGCCAGGATGTCCAGTGCGGGCTCGCCGGCCAGGCCGGACACCACCGCGGATGTCACCGGTTCGTACGGCGGTTGATCCAGCGCGGAGGCCAGCAGAGCGCGCCAGTAGGTGATGCGGCTCCAGGCCAGGTCGGTGTCGCCCTGTGCATAGCCGGCCAGTCGGCTCCGCAGCGTCGCCAGCGGATTCTCGGTTCCAGTGGCGTCGGTAATCCGGCGAACGGCCAAGCGGCCCAACGGATCCTGGGCGGGATTCTCCGGTGCCGCCCCCGGCCACCAGGCAACCACCGGGGTGTCGGGCAGCAGGAAAGGCAGCACCACGCTGCTGGCGTGGCCGGCCAGCGGGCCGGCGGTGCGCAGCACCACCACTTCGCCGGCACCGGCGTCGCCGCCGACCCGCAACTGCCCGTCGAGGCGGGCTTCGGTGGCCAGCCGGTCCACCGGGACCACCACGATGATCCGGCAGGGGTGTTCGCGGCTGGCTCCAACCGCGGCGTCGATGGCCTCTTCGAGGATCTCCTCGCAGTCGGGTGCGACCACCAGGGTGAGCACCCGGCCGAGCGTGATCGCGCCACCCTCCTCGCGCAGCGAGGTGATGCGCTTGTTGATGTCGTTGGTGGTGGTGTCCGGCAGATCGACGATCATGTCGTGCTACTCCTGCCTATCACGGCCGCCGCCATGCGCGTCCGGAGCGCCGCAGCATCTCGAAGGACGATTCGGGGCCCCAGGTGCCGGACTCGTAGGAATCGGGTGTGCCGTGTGCGGCCCAGTACTCCAGGGCCGGATCGAGAATCTCCCAGGACAATTCGACCTCGGCGTTGACCGGGAACAGTGACGGTTCGCCGAGCAGCACGTCGAGGATGAGCCGTTCGTAGGCCTCCGGGGAATCCTCGGCGAACGCCGACCCGTAGGAGAAGTCCATGTTGACGTCACGCACTTCCATCAGCGTGCCGGGAACCTTGGAGCCGAATCGCAACGTGATGCCCTCATCCGGCTGAACCCGGATCACCAGGGCGTTCTGCCCGAGTTCCTCGGTCATGGTCGCGTCGAACGGCAGGTGGGGGGCCCGCTTGAACAGCAGCGCGATCTCGGTGACCCTGCGGCCCAGGCGTTTTCCGGTGCGTAGGTAGAACGGGACTCCCGCCCACCGCCGGGTGTCGACCTCAAGGGTGATCGCGGCGAAGGTCTCGGTGGTCGAGGTCTTGGAGAAGCCGTCCTCGTCGAGCAGTCCGACGACCTGCTGGCCGCCCTGCCAACCGGCGGCGTACTGACCGCGCGAGGTGGTCAGGTCCAGCGGCTGGGCGAGCCGGGTGGCGGAGAGCACCTTGATCTTCTCGGCCTTGACCTCATCGGGGTGGAAGCTGACCGGCTCTTCCATCGCCGTGAGTGCGAGCAGTTGGAGCAGATGATTCTGGATGACGTCGCGGGCCGCGCCGATGCCGTCGTAGTACCCGGCCCGCCCGCCCAGTCCGATGTCTTCGGCCATGGTGATCTGCACGCTGTCGACGTAGTGGCTGTTCCAGATCGGCTCGTACAGTTCGTTGGCGAAGCGCAGCGCCAGAATGTTCTGCACCGTCTCCTTGCCGAGGTAGTGGTCGATGCGGAACACCGACTCCTCGGGGAACACGCTGTTCACCACCGCATTGAGTTCCTTCGCACTGGCCAGGTCGTGACCGAACGGCTTCTCGATGACCACCCGGCTCCAGCGGCCGCCCTGCGGATCGGCCAGTCCGGAGCGCTTGAGTTGCTCGCAGACGACCGGGAAGGCGTTCGGCGGGATGGAAAGGTAGAAGGCGTGATTGCCGCCGGTGCCGCGCTCGGCGTCGAGCTTCTCCAGAGTCTCGGCGAGCTTCGCGAAAGAGGCGTCGTCGTCGAAACTGCCCTGCACGAACCGGATCCCTTCGGCGAGCCGGTCCCACACCTCCTGGCGGAACGGGGTGCGCGCGTGTTCGCGGACGGCGTCGTGCACGATCTGGCCGAAGTCCTGGTCGGCCCAGTCGCGTCGGGCGAAACCAATCAGTGCGAACGACGGCGGCAGCAGGCCTCGGTTGGCGAGGTCGTAGATCGCCGGCATCAACTTCTTGCGGGACAGATCCCCGGTGACGCCGAAGATCACCACACCGCAGGGCCCCGCTATCCGCGGCATCCGCTTGTCGCGCTTGTCGCGCAACGGGTTGTGCCACCCCGCCGGGGCGGGGGAGGCGATACCGGGCGAAGGTGCGGAAGTGGTTGCCACGTCTATTTCTTCGCGGCGTCCAGCTGGCTTTGCGTCGCGTCGAGCAGTTCCTGCCACGACTTCTCGAACTTGTCCACGCCGTCCTCCTCGAGGAAACGGAAGACGTCGGGCAGGTCAATACCGACCTTCGTCAGTGCATCGAACACGGCCTGTGATTCCGCGGCGGTTCCTTCGATGGTGTTCCCGTGCACCCGGCCGTGATCAGCGACGGCTTCCAAGGTCTTCTCCGGCATGGTGTTCACGGTGTTGGGCGCGACCAGTTCGGTGACGTAGAGGGTGTCGGAGTACTCCGGATTCTTCACGCCGGTGGATGCCCAGAGCGGACGCTGTACCCAGGCGCCCGCTTCGGCGAGTGCGGTCCAGCGGCCGCCGCCTTCGAACACCTCCTCGTAGGCGGCGTAGGCCAGGCGGGCGTTGGCGACACCGGCCTTGCCGCGCAGCGCCAGCGCCTGCTCGCTGCCGATCGCCTCGAGACGCTTGTCGATCTCCGTGTCGACGCGGGAGACGAAGAACGAGGCCACCGAATGGATGGTGTTGAGGTCGTGGCCGGCCTGCCGGGCTGCCTCCAACCCGGCGAGGTAGGCCTCCATCACCAAGCGGTGCCGCTCGACGGAGAAGATCAGCGTGACGTTGACCGAGATGCCCTCGGCGATGACGGCGGTGATGGCGGGCAGACCCGCCAAGGTTGCGGGGATCTTGATCAGCAGGTTGGGGCGGTCGACGATCTTCCACAACTCGATCGCCTGCAGGATCGTCTTGTCGGTGTCGTGCGCGAGTCGCGGATCGACTTCGATGGACACCCGGCCATCGACCCCGTTGGAGTGCTTCCAGACCGGCCGCAGCACATCGCAGGCCTCGCGGACGTCGTCGGTGGTGGCGGTGCGGATGGTGGCGTCCACATCGGCTCCCCGCGCGGCGAGTTCGGCGACCTGGGCGTCGTAGGCGGTGCCCTTCGACAGGGCGGCCTGGAAGATCGACGGGTTGGTGGTGACGCCGACGATCGACCAGGTGTCGATCAACTGCTGCAGGTTGCCGGTCCGCAGCCGGTCACGCGACAGGTCGTCGAGCCACACGGAGACGCCGGCCTCCGACAGCGCAGCGAGGTTCGGGTTCTGGGCCATCGGTTCTCCTGTTGTTGTGGGGGTCAGTTGTCTATTACGCGTTCCGCCGCGGCCGCCACGGCCTCAGCGGTGAATCCGAACTCGCGGAACAGGGTCTTGTCGTCGGCGGACTCTCCGTAGTGCTCGATGGAGATGATCTCGCCGGTATCGCCGACGTAGCGATACCAGCTCTGGGCGATACCCGCCTCGACCGCCACCCGAGCCGACACGTCCGGCGGCAGCACATGGTCGCGGTACTCCTGAGGCTGGGCCTCGAACCACTCGACGCAGGGCATCGAGACGACGCAGGCCTTGATGTCCTTGGCGGCCAACATTTTCGCCGCCTCCACGGCAAGCTGGACCTCGGATCCGGTGGCGATGATGATCACATCGGCGTCGGCCGATCCGCATTCGCCGAGAACGTAGCCGCCGCGTGCGACCCCCTCGCTACTGGTGCCTTCGAGTACCGGTACTCCCTGGCGGGTCAGGATCAGACCGGTCGGCCCGCTGGCTGCTCCCCGCTCGAGGATCGTCCGCCAGGCGTAGGCCGTCTCGTTGGGATCAGCCGGCCGCACCACCGACAGCTTCGGGATCGCCCGCAATGCTGCGAGGTGTTCGATCGGCTGATGGGTCGGGCCGTCCTCACCCAAACCGATCGAATCGTGCGTCCACACGTAGATGGTGTCGATGTCCATCAGCGCGGCCAACCGCACCGCACCGCGCATGTAATCGGCGAACTGCAGGAACGTCCCGCCGTAGGCGCGGGTCGGTCCGTGCAGCACGATCCCGGACAGGATGGCGCCCATCGCGTGCTCGCGGATCCCGAAGTGCAGGGTGCGGCCGTACCAGGTGGCATCCCAGTCCTCGGTGGAGATCGACGGCGGGCCGAACGACTTCGCGCCCTTCATCGTGGTGTTGTTACTGCCGGCCAGGTCGGCTGAGCCGCCCCAGAGTTCGGGCAGCTTCGCGCCTACGGCGGAGAGCACCTCGCCGGAGGCCGCCCGGGTGGCCACCGGTTTGGAGCCCGGTTCCCAGTAGGGCAGGTCGGCGTCCCAGCCGTCGGGCAGGGTGCCCGCGATCAGTCGGTCCAGCAGTGCCTTGCGGTCGGGCTCGCGCTGCGCCCAGGAATCGAAGTCGGCCTGCCACTTGTCATGTGCCTCGCGGCCGCGATCCACCAGTTTGCGGGTGTGGCCGATCACCTCGTCGGCGACCTCGAAGCTCTTGCCGGGGTCGAAGCCGAGGATCTTCTTGGTCGCGGCGACCTCCTCGTCGCCCAGCGCCGAGCCGTGCACGCCGCCGGTATTCATCTTGGTGGGCGCCGGGTAGCCGATGATGGTCCGCAGCGCGATGAACGAGGGTTTGTCGGTGACCTTCTTCGCCGCCTCGATCGCCTTCTCGATGCCGGCCACGTTCTCGCCACCCTCGACCACCTGGACGTGCCACCCGTACGACGCGTAACGGGCCGGCGTGTCCTCGGTGAACGCGATCTTGGTGTTGTGCTCGATGGAGATCTCATTGTCGTCCCAGATGACGATCAGATTTCCCAGCTGCTGGGTGCCGGCCAGCGAGCATGCCTCGCTGGTGACGCCCTCCTGCATGTCGCCGTCGGAGGCCAGGACATAGATGTGGTGGTCGAACGGGCTGGTGCCGGCGGGCGCGTCGGGGTCGAACAACCCGCGCTCATACCGCGCGGCCATCGCCATCCCGACCGCCGAGGCCAGACCCTGGCCCAGCGGTCCGGTGGTGATCTCCACGCCCCTGGTGTGCCGGAACTCAGGGTGGCCCGGGGTCTTGGAGCCCCAGGTGCGCAGCGACTCGATGTCGGAGAGTTCCAGGCCGAACCCGCCGAGGTAGAGCTGCAGGTACAGGGTCAGGCTGGAGTGCCCGCAGGACAGGATGAACCGGTCCCGGCCCAGCCATCCGGTGTCGCTCGGGTCGTGCCGCATCACCCGCTGGAACAGCGTGTAGGCCACCGGCGCCAGGCTCATGGCGGTGCCGGGATGTCCGTTGCCCACCTTCTGCACCGCGTCGGCGGCCAGCACGCGCGCCGTGTCGACGGCACGGGAGTCCAACTCGGTCCAGTCGCCGGGGTGGTGCGGGGTGGTCAGCGCGGAAATCTCGTCAAGCGTCGTCACACATTCACTCCTGCTCACCCGGTTCTCGTCCCATACCGGTCTCGCCCACACCTTAGTGCCGGGCCCGCACCCCGCAGTACCGAATCGGCTGCCCACAGCGTTCGGGGCTGGACTACCATCATGCGTAGTAGACAGATGGTGGATAGCAGGCACCTCGCCTTCCGCCCGTGGGAGTGAAGGAGTGGACTGCGTGAAGATCCGCGACGAGCGCGTAGTCGACGATGCCGCGTCGGCGACGCCAAAGCGGATTCGCACCCGTCTGCTGGGCTATCTGGCGCTGACCAAGCCGCGGGTGGTCGAGTTGCTCCTGGTGACCACCATCCCGGCGATGCTGCTGGCGTCCCGGGGCTCCGTCGACCTGGTACTCATCCTCAACACGCTCTTCGGCGGGATGCTCGCCGCCGGGGGGGCGAACACCCTCAACTGCGTGGCCGACGCCGATATCGACAAGGTGATGACCCGCACCGCGGGCCGGCCACTGGCCCGCGCCTCCGTGCCGCGAAGCCATGCGCTGGTGTTCGGGCTGGCTCTGTCGGTGGCCTCATTCTTCTGGTTGTGGTGGACCACCAACCTGCTCTCGGCTCACCTCGCCGCCGCGACCATCGCGTTCTACGTGCTGGTGTACACGCTGCTGCTCAAGCGGCGCACCTCCCAGAACGTGGTGTGGGGCGGCGCCGCCGGGTGTATGCCGGTCATGATCGGCTGGTCGGCGGTGACCGACACCATCGGCTGGCAGGCACTGGCGATGTTCGCCGTCATCTTCTTCTGGACACCGCCGCACACCTGGGCGCTGGCGATGAAATACAAAGAGGACTACCGGGCCGCCGGTGTGCCGATGCTGCCGGTGGTGGCCACCGAACGCCAGGTCACCAATCAGATCGTGATTTACACCTGGCTCACCGTGGCGGCCACATTTGCGCTCATCCCGGCGGCGGGCTGGCTCTACGCGGTAGTGGCGGTCCTGGCCGGTGGCTGGTTCCTGGCCCTGGCGCACCGCCTGCGGGCCGGTGTCCGTCGCGGCGAGCCGGTCAAGCCACTGAAGCTGTTCCTGCAGTCCAACAACTACCTGGCTGCGGTGTTCTGCGCGCTGGCGGTCGACTCCGTGATCCCGCTGCCGCTGCTGTTCGGCTAGCCGCTACTGCGTCTCGGCTAGGGCACCAGCACGATCGACCCGGTGGTCCGTCGGCCCTCCAGATCCTCGTGCGCGCGGTGGGCCTCGGCCAGCGGGTATCGCCCTCCCACCGTGATGGTGATCGATCCGTCGGCGATCGCGTCCAGGAATTCCCCGGTACGCCAGGCGAACTCGTCGGGCGTGCGGATGAAGTGCGCCAGATTGGGCCGGGTCAACGAGACCGATCCGGCGGCGTTGAGCCGCTGGGGGTCCACCGGCGGGACCGGGCCGCTGGAGGCGCCGAACAGAGCCAGGGTGCCCCGGACGGCGAGGCTGGCCAGGCTGGCGTCGAAGGTGCTGCGCCCTACGCCGTCGTAGACCGCGGCAACGCCGTGGCCATCGGTCAGGTCGCGGACGCGTGCGGCGAACTCCGCGGCGTCATCGGGGTAGTCGAGCACTTCCACCGCCCCGGCCGCCCGGGACAGGTCCGCCTTGGCGGCACTGGATGCGGTGGTGATGACCCGTGCGCCGATGCTGGTGGCCCACTGGGTGAGGATCAGCCCCACGCCGCCCGCCCCGGCGTGGACCAGCAACCAGTCCTGCGGTGAGACCTCATGGACAGACTTGATCAGATAGTGCGCCGTCAGCCCCTTCAGCAGCGCTGAGGCGATGGAGTCCGAGGGCACCGAATCCGGAACGTAGGCAACGAAATCCGCCGGCGCGATGCAGTACTGGGCGTAGGCGCCCGCCGCGCTGGCGGTCACCACGCGATCACCCGGCTTGAGCGCGGCGACATCGCTTCCGGTCTCGACGACGGTGCCGCAGACCTCCTGGCCGACGATGAACGGCAGCGGGCGCGGGTAGAGCCCGGATCGGAAGTAGGTGTCGATGAAGTTGACGCCGATGGCGTCGGCGGCGATCAGCACCTCCGCCGGGCCGGGGGAGGGGGTCGGCTTCTCGACGTACCGCAGAACCTCCGGTCCGCCCGTCTCGGCGACTTCGATTGCGTGCATGTCACTATCATCCCCGCTGTGAGGTGCCCGTGAAGCTAGCCCGCCCCGATGTGTTCCATCCGCGCATCGTGCTGGCCTCCTGCGCGCAACTTCCCGGCGGCGACGGTGACGACGACGGCCTGGTCGCCGCCCTGCGCGCCCGCGGCCTGCATGCCCGCTGGATGGCGTGGGACGACCCGCGGACCGAAACTGCCGACCTGGTGATCCTGCGGGCGGCGTGGGATTACGCCGAGCGTCGTGAGGAGTTCCTGGACTGGGCCGGGCGGGTGCGCAATCTGCTCAACGCACCCGAGGTGGTGCGGTGGAACAGCGACAAGCACTACCTGCTCG
Source organism: uncultured Actinomycetota bacterium (assembly GCA_963780705.1). Lineage (GTDB taxonomy): Bacteria > Actinomycetota > Actinomycetes > Mycobacteriales > Mycobacteriaceae > Mycobacterium. The sequence goes on along the minus strand of CAWACU010000008.1, from coordinate 296,005 downwards.
ATGTGGCCGCCGCCGGGATCGGTGTGGTGCCGTCGTCGTTCCTCGAACCGGGGGATACCGACGGGATCAGCGACGGGATCAGCGCCGCGCGACTGTCCGGCGGCGAAATGGTCGTCAAACCGGCCATCGGCGCGGGCTCAGTGGACACACTGCGATTCGCCGACCGCACCGCGGCGGCCGCACATGCCGACGCCCTGCTGGCGGACGGCCGCAGCGTGCTGGTGCAGCCCTATGACTCGCGGGTGGAGGCGGGTGAGACGGCGCTGGTATTCCTCGGCGGCGAGCAGTCCCACGGCTTCGTCAAGGGTCCGATCCTGCCGCCGCGCGGGCGGCAACCTCGACTCGACGCGTCGGGCACCTACGCGCAGGAGACGCTGACACCCGCCGATCCCGACGTCGAGTTGTGGGAGATCGGCCACTCAACTCTCGACGCGGCCGCCGCTCACCTCGGTGTGCCTCGCAATGAACTCCTCTACGCCCGAGTCGATCTCATCGGAACCGGAGACGACGCGGTGGTGCTGGAACTGGAACTCATCGAGCCGTCGCTGGGCTGGCGGCAACTGGACGAGAAGAATCGCGGCCTACTTCAGCGCAACTTCGCGCTGCACGTCGAGGCCGCCCTGGAGCGTCTCGGTCTGGGTCCGCTGTCGCATCGCCGCCCATAGCGCCGCGGTGGCGGCCGTACAGGCGGCGGCGCCCGCGACGTGCGCAGCGACCAGAGCCGCCGGCACCCCGGTGCGGTACTGCACCACGCCGATCAGGCCCTGACCGACTACCAGGCCGACCAGTAGTGCCAGCCTGCGGGTGACCGTGCGGGGCGCGCCGATGGCCAGCAATCCAGCGCCCAGTCCGATCAGCAGGCACAGGTAGGCGATCAGCAGGTTGCCGTGCAGATGCACCAGGGTGACGATCTCCACCTCGAGTCGGGGGACCGGCCGCTCGGGGCTCTTGTCCCCGGCGTGGGGGCCGGCAGCGGTCACCAGCGTTCCGGTCACCAGCGTCGCGCTCAGCAGCACCGCACTGAGTGCCGTCAGAGCGCGCAGCGGTCCGGGAACCACGGTGATGTAGCTGCCGTCGTCGGGTTCGCCGATCTTCACAAACAGCAGGGTGGCCAGCCACACCATCACCATGGACACCAGCAGATGGATCGCAACCGTCCACCAGAGCAGCCCGGTGAGCACCGTGATGCCGCCGATGATCGCCTGCAGCACGGTCGATGCCGGCATCAGCCAGGCGTAGATCAGCACCTCCCGCCGGCGGCGCGCCCGGGTGACGGCGAGAACAGCGAGGATCGCGGCGAGGACCACCGCGAAGGTGATCAGCCGATTGCCGAACTCGACGACCTGGTGCACCAGCGGCACCTCGGCGTGCGGAACGGGGGTGAAGCTGCCGGGGAAGCACTGCGGCCAGGTGGGGCACCCCAATCCCGATGCCGTGACGCGGACCACAGCACCGGTGACCGAGATGAGCGCCTGGCTCAGCAGCACGACGGCGGCGATGATCTTCTGGGTCCGCAGACTGGGAAGCGGCAACAGGTCCACCAGCCGAAGGAACTGCTGTCCGAGCCTCACGAGCCCGATCGTAGAGGAAGTCGGCGAGTCGGGTTTCAGGTGAACCTGAACCAGCGCAGCGCCGCGAGTGCGGAGACCGCTCCCCACACGCCGAGCACCGCAATGCCGAACCAGTCGACCGACGGCGCGCCCGAACCGCCAACGGCCTGCGTCAGCGCTTCGGTCAGCGCGCCCGACGGCGTCAGTCGCGCGACCCAACTCAGCGCCGCCGGAATGGTGCCCGTCTCCACGGTCAGCGCACCGAGGCCGGCAAAGGTGAACCACAGTAGGTTCGCGACCGCCAGCACGATCTCGGCGCGCAATGTCCCGCCGAGCAGCAGACCCATCGCGACGAAGACCGCGGTGCCCAATGCGATCACCACCGCACCGATCGCCAGACCCGCCGGGGCGGGCCGCCACCCGAGCGCCAGGCCGATTCCGCCCAGCACGATCGCCTGCAGGAACACCACGCTCACCACCGCGAGCGCCTTGCCGGCGATGATGCACCACACCGGCAGGGCCGTTGCCCCAATGCGTTTGAGGGCGCCGTAGCGGCGGTCGAATGCGACGGCGATCGCCTGACCGGTGAAGGCCGTCGAGATCACCGCCAGCGCCATGATCGCCGGAACGAACACCGCGGCCCGCGGTTCACCGAAGTCGCCCAGCGGCAGCAGGCTCAAGCCCACCAGCAGCGTGATCGGGATGAACATGGTCAGCAACAGCTGTTCGCCGTTGCGCAGCAACAACTTCAGCTCCAGGCCGTACTGCGCGGCCAGCATCCGGGCGACGGTGCTGGGCCGCGGGTCCGGGGTGAACGTGCCGCTGGGGAACAGCTCCGCCGTCGTCGCGTCCCTCATGGCCGAACCTCCTTACCGGTCACGTCCAGGAACACGTCCTCGAGACTGCGCTGCTCCACCCGCATGTCGGTGGCCAGAATGTTCAGCCGCGCGCACCAGGCGGTCACCGTGGCCAGCACCTGCGGATCGATGGTGCCCTCCACCAGATACTCGCCCGGCGCCTGCTCTCTGACCCGGTACCCCTCCGGCAGGGCGGAGATCAACAGCGCCAGATCCAGCCGCCGCGGCGCGGTGAACCGCAATTGGTCTTCAGCCCCGCTGCGCATCAACTCCGCCGGCGTGCCGGCGGCCACCGCCATTCCGCGGTCGATGATGACGATGTGGTCGGCCAGTTCCTCGGCCTCCTTGAGCTGATGTGTGGTGAGCACCACAGTGACGCCGTCGCGGCGCAAGGCGTCGATGAGTTCCCACACGACCAGCCGGGCGTGCGCGTCCATGCCGGCGGTCGGCTCGTCGAGGAACACCAGTTCCGGCCGGCCGACGATGGCGCAGCCGAGAGCCAGCCGCTGCTGCTGGCCGCCGGAGAGCCGGCGGTAGGTGGTCTTGGCAGCCTCGGTCAGTCCGAGGGTGTCCAGCAGCCACGCCGGATCCAGCGGGCGGGCGGCATAGGACGCAACGAGATTGAGCATCTCGGCGGCACGCGCCGCCGGGTAACCGCCGCCGCCCTGCAGCATCACCCCCATCCGCTCGCGCAGCCGGGCATTGTCGGCGATCGGGTCCAGGCCGAGGACCTCGATGCTGCCGGCGTCGGGGCGCACGAAGCCCTCGCACATCTCCACGGTGGTGGTCTTGCCGGCGCCGTTGGGTCCGAGCAGCGCGAAGACCTCCGCGCGGTGGACGTCGAGGTCGAGTTCACCGACGGCGGTAGTGGACCCATAGCGCTTCGACACCCCGCGCAGTCGCACGACAGCCGTGGAGCCAGACCTCACGGTGAGTCAGCGTAAGCGTCAGGGGTGCGGCGCGGTGCCGGTGGTTCGGTTGAAGGGCCTGCGCCGGGCACCGGATCGGGGTCTTCACCGCTGAACCGCTCGTCGGTCCCGGGCACGTAGCGCCACGGCAGACGATTGCGGGTCAACGCGATCAGCAGCACGACGATCACCGCACTCGCCACCGTCGCCGCGAGGATCTGGAACAGGGCGAACCGGTCACCGTTGGCGGTGGGCCCGAAGATGCCCACGATCAGGGTGGCCGCGATGGCCGCGATGCGGAACCCGGGGCGGGTCGCCCAGGCGGCGAGCGGGATGATCGCCCACAGCAGGTACCAGGGTTGGACGACCGGAAACAGCAGCACCGTCGCACCCAGAGCCACACCGAGGCCCCCGACCGGGTGCAGTCTGCCGCGCAGCACCGCCAGCAGCAGCCAGGTCACCGTGATGGCGATGATGAGCACACCCATCGCGCGGGTCAGTGACAGCACCGCGGTGGTGTGGTCACCCAGGCCCAGCAGAATGCCGATCTGACCGGTGCCCAGCGCCAGCAGGGTGGGTGGTGACATCCAGCTGCGCACCACGTTGGCGGTGCCGAGGGTGAACAGCCATCCGAAGCCCAGGCCGCTGATCCAGCCGATGAACGCCATGACAGCCAGCGACACCGACAGCGTCAGCGCGCTGGCCGACAGGAACGCAGTGACCCCGCCGCCCCAGCGGCGGGCCAGGGCCATGGCGACGAAACCCACGGCGAGCAGGCCGGGCAGCTTCACCTGCGACGACATCGTGATCAGCACGATCCCGGCCAGCAGCATGCCCAGCGGAGCCCAGGCCGCCCAGTCGGCGCGGGAGCGGGGCCAGCGCATCGGCGTGGGTCGCAACGGCCCTAGGTGGTCTATCCCGCGCAACGCAACCTCGGTGCCGGTGAGCATGAGTCCGAGCATCAGGGCTTCGTTGTGAATACCGGCCACCAGATGCATCAGCAGCAGTGGATTCGCCGCTCCCAGCCACAGAGCGGTGACTTCGGCCACACCGCAGCGGCGCGCCAATCTCGGTGTGGCCCAGACGATCAGCGCCACACCGATCAGGACGACCACGCGGTGAGCCAGCACCGCCTCGACGATGTTCTCACCGGTGAGGGCGGAGATGCCGCGGCCGATCCACAGGAACAGCGGCCCGTAGGGCGCCGGGGTCTCGCGCCACAGGCTCGGCACCGAGAGGGTGAAGACGTGATCGAGGCCGAGTCCGGGCGCGGGACCGACGACGTAGGGGTTGAGCCCGATGCGGGCGATCTGGCTCTGCGCCAGATAGGAGTAGACGTCCTTGCTGTACATCGGTGGTGCGATCAGCAGCGGCACGATCCACAGCAGCAGGGTGTGATCAAGCTGGCTGCGGGTCATCCGCCGCGGTCCCAGCGCGAACCGGGCCAGCATCAGCCAGGCCAGCGCCATCATCACCGCACCGGTGGTGGTCATCGTCAGCGACACGGTCTGGATGCGGGACGGCAGGTTGAGCAGCCGTACACCGAATGTGGGGTCCTGGACCACCGGACGGGCACCCGCCCCCAGCGCCCCGATGGCCATCAGGACAGTCCCGGTGGCTCCGAAGAGCCGGGTCCGGCGCATGGCGATCAGTTCGGGACCGTTGAGCGGTGTTCCGACAGTGCGTTCGTCGCCGTGCAGACTGGCGATCGACGAACTCAGGGAGAGCCGGCGGGCAGCCACCTGTGCACTGTAACTGCCTGCGCCGATGGCGCCGGACGGCACGGAACCGTTTATGCAGGTTAGGTGAGGATGCCCTTGCTAGACCGGGTCATCTAATTGCGACACACTGGTGTTGTGAAATTCCAGACCGACTCGTCGCCGGTGCCGGCCACGGTATCGGCCACCGATGGTGCCACGCGCCGGGAGATCGTGCGTCTGCTGCTGGAATCGGGCTCGATCACGGCCGCGGAGATCGGTAGCGAGCTGGGCATCTCACCGGCCGGGGTGCGCCGCCACCTCGACGTCATGGTCGACGACGGCGACGCCGAGGCACTGCCCGCAGCCGCCTGGCAACACGTCGGGCGCGGGCGGCCCGCGAAGCGTTACCGGTTGAGCGCGGCAGGGCGCGCCAAACTCGAGCACACCTACGACGATCTGGCGTCGGCCGCGATCCGCCAACTGCGCGAACTCGGCGGCGACGACGCCGTCCGTGCTTTCGCCCGCCGCCGCGTCGAGTCCATTCTGGCCGGCGTCGCCCCGGCGCAGTCCGATGCCGCCGAGGACGTCGAGCAGGCCGCCGAACGGGTGGCCGGGGCACTGACGCAGGCGGGGTATGCGACCACGACCACCCGGGTCGGCGGCCCGATCCAGGGCATCGAGATCTGCCAGCACCACTGCCCGGTCTCCCACGTCGCCGAGGAGTTCCCGGAACTGTGCGAGGCCGAGCAGCAAGCCTTCTCGGAAGTGCTCGGCACACATGTGCAGCGCCTGGCCTCCATCGCCAACGGCGACTGCGCCTGCACCACCCACGTTCCCCTGACACTGTCAGCCCCGTCTTTGACCCCCCGTTCGGTTTCCGAAGATCAACAACAAGGAGCGTCGCGATGACGACCACGCCAGACACCAAGCCGCTGAGCCAGGAAGAGACGATCGCCTCTCTCGGCAACTACGGGTACGGATGGTCGGACTCCGACGTCGCCGGCGCCAGCGCCAAGCGCGGGCTCTCCGAAGCGGTGGTCCGCGACATCTCGTCCAAGAAGAGCGAGCCGGAGTGGATGCTCGACATCCGGCTCAAGGCGCTGCGCACCTTCGACAAGAAGCCGATGCCGGGGTGGGGGTCGAACCTCGAGGGCATCGACTTCGACAACATCAAGTACTTCGTGCGATCCAGTGAGAAGCAGGCGACCACCTGGGACGAGCTTCCCGACGACATCAAGAACACCTATGACCGCCTCGGCATCCCCGAGGCAGAGAAGCAGCGACTGGTTTCCGGCGTTGCCGCCCAGTACGAGTCCGAGGTCGTCTACCACTCGATCCGCGAGGATCTCGAGGCCCAGGGAGTCATCTTCCTCGACACCGACTCCGGCCTGCGTGAGCATCCGGAGCTGTTCAAGCAGTACTTCGGCACGGTGATCCCGGCGGGGGACAACAAGTTCTCCGCACTCAACACCGCGGTGTGGTCGGGCGGGTCGTTCATCTACGTGCCGCCCGGGGTCCACGTCGACATCCCGCTGCAGGCCTACTTCCGGATCAACACCGAGAACATGGGCCAGTTCGAGCGGACGCTGATCATCGCCGACGAGGGTTCCTACATCCACTACGTGGAGGGCTGCACCGCTCCGATCTACAAGAGCGACTCGCTGCATTCGGCGGTGGTGGAGATCATCGTGAAACCGAATGCGCGCGTTCGTTATACGACTATCCAGAACTGGTCCAACAACGTCTATAACCTGGTGACCAAGCGGGCGCGCGCCGAGACCGGCGCCACCATGGAGTGGATCGACGGCAATATCGGATCCAAGGTCACCATGAAGTACCCGGCGGTGTGGATGACCGGTGAGCATGCCAAGGGCGAGGTGCTCTCGGTGGCGTTCGCCGGCGAGGGCCAGCACCAGGACACCGGCGCCAAGATGCTGCACCTGGCGCCCAACACATCGAGCAACATCGTCTCGAAGTCGGTGGCCCGCGGCGGCGGCCGCGCGTCCTACCGCGGTCTGGTTCAGGTGAACAAGGGTGCGTACGGATCGCGGTCCAGCGTGAAATGTGATGCGCTGCTGGTCGATACGATCAGCCGCAGTGACACCTACCCCTATGTCGACATCCGCGAGGACGACGTCACGATGGGGCATGAGGCCACCGTGTCCAAGGTCAGTGAGGACCAGCTCTTCTACCTGATGAGCCGGGGCATGACCGAGGACGAGGCGATGGCGATGGTGGTGCGCGGCTTCGTCGAGCCGATCGCCAAGGAACTGCCGATGGAGTACGCCCTGGAACTCAACCGCCTGATCGAGCTCCAGATGGAAGGCGCTGTCGGCTGATGGGCAATCTGGCTCTCAATAAAGGCGAGCAGTTCAGCTCGTTCGACGTCGACGCCTTCGAGGTCCCCGGCGGGCGCGATGAGCTGTGGCGGTTCACCCCGCTCAAGCGGCTCCGCGGCCTGCATGACGGCTCCGCGACGGTCACCGGCACCGCCGCGGTCACCGTCTCCGAGCAGGCTGGCGTGACGGTCGAGACCGTCGCGCGCGGCGATCACCGGCTCGGCCAGGGCGGAATACCCGCGGACCGGGTTGCCGCCCAGGCATTCTCGGCGTTCGACACCGCGACGGTGGTCACTGTCGCTCGCGGCGCGCACACCCAGACACCGGTGGAGATCACCCTCACCGGGCCGGGGGTCGGCAAGACCGCCTACGGGCACCTCCAGATCCGCGCCGAGGAGACCGCCGAAGCCGTCGTCGTCGTCGATCTTCGCGGCAGCGGTACCTACGCCGACAACGTCGAATTCGTCCTCGCCGACGCCTCCCGACTCACGGTCGTCTGGATCGCCGACTGGGCCGACGACGCCGTGCACCTCAGCGCTCAGCACGCGCGCCTGGGCAAGGACGCGGTGCTGCGGCATGTGGCGGTCACCCTCGGCGGCGAGGTCGTTCGCACCGCGGTCACTGTTCGCTACGACTCAGCCGGCGGCGACGCCGAGCTGCTCGGGCTGTATTTTGCCGACGACGGCCAGCATCTGGAATCGCGGCTGCTCGTGGACCACTCGCAGCCCAACTGCCGGTCCAACGTGCTCTACAAGGGTGCGCTGCAGGGCGACCCGGCCTCGGGGAAGCCCGACGCACACACCGTGTGGATTGGCGATGTGCTGATCCGCGCGGAGGCCAGCGGCACCGACACCTTCGAGGTGAACCGCAATCTGTTGCTCACCGATGGCGCCCGCGCTGACTCGGTGCCCAACCTCGAGATCGAGACCGGCGAGATCGCCGGCGCCGGGCATGCCAGCGCCACCGGCCGTTTCGACGACGAGCAGCTGTTCTACCTGCGGGCCCGTGGTATCCCCGAAGAGCAAGCCCGCCGACTGGTGGTGCGCGGCTTCTTCGGCGAGATCATCTCCAAGATCGCGGTTCCCGCGATCCGGGAACGTCTGACCGACGCCATCGAACACGAACTCGCCCTTACTGAATCGAAAGCGAACGCATGAGCACCCTCGACATCAAGGATCTGCACGTCTCCATCACCACCCCGGACGGCACCGATAAGGAGATCCTCAAGGGGGTCACCCTGACAGTGAAGTCAGGGGAGACCCACGCGGTCATGGGGCCCAATGGCTCCGGGAAGTCGACCCTGTCCTACGCCATCGCCGGCCATCCCAAGTACACCGTCACCTCGGGGTCGATCACCCTCGACGGCGAGGACGTCCTGGCCATGAGCATCGACGAGCGCGCCCGCGCCGGACTCTTCCTCGCCATGCAGTACCCGGTCGAGGTTCCCGGCGTCTCGATGTCGAACTTCCTGCGCACCGCGGTGACCGCGGTCCGCGGCGAGGCTCCCAAGCTGCGGCACTGGGTCAAGGAGGTCAAGTCCGCTCTGGCCGACCTCGACATCGATCCGCAGTTCAGCGAGCGCAGCGTCAACGAGGGCTTCTCCGGCGGGGAGAAGAAGCGCCATGAGATCCTGCAACTCGGCCTGCTCAAGCCGAAGATCGCGATCCTCGACGAGACGGACTCCGGCTTGGATGTCGACGCGCTGCGCGTGGTCAGCGAGGGCGTCAACCGCTACGCCGAAGCCGAGCATGCCGGAGTGCTGCTGATCACGCACTACACCCGCATCCTGCGCTACATCCACCCGCAGTTCGTGCACGTGTTCGTCGACGGCCGGATCGTCGCTTCCGGCGGCCCCGAACTCGCCGACGAGCTCGAGGAGAACGGCTACGAGCGGTTCACCCGCGCGACGGCCACCTCCTAACGATCCGCGATGACCGCCTCAGTGGACCAGGCTCGCGCGCTGGAGCCGGATCTGGAGCGGATCCGGGCTGACTTCCCGATCCTGCATCGGGTGATGCGCGGTGGACGCCGGCTGGCGTACCTGGATTCCGGGGCGACCTCACAGAAACCGCTGCCGGTTCTCGACGCCGAGCGCCAGTTCCTGCTCACCTCCAACGGTGCCGTGCACCGCGGCGCGCACCAGTTGATGGAGGAGGCCACCGACGCCTTCGAGCAGGCTCGCGCCGACATCGCCGGCTTCGTCGGTGCCGCAACCGATGAGCTGGTGTTCACCAAGAACGCCACCGAGGCTCTCAACCTGGTGTCATATGTGCTGGGGGACAACCGGTTCGAGGGCGCGGTGGGTCCCGGCGACGTGATCGTCACCACCGAGTTGGAGCACCACGCCAATCTCATTCCCTGGCAGGAACTCGCCCGGCGCACCGGTGCCACCCTGCGGTGGTTCGGCGTCACCGATGACGGCCATATCGACCTCGATTCGCTGCGTCTCGACGAGCGCGTCAAGTTGGTCGCGTTCACCCACCAGTCCAATGTCACCGGCACCGGCGCTCCCGTCGCCGAGTTGGTGAGCCGGGCGCGGGCGGTCGGCGCGCTGACAGTGCTGGACGCCTGCCAGTCGGTTCCGCACCACCCGGTCGATTTCCCCGCCTCAGGTGTCGACTTCGCGGCGTTCTCCGGTCACAAGATGCTCGGGCCGACCGGGGTCGGGGCGTTGTACGGACGCTCCGAACTGCTCGCCGCCTTGCCACCGTTTCTCACCGGCGGATCCATGATCGAGACGGTCACCATGGAATCGGCCACCTATGCGCCGCCGCCACAGCGGTTCGAGGCCGGGACTCAGATGATCTCCCAGGTGGTCGGCTTGGCCGCCGCCGCGCGCTACCTCGACGACATCGGAATGGATGCGGTCGAGGCCCACGAGCACAGGTTGGTGGCCGCCGCTCTCGATGGTCTGGCCGAGATCCCGCAGGTCCGGCTCATCGGGCCTGCCGACGCCGCGCAGCGCCGGTCCCCGGTGGCCTTCGTGGTCGACGGCGTGCACGCCCATGACGTGGGCCAGGTGCTCGACGACGACGGGGTGGCCGTCCGGGTGGGCCACCACTGCGCCGCCCCGCTGCACCGCCGCTTCGGTGTGGCCGCGACCGTCCGGGCGTCCTTCGCGGTCTACAACACCATCGACGAGGTGGACCGCCTGATCGCGGGCGTACGCCGGGCCATCGACTTCTTCGGGGACCGCTGACGCTGATGCGCCTCGAGCAGATCTACCAGGACGTCATCCTGGATCACTACAAGCACCCGCACCACCGCGGGCTGCGGGAGCCCTACGCCGCCGAGGTGCACCACGTGAATCCCACGTGCGGTGACGAGGTGACCCTGCGGGTGGCGCTGTCGCGGGACGGCGAGCAGGTGACCGACGTCTCATACGACGGGCAGGGCTGTTCGATCAGCCAGGCGGCCACTTCGGTGCTGGCCGATCTGGTGATCGGATGCACCGTCGGCGATGCGCTCAAGACGGTGACAGCGTTCACCGAGATGGTCACCTCGCGCGGAACGATCGAGGGCGACGAGGGTCTGATCGGCGACGGCGTCGCCTTCGCCGGCGTATCGAAGTATCCGGCGCGGGTCAAGTGTGCGCTGCTGGGTTGGCTAGCGTTTAAAGATGCTGTGGTGCAGGCATCCCAGGTCAAGGAGGAATGACAATGAGTGACATTGCCAGTGACGAGATGCTGGCCGATATCGAAGAGGCCATGCGAGACGTGGTCGACCCCGAGCTCGGCATCAACGTCGTTGACCTCGGTCTGGTGTACGGCCTCAACATCGAGAAAGCCTCGGACGAGGACGGCGCCGGCATGGTGGCTGTCGTTGACATGACCCTGACCTCGGCGGCGTGCCCGCTGACCGATGTGATCGAGGACCAGACCCGCGGCGCCCTGGTCAGCACCGGGCTGGTCAACGACATCAGGATCAACTGGGTCTGGAACCCGCCGTGGGGGCCGGACAAGATCACCGACGACGGCCGCGACCAGCTTCGCGCCCTCGGCTTCACCGTCTGATCCGGCAAAGGGATCAGACTCCGCGGGGCCAAGCTCAAAGAAGCAGTACGTGCCAAATCGCAGTAGTCAGCTAAACGCCGTACTCCCCGGAATTCCGCGGTAGCGTCACCCGTCCGATCTGACACCGACTCGGGCAGGTCGACTCATGGGGGGTGGAAGCGTTGCGGGCAGACCGGGCTGTTCCGTCGGCGGCAACTGAGGCCGCTGTCGCTCTGACGGACGCGGATGCGCCGAAGACTTTCCGACCTGACATCGAGGGTTTGCGGGCCGTCGCCGTCCTGGCTGTGGTCCTCTTTCATGCTGGAGTCCCCGGTATCAACGGCGGCTTCATCGGTGTCGACGTGTTCTTCATCATTTCGGGGTTCCTGATAACCGGGATGCTGTGGCGGGAAGCCGGAACGTCGGGGACTGTCAGCTTGCGCCGCTTTTGGGGCGCCCGCGCGCGCAGATTACTGCCCGCGTCGGCAACGGTGGGTGTCGTCACAGTGATCGCCTCGGCGTTGATTCTGCCGGCGTTACAGGTCAAGACAGTCGCCATCGATGCGATCACCAGTGCGCTGTACGTCAGCAACTACTGGTTCATCGCATCCGGGCTCAACTATTTCGGAAAAGACGAACTGGTCAGCCCATCACCGTTCAAGCACTATCTGGTCCCTCGGCGTCGAGGAGCAGTTCTACCTGCTCTGGCCGGTGCTCATCATCGTCACCGCCTGGGTGATCCAGCGGGCGCGACGCGCAGGCGGCAGCGGAGAAGGATCATCGCCGTCGACGCGGCCGTATATCGCACTCCTGGCGATTGTCGCGGCACTCTCGTTCGTTGCATGTCTGGTACTCACCTACATCATTCCGCCCATCGCCTACTTGTCGTTGCCCACTCGCGCCTGGCAACTTGCCATCGGCGGATTGGTGGCTCTTACCGCTGTGCACTGGCGGAAGGTCCCGGCGGTTCCTGCGATGGCTCTCGGCTGGATCGGTTTGGGAATGATCCTGCTCGCCTGCGTCTGGCTGGATGGGACAACCGACTACCCGGGGCTCGCCGCACTGCTGCCCACCTTCGGCTCGGCGCTGATCATCGGCTCAGGCTGCGCCGTAGCAGGGCAAGGATGCGGCCGGCTCCTGGGTACGTCACCGATGCGGGCCATCGGGCGGATTTCATACAGCTGGTACCTCTGGCACTGGCCGGTGCTGGTCTTGGTCCCCGCAGTCCTGGGTACTCCCCGAATCTGCCCGTGCGACTCGCGTCGATGGCATTCTCCGCCGGACTTGCGGTGTGGACGCTGCGATACATCGAGAACCCGTTTCGGTTCTCAGAGCGCTTCCGCCATTCGCCGCGGAACAGTCTGATGCTCGGCGGTATCGCGACCGGTGCGGCCATTGCCGCGGGCGTGGTGGTGCTGGCGGGATCACCGGCCCCCGTCGGGCCTGGTCCAGCCGCACCGCCGCTGGTCATCAGCGCCGCACCTACCCCTGCCGGCTTGCCGATGGAGGTTTACGACGAAGCGGTCAACAATGTCTTCGGCCAGGTGAACTCGGCGGTCACGAACGCGTTGCAGATGACATCGGTTCCGTCGAACTTGAACCCACCGCTGACAGGCACCCCCGCTGAGTTGACGGCGATCATGGCGGACGGATGCATGCGATCCTTTCCTTTTTTCGATGGTTATCAGCCCGAATGCATCACCGGCAACCGCTCATCGCCGACAACCGTTGCTGTCATCGGTGACTCCCACGCCGCGATGTGGAACCCCGCGTTCCAGAGCGCCATCGATCAGCGGGGCTGGCGAATGCTCCTGATGGCTAAAACTTCCTGTCCGATTGTCGATCTGCCTCTGACCGAGCACCTCAATTCGATGTCGGAGGAGTTGCAGCGGTGTGCGCAGTGGAGGTCCCGGATCATGGAGCGCCTGCGCGCCGACCCTCCCCAACTCGTCGTTGTGGCCTCGTTGCGTGCATACAGCCCGCAGGGCATCGGAATCTGGGACAAGCCAGGGTTCGACTCGTTCAACGCAGGATGGGTCGACGGCCTGGGGCACCTCGTTGCGCAATTGCGGCGTAATGGGTCCCAGGTGCTGGTCCTGGGGCCGGAGCCGAAACTGCCGTCGGTGTCGCCGAACTGCCTGTCAGCGCACCTCCGGGATCCGATGGCGTGCGCGGCAACATGGCCTGCGGTCAACGACGCCGGTATTGCCGCGGAATCGGCGGCAGTCCGTATCAACGGCGGGCAGTACGCCAGCACTGCTGAGTTGTTCTGCTCGGATTCCCGGTGCCCGGCCATTGTCGCCAACACCATGGTGTTCTACGACGCCACCCATATTTCGAGCAAATATTCTCTGGCGATGGGACCCGTTATGGGCGCGTTGATCGACCGGGCGCTCGCCCGCGAGTGACGGCACGCACACCCTCGCGGGAACACAACCGGGTGCCGCGACGTTTCCTAGGATCATGACCACTCGAGACCTCACCATCGAGGATTTCAACGACACCGTCTCCGGCAACGACATCGTGCTGGTCGACTTCTGGGCTTCCTGGTGCGGTCCGTGCCGGGCGTTCGCGCCGACCTTCACCGCCGCGTCGGAGAAACACCCCGACATCGTCTTCGCCAAGGTCGACACCGAGGCCCAGGAGCAGTTGGCGGCCGCCGCCGAGATCCGGGCCATCCCGACGCTGATGGCATTCAAAGGCGGCCAGTTGGTGTTCAACCAGGCCGGCGCGCTGTCGCCCACCGCGCTGGAGGATCTCATCACCGAGATCCGTGAGGTCGACGTCCAGGCCGCCGCCGAGCAGCCATCCACCACCGACCTCTGACCACCCGCCGCCAGATCGACGCCAGGGCTGTCACTGCGACGGATAGGCGACCGTGAGGTAGATCTCGGGCGTTGCGCGGCGGGCGCGGTAGCGTTCGGGCGGTGACTGAGTCCGATTTCGTCCTCGTCGAGCGCCCGCAACCCCACATCGCGCTGGTCACGCTCAATCGACCCGAGCGGATGAATTCCATGGCCTTCGACGTCATGCTCCCGTTGCGTGACGTCCTCGCCAGGCTGAACCACGACAACGACGTCCGGGTCGTCGTGCTCACCGGTGCCGGGCGGGGCTTCTCCTCCGGCGCCGACCACAAGTCCGCCGGTTCGGTGCCGCACGTCGAAGGACTCACCCGGCCCACCTACGCATTGCGCTCGATGGAGATTCTCGACGAGGTCATCCTCGCGATGCGGCGGCTGCACCAGCCGATCATCGCCGCGGTCAACGGCGCCGCCATCGGCGGCGGACTGTGCCTGGCGCTTGCCGCCGACATCCGGGTGGCCGCGCACGATGCCTACTTCCGGGCAGCCGGCATCAACAACGGTCTGACGGCCAGTGAGCTGGGGTTGAGCTACCTGCTGCCCCGGGCCATCGGATCGTCGCGGGCCTTTGAGATCATGCTCACCGGCCGCGACGTCGACGCTGCCGAGGCCGAACGGATCGGATTGGTGTCCCGCCAGGTGCCCGCCGAGCAGCTGCTGAGCACCTGCTATGAGATCGCCGCCCGGATCGCGGCGTTCTCCCGCCCCGGCACCGAGCTGACCAAGCGCACGCTGTGGACCGGACTGGACGCCGGTACCCTGGAGGGGCACATGCAGGCTGAAGGCCTCGGGCAACTCTATGTGCGCCTGCTCACCGCCAACTTCGAAGAAGCGGTCGCCGCGCGCGCCGAGAAACGCGCTCCGGTCTTCACCGACGAGAAATAGGTTCCCCTCTTGATCACCGCAACGGACCTCGAGGTCCGCGCCGGCGCGCGCACGCTTCTGCTGGCCGAAGGCCCGGCGCTGCGCATCCAGCCCGGCGACCGCATCGGACTGGTGGGGCGCAACGGCGCCGGGAAGACCACCACGATGCGGATCCTGGCGGGGGAGGCCGAGCCCTACGCGGGAACGGTGATCCGCACCGGTGAGGTCGGCTACCTTCCGCAGGACCCCCGGGAGGGGGATCTCGACGTCCTGGCCCGCGACCGGGTGCTCTCAGCCCGTGGGCTGGACACCCTGCTGGCCGATCTCGAGAAGCAGCAGGTGCTGATGGCCGAGGTGGTCAGTGCGGCCGAGCAGGAGAAGGCCGTGCGCCGGTACGGCAACCTCGAGGAACGATTCGCCGCCCTGGGCGGCTATGCGGCCGAGAGCGAGGCGGGCAGGATCTGCGCCAGCCTGGGCCTGGCGGAGCGGGTGCTCACCCAGTCGCTGCGGACACTGTCCGGCGGCCAACGACGCCGCGTCGAGCTGGCGCGCATCCTGTTCGCCGCCAGCGACTCCGGAACCGGTTCGGCCACCACCCTGCTGCTCGATGAGCCGACCAACCACCTCGACGCCGACTCCGTGGGCTGGCTTCGCGACTTCCTCAAGGCGCACACCGGCGGGCTGGTGATCATCAGTCACAACGTCGAACTGCTGGCCGACGTCGTCAACCGGGTGTGGTTCCTCGACGCCGTCCGGGGTGAAGCCGACGTCTACAACATGGGCTGGCAGAAGTATCTCGACGCCCGGGCCACCGATGAGCAGCGCCGCCGCCGCGAGCGCGCCAACGCGGAGAAGAAAGCCTCGGCGCTGCGCACCCAGGCCGCCAAGATGGGTGCCAAAGCCACCAAAGCCGTTGCTGCGCAGAACATGTTGCGCCGCGCCGAGCGGATGATGTCAGCGCTCGATGACGAGCGCGTCGCCGACAAGGTCGCCAAGATCCGGTTCCCGACACCCGCGCCGTGTGGCCGCACACCGCTGGTGGTGAAGGGCCTGACCAAGAACTACGGGTCGCTGGAGGTGTTCACCGGTGTGGACCTGGCCATCGACCGGGGGTCACGGGTGGTGGTGTTGGGTCTCAACGGCGCGGGCAAGACCACGCTGCTGCGGCTGATCGCCGGGGTGGAGACCATGGACTCCGGCGCGGTCGAACCCGGCCACGGCCTCAAGATCGGCTACTTCGCGCAGGAGCACGACACCATCGACCCGGCCGCGACGGTGTGGGAGAACATCCGCCACGCAGCGCCCGACACCGGCGAGCAGGAGTTGCGCAGCCTGCTCGGGGCGTTCATGTTCACCGGCCCGCAACTCGACCAGCCGGCGGGCACGCTGTCCGGCGGCGAGAAGACCCGCCTGGCGCTGGCCGGGCTGGTGGCCTCCACCGCCAACGTGCTGCTGCTCGACGAACCCACCAACAACCTCGACCCGGCCTCGCGCGAGCAGGTACTCGACGCACTGCGCAGCTATCTCGGCGCGGTGGTGCTGGTGACCCACGACCCGGGCGCGGCCGAAGCGCTCGAACCGCAGCGGGTGGTGCTGCTGCCTGACGGCACCGAGGACTACTGGTCCGAGGACTACGCCAGCCTTATCGAGCTGGCCTGATCCCGCGAAGGGCTCAGGCCGACTTGCTCGCCCGCAGCATGTTGCGCAGCACGTACTGCAGGATGCCGCCGTTGCGGTAGTAATCCGCCTCGCCGGGGGTGTCGATGCGCACCACAGCGTCGAACTCCACTGCGGAGCCGTCGGACTTGGTGGCCTTGACGTGCACCGTCTTCGGTGTCTTGCCCTTGTTGAGCTCTTCGATGCCGATGATGTCGAAGACCTCGGTGCCGTCCAGCTTGAGTGACGCCGCGGACTCACCGGCCGGGAACTGCAGCGGGATCACGCCCATGCCGATCAGGTTCGAGCGGTGGATCCGCTCGAAGGACTCGGTGATCACCGCGCGCACGCCCAGCAGGCTGGTGCCCTTGGCCGCCCAGTCGCGCGACGACCCGGAGCCGTACTCCTTGCCGCCGAGCACCACCAGCGGGATGTTCGGCGCCGCGTAGTTCTGCGCGGCGTCGTAGATGAACGCCTGCGGGCCGTCCGGCTGGGTGAAGTCGCGGGTGTAGCCGCCCGAAACATCATCCAAAAGCTGGTTGCGCAGCCGGATGTTGGCGAAGGTGCCACGGATCATCACCTCGTGGTTGCCGCGCCGCGAACCCAGCGAGTTGAAGTCGGCCGGCTGGACACCGTTGGCCTCCAGGTACTGCGCCGCGGGCGTGCCCTTCTTGATCGCACCGGCCGGGGAGATGTGGTCGGTGGTCACCGAATCGCCCAGCAGGGCAAGGACTCTCGCGCCGGTGATGTCGGTGACCGGCTGGGGATCGGCGGGCATGCCGTCGAAGTAGGGCGGCTTGCGGACATAGGTGGACTTCGGGTCCCAGGCGAACGTGTTGCCCGACGGAGTGGGCAGGTTGCGCCAACGCTCGTCGCCCTTGAACACATCGGCGTAGCTGTCGACGAACATCTGCCGGTTGATCGAGGACGCGATGGTGTCGTCGATCTCCTTCTGCGTCGGCCAGATGTCTTTGAGGAAGACGTCGTTGCCGTGCGCGTCCTGGCCAAGCGGGTCGGACTCGAAGTCGAAGTCCATGGTGCCCGCGATGCCGTAGGCGATCACCAACGGAGGCGACGCGAGATAGTTCATCTTGACGTCGGGGGAGATGCGGCCCTCGAAGTTGCGGTTACCCGACAGCACCGCCGTCACCGACAGGTCGTTGTCGTTGATCGCCTTGGAGATCTCCGGGGCCAGCGGCCCGGTGTTGCCGATGCAGGTGGTGCACCCGTAGCCGCCGAGGTAGTAGCCCAGCTTCTCCAGGTACGGCCACAGGCCGGCCTTCTCGTAGTAGTCGGTGACGACCTGCGAGCCGGGGGCCATGTTCGTCTTGACCCACGGCTTGCTGGTCAGCCCCTTCTCGACGGCCTTCTTGGCCAGCAGGGCTGCGCCGAGCATGACCGAGGGGTTGGAGGTGTTGGTGCACGAGGTGATCCCGGCGACCACCACCGCGCCGTGGTCGAGCACGAACTCGCCGCGATCGGCCGAGCGCACCGACCACCGGCTTGCTCGGCCGGCCGTGCGAGCCATTGGACGCCGACGGCCGGCATGTCGACCGCACCGTTGTCGGCGAAGGACAGCGACGCCGGGTCGCTGGCCGGGAACGACTCATCGTCGGCCTCGTCGAGCTTGGTGTGCGGCGTCGGGTGGTTCTCCTCGACGTAGTTGTGGATGTCCTTGCGGAACGGCGTTCTTGGCGTCGGTCAGTTCGATGCGGTCCTGCGGTCGCTTGGGGCCGGCGATCGACGGCACCACCGTCGACAGGTCCAGTTCGAGGTACTCGGAGAACACCGGCTCGTGAGTCAGGGTCATGCCACATGCCCTGCGTCTTGGCGTAGGCCTCCACCAGTGCCACCTGCTCGTCGCTGCGACCGGTCAGTCGCAGGTAGTCGATGGTGACCTCGTCGATCGGGAACATCGCTGCGGTGGAACCGAATTCGGGGCTCATATTGCCCAGCGTGGCGCGGTTGGCCAGCGGCACCTCGGCGACGCCCTTGCCGTAGAACTCGACGAACTTGCCGACCACGCCGTGCTTGCGCAGCATGTCGGTGACGGTCAGCACCACGTCGGTGGCGGTGACGCCGGGCTTGATCTCGCCGGTCAGCTTGAAGCCGACGACGCGGGGGATCAGCATCGAGACCGGCTGGCCGAGCATGGCGGCCTCGGCCTCGATGCCGCCCACGCCCCAGCCCAGCACGCCCAGGCCGTTGACCATGGTGGTGTGGCTGTCGGTGCCCACGCAGGTGTCCGGGTAGGCCACACCGTCACGGACCATCGTCACCCGCGCCAGATACTCGATGTTGACCTGGTGAACGATGCCGGTGCCGGGCGGCACGGCCTTGAAGTCGTCGAAGGCGCCCTGGCCCCAGCGCAGGAACTGATAGCGCTCGCCGTTGCGCTCGTATTCGAGTTCGACGTTGCGCTCGAAGGCTCCGGCATTGCCGAAGAAGTCCAGGATCACCGAGTGGTCGATGACCAGTTCGGCCGGCGCCAGCGGGTTGACCTTCTCGGGGTCGCCGCCGAGGGCGGTGACGGCCTCGCGCATGGTCGCGAGGTCGACGATGCACGGCACGCCGGTGAAGTCCTGCATGATCACCCGCGCCGGGGTGAACTGGATCTCGATGCTCGGCTGGGCCGAGGGATCCCAGTTGGCGATCGCCTTGATGTGGTCGCCGGTGATGTTGGCGCCGTCCTCGGTGCGCAGCAGGTTCTCGGCGAGCACCTTGAGGCTGTAGGGGAGCTTCTCGGTGCCGGGAACCGCGTCGAGGCGGTAGATCTCGTAACTGTTGTCCCCGACCGTCAGGGTGTCGCGGGCCCCGAATGAGTTCAGGGACGAACTTGCGCTGCTCACATCAACTCCCGGCGTCGGTGAGCCCGTCAACGCTGATCAGTTGCCGGGCAGGTCAAATATTAACGGTGCCGGTGTCCTGCTCATCGCGGGGATCGGCAAGCCACCACGCACATAAGTCTCGTCCTCATCGGCGCGTGCTGCCACCGCGGGGGACGTGCGCCGGTACGGTCTGGGTTCGTGACGACCCTGCACGCCCCGACCTATATCCCCGTTGAGGTCTGCAGTGCCGTCGGGCTCGCCGTCACGACGCCGTTGGACACCTGCATGGCCAAGGTCCAAGCCGATGTCGCGGCCGACGGGGTGGCCGCTCCCGCCGCCGACGCGGCCGGACTGCAGAAGGTCCTCGCCGGTGCCCGCGATCGCGGGGTGGACCTGAAGGTCGTGGTGATGGAGAAGAGCCCTCCGATCGACACCCCGTTGCGCGACATCGCAACCCAGATCGGGCAGACGCACCCCGACTCCACCGTGCTGGTGCTCAGCCCCGGGTGGGCCGGCAGTTACAGCACGACCTACGACCGGGTCCTGCTCGAAGCCGGCCAGGATGTCGCCAAGCTCGCGCCGAATCCGGTGCAGGGTGCACAGAACTTCGTCGATCAGTTGGACACACCCATTTTCCCGTGGACGGCATTCACCATCGGGCTACTGATAGCGGTCACCGGAGCCGTCGCGGCGACCCGGATCATGCAACGGCTAGCAAACTCTGCGCGAGGGACGGAAAAGCCGGTTCACCAGGCCTGATTGCCCTCTTTGGCAAGTGCCTAAGATAACTGTCAGGTCACATCTTCCGAATTACAAAACTGTAATTCTTGCCTCCAGTTTCCGCTGCGACCAATGTGGCTTACGGTGCAGTTGTCACCAATGTTATTGAAGTGGCTCATGTGGCTTGAGTTACTGGCGTGACCAATGTGGAACTTAGGAGTCAGAGTCGATGAGATCTCGGGTGAGACCTTCCCAGCGTGCCCAACGCGACTCTTCGGTATGGCCGGCGGCCCGTCACGTCGGTCGTGTGGTGTGCCCATTGACCCTGAGTATCGCGGTGACGCTGTCCATTCCGGGACTCGCGCAAGCTGAACCCGATCAGGCGCCCAACAGCCTGGCTGCCCTGGTGGCTGACGTGGCCGAGGCCAACCAGCGCCTGCAGGACGTTGGCGCGCGGGTCCAGATCCAGCAGGAGAGCGTCAACAAGGCGATCGTCGAGGTCCAGGAAGCGCGGGAGGCCGCCGCGACCGCCCAGCAGCAGATCGACTCGACCCAACGGGCGGTCGAGGACGCCAACGCGGCGATCACCGCCGCCCAGCGTCGCTTCGACTCCTTCGCCGCGGCCACCTACATCAACGGCCCGTCGGCGTCGCTGGTCATGGCGCGCACCCCCGACGACATCATCTCCACCGCCAGCGCCGGACAAACGCTCGCCCTGAGTTCGCAGAAGGTGATGGCCCGGTTGCAGCAGGCCCGTACCGAGGTCGTCAACTCTGACGCCGCCGCGAGACTGGCCAAAAAGAAGGCCGACGATGCCGTCGCCACCGCTCAGGCCAGCCAGGACGCGGCCGTCGCCGCGCTGACCCAGGCCCAGGCGACCTTCCGGGAACAGCAGACCGAGATCGATCGTCTCGCGGCCGAACGCACTACCGCGCAGAAGAAGCTCGACGCGGCACGGGCATGGTCGGCACCGGCGGCACCGGCCGCCGCGAGCATCCCCGGCTCGGCTCCGGCGCCCGCCGCCGCGGCCGGCCCCGGGACCGGTGACCGGTGGGATCCGGCTGCTGCGGGCTCCGGCCCCGGGAACGCGGTCAAGGTGCCCTATGGCGACCCGTCCGAGTGGGATCTGACCCTGCCTGCCATCCCGAGCGCCTTCCTCTCGGGCGACCCGGTGCAGATCATCAACGCGGTGCTCTACATCGCGCAGAACTCGATGCAGGTCACCCAGCAACTGGGCAAGCAGTTCCTGCAGCAGCTCGGGATCCTCAAGCCCACCGATACCGGCATCACCAACGGTGGCGGCATCCCGATGGTGTACGGCAATCAGGCCATCGAGTTCGTCATCAAGCGCGCCCAGTCCCAGATCGGTGTTCCGTACTCGTGGGGCGGCGGAAACGCCGCGGGCGCCAGCCGCGGCATCGACTCGGGTGCCAACACCGTGGGATTCGACTGCTCAGGTCTGGTCCTCTACGCCTTCGCCGGCGCCGGGGTCAAGCTGCCGCACTACTCGGGTTCGCAGTACAACCTTGGCCGCAAGATCCCGGTGGCGCAGATGCGCCGCGGTGACGTCCTCTTCTGGGGCCCCAACGGTAGCCAGCATGTCGCGATCTTCCTGGGTAACGGCCAGATGATCGAGGCGCCCTACACCGGGTCATTCGTCAAGATCTCCCCGGTGCGGACCAGTGGCATGACACCGTTCGCCGTCCGCTACATCGAGTGGTGATGGAGCCAAAAACCATGTCTGCCAATGTCTCCCGATTGCTGCGCGCTGTTGCGACAGCGCTGGTCGCCTCGGCACTGGCGGTGGGCCTTGCCCCGCAGGCTGCGGCCACCGAGCAGTGGGACCCGACCCTGCCGCAGATTCTCAGCGCGGGTGCGCCCGGTGACCCCGTCGCCGTCGCCCAGGCGTCGCTGGCGTTCACCCAGCAGGCCGCATCGGCCACGATGGATCTGGGCCGCAAGTTCCTGGCGGGGCTGGGCATCGGCGGGGGCGGTGCCAGCACCGCCGCACTGCCCGGCGGCCGGGTCAGCGGGCCGCAGGCTATCGAATACGTCATCCGCCGCGGCGCCTCCCAGCGGGGAGTGCCCTACTCCTGGGGCGGCGGGGCGATCAACGGGCCCAGCGCCGGCGTCGACCATGACGCGGGCAAGATCGGCTACGACTGCTCGGGCTTCACCCGCTACGCCTTCGCCGGGGTGGGGGTCCAGATCCCCAAGTACTCCGGCGACCAGTACACCGCCGGCCGGCACGTCGCGCCGTCCCAGGCCAAGCGGGGTGACCTGATCTTCTACGGCCCAGGCGGCACCCAGCACGTCGCCATCTACCTTGGCAACGGCCAGATGCTGGAAGCAGCCTCGTCTGCCGGGCAGGTGACGGTGGGTCCGGTGCGGACCGCCGGCATGACGCCGTACCTGACCCGCATCATCGAGACCTGAGCTGCGATCGCACGGCGCGCCAGCGAACGGGCCGCGTCGACGGAATCCGGAACGCCTGGAATAGTTGTGTCCGGGGCACGACGCTGCCCGGTACGAACCGGCAGGTGCGCTGACAGTCGCCCCGCCACCAACAGCTGTGGAGGAATTCGATGACGTCACCCGGTGGGGCGCCCGCAGGACCCAGTAGTAACGGACTGGCCGCCGATGTGCACACCCTGGAACGGGCGATCTTCGAGGTCAAGCGGATCATCGTCGGCCAGGACCTGCTCGTCGAGCGCATCCTCGTCGGGCTGCTGGCCAAGGGGCACGTACTGCTCGAGGGCGTTCCCGGCGTCGCCAAGACACTTGCGGTGGAGACCTTCGCCAAAGTCGTCGGCGGCACCTTCGCCCGCATCCAGTTCACCCCTGACCTGGTCCCCACCGACATCATCGGCACCCGCATCTACCGCCAGGGCCGCGAGGAGTTCGACATCGAACTCGGCCCGGTCGTGGTCAACTTCCTGCTCGCCGACGAAATCAACCGCGCTCCGGCGAAGGTGCAGTCAGCCCTGCTCGAGGTGATGGCCGAGCGCAAGATCTCCATCGGCGGCAAGACCTACCCGCTGCCCAAGCCCTTCCTGGTGATGGCCACCCAGAACCCGATCGAGAACGAGGGCGTCTACCCGCTGCCGGAGGCGCAACGCGACCGGTTCCTGTTCAAGATCAACGTGGGCTACCCCTCCCCCGAGGAGGAGCGCGAAATCATCTACCGGATGGGTGTCAGCCCGCCCGAGCCCAAGGCCGTGCTCGAGACCGGTGACCTGCTGCGGCTTCAGGATGTGGCGGCCAACAACTTCGTCCATCACGCCCTGGTCGACTACGTGGTCCGCGTGGTCACCGCCACCCGGGTGCCCGAACAGTTCGGCATGCCCGACGTCAAGTCCTGGATCGCCTTCGGCGCCTCACCGCGCGCCTCGCTGGGCATCATCGCCGCATCCCGGGCCCTGGCTCTGGTCCGCGGCCGCGACTACGTCATCCCGCAGGACGTCATCGACGTGATCCCCGATGTCCTGCGGCACCGGCTCGTGCTGACCTACGACGCGCTGGCCGATGACGTCAAGGCCGAGACGGTGATCGCCCGCATCATGTCCACCGTTGCGCTGCCCCAGATCAATGCGGTTCCGCAACAGGGCCACTCGGTGCCGCCGGTGTCGCCCGCACCGGCAGGCGCGCCCACTCGGTGAGCGAGCCAGCCGCCGATCGCGCTGCGGCAATCCCCCCGCCGGCCATCCACCCGCCGTCGTTCCAGCGCGGGGAGATCGGTGACGCGAAGCTCTCGGCCGCCCTGCGCACCCTCGAGCTCACCGTCAAACGCAAACTCGACGGTGTGCTGCAGGGCAATCACCTCGGACTGATCCCCGGGCCGGGATCCGAGCCGGGGGAGTCACGGCCGTACCAGCCCGGCGACGACGTGCGCCGGATGGACTGGTCGGTGACCGCGCGGACCACCCATCCGCACGTCCGGCAGATGATCGCCGACCGCGAACTGGAAACCTGGATAGTCGTCGACATGTCGGCCAGTCTGGATTTCGGCACCACTGGGTGCGAGAAACGCGACCTCGCGGTGGCGGCCGCTGCGGCCATCACCTACCTCAACAGCGGCGGCGGTAACCGGCTCGGCGCCCTGATCGCCAACGGCCACGAGGTCATCCGGGTGCCGGCGAGGTCCGGCCGCCAGCACGAGCAGGCGATGCTGCGCGCCATCGCCACCTGTCCGCGTGCGCCGCACGGTGTGCGCGGTGACCTCGGGGCAGCGATCGACGAACTGCGCCGGCCCGAGCGCCGCCGCGGGATGGCGGTCGTCATCAGCGACTTCCTGGGTCCGATCAACTGGATGCGGCCCCTGCGCGCGATCGCCGCGCGCCACGAGGTGCTGGGCATCGAGGTGCTCGACCCCCGCGATGTGGAACTGCCCGCCATCGGCGATGTGATCCTGCAGGACACCGAGTCCGGTGTCACCCGCGAGTTCACCATCGACGAGCAACTGCGCGACGACTTCGCCCGGGCGGCGACGGCCCACCGCGCGGAGGTGGCCAGGACCCTGCGCCGCTGCGGGGCGCCGATGATGACGCTGCGCACCGACCGCGACTGGATCGCCGACATCGTCCGCTTCGTCGCCTCCCGTCGGCGCGGCGCCATGGCGGGCGTGCAGTGAGCGGATCCGAGGGCAACCGATGACGTTGCCATTGCTTGGCCCGATGGCGCTGACCAATTTCGCGCACCCGTGGTTCTTCCTGTTCCTGCTCCTGGTCGCCGGTCTGGCCGCGCTGTACGTGGTGCTGCAGTTCGCCCGGCAGAAGCGCATCTTGCGATTCGCCAACATGGAGCTGCTGGAAAGCGTTGCCCCGCAGGGCCCCAGCCGCTGGCGCCATGTGCCCGCCATCCTGCTGATCGCGTCACTGGTGCTGCTCACCATCGCGATGGCGGGCCCGCAGAACGACGTGCGGATCCCGCGCAATCGTGCGGTGGTCATGCTCACGATCGACGTGTCACAGTCGATGCGCGCCACCGACGTCGAGCCCAGCCGGCTGGTCGCCGCGCAGGAAGCCGCCAAGCAATTCGCCGATCAGCTGACCCCCGGTATCAACCTCGGCCTGATCGCCTATGCCGGAACGGCGACGGTGCTGGTCTCACCGACCACCAACCGCGAGGCCACCAAGGCCGCACTGGACAAACTGCAGCTGGCCGACCGCACCGCCACCGGTGAGGCGATCTTCACCTCGCTTCAGGCCATCGCCACGGTCGGTGCGGTCATCGGCGGCGGCGACGACGGGCCGCCGCCGGCGCGCATCGTGCTGATGTCCGACGGCAAGGAGACCGTGCCGTCCAACCCGGACAACCCCAAGGGCGCGTTCACCGCGGCGCGCACGGCCAAGGATCAGGGCGTGCCGATCTCCACGGTGTCCTTCGGTACGCCGTACGGCTACGTCGAGATCAACGATCAGCGTCAGCCCGTGCCGGTCGATGAGGACATGCTCTCCAAGATCGCCGAACTCTCCGACGGCAATCACTACAGCGCCTCGAACCTGCAGCAGCTCAAAGAGGTGTTCTCCTCGCTACAGGACCAGATCGGCTACGAGACCGTCAAGGGCGACGCGAGCGTGGGCTGGCTGCGGCTGGGTGCGCTGACCCTGGCCCTGGCTGCGCTGGCCGCACTGCTGATCAACCGCCGCCTCCCCGGCTAGGTCCACGCCGACATCGACCACAGGGTCGCTGCTCGGCTCCGCCGGCAGCCCTCGTGTCGATTTCGGCGGCGGTAAACCCAGGCACTAAGTTGACGGGAATGAGCGAGACCCCCACCCCCGACGCCGCCGGCGGCAAGCCCGCGTTCATCGCCCGCTCGGTGCTGGTCACCGGCGGGAACCGGGGGATCGGACTGGCCATCTCGCGCCGGCTGGCCGCCGATGGGCACAAGGTGGCGGTCACCCACCGCGGGTCCGGCGCGCCGGAGGGCCTGTTCGGGGTGGAGTGCGATGTCACCGACAACGACGCCGTCGACCGCGCCTTCACGGCGATCGAGGAGCACCAGGGCGCGGTCGAGGTACTGGTGTCCAATGCCGGCATCACCGCTGACGCGTTTCTGATCCGGATGACCGAGGAGCGATTCGAAAAGGTCATCGACGCCAACCTCACCGGCGCGTTCCGGGTCGCCCAACGGGCATCGCGCAGCATGCAGAAGAAGCGGTTCGGCCGGATGATCTTCGTCGGGTCGGTGTCGGGCATGTGGGGGATCGGCAACCAGGCCAACTACGCGGCGTCCAAGGCCGGCCTGATCGGGATGGCGCGCTCCATTTCCCGCGAGCTGTCCAAGGCCGGCGTCACCGCGAATGTGGTGGCCCCCGGCCTGATCGACACCGAGATGACCCAGGCGATGGACGAGCGGGTGCGCGAAGGCGCGCTGGAGTTCATCCCGGCCAAGCGGATCGGCACCGCGGAAGAAGTCGCCGGCGTCGTCAGCTTCCTGGCATCAGAGGATGCGAGCTACATCTCCGGTGCCGTGATCCCGGTCGACGGCGGCATGGGCATGGGCCACTGAGTGTGCGCCACGAGAAAGGACTGATATGACAGGCATTCTGGAGGGCAAACGCGTCCTCGTCACGGGCATCATCACCGACT
Organism: uncultured Actinomycetota bacterium; assembly: GCA_963780705.1. GTDB lineage: Bacteria > Actinomycetota > Actinomycetes > Mycobacteriales > Mycobacteriaceae > Mycobacterium. The sequence goes on along the minus strand of CAWACU010000008.1, from coordinate 269,139 downwards.
CCTCGATCGCGTTCCACATCGCGCGGGTAGCGCAGGAGGCCGGAGCGGAGGTGATCTGCACCGGATACGACCGGATGAAGCTCATCGCGCGGATCATCGACCGGCTGCCCGCTCCGGCGCCGCTGCTCGAACTCGACGTGCAGAACCCCGAGCACCTTGACACCCTTGCCGCCCGGATCACCGAGGTGATCGGGACGGACAACAAACTCGACGGCGTGGTGCACTCGATCGGTTTCATGCCGCAGACCGGCATGGGCATCAACCCGTTCTTCGACGCACCGTATGAGGACGTCGCCAAGGGCATTCACATCTCGGCGTACTCCTACGCATCGTTGGCCAAGGCCACGCTGCCGATCATGAACCCCGGCGGCGGGATTGTCGGCATGGACTTCGACCCCACCCGGGCGATGCCCGCCTACAACTGGATGACGGTCGCCAAGAGCGCACTGGAGTCGGTCAATAGGTTCGTCGCCCGTGAGGCCGGCAAGGTGGGCGTGCGGTCCAATCTCGTTGCGGCAGGGCCGATCCGGACGTTGGCGATGAGCGCGATCATGGGCGGTGCGCTCGGTGATCAGTTCAAGGACGAGATGGCGATGCTCGAGGAGGGCTGGGATCAGCGCGCTCCACTGGGCTGGGACATGAAGGACCCCACCGCGGTGGCCAAGACCGTCTGCGCGCTGGTCTCCGACTGGCTACCGGCCACCACCGGCACCATCATCTACGCCGACGGCGGCGCCAGCACGCAACTGCTGTAGGGGGAGACCGTGACGGACGCTTTCGATGCCCTGCTCGTCCTGTCCTTCGGCGGACCCGAAGGACCTGAACAGGTCATGCCGTTCCTGGAGAACGTGACCCGCGGTCGCGGGATCCCGCGCGAGCGGCTGGAGTCGGTCGCCGAGCACTACCTGCACTTCGGTGGCGTCTCACCCATCAACGCGATCAACCGTGAACTCATCGCCGCGATCGAAGCCGAACTGTCCGAGCGGGGCGAGAACCTGCCGGTGTACTTCGGCAACCGCAATTGGCATCCCTTCGCCGAGGACACCGTGGCCCAGATGCAGGCCGACGGGGTCCGCCGTGCGGCGGTGTTCACCACCTCGGCGTGGGGCGGGTATTCCGGGTGCACCCAGTACCAGGAGGACATCGCCCGGGCGCGCACCGCCAGCGGTGACGATGCCCCCGACATGGTCAAGCTGCGGCAGTATTTCGACCATCCGCTGCTGATCGAGATGTTCGCCGACGCCGTGACGCAGGCGGCCGCGCAGTTACCCGACGCGGTCCGCGGCGACGCGCGCCTGGTCTTCACCGCGCACTCCATCCCGATGCGCGCGGTCGACCGATGCGGGCCCGGCCTCTATCCGCGTCAGGTGCGCTACGCATCCGGGCTGATCGCCGCCGCCGCCGGGTACGCCGACTACGACGTGGTCTGGCAGTCGCGGTCCGGGCCGCCGCAGGTGCCCTGGCTCGAACCCGACGTCGGCGATCACCTTGCGTCGCTGGCCGAATCCGGTGTGCGCGCGGTCATCGCGTGTCCGGTCGGATTCGTCTCCGATCACATCGAGGTGATCTGGGATCTGGACAGCGAACTCGCCGAGCAGGCGCAGACACTCGGGGTCGCGCTGGCCCGTGCCACCACCCCGAACGCCCAGCCGCGCTTCGCACGGCTCGCACTCGACCTACTCGACGAGGTCCGCGACGGACGGGAGCCGTCCAGAGTCGCTGGGGCGGACCATCCTGTCCCGGGCTACGGCGCCAGCGTCAACGGGAACTTCTGCACCGCGGACTGCGAAGCCAGTGCCCTCGCCGCGGCTAGCTCTGCCAGGCCGACTGCAGAATCGCGCTGACCGCCGCAGCCCGCGCGGCGCGCACGACCGAGGCCAGCGGACGCAGAGCGCCGTCGGCGATCCGGGCCTCCGATGCGCTCTGCATCCCGATGGGCGTCAGACCGGCGCTGACGGTGATGATGGCGTCGACGTGGGCGGCGGTCGCCAGCACCCGGGTCGCCCGGGGCGGGGTGTGGTCGGGCAGACGGTGATGGTCGTTGGCCGCCAGCACCTCGCCGACGAGGGTGCGCGGATCTCCGCCGCCGCCGCCGGCCAGTTCCAGACCGCTCAGCGCCTCGGCGGCGGTCCGCACCGCCGAACGCAGGGCGTACTCGGCCTCACCGAGATCCTGGGCATCGGCGACCGGTCGATCGGCGACCGAGTACACCGACCATGACAGCACGTAATCGACATCGGTCGACTCACCGTCATCCCCGTCGACATCGTCTGAAGTGCTCTCGAACACGGGCACCAACCCGACGGCGTCGCCGTCGGCTGTGCTCACCATGACCGCCTCGCCGGACGCCAGGGCGTCGTGCGCGAACTGGGTACCCGGCGCCAGTCCGCGAACGTCTCCCGGCACGGGCAGAACCACACCGATCGCCGGGCGACGGTCCAGGCTGTGCTCCGGGGGACGGGCGGCTGCGACGCGCACTGTCTGCAGCAGCGACATCGGACCCGCGGTTTCAATATCGGGCCATGGCAATCCCGTTCGGCCTGCCGCGATCGCGTCGTAGGCCATCACCGAATGCATTGGTGCCCAGGCTATTAAGGCATCCAGGACGTCATCCGGCGCGGCATGGCCCGCCAGCCAGGCGTTTGCCCACACCGATAGCGAGACGCTCGGGCACCACATGATGGTCGAGAGTGTAGTGCGTGGCGCCGCCCTGCTGCTCGGCCGACCACGCGGCGATTGGCGTGCGTATCGTGGCACTATGTCCGCAGCGTTGATCTGGCTCGTAGCGGCAGTGGGGCTTGCCGCTGCCGAGGCGCTGACCGGGGATTTGTTCCTGATGATGCTCAGCGGCGGCGCCCTGGCGGCGGCCGGAGCGAGCTGGCTTCTGGGATGGCCGGTGTGGGCCGACGGCGCGGTGTTCCTGGTGGTGTCGGTCCTGCTGCTCGCGCTGGTGCGGCCCGCCCTGCGCAAGCGACTGACTGCCGGCGGCGGCCTGCCTGAGCCGGCCAAGGCGCTGGAGGGTAAGCACGCGCTGGTGCTCGATCAGATCAGCCGTCACCAGGGTCAGGTGAAACTGGACGGCGAGATCTGGACGGCCCGTCCCTATAACGACGACGATGTGTACGAGGCGGGTGATCACGTCACCGTCATGCACATCGACGGGGCGACCGCCGTGGTGTGGAAGACCCCGTAGGAACCCAACGAGGGAGGAGGGCTCGATATGGACGGAGCTATCGCCGGTCTGGTGTTGCTGGCGGTGCTGGTGATCTTCGCGGTCATCGTCGTCGCCAAATCCGTGGCCCTGATCCCGCAGGCCGAAGCCGCCGTCATCGAGCGGCTCGGTCGCTACAGCAAGACGGTGTCGGGTCAGCTGACCCTGCTGGTGCCGTTCATCGACCGCATCCGGGCTCGGGTGGACCTGCGGGAGCGGGTGGTGTCGTTCCCTCCGCAGCCGGTGATCACCGAGGACAACCTCACCGTGAATATCGACACGGTGGTGTACTTCCAGGTCACCAACCCCCAGGCTGCGGTCTACCAGATCAACAACTACATCGTCGGAGTCGAGCAACTGGCGACCACGACACTGCGCAACGTCGTCGGCGGTATGACGCTGGAGCAGACGTTGACCAGCCGCGACCAGATCAACGCGCAACTGCGCGGCGTACTCGATGAGGCCACCAACCGCTGGGGTCTGCGGGTGGCCCGGGTCGAGCTGCGCAGTATCGACCCGCCGCCGTCGATCCAGGACTCGATGGAGAAGCAGATGCGCGCCGACCGGGAGAAGCGGGCCGTGATCCTCACGGCGGAGGGCACCCGCGAGGCGTCGATCAAGCAGGCCGAGGGGCAGAAGCAGGCACAGATCCTGGCGGCCGAGGGCGCCAAGCAGGCCGCGATCCTGGCCGCCGAGGCCGAACGGCAGTCCCGCATCCTGCGCGCCCAGGGTGAACGAGCCGCTCAGTACCTGCAGGCGCAGGGTGAGGCCAAGGCGATCGAGAAGACGTTCGCGGCCATCAAGGCCGGCCGGCCCACTCCTGAAATGCTGGCCTATCAGTACCTGCAGACGCTGCCGCAGATGGCGCAGGGCGAGGCGAACAAGGTGTGGCTCATCCCGAGCGACTTCGGTGCCGCGCTGGAGGGCTTCACCAGAATGCTCGGTGCCCCGGGGTCCGACGGCGTTTTCCGCTATCAACCCTCACCGGTCGAGACCGATCTGCCCAAGCCCGAAGACGACTCCGACGAGGTCGCCGACTGGTTCAACACCCGGACCGACCCGGACATTGCCGAGGCGGTGGCCAAGGCCGAGGCCGCGGCCAGGATTCCGGCACCCCAGCCGGGCGCCATCGCCGCACCGGATGCGACGTCCTCGCCGCAGCCCGGAATCACCGCCGGGCCGCAGACCGACCCGGTGCAGCGCTAGGCCCATCCGAAGGAACCGCGGCCTGCTAAGACCCGCGGCGCGCCAGTCGGGACTCGTAGATCAGCCCTGCGATCCCGAGGGCGCCGGTGCACAGCGAGATCGCCATGAGCAGCGGATTGACGCGTCCGGTCATCGCGTCACCGAGGATGACGACCGCGGTGGTGCCGGGCAGCAGGCCCGCCACGGTGGCCAGCAGATAAGGCAGCACCTGTACGGCGGAGGCGCCTGCTGCGTAGTTGAGCACCGAGAACGGCACCGCCGGGATCAGCCGCACCGATAGCACCGCCTGCCAGCCCCGCTCTCGCAGCCGCGTATCCAAGGCGTCCACGCCGGGATGGGTGACCAGACGGTTCAGCTGCCAGCCCAGCGCGCGCACCAGCAGCAGGGCCACCAGAGCGCTGCACGTGGCGGCGACCACCGCGATCGTCACACCCAGCGCCGGGCCGAACAGCAGCCCGGCCGCCAGGGTGAACGCGGTTCGCGGAAACGGCAGCACGGTCATCACGATGTGGGCGCCGAGGAAGGCCAGCGGGAACCAGGGCCCGACCGATGTGGCCCAGTCACGCAGTTGGACCGCTGTGGGCAGCGGCACCAGCACCACCACGGCGAGCACGGCCGCGGCGGTGGCGATGATGATCGCCAGCCGGGTGGGGCTGACCTGGCGGGCTGTCGTGACCACCGCCGACGCGAGAGTGCGCAGGTTGTCGAGCGGCGGTCGGGTCACAGTGTCCAAGGCTATGTGCAAAGCCACCGGGTCATCGAAAGCCCGGCGCGTCACGCCACGCAGACGGCGCACCGGCCGGTGCGGCGCACGCGCTGACGCCGCGGCGCGGGCGATCATTTAGCCTTTACTAGCAGGTGGTTGACTGCTGCACGGTCACTCCGCCCCACTGAAGCCAGACAGCGAGGAGCTGCCGTGTCCCTAGCTCAGGGCCAAGACCTCGAGCAGCGTCGCGAGCGCTGGCGTGCCGCCGTCGCCGAGGTGTTGTCCAAGAGTGGGCGCCGCGATGTTTCCGACGCTGCGGAGCCCGAGCAGTTGCTGGATTCAACCACTTACGAGGGTTTTCCCGTGCGTGCGCTCTACAGCGGTCTGGACGCAGTGCCGGAAAGTTCGCTCCCGGGAGACTGGCCGTTCGTCCGCGGAGGTGACGCTCGCCGGGACGTTCTGGGTGGGTGGAAGGTGGCCGAGGAGTTCCCGTCGGCCGGCACCGCGCCTGTTTCAGCGATGGATGCCAACGCTGCGGTGTTGTCCGCGCTGGTGGACGGCGTGAGTGCCCTGGTGCTGCGCGTCGGCGCGCATGGAATCGCACCGGGGGAACTCGGCCGGCTTCTGGAGGGTGTCTATCTCGAGCTCGCGCCGGTGATGCTGGATGCCGGGGCTGATTTCACCTCCGCCGCCGAGGCGATGCTGGCACTGATCGCCGGTGCCGACGACGCCACTTCCGCCGCGATGTCGATCGATCTGGGCGCCGACCCGCTGACGGCACAGCTGTGGGGCAAACCCCAGGGCGACACTGCGCCCATTGATGACGTCATCGCGGTGGCCGCCTCGGTGGGGGGCCGCCCGGGTGTTCGTGCCATCACCGTTGACGGCCCGGCGTTCTGCGATCACGGTGCCAATGCGGCCTGGGAGTTGGCCGGGGTGATCGGCGCGGCGGTGGAGTATCTGCGGATGCTGTCCGGTGTCGGTCTCGATGTGCCGACAGCACTGGGCCACATCAGTTTTCGGCTCGCCGCCGACGACGATCAGTTCATGACGATCGCCAAGTTCCGCGCGGTCCGGCTGCTGTGGGCGCGGGTCGCCGATGTGCTGGGTCATCCGGACAGCGGTGCGGCGCGGGTGCACGCCGTCACCTCGCGGGCGATGATGACCCGGCGCGATCCGTGGGTCAACATGCTGCGGACCACCGTCGCCGCGTTCGCCGCGGGAGTCGGGGGAGCCGACACCGTGCGTGTGCTGCCGTTCGACTCGGCAATCGCGGGGGGCTATCCCGGAGTTACCGCCGGCTTCTCCCGGCGGATCGCCCGCAATACTCAGTTGCTGCTGCTCGAGGAGTCCCATATCGGCAGGGTGCTCGACCCGGCCGGCGGATCCTGGTTCGTCGAAGATCTCACTGAAACGCTTGCCGCACAGGCCTGGTCACATTTCCAGCAGATCGAGTCCCGCGGCGGTCTGCGGCAGGCTCATGACTACGCCACCGAGCAGATCGACCGAATACGCGCCCTGCGAGCCGATGACATCGCCTACCGTCGCCGGTCTATCACCGGTGTGAACGAATTCGCCAACCTCGCCGAACCACCGGTCTCGCCGTCCGATGCGGAGACCGACGGCCTACGCTACGGCACCGCGTTCGAGGACCTGCGCGATCGCTCGGATGCGTTCTTCCAACGTTCCGGTACCCGGCCCACGGTGGTTCTGCTGCCATTGGGGCCGCTGGCGGAGAACAACATCCGAGCCACGTTCGCGACCAACCTTCTGGCATCAGGCGGTATCGACGCGGTCAACCCCGGCACTGTGGATCCGTCGTCGCTGCCGGCGGCCATTTCCGCGGCGGGTGCATCCATCGCGGTGATTTGTGGCACCGACGCCCGGTACGGCTCGGAGGTGGCCCAGGTGGTGACCGCCGCCCGTGCGGCCGGTTGTGATCTCATCTATCTGGCCGGACCGGAGAAAGCCGTCTCCGACGTCCCTGCCGATCAGCGTCCGGACGGTTACCTGAACGCGAAAATCAATGCGATCGAACAACTTTCCACCCTGCTGACGCGATTGGGGGCATAAACCGCCATGACGCACTCCGAGGTGACCACCGAGGTGATCCCCAGTTTCGCCGACATCCCCCTGCGCGCCGAACGGATCACGGCGGCTCCCACCACCGCGGCTGCCGCCGAACGGATATCGCAGGCCGCCGCGGCCCACGGTTACGCCGCCGAGCAACTGGACTGGCACACCCCTGAGGGAATCGCCGTCAAGCCCCTCTACGTCGGCGCTGACCGTGACGCCGCCGTCGCTGCCGGCTATCCGTTGGACGGTTTCCCCGGTGAACCGCCCTTCATCCGCGGTCCCTATCCCACGATGTATGTGAACCAGCCCTGGACCATCCGGCAGTACGCCGGCTTCTCCACCGCCGCCGACTCCAACGCCTTCTACCGCCGCAACCTCGCGGCCGGACAGAAGGGACTGTCGGTGGCATTCGACCTGGCCACCCACCGCGGTTACGACTCGGACCATCCCAGGGTGCAGGGCGACGTCGGAATGGCCGGGGTGGCCATCGACTCGATCCTCGATATGCGGGAACTCTTCGACGGCATCGACCTGGGCGGGGTGTCGGTGTCGATGACCATGAACGGCGCAGTGCTGCCCATCTTGGCGCTCTATGTCGTCGCCGCCGAGGAGCAGGGGGTGCCGCCGGAGAAACTGGCCGGCACCATCCAGAACGACATCCTCAAAGAGTTCATGGTGCGCAACACCTACATCTATCCGCCTAAACCGTCGATGCGGATCATCTCCGACATCTTCGCCTACACCAGCGTGAAGATGCCGAAGTTCAACTCCATCTCGATCTCCGGCTATCACATCCAAGAAGCCGGTGCCACAGCCGATCTCGAGCTCGCGTACACCCTCGCCGACGGTGTGGACTATCTGAAGGCGGGGCTGGAGGCCGGGCTGGAGGTCGACAATTTCGCTCCCCGGTTGTCCTTCTTCTGGGGCATCGGGATGAACTTCTTCATGGAGGTCGCCAAGCTCCGGGCGGGACGATTGCTGTGGAGCGAACTGGTCGCGGGATTCGACGCCAAGAGCCCGAAATCACTGTCGCTGCGCACTCATTCGCAGACCTCGGGCTGGTCGCTGACCGCTCAGGATCCGTTCAACAACGTCGCCCGAACCTGTATCGAGGCGATGGCAGCCACCCAGGGCCACACCCAGTCACTGCACACCAATGCCCTCGACGAGGCGCTGGCGCTGCCTACCGACTTCTCCGCGCGCATCGCCCGGAACACCCAGCTGCTGTTGCAACAGGAGTCCGGAACGACCCGGCCCATCGATCCCTGGGGCGGCTCGTACTACGTCGAGTGGCTGACTCACCAACTCGCCGAGCGGGCCCGCGCCCACATCGAGGAGGTGGCCCAGCACGGTGGCATGGCGCAGGCCATCAGTGACGGCATCCCGAAGCTGCGTATCGAGGAAGCCGCAGCACGCACGCAGGCCCGGATCGATTCCGGCCAGCAGCCGGTGATCGGGGTGAACAAGTACCAGGTCGACGAGAACCCCGACATCGAAGTGCTCAAGGTGGAGAACACCCGGGTGCGTGCCGAGCAACTCGCCAAGCTCGAGCGGTTACGCGGTGAGCGTGACGGCGCGGCGGTGCAGGCGGCGCTGGAGGAGCTCACCCGCGCCGCAGCCGGATCGGGCCAAGCTGCCGATGGCGGTCTGGGCAACAATCTGATGGCGCTCGCCATTGCCGCGGCGCGGGCCAAGGCCACGGTCGGGGAGATCTCCGATGCCCTGGAAAAGGTCTACGGCCGCCATCATGCTGAGATCCGCACCATCTCAGGGGTGTACCGCGACGAAGTCGGCCAGGGCGGCGGCGCAGGAGGCAGCATGACAGGGCTGGGGGAGGCCACCCGCCTGGTGGAGCGCTTCGCCGAGGCCGACGGCCGGCGACCGCGCATCCTGGTCGCCAAAATGGGCCAGGACGGCCACGACCGCGGACAGAAGGTGATCGCCACCGCATTCGCCGACATCGGTTTCGACGTCGACGTCGGCTCGCTGTTCTCCACGCCGGAGGAGGTGGCCCGCCAGGCCGCTGACAACGACGTTCACGTCGTCGGGGTGTCCTCACTGGCGGCCGGCCATCTGACGCTGGTGCCCGCACTGCGCGACGCGCTGGCCGCCGTCGGGCGACCCGACATCATGATCGTCGTCGGCGGAGTGATTCCGCCGGGAGATTTCGACGAGCTCTACGCCGCGGGCGCCACGGCGATCTATCCGCCCGGAACGGTGATTGCCCAGGCCGCCGTCAGCCTGCTGCAGAAGCTGGGCGAGCGCCTCGGCTACGAGCTGAGCTGAGCCGAGCACCTGATGGGTCGCCCCGATCGGGATGTCACCGCGCTCGCCGACGCGATCCGCCGCGGCGACCGCACGGCGCTCCCGCGCGCGATCACGCTGGTGGAGTCAACCCGCCCCGATCACCGGGATCGCGCACAACGACTGTTGCTTGAGCTGATGGGCCAGGCGGGCGGCGCCATGCACGTCGGTATCACCGGGGTACCGGGCGTGGGCAAGTCCACCGCCATCGAGGCGCTGGGCATGTATCTCATCGAGCGGGGCCACCGGGTAGCGGTGCTGGCGGTTGACCCGTCATCGACACGCACCGGGGGATCCATCCTGGGTGACAAGACCCGGATGGCACGGCTGGCGGTGCATCCGGACGCCTATATCCGGCCGTCACCGACCTCGGGCACCCTCGGCGGAGTCGCCAAGGCCACCCGCGAGACGATCGTGCTGCTCGAAGCGGCCGGCTTCGACGTGATCCTGGTCGAGACGGTCGGGGTGGGTCAGTCCGAGGTCGCGGTCGCCAACATGGTCGATACCTTCGTGTTCCTCACCCTCGCCCGCACCGGTGACCAACTGCAGGGCATCAAGAAGGGTGTGCTGGAGCTGGCCGATATCGTCGTCGTCAATAAGGCCGACGGTGACCATGCGCGGGAGGCGAATCTCGCGGCGCGCGAGCTGTCTTCGGCGATCCGGCTGATCTATCCGCGGGAAACGCTGTGGCGCCCGCCGGTTCTGACCATGAGCGCACTGGAAGGCACCGGACTCGCGGAGCTCTGGGACACCGTTGAACAACACCGCGATGTGCTGACAGCAGCGGGGGAGTTCGACGCGCGCCGACGCGCCCAGCAGGTGGACTGGACCTGGTCGATGGTGCGCGACACGGTGCTCGATCGCGTCCTGACCAACCCGGCAGTGAAAGCCATGCGCGCTGACGTGGAGCAAAAGGTCCGCGACGGGGAATTGACGCCCGCGCTTGCCGCGCAACGGATTCTGGATGCGGCCGGGCCCGAAAGCTAACAGATCAACAACAATTTGCCGTATCGGCGTGTTTGGCTTGTACATTCGCTGGTGTGACCCAGGCGACAGCCGCTAGCGGCACGCCCGACCTGCCCCACGGGGTACAGGGTGCGGCGGACCGCAACTTCGCGGTGGCGGTGCGCGCCTTCGCCGCTCTCTTCCCGCACCCACGTTTCGGCGGCGGCGCGCTGGCGGTGTACCTCGATGGCCAGCCGGTAGTCGATATCTGGACCGGGTGGTCAGACCGCCGCGGGCGGGCCCACTGGCAGGCAGACACCGCACCCATGGTGTTCTCTGCGACCAAGGGCGTCGCGTCCACCGTCATTCATCGGTTGGCAGACCGCGGTCAGATCGATTACGACGCACCGGTCGCGCAATACTGGCCTGAATTCGCAGCCAACGGCAAGGCCCAGATCACCGTCCGCGACGTGTTACGGCACCGGGCGGGACTGTCTCACCTGGGCGGAGTCCGCAAGCGCGAGTTGCTCGATCACCAGCACATGGAGGAGCGGATCGCCGCGGCGCCGGTGGGCCGCCGCCTCGGCAAAACCGCCTACCACGCGCTGACCTACGGCTGGTTGCTCTCCGGACTGGCCCGCTCGGTGACCGGTAAAGGAATGCGTGAACTGATGCGCATCGAGGTGGCCGAACCCCTCGATACCGACGGGATCCACCTCGGTCGCCCGCCGGCCGGTGCCCCGACAGGAGTGGCGCACATCATCGGGCCGCAACTCAACATCCCGAACCCGCTGTTCAACGCGATGGCTCCCGCCTTGGCCGCGCGGGGGATCTCGGGGTTCGGCTCGCTGTACTTCCCGGGCATGAAATCCGTCGTCCAGCGAGACATCCCGCTGCTGGACACCGAACTCCCATCGGCCAACGGAGTCATCACCGCGCGAGCGTTGGCGCGGATGTACGGCGCACTGGCCAACAGCGGGATGATCGACGGGCGCCGGTTTCTGTCGGAGGAACGGGTGGCGATGCTCACGGGCCGCCGTGACTTACGCCCGGATCGCAACCTGGTGATGCCCCTGGGATTCCACCTCGGCTATCACGGCCTGCCGATCCCCGGTGTTCTGCCAGGGTTCGGGCATGTCGGCCTCGGCGGCTGTGTCGGGTGGGCGATCCCGGAGTCCGGACTGGCCTTCGCCATGGTCCACAATCGCCTGCTCACCCCGTTCATCGTGACCGATCAGGCAGGGTTCGTCGCCACGGCGTCGACGGTCCGGGTGGGCGCTGCGGCGGCCCGCCGGCACGGATTCTCGCCGGTCACGGAGTTCGGCGCGCGGTACCGGCGCCCGATCGCCGACGTCGCGGCAGGCTAGGCACCCCACCATCCGGGCACTTTTCTGCTCGATTCATCCTTTTCGGCCCGATTCATCCCACTGAGCTGCGGGTTTGTGTCGCAGTCTCCGGGCCATATCGGATGCCGGACGGTGCTCCAGCTAACACAAGCAACCCGATGTCACCGGCGGTGCAATGGTGATTAACGGACGATTTCGGTGACACCGATGCTGTTATTCCTGGCCACATTTACCCGCCAGTAATAGGTAACTAGCTAATCGGCTCGAGTCCTTTTGCCGAGCACGTCATTTAAATGGATTTATCATCGTGTAGAACGGCGCGATAGCCGCAATTCACAGGGCTGGCTGCAATTTTGCCGAGTGGTCATACACCGCTCTCAGCTCATTCTCAGCTAAGTTGCGGCAGAACTGAGGATACAACGGTACAGACTGTTCAGACGCGTGAAGCCACGCTAAGGAAGGTAGCCGAAGATCTCAGGAAAGTGCTCAGCTCGCGGGCCGCGGAGTCCGGATTCAACCCCCTTCGAGCGGTGAGACTGCGGGGCAGTGGCGCTCATTGTCTCGACCCGATGGTCGGCCCTTTTTTGCTATGGCAGAGAAATTTGCTGAGTGGTCTGATGCTGACAAATCACAGCGATAATCGCCTTTCGCTTGTCGCAACGTATCAGCAGGCACGGTCGCAGCGGCGCCGACGGCCGCGGACGGGGCCCGACGGCGCGGGCAGGGATCGACAGACAAAGCCTCTTGAACACCAGATATAGGCGTATTAACGGCTGGGGTGCCTCGCGCCCGAGTGCTGTGCTGGCGGTCTTTCTGCGGTTCGGCAGGCTGGCCATCAGCTAACAAACCAGCGCATCCGGGCAGGCCGGCTCGAAACACCGGCGATTTAACGTTTCGCGGTTATCTGACGACATAAACAAATCTCGCCTTTTTCACCTCTGTCGGTTACCCTCATGCGAGCACTGGCAACTTCGGGTTGATGTTGGCGCAACGGCGCGCTTCACCATCGCAAGAGCTCGCGGACCGCCCGGGCAGTGAGAAACAACTTGCCTGCATAGGACGAAGACGAGGTGTGAGCATCGTGCGCGGACCCTTAACCCCCATCGCCGTTGTCGGTATGGCTTGCCGCCTTCCGGGCGGAATCGACTCCCCGCACAAGCTCTGGGAGTCGCTGCTGCGCGGTGATGACCTCGTCACCGAGATTCCCGCCGACCGGTGGGACGCCGACGAGATCTTCGACGCCGAAAAGGGCGTCGCGGGACGTTCGGTCTCGAAGTGGGGCGCCTTCCTGGAAGACGTCACCGGTTTCGATCCGGACTTCTTCGGGATCAACGAGCGTGAGGCCACCGCGATGGACCCGCAGCACCGCGTGCTGCTGGAGACCGCATGGGAGGCCGTCGAGCATGCCGGACGTACGCCCTCGTCGATGTCGGGCACGGCGACCGGCGTCTTCATCGGTATGTCGCATGACGACTACGCCATGGTCACCAGCGACGCGGGCGCCTTCGATCAGGCCTACGCGTTCACCGGCAACCCGTTCAGCATGGCGTCGGGCCGGATCGCCCACGCGCTCGGCCTGACTGGACCGGCTCTCACCATGGACACCGCCTGCTCGTCGAGCATGGTCGCGGTGCACCAGGCCTGCCGGAGCCTGCATGACGGCGAAAGTGACATGGCACTCGCCGGCGGCGTGATGCTCATGCTCGACCAGCGCCTGTATGCGTCCGCCTCCGGGCAGGGCATGCTCTCGGCCACCGGCCACTGCCATGCCTTCGACGTCGAGGCCGACGGGTTCGTCCGCGCCGAGGGATGCGGCATCGTCATGCTCAAGCGACTCGACGACGCCCAGCGCGACGGGGACCGCGTGCTGGCCGTCATCCGGGGCACCGCCTCCAACCAGGACGGCCGCACCGACAACATCCTGACCCCGTCCGGGGACGCCCAGGTGGCGGTATTCCGTGCCGCGCTGGAGAGTGCGGGCATCGACCCGGCGACCGTCGGCATGGTGGAGGGTCACGGCACCGGCACCCCGGTCGGCGACACCATCGAATACACCAGCATGTCGACCGTGTACGGACATGCGGGCCCGTGCGCGCTCACGTCGGTCAAGAGCAACTTCGGTCATGCGGAATCCGCCGCGGGCGTGCTGGGCCTGATGAAGTCCGTACTGTCGGTGCAACACGGTGTCGTGCCGCGCAATATCCACTTCAACCGGCTTCCGGACCACCTCGCCAAGATCGAGACGGGGCTGTTCGTCCCGCAGGAGAACACACCGTGGCCGGTCGATGCGACCGTCGCGCCCCGGCGCGCAGGTGTCTCCTCGTACGGCATGTCCGGCACCAACGTCCACGTCGTGCTGGAGCAGGCGCCTGAGCCGGCCGGCGACGGCGGCGCGGGCCGGCCGTCGGAGGCCGACGAACTCCTGTTCCCGGTGTCCTCGACCTCCGCTGACGAACTGCGACACACCGCGGGCCGTCTGGCCGATTGGGTCGGCGGCGCCGATGCGGATCTCGAACTCGGTGACCTCGCCTTCACCCTTGCCCGTCGGCGCGGTCACCGCCCGGTGCGTACTGGAGTCATCGCGGCCGATCGGGAGACCCTGATCGAGCGCCTGCGTGTCGTCGCCGACGGCGACGACCCCTTCCAGGCTTCCGTTGGTCACGACGACCGCGGGCCGGTATTCGTCTTCTCCGGACAGGGCTCGCAGTGGGCTGAGATGGGCCGCGAGCTGATGGGCTCCGAGCCGGTCTTCGCCGCCGCGATCGCGCAGTTGGAGCCGATGATCGCCGCCGAGTCCGATTTCTCGGTGACCGAGGCGATCCTGGCGCCGGAGACCGTGACCGGCATCCACAAGATCCAGCCGGCCATCTTCGCGATGCAGATCGCCATGGCCGCCACGCTGAAGTCCCGCGGGGTCACCCCGGGCGCGGTGATCGGTCATTCGCTCGGTGAGGTCGCCGCCGCCGTCGTCTCCGGCGCGCTGTCGCTCGCCGACGGCGTCAAGGTGATCTGCCGCCGGTCGCTGCTGTGCCTGAAGATCGCCGGCGGAGGCGCGATGGCCGCCGTCGAGTTACCGGCGCAGAAAGTCCGGGAGGAACTCGAGAGCCAGGGCATCGAGGACGTCGTGGTCGCCGTGGTGACCTCGCCGACCTCGACGGTGATCGGCGGTGCCACCGAGACCGTGCGGCGCGTCGTCGCCGGTTGGGAGCAGCGCGAGATCATGGCCCGCGAGGTGGCGGTCGACGTGGCCTCGCACACCCCGCAGGTCGAGCCGATCCTCGACGAGCTGGCCGGGATGCTCGACGACATCACCCCGCTGGCACCGGAGGTGCCGTACTACTCCGCGACGCTGTTCGATCCGCGTGAGCAGCCGTACTGCGACGTCGACTACTGGATCGACAACCTGCGCCACACGGTGCGGTTCTCGGCGGCGGTTCAGACCGCGCTCGAGGACGGCTTCCGGGTGTTCGCCGAGTTATCGCCGCACCCGCTGCTGGTCCGCGCCGTCGACCAGACCGCCGCCACCCTCGACATCCCGGTCGCCGCGCTGGCCGGAATGCGGCGCGGCCAGGAGATGCCGCACGGACTTGCGCACTCTGGTCGGCTGATCTGTACGCCGCCGGTGCCGCGATCGACTTCGCCGCGCTGCTGCCCGACCGGTCAGCTCGTCGATGCTCCGCTGCCGACCTGGACCCATCGCCGGCTGATCCTCGAGCGTCAGTCCGCCGAGGCCGGGCGCGGTGCCCACGTGGTGGCCGCGCACCCGCTGCTCGGTTCGCACGTGCGTCTGCTCGAGGAGCCGCAGCGGCACGTCTGGCAGGCCGAGGTCGGCACCGCCGCGCTGCCGTGGCTGGTCGATCATCAGGTCAACAACGTCCCGGCGATGCCGGGCGCGGCCTTCTGCGAGATGGCACTGGCCGCAGCGCAGCACCGCTGCTCGGTGACGCCGCTGAGGTCCGCGACGTGCGCTTCGAGCGCATGCTGCTGCTGGAGGACGAGACCGCCGTCAGCGCCGAGGCACGCGCCCAGCGCCGAGGGCACCTGCGAGTTCCTTGTCGAGACCGATGTGGACGGCGAGCGCGAGCGTCGCGCCAGCGCGGTGCTGCGCGGCCGTCGACACCGACGAGCGACGCCGGCGCCGCTACGACATCGCCGCGCTGATGGTGTCGCATCCGCTACGCGCCGACGGCGGCGAGATCCGGCACTGGTTCGACACCCGCGGGCGTGCAGTTCGGTCCCGGCATTCACCGCGCTGACCGCGATCAACGCCACCGAGGACGGCCGGCGACACCGTGCTGGCCGAGATCGGGCTGCCGTCGGCGATCCGCAACCAGCAGAGCGCCTACGGCGTGCATCCGGCACTGCTGGACGCCTGCTTCCAGTCGGTCGCCGCCCATCCCGGTGTGCAGAACAGCGGTACCGGTGGTCTGCTGCTGCCGCTCGGCGTGCGTCGGCTGCGGGCCTACGGTCCGGTCAACAAGGCGCGCTACTGCCTGACCCGGGTGGTCTCGCTGGACGGCTCCGGCGTCGAGGCCGACATCTCGCATGCTCGACGACGACGGTGCCGTGCTGCTGACCGTCGACGGGCTGTCGATGGGTACCGGCGCGTCCGAGGGCGACCGCGTCGCTCAACGAGCGCCTGCTGGCCGTCGAGTGGCGCAAGCAGGACCTGCCCGAGCTGGCGTCCACCGTTCAACCCGGGCACCTGGCTGCTGGTCAGCACCTCGGATTCCACCGATCTGCTGGCCTCCGAACTCACCGATGCGCTCAAGATCAACGACGCCGACGTCACGACGATGTCGTGGCCGCAGCACGCCGACCACGCCGCCAACGCCGAACGGCTGCGCGACCTATCTGGCCGAGGGCAGCTTCGGCAACATGGTCGTGGTGGCCGCTCCGCGCGAACGGCTGCCCGCCCGAGCAACTCGCCGCACGCGGCGGCGAGCACGTGCGCCACCTGGTGCGGATCGCCCGCGAGCTGCCCGAGGCGGCCGGCGAAGCCGCCGCGGCTGTACGTCGTGACCCGCGAGCGCGCAGACGGTGCTGGCCGGCGAGCGGCCGAACCTCGAGCAGGCCGGCCTGCGCGGGCTGCTGCGGGTGATCGGCGCCGAGCATCCGCAGCTGCAGCCCGACCCAGATCGACGTCGACGACGACACCGACGGCAACCACGTGGTCGCGGCAGCTGCTGCTCGGGCCCGCAGGAGGACGAGACCGCCTTCCGCAACGCCGAGTGGTACACCGCCCATCTCTACCCGAGCCCGCTGCGGCCCGAGGAGCGGCACACCACCGTCGTCGACCACGAGCGCGAGGGCATGCGGCTGGAGATCCGGACCCCCGGCGACCTGCAGACGCTGGAGCTGACGGCGTTCGAGCGGGTCGCGCCCGGACCGGGCCAGATCGAGGTCGCCGTCACCGCGTCCAGCCTGAACTTCGCCGACGTGCTGGTCGCGATGGGCCGCTACCCGAGCTTCGACGGCAACGCCGCAACTCGGCATCGACTTCGCCGGCGTCGTCACCGCGGTCGGACCCGGCGTGCACCGCCCACCAGGTCGGTGACCACGTCGGCGGCATGTCGCCCAACGGCTGCTGGGGCACCTTCGTGACCTGTGACGCCGATCGTGGCCGTCACGCTGCCGGCCGGGCCTGCGCGACGATCAGGCCGCCGCGGTCTCCACCGCCGCCGCCACCGCCTGGTACGGCCTGCACGACCTGGCCCGGATCAGCGCCGGGCGACAAGGTGCTGATCCACTCCGCCACCGGCGGTGTGGGGCAGGCCGCGATCGCCATCGCCCGGCTCGCCGGTGCCGAGATCTACGCGACCGCCGGCAGCCCGGAGCGCCGGGAGATGTTGCGCGCGCATGGGAATCGACGCACGTCTACGACTCGCGCAGCGCCGACGTTCGCCGAGCAGATCCGTCGCGGACACCGACGGCTACGGCGTCGACATCGTGCTGAACTCGCTGACCGGCGCCGCGCAGCGGGCCGGTGTCGAACTGCTGGCCTTCGGCGGACGGTTCGTCGAGATCGGCAAGAAGGACATCTACGGCGACACCCGGATGGGGCTGTTCCCGTTCCGGCGCAACCTGTCGTTCTACGGCGTCGACCTGGCGCTGATGTGCACCGACGCATCCGGCGCAGATCCGCGATCTGCTCGACACGGTCTACCAGCTGACCGCCGAGGGCGTTCTGCCGCAACCGGAGACCACGCACTACCCGCTGGCCGATGCGGCCACCGCCATCCGCGTGATGGGCGCCGCCGAGCACACCGGCAAGCTGATCCTGTCGATTCCGCGCACCGGTCACAGCACCGTCGTGGTGCCGCCGGAGCAGGCGCAGGTATTCCGCCCCGACGGTGCCTACATCGTCACCGGCGGCCTGGGCGGTCTCGGCTTGTTCCTGGCCGACGAAGATGGCGGCGGCCGGTGCGGGCCGGATCGTGCTGAACTCCCGGTCGGTGCCGAAGCCGGAGGCGCTGCGAGCAGATCGAGCGGATGCGGGCCTGCGGAACCGAGGTCGAGGTAGTCACCGGTGACATCGCCAGTCCGGAGACCGTCGACCGCTTGGTCGCCGAGGCCACCGCGACCGGACTGCCGGTGCGAGGGGTGCTGCACGCGGCCGCCGTGGTCGAGGACGCGATCCTGACCAACATCACCGACGATCTGGTCGAGCGGGACTGGGCGCCGAAGGTGCTACGGCGCGTGGCACCTGCACCGTGCCACCACCACCCAGCCGCTGGACTGGTTCTGCTCGCTTCTCCTCGGCGGCCGCACTGCTCGGCTCGCCCGGACAGGGCGCCTACGCGGCGGCCAACAGCTGGCTCGACGCCTTCACCCAGTGGCGGCGCGCGCAGGGCCTGCCGGCCAACGCGATCGCGTGGGCGGCGTGGGACGAGATCGGTGCGGGCAAGCACCTCGCCGCCACCGGCGAGACCGCGATGATCAGCCCCGAGGAGGGAGCGCACGCATTCGAGGCGCTGCTGCGGCACAACCGGGCGCTACACCGGCTACGCACCGGTGATCGGCACGCCGTGGCTGACCGACCTGGCGGCCGCGCAGTCCGTTCGCCGAGGCGTTCGCCGTCCAACGGCGACCGTCAGGCCGGACACCAGCAGCTTCCGGGCCGAACTGCACACTGCTCGCCGCGTGACGAGTGGCCCACCCGGGTTCGCCGGCTGGTCGCCGAGCAGCTCAGCCTGATCCTGCGGCGTTCCGTCGATCCCGACCGACCGATCTCCGAGTACGGTCTGGACTCGCTGGGCAACCTCGAGTTGCGCACCCGGATCGAGACCGAAACCGGTATCCGGGTGCGGTCGATGGACATCACCACCGTCCGCGAGCTGGCCGACAGCCTGTGTGAGGCGCTGGCCGGTGCCGCTGCACGTCAGCTGCGCTGACGCGGCTGACGCGACAGGGAGACTGACTAGTGGTTGCGCTAACGGCGATCCATGACTGGGTGGACGCGCCGGGTTCCGTGGTGTCGTGGGGTCCGTCGCCCGGGTGTCTGGCGAAGGTGGCCGAGGCGCCGGTCAGTGATGTGCCGGCGAGCTATCAGCAGGAGCAGCACATCCGGGCCTACCGCGAGCACACCGGCCAACGGGCTGGAGATGGCGCGGCTGCTGATCCCGGCGTGGAACATCCCGGGCCGCTGCGACATCCGCGCGATGACGCTACGTCATCAACGCCTACCTGCGCCGGCACGACACCTACCACAGCTGGTTCGAGTTCGACGACGCCGATCAGTTGCGTCCGGCATACCGTCGCCAACCCTGCCGACATCCAGTTCGTGGCCACCAAGCACGGCGAGATGACGTCGGCGCAGTGGCGCGAGCACATCCTCGACACACCCAGTCCGCTGCAGTGGGATTGCTTCCGGTTCGGAATCATCCAGCGTGCCGACCACTTCACCTTCTACGCATGCATCGATCACGTCCACGCCGACGCCATGTTCATGGTTGCGCTGTTCGTCGAGATGCACATGAACTACGCCGCGCTGGTCGAAGGCGGCGCGCCGACTGCGACTGCCCGAGCCGGGCCGCTACCTCGACTACTGCGTCCGCCAGCGGGCGTACACCTCCGCGCTCACCCTCGAGTCGCCGGAGGTCGGCGATTGGACCGATTACCTGCTGAAGCAACGACGGCACGTCTGCCGAAGTTCCCGCTCCCACTGGGTGATCCGGATGTTCCCTGTACCGGTGATCTGATCACGGTGAAACTGATGGACGCCCACGACACCGACCGGTTCGAATCGGTGTGCGCTCAGGCGGGCGTGCGTTTCATCGGCGGTGTGTTCGCCTGCGCGGCCATCGCCGAGCGCGAGTTGACCGGGGCGCAGACCTACCACGTGATCACCCCGACCACGACCCGCAGCACGCCGGCGGAGTTCATGACGACGGGCTGGTTCACCGGAATCGTGCCGCTATCGGTTCCGACTGACGGGTATGTCGTTCACCGAGGTGGCCCGGGCCGCCCAGGAGGCCTTCGACGCCGGGATGCACCTGGCGAACGTGCCGATCGAACGGGTGATGGAACTGGCCCACGACGTCCCCGGTATCCGCAAGCCCGGAGCCGGGTGTGCCGATGCTGTCCTATCTCGACATCGGCCTGCCGCCGCTGAATCCGGTGGTGATGGGACAGTGGCAGGCACAGAACGGCACGCTCTACACCGACCTCGGTGCGGCGAACCAGATCGGGATGTGGGTGAACCGGCGCGACACCGGAACCACCATCACCGTGGCCTACCCGGACAACCCGATCGCGCGCGAGTCGGTGGCGCAATACGTCGACCTGATGAAGATGGTCTATCTGAGGACTGCTGAGGGCCGCGCCGATTCGCTGTCCTCGCCGCGGATACCGAAGGCGGCGGTTTGACCGTGCCAGACAACCGGCTCAGCGGCACCCGGATCGACGATCCGGACAATGTGGTGCCCTATCCGGATCAGGCGCTGTTCCTGGCCCTTCGCGGTGCGGGCCAAGAGGCCGTCATGCAGGGGCTGTGGATCTACCGGCATCCCATCGATCTCGACGGCGTGAAGCGGTTCCACCGGAACCTGTTCGGGACCCTGCTGGCGCGCCGTATCGAGCCGTCGCCCCTTCCGTTCGGGCGGCATCGGTGGGTGTCACAGCCGATCACAGACACCAACCTCGAAATCAGCGAGCAGCCCCGTCCAGCTGCGGATCTCTACACCTGGGCCGATGAGCAGGTCGAACTACCACTGGACCCCCAATTGGGGCCGGCGTGGCGGATGGGTGTCCAGCCCTTCACCGATGGTTCGACCGCGGTGAGCTTGGTGGCCTCGCACTGTGTGGCCGACGGTGCGGGCAGTTTCATGGCCTTGGCTCAGGCCAGCGTCGGAGCCACCCGCGATCTCGGCTATCCGGCGGCAGGATCGCGAACCCGCTGGCGCGGGGTCCGCGCGGACTTGCGCCAACTTCGCCGCGACCTGCCCGAAGTGCGCCGGACCCTGCGGCACGCGGCGAAAGTCGCCCGCCGGCGGCGTCACGAATTCACGCGGCCCGCCGCACCCGCCGCGGTCCACACAGTCGATGGCGGCACCGTCCGGATGCCGTCTGCCTCCGTGTTCATTGATGCTGCTGCGTGGAATGCGTGCGCGGAATCGCTTGGTGGGAATAGTTTTTCGCTGGTGGCCGGGTTTGCCGGGAAGCTCGCCCAGCGCCTCAACCGCACCCGAAGTTCGGACGGGGCGGTAACACTCATGCTCCCGTTGAGCGATCGTGCCGACCTCGAGGACACGGGCGGAAACGTGGTGTCGATTGCCCATGTCAGTTTCGATCCTGATCCGGTGACCACCGACCTGACCGGCCCGCGCACTGCGATCCGCGAGGGCCTCAAGCAGGCGCGAGAGGTTCCCGACGAGATGGTGGAACTGCTTCCGCTGATCCCGTTCCTGCCCAAGCGGGGGATAGCGCGGGTAGCTGATGCCGCCTTCGGATTCTCCACCGACCTACCGGTGTCGTGCTCCAATTTCGGCACCATGCCGTCGGAAGTGACC
The DNA here is from genome assembly GCA_963780705.1 of uncultured Actinomycetota bacterium. Lineage (GTDB taxonomy): Bacteria > Actinomycetota > Actinomycetes > Mycobacteriales > Mycobacteriaceae > Mycobacterium. Next base: position 247,335 of record CAWACU010000008.1, on the reverse strand, counting down.
CAGGTTGACGGCACGCCTGCCGAATACCTGTCCTTTCGTGGTGTGGACCGTCACGTCACGGCTGACAATCTCACGCGTCGGCGCGGAGCTATGACGGTCACGTCGGGTCAGATCGCGTCGAAGATGTCGATCTCAGTCATCAGCTATCAACCCGGAATGGATAATTCGCAGGCCGAACTCCGCGCGGTGATCGCCGAGACCCTGCACGACTTCGGCCTTTCGGGCGAAATCTTCTGAGGTGGAGTTGAAGTGACGACAAACGCGAACGAACACCGACTGGACTACCTTGACCAGGCCGCCCTGGAACTGATGCGTGCCACCGGCCGCAACCAGTTGATGCAATGCGTCTGGGTGTATGAGCATCCGGTTAACGACGAGGGGCTCAAGCGGTTTCACCACAACCTCTACGCCTCGCTGGGCAGCAGGCTCATCGAGCGCTCACCGCTGCCGTTCGGACGCCCACGCTGGGTGCGGCCGAGCGGTTCGCCGGCACCGATCCACTACGCGCAACAGTCCCGACCCCGCGATGAATTGCTCGAGTGGGCCGACGGCCTCGCCAAGTTGCCCATCGACCCTGAGCGGGGTCCCGGCTGGCACGTGGCGGTACAGCCACTCGACGACGGCTCCACGGCTGTCAGCATCATCGCCTCCCACGTGATCGGGGACGGCACCGCGGCCCTGATGGCGGTCTTCGAGGCGATCACCGGCAACATCCGCAATCCCGGATACGCGGCGCCGGGTTCGCGAACCCGCGCCCAGGCCATTCGCGCCGACCTTCGCCAGGCCCTGCGTGATCTGCCCCTGACGGTGCGGACCGCGCGCAAGGCCGTCACGATGGCGCGGGAGAAGCGGCAGGACTTCGCCAACGCCCGGGCCTCCCAAGCGGCCACGTCGGACGGCCACCATATCGCCATCCCGTCCGCGGCCGTCTATGTCGATACCGCGGAGTGGGATGCGAAAGCGGAATCTCTTGGTGGCAACAGCTATTCGCTGTTAGCCGGGTTCGCGGCCAAGCTCGGCGAGCATCTCGGCCGCCGCCGCGCCTCCGACGGTGCGGTGACCCTGGTGATCGCGATCAATCTGCGCGACAGCCTCGAGGACGACCGCGCTCTGGCGATGGCGTTCGCCAACGCCACGGTGAATCCGTCCGACGTGACGAAAGATCTCACCGAGGCGCGCGACGGTGTCCGCCAGGCACGGGAGAAGGCCAAAAACGAACCGGACCCCACCATGGAACTGATGCCGCTGGTTCCGTGGCTGCCCCAGCAGGCCATCAAGGGTGTCGCCGATTTGTTGTTCGCTTACTCCGAGGACCTGCCGGTGTCCTGCTCGAACCTCGGCGAACTGCCCACGGATCTGGCGCAGGTCGACGGCTCCGCGGCCGAGTACGTCCTGATCCGGGCGCTCGACACCGACGTCACGATGGGGGAGTTGCAGCGCTCCCACGGTCAGCTGGTGGTGGTCTCCGGCCGCATCAACGGCAAGATCTGCATCTCGGTGGAGGCATACGAGCTCGGCGCGGAGAACTCCAAGGAACGGCTGCGCTCGGTGGTGACCCAGACGCTGGGTGAGTTCGGCTTGAGCGGGGTCATCAACTAGTAGGCACGCCGGACCGGTCGGGGCGCCTGCTTGGGTTCGTTGCGGGCCACGGTCTGAGGCTGTGCAGTGTGGGCCTGCGATTGTGGCGAATCGTGCATCGCGATCGCGCGGCGCTGCTCCGAAGCGGGTGGTGACTTCACCGATCGCGACGGTGTGCCGACGCGTGCGGGATTGGTGGGCAACGCATTCCATGCGGCTGCGGGTGCGGGGGTCGCGGCACTCTACGACGGCCTGGCCCGTCCTGGATTGCTGACGCCAGGTCGGTTTCCAACTGGTCGAGATCCTGGCGGTCGGTCAACACGGCGGGTGCCGGTTCGCCGAAGGGGATGCTGCGGTCGTAACCGAACTCGACGAGAACCCGCAGGATCGGCTCGGCCGCGTCGAGCAACACCGGGTCGAGCCCCATGTCGCGCAGCGGCCGCAACAGTGGCAGCGTGGCCGCGGGAATGAAGTAGTAGGTGGTGTCGCCCCGTTGCTGGACAACGGTGTTGGGGTCGTAGCCCGGGTCTGCGGGATCGAGCGTGACCGCGGTGTAGTCGTGCGCCCCGTACAACAGCGCCACCACGGCGTTCGCGGTGGCGAACATATTGAGCGGATAACTGGGGAAGTCGGCGAAAAGGTCGTATTGCCGTGCCACATCGACGGTGAGGAACGGGGTGTCCGTGGGGGTGGCGGAAGAGAAGGTCCACCCCAGCTCTTCAATGGTCGCCCCCGCGAACCGGGAATTGATCCCCCCGTTCGGCCGGTTGAGGTTGGCCAGCATGATGAACGACACCGCCGGCGCGGCCGCGCCCGCCGCGACACGTTCGGTGAGGTCGACCTTGGCTTCGGTGGCGATGACCGAGCTCTGGGAGTAACCGAATACCACCATCGGGGCGGCGTCGGGTCCATCGTTTGCGTGGGCCGTGATTGCTGCGTCGATCGTCCGGATCCCCTCTTGGACAGAGAGATCGAAGAGCATGTCCTCCGGGCCGCTAAAGGGCCAGAACTGTGCTGGGGTCGTCACCGGGATGGCGGTGTAGTCGCCGGCTTCGGTGGGTTCGATGAAGTTGTCCAGCGCCATCTGCATCCAGGTGGGCTCCACCACGTGCATCGCAGTGCCAGTCATAATCAGCGCCTGGGAGGCCAGCAGATTGATGTCACTGACCCGCGTGTTTGCATGGGGTGTTGGGAGAGCCATTGCTGCACCCGTGGTGCCTGCACAACAAACCACGCTCGCCATCCCGATATGTAGTCCATACCGCACGACAGCACCCACCGGGTATGACATGGGTCCTTCCAGAATTTGAGTCTGCGGATCTATCGCGCTCCCCGCGCCCTGTCACTATCGCGGCAGGACCGTTGCACGTTACGGGTGCTGGGACCGGCCGGGACGGACGCAACGCCGGTAGTCGGGGCGCGGGTTTTGCGCGGAACCGGCAGTCGCGCTTCTGGCATAATTCTGCTCCGTGATTGAACCCGCTCCCGAGGTTGAGACCAAGGCACTTCGAGTGCCCTCCGTCGGAGCTGTGTTCGTCTCGGTGCTGATGGCCCACATCGCTATTGCGCTGGCAGTGGGCGTTGAGGCGTGGGACGACGGCTTCATCACGCTCTCGTTCGCCCGGACGTTCGCCGAGACCGGGCAGATCAGCCTGACTCCGGTGTCGGAGCAGGTGGAGGGTGCGACGAGTCCGCTGTGGTTCCTGCTGATGGCGGGGGTGTACGCGAGCGGGGTGACGGGTTTCTTCTGGTTCCATTTCGCATCGCAGCTCGCTGCGGCACTGTGTCTGGCCGGCGCGGCGGTGCTGTTCTATCGGCTGATCTGGCCTGCCGTGCCACGGGCTGCCTGGTGGATCACCCTGCTGGTCTTTCTGCTGGGGCCCATCCGCTCCGAGACCGGCAACGGGATGGAGATGTCGCTGCTGTGCTTGATCGTGCTCGCCATCCTGGTGCTGTTACGCGACGACGACGGTCGCCGCTGGCAGGCAGCGGCACTGCTGGCCGCGCTCGTTCCGTGGATTCGGCTGGAAGCAACCGGCTACGTCATCGCCGGTGTGCTCGCGGTGTGGGTGTTCTCATCCCCTCGCAATCGCCGCCCGCTGATCGCGATCATCGTGGCGTCGTTGCTGTCCGTGGCCATTCTCACCGTGGTGCGCTACCTGGTTTTCGGCACCGTCGTCTTGACGAACACCATGATCGCCAAACAGATGCCGCCCTACTCGCCGCCGTTCCCGTCACCGGCGTGGTGGGGTCAGCAGATTGACGGGTTGGTGTTCGAGCCGGTGGTCACCGCGTTGCCTGCCGTCGTCATCTTCGGGATTCTGCTGGGACTCTCCGGGCAGAGACTTCGGGCCAAGATCGCCCGACTCAAGACCCTCGTGTTGGCGCGCAAGGTTCCACTGCTGGTCAGCTTCGGTCTGAGTTACGCAGTCGCCTTCTTCGGATTCACCGCCGTGTTCGGGGCCAATATCTTCACGCTGCCCGGCCGCATGGGCATGTCGGCCATGATCGTGCTGGTGGTCGCCGCCGTTCACTCGGTCCGGCTTCCCGACCAGACTGCCGCCGTCCGCTGCCCGGGCGATCCAAGCTGGCGATCGCCGGTTTGTTCCTGGTCCCGTGCGTCGGACTCATCGCCTACGACTCGGTCGGAATGGACATGCGGGTGGCCCAATTGGTCAGCGACGGACCGCAGGTCAAGGTGCTGTCGTTCTCGGCGTTCCGCGCCAACGGCGAAGCCATGGACCGGGTTCGGGTGCTGCTGGGCATGCCGAAGATCTCCGTATTGCTGACCGATGTCGGCCAGCCGGGGCTGTGTTGCGAGAACCTCGAAATCCTTGATTTCGGCCTGCTGACCAACAGCGAACTGACCAAGACCGGGTGGGCGGGATTTCCCGACTATCTGAGGTCCAAGAGCCCGGATCTCATCCAGTTGCACTCGTCTTTCACCCAGGAGTCCGGCATCACTGAGAATGCCTATTTCAGGGACAACTACACGCCGGCCTTCGTCGACAACTCTCTGTTCTACGTGCGCAACGACCACTACCAGAAACTCGAAGACAGCTGCAGATTCGAGGATGCGCCGCGCTACTACTTCTTCAACGGCGGGGAACCCCTGACATCGCAGACCGACGCACCGGCGGCGTCAGCGCTGCAGATCGATAAGGATTACCTGAAGAGCCTCAACCTGGAGAAGTACTGCCGCCTGCCCGGGTCCGTCACAGCCGGCTGAGGCCGACCGTGACCATCAGGACGCCGGCAAGAGCGAGCAGCGCGGCGTAATCTCGGCGGCTGCGGGCCAGTACCCAGGCTCGCAGCCCTTCGAGTACCCGAACCGTCCGGTCCTTGGCAACGACGTACCCGATCATCGGAATCAGCAGAATGGTGTTGGCCACGATCAGGAACGTGAACAGAGCAGTCACCTGGACTTCCGGCGGTTCGCCGGACGCGGCGATCAGCAGCAGAAGCGCGATGTAATCGACCGACGGCAGCGCAATCCCGACTCCAAGAGCCGCGGGCAACCACATGGAATCGCCGTGGGCGAGTTTGCCCAGCCGTTTGGTGAAGTTGTCGACCAATCCCATCCCGCTGGACTGGATTGCCTCTGTCTCAGTGGGGCCGGATTCCGCAGGGTCGGATTCCGTGGGGTCGGCTCCAGTGGCGACGCCCACTGATCCAGCGGGTACCGGGCGCTTACTGCCGGGCAGCGGAATATTGGTGAACAGCACCGCCGCCGCGATGAGCGCCACGGCGCCCACCGAAATCTGCATGATCGCGCTGCTTGACTCGCCCTGCAGGAAGGAACCGCGATAGGCGAGGTACAGGACGAGTGAGGCCGGCGACGGAGGTGGTCACAAAACTCGTGCAAAGGAAGACCAGCAGTTGTCTGATCGGGCGAGGGCGCAGAAGTAAGAGCCCGATGATTCCCAGCCGATTCGGCTCAAGATTGAGGGCGACGGCAAGAATGAGCAACGTCGTCCACATGGTGGCCCACACTACCGCCGCTCAGTCAGAGCATCGGGCGCACACCGGTGCTCAGCCGGTCCCCGCCGCTACGGGCTCCTCGGTTGCCGGCTTCGGTCGGGGGGCGATCGGCGGTGGCTCCCACTTCGACGGCCACCAGTTGGCCTTGCCCACAAGGACGGCCAGTCGCCGGCACGGTGATGGTCCGCACCAGGAAGGTGTCCAACAGGATGCCCGCGGCGATGATGAAACCGATCTGGACCAGTGTGGTGATGCTGGAGAACTGCAGACCGATCATCGAGGCGGCGAAGATCAGGCCGGCAGCGGTGATGACTCCACCGGTCTGGCCGACCGTGCGGATGACACCCGAGCGGATTCCGTGTGGTGATTCATCGCGGATGCGGGAGATCAACAGCAGGTTGTAGTCCGCTCCGACGGCCACCAGGATGATGAACGTCAGCCCCGGCACGCTCCAGTGCAGTTCCTGGCCCATGCCGACTTGGAACAGCAGGACGCCCATGCCCGAGCGCGGACAGGTACGAGAAGATCACCGAGAGAATGAGATACAGACGGCGCCACCAGCGCACGCAACAGGAGGATCAGGATGGTGAGCACCACCAGGATGGTCGTGATCACGATGCGCTGCAGATCCTGGTAGTAGTAGTCGCGGGTGTCGCGCAGCGTCACCGTCAAACCCGTCATGGAGATCGAGGCATCCGACAGTGTCGTGTTGGGCTGCGCACCCTGCGCTGTCGAGATGATGGCGTTCACCTGATCCATCGCCTCGGGACTGAAAGGGTTGAGCTTGGTCTGCACCAGGTAGCGAGCGCTACGGCCGTCCGGTGAGATGAAAATAGACGCGGCTTTGCGGAACTCCTCGCCGTTAAGGATCTGGGCGGGGATATAGAAGCCCGCCATCGACGGGGTGGTGGCATTGTTCTTCATCGACAGCAGGAATGAGGAAGCCTCGTTGAGACCGGCACCGAGTTTCTTGGTCTGGTCGACGAGCAGTGCGACGCCGTCGGCCACCTGGCGACTGGCAACCGCCAGCATCTGGACGCCCTGCTGGAGCTGGTTCAGTTGAGCCTCCAGGTCGGCCGGATTGGTGATCCCCGCGGCCTGCAGGCTCTGGCTGATCGAATCCAAGGCGGGACCCATGTCCGGTGAGGTGGGAGGGGTCGGCTGATTACCGGGAAGCTGAGCGAGAGGGCCGGGCTTTTCTTTACCCGGGATCAACGGGACGGGCGTCGGCTGTTCGGCCGGCAATGCGGTGGGATCACTCGCGGTTGGCTCCAGTAGGTCGCAGAGGTCGGCGATCTGATCCAGGGTGCCATTGTTGCGGGCTTCGGCCAGTGACTGCAGACGGGCGCGGGTGGCAACACAGTTCGCATCTGCGTCGCAGACCGGATTTCCGTTGAGGGCCTTGAGGACAGGGGCGATCGACTTGTCGTACGCCGCAACCGCGTCACCGGAGTTGACGCCCATGTTGCCGCCGAGCCCGTGAATGGGATTTAGCGGGTTGTTACCCAGTTCGAAACCCGGCAGCGCCTTGCCGGTGCCGTATTGGTTCTGCATGAATGCCAATGCCCGCACGAGATAGCTCACGGTGGCCAGCGTCTGGGGCAGTTGGCCGCCGACCACGCCGAGTACGTCGGCGACCTGATCGGCGCCGAAGGTCAACAGGTTGAGGTTGCCTGTGTTGTCGTTGATTACGGTCGAGGCCGCGTCGAGTGGGGTGCCTACCGCGCCGGCCTGGAAGGAGAGTCTGGCCTGCTCCAGGGATTCTCCAGTGGGTCGGGTGATGCCACGCACGATGTCGATATCGGGCAGTTGGCTCACCCGGTAGGCCATCTGCTCCATATCCGCCAACGCCTCCGGTGTGCGCAGAGTCGCGGGGAGAACTGATGAGAATGTATTGCGGCAAGCTGGCATTGATCGGGAAGTGGCGGCTGATCGCGTCGTAGCCCTGGATGCTGTCGCTGGCGGCTGGGAGTGCCTTGCGGTCGTCGTAGTTGTACGTCGCCAGAAACGCGCTGCCGGCCAGGATCGCCAGGATCACGAGACTGGCGAGCAGATTGATCGCCGGGCGCCGGACGATGCGGATACCCGATCGCCTCCAGAACCGGCCGGTCAGGTCTCTCCGCGGCTTGGCCCAGCCGCGGCGGCCGGCGAGGACCAGCAGCGCCGGCAGGAAGGTCACCGCGCCGATGCAGCCGACGATGATCGCGGCGGCCAACGCCACACCCACGGTGTAGAACACGGTCAGCTTGGTGAAGACCATGCCGATGAAGGTCACCGCGACGGTGGCCGCCGAGGCGGTGATCACCTTGCCCACCGATTCCAGTGAGTTGCGAAGTGCGGTGTCCGAATCATCGCCGTCGCGCAGATAGTCGTGGTAGCGGCTGATCAGGAACACCGCGTAATCAGTGCCGGCACCGGCCAGCATGGCGGTGAGCAGCACGATCGTCTGGTTGGACACGCTGAGGCCCAATGTGCCCAACCCGGCCACCACGCCCTGGGCTGTCACCAGCGACACCCCGATGGTGATCAGTGGCAACAACATGGTCAGGATGTTGCGGTAGACCATCAGCAGGATGCTGAGCAGCGCAACGACGGTCGCAACCTCGATGGTGATGCGGTCGCGATCGCCGATGTCCTGAATGTCGTTGAAGGTGCCGGCCGGCCCGGTCGTGAAGGCCTGCAGCGACGTACCCGCGACGGTGTCCTTCACCGTTTGCATGGCCCGCTTGGTCGCGGCGATCGCCTTGGGGGTGGCGATCTCGCCGACGATGTTGACCGGCAGCAGCCACGCTTTGTTGTCCTTGCTGACCAGGATCTCGCGCAGCGGCGGTGTGGTGACGAAGTCCTGAAGTGCGGCGACGTCGTCGGTCTCGGCACGCAGTTTGCCGACCAGATCGCGATAGACCGCCTCGTCAGCAGCGGTGAAGCCGTTCTCGTTGGTGAGGACGACCAGCAGGATGTTGTCGGAACTGGCCTCCTTGAACGCCTCGGCCATCTGTTTCTGGCTGACCACCGAAGGGGCGTCGTTCGGCAGGATCGACGCCGGCGCCTTTTGCGCCAGTACGCCCAGCGGCGGGAACGCGGATGTCAGCCCGGCGGCGAGCGCAATCCACACCGCGATCACCAGAAGCGGCCACCGCACCACCACGTTGCCGATCCACCCGAACACACCCCCGCCTCCGGCGGCGGTGTCCGTCGCTGCCGGAAGGCTGTGTCGAGGCACTTGGCTATCTTACTGACCTGCACGGAGTACTCCGGGAGGCCGCGGTGGCGTCGCCGTACTCCGCCCCGCCCGGACCGCTAGAATAGGGCCCCATCGGCGTCGATCCGGCCATCACCGGGGAGCCTTCGGAAGAACAGCCCGCCCCGGCGCGGCCCAGTAGAACCGAACGGGATGGCCCGTCACAGCCGTGAACGATGAGCGACGCGCGGTAACGCGCGTAAGCGGGGTGGTACCGCGGCGCTCGCGCATCGCGCGACGTCGTCCCCGTGCCCGAACGGCACAGGAGAGCGCCACCGTGACTGCCACCGGCTACCCCAGGACCGCCAGCGGCTCCCCTGATTTTCCCGACCTCGAGCGCGAGGTCCTCGACTATTGGGCGGCCGACGACACCTTCCGCGCCAGCGTGGCCCAACGTGACGGCGCCGAGGAGTACGTCTTTTATGACGGCCCGCCGTTCGCCAACGGATTACCGCACTACGGCCATCTGCTGACCGGATACGTCAAGGACATCGTCCCGCGCTATCGCACGATGCGCGGCTACAAGGTGGAGCGCCGCTTCGGCTGGGACACCCACGGACTGCCGGCCGAACTCGAGGTTCAGCGCCAGCTCGGGATCACCGACAAGGCCCAGATCGAGGCGATGGGTATCGAGAAGTTCAACGACGCCTGCCGTGACTCGGTGCTGCGCTACACCAACGAATGGCGCGCCTACGTCACCCGCCAGGCCCGCTGGGTGGATTTCGACAACGACTACAAGACGCTGGACATCTCGTTCATGGAGTCGGTCATCTGGGCGTTCAAACAGCTGTGGGACAAAGGCCTGGCCTATGAGGGCGTTCGGGTGTTGCCGTACTGCTGGAACGACGAGACCCCGCTGTCGGCCCACGAACTGCGGATGGACGACGACGTCTATCAGAGCCGCCAGGACCCGGCCATCACCGTCGGATTCCGGATCACCGCGCCGGGCTCCGATCTCGACGGCGCGCACCTGGCTGATCTGGACCACCACGCCCGTGGACGCTGCCGTCGAATCAGGCCGTCGCGGTCAATCCGGAGATGGAGTACGTCGTCGTAGCCGTCGACGGCCGCCGCTTCGTCGTGGCGCGGGCGCGACTGGCCGCCTACGCGCGGGAACTGGGGGAGGACCCCGAGATCGTCGGCAGCTACACCGGTGAGCAGTTGGTCGGACTGCGCTATCTGCCGCCCTTCCCCTACTTCGGCGATTCCGAGCACTCGTTCCAGGTGCTGCGCGGCGACTTCGTCACCACCGAGGACGGCACCGGTGTGGTGCACATGGCGCCGGCCTACGGCGAGGATGACAAGGCCACCACCGACACCGTCGGGATCATCCCGGTCACCCCGGTGGACGCCAAGGGACGCTTCGACGCATCGGTGCCCGACTATCAGGGCCAGCAGGTCTTCGACGCGAACAGTGCCATCATCCGGGACCTGAAGAACTCCACCGGCGCGGCGGCGGTCAATTCCCCTGTGCTGATCCGACAGGAGACCTACGACCACCCGTACCCGCACTGCTGGCGGTGCCGCAATCCGTTGATCTACCGCGCGGTGTCGTCGTGGTTCGTCCAGGTGACTGCCTTCCGCGACCGGATGGTCGAACTGAATCAGCAGATCACCTGGTACCCCGAGCACGTCAAGGACGGTCAGTTCGGGAAGTGGCTGTCGAATGCGAGGGATTGGTCGATCTCCCGAAATCGCTACTGGGGCACACCTATTCCGGTGTGGACCTCCGACGATCCGGCGTATCCGCGCATCGACGTTTATGGCAGTCTCGACGAACTCGAGCGCGACTTCGGCGTGCGGCCGGACAACCTGCACCGGCCCTACATCGACGAACTGACCCGGCCGAACCCCGACGACCCAACGGGCAAGTCCACGATGCGCCGGATCGAAGACGTCTTCGACGTCTGGTTCGACTCCGGGTCCATGCCCTTCGGCCAGGTGCACTACCCGTTCGAGAACACTGAGTGGTTCCGGACCCACAACCCGGGTGACTTCATCGTCGAGTACATCGGTCAGACCCGTGGGTGGTTCTACACCCTGCACGTGCTGGCCACCGCGCTGTTCGATCGGCCCGCGTTCAAGACGTGCGTGTCGCACGGCATCGTGCTCGGCAACGACGGCGCGAAGATGAGCAAGTCGCTGCGCAACTATCCCGACGTCAACGAGGTGTTCGACCGCGACGGCTCCGACGCGATGCGGTGGTTCCTGATGGCCTCGCCCATCCTGCGCGGCGGAAACCTGGTCGTCACTGAGCAGGGCATCCGGGAGGGCGTGCGTCAGGTGCTGCTGCCACTCTGGAACGCCTACAGCTTCCTGGCGCTCTACGCGCCGGCCGTAGGCACATGGCGCACCGACTCCACTCACGTCCTGGACCGTTACATCCTGGCCAAGCTTGCGGCGCTGCGCGACGAGATCACCGAGGCGATGGATGTCTGCGACATCTCCGGGGCGTGCGAGCAACTGCGCCGATTCACCGAAGCGCTGACGAATTGGTATGTGCGGCGGTCCCGTTCCCGGTTCTGGGACGAGGATGCCGACGCCATCGACACCTTGCATACTGTGCTGGAGGTGACTTCCAGGCTGGCCGCGCCGCTGCTGCCGATGGCCTGCGAGGTCATCTGGCGCGGCGTGACCGGGCAGCGGTCGGTTCACCTGACCGACTGGCCGGAGGCCGGACTGCTGCCCGCAGACCCGCAGTTGGTGGCGGCGATGGATCAGATCCGCGAGGTGTGTTCAGCGGGTTCCTCGTTGCGCAAGGCCAAGAAGCTGCGGGTACGGCTGCCGCTACCGAAAGTCACTGTTGCGGTGGACGATCCAGCTCTGCTGGAACCGTTCGCCGATTTGATCGCTGACGAGCTGAATGTCAAGTCCGTCGAACTGACCGACGACATCGCCGCCCACGGCCGCTTCGAACTCGCCGTCAATGCCCGGGCAGCCGGGCCACGGCTGGGCAAGTCGGTGCAGGATGCCATCGCCGCGGTGAAGGCCGGGCGAGGAGTGCTCAACCCGGACGGCACGCTCACCGCCGGTGAAACGGTCCTGCACCCCGGGGAGTACACCTCGCGGCTCGTTGCGGCGGATCCGGATTTCACCACTGCGCTCGCCGGCGGCGCCGGCCTGGTGGTGCTCGACGCCACGCTCACGCCGGAGTTGGAAGCCGAAGGGTGGGCCAAGGATCGCATCCGCGAACTACAGGATCTGCGTAAGTCCTCGGGGCTTGATGTCAGCGACCGCATCCGTGTGGTCATGTCGGTACCTGCCGGCCGCGCCGACTGGGCCCGCGCCCACCGCGACATGATCGCCAAGGAGATCCTGGCGACCGGGTTCGAGTTCGGCGAGGCCGCCGACGCCGTGGAGATCGGCGACGGTGTGCGGGTCGCGATCCGCAAAGCGTGAACACGTTGAGTGAGGAGTCCTGAAGGAAAAGTGCGGGTAGCTTCCTGCGTGGCTCCTCACTCAACGTGAGAATGGTGAGATGAGCCGCTGGGTGCTGCATTTCGACATGGACGCGTTCTTCGCCTCCGTCGAGCAGCTGACCCGTCCCGACCCTGCGCGGCCGCCCGGTTCTGGTCGGCGGCACGGGCGGTCGCGGGGTGGTGGCCGGCGCCAGCTACGAGGCGCGCGCCTTCGGGGCCCGCTCCGCGATGCCGGTACATCAGGCCCGCCGTCTCGTCGGCGCCGCGGCGGTGGTGCTGCCTCCGCGCGGTGTGGTCTACGGCGTCGCCAGCCGGCGGGTGCTGGAGACGGTTCGGCAATTGGTTCCGGTTCTCGAGCAGTTGTCCTTCGACGAGGCCTTCGGTGAGCCCACCGAACTCATCGGAGCCGGGGCGGCCGAGGTCGAAGAGTTCTGCGCCGACCTGCGCCGGCGTATCCGCGATGAGACCGGATTGGTGGCGTCGGTGGGCGCGGGGTCGGGCAAACAGATCGCGAAGATCGCCTCGGATCTGGCCAAGCCCGATGGTATGCGGGTGGTTCGACGCGATGAGGAGAAGTCGCTGCTGGCCGGCTTGCCGGTCCGGCGGCTGTGGGGCGTCGGTCCGGTGGCCGAGGAGCGGTTGCACCGCCTGGGTATCGAGACCGTCGGGCAACTGGCCGCCCTCACTGAAGCCGAGGTCGCCAACATCCTCGGCGCCGGTGTGGGACCGGCGCTGCAGCAGCTGGCGCGCGGGATCGACGACCGGCCGGTGGCTGAACGCGCCGAGGCCAAGCAGATCAGCGCCGAGTCGACCTTCGCGGCCGATCTGACCACCATCGAGCAGTTGCGCGAGGCGGCGGGCCCCATCGCCGAGCACGCCCACCGCCGGCTGGTCCGCGATGGCCGTGGTGCGCGCACGGTGACGGTCAAACTGAAGAAGTCGGACATGTCGACGCTGACACGGTCGGCGACATTGCCGTATGCGACCGCGGACGCCGGCACGTTGACCGCGATGGCCCGCCGGCTGCTGCTCGACCCCCGCGACATCGGCCCGATACGGCTTGTCGGCGTGGGCTTCTCGGGATTATCGGATGTGCGGCAGGAGTCGCTGTTCCCCGAGCTTGAGCAGGAGCAGCAGATGGAGATGTCCGACGCGCCACCGATCGCACCGGCAACGGGCCCGGTCGGGTGGCGTGTGGGGGACGACGTGGCGCACCCCGTGCTCGGCCACGGCTGGGTGCAGGGGGCCGGGCACGGTGTGGTCAGCGTGCGGTTCGAGACCCGCGCCAGCGGACCGGGACTGATGCGGACCTTTGAGATCGACTCCGCGGAGCTGACCGCGGCCGATCCGGTGGACAGCCTCGACTGGCCGGACTGGGTGGGCGCCGAACTACCCCCAGGCGGCGATGACTTCGTCGACGGCCAGGCCAGCGCCCAGGGCGGCCATCAGTAGCACCCGCGCCTGGCTGGGCCGCAGTCGCGGAACCATCACCGCACCGGCGGCCACCAGGTCGTGGCCCGGTCCGTAGACCGCAGCGGTGCGGCCATCGGGCACCCGGGTGGTGACCGCCACCGACACATCCGCGCCGGTAGCCCGGCGCACCGCGTCGATGACCGCCGCACCGGCGTTCCCCGAGCCCATGGCCTCCAGCACCACCCCCCGTGCACCGGCGTCGACGAAGGCCTGCACAGCGGCCCCGTCGGCGCCGGGATAGGCGGCGGCGATGTCCACCCGGGGCGCGGCCGTCACCGCACCCAGCAGCGGACGGTCTTTGGGGCCGGTGAACGTGACGGTTGCCCCCGACACCGTGCCCACCGCAGCGGCCCCACCGAACACCTGCGGACCGCCGACCTTGGTGGTGCCCAGTGGGGCTCGCACCACACCGCCGAAGCTGATCAGGACCCCGAGGCCGCGGGCGTGCGGATCCGCCGCCACGGCCAGTGCCTCGCGCAGATTGCGTGGGCCGTCGGCGTCGGGCGCGTCCGCGGACAGTGCCGCGCCCGTGAGTACCACCGGTGCGTCGCCGGCGTAGGTGAGATCCAGCCACAGCGCCGTCTCCTCCATGGTGTCGGTGCCATGGGTGATGACGATCCCGTCGGCGTTGCGCGCGGCGAGGTCGACGGCCTCGCCGATGCGCAACCAGTCCGCCGGGGTCAGCGCTGAACTGTCCACCGCGAGCAGGTCGACCACCTCGACGTGCTCGACCATCCCGGCGGCCAGGTCGGCGCCGCTGCGTGACGGGCGTAGCACCCCGGACTCGTCAGCACTGGTGGCGATGGTTCCGCCGGTGCTCACGATCACGAGGCGGCTCATGCGGCCCATCATGGCAGCACACGGCGTTGAATCAGCGCTAGGTGTACTGGGACAGCTAGGGAGCGAAGCGGGAATCAGCGCTAGGGAATGATGGGGCCGTGAGCGATGAGACCCCGGCCCCCCCGGCGCCGACGCGCCGGCGGCTGCGGCTGCTGCTCTCGATCGCCGCGGTGGTACTGGTCATCGATATCGCCACCAAGGTTCTGGCGGTGGAGTTGCTGACACCGGGCCAGCCGGTGTCGATCATCGGCGACACGGTGACCTGGACGCTGGTGCGCAACTCCGGTGCCGCCTTCTCGATGGCCACCGGCTACACCTGGGTGCTGACCCTGATCGCGATCGGTGTCGTGATCGGCATCGTCTGGATGGGCCGCCGTCTGGTGTCGCCGTGGTGGGCCGTCGGGTTGGGGATGATCCTCGGGGGCGCGCTGGGCAACCTGGTCGACCGGTTCTTCCGCTCGCCGGGGCCGCTGCGCGGCCACGTCGTGGACTTCCTGTCCATCGGGTGGTGGCCGGTGTTCAACGTCGCCGACCCGGCGGTGGTCGGTGGTGCGATCCTGCTGGTCGTCCTGTCGCTGTTCGGATACGACTTCGACACCGCCGGCCGGCGCACGCGCGACGACACCGCAGGCCGGCGCACTCACGACGGCGATCCGGCGACCGAACCCAGCGGCAGCTGATGACCGAGCGGTCGATGCCGGTGCCGGAAGGCCTGGCCGGGCATGAGGGTGGACGCCGGACTGGCGCGACTACTGGGACTGTCCCGGACCGTCGTGGCCGCCGTCGCCGAGAGCGGCGGGGTCCACCTCGACGGGGCGCCGGTGGGGAAGTCCGACCGGCTGGCAGCCGGGGCGTGGCTCAGCGTGCAACTGCCGGACGAGCCTGCGCCGCCGGAGAACACCCCGGTCGAGATCGAAGGCATGTCCATCCTGTACTCCGACGACGACATCGTCGCAGTGGATAAGCCGCCCGGCGTGGCCGCGCACGCCGGTGTGGGCTGGCACGGCCCCACCGTGCTGGGCGGTCTGGCGGCGGCGGGTTTCCGCATCAGCACCTCGGGGGTCCACGAACGGCAGGGCATCGTGCAGCGACTCGACGCCGGCACCTCGGGCGTCATGGTGGTCGCACTGTCGGAGCGGGCGTACACCGTCCTCAAGCGCGCATTCAAGCAACGCACCGTCGACAAGCGCTATCACGCTGTGGTGCAAGGACATCCGGACCCGTCCAGCGGCACCATCGACGCACCGATCGGCCGGCATCGCGGCAACGACTGGAAGTTCGCCGTCACCGAGAACGGCCGGCCCAGCATCACCCACTACGACACCCTCGAGATGTTCCGGGCCGCCAGCCTGCTCGACATCCATCTCGAAACCGGCCGCACCCACCAGATCCGGGTGCACTTCGCCGCGCTGCACCACCCGTGCGTCGGCGACCCCACCTACGGCGCCGACCCGGTGCTGGCCAAGCGACTGGGCCTGCAGCGGCAGTGGCTGCACGCCCGATCGCTGTCCTTCGCGCACCCCGCCGACGGCCGGCGGATCGAGATCACCAGCCCCTACCCGGCTGATCTCCAGCACGCACTGGACGTGCTGCGCACCGACTCGTGACGCCTGGCCGCCGTGAGCCGCCCGGGCGATCGGCGATACCCGCGGCCTGCTCTACGGCCTCGGCGCCTACGCGTCCTGTGGGGCGTGTTCCCGGCGTTCTTCCCCCTGCTCAAACCAGCCGGGGCGTTCGAGATCCTGGCCCACCGGGTGGTGTGGACGGTCGCTGCTGATGGCGGTGATCCTGGTGCGTGGGCCGCCAGGTCGCGACGTGCGCCGGATCAGCGGCCGCACCTGGCTGCTGCTGGCCTGCGCGTCGGCGCTGATCTCCACCAACTGGCTGATCTACATCTACGCGGTGAACTCCGGACACGTCGTCGACGCCGCGCTGGGCTACTTCATCACGCCCTTGGTCAGTGTGGCTCTCGGGGTGGTGTTCTTCGGCGAACGGCTCAACCGCGCCCAGGGCACGGCGCTGGCGATCGCGGTCGCCGCCGTGGTGTTGCTGTCGGTCGGAGTCGGCGGCGTCCCGCTGATCGGGTTGGGCCTGGCACTGTCATTCGGCTCTGTACGGCGCGGTGAAGAAGGTGGTCGCGGTCGATCCGCGGGTCAGCGTGGGCATGGAGACCGCCATCGCCGCGCCGTTCGCGCTGGCCTACCTGGTGTTCCTGCAGAACAGCGGCGACGCCCAGTTCACCAACCACGGGCCAGGGCACGTCGCCCTGATGCTGCTGTGCGGCCCGGTCACCGCGATTCCACTGCTGTTGTTCGGCGCCGCCGCCCAGCGACTGCCGCTGGTCACCATCGGCCTGCTCCAGTATCTGACCCCGTCAATGCAGATGACGTGGGGCGTTGTGGTGGGACACGAGCCGATGCCGCCGGCCCGGTGGGCAGGGTTCGCGTTGATCTGGCTGGCGCTCGCCGTATTCACCGCGGACGCTGTGTCGCGCACCTACCGCGCCCGCTCGGACTCCCGCCCGGGTACCTTGCACGCATCATGACCGATTCGAAATCCCGCGGCCGCCGGATAACGCTCATCGTGCTGTCGGCCGTCGCCGCGGCCGCGATCGCGGTCACCCCGTTCAGTGGCTCACTGGCGGCGATCTTCAGCCGCGATGCCGAGCCGACCGAGACCACGGCCCCGACCAGCGCACCGCCGGTGCTGACCATCAAGCCGCTGCCGGTCCGCCCGGTGGTCAGCGCGTTCGTCACCACGCCCGAGCAGTGCCCACCTCCGGAGCCCACGCCGCCCGCGGAGCCCACCCGGATCTGCGACATCACCAGGACCGCTGTCTACGAACTGGAACCCGAGGCGCTGCGGCTGCAACTGACCAAGGTGGACGCGTACCTCAACCCGCTGACCGGCGCCCAGGTGGTGCAGATGACGATGACGGACGAGTCGTCGAAGCAGTTCGCCCAGTTCACCGCCGACCGGGTGGGCCAGCAGGTGGCCTTCGTGCGGGGCAGCACGGTGGTCTGGGGACCCAAGATCAGTGCGCCGATCGACGGGCAGGTGCTGCAGTTATCCGGGGAACTCACCCAGGAACAGGCGGCCGAAGTGGCCCGGATGTTGCGTGACGACGCCTGAGCCGGGCGACACCCGCGGGACACGACGCTCGACACGCCGGGTGCGTCCCCGCCCGGCCCTAGACTGACGGGCCTATGGCCGGATCATTCGTGCATCTGCACAACCACACCGAGTACTCGATGCTCGACGGTGCGGCCAAGATCACCCCGATGCTGGCCGAGGCCCAGCGCCTGGAGATGCCGGCCATCGGGATGACCGACCACGGCAACATGTACGGCGCCGCGGAGTTCTACACCGCGGCGACCAAGGTGGGCATCACCCCGATCATCGGTGTCGAGGCCTATGTGGCCCCGGGGTCCCGGTTCGACACCCGGAGGATCTTGTGGGGGGACCCCGGGCAGAAATCCGATGACGTCTCCGGCAGCGGCTCCTACACCCATCTGACGATGGTCGCGGAGAATGCCACCGGCCTGCGAAACCTGTTCAAGCTGACCTCCCGGGCCTCGTTCGAGGGTCAGCTGGGCAAGTGGAACCGGATGGACGCCGAGATCATCGCCGAGCATGCCGAGGGCATCATCGCCACCACGGGTTGCCCGTCCGGTGAGGTGCAGACCCGGCTGCGGCTGGGTCAGACCGCCGAAGCCCTGGAGTCGGCAGCCAGATGGCGAGAGATCTTCGGGCCCCAGAACTACTTCCTGGAACTGATGGACCACGGTCTGTCCATCGAACGCCGGGTCCGCGACGGTCTGCTGGAGTTGGGCCGCAAACTCGGTATCCCACCGCTGGCCACCAATGACTGCCACTACGTCACCCGCGAGGCCGCGCGCAGCCACGAGGCGTTGCTCTGCGTGCAGACCGGCAAGACGCTGTCCGACCCGAACCGGTTCAAGTTCGACGGCGACGGCTACTACCTCAAGTCCGCCGCCGAGATGCGCGCACTGTGGGACAACGAGATCCCGGAGGCCTGCGATTCCACCCTGCTGATCGCCGAGCGGGTGCAGTCCTACGCCGACGTCTGGGCGCCGCGAGACCGGATGCCGGTGTTCCCGGTGCCCGAAGGGCACACCCAGGCGACGTGGTTGCGCCACGACGTCGAGGCCGGGTTGGCGCAGCGATTCCCCGGCGGGGTGCCGTCGGACTACACCGAACGCGCCGCGTATGAGATCGACGTCATCTGCGACAAGGGCTACCCGTCGTACTTCCTGATCGTCGCCGACCTGATCAACTACGCCCGCTCGGTCAACATCCGGGTCGGCCCGGGACGTGGATCGGCGGCCGGATCGCTGGTGGCCTACGCACTGCGGATCACCGACATCGATCCGATCGAGCACGGCCTGCTGTTCGAGCGCTTCCTCAATCCCGAACGGGCGTCCATGCCCGATATCGACATCGACTTCGACGACCGGCGCCGCGGCGAGATGCTGCGGTATGCCGCCGAACGGTGGGGCAGCGACCGGGTTGCCCAGGTGATCACCTTCGGCACCATCAAAACCAAAGCCGCGCTGAAGGATTCCGCGCGCGTGCACTACGGCCAGCCCGGATTCGCCATCGCCGATCGGATCACCAAGGCGCTGCCGCCGGCCGTGATGGCCAAGGACATCCCGCTGTCCGGCATCACCGACCCCGCTCATGAGCGATACAAGGAGGCCGCGGAGGTCCGCAGTCTGATCGACACCGACCCAGACGTGCGGACCATCTACGAGACCGCCCGCGGCCTCGAAGGGCTGGTGCGCAACGCCGGCGTCCACGCCTGCGCGGTGATCATGAGTTCCGAGCCGCTGATCGAGTCGATCCCGCTCTGGAAACGCCCGCAGGACGGCGCCATCATCACCGGCTGGGACTACCCATCCTGTGAGGCCATCGGCCTGCTGAAGATGGACTTCCTCGGCCTGCGCAACCTCACGATCATCAACGACGCCCTGGACAACATCAGATCCAACCGCGGGGTCGAGGTGGACCTCGAGTCGCTGCCACTGGACGACCCGGCCACCTACGAACTGCTGTCCCGCGGTGACACGCTCGGGGTGTTCCAACTCGACGGCAGCGCGATGCGCGACCTGCTGCGCCGGATGGGCCCGACCGGGTTCCAGGACATCGTCGCGGTGCTCGCGCTATACCGGCCGGGTCCGATGGGGATGAACGCCCACAACGACTACGCCGACCGCAAGAACGGCCGTCAGGCGATCAAGCCGATTCACCCCGAGCTCGCCGAGCCGCTCGAGGAGATCCTCGCCGAAACCTATGGCCTGATCGTCTACCAGGAACAGATCATGCGCATCGCGCAGAAGGTGGCCGGTTACTCCCTGGCCCGAGCCGACATCCTCCGCAAGGCGATGGGCAAGAAGCAGCGCGAGGTGCTCGACAAGGAGTACGAGGGCTTCGCCGAGGGCATGAAGGCCAACGGATTCTCTGCCGGGGCGATCAAAGTGCTGTGGGACACCATCCTTCCCTTCGCCGACTACGCCTTCAACAAGTCGCACGCAGCCGGCTACGGTCTGGTGTCCTACTGGACGGCCTACCTCAAGGCCAACTATCCGGGCGAGTACATGGCCGGCCTGCTCACCTCTGTCGGCGACGACAAGGACAAGGCCGCGATCTACCTGGCTGACTGCCGCAAGCTGGGCATCACGGTGCTGCCGCCGGATGTCAACGAGTCCGAACTGAACTTCACCACCATCGGCACCGACATCCGGTTCGGTCTCGGTGCGGTCCGCAACGTCGGCGCCAACGTCGTCAGCTCGCTGATCGCCAGCCGCGCCGCCAAGGGCCGCTACACCGACTTCTCCGACTACCTCAACAAGATCGACATCGGTGCGTGCAACAAGAAGGTCACCGAATCCCTGATCAAGGCCGGTGCGTTCGACTCGCTCAAGCACGCCCGCAAGGGGCTGTTCCTGGTGCACAGCGACGCCGTCGAATCCGTGCTGGGCACCAAGAAGGCCGAAGCCATCGGCCAGTTCGACCTCTTCGGCAGTGGCTCCGACGATGGCACCGCCGGCGACGCGGTGTTCACCATCAAGGTCCCCGACGAGGAATGGGACGACAAGCACAAGCTGGCCCTGGAACGCGAGATGCTCGGGCTGTACGTGTCCGGGCATCCGCTCAACGGGGTCGCGCACCTGCTGGCGGCCCAGACCGACACGGCGATCCCATCCATTCTCGAAGGCGCTATCGGCAACGACACCCAGGTCCGAGTCGGAGGCATTCTGGCATCGGTGAACCGGCGGGTCAACAAGAGTGGAATGCCCTGGGCATCAGCGCAATTGGAGGACCTCACCGGCGGCATCGAGGTGATGTTCTTCCCGCAGACCTATTCGCTGTTCGGCGGCGAAGTCGCCGATGACGCGGTGGTCATCGTCGGCGGCAAGGTGCGGATCCAGGACGACCGCATCAGTTTGCTCGTCAACGACCTGGTGGTCCCGGATTTCTCGGGAGCTCAGCCGAACCGGCCGTTGGCGGTGAGCCTGCCCACCCGCCAGTGCACCTTGGACAAGGTCACCGCGCTCAAGCAGGTACTGGCCCGTCACCCGGGAACCGCACAGGTGCATTTGCGCCTCATCAGCGGTGATCGGATCACCACGCTGGAACTCGACCAGTCCCTGCGGGTGACGCCGTCGTCGGCGCTGATGGGAGACCTCAAGGCGCTGCTGGGACCCGGCTGCCTCGGCGGCTGAGGACTAGGCTGAAATCATGCCGCTGACCGGAGACTACGAACCGAGCACGTCGGACTGGGCGCGGGAGAACGCTGAGCTGTACATGGCCTCCGGCGGTACCGATGGCACCGAACTCAAGGGCAAACCGGTGATCCTGCTGACCACCGTCGGGGCCAAGACCGGCAAGCTGCGCAAGACACCGCTGATGCGGGTCGAGCACAACGGCGAGTACGCGGTCGTCGCCTCGCTGGGCGGGGCGCCGAAGAATCCGGTCTGGTACTACAACATCGTCACGCATCCGCGGGTCGAACTGCAGGACGGTCCCGACACCGGCGACTACGACGCGCGCGAGGTGTTCGGCGAGGAGAAAGCCACCTGGTGGCAGCGCGCCGTGGAGGTATGGCCTGACTACGCCGACTACCAGCAGAAAACCGACCGGGAAATCCCGGTGTTCGTGCTGACCCCGATTCACTGATTTCCGCGGCCGCGGTGGCACCATTGACCGGTGTCCGCCGATCTGAGCCGAGAGCCGTCTCTCGCCGCCGCTGGCGGCGGCCGACATCGACGAGGCCGCCGTGCGAATTGCCGCGGTGGTGCGTCGCAGCCCCGCTGCGAGCACAGCGACCGGCTGTCGGAGGCGACCGGCGCGCAGGTCTACCTCAAGCGCGAGGACCTGCAGAGTGTGCGGTCCTACAAGATGCGCGGTGCCTACAACCTGATCAAGCAGCTCACCGAGGACGAACTGCGGCCGGGGTGGTGTGTTCGTCGGCGGGCAACCACGCGCAGGGCTTCGCGCTGGCCTGCCGGTCGATGCAGGTGCACGGCCGGGTCTACGTGCCGGCCAAGACCCCCAAGCAGAAGCGCGACCGGATCCGCTACCACGGCGGCGACTTCATCGAACTGATCGTCGGCGGCGCCAGCTACGACGATGCCGCCGCCGCCGCGCTCGACGACGTCGCCCGCACCGGCGCCACCCTGGTGCCGCCCTACGACGACCTGCGCACCATGGCCGGCCAGGGCACCATCGCGCTGGAGATCCTCGACCAACTCGACACCGAGCCGGACCTGGTGGTCGTGCCGGCGTCGGCGGCGGCGGCTGCATCGCCGGGATCACCACCTATCTGGCCGAGCGCACCACGCAACACCGTCGGTGCTCGGGCGTCGAGCCGGCCGGGGCGGCGGTCGATGATCGCCGCGCTGGCCGCGGGCGGCCCGGTCGACGCTGGACCACGTCGATCAGTTCGTCGACGGTGCGGCGGTCACGACGGGCCGGTGCGCTGACCTATCCAGGCGCTGGCGGCGGCGGGGGACATGGTGTCGGTCACCACCGTCGACGAGGGCGCGGTGTGCACGGCGATGCTCGACCTCTACCAGAACGAGGGCATCATCGCCGAGCCCGCCGGTGCGCTGTCGGTGGCGGGTCTGCTCGAGGCCGAGGTGGAGCCGGGATCGACTGTGGTGTGCCTGATCTCGGGCGGCAACAACGACGTCTCCCGCTACGGCGAAGTGCTCGAGCGCTCCCTGGTGCACCTGGGTCTCAAGCACTACTTCCTGGTCGACTTCCCGCAGGAGCCCGGCGCGCTGCGGCGCTTCCTCGACGAGGTGCTCGGGCCGAACGACGACATCACGCTGTTCGAGTACGTCAAGCGCAACAACCGGGAGACCGGTGAGGCGCTGGTCGGCATCGAACTCGGCTCGGCCGCCGGCCTACGAGGGGCTGCGCGACCGGATGGACGAGCTCCGGACTGCACGTCGAGGCGCTCGAGCCGGGATCGCCCGCGTACCGCTACCTGACCTAGGAGCCTCCGCAGCGCATCACCGCGACGGAATGTCCCGGCAGGACGTGGTCAGCTCGGACCGGTCCGCGGCTCACCCCACTGGCGAGCAGCACCTCACCGGTAGCCGGAACGTCGACCGGCTCGGTCACCGAGGTTGCAGGCGATCGCCATCCGCGCCGCGCCGCATGACGATCCAGCGCTGTTCTTCGTCGACGTCGACGTCGCAGATGCGGCAGCCAGTGGTCGGCCATGTCGGGTTCGGTGTGCCGCAATCGGATCAGGTCGCGGTAGAAGCCCAGCAGTGCGGCGTTGGCCGGCCGTTCCGCGCTCGTCCCAGTCCAGCTTGGAGCGCAGGAACGTCTGCGGGTCCTGGGGGTCGGGTACCGCGTCGGCGTCCCAGCCGTGCTCGGCGAACTCGGCCTTGCGACCCTCGGCGGTGGCGCGGGCCAATTCGGGCTCGGGGTGCGAGCTGAAGAACTGGAACGGCCGGGTCGACGCCCACTCCTCGCCCATGAAGAGCATTGCCGTGTAGGGGGATCCGAGCACCAGGGCGGCCTTGATGGCCAGCTGGCCGGTGTCGAGGTTCTGCGACGGGCGGTCGCCGACGGCACGGTTGCCCACCTGGTCGTGGGTGCAGGTGTAGGCCAGCAGGCGGGTGGCCGGGATGAGCGTGGTGTCCAGTGGCCGGCCGTGCCGTCGGCCGCGGAACGACGAGTAGGTCCCGGCGTGGAAGTAGCCGTTGCGCAATGTGTTGCGCCAGCGTCGACATCGATCCGAAATCGCGTAATAGCCCTGACGTTCGCCGGACACCGCGGTGTGGATGGCGTGGTGGATGTCGTCGTCCCACTGCGCGGTGAGGCCGTAGCCGCCTCGGTCGCGCGGGGTGATCAGCCGCGGATCGTTGAGGTCGCTCTCGGCGATCAGCGACAGCGGCCGGCCGACCGAGGCCGCCAGGGCGTCGGTCTCGGCGGCCAGTTCCTCGAGAATGTGGACCGCGGTGGTGTCGACCATGGCGTGCACGGCGTCCAGGCGCAGCCCGTCGGCGTGGAAGTCGCGCATCCAGCGCAGCGCGCAGTCGATGATGTAGCGGCGCACTTCGTCGGCACCCGGTACCGGAGAGGTTGACGCCCTCGCCCCACGGGTTGCTCATCGGCGACAGGTACGGGCCGAAGCGGGGCAGGTAATTGCCCGACGGCCCGAAGTGGTTGAACACCGCGTCGATCATCACGCCGAGTCCGCGGGCGTGGCAGGCGTCGACCAGTCGGACCAGTCCGTCTGGTCCGCCGTAGGGTTCGTGCACCGCGAACCACAGCACCCCGTCGTAGCCCCATCCGTGTGTCGCCGTTGAACGCGTTGACGGGCATCAGCTCCACGAAGTCGACGCCGAGATCGACCAGGTAGTCGAGCTTGCCGATCGCGGCGTCGAATGTGCCCTGCGGCGGTGAATGTTCCGATGTGCAGTTCGTAGATCACCGCGCCATCGATGACCGCGGCCGGCCCACTCGCTGTCGGTCCACGCCGCCGCCGGCGGGTCCCACAGTTGCGAGCGGCCGGTGAACCCCGTCGGGTTGGCGCGCCGATCGGGGATCGGGCAGCACGGTCGGATCGTCGTCGAGGACGAACCCGTATCGTGCGTCGTCGGGACACTCGACGGTGCGTCGCCACCAGCCGTCGTCGGCGCGGTCCATGTCGTAGCTGGTTCCGGAGATCTCGAGTCGAACGCGGCGCGGCAGCGGGGCCCACACCGCGAAGTCAGCCATCCGTGCGCTCCAGCAGCGCGACCGGCAGTTCCGCGAAGAGCGTCGGCCGCGGGGCAGTGGCCGCTGTGGGCGGCTCCGGTGATCCGGTCGGTCCAGATCCCCGCCGGCAGCGCTATGGCGGTATCCCGCCAGCCGGTTTCGGTCAGCCGCAGCGTCCATCGGCTCACCGCGACCAGTACGTCGTCACCGCGCAGGAATGCCAGCAGATGCTCGGCGGCCGGTCCGGTAGGCCGAGCACCGGGCGGTAGCCGCCGCGCAGGAAGGTATCGGCACGGTCGCGGCGGGCGGCAGGGCCGCGGCGCACCACCCGCATCTTCGGATGCTCCAACCGATCCAGGGCGGTGCGGCATTCGGCGTAGTCGACC
Source organism: uncultured Actinomycetota bacterium (assembly GCA_963780705.1). Classification (GTDB taxonomy): domain Bacteria; phylum Actinomycetota; class Actinomycetes; order Mycobacteriales; family Mycobacteriaceae; genus Mycobacterium. Next base: position 222,175 of record CAWACU010000008.1, on the reverse strand, counting down.
GGCCGGCGGTTGTCGGGGTCGACCAGGCTGTCCTCCCACAGTTCGGTGCCCTGATAGACGTCCGGGACGCCGGGGACGGTGAGTGCCAGCAGCTTCTGTCCGAGGGCGTCGCTGTGCGCATGCGGTGACATCCGTGCGACGAGCTCGGTGAGCTCCGCGGCAGACGGGCCGTCGAGCACCGTCGTCCAGCCAGCCGTGCACCTCATCGTTCGAACGTCCGTATCGGGTTCCATTCCAGGTGGTCCGCAGGCCTGCCTCGCGCATCGCCTTCTCGGCGTAGGCGTGCAACCGGGCGCGCAACGGCAGGTGCACCTCGCCGTCGGCGGGCCACACCCCGAAGATGTTCTGCCACAGGAAAAGTCCGGTCAGCCGATCGGGGGAGGGTGCGACGATCTCCCAGCGTGTCACCAGCTCAGCCCACAGTCCCGGAACCTGGGACAGCACACCGATGCGGGCGCGGACGTCCTCGCCGCGTTTGGTGTCGTGGGTGGACAGGGTGGTCATGGTGTGCGGCCACAGCTGCGCTCGCACGGCCGCGCTGCGGTGAAACTCCGCGGCGCTGACCCCGAAACGCCGTGGGTCCCCGCCCACCTCGTTGAGCGACACCAGCCGGGCGTCGCGGTAGAAGTAGCAGTCCTCGACGGCCTTGGCGGTCATCGCGCCGCATAGCTGCTGGAACCGCGCCGCCGGCTTCGGTGTCGGTGAGTGCGCACGGCGATGATCGTCCAGCGGCGCGGTCAGTTTCGGGTCGGCGGCGACGGTGGTGGCCATCGCCGCACCGAGAACCCGCGACAGCGCCTGATAGTCGCAGCGGTACACCCCGACCGTCGGCCAGCAGTGCCGCGATCGCGTCGGCCAGCAGCGGGTGGCTGGAACCGGTGGATTGCTCGACGACGCGGCACAGCCGGGCCAGCTCGCTGGCGAGCAGGTCGGTGACGGTGTCGATCTTCAACTGGCGCAATGACTCCTGGGTCTGGCGGTAGCGACACACCGGCGGACTCGACCAGTGCACGTCGAGCGCGTCGGCACCGGCCGGGTCGACGAAGACCCCGCCGATCTCGCGCAGGGCGTCGTATCCGGTGGTGCCCTGTCATCGGCAGCGCGGGGTCCAGTGGTTCGCCGGGGGACAGGATCTTCTCGATGACGATCCAGGCCTGCGGCCCGACCAGATCGCGCAGCCGCGTCAGATAGCCGGTCGGGTCGCTCAACCCGTCGGGATGGTCCACCCGGATCCCGTCGACGAGTTCCTCGGCGAACCAGCGGGCCACTTCGGCGTGGGTGCGTCGAACACCGCCGGGTCCTCCTGCCGGAGTCCGGCCAGTGAGGTGACGGCGAAGAAGCGGCGGTACCCGCAGACCCCGGTGCGCCAATCGACCAGTCGGTAGTGCTGCCGGTCGTGGATCACCGCCGCCGCCGTCGTCGTCCTCGGCGGTACCCGGGGCGACCGGGAAGCTCATCCCGTAGTAGCGCAGCACTGTGTCGCCGTCGAGCCGTCGACGGTGAGCTGATCGAGGTCGTCCGCGGCACCCAGCACCGGAAGAATGATGCGACCATCGGGGTCGGCCGACCAGTCGATATCGAAGAACGACGCGTACGCGCGAATCCCGGCCGTGTCGCAGCACATCCCACCACCACGGGTTGTGCTCGGGCGGATCGACACCGAGCGTGGTTGGGCACGATGTCGACGATCAGGCCCAGCCCGCGTGCGGACGCCGCCTGCGAGCCAGCGCCGCCAGACCGTCGGCACCGCCGAGGTCGGCCGAGACGGTAGCCGGGATCGGTGACGTCGTAGCCGTGGGCCGAGCCCGGGGCGGCGGTCAGGATGGGCGACAGGTACAGGTGGGTGACGCCGAGTTCGGCGAGATAGTCGACGAGCTTCTCGGCATCGGCGAAGGTGAACGACGGGTCTCCCCGGCGCGGCCGCGCAGTTGCACGCGGTAGGTGGACAGCACGGGTGTGGGCATAGCTGCCTGTTCCCGCTAGCCGGTCTTTTGAAGCACGACCACCGACCGGCCCTGGACGGTGAACGTGTCGTCCCGGCCGCCACCTGTTGCTCGGTGTCGCCCCGGGGGTCGAAGGTGTCGATGACGGCCTGCCATTCCCGGGCGTACGGGCCGTCTGGGAATGACGAACTCCACCGGGTAGGCGTGGGCGTTGAAGCACAGCAGGAACGAGTCGTCGACGATGCGCTCGCCGCGGGCGTCCGGTTCGCGCAGGGCCTCGCCGTTGAGGCCCACCGCCACAGATTTGATGCCCGAATGCCAGTCGTCGGAGGTCATCTCGACGCCGTCGCGGGTGAGCCAGTAGATGTCGCGCATCTGATGGGGGCTGTGCGACGGTCGGCCGTCGAAGAAGCGCCGCCGCCGGAACACCGGGTGATCGGCCCGCAGTGCGGTGACCTTGCGGGTGAATTCCAGCATGTCGGCGTAGTCGTCGGCGCCGTCCCAGTCGATCCAGGTGATGCTCGTTGTCCTGGCAGTAGCCGTTGTTGTTGCCGCGCTGGGTGCGGCCGACCTCGTCGCCGTGGCTGATCATCGGGGTGCCCTGCGAGATCATCAGGGTGGCCATGATGTTGCGCATCTGCCGGTGCCGCAACTCGATGATCGCCGGGTCGTCGGTGGGGCCCTCCACGCCGCAGTTCCAGGACCGGTTGTGGTTCTCGCCGTCCCGGTTGTCCTCGCCGTTGTCCTCGTTGTGCTTGTGGTTGTAGGACACCAGGTCCGCCAGCGTGAAGCCGTCGTGGCAGGTGACGAAGTTGATGCTGGCGCTGGGCCGGCGCCCGGTGGCCTCGTAGAGGTCCGCGGATCCGGTCAGGCGGGACGCGAACTCGCCGAGGCTGGCCGGTTCTCCGCGCCAATAGTCGCGGACGGTGTCGCGGTACTTGCCGTTCCATTCCGTCCACAGGCCGGGGAAGTTGCCCACCTGGTAGCCGCCCTCGCCGATGTCCCACGGTTCGGCGATCAGCTTGACCTGGCTGATCACCGGATCCTGCTGGATGATGTCGAAGAAGGCTGATAGCCGGTCCACGTCGTAGAACTCCCGCGCCAGGGTGGATGCCAGGTCGAAGCGGAAGCCGTCGACGTGCATGTCCAGCACCCAGTAGCGCAGTGAATCCATGATGAGTTGCAGGGTGTGCGGGTGGCGCACGTTGAGGCTGTTGCCCGTTCCGGTGAAGTCCTTGTAGAGCCGCGGATCGGAATCCAGCAGCCGGTAGTAGGCGGCGTTGTCGATGCCACGGAAGTTGACCGTCGGGCCGAGGTGGTCGCTTTCGGCGGTGTGGTTGTAGACCACGTCGAGGATGACCTCGATGTCGGCATCGTGGAAGGCGCGGACCATGTTCTTGAACTCGCCGACCTCGCCGCCGGCGTGCCTGTTGGCCGCATACTGGTGGTGCGGCGCGAAGAACCCGAAGGTGTTGTAACCCCAGTAGTTTCGCAGTCCCAGGTCCAGCAGCCGCTTGTCGTTCATGAACTGGTGCACCGGCATCAGCTCGATCGCGGTGACGTTGAGCGACTTGAGGTGCCCGATCACCGAGGGGTGGGCCAGACCGGCGTAGGTGCCGCGCAACTCCGCGGGGACGTCGGGGTTGGTCTGCGTCATGCCCTTGACGTGGGCCTCGTAGATGATTGTCTCGTGGTACGGGGTCCGCGGCGGATGGTCGGAGCCCCAGTGGAAGAACGGGTTGATCACCACGCTGGTCATGGTGTGCCCCAGCGAGTCGACCCTCGGCGGCGTCCCGCCATCTGCGGGGTCACCGGTGGCCAGGTCGTAGGAGTACAGCGCCTGGCTGAAGTCGAAGTCGCCGTCGAAGGACTTGCCGTAGGGGTCGAGCAGCAACTTGCTCGCGTCGCAGCGGTGTCCGGCCGCCGGGTCCCAGGGGCCGTGCACCCGGTAGCCGTAGCGTTGGCCGGGGGCGACGGTGGGCAGATAGGCGTGCCAGACGAAACCGTCGACTTCTTCAAGGTTGATCCGCGTCTCCGCGCCGCCGTCGTCGATCAGACACAGTTCGACCCGCTCGGCCACCTCGGAGAACACCGAGAAGTTGGTGCCGGCCCCGTCGTAGGTCGCCCCCAGCGGATAGGCAGCACCCGGCCACACGGCGGGCTTGGCCGATGCGCTCGACGACATGGGTGAACCTTATCGACGCCCGGCGGTCGTTTCTTCGCAGTTCGCGATGTTCGTCACGCAGGCGCGGGCCCGACAGGCACGACCGAGAAGTTCTCCCGCACCTGTGCAAGTGGCAGATGTGCGATCGAGAGATGGTCCACCTGGCTGAGATCCACTGCGCATTGCGCGCCGCGCTCGAGCCCATCGCCCAGAAAGTCGGGAACCCCCTCACGATCGAGTGTGGCTACCTTCGCGCGAATATTGCCGTGGTTCAGCACGCCTGACTCGTGAATGGACATCGTCAGGAGAAACTCGAGCCAGTTGTGATGCGAGTCGTTCGCCGCCAGCAGAAATCCCGATCGCGCGATTTCCCCGGGAGCCGTCGGCTCGTAACCGGTGATGACATGGTTCATGTCATGGTTGACGTAATGAGCCGGGAGGTGGGTGTCATCGCCAGGAAGCTCGATGTTGTTGCGGCGGTAAAACTCCATGTACTGATAGCCGAGCGTGTCTTCGGGTAGATCTCGCAGTGCCTTGAGTCGATCGGCGAGCGCGCGGTCGGGCTTGTCGAGTCGCAGGTAGCGATCGCGCAGTGACAGTTCCGAAATTTCCGGCAGGATCTTCTGGTAGCAACGCTCCAGGTCTGTTGCCGCCGCCTCGGCGCCCTTCACGATGGCGATTCGGGTCGACTCGATCTCGATACCTCTGATCCGCAGGGCAGCAACATATTTCTCGGCAAGGTCCACCTGCTCAATGGACATCGGATGACGACAGAGTTCAAGCGTCATCATGATCTCGGCGAACCGGAGCCGCGCCTCTCGGCGCTTGAGTCGCCCCGCCAATTCATCAGCCGACAGCGGAGTCACATTCTGCAGGTCGATATCCGGGCGGCCGAATAGATGTCGTGCGATCGACCCCAAAACGATCAGCTGCTCGGCGGTGGGGCCACTGCTCGTCGAGATGCCGCCGAGGAGCCCGGCGACCATGGGTTCGACCTCGTCGGCAAGTACTAACGCCATGGCGTTGAATCGCGCGTCGACACGGAAGAGCTCCCACCAGAGGCTGTGAAAATCAGGCGAAACGTAGCACGGGGCGGTGATGACCCAGATCCGAACGGGATGTGACGGGCAGGCGTTCGAACCTCATCGGTCCGTGGCTGTCACCACCAGCCGGTGGCAGCGCCCATCTGCCGGCCCAATTCAGGGGTCATGGTCCGCATGTAGGTGGCGGAGAGGTGATGTGCGTCGTGATACACCATCACATTGCCCTCGACAGCGCGGCAGATGTCGGCCCGGCACACCGCCTCGCTGAGATCGAGCACCTTCAGCGACGGGAACCGGGTAGTGAAGTCCAGGGTCTGATTCCTCTCCGAGAGGACCTGCGAGCGTTTGATGCCGCAGGAGACGGCGTCACCACCCTTCGCCAGGCAGTCGGCCGGCCGGAACGGCTTGCCGTTGCGCACCAGCCAGGGCGTGTCACGCATCGCGAGTACTGGAATCTTGTTGTCCTGGAACGTCTTCCAGATCCCGATATAGGTGCCCGGCATGGTGTCACCGGGCTTGATGTTCCAGGGCCGGGTGGAGGTGGTGAAGACGAAGTCCGGTTTGTCGGTGATCAGCTTGGCCATCACCCGCTCGTTCCACTGGCGGCATTTCGGATACGGGCGGTTGTCGCCCATCACCAGCGGTTTTTGTTCGGTGGTCAGCGGACAGCCCATCTTCAGATAGGTCACGACCTTGAAGTTGTGCGCCTTACCCAGGATGTCCAATGCGGTGATCCAGTGCTCGGCGTGCGAGCCGCCGGCCAGTGCCACGGTCCGGGTGGCGGACAGGTCGCCGTAGCTGCAGTTGATGACCCCGGCGTTGTCGAAGTCGCTGATGCAGCCGTCGTTGGTCGACTCGGGCAGGTCATCTTCGGCCTCGAGGACTGTGGGCCGGAACGGCAGTTGCGGCACCCTGACCCCATTGACCAGCGCACGGGCGCCGGGATAGTCCACCGGTGACAGCGCCGAGAGTTGCGTTCCGCTGGCCCGCTGCTCGGCCACATGCTCGCGCCAGGTGAAGGACGTCGCTGTCAATGCCACGCCCAGCAGTGCCACCGCGGTACCGCCCACAATGGATCCCCGGCGCAGCCGGCTGCGCCAGGCAGCAGCGCCGGTCCGCACCACCGGCAGCGCTGAGCGCTGGCGCAGCGGCTTCTCGACGAACCGCATGGTCAGGTAGGCCAGCACCAGGGAGATCGCCAGGATGGCGAGTCCGTCGGCGAAACCGGCCTGCGACTGCCCGGAGTAGGCCAGCCAGAAGATCAGCAGCGGCCAGTGCCACAGATACAGCGAGTAGGCCATATCGCCGAGGGTGAGCAGTCCTTTGGACGCCAGCACCCGGTTGGGCAGCGGAAGCCGGCTATCGGTCGCCCTGCCCGACAGATTCGCGCCCGACAGATTCGCGCCCGACAGGATCAGCAGCACGGCCCCGCCGACCGGCACCAGTGCCCACGGGCCGGGGAACTGCTCGACGCCGTCGATCAGGGCGCCGCAACTCAGGATCGCCGCCAGACCCACGGTGGCGAGCACGGTCCGTAGCCACATCGGCCAGGTGACGAACGGCACCAGCGCCCCGATCAGGACGCCCAGCAGCAACTCCCAGGCCCGGGCGAAGCTGTTGTAGTAGGCGAGGGTCTGGTTGTCCTGGTGGGCGATGACCGCGTAGACGAACGAGGCGACGGTGAGGACGGTCAGCACCACGATGAACACCGCCCGCAGCCGGTGGCCGAACCGATTGCGCAGCAAGGCGGTGAGACCGAGCACCAGGATCAGCAGGGCGATGTAGAACTGGCCCTGCACCGACATCGACCAGATGTGCTGCAGCGGCGAGACTGCCTCACCGGCCCGCAGGTAGTCCGACGCCGTCGCCGACAACTCCCAGTTCTGGTAGTAGCCCAGACTGGCCAGGCTCTGGTCGGCGAACGTCTCCCACCGGGTCTCGGGCTGCACCAGGATGGTCAGGACCGCCGAAGCGGTCAGTACGACGATCAACGCCGGCAGGAGCCGGCGCGCGAGCCGGGCGACCCGGGGCAGCGGCGCCAGCGAAGATCCGGGCGTCAGAGCGCCGCGCAATAGCGAACTGCCGAAAAAGAAACCCGACAGCGCCAGGAACACATCGACGCCGCCGGACACCCGGCCGAACCAGATGTGGAAGATCGCCACCAAGGCGATCGCGACCCCGCGCAGTCCGTCGAGGTCATGACGGTAGCCGACAGCGCGCCGCGGGGCGTTCGCGGCGTGTTCGTGAGAGCCCGCAGCGGTCGTCGCCGTCGGCGGGGCCAATGATGGTGCGGCCATGATTTCGGAGACCAATCTATCAATCGGGCCTGCACCGTTGTTCGCGGAGAAGCGTCGGCGGATGACGCATGCGTCGAACGGCAAAGGCCGCTCGGCCCACGGCGGGCCAGCGCGGTGGTCGATTAGGCTCCCAGCGTGTCGGCGTTGACCCCGGAGCAGATCAGCGCCATCGACGCCGCGCACATCTGGCACCCCTACAGTTCCATCGGGTCCGAGGCGCTGGCTCCCGTCGTCGCCGTCGCCGCGCAGGGCGCCTGGCTGACGCTGATCCGCGACGGTCACGAGGTCGCCGTGCTCGATGCCATGGCGTCGTGGTGGACGGCCATCCACGGCCACGGACATCCGGTGCTCGACGCGGCGCTGAACCGGCAACTCGGTGTGATGAACCATGTGATGTTCGGCGGACTCACCCATGAGCCGGCCGCCCGTCTGGCCCAGCTGCTCGTCGACATCACCCCGGCCGGGCTGGAGACGGTGTTCTTCAGCGACTCCGGATCCGTGAGCGTCGAGGTGGCGGCGAAGATGGCGCTGCAGTACTGGCGCAGTCGGGGCCGGTTCGGCAAGCGGCGGCTGATGACCTGGCGCGGCGGCTACCACGGTGACACCTTCACCCCGATGAGCGTGTGCGATCCCGACGGCGGGATGCACTCGCTGTGGCGGGATGTGCTGGCCGAGCAGGTGTTCGCTCCGCCGCCGCCAGGTCAGTACGAACCCGGCTACGTCGCCGACTTCGAGGCGCAGTTGCGTGCCCACGCCGACGAGCTGGCGGCTGTGATCGTCGAGCCGGTGGTGCAGGGCGCAGGCGGCATGCGGTTTCACGATCCGCGCTACCTGTCGGATCTGCGGGCCATCTGCGACCGCAACGATGTACTGCTGGTGTTCGACGAGATCGCCACCGGGTTCGGCCGCACCGGTGAGCTGTTCGCCGCCGACCACGCCGGCGTGAGCCCGGACATCATGTGTGTGGGCAAGGCACTCACAGGTGGCTACATCACCCTGGCCGCGACCCTGTGCACCCGGGCTATCGCCGAGACGATCAGCACCGGGCAATCCGGTGCGCTGATGCACGGCCCGACCTTCATGGCCAACGCTCTGGCGTGCGCAGTGGCCGTGGCCTCGGTGGAGCTGCTGCTGCGCGACGACTGGCGGGGGCGGGTCACCGAGATCAGCGGGGGCCTATCCGCCGGACTGGCGCCGGCCCGCGCGCTGCCCGGCGTCGCCGACGTGCGGGTGTGTGGGGCGATCGGGGTGATCGAGATGCGCGATGCGGTCGATCTGCGCGCCGCTACGCCGGTGGCACTCGATCACGGTGTCTGGCTGCGGCCGTTCCGGAATCTGATCTACGCGATGCCGCCACTGGTCTGTACGCCGGCCGAGATCGGGCAGATCTGCGCGGGCATGGTGGCGGTGGCACGGGCCGTAGGGTAGGGGCCGATGAGCTCCGCCGGCCGTTTCCACGCCACCGACGCCTCGCCGTTGGCCTGGCTGGAGACCGTCGCCGCGCAGCGCCGCCAGTCCGGACTGCAGCGAACTCTGCGCAGCCGCTCGGCCGACAGCGGCCTGGTCGATCTGGCCTCCAACGACTACCTCGGGTTGGCGCGCCATCCCGAGGTGATCGACGGTGCGGTCCGCGCCCTGCGAATCTGGGGTGCAGGTTCCACCGGCTCACGATTAGTCACCGGAAACACCGAACTGCACGAGGAGTTCGAGTCCGCGCTGGCGAGTTTTGTCGGTGCCGACAGCGCACTGCTGTTCTCCTCCGGCTACACCGCCAACCTCGGCGCGGTCACGGCGTTGTCCGGGCCGGGATCAGTGGTGGTGTCCGACGCCGCGGTGCACGCCTCACTCGTCGATGCCTGCCGGTTGTCGCGGGCCCGGGTGGTGGTGACCCCACACCGCGATGTCGACGCCGTGGAGTCGGCACTGGCCGCGCGCTCCGAGGAGCGAGCGCTGGTGGTCACCGACTCGGTGTTCAGCACCGACGGTGCACTGGCCCCGCTGCGGCACCTGCACGACGTGTGCCGCCGGCATGGCGCGGTACTGCTGGTGGACGAAGCGCACGGCCTCGGGGTGCGCGGTGCCGGGGGGCGGGGGCTGCTGCACGAGGTCGGGCTGTCCGGCGCCCCCGATGTGGTGATGACGACGACGCTGTCGAAATCCCTGGGCAGTCAGGGCGGAGCGGTGCTCGGTCCGCCGGCTGTCCGCGCCCACCTGGTGGATACCGCCCGGCCGTTCATCTTCGACACCGGACTGGCACCGGCCGCGGTGGGGGCGGCGATGGCGGCCTTGCGTGTCCTGGCCGATGAGCCGTGGCGGCCGCAGGCCGTGCTGGACCATGCCGGCGCGCTGGCCGATGCCTGTGGTGTCGCGGAGAGCCCCTCGTCGGCCGTGGTGTCGGTGATCCTCGGAGATCCCGACGCCACCGTGGCGGCGGCCGCCGCATGCTTGGAGGCAGGCCTGCTGGTCGGCTGCTTCCGGCCACCCTCGGTTCCGGCCGGCACCTCACGGCTGCGACTCACGGCGCGGGCATCGCTCACCGAAACCGATCTTGACGTCGCCCGCAAGGTACTCGCGTCGCTACCGGTCCGCGCGCGGTGAGCGCCCGGTGAGCGTCATCGTGGTGACCGGGACGGACACCGGCGTCGGCAAGACCATCGCGACCGCCGCACTGGCCGCCGCGCGATTGAGATCCGGTGATGATTCCGACGCTGTCGCGGTGTGCAAGCCGGTACAGACCGGATGCCGCGACGACGACGACCTCGCCGAGGTGGCAAGACTGGCCGGGGTCACCGAACTGGTCTCGGTGGCCCGCTATCCCGATCCCTTGGCACCGGTGGCAGCGGCGGCTTTGGCCGGAACGGCATTGCCGGCGCCGCAGGAGGTTCTGGCGTCGATCCGGCGCACCGATAAGCCGGGCCGACTCACCCTGGTGGAGGGTGCAGGCGGAATCCTGGTGGAGATCGCCGGGGACGGGATGACACTGCGTGATCTCGCTGCCGATCTCGGTGCACCGGTCCTGGTGGTCTGCGAAGCGGGTCTGGGCACGCTGAACCACACCGCCCTGACGCTGGAAGCCCTTGGCAACGCGGGCGTTTCGTGTGCCGGCCTGGTGATCGGCTCATGGCCCGCGAAGCCGGGGGCCGCCGAACTTTCCAATCGCGAGGTGCTGGCAGGCATGGCGCCACTGCGGGCGGTGCTGCCCGCCGGGGCCGCAGCGATGTCGCCGGATGACTTCGCGGCGATGAGCGCGCGGGCTTTCGACCCGGCGTGGGTGGCCGGGCTGGCGTGAGGTGGCGCACTCCATCGAACTGCTGCTCGACCCCGGCAGCGACGCGCGCATCCGGACCACCTGGAGTGCGCTGGCGCAGGCCGGTCTGCCCAGCCAGGAGCGGGTGACGTCGAGCACCAATCGGCCGCATGTCACGCTGCTGGCCGCGCAGCGGATCAGCCCTGACGTCGACGACGTGCTGCGGCCGCTGGCCGCCCACTTCCCGGTCGCCTGCGTGGTCGGGGCGCTGCTGGTGTTCGGCGGTCCACCGGGCCGACATCGGCGGTCCGCATCGGCGGCGTACACACTGGCCCGGCTCATCGTTCCGTCGGCGGAACTGCTGGCATTGCACGAGGAGGTGTACCGACTGTGCCTGCCCTATTTGTTCGGGGAGCCGTTTGAGCACTGCAGGCCGGGCCGCTGGACCGCGCACGCCACCCTGGGGCGGCGATTGACCGCCGATGAGGTCGGCCTGGCGATGACGGTCGTGAACGCCGAGGGCGACGACCTCCCCGCGGACGTGACCGGCCTGCGCCGCTGGGACTCCGACGGGCGCGTCGACCATCTGCTGGTCGGATGAGCACCGTCGCTCATCGGGCGAGGCCGGGTGCACTAACCTGTGTTGCGTGACCCAGGCAGCTCGCCCGACCAGTTCAGACGTACTGACGACGGCCCGTGAACAGGTTCTCGAGCGGGGTGAGGGACTGACCCGTGATCAGGTGCTCGAGGTTTTGCGGCTGCCCGATGACCGGCTTGAGGAACTGCTGGCGCTGGCCCACGAGGTGCGGATGCGCTGGTGCGGACCGGAAGTCGAAGTCGAAGGCATCATCAGCCTGAAGACCGGTGGCTGCCCGGAGGACTGTCACTTCTGCGCGCAGTCGGGGCTCTTCGCCTCCCCGGTGCGCAGCGCCTGGCTCGATGTGCCCAGCCTGGTGGAGGCGGCCAAGCAGACCGCCAAGAGTGGCGCTACCGAATTCTGCATCGTCGCTGCGGTGCGCGGTCCTGATGAGCGACTGCTGGCCCAGGTGGCCGCCGGCATCGAGGCCATCCGCAACGAGGTCGACATCCACATCGCATGCTCGCTGGGAATGCTGACCCAGGAGCAGGTCGACCGGTTGGCCGGGATGGGCGTCCATCGCTACAACCACAACCTGGAGACCGCGAGGTCGTTCTTCCCCAACGTGGTCACCACCCATACCTGGGAGGAACGGCACGACACCCTGCAGATGGTGCGGGAGGCCGGGATGGAGGTCTGCTGCGGCGGCATCCTGGGCATGGGGGAGACCCTCGAGCAGCGCGCCGAGTTCGCCGCTGATCTTGCTGAGTTGAACCCGCATGAGGTGCCACTGAACTTCCTCAACCCGCGACCCGGCACCCCGTTCGGTGATCTGGAAGTGATGCCGGCGAGCGAGGCGCTCAAGGCCGTCGCCGCGTTCCGCCTGGCGCTGCCGCGAACCATGCTGCGTTTCGCCGGCGGTCGTGAGATCACCCTCGGTGACCTCGGCGCCAAGCAAGGCATTCTCGGCGGGATCAACGCCGTGATCGTCGGCAACTACCTGACCACGCTAGGGCGGCCGGCCGAGTCCGATCTGGAGTTGCTCGAGGATCTACAGATGCCCATCAAGGCTCTCAACGCCAGCATCTGATGAGTGATCATCGGCTGGCGCCGATCGGTGCCGCCAACTACAACATCTACACCGGTGAACCGCACGGGGAAGCGGTGCCACTGACGGCGCAACTCGGCTTGGAGCCGCCGCGGTTCTGCGCCGAATGCGGCCGGCGGATGATCGTTCAGGTGCGCCCGGACGGGTGGTGGGCGCAGTGCTCACGGCACGGCCGGGTGGATTCCGCTGATCTGGAGCCGCAGCGATGACGCGCCGCTCGCCCCGTTCACGTCGGGCCGCGACCGCGGCCGTCGTTGCCGCGCTGGCGTTCTCGGGTGCGGTGCTGGGCTCGGTGTGGGCAGTCCTCGCTCCGCCGATCCACACCATCGTCGCGCTCAGCCGGTCGGGCGAGCGGGTGGACGGCTTCCTCGGCCGGGAAGCGGACAACCTCTTCGTCGCCGCGGCCATGATGATTGGAATGCTGTCCTGGCTCGCGGTCGTCTCAGCCGTCGGAGTGTGGCAGTGGCGGGCGCACCGCGGTCCGGTGATGGCGTCGGCGCTGTGGCTGGGCCAGGTGGCCGCGGCTGCGGCAGCCATCGGATCGGGCGCCGCGCTGGCGCACCTGCGCTATGGGTCGGCCGACCACGACAGCGTCGCGCTCAGCCCGGAAAACAGGGTGCACTACTTCACCGAAGCTCCGCCGGTACTGCTGGGGCACACCCCATTACAGCTAGCCGTGACAGTGTTGCTGCCCGCCGCGGTGGCTGCGCTGGTGTACTCACTGATGGCGGTGGCGACTGCGCGTGATGATCTCGGGGGCTGGCCGCCAGACGATGAACGCCAGGCGCGGCCACCGGTTCCGGTCGCGGTGCCCTCCTAGAGGGGGCGCAGCGGTACCCGGCCGCCGGTCACCACGCGCGCGACGATGCCGCCGAGGCGCCACATGCCGGCGTAGGTGATGGGGTTGAACAGCGTGGGCCACTGGGTGCGGACGATGTGGGAATCCAACGGGCGTCCGGCGAAGCGGTCGGTCAGCCAGCGCAGGGTCATCGGTGCCGACATCGGGTGCAGCAGCATGTGTTCGCTGAACAGGTCGCGATGGTAGGTGACCTGCGCACCGCTATCGGTGTAGAGGCGGGTCAGTTCGTCGATGTCGTCGACGTTGATCACTGAGTCGTGAACGGCCTGCACGATCAGCACCGGAGAGGTGGGTACGGTACCGCCGAGCCGGATCGCGTCGAACACCTCGCGGACCGCCGGCATGGCCAGCACCTGCTCCAGTGGCGGGTGGACCATGTCATTCATATCGGTCCGAAAGAAGCGGACGATCGCCGCGAGAGTGGTCATCTGCTGCAGGCTCTGCAGCATGTCCCGGCCGTCTGCGGTGGCGTGTTCTTCGACGACTTGGTTCAGACCGGGAAAGGTTCTCGCGAGAGCGGAGATCACCAGTGCAGGCAGGCCCGCCCACTGCGATCCGTTGAGTCGCAGGAAGGTGTTGCCCAGATCTCCGACCGGCGAGCCGAGCACCGCCCCGACCAGATTCAGTTCGGGGGCGTAGTCGGCGTGCACCTCTGCGGCCCAGGCGCTGGCGAGTCCGCCACCGGAGTAGCCCCAGACACCGACCTTGCTATCGCCGGACAAACCGAACTGCTCGAAACCCAGCGTTGCGCGCAGACCGTCAAGCACCCGGTAGCCCGGCTCGTGCGGTGCGCCCCAGTTGCCATCGGGCCCCTCGTGATCGGGGACCGAGACCACCCATCCCTCCGCCAGGGCCGCGGCCACCAGCAGGTACTCGAACTGGGCCAGCGATCCGACCGCTTTGGCGCCGCGGCGCAAGGCATAGGAGGGAAAACAGCGTGACGTGACGGCGTCGATGGCGCACTGGTAGGACACCACGTGGCGGACCTGTTGGGGGGCGTGCCCGGCCGGGATCAGCACGGTGGTGGCGGTGGCGTGGGCCTGACCGTTGAGGTCGGTGGTGCGGTAAAGCAGCTGAGTGGCCCTGACCCGTTGGGGGATCAGGCCCATGAAGCCGAGCTCGACGTCGCGGGAACGCAAGACGGTGCCGGCGGCCGCGTGCTGGAATCCGTCCGGCGGGAGATAGAACGGATCCTTGGACGGCAGTACGGGGCGCTCGCCTGACCGCAAATCCTGATGCGGGGCGCGGCCGATCCACTCGGGCCGGACGGCCCCGCTCACGGTTGTCATTGCGGGAACCATTAAACCCTAAGAAGGCTCTAAGAATCCACTCGACGTGCCGGGCGGCCGCAACGCGGCGAACTCGTCGGTCACCCGGTAGCGGGACTCCGTGAACCGGTAGAGCTTGGCCGGCCGACCGCCACTGCGGCCGGGATGGGTGGTGGTCCCGGTCGGGGTGATGACGCCGCGGCGGGCCAGCACGCGCTGCAGATTGGTGGCGTCCACCGCATACCCGAGGGCGGCACCGTAGATGTCACGCAGCGTGGACAGCGCGAATTCCGCGGGAGCCAGGGCGAATCCGATATTGGTGTAGGAGAGTTTCGCCACCAGCCGGGCGTGGGCGTACTCCACCATCGGCGCATGATCGAAGGCCATCGGTGGCAGTCGGCTGACCGGATGCCAGCGGGTGTCCCCCGGCAGTTCCGGAGTCGCGGGGGAGGGCACCAGTCCGAGGAACGTCGAGGCGATGACGCGCGCATCCGGCACCCGGGCGGGCTCGGCGAACACGGCGAGTTGCTCCAGGTGCGCCACCTCGCGCAGATCGACCTTCTCGGCCAGCTGGCGCCGCACCGAGGCGGTGAGGTCCTCGTCGTGGCCGAGCCGGCCGCCGGGCAGCGACCATTTGCCTCGCTGTGGCGCCAGCGCCCGCTGCCAGAGCAGCACGTTGAGGCTCGGTTTGCCGGTCTGGCCCTCTCCGGCACCGCGGGCCACCTCAGGGGCGACCTGGAATACAACGGCGAGAACCTCGTGTTGAGTGCTACCATGGGGCATGTTTTCGATTGTAAGTCGAAAACTCCGGGATTTCCGAACAGGAGGCGGCGATGACCGTCGCAGATCACACTGACCTGGCACCTGACCTGGCGGCTGGGATCACCGATGGCCCGGGCGGCTACACCGGGATCGAGGGCGACGCGCGGTGGGCGGCCGAGGTCCGGCGGCTGGCGACCCTGCGCGGGGCCACGATCCTGGCGCACAACTATCAGGTTCCGGCCATTCAGGACGTCGCCGACCACGTCGGTGACTCACTGGCGCTGTCCAGGATCGCCGCCGAGGCGCCCGAGGACACCATCGTGTTCTGTGGTGTGCACTTCATGGCCGAGACCGCCAAGATCCTCAGCCCGGACAAGACGGTTCTGATCCCCGATCAGCGGGCCGGGTGCTCGCTGGCCGACTCCATCACCGCCGAGGAATTGCAGGCCTGGAAGGACGAGCACCCAGGCGCCGTCGTGGTGTCCTACGTCAACACCACCGCAGCGGTGAAGGCGCTGACCGACATCTGCTGCACGTCATCCAACGCCGTCGAGGTCGTCGCCTCGATTCCGGCCGACACCGAGGTGCTGTTCTGTCCCGACCAGTTCCTCGGTGCTCACGTCCGACGGATGACAGGCCGGACGAATCTGCATATCTGGGCCGGTGAATGTCACGTGCACGCCGGTATCAACGGCGACGAACTCGCCGCGCAGGCCCGCCGTCATCCGGACGCCGAGCTCTACGTGCACCCCGAATGCGGTTGCGCCACATCGGCGTTGTATCTGGCCGGCGAAGGGGCGTTCCCCGCGGACCGGGTGAAGATCCTGTCCACCGGCGGCATGCTGGACGCGGCTCGATCCTCGCGCGCCACCGAGGTCCTCGTGGCGACCGAGATCGGCATGCTGCACCAGTTGCGCAAGGCCGCACCCGGGGTCGATTTCCGCGCGGTCAACGACCGAGCCTCCTGCCGGTACATGAAGATGATCACTCCGGCGGCGCTGCTGCGATGCCTCATCGAGGGCGCCGACGAGGTGGACGTCGATCCCGACACCGCGCGGCGGGCCCGGGCCAGTGTGCAGCGGATGATCGAGATCGGGCAGCCGGGCGGCGGCGAATGACCTCTCGCATCTCCTGCGGTGCCGGCTCGGACGGCATCGACTGGCAGCAGCGCGCCGAGGTGGTGGTGATCGGAACCGGCGTGGCCGGCCTGGCGGCGGCATTGGCCGCCCAGCGCGCAGGCGTTCGTCCGGTGATCGTCAGCAAGGCCCACGACACGGCGACGTTCTACGCCCAGGGCGGGGTCGCCGTCGTCCTGCCCGACACCGACGACTCGATCGAGGCCCACGTCGCCGACACAGTGGCCGCCGGCGCCGGGCTGTGCGACCCCGCGGCCGTGCGGTCAATCGTCGCCGACGGCTACCGGGCGGTCAGCGACCTGATCTCCCGCGGTGCCCGGTTCGATGAAAGCGCGCCCGGGCAATGGGCGCTGACCCGCGAAGGCGGGCATTCCCGGCGCCGGATCATGCATGCCGGCGGCGACGCCACCGGGGCCGAGGTGCAGCGGGCTCTCGACCATGCCGCGGCCACGTCGGACATCCGCCGCGATCACGTGGCGCTGCAGGTTCTGCACGACGGTTCGGCGGTCACCGGCGTCCTGGTCCGCAACGCCGACGGACTCGGAGTGCTGCACGCACCGTCGGTCATCCTGGCCACCGGCGGTCTGGGACACCTCTACAGCGCCACCACCAACCCCGAGGGCTCCACCGGTGACGGGATCGCCCTGGCGCTGTGGGCGGGGGTCGGGGTCAGCGATATCGAGTTCATCCAGTTCCACCCGACCATGCTGTTCGATCGCAATGGCGCCGGCCGGCGGCCGCTGATCACCGAGGCGCTGCGGGGAGAGGGTGCAGTGCTGCGCGACTCCCGCGGCGACTCGGTCACCGCCGGCGTGCATCCGATGGGCGACCTCGCGCCGCGCGATGTGGTGGCCGCCGCCATCGACACCCGGCTGCGCGATACCGGCGATGAATGCGTCTACCTCGACGCCCGCGGCATCGACAACATCGAGGCGCGCTTCCCCACCGTGACCGCGGCCTGCCGCGCGGCCGGTGTCGACCCGGTCCGCGATCTGATCCCGGTCGTACCCGGCGCGCACTACAGCTGCGGGGGAGTGAGCACCGACGTCGACGGCCGCACGGAACTTCCCGGCCTCTTCGCCGCCGGCGAGGTGGCCCGGACCGGAATGCACGGGGCCAACCGGTTGGCCTCCAACAGCCTGCTCGAGGGTCTCGTCGTCGGCAGCCGGGCGGGTCGGATCGCTGCCGCGCACGCCGCGTCGTCGGGCAGCCCGATGGCCGAGATCGACGTGGTCCGCCGTGAGGCGATGGACCGCCCTCGTCTGCAGCGCGCGATGAGCCGGTGGGCTTCGGTGGTGCGGGATGCCGAGGGGCTGGGTGATCTCGCCGATGCGCTGAATTCGGCCCCGGCCGCACCGATGAACACCCGTGCCGATTTCGAGGATGCTGCGCTGACGGCCACCGCGCGGGTCGTCGCCTCGGCGGCGCTGGCCCGCACGGAGAGCCGCGGGTGTCACCACCGTCGCGACTTTCCCGATACCGATCCAGCCCAGGCGCTCAGCCTCACCGAACGCCGTGTCCCGGTGGTGCCTGCCCTGCCATGAGACCCACCGCCGACGAGCGCGCCGAGGCTCTCATCACGATCCGCCGCGGCCTCGACGAAGATCTCCGCTACGGACCCGACATCACCACGATCGCCACTGTGCCCGAAAACCTCAGCACCACAGCGGCGTTGATCGCGCGGGAACCGGGGGTCGCCGCCGGCGTCGACATCGGACTGCTGGTGCTCGACGAAGTCCTCGGCACCGGCGGCTATCGCATCCTGGATCGGGTGGATGACGGCACCCGGCTGGGGCGAGGCGAGTCGCTGCTGCGACTGGAGGCCGATACCCGCGGACTTCTGACTGCCGAGCGCACCATGCTCAACCTCGTCAGTCACCTCTGCGGGATCGCGACCGCGACCGCGGCGTGGGTCGATGCCGTCGACGGCACATCCGCGCAGATCCGCGACACCCGCAAGACGCTGCCGGGGTTGCGGGCGCTGCAGAAGTATGCGGTTCGCGTCGGCGGTGGCGTCAACCACCGGATGGGACTCGGCGACGCGGCCCTGATCAAGGACAACCACGTCGCCGCCGCGGGATCGGTGGTCGCGGCCCTGCGCGCCGTGCGGGCCGTCGCCCCGGATCTGCCCTGCGAAGTCGAAGTCGACACCCTCGAGCAATTCGATGACGTACTCGGTGAGGACGTGGAGCTGATTCTGCTGGACAACTTTCCGGTGTGGCAGACCCAGATCGCCGTGCAGCGCCGCGACACCCGCGCCCCCGCGGTGTTACTGGAGTCCTCCGGAGGTTTGTCACTGGACACCGCCGCCCAGTACGCGGGCACCGGGGTGGACTATCTGGCGGTGGGCGCGCTGACCCACTCAGTCCGGGTACTCGACATCGGCCTGGATCTCTAGCCCCATTGAGTGAGGCGCCCCGCAGACAAAGTTCGAGCGGTGGTCTGCCAGGTTCCTCACTCGATGACGTCAGGCGGCGGCTATCCGCTGGTGTCGGCCACGAATACTCCGACACCGCGGCGCGCGGCCAGTCGTGCCATCAGCGGCAGGGCGGGGTCGTCGGTTCCGGCAGCGACGATGCGCGGATTGACCAGATGCACGTCGCGGCGGCCCAGCCGGATGTCGGCCTCACCGGCGGCGAGGATGTTCTTCACCCAATTGGTCTTGCCATGGGCGAGCATGATGGCCACCGTGCTGCCCTTGCGGTAGGCGGTGACCGCGGTCTGCAGGGCCCGCCCCGATGTGCGGCCGCGATGGGAGATGACGGTGATCCCCGGCATGACGCGGGCCAGTGGCACCGCGACCGGGTTGATGTACTTGATCTGGAAGTTCTCCAGCCATACCGGGAACTTCATCGGCACGCCCGGGGCGTCGTTGGGGTGATTCTTGGCGGACATGGCCACCATCATGCCCAAGTCGATGCATAAACGATTTTCCTATCGATGCCCGGATCAGGGACAATCTGAGAGCAATGCCCACTTTCGCCCTGTCCCGCATCGACCTGCGCGGCCGCACCCTGAGCGCCGCGCAGTTGCGCGCCGCCCTGCCCCGTGGCGGCGTGGACGTCGACTCCGTGATGGGCACCGTCCGGCCCATCGTCGACGATGTGGCCAGGCGCGGAGCGCCCGCAGCCCTCGACTACGGCGCGACGTTCGACGGGGCCCGCCCCGAGACGGTGCGAGTCCCGCCGGAGCAGATCACCGAAGCCCTGGACGCGTTGGACCCACAGGTTCGCGCTGCGCTGGAAGTCGCGATCGAGCGCACCCGCGCCGTCCACGCCGATCAGCGGCGCACGGACACCACGACATTGGTCGCCTCCGGCGCCTCGGTCACCGAACGCTGGGTGCCGGTCGAGCGAGTCGGCCTCTATGTTCCGGGCGGGACCGCGGTCTACCCGTCCAGTGTCGTGATGAACGTCGTTCCGGCCCAGGCCGCCGGGGTGGAGTCACTAGTGGTGGCCAGTCCGCCGCAGCAGGCCTTCGACGGGCTGCCACACCCAACCATTCTGGCCGCCGCCGCACTGCTCGGCGTCACCGAGGTGTGGGCGGTCGGCGGCGCGCAAGCCGTTGCCCTGCTCGCCTATGGCGGCACCGACACCGATGGCTTCGATCTGGCCCCGGTCGACATGATCACCGGGCCGGGCAACATCTACGTGACCGCCGCCAAACGGATCTGCCGATCGCAGGTCGGGATCGACTCCGAAGCCGGTCCGACCGAGATCGCGATCCTGGCCGACCACACCGCCGACCCGGTGCATGTGGCCGCTGATCTGATCAGCCAGGCCGAGCACGATGTGATGGCGGCCAGCGTGCTGGTGACTGATAGCACCGCTCTGGCCGAGGCGACAGACGCCGAACTCGCCATCCAATTGGCCACCACGGTGCACCGGGAGCGGGTGGAGGCGGCGCTGTCCGGAAAGCAGTCCGGCATCGTCCTGGTCGACGACATCGACACCGGGGTGCGGGTGGTCAACGCCTACGCCGCCGAACATCTGGAGATCCAGACCGCCGACGCGGCGGCAGTGGCGGGCCGGATCCGTGCTGCCGGAGCGATTTTCGTCGGTCCGTGGTCGCCGGTGAGCCTGGGTGACTACTGCGCCGGCTCCAACCACGTGCTCCCGACCGCCGGCTGCGCCCGGCACTCCAGCGGACTGTCGGTGCAGACATTTCTGCGCGGCATTCACGTCGTGGACTACACCGAGGCGGCGCTGAAGGATGTGTCGGGCCATGTGATCACGCTGGCCAACGCCGAGGATCTGCCCGCGCACGGCGAAGCGGTCCGTCGGAGGTTCGAGCGATGAGCGCATCGCGATGAGTCTGGGTGAGCAGGTCCGCCTCGACGACTTGCCGCTGCGGGATAACCTGCGCGGTAAGTCGGCCTACGGCGCACCCCAACTCGATGTGCCGGTGCGGCTGAACACCAACGAGAACCCGCATCCGCCCAGCCCGGCGTTGATCGCCGACGTCGCCGAGTCGGTGCGCTCGGTCGCTGCTGCGCTGCACCGCTATCCGGACCGTGATGCCGTTGGGTTGCGCGGCGACCTCGCCGCCTACCTGTCGCGACAGACCGGAGTGGGTGTCAACGGCGACAATGTCTGGGCGGCAAACGGTTCCAACGAGATCCTGCAGCAGCTGCTGCAGGCGTTCGGGGGCCCGGGTCGCAGCGCGCTGGGCTTCGTGCCGTCGTACTCGATGCACCCGATCATCGCCGACGGCACCCAGACCCGGTGGATCGCCACCGCGCGGGCCGCGGACTTCAGCCTGGACCTAGATGCCGCCTGTGCCGCGATCCGGCGGGAGGCGCCCGACGTCGTCTTCGTCACGAGCCCGAACAACCCGACCGGGCAGAGTGTGTCCCCCGAGGATCTGCGTCGCCTGCTGGATGCGATGACTACCGGTGTGCTCATCGTCGATGAGGCATACGGCGAGTTCTCCAGCCGGCCCAGCGCCATCGGCTTGCTCGCCGACTATCCGGCGCGGCTGATCGTCAGCCGCACCATGAGTAAGGCGTTCGCTTTCGCCGGCGGTCGCCTGGGCTATCTGGTGGCCGCGCCCGCGGTCATCGAAGCGGTGCTGCTGGTGCGATTGCCCTACCACCTGTCCACGCTCACCCAGGCTGCCGCCCGGGCTGCGCTGCGTCATGCCGATGAGACGCTCGCCTCCGTCGCCGCACTGGCCGACGAGCGCGAACGCGTCAGCGCAGCACTGCGGGACATGGGGTTCCAGGTGATCCCCAGCGACGCCAATTTCGTTCTGTTCGGGGGATTCGCCGACGCAGCGGCGGCCTGGCAGCAGTACCTCGATGCCGGGGTTCTGATTCGCGACGTCGGCATCCCCGGATACCTGCGCGTCACCATCGGCCTGCCGACGGAGAACGACGCCTTCCTGGGCGCCAGCCAGACCGTGGCCGGCACCGCACTGGCGCAGCCACTAGGAGCGCAATGACCACCGGTCCGTCCACCCGTCCTGCGCGACGCGCCCGCATCGAGCGCGCCACCAAAGAGTCCGACATCGTCGTCGACCTCGATCTGGACGGCACCGGCCGGGTGGCCATCGACACCGGCGTTCCGTTCTTCGACCACATGCTGACCGCCCTGGGCAGCCACGCCAGCTTCGACCTGTCCGTCACCGCACGCGGCGACGTCGATATCGAGGCGCATCACACCATCGAGGACACCGCCATCGTGCTCGGCACGGCACTGGCGGAGGCGTTGGGGGACAAGGCGGGCATCCGGCGCTTCGGTGATTCCTTCATTCCGATGGATGAAACGCTGGCCCACGCCGCCGTCGACGTGTCGGGGCGTCCCTACTTCGTGCACACCGGCGAACCGGACTACATGATGGAGTTCACCATCGCCGGTTCCGGCGTGCCGTACCACACCGTGATCAATCGGCACGTCTTCGAATCGCTGGCCGCCAACGCCCGTATCGCCCTGCATGTGCGACTGGTGTACGGCCGCGATCCGCACCACATCACCGAGGCGCAGTACAAGGCTGTCGCGCGGGCACTGCGCCAGGCGGTGGAGCCTGATCCTCGAGTGGTCGGCGTGCCGTCGACCAAAGGTGTTCTGTGACGGCAGGATCACGCCGCAAATCCGTTGTCGTCCTGGACTATGGCTCGGGCAATCTGCGGTCGGCGCAGCGCGCGCTGGAACGGGTCGGTGCCGATGTGGTGGTCAGCGCTGACCGTGCCGCAGCCCTGGCCTGCGACGGTCTGGTGGTGCCGGGTGTAGGCGCGTTCGAGGCGTGCATGTCCGGACTGCGTTCCATCGCCGGCGATGAGATCATCGCCGAACGGGTCGCCGCGCAGCGCCCGGTGCTCGGGGTGTGTGTCGGCATGCAGATCCTGTTCGCCCACGGTGTGGAGTTCGGCGTCGAGAGCGCAGGTGCCGGGCTATGGCCGGGGTCGGTGACCAGACTTGCGGCGCCGGTGATTCCGCACATGGGCTGGAACGTCGTCGACGCGGCGCCGGGGAGTCGGCTGTTCAAGGGTCTCGACCCCGACACCCGGTTCTACTTCGTGCACTCCTATGCGGCCCAGGTGTGGGAGGGCGACCCGAGTGCACTACTGACCTGGGCCACCCATCACACCCGCTTCCTGGCGGCGGTGGAAGACGGTGCGCTGTGCGCCACGCAGTTTCATCCGGAGAAGAGCGGTGACGCCGGGGCGGCGTTACTCACGAATTGGGTAGAGGATCTGTGAACACACACGCACCGTTGATTCTGTTGCCCGCCGTCGACGTCGTCGAGGGCCGGGCGGTCCGGCTGGTCCAAGGCAAAGCGGGCAGCGAGACCGAGTACGGGTCAGCGCTGGACGCCGCGATGACCTGGCAGCGCGACGGTGCGGAATGGATCCATCTGGTCGATCTTGACGCGGCGTTCGGCCGCGGTTCCAATCGGGAACTGCTCGCCGAGGTGGTGCGGTCGCTGGAGGTCAAGGTCGAGCTCTCCGGCGGCATTCGCGATGACGAGTCGCTGAAGGCGGCGCTGGCGACCGGTTGCACGCGCGTCAACATCGGTACGGCCGCCTTGGAGAACCCGCTGTGGTGCGCCGCCGCCATCGCCGAATACGGCGAACGTGTCGCGGTGGGACTCGACGTGCAGATCATCGACGGTGAGCACCGTCTGCGCGGACGGGGATGGGAAACCGATGGCGGCGATCTATGGCAGGTGCTGGAACGCCTTGACAGCGAGGGCTGTTCGCGATTCGTCGTCACCGACGTCACCAAAGACGGCACACTCACCGGTCCCAACCTCGACCTCCTCGAGGGGGTGGCCGAGTGCACCCAGGCCCCCGTCATCGCCTCGGGAGGCGTGTCGAGTCTGGACGATCTGCGCGCCATCGCGACGCTGACCGACTGCGGCGTGGAGGGGGCCATCGTGGGCAAGGCCCTCTACGCCGGCCGGTTCACCCTTCCGCAGGCGCTGGCGGCGGTGAGCCGCTAACGTGGCCGACCTCGCGGCACTGGTCGCCGATGCGGCGGCGGTCCTCGACGATGCGGTGGAACCCTTCGTCGCCGGTCACCGCGCCGAGTCCGCGGTGCAGAAGAAGGGCAACGACTTCGCCACCGAGGTGGATCTGGCCATCGAACGCAAGGTGGTCGCCGAACTGCAGGCCGCAACCGGGATCGGGGTGCACGGCGAGGAGTTCGGCGGCGCCGACCTGGATGCACCGCTGGTGTGGGTGCTCGACCCGATCGACGGGACCTTCAACTACGCCGCGGGATCGCCGATGGCGGCCATCCTGCTCGGCCTGCTGCGCGACGGTGAGCCGGTGGCCGGACTGACCTGGCTACCGTTCACCGGGCAGCGTTACACCGCGGTCGCCGGGGGACCGGTGTACGTCGACGGCGTCGCTCACCCCCCACTCGGGCACGCGACCCTGTCCGATTCCGTACTCGGTATCGGCACCTTCAACGTCGACTGGCAGGGCCGTTTTCCCGGCCCCTACCGGCTGGCGATCTTCACCGAACTCACCCGCGTCTGCGGCAAGATCCGGATGCACGGCTCCACCGGTATCGACCTGGCCTTCGTCGGGGCCGGAATCCTCGGTGCCGCCATCAGCTTCGGCCATCACATCTGGGATCACGCGGCCGGTGTGGCACTGGTGCGAGCCGCCGGCGGGACAGTCACCGATCTGAACGGGGCGCCGTGGACTCCGGCCTCGCGCTCGGCACTGGCCGCCGCGCCGGGGGTACACGACGAGGTGATGGAAATCCTGCACCGCGTCGGCTCACCGGAGGACTACCGCTGATGGATGTGGCGGTGCGAGTGATTCCCTGCCTGGACGTCGATGCCGGCCGGGTGGTCAAGGGAGTGAACTTCGAGAACCTGCGGGATGCCGGCGACCCGGTGGAACTCGCCGCCGTCTACGACGCCGAGGGTGCCGACGAACTGTGCTTCCTGGACGTGACGGCGTCCTCCTCGGGGCGGGCGACGATGCTCGATGTGGTGCGCCGCACCGCCGAGCAGGTGTTCATCCCGCTCACCGTCGGCGGCGGCGTGCGCTCGGTCGCCGACGTCGACTCTCTGCTACGCGCCGGTGCCGACAAGGTGTCGGTGAACACCGCGGCGATCGCGCGACCGGATCTGCTGGCGGAGTTGTCCCGCCAGTTCGGCTCCCAGTGCATCGTGCTTTCCGTCGACGCGCGCACCGTGCCAGCCGGCAGCGTGCCAACAGCCGTCGGGGTGGGAGGTCACCACCCACGGCGGCCGGCAGGGAACCGGTATCGACGCGGTCGAATGGGCAAGGCGCGGAGCCGAACTCGGTGTCGGTGAGATCCTGCTGAACTCGATGGACGCCGATGGGACCAAGGCGGGTTTCGATCTGCCGATGCTGCACGCGGTGCGGGCGGCGGTAAGCGTCCCGGTGATCGCCAGCGGCGGGGCGGGGTCGGTCGCCGATTTCGCTCCCGCAGTCGCGGCGGGAGCCGACGCCGTGCTGGCTGCGAGCGTGTTCCACTTCCGGGAACTGAGCATCGGCGAGGTGAAGGCCGCGATGGCGGCCGAAGGCATTACCGTCAGATGATGCTCGACCCCGCGATCGCCGCGAAGCTGAAAAGAGACGCCGACGGACTGTTCGCCGCGGTGGCTCAGGAGCGTGGCACGGGGCGGGTGTTGATGGTGGCCTGGATGGACGACGAGGCACTGGCCCGAACCCTGGCGACCCGTCAGGCCACCTACTACTCCCGGTCCCGCGACGAGCACTGGGTCAAGGGCGCGACCTCCGGACACACCCAGCACGTGCACTCGGTGCGATTGGACTGCGACGGCGATGCCGTGCTGCTCGAAGTCGACCAGACCGGCGGTGCCTGCCACACCGGCGACCACACCTGTTTCGACGCCGATCTGCTGCTGGGGCCAGCGGACTGACGCGTCATCCCGCGACCGTGCGCGAAAGTCCGTTGCCACCGGCGTGTCGGCATACCGACACGGACTCTCGCGGGCGGGAATTGCGCGGTTCGCTAAGTTAGCGGGATTGACCGCGACGGAAGGCTGACCCATGTCCCATGATCGCGAACCCGTCGCATCGAGTTTGCCGACGTCGCGTCGCCGGTTCATCGGCGGCGGCGCCGCGGCCGCTGCAGCCGTAACAGTCGGCGGCGCGGCCCTTGCAGCATGCAGCACCGAGAACTCCACGGGCGCCGGGACCGCCGGAACGCCCGCGACCGGCACGCCGTCGTCGTCCGGCACGCCGCTTCAGAAGGCCACCCTGCACGGCAACGAGGTGATCGCGACCCCCATCGGCGACATCACCCTGACCAACACCTACTTCGACGACGACGCCTCCAAGCGGCTCTACGACGAGATGGACTACCAGCGCGCGACCCAGTCCTACCTGTGGAGTACACCGTTGGTCAGCATCGCCACCTGGCGCGACGCCCAGGCCAAGGCCTACGGGGTCACCGGGGAGACCGACTTCGTGGTGCTGCGCTCGCTGAAGGAGAAGCGCGGCATCGTCACCGGCAACCTGACCACGCCCTACCTCTTCAACTTCCTGAGCCTGGAGAAGGGCCCCCTGGAGATCGAGTATCCCGCCGGGCAGACCGCCGCCGGCGTCTTGGACTTCTGGCAGCGCCCAGTGACCGACCTCGGTCTAACCGGACCGGATCAGGGCAAGGGCGGCAAGTACATCATCGTCGGGCCGGCGGACGACCCGGCGAAGTTCGACAAGCCCGGCTACTTCGTCCGCCAGAGCGCGACCAACAACATCTGTGTGGGGCTGCGCATCCTCGACAAAGATCCGGCCTTCTACGAACAGTTCAAGTCGACGCTGAAAATGGGCCGCGTCGGACAGCCGCTGGCGACTTCGCGGTTCATCGAGGACAAAGACATCGAGTGGAGCGCCACCGCGCCGCGCGGCCTCGACTACTGGCGCAACCTGGCCGCGGTGCTCAACGAGGAACCGGTCCGGCCGGTGGACAAGGCCTGGATGGCGATGCTGCTGCCGCTGGGTATCGAGAAGGGCAAGGCGTTCGACCCCGACGAGCGCCAACAGACCATCTTGCTCAAGGGTGCGGCGATGGGCGAGTTGATGGCCCGCAACCTGCAGGTCAATCCCCGCTACACCGAGCCGTACTGGCCCGGCACGTCCTGGTACAAGAGTTTCGACTTTTCTCTCGAGCAAGAGACCGACACCCGAGTGGAACTCGACGAGCGGGTGACCTGGTTCTACGAGGCAGTGGCGTCTAGCGAAGGCATGGTCAACCCGACCGTAGGCGCGGGGCAGGTCTACATGACCACCAAGCGAGACAGCCAAGGAAACCTGTTGCGTGCCGACAAGACCTACAAACTCCGGGTGCCCAAAGATGTTCCGGTGGGCCAGTTCTGGGCTCTCACGCTCTACAGCGAGAACACCCGTCGGGCCTACGACAACGGCGGCGTGGACATCCGCAGCGCAAACCTGGACAGCCGCCTGCCGGACCTCGTCGTCAACGCCGACGGCAGCATCGACCTGTACGTCGGTGCCAAGGCGCCCGAGGGTTTCGAGAAGAACTACATGAAGACCGTCGGCGACGACGGCTGGTTCGTATACTTCCGCCTCTACGCGCCGCTGCAACCGTTCTTCGACAAGACGTTCGCGCTGCCCGACTTCGAGATGATCGACTAACGAGACCGCAACGTCACCAGCGCCTTGTCGGCGTGGGTGTCCATGTTGACCTCGCTGGAGATCACCTCGAGCACCGTGCGGTCGGTGTCGATGACGAACGTGGTGCGCTTGACCGGCAGGAACTTGCCGAGCAGTCCGCGCTTGACCCCGAACATCGTCGGCCACCGTGCCGTCGGCGTCGGACAGCAGCGGGTAGTCGAAGCGCTGCGAGTCGGCGAACTTGCGCCTGCTTGTCCACCGCGTCGGTGCTGATGCCGACCCGCGAGGCGCCGACGGCGGCGAACTCCCCGGCCAGGTCGCGGAAGTGGCAGGCCTCCTTGGTGCACCCCGGCGTCATCGCGGCGGGATAGAAGAACAGCACGATCGGTCCGTCGGCGAGCAGGCTCGGACAGCGATCGCGCCGTGCCGGTCTGGTCGGGCAGTTCGAACTCGGCGACACGGTCACCACGTTTCATGAGTCGCACGCTACGCCACGCCTGACGGCCGGTACGGGGAGAAGTCGGCTGGCGCTGATCAGGTCTGGGAGGATGTAGCGCGTGCAAGCCCGCTCGCCGTCACCACCTCACGCGAGGACTTCCGCGCGCTGGCCGCCGAGCACCGCGTGGTCCCGGTGACCCGCAAGGTGCTCGCCGACAGCGAGACGCCGCTGTCGGCGTACCGCAAGCTGGCCGCCAACCGGCCGGGGACCTTCCTGCTGGAATCCGCGGAGAACGGGCGGTCCTGGTCGCGGTGGTCGTTCATCGGTGCCGGCGCCCCGTCGGCGCTGACCGTGCGCGACGGACGAGGCGGTCTGGCTGGGCACCACCCCGCAGGGCGCACCCAGCGGCGGCGATCCGCTGGTGGCGCTGCGCGCAGACCGCTGGAACTGCTGTCCACCGGCCCGCTGCCGGGCCTGCCGCCGCTGTCCAGCGGGCTGGTCGGGTTCTTCGCCTACGACTTCGTGCGCCGCCTCGAGCGGCTGCCCGAACTCGCCGTCGACGATCTGCAGCCTGCCGGACATGCTGCTGCTGCTGGCCACCGACCTCGCCGCCGTCGACCACCACGAGGGCACCATCACGCTGATCGCCAACGCGGTCAACTGGAACGGCACCGACGAACGCGTCGACGAGGCCTACGACGACGCCGTGGCGCGCCTCGACGTGATGACCGACGCGCTGGGCCAGCCGCTGGGCTCCACCGTGGCGACGTTCAGCCGGCCGGAGCCGCAGCCCCGTGCCCAGCGCACCGTCGCAGGAGTACGGCGCGATCGTGGAGCGGCTCGTCAGGAGATCGAAGCGGGCGAGGCCTTCCAGGTGGTGCCGTCGCAGCGTTTCGAGATGGACACCGACGCCGATCCGATCGACGTGTACCGGATGCTGCGGGTGACCAACCCCAGTCCGTACATGTATCTGCTGCACGTTCCCGAACGAGTCTGGCGGAACGGCCTTCTCGATCGTCGGATCCAGTCCCGAGGCGCTGGTGACCGTCCAGGACGGCTGGGCCACCACGCATCCGATCGCCGGCACCCGGTGGCGCGGCGACACCGAGGAGGAGGACCAGCTGCTGGAGAAGGAGCTGCTCGCCGACGAGAAGGAACGCGCCGAGCACCTGATGCTGGTCGATCTCGGCCGCAACGATCTCGGCCGGGTGTGTGTGCCGGGCACGGTCCGGGTCGAGGACTACAGCCACATCGAGCGCTACAGCCACGTCATGCACCTGGTGTCGACGGTCACCGGTCAGCTCGCCGAGGCGCGAACCGCGCTGGACGCCGTCACCGCCTGCTTCCCGGCCGGCACGCTGTCCGGTGCGCCGAAGGTGCGGGCGATGGAGCTCATCGAGGAGGTCGAGATGACCCGCCGCGGTCTCTACGGCGGCGTGGTGGGCTATCTGGACTTCGCCGGCAACGCCGACTTCGCGATCGCCATCCGCACCGCGCTGATGCGCGACGGCACCGCCTACGTGCAGGCCGGCGGCGGGGTGGTGGCCGACTCCAACGGCCCCTACGAGTACACCGAGGCCGCCAACAAGGCCAAGGCCGTGCTCAGCGCGATCGCGGCGGCCGAAACGCTGACGGGCGCCGTGATCCGGGTCGCGCAACTGCTCCTGCTGCTCGCCGCGGCGGCGCTTGTGGGTGGCGTCGCGGCTGACGTGGGTGTCGGTGCACATCCTTCGACGGGCTCGGCCAGCCGAAGACGGTCGACGCTGGACGGTGCGGCCTGGTCGACTGCTCTGATGCCGCTGGCGGTGCTGCTGCTGGCCGCGGCGCTGGCCGCGCTGGCGGTCCGCGGCTGGCTGCTGCGGGCGGTGGCGGTGCTGGTGGCTGCTGGCGAGCCTGGTGCTCGGCTACCTCGGCGTCAGCCTGATCGTCATGCCCGACGTCGGCCCCGCGCGGCGCCGAGCTGGCCGAGGTCCCGGTCATCGACCTGGTCGGCAGCGAGCGTCACTACGCCGGTGCCGGGCTCACGCGTGGCCGCCGCGGTGTGCGCGCTGCTGGCCGCGGTGCTGCTGATGCGTGCGGCGGCGTCGGCCGCGCGTACCGACGGCCAAGTACGCGGCCGCCCGCGGCTGGACGGACGCCGCCGGAGGCGAACCGGGACGCGCCGTCGGAGCGGGGGATGTGGGACGCGCTCGACGAGGGCCGCGACCCCACCGAGCAACGACACCGAGGGGCGGTGACGGATGCCCGGCCGTCGTGCGGCTACCCTTTCACGGACGTCCATGAGTGATCGCGAACGACCGCAGGAAGGGAACCGGACTGTCATGACTTCGGCAACAGTGCTCGACTCCATCCTCGAAGGAGTCCGCGCTGACGTTGCCGCCCGCGAAGCGCTCGTGAGCTTGGCTCGAGGTCAAGGCAGCCGCCGAGGCGGCAGCCGCCTCCGCGTGATGTCCTGGCCGCCCTGCGCGCGCCGGGCATCGCAGTGATCGCCGAGGTCAAGCGGGCCAGCCCGTCGCGCGGTCAGCTCGCGCCGATCGCCGATCCCGGCCGAACTGGCCCGCGCCTACCAGAACGGCGGCGCCCGGGTGATCAGCGTGCTGACCGAGGAGCGCCGGTTCCACGGCTCGCTGGCCGACCTGGACGCGGTGCGCGCCGCGGTCGACGATTCCGGTGCTGCGCAAGGACTTCATCGTCCGGCCGTACCAGATTCACGAGGCCCGCGCGCACGGCGCGGACATGCTGCTGCTGATCGTCGCCGCGCTCGAGCAGCCGGCGCTGGTGTCGATGCTGGACCGCACCGAGTCGCTGGGGATGACCGCGCTGGTCGAGGTGCACACCGAGGAGGAGGCCGACCGCGCCCTGCAGGCCGGTGCCAAGGTCATCGGCGTCAACGCCCGCGACCTCAAGACCCTCGACGTCGACCGCGACTGCTTCGCGCGCATCGCGCCCGGCCTGCCGTCCGACGTCATCCGGGTCGCCGAGTCCGGGGTCCGCGGCCCGGCTGACCTGCTGGCCTACGCCGGTGCGGGTGCCGACGCCGTGCTGGTCGGGGAGGGACTGGTCACCAGCGGTGACCCGCGCAGCGCGGTGGCCGACCTGGTGACCGCCGGTGCGCATCCGTCCTGCCCGAAACCGGTTCGCTGAGCGGACGGCTCGACGTAGCACCGATATGGCCGACATCCACTCCGGACACCGACAGCCTGCCGCGCACCAGTGCGGCGATCGCCGAACCCACCGCGCACGATCCCGACGCGCGCGGGTCACTTCGGGGCGTTCGGCGGCCGCTATGTGCCCGAGGCGCTGATGGCGGTCATCGAAGAGGTCACCGCGGCCTACGAGAAGGCCCGCACCGACCAGACGTTCCTCGACGAACTCGACCACCTGCAGACCCACTACGCGGGTCGGCCGTCTCCGCTGTACGAGGCCACTCGGCTCAGCGAGCACGCCGGCGGCGCCCGCATCTTCCTCAAGCGCGAAGACCTCAACCACACCGGCTCGCACAAGATCAACAACGTGCTCGGTCAGGCACTGCTGGCCCGGCAGATGGGCAAGACCCGGGTGATCGCCGAGACCGGCGCCGGCCAGCACGGCGTGGCCACCGCCACCGCCTGCGCGCTGCTCGGCCTGGAGTGCGTCATCTACATGGGTGCGGTCGACACCGCACGGCAGGCGCTCAACGTGGCCCGGATGCGGCTGCTCGGCGCCGAAGTCGTTGCGGTGCGAGTCGGGTTCGAAGACGCTCAAGGACGCGATCAACGAGGCGTTCCGCGACTGGGTCACCAACGCCGACGACACCTACTACTGCTTCGGCACCGCCGCGGGGCCGCATCCGTTCCCGATGATGGTGCGCGACTTCCAGCGCGTCATCGGCATGGAGGCCCGGGCGCAGATGCTGGCTCCAGGCCGGCCGGCTGCCCGACGCCGTGACCGCCTGCGTCGGCGGTG
This sequence comes from uncultured Actinomycetota bacterium, assembly GCA_963780705.1. Taxonomy (GTDB): domain Bacteria; phylum Actinomycetota; class Actinomycetes; order Mycobacteriales; family Mycobacteriaceae; genus Mycobacterium. Next base: position 190,301 of record CAWACU010000008.1, on the reverse strand, counting down.
GATCCAACGCGATCGGCATCTTCCACGCCTTCATCGACGATCCCGGCGTGCGACTCATCGGCTACGAGGCGGCCGGCGACGGTGTCGAGACCGGGCGGCACGCGGCCACGTTCACCGGCGGAACGCCCGGGGCGTTCCAGGGCTCGTACTCCTATCTGCTGCAGGACGACGACGGCCAGACCATCGAATCCCATTCGATCTCAGCCGGTTTGGACTACCCGGGCGTCGGTCCGGAGCACGCGTTCCTCAAGGACACTCGGCCGCACCGAGTACCGGCCGATCACCGACACCGAGGCGATGGACGCGTTCCGGCTGCTGTGCCGGCTGGAGGGCATCATCCCGGCCATCGAGTCCGCGCACGCGATCGCCGGGTGCGGTGGAGCTGGCGCCGAGAGCTCGGACCCGACGGCGATCATCCTGGTCAACCTGTCCGGCCGCGGCGACAAGGACGTCGAGACCGCGGCGCAAGCTGGTTCGGCCTGCTCGACGGAGCGGGGCCGGGCGCCTCATGACCGTTCAGCACAGCCCGCCGGGTCGGCTGGGCCGCATCTTCGACGCCTGCCGCGCACGAGGGCCGCGCAGCGCTCATCGGCTATCTGCCGACCGGCTATCCCGACGTGGCGACCTCGATCGACGCGATGGTCGCTGGTCGAGTCCGGTCTGCGACATCATCGAAGTCGGCGTTCCGTACTCCGATCCCGGGATGGACGGGCCCGTGATCGCCACGGCCACCGAGGTCGCACTGCAGGCCGGCGTCCGGGTCGCGCGACACCCTGCGGGCCGTCGAGGCGATCAGCGCCGCCGGCGGCAATGCCGTGGTGATGACGTACTGGAACCCGGTGCTGCACTACGGCGTCGACGCGTTCGCGCGTGACCTCGCCGCGGCGGGCGGACTGGGCATGATCACCCCCGACCTGATTCCCGACGAGGCCGACGAGTGGCTGGCCGCCGTCCGAGCAGCACGACCTGGACCGGATCTTCCTGGTGGCCCCGTCGTCGACCCCGGAGCGGCTGGCCGCGCACCGTCGCAGGCATCCCGCGGCTTCGTCTACGCCGCCTCGACCATGGGTGTGACCGGGGCCCGCGACGCGGTGTCGCACGGCGGCGCCGGAACTGGTGCGCCGGGTCAAGGAGATCTCCGACATCCCCGTCGGCGTCGGACTCGGTGTGCGCTCGCGTGAGCAGGCCGCTGAGATCGCCGCACTACGCCGACGGGGTCATCGTCGGGTCGGCGCTGGTGTCCGCACTCGACCGACGGGGTGCCCGCCGTGCAGACCCTGACCGAGGAACTGGCCGGCGGGGTGCGACAGAAGGTGTCGGCTTCGTGACGACGACCCTGCTCGCTTCTTTCCCGAGTCCGGCGCAGGGCGTCTGGTATCTCGGCCCGGTCCCGCATCCGGGCCTATGCGCTGTGCATCATCGCCGGGATCATCGCCGCTCTGGTGATCGGCGATCGCCGCTGGGTGGCCCGCGGCGGCGAGCGTGGCGTCATCTACGACATCGCGCTGTGGGCCGTGCCGTTCGGTCTGATCGGCGGACGGCTCTATCACCTGATGACCGACTGGAGCACGTACTTCGGTGAGGGCGGCGCCGGACCGGCTGCCGCGCTGCGAATCTGGGACGGCGGCCTGGGCATCTGGGGTGCGGTGGCCCTCGGTGGCGTCGGCGCCTGGATCGCCTGCCGGCGGCGGGGGATTCCGCTGCCCGCCTTCGGCGACGCGGTCGCCCCCGGCATCGTGCTGGCACAGGCGATCGGCCGGCTGGGCAACTACTTCAACCAGGAGCTGTACGGCCGCGAAACCACCGTGCCGTGGGGCATGGAGATCTTCTACCGGCGGGACTCGTCCGGAATGGTGGACGTGCACTCGCTCGACGGCGTCTCGACCGGACAGGTCGCCGCCGTCGTCCACCCGACATTCCTCTACGAACTGCTCTGGAATCTCGCTGGTTTTCGCCTTGCTGATCTGGGTGGACCGCCGCTACCGGATGGGACACGGCCGGCTGTTCGCGCTGTACGTGGCGGCCTACTGTGTCGGGCGGTTCTGGGTGGAACTGCTTCGCGATGACACCGCCACCGAGATCGCCGGTATCCGGATCAACGTGTTCACCGCGACCTTCGTGTTCATCGGGGCGGTGGTCTACATGCTGCTGGCACCCAAGGGCCGAGACGACCCCGCCACACTGCGGGGCACCGACTCGCGCGGACCGGAGGACGAATCACCGGTCGACGAGTTCGTCGAGGAACTGGTGGCCGCCGCCAAGGGCAGCGGGATCGTGGCCGCCGCGACCGTGGCGGGCGAGCATGAACCCGAGGATGCGCACGCCGTCGGCGATGATCAGCCTGACTTCGCCGACACCGTTGCGGCCGAGGAGATGGCAACCGAGGCGCAACTGGAGACCGAACTCGCCGAGGCGGTCGCCGACTCAGGGCCCGTCGTCGTATACGAGGAGTCGCCAGAGGACGCGACCGAGACCGTGGTGCGCTACGAGTCCGCCGCGGACGAGGCCGGTGAGACCGACGCCGAACCGGATGCCGCAGCCGAGGCGGACGCCGGAGCGGACATTGAATCGGAAGCCGAACCGGAAGCAGAAGCCGAACCTGAAGCGGAAGCTTTCGAACCCGATGTTGAGCCCGAGGCCCAGACCCCCGAGGCCCAGACCCTCGAGGCCGAAGCTGTTGAGCCGGAAGCCGAGCCGGAGGCAGAGCCCGAGCCCGATACCGAAGCTGTCGAGCCGGAAGCCGAGCCGGAAGCCGAGCCCGAGACCGAGGCCGTCGGGGCGGACGTCGAGACTGATGTGGAGCCCGAGGTTGAGGTGCTTTCCGAGCCCGCTCCGGACGCGGCGGCTGCCGACGGTGAACCCGAGCAGAAGGCCCCCGGTTTCGGGTCCACGCTGCGCAGGCTGCTGTGGGGCGTCCGCAGCGGCGACTGACGCCACGCCGGTACCGGCTATCTCTGGCATGCTGATCAGATGACCGAACCACCGTTCGGAGGCTCAGAGGGGCAGCCCCCTCCGCACCAGCCGCCGCCGTACTACCCGCCGCCCGGTCAGTACCCGCCGCCCGGTCAATATCCTCCCGGTCAGTTCCCGCCGCCGGTCTATCAATACCCGTACTACGGCGACCCATCGGCTCCGTATGGACGCGATCCGCTGACCGGCGAACCGCTGTCGGATAAGTCGAAGGTGGTTGCCGGCCTGCTGCAGCTGCTCGGCCTCGTTGGGATTTTGGGCATCGGCCGGATTTATCTGGGCCAGACCGGCTTCGGCATCACACAGCTGATCAGCGGTCTGCTGATCGGCATCGTCACCTGCGGTATCGGACTAATCGTGCCCGTCATCTGGGGCATCGTCGACGCGGTGCTGATCTTCAGCGGCAGGGTTCGCGATCGACAGGGCCGACCGCTGCGCGATGGTGCCTGACCCCGCGCCCACCGACCGCGCCCGGCGCTACGGCGGACTTGCTGCGGCGGTACTGGGAGTGGGTGGGCTGGCGTACGTGGGTCTGGTGGATCCGCACCGCGCTGGATCGCCGTTCCCGCCATGTCCGTTCCGTCTGCTCACCGGGTGGTACTGCCCGGGATGCGGAGGTCTGCGCATGACCCACGATCTGCTGCACGCCGATCTGGCGGCCGCCGCGGTCGACAACCTGTTCCTCTTGGTCGCTCTGCCCCTGATGGTGCTGTGGTTTCTGTGGCGACGGCAGCGGGGACGGCCGCCCGTCACCACCGCGGCCGTGGTGGTCATCGCGGTGGCCGCGGTGGGTTGGACGGTGGTGAGGAACATGGCGGGATTCCCGTTGATTCCCACCATGTACGGCTCCTAGGCCGATCGTCGCGCCCGACGCGACTGTGGTGAACCGTCGCGCCTGACGCGACTGCGGTCCACCGTCGCGGTCAACGCGACTGCGGTCCACCGTCGCGCCCAACGCGACTATGCTCAAGCGTCGTGACCCGGCGCGGAAAAATCGTCTGCACACTCGGCCCGGCGACGGGCACCGATGAGATGGTCAACGCCCTCGTCGAGGCCGGCATGGACGTGGCCCGGCTGAACTTCAGCCACGGAGATCACGCCGACCACGAGGCCTCCTACCTTCGGGTGCGACGGGCCTCCGATGCCTCCGGCCGGGCGGTCGGCATCCTCGCCGACCTGCAGGGCCCCAAGATCCGCCTCGGCCGGTTCGCTGAAACCCAGACGGTGTGGGCCACAGGGGAGACGGTCCGGATCACCGTGCAGGACTGCGAGGGCAGCCACGACCGCGTGTCCACCACCTACAAGCAACTGGCCGGCGACGCCCGACCCGGGGACCGCCTACTCGTCGACGACGGCAAGGTGGCACTCGTCGTCGAACACATCGACGGCGACGACGTGGTGTGCACCGTGACAGAGGGCGGCCCGGTCAGCAACAACAAGGGTCTGTCCATGCCCGGGATGGCGGTGTCCGTTCCGGCGCTGTCCACCAAGGACATTGAGGACCTGGAGTTCGCGCTCAAACTCGGCGTGGACATGATCGCGTTGAGCTTCGTCCGCTCGCCCGCGGATGCCGAACTGGTCCATGAGGTGATGGATCGGGTGGGTCGGCGGGTCCCGGTGATCGCCAAACTGGAGAAGCCCGAAGCGGTGGCCGACCTTGACGCCATCATCCTGGCATTCGACGCGGTGATGGTCGCCCGCGGTGACCTCGGGGTCGAGTTGCCACTCGAGGAGGTCCCGCTGGTCCAGAAACGGGCCATCCAGATCGCCCGCGAGGCGGCCAAGCCGGTGATCGTGGCCACCCAGATGCTGGAGTCGATGATCACCAATTCCCGGCCCACCCGGGCCGAGGCGTCCGATGTTGCCAACGCGGTACTCGACGGGGCCGACGCGGTGATGCTCTCCGGGGAGACCTCGGTGGGGGAGTATCCGCTGGAAGCGGTCCGCACGATGGCCCGCATCATTGCCCGCGTCGAACAGGACTCGACGACGGCGCCGCCGCTGAGCCACGTTCCGCGCACCAAACGGGGAGTGATCTCCTATGCCGCCCGCGATATCGGTGAGCGACTCGACGCGAAAGCTCTGGTCGCCTTCACCTCGTCCGGCGACACCGTGCGCCGGTTGGCCCGGCTGCACAGCCCGCTACCGCTACTGGCGTTCGTCACCGAACCGGAGGTGCGCAGTCAACTGGCGCTGACCTGGGGAACCGAGACCTTCATCGTGGGGCACGCCGACAGCACCGACGACATGATCCGTCAGGTCGACCACGCACTTTTGGAGATGGGCCGGTACCGGCGCGGAGACCTGGTCATCATCGTCGCTGGTGCGCCGCCGGGCACAGTAGGCTCGACCAACCTGATCCACGTCCACCGGATCGGGGAAGACGACCACTAGCGGTGACGCGAGGGAGAGCTGACAAGCACGTGGCGGAATCAGACCTCGACGAACTGCTGGCCATCCTCGAGCTTTCCCCGATCGGTGTCGATGTGTTCGCCGGGCGCCACCCGCGGAAGAATCCCATCCGCACCTTCGGCGGTCAGATCATGGCCCAGGCTTTTGTCGCGGCCAGCCGCTCACTTGCCCATCCGTTGCCGCCGAGTGCGCTGTCGATCCACTTCATCGCCGGCGGAGATCCGGCCGCCGACATCGAGTTCCATGTGGTGCGCCTGCGCGACGAACGTCGCTTCGCCAACCGCAGGGTGGACGCCATGCAGAACGGGACACTGCTGGCCACCGCTCTGGTGTCCTACCTGTCCGGCGGGGCAGGTCTGGAACACAACCTCGAGATGCCGCAGGTTCAGAAACCACACACCCTGCCGACCATCGACGAGGTGCTGGTCGGTTACGAGCAGGTGGTGCCGGGCTTCGTTGCGGCGTTGCGTCCCATCGAGTGGCGTTATGCCAACGATCCGGCGTGGGTGATTCGGGACAAGGGTGAGCGGCTGGACCGAAACCGGGTCTGGCTCAAAGCCGACGGGCCGATGCCCGATGATCCGGTCCTGCACACCGCGGCGCTGGTGTACTCCTCGGACACCACCGTGCTGGACTCGATCATCACCACACATGGGCTGTCGTGGGGATGGGATCGCATCTTCGCGGTCACCATCGACCACTCGGTGTGGTTCCACCGCGCGATCGATTTCTCCGACTGGGTGCTGTACTCCACGACATCACCGGTGGCCGCCGAGTCTCGTGGTCTGGGTACCGGGCACTTCTTCAACGGTGCGGGGCAGGTGATCGCGACGGTGGTCCAGGAGGGCATCGTCAAGCACTTCCCCGGCCCCGGACAGTAAGCGCCGGCCAAATCAGCTACGGCGTCGGTGTCGCGGTGACGGTGAATCGGTTTTCCACCGACTGCCGGAATTGATCCGAGCACAGTTGAACCTGGTCCCTGTCCTGGCCGGCCCGCTGCAGGCAGTCGAAGTAGTCTCCCGCGCCCACTTCGTTGAACAGGCCCACCCAGAAGGCGATGAACGCCAGTCCCGCGATGATCGCGATGACGCCCACGATGATGCCGGCCAGTGCCACACCGCCATTGGTGGCCTCGCCACGCTTCGCGCGAGCCCTGCCGACGAACCCCAGGATCACTGCGACGACGCCGAGGATGATGCCGCCCGCTACCGAGAACGAGCCGACCAACGCGACGATCCCGACAACCAGGGCCGCTACCCCGAGGCCGTTGCGGACCACCGGGGGCGGGTAGTCGCCGTAGGGCATCGGCGGTGGCGGGTAACTGCCGGGATAGGGGCCGGGAGGGTAGGCGTACGGGTACGGGGGCGCCTCCGGCGTCTGCGGCGCAGTGTAGTGGGGGGCGTCTGTCCGGCCGGACCAATCCGGGGTCTGGGTCATGGCTCCCGCTTCATTCCACTGGGCTCACTCCACGGCGGTCAACGTCAAAGCTCAGGGTACCCGGCTGGGACTTTCGCAAAAGTGAGGGCGCGCACCGGCTGCGTGTACTGCAGCCGGATGCGCGCCCTTCGCGATCACGGACGATGGATGAGTCAGCGAGCGCCCAGTGCGTCGCCGACAGCGGTCCGGACCTCTTTGCCGGTTTTGCGGATACCGAAGGCCGCGATGATCTCGAAGATGCCGATCACCACCAGCCAGACACCCACCACCAGCATCAAGGTGGCCAGCGAGGAGATCGGGTAGGCCAGCAGGACGATGCCGCCGATAACGGTGATGACGCCGACGAACACCATCCACCATCGCCCGGGGGTGTCCTCGTCACTGATGGCGGACGCGGCTTCGGCGACGCCGCGGAAGATGAAGCCGATGCCGATCCAGATGGCCAGCAGCCAGATCGCCTCACCGATGTTGCGGAACGCCAGGACGGCAAGCACCAGCGATGCCGCACCGCTGATGAACAGCAGTGCCCGGCCGCCTCCGGAGATCTGCTGGGTGAACGCATGGAACACCTGCGAGACGCCGCTCACCAAGAGGTAGGCCCCGAAGAAGATCGCGGCGGTGAGAAGTGTCGCCGCGGGCTTGGCCAGCATGAGCGCGCCGAGGATCACCGACAGGATCCCGGTGATCAGCACTGACTTCCAGAGATGCCCGAGCAAAGGTCGGCCAGAGGTAATAGTCATCCGAGCATTCTCCCATATCGAACCGTCCGAATGCCGGATTGAGCCTTCAGCAGGTCAGACGGGCCGATGCGCTGTAGGTTGCGATGTGGCGTGACTGGCGCCACATGTCGGCAGAAAAGAGAGCAACGTGTTCACACGACAGGTAGGTATGACTTCGTGGTGGCGCACCGCGGCAGTGCTCGCCGTCGCCTCAGCGCTGAGCCTTTCGGGATGCGCCAGCCCGACCGAGAGCGGCTCCGGCACTGACTCCGGATCCACCACGACGACGACCGCGGTGAGTCCGACAAAGGTCGACGACATCGCCGCGACGTTGCCCGAAGACATCCGCAACTCCGGCAAGTTGGTCGTCGGCGTCAACATCCCCTACCCGCCCAACGAGTTCAAGGATCCCACCGGCAAGATCGTCGGCTTCGATGTGGACCTGATGAACGCCGTCGCCGCGGTTCTCGGCCTCACGGTCGACTACCGGGAGTCCGACTTCGCCAAGATCATCCCGTCCATCGACGGTGGCACCTACAACGTGGGCATGTCCTCCTTCACCGACACCAAGGAACGTGAGCAGCAGGTCGACTTCGTCACCTACTTCTCCGCCGGCACACTGTGGGCCCAGCGACCCGGTGCGGCCATTGATCCGACCGACGCCTGCGGCAAGAAGGTGGCGGTACAGGCGACCACCGTGCAAGAGACCGATGAACTGCCGGCCAAGAGCAAGGCGTGCGTGGACGCGGGTAAGCCGGAGATCCAGATCATCAAGTTCGACGGGCAGGACGCCGCCACGAACGCCGTCGTGCTCGGCCAAGCCGACGCCCTGTCGGCCGATTCGCCGGTCACCGCGTACGCCATCAAGCAGAGCAACGGCAAGCTTGAGACCGCCGGTGAGATCTTCGACTCCGCGCCGTACGGATGGCCGGTCAAGAAGGGCTCACCGCTGGCGCAGTCGATGTTGAAGGCGCTCGAGCACCTGATCTCCACGGGCGACTACAAGACCATCGCCGCCAACTGGGGCGTGGAGTCCGGAATGATCGATAAGCCGGTCATCAACGGGGCGGTCAGCTAGCGCCCATGCCAGCAGAACAGTCCGCACCCGCTGCCATCGATGCCGTTCCGCTGCGGCACCCGTGGCGGTGGGTGGGGGCGGGCGTCATCGTCGTCCTGGTCGGGTTGTTCGTCTACGGCGCCGCCACGAATAAGGCGTACGGCTGGTCCACCTACACGCAGTACCTGTTCAACGACCGGATTCTGTTCGGTGTCTTGAACACGCTGCAGTTGACGGTGTACGCCATGGCACTCGGGGTCGTGTTGGGCATCGTCCTGTCGGTGATGCGGCTGTCGCCCAACCCCGTCTTCCAATCGGTGGCATGGGTGTTCCTCTGGATCTTCCGCGGCACCCCGGTGTACGTGCAGTTGGTGTTCTGGGGTCTGCTCCCGACGATTTACCAGAACATCCAGATCGGTGTGCCGTTCGGGCCGTCACTGTTTCACCTCAACCTGCAGAGCTTGTCCATTCCCTTTCTGCTGGCGGTCATCGGCCTCGGCCTCAACGAGGCCGCGTACATGGCTGAGATCATCCGCGCCGGAATCACATCTGTTCCGGAGGGGCAGAGCGAAGCATCGACGGCACTGGGCATGTCCTGGGGAATGACGATGCGCCGCACCGTACTTCCGCAGGCGATGCGGGTGATCATCCCGCCCACCGGCAACGAGTTGATCAGCATGTTGAAGACCACCTCGCTGGTGACCGCTGTTCCGTACTCCTATGACCTCTACAGCATCGCCTCCCGCGAGATCGCCGCGCGCACCTTCGAACCAGTACCGCTACTGCTGGTCGCCGCAACCTGGTATCTGGTGGTGACGAGCCTTCTCATGGTCGGCCAGTTCTACCTGGAGAGATACTTCTCCAAGGGCATCTCACGGCAGCTGACGACCAAACAACTCGAGGCCCTGGCGAAGGCCCAGAGCGAAGCGGGCCACGTATGACACCGATGGTCCGAGCCGAGCAGGTCTGCAAGAACTTCGGCGCGCTGCCCGTTCTCAAGGGGGTAACCCTGTCGGTCGACCGCGGCCAGGTGCTGGTGCTGGTCGGTCCATCGGGTTCGGGCAAGTCGACGTTTCTGCGCTGCATCAACCACCTGGAGACAGTCACGGCGGGCCGACTCTACGTCGACGGTGAACTCGTGGGCTACCGCGAAAGCCGCGGCAAGCTCTACGAGATGTCACCGCGCGACGCCGCCAAGCAGCGCCGCGACATCGGCATGGTGTTCCAGCACTTCAACCTGTTCCCGCACCGCACCGCGTTGGACAACATCCTCGAAGCGCCGGTACACGTCAAGGGGGCCAAGAAATCCGCCGCCACCCAGCGGGCCCGGGACCTGCTCGCCCAGGTCGGCCTGGGCGATAAGTCCGACGCTTACCCCGCGCAGCTGTCCGGCGGCCAGCAGCAGCGGGTCGCCATCGCCCGCGCTCTGGCGATGGACCCGAAGCTGATGCTGTTTGACGAACCCACTTCCGCGCTGGATCCCGAACTCGTCGGTGAGGTGCTGGCGGTGATGAAGAAGCTGGCCTCGGAAGGCATGACCATGATCGTGGTGACCCACGAGATGGGATTCGCCCGCGAGGTTGCCGACGAACTGGTCTTCATGGACGGCGGGGTGATCGTGGAGAGCGGGCCGCCGCGGGAATTGCTGAGCAACCCACAGCACGAACGTACCCAGGCCTTCCTGTCCAAGGTGATGTAGCGCGGACTCAGCGGCCGCGGCTGCGCGCCGGTTCACCCTCGGCGGACAGCTGCGCGACCACGTCGTCATCGGCAATGTGGACCGCTGTTTTGCGTCCGGTCAGATACCAGGTCCGCATGACGCCCTTGCCCTTGATCTGCACCTCGCCGCGCTCCTCGAGCAGGAACGCATGGCGCAGTCGTTCGTAGACATCGTGCGGCACCTGGATGCGGCCCTCGACGTCGGTGGACTCCATCCGGGAGGCGACGTTGACCGCGTCACCCCAGACGTCGTAGAAGAACTTCCGCGCCCCCACGACGCCGGCCACCACCGGACCCGCAGCGATCCCCATCCGCATCGGCACCGGCCTTCCGCGCGGGTCGCGCAACTCGGCCACCGCCCGCGACATGTCCAGAGCCAGAGCGGCGATGGCCTCCACGTGATCGGACCGCGGTGCTGGGGACACCGCTGACCACCATGTAGGCGTCCCCGGTTGTCTTGATCTTCTCCAAGCCGTGCCGGTCCACCAGTCGGTCGAAGGTGGTGTACACCCGGTCGAGGAAGCGGACCAACTCGGTCGGGTCCATCGCGCTCGCTTGTTCGGTGTAGCCCGCGATATCGGCGAACAGAATCGACGCGTCGTCGTAGCGGTCGGCGATCACTCCGTGCGCGGGGTCCTTGAGTTGGGCGGCCACACTGGCCGGCAGGATGTTGGCGAGTAACGCCTCGGAGCGGTCGTACTCGACTTCCATCGCCGCCTCCGCGCGCGCCACCTCCCGCATGGCGTACCAGACGGTGGCGAAGATCATCAGGCATGCGCCGACGGTGGCGAGCACGAAGCCGGCGTCCAGTGCCCAGCGCGGCTGAATGCCGGTGTCCTGGGGGACCAGGAACTGCATCGCCACCACCAGTCCCGCGCCGATGCTCACCACCGCGGCGGCCAGTTTCAGGTGCTCCACGCCCATCACCAGGACCGCCAGCGACGCCGAGACCAAGTAGTAGAACTGCACGCCGGAGTCGGTGCCAATCTGGGAGCCGACGAAGGTCAACGAGGAATAGGCCAGGATGACGAAGACCAGCGCGGCGATGATGCCGCCGAAGCGGTGCAGCAGTGGCACTGCGAGAAAGACCACCGCGGTCGCGAGGTTGATCAGGCCGATGTAGAGCACCCGGTCGCCGGTGATGGTCTGCAGCACACCCAGCGTCGCGGTGACCCCCGCGGCGATCCAGGCGGCGAAATTGAGCACCCGCTGCGGACGGGTGACAGCATCGGCCCAGTGCTGATTGCGGGCCGGGGGACGGCGCTGCAGGCGCTCACAATCAGACCGCCGGAACCGGTGCTCCGGAAGTAATCGTCCCGCGCGCGCCCGCTCGGACCTCACAGGCAAAAGACTAGCCGCCGGGGCTAGCGTGTGTCGCCGTGGACATTCACGAAGTCGCCGTGGGCCGGGTCATCAGCGCCCCGGTGGAGACGGTGTGGGCCCTGATCGCCGACATCGCCCTGATGCCGCGGTTCAGCACCGAACTGCAGCACGTGGAGTGGGCAGAAGGGTTCGACACCCCCGCCATCGGTGCACGATTCAACGGCGCCAACCGCCACCCGAGAGTGGGGGAGTGGACGACGACATCGACCATCGTTCAATACGACCCTCCGCGGGTCTTTGGCTGGGCCGTCGGTGATCCGCAAAACCCTGCGGCGACATGGCAATTCGAGCTGGCTACCGCCGGTAATGCGTGCTCCCTGCGCTACACCGCGCGGATCGGCCCCGGTCCATCAGGGGTCACCATGCTGATCGAGCGCCAACCGGACCGCGCAGCGCAGATCATCACCGACCGGTTGGCGGCGCTGTCCTGCGCAATGGCGGACACTCTTGCCGGCGTGGCCGCTCTTGCCGAGGGTGTAGCAGGGGATCGGCGTTGATCATCGGATCAGAGTGGATCTGCGAGCAAAACAGGGCAGGGCAGTGGCCCCCGAGGGGTGCGGGTCACTGCCCTGCCCAAGCTTGGTGGACGCCTGCGCGCCGCAAACGAATCAGTTGCCGAGGAAGAGATACCAGAGGCCGTCATCGCCCTGGTTGCACTGCCACTTGGAGTAGGCGCCGTCGTTCTCGGTGATCTGCACGTGCGGGCCATCGGCCTGGCATGCCTCGGGTGTGGAGTAGCTGCCTTCGACCTGGATGATGTCGGCACTGGCGGTTCCGAGGCCGACGGTCATGAGTGCGCCTGCGGCGAATGCGGCGGCGATCGCGAAGGTTTTCATCTGCAGACATCCCTCCCGCGGCCGGGACGACCGCGACCGTTACCGCAGCGAGATACCGCGGACCTGTGAAGTTTCCCGATACCGGAACGCAGCGCAATAGACCGTGGGAGCGAGAGTGGAACTAGTTCCTGCGGAGGGCGCCCGTCGCGGGACGGTGCCCCGAGTGCCGGTTACTGGTGCCCTCGGTGAGATTCGAACTCACACTGCACGGGTTTTGAATCCGTTTCCTCTGCCAGTTGGGATACGAGGGCGGCGCGGTGATCGCGGTGTCCCACGATAGTTGATGCCGATGCAGCCGACGCTGTGGCCGGTGGGCCGACCCGCCCCGGCTCGCCCGCAAAATCCCCGCGCGACAGAATGGCTGCCATGACCGGATCCACCACCGACAGCACGCGCTCGGCGCCACGGCGGGTGTTGATCGCCGAGGACGAGGCGCTGATCCGGCTGGACCTGGCCGAGATGCTCCGCGAAGAGGGCTATGAGGTGGTGGGCGAGGCCGGCGACGGGCAGGAGGCGGTGGATCTGGCGGAGGCCCTGCAGCCCGACCTGGTGATCATGGATGTGAAGATGCCCCGCCGCGACGGGATCGACGCCGCCGCCGAGATCGCTGCCAAGCGCATCGCGCCGATCGTTGTGCTGACGGCATTCAGCCAGCGCGAGCTGGTGGAGCGCGCCCGCGACGCCGGAGCGATGGCCTACCTGGTCAAGCCGTTCTCGATGACCGATCTGATTCCGGCTATCGAGCTCGCTGTCAGCCGGTTCAGTGAGATCGCCGCTCTGGAACGCGAAGTCGCTGACCTCGGCGAACGCCTCGAAACCCGCAAGCTGATCGAACGGGCCAAGGGCCGGCTACAGGCGGAGCACGCGATGACCGAGGCTGAGGCGTTCACCTGGATGCAGCGCGCCGCCATGGACCGCAGAACGAGCATGAAACGTGTCGCCCTGGTGATCCTGGAAGGCCTTGACGCCGGAGCCGGGTCCGCCGCAGTGGATTGACCACCGAATCTCCCCAGCGGTTAACCGGCGGTTTGAACCCGGTTTGGCTATGTTCTAGCGAGCGCGAGTTCTGTGGCGCGGGACCTGTGACTCATTGACCCGGAGGTGAAACGTGCGCGGTCGGGCGACACGAAACGTAATCGCAGTTGGTTCAGCGGCCGTCTTGATCTTCGGGATCGGGGCGTGCAGCCAGCCATCGTCGAACGATGGGGCGGCAGGCACGTCGTCGGGGCAGGGCAATTCCGCGGCCCCCACCGATCTGAAGATCGTCGAACAGGTTCAGATCGATCAGAACGGCGCGGCGGTCCCAGCCGCCGCCAGCGTCGCACCGGCGGATCCCGCCGGTGACGGAAAGGCCACCTGCGAGCCGGTGTCGTTAGCGATGGCCGGTGCGCTCAACGGACCTGACGCCGCGCTGGGCATCAACATCAAAAACGGCATCCAGATGGCGTTGGACAAGCACAACGCCGCTAACCCGGGCTGCCAGATCGACCTGAAGAGCTTCGACACCGAGGGCGATCCGCAGAAGGCCACCGGGATCGCGCCGCAGATCCTCGATGACCCCACCATCATCGGCCTGATCGGCCCGGCGTTCTCGGGCGAGACCAAGGCGACCGGCGGTGTGTTTGATCAGGCCGGCCTGGTCGCGGTCACCGCCTCGGCCACCAACGTCACGCTCTCCGAACAGGGGTGGAAGACGTTCTTCCGCGGGCTGGCCAATGACGGCGTGCAGGGCCCCTCCGTGGCGAATTATCTGAAGGGCACCGTCGGCGACAAGAAGGTGTGCGTCGTTGACGACAGCACCGACTACGGCACCGGCCTGGCGAAGGCCGTCCGCGACACCCTCGGACCGATCGCTGAGCCCGCCTGCAACATCTCGGTCAAGAAGGGCGACAAGGACTTCTCCGCCGCGGTGACCCAGGTCAAGGGACAGTCGCCGGACTCGGTGTTCTATAGCGGCTACTACTCCGAGGCGGCTCCGTTCGTCCAGCAGTTGCGCGATGCCGGCTTCGCCGGCAAGTTCGTCAGCGCCGACGGCACCAAGGACCCTGAATTCGTCAAGCAGGCGGGCTCGGCGTCAAAGGACGCCATCCTGTCCTGCCCGTGCGGGCCGGCCACCGGCGCGTTCGCTGACGAGTACACCAAGGCGTTCAGCCAGGGCCCGGGCACCTACAGCATCGAGGGCTATGACCTCGGCACCATCCTGGCCAAGGGCATCGACTCCGGGGCCACCACCCGGGAGGCGCTGCTGAACTACGTCCGCTCGTATGACGGCCAGGGACTGGCGCGCAAGTACCAGTGGACCGACACCGGTGAGCTCACTACGACTCTGATCTGGATCTACAAGGTCCAGTAGAGAAGCAGCGAGGTGCGTCCGCGGCGGCGTGCACCGCAGCGGGTCCTGTGCCGCTATGGTCTACGGGGTCTTGTGCTTGACGCCGATGACCGCTGACCCGGAGGGATAACGTGCGCGGATTGCGGACACGGAGTGCGATTGCCGCGACCGTTGCGGGCTTGGTGGTGGCCGGGATGGCCGGGTGCTCCGAGCAGCCCACGTCCGGCGACAACAGGGCGCAGGGCGATCTCAAGATCGTCGAACAGGTCCAGATCAGCCCGAACGGCGAGTCAGTCCCCGCGGTGACCGGCGCCGCCGCACCGGTCAACCCGGCAGGCGACGGCACTGCCACCTGCCCGCCGCTGTCGCTGGCGATGGCCGGTCCGCTTACCGGCGCGGACGCCGCGTTCGGCGCCAACGTGAGGGACGGCGCGCAACTTGCCGTCGACCAGCACAACGCCGCCAACCCGGGCTGCCAGGTGCAGTTGAGGACATTCGACACCGAGGGAGATCCGCAGAAGGCCACGTCGGTTGCACCGCAGATCGTCGACGACCCGTCGATCGTCGGACTCGTCGGGCCAACCTGGTCCGGGGAGACCAAGGCGACCGGTTCGGTCTTCGATCAGGCCGGCCTGGTCGCAGTCACGCCGTCGGCTACCAACGTTGCCCTCGCCGAGCAGGGCTGGAAGACCTTCTTCCGCGGCCTGTCCAACGACGGCGTCCAGGGTCCGTCGCTGGCCAACTATCTGAAGAACACCCTCGACGTCGGTACGGCGTGCGTCGTCGATGACAGCACCGACGCGGGTGTCGGGCAGGCCGGCGCGGTGCGCGACACCCTCGGACCGATCGCTGAGCCCGCCTGCAACATCTCGGTCAAGAAGGGCGATAAGGACTTCTCGGCTGCGGCAAACCAGATCATCGGACAGTCGCCGGATGTGGTTGTCTTCGCCAGCTACTACACCGAAGGCGCTCTGCTCTTGCAGCAGCTCCGCGACGGCGGCTACACCGGTCTGTTCGCCGGTCCGGACGGGCTCAAGGATCCGCAGTTCGTCAGGGCCGCGGGCGAGGCGTCCAGGGGTGCGGTGCTGTCCTGCCCGTGCGGCCCGCCGACCGGCGCCTTTGCCGAGGAGTACACCACGAAGTTCGGCCGGGCACCCGGCACCTACAGCCTCGAGGCCTATGACCTCGCCACGATCCTGCTCACCGGCATCGACTCCGGCGCCGTTACCCGTCCTGCGCTGCTGGACTTCGTCCGCGCCTATGACGGCCAGGGTGCGGCCCGCAAGTACCAGTGGAACGACAACGGGGAACTCAACTCGGACCTGATCTGGATCTACAAGGTTCAGTAGGCACCGATGATCCTGGAGTGCGTCGGCCAGACCGTATGCCTGGCTGGTGACATCGGTTTCAACGTCGAGAACCTGCGAAACGGGTTCTGGCAGTTCACCATCGATGGATTGGCCTGGGGCGCGATCTATGCCTTGGTCGCGGTCGGCTACACCCTGGTTTTCGGCGTTCTGCGGCTGATCAACTTCGCGCACTCCGAGATCTTCATGCTCGGCATGTTCGGGGCGTACTTCTGTCTTGACGTGATCCTGGGCTTCGCGCCGAGCGGCAACGCCTATAACCGCGGCGTCGCGTTGACGGTGCTTTATCTGGGCGTGGCGATGCTCTTCGCCATGGCGGTATCCGGTTCTGCGGCAATCGGTTTGGAGTTCGTCGCCTACCGTCCACTGCGGCGACGTAACGCCCGACCGCTGACGTTTCTCATCACCGCCATCGGCATGTCATTCGTGCTGCAGGAGTTCGTTCACTTCGTGCTGCCGGAGATCATCAAGGGCTACGGCGGCAGCAACGCCCAGCAGCCGATCATCCTCGTGCAGCCCAGAACCCAGTTCGAGGTGTTCGGCGCCTCGGTCACCAACGTCACGCTGGTGATCATCATCTCCGCCCTGGTGCTGGCCCGGCTGACATATCTGTTTGTCCACCGCACCAAGTTCGGCCGCGGTATCCGCGCCGTGGCCCAGGACCCCACCACCGCAACCCTGATGGGAGTCTCCCGAGAACGCATCATCGTGACGACCTTCCTGATCGGCGGCATGCTTGCCGGGGCGGCGGCGCTTGCTCTACACGCTGCGTGTTCCGCAGGGCATCATCTACTCCGGCGGGTTCCTGCTGGGTATCAAGGCTTTCTCCGCCGCCGTGCTCGGCGGCATCGGCAATCTGCGCGGCGCCCTGATCGGCGGCCTGCTGCTGGGTGTCATGGAGAACTACGGGCAGGCACTGTTCGGCACCCAGTGGCGCGACGTCGTCGCGTTTGTGTTGCTGGTGCTGGTACTGCTGATCAAGCCCACCGGCCTGCTCGGTGAGAGCCTCGGGAAGACCCGAGTATGAGCGCGCTACTGGCTCCCGGGGACGGCCTGCGGCGTTGGTGGTCGGGGCTGACCCGGGTGCAAAAATGGGGCTTCGGTGTCATCGGCTTCGGTGCGCTGGCGCTGCTTCCGCTGTACACCCCGGCGTTCCTGGACACCCCCGGCATCAGCTTCGGCGGCACCATGGCCCAGTTCGCGATATTGGCGATCATCGCCATCGGGCTGAACGTTGTGGTCGGCCAGGCCGGTCTGCTCGATCTGGGCTACGTCGGCTTCTACGCGGTCGGCGCCTACACCGTCGCCCTGCTCACCAGCCCGGACAGCCCCTGGAACAGAGTGGGTCCGGATGGTTGGGTGCACGAGAACTGGGCATGGCTGGCGTGCGTACCGATCGCCATGGCCGTCACCGCGCTGACCGGGCTGATCCTCGGCTTCCCGACCTTGCGGTTGCGCGGGGACTATCTGGCCATCGTGACCCTGGGATTCGGTGAGATCATCCGTCTGCTCGCCGACAACCTGGCCGGCGTAACCAATGGGCCCCGCGGCCTCAATGAAGTGGCCTACCCGCACCTCGGGGCGAGCGAGAAGCTGCCCCACGGCGTGTTCTCCAGCGGGAACTCCTCCGGCAACGCGAACTACGGAACGTGGTGGTTCTGGCTCGGACTGATCCTGATCGTGGCACTGCTGCTGCTGGTCGGAAACCTGGAGCGCAGCCGCGTCGGCCGGGCCTGGGTTGCCATCCGGGAAGACGAGGATGCCGCAGAGAACATGGGCGTCAACACCTTCCGGTTCAAACTGTGGGCCTTCGTGATCGGGGCCGCCATCGGCGGGTTGTCCGGTGCGCTGTATGCCGGCCAAGTGCAATATGTGGCACCGCCAACGTTCAACATCATCAACTCGATGCTGTTCCTGTGTGCGGTGGTGCTCGGCGGTCAGGGCAACAAGTTGGGCGTGATCTTCGGCGCATTCGTCATCGTCTACCTGCCCAACCGGCTGCTGGGGGTGGAGTTCATGGGGATCAACCTCGGCGATCTGAAGTACCTGTTCTTCGGCCTCGCGCTGGTGGTGCTGATGATCTTCCGGCCGCAGGGCCTGTTCCCGGTCCGCCAGCAGTTGCTGGCCTACGGCCGGTCGGCACGAACACTGCTGACAAGCGCCGACGACAGCAAGGCGCCGCGATGAGTGAACCAGTGATCGACGAGCAGATGGCGGCGCTGCATCGTGAGATGCGCGCCGCGAAAGGCGAGACACTGCTGCAGACAACGGATCTCACCGTCAAGTTCGGCGGCCTGACCGCGCTGGACGCGGTGAACTTCTCGATCAGGCGCGGTGAGATCCTCGGCCTTATCGGCCCCAACGGCGCCGGCAAAACGACCTGCTTCAACGCCATCACCGGCGTGTACCGGCCCACCTCCGGCTCGGTGGTTTTCGACGGTGAACCGATCGGCCGGCTCAAACGCCACCGGATCACCAGGCTGGGCATCGCGCGGACTTTCCAGAACATCCGGTTGTGGGGAGAGATGACCGCACTTGAGAACGTCGTCGTCGGCACCGACGCCCGGCACCGCACATCGGTGCCCGGGGCGCTGGTGCGCACCCCTCGGCACCGGCGCGAGGAGCGCACCGCAATCGAGAAAGCCGCGGCCCTCTTGCAGTTCGTCGGCATCGCCGACCGGGGGGAGGAGAAGGCAAAGAACCTCTCCTACGGCGACCAGCGGCGGCTGGAGATCGCCCGTGCGCTGGCCACCGAACCCAAACTGCTGTGTCTCGACGAGCCCGCTGCAGGGTTCAACCCGAGCGAGAAGGCCGCGCTGATTGAGCTCATCCGCGCCATCCGGGATGACGGTTACACCGTCCTGCTGATCGAACATGACATGCGACTCGTGATGGGGGTGACGGACCGGATCGTGGTGTTGGAGTTCGGCCGCAAGATCGCCGACGGACTGCCCGCCGAGATTCGCGATGACCCGGCCGTGATTGCCGCCTACCTGGGGGTGCCCGATGACGAACTCTGACGAGACGGCAACCGCCGAGCCGGACCAGGACAAGCCAGTGCTGCTCGAGATCCGCGATGCCGTGGTGCACTACGGACGAATCGAAGCACTGCACGGCGTTTCGCTGACGGTGCGCGATGGCGAGCTGGTGACACTGCTCGGCGCCAACGGAGCGGGTAAAACCACGCTGATGCGGGCGATCTCCGGCCTGCGGCCGCTGTCACAGGGGTCGGTGTGGTTCGACGGTCGCGATATCACCCGGGTGAAGGCTCATCAGCGGGCGATTGACGGGCTGGTGCAGGCACCGGAAGGCCGCGGCGTCTTTCCCGGGATGACGGTCACCGAGAACCTTGAGATGGGTTGCTACGGGCGCAAGTTCGAGTCCAAGGCCGCGCACGACGAGCGAATGGACTGGGTCTTCGAGACCTTCCCGCGACTGGCCGAGCGCCGTAAGCAGGTCGGGGGCACACTCTCCGGCGGCGAGCAGCAGATGCTGGCGATCGGCCGTGCCCTGATGGCCCGGCCGCGGGTGCTGTTGCTCGATGAGCCGTCGATGGGACTTGCCCCGATGATCATTTCCCAGATCTTCGGGATCATCGCCGAGATCAATGCCACCGGTACCACCGTGCTGCTGGTGGAGCAGAACGCCCAGCAGGCGCTGAGCCGCTCCGATCGCGCCTACATCCTCGAGACCGGAACCGTCACCCGCACCGGCCCCGCGCGCGAACTCCTAGCCGACGACAGTGTGCGCGCGGCCTATCTCGGAGTTGCCTAACCGGGCCTAACCGGGCTTAGCAGGCCAATGGCCGAATATTAGGTACTAGCTCGTCGGTGCGGGCGGTGTGATCGGATACCGCTCACCAACTGACGCACCAGTTGATTTGTTACCGTTCCGCGCCCCGGAGTCCACCTGCGGGCGTGAGAAAGTAAATCCCTATGCACACGCACAACTTCGTCTCCTACGAGGAATTCGGACGCCGGTTCTTCGAGGAGGCGGTGACCGAAGAGCGTGTGGCCGCGGCGTTCGCCGAGATCGCCGGCGAGGAGTATCACCATGGGGCCGATGGCGCAGGGGCCCGGTGGTCTGGCGAAGGTCACCGCGAAGGTGCAGATTCAACAGCCGCATGTCCGGCGCAACCTCGGCGAGACCATCACCTTCGCCATCCGCATCCCGTTGATCATCGAACTGATCGTCGATCTGCGGCTGGACAAGCAGCGGTTCATCGTCGACGGCGACATCGCGCTGCGGGCCACTGCCCGGGCGGCCGAACCGCTGCTGATCGTCATCGACGTCGCCAAACCGCAGACCATCGGACATCGCCGTGCACGTGACGTCGAAATCCGTTCGCGGGGAGATCGTCCGCATCATCGGCGGTGTCGACGCTGAAATCCGTCGCTTCGTCGCCGCCTACGTCGCCGAGGAGATCGACAGCCCGGCCTCCCAGCAGGCCAAGATCATCGACGTCGCCACCCAGGTGGCCGGCGCCTGGGATCCCGGCTAGGCCTCACACGTCGAGCGTGAGGTGCCCGCCGGCCGGTGCGCGTGAGACGCACGTGAGCATCATTCCCGCGGTCGCGTTCAGGCATCGGTCAGCAACGTGTCGCGGTGCTCGACCGCGCCATCGAGCACCCGGGTACGGCAGGTGCCGCAGAAGCCCTGCTGGCACGAGTACGGCGGATCGACACCGGCGCGCTGCAGTGCCGCCAGCAGCGTCTCGTCGGCCCCGACATCCGCGTGCACCCCGGATGACGGTCGTCACGGTGAACGGTCTGGCCGTCGATCACCGGCGGCGGCGGCGAACCGTTCGAAATGCAGTTCGCACATCGTCGCGGCCAATGAGGCGATGCCGGACGCAGCTGAGCAGGTCGGCGGGTCCGCACGCGTACACCGTTGTGCCGTCGGGGCATTCGCCGAGCAGATCGTCTGCGGTCGGCAGCCCGTCGGACATCGTCGGTGCGGATCGTCGATGCGCCGACCGAATCGCCGGACCTCGTCGAGGAACGGAATGCTCGTCGAGCGCTGCGGCCGACGTAGATCATCGACCAGTCCACGCCGAGCCGCTCGGCCAGACCCAGCATCGGCAGGATCGGGGTGATGCCGATGCCGCCGGCGATGAACCGCAGCCGCCGCGTCGGGGAGCCGTAACCGGGGACGCTGAGCGGGAACGCATTTCGCGGGCCGCTGGTCGTCACGGCGGTGCCGACTCGGCAGTGCGTCGTGCACCTCGACCGAACCGCCGCCACCATCGGGTATGCGGCGCACCGCGATCCGGTAGGCGTCTGCGCAGGCCGGGTTCGCCGCACAGCGAGTACTGCCGAAGCCGGCCGCTGGGCAGCTGGATGTCCAGATGGGCGCCGGGATGCCAGGCCGGCAGTGCGCCGCCGTCCGGCGGCTGCCAGGGTCAGGGCGACGACGTTCTGGTCGCGAGCCACCATCCGGCGATCCGAACCCTCAGGGTGATCGTGCGGTCCGTCGTGCGCGGCGGTGGCCGGGCGGCGCATCGTCCGGTCACCGCCGCAGGACCCCGGTGAGCGCGGCATCGGCCGATGCCGAGCAGCGGGGTCGGAGCGGACCGCAGGCGGCGGCAGCACCATCTAGGCGTGGGCGGCGCGGGCGGCGGGGGAGCTGGCCAGGTAGGCCACCGCCTGCGCGGTCGAGCCCATGTCGTCCGGGGCGAATAGTCGGGCGGAAGTACGCAAAGGTGTTGGTGCCGAACAGCTTTCCGATAGACTGGGCAGCAGCCGCAGCTTGGAGTCGCGCATCCGCAGCCGCTGCATCTGCCACCAGGTGACGTCGAGCTTCGGGATCGGTGCGGCACAGGTACCAGGTGCCGCGCTCGAAGAAGGCGAACATCATCGTGGCGGCCATCGCCATCGGCCGGATGCGGGCGAGGTAGCTGTCGTGGAAGTAGGTCGCGACGTCGTGGGCGACGCAGCGGTGCTCGACCTCCTCGCTGCCGTGCCAGCGGAACAGATCGACCAGAGTCGGGTCGGCGCCGTAGTCGTCCCAGGCGCAGTTGAGGGCGAAATCGCCCAGCACGGCGGTGTAGTGCTCGATCGCGGCGATCAGCCACAGTCGATCGCACAGCTGGTTGTAGCGGCGCTTGCGGGTCGGTCGAGGTACTCGGGGCGAGCATCTGCGCGAAGACGTAGTCGATCTGCTCGAGAATCGGCTGCGGGATCGACCCCGCTGGCCTCCATGAACTCGTGCAGCATCCGCTCATGGGTGTCGGCGTGGATGGCCTCCTGGCCGATGAAGCCCCGCATGTCCTCGGCCAGCTTCGGATCCTTCACCAGCGGAAGCGCTTCGTTGTAGGTCGTCGACGAACCAGCGCTCGGCGGCCGGCAGCACGACGTTGAGCAGGCTGACCATGTTGGAGGCCACCGGATGGCCCGGGAATCCAGTGCAGCGGCGACGTCGGCGACGTCGAAGTTCGACCTTGCGGGCCTGGATCTGCACCGGTCCGGGATCGATCTCCCGGGTGAAACGACGTGGCCGCAGCATGACACCTCCCGCAAGTTGCAGAGCTTATCCGGGAACGCCGTGCAATCAGCCGACGCGGGTCGGGCACGACCGTGACGACGCCGGGTGCACCGGCGGTGGGTCGGCCGCCGGCGCCGGTGGCCTGAGCGCTCGATGGTCGGTGAGTTCGCCACCGAGGTGGCGACAGGCCGCTCAGGCTGAGCCGCCGCGGTGCAGTCGAGTTCAGCGTCATCTTGCCGGCGGACGAGCACCTTCTGGCTGCTCACGATGCACTAGCGCCTGGGGCACGTCGCTGCCCACCGAGCCGCCGAAGATGGCCTTCACACCCTGGGCACGCAGGATGGCCACGGCCTTGGCGTAGGGCTCACCGACCACGTTGTAGGTGCTGTTCGAGGCCGGGTCGGCACTGCCGGAGCCGATGCCCAGGACCGCGGCCGCGCAACCCGCTGCCTAGCCAGCGCGGCACAGGCCGCGAGGATGAGCTTTCGTCACGTCACTACCTTCCTGTCTTCGTCGTCGAACATAGCGCAGCACGCGCCTGTAGTTCTTATCGGCTGTATGGGCCGCGGTCGTTTCACCACGGATCACCGAGCGGGCTCAGAACTGGGTCCGACCGTGACGCTCCTGCTCGAGCACCGCGTCGAGGTCGGAGAGCCGGCGCATCGACGACACCGCCCGAGCGGTGCGCATGTTGGCTGGCCAGCAGATCGGCGTGGCGGTCGACGAATGCCCAGTACCCGGCGGTGAACGGGCAGGCGTCCTCGCCGAGGCGCTTCTTCGGGTCGAAGCGGCAGGACCGGCAGTGATCGCTCATCTTGTTGATGTAGGCGCCACCGGAGGTGTATGGCTTGGTGGCCACCGGCCGCCGTCGGCGTGCTGGCTCATGCCGATCACGTTGGTCGGCATCACCCAGTCGAATCCGTCGACGAAGGCGATGGCGAACCAGTCGCGAGGGCCGCCGGGGCTGGTAGCCGCGCTGCAGGGCGTGGTTGCCCAGCACCATCAGCCGCTGGATGTGGTGCGCCCAGCCGCGGTCGCGTACCCCGGCCAGCGCCTGCGCGCAGGCATTCGGCCGTCGACGGCGTCGGCGTCCAGGTCGGCCCACCAGTCCGGTAGCGGTGTGTGGGCGTCCAGGGTGTTGCTGGTCGCGGTACTCGGGGCCGAAGTGCCAGTACAGCTGCCACATGTACTCGCGCCAGCCCAGGATCTGGCGGATGAAGCCCTCCACCGCGGGCAGTGGGGCCGCACCGGCGCGGTAGGCGGCCTCCGCTGCCGACACCGCGTCCAACGGATGCAGCAGGCCCGAGATTGAGCGGAACCGACAGCAGCGAGTGCGCCATCGCCCAGTCCTGTCCCAGATGGCGTCCTCGTAGCGGCCGAACAGTGGCCAGCCGGTGGGCGATGAACTGTGTCGAGCGCCGCGGCGGCCTCACCGGGGGTGACCGCGAACAATCGCGGCCCGTCGGCGCCGACGGTGTCGATGCCCGCGGCGTCGATGTCGCGCCGCACCGCGGCGTCGATGTCGTCCTCGTCGCGGCCACCACGGGTCCTCGACGCTCAAGCTTCGCCTCGCCCTTCGGCGGTGACTCCCGATTGTCGGTGTCGTAGTTCCAGCGGCCCCCGACGGGCTGATCACCGTCCATGAGAACAGAGAACCGGCGCCGCTGCTCGCGGTAGAAGTCCTCCAGCCGGAACCGGGTCCGGTCCCTGGCCCATCCTTGGAACTCACTGCGGGGCAACGCGAAGGCAGGCGTGGGCAGGATTTCGGTGACGACACCGCGGGTCTGCAGCCGACGGACGAACCGCATCCGCGGCGTGTGAAGTCGGCTCGTACACCAGCACCTTGCGTCCGTAACGGTCCAACGCCTCGGTGTAGGTGTCGGCCTTGATCAGGGTGGCCCGGTCGCCGAGATCCGCCTCGGCATGGCGCAGCGCGGACAGGACGAGGTGCAGCTTCTGCCGGTGATAGCGCCGCCGCCGCAGCGCCGCGCTCGACTCGATGAGCAGCACCGGCCGGTGGGCGTGCTCACCGCCGTGGAAGTGCGGTCCGAGCTGGTCGGCGAACAGCCATAACGGGGTATCGCGTCGGCCGTCATCGCGCTGATGATACTGACCCCGCGAGAGCGGTGCGTTGCGGTACGATCCGGCCGGTCGCCATACACATTCGAATTGGGGTCAGCGCGTGGTCCGACGTTCCGCAGCGGAGCTCTGCGCTCGCTGGGGTTCCAGTCCAAGCTGCTGGTCATGTTGCTGACCGTCAGCGTGCTCTCGGTGCTCATCGCCGGGGCACATCGGCTACCTCTCCGGCACCAACTCGCTGCGCGACGCCGAATATCAGCGGCTGACCCAGCTTCGTGAGTCGCAGGCACCGGGAGATCACCGACTACTTCGAGAGCATCACCGACGCCGCGACGGTGCTCACCCATTCCAGCGCGACGATCGACGCGGTGAAGGACTTCACCGGGCGTTCGCCGATCTGCAGAAGACGCCGCTGCCGCCGCGGTGCGGAGGAGGCGGTGGCCGAAGTACTACGCGACCGTCTTCGGTCCGGAGTTGGCGAAGGGCACCGGGAGCCAGGCCGATCCGTGCGCTGTTCAAGCCGACGTCGAATGCCCAGACCTACCTGCAGAGCTCTGTACACCGTGCCGGCCGAAGGGCGACTTCGACGCCGCGATCAAGGTGCGTCGGCCGGCGATCCGAGCGAGTGGTCGAAGCTCAACGCCCGCTACCAGCCTTCTTCGCCGACTTCGCCGAGCGCTTCGATTTCGATGATGTGCATGCTGATCGACACCAACGGCAACATCGTCTACACCGCGGTCAAGGGCGTCGAACTCGGTGCCAACGTCCTGAACGGCCCGTACACGACGACCAATCTGGCCGATGCCTATCCGCAAGGCGATGCGGGCGACCTCGGTGGAC
Source organism: uncultured Actinomycetota bacterium (assembly GCA_963780705.1). Taxonomy (GTDB): domain Bacteria; phylum Actinomycetota; class Actinomycetes; order Mycobacteriales; family Mycobacteriaceae; genus Mycobacterium. The sequence continues at coordinate 164,667 of CAWACU010000008.1, read as the reverse complement.
GAGGTGATCGTCACCGATTTCGAGAACTACGCGCCGGCCTACGGCGTGCCCGACGCCGTGGGTCCTCACCCCGATCGGTGACGGCGGCGGCATCCACGGCGCGCTGGCCCTGCAGCTGTCGGTCCGAGGAGCATCAACGATGTGATGACCGGCAACCGCGGCTGGGAAGAGGACGGGCCTGGGCAAGACCGGCGAGACCTACCTGGCCGGGCCGCGACATGCTGATGCGATCGGTGTCGCGGGAACTGCTGATCGACCCGGAGCAGTTCGTGACGCGACGTGGTGGCGAACGGGACGCCGGAGGAGGTCGCGCAAGCGTGAAGTGGAGAGTCGGTGACAGTGTGCTGCTGCAGCCGGTGCGACACCGTCCGCGGTCGAGCCTGGCGCTGGCCGGGCAGTCGGGGGTCACCACCGCCAAGACCTACCTCGGGCCGAGAGCGCTGGTGGCCTACGCGCCGCTGAAGATTCCCGGCCTGGACTGGGTGATCGTCGCCAAGATCGACACGCTCGGAGGCGTTCGCCCCGGTCAACCCTTCGCCCGCAACATCGCACTGTCCACCGGCGCGATCGTGCTGGCGGTGTGCCTGCTCGCGCTGCTGTTCAGCCGGATTCTGACCCGGCCGGTCAAGGAGCTCGTCGCGGCGGTACGGCGGGTCAGCGGCGGCGAGCTCGGCGTCACCGTTCCGGTCACCTCCCGCGACGAGTTCGGCGAATTGGCGTCGTCGTTCAACGACATGAGCGCGAGCCTGCAGACCAAGCAGCAGCTCATCGACGCCCAGCGACACGAGAACGATGAGCTGCTGAGCGAGCCTGATGCCCGAGACCGGTGGCCCGCCGCTACCGCGAGGGCGAAGAGAACATCAGCACCCAGCACCGCGACGTGTCGGTGATCTACGCCCAGCTGCTGGGGTTCGACGACTTCTCCCGGTCGCTGCCCGTCGGAGGAGTCGGTGGCGATGCTCAACTCGCTGGTCGAGGCCTTCGACGGCGCCGCCGAACGGCACGGCGTCGAGCAGGTACGCAGCATGCAGGACAACGGTCTGCTGGCCACCTGCGGTCTGGTGGTGCCGCGGGTCGACCACGCCAGCCGGACCATCGCGTTCGCCAAGGAGCTCACCGAGATCGTCGAGCGGTTCAACGACCAGCACGACGCCGAGCTGTCCATCCGGGTGGGCATCGACAGCGGGCCGGTCACCAGCGGACTGGTCGGTGAGCGGTCGACCATCTACGCGCTGTGGGGTGAGGCTGTCGACCTGGCCCACCGGGTGCACGCCGCCACCAGATCAGCCGGGCATCTTCGTCAGCGACCGGGTGCACGACGCGGTGGTGGGCATCTACCCGTTCACCGAGGCCGGCACCATCACCGGCGCGACGGGGACCGAGACGGTCTGGCGGCTCGACGTCGGCAGCCCGGCAAGCGCGTGTATGAGAACCGCAATGAGCATCATCATCGACCAGCCGTGGTTCTGGCCGGCGCTGGTCGTCGTCGTCGGCCTGCCGCTGGCGCTGCTGATTCTCAACGAGGTGCACGGCATGCTTGCTCGCCGGGGCAGCGGCTACGCCAAACCCGTTGTACTGCTGCGTAACTGGCTGCTGCCGGCGGCTGCGGTCGTACCTGCTCATCGACCAGTTCAACCACGGCGGCTGAGATCGGCGAGCACGCCACCTGGTCGAAGATCGCCGCGACCGTCGTCGGTTTCGTGATCATGCTGGTGCTGCTGTCCGGCGCCAACGCCGCACTGTTCGGCGAGGCGCGCGCCGGCAGTTGGCGCGAGCCGGCTGCCGGGAATCTTCGTCGACCTGGGCCGGCTGATCCTGATCATCATCGGTATCGGCCTGCTGCTGTCCTGGGTGTGGGGCGCCAATATCGGCGGGCTGATCACCGCTGTCGGCGTGACCTCCATCGTGATCGGCCTGGCGGTGCAGAGCGCTGTCGGCCCGGTCATCTCCGGTCTGCTGCTGCTGTTCGAGCAGCCGTTCCGGATCGGCGACTGGCTGGACACCAAGTTCGGCAAGGGCCGCGTGGTCGAGGTGAACTGGCGCGCGGTGCACATCGACACCGAGAACGGTATGCAGATCGTGCCGAACGCCGCACTGGCCGGCGATTCCTTCGTCAACCTCAGCCGGACCACCGCGCCGTATTTCAAGGCGAAGACGACGTTGACCTTCGCCGCCGACGATCCGCCCGGAGACGTCAAGGCGACGCTGCTCGCGGTGGCCGAGGCGCTACCGGCCAAACTGGCCGGGCGTGCCGGTCAGCCGTGGTCGCCTCCGGGCGCTGGCAGCTACCGGGTGATCAGTGCCGATGGCCTCGCCCGCCGAGGCCGAGCGCGGCCACCGCCCTGCTGCGCACCGCGCCTGGTACGCCGGCCAACGGGCGGGACTGCACCTCGATGCGTGAAGTCCGGTACCAAGGGCAAGGCCGCTTACGTCGCCGAGCACGTCGGTGCGATCGGCAGCCGCCCTGGGTCTCGGGGCCGACGCCATCGCCACGATGCTGGCCGGGGCCCGGCGTGCTGCCCTATCGCCGAGGGCGAGATCATCCAGCCGGTCAACAGCATTCCCGACGGCGATGGGCTTCATCACCGACGGCGCCGTCGAGATGTTCACCACCACCGACGATGGCCGGACTCTGTCGCTGGGTGAACTGGGTGTCGGCGACTACATCGGCGGGACGTCGTTGACCCGTCAGCGAATGATCACCGGAGTGGTCGCCCTCACCGACATCACCCTGGTCTCGGTGTCACGGGATGCGATGAACGCCGTTGTGCAGCAGGATCATCGGCTCGCGCGGCAGATCGGCGACGCGATCGAACTTCGGAGGCGCAGCGCGCGTGAGGCACTCTCCGAGGCGGCGCAGGGTATGCGCTAGCAGATCTGTGCGACCAGCCGGTCGAGAAACTCCCGTTGGCCCTTCACGCAGTTTGGGCCTGGCCATAGCCGGCGGCAGCCAGGCCACCCGATCGAGTTCCGGGAACTCCGAAACTGTCCGGAACCTTTCGGCCACTCCAGCGAGAAGGTGTTGCTGACGGCACCGGTGACGTCGAAATCGGAATGCACGGCGAACACCGTGAGCACCTTGCCACTGGGCTGGCGCAGCGACCCGAGCTCGATCCGCGGCCCAGAAGGGACCGGCCGGCCGAGTTCCTCGGCGAACTCACGCCGCGCGGCGTCCCACGGATCCTCATCTGCGTCGTACTCGCCTTTTGGGATCGTCCACGCGCCGTCGTCCCGGCGGGCCCAGAACGGTCCGCCGGGGTGTCCGAGGAGGACCTCGGTGACGCCGTCGCGGAGTCGGTGAACGAGAATTCCCGCACTGAGGATCGGCACGGACACAGTGTGCTCGCCGGCCGTGGGCCGGACAACGCAGACTGATGTAGCAAAATATCGGCCCGCCGCTTCCGGTGGGTACGGAGAGAAACACCCCTCATAAAAGCTGGTTCTCTCGGTGCCGCCAGAAAGCCACGGGCCGATGTAGCAAAGTATAGCAGGGGGTCGGCCCGCCGCACAGGGGGGGATTAGCACGACGGACCGACCTGACCATTGTCATACGAACGGGCTACGAAGCGCGGGATGGGCGGGCGCGTGTCGTCCTGCGCCCGCCCATCGCCGGGCGCAGGCCTTTTTCGGCTGCGCGAACGCCGGTCGCTGTCGTACCTTGAGCGCACCATCCCCGAGAGGAATTCCATGGGTGCTTCGCGGTACGTCGGACGGGTCGGAGGACTAGCGGTAGCCCTGGGCATCGGTGCCGCCCTGACCGCCGGACACGCGGCAACCGCGTGGGCCGATGACACCGGCACCGACTCCGGTCCGGGTCCGTCGTCAACGGCCAAAGCCGGCGCCCCTGATAAACCCCGCAAAGCCAGCAGCGCGGTGACCGCGCGCACAGCGCCGCGGCCGGCGTCATCGAGCGGAACGGGTCAGCCGGGGGCGGCTTCCATCGCGGCTGCGACGCCGACCGCGGCATCCGACGCCCGACCGGGCCGGCCCGGCCGTGCGGTAGCCCTCAACCGGATCACCGCGCAACCGTCTGCGTCGGCCACAGCCGATCGCCGCAGCCGGCACACCCGCACCGAGTCAACAGGGCGACCCATCGGGGATCGTGGGACTTCTGACCGCGGTGCGCCGCGAGTTCTTCAACGCCTCACCGACGATCACCCCCGTGATCGCGGGCCAGACCACCAGTGCGACCGGGCAGGCCGTGGTCACCGGAAACTTCGGAGCAGCCGACGCCGACGGGGACACGCTCTACTACACCTATATCGGTGATCCGCAGAACGGCGGAACGCTGGAGGTCGATCAGACCAATGGGGACTTCGTCTACACCGCTCCGGCGTCGATGAACGCCCTCGGCGGCTTCGACCAGTTCAACATCGTCGTCGACGACCAGACCCCCGGAACATTCCCGCACTTCCACGGCATCGTCGATCTGCTGTCCTACATCCCCGTGTTCGGACCGCAGATCGTCAACAACCTGCAGCTGCTCGGACTGGCCACGCCGTACACCGGCTCGGTGCCGGCGCGGGTGGCGATCACCATCGAGCCCACCCAACCGGCAGCGCCGGTGACCGGCGACGCCGCCGCCCTCTCAGCAGATCCGATCGCCGCCGAGGACGGGTGGCAGCGGTACGTCCTGACACCCGACGGATGCTCGGAGGAGCAACCCTGTGTCGTGCGCCCGGTCAGCCTGTACTACAAGAACGGCGGTGTCACCATCGGGGACAACGGCGAGATCACGCTGACCTACGGGCTGGGGTCGCAGGCGCCCATGGTGATCCTCGACTACGGCCAGGATGTCGGGGGCTTCACCCGCTTCAGCTACTACGGGGCGACGCCGAACCTTCTGCAGGCCTCCTACAGTGAGTCGCTGTCCAACCTGACCGCCATCGGCGACGGGGCGTTGAGTTCGGCGCTGCTCGCCAACTCCGGTGACCCATGGACGTTCCAGATGCTCCCGATCCTGGGCAACGGCTCAGTGCAGGGTAGCCAGCTTCAGGGCGGGTTCCGCTACCAACGGATCGTGCTGAACTTCCCGGGCACGGTGACGCTGACCAACATCCTCACGGAGATGACCGCCCCGCTGCGTTCACCTGAGGAGTACTCGGGCAAATTCCTGTCGAACTCCGACATCATCAACCGGATCTGGTACGCCGGCGCGTACACGATCAACCTCGACGAGATCCCCGCCGGGACACCGGGATTCAATGGCCCCTATCCGCTGACGATCCTCGGCGAGGCCGCGAAGCGCGATCGTGCGATCTGGGCTGGCGATCTGCTCAGCGCCGGCATCACCCTGCACGATGTGTTCGGCGCCGATGGGGACGCGGTGGCCCGCAACAGCCTGCAGATCATGGCCGACAATCCGGTTGCCGAATTCATCTTCGAATTACTCAGCCTGCCCTTCCCCGTGCCGTCGGATCTCGACACTCCCGGGCCGGCACCCGGCGTCTGCAGCGGGGTCGCCAAAGGCGGGTGCGAATTCTGGGGCGCCAGCTACTCGATGGCACTCGCGCAGAACATGGGCACGTACTACAAGCTCACCGGCGACACCGAGTTCGTCCGGCAGAACTGGGAAGCGGTACAGCGCGCCGTCACCTACGGCAATTCTCTGATCAACCCGGCCAGCGGACTGGTCGACGTGCCGCAGATCGCCAGCATCGACTGGAGCGTGGACGGCAGGGCGGTAGGTCAGGTGGCCTCCACCAACATGGTCGCCTACGACAGCCTTGCCAACGCGGCGATTCTCGCCGCGGCGATCGGGGATACCGCCTCAGCGGTGCAGTACGCCGCACAGGCCGCCGCGCTGAAGTCGGCGATCAACGACAACCTGTGGAATCCCGATCTCGGCGCGTACGACGCGTCAACGGACCGGCGCGGTTACGTCGTTCAGGACGCCAACTCCTGGGCGGTGTACTACGGGGTGGCCGACGCCGAGCAGTCCGCGCAGATCGTCGCGACCATGGCCGACACACTGACCACCGACTTCGGCCTGCGCGCCGCCGAGGAAGGTGTCAGCGGATATCCCCAGATCGTGTCGCCGTTCGTCGGAAGCTTCAGCCTTCCCGCCAACTATCTGGCCGGCCGGCCGGATCTGGGGATGGAGCAGATGCTCGCGACGTGGGGTTACATGGCCGGCACCGATGCCGGCAGCACCACCTGGGAGCGGATCCGGCTGCCCGGAGGCAACCTGTCCGGCTCGATTCCCTACCTGTTCGGCGACTCCGCGTCGCACGCCTGGGGCACCGGCGCCACCTCCACGCTGTCGGATTTCGTCGTCGGCATCAGGCCGACCTCGGTGGCCTACCGGACCTGGCAGGTCAAGCCGTTCCCCCAGGGACTCCAGTGGGCGCAGGGACGGGTGCCTGCGGGTGACGGTGTGATCTCCTCGCGGTGGGAGTTGGGCGACAACGTCTTCCGGCTCACCGTCGAGGCGCCGAACGGCACCACCGGTACGGTCGCGGTCCCCACGTTGGGCTCAGCCAGGGTGATCTACCGCGACGGCGTGATGGTGTGGAACGGCACCGCGGCGGTCAACGGTGCCATCGCCACCGCCACCGCCGACGGGTACATCGCGTTCAGCGGTATCACCGGATCGCACACCTGGGCATGGTCGGGGTAAATCCCTAACCCGCAGCGGTCAATCAGCCCGTCGGGTGGGTCGCCGCGCGCATCACCTCGGCCAAAGCGGCTGCCCGGGTGTCGGTGAACACGTCCTCGAGCAACATCGGTCGCCCGTCCGGCCCGGCCAGCGGCACCCGCCAGTTCGGGTACTCGTCGGTGGTCCCGGGCTGGTTCTGGGTGCGCCGTTCGCCGACCGCGTCGGTCAACGCCAGCGCGAGCAGCCGCGACGGGGTGCGTCCCAGATACCGGTGCAGCGCCAGGATGAGCTCATCGTCACCGGTGTCGGTGTCGGTGCCCAGCAGACCGACCCGGCGAAGTTCGGCGACCCACGCCTGCTGCTCAGCGCGGTGATCATCGAACTCGTCTGCTGCCGGGCGGGTCAGCAGTCCCAGCTCATGGCGCAACCGGACATGCTCACCGGCAAGGTAACCCGGTGTCGGCGGGAGGTCGTGAGTGGTGACCGAGGACAGACACAATTCCCGCCACTGCTCGGCCTGCAACGGACCTCGGCTGGCGGCGTCGATCTCGAACCACAGGATGGATGTGCCCAGCAGCCCGCGCTCCCTCAGATAGTCGCGAACCCACGGCTCCACGGTGCCCAGATCCTCGCCGACCACCACCGCGCCGGCCCGATGCGCCTCCAGTGCCACGATCCCGATCATCGCGTCGTGGTCGTACCGCACGTACGTGCCCTCGGTGGGCGCGGCACCCTCGGGAATCCACCACAGCCGGAACAACCCGATGATGTGGTCGATGCGAACCCCGCCGGCGTGCCGCAGAACAGCCTGGATCAGCGTTCGGAAGGGTTGGTAGCCAAGCTCTTCGAGCTGATCGGGTCGCCATGGCGGCTGGGACCAGTCCTGGCCCAGCTGGTTGAACTCATCGGGCGGGGCGCCGGCGGTCACCCCCAGTGCCAGAACGTTCTGCAGCGCCCAGCTGTCCGCGCCGTGGGATGCACCCCGACGGCGAGATCGGCCATGATGCCGAGCGACATCCCGGTGCGAACCGCCTGAGCCTGGGCGTTGGCCAGTTGCTCATCAAGTTGCCATTGCAGCCAGCGGTGGAAATCCACCACGCCGGAATGCTTTTCGGCGAAGCGGGCAACCGCGGGACTGTCTGGGTGCTGCAGCTCCGTGGGCCATTGCCGCCAGTCGCCGCCATGCTTTTCGGCTAGCGCGCACCAGGTCGCGAAATTGTCCAGTGCGGCACCCTCCCGCTGCTTGTATGCGGCGAAAGCCAGCTCGCGCCCTGCCGAACGCCGGACGCGGTACACAAGCTCGCACGCCGCACGCTTGGCCGCCCAGGAGCGGTCGCGGTCGATCACAGCGGATTCGGCTGCCCGGGTCGCCACTGATCGGTGCAGCTTGCGGATCCGGCCGCGCCCGGACATGTTCGCGAATTCATCGACCGCCTCGACCCGCAGGTACAGCGGGTTGACGAACCGTCTCGAGGTGGGCAGGTAGGGGGAGGGCTCCATCGGCTTGGTGGGGGCCGCGGCGTGCAGCGGGTTCACCAGCACGTAATCGGCCCCGTGCCGGGAGCCCGCCCAGACCGCGAGATCGGTGAGGTCGGTGAGATCGCCGACGCCCCAGGACCCGCGGGAGCGGACGCTGTACAGCTGGGTCGCCAGACCCCAGGCGCGTCGCGCTCCCATCCGGTCCGGCAGGCCGAGCCATGACGGCGTGACGATCAGCATGGTGTCCGATTCGGCGGAACCCGAGCGCAGGTGCAGCCGGTGGTAGCCGAGCGGCAGATCGGACGGCAGCACGAAGGTCGCTTCGCCGACCAGGCGGTCGTCCAGGCTCGAACGGTGCAGTGAAGTTCTCCGCCTGGCGGATACCGGAGCGGACGGTGCCGTCCTCCAGCCGGATCCACACGTGCGCCGGCTCACCGTGGTCGACGTGCACCCAGAACGGTGCCTCAACCCCGGAGCGCGCGATGACCGTCGGCGGCAGCGGGTGCGACCAGTACCGGCGATCGGCATCGGAAAGTGCTGCGCGGCAGTGCTCTTCGGTATCGGCCTGCACGCCGAGCGCCGCCAGCACCGCCACCACCGTGGATTGGCTGACCGTGATCGAGTGGCCGCTCCAGTCGTGATAGGCGGTGGCCACCCCGAACCGTGTCGGCGAGCGCGGACAGCGACGTCATGACCATGATCTTGCTCCGTGATCCCGGTCGGCGCGGGGGAAACCGACTGCGGTGCGGCTCACCCCGCCGCGCCGGACAACTCGATCGACGAGCACGCCGGCGATGATCAACCCGATTCCGGCCACCATGACCGGGGTCAGCGGTTCGGCGAACAACGCCCTGGCCAGCACCGCGACCAGCGCCACTCCGCATGCCGACCACACCCCGTAGGCGATCCCGACGGGCATGCCCAGGCTCAGCGTCAACCACAACAAGGCGAACGAGGTGACGTAGCCGATCAGCACCGGGGCGATCCACTTGCGTTTGCGGAAGCCGTCGGAGGCGCGCAGTCCCAGCGTCGAGAACACCTCGACCAGGATCGCCCCGGCCAGCGTCAGCCAGCTCACGAGCCGTTCCCGTCAGTCGCGGGCGAGCCGAACTCGACCAGCAACACCCCGCCGATGATCAGGCCGATACCGATCACCACCGCCACCGTGAAGGGGTCGTCGAACAGAACAGAACCCGCGACAGCCGTGACGGCAGTACCCAGCGCGCCCCAGATGCCGTAGGCAACCCCGACCGGCATACCTGCCCGCAGGACCTGGCTGAGCAGGTAGAAGGACACCGTGTAGCCGACCACCACCGCAATGAGCCACAGCCGGTGGTCCTGAGATGCCCGCAGCGACAGGGTGCCGGTGACCTCGGTGACGATCGCGCCCAGCAGGAGCGCCCAACTCCTTCACGCGTGCGCCTTTTCCCTCGGAGGACCCTAACTCCGATCAAAGTGGCCACGATATCCGCGGTAGACTGCGGTCGGTGGATCGACGTGCCGAGGTGCTGGCGGTGCTGCCGTCGCCGATGCGTGATCCGGTGCTGTTCGCCATCCCGTTCTTCGTGCTGCTGCTCGTCATCGAGTGGACGGCGGCCCGCAAACTGGAGCATCTCGATCCTCAGACCGGCGACCCGCCAACCGCGGCTCCTATCTCAGCCCGCGACGCGCGCGCCTCGATCTCGATGGGACTGGTGTCGGTGGCCACGATGGGTGCCTGGAAGTTCCTGCGGCGCTGCTGGGCTATGCGGCGCTGTACGCCTACGTAGCGCCCTGGCAGCTGTCGCCGCGGCACTGGTACACCTGGGTGATCGCGCTGGTCGGCGTGGACGTGCTGTTCTACGCCTACCACCGCATCGCCCACCGGGTCCGGATCATCTGGGCCACCCATCAGGCGCACCACTCCAGCCGGTACTTCAACTTCGCCACCGCGCTGCGCCAGAAGTGGAACAACAGCGGCGAGCTGATCATGTGGATGCCGCTGCCGCTGCTCGGGGTTCCGCCGTGGATGGTGTTCACCAGCTTCTCGATCAGCCTGATCTACCAGTTCTGGATCCACACCGAGCGCATCGGCAAGCTGCCGCGGCCGATCGAGTTCATCTTCAACACCCCATCGCACCACCGGGTGCACCACGGTATGGACTCGCGAGTATCTGGACCGCAACTACGGCGGCATCCTGATCATCTGGGACCGGATGTTCGGCACCTTCCAGCCCGAACTGTTCCGGCCGCACTACGGGCTGACCAAGCCGGTCAACACCTTCAACATCTGGACGCTGGAGACCCACGAGTACGTCGCGATCGCCCGCGACGTCCGCTCGGCGACCGGGCTGGCGTGACAGGCTGGGCTACATCTTCGGTCCGCCCGGCTGGGAACCGGCCCGATCGGTCGGCGCCGCCGCATCAGCGGCCGGGGCGGGAGGGTAGGCCACGTGGACGTCAAGGAGACCCTGCTGCCCGGCGTCGGGCTGCGCTACGAGTTCGCCAACTGCCGACGGCGACCGGATCGGTGTCGATCGCGCACCGCAAGGGCGATTTCGAGGTCCTCGTGTACGCGGCGGCAGATCCGGACCGGGCGCAGCGGGTGTTCCGGCTGACCGAACGCGAAGCCGAGGCGCTGGCGCAGATCCTCGGTGCGCCCCGGATGGTGGAGAGCTACGCCGACCTGACCAAGGAGATTCCAGGCCTGGAAGCCGGGCAGGTCGAGATCGGGGCCGCAGTCGCCCTATCCTGGATCGCCCGCTGGGCGATACCAAGGCCCGCACCCGCACCGGTGCGTCGATCGTGGCGGTCGTCCGCGATGACGAGGTGCTGGCCTCTCCCGGTCCGGAGCAGACATCTGCAGACCGGACGACGTGCTGGTGGTGATCGGCACCGCGGACGGCATCGCCGCGGTCCGGCAGCTGATCGACCAGGGCTGAGCGAGTGGCTGTCTCGGCGCCGCTGCTCTTCGAGCTCGGTGCCATCCTGGTCGTGCTCACCGTCCTGGGTTCCGCGGCGCGGCGCTACGGGCTCTCGCCGATCCCGCTGTATCTGCTGACCGGGCTGTTCCTGGGTACCGGCGGGATCGCTCCGGTCGACGCCGCGGCGGAGTTCGTGGAGACCGGTGCCTCGATCGGCGTGGTGCTGCTGCTGCTCACCCTCGGCCTGGAGTTCTCCGTCGGGGAGTTCTCCGAATCGCTGCGCCGCCATCTGCCGTCGGCAGCCGTGGACCTGCGTGCTCAACGCCGTTCCCGGGGGCGCTGGCCGGCTGGCTGCTCGGTCTGGACGTCGTCGGCATCGTGGCGATGGCCGGCATCACCTACATCTCGTCCTCCGGGGTGATCGCCCGGCTGCTCAGCGACCTGGACCGGCTCGGCAACCGGGAGACCCCGGCGGTGCTGTCGGTGCTGGTGCTCGAGGATTTCGCGATGGCGGCCTACCTGCCGGTGCTGACCGTGCTGGCCTCCGGAGGAACCCTGATGGAGGCGGTGCGTGTGGACGGGCGTGGCGCTCGGGGCGCTCGGCCTGGCGTTTCTGGTGTCTTACCGCTGGGGCCACCACGTCGGCCGGGTGCTCGGCCACCCCGAGGACGAGCAACTCCTGCTGCGGGTGCTTGGACTCACCCTGATCGTGGCAGCCATCGCCGAGCACCTGCACGCCTCGGCGGCAGTCGGTGCGTTCCTGGTCGGACTGACGCTGACCGGCCCGGTCGCCGATCGGGCCCGCACCGTCCTCAATCCGCTGCGCGACCTGTTCGCTGCGGTGTTCTTCGTCGCGATCGGGCTCTCCGTCGCCCCCACCGATCTGCTGCCCATGCTGCCGTTCGCCCTCGGCCTGGCCGCCGTGACCGCGCTCACCAAAGTCCTCACCGGCGTCTACGCCGCGCGCCGGGAGGGTGCCGGACCGGCCGGGCAGCGGCGGGCCGGGACCGCGCTGATCGCCCGTGGCGAGTTCTCCCTGGTCATCATCGGGTTGGCCGGCGCCAGCGTGGAGGCACTCAGCGCGGTGGCCACGCCGTACGTGTTCATCCTGGCGATCGTCGGGCCGGTGCTGGCGCGATTCACCAAGTAGTCATGGCCCATGTAGTCCTGGCACGATTGCAGCCATGCAGACTGTTTTCGACCGCCAGGTCGACGCTGGACTGATCGAACGTGCGCTGGCACCGGCCGTCCTTCGGGTCGATGTGGCTGGATCCGGTGTTGCTCGACAGCCGGCCCGAGTACCCGCCGTTGTCCGGTCCGGCCGACCTGCTGATCTGCTGATGGTCGGCGGGGGATACACCGGGCTGTGGACGGCGCTGCACGCCGCCGAACGCAACCCGGGCGCACGGATCGTGCTCATCGAGGCGCAGCGGCTGGGCTGGGCGGCATCAGGCCGCAACGGCGGATTCGTCGAAGCCAGCCTGACCCACGGCGCCGCAAACGGAAAGTCCCGCTGGCCTGAGGAATTCGACCAGCTCGAGCGGCTCGGCCATCGCCAACCTCGACGGCATGCAGGCGCGATATCGAGACCTACGGGATGAAGGTCGACTGGGAGCGCACCGGCATGCTCACCGTGGCGACCGAACCACACCAGGTGCAGTGGCTGCGCGAGGCGGCCGCCGACGGCGAGGGGGAGTTCCTGGACCAGGCGGCGGTGCGCGCCGAGGTGAATTCCCCGACCTATCGGGCCGGGATGTTCTCCGAGCACTGCGCCATCGTCCACCCGGCCCGGCTGGTGATCGAGCTGGCCCGGGTCTGCGCCGAGAAGGGTGTGCAGATCCACGAACACACCGCAGCCGAGAGCAATCGAGCGCGACCGGCGACCGGGTGAGCGTCTCAACGCCGGTGGGGCCGATCACCGCCGACCGGGTGGTGCTGGCCACCAACGTGTTTCCCAGCCTGCTCACGCGCAACCGGCTCGCCACCATCCCGGTCTACGACTACGTGCTCGGGCACCGAACCGCTGACCGACGAGCAACTCGAGCGCATCGGCTGGCAGGCCCGCCAGGGCGTGGGCGACAGTGCCAACCAGTTCCACTACTACCGGCTCTCGGCCGACAACCGGATCCTGTGGGGCGGCTACGACGCGGTCTACCACTACGGCCGCCGGGTCGACGCCCGCTACGAGGACCGGCCGGAGTCCTTCCGCAAGCTCGCAGCGCACTTCTTCATCACCTTTCCCGCAGCTGAGCGACGTCCGCTTCAGCCCACCGCTGGGCCGGGCCGATCGACACCAACACCCGGTTCTGCGCGCACTGGGGACTGGCCGCACGCGGCCGGATCGCCTACGTCAACGGCTTCACCGGACTGGGCGTCGGTGCCAGCCGGTTCGCCGCCGATGTCTGCCTCGACCTGCTCGAGGGGCGACCCACCGAACGCACCGAACTGGAGATGGTCCGCCGCCGGCCGCTGCCCTTCCCGCCCGAACCCGTCGCCAGCATCGGTATCCAGGCCACCCGGTGGTCACTGGACCGGGCCGACCACCACGGCGGGCAGCGCAACCTGTTCCTGCGCACCCTCGACCGGCTCGGGCCTGGGCTTCGACTCCTGAGCGGATGTTTGCCGACCGGCCGGTTCGGGGTCGCGATTTTCCAGTAGGCTCGCCGTCGCCCGTCCGATATGGGGGCGGCCTATAGGAGGTAACGACAGTCGTGGGAGACACACTCAACGCAGGACAGAAGCTGGGTAAGGGCGATTCGCTCACATCCAACAACGGGGCCTACACCCTGACGCTGCAGGAGGACGGCAATCTCGTCCTGGCCGTCGCGCGGGGAGGCCGTGTGGGCCACCGGCACCGACGGAACCAGGGCGTCGATCGGGCCGAAGTCCAGTGCGACGGCAACTTCGTGATCTACGCCGGTGACAAGCCGGTCTGGCACACCGACACCAAGGGCAAGAAGGACGTCAAGCTGGTCGTACAGGACGACCGCAACGTGGTGCTGTACGCGGCCGACGGTGCGGCCTGGAACTCACGCACCGAGACCGACGCCCCGCCGCCGCCGGCCAAGGAAGAGGCCGTCGAGATCGCGCCGGTGGCCAACGAGGTTCCCGCGCCGCCCGCACCGAGGACCCACACCGTGGTCTCTGGTGACACGCTGTTCAACATCGCCAAGCAGTACCTCGGCGACGGCAACCGCTACATGGAACTGGCCAAGGCCAACAACATCCCCAACCCCGATCACATCGAGGTCGGTCAGGTCATCACCATCCCCTGACCTGGGCAATACCGGGTTGCCGACGGCGCGTCCGGACACTCCGATCGGTAACGATCGGCATCAGAACACCGATACACAGTCGAGACATGCTATTGCGACCGCGTCGTTGACCGGGCCGCCGACCGATCGAGGTGTATCGGTGGCCCGTTTTCTGCGATCCGTCGTCGTTGCCGCGGCGGCCGGGGTGACGCTGATGTCGTCGATCGCCATGGCGTCGATCCGGCCGCCCGTCCGCCGCGGAAGACGCCACTGTGGTCTTCCCGGGCATGGAGATCCGTCAGGACTCCACCGTCTGCACCCTCGGCTTCGTCGACGCGGTCGGCCCGCATCGCCTACTCCGCGGGGCACTGCCGCGGCAGCGGTCGCGGTCACCGACCGCAACGGCCGCTTCATCGGCGTGGTGACCACCTCACGGGACAACACCCCCGACGGCACGGTGGTCCGCACCGACCAGGTCATCTCCGACTATCAGAGCATCAGCCTCGCCGGCCGGGGTGAGCGTCAACACCGTGCTTCCGAGCGGGCGCCGCTGGTCGCCGATCCGACTACCGCACTGGCACCGGGTCAGCCGGTCTGCCACTTCGGCGTGGTCACCGGTGAGAGCTGCGGGACCATCGAGCGGGTCAACAACGGCTGGTTCACGATGGAGCAACGGCGTGGTCAGCCGGAAGGGCGACTCCGGCGGCCCGGTCTACACCTTCGGCCGGCGAACGGCCGCGCCGTACTCATCGGGCTCTTCAACAGCACCTGGGGGCAACCTGCCCGCCGCCGTCTCCTGGCAGGCCACCGGCCACGTGCGCGAGGACTGGCGGCCGACGTCGCGTCCGGCAGCGTGCGTCAACGCAGCCGCCAAGAACTAGAACACGTTCTAGCCAGGCGCCACGCGATATCCTCGAGGCCATGAGCGGCCTGGATATTCCCGCGACAGTCGACGCTTCCGAGCGTGACCGAATGGTCCGACGACGTCGACGTCGTGGTGGTCGGATTCGGCATCGGCGGGCGGCTGTGCGGCCGTCAGCGCTGCCGCCGCGGGGGCGCGCGTGCTCGTGCTGGAACGCGCCGCGGTCGCCGGACGGCACCACCGCGCTGGCCGGCGGCCACTTCTACCTCGGCGGCGGCACCGCCGTGCAGCAGGCCACCGGGCACGCCGACAGCGCCGAGGAGATGTACAAGTACCTCGTCGCGATGTCCCGCGAACCCGAACACGACAAGATCCGCGCCTACTGCGAGGGCAGCGTCGAGCACTTCAACTGGCTCGAGGACCTCGGCATCACGTTCGAGCGCAGCTACTACCCGCAGAAAGCGGTGATCCAGCCCAACACCGAGGGGCTGATGTACACCGGCAACGAGAAGGTCTGGCCGTTCAAGGACATCGCCGCCCCCGCGCCGCGCGGCCACAAGGTGCCGGTGCCCGGCGACACCCAGGGCGCGGCGATGGTGATCGACCTGCTGCTCAAGCGGGCCGACGAACTCGGCGTGCAGATCCGCTACGAGACCGGTGCGACGCAACCTGGTGCTCGACGACGACGGCGCGGTCGATCGGGGTGTCGCTGGAAGCACTTCGCCGACACCGGCGCGATCCGGGCCAAAGCGGTGGTGATCGCCGCCGGCGGTTTCGTGATGAACCCCGAGATGGTCGCCGAGTACACCCCGAACTGGCCGAGAAGCCGTTCGTACTCGGCAACACCTACGACGACGGTCTCGGCATCCGACTGGGCGTGTCGGCCGGTGGTGCCACCAAGCACATGGATCAGGCGTTCATCACCGCCCCGGTCTACCCGCCGGCGATCCTGCTCACCGGCATCATCGTCAACAAGCTCGGCCAGCGGTTCGTCGCCGAGGACTCCTACCACTCCCGCACATCGGGTTTCGTGATGGACCAGCCCGACCAGCGCGGCGTTCCTCATCGTCGACGAGGAACATCTCGAACGGCCGGAGTTCCCGCTGATCAAGTTCATCGACGGCTGGGAGACGGTCGCGGAGATGGAGTCCGCGCTCGGCATTCCGGCGGGCAATCTGGTCGCCACACTGGACCGCTACAACGACCACGCAGCCAAGGGTGAGGACCCCGACTTCCACAAACAACCGGAATTCCTTGCGCCACAGGACAAAGGCCCGTGGGCCGCGTTCGATCTCTCGCTCGGCAAGGCGATGTACTCCGGTTTCACCGTCGGAGGTCTGGCGACGAATGTCGACGGCCAGGTGCTGCGTGAGGACGGCAGCGTGATCTCCGGCCTGTACGCCGCGGGCGCGTGTGCCTCCAACATCGCCCAGGACGGCAAGGGGTACTCCAGCGGCACGCAACTGGGGGAGGGATCGTTCTTCGGCCGCCGCGCCGGGCGCAGCACGCGGCGGCGCAGGCCTGAAGGCCGGTCTAGGCCTGCGGACAGCTGTCGGCCCTGCGATCCAATTGCCAGGTCGCCGTCGCCGAGCAGCTCGCAGATGATGGTCGTGGTGCTCCTTGACCGTCCCGCGGTGGGTGACCGAAACGATGATGCTGTCGGGGAGCCGTGGTTCGCAGCAAGCCGGTAGATGGCGAACTCCTGGCCCTCGTCGATCGCAGAGGTCGACTCGTCGAGAAAGATCAGCCTCGGCTTCTGCAGCAGCACCCGGGCGAAGGCGATCCGCTGCTGTTCGCCGGGGGAGAGCACCTTCGCCCAGTCGGTGAACTCGTTGAGCCGGTCGCGTAGATGACCGAGGGCGACCGAGTCGAGCGCGGCCCGCGCAGTTCGGTCGTCGTCGACGGTGCACTCCCGCTGCGGGTAGGACAGCACCGCCCGCAGATCGCCCGAGCGGCAGATAGGGCACCTGGGACAGGAACATCGCGTCACGGTCGCCGTCGGGGCGCAGCATGCGTGCCGGTGGTGATACGGCCACAGCCGGGCGATGCTGCGCAACAGCGTGGTCCGTCCGCACCCCGACGGCCCGGTGATGACCAGCGACTCGCCCGGACCGAGTCGCAGGTCGAGGCCGTCGCAGCAGAGTCTTGCCGTCGGGGTTGCGAACCTCGATGTCGCGCAACTCAATTGATCCGTCGGTGCTGCGCCCGGCGGTAGTCGGGGCAGCGCCCGGGCCTTCTCGTTGGCATCGACCAGACCGTCGAGGCGGATGATGGTCGCCCGGTAGGCGGCGAACGAGTCGTACACCGACCGGAAGAACGACAGCGAGTCGTGGACGTTGAAGAACGCGGTGGCCGACTGTGTCACGTCACCGAAGGTGATCTGGCCGGCGAAGAGTCGCGGAGCCTGCACCACCAGGGGTAACGGATTGATGATCTGGTTGATCGACTGGTTCCAGCCCAGCAGCGCCAACGTCCGCAACACATACCCGCGGTAGTTGGAGATGATGGCCGCGAAACGCGCTCGCAGGATGGACTTCTCGGCGCCCTCGCCGCGGTAGAAGCTGATCGACTCGGCGGCGTCACGCATCCGTACCAGCGCGTAACGAAACGCGGCGTTGGTGAGCTCGTTGCGGAAACTGAACCGGATCAGCGGACGGCCGATCCAGAACGCGATCACCGTCGTGGCGAAGACGTACATCAGGGCGATCCAGAACAACGCGTGGCCCAGCGTGACGCCGAACAGGCTCAGCTGGCCGGACAGGTTCCACAGAATCGGGGTGAAGGCGACCACCGACACCATCGCATTGATGGCACCGAACAGCAGGGTGCGTCGCGTGCCCGACGGTCGGTGTGTTGGGCCCGGTGCCGGTGGCCGCGGTGAAGGCGTCGATGTCGAGCTGGATGCGCTGATCCGGATTGTCGATCGGGTCGTCGAGGAACCGGCCCCGGTAGAACGACTCCTGGTCGAGCCAGTCCCCGGTCAGCCGGTCGGTCAGCCACACCCGCCAGCGGATGATGAAGTGCTGGGTCAGGTAGATGTCGAGCAGTTGGCGGCCGACGTAGAGCGCGGCGATCAGCGCGAAGGTGATGATCGCCATCCAGAAACCCCGCACCCCGGAGTCGCGGACCGCCTGCATTACCGGCCCCGCCGCCTTCGAACGCCACCTGCAGCGAGGAATACAGGTCATTGCTCTGGTAGCTCAGCAGAACGTTGAGGCGCACGGTGATCAGGGTCAGAAACAGCAGCACGCCCAGCCAGCGCCCACACCGCGATGCTGCGGCGGCCGCGGAAATAGTCGCCGGTGACCCGCCAGAACTGCCGGCCCCAGGTGGTGTAGCCGGGCCAGCAGCGCCAGCACGACCACCGTGCCGCGATCGCGGTGATCAGCCAGGCCTTGGCCGTCCACAGCAGCGACTGCGCGAGCTCGTTCGCCCAGTCCAGCGACGGCTTGATACATCTCCATCGGAGCTCACCCTCCGGTCCACGAGTCCATAGAAGTTCACCTTCCGGCTCGCGCCCAGCATTTCAGCAATGCCGTCAGACCGGTGCCGGTTCGTCGCCCGTGACCCGGCCGAGCCGCCAGGCACCGTCACCGAGCAATTCGAGGTGCTGGAGGTGATACCGGTCGACGGTCGGCCGGTGGCTGACGCTGACCACGATGGTGTCGGGGCAGTTCGGTGCGGATGCAGGTCGTAGACGACGTACTCCAGGCCCTCGTCGAGCGCCGAGGTCGATTCGTCGAGGAAGACCACCTTGGGCCGGGTCAGCAGGATGCGGGCGAACGCGATTCGCTGCTGCTCGCCGGGGGAGAGCACCTTGGCCCAGTCCGCCTCCTCATTGAGCCGCGAGCTCAGATGCGTCAGCGCCACCTTGGACAGCGCTGCCTGCAGGTCCCGGTCGTCGATCCGGCCGGACTCGCTGGGATAGGACACCACCGTGCGCAGATCGCCGAGCGGTACGTAGGGCATCTGAGACAGGAACATCGTCTCGTGGTCCTCGACCGGACGGGGCACCGATCCTGTCGTGTACGGCCACATCTGGGCCAGGCTGCGCAGCAATGTGGTCTTGCCGGCACCGGAGCGGCCGGTGACCACCATCGTGTCGCCGGGCTCCAGCCGCAGATCGAGCGGATCGAGCAGCTGCTCGCCAGTCGGGCGTGCGCACCTCGACGCGGCGCAACTGCAGGGAGCCGTCCGTGCTCGGCACGCGTCTCCAGACTCGGCATCTCGCAGGCCTGCTGGTTGGCCTCGACGAGGCCGTGCAGACGGATGATCGAGGCGCGGTAGCCGGCGAACTGGTCGTAGGCGTTGCGGAAGAACGACAGCGAGTCGGTGATGTTGGAGAAGGCGCTGGCGGACTGCGTCACATCGCCGAAGTCCATCTTGCCGCTGAACAGATTCTGCGCCTGCACAGCCAGCGGCAGGGGTGTGATGGCCTGGCTCATCGCCAGGTTCCAGCCGGTGAACTGCAGGGTCTTGCGCACATATCTGCGGTAGTTCGAGATGATGTTGTCGTAGCGGGTCTTCAGAATTCCGCGCTCAGTCTTCTCGCCACGGTAGAAGCCCACCGATTCGGCGGCGTCGCGCAGACGCACCAGCGCGTAGCGGAATGCGGCGTTGGTGCGCCTCATTGCGGAAGCTCAGCCGGATCAGCGGGCGGCCGATCCAGAACGCCACCACGGTGGCGAGGAACACGTAGACGAACGCCACCCAGAACAGCGCCTTGGGCAGCGTCACACCGAAGATCGTCAAGTCGAAGGACAGGTTCCACAGGATCGGGATGAATGCCACGCACGGTGGCGACCGACGAGATGGCGCCGAACAGCAGCATCGAACCGGTACCGGTCGTCGGTGTGTTCGGGAGTCGCCCCGACTCCGGTGGTGAAGATGTCGATGTCCTGCTGGATGCGCTGATCCGGGTTGTCGGTCTGGGCGTCGGTGAACCGGCCCCGGTAGTAGGCGTGGTCGTCGAGCCAGTCGCCGGTGAGGCGGTAGGTCAGCCAGGTCCGCCACCGGATGATGAACCGCTGAGTCATGTAGATGTCGAGCATCACCATGGCTGATGTAGATCGTGGCCAGGATGCCGAAGATGCCCAGCGCGGTCCAGAATCCCCTGATGGCGTCGTCGCGGATCGCGTCTTGTTGGCACTGGTGGCCTCGAAGGCCACCTGCAGCGCCGTGTAGAGGTCGTTGCCGAAATAGCTCAGCAACACATTGATCCGGACCAGGATCATCACCGACAGCAGCAGGGCCGCCAGCCAGATCCAGATCCGGACCGAGGCCCGGCCCCGGAAGTAGTCGCCGGTGATCCGCCAGTACTGGCGCCCCCACACGGTGAAGCGGGCCAGCAGAAACAGCACAATCAGGGTGATGACCGCTGCCCCCGCCCAGTACTTGCAGGATCCACAGCAGCGACGGAACGAGTTCAGCGCCCCAATCCAGCGATGAGTTGTATTCCTCCAACGCGCTCTCCTGTCGTGCGGCGGCAGTCCTCGGGCGAAGCTACCCCAGCAGCGGTCAGGGGACAGCACCCCCGCTCGCAGGGCCACCGTGTTTAGGCTGAGCCGATGGAGAACGACCAGTCGACGGAGAACACCGTGCATGCGGGCAGGCTGATCGCCAGGCGGTTGCGTGCCAGCGGCATCGACACCATGTTCACCCTCTCCGGTGGGCATCTGTTCTCGATCTACGACGGCTGCCGCAGCGAGGGCATCCGGCTGATCGACACCCGCCACGAGCAGACCGCCGCCTTCGCCGCCGAGGGCTGGTCAAAGGTGACCCGGGTTCCGGGCGTCGTGGCGCTGACGGCCGGACCGGGCGTGACCAACGGGATGAGCGCGATGGGCGCCGCGAGCCAAAATCAGTCCCCGCTGGTGGTCCTCGGCGGCCGCGCGCCGTCCCTGCGTTGGGGGATGGGCTCACTGCAGGAGATCGACCACGTGCCGTTCGTGGCGCCGCTGACCCGCTATGCCGCGACCGCGGAGTCGGCGGCCGCCGTCGGTGACCGGGTCGACGACGCACTGCGGGCCGCCGTCGGCGCACCGTCGGGGGTGGCGTTCGTCGACTTCCCGATGGACCACGTCTTCGGGGAGGCCCACGACCGCGGCGAGCCGGGCGCGCTGCGCGAGCTCGCTCCGGCGCCGCCGGCCGACGGTGCCGAGGTGGAGCGCGCGGTGGCGTTGCTGGCCGCCGCGCACCGGCCGGTGATCATGGCCGGCACCAACGTGTGGTGGGGGCACGCGGAGAACGAACTGCTGCACCTGGCAGAGAAACTGCGAATCCCGGTGTTCGCCAACGGAATGGCACGCGGTGTCGTGGGCGCGGATCACGACCTGGCGTTCGCCCGCGCCCGTTCGGCCGCCCTGTCCCAGGCCGACGTGGCGCTGGTCATCGGTGTCCCGATGGACTTCCGGCTCGGCTTCGGCGCGGTGTTCGGCACCGATACCGCACTGATCACCGTCGACCGCTGCGCACCGGAGCGTGAGCACCCTCGCGCTGTGGCTGCCCGGCTCTACGGCGACCTGCCGGGCACGCTCACCGCGCTGGCGGGCGCCGCCGCGGCCGACCACGAGCCCTGGATCGGCGCCCTGCGCACACTGGAGACCGAGGCGCGCGCCACCGAGGCGGCCGAACTCGCCGACGACCGCACCCCGCTGCATCCGATGCGGGTCTATGCCGAGCTCATCCCGCTGCTCGATCGGGACGCGATCATCGTCGTCGACGCCGGCGACTTCGGCTCCTACGCCGGCCGGGTGATCGACAGTTACACCCCCGGCTCATGGCTGGACAGCGGACCGTTCGGGTGTCTGGGCTCCGGACCGGGGTATGCGCTGGCCGCCAAACTGGCCCGGCCGGACCGGCAGGTGGTTCTGCTGCAGGGCGACGGCGCCTTCGGGTTCTCCGGCATGGAGTGGGACACCCTGGTGCGCCACGGTGTGCACGTGGTCTCGGTGATCGGCAACAACGGCATCTGGGCTCTGGAGAAGCACCCGATGGAAATGCTGTACGGCTACTCGGTGGTGGCCGACCTGCGTCCCGCCACCCGCTACGACGAGGTGGTGCGGGCGCTCGGCGGCCACGGCGAACTGGTGTCCACCCCCGCCGAGCTGCGGCCCGCCCTGCGACGTGCATTCGAGGCCGGTCTGCCCGCCGTCGTCAATACCCTCACCGATCCCGCGGTGGCCTACCCGCGCCGGTCGAATCTGGCGTGAGCTGGCCGGTAACGTTGAGCGGGTGGCGAAGAGTTCAGCAGGGAGTCCGTCCGGTCAGGGTCGTCTGAGCCGGGGCTTCTGGCGGTTGCTCGGTGCGAGCACCGACAAGGTCAAAGCGGAGTCGATGACCGAGGTCACCGCCTCGGCGGAGTTCGATGAGAAGGCCGCGGGCCTCGACGACGAACAGCTGGCCAAGGCCGCCAAACTACTCAACCTCGACAAGCTCGCCGACTCCGCGGACCTCCCGCAGTTCCTCGCGATCGCCCGGGAGGCAGCCGACCGCACCACCGGACTGCGCCCCTTCGACGTGCAGCTGCTCGGCGCGGTGCGCATGATGGCCGGCGACGTGATCGAGATGGCCACCGGCGAGGGCAAGACACTGTCCGGCGCTATCGCCGCCGCCGGCTACGCGCTCGGCGGCCGCAACGTCCACGTCGTGACCATCAACGACTACCTGGCCCGCCGCGACGCCGAGTGGATGGGCCCGATCATCGAAGCTCTCGGGCTGACGGTCGGCTGGATCACCGCCGACTCCACGCCCGCGCAGCGTCGCGCCGCCTACACCTGCGATGTCACCTACGCCTCGGTGAACGAGATCGGCTTCGACGTGCTGCGGGACCAGCTCGTCACCGACACCGCCGACCTGGTCTCACCCAATCCCGACGTCGCCCTGATCGACGAGGCGGACTCGGTGCTCGTCGACGAGGCGCTGGTCCCGCTGGTACTGGCCGGCACCACCCACCGTGAGACCCCGCGACTGGAGGTCGTGGAGTTGGTAGGACGGCTGACCGCCGGCCAGGACTACGACACCGACGACGACAACCGGAACGTTCATCTGACCGAGTCCGGGGCACAGAAAATTGAGAAGGCCCTCGGCGGTATCGACCTGTACTCCGAGGAACACGTCACCTCCACCCTCACCGAGGTGAACGTGGCCCTGCATGCGCACGTGCTGCTGCAGCGCGACGTGCACTACATCGTTCGCGACGGTGCGGTGCAGTTGATCAACGCCTCCCGCGGCCGGATCGCCACGCTGCAACGCTGGCCCGACGGACTCCAGGCGGCCGTCGAAGCCAAGGAGGGAATCGAGACCACCGAGACCGGTGAGGTGCTCGACACCATCACGGTGCAGGCCCTGATCAACCGCTACCCGACGGTCTGCGGCATGACCGGCACGGCGCTGGCGGCCGGCGAGCAGTTGCGCCAGTTCTATTCCCTCAGCGTCTCGCCGATACCGCCGAACACCCCCAACATCCGGCAGGACGAACCGGACCGGGTCTACGTCAGCGCGGCGGCCAAGAACGATGCCGTCGTCGACCACATCATCGACGCGCACACCACCGGGCAGCCGATCCTGGTCGGCACCCACGATGTCGCCGAATCCGAAGACCTCTGCGCAAGGCTGCTGCGCCGCGGAGTGCCCGCCGTGGTGCTCAACGCCAAGAACGACGAAGAGGAGGCGCACGTCATCGCCGAGGCCGGCAAGTTGGCGGCGGTGACGGTGTCGACGCAGATGGCCGGTCGCGGCACCGATATCCGGCTCGGCGGGTCCGAGGCCACCGAGGCCGATAAGGATGCGGTGGCCGCCCTGGGCGGACTGCACGTGGTGGGCACCGGCCGGCACCGCACGGAGCGTCTGGACAATCAGTTGCGCGGCCGCGCCGGCCGCCAAGGCGACCCGGGGTCCTCGGTGTTCTTCTCAAGCTGGGAGGACGATGTCGTCACCGCCCACGTCGAGCCGGCCAAGCTGCCGATGGAGTGCGATGACACCGGCCGGATCACCAGCGTGAAGGCAGCCGGACTGCTCGACCACGCCCAGCGCGTCGCCGAGGGCCGCCTGCTGGATGTGCACGCCAACACCTGGCGTTACAACCAGCTGACCGCACAGCAGCGCTCCATCCTGGTGGAGCGGCGCAACACCCTGCTGAGCACCACCGCCGCCCGCGATGAGCTGCGCGAACTGGCGCCGGAGCGCTATGACGAACTGGCCGAACACCTTTCCGACGACGACCTCGTCGAGATCTGCCGGCAGATCATGCTGTATCACCTCGACCGCGGGTGGGCCGATCATCTGGCCTACCTCGCCGATATGCGGGAGAGCATCCACCTGCGGGCGCTGGGACGGCAGAATCCGCTCGACGAATTCCATCGGCTCGCCGTCGACGCGTTCGCCCATCTGGCCGCCGATGCCATCGAGGCCTCGCAGCAGACCTTCGAGACCGCCAACCTCCTCGACGGCGACGCCGGCCTGGATCTGACCAAACTGGCCCGGCCCACCTCGACGTGGACCTACATGGTCCACGACAACCCGCTGCGCGAGGACGCGATGTCGGCACTGAGCCTGCCCGGGGTCTTCCGCTAGCGCCGCGACCGATAGCTTTGATCAGCATGCAGAGCCGGGTTCTGACGATCCCCAACGTCCTGAGCGTCGTCCGGCTGGTACTCGTGCCGGTGTTCGTCTACCTGATGCTGGTTCCCCGCGCCTTCGCCCCGGCGGTGGCCATCCTGATGTTCAGCGGCATCTCCGACTGGGCCGACGGGAAGATCGCCCGGTTGGTGCCCAACCAGTCCTCTCGGCTGGGGGAGTTGCTCGACCCCCTGGTGGATCGGATCTACATGATCACCGTCCCGGTCGGGCTGGCGCTGGCCGGGGTCATCCCGTGGGCGGTGGTCGCCATCCTGCTCGCCCGGGACCTTCTGCTGGCCGCGACCCTGCCGATCGTGCGCGGCCGCGGAGTCACCGCGCTGCCGGTCACCTACATCGGCAAGGCCGCGACCTTCTCGTTGATGGCCGGTTTCCCACTCGTTCTGCTGGGGCAGTGGGATGCGTTGTGGAGCAAGGTGATCGGCGCCACCGGCTGGGCTTTCGTGATCTGGGGCATCGGCATGTACCTGTGGTCGGCGGTGCTGTACCTCTTTCAGGTGCGGCTGCTGGTGCGCGCGCTACCGAAGGCTTCGGCGCAGGTGCTCTGAGGTCGTGGGTCCTTTCGGTGCGGCCGTTTCGGCACCGCCTTGCGGCAACCGGAAACGCGCCAATACGCTCAGCGTCGTCCGATAAGGCCGCCCCACACCCCGAGGAGCCCCGTGAGCGACGTTCCCGCCGACCTGCGCTACACCCCCGAGCACGAATGGATCAGCCGCACCGCGGATGACACGGTGCGCGTCGGCATCACAGACTTCGCACAGGACGCCCTCGGCGACGTGGTCTTTGTGCAGTTACCCGACGTCGGCACCAAGGTCGCCGCCGGGGAGTCCTTCGGCGAGGTGGAGTCCACCAAATCGGTGTCGGACCTGTACGCCCCGCTCAACGCGACGGTGGTCGCGGTCAACGCCGAGTTGGAGGGCAACCCGTCGCTGATCAACTCCGACCCCTACGGCCAGGGGTGGCTGTTGGACCTGCAGGCCGACGGCGATACCCTCAACCAAGGGTTGAGTGCGTTGCTCGACGCGGACGCCTACCGGGGAACTCTGACGTAGGCCACCGCTCGCGGTGGTCCGCACGGTACGGTCGGGTGCAGCGAATCGAATGGCGGGAGTGGCGGGTTGACGGAGAACGATCGGCGGTCCGGGACCGACGACACCTCTGACGAGGTCACGGTCGAAACGACCTCGGTCTTCCGTGCCGACTTCCTCAACGACCTCGATGCTCCGGCCGGTCCGGTCGGGGAGACCGCGGTATCCGGGGTCGAAGGTCTGCCGGTGGGTTCGGCCCTGCTGGTGGTCAAGCGTGGCCCCAATGCCGGTTCCCGCTTCCTGCTCGACCAGCCGACCACCTCGGCCGGCCGGCACCCCGACTCCGACATTTTCCTCGACGACGTGACCGTCAGCCGCCGCCACGCTGAGTTCCGCCTCGACGGTGGCGAATTCCAGGTCGTCGACGTGGGCAGTCTCAACGGCACCTACGTCAACCGGGAACCGGTCGATTCGGCCACCCTCGCCAACGGCGACGAGGTGCAGATCGGCAAGTTCCGGCTGGTGTTCCTGACCGGACCGAAGCCTGCCGCGGACAGTGACAGCGCCTGAGCGCCCTGGCCTTGCCGGGATGTCGATAGGGGCGGTTCTAGACCTGCTCCGCCCCGAATTCCCGGATGTGACGATCTCCAAGATCAGGTTTCTGGAGGCGGAGGGTCTGCTCACCCCGCAGCGCAGCCCGTCTGGCTACCGTCGTTTCACCGCCTATGACTGCGCCCGGCTCCGGTTCGTCCTCACCGCCCAGCGGGACAACTATCTGCCACTGAAGGTCATCAAGGCGCAACTCGATGCCCAGGCCGACGGGCAGTTGCCCGAGCACGGCTCGGCGTACCCCGCCCCCCGGCTGGTGCCGGTCGGCGACGGCAGCCCGGAGACCGCGGGCGAGGCGGGCGGCACCGCGCCCACCCCGGCCCGGCTGCGCCGGGAGGATCTGCTCGAGCGCTCCGGAGTCGGCGCCGAACTGATCGCCGCGCTGTGCAAGGCGGGTGTCATCACCACCGGACCCGGCGGGTTCTTCGACGAGCACGACGTGGTCATCGCGCAGTGCGCGGCAGCGCTCGCGGAGTACGGGGTGGAGCCCCGGCACCTGCGCGCGTTCCGGTCTGCCGCCGATCGCCAGTCCGATCTGATCGCGCAGATCGCTGGGCCGGTCGGCAAAGCAGGCACAACCGGCGCCCGGGATCGCGCCGACGACTTGGCCCGCGAGGTCGCCGCGCTGGCCATCACCCTGCACACCTCGCTGATCAAGTCGGCCGTGCGCGACGTACTGGACCGCTGAGGACTAGACTTTCGACCATGGCTGAGGTTCGAGTCGTTGGCATCAGGGTGGAACAGCCCGCCAACCAGCCCGTTCTATTGCTGCGTGAGTCCACCGGGGATCGCTACCTCCCCATCTGGATCGGTCCCAACGAGGCCAACGCCATCATCCTCGAGCAGCAGGGTGTCGAGCCGGCCCGTCCGCTCACCCACGATCTGTTCGGCGATGTCATTGGCGCCCTTGGGCATTCGCTCAAGGAGGTCCGGATCGTGGATCTTCAGGAGGGGACGTTCTACGCCGACCTCGTCTTCGATCAGGACGTCCGAGTCTCCGCGCGGCCATCGGACTCGGTCGCCATCGCCCTGCGGATGGGTGTCCCGATCTTCGTCGAGGAGGCCATCCTCGACGAGGCGGGTCTGATGATGCCCGACGACAATGACGAGGAATCGGCCGGAACGGTCCGTGAGGACGAGGTCGAGAAGTTCAAGGAGTTCCTCGACAGCGTGTCGCCGGACGATTTCAAAGCCGGTTAGGGCTCTCCTCGCGACCCCGGCGGGCTGACCTGTGTCCTTGATCACGGATGCGTCTCATCTCGGTCAGTGCCGCTCCGACACGCCAACCGGATACCGCTCCGCACCCCCCGTGCCGTCCATACTCGACTGAGTGACTTGCGGTGCCGCAGGCGCACGATGGCAGGTCGGCAAGGCGTATGCTCGAACCACTCCGGGCGGCGCAGGGTCGGCGGGCCACCGGTTGGAACGGCGAGAGGACTACCACCGTGGGCGACGAGCCACGCCAGGAACAACTCGACCTTTCCGTCACCGGCTTCGACGGTGACGCGCCCGTCCCCGCACCCGCTCCGGTTGCAGCCCCTGTGCAGGGCGGCTTGTTCCCCGACGACTCACTGCCCGACGAATTGGTCGGATACCGCGGCCCCAGTGCCTGCCAGATCGCCGGAATCACCTACCGGCAGCTCGACTACTGGGCGCGCACGTCGCTGGTCGTGCCCTCCATCCGCGGCGCGGCGGGTTCGGGAAGCCAGCGGCTCTACTCGTTCAAGGACATCCTCGTCCTGAAGATCGTCAAGCGACTGCTCGACACCGGTATCTCGCTGCACAACATCCGCGTCGCCGTTGATCACCTTCGCCAGCGCGGCGTTCAGGACCTCGCCAACATCACACTCTTCTCCGATGGCACCACGGTCTACGAGTGCACCTCGGCCGAAGAGGTGGTCGACCTCCTGCAGGGCGGACAGGGTGTATTCGGCATCGCGGTCAGCGGTGCGATGCGCGAGCTCACCGGCGCGATCGCCGACTTCCCCGGGGAGCGGGCCGACGGCGGCGAATCGATCGCCGAACCCGAGGACGAGCTGGCCTCCCGGCGCAAGAGCCGCGACCGCAAAATCGGCTGACCTCCCGGCGCAGTCGCCCACGACATCCCGCCCGTGGCGGCGGTCCTCGGGTCCCCGCACGGCTAGACTCGCAACTGCATCGTTCCGGTGCGGGAGAGTTCCGCGGCAACCAGTCGTGGGCGCCGAAGGAGCAACACCTCTCCGTCAATCTCTCAGGCACCCGGACCGCGCCGGAACACGGTGCCTCTGGAAAGTGGTGGCCCTCGCGGCCGCCCGCCCACGGGGAAAGGCGGCCTGCCGGCCTGCCGAATCTCTCAGGCATCCGCGACAGAGGGAGAGGACGTAGCAGCGTCGTCCGCCCGAGTCAGGAGTGCCCGTCATGCCCCAGCACATGGATCCCCAGCACATGGATTCCCAGCCAACGGAATCCGCGTTCGCGCACCGTCACATCGGAGTCGGCACTGAGGCGTTGGCGCACATGCTCGCCGTCATCGGCGTCGGCTCGCTGGAGGAAATGGCTGCCAAGGCGCTCCCCGGCAGGATCCTCGACGCCCTGACCGACCGCGGGATCGCACCGGGCCTGGAAAGCCTGCCCGCGCCGGTGGGCGAACACGAGGCACTGGCAGAACTGCGCGAGATGGCCGATGCCAACACCGTCGCGGTGTCGATGATCGGCCAGGGGTACTACGACACCCTCACCCCGCCGGTCCTGTTGCGCAACATCATGGAGAACCCGGCCTGGTACACCGCCTATACCCCGTATCAGCCGGAGATCAGCCAGGGACGGCTCGAGGCGGTACTGAACTTCCAGACCATGGTGGCCGACCTGACCGGACTGGACATCGCCAACGCCTCGATGCTGGATGAGGCCACCGCCGCGGCCGAGGCGATGACGTTGATGCACCGCGCAGTCAAGGGATCGGTGAACCGGCTGGCGGTCGACACCGATCTGTTCGGCCAGACCGCCGCCGTGCTGGCCACCCGGGCCGAGCCGCTGGGCATCGAGATCGTGACCGCAGATCTGCGCGACGGGCTGCCCGACGGCGAGTTCTTCGGCGTGATCGTCCAGCTGCCCGGCGCCAGTGGCCGGGTCACCGACTGGTCCGCCCTGGTGACTCAGGCCCATGAGCGCGGCGCTCTCGTCGCCGTCGGTGCCGATCTGCTGGCCTGCACCCTCGTGGCACCGCCCGGGGATATCGGCGCCGACGTCGCCTTCGGCAGTGCCCAGCGTTTCGGTGTGCCGATGGGATTCGGTGGCCCGCATGCCGGATACCTGGCCGCCCACACCGGCCACGCCCGTCAACTGCCCGGCCGCCTCGTCGGGGTATCCGTCGACGCCGACGGCGCGCCCGCCTACCGGCTGTCGCTGCAGACCCGCGAACAGCACATCCGCCGCGACAAGGCGACCTCGAACATCTGCACCGCCCAGGTCCTGCTGGCCGTCATGGCCGGCATGTACGCCAGCTACCACGGCGCCGAGGGGCTGACTGCGATCGCCCGGCGGATCCACGACCACGCGCGCACCCTCGCCGCCGGTCTGACGGCAGCGGGTGTGACGGTCGTCCACGACCGCTTCTTCGACACCGTGCTGGCACGCGTTCCCGGCCACGCCTCCGACGTTGCGGCGGCTGCCCGATCGCGGGGCATCAACATCTGGCGGGTCGACGGCGACCACGTATCGGTGTCCTGCGACGAGGCGACCAGCGCCGAGCATGTCGCGCGAGTGCTCGAGGCGTTCGGGGCGCACCACACCGGCGATACGGCCGGTGTCGACATCTCCACGCGCACAACAGATTTCCTGACTCATCCGGCTTTCACGTCCTATCGCACCGAGACCGAGATGATGCGCTATCTGCGCGCACTGGCGGACAAGGACCTGGCACTGGATCGCACCATGATCCCGCTGGGCTCATGCACCATGAAGCTCAACTCGGCCGCCGAGATGGAAGCCGTCACCTGGCCGGAGTTCGGCCGGCAGCATCCGTTCGCCCCGGTCGAGGACGCCCGGGGATTGCGCCGGCTGATCGCCGACCTGCAGGAGTGGCTGACCGGTATCACCGGCTACGACGAGATCTCCCTGCAGCCCAACGCCGGCTCGCAGGGCGAATACGCCGGGCTGCTGGCCATCCGGGATTACCACGCCGCCCGCGGCGAGAGCAGCCGCGACCTGTGTCTGATCCCGTCGAGTGCGCACGGCACCAACGCCGCCTCAGCGGCGCTGGCCGGAATGCGCGTGGTGGTGGTGAACTGCCGGGACAACGGCGATGTGGACCTTGATGACCTGCGCAACAAGATCGCCGAGCACGCCGATCGGTTGGCCGCGCTGATGATCACCTACCCGTCGACCCACGGCGTTTACGAACACGACATCACCGAGATCTGCGCCACCGTGCACGACGCGGGCGGCCAGGTCTACGTCGACGGCGCCAACCTCAACGCGCTGGTGGCGCTCGCCCGTCCCGGCAGGTTCGGCGGCGACGTCAGCCACCTGAACCTGCATAAGACGTTCTGCATTCCGCACGGCGGCGGCGGGCCGGGTGTGGGACCGGTCGCGGTTCGCGCGCACCTGGCGCCGTACCTGCCGGGCCATCCGATGGCGCCGGAGCTTGGGCATGGGCATGTGGTGTCGGCCGCGCCGTACGGGTCGGCGTCGATCCTGCCGATCACCTGGGCCTACATCCGGATGATGGGGGCGGCCGGGTTGCGGCGCGCCACGCTGACGGCGATCGCGTCGGCCAACTACATCGCGCGCCGGCTCGACGAGTACTACCCGGTGCTCTACACCGGCGAGAACGGCATGATCGCCCACGAGTGCATCCTGGACCTGCGACCCATCACCAAGGCCACCGGCGTCACCGTCGATGACATCGCGAAGCGGTTGGCCGACTACGGTTTCCATGCTCCGACGATGAGCTTCCCGGTGGCGGGAACACTGATGGTGGAGCCCACCGAGAGCGAAAGCCTTACCGAGATCGACGCCTTCTGCGACGCGATGATCGCGATCCGTGCCGAGATCGCATCGGTGGGTTCGGGGCAGTGGCCGGCCGACGACAATCCGTTGCGCAATGCGCCGCATACCGCCGAGTGCCTGCTGGTGGAGAACTGGGACCACCCGTATACCCGCGAGCAGGCCGCCTACCCGATGGGCAAGGGCGCCAGGCCCAAGGTGTGGCCGGCGGTTCGCCGGATCGACGGCGCCTACGGCGACCGCAATCTGGTGTGCTCCTGCCCGCCCATCGAGGCCTTCGCCCACAGTGGGTGACGACGCCACCGCGCCGGGTTAGCGAAGCGTCGGGCTAGGGCACCATCCGGGCGACGGCCGCAGCCAAATCGGGGGAGTCCGACGCGACGATCTCCTGATAGCTGCCGCCCGAGAGCCGTGTGATGGCCTCCCAGGTGGGCCGGTCCGGATCGCCGCCGAAGTCGATGACGTTGATCGCCACCGGCCGTTTCGGGTCGAGCGCACCCGTGACGAAGTCGGTGAGGCCAGCGCCGCCGAGGCCCTGGTCGGTGTTCGGGCCCTGGGTGATCAGCAGCACCGAGTTGGGTTGTCCGGGGCGGTAGTTGGCGAGCGCATCACCATAGGCGGCGCGCAGCGTGGTGAACGACAACCCGCCGCCACTGGTCGGGGACGTCGCCTCGAGCACCCCCGTCAGCGCGGCAGCGCGGGGCTGGGTCCCGACCGGGTCGCCCAGCGGACCGGTGGGCACCACCTGGCCACTGTCGATCCTGTTGAAGGTCCACAGCCCAACGGCCGCACCCGGCGGCAGCGCGTTGATCCGGTCGCGCAAAGCGGCGGTGACGTTGGACAGCCGCGGTCTGCCCCCCTCGTCGCCGACGATTCCCTCGTTGAGCACCACCGTGGTGGTGGCGGTGGCACCGGGGGCGACGGCGGCAGCCACCGCGGCGCGGGCGGCGTCATCGCCGACCGGCAACGCAGCCCCCAGCGGCGCGAACTTCACCACGTCGTTACCTTGCGGGGCGGCGCCCTCAGCGCGGAAACCGGACTTGGCCAGCTCGGCCAACTGGGCGTCACGGCCCATGAACCGGGCGAACTCGCTGGCGGCGGCGACCTGTTCCTCGCTCAGCCACGGACCGCTCAGTAGCACGGTGGGGTAGTCGGCGATGGCCACCGGACCACCGGGGAACCACTCGGCCACGGCGCTGCCGGCATCGGCGAGACCGGAGGTCCGCGCGAAGAGTTGCTGCTCGGTGAGCGCGACGGCGTGCACCGGAGCGGTCGCCGGGTCGGGGGCGGAGGTCAGCGCCGCCCACGCCTCGTCGGCGGTGGCGGCGGTCAGCTTCGGCGCCGCGGCCAGCAGTCCCTGTGCCGCCGGGAGCCCGGCGCCGGCTGCGGCCCCGGGCGGTGCGGACGTGGTCGCGACGGCCTCCACCGTCAGGTATGTCGCATCGGCGGCACCGGTGACGGGCAGGGCGAGTCGAAGCGAGCCCCAGCCGGGAAGATTCCTGCCGTCCAGCGCGGTCGGATTGCTTTGCAGTCCGGGCAGCGCCGCCCAACCCTCCTGCGCCAGAGCATCTTTGAGTTCCGGACGCACCGCCAAGACCACCGGGGAGGTGACCAGCGATCGGGCGTCGCTGACGATCTGCTTACCCGCCGCGGCCTGCAGCCGGGCCGCCGGTATCGAGCTCGCCGGGATCCACAACGCCGGGCGCTCGCCGAGATCAGCAGGCCAGGTGCCGGTCAGCCCGGCCACCACGGCATCGGAATCAGCGGTCGTGACCACCACGTTGGCGCAGGTGTCGCCCACCGGGGTGGCCTCGGCGTTGTACTGCTCGGCGAAGGTGGTGACGTCCTCGGCGATCGACGGGTCGGCGACCACCGCGATGGTGGCGGTGCCCTGCAGGCACTGCTGCGGCGGCGTCGGTCGAACGGCGCGACAGGGCGTCGCCGAAGAATCGCCACAGGATCACGCCGCCGACAAGCACCACGACGGCGATCAGGGCCACGATCACCCCGACGCTCACTCCGCGGCGACCCCCGTCGGCCCGGCGACGCCGGCCGGTATCGGACTCGCCGGAGGACTCGCCGGAATCGGGAACGCTGTGCTTTCCCACGTGCCGATGCCTCTTTCCGTCTCCGGGCGCAGCCGCTCCACAGCCCGCGACGAGTCTAGGTCAAAGGCCCAGACTGGCCTTGTACTCGCGGCGGCGGCGGTGCAGGATCGGCTCGGTGTAGCCGCTGGGCTGGGCGGCCCCCGACAGGATGAGTTCCTGGGCGGCCTGGAACGCGATGCTGCCGTCGGGGTCGGGTGCCATCGGCCGGTAGTCCGGATCGGCGGCGTTCTGCTCGTCGACCACCGCGGCCATCCGTCGCAGACTGGCCTTGACGTCGTCTTCGGTGATGACACCGTGCCGAAGCCAGTTCGCCAGCAACTGGCTGGAGATCCGCAGGGTGGCGCGGTCCTCCATCAGCGCCACGTCGTGGATGTCGGGCACCTTCGAACAGCCCACGCCGGCGTCGATCCAGCGCACCACATAGCCCAGGATGGACTGGCAGTTGTTGTCGACCTCCTCGTGGATCTCATCCGGCGACCACGCCAGCCCTTTGCCCAGCGGGATGGTCAGCAGCTGATCAAGGGTCGCGCGGCGCTTGCCGGCCAGTTCGCGGTGCACGCCGTAGACGTCGACGTAGTGATAGTGCATCGCGTGCAGGGTGGCCGCGGTGGGCGAGGGCACCCAGGCGGTGGTGGCGCCGGCGCGCGGCTGGCCGATCTTCTGCTCGACCATGCCGGCCATCAGGTCGGTCATCGCCCACATGCCTTTGCCGATCTGGGCGCGCCCGGAGAGCCCGGTGGCCAGTCCGACATCGACGTTCTGGTCTTCGTAGGCCAGGATCCACGGCTGGGTCTTCATCGCGCCCTTGCGGATCATCGGGCCGGCCTCCATCGAGGTGTGGATCTCGTCACCGGTGCGGTCGAGGAAACCGGTGTTGATGAACACCACCCGGTCGGCGGCGGCCTTGACGCAGGCCTTGAGGTTCAGTGTGGTGCGTCGCTCCTCGTCCATGATGCCGACCTTGAGGGTGCCCTGGGGCAGTCCGAGGACGTCTTCGACGCGGCTGAACAGCTCGCAGGTGAACGCCACCTCCTCAGGCCCGTGCATCTTGGGCTTGACGATGTAGACCGATCCGGTGCGACTGTTCTGACCCTGGAGTCCGTGCATCGGCGATGAGTCCGGTGAACAGCGCGTCCTGGATGCCCTCGAAGACCTCGCGCCCCTCGCTCTCTCCCTCGCCGAACACGATCGCGTCATTGGTCATCAGGTGTCCGACGTTGCGAACGAACAGCAGACTGCGTCCGGGCAGGGTCAGCTCCGAACCGTCCGGGGATGTGTAGGTCCGGTCCGAATTGAGGACGCGGGTGAAACTGGTGTCGCCCTTGGTGACCTCCTCGGCCAGGTCACCTTTGTTGAGCCCCAGCCAGTTTCGGTAGCCGAGCACCTTGTCATCGGCGTCCACGGCGGCCACCGAATCCTCGAAGTCCATGATTGTGGTGATCGCCGATTCCAGCACCACGTCCTTGATGCCGGCGGGGTCGGTGGATCCGATGGGCGAGACCGGATCGATCTGGATCTCGATGTGCAGACCGTGGTTGATCAACAGCACCGAGGTGGGCGCGGCCGGGTCGCCGAGATAGCCGGCGAACTGTGTGGGATCAGCCAGACCGGTGACATCACCGTCGGCCAGCGCCACCTCCAGCTCATCGTCGGAGACCATGAACCGGGTGACGGCGTTGTAGCTGCCCGAATTCAGCGGGACGACGTCGTCGAGGAATCGGCGGGCGTAGGCGATCACCTTGTCGCCGCGGACCTTGTTGTAGCCCTTACCTTTGTCAGCCCCGCCCTCCTCGCTGATGACGTCGGTGCCGTAGAGGGCGTCATACAGGGAGCCCCAGCGCGCGTTGGCGGCGTTGAGAGCGAAACGCGCGTTGAGGATCGGCACCACCAACTGCGGTCCGGCGGTCGAGGTGATCTCCGGGTCCACGCCCGAGGTCGTGATGGTGAAATCGGCCGGCTCGGGAAGCAGATAGCCGATGTCGGTGAGGAAGCTCTTGTACTCGCCCGGGTCGATGCCGCCGATGACGCGCTGGCGGTGCCACTTGTCGATAGCGGCCTGCAATTCGTCTCGGCGCGCCAGCAGCCCGGCGTTGCGCGGCGAGAGGTCGCTGACCACCTTGTCGACACCGGCCCAGAAGCTGTCCGGGTCCAGTCCGGTTCCGGGCAAAGCCTCGTTCGTGATGAAGTCGTACAGGCTGCGGGCCACCCGCAGATTGCCCACCGCCACCCGATCGGTCGCGGACTCAGTCATAGTTCCTCCTGGAAATCTCAGGTGATCCTATCTGCGGGCCTGCCACCGTCGATGCGGTAGCGGTACCTGTTTCGCAGGCCAGTAGATCCTCGCAACGCGACAGCAGCGCGGCGCGCAACGGCGCGGCGCGGCGCGCGATCCTGGCTTGGCGGCGTGCGTAGTCGGCACGGCCGACGGGTTCCTCCACAGTGATCGGCTCAAACCCGTACCCGGACAGGTCGTAGGGGCTGGCCCGCATGTCGAGTTCGCGGGCATCGGCGGCCACCTCAAGGCAATCCATCAGCAAATCCGAATCCACCAGCGGAACCAGTTTTGCGCACCACTTGTAGAGGTCCATGTTGGCGTGCAGGCAGCCGGGTTGCTCCCACTCCCGCTGGGTGGACCGGGTGGGCCGGATCTCGTTGCGCGGCGCCGCGGCGGGGGTGAAGAAGCGGTAGGCGTCGAAATGGCTGCACCGCAGTGGCATCGACTCGACGACTGTGTCGGTGCCGCGCTCCCCGAGTCGCAGCGGCACGCCATGGTGACGCACCGCGTCGGCGCGGTACACCATCGCCCACTCGTGCATTCCGAAGCAGCCGAACACCGGCGGGCGGGCGGCGGTGGCACCCAGCAGGTCCGCCACGAACCGCACGGTCTCCACCCGGGTCTTCAGGTACCCGATGCCCACGGTCACCCCTGCGGGCGTGGCCACGTAACCGGAACGGCGAAGATACGGCTGGGCCGGTGCGCCGGCCAGTGCGGTGCCGTAGCCCGGATGCCAGACCCGCAGGTGCCGCGGCCGCAGGTTGTAGTAGGTGAACAGGAAGTCCCACACGGGATGGGTTTCACCGCGACGGACCCGTTCCCGGTGTCCTGCGGTGAAGGCGTCCACCCGGGCGCGGTGCGCGTGCTCCCGCGTCTGCCACGTCAGCGGTGGCAGGGATGTCAGGGGCTTTTCAGTGGCATTCGGGGACATTCCAGGGGCCCTGCCTCAGCCGTGGTGGGTTCCGTCGCGAACGGTGCCCACCAGGTCCTCGACGAGGTCCTCCAGGGTCACCATCGCGCACACCGCCCCACCGGCGTCGGTCACCAGTGCGAGGTGACTGTTGTCCTGACGGAGCCTCGAGAGTGCGTCGGGCAACGCGGTGGTCGCCGGTACGCGGGGCAGATAGCGCACCACCGCGGCGCTGACCACGGCTTCGGGGTGATCGACGAGATCGAGAATGTCTTTGATGTGGACGAAGCCCACGTAGTGGCCGCCGGAATCGACGACCGGAAAACGTGAGTACCCGGTGGCGGTCAAAGCCGACTCGATGGATGCCACCGTGGGCCCGGCCCCGGGGGTCGCCGCCGGCACCGACTGGACATCGGCAAGCGGGATCGCCACGTCGCTCACGACCCGGTTGCGGATCTGCAGTGCCCGGGAGAGCCGCAGGTGCTCCTCGGGATCGAGTAGCCCCTCCGAGCGCGACTCGGCGATCATCTCGGCCAGTTCCACGATCGACACGGTGTTCTCGAGCTCGGTCTTAGGCTCCACCCCGATGGCGCGCACCACCGTGCGGGCGCAGAAGTCGTAGACGGCGATGATCGGTCGAGTTGCTTTGACCCACAACAGATACGGCGGCACCAGGAGCATTGCCGCCTTTTCCGGACCGGCCAAGGCGATGTTCTTCGGAACCATCTCGCCCAGGAGCACATGCAGGAACACCACAATGGTGATCGCGACGATGAACGAGACGGTGTGCAGCACCGCCGATGGCACGCCGAACAGTCCGAAGATCGGTTCAAGCAGATGCGCCACGGCGGGCTCGCCCACCCGGCCCAGCGCGATCGAACCCACCGTGATGCCCAACTGCGCACCGGCGAGCATGACCGCGAGATCTTCGCCGGCGCGGATCACGGCGACCGCGCTGCTCTTCCCGCTCTCGGCGAGCGCCTCGAGGCGGTCCCGGCGAGCCGAGATCAAGGCGAACTCCGCCGCGACGAAGAACGCGTTCGCCGCGATCAGCAGCACGGTGAGCACGATGCCGAAGAGGTCGCCCATCAGGCGCGCTCCTCGCTGTTGGCGGCGGTGCTGCTATCGGACTTGCCCTCATCCGACCCCGCGCCATCGGCCTCGGTGAGCCGCACCAGGTCGAGCAGGTCGATGCGCCGGCCGTCCATCCGGGCCACCGTGGCCCGCCATCGGGGTTGGCCGTCCGGCGGGGCATCGGCGTCGAACCCGGTGAGTTCCACCGACTCCCCGTCCTCGGGGATGTGACCCAGCACGTGCAGAACGAGACCGCCGATGGTCTCGTAGTCGCCCTCGGGCGCGCGGAAGCCGATCTCGTCGGCCACCTCGTCGACGCGCAGCAGTCCGGAGACCCGGTGTCCGCCGCTGATCCGGACAACATCCGGGGTGGAGGCATCATGTTCGTCGCGGATGTCGCCGACGATCTCCTCGATGAGGTCCTCGACGGTCACCATGCCCGCGATGCCGCCGTACTCGTCGGCAACCAGTGCGGTCTGCAGCCCGGAGGCGCGGATCTGCTGCATCAGCGCGTCCCCGTCGAGGGTGGAGGGCACCACCGGAACGGGCAGCGCCAGCCGTTCCAGGCGGGTGCGGAAACGCTCGGCGTGCGGAATCTCGAACACCTGCTTGAGGTGCACCACCCCGAGGGTCTCATCGAGGTCGCCGCGGATGACCGGAAACCGGGAGTGTCCGGTTTCGCGCACTTTGGCCAGCAGGTCGCCGACGGTGTCGTCGGCGGCCAGCGATTCGATCTTGGACCGCGGTGTCATGAACTCCTCGGCACTGCGCCCGCCGAACTGCAGGGAGCGGTCCACCAGTTCCGCGGTGGGTTGGTCCAGCGATCCCTGCTGGGCCGAGTTGCGCACCAGTGAGACCAGTTCCTGGGGAGAGCGAGCCGAACTGAGTTCATCGGCGGGCTCGATACCCAAGCGCCGCAGTACCCGGTTCGCCACGCCGTTGGTGAGCCGGATCAGTGGGGTGACCGCCGCGGAGAACAGCACCTGCGGTCCGGCGACGACTCGGGCCGTCGGCAGCGGGACGGCGATCGCGAGGTACTGCGCGACCAGTTCACCGAACACCATCGAGACCGAGGTCGCGATGAGCAGTGAGACGACGATCGCGGTGCCGTCGACCCAGCGCTGAGGAAGGCCCGCACCCTCCAGCAGGGGCGCGAGGAGCCGCGCGATCACCGGTTCGGACAGGTAACCGGTGATCAGTGTGGTGATCGAGATCCCGACCTGGGCGCCGGACAGCTGAAACGAGAGGGTGCGGTGCGCGCGCTGCACCATCTTGTCCCGCGCTCCGCCGGTACGGGCGTTGGCGTCGACGGTGCTGCGCTCCAGGGCGGTCAGCGAAAACTCCGCAGCGACGAAGACCGCGGTGCCCAGGGTGAGTAGGACGAAACCGAGCAGGCTGCCCACGATGGCGAATGTGCTCACCGGGTCCGCCTCAGGCCGGGCGCGATGCCCGGCCGAATAGAGCAGGGCTCGCCGTCGGATTCACTGTTCGGAGGCACAATTCGCCTATGTTAGCCGCCCGGGGCCTCCCGGACGCGATCACCAGCCAGTCGGCAGCGGATGGCCCTCGGCGAAGCCCGATGCCGACTGAACCCCGACGACGGCCTGGTCATGCAGTTCGGCCAGTGTGGTCGCCCCCACATAGGTGCAGGTGCTGCGAACGCCGGAGGTGATGTGGTCGAGCAGGTCCTCCACACCGCCGCGATCGGGATCCAGAGCCATCCGGGATGTGGAGATGCCCTCCTCGAAGAGTGCCTTGCGGGCCCGGTCGAAGGAACTGTCACCGGCGGTGCGAGCGGCGACCGCCCGCTTGGAGGCCATCCCGTAGCTCTCCTTGTAGGGCCGGCCCTCCCGGTCGAACAACAGGTCCCCGGGGGACTCGTAGGTGCCGGCGAACCAGGATCCGATCATCACGTTCGACGCCCCGGCGACCAGGGCCAGGGCGACGTCGCGCGGGTGCCGCACGCCGCCGTCGGCCCACACATGGCCACCGAGTTCCGCGGCGGCCGCCGCACAGTCGACCACCGCGGAGAACTGCGGCCGGCCCACACCGGTCATCATTCGAGTCGTGCACATCGCGCCGGGACCCACCCCGACCTTGACGATCGACGCCCCGGCCGCCAGTAATTCGCGGGTGCCCTCGGCCGACACCACATTGCCGGCCGCCAGTGGCACGCCCAGATCCAGTGCGGAAATGGCCTTTATGGCCTCGAGCATCTTCATCTGGTGACCGTGCGCGGTGTCCACCACCAGCACATCGGCCCCGGCCGACACCAGCGCGGCGGCCTTGCCGGCGACATCTCCGTTGATCCCGACGGCCGCCGCGATCCGTAGCCGCCCGGCGGCGTCGACAGCGGGGGAGTAGATGCCCGCGCGCACCGCGCCCAGGCGACTCAGGACCCCCGCCAGCGAACCATCCGGTGCGGTCAGCACCGCGATGTCGACCGGCGCATGCTCGAGCAGTTCGAACACCTGACGCGGATCGGTGTGCAGGGGCGCGGTCACGAAGTCCGCCAGTGCGACGTCGCGGACCCGGGCGAACCGATCCACACCGGTGGTGTTCGACGCGATCACCAGACCGACCGGCCGGCCGTCCTCGACGACGACCGCCGCACCGTGTGCGCGTTTCCCGATCAGCGCAACGGCGTCGGACACCGAATCCTCGGCGGTGAGGATGACGGGTGTGTCGGCGACCAGATCGCGGCTCTTGACGAAGTCGACGGTCTGCCGGACCGCCTCCAGCGGTAGGTCCTGGGGCAGCACCACGATGCCGCCGCGCCGGGCGACGGTCTCGGCCATCCGCCGGCCGGCGACGGCGGTCATGTTGGCGACGACGACCGGGATGGTGGTGCCGGTGCCATCGGCGGTGGAGAGGTCGACGTCGAATCGGGAGGTGACGTCGGAGCGGTTCGGGACCACGAAGACGTCGTTGTAGGTCAGGTCATGGCCGGGCCTTTGACCGTCCAGGTAGCGCACGGGGGTCCTCAGACCTCGATCTCTGTCCGGTCGCCGCTCCACTGGGTGTGGAACCGGGCGCTCGGGTCGGCATCGATCCGGCCGTAGGTGTGCGCGCCGAAGAAGTCCCGCTGTCCCTGAATGAGCGCGGCAGGCAGGCGCTCGGTGCGCAACGCGTCGTAGTAGGACAGCGCCGAGGCGAATCCGGGAATCGGGATGCCCAACTCGGTGGCGGTCACCACCACCCGTCGCCAGCCGTCCACCCCGGCCTCGATGGCCTTGCGGAAATACGGCGCGGCGATCAGGGTCGGCAGCTGCGGGTCGGCGTCGAACGCCTCCTTGATGCGGTTGAGGAACTTGGCCCGGATGATGCAGCCGCCCCGCCAGATGGTGGCCAGGTCGCCGGCTTTGACGTCCCAGCCGTACTCCTGCGAACCGGCCTGGATCTGGTTGAACCCCTGCGCGTAGGCGATGATCTTCGACGCATAGAGGGCGTCGCGGACATCGGTGACGAATTGCTTTGCGTCGCTTGGCTTATGGCCTAGGGCTCCCGATGCCATCCCTGCTGCCGCCCGGCGCTGGGGTACCGAACCGGACAGTGCACGGGCGAACACCGCCTCAGCGATGCCGGTCACCGGGACCCCGAGGTCGAGTGCTGATTTGACCGTCCAGCGGCCGGTTCCCTTCTGCTCGGCCTCGTCGACGATGACGTCAACCAGCGGCTGGGAGGTCTTGGCATCGACCTGGCGCAACACCTCGGCGGTGATCTCCACCAGGAAGCTGTCGAGGTCACCGGAGTTCCATTCGGTGAACACATCGGCGATCTCATGTGCGGTCAGCCCGAGGGCATCCCGCAGCAATTGGTAGGCCTCACCGATGAGTTGCATATCGGAGTACTCGATGCCGTTGTGCACCATCTTCACGAAGTGCCCGGCGCCGTCGGGGCCGATGTGGGCGCAGCAGGGCACGCCGTCGACGTGGGCGGAGATCTCCTCCAGCAGCGGCCCCAGCGAGGTGTAGGACTCCTTCGGTCCGCCGGGCATGATCGAGGGGCCGTTGAGCGCCCCTTCCTCGCCGCCGGAGATCCCGGCGCCGACGAAATGCAGTCCGCGATCGGCGAGAGCCTTCTCCCGGCGGATGGTGTCGGTATAGAGCGCGTTGCCGCCGTCGATGATGATGTCGCCCGGTTCCATGGCGTCGGCGAGTTCGTTGATCACCGCGTCGGTGGCCTCGCCGGCCTTGACCATGATCAGGACGCGGCGCGGGCGCTGCAGGGCCGCAAGGAATTCGCCGATGGTCTCCGACCGCACGAAGTCGCCGTCGGATCCGTGCTCGGCGAGAAGGGCGTCAGTCTTGGCGACCGAGCGGTTGTGCAGGGCGACGGTATAGCCGTGCCGGGCGAAGTTCCGCGCGATGTTGGAACCCATCACCGCCAGACCGGTGACACCGATCTGGGCGGTCGGCTTCTGCGGATGTCATGTAACGCCTTTCGGTTGCAGCACAGTCAGAACTCAGGACCAAAAAAGTCGGTGAAGCTCAGTCAGCCACGGCACGGCGACCGCGATCGTGGGCAGCACCAGAATGGCCGCCGCAGCGAGGTAGGCCGCCAGCCCCAGCGGGCGGCTGTTGGCTCGGCCGGAGAGCCGCTGCACCCGGATCACCGTGGTTGGACCGCCGGCGGCCAGCGCCCCGGCGGGCGTGGGGGCGGCAGCGCAGGCCACCAGCGCGCGGGCCAGCGGACGCGGACCGGACAT
This sequence comes from uncultured Actinomycetota bacterium, assembly GCA_963780705.1. Lineage (GTDB taxonomy): Bacteria > Actinomycetota > Actinomycetes > Mycobacteriales > Mycobacteriaceae > Mycobacterium. Next base: position 122,237 of record CAWACU010000008.1, on the reverse strand, counting down.
ACGCACCGCGGAGTCGTCGGCGAGCAACTCGACCAGCAGACTTCACCGCCGACAGCGCGCTGGCGCTGCGGACGAACTTCGGGAATGCGGTATGCACCGCGATGAACGCCTCGAGCACGAGGTCGTGGCGGGCGCGCAGGTGCGCGCGCTCATGGTGCAGGATCGCCGCAATCTCCGGCTCACTCAGCACATCGAGCGCACCCTTGCTGAGCACCACGCGGCTGCGCATACCGGGCAGGCAGTAGGCCATCGGCTCGGACACGCCAAGGACTCGGACGTCATCGTGCCGGCAGGACCCCACCAGGTCGACCACCATCCGGTGGCGGGCGCGGCGCCGCCGCGTCCCGATGGCCACCGCCAGCACCGCCACCACCAGGCGGGCACCGATCAGTAGGGTCGCTGCGAGCACGGTGACGCCGGCAAGCCACAGCGGCCAGCCCACCGCGGAGACTCCGTGCCGCAGCAGCAGCGCGACGATGGACAGCCCGACACTGAAGGCCGACAGTACGGCCGCGAGGGCTACGGCCTGCCAGAGCACCACCGCGGCACGCGGGGCGCGAAGCGGCCACGACGCCCTGGCCAGCAGCGCCGGTACGGGACCGGTCAGCGCGAGGGCGAGGACGGCGAATGCCAGGGCGGACACGCCTGTCAGTGTTCCTCACGCGGGGGCAGGACCGCCACCGGATCAGGTTGAACGGTCTCGGGCGTCCAACTCGGCCAGCGCGCGACGTAGGGCGGCGGTTTCATCGGCGCCCACCCGTTCGACGAAATGCATCAGGGCGGCCTGCCGCCCGCCGGGGCCGGCGGCCTCATCGAGTGCGTCGACCATCAATCCGGCCACCAGCTCGTCGCGGCCGTTCACCGGGGCGTACCGGTGGGCGCGATCGTCGCGGATCTGAGCCACCAGACCCTTGCGGGCCAACCGCTGCAGCACCGTCATCACGGTGGTGTAGGCCAGTTCGCGCCGGGCGGACAGCGCATCGTGAACCTGCCGCACCGTCTGGGGCCCACCGGTGTCCCACAAGTGGTCCATCACGGCCCGCTCTAGGTCGCCGAGCCGGTTCACCCTGGCCATATTCCGCCCATCTGTCCGATCAGACGATACTCGCGCTTACTACCGCGCGTCGTACCCATCTCGAGGGTGTTTCAACCGGCTGTGGCTCCCCGATGGCCGCCGAATGTTCGGGCACCTGCCGAAAGAGCAGGTCAGACCCCAGCACGGGGGCGCCTCGACCGGCCGTGTACACCTGTAAGGCGTGCAACTCAGCGACCTGCCGCCCGCGCCCTTCGACAACCACATCGGGCTGCGTTACACCGAACTGTCCACCGACGGCGTCGCCGCGCAGCTGACCGTCACCGGATCACTGCATCAGCCGATGGGCATCGTGCACGGCGGCGTCTGGTGCGCGATGGTCGAGTCGATGGCAAGTGTGTCGGCGTTCCTGTGGCTGTCCGATAACGGCGGCGGCAATGTGGTCGGGGTGAACAACAGCACCGACTTCCTGCGCGCGATCACCGAGGGCACCGCCTACGGCCGCTCCGAGCCGATCCACCGGGGCAGGCTCCAACAGCTGTGGCTGGTCACCATCCGTCGACGAGACACAGCGGCTGATCGCCCGGGGCCAGGTCCGGCTGCAAAACCTGGCCGAGCGTTCCTGACGCCCCGCTAGGGGCGCCCGGCCAGTCGCAACGCCAGTCGCGCACCACCGAGCGGGCTGGTTTCCAAAGCCGCTGTGCCGCCGTGTAATTCAGCCTGCTGGGCGACCAGTGCCAGGCCCAACCCGGAACCGGATCGCGACGCCGTGGAGCCGCGGGCGAACCGTTCGAAGACACCGGCTCGTTCGTGCTCGGGCACGCCAGTGCCATTGTCGTCGACGGTGACCAGCACTCCGTCGGCTGCACTGGCTACAGCCAGCCGGACCTCGGTTGCTCCACCGTGCTTGACCGCGTTGGCGATGGCGTTGTCGACCACCAGTCGCAGTCCGACCGGCAGGCCCACCATCAGCACAGCGGGCGAGGGCACCAGCGACACCGCGAGCTCGGGGTAGGTGCGTTCGGCGTCGTGGGCGGCACGGTCGAGCAGTTCGGTCATATCGAACGGCACGAAATCGTCGGCGGTGGTCAGCTCGCCCTGCGCCAGGCGCTCCAGCGCCGTCAACGTCGCCTCGATGCGGCTCTGGGTACGCACGGTGTCGCCGATGACCTCCTTGCGCTGCTCGTCACCGAGTTCAAGAGTGGACAGCACCTCGAGGTTGGTCCGCATCGCTGTCAGCGGGGTGCGCAGTTCATGGGAGGCGACGGCGGCGAAATCGCGGGCGGCCTCGAGTGCGGCCTTGGTGCGGTCCTGTTCATCGCCGATCCGCGCGAGCATGCCTTCGACGGCCTCGCCGATCTCCACCGCCTCGCTCACGCCGCGGACCTGCACCTCCTCCGGCTTGGACTGGGCGTTGATCGCCCGGGCCTGCTGGGCCAGCAGGCGGAACGGGTCGATCATGATCAGCGAGAAGAACCAGCCGACCACCACGGTCCCGATGATGACCCCGCCGCAGATCAGCAGCACCCGCCAGTGCAGTTCGGCGATCCGGCGCTGCGTCTCGGCCAGCGGCGCACCCAGCGCGATCGATGCGCCGCCGACGGTGAACGTCCGTACCCGGTACTCCACCCCGCCGATCGTGGTGTTGGCGTAGCCGTCGGCCAGCTCGGGCAACACCACGCCGCTGGGCACCGACATCTCCATATCGCCGACCCGGACGGTACGGACCAGATTGCCGTCCGGGCTCGGGGATACCGGACCCGGGGGACTCGACAACAGCGTGCTGAAATCGCCGAGGCTGCTCACCGAATCCAGCCGGCGGTCGAGTTGGCTGTACTGGTCGTTGATGACGCCCACCCATACCCAGGTGCCGAGGGTGAGGACGAGCACCACCACCGCGAAGGCCGCCATGATCACGATGCCGCGTAGCGACAGCAGCCGGGTCGGCAGCCGCTGCAGCAGCCGGTAGACCAGCTCGTCGGGTTTCACCATCCCAGCGGCCCGGCTCGCATCACAGTCGATCCCCTCGTGTGCCCCTCATGTGCCGCGGCCGGACGACCTCATGCTAGCGGTCAGGCCGTTGGTCAGGCCGTAGCTTTCTCGGTGTCCTCGACAGTCGCCGCGATCTCCTCGAGTTGCTCTATCCGGGTGCGCGCGTAGGCCTGCTGCTCGGTGATGGTCAACTGGCCGCGCTGGCTGCCGATGAAGGTACCCACCCAGGACAGTGCCGTGGTGAGCCTGGCGCGGAATCCCACCAGATAAATCAGGTGCAGGAACAACCAGGCCAGCCAGGCGATGAACCCGCCGAACTCCAGCGGGCCCACCTGCGCCACCGCCGAGAAGCGCGACACGGTGGCCATCGATCCCTTGTCGAAGTACTGGAACGGCGGGCGGGCCGCGGGGTCAGCGCCGCGCAGTTCGGCCTTGATCAGTTTCGCGGCGTACCGCGCGCCCTGGATGGCCCCCTGGGCCTGGCCGGGCACGCCCTCCATGGAGGCCATGTCGCCGACGATGAAGACATTCGGATGCCCGGGCACAGTGAGGTCCGGCAGTACCTTGACCCGGCCGGCGCGGTCGATTTCGGCGCCGGACTGCTCAGCGATGATCGCCCCGAGTGGGCTGGCCGACACCCCGGCCGACCACACTTTCGTCGCGCATTCGATGCGCTCGATGTTGCCGTCGGAGTGTTTGACGGTGATGCCGTTGCGGTCGACGTCGGTCACCATGGCGCCCAATTGGATCTCGACGCCGAGTTTCTCGAGACGGGCCGCGGCCTTGCCGCCGAGTTTCTCGCCCATCGGCGGCAGCACGGCCGATGCGGCGTCGAGCAGGATCACCCGGGCCTTGGTCGAGTCGATGTGCCGGAACGCGCCTTTGAGCGTGTGGTCGGCGAGTTCGGCAATCTGGCCGGCCATCTCCACGCCGGTCGGGCCGGCTCCCACGACCACGAAGGTGAGCAGCTTCGCCCGGCGTTCCGGGTCACTGGACCGCTCCGCCTGCTCGAAGGCGCCGAGAATGCGGCCGCGTAACTCCAGGGCGTCGTCGATGGTCTTCATACCGGGAGCCCACTCGGCGAAGTGGTCATTGCCGAAGTAGGACTGGCCTGCGCCGGCGGCAACGATGAGGCTGTCGTACGGCGTGCGGTAGGTGTGGCCGAGCAGCAACGAATCCACGGTCTTGTTCAGCAGATCGACGTGGGTGACCTCGCCGAGCAGAACCTGACAATTGCGCTGGTCGCGCAGGATCACCCGCGTCGGCGGGGCGATCTCGCCCTCGGAGATGATGCCGGTGGCCACCTGGTAGAGCAGTGGCTGGAACAGGTGGTGGGTGGTCTTGGCGATCAGCTTGATGTCGACATCGGCCCGCTTGAGTTTCTTGGCGGCGTTGAGACCGCCGAAACCGGAACCGATGATGACGACCTTGTGCTTATCCGACGGAGTCGCGCCGGGGTGAGTCATCTTCGCTCCTCAGGGTGTCCACGCAGGGCTATCTGGTCCAACTAAGCGCTGTATAGCCGCTTCTACGGTAGCTGTTGCGGGGTCGCGTGTCGCCGCGCGGGTCAACCCACGACGGGCCGCAGCGCCTCACCCACGGCGGCGATCGAGCCGGGGACGTAACCGGGCAGATTCACGATCACGCCGTCGATGCCGACGTCGACCACGTTGGCTGCCACCGCCTCAGCGATCCGGTCCGGGCTACCGACCACCATCCGGCCCCGCATGGCCTCGGGCAGCATGTCGTCGGTGAACTTCGGGTCGGGCACGGCGGTGAGCAGCACACTGGTCTCCAGCGTGGCCGGGTCGCGGTCGACCTCCTCGCACCGGCGGGCCAACGCGGCGACCTTGCCGGGCAACTCCTCGAACGCGGCGATGATGTTGAGGTGGTCGAAGTGGCGGGCCGCGAGGCCGAACGTCTTCTTCTCCCCGCTGCCGCCGATCATCAACGGGATATGGTCGCGAAAACGCGGCTCGGCCATCGCCTGCTCGGTGCGGTAGTACGTGCCGGCGAAGCTGACCCGGTCTCCGGCGATCATCGGCAGCAGGATCGCCAGCGCCTCATCGAGTTTGGCGAACCGCTCGGTGAACGTGCCGAACTCGTACCCGAGTTGGGTGTGCTCCAGTTCGAACCACCCGGTCCCGATACCGAGCACCGCACGGCCCTGACTGATCACGTCCAGGGTGGTGATGATCTTGGCCAGCAAGGTGGGGTTGCGGTAGGTGTTGCCGGTGACCAGGGTGCCCAGCAGGACATTCTCGGTCGCGGTGGCCAGGGCGCCCAGCGCGGTGTACGCCTCCAGCATCGGCTGGTCCGGATCCCCGAGCATGGGCAGCTGATAGAAGTGGTCCATCACGAAGACGGCGTCGAATCCGGCCTCCTGTGCCTCGCGGGCCTGGGCGATGACGGTGGGGAACAACTCCGCGACGGATGTGCCGTAGGAGAAGTTCGGGATCTGCAGCGCGAGTCGGATCGTCACCCCGCCGACACTAACGCCCCGTGACCGGACCCTAGGCTCAGGCGTCATGCGGTCCGGCACGACAGTGGGCCCGGTGACGGCATCCCTGCCGCGCTGGGTGTTTCTGCCTGCGGTGGCCGCCGCGGTCTTCGTCGTTCTGCCCCTGGTGGCGATGGCAGCCGAGGTGGACTGGTCGCGGTTCGGATCGCTGATCACCAGTCCCGCGTCGGTCTCGGCTCTGCTGCTGAGTCTGCGCACCGCGGCGCTGAGCACCCTGCTGTGCGTGGTGTTCGGAACGCCGCTGGCGCTGGTGCTGGCGCGCTACCGCGGCCGGCGGTTCCGGGTGCTGCGCGCGCTGATCCTGCTGCCGTTGGTGCTCCCGCCGGTCGTCGGGGGCCTGGCATTGCTCTACGCCTTCGGCCGCCTGGGCCTGGCGGGGCAGTACCTCGAGGCCGCCGGTATCAGGATCGCCTTCACCACCACCGCGGTGGTGCTGGCGCAGACCTTCGTGTCGCTGCCGTTTCTGGTGATCGCCCTCGAGGGCGCGGCACGCACCGCCGGGTCGGGGTACGACGCGGTGGCGGCGACGCTGGGGGCCCGACCGTCCACGGTGTGGTGGACGGTGACGCTGCCGCTCATCGGGCCAGGCCTGGTCTCCGGAGCTGTCCTGGCCTTCGCCCGGGCGCTGGGGGAGTTCGGGGCGACGCTGACCTTCGCCGGCTCCCGTCCAGGCGTCACGCGCACCCTGCCGCTGGAGATCTATCTGCAGCGGGAGGGCGACCCGCAGGCCGCGGTGGCGCTGTCGATGCTGCTGATCGGGGTCGCCGTGATCGTGGTGCTCGGCCTGGGATCGCGCAGGCTGGCCGGGGGGAACGCCGGTGGGTGACCTGACGGTCTCGGCCCGGATCGAGCCGGGCCGCCTCGACGCCTCGGCCCGGGTCGGCCCGGGCCGCCTCGACGCCTCGGCCCGGGTCGGCCCGGGCCGCCTCGATGTCGCCTTCACGGTGGCCGACGGTGAGGTGCTCGCCGTGGTGGGCCCCAACGGCGCGGGCAAATCCACCGCGGCAGCTGTGGTCGCCGGACTGCGCATTGCCGACGAGGCGGTGGTGCGGGTCGGGGACCGGACACTCACCGACACCTCGCGCCAGATCAACGTGGCGGTCTGCGACCGCCGGGTCGGGCTGCTGGCGCAGGAACCGATGCTCTTCCCGCACCTGAGCGTGCTGGCCAACGTCTGCTTCGCCGCCCGCCGCCCGGCCGGCCGCCGGGCGGCCCGGACCACGGCGTGGGAGTGGCTCGACCGGGTCGGAGCAGCGGACCTGGCCAGGCGCAAACCGGCCGAACTGTCCGGCGGCGAGGCCCAGCGGGTGGCGCTGGCCCGGGCGCTGGCCGCCGAGCCCGAGGTGCTGCTGCTCGACGAACCGCTGGCGGGCCTGGACGTCGCCGGCGCGGCGGCGGTGCGGGTGGTACTGCGCGAGGTGATCTCCGCGAACACCCGCCCGACTGTCCTGATCACCCACGATCTGCCCGATGTGCTGGCGCTGGCGGGCCGGGTGCTGGTGATGCGAGGACGGAGCCGTCGCCGAGACCGGGAAAGTGAGCGAGGTGCTCAGCGCCCCGCGCAGCCGCTTCGGCGCGCGCTTCGCCGGCCTCAACATGGTGCGCGGGGTCCTGCACGAGCCGGCCACTGTGCGCACGGCCGATGGGCAGGACTGGCACGGCGTGGCAGCCGAGCCGCTGGCGGTCGGCCAGGACGCGGTGGCGGTGTTCTCCCCGGCGGCGGTGGCGGTATACCTGGAACCGCCCGAGGGCAGCCCGCGCAACATGGTGCGGGGACAGATCGCTGCGCTCGAGGCCAGTGGATCAGCGATCAGGGTCCGCCTCACCGACAATCCCGGCGCGCCACCGGCCCTGGCCGCCGACATCACCACCGACGCGGTGGCGGAGTTGCGGCTGGGTCCGGGCCAGCAGGTGTGGTTCTCGGTGAAGACGCAGGCCGTGACGCTTTATCCGGGGGGCCGGACACACACCTGACGGCGGGTCCACCGGGGCCCGACACAGCAGACCCCGACACTTGCGTCACGGCTGTAACACGGTAGGTTCGTCGCCATGACTGAGCCGGACCCGACCTCCCGACGTACGGGACTGTTGAGGGCACTCGCCGTCACCGCAATGGCCGGTGCCAGCGTCGTTACCATCGCGCTGCCGCATTCCGCACTGGCCGAGCCGGTGCCCCCGACCACCACAGCCGCGCCGGCACCCCCGGCAGCGCCGCCGCCCCCGGCCGATCCCAACGCCGCGGCGAATCCGGCCAACCCGGCCCCGCCGCCGCCCCCGGCCGACCCGAATGCGCCCGCTGCGCCGGGAGTGCCCCCGCCGCCCGCGGACCCGAATGCTCCGCCGCCGCCGCCCCCCGCGGACCCGAATGCGCCGCCGCCCCCGCCGGCCGCTCCGGTGGACCCCCTCGCCCCGCCTCCTCCGGCACCCGCGCCGGCCGATCCCAACGCACCGGCTCCGGCCCCCGATGTGGAGCCGGGTCGCGTCACCAACGGCGCCGGCGGCTTCAGCTATCTGGTGCCCGCGGGCTGGGAGGTGGCAGACGCCTCCCGGCTGAGCTACGGCCAGGCCCTGCTGCTCAAGCAGACCGGCCCCGCCGCCCTGCCCGGCCAGCCCGCCCCGACCGCCAACGACACCAGCATCCTGATCGGCCGGCTGGATCTGAAGCTGTTCGCCGGTGCCGAATCCGACAACAGCAAGGCCGCAGTCCGGCTGGCATCGGATATGGGCGAGTTCTTCATGCCCTTCCCGGGTACCCGCATCAACCAGGCGACCTCGCCGATCCAGGCCGGGGATATGCCGGGCTCCGCAGCGTCCTACGACGTCAAGTTCACCGACACCGCCAAGCCCAACGGCCAGATCTGGGCCGGCGTGGTGGGCTCGGCCGGGGCGCAGCGCAACCAGCCCGGCGACCGGTGGTTCGTGGTCTGGCTGGGAACCGGCAAGGATCCGATCGACACCGAGGCGGCCAAGGCGCTGGCCTCCTCGATCCGCCCCTACACACCGCCGCCGCCCCCGGCCGCGCCGGTCCCCGATCCCAACGCACCCGCCGTGCCGCCCCCTCCGGGTGACCGGGTGGGAGTACCGGTGCCGGTGACGACGCCGGTCCCGGAGATGATGCCCGCGGGCTGAGCCCGCTCCCGGCCGGACCGCTGAGTCGACGCATCGTCGGATTTGTGCACCTGATCGTGGCCTCTTCGGCACGCGGATCGTTACCCGGGTTCGCTATACCTTCAGAGACACGGTCGGCGGTCGGCGCCCGACCGCAGATTCGAGGAGGTCCGTCATGGACATCATCGCTGCAACTGAATTCCTGGCCCGCTCGTCCACCACGACCACCGTCGGGTGGATCGGCTACATCATCATCGGCGCCATCGCCGGATGGCTGGCCGGCAAGATCGTCAAGGGCGGCGGCTCCGGTTTGGTCATGAACATCGTGATCGGCGTCGTCGGCGCACTGATCGGCGGTTTCCTGCTCAGTTTCTTCCTGGACACCGCCGACGGCGGATGGTGGTTCACGCTGTTCACCGCCACCCTCGGTTCGGTGATCCTGCTCTGGATCGTCGGGAAGGTCCGCACGACCTAGCGTGGCGATGCGCGCCTGGCGGGTTCGCCGTCCCGGTCCGATAACCGGCCGGCCGCTGGAGTTCGACGCGGCCGCGGCGGTGCCGGAACCCGGGCCCGGCGAACTGCTGGTCGCAGTCCGGGCCTGCGGAGTGTGCCGCACCGATCTGCATGTCACCGAGGGCGACCTGCCGGTGCACCGGCCCGCGGTGACGCCGGGCCACGAGGTGGTCGGCGAGGTGGTGGCGCTCGGCGCCGACGCCACTGGCTTCGCGGTCGGCGACCGGGTCGGGCATCGCCTGGCTGCGCCACACCTGCGGACAGTGCCGGTTCTGCCTGCGCGGCGACGAGAACCTGTGCCCGGAGTCCCGCTACACCGGCTGGGACGCCGACGGCGGCTACGCCGACTTCGCCACCGTCCCAGCGCGATTTCGCGCACCGGCTGCCGACGGGCTACACCGACAGCGAGCTGGCCCCGCTGCTGTGCGCCGGCATCATCGGCTACCGCTCGCTGCTGCGTGCCGACCTGCCGCCCGGCGGCCGGCTGGGCCTCTACGGTTTCGGCGGCAGCGCCCACATCACCGCCCAGGTGGCGCTGGCGCAGGGTGCCGAGGTGCATGTGATGACCCGCGGCGCCCACGCCCGCGAACTGGCGCTGGCACTCGGCGCGGCCTCCGCGCAGGGCGCCGCCGACCCGCCGCCGGTGAAACTGGACGCCGCGATCCTGTTCGCGCCGGTCGGCGATCTGGTGCTGCCCGCGCTGCGAGGCGCTGGACCGCGGCGGCACCCTGGCCATCGCCGGCATCCACCTCAGCGACATCCCGGCGCTGAACTACCAGCGCCACCTGTTTCAGGAGCGGCAGATCCGGTCGGTCACCTCCAACACCCGTGCCGACGCCCGGGAGTTCCTGGACTTCGCCGGGCCGACACCGCATCGAGGTGACGACGCCGCGACTATCCGCTGGGCGAGGCCGACCGGGCCCTGACCGATCTGGCCGAGGGCCGGATCGCCGGGGCGGCGGTGCTGCTGCCGTGTAGCTGGACAGGTGCCAGACCAGGGCCGCGGCCAGTGCGCCCATGCCGTTGAGCGACCAGTGCAGCGCGATCGGGGCGATCAGGCTGCCGCTGCGCCGGCGCAGCCAGGTGAAGACGAACCCGGCCGCCGCGGTGGCCAGCACCGCCACCGACGATCCCGGCCAGCATGCCGAACACGCCGCCGCCGAGAACCCGGGTGAAGCCGACGTTGCCGCTGGTCAGGCCCAGGAGACTGGCGATATGCCACAGACCGAACAGCAGCGAGCCCGGCGGCGGCGACCCCGCGGACAGCCCCAGGCCCGGTCCAGCGCGCCGTGCAGCACGCCGCGGAACGCCAGTTCCTCGGGGATGACCGTCTGCAGCGGGATGATGACCATCGAGGCCAGCAGCGCGCCGGACAGCGTGGCGTAGCGGTCGTTGAGGAACATCGGCCGCGTCCACGGCAGCAGCGCGCCGACCGCGATCACCGTCACCACCAGCGCGACGGCTGCCAGCGCATAGCGGGCGCCGGACCGCCAGTGCTCCCGGCCCAGCCCCAGTTCGGCCCAGCCCAGGCCCGCGGGCCCGCACCAGCAGCAGCAGGCCGACCGCGGCGACCGGGACCATCACGATACCGGCCCACGGGGTGGTGAAGTGGGCGATCAGGTTGGTGATCGCCAGCACCACGACGACCACGCCGATATCGACGTAGACCCGCAAATGGTGCAGTGCCGCCAGTTGGGCCAGCGCGGGGTGGGGCTGCGCGGCCGCCGCGCTCTGATCGGACATTTGCTGCGATCATACCGGCGGTCAAGGGCACCGGCCGCCGGTGCGAGCGTGTCACGGAGCCGTCAATCGGGCGAGTCGACGCCGAACTGCGCATAACGGAAGGCGGCTCGCGTCGTGCCGAGGTCGCGGGGCCGCTTCGAGCGACGACGAGCCACTGCTGGCATCGCTGCGGGTGCTCGACCTCGTGCGACGGCGACGCCGACGCCGTCACCCGGCTGCTGGCCGATCTGGGCGCCGACGTGCTCAAGGTCGAGCTGCCGGGCGGCAACCCGGCCCGCGCGCAGCTGCCCACCCTGGACGGGGTGAGCATCCCGTTCGCCCTGCACAACGCCAACAAGCGCACCGTCGGTTCTGGACCCGGCCGCGACGGCCGACCGGCAGCCGCCTGCTCGAGCTGGCCGGCGAGGCCGACATCGTCGTCGACAGCGGCCTGCCCGGGCTCGCGCCGCGCCTACGGCACTTCGCTGCGAGCAACTGGCCGACCGGTTCGGCCATCTGGTCACCATGTCGGTGACCGACTTCGGCAGCACGCGGCCCGTAGCGCCTCCTGGCGTGCGACCGACCCGGTGCTCTACGCGATGTGCACCGCGCTGTCGCGATCCGGGCCCGACTATCGGCAGCCCGGTGCTGCCGCCGGAGGGCATCGCCTCGGCGACCGCCGCCGTGCAGGCGGCGTGGGCGCTGCTGGTGGCGTACTTCAACCGGTTGCGTTGCGGTGCCGGCGATTACATCGACTTCTCCCGCTTCGACGCGGTCGTGACTGGCGCTCGACCCGCCGTTCGGCACGCAGGGACAGGCGGCCACCGCCCGCAAGCCGCGGTGAACGCTGGCGGGGCACGGCCCCGCAACCAGGACCTGTATCCGATCTTCGGGTGCCGCGACGGGTTCGTCCGGATCTGCGTGATGTCGCCCGCGGCAGTGGCACGGAATGCGGGCCTGGCTCGGCGAGCCCGAGCAGTTCCAGGATCCCCGCTTCGACACCCTCGCCGCCCGGGTTCAGGCCTTCGGCGAACTCGGCGCGCTGATCGCCGCGCTGTTCGCCGACCGCACGAGGGACGAACTGGTCGCCGAGGGTCAGCGCTCACGGCGTGCCGATCGCCGCGGTGCTGACACCCGTCGGAGGCGCTGCACTCCGATCACCTCGACGCGGTCGGCGCGCTGGCCGACACCGAGCTGGCGCCCGGGGTGCCCGCCCGGGTCCCGGTGGGCTACTGGGTCGGTCGACGGCGAGCGGGCCGGCTTCCGCACGCCCGCACCGGCAGCGGGCGCCGACGAAGCCGGTTGGCGCACGCACCGATTCGACCCGGACACCGACCGGGCCGGTCGGCGCAGCTTCCGCTGACGGGCATTCGCGTCGTCGACCTCGGGATCATCGTCGCCGGCGGCGAACTGAGCCGGCTGTTCGGCGACCTCGGCGCCGAGGTCATCAAGGTCGAGAGCGCCGCCTACCCCGACGGTCTGCGCCAGAAGCGCGAACGGCCAGGCGATCGGCGAGTCCTTCGCCCGGGCCCACCGCAACCACCTCGGGCTTCGGCCTGGAGCTGCGCAGCCGCGGACGGCGCCGAGGTCTTCGACCGACTGGTGGCCGCCGCCGACGCGGTGTTCGCCAACTTCAAGCCGGGAACCCTTGCGGCCCTGGGTTTTCCTACGATCGGCTGCGCGCAGCTCAATCCGCGCAGTCGTGCTGGCCGAGAGCAGCGCCTTCGGCGACGACCGGGCCGTGGAGCACCCGGATGGGCTACGGCCCGCTGGTGCGGGCCGCGACCGGGGTCACCAGCCTGTGGACCTCCGAGCAGCCCAATACCGGCGCGCGCCATCCGTTCTACGACGCGACGACGATCTTCCCCGACCATGTCGTCGGGCGGATCACCGCGATCGGCGCGCTGGCCGCGTCTGATCCGCCGCAAGCGCATGCGGATGCGGTGCCCGCGTCCACGTCTCGCAGGCCGAGGCCGGTGATCAACCAACTCGACACCGCGCTACGTCATGCTCGCCGCCGAGGCACAGGGCGGCATGGGGCAGGGCGGCTTGGCGGAACGGGAACTCTCGGAGGCAGCAGCCGAGCACCTTCGTGCTGCCGTGCGCCGGGCGACGACGAGTGGTGCGTGGTGTCGATGCGCTCCGACGCCGACCGCCGCGCGCGTCGCCGAGATCGTCGGGGACTGCCGGACTGGGCGAGTGGGCGGCCGTCCGCACCCCGGCCGAGGTGGCCGAGCGGCTGCAGGCCGCCGGCGTGGCGGCCGGACCGATGTACCGGCCCGACGACGTGCTACGATGATCCGCAACTGCGGTGGCGCAACGTGCTGGCCGACATGGCGCACCCGCTGTTCGAGGTGCCGCTGCCCGCCGAGACCGGGCCCCGCGCCGTTCCGCAACATCCCGCCTGCACCGCTGCGCCCGGCCCCGCTGCCCGGGGCGGACACCCGACGGGTCTGCCGCGACGTGCTCGGCATGGACGATGCTGAGACCGAGCGCCTGATCGACGAGGGCGTTTTGTTCGCCGCCGAACGATCGAAGGGAGTTCCACAGTGACCGCCACCAGCAAGCCCGCAGCTGTTCATCGACGGCGAGTTCCGCGTCGCCGACAAGGCCGATGCCGGTGCTGGAGGCCGCGACCGGCGAACTGCTGGGCGACGGTGCCAGCGCCACCGAGAGCCGATATCGACGCTGCGGTGGCCGCGGCACGCGCCGCGCTGCCCGACTGGGCGGTCGCCTCTCCGGATCACCGGGCCAAGATCCTCAGGGCGTTCGCCGCGGCGCTGCATCAGCGCGCCGCGGCGACCAGCGAACTGGTGAGCCGCGAGAACGGCATGCCGATGTCAGTTGTCCGCGCGGCGCCAACGGGCTGTTCCCGGCCGCGCTGCTCGGCTACTACGCCAAGCTCATCACCGAGACCCCGATCGAGGAGGTCCGGCCGAGCCCGACCGGGCACACCATCGTGCGCCGGGAGGCCGGTCGGGGTGGTCGCGGCGATCGTGCCGTGGAACTATCCCCAGGCGCTGGCCGCGTTCAAGCTCGCGCCGGCGCTGGCCGCCGGATGCACCGTCGTGCTCAAGGCATCACCGGAAACTGCGCTGGACGCTTTGGTTTTCGCCGCATGCCGCAGCAGAGGCCGGTTTACCGCACGGGCGTCCTCAACGTGGTGCCCGGCGGCGTCGAGGCCGGCGCGCATCTGGTCTCGCATCCCGGTGTGGACAAGGTGAGCTTCACCGGATCGACCGCGGTCGGCCGGATCATCGGCGAGATCTGCGGCCGGCTGCTGCGACCGGTCACCCTGGAACTCGGCGGCAAGTCCGCGGCGATCATCCTCGACGACGCCGACCTCGACGTCACCATGACCGGATTGCGCAAGTCGGTCTCGTTCATCAACAACGGCCAGACCTGTTTCCTCGGTTCGCGCATCCTGGCTCCGCGCTCGCGCTACGGCGAGGTGGTCGAGGCGCTGGCCGATCTGGTCAACGGACTGACCGTCGGCAATCCGCTGGACAGCGAGACCGACATCGGCCCGGTGGTCAGCGCGCGCCAGCGCGAGCGTGTGCTCGGCTACATCGAGGCGGGTAAGAGCAGCGGCGCGAAACTGGTTGACCGGTGGCGGGATTCCGCGCAACCAGCCAGCGCGGCTGGTTCGTCGCGCCGACGGTCTTCGCCGACGTCGACAACTCCGACCGCATCGCCCAGGAGGAGATCTTCGGCCCGGTGCTGGCCGTGATCGCCTACGACGACGACGAGCAGGCCATCGCGCTGGCCAACGACAGCGAGTTCGGTCTGGCCGGCACCGTCTGGTCGGCCGACGCCGACCGGGCCACCGAGGTGGCCCGCGAGATCCGGACCGGGACCGTCGGCATCAACGACTACCAGCTGGACATCAACGCACCGTTCGGCGGCGTGAAGGCCAGCGGCATCGGCCGCGAACTCGGGCCGGAGGGCCTCGACGAGTTCTTCAGCCTCAAGTCGATCTACCGGGTCGGGCCGGCCTAGGGGGGTGTGACGACCGCGCCGCCGATGCCCGGCACGGACCGCCTGCGATCGCCGCGGCGATCCGCGGCCCTAGCGGACCGCATCGACCGGCTAGTCCCGCGCGAACGCCGCAGCGGCCTCCCGTTCCAGATCGAGGTACTGCTCCTCGCTGATGTCCACTCCGACGCCGAGGATCTTCCCGCCCGTGAACGGGAAGCCCGGCGGGTAGGAGCGGCTGACCGGGTCGGCGCTGTCGAAGCCGACGCACAATCCGTCACCGGAGAGGGTGAACTTGCCGACCTGGGCGCGCATCGGGCCCTCGGCGACGACCTTGTCGTCGACGTAGAGCTTGGCCGTGCCGGTGGACTCGCCGTGCTCGCCGGCGCCCTCGCGGATGAACTCCACACCGAGCGTGCGCTTTCCGGGTTCGAGTTTGTCCGAGATGAACGTCTGCTCGGGTTTGATGCCGAGGAAGTTGTAGACGTAGTTCAGCTTGCCGTCCTTGATGAACAGCGTGTGCCCGCCGAACCGCGAGCCGTGCGCGAAGATCACGCCCTCGCTGTCCGTGGTCACCTCCACGTCGGCGAGGATCTTGTAGGAGCGACCGCGGACATTGACCGCAGCCCCCTCGGGCACCGGCGCGGTATCCGGGTAGTAGATGTACTGAGTCCGCGGCGGCTCGGCCTGCGGGCGGGCGTTGCCGAGCTGCTCGACAGCCGGTACGGTCATCAAGGGGCAGAACGAAGTTCGCGTCGGCCTCGTCGAACCAGACGTCGATGAGCTCCTTGAGCTTCTCCGGGTGCTCCGTCGGCGAGGTTCTTGGACTCGGCCCGGTCGGCGTCGACGTGGTAGAGCTCCCAGACGTCGTCGTCGAAGTGGCCCTTGCCGCTGATCGGCGCATGGATGGCGGATGCCTTCCAGCCGTCCTGCCAGATGCCGCGGGTGCCCAGCATCGTGTAGTACTGACGCTTCTTCTCGGTGGGCGCGTCGGCTTTGTCGAAGCTGTAGCGCATCGACACACCGTTGAGCGGGAACTGCTCCACCCCCCGATAGACCGTCGGCATCTCCAGGCCGGTCACGTCGAGAATCGTCGGGACGATGTCGGTGGAGTGGTGGTACTGGTGGCGGATCTCACCCTTGGCCTTGATTCCCTTGGGCCAGTGGATCACCAGCGGGTCACAGGTGCCGCCGGAGAACTGCGAGTAGCGCTTGAACATCTGGAACGGTGTGGAGAACGCGACCGCCCACCCGGTGGGGTAGTGGTTGTAGGTCTCCGGGCTGCCCAGGGTTTCGAGGTACTGCATGTTCTCGCTCAGCTCGTCGGGGTAGCCGTTGAAGAACTTGTTCTCGTTGACCGACCCGTTCGGTGAGCCCTCGCCGGAGGCGCCGTTGTCGGCGCAGTAGAAGACCAGCGTGTTGTCCAACTGGCCGGTCTTCTCCAGGTAGTCGATGATCCGGCCGACCTGGACGTCGGTGTACTCGGAGAATCCGGCGAACACCTCGGCCATCCGCGCGAACAGCCTGCGCTCGTCGTCGTTGAGCTCCGCCCACGGCCGCACATAGTCGTCCTTGTTGGCCATGTCCTCGGGCATCGGATTGAGCGGGGTCAGCTCGGTGCCCTCGGGCATCACACCGCGCTCGATCATCCGCGCCAGCACCCACTCGCGGTAGGCCTCGTAGCCGTCGTCGAACTTGCCCTTGTACTTGTCGATGTACTCCTGCGGCGCATGGTGCGGAGCGTGGTTGGCGCCGGGGCAGAACCACATGAACCAGGGCTTGGACGGGGTGGCGCGAGTGCTGGTCGCGCAGCATCCGCAGCGCCTGATCGGCGAGGTCTTTGGAGAGGTGGTAACCCTCTTCGGGAGTGGCCGGCGGCTCGATGAAGCGGTTGTCCTCGACCAGGTCGGGGTACCAGTTGTTGGTCTCGCCGCCCAGGAAGCCGTAGAACCGGTCGAAGCCCTTGGACAGCGGCCACTCCGAGCGGCTGCCGCCGGCGGAGATGTCCTCCTCGGGGACGTTGTGGTTCTTGCCGAGCCAGAAGGTGCTGTAGCCGTTGTCCTGCAGAACCTGGCCGATGGTGGCGCACTCGGCGGGCAGCCGACCGGCCGCGCCGGGGAAGTCCGTTGGATCCCTCGGTGATCGCTGCGCAGCGGTTCACGTGGTGGTTGCGGCCGGTCAGGAACGTCGACCGGGTGGGCGAGCACAGCGCGGTGGTGTGCCACTGGGTGTAGGTCAGCGCCGTCGGCGGCCAGCCGGTCCAGGGTGGGCATGTTGATTCCGCCGCCGTAGGGCGACCAGGCAGCCAGTCCGGTGTCGTCGTAGAGCACGATCAGGATGTTGGGCGCGCCCTCGGGAGCCCTCGTCAGTTCGTAGGGGCCCCAGTCGGGAGTGGAATCCCGGACGTCGAGCTTGATGACTCCCTTGAACGGCTTGGTCATCGCGCGATCCCTTCTGGAAGTGGCTGCGGCCTCGCCCATGATGACATGTCCGGTTGCTCGTCAGGGCATGCGGCGCGGATTCGGCACCAATCCGTCATCAGTGGCGGCAACCGGAAGTTTGCCATGCGCAGCTCGACACGCCGCGATGCTAAGTTTGACGCGCGTCAAGCGAGAGGGGATGCCGATGAGCCTGGACCCGCGCACACCGGTGCTGGTCGGCGTCGGGCAGGTCAATCAGCGCGACGAGAGCCCGGACACCGAACCGGTCGACCTGATGGCCGCCGCGGCCCGCGAGGCGGCCGATCCCCGCGTGCTGGCCGCCGTCGATTCCATCCGGGTCGTCAACCTGCTGTCGTGGCGCTACCGCGATCCCGGACTGCTGCTCGGCGAGCTGATCGGCGCCCCCGACGCCGCCACGCAGTACACCGGCATCGGCGGCAACACCCCGCAGTCACTGGTCAACCAGACCTGCCTGGACATCCAGCAGGGCCGCGTCGGGGGTGGTGCTGCTGGCCGGCGGGGAGACGTGGCGCACCCGGATGCGTCTGCGCGCCAGGGGGATCCGGCCGGACTGGACCCGCCAGGACGATTCCGTGCCGGTGCCGCCGGGATCCGGCACCGACGTGCCGATGGCCGGACCCGCCGAGGACCGCATCGGCCTGGACCGTCCGTCGTTCGTCTATCCGCTGTTCGAGCAGGCGCTGCGGATCGCCGCGGGCGAGTCGCGTCGAGGAGCATCGCCGCCGGATCGGCGAACTGTGGGCGCGGTTCAGTGCGGTCGCCGCAGCCAATCCGCACGCCTGGGTCCGCGATGGCGCTGCCGGCCGAGCAGATCGCGACGGCCGGCCCGGACAACCGGATGATCAGCTGGCCCTACCCCAAGCTGATGAACTCCAACAACATGGTGGATCAGGCCGCGGCGCTGATCCTCTGCTCGGCGGAGAAGGCGGAGCATCTGCAGATCCCCCGCGACAGTTGGGTTTTCCCCCACGCCGGGACCGACTCCCACGACACCTATCTGCATCGGCGAACGCGACGAGTTGCACCGCTCCCCGGCCATCCGGATCGGCGGGCGGCGGGCGCTGGAGACTGGCGGGCATCGGCGTCGACGACCTCGACCACGTCGACCTCTACTCCTGCTTCCCGTCGGCGGTTCAGGTGGCGGCCGCCGAACTGGGCCTGCCGGTGGCGACCCGGCCGACCGCTCACCGTCACCGGCGGACTGACGTTCGCCGGCGGCCCGTGGAACAACTACGTCATGCACTCCATCGCCACCATGGCCGAGGTGCTGCGCGCCAAGCCCGGCACGCGCGGGCTCATCACCGCCAACGGCGGCTACCTGACCAAGCACAGCTTCGGCGTCTACAGCACCACCCCGCCGGCGACGCCCTTCCGCTGGGAGGACGTCCAGGCCGAGGTCGACCGTGAACCGACCCGCACCGCGCTGCGTGGAGTGGGAGGGCGTCGGCATCGGTGGAATCCTGGACGATGCCGTTTGACCGGGATGGCAAGCCGGAGAAGGCTTTCCTGGCCGTCCGCACGCCCGACGGTGGCCGCGCCCTGGCGCTGATCGACGACGCCGACGCGGCGGCGGCCACCGTCGGTGAGGATATCGCCGGAGCGGCGGTGCGGGTTCGCGCCGACGGCCGGGCTGAGGTCGTGTCCACGGGTTAACCCGCCAGCAGCTCGCGGAGCTCGAGCGCGTTGCGTACCGCGTGGCCGTGGCCGTCGTTGTTGAAATAGATCAGCACCCGCCTGTCTTCGGCCTGCCGCTCCCGCACCTGATCGGCCCAGCCGCGCAGCTGTGCGTGCGAGTAGCTGCCCGGCGACATCCATGGGTTCTGCCCTACCCGGCAGCCGGATCGGACAAACAGCGGGCGCCGCACCACCTACGCTTTCTGCTATGCCCGAATTCACTCGCGACGGTGCGACGATCCACTACACCGATACCGGAATTCCGCGCGACAGACCCGGTGCCGCCACCATCTTTTTTGGCCACGGGCTGCTGTTCGGTGGGTGGATGTTCGGACACCAGATCGCCTCGCTCAAGAACGACTACCGCTGCGTGGCGATCGACTGGCGCGGTCAGGGTGCCAGCTCGGCCCCGGCCGGCGGATATGACATGGACACCCTCGCTGGTGATGCGATGGCGCTCATCGGTGAACTCGGGGTAGGCCCGGTGCACTACGTCGGGTTGTCGATGGGCGGTTTCATCGGCCAGCGGATCGCGGCCCGCCACCCTGAACTGGTGCGCTCGCTGACGCTTCTCGACACCAGCTCAGGACCGGAGGATCCCGACAAGGTCCGGCAGTACAGACTCATGGGAGCGGCCTACCGGGTCGTGGGCATCGGGCCGCTACGCAAAGCGGTGCTGCCGCTGATGTTCGGACCCGATTTCCTCGCCGACCCGGCCAACCGCCCCCTGCTGGGAGACTGGGAGCAGCGGCTGCGCAGTTGCCCGCGGGCCGGGATCGCCCGAGCGGTCAAGGGTGTGGCCGACCGGGCGTCGGTGGAATCCGAGGTCGGTTCCATCACCGTGCCGACACTGGTGATTGTCGGCGCCGATGACGCGGCCACCCCGCCGCCCAAGTCCCGTCGTATCGCCGAACTGATTCCCGGGGCACGGCTCGAGCAGGTGAGCCACTGCGGTCACAGCGCCACGGTGGAACAACCCGAGGCCGTCACCGGCCTGATCCGCGAGTTCCTCGACTCGACGGCGCGGCGGTGAGCAGATATGACAGCAGGCCTGCCGCCCGAGGGCGACAGGCCTGCTGGAGACGGAATCTCAGGCGCCGGATGGGGTAGCGCCGAGAACCCGCTGCATATCGGGGATCATCTGCCTGCAACTGCGAGCCCCAGTAACCCCAGCTGTGGGTGCCGTTGGCCGGGAAGTTGAACACACCGTTCTTCCCGCCCGCCGCCAGGTAGTTGTCCATGAAGGTCTTGTTGGTGCGCAACGTGAAGCCCTCGAGGAACTGCGCGGCCATCAGGTTGCCGCCACCACCGGAGGTGTCCAGATCCGACGGGGTGCCGGTGCCGCAGTAGATCCAGACGCGGGTGTTGTTGGCGACCAGTTGATTGATGTTGACCATCGGGTCGTTGCGCCGCCACGCCGGATCCGAGGACGGGCCCCACATGCTCTGAGCGTTGAAGCCGCCGGCGTCGTTCATCGCCAGGCCGATCAGCATCGGCCACCAGCCCTCGGAGGGGTTGAGGAAGCCCGACAGCGATGCGGCGTAGATGTACTTCTGCGGGTGGTAGATCGAGTAGGTCAGCGACGAGGCGCCGGCCATCGAGATGCCCACGACCGCATTGCCGTTCGGGTCGATGCCGTGGTTGGCCTGCAGGTAGGCCGGCAGTTCCTGGGTCATGAACGTTTCCCACTTGTAGGTGTAGTTCTGACCGTTGCCCTGCGACGGCTGGTACCAGTCGGTGTAGAAACTGGACTGCCCGCCGACCGGCATGACCGCCGACAGGCCGGAGTTCAGGAACCACTCGAAGGCCGGCGTGTTGATATCCCAGCCGCTGTAGTCGTCCTGGGCGCGAAGGCCGTCCATCAGGAAGACCGCGTGCGGGCCGCCGCCCTGGAACTGGATCCGGATGTTGCGGCCCATCGAGGGTGACGGCACATCCAGGTACTGCACCGGCAGACCGGGCCGCGAGAACGCGGACGCGGTCGCCGAACCACCGACGACTCCGATCATCCCGGGCAGAGCAAGAGCGGCGGCGAACGCTGCGGCCGTACGGCGCAACCAACTGCCTCGCAACTTCTCGACGATTTTCATGAGGACTCCCATCACCTTTCGTACACGTTCTTCACAGCGGTCACTTGCTGTGTGGGTAGTCAAACATCGAGCAGTCGCGCTGCCGGTCACGCGACGCGGTGCGCCAAGTCGCAGTTGGGCAACGATCAGGTCACGCGCCGGGGACGCGCTCCATACGGTCAGACGAGCTCGGCTGTTCAGGGTGCCTCAGGCCTGGCCGGCAGCGTGCGATTGCCATCAGCGGCGGCGGCGTTTTTCGCGCGCTCCCGCCGCTCGTCGATCGCACGACTGAGATCCTGGAGCAACTCGGGTTTGCGAAACACCAAGCTGCTCCAGGGTGTCCCGATCGATCTGCAGCACCGTGACCTCGCCGACAGCGTAGGCATTGCCGGTGACGGGTTCGCGGGTCAGCGCCGTCTGCCCGATGAAGTCGCCCTGATGCAGGGTGGAGATCGGGATGACGGCGCCGTCGCGCCCCATGACGACCAGGCGTACACGGCCCTTCACGATGAACGACATCGACGCCGGCACGTCACCGCTGCTCTGCATCACCTCGTCGTCGCCGTAACGGAAGACTTTGACATGCGGCAGTAAAGCCTCGATATCGGTGGGGCTGATTCGCAGCACCGGTGCGATGGTGCGCAGAGCGTCGATCCGGCGACTGACTGTGGAGAAGTCGTCCTCGATACCGTCCAGGCGCAGACCCGCGCCGCCGGGAGGCGTACCAGAGCCACCGCTGGAAGGTCGATCGCGCGGCGACATCGTCGGCGGGGGATCGCACCGGGATCGTCACGGTGTAATCGGTGCTGGAGGTGGCGGTGGCGATCGGCTGGCCGTCGGGGTGCAGACTGCGGAAGATCGGCGGCGACATCGGTGAGCAGCGCGCACACCTGTCGGGTGCATCGATGCCGGCGAACTTGGCGTCTGACGGTGATGGTGTGGCCACCGGGCGGCCGGCTCAGGTTGGCGAAGGACTGACCGGCCAGCACCGAGTTCGGGATGATCTCCAGGCCGCTGCCGGTGTTGATATGTGTTGCCCGCCAGTTCACTTCGACGACGCGGCCGCTCGCCGAGGTGGTCTGGACCCAGTCGCCGATCTGGAACGGCTGCTCGAAGAGCAGCAGCAGACCGGAGATGATCTGGCCGACCGAGTTCTGCAGCGTCAGGCCCAGCACGATCGAGCTGATACCCAGCGCGGTGAACAAACCGCCGACGTTGGCGCCCCAGACGTAGGCGAAGATCATCGCCACGCCCACGGCGATGATCACGAACCGCGCCACGTCGATGAAGATCGTCGGCATCCGCCTGCGCCAGCTGCCCGTCGGGCGCGCTGCGAACACCGTGGCGTTGACCCCGGACAGCACCATCACCAGCACGAAGAAGCCGAGCACCGTCGAGATGATGCGGACCGGCGGTGGCGTCGACGGAGACGTCGGTGGTCTTGACCAGCAGCAGCAGCAACGCGCCCAGCGGCACGATGAAGGTGCGCAGCAGGCCGACCGGCCGGGCCAGCACGCTGCCGCGGCGGTCCAGCGCGTGCTGCAGTTCGGTGAGCAGCACCAGCACGATCGGCAGTCCGACCGCCACGATCACCGCCCAGTAGAACCATGGCGCGGTGAGGATGCTCATCCGACGGTCCTGCGGTGAGCCGCCAGGTCGGCTCCTCGTGGTCGCCCACGATGACCGTGCCCGCCGGCGTGTAGTTGCGGCTGTCGCGGGTCGCCTCGTAGACCTCGTCGCTGACGTAGATACCCGGCTGCGCCGGACCGCGCCGCAGCGCCGAGGCCAGGTGCACCGCCCCGCCCCACAGGTCGTAGACCAGGCCGGCGCGGCCGACCAGTCCGCTGGTGACCGTGCCGGTGTCGATGCCGGCCCGCAGCTTCAGCTCGTGGCCGGTCTCGGCGTTGAACCGGTCGACGATCCGTTGCATCTCGACGGCGAAATCGACCGTGCGATGGATGTTGTCCAGGCGCGGCACGGTCAGTCCGCAGCTGGCCAGATAGCCGTTGTGGGTGTTGCGCACCCGCTCGACCCCATGGCTTTCGGCGGCGGCGTCGAACTGGCGCACCAGTTTGTTGATGACCTCCAGCGACTCCTCGGGACCGAGCTCGCTGGACAGTTCGTCGAGACCGACGAGGTCGGCGAAGATGACCGTGACGTCCTGGTGGTCCTCGGCGATCGTCTCCTCGCCGTCGCGGTAGCGCTCGCACCACCGACTCGGGCATCAGCGACAGCAGCAGACGGTCGTTCTCCTCGCGCTGCTCGGTGAGCAGCTGGTCCTTGATGGCGAGGTTGCGGCTCATCTCGTTGAAAGCCACTGTCAGGTCGCCGAATTCGTCGCGGGAGTTCACCGGCAACGACACGTTGTAGTCGCCGGTGCTGATCTGCTCGGCGCCCTGCTCCAGTCGTTTGATCGGACGGACGAACAACCGCGCCCACAGCATCGCGGCGATGCAGGCGATGAAGATGATCGTCGCGGTGGACCGCACCAGCCGTTGGGCGAATCTGCGTTCCGGGGCGAACGCCTCGTCGGAGTCGATCGAGGCGACGATCACCCAATCCAGTCCCTTGAGATTCAGCGGTCGCGTAGGCCTGCAGAGCACGGTGACCGAGATAGTCGGTGGCGATCAGCGGTTCCGGTCTCGCCGCGCTGCGCGGCTTCGGTGGCCTCGGTGCCGACCGGTTGCACCAGCACGGTGGTGCCCTGTTTGATGGCCCGATCGGCGACCTCGGGCGGGGTGCCGGCGTCGATGACGTCCCGGCGATAGGCGTCGCGGTCCTCGAGGAACAGCCGGGAATCCGAACGCATCAGATCGTCGCTTGCCGACGAGAACGGATCTCGCCGGTCTTGCCCATCCCGGCCCGTTCCCACTGCCGGTTGGCGGTCATCAGCTTGTTGATCGATGGAGGCCGGATACTCCACGGCCATCACACCGGCGGCACGCCCCGGAGGCCCGACCGGCACCAGCATCCAGGCCGTGGGCTGACCCGAAGGCAGATATTCGGCGAAGTCGGTGGTATCGACGTAGTCGATGTCGTTGGAGGCCATGGCCTTCCGGAAGGCGTCGGGCAGTTTGCCCTCACCGCGGTACGGCCCGGTGAGGACGTTGGTGCCCAGCTCGACACCCTTGTAGGCGGTGTACACCACGTCGCCGCGGGCGTTGATCAGGAAGGCGTCCCGAAATCCCATCCGGGTGACGATCTCGCGGAAGTAGCCGTTGTAGCGCGCGTTGGCGGCCGACCAGGGGCTGCCGTCGCGGGCGTCGTCGACGCGCACCGCTTTGTCCCGGTCGGCGAACGGCACGGTGTAGCGGGACTGCAGATAGCGCGCGGCGATAGAGGTCGGCAGCAGGGCATTGACGTCGAGGCGGCTGTCATCGGCGCCGGCGAACTCGGGTGTTGTAGTAGTCGACGAGGCGCGGCCTGCTCTGGGCCGGGTGACGGTCGCGTCGGCGAGTTGATCGAACGCGGCGTTGAAGGCGTTGAGCGCGCCGGCCACCGTTTCGCCGCGGGAGAAGATCACCAGCGAGCTGCTGAGGTCGGCAAGTCCCAGCTCGAGCACGCGGGTCTGCGACTTCGCGGATCCCGGTCAGGCGGTCGAACACCGAGGCGCGCAGCGAGCTGCGGCCGGACTGGAATCCGATAGCCCCGGCGATCGCGGTGGCCAGCACGCTCATCGTGAGCAGCATCAGCAGCAGCTTCGACTGGATGCTGACCCGCTCGAAGCAGGCTGCGTTTGGCCTTGCGCCGGCGCAGCCGCTCGGCCAGAACGGACCGCGATCTCTGGCGCGATCGCGTCTGCGGCGGTCTCGGGCGGTGCCGACATCGAGGTCCTTCCCTTGTCGGATTGGCTCATCGCCGAGGGTAACTTGTCTGCAGGTGGGCGACCCCTATCAACCTGCAGCGTTTCGTCGACGCGCAGTACACAGCGATGCTACGTATCCGCAGGTGCTGCGGGAACTGGGCGCAGGGCCGCAAACAGGCCACTGGATGTGGTTCGATCTTCCCGCAGTTGAAGGGGCTGGGGACGCACCGCCGACCGCCGACCACTACGGCATCGCGTCACTGGCCGAGGCCGAGGCCTACCTGGCCCACCCGGTGCTCGGGCCCGCGGCTGCGGGAGTGCGCGCGCCGGCTCGCCACCACCCGGCGCTGCGCCCGATCACGCTGATCGTCAGTCCGGTCGACGCGCTGAAGCTGCGGTCGTCGATGACGCTGTTCACCGCGGCCGCCGACGCGGCCGATGACAACGCAGCCCACGGCGACTTCCAGGCGGTGCTGGACCGGTTCTACGACGGCGAACCGGACGACGCTGACACGCTGGCGATGCTCAGCCGAGGGCTGAGGATCAGCCAGCCCCGTGCGGCGCGACCTCGGTGTGGCTCACGACCTCCTGCGGCGGCGCGCCGGTACCGGCGATCACCTCGGCGGGCCGGCCGGTGAGCTCCGCCACCGGCAGCGCGACAGCGGCGTCGTCGAGGTTGAGCGCGACGATCAGAGCGTCGTCGCCGCAGCGGCTCTCGAAGACGTAGCTGCTGATTCGCCACGAGAACAGCGCCGTGGTCCGCGCCTCGTGCAGCCACGGGTGGCGGCGGCGCAGCCCGATCAGGTAGCTGTGCAGAGAGAGGATCGTCGCGTGCACCGGGGTCGAGACCGTCACCGGGGGAGCCGAATTCGGGGCGCACGGCATCGTCGCCGCCGGCGCGGTCCTCCTTGATGCCCGCGGTAGCCCAGTTCGTCGCCGGCGTAGACCGACGGGCACCCCGCCGGTGGTGAACAGCAGCACCAGGGCGTGCGCCGAGATGCTCGGCTCGTTCTCCAGACTGGCTGGCGATGCGGGTGACGTCGTGGTTGCCGACGAAGGTCAGCGGGGCGAAGGTGTCCAGAAATGCCGTTGTGGCGCTGCAGCGCCCAGTCCAGTTCGTGGAAGTTGCCGTCGTTGAGGCTGCTCCAGATCGCCTTCCACAGTTCGTACTGGGTCACCGAGTCGACGCCGGACTCGTCGACGAACGCCGCTGTAGTCGCCGTGGATCACCTCGGCGACGAACCAGGCGTCGGGGTGGGCGGCCCGCACCCGGGGCAGCACCTGCGCCCAGAACGACTCGCGGTACCGCGTAGGCGGCATCGAGGCGCCAGCCGTCGGCGCCGCGGCCCAGCCAGTGCGATCATCACCTCGACGGTGTAGTCGACGACGGCGGGGTTGCGCGTGGTTGAGGGTGATCAGGTCGTCGTGGCCCTCGAAGGTGTGGAATCGGCCGGGCCGGCCGCGGAACCAGCCCGCGGCCTCCGGGTCCCGTCGATCGACGGCCTGCGCGGTAGCGCGGGAAGTCGGTGCCGACGTGGTTGAACACCCCGTCGAGCAGCACCCGCAGGCCGCGCGGCGTGGGCCTCGGCGATCAGCCGGTCGAAGTCGGCGTCGTCGCCCAGGCGCGGGTCGATCCGGTAGTGGTCGGTGGTGTCGTAGCCGTGGGTGCGGGAGGCGAACACCGGCCCCAGCGCGAGTCCCGAGGCGCCCAGGGCGATCGCGTGGTCGAGCCACTCGACGATGCCGCGCGAGCCGGTGCTCGTCGACGTCCGGGCGGAGTCGGCGAGGGAAGGCGCCGACGAAACCCGAGGGGATAGACCTGCCACCAGATCGCGTGGCGCACCCAGTCCGGGCACGGTCGGCCATGGCTGCCAACTGTAGACCCACCGTCGCCGCCCGACGCGGACGTGTTCTAGTGCAGGGGTGCTGGAGTTCACCGTCGAGGACTGGTCGACCGAGGAACGTCGCCCGGCTGCGAGGAATTTACGAGCCGCTGGCGGAATCGGTGCGCGACCTGGTCGACGCGACCATCCGCACCGAGGCCGACGCCGACACCGTCGCCGAGGTGAAGCGCGACATCGACGCCGCCGTCGCCCGCCTGCGCAGTCGCCAGATCGACGGCGCGTTCGGTGTGCGGGTCACACGACCGCGGGCGAGAGCGTCGGGTGGGGCAACGCCGTCATCGGCATCCGCAATGCGCTGGCCCCGCCGGTCGTCACCCACCGTGACGAGAACGGCACCGGTGTGCGGCCGACTTCCATCTCGGCGCGGCCTACGAGGGACCGCCCGGCCACGTCCACGGCGGGGTGTCGGCGCTGATCCTCGACCACCTGCTGGGCGAGGCGGCCAGCCCGGACCGCAAGCCGCGTTTCACCGGCAGCACTCACCATCCGCTATCTGCGCGCCACCCCGCTGGGCCCGTTACGGGTCGCGGCGTGGCGGCACCCGGACCGAAGGGGTCAAGACCTTCTGCTCGGGACAGATCGCGACGCCGAGGGCATCACGGTCGAGGCCGAGGGAGTGTTCATCACCCCGCGCTGGCTGCGGGACTGAGGAGATCCGAATGGAAAAAGTCATTGTCGCCCTTCGGCGTCCGGACGCCGACGACGAGTGGGTGGCGCGGCTGTGCGGTCCGGTGGCTTCCGCGCTGCTCGATCTCGACCTGCCGGGGGTGACCCTCAACCTCCGCGACGGCGCCGTCCGGGACTCGCTGATGACACTGACCACGCTGGATCCGCCGGTGCAGGGCTTCGTCAGCCTGTGGACGCAGCAGTACTACGGCACCGCGGTGGACGAGGCGCTGCGACCTGCTGCGCAGCGAAGCGAATGAGATAGCCGCCTATCTGGTGACCGAGTCGGTGCCGATGCCGCCGCCGGGCTCACCCCCGGGCGAGCGCGCGTCGGGCATGGCCAATATGGCGCTGTTGCGCCGGCCCACGGAGATGGACGAAGCAGACCTGGCTGCGGCGCTGGCATCACGACCACACCCCGGTGGCGATCGCCACCCAGTCCACCTTCGGCTACGTGCAGAACTTCGTGGTCCGTGCGCTGACGGCGGGCGCACCGCCGCTGTCGGCGATCGTCGAGGAACTGTTCCCGATCGAGGCGGTGGGCAGCCTGCACGCCTTCTTCGGCGCCGCCGACGACGCGGAGCTGGGCGACCGGATGAACAAAATGGTGGCCAGCACCGCGGCGTTCGGCGCCAACATCGACGTCGACACCGTGCCCACCGGGCGGTACGTGTTCCGCAACCCGTTCGGCCCCTAGGCTGTCGCTGTGACGCTGCTGATCGACGACGCCAACCGGGTCCGGACGCTGACCCTCAACCGCCCCGACGCGCTCAACGCCTTCAACGAAGAGCTCTACGACGCCACCGCCGAGGCACTGCTCGCCGCGGCCGACGATCCCGGCGTGGCGGTGGTGGTCATCACCGGCGCGGGCCGCGCCTTCTGCGCCGGCCAGGATCTCACCGAGATGGCGGCCCGCATCAGCGATCCCGGCTTCACCGAGGGCACCCACGGCTTCCCGGGTCTCATCGACGCGCTCAGCGGCTTTTCGAAACCGCTGATCTGCGCGGTCAACGGGGTCGGCGTGGGGCTGGGCACGACAATTCTGGGCTTCGCCGATCTGGCCTTCATGTCCACGACGGCGAAGCTGAAGTGCCCGTTCACCAGCCTCGGGGTGGCGCCGGAGGCGGCATCGTCTTATCTGCTGCCCCAATTGGTGGGCAGGCAGAACGCCGCCTGGATGCTGATGTCCGAGCGAGTGGGTAGAGGGCCCCGAGGCGCTGCGCATGGGCCTGGTCTGGAAGCTGTGCGAACCGGCTGAACTGCTGGAGGAAACGCGCCGGCACGCCGAAATCCTCGCTTCCCGCCCGATTTCGAGTCTGATGGCGGTCAAGCGGACGATGACCGAGCCCGCGCGAGCCGAGATCGCCGCCGCGCGGTCGCGCGAGGACGCGTGTTTCGCCGAAATGATGGGTGCGGGGGCCAACGCCGAAGCACTCGCCGAATTCAACCGCGGCCGGTCTAGCTGAGCGCGGGCTGACCGATTCGATCAGAGAAGCAGCGGAACCGGGCCCGGCTCCTGGCCGGCGCCCAGCGGGGTGCGGCCGATCTCGGAGAAGTCAGTGAGGCTGTAGGCGGTGACGCGATCGTCGCTGACGGCGTAGAGCACGTCGCCGATCCGCACCGTTCGCAGCACGGTCGCGTCACTGTGGATCTCGCCGAGCACGTCCACACCGTCGGCCCCGACGCGCAACACCTGCAGCGTTTGGTCGTAGAAGTAGTTCCCGGTGCCGGGGTCGTAGCCGCTGGCGCTCACCGGCACCACCAGTAGGCCGTCCTGCGGCGAATACAGCAGCGCGTGATGGTCGAACTGTGCCTGCGATGACGACCACTGCGCGGTCTCGTCGAGGAACTGCCGTTCGATCAGCTTGAGGTCTGCGCCGTCGCTCACGTCGAACAGCGAGACGTGCATGCGGGTGTTCCATGTTCCCGGCTCACGCTCCTGCCCGATCCCCAGCAGTAATCCCTCGCCAACGGTCTGCAGATAGTTGGAGAACCCCGGGATCACCAGCTCGCCCTGCACGGTGGGCGAGGTCGGGTCGGAAAGGTCGATGGCGAACAGCGGGTCGGTCTGCAGGAACGTCACCAGGTATGCGGTGTCCCCGTCGAAGCGGACAGCGT
The DNA here is from genome assembly GCA_963780705.1 of uncultured Actinomycetota bacterium. Classification (GTDB taxonomy): domain Bacteria; phylum Actinomycetota; class Actinomycetes; order Mycobacteriales; family Mycobacteriaceae; genus Mycobacterium. The sequence goes on along the minus strand of CAWACU010000008.1, from coordinate 92,675 downwards.
AGAGCTGCTCACCCGGTGCAAGGCCGGTGACACTGCCCAGCACGTCCAAGGTGTTGCCCTCGGTATCGAGCACGTACACACCGCTGTCGTTGACGGTGGCCCAGGTTCCGCCCGCCCAGTCCGAACTCCAGGTGTGTGTCGCGACCCGCAGATAACCGTTGCGCTCATCCATCGCGAACTGGTTGATCAGGGTACCCGGGACGAATCCGCTTGCCTGCCAACCGACTTGGGCGCCATTGATGCCGAACCGGTCGATACGGGTGTCGGTGGAGGAGCCCGTGTCGGTGTAGTGATCCTGCGCGGTCGCCAGGTACAGAGCGTCGGGTGTCATGTAGACCGTGGTGCCGCTGGAGGCCACCAGGCTGGCCACGCTGGAGGTGAATCCCGATCCGGCCGAGGCGTTCACCGAGTCGACCGAGACCACCGTCACCAACGACTGCTGATCCAGCGACGGCGGCCGGACGATCTGATCGCCGCCGGCGATGACGCCGAGATCGAGCAGTTCGCCGTCGGCTCCGACCGCGTAGGCGTGCGGCAGCGACAACGTGGTGATCTGGTCGCCCACCCGGGCGACGTAGGCGTCCCAGGTCTCGTAGGTGCGGTAGCCCACCACCGTGGGGCCGGGCCACTCGTCGCCGGGAACGGCTATGGCGGCGGGCTTTCCGGCGGCCACCTCGGTGTACAGCGGCTGCGGAAGGGTGAGGTTGCGGTCGAGCACCAGGTAGACCATGCCGTCCACCGCGCGGGCATCCCGGTAGGAGCCGTCGAAGACGGTCTGGCTCGCGACGGTCGGGGCGGTGCGGTCGGAGACGTCGAACACCGTGACGGTGGTCTGCGGATTCCAGTCCCACCACGGGCCGTAGGCCATCCGCACCGTCGGCCCGTACCAGCCACCGCCGGACTGGGTGATCACCGTGAGGCGGTCTCCGGCGAGGAACTGCCCGACGACATAGCCCGACAGCGGTGTCTGCGAACTCAGGTCGGAGCCCGCGTCGAGGATCGTCAGGGCGCCGTTGCGGGAGATGTAGACGAAGTTGCCGTCGGTCTCGACGAAGTCCGCCTCGTCGACGCCGTCGACCTGGGTGTTGGTGTCCGACGTGATCTGATCGCGGTCACTAGGAGTGGAGGCGGGCACCAGTGCGCCGTCAAGCCACTTGTACCCGTAGTCGTACTGCGGCACGGTCTGGCCGAACAGCGAGCCGTACCGCTGCTGCGCGAGGGCGAGCAGATAGTCGCGGAGTTCGGCCTCGCTGAGGTAGACCGAGGTCGCCGAGGTCTGACCGCCGGCCGCCGCCGATCCGATTGCGGCGATGAAACCGAGCAGGCTGCGGCGCACCAGAAGCAGTGCGCCCTGGAGGAATTCGGTGACCGGGTTGCGGGGGAACTGCGACATCCAGGTGGTTGCTGAATCGAAGAAGCCGGTGACCGCAGCGCCCATCACCGCGACCTGGCCTGCGGTGGCGGCAGACACGGTTGCCGCTGGCAGCAGGGATAGCGCGGGCGCCACTTCGGTGCTGGCGGACGTGCCGGCGACGGCTGCCGACGCGGGCACATCGAGGTCCGGATCCGTGACCGGGGGCGCACCGGGTGCGGGGACGGTGGCACCGGGGGACCCGCTGGACGTCTGCTGGCCGCCCGGCCGGTTCCGGTCCGCACGCGCCGCCCCGGACAGCGAGGTGGATTGCCGCGGCTCGACTGCGGCGGCCGGTGCGGCGTCATTGCTGCCGACGGCGGCCGGACGCGGGTCGCGGGTCCGCAGGCGGCTACCGGCACCGTCGGCGGTCCGTCCGGCCTGTGACTTCACCGGGGAGGGGGCCTCGGAATCCGAGGCGTTCAGCCCATCCGGTGCGGCAGCGCCTGCCGATACCGGTCCGGTGTCGGAATCCGGGGCGTCGGCGGCCGCGATGCCGGCGACCTGCGGTGCGGCGAGGGAGAGACCGAGTGCCACGGCCGCGGCTCCCACGCGCCTGCGGCGTCTGGCCATCGAAGCCCCTCCATTGTTCAGCGGTAAGAGTTTACTGGCAAACATGTTGACTGCCGGGTCAGGGACGAAGATAGCATTGCATCGCTCCTTGTCAAAGCATTAATCTCAGGTTCCTCTTTGGTTTCTTAAAGGCGCATGTCAGTGACATCAGGTTTGCCCACGCGGTCGAGGTCGTCCCGGCGGGTTGTGTCCGCCGCCGACCGGGAAGACTGAGCCGGTGACGGCGGAGGCTGCAGCGGAGGCGGTGGACTCGCCCGCGCAGTTCCGCGGCATCACCCCGCGCCGGCGCAACCTGGTCTTCGTCGCCGTGCTGCTCGGCATGCTGCTGGCGGCGCTGGACCAGACCATCGTCGCGACCGCCCTGCCGACCGTCGTCGCCGACCTCGGCGGCGCGGGGCATCAGTCGTGGGTGGTGACCAGCTACCTGCTGGCATCGACCATCGCCACCGCGATCGTCGGCAAACTGGGTGACCTGTTCGGCCGCAAGGCCGTATTTCAGGTCTCGGTCCTGTTCTTCCTCGCCGGCTCGGTGCTGTGCGGCATGTCGTCGTCGATGACGATGCTGGTGGCCTCGCGCGCGCTGCAGGGCATCGGCGGCGGCGCCATCATGGTGACCGCCATGGCGGTGATCGGCGAGGTGATCCCGCTGCGCGAACGCGGCCGCTATCAGGGGGCGCTCGGCGCGGTCTTCGGGGTGACCACGGTGATCGGACCGCTGCTGGGCGGGTTCTTCACCGATCACCTGTCCTGGCGCTGGGCGTTCTGGATCAACGTCCCGGTCGCCCTGGTGGTCCTGCTGGTCGCCGCGATAGCCATCCCGTCGCTGGGCCGAACCGGCCGCCCGGTCATCGACTACGCCGGCATCCTGTTGGTCGGCCTCGGGCGCCTCCGGCCTGACGCTGGCGACCAGTTGGGGCGGCAGCACCTATCGCGTGGGCGTCGCCGATGATCATCGGGCTGTTCGTCGGCTGCGGCCGCCGCGCTGGCGCTCTTCGTGTGGGTCGAGTTGCACGCGCCGCGAACCGATGCTGCCGATCCGGCTGTTCGCCAGCCCGGTGTTCACCGTCTGCTGCGTGCTGAGCTTCGTCGTCGGCTTCGCGATGCTCGGCGCGCTGACCTTCCTGCCGACCTTCATGCAGTTCGTCGACGGCGTCTCGGCCACCGAGTCGGGTCTGCGCACCTTGCCGATGGTGGTCGGACTGCTGATCACCTCGATGGGCAGCGGCATCCTGGTCGGTCGCACCGGCCGCTACAAGATCTTCCCCGTGGCGGGCACCGCGGTGATGGCGGTGGGTTTCGTGCTGCTCTCCCAGATGGACGCCGCCACTCCGGTGTGGCGCCAGTCGCTGTATCTGTTCATCCTCGGCGCCGGTATCGGGCTGTGCATGCAGGTGCTCATTCTGACGGTGCAGAACACCGTCGACTTCGCCGATCTCGGGGTTGCCACCTCCGGGGTGACCTTCTTCCGGACCATCGGAAGTGCCTTCGGTGCAGCGATCTTCGGCTCGCTGTTCGCCAACTTCCTCGACGACCGGATCGGACCGGCGCTGGCTGCCAGCGGGCGCCGCCGGCAGCGGCTGCGCAATCACCGCAGGCGCTGCACCGGCTGCCGCCCGAGATGGCGGCGCCGATCATCGACGGCCTACGCCGACTCACTCGGCAAGGTGTTCCTCTGCGCCGCACCGGTGGCGGTGATCGGATTCGTTCTGGCGCTGATGCTCAAGGAGGTGCCGCTGCGTGACATCGACGCCGGCCGCCGTCGACCTCGGCGAGGGATTCGGAATGCCGTCATCGGAGACGCCCGAGGAGATCCTCGAGGCGGCGGTCTGGCCGGATGATGCGCGCACTCACCGGATCTGCGGTTGCGCGCACTGGCCGGCGCGTCCCGGGTGTCGAGCTCGATGTCGGCGGCCTGTGGGCGCTGTTGCAGATCTACCGCAACAAGCAGGTCTTCGGGACTCGCGCGGCTCACCGGCATCGCCGAGCGACTCCGGGTGCCGTGCGAGGTGATCGAGCCGACTTTCGAGCACCTCGTGGGTGCGGGATACGCGCTGCGCACCGGTGACGAACTGTGGCTGACGCAGCGCGGCGTCCAGCAGGTGGACGCCGCATCAGCGGCGATCGTGGACGGCATCATGCGCAGGCTGCACGCCTCCGACGGTGTGGATCTGCGGCCGGACCGCCTCGAGGTGGAAGCGGCCCTGGAGCGGATCGCCCACCGACTGCTCGCGCAGCGCGAATGGGACCGCGAGGAGATGTCCTCCGCAGGTCGTCCGGACCACTACCATCGGCGACTATGAGCCGAATCGGAGAGTTCGCCGACGACGATGTCGCGGGTTGGATGGCACTGTCGCCGGGCATCGCGCCGGCCCTGGCCGGTTTCTCCCAGGCGGTCTATAACCGCAACCGGTTGCCGATGCGGGTGCGCGAGATCGCGCGCATCGTGATCGCCGAGGACAACGAGTGCGTGGTGTGTCAGAACACCCGCGACGCCGACGGCCCGGCCGCCGGGGTGGATGAAGACCTCTATGCCCACGCCGCGGACTGGCGGACCTGGCCGGGGTACTCAGAACAGGAACGCCTGGCCGCCGAGTTCGCCCACCGGTTCGCCACCGACCACACCGGTCTGCGCGCCGACGACGAGTTCTGGGCGAGGCTGCGTGAGGAGTTCTCCGATGAACTCATCGCCGACCTGACCATGTCCTGCGCGATGTGGCTGGGTATGGGCCGAATGCTGCGCACCCTCGACATGGGCCAGGCCTGCTCGATCACCCTGCCCAGCCGGGCATGAGGCGTCGCTAGATCAGTCCGGTGGCATCGAACTGCCAACTCATGTCGGCGGTCATGAAGTTGTTCCATCCAGTCCGCCGGCGCGTGGTTCGCCAGCCCGCCGAAGTCCCAATAGTCCTTCCACAACGTGATTTTCGGGACGCCGTCGCGCTGCTCGACTTTGTGGACGGTGACGAACTGCAGCACCGCCGACTCACCGGTGGTCCAGTGCCAGGTCTCGGAGTGCTCGTACAGGACGTCGACGCCGTTGCTCACCAGGACGCCGTCGTGGTTCTCGTAACTCGACAGCGGTTCGAGACCGACCTTCAGACGCTTGACGATGTCCGTCATGTCCGCGCGCCGCCGCCGTCGGACCGATCGGCATGTCGACGTAGATGCAGTCGTCGGCCAGAAACGGCTTCATGGCGTCCCAGTCGCGCCGCGACAGCGCGCCCCACATCCCCAGAACGGTGTCGGACACCTCGCGCTGCACTCCTGCGATCTCAGACGGCATGGGTCAGCTCCTGTGCTGGGGGATGGATGCCTGCGGTGCGGCGGTTCGCTGACCGGCGCGCAGGAAGCTGCCGGTGCGCTCGGACTCCGAGCACCTCGGTGGGCTGGCCGTCGCGGACCACCGTCGGCCGCCGATGAGCACCAGATTCACCGCCTCGTCGTTGCGGTTGACCATCCGGGGCAGGCCGGCGTACTGGGGGACCGGTGATTCGGCGTAGCCGTCGAGGCTCGAGTCGAGGTGCTCGGGATCGAGCACCACCAGATCGGCGCGATCACCCGAGGCGCAGGTGGCCGGCGTCGATGTCGTACCAGTCGGCCAGTTCGCCGGTGAGCCGATGCACGGCCCGCTCGACGGTCATGAACGGCGTGCCCGCCGCGCTCGGCGTCGCGGACGTGGCGCAGCAGCCGCAAGCCCGAAGTTGTAGAACGCCATATTGCGCAGATGGGCGCCGGCATCGGAGAACCCCATCTGGATCCCGTCGTCGCGGGCCAGTTTCTTGAGCACCTCGGGCCGGTGATTGGAGATGGTGGTGCGCCAGCGCAGCGCGCGCCGTGCTCGAGCACCAGATCCAGGAAGGCGTCGACGGGATGCAGGCCGCCGCGGTCGAGTCCGACCTGCACCGAAGGACTTCCCGATCACCGACTCGTCGGGGCAGTCGACGATCTCGGCGTCGAAGAAGTCGCGGTGCCAGACCCGCATGCCGAATTTCGCGTCGTAGTCCTTGCGGAACCGGCGGCGGTAGTCCTCGTCGGCCAGCAGTGCGTTGCGCTCCACCTCGTCGCGCAGATGCAACGCCGCCGCGCCGGAACCGAACTCCTCGAACACCACCAGGTCGATGCCGTCGGCGTAGACCTCGAACGGAACCGGCAGATGCTGCCAGCGGAAGTCGCCGCCGAACCGGTTGACCACCCGGGCGAGCGGACCCAGCAGGGCGATGGCGAACGGATTCGACTTGACGTCGGCAGCCGAGAGCAGGCTGGTCTTGAGCTTGCGACGCAGAACCGGAAGCGACTGCGCCAGTTGGGATACCAGGTTCAGCGGGTTCTCGATGTCCGGGCCGGACTGCAGCACCCGGCCGCGCCGGCGCAACTGCGACTTGAGCCGGCGCAATTCGCGCGGCCTGGCGTAGGTGGACGGCAGGGTGCGCGACCGGCAGATGTCGCCGTCGATCTTGTCGAACAGCAATTGCTCGACGACATCCCGAGGAAACCGGCATCGAGGGCCTCGGTGAGCATGCGCTCCATCTCGGCCTGCTCGCCGGAGGTGGGCCGTCATCTCCTTGCGGGTGGCGCGGTCCAACCCCATTGTCGCCGTGCGCATATCGGAATGTCCGATGAACGCCGCCAGGTTGGGCCCGAGCGGGCGTGCCTCGAGTGCGGCGACGTACTCCTGCGCGGTACTCCAGGTCTTGGCGTTGTCGACCGCGGCGATGACGTGCTCGCGAGGGATGGCCTCGACCCGGCCGAACAGATCGCCGGCGTCGACCCCGCCGACGTGGATGGTCGACAGCGAGCACGAGCCGATGAGAACCGTGGTCACCCCGTGGCGCACCGATTCGGGCAGCCCGGGGCCGTCGAGGACCTCGACGTCGTAGTGGGTGTGGATGTCGACGAACCCGGGCAGCACCCACTTGCCGGCGGCGTCGATCACCTGCGGGCAGTCGGTCTCGTCGAGTTCGTGCGGGGTGACCGCGACCACCCGACCGTCCGTGATGCCGATGTTGCGGACCGCCGAGGGCGCCCCCGTCCCGTCGAACCAGCGGCCCGTGGCGAATGATCGTGTCGTAGCTCACGACCCCATCGAACCGGCAGGTCACCCCGGTGTCAACGACACCGTCAGGCTTCGTGGCCGGGTTCGAGGTCTTTGACGTCGGAAAAAGTCACCAGGTCGGTCAGCGACCGCCCGGTATGCCCGGCGACCGGCTCGGTGAGATGACCCACGTGATCGCCCAGATCGAACCGGTCCAGCACTCGGCCGGCGAACCAGGCCGGTGCCCCGGACAGGATCGGCAGCCCGTGCGGACCCTCCCACCAGGAGCACCGGGCGAATTTGTCGATCCGGTCCCCGGTCTCGCTGCCGAACAGCCGGGCCAGGTCGCGATCCTCGCGGGTCAGTAGATGTACGGCCAGGTGCGTGGCGCCCCGGTCGGCGGTGCGGGACGTGTGGTTGCGCTTGGACAGGCCCACCAGAAACCGCGACGGCCGGATGGAGACCTGGCTGGTGAAGCCCACCAGACAGCCCGCCAGGTCATCTCCGGACCGGGTGGTGACCACGAACATCGGATAGTCCAGTAGCGCCACGGTGCGCTCGAAGGACTCCCGGCCGGGCTGCACCCGGTGCTCCGCCTGCGCCATCTGCTCCGTCATCACCGGTGTGTTCCCGCCGAGCGCCCCCCGCAAGCGGTTTGACGCGCAGCGCGTGACGGGAATCTCCACGCGATGGATACCAAAACCATCATCTGGATCATCGTCGCGGTCGTGGCCCTGATCGTCCTCGGGATCGTGTTGTGGGGCGGGCGCCGCCGGGAGCTGACCCACCGCCACGCGCAGGCTGAGGAGATGCGCGAGCAACTGCGCCACGAGGACGCCGAGGTGCGGCGGGCGGAGTCGCCGACGCCGGCACAGCGAGCGCCGGCAGTCCGAGGAGCGCTAAGCGGCGGCGGCGCAGGGATTCGCTCGACGGCGGTGGTTCCGGCCACTCAGCGCAGAAGTCGGGACCCCGAACCCAGCAGGACGGGTAGTTGCGCCCAGCCCCGCAGCACCCGGGTGGGGCGGCGGGTTCCGCTGCCGGCGGAGCGAACGTCGGGATAGCGGTCGAAGAACCGGCGCAGTCCGGCCTCGCCCTCGGCACGCGCCAACGCGGCTCCGAGGCAGAAGTGCCGGCCACCGGAGAACGCGAGGTGTCGGCCGGCGCCGTCCCGGGACACGTCGAAGCGGTCCGGATGCTCAAACACCGCGGGATCGCGATTGGCTGCGGCGAGGTAGATCACCACCAGCTCGCCCCCGTTGGATCTCGGTTCCGGCGACGGTGGTGTCGGTGCGGGCCACCCGCGCGGTGAGCTGGACCGGTGAGTCATACCGCAGGATCTCCTCGACGGCGTTCGGCCACAGCGCCGGGTCGGCGATCAGTGCGGCGAGTTGGTCGGGATGGTTGAGCAGCAGGTTGATTCCGTTGCCGAGCAGGTTGACCGTGGTCTCGAATCCGGCGGCGAGCACCAGTCCGGCGATCGCGCGCAGTTCCATCTCGTTGAGTCGGACACCGTCCTCGGACGCCGCGATCAGCTGGCTCATCAGGTCGTCTCCGGGATGGTCGCGCAGCCACTGCAGGTGCGAGATCAACCAGTCGTTGAAGCCCGCCAGCCCGTGCTGCACCCTCTGGTACTCCGGCCAGCTGAGTCCGAAATCCAAACTGGGAGCGGCTAGTTCGCCGTACTCGAGGATCTTCGGCCGGTCGGCGTCCGGTACGCCGAGAATCTCGCTGATGATGGTGACCGGTAGTTGCGCGCAGTACCGGTCGACGATGTCGACGTGCACCGTGCTCATCGGAGAGCCCGTCGAGCAGTGTGTCGGCGGTGTCCTCCACGCGGTCGCGCAGAGCAGTCGACCCGGCGGCTGGTGAACACCGAGGACACCGTCTTGCGGTAGCGGGTGTGCTCGGGCGGTTCGACGGCCAGCAGTGACGGCGGCAGCAGCGGGTGCAGCAGATCGGTCCGGGTGCGCAGTTCCAGTCGGCGCAGCGGGCCGGGCAGGCTGGCACCCATCGAGATCACCCGGAAGTCATCGGAGCGCAGCAGTTCGTGGGCGACGGCGTGGTCGACGGTCAGGTAGCTGACCCGGGCGCGCACCACCGGGCCCTGCCGGCGAAGCTCCTCGTAGAACGGCATCGGGTCGGCCCGCAACGCGGGGTCGGTGACTAGGCGGGCCTGCGGATCGCCGCGGCGCGCCGACACGGTGGCCGCCGACCGCACCACACCGTGCATGGCGAGCCAGTGCAGACGTTCCTTCATCGCTGCCATGGGCGGCCTAGGCCGGCGGCGTCCAGCTGACCGGCAGCCGCTTGATGCCGTGGATGAACGCCGACAGCAGCATCGCCGGTTCCTCGGTCACGGCGATGTCGGGGATCCGGTTGTGCAGTTCCTCGAACACGCACCGCGATCTCCCGGCGGGCCAGGTTGGCGCCGAGGCAGAAGTGCGCTCCGCCGCCGCCGAATCCGACGTGCGGGTTGGGGGCACGGGTCACGTCGAAGAGCCACGGGTTGGTCGAACTGGTCCTCGTCGCGGTTGGCCGAGCCGTACCACATGGTGACCTTGTCGCCCTGCCGGCGATCGCACGCCGCTGACCTCGACGTCGCGGGTCGCGGTGCGGCGCATGTAGACCACCGGCGAGGCCCACCGCACGATCTCCTCGACCGCGGTCTGGGGTGTGCTTCTCGAAGTCGTTCCACCAGATCTCGCGCTGCTCCGGGATAGCGGGTCAGCGCCAGCACGCCGTGGCTGATGGCGTTGCGGGTGGTCTCGTTGCCGGCCACCGCCAGCAGGATGAAGAACGACGCGATCTCCGCCGACGTCAGCCGCTCGCCGTCGACCTCGGCGGCGACCAGTGCGGTGGTCAGATCGTCGCGCGGGTTGGCCCGGCGGTCCTCGGCGAGCGCGGTGGCGTACGCGCCGATGTCGATGGCGACCTTCATGAACTCCTCGAAGTCGGTGGTGAGGTCGGGGTCGCCGAAGCCGAGGATCACGTTGGTCCAGTGGAAGATCTGGTGATGGTCGTCCTCGGGGATGCCCATCATGTCGCAGATCACCTGCAGGGGCAGCGGTCCGGATAGCTCCGTCACCAGTTCGCCCACGGCCGTCGGGGTGGTTGGCGATCAGATCCGACGACCAGCCGGCGGGCCCGGTCGCGGACCGATTCCTCGGTGCGGGCCACGACCCTCGGCGTGAACGCGCTGCGGACGATGTTGCGCAGCCGGGCGTGGCGGGGATCGTCGAGGGCGATCATCGAGCCGAAGTATTCGGCGACCTCGGGCTGCTGGTCGGCGATGGTGATGTTGGGGTAGGAACTGAAGATCTCCGGATGCCGGCTGGCGAAGTGCACGTCGTCGAACTTCGTCAGTGCCCAGTGGCCGGCGCCGGCTTCGAAACCCTCGAACTCGATCTCGCGGAAGAACGTGATCGGCGCCTCGTGACGCAGCGTGGCGAAGGCGCCGTCGCGGAACGAGTCGTCGCGAGCCCAGAATTCCAGCGTGCCCAGATTGATGTCCGCGAGCGGGACATGCGGGGGCGCCTGGCCGTTGACGTGTGTTGCGATGGTCCTGATACCCATGTAGTTCGTCCCGTCAGTCGCGTCGTTGCGGATGCATGGAATTCTAGTTCTCTTCGACGACCTTCTTGATCCGCTCCAGCGTGGTTTGCATGTCCCGGACGTTGCGCCGGCCGCGCAGGTGGCCGGCGAACATCCAGAACACCCGGATCGGCAGCGAGGAGTTGAGCCGGAACGATTCGGTGACGTCGGTGCCGTCGCCGCGGGGGGTCATCCGGTAGTGCCAGTTGTTGATCGCCTGATCGCCCGGTCCCAGCACGGCGAACCCGAACTCCCGGCCCGGTTCGCAGGCGGTGACCCGGCAGACGGTCCAGTACACCGGGCCGATCTCATTGCGCCTGACGTGGCCGCGGAACTTCGCGCCCAGAGCCGGGCCGGTGGCCCCGTCGAGCCATTCGGCCTCGAAGACCTCGGGGGAGAAGCGGCCGGTGTTGCGGACGTCGGCGACCAGATTCCAGATCCTGTCGGCCGGCGCCGCCATGTGCACCGTCACGGAACCTTCCATAGACGCCGATCCTAGGTGGCTCAGACGGCGTAGCGGTTGCCGGGCGTCAGCACCGCGGTGATCGCGCCCGCCACGGCGGTGCTGGGCTGCGGCTTGCCGGGCACGGTGATGTCGGTGTTGACCATCACCACCATGGTCATCTGTCGCGACGGCAGGTACACCGCGACCGTCTGGTAGCCGGGCAGGCTGCCGTTGTGGCCGATCCAGCCGGCCGCGGTGAACACGCCCATCCCGTAGCCCACCTCCGGCGGCAGGCCGGCCGTGGGCGGGCTCTCCAAACGTTGTTTCTGCAGATCCGGTCCGAGCAGCGTGCCCGTGGCCAGCGCGGGCAGCCACACCCGCATGTCCTGCAGGGTCGAGATCATCGCGCCGGCCGCCCAGGTGAAACTGGCGGTCCAGTCGGTGGCGTCCACCGGTGGACCGCCTGCCGTCGCACGCGGATCGGTGTAGCCGCGGGCGTGCGGTTCGGGGAACTGCGTCTCGGCTGGGAAGCTGGTGTGCGCCAACCCCAGTGGTCCGAGGATGTGCTCGGTCAGGTAGTCGGCGAGGGGCTGCCCGCTGACCTTCTCCACCAGCAGTCCCAGCAGGATGTAGTTGGTGTTGGAGTACTGGTAGTGGCTGCCCGGCGCGAAGACCGCCGGCTCGGCGAACGCCCACCTCAGCAGCTCCGGCGGTGAGAAGGTCCGGACCGGGTCAGCGGCAACCTCGGTTGTCGAAATCCGGGTTCTGCAGGTAGTCCGGCAGCCCGCTGCGCATGGTGGCCAGCTGCCGCACGGTGATCGCCGATCCGCCGGGCACGCCGTCCAGATAGGTGCTGATCGGCTCATCGAGTCCCACCTGTCCACGCTCGACGAGCTGGAGGACGGCGGTGGCGGTGAACGTCTTGGTGACACTGCCGATCCGGCTGTAGAAGTCGGTCCCGCATCGGCGCGCCGGTGGCCGTGTCGGCGACGCCGAAGGCCTTCACGTAGTCGCCCTGCGGTGACCAGACCCCGACCATCACCCCGGGAGTACCGGCGGCCGATAAGGCCGCGGTGATCGCCTCGTCGAGTTTGGCCACCGTCGCCGCCTCGAAGGGCCGCGCCGGCAGGGTCTGGGCTGCCCGGGATCCGGGGCCGGCGCACCCGCTGGCCAGCAGCACCGCCGACAGCAGCACCAGAAGTGCCCGCCGTCCGACGAGCAGTCCGTCGATCATGAGCCCGACCCCTCCCGCGCTGGTCACCTGAGTAGCGTGGCACGTCGTGGGTGCTTTATGGGTATAGCGCTGCGGCCGACGATGATCCGCGTCGACCGGCACGTCAGCGCGCCGGCCGAGGCGGCATGGCAGCTGTTGACCGATGTGCGGGCTTGGCCGCAGTGGGGGCCATCGGTCCGACGTGCGGCGCTCGACGATGGCGGCACGCAGTTGAGATTCGGTGCGCGCGGCACTGTGTGGACGGCCGCCGGAGTGCGGATGGGTTTCACGATCACCGAGTTCGAGCCCGGCCGGCGATGGTCCTGGCGGGTCGCAGGCGTTGCGGCAACCGGGCACGAAGTCATCGAGGCGCCGGACGGCTGCCACGTGGTGTTCGAAGTCCCCCTGTGGGCCGGCGCCTACGCGGCGGTGTGCTCGGTGGCGCTGTCCCGGATCGACGCGCTTCTCGCGGAGGGTCAGCCGCCGCAGTAGGAGCGGGTGGCGACGTCGAGTGCCTGGCGGTAGAGCGGATCAAGCGAACGCGATTGGGCCACCGTCGATTTCGCCGTGCTCAGCGCAGCGGCGCAGTCCGGCGCCGTTAGCAGCGGCCAATCCTCAGCGATCTCTGTCACCATGCGGTGATTCAGTTCGTCGATAAGCGCGCGTGACGCCGACAGGTCCGGTGCGGTGACCGGTGCTGCGGACGGATCGAACTTCCACCAGGAGAAGCGGTTGTACTGGATGGCTTCGGTGGCGTCGATCTGATCGGTGAAGACGCCGATGACGTAGTCCGCGGGCACACCGGCGGATTCGGCCTGCCGCGTGACCGCGGTCAGAACCTGCTCGACCCGCGCCGGGTCGGTGATCGGGCCACCGCCCAGCCACTTGCTGGCCGCGACCGGGTCAGCAGTCTGAAGACGCTGCGCCGCAGCGTCGACTAGCTCTAACAGCTGCCCGTCATCAGCCCGGGCGGGCCCCGTGGCGGCCACACCGGCAAGGGCGACGACAACCGCGACCCCGGCGCGCAGACCGTTCAGCCGACTGGTCCCTTGGCGAGCACCAGCGGCGCGCTGCGCAGGATGCCGCCGCGGTCGATCCAGGTCAGCGTGACGACATTGCCGGGGCGGCGCTGGTCCATGATGTTGGACAGATCCGCCGCCACGTTGACCGGAATGCCGTCGACCGCGGTGATGACGTCGCCACTGACCAACCCGACCGCGCCGGCCGGCGTGCCGGGCAGCACCTGCCGCACCACGGCCCCGGGCGGGCCGCCGGCGAACGGCACCGGGTCGGCGATGCCGACGCCGATGAACGCACTGTCGCCGAGGTGTATCCCCGGCGCGGGCGCCCCGGCGCGGATCTGGTTGGCGATGCCGATCGCCCGGTCGATCGGAATGGCGAAGCCCTCACCGCCGGTCACACCACCCATGCGGTAGGTCAGTGTGGCGGCGACCGTCACGCCGACCACCTGCCCGGCGGTGTTCACCAGGGGACCGCCGGAGTCGCCGGGGCGGATGTCGGCAGCCACCCGGATCAGATCGTTGAGTTGTCGGGCCTGTCCGCCGGATTCGTCGGCCGCGCGCACCGACGCTCCGATCTGGGTGATGTTGCCCGGGGCGAAGCTGGGGTTGCCGCCCGCTCCATCGGAGTTGCCGATGGCGGCGATGGGATCGCCGACCGCCAGCGAGGACGAGGTGCCCAGGGCCGCCATCGGCAGGCCTTCGGCGCCCCGGAGGCGGATCAGCGCGATGTCGCTGGCCCGGTCGAAACCGATGACGTCGACGGGGTAGCTCCGGCTGTTCGCCAGGCTCACCGCCGTGATCTCAGTGGCTCCTTCGATCACGTGGTTGTTGGTCAGCACCTCACCGTTGGGATTGAGCACGATGCCCGCGCCCGCGCCGACGGCACCCTGGTAGCTGAGGTTGGTGCTGATGTCGACGACGCCGGGAACCACCTGCCCGAGCAGAATCGACTGGTCAAGGGTGGCCGGGGCCGCCGGGGCAGGGGCCGCCACCAGTCCGGCGACCAGCCAGAGCGGCGCCACCAGACCGGCAAGTCGCCGCCAAAAGGCCGGATGCGTTGCGTGCATACCTACAGGGTGCCCGAAAATCGGCGATTTAGGCATTTAGCCGCCTTTCGACACGTTGCTGAGATGAAAAAAGGTCACTTTGTCGGCATCCGGGGCCGATCTGGGTCGCGTCCGGGACGCCCGCGGCGTTCTGCCCGTGCCTACGGCTTGCTGGCGGCGTGATGCTGCTGCACACCATCATCCGGCCCAGCGCCGAGGACTACGCGGGAGGGCTACACCGACGTCTGCCAGTTCACCCTGGTCAAGGACCGCTGACCGGCGCTGAAATCGACGCGGGTGTAGATTCGGCGATTGCCATGAACGGCATCCATCTGCGCTCTCGGGCGGTGCTGTGGCTCACCGCGGCCGCTTTGCTGACATCGCTCGCCCTCGGTGCTGTCTTCATTACGCTGCACCACGTCAAGGACCTGCGCGGTGAGGCGGTGGAATCGCCGGACGTTCCGCTCAGCGACGAACAAACCATGGCGCAGGTGCTGGGAACGGCGCGGCAGTTCGTCTCAGTGGGCCGGTTGCGCAACGTCGCCGGGACCTATCTGCTGCAGTCCTGCGCGAACACTGACGAGCCGCCCTACCAGGGCAGCGCCTACATCGACTTCGACATGCCGTCGATCACCGCGACGCCGGCGTACCTCCGGGAGATCACTGCGGCGTTGCGGGCCCGGGGGTGGAGCGAGGGCCTCTCGCCCAACAATCACCCCGGCGGGAAAGTCATGGTCAAGGACGGGGTGAGCGCCATGGTCTACCGCCATCCCGACGTCGACGGCCGGGGCGTGCTGCAGATCTACGGCGAGTGCCGCAACGTCACCGATCATCGGGTCGACAACACCGGATTCGTCGAGATCACCGACCGACTCCGGAGCTGAGCGCCGCCACGCGAGGCGGATTTTGGGGACTTTGGTCCCCGGCGTGGCGGGCCTTCTGGCCGTGTCTGCTACGGCGGGTAACAGATAGAATCTGCGGCATGACTTATGTGATCACCAGTGCATGCGTGGACGTCAAGCACAAGGCGTGCGCCGCCGAATGCCCGGTCGACTGCATCTACGAGGGCGACCGGACCATGTACATCAATCCCGACGAATGCGTCGACTGCGGCGCCTGCCGGCTGCTGTGCGAGGTCGACGCCATCTTCTACGAGGACGACCTGCCTGAGTCCGAGCAGCAAGTTCCTTGCCGACAACGCCGCCTTCTTCACCGACGTCCTGCCGGGCCGCGACGCCCCCCTGGGTACTCCCGGCGGCTCGGCCGATCTGGGACCGGTCGGCGTGGACACCCCGATGGTGAGCGCCCTTCCGCCGCGATAGCGCCGCTGCGACAGGCGGTCTACGCGCCCTTGCTTACGGGGACGTGTCGGCGAACTCGCAGAACGCCTCGTAGGCGCGGGCTCCGTAGACGGTGGCCGGACCGCCGTGCATCAGGATCGCCACCCCGATCGCCTCGGCCGCCTCCTGCCGGGATGCCCCGGCCCGGGCTGCGCCACGGGCGTGGGAGGCGATGCAGCCGTCGCAGCCGTGGACCACACCGATGGCCATGGCCATGAGTTCCTTGACCTTCGTCGGCAGGGCGCCGTCGGCCAGGGCGGCCGCACCGAGTTCGTTGAACGAGCGGTAGACCTCCGGGATCGCCTGCCGCAGGGCGCGGTGCGCGGGCCGTAAGTCGTCCAGTACCTGGTGGTTGTGACCGTGTTCGGGCATACCGGGACCTTAGCGCCGGAGTTTCGACTCGCAGCGCCGGTGGTACAGAGTGCGCGGAGATGATCGCCGGAGCAATTACACTAGGGCTTTGCTGTATCAGCACACGAGGACAGGACGTCATGGCCGGATCAGTTCGACGCGCACTCGCCGCCGCGGGATTGGCCGTTGTCGCGATGGCGGCCTCGGCACCGAGCAGCCTGGCTGCCGTTGCGCCCTCGATGTCGTCGCCCGCCGTGGCATCCGTGCAGCCGGTCAACGGCCAGAGAGTCGGCGTCGCGCATCCGATCATCGTCACGTTCGCCAAGCCGGTGCTCGATCGAGCCGCCGCGGAGCGCAGCATCTCGGTGACCGCCTCGGTGCCCATGACGGGCCGTTTCGAGTGGCGCGACAACACCGTGCTGCAGTGGCTGCCCGATCGATTCTGGCCGGCGCATTCGCAGATCTCGCTGATGGCGGGCGGAGTCAAACGCAACTTCGAGACCGGCGCCAACGTGCTGGGCGTCGCGAGTGTCTCCGCGCACACCTTCACCGTCAGCATCGACGGCGTGGTGATGCGCCAGATGCCGGCGTCCATGGGCAAGCCCAGGTTCGCCACGCCGATCGGATCGTTCACCGTGCTCGGCAAGGAAAAGGTCGTGGTGATGGACTCCCGCACCATCGGGATCCCGCTGACCGACCCGGAGGGTTACAAGCTGACTGTGAACGATGCCGTGCGGATCACCTGGGGCGGGGTCTACATCCACTCCGCACCGTGGTCTGTCGGCTCCCAGGGCTACGCCAACGTCAGCCACGGCTGCATCAATCTGAGTCCCAGCAACGCAGCCTGGTATTTCAATCAGGTCGGCATCGGCGATCCGGTCGTCGTCAAGGGGTAGACGCCCCGGGCCGCCTGCGCCGGGGCCGTACCGCGGGTCATGCGGGATGGGTACCGGCGAAGTCGATGGTGACCGCATCGGCCACCTTCAAGGCTCCCATCATCAGCGAGTACGGCTTGACGCCGAATTCGCTCTGCGTCACCGTCACGCGGGCGGTCATCGACCACCGGTCACCGAGGTCCTCGACACCCACGTCGACGGTCTGCGGCCGCGTCGTGCCGTGGATCTCCAGGGTGCCGGCCAGCCGGTATCCCTCCGAGGTCTTGCTGATCGTCTCGGTGCTGAAGGCAATGCGCGGATATTTCTTGGCATCCAGGGACTTCAGCGCGTTGGATCGGGCCAGCGCACGCTCGGGCGGGGTGAGTGGGGTGACGCCGCCTTCCCCGCTGACCACCGTCAGGGAATCGGTGTCCGCGCTCAGTTCGACGGCGATCGGTGTGGTGCCGCGCCAGCTGACACTGGCCCGCCAGGAGCGGATGTCGATGGTGAGCCGATGCCCCATCTTGGCGGCTGGGCCGGCAACGCCGGTCAGGACGCGCAGTTCACCGGAGCTAGGGTCGAGCGACCAGTCTTTCGGACTCACCCTGTGCTGGTATCAGCATGGGGCACAGGGGATTTCCCGCTGCCGGCGTAGTCCACGTCCCAGTGTTTGATGCCGTTGAGCCAGCCGGACCGCAGCCGCTGCGGCGCCGTCAACGGGGTGAGGTCCGGCATGTGGTCTGCGATGGCGTTGAACATCAGGTCGATGGTCATGCGGGCCAGATTGGCCCCGATGCAGTAGTGCGCGCCGGTGCCGCCGAAGCCGACATGGGGGTTGGGGTCGCGCAGGACGTTGAAGGCGAACGGGTCGTCGAACACCTCTTCATCGAAGTTGGCCGACCGGTAGACCATCACCACCCGCTGGCCCTTTTTGATCGTGACACCGCTCAGTTCGGTGTCGACCAGTGCCGTGCGCTGGAATGAGGTGACCGGCGTGGCCCAGCGCACGATCTCGTCGACGGCGGTGACCGGCCGCAGTTTCTTGTACAGCTCCCACTGCTCGGGGAATTCGGTGAAGGCCACCATGCCGTGGGTGATGGAGTTGCGGGTGGTCTCGTTGCCGGCCACCGCAAGCAGGATGACGAAGAAACCGAACTCGTCGTCGGAGAGCTTGTGGCCGTCGACGTCGGCCTGCACCAGCTTGGTCACCAGGTCATCGCCCGGGTTGGCGGCGCGGTCTGCGGCCATCGCCATGCCGTACATGATCAGTTCGACCGAGGCGGTGAGGGCGTCGTTGCTCTCGAACTCCGGGTCTTGATCGCCGACCATCTGGTTCGACCAGTCGAACAGCTTTTTGCGCTCCTCCTGCGGCACACCCATCAGCCCGGCGATCGCCTGCAGTGGCAGCTCGCAGGAGACCTGCTCGACGAAGTCACCGGAGCCGTTCGCGGCGGCCGCCCGGACGATCTCGTCGGCGCGCTGGCGCAATTCCTCACGAAGTTGCTCGATGGCCCTGGGCGTGAAGGCGCGGGAAATGATCTTGCGCAGATGGGTGTGATGAGGGGCATCCATGTTGAGCAGGACGAACTTGCCCTGTTCGATGTGCTGGCCGGCGGTGCCGTCCTTGTACCGCGGGATGGCGGTCTTCTCGAGGCTGGAGAAGACGTCGCTGCGCCGCGAGATCTCCTTCACGTCTTTGTGTTTGGTGACCACCCAGTAACCGCCGTCGTCGAATCCACCGACCCCGACTGGTTGGGAGTTCCACCAGATCGGCGCGGTGCGGCGCAGCGTGGCGAGTTCCTCCACGGGAAGACGTTCGGCATTGAGGTCCGGGTCGGTGAAGTCGAACCCCGGCGGCAGGTCCGGATCAGACATCCTTCATGCCTACACCGCAAACCCGTCCGCCGCTGCCCGTTGGCCGAACTTGCACCCGCGCTCAGCCGCTGGTTGCCGACGTGGCGGTGGGCGTGACCGTCGTGGTGCTGATCGTCGGCGTGGTGGATGTCGAAGCAGTGGATGCTGCCGTGGTGGATGTCGAAGCGGTGGATGATGCCGTCGTGGATGGTGCCGCCGACGACGTGGCGCCGTCATCGAAGCGCGGCACACGGAACTCCACCCACGGGTCGCGGTAGAGGACGGTATCGCCCTCGGAGACCAGGAACGCCGCCGAGGACACCGAGTAGGTGACGCCGTCATTGGTGGCGACGATCGAACCGTCGGAGCCCCGCCCGGCGGGCAGCGTCACCGACGCCTCATCGGTGAGCCGGACCCCGCGGTACTCCAAGTCGCCGTCGCTGCCGACGCAGATGGCGACCAGCGAGCGCGCGGTGCGCCCGTAGGCCATCAGCACCTGATCGGTGTCACAGCGCGCCGAGGAATCGACGTAACCGCGGCCGTCGCTGGGATGGGCCGAACTCGATGTGGTGGTCGACGGTTCGGCACCCGCTTCGCCGAGAACGGCGAGAGCGGCCGCCGCGGCAGCGCACATCGCGACAGCGGCGGTGACGCGGTATCTGGTCATCACTTCCTCCGCTTGTGGTGGTGAACCAAGCCAACCACCCACCGCGCGGAATCCGGCGTTGACACGGCGGCGTGCAGCGGATCAGTCAGCTCTCAGGCCGACGGCGTCTCGGGCTTGGGCGCGTGGCTGAGCACCGCCCACAGCAGCGCCGCCGCCCGCCTGGCCGCCTCGTCGGGAACGATCGGGGTGGCGACCGCGGGCTGCTCGGCCGGCTCGCCGCCGATGTACTCCACCAGTGCGACCGCGAGAACACGCAACTTCACGTTCGACTCGTGGCTGGCGCGCCGCAGCGTCGCCCACGCGGTTTCGGCGTCGCAGCGCAAAGCGCCCATGATCACGCCTTTGGCCTGTTCGATCGCGCCGCGGGACTGCAGCACCGCCAGCATGTCGGCAACCTGGGTGCTGTCCTGCGCCAGAACGGTCACCATCGCGGCGCTGATCAGTTGCTCGTAGCCGATCAGCGTGACGACGGTGTGGACAGCCGCAGCCTCATCGAGCGCGCAGGTCAGCACCACGGTCTCGTCGTCCTGCCAGACCCCGGGGACGGCGACGACGCCGCGCAGCCGCTCCCACACCGAGTCGTGCTCGGGGTGGGCGTCCCGCAGTGCCGCCGGCGTCAGGCCGCGCGAATCGGTCATCGGCGGACAGGTCCGGACTCAACACCGGCACCTGGTAGGTGACCGCATCGACGACCGGCCCACCGAGGCCGCCGAGTTGGGCCTCGACGAACTCGCGGCCGACGCCGCACGCGGCCAGAACCACCGGGCCGCCGTCGTGGCGTGTGCCGTGCACCGAGACCGCCAGACCGACGGCCCCCGGGAGATCCCGCTGAATCCGTTCCAGGATTCGGTCGAACAACTCGCTGTGAGTGCCGGGGGAGTCGGCACCGCGCGGATGGAAGACGGGGGCGGGCATGGGGCGTCTCACTCCTTGGTGATCACGGTGGCGACCCGGTCCAGGCCGGAGATTCCGAGCAGAGTGGCGATGTGTCCGGTCCGGTTGACGACCATCGTCAGTTCGGTGGTGGCAGCGAGCGTGAACAACGCACGGACCGCGGCGCTATCGCAGTAGCTGACACCGGTGAGGTCGACGGTGAGTTCGGTGGACCCGTCGCGGGCATGCGACATCGCCGTTTCGAACTCCCCGACGTTGGCGAGGTCGATGTCGCCGGACACCACCACCAGGGGTGGGTGGTTGCCGGAGGCCTCGGTGACGGAGAACCGAGCCTCAGGGGTGCCTGTCATGGCCTCATCTCCTTGAGCATCGTGACCGTCGTACCGGCTTCACTGGTCGTGACGTCGGCGGTGTCAACCAGAGCATTGATCAGTTTGATGCCATGTCCGCGGTAGCCGGTGACCTCCGCGGCCGGCTTCCACCGTCCATTATCGGACACCGTGACGCGAAGTTGGTCACCCACGATCACGGCATTCACGCCGACGTGGACGGCACGATCGGTGCCCAGCACCGAATGCTCAACGGAGTTGGAGGCGGCCTCGCCGATGGCCAGCATTGCGTCGGCCGAGTCCTCGGCACCGACGCCGGACAGTGCCAGCCAATGCCGCACCCGGTCGCGGACAACGGCCAGGTTCGCCGGGTCCGCCGACAGCGTCAGGTCAAGCGGCATCGGGGGGTGGCGGTAAAGCAGTGCCGCAAAGGCACGGGTGCCAGGGGTTGCGCTCAGCGCCGAGATGACGCGGTCGAGCGCCTCGCGCGGGTGCGCGGTCGCGCACGCGTCGAGCAGGGGCCGGGCCCGCTCCGGGCAGTGGGTGCAGAGCAGCACCGTGTCGCCCGGCGACAGCCTTGCGGTGACCGGCGTGGCGGCGGTGGTGTCGAGCACCCGCGCAGTGGTGTCCGGAGCCGCGAGGACCGCGGTGACGTCGCCGAGGCCGCTGTAGACCAGGGTCGAGCCGCCGGGGTCGATCACGGCACATAGTGCCGCGCAGTCGGGGTCGAGGACCTCCAGTGCCGCCGCCGGGTCCGACCCGTCGCGAAGGGCCTGCCAGATCGCAGGCGTGGGCCCGTCTGCCTGCGGTGAGCCGGGACATCGGCCGATTGCCACAGCCAGTCGCCCGCCGGCGAGTCCGGTGCTATCCGAGAAGAACCCGGGCGCGTCGGACGGGACGTAGGAGACCGCGACACCGCGCGGTGGTGGCGGCTGCGGGTGGGGGGAATCGCATCCGTCGATCACATGAACCCCCGTGCGCCCACTATCTCCCCGAGCAGTCTTGGCAGCCTATCAAGGGGTTTTCTGGCCGGTTCAGCCTCGACGGCGCCCCGCGAGCGGTTAGGCTCAGCGCAGTCCGGTTACTCGACCCGAGGTGGAAATGGTGCGCCGATTCGTCCTTGCAGCCTCAGCAGCGCTGGCCGCCAGCGCGTTCGCTTTCGCGCCGTCGGCCGCCGCGGACGGAGAGCAGTCGCAGGCCTCCTATGACGGCGACGTGCCGGGGATCAACTATGAGGCATTCCTGGCCGCACCGTGCTTCCAGTGGGATCGGTTCATCTTCGGCCGGGGGCCGGACGGACAAGCGCTGGCCTGCCATTGGATCCCGAACCAGGGCTACGCCGGCTGGGGTTCGCCGTCGCCGCCGTTCACCGGTTTCTGGGTGATCTCCCCGAAGCTCTACGGGGTTCAGACGATCGGCGCGCCGTGCCCGGGCTCGCAGTCCGCCGCACAGTCCCCGGCCGGACTGCCGATGGTCTGCATGGGCGCCCAGGGCTGGCAGGAAGGCGTGTTCCGTTCGGGCTTCGGCGCGAACGGCCGGATCGTCACCCCGCCGCAAACGCCCTAGGGCTTAGACACTGTCGCCCTAGGGCTTTAGACACTGGAGTACTCACACCGGAGGGCTCAGACGGCAGCCGCCGCCTCGTTGATCTGCTCGAGCCGACCGGTGGCCTCGAGGTACTCGGAGACCCAGCGTTCGATCACGGCGGCGCTCTTCTCGACCTTGGTGAACTGGCCGACGACCTGACCGACCGGGTTGAACGCCACATCGACGGTCTCGTTGGGGTATTTGTTCGTGGCGGCAACAGCCATGCCGGACACCATGTACTGCAGCGGCATCCCCAGCGGTTCGGGGTTGCCCGCGGTTTCCCAGGCCTGGGTCCACTCATTGCGCAGCATGCGGCACGGTTTGCCGGTGAAGGACCGGCTGCGCACGGTGTCGCGGCTGCTGGCCTTGACGTAGGCGGCCTGCTGCACCGGGGTGTTGTGGGCCTCCTCGACCATCAGCCACTGCGAGCCCGACCAGGTGCCCTGGCAGCCCAGTGCCAGGGCCGCGGCGATCTGCTCACCGCTGCCGATGCCGCCGGCGGCGAGTACCGGTCGTGGTGCCACCGCCTTGACCGCCTGCGGCCACAGCACGATCGAGCCGACGTCGCCGCAGTGGCCACCGCCCTCGCCGCCCTGGGCGATGATGATGTCGACGTCAGCTTCGGCGTGCTTGAGGGCCTGGGCGGGCGAGCCGCACAGCGCGGCGACCTTGCGGCCGGACGCGTGGATGTGTCTGATCATCTCCACCGGCGGGGTGCCGAGTGCGTTGGCGATCAGGGTCATCTTGGGATGGCGCAGTGCGACCTCGACCTGCGGCGTCGCGGTGGCCTCGGTCCAGCCGAGCAGCTGCAGGGCGTTCGAGTCCGCGTCGGCCGTGGGCACCCCGTGGTCGGCGAGGATCTTCTTGGCGAAGTCCAGATGCTGCTGCGGAACCATTTTCTTGAGCATCTCGGCGAGTTCATCGCCGGACATGTCGGCGTTCATGCCCTCGTACTTGTTGGGGATCACGATGTCGACGCCATAGGGGTGGTCACCGATGTGCTCGTCGATCCAGGCGCACTCGATCTCGAGTTGTTCCGGTGTGAAGCCCACCGCGCCGAGGACACCGAATCCGCCGGCTTTGCTGACCGCGACGACGACGTCGCGGCAGTGGGTGAAGGCGAAGATCGGGAACTCGATGCCGAGTTCGTCGCAGAGTGGGGTGTGCATGAGGGGCTCCTCAGGGGGCGGCCGACTGGAACGTGTTCTAGTTTCTTCAGCCTAGTACCGGGAGCAGCCACAGCGCGAGGAATGCCGAGATGCCGGCCAGGCACACCAGGTGGTCGCGGTAGATCGCCCGGGCCAGGCGGCTCTGCTCCTCGGCGTCGTCCGCGCGGGCGCCCAACCGCACCGCGTTGGGGACCGTCCGCGCCCACGCCAGCAGGATCGGTCCGCCGGCCAGCCCCGCGGACAGCACCAGCAGCCAGCCGGGGCGGTCACCGGTCACCGCTTCGGCGCCCAGTAGTGCGAGCAGGGCGACCATCACCACCGCGATGAGCGCTCCGCGGGGCTGGCTGGTGGTCGTGGCGCGGTGGTAGTAGCCGGCGATGGACGCCAGGACGGACTCGTCGAGCACGCCGCGTCCGGAGCGGACCTGGCTGTCGAACATCAGATCCATCCACAGCACAGCCAGCAGGAACCCGGCGGCTGCGGCCACCGCACCCGTCGTCGTCATCGTTGCGGCGTTGCGACGCGGAGTAGAATGGGCATTGCGTCCAAACGTAGGTCGCTTGAAGGGTCAGGTGTTCGCTATGAACGCTATCCGCGGGGGAATCCGGGCATCGATCGGGATCGCTTCGGCCCTGACGGCCCTTCTCTGTTCGTCAGCGGTGGCGTCGGCCGCCCCGGATCCGGGGCCGGCTGCCCCCTGCTACAACGGCATCACCCCGTTCAATCCGTACGTCGACAACTGCGCGCTCCCACAGCGTCCGCCGCGCATCCTCGGATCGGCACCGGATCAGACCGCGCTTCTGAACTGCAGTGTCGGGAGCAAAGTCCTGCGGGCGATATGTCTGTCGCAGTACGTCAACGGCGGCACGTATCCCG
Organism: uncultured Actinomycetota bacterium; assembly: GCA_963780705.1. Classification (GTDB taxonomy): domain Bacteria; phylum Actinomycetota; class Actinomycetes; order Mycobacteriales; family Mycobacteriaceae; genus Mycobacterium. Next base: position 68,400 of record CAWACU010000008.1, on the reverse strand, counting down.
GGTTCGTGGTGGGCTTCGGGTAGCCGTCAACCGGTGTTGCCGTTTGACGCCGCTGGTGCGGTCACCGACGAACTTCGGACCACCCACCGCTGAACAGGTTGACGCTGCTCGTCAGCGGAAGATCCAACGTGGTTCGGATGCCCGGTTCTGCCGCGATCACCGCCGGGATGGCGTTGATGATCCGGCCCGCGGCAGCCGAAATGGCGGCGTGGTTGTGATCGCCCAGACGACTGGTGGGGCAGATGTCGACGGCGAAGGAGGGTTCTCCGGTGATCTCCACCCGGTAGGAGCCGCCGGGCTGGGCGGGCTGGGCCCAGTCCGGCCGCAGATCGCCGCGCAGCCGGGTGACGTGTTCGACCACGATCACCTCACGCCCACCGACCATGCCCTTGATCTCGAACCGCACCGCGGCCACCGTGCCTTTGGCGACGTGCCCGGCGGCGATGTCGAAATCGTCCGGTGCCGGCTCACTCTCATGGCTCTCGGTGATCGCATCCACGTCGATGTTGAGCCCGGCCGCGAGTTGGCGGATCGCAGTTCCCCAGGCGATGCTGAGCACCCCGGGCTGGAAGAGCAGCGGCGTCTCATCGAGCGGTTTGCCGAAGCCCATCACGTCGAACATCACGATGGCGCCGTCGTAGGTGGCGTAGTCGGCGATCTCCATGCACCGCACCTGTTCGATGCTGCGGCAGGTGCTGGCGAACGCCAGTGGGATCAGATCGGTCACGAAACCCGGATCGACGCCGTTGATGTACACACTCGAATTACCTTGGCGCGCAGCGGTTTGCACCGCATCGATGTACTTGTCGGGCATCACCTGCCACGGAAACTGCAACACCCCCGGGGCCGAGCCGACGACATTGACGCCGGCCGCCAGGATCGTGCGCACATCGGCCAGCGCATCAGGCATCCGGGTGTCGCCCATCGCGCAGTAGACCGCGCACTCCGGTTCAGCCGCCAGCACGGCCTGAAGGTCGTCGACGGCCGCCACTCCGGTCACCACGTCGAGGCCCGCGAGCTCGCCGGCGTCCCGGCCGACCTTCTCCGGCGTCGACACGCACAACCCGACCAACTCGAAGGCGGGGTTGGCGATGAGCTCGGCCAGCGCGAGCCTGCCGACGTTTCCGGTACCGATGTGAACGACGCGAATGGCCATGACGGTCAGTATGCGCACCGCGGCCTGAAACTGGAACAGGTTCTAGTAACCTGACCGCCCATGGGACGCGGAGACGACGGACGAGTCAAGGACAAGGTTGCACTGATCACCGGCGGCGCACCGCGCGCGGCATGGGGGCCGCCAGCGCCCAGATGCTCGTCGCAGCAGGGCGCCAAGGTGGTGATCGGCGACATCCTCGACGAAGAGGGCGCAGCCCTGGCCGACGAACTCGGTGACGCCGCCCGCTACGTGCACCTCGACGTCACCAGCGCCGACGACTGGAAGGCTGCCGTCGACACCGCGGTGGAGTCTTTCGGCAAGCTCAACGTTCTGGTCAACAACGCCGGGATCGTTCAGGTCGGCACCGCTGAAGACAGCTGGACATGGCGAGCTGGCAGAAGGTGCTCGACGTCAACCTCACCGGTCGCGATGCTCGGCATCCAGGCGGTCATCGAACCGATGATCGCCGCCGGCGGCGGGTCGATCATCAACATCTCCTCGATCGAGGGCATGCGCGGCGCGGCCTGGGTGCACAGCTACGTCGCCTCCAAATGGGGCCTGCGCGGCCTGACCAAGTCCGCCGCGCTGGAACTGGCATCGGAGAAGATCCGGGTGAACTCGATCCACCCCGGGTTCATCCGCACCCCGATGACCAAGCACCTGCCCGACGACATCGTGACGGCCCCGATGGGCCGCGCCGGCACTCCCGAAGAAGTGGCCACGTTCGTCGTCTTCCTGGCCAGCGACGAGTCGTCGTTCTCCACCGGGTCGGAGTACGTCGTCGACGGCGGCCTGATCACCGACGTGCCGCACCGCGCGTCTGATGTCAGCAGCGCCGCGTCAGCCGGCGGCGCTACCGCACTGAACGCCGAGCGAGCGCGGCCCGCCCTAGCGGCGCAGGTGCGCCAGCGCATCGGCGGCGCCGAGTGCCCGGTACCGCCACCGCAGTACCGGCCAGCCCTCGGGCGAGCGCAGGCCTGACCGGGTTACCGGCGGGTGGCCCACCAGTTCCATCAGCGGCGGCGTCCTCGTCGCCGTCGGCGTAGAAGTAGCTGCTGCGCGAGTTCGACTCCGCGGCTCGCGCAAAAGTCGTTGCACCGCAGAGGCTTTCGCACGCCCCCAGACGATCGGCCGGTTCACCCGGCCGGTGAGCAGCCCGTCGGTCGTCGAGTTCGAAGGTGTTGCAGACCACGTCCTCGATGCCGAGTGCGCGGGCCACCGGCTCGGCATGGATGGTCAATGCCGATGAGCTCATCAGCAGGGTGTGGCCGCGGTCGCGGTGAGCGTCGACGACTGCGCCGCATCAGCGGGTAGACCTTGTGCACCACCTGATCGGCGAAGATGCGCCGGGCGATCTCGTCGAGTTCAGCCAGCGATTCACCGCGCAGGTAGGTCGCGCCCCTGGCCAGCAGCCGGTCGAACTGCATGCGGCCCAACCTGTAGCGCACCGTCGCCTCGATGACGCCGAGGACCTCGCCGGGGCTGGACTGCCGCCGGCGGATCCGATCGCCGGCGTGCGAGGCGGCGGTGAACCCGGCGATCAGGGTGCCGTCGAGGTCGAAGAAAGCGCCCACCTCCGGCCCGCCGGGACCCGCGGCGATCTGCGCCAGCGGATCGACCGGCCGACACGCGGCCCCCCGGCTGGCGGCTTCGAGTTCGTCCTCGTAGGCGCCCTCGTCGCGGCCCAGCGCGATGGTGGCCGCGGCCATCGCGGCCATCGCGACGCCCAGTGCCACCGCGCGCGGTGTGCTCACCACCAGATGCTCGCCGAGCACCACCTGCCCCAGAGCGACCGCGACAACCGGTTCCAGCACCAACATGGCCGGCACCGATGCGCTCAGCGAACCGGCGTGGAATGCCGACTGCTGCAGCAGGGTCGCCGCGACACCGGTCACGATCAGGGCGTAGGTGACCGGCGAGGCCAGCGCGCGGCCGACGCCATCGGTCGGTGAGGATGTGCGTGCCGATCTTGGTCAGCACCGCCACCACACCGAACAGCACACCGACCGGCAGCGCCAGCAGGATGGCGCGGCGCCAGTCCGAGAACCGCCCGGCGGCCGACCAGGCAGACCACCACGCACACGATGCTCAGCCCGGCGACCGCGACGGCGGGGACCACGGTGCCCTCGTAGTCACCCGGTGCGGTGCGCGCCAGCGAGACGAACGCGGCCAGCGCCGCGGTGAGCAGCGTGGCCCAGCCCCACTCGGCGCGGGTCACCCGCCGGTGCGACACCCACGCGCTCAGCGGAAGCGCGAACAGCAGTGCCGACTACCAGCAGCGGGGCCACGAGCAGCAACGAGCCGTAGGCCAGCGCCACCGCGTAGAACAGATACCCGACGACCGCGGCGCCGGTGCCGGCCCACCACAGCGGCCGGCGCAGCAGGGTCCTGAGCATCAGCGTGCTGACACCGCGGTCCGGCGGCACATCCATCGTCGCCCGCTGACGCACCACGATCCCGATCGCGGTGAACACCGAGCCGGCCAGAGCGGCAGCCACCACAAGAGCTTTTTCAAGCACTATCCGGCCTTCTCAAGCACTATCCGTCCTTCCGCCTGCGCTTCGAGGGTATGCGTCAGCGGACCGGAACCACCACCGGCGCGCTGTTGTGTCCGGTGACCCGCACCCATGCCGGCGCCGGGTCACCTGCCGGCACCCGTCCCCGGACCTCGACGCTCTCGCCGGGGAACACGGTGACGTAGTTGTCGTCGTATTCGATGGGCAGGATCTCATCAGCGGTCTCGGGAGTGCCGGAGGCGGGGAGCAGTTCGGCCCGGTTGAAGAACGCGACCCGCGGTGTGGGGTTGTGCAGCCGGATGCGCACCGAACCGTCCTCATCGGGGCGTGCCGTGACATCGAGGGTCGCCCTGGGCATCACCGCCAGGGCGGTCATATCGGCCCAACTGACCTGTTTGGTGTCGAATGCCGCGTCGTTGGAGGGCGGGCCCAGGTCGTCGGGCCGCTGCGACTGCCAGTAGACGTTGTCGGCCAGCACCGTGTCCGGCGCCGTCGAGCAGTTCGCAGCGAACGAAGAACACCGGGGAGTCGGCAGGCCCCGGCGCCAGCGTCAGCGCCGGGGTCGCGGCACCGCCGTCGACGGCGATGCCCCCGGCTGTCCGGTCCTCACGCACCCTGCCGGCGAGGTCGTAGATCCGGACCCGCACGCGCAGATCGCTTGTCGCCTCCGGACTCTGGTTGACCACGGTGACCTTGCCCTGGCGACGGTCTCCGGTGGCATAGGAATCGAACACCACCGACAACGGACGTAGCCCCTTCTTGGCGCCGTAGTAGGCGCCGCCGGGCCGCAGGTAGTAGTCGAAGATATTGCCGAAGAACGACGGCCAGTGGCTGTTGAGCATCCAGTAGACGGTCATCTTGTGGGTGTCCCACCCGCCGGCGGCGAAGGACTCGAACTGCGCCCGGGTGGACTCGTAGTGCGCCAATTGTGCTTTGTCGGCGAACATCTGGGCGTTGGTCGACACACCGTAGCGCCGGTCGATCACCCGACGGACGTTGGTCAGGGTGGAGTTCTGCTGGTTGGAACCGGCGTGGAAGTACCAGGTGTCATTGATCGGCCACAGCCGATCCGGCGGGATGAACGAGCGCAGACTGGCGAACGGTGGGATGTGCTCGTTGTCGCCCTGTTCGGCCGACGCACCGCGGGCGGCCGGATACCGTCCGGAGAACCAATAGGTGGGCGGGCGCCAACTGTAGGGCCCGGCCATCTGGATGCCGTCCCACAGCGGCTTGCCGTCCGCGCCGCGGGAGAAGGCGGACACCGTGTCGACGACGACGTTCTGCCAATGCGCCTCCTGCAACACCCCGCGGTAGGTGGCGAGGACCTCATCGGGCGGGCGGCCGTCACTGCCATTGGCCCACACGAACACCGAGGCGTGCGGGGCCAGCATGTCGATCTGCGAACGCATGCTCTCCTGCGCCACGCGGCGGTCTTCGGCATCCCACTGCTGCCAGCGTTCCCACTGGTTGCAGCACATCCAGCCGTACATCAGCGGGATGCCCATCTCGTCGGCCATCTCGACGAACCGCTCCGAGGCGATCTTGGACTCCAGGCGCAGCATGTTCAGTCCGAGATCTTTGACGTAACGAAGGATCGCGGCGTCGCGGTCGGGGTCATAGGAGTACAGCAGATCCGGGGTGTAGGTGGCGCCGCGCACCAAGAAGTCGCGGCCGTTGACCGACAGGTAGAAGTCGCCGCCGTTGGCGCCGGCACCCGGGCCGTCCGTGTCACGGCCGGCGGTCACCGTGCGGATGCCGAAACGCAGGGATCGTGAGGTGGTGACGATGCGGCCCTGGCTGAAATCGAGCCGCAGGCCGTACAGGGCCGGATCACCCATGGTGTGCGGCCACCAGAGGTCCGGATCCGCGACGGTGAGCTGGGCGAAATCCGATGGGCTGAAGGAGATCGTCGCGGCGCTCGCGGGGTGCCAGCGAGACCGGTGCCGCGACGGTGACGGGGGGTCTGGCAGGCCGTGTGATGGTGGCGGTCAGTACCCCGCGCACCGCGTCGTCGGTGTCGTTGCGCACCTCGGAGTGCACGGTCAGCCGCGCATGGGCGAGATCGGGGAGCGGCAGTTCCGTGTTGACCGAGGACGGACCGATGTCCACGGCACCGAACGCCCTGAGCCGCACGGGCTTGAAGATGCCCGCGTTGCGGTCGGGCACGAAGGAGATGCCGCTTCCCGGGCTTGCGCTGGTGGCCTGGTATCCCGGGGCGGCGCCGGGGGCCTGGTATCCCAGGTAGCGCCAGTTGATCCAGTCGTACCAGCTGTCGGCGAGTTCCACACCGTCGACGTCCTGGATGGAGCGCTCCGGGGTGACCTTGACCGCCAGGGTGTTGGCCGCTCCGGCGATGATCCGTCCGGTGACGTCGAGATCGTGGGCGTTGTACATGCCGACGATCTCGCGGCTGTCGGCGATGCGGTGACCGTTGAGCCAGATGTCCGCCCGGTAGTTGATGCCGGGGAAGTCCAGCCGGTAGGTGCGCAGACCCGCAGGGGCGGTGAACGTGGTGCGGTACCACCAGTCCTGCTTGTACAGATCCTGGGGGACCTCGGTCAGCAGATTCTTGCCGTAATAGAGATTCGGGTACACCCCGGCGTCCTGCAGGATGCCCAGCACCGTGCCCGGCATGCGCCGCACCGGCACCCAGGCCGAATCGTCGTAGCCGGCGGCGGAGACCACCGCCCCGCCGGCGCTCACCGTGCGCGCCGAACTCAGCCGCCACCCGTCGGACAGCACGGTGTCCGTTGCGGCGGGAGATGACGGGGCCGGTGCCAGGGCGCGGAAGTCCGCGGCACACAGCACCACTGCGATGATGGCGAGGATCGCCAGCATCCGCTTCGCCACGGGCTACATCTTGGCAGAGCGACCTCCGGCTACCGGGCGTGACGTGACTCGTCAACACGCTGGCGGCGCTCTCGGCTTAGGCTTACCCCATGACCGAACAGGACCGCGCCGTCAGCCGGCGCGCCATCGCCGATGCCCTGATGACCGCACTGGAACGCCGCCACGAGGTTCTCGACGCGATCGTGGACTCCACCGACCGGGACGCCGCCATCGAGTCCATCACGGCACTTCTGGGCACACCGCGGATCGGTGCCGAAGCCGTCATGAACATGTCCTTCGACTTGTTGACCTCAGACTCGCGCCGGCGCATCGCCGCCGAACTGGACGATCTGAACAGCCAGCTGAGCTTCGCGGTGGGGGACCGGCCCGCCAGTGCGGACGACACTCTGCGGCTCCGGCCGTTTTCCGATGAGGCAGACCGCGACATCTTCTCCGTGCGCACTGAAGAGATCGGTGCCGCCGGAGACGGCTCCGGCTCACCGGCGGGAAGTCTGGACGACGAGATCCGTTCGGCCATCGACCGTTTGCGCGCCGAGGAGGCGGCCTGGTTCGTCGCCGTCGACGGCGACGACAAAGTCGGCATGGTCTTCGGGGAGCTGTCCGGTGGCGAGGTGAACCTGCGGATCTGGATCCATCCCGCGCACCGCAAGAAGGGTTACGGGACCGCAGCGCTGCGACGGTCGCGCTCGGAGATGGCCGCCCAGTTCCCGGCGGTGCCGCTGGTGGTGCGCGCTCCCGGCGCCACCGGCACACGATGAGCGCCCGCGCAGGGATTCTGGTCACTGGAACCGAGGTGCTGACCGGCCGGGTCGCTGACCGCAACGGTCCGTGGGTGGCCGACCGGCTGCTCGAACTCGGGGTCGAACTGGCCCACATCACCATCTGCGGCGACCGGGAGGCCGATATCGAGGCGCAGTTGCGCTTCCTGCGTGACGAGGGCGTCGACCTGATCGTCACCACCGGCGGGCTCGGCCCGACCGCCGACGATATGACGCTGGCCTGCGTGGCGCGGTTCTGCGGTCGCGAGTTGCGCCTCGATGCGGCCATGGAGGATCGGATCGCGGCCATCGTGGCGAAGTGGATGGCGCGGTTCCCCGACATCGACACCACCGCCGTGCGCGAAGCCAACCGCAAACAGGCCATGGTTCCCGAGGGTGCGGCCGTGCTGGATCCGGTGGGCACCGCTCCCGGTGCGGTGATCGGGGGCTCCCCGACGGTCGTGGTTCTGCCGGGACCACCCAAGGAATTGCAGGGCATGTGGCCGGCGGCCCTGGCCACCGAGGAGGTGGCCCGAGCCATCGCCGGACGAACGGTGTACCAGCAGGACACCGTGCTGATGTTCGGGGTGGCCGAGTCCGGGCTCGCCGACACGCTGCGGGAGGCGCAGTCCATCCCGGATTTCGACGCGCTGGAGATCACCACCTGCCTGCGGCGCGGTGAACTGGAGATGGTCACCCGGTACGAACCGCGCGGGGCCGATGCGTATCGCGCACTGCTGGATCTGGTGCGCGCGCGCCACGGCGAGGCGATCTTCTCCGAGGACGGCGCCTCGGTGGACGACCAGGTGGCCGCGTTGCTCACCGGCCGTCGCATCGCGACCGCGGAATCCTGCACAGCCGGCCTGGTGGCCGCCCGGCTCACCGACCGGCCCGGCTCATCGGCGTACGTCGCCGGCGGCGCGGTCACCTACGCCAACGACGCCAAATCCGTTGTGCTGGGTGTGGATCCGGCGCTGATCGCCGAGCATGGGGCGGTGTCGGCCCCGGTGGCCGAGGCGATGGCTTCCGGCGCGATCGACCGCTTCGGCGCCGACACCGCGGTGGCGATCACCGGGGTGGCCGGCCCCGGCGGAGGTACGCCGGACAAGCCGGTGGGCACTGTGTGGTTCAGCGTCATGCTGCGCGGCGGCCCGGTGGTGACGCGGTGCGTGCGGATACCGGGGGAGCGCGCCGACGTCCGCGACCGATCGACGACGGTGGCGATGCACATGCTGCGCCGGGCGTTGCTCGACAGCAGCGGCGCGGATTAGGTCACACGGCCGCTCAGATCAAACAGGAGTCGGCGTCATCGTTGACGTCGGCCGGGTTGCACAACATCAGTAGACGACCACCGAGTTGCGACAGCGCGGTGATCAGTTCGGCGCGGTCCAGGCCGGCCTCCAGGGCTTGGTCGAGCAGGGCGCCGATCTCCTCGCGCGATGCCGCGGACTCCGCGTCGCCGCCGGCGGCGTGCGCCCGTCGCGCTGCGCGGATCATGCGCCAGGCGTAAGTGCGTTCATCGATGAGGTCGGCCACCCGTCGAGAATAGGTCACCAGGTGCACTCGTCACCTCACTCGGTGGATTCCTCGGGTTCCAGCTGCGGATCGATCAGGTAGCGCGATTGGTTTCCACCCCGCCGGCGTGCGTCGGCCATCGCGGTGAACGCCAGCGCGATCAGTTTATCGAGCACATCGTGGGGTGGGCGACTGACCAGCGGCTGCAACGGGGTGCTGACGACTCCGATGCTGGCGGTGATCCCCGACGGTGTCGCGGCGATGGCGCTGCGGGCCCGTTCGATGAGCGGAGCGGGGTCGGAGATGGTGAAGATGTCGGCGATCAGGAACTCAGCGGCGCCGACGTGGGCGAGCACCGCTTCCCGGCGGGCTGCCTCGCGCAGCGCCTGGCTTACTGCCACCTGCGCATCGTTGGAGCCGCGGCCACCCTGAACGCTGGTGATCGCCGCGTAGCCGTCGATATCGACGACGGCGACGACGAGGTAGCGATCCACGTCCCGATGGCGGGCACCGATCAGTGTCGAGGTGCTTTCGTAGAACGCATCACGAGTCAGCAGTCCGGTCAGCGGGTCGACCTCGTATCGCACCTTCCCTGCTGTGCTGACCCGGGCGACGGTCCGGCAGGCGAACGTCGCCACGACACAGATCAGGATCACCGGCGTCGCCAGTGCAATGGCGGTGGGCACGTCGTCTGCTGCGATGCGCACCGTCGTGACCGCGATGGCGACACCGGCGACGGCGATGGTGAACACCATCATCCAGGTACCGTGGAACAGTGCGGCGTAACCGAGAATGGTGACGAAGGCGGAGGCGGTCACCATCCCGGCCAGCGGGTCGACGGTCGCCAGACATCCGGCAGCCAGCGCGACGGTTCCCACCACGATGACGACTGCGGATTCCCGGCGCGTGGGCCACCGATACCGCAACCACGGCACGGCGAGACCCAGACAGGCGACCGCGATCACCGTGTACGCGAGCCGGAAACCCGGCCACGGCGTCACGCTGGGCGCCAGTCCGGCGAGGATGGCCGGAACGCCCAGTGCCAGGATGCAACCGGCCACCACCCGCATCGTGACGATCTGGTAGCCGCTCGCGGTCAGCCGGGTGGTGAAGGCGTGGTACTGATCCCCTCCCGCTCCGCTGAACTCCCTCATCTGCGGTGCACCGACACCGCATAGTCGCTGGTGTCGGCGGAATCGCCAGAGACCCCGGAGTCGAACGGTGCGCGGTCCCACGTCGCCCAGCGATGCATCAGGTGAAGGCCGGCAGCAGCGGCCAATGCGTCGTACCTGGTGACGGTCAGGTCGCCTGCGGGTGAATCGCCATCGAGGCTGAAGCCGGACACGAGAAGGCCGCCGGGCACCAGCCGGCGAGCTAGATTCACCAGCACCTGCTGCTCGGATCCCGGGGCCAGAAAGATCATCACGTTGCCGGCGAGCAGGATCAGATCGAAGGGCCCGGGAGCCGTGCGGGCGAGACCCGACTCATCAGCCAGATCGCAGTGCGCCCAGGGCAATTCGGGGTCTTTCGCGCGGGCTGCGGTGAGCATGTCCGGATCGGCATCCACTGCAGCTACCGACAGTCCACGCCGGGACAGCTCGGCGGCGACCCGGCCGGTGCCGCAGCCGGCGTCAAGCACACGATGTCCGCCGGTCTGTGCGAGGAGGAACTGGACGAGGTCGGCTTCGCCGTGAATGTTGTCGCCGGCGGCGGCCATCTCCTCCCAGCGGACGTCGTAGTCGGCGCCGCGGGACACGTCGGCGTCCTGCCACCGGGTCGTCATTGCTCTATCCCATCATGCGGAGACGACGACGGTGAGCGTGTTGCCGTCACGTTCAACCCGCATTCCGGCCCGCCGGGCGATGGTTGCCACGGCCGCCGCGTCACCGGGCTCACTGCTGCTCCGTGCCAGTGCCCGGGCCAGCCGGCCCTTGTGGGCTTTATTGAAGTGACTGACCACCGTCCGGCGGCCATCGGGGTCCTCGGTCAGCACGTCGACCTGCACGGCGGCGGGCAGCCGGCCCAGCCCCGCATACGCGCCGGAGCGCAGATCGACCACGAGGTCGCGGGATGCCAGATCAGCGAGCACCGGTTCGAGAACCGGCCGCCACCGGCTGGCCAGGGTGGGCCGGCCGGGCAGCTTCGATCCGGCGGAGAGCCGGTAGGCAGGTATCGGGTCCTCGGCGCGCAGCAGCCCGAACAGCGCCGAGCCGACGACGAGGCGGGCGCGGGCCCGGGTGGCGGCGGCGCCGGTGAGCGAACCGATGTCGAGTGCGTCGTAGAGCACCCCCGTATAGCGGTGAATGGCCGGGCACGTCGGCGCGGTGCGCAGCGCGGCGTTGTGTTCGATCTCGGCGTCCTTGGCCACGGAGATCCCCAGTGCCTGCCGGCAGGCGGGCGGGTCGGCGGCCAGGGCGATCAGCTCGTCGACCAATTCGTCGCGCAGCGGGTTGCATCGGGGATGACCGAGCCGGTCGAGCCGCAGCGGGGGTCCGTCGCCGCCGGCGCGTTTGGTCTCCGACGGGGGGAGCAGCACGATCACCAGCAGACGGTAACCGCCGCCCTTACTGCGGCGCGCCGAACCCTGCCGCGCGCAGGATCTCCTGACCGGTCGGCCCGGTCAGCACCTCGATGAATGCCCGACCACCCGCCGGATTCGCCGCATCGCGGGTCAGCGCTATGCGGTAGGTGTTCACCGCTGCGGCCGACTCCGGGATGGCCACTACGGCGACCCTGCCGGCGGCCGCGCGGGCGTCGGTCACATACGCCAGTCCGGCGTCGGCCTGCCCGCTGATGATCTTGTTGACGACGTCGGTGACCGAGGTCTCCTCGCTGACCGGCGCCAGGTCGACACCCGTGGCGGCCTCAATCCGGGCCCGCGCCGCGCCACACGGCACCTGGACCGCGCAGGCCACCACACTCACTCCGCGCAGATCAGCAAAAGTCTTGATTGCCTTGGGATTTCCCGGTGCTACGACGATGGTGAGGGTGTTGGTCGCGAACGCCGTCGGCTCGTCCACCAGTCCCGCCTCGAGGGCCCGATCCATGGTGGCGGTGTCGGCCGAGGCGAACACGTCGGCGCGGGCACCACCGGTGAGCTGGGCCAGCAGGTCGGCTGAGCCGGCGAAGGCGAGCTCCACCGACGCGCCGGGATCACCCCCGCGGAAGGCTGTGTCCAGTTCGGTGAAGGCGCCTCGCAGCGATGCGGCCGCGAAGACCACGATCCGGTCCGGATCCGGTGGCGCCGCGGCGCAGCCGGTCGCCAGCAGGACCAGCGTCAGCGCTATCGGCAGGGCCGCTCAAAGCCGGCAATTGCCGCCGGCTCAGAATGCCGGCAATTGGCCGTTGCCGGACTGCCCCGCGAGGCCGTTGAGAATGCCGAGGTCATGGCGCAGTTGCAATTGCGCCAGCCACGGCGGGGTCTGCGCGGGGGGTGCCGCATCGGTGGGCTCCCACGGCTGGCAGCCGCTGGTCTTGAATGCGACGTCCGTCGCCTCGATCACCACCAGCTGCGGCTGTTTGGTCAGGGCATTTCCCAGAGTGGCGTCATCCGCGCCGATGCGCCGCCAGTAGCAGGCACCACCATCCACCGGGCCGCCGGAGGCGTAGACACCGGCGATGATGTCGGTGCCCACCGTGTAGGTGCCGTCCTCGTCCACAGCGGGTGGGCCGGGCAGGATTGGTCCGGGTGCCGCAGGCTCAGTCGGGCCAGGGGGCGTGGGAGCAGGTTCCGCGCCGGCGAGTCCGGCCGCCGGCAAGACCGCCGCGGCACTCAGAACCATCGCTGCGGCGATGCGGCTGACGTGACTCACAGTTCCTGAGGGTAGCCAATCTCTAGACGCAATCGGAGCCGCCGTCCACCAGCACCGTCGTTCCGGTGATGTAGCTGCTCTGTTCGGTGCACAGGAAGGCCACCGCCGACGCCACCTCCGGCGCCGTCCCGAACCGGCCCAGCGGAACGTGCGCCAGTTCGGACTCGAGGATCGATGGGATGCCCATCATCGGTTCGGTCATCGGGGTTTCGATGACGCCGGGGGCGATGGCATTGACTCGGATGCCGTCTTTGGCCCACTTGACCGCGAGGTTTCGGGTGAGATTGATGATGCCCGCCTTGGCCGCGCTGTAGCCGGGCACCACGGTGACGGCCCGCAGCGCCGACATCGACGCCAGGTTCACCACACTGGCCCCACCCGCGGCGGTGCTGGCCTTGAGCGCACGGCGCAGCGCGACGGTCAGCCGGTAGGGGGCCACCAGGTTGAGTGCTACCGAGGCGTTGAAACCGTCGGGGTCCGACTCATCGAGCCCGCCGGGGAAGTTGGCGCCGGCGTTGTTCACCAGGACGTCGAGTGTGCCGATACCGGCCGCCAGCGCGGCGATCGACTCCGGTTCGGTGAGCACCAACTGCTGGTAGGTCATCCCGGACAGGTCGGCGGTGTAGTCGTCCGCGGCGGGCTTGGTGCCGGTGACGGTCACATCGGCGCCGCCGTCGCGGAAGATCAGCGCGATGGCGTGGCCGATCCCGCTGGTTCCTCCGGTGATCAGTGCTCGGGTTCCGGTGAAATCGAACTGGGCGCGCGCGGTCATGTGTACCTCTCGATCTGTGCGGTGAGCCACGCCCGTTCCCAGAAGTTGACGCTGTCGGCCAGCAGCTGGTGGTGGGCTTCGTGGAGTATGGCGCGTGCCTCGCCGTGGTCGGGCTGCGCACCGGTGACGGTCTCGGCGAGATGGATGGCGTGCAGCGTCCGCCCGGCGTCCAAGTGCTGCCGGGCACGCGCGGTGATGGCGTCGGCGCCGGCCAGTTCCACGAGGTCAGCGCTGACGGCCTCGGCGCCCACCGGGTAGAGCTCGGTGGTGGAGCGGTGGTGGAACCATCCGGAGTAGTTCTCCCAGATCGCGCGCACGTCCCAGGAGACCTTGCCGTAGCCCTCACCGACCTGCAGGTGCTCGGGCAGCGAGATCTCCGCCATCAGCGTGCGGACGTCGGTGCCCGCGTTCATCCCGGCGACGGTCTGATCGTGGATGTAGGCCACGGCGTCGCGCAGCCGGATCAACTCGGAGTCGATGAGCTCTGCGCCGATGATCGGCTCGAAGTGCCCGGTGAGCAGGATCTGCGGCGCGAGTGCGCGGACGCGTTCGATGGTGTCGATGACGCTGAGTGCGTCCCGGTATCGGTCGCCCCGCATGGTGACGAGGTTGGGGATGTGACCGAATACCGGGCCGAAGGTGTTGCTGCACAGACAGACCCGCTCCTCGGGCAGCCACACCACCATCGAGTCGGTCGTTTCACCACCCGGAGTGGCGATCAATTCCAGCCGTCGGCCGCCGAGTTCAAGGGTAAGGGTGTCCTCGACGGTGATGTCGGCGGTCGCGGAACTCTGCGCGGGCAGTTTCTTGCCGAACCGGCGGGCGATGGCGGAGATGCCGTCGGAGAGCCGGCCGCTGAATGCGAAGGCGCTGCGAGCGATCCGGTACTGCAGGAGGCGTTCGTTGTCGTCGCGCCAGGATTGCCAGTTCGCCTGTGCCACCACCTCGGTCTGTTCGTCGCGCAGCGTGTCGATGCCGCCGACGTGGTCGTAGTGGCCCTGGGTGATGATGATGTAGCGCACCGGGGCGGTGCTGACGGCGTCGAAGTTGGCCCGGTGCACCACCGACTCGAAACCCATGCCGGTGTTGACCACGATCCTGCCGTCGGTGGTGGTCAGCAGGTAGGAGTTGGTGAGGCCGGGGGAGCACCAGATTCCCGGCGGCCACCTCCTCGGCGTGCTCGGCGGACGCCGGGGCCATGGCGTCGGCCCCGGGCCGGCGTCGCCAGATCGGTTCGGTCACGTGGGTCCTCAACTCTCCGGGCGGACGTCGAAGCGGTCGAAGTAGAACGCGAACGGCGCGCGTACCTCCTCGGCGGTGACGCCGAAGTGGCGTTGCAGGTCGTAGGGGATGGAACCCTTGGCGCCGCGCCGGTTGGAGTCGATGTAGTCGCTGAACCGGTGCCGCACGGCCGGCGGAATGTCGATCCCGGCCCGGCGGTAGTACTCGTCGAGGACCGGCATCTCGCCGCCGTTGAGTTGATGGAACCCGATGTCGATCGAGGCCTCCGCCGCCACCAGGTCGCGGTCGCGTACGCAGGCGCTGAGCAGTCGGTGGATGCGGTCGCGCCAGTACCCGATCAGCCATCCCGCGTCGATGCTGGTGCGCCGCATCCGGTCGGAGTACGCCATCATCGTGGCCGCCGACCGGATCACCGCGACCGGATCCCGGTGGGTGAACGCCACCGTCGCATCCGGGAAGGTGGCCATCAGCGGGCCGAGTTGCTCAGCGTGCTGCGGCGATTTGAGCACCCAGGTCTGCGGGCCGCGCAGGAATGTCAGCGCCTGCAGCACCGTCTTGAGGTAGGCGTAGTGCCGGTGCTGGTCCAGCCCGAGGTAGACGTCGCGCCACCCGGGCACCCGGGCATGCCACTCCAGGACGTAGGACGCGAGATCGAGGTCGAGCAGTTCGACCTCCTCCTCGATGGCGTCGGGGTATTGGTCGTGCATGGCCGCGACGAGAGGCGTGCTGGCCATCATCGCCTCGTGTTCGGCGGCCGCGCGGGCGAAGCGGGGGTCAACGCCTGAGCGGGCCGGGCCCTGGCCGCGGGCCGGGATCGGTTCCTGGCTCTCCCAATAGGGCAGGGCGCGGCGGCGCGGATCGCAGGCCAGCAGGTTGACCAGGTGGGTGGTGCCCGAGCGCGGCATGCCGACCACGATCAGCGGTCGCTGGATCTCGATATCGGTGATCTCGGGGTAGCGCCTGATCAGGTCGGTCAGCGACAGCCGGTTGCGCATGAGCCGGACCAGCCGCGAGCGCAGGGTGTGACGGCTCAGTTGCCGTAATCCGGTGTCGGCGTCGATGGCGGTGATCTGCGCGGCCAATCGGGTGCTGAACCCGCCGGCGTCGTCGAGGTCGTCGACACCCGCGGCGGTCACCGCCTCGGTGCGCATCGCGTCAAGGTCGAAGGTGACCTGGCGCGACTCGGTGTAGTCGAGGATCTGCCGCTGGACGTCTGTCAGCACCGGATCGGCGAGGTCGTCGAGATTGATCACCTCACCGCCTTCCGTGTCGATAAATGTCGGCACCGACGCCTTCCGTGCCGATAGTGTCTGCGCCCATGATTCAACAGGCTCGCATCCTGTCGCCGGGGGTGGTTTCAGTAGACCGGGTGCCTGCACCGGTGTGCGGGCCGCGCGATGCGATCGTCGATGTGCACGCCTGCGGCATCTGCGGCAGCGACCTGAGCTACATCGCGATGGGCGGACTGGCCGGACCCAACGGCGAGCCGATGCCGCTGGGCCACGAGTTCGCCGGGGTGATCCGGGAGCTCGGCGCCGAGGTGATGGGTGCGGCGGTGGGGGACCGGGTGGTGGTCCATCCGGGCAACGACGAGTTGGGCCGGATCGGCAACGGGTCCCCGGAGGGCGGGCTGGCCGAGGCGGTTCTGGTCCGCGAGGCGGCCCGCGGCGGTCGCCTGCATCCGGTTCCCGACGGTATGGCGCTCGATGTCGCCGCCCTGGCCGAGCCGGTCGCGGTGGGGATGCACGCGGCGGAGCAGGCCGACGTCAATCCGGGTGAGCTGGTAGCGGTGTTCGGTTGCGGCCCAATCGGTCTGGCGGCCATTGCCAGTCTGGCCGATCGCGGCGTGACCGATATCGTCGGTGTCGACCTGTCCGCCACCCGGCGTGGGCTGGCCGAGCAACTCGGCGCCGCGGCCACTATCGACCCGGCGGCAGGCAGCGTCTGGCGGGAACTGGTGCGCATCCACGGTGAGGTGGCGCTGACCTACGGCACGGCACCAGCCACCAACGCGTTCATCGAGGCATCCGGATCGGACACCGTGCTCACCGGCATGGTCGATCGTGCCCGCCGCGGCGCGCGGATCAGCGTGGTGGCACTGCACTACAACCCGGTTCCGGTGAACTTCATCAATGTCCTGATGAAGGAAATCACCATTCGCGGGTCGATGGAGTATCCGGCCCGCTTCGCCGACGCGATCGACCTGCTGGCCCGCCGTGACCTGTCCGCGCTGATCACCGACCGGTTCCCCCTGGACGCGGTTGATGCCGCGCTGCAGTTGCTGGGTGAGAGTCGCGAGTGCGGCAAGGTGCTGATCGATGTGCGCGCTTAGCTGACGATGAACCGGTCCCGGTAGGCGTGCAACCGCTGCTCCACGTCGGTGGCGTCGAGACCGATAGCGGCCATGTCGTAGCGCACTTCTCCGTGCCGGCCGCGCGGATGCTGGGCGGTGAAGGCCGCCATGGCCGTGCGGGCCCGCTCGTCGTAGGGCTGCCCGGCCAACTCGTAGATGGCCGCCAGCGTGCCGTCCTCGTCCGCCATGAAGTCAGCGAATCGCACGTCGATGGACTGCTCGGCGGGCAGCACATCGCGGTCGCGCAGGCATCCGTTGAGCAGGTCTTCGGCGCGACCGAGCCAGTACCGGCCGATCGCCGCCGGATCAGGATGATCGCAGGCCATCCTCGCGCCGTAGGCCACCATGGTCACCATGGACCGGGTGACCTCGACCGGATCGCGATGTGTCACAACGAATGTGGCGTCGGGGAAGGTATCGTGGAGCGGGCCGAACTGCTCAAGATGCTGCGGTGACTTGAGCACCCACCGGCGCTGCCCGCCGCGCAGCCACTGCAGCGCCTGGAGTTGACGTTTGAGGTACGCGTAGGACGGCCGCTGATCATGCGCCTTGTAGTCGGCGGCGAAGCTGGGTACCAAGTAGGTGGTCTCGAACAACATCCCGGAGATGTCGTTGGCCAGCAGCTGGATCTCCTCGTGCGCGTGGTCGACGGTCATCTCGTGCATCCGCTTGAAGTACGGCATCGTGGTGTCGAGCATGTCCAGGCCCATGGCGCAGCGTTCCCGGCGGCCCTGCTCGCCGGGTTCCTCAGGCGCGGGGAACGGCTCGAGGCTCTCCCAGTACGGCAGATAGCGCATCGCCGGGTCGGCGGCGATCAGGTTGTGCAGGTGCGTGGTGCCGCTGCGGGGCAACCCGCAGATGATGATCGGCCGCTCGACCGGGATGGAGCCGATCTCCGGATGCGCGGCGATCAGGGCCTCCAGCCGCAGCCGGTTGACCAGATTGCCCACCAATTGCTCGAACACCACGCCGACGCCGGTGTCGGACAATCCGGCCTCGGTGCGCAGCGCGCGGCACAGCACCTCCAGGCGGGCGCGGAAGTCCACCGCACCCCAGCCGCTCAGTCCGGTGCGCTCCGATGCCGCAGCCATCAGCGCCTCCGGTGTCAGGTCCACGGTGGCGCCATAGGCGGCCAGGCCGTCCCGGATGGGCCGGGAGGCCTCCGGATAGACCGGGTGGGAGAGGTCGTCGATGTCAACCGGCTCCGGGCGCACGGTGCTCACGCCGAGATCTCGCGGAGTTTCACGACCCGGCAGGCCGGCCGGTCCGGCGTCTGCGCAGGCAGGAACCATCGCAGCCAGATCAGCCCGGTGCGCCGGCCGGCGGTGGACACCCAGTTGGGATGTCCCGGGTCGGCGTCGCTGACCACGATCTGCCAGGAGCCGTCCGGCCGGTAGGTCACATGGGCGCCGTTGAGGGTGACCCGCTCATAGTCGTAATTGAAGGTGTGCAGGAACGGGTTCCACAGGCAGAGGTTCCAGAACACGCACTCCGGGGAGGTGCCGTCGATCACGAGTGCCTCGTCGGGGGCCAGGTCGTAGGCGCCCATGGCGTAGGCGGCGTCGGCGGCGGACCATCCGTAGGCGTTCTGTGGGACGGGGTAGGGCTCGGCGATCTCATTGGGCGGGGAGATCCGGACCGGGATGAAGGAGCACTGCTCGGTGATCCAGGTTCGCGCGGCCCGCAGCCGCCGGGTGAGGTCGGCGCGGTCGTCGTGGCGGCGCGCCGGGGGGTCAACCGATTCGATGACCCAGGTGGCCCGGCGGTCGGTGTCGGGATTGTCGAGGTAGTCGCGGGTCAGTGCGACCACCGCGTCCGGGTCGAGCCGCAGCCAGGTGCCCGGATGTTCGTCAGGGGACAGGATCAGTTCGAAGTTGCCGTCGTCGTCGAACTCCATCGACTGATGGTTGACGGTCCCGACGATCCGGGTGCTGTAGTGGCCGTCGTCGGGTCCGCCGTAGACGGTGAGGGAGAGGTACACCGAGTCGCCGCGATTTCCCCGCACCCGGTAGGTGCGGGCGGGCGCGACCGGGGCCAGCTGGTAGAACGCGTCGGAGTTGTCCCCGCCCCACTTCAGATACGGGCCGATGACGTCGACGAAGCGCGGGTTGTCGGTATCGCCCCAGACGTAGGCGTTCACGGAGATGTGCAGCAGGCTCAGCAGCAGCCGGTAACCGTCGAGGACGTCAGCTTCGGCCAGTGGGGGATCGGCGGTGAGGAACTTCTGCTCCACCGACTTGAGCTCGTCGAGTAGGTCATGAAAGGCCCGGGAGAGGTCATCGTCGGTGGTCATCCGCCCACGGTATGACGCGGACGACTCGGTCTTACGCGTTTCTGACCGCTCCGGGAGCGGCTGGCTGACGCGGGCGATCCGGACCTAGAGTCGTTTCTATGAAAACCCATGTGATCAGAATGCTCACGCTCGTGCTGGCGGTGGCCGCCCTGACCTTCGGGATCGCCAAGCCGGCGACCGCGCAGGCCGAGGACCTCAACTTCACCGGCACCACCTTGAGCGGGGCAACATTCAACGGCGCCAGCCTGCAGGGCAAGCCGGCGGTGCTGTGGTTCTGGACGCCGTGGTGCCCGTTCTGCAACGCCGAGGCACCCAGCGTCAGCGCAGTCGCCGCAGCCAACCCCGGGGTCACCTTCGTCGGCGTGTCCACCCGGGCGGACGTCGGGTCGATGCAGGGCTTCGTCTCGAAGTACAACCTGAACTTCACCAACATCAACGATGCCGACGGCTCGATCTGGGCGAAGTTCAATGTGCCGTGGCAGCCGGCGTATGTGTTCCTGCGTCCCGACGGGACCTCCTCGTTCGTGAACAACCCGGTTTCGGCGATGTCACAGCAGGAGCTCACCGACCGGGTGCGCGCATTGACATCCTGAGCACGATGTCGCGCGGCGACATCCTGAGCACGATGTCGCACGGCGACATACTGGCACGGCGTGAACTCCGACCTGGTCGGGTTGGCGTTCGCCGCCGGAATGGTGGCGGCGTTCAACCCGTGCGGGTTCGCGATGCTGCCCGCCTACCTCACGTTCGTGGTGCAACGCGAGGGCGGCGGGCAGTCCGCCGCGGTGGCCCGCGCGCTGGGTGCGACCGCCGCGATGGCGCTGGGATTCCTGGCCGTCTTCGGAACCTTCGGCCTGCTGACGGTGTCGCTGGCCGGCACTGTGCAGCGCTACATGCCGTACGTGACGCTGGTGGTCGGCATATCCCTTGTGGTGCTGGGTATCTGGCTGCTGCTCGGGCGGGAACTGACCGTTCCGGTCGATCGGCAAGGGGCCGGGGTGGGCGCCCACCTCGCGACTGGGGTCGATGTTCGGCTACGGAGTCGAGCTATGCGATCGCGTCGCTGTCGTGCACGGTCGGCCCGTTCCTGGCCGTGACCGGCAGCAGTCTTCGCAGCGGCTCCGTCCTGACCGGCTTCCTGGTGTACGCCGCCTACGCCGCCGGGATCGCGCTGGTGGTCGGCGTGCTGGCGGTGGGTGTGGCGCTGGCCAGTTCCACCGTGGTGGCACGGATGCGAGCGGTGCTGCCCTACGTCAACCGGATCAGCGGGGCGATCCTCGCGGTCGTCGGGGCCTACGTCGCGTACTACGGGTGGTTCGAACTGCGTCTGTTCGCCGGCGGAAGCGCCCAGGATCCGGTGATCGCGGCGGCGGGTCGGGTGCAGGGGACTATCGCGGGTTGGGTGTATCGGGGTGGCGCGTGGCCGTGGCTGGTAGCGCTGGTCGCCCTCATGGCGGTGGCGGGCACCGCGTGGGCGCTGCAACGCCGCCGCCGGCGTGCCGCCTCCGATGCGCCGGCGCGCCTAGACTCGTCGGTATGAGAATGTCGCGCCGCTACGGGGCCATCGCGGCCACCGCGCTGACCCTGACCGGCGTACCGGTCGCCATCTTCACCTTCGGCCCAAGCGGGGAGGCGCAGGCCGACGTCTGCGCCAGTGCCGGACGGCGGGTGACGGTGAGCGGATGCGCGAATCTCTCCGATGTGATGGCGCCGTACGTGGTTCCGCCGGACGCCTACGCCCCGATCACCCCGAACGCCAGTGCGTGCGTGGGCTGGAACGGCCGCTGGGTCGAAGCGGGTGGCTGCACGTAGCAAGACGAACCCACGTAGCAAGACCCACGAAAAACCCCCGCGGTCGCCGAAGCGCGCCGCGGGGGTTTTTCGTTCTGCCGGACCTACTGGTGCAGGTCGAAGCGGTCGTTGTCCATGACCTTCACCCACGCCGATACGAAGTCCTTGACGAACTTCTCCTTCGCGTCGTCCTCGGCGTACACCTCGGCCACCGCCCGCAGTTGCGCGTTCGAACCGAACAGCAGATCGACTCGGCTGGCCGTGTACCTGTCAGCACCGGTGGCGCGATCCTTGCCGATGTAGGTTCCGTCATCTGCTGGCGACGGGGCCCATTTGGTGCTCATGTCGAGCAGGTTGACGAAGAAGTCCGTCGTCAACGCGCCGGACCGGTCGGTCAGCACACCCAGTTTCGTGCCGCCGAAGTTGGTGCCCAGCACCCGCAGGCCCCCGACCAGGACGGTCATCTCCGGGGCCGAGAGCCCAAGGAGGTTCGCCTTGTCGATGATGTGGTACTCGGCCGGCAGGTCCATCCCCTTGCCCGCGTAATTGCGGAACCCATCCGCCTTCGGTTCGAGGTAGGAGAATGATTCCACGTCGGTCTGTTCCTGGGTGGCATCGCCACGGCCGGAACTGAACGGCACCTCGATGTCGAATCCGGCGGCCTTGGCGGCCTTCTCGATGCCAACGTTTCCGGCCAGCACCACGACGTCGGCGAAGGACGCGTCGACGCCGGTGCTGGACGGGATGCCCTCGAGGACCCGGATGACCTGCGCCAGCTCGTCGGGCTCGTTGAGCTCCCAGCCCAACTGCGGTTGCAGACGGACGCGGCCGCCGTTGGCACCCCCGCGCATGTCACTGCTGCGGTAGGACGACGCTGCCTTCCATGCGGTGGACACCAGTTGCTGCACCGTCAGACCCGACCCGGCGATCGCGGTCTTGAGCTTTGCGACCGCATCGGCGGACAATGGCTTGCCGGCGGGGACCAAGTCCTGCCACACCCAGGTCTTCTTGGGTGCCAGCGGTCCGAGGTAACGGTTGACCGGTCCCATATCGCGGTGGAGCAGCTTGAACCAGGCCTTGGCGAATTCCTCGGCCAGTTCCTCCGGGTGGTCAAGCCACCGGCGGGTGATCTTCTCGTAGATCGGATCCATCCGCATCGACAGGTCGGTGGTGAGCATCGACGGATGGGTCTTGCCGTCGCCCTGGGCCATCGGCACCGAGTTGGCCCAGCCGTCGTTCTTCGGCTTCCACTGATGCGCACCCGCCGGGCTCTTGGTCAGCTCCCACTCGTTGCCGTAGAGGATCTCCAGGTAGCTGTTGTCCCACTTGGTCGGGGTGTGGGTCCAGATGACCTCCAAGCCGCTGGTGAAGGCGTCGTTGCCGACACCGCTGCCGGCGTTGCCGTTGGCCCAGCCGAGGCCCATCTCGTCCAGCGGAGCCGCCGCGGGCTCAGGGCCCATGAGGTCGGGGTTGCCGTTGCCGTGGGTCTTGCCGAACGTGTGGCCGCCGACGATCAGGGCCGCGGTCTCGATGTCGTTCATCGCCATCCGGCCGAAGGTCTCGCGGATGTCGATGGCCGCGGCCACCGGATCCGGCTTGCCCTCGGGCCCTTCGGGATTGACGTAGATCAGCCCCATCATGGACGCGCCGAGCGGGTTCTCGAGTTTGGTGCGGTCGCTGTTACCGGCGTAGCGGTCCTGCGAGCCCAGCCACTCGGCCTCGGAGCCCCAGTAGATGTCCTCCTCCGGCTCCCAGTAATCCGGGCGGCCGAACGCGAAGCCTGCCGTCTGGAAGCCCATGGTCTCCAGCGCGCGGTTGCCGGCGAAGACGATCAGGTCCGACCAGGACAGCTGTCTTGCCGTACTTCTTCTTGACCGGCCACAAGAGCCGACGCGCCTTGTCCAGGCTGGCGTTGTCCGGCCAGCTGTTCAGCGGCGCGAAGCGCTGCATACCCCGACCGGCGCCGCCGCGGCCGTCCTGGACGCGGTAAGTACCGGCGGCGTGCCAGGTCATCCGAACGAAGAAGGGGCCGTAGTGGCCGAAGTCGGCGGGCCACCAATCCTGCGAGTCGGTCATCACGGCATCGACGTCGCGGGTCAGATGCGTCGACGTCCAGGGTCTGGACCACCGTCCGGTAGTCATAGCCGGGGTCCATCGGGTCGATGACGTCAGGGTTCTTCTGCAGGATCTTGAGATTGACGGCGTTGGGCCACCAATCGCGGTTGCTGCCGCCCTCGACGGGCGGCCTGATGCGCATCGGACAACCGCCGGCCGCAGAATCCGTCTGAGCCTCGCCGATGGGCGGATGTTGGTCAGCCACGTGTGTTCCTTCCAGAAGTGGGTTTGGGTGAAAAAGCGGTGATCACCGGTTGTGATCCCGAAGCTTCTGAGCCGAGCAGTCCGGGCACTGCCCCCAGTAGATGACTTCAGCCTCGTCGACGATGAAGCCGGTGAGTTCGGCGGGGTCGCCGACCGGGTCCAGGCACGGTGCCTGGCCGACGGCGCAGTCCACGTCGCCGATGGTTCCACACGACCGGCAGACCACGTGATGGTGGTTGTCGCCGACACGGGCCTCGTAGCGGGCCACCGACCCCGACGGCTGGATGCGCCGCACCAAACCTGCCGAGGTCAGGGCGGCCAGCACGTCGTACACCGCCTGTCGGGATACCTCGGGCAGACCCACCCGGACGGCGCCGACGATGGTGTCGGTGTCGGCGTGCGGATGGTCATGAACGGCGTCCAGGACCGCGACCCGCGGCCGGGTGACCCGCAGGTCAGCGGAGCGCAGCGACGATGCCGCCGGACTTGAAGCATCCCCCGCCGGTGTTTCCGTCCCCACGGGTGACATCCTCCGCTGTTTTCTGGACTCAGTCAAGACTGGCGACCCGGCGTGCTCGGTTAGGGTGTCTCATCGTGCCTTTCAACACGGTGGCCTTCGAGCTCGTGCCGCCCAACGTCGATCGCGATCGCGAACAGCGGCTCGACGAAGCCCGCAAGATGCTGCGCCTGTCGGTGGAATCGGGCGTGAGCGTCGGGCACGTGATGATCCCCGGAATGATCGACGAGGACTCCGGCCGGCCGGTGGCGATGAAGCCCAAACTCGACGTGCTGGAGTTCTGGTCGCTGATCGCCCCGGAGCTGCCAGGAGTAGGTGGGCTGTGTACCCAGGTGACCTCGTTCTCCAGTGAGCCGGTCTTGCGCCAGCGCCTGAGCGATCTGCTGGCGGCAGGAATGGAGGGGATCGCTTTCGTCGGCGTGCCGCGCACCATGAGCGATGGGGAAGGCACCGGCGTGCCACCGACCGACGCCCTGCACACCTACCGCGACCTCGTGGCCAACCGCGGAGTGGTGCTGATCCCGACCCGCGACGGGGAGATCGGCCGGTTCGGGTTCAAGTGCGATCAGGGTGCCACCTATGCGCTGACTCAGCTGTTGTACTCCGACGCGATCGTCGGATTCCTGCGCGACTTCGCCGCGACCAGCGACCACCGCCCGGAAATTCTGCTGTCCTTCGGGTTCGTTCCCAAGATGGAAAGCACTGTGGGCCTGGTCAATTGGCTCATCCAGGATCCCGGTAACGCGGCGGTGGCCGCCGAACAGGAGTTCGTCCGGACCCTGGCCGGCAGCGAACCGGAGCGCAAACGCGCGATGTTGCTCGATCTGTACAAGCGCGTCATCGACGGTGTGGCAGACCTCGGCTTCCCGCTGAGCATCCACCTCGAGGCCGCCTACGGCGCCTCGGCGGCGGCTTTCGACACCTTCGCCGAGTTGCTCGGCTACTGGTCTCCGACGGCGTAGGGGCGCCGGAAGTGAAGACCTGGATCGACTTCGATACGGCACCGGTGTTCGCCATCCCACTCACCGATGGCGGCGAGATCTGCGAGGGCATGCTGCTGGAGGGCCCGCAGGGCTGGGGGGAGTTCAGCGCACCGCGTCATCTCGACGAACGCCGGGCGGCCCGGTGGCTGACCGCCGCGATAGAGGTCGGCACGGTCGGCTGGCCGGACCCGGTCCGGGGCCGGGTACCGGTCGCGGTGACCGTGCCGGCCGTCGGAGCTGACCGCGCACGCCAGATCGTCAGCGCCTCCGGATGCCGGACCGCGGCGGTGCGGGTGGGGGCAGGCGCACTGGCCGACGACATCGTCCGCCTGGAGGCGGTGCGCGACGCACTCGGACCCGGCGGGGCGATCCGCTGTGATGCCGCGGGCGCGTGGGACGCCGACGGCGCCGTGGCCGCCGTGCCGCTGCTGGCACGCGCCGCCGGCGGGCTGGAGTTCATCGAGAACCCGTGCCCGACACTGGACGAAACCGCCTCCGCCAGAAAGCGTTTAGAGGTTCCGGTCGCTGTCGGCCGGCTGGTCTGCGAATCCGATCACCCGTTGGACATGAATCTGGCCGAGGCCGCCGACATCGCCGTGCTGACGGTCTCCGCGCTCGGCGGAGTGCGCCGCGCACTGCGGTTCGCGGAGAAATGCGAACTGCCGTGCGTGGTGAGCAGCGCACGGGAAAGCACGATCGGCTCGGCCGGGGGCCCGGCACTGGCCGGCGTCCTGCCCGACCCGGGGTTCGCCCACCAACTGGGTGGCGTGGCCCTGCTCAGCGGTGACCTGGTCAGCACGGGCCGGTCGCTGATCCCGGTGGACGGCTACCTCCCGGTCGCGCCGATGCCACCGGGACCGGATCCGGCCCTGCTGGAGCAATTCGCCGCCGATCCCGCCACGGTCACCTGGTGGAGGGCTCGCATGGCGGCAGTTCAGCCCTACATCTGAGTTTCGAGTCGGCCAGAGCCGGGTATTTACGGCCTCGTGGATATGGACCCTGCTCAGGGGACGGCCGGATGGGCGACGCTGCCACCGGGCGCCCCGCAGTCGCTCTCGCCGTTCGAATCGCGGGAGACCACCTTGGCGGTGCTGTGGGCGACGCTGATCATCTCGTCGATGGTGCTGACGATCAGCTGGATCTTCTGGGTGTAGTCGGGATCAGCGCTTCCCGCGAGGCAGTGCCGCCGAAAAGGCACGCATCAGCACCCGCTTGGCCGTGGTCGCCGCCGACTCCGCGGTGGCCGCCACCGCCGAACGGTTCGGCGGATCGACTCGCAGCGTCTCTCCCTCACTGACGCGGCCGCCCTTGAGCACCGTGCCGTACACGCCCAGGCACCGACGGGCGTGGGCGGCGATGGTGCGGGTGACGGCGGGGTCGCGGTCCAGGCCCGGTTGCGGATGAGACGGCATGACACACCGGATGGTCGGAATCAGCGGCGCGAAATCAGCCTCGGTGGCGTGCAGAACCCCGCCGCACCAATCCAATTCGGGCTGATCGGTCTGCGCGGGGGAGTCGATGAGGATCGTCGGCCGGAATCGGCGGGCGTCGAATTCGGACTCCGGCGCCAGCGCGGCCATCGCCTGCATCGACTGCACCGTGAGCAGGTGCACCGGGTAGCAGTCGACGTAGCTGCCCAGCGGGGTGGTGTACCGGGTGATCTCGGCGAGCTTGCGCACCGGGAACATCGACAGGTCCGGCAGCGGCTCATCGGGCCCCAGACCGAAGATCGTCCGTAGGTCGCTCTGCGTCGCCAACGGGGCGCGGTAGTCGTCGCGATCATCGATGGCGGGCAGCGGCCGCAGTTCCACATCCCGATCCAGGTACTCCGACAACGCCTGGTGGACCGACGGCTCGGCGCTGGAGCACTCCCGGCCGTCGGGGAAGCCGATGATCACCTCGGGGGCGTGTCCGGGGCCGGCGTCGGGCCCCGGTGGTTGCGCGTAACGGGCCGTGCAGAACATCAGTGCGGGGAGTCGCTTGGCGCTGGTCGTGGCATTGAGCGCCACGTCGCGCACCGCCCAGGTGCGGTCGGCGTGCAGTCCCAGGTCAGTGAAGGTTGCGCTGTCCAGGTGTTCGCCGGCCATCGACTTGACGGGGTAGCGCCAAATCGACACGACGCGGCCGGCTTCGATCATTCCCAGAGCCTACGACTTCGGCGCGCAGTGCGGTTCAGTCAATGCGGAGGGACCGGTGCCCGGCGAGACGGTCAAGACAGTGACGGTGTCCTAGCCGCAGGCGCTTGAAACCGGTCGGGTGGGGATAGCCACGGATTCCGGGCTGACCACGCCCGGTTTGGCCCACACAGATGCCGGTGGGACGATGGACCCGCACTGTTTCAGCACCGAAAGGCACCAGGGCCAGCGATGTACGACCAAACCACCGTCAACGGTTCGGAAGCCGACACCCACGAGCCCGGCTACCGCATCGACCCGGTACTGGCGCGCAGCTGGCTGCTGGTCAACGGTGCACAGTTCGACAAGTTCGCCCCGGCCGCAGCCTCGAAGGCCGACATCGTGGTCCTCGACATCGAGGACGCGGTCGCCCCGGGGGGCAAGCCCGCGGCGCGCGAGAACGTCAAGCGCTGGCTCGACGCCGGCAGCGGCGACTGGGTGCGGATCAACGGGTTCGGCACCCAGTTCTGGGCCGACGACCTCGCGATGCTGGCCACCACAAAGGTGGGCGGGGTGATGCTGGCCATGGTGGAGTCGGTGGACCACGTCACCGAGACCGCCCGGCTGTTGCCGGGCGTGCCGATCGTCGCCCTGGTCGAAACCGCACGCGGGCTGGAGCGCATCACCGAGATCGCGGCAACCAAGGGTGCATTCCGGTTGGCGTTCGGTATCGGCGACTTCCGACGCGACACCGGCTTCGGGGAGCACCCGACCACGCTGGCGTACGCCCGGTCGCGGTTCACCATCGCCGCCAAGGCAGCGCACCTGCCCGGCGCCATCGACGGCCCGACCGTGGGGTCCAGCGCGCTGAAGCTGAGCGAGGCCACCGCGGTCTCCGCCGAGTTCGGCATGACCGGCAAGATCTGTTTGACCCCGGATCAGTGCGGGACGGTCAACGAGGGACTCTCACCCTCGCAGGACGAGATCACCTGGGCGCAGGAATTCCTCGCCGAGTTCGAGGGCGACGGCGGCGAGATCCGCAACGGATCCGATGTGCCGCGTCTGGCTCGCGCCAACAAGATCCTTGAACTGGCCCGGGCCTACGGAATCCAGTTGTCGGAGTTCGACGATCAAGCCGTACACGTGACCGCGCCGAGCGACACCTACCACTACTGAGGTAGCACCGGCTGCGGTCGGGTCGTCGGCGCATCCTCGCGCCCGGGTCCGTCGGCGGCGAAGCACAGGATGCTCGCGGCGAATAACCCGATCGTCAGCGTCCCGGCGATGATGGTGGCCCCGCTGCCGGTACCACCACCGGCCATGCTCAGCCACAGCGCCATCGAGATGATCGCGGCGAGGTGGAGGACCAAACCCAATGTGCTCAGGACATCACCTCCCGCACCGTCGCGGGGTGCGTGTGGTGCGTCGGCCATGGCGCCCTCTGGTATCGGGTGATGCATAACAACTGCAGCCGACGGGCCAGTCCGCCCCCGGCCCCCCTGGATTACCCGCCGAACAGTGACGGCAAACACAACGCCGTGTCGATCCTCACCTCATTGCCACGGTGCCGGACAAACTCCCTAGCGAGCGTCGGCGGCTGCAGCAGCGCCGAGCAGTCGAACCACATCGTTGAGCGCATCGCGCAGCGTGACGCTGTCAGCGGTGGGGAGCAGATCCCCGATACCGCACAGCGGCATCAGCAGCCGGCTGCCGGGGCCCTCCCGCAGTTCGGTGATGAAGTTCGACCGGTCCAGGTGTACCTGTTCGCCCGCAAACGACACATCGGCAGGACCGACGAAGAGCTGCAGCATGTAGCAGGTGGACACACTCGCCCCGCGGTCGATGGGGATGGTGACCGGCTGGCTGACGCGGCGCTGCACGCTTCCGGGTGGGCCCGTCAGGGCCGCGCATTTCCAGACAGACGCTGCCGACTACCGCCGCCGGTGCTACAGCGAAACGCACCGCGCCGGTGCGACTCCTAGGCGCCGGAAGAGATCAGATCGGCGGCCTTCTCGCCGATGACCACCGCGGGCGCGTGCGTGTGGCCGCGGACGATGGCGGGCATCACCGATGCGTCGGCCACCCGCAGACCGTGCACGCCGCGTACCCGCAACTGCGGGTCGACGACGCTGAGGTCATCGCGACCCATCCGGCAGGTGCCGACCGGGTGGTAGAGGGTGTGCGCAAGGGTGTCGATGGCCCGGTCGAGGGTCTCATCGTCGAGGACGGTCGCGTTGAGCGGACGGGCGATGCCGCCGATCACGTCCTTGAGCGCGGGGGAGTGCGCGATGCGCACGGTCGCCCGCAGACCGGCCATGATGGCCGCCCGATCCACCCCGTCGGGGTCGGTGAGGTATTGCGGGTCGATGATCGGTTTCGCGGCCGGGTCGGTCGAGCGCAGCGTCACCGTTCCGGTACTGAGCGGTTTGAGCAGCACCGGGCCGGTGGCGATGGCGTGGCGGCCGTAGTCCTCGCCGATACCCTCCTCGAAGAAGGGGGCCGGCGCCCAGATCAGCTCCAGGTCGGGTAGCTCCAACTCGGGGCGGCTGCGTACGAACCCGTAGGCCTCACCGACATTGGAGGTCAGCATGCCGCGCCGGCGGAGAAGGTAATTCGCCAGCTGCAGTGGCTTCTCCGCCGCCCAGAGGCTGTCGTCCGGGACGTCGAATCCCAGTGGGGTCATCAGATGATCGAGCATGTTGCGGCCGACCTCGGGTGAATCGGCGAGCACGTCGATGCCGAGATCACGCAGGTCCTTGGGCTCGCCGATGCCGGAGAGCATCAGCAGTTGCGGGGTGTTGACCGCCCCGGCGCACAGCACCACTTCGCGGCCGGCGCGCACCGTCTGACGCCGACCGTCGGCGTCGTCGAACTCCACGCCCACCGCGCGGGTGCCCTCGAAGATCACCCGACGCACCTGGGCCTCGGTCACCAGGGTCAGGTTCTTCCGATAGAGCACCGGCTTGAGGTAGGCATCGGCGCAACTCCACCGCGCGCCGCGGCGCTGTGTCACCGCGGTCTCGCAGAATCCATCCAGCACCGGCCGGTCCGGGGAGGTCAGTCGGTAGCCGGCCTGCTCGGCCGCGCGCAACCACGCCGACGTGGACGAGCGGGGGCTGCGCTGCGGGGAGATCACCAGCGAGCCGTTCTCGACCTTGTCGAAGTAGGGCCGCAGGTGTTCGTAGTCCCACTGCTCACCAGCTCGCTCGGCCCACTCGTCGTAGTCCTCGGGGAAGCCGGGCACCCACATCATGGCGTTCATCGACGATGAACCGCCGAGAACTTTGCCTCGCGGCCAATAGATTTCGCGGCCGCCGACTTCCTTCTGCGGCTCGGTCTGATAGTTCCAGTCCAGTGGGCTGCGGAACAGCTTGGAAAAGGCGGCCGGGATGTGGACGAACTTCTCGGTGTCCATCGGCCCGGCCTCGAGCACCACCACCTGCGCGCCGGGATCGGCGCTGAGCCGGTTGGCGACTACCGATCCGGCCGAACCGGTTCCGACGACGACGTAATCAGCCTGCATCCGCGAAGTATAGGAACCCGCCTCAGACGGTGAGCCGGACGGGCAGCCGCTTGAAGGAATTGTTCAGATTGGACCGGATACGGACCGGCTCGCCGATCAGTTCGATACCCGAGAAGGTGTCGAGCAGTTCGGCGAAGAACACCCGCCCCTCGAGTCGGGCCAGATGCGCGCCGAGGCAGAAGTGCGCTCCCATTCCGAAGGACAGGTGGGGGTTCGGGCCGCGGCGGATGTCGAAGCGCTGCGGATCGGCGAAGACGTCCTCGTCCCGGTTGGCCGCGGTGTAGTACATGGCGACCTTGTCCCCGGCCCGGATCGCGGTGTTGCCGAGGTTGGTGTCCACGACGGCGGTGCGCCGGAAGTAGTGCAGGGGATTGTCGTAGCGCAGGATCTCCTCCACCGCACCCGGCAGCAGACCTGGGTCAGCGCGCAGCTGCGCCAGCTGATCGGGATGGCGCAGCAGGGTCAGCAGGCCCGAGGACAGCATTCCCTTGGTGGTGTCGTAGCCGGCGGTGACGAGCTGTACGAAGAAGCCACCGAATTCCAGGTCGCTCATCGTCTGACCGCCGAACTGTGCGGAGAGGATGGCGCCGATCAGGTCGTCTCCGAGGCCCTTGCGCCGCCGCGTGCCGGCAAGGTCGATGGCGTAGGCGGCCATCTCCATTCCGCCGGTGGAGTTCTGACCGTCGGGGTCGCCGAGGTCGGGATCCTGGCTCGAGGTGTTGCGCTCGGCGAGTTTGCGTAGAAAGTCCCAGTCCTGCGGCGGCAGCCCGAAGAGCTCTCCGATAACGCGCACCGGAAGCTGCGAGGCGACATCGCGGGCGAACTCCACCTCGCGTTGTTCGCGTGCCCGCGCCATGATGTCCCGGCACGCGTCGCGCACCCCGGCCTGCAGTGTGGCGATCATCTTGGGCCGGAAGTGAACCGACAGCGGGCTGCGGTGGGCGCTGTGCCGGGGCGGATCCATCGCCAACAGCATGTTGCGGACCCGGTCGAGAGTGTCCGCGGGCATGTCCTCGATCGTGATGCCGCCCAGACTGGCCGAGAAGATCTCCGGATGGCGGGCGACGTGGACGACGTCGGCGTGGCGCAACACGGCCCAGAATCCGGGTTCGCCGTCCATCGGCTGCCAGTGCACCGGGTCGGTGCGCCGCAATTCGCTCAGCGCCTCGTGCGGCACCCCGTCGGTGAAGGTGTCCGGGTCGGCCAGGTCGATCTGGCCGGCGACGGTGGCGGTCATCTCAGGCGGTCAGCACGTTCGGGCTCGGCAGCCCGGCCTGCTCGCACAGCATGCGGTAGACCGCCAGGGTGCTGGCGCCGTCGGAGACGCTCTCGACCTCGCCGTCGTCATCGAGGTTGAGGTTGGCGCCGTACATCTGGAACCAGACGTGGGTGTCGTCCTCGACGATCTGCAGCGTGTGAACAGAGCCCGCCGGCTCGTAGAGGAACGACCCGGCCCGGTTGACGTACTCGTACTCCTTGTACTTCCACGCACCCGAGGTCGTGTAGCAGTAGACCGGGCCGGTGTGCTTGTGGCGTTGCACCTCGTAGCCGGCGGCGAAGACGTTCTCGATCACCCACAGGCCCTCGGCCTCCTTGACCATGATGACCTTGAGTTTGGAGCCGTCGCCGATGTCGACGAAGGGAAGCTCGTCGGCACCGATGTGGACCGCTCCGGGAATGTCGACCATCGTCATCGGCTGCTTCCTTCCGTCTGGGGGAGCCGGCCGTTCCAACGAACACCGACGTGACGATTTGTATAACATGTTATTGATTGCGTGTCTAGGGTGTGCGGCGGGATGGCGCACCAAGTAGCGCTCGGCATGGTTCACAATGGGCACCCATGCGTGCCGTGCGGTCCATCGACGGCCAGGCGGCCGTCCTCCAGCTCGACGATCCGATATCGGACTGGCCGGTGCTGGAGGTCGCCTCGACCAGCATCTGCGGCAGCGATCTGACCCTGCTGGGCTGGAACCTGCCGGTCACCCTGGGCCACGAGATCGCCGGCACCCTCGACGGACGCGCGTACTGCGTGGAGCCCACGGTGCGCTGCGGGCGGTGCGATCAATGCCTGCTCGGCGCCCCGCAGCGCTGCCGCGGCGAGACCCCGCACGGGATCATCGGGGTGGCCTTCGACGGGGGACTGGCCGATCGGGTGGCGGTGCCAACGGAGTGCCTGGTGGCGCTACCCGACGGCCTCGATGTCCGGGACGCCTCCCTGGTCGAGCCGCTGGCGGTGAGCTGGCATGCGCTGCGCAAGGTCGCCGCAGCGCCCGGTGAGCGGGTACTGGTGGTGGGCGGTGGCAGTGTCGGGCTACTGGCAGTGGCGGCGGCCGCGGCCATGGGCCTGGAGGTGGATCTGGACGCGCGGCACGACCACCAGCGCGCCGCCGGGGAGCGCCTCGGCGCCGGGGCGCCGCGCGGTCAGTACGACATCACCGTCGAGGCCGCCGGTACCGACACCGCGCTGGCCACCTGCGTGCGCAAGGCGGCCCCGGGCGGCCGCATCGCGCTCGTGGGTATGGCAGCCGACGACCGCCGGGTGCCGTCAATCCCGTTCGTCATGAACGAGCTGTCGATGGTCGGCTGCAACTGCTACGACAACGGCGCCGGCGGCCACGAGTTCGCCCAGGCCGCGGCGGTGCTCGCGGACAACCCGGACATCGCGGCGACGGTGATCACCCACCGATTCGCACTCGACGACGCCGCCGAGGCCTTCCGGGTGGCCGCCGACCGGGCCAGCGGCGCGATCAAGGTGGTGCTGCAGCCTTAACCGAAGGTTCTAGTTGCTGAGCACCAACTGGTCCTCGGCGTGGAACTTCTCCTCCAGCGCCTCCGGGGAGGCGTCGCGGTCGATCATCCTCAGGTCCGCACCCCGGGCGGACTCGATGGCGCCGAGCCGGCGGGTCAGTTTGTCTGCCGCATAGGCGCCCATCTCCTGCGGGTCGATTCCGAACGGGGGGTTGTCGCCCCACTCCGAGACGCCCGAGTCGACGGTGGCCAGCGCGAGCGGCATGAGCTCACCCATCCGGTCGGTCACGACCTGCCACATCGCGTCATCGGCGGCGACGTGACGGCGGCAGGTGAATGTTCCCCAGGCCATATGGCGGCGCTCGTCGTCACCGATGTGCTTGATGATCTTCTGCATCCCGGGAAGGATGCCGCGGCTGGTGCACACCTTCTGCCAGCCGTAGTAACCGGTCAGCGCCAGACAGCCTTCCACGACATGGTTGTAGGTGACTGAGGCCCGAATCTGGTTGGTAGGGCTGGGATCTCCCTCGAGCGCATAGAGGCTCTCGGGCAGTTCGCGGGTGAAGATCTGCGACAGCGGTTCGTTGCACTCGATGTGTTCGTGCAGATCGGTATAAAGGCCGACCGCGTCGAACCAGAGCCGGAATGCCAGCGCGTGCTTGGCCTCCTCGTAGACGAACTGGGTCAGGTACATCTCGTCGGCGAAGCGGCCCTCGGCCGCCATCGCGGCGACGAACGGTTGCAGATCCTGTGTCACCGACTCCTCGCCGGCCAGGAACTGGGCCGCCAGATTGGTCGTGTACTTGCGTTCGTCGTCGGTCATCGCCGCGAAGTCGCGGGCGTCCTGGGTCAGGTCGATGTCCGCCGGGTTCCAGTGCCGGGCGTTGCCCTTGAGAAAGAGCTTCATCGGGAAGGACTCCGAGCTGAGCCCACCGGCGCCGAGGGTGGCGTAGCCGGTGCGCTTGCCGTGTTCGATCGTTCGCGTCATTGTCGACTCCTTGAGCGGTGACCATCTCAGGCTGATCGGCGTTTACCCACGCCGCGTTTATCCACCACCTTAGAGCGGTATTCGCCATTCACGACCGCTCCCGAAGAACTAACGTCGAGGCCGCCATGACAGCACCGCCGCACCTGAGCCTGGCCGGTCAACCGGTCAGCCGCCGCCGGCTTCGCCGGCTGAGCCGCGAATTCGCCGCGGTGGGCATCCGCGTGCCACCGGCCCGGCTGGCGCAGATCGCCGCCGGGCAGCCCGCCACCGCCGACGAGTTGGTGGACGTGGCCTTCGCCGATGCCGCCACACACATCCGGCACGAGCAGGTGCAGGCCAAGCGGGTCCGGGCCAAGCGGCACTGCGTGCACTCGGCGATCGTGGTAGGCGCGACCGTCCTCGCACTGATCACGGTGGTGTGCCTGGGCCTGGGATTCTTCCTGATGGCCGGGCACATCTCCCCGTTCTAGCCGCCGCGCAGGAGGCTATGTCGCCAGGTGCTCGTCGGCGACGGCGAGTGCGGCGTCGAGGATGGCCAGCCCCTCGGCGGCCTCTGCGTCGGTGATATTGCACGGCGGGCACACGTGGATGCGGTTGAAGTTGGCGAACGGCAGCAGCCCGCCCGACTTGCACGCCGCGATGACGGCGTTCATCGCCGGACTCGACCCGCCGTACGGGGCCAGCGGTTCGCGGGTCGCACGGTCGGCGACCAGTTCAATGGCCCAGAACACGCCCAGGCCGCGCACCTCACCGACGCATGCGTGCCGCGCGGCCAGATCCCGCAGACCCGGCCCCAGCACCGTCTCACCGATACGGGCGGCGTTGGCCACCATGCCCTCGTCTTCCATCGCGTTGATGGTCGCCACCGCCGCGGCACAGGCCAGCGGATGGCCGGAGTAGGTCAGCCCGCCGGGGTAGGCGCGCTCGGCGAAGCTGGCGTAGATGGCCTCGCTGATGGCCACACCGCCGAGCGGCACGTAGCCCGATGTCACGCCCTTGGCGAAGGTGATCAGATCGGGCACGACGCCGAAATTGTCGATGGCGAACCATTTTCCGGTGCGCCCGAAGCCCGCCATCACCTCGTCGGCGATGAACACGATGCCGTGCCGGTCGCAGATCTCCCGCACGCCGGCCATGTACCCGGGCGGCGGCACCATGATGCCCGCGGTTCCCGGCACCGACTCCAGAATGATCGCGGCGATCGTCGCCGGACCCTCGTGGGCGATCAGGCGCTCGAGGTAGTCCAGTGCCCGCTGTGATTCCTGCTCCTCGGTCTCGGAGTAGAAGGACGAGCGGTAGAGGAACGGGCCGTTGAAGTGGACGACGCCGGCGCTGCCGTAGTCGTTCGGGTAGCGACGGGGGTCGCCGGTGAGGTTGATGGCGGTGTCGGTGCCGCCGTGATAGGAGCGGTAGCGCGAGAGCACCTTGCGCCGGCCGGTGTGCAGTCGGGCCATCCGGACGGCGTGCTCGACGGCGTCGGCGCCGCCGTTGGTGAAGAACACCCGGTTGAGATCACCGGGGGTGCGCTCGGCGATCAGCCGTGCGGCCTCCGAGCGGGCGGCGTTGACATGCTGCGGCGCGATGGTGCACAGCTTCGCGGCCTGCTCGGCGATGGCGGCGACGACTTTGGGGTGCTGGTGGCCGATGTTGGTGAAGACCAGTTGCCCGGAGAAGTCCAGCAACCGGTTGCCATCGCCGTCCCAGACGTAGGCGCCGTCGGCCGCGACGATGGTCATCGGCGTGATCTGCGCCTGCGCCGACCACGAATGGAACACGTGCTGCCGATCCAGCTCGTAGGCCCGCCGGCCTTCGGCGATGGCGGCGTCGATGTCCTGTCCGCTGGGCAGGGCGGTTTCGGTGGTCGTCATGGGGTCTGAGTTTACGGTGCTGCTCACGATGCTGGGGCTACGCCGTCCGCCTCCGCGCTGCGGCGTTCGTCGGTGCGAAGCCGCCGCCCCGGCCGCGAC
The DNA here is from genome assembly GCA_963780705.1 of uncultured Actinomycetota bacterium. Taxonomy (GTDB): domain Bacteria; phylum Actinomycetota; class Actinomycetes; order Mycobacteriales; family Mycobacteriaceae; genus Mycobacterium. The sequence continues at coordinate 32,183 of CAWACU010000008.1, read as the reverse complement.
ACCGGCGCGCAACGGTTCCGCCACTAATGGGGCCCAACTGGGAAACCGTTGCATCACGGTTGAGCTAAAAGCCCTGCTCAGAAGCATTTACCGGGTGGCAATACAGGCCGCGATGTTGTAGAAGTGACGGTAGTTACTGTTGTGAACGGTTAGCGAAATCCGCTCCATTCGTCTCAGCAGGAGGGTGGTTGTCATGAAGCGTGTCTATGCCGTACTCCTCGGCGTGGTGATGGGACTGGTTTTGGTGGCGCCGTCGGTGGCGTCGGCCGCACCGGTGGTCAGCCGCGATCAGGCGGTCAAGGTGGTGCTCGAACGAGGCCTCGCCCAGGTGGGTGTGCCGTACTCGTGGGCGGGCGGCGATATCGACGGGCCCAGCCTGGGCACCGGAACGGGTGCCGAGATCGTCGGTTTCGACTCCTCGGGCCTGATCCAGTACGTCTACGCCGGCGTCAACGCCAAACTGCCGCGCTCATCGGGCGCGATGTATCAAGTGGGCCAGAAGGTCACCGCCGACCAGGCGCTGCCGGCCGACCTGATCTTCTACGGCCCCGAGGGCACCACGACGGTCACGATGTTCCTGGGCAACAACCAGATGCTGGAGGTCACCGACACCGGCGTCAAGGTGTCGCCGGTGCGGACCACCGACATGTCGCCCTATCTGGTGCGCATCATCGCCTGACGCCGTCTGGTCAAAACACGGTCAGGCGCACTCGGTGCAGATCGAGGTCGCCGTTGTTCCCGCGCGCCAGCCGGCTGCGGTGGTGCACGAGGAAACAACTGCTGCAGGTGAACTCGTCGGCCTGCTTGGGGACGACCCGGACCATCGAGTTCCTCGTCGGACAGGTCGGCACCGGGCAGCTCGTAGGAGTCGGCCAGGTCGGCGTCGTCGATGTCGAGGGTCGCCGTGGAGGCGTCGTTTCGGCGTCCCGGCCAGCTCCTCAATGGACTGATCCTCGGCCTCAACCGGTGCGCGACGGGGGGCGTCGTAGTCAACGGTCATGGTTTCGTGCCTTTCAGTCTCAGTTAACTTCCGGCCGCAGGCGCAACCGAATGTCCACTGATTCCCTGAAGCCGCGAATCCTAAACACGATCAGGTGCCACCCACCCTGAGGTCTGCAACAGCCTCAGGTACGCCAGAGCGACTCCTGGGCCACGCTGGCCACCAGTCGGCCGTCGCTGTCGTGAATCGAACCGAAGGCCAGACCGCGGGCGTCGCGGTGGCTGACGCCGACCGCGTCGTAGCAATGCCACTGATTGCGGGTCGACGGGCCGGTGCAGCCACAGCGCGTGGTCCAGGCTGGCAGCACCGCCCGGGCCGGGCTCGCTCGTGCCCGGCGGCCGGGCGGTGGAGACCATGCCCAGATCGGAGACGAAGGTCAACGCGCAGGCCCGCAGCAGCGGATCGTCCTCGATCGCGCTCGCGGGACCGGAACCAGAACGGCTGCTGAGGCCAGTCGGTGGACTGCACCGGCGGCCACCCGGGTCTCGAAGTAGTCGGCCCAGCGCTCCGGCGGAGCTGACCACGGTGGTGGCCTCGGCCAGCGGCAGTCGCGGCGTGGCGGGTCGCTGCCAGTCCACGGTCGGTCTCGGGGACGTGGAACGACGCCAGCATCTCGAAGATCGGCACGCCGTCCTGGCAGGCCGTCACCCGGCGGGTGTCGAAGGAGCGCCCGTCACGGGTGGGCTCGACGATGTAGACGACGTCGACCCCGACCCGGCCGCCCTTGATGAAGTAGGCGTGCAGCGACTGCGGCAAACGATCGTGCCGACGGTGGCACCCGCCGCCGCCAGCGCCTGGGCTGCGATCAGTCCGCCGAACAACCGGGCCCGGCGAGCCCAGCGCCATCGAGGTCCGGAAGGTGTCTCCACGGGACCGTCGAGTCGCACCAGATCGGGCAATCCAGCTCGGCATGCGCCCACCCTAGCGGCCCTCAGGCCCTCGCCGCACGGTTGCGGTGCCTACACTCACCGGCATGGACGCGGGGCACAGCGCCGAGCTGTACGAGCCACCCAAGGGTCTGCTCGACGATCGAGGACTGCGTGGACGGCCGCGGCGAGATCGCGCTGCCAGCCGGGGACCACGCTGGTCTCGCTGATCGACCGCAACGTCGCCAATGTGGGGACCACGGTGGCCTACCGCTACGTCGACTTCGCCCGATCGCAGGATCCAGTCGGCGGCGACACCACTGAGATCACCTGGGCGCACCTCGACGTGCGGATGCGGGCGATCGGCGCGCGTATCCAGCAGGCGGTCTCGGTGGGGGATCGCGTCGCGATCCTGGCGCCGCAGGGCCTGGACTACGTCGCCGCCTTCTTCGCCACGCTCAAGGCCGGGCGCGATCGCGGTGCCGCTGTTCGCCCCGGAACTGCCCGGTCATGCCGAACGCCTGCAGGTGGCGCTGAACGACTCCGGACCCGGCGGTCCTGCTGACGACCAGCGCGGCGGCCGACGCGGTCGACCGGATTCCTGGCACAAGCTGCCGGCACCGCGGTGCCCCCGGTCATCGTCGTCGACGACATCCCGGACACTGCGGCCGGCGAGTTCGTCGCCGTGGACATCGACATGGACGACGTCTCGCATCTGCAGTACACCTCCGGCGCGACCCGCGCTCCGGTGGGCATCGAGATCACCCACCGCGCCTTCGTGCACCAACCTGATCCAGATGATCCTGTCGATCGACCTGCTGAACCGAAACACCCACGGCGTCAGCTGGTTACCGCTCTATCACGACATGGGCCTGTCGATGATCGGCTTCCCGGCGACCTACGGCGGCCACTCCACCCTGATGGCGCCGACGGCGTTCGTCCGCCGGCCGCAGCGCTGGATCCGCGCGCTCTCCGACGCATCTCGCGAGGGACGGGTGGTGACCGCCGCGCCCAACTTCGCCTACGAGTGGGCGGCGGCGCGGGGCAGGCCGGACCCCGGTGAGGACATCGACCTGAGCAACGTGGTGATGATCATCGGGTCGGAGCCGGTGAGCATGGCGGCCATCGACGCGTTCAACGAGGCCTTCTCCCCGTACGGGCTGGCCGCCGACGGCGATCAAACCCTCCTACGGCATCGCCGAGGCCACCTTGTTCATCGCCAACATCCCCCCGGCGGCGCATGCCGAGGCGTCGTACTTCGACGGCGATCTGCTGGCCGCCGGACAGGCCGTCACAGTGCCCGCCGACGCGCCCAACGCCGTCGCGCACGTGTCCTGCGGTGTAGTCGCCCGCAGTCTGCGGGCCGTCGTCGTCGACCCCGACACCGGTGCCGAACTTCCCGACGGCGCGGTGGGGGAGTTCTGGCTGCACGGTGACAACGTCGGCCGCGGTTACTGGAACCAGCCGGAACAGACGCGGCTGACCTTCGGCGCTCAGCTGGCATCCCGAGTGCCGGCCGGCAGCCGCGCCGAGGATGTCGCCGCCGACGCGACCTGGCTGCGCACCGGCGACCTCGGCATGTTCGTCGACGGGCAGTTGTACGTCACCGGTCGGATCGTCGACCTGCTGCACCTCGGCGGGCGCACGTTCTACCCGCAGGAGATCGAGGCCACCGTGGCCGACGCCGCCGACCTGGTGCGCCGCGGCTACGTGGCCGCGGTCAGCGCACCGGTCGACGGGGCCGGGGCGGAGCGGTTGGTCATCCTCGCCGAGCGGGCCACCGGAACCAGCCGCACCGATCCGGGGCCGGCGATCGAGGCGATCCGGAGCGGCCGTGTCGGCGCGCCACGGCCTACGGCCCGCCGACGTGCTGATCCTGCCCGCCGGCGCGATCCCGCGGACCACCAGCGGCAAGCTGGCCCGGCGGGCATCCCGGACGGAGTATCTGGCGGGGTCACTGAAAGGTCAGCACCGCTAGCCCGCCGGACGGTCACCCGCCGGTAGTTTGATTCAGGTGTCCCGACTCACTGATCTCTACCGCCGGACCGGCGCCGACGTGCCGTACGGCAATCCGCTGCCCGACCACGGCACCGAGATGGAGGGCTGGTTCTGGCGGGTCTCCGACGAGGCCGCCGGCCGCGTGCTGATCGCACTGTGCAGCATCAACCGCAACCCGCAGGGGAACTGGTCCACGACAGCGGTGGGCGTGCATCCCGGCCAGGTGGTGCGCTCGGGGGCATTGGCCGGGGCAACCGCGCCAGGACTCGCCGTTTCAGGTCAGCGCCGGGGATGAGGCGGGGCGATTCACCGTCGGCACCGACCGGGCGCTGTTCGAACTCGGTGATCTGCGCCTGGAGATGGAGTTCACCGACCAGGTGGCCTGGCCCAAGGCGTTCGGCGGCGGCGGGGTGTTCTCGGCGATCCCGTTCCTCAACCAGTACTGGCACCCGTACTACCTCGGCGGCCGGGCCAGCGGAACGGTGAGCTACATGGGGGAGAACGGCGCGGAGAGTTGGACCTTCGAAAACGCCAAGCTCTACGCCGAACGCAACTGGGGTGCGGGCTTCCCGCTGCGCTGGTGGTGGGGGCAGGCGCACGACTTCGGCGACGACGACGTGTGTGTGGCGTTCTCCGGCGGTCTGCTGTCGCTGGGGCCGATCGCCCGGGACGTCAACGGCATCGTGGTGCGGATCGGGTCCAAGGTCATCCGGATGACACCGCCGGTGCTGGTGCGCTCGCAGGTGGGGGACAACCACTGGGTGATCCGCGGACGCTCGCCGCGCTACGAGATCGAGTTGGTGGGCGACGGCACCCATCTGCCCCCGCATGTGTTGCCGGTGCCGCTGCCGGCGCAGCGGCGCAACATCGACACCGATTTCGAGCATCTCGGCGCCCGGTTGCGGTGCACGGTCCGCGAGCGGGGGCGGTTACTGTTCGACGGCACCTCCGAGCTGGCCGCCCTGGAGGTCGGCACCCGGCCGAAATAGCCTGCAGCCCAGGTTATTTCAGTTACTTGCCGCGCCAGCGCGGCTCGCGTTCCTCGCGCCAGGCCCGCATCCCCTCGCCGACGTCGGCGGTGACGCCGACGACCTTGCGGATGACTTCGCCGAACCGGACCGACTCCACCCATCCCATGTCCGGGGTGCGCCACGCGACCTCCTTCGTCGCGCGCTGGGCCAGGGGAGCGGCGCGGGTCAGCACCCGGGCCCAGTCGTTGGCCTCGGCCAGCAGCGCGTCGGGTTCGGTGAGCTTCCACACCAGCCCGGCTTCCTTGGCCCGCTGCGCGCTCATCGGGGCACCGGTGAGCAGCAGTTCCATCGCGTTGGCCCAGCCGATCCGCTCCGGCAACCGGATGGCGCCGACGATGGTGGGCATGCCGAGGGTGACTTCGGGGTAGCAGAACACCGCCTCGGTGCTGGCGATGACGAAGTCGCAGAACAACACTCCGGTCAGTCCGTAGCCGATGCATGGCCCGTTCACCGCGGCGATGGTGGGCTTGAACAGCTCCATGCCGCTTTCGAAGGAGTTGATCGTCGGCTTCTCCCAGAAGGTTCCGCCGAACGTGCCGACCGCCCCGGCGCTGTCCTTGAGATCCGCGCCGGCGCAGAAGACCTCACCGGTGGCGGTCAGGATCCCCACCCATGCATCCTCGTCGTCGCGGAAGCGGTCCCAGGCGGCGTTGAGATCCAGCCGCATCGCCCCGTTGATGGCGTTGCGGGACTCCGGGCGGTTGAGGGTGATGGTGGCGACGTGGTCCACCACCTCGTAGGTGACCAGGCTCATGCCGCGGTCTTAGTTGGCGTCGAGGATCTTGATCGCGAAGATGAGCGAGTCGCCGGCCTTGATCCCGGCAGCGGGCTGACCGTCGGGGTAGCCGTCGGCGGAGACCATCGCGACCGCGACGGTGGAGCCGACCGTCTGCCCGGCGATCGCCTTCTGGAAGCCGGGGACGACCTGGTCGAGGGCGAATTCCACCGGTTCGCCGCGTTCGTAGCTGCTGTCGAACACCGTGCCGTCGCGGCCGTTGACGCCCATGTAGCAGACCGAGACCGTCGCCGTCGGTGCGACGACCGGCCCGTCGCCGGCGGTGAGCGTCTTGACCTGGGTCTGGCTCACACTGAACGGTCCCTCCACGGTGACGACCGGGGCGGCGGTGTCGGTGGATCCGGTGACCGCGACGCTGCCGGTGGCGCCGGGCAGGGTCCACTGCGGGGTGCCGGCGTCGGCGGGCGGCGTCATCGGGCAGGGGCTGGCCGTCACGGGCGCCAGGGGCGCGGACGAGAGAGCATCGAGCATGGGGGCATCGGGCATCGCGGAGGACACCTTGGACAGCGAGGCCTCGCCGGCCGAGTCCTTGGCGTCGGACCCGCAGGCGGCGAGGGCGAGGGACAGCGACGCCGCGCAGGCGGCCAGGGTGATGGCAGAGGTCATGGGAGATTTCTTCACGACCGTCACGCTACAGCGCGGCCGTGCCCGGGCGTCGACGGTCTCAGGTGACCGTCAGCGCCAGGATCCGGTCGTCGTTGTCGCGGGGGTCACCGCGGCCGTCGGTGTTGCTCGTCGAGAGCCACAGCCCGCCATCCGGGGTGACGGCGATGGTGCGCAACCGTCCCAGATCCCCGAGCGCCAGCGACACCGGCGCGCCCGCTCCGTCCGAACCTGATCCGTTCAGGGGCACCTGCCACACCGTCTCTCCGCGCAGCGAGGCGACGTAGGCGTAATCGCCGACGATCGCGAGCCCACTCGGTGAGGCCACCGATGTCGGTGCCCACTCCACGACGGGATCGACGTAGGGCTCCGTCGCGCAGGCGCCCTCGCAGTCGGGCCAGCCGTAGTTCGACCCGGCCGCGATGAGGTTGAGTTCATCGACATCGGACTGGCCGAACTCACTGGCCCACAACCGACCCCGGCCGTCGAAAGCCAGCCCCTGGACGTTGCGGTGGCCGAGGGAGAACACCGGTGATCCGGCGAACGGATTGTCCCGGGGGACCGAGCCCTCGGGCGTGAGACGCAGGATCTTGCCGGCCAGTGATTCCGGGTCCTGGGCGAGATCGCCGCTGCCGGCGTCCCCGGTGGCGATGTAGAGCAGACCGTCGGGTCCGAAGGTCATCCGGCCGCCGTTGTGGATGCCCGCCTTCGGGATGGCGGTCAGGATCTCCTGCCGGGTGCCCAGCGCGGAGCCGTCCCACGCCATCCGCACTACGCGGTTGTCGTCTGCGGCGGTGTAGTAGGCGTACAGCCATCCAGGGGAGTACGCGATGCCCAGCAGACCGCCCTCGCCACGCGGGGCGACACCGTCCACTGTGCCGACGGGCCGTGGCAGCCCCTCGCCGACGCGAAGGATGCGGGCGGTGTCGCGCTCGCTGACCAGAGCGGAGCCGTCCGGAAGCCAGGCGATACCCCACGGCACCTGCAGTCCGGTGGCGACGGTGCCGGCGACGCGCACGACCGGTGCCGGGCCGATCGGATCACCGGCGTCGGCCGTCGTCTCCGGTGTGCTCGCCGCCGGCGGCGGCGTACTGACTCGCGCCGCGCACCCGGTGGACAGCAACACCACCACCGCCAGTGCGAGCCAACGGATACCCATAGCTGCGAGGGTAGTGGCAGGTCAGGGGATCTGCGCTCGACTAGAGCTGGCCCAGCGGTCGACACACATTGGACAGCGCGTTCCAGTACTGACCGGGTCCACAGTCTTGCGCCGGGCGCGGCGTCTGGCAGGTGTTGGTGATCGGATCCCAGAATTGCCCGTTGAGGCAATTCAGCGGCTCTGCTGAACCGATCCCGGCGCCGAACAGCGACGCGGCAGCAATAGGGGCGGCCGCAAGGACGGCGGTTGTCGTTCGGCGTAGAAGTTTTCGCATGAGCTGATTCTGCCAGGCGGATGAACGATTAAAAGACCTGTTCACCGGGGGTGGGGCCAAATCCCGGCCGGGTTGATCTAAGTTGACATAATGTGGCTTATCGGCACAATCCTGAACTTGGGCAATGAGGTCTGGCCGCGTCCGGCGCCGACCCGCACCGGATCATCCCACGCCCCGGCCCGCCCTGGCCTTGCGTGACCGCACAACCAACGACAGCGATCCGCGACGGACAACACTCACGTGCCGACAGCTCCACACGACGTGTGACTGTGATGACTGGGCCGGATCGGCCGGCGACCCGAGATCAGACCCTGGATCGCCGACTCCCCTCTACACCGCACTCACGCCTCAATTCGTCACTGTGACGAATTGTCGTCCTGGAACCGGACGGCGATGATGCAGACATCATCGTTTCGCGGCCGCGGCGCCAGCACATCCTGCAGGGCCTCGCAGTGGTCGTCCAGCGCGGTCGTCGAACCCCACCCGCCGATGATCGCCCGCGCCCGCGCAATCCCGGTGTCGATATCGGTACCGCGGCGTTCCACCAGTCCATCGGTGTAGAGCACCAATACATCGCCCGGGAAGATAGGCAGACTCGCTCCGCTGAACGACGTCTCCACCAACGGACCCAGTGCCGGACCGTGGCTGTCGGACAGGCTGATCACCTCACCGGTGGCGGCCCGGCGCAGCAGCGGCGGCGGATGTCCGGCTGTGGCATAGGACAGCGTGGCGGCCACGGGATCGAAGACGGCCATCGCCATGGTCGCGAACCTGCTCTTACTGACGTGTCGGGTGAAGCTGTTGAGTTCGGCGAACACCTGCGCCGGTGACAAGCCCTGGTGCGCCAGCGCCCGCCCCGCGCTGCGCAACTGAGCCATATCCTCCACGGCCTGCAACCCGTGTCCCATGACATCTCCGACAGCGAAGTAGATCCGATTCTTCGGCAACGTCATCACGTCGAACCAGTCGCCGCCCAATCCCTGGGTCGCCTCGGCCGGCTCGTAGCGGAACGCGACCTCCAGACCAGGCGTGGGCTCGACTGTCGTCGGCAGGATCGCCGCCTGCAGAACCGCCGCACGCGCATGCTCGTCGGAGTAGATACGCGCCCGCACCAGCGCCTGGCTCACCATGGTCGCCACCGCGGAGAGGTAAGCCACCTGAGCGGCGTCGAAGAGTTGTTCGTCCTGCCACATCAGCGCCAGCGACCCAAAGGGTTTGCCGCCGGACGACAGGGGCCAACTCGCCAGTGATTGAGCCTCATTGGTGTGCATCCACCGAACGCCGGAACCGTAACGACGCTCATACTCCCGGTGGTTGCGGAGCAACACCGGCGCGGCCGTGGTGACGGCGTCCGTCGCTGCCAGCCGCTCGGTGAGTTCCACGCCGGAACCGAACTTGGCTATGTTCGGCGGCTCGTAGCCCACCATCGCCACCCACTCCAGCCGCCTGCCGTCCGGGCTCAGCAACCCGAGGTTGAGGGACTTGGCAGCCGACTCATTGATCACGTGGCGTTGCAGCGCCCGGCCGATGTCCTGGGGACTGAGCGCCGCCGAAAGCTGCTGTGCCAGTTGGGATAGTCCCTCCAGCCGTTGCCGCTCGCGCCGTTCCGTCTCCCGTTCGCGTACCGCCTCGATCCGGGCGGCGGCCTCCTGTGCGACGAGGAGTGCGACGATCACCATCACCCCGACGAGTAGCTGTGTGAGCGCTACCTCGTCCTCCCGGGCCACGTCCATGGTGGTAAATGGCCCGTGCCCCCTGGAGGCCATCATGGTGGAAACAAAGGCCGTCACCGCTCCGGCGAGCGCGGCGCCGAGCATGTCCAGGCGCAGCGCCGCCCACGCCAGTAGGGGCAGGATGAACATCGACGGTGGCGCATCCGACCAGAACGCGCTGAGTCCGACCACTGCGGTGAGCGTCAGCACCACGACTGTTTCGACGGGTCTGTTCAGGACCACATCACGCTGCCTGGCCCACAGCAGGATCGGAGTAGCGACCACGAGCACACCGAGTGCGTCGCCGGCCCACCAGTGCACGACATCGCCCAGCCAACGGCTGCCAAAGGACAGGCTGGTGACGCTTCCGCCGACGAGACCACCGGCCACCGGGGCAACAGCGCATGCCCCGATGAGGAACGCCACCAGATCGCGGCGCTCGCGAAGATCCGGGGATCCGCCGCACCAGGCCAGCACCAGAGATGCGCCCACCAGGGGTTCCACCACGTTGGCCAACGCATAGCCGCCCGCCACCCACGGCGTGTTGCCGAAGTAGAGGTCGATGAGTACCTCGCCGAGCACAATGGCGGCCACCACGGCGGGCCATCGCGATTTCTGCGTCAGCAGCATCGTCGCGACCGTCACACCGGCAGCCGGATAGAAGAACGCCGGGCCGAGTGCCGAACCGAAGGACTTCCACGCCAGAACGGCACCTGCCAGGTACGCCAGCAGCACGACGGCGAAGACGCCGGCGGATTCACCGAACAGCGCGGCGCGCCGGCTTACCTGCGTCTCCTGCGTGGCACCTCCCCCTCTGGAGTGCATGGGAGGAAGCCTATCGTCGAGGCCTACGGGCCGGGCCGGTGCGCAGCGAATTCTCGTGGGCTAGCGTGCCGTGCCCTTCCGCTTCTCCCGCACCCTGACGTTGATCCGGATGGGCGAGCCCTCGAAGCCGAAGGTCTCACGCAGCCTGCGTTCGAGGAACCGCCGGTAACCGGCCTCCAGGAAACCCGAGGTGAACAACACGAAGGTCGGCGGGCGGGCCGTGGCCTGGGTGGCGAACAGGATGCGCGGCTGCTTGCCGCCGCGCACCGGCGGCGGGGTCGCCGCGACGACCTCCTTGAGCCAGGCGTTGAGTTGGCCGGTGGAGATGCGGGCATCCCATGAGGCCAGCGAGGTCTCCATGGCGGGCACCAGTTTCTGCACCGCCCGGCCGGTCATCGCCGAGATGTTGACCCGCGGCGCCCACTGCACCTGCCCCAGTTGCAGGTCGATTTCGCGGTCCAGCAGATAGCGGCGATCCTCGTCGACCAAGTCCCATTTGTTGAAGGCGATCACCAGAGCCCGCCCAGCCTCGATGACCATCGAGAGGATGCGCTGGTCCTGTTCGCTGAGCGGCTCGGAGGCGTCGAGCAGTACGATCACGACTTCGGCGGCGTCGATGGCGCTGTGAGTACGCACCGAGGCGTAGAACTCGTGACCGCTGGCCTGCCCGACCCGCCGCCGCAGACCGGCGGTGTCGACGAAACGCCACGGCTTACCGTCTAATTCGATCAGCGAGTCCACCGGATCCACGGTGGTCCCGGCCACGTCATGGACCACTGAGCGCTGCGTTCCGGTCAGCCGGTTGAGCAGCGAACTCTTTCCGACGTTCGGTTTACCCACCAGCGCCACCCGCCGCGGGCCGCCGGCAACCACGGTCCCGGACACCTCCGGCAGCGCGGACACGGCCTTGTCGAGAAGATCGGCGACGCCCCGGCCGTGGATGGCACTGATCGGGTGCGGCTCCCCCAAACCCAGTGACCACAGTGCGGCGGCGTCCGCTTCGCCCTTCTCGTTGTCCACCTTGTTGGCAGCCAGGAACACCGGCTTGCCGGATCGCCGCAGGATACGAGCGGCGGCCTCATCGCCGGTGGTCGCACCCACCAGGGAGTCGACCACCAGGATCACCGCGTCGGCGGTCTGCATGGCTACCGAGGCCTGCTCGGCGACCAGTTGCTGCAGCCCTTTGGCGTCGGGCTCCCACCCACCGGTGTCCTGCACCATGAACCGGCGCCCACTCCACAACGCGTCGTAGGACACCCGGTCCCGGGTGACCCCGGGAAGGTCCTGCACGACGGCTTCCCGGCGGCCCAGAATGCGGTTCACCAGGGTGGATTTCCCGACGTTGGGCCGACCGACCACCGCCAGCACCGGCGGCGGCCCTGTCGATCCCTCACCGGACTGCGCCGCCAGATCCTCGCCGAGTTCCCAGTCGCTCTCGTCGACCCAGCTGCCGTCCTGTGCCGTTCCGTCCTGTGTCGCGCCGTCTTCTGTCACCGTGTGACCCCTGTCCTCTCGGCCACCAGATCACACAGTCGGTCGATCACTTCCTCGCGGGTCATGTCGCTGGTATCGACGACCACCGCGTCAGGTGCGGCGCGCAGCGGCGACACCGCCCGGGTGGAGTCGAGGTGGTCTCGGCGCAGCACATCGGCCAGCACCGTGTCGTAGTCGTCGGGCAGTCCGGCGGCGACGTTCTGATCGTTGCGGCGTCCGGCCCGCGTCTGTGCGGACGCGGTGAGGAAGATCTTGAGGTCGGCGTCGGGCAGGACCACCGTGCCGATGTCACGGCCCTCGACCACCACGCTGTCGGATCCGTGCGCCAGTTCCCGCTGCAACTCCACCAGACGGCTACGCACCTCCGGCACCGCGGACACCGCCGATACCGCGCGGGTCACCTCGTCGCCACGGATCGCCGCGGTGACGTCCTCCTCGCCGAGAAGAGCCCGATCAACATCCGGGTCATGACCGACCGCCAGCGGCGCGCCGGCCGCGGCCGCGATGGCCTGCGGATCGGCGAGATCGACGCCGGCGCGCAGCGCGGCGAGGGTGACGATCCGGTACATCGAACCGGTGTCGAGGTAGCGCGCGCCGAGTCGGCGCGCCAAACCCCTTGACACCGAGGACTTTCCGGTGCCAGCGGGGCCGTCGATCGCGATCACCACCGGGGTCACATCCCCACCGCCCGGTAGAGATCGCCGATCTCCTTGCGGGTCAGCGCCCGGATCGCTCCCGGCCGCTGGTTCCCCAGCGTCAAGGGTCCGATATCGGTGCGCACCAGTTCCTGAACCGGGAAACCCACCGCTGCGAGCAGTCTGCGCACGATGCGCTTGCGGCCTTCGTGCAGCGTCACCCGCAGCAGGGTCTTGCCGGGGACGGCGTCGACCACCGCGAAGTCATCCACGCTCGCCGGTCCGTCGTCAAGTTCCACGCCCGCGCGCAGCGTCTTGCCCAGTCCCCGCGGCACCGAGCCCGCCACCGTGGCCAGATACGTCTTGGACACCTCGAAGGACGGGTGCATCAACCGGTGCGCCAGTTCGCCGTCGTTGGTCAGTAGCAGCAGGCCCTCGGTGTCGGCGTCGAGTCGCCCGACGTGGAACAGGTTCCGGTTGCCCCGCACCCGGTGCTCGATGAGGTCCCCGATGCAGGGCCGGCCCAGGTCGTCGGACATCGTCGAGTGCATGCCGACGGGTTTGTTCACCGCGAGGTAGACCATGGAGTCATCGAGCAGCACGCGCGCGCCGTCGACGCGGATCTGCGCGGTGTCCGGATCGACCCGGGTGCCCAGTTCGGTGACGACCCGGCCGTCGACCTCGACGCGACCGTCGGTGATCATCCGCTCGGCCACCCGCCGGGAGGCGATGCCGGCCTGCGACAGCACCTTCTGCAGACGGATGCCCTCAGCGTCGGACATCAGCCCTCGGTGTCGACGTCGAAGGACACCGGTTGGTCCGATTGCCCGGCCCCGGCCAGCTTGGCGAAGCGCGGTTCGAGGTCGAGGCTTTCACTGAGATCGTCGATCACATCCACGTCCGGCAGCAGCGGCGCGATGTCGGGCAGTTCCGCCAGCGACGACAGGCCGAGGCGTTCCAGGAACAGTTCAGTAGTGGCGAACGTCGTGGCGCCGGTATCGGCATCGGTGCCCGCCTCGGTGATCAGACCGCGGGCCAGCAGGGAACGGACTACCGCGTCCACGTTGACACCGCGGACCGCACTGACCCTGGCGCGGGTCACCGGCTGGCGGTAGGCCACTACGGCGAGGGTCTCCAGCGCCGCGCGGGTCAATTTCGAGCGTGCCCCGTCCAGCAGCAGCCGCTCGACATACGGCGCGAACCGCGACCGGGTGTACATCCGCCATCCCCCGCCCGCCTCGCGCAGGTCGATACCGCTGTCGCGGGCAGTGAACTCCTCGGCGATCCGGTGCAGCGTCTCGGTGACACGGTGGACCGGCTGCTCGATCGCCGACGCGAGGGCCTCCGCGCTGACCGGGGCGTCGACCACCAGCAGCAGCGCCTCCAGGATGTGCGCGAGTTCGGTGTCATCCACATCCGCGCCATCGACGCCATCGACACCATCGGTGACGGTGTCGTCAACGTCGGTGTTGTCGGTTGCTATGTCGTCGGTTGCTATGTCGTCGGTTGCTATGTCGTCGGTTGCACTCTCGTCGTGTGCAATGTCGTCGGTCATGACGGTGCTTACTCTTCCCACTCGGCTCTCACCAGGTCCTCATTCACCATGCGGTTCCCGGTCCATGAAATCTGGAGCACACCAAGCGGTTCGGATTGCTCGAATGTTACCGTGCGCGCCCGGTACAACTCGAGCAGCGCCAGGAAACGCCCCACGATCTCGATGGGCTCGGCGCAGTCGGCCACCAGTTCCGTAAACGACGCCCACTGCCCCACTCCCCTGCGCTGCAGCACATCCAGCAGCCGCTCAGCCTGCTCGGGCACCGACACCCGCGACACATGCAGATGGTCGGTGGAGACCACCGGCACCGGACGCGGCGCGAAGGCGGCCGCCGCGATCTCGGCGAACCGCTGCGCGTCGACCCCGATCATCACCTCGGGAAGCAGCTCGTTGAAGCGCTCATCCAACGCCGCCGACCGCGGGTAACTGCGCAACGCAGCGGCTTCGAGTTCGGCGAACATCTCCGCGACGTGCTTGTAGGCGCGGTACTGCAGCAGCCGCGCGAACAGCAGGTCGCGGACCTCCAGCAGCGCCAGATCCTCCTCGTCCTGCACCTCCCCGGCCGGCAGCAGCCGGGCGGCCTTCAGATCGAGCAGCGTCGCGGCGATGACCAGAAACGCCGTGGTCTCGTCGAGTTCGAGTTGTGACCCGATCGCACGCGTATAGGCGATGAACTCATCGGTGACCTCGTGCAGTGCCACCTCGGTCACATCGAGGCGGTGGGCGAAGATGAGTTGCAGAAGAAGGTCGAACGGACCCTCGAAATTGGTCAGCCGGACCCGGAAGCCCTTCTCGGGCGTTTCGGCCGGCTCGGGGGTGTCGGTCAACACCGTGTCGGTGGTCACTTGCCGAAGCGGTCGATGACCTCGCGGGCCAACGCTCGGTACGCCTGGGCGCCACCGGATTTCGGCGCCCAGGAGGTAATGGGTTCCCCGGCGACACTGGTCTCCGGGAAGCGGACGGTCCGGGTGATGACGGTGTCGAACACCAGATCGCCGAAGCGCTCCAGCACCCGGGCCATCACCTCGCGCGCGTTGGTGGTGCGGGTGTCGAAGCGGGTCACCAGAATGCCGCTGATGGTCAGTCGCGGGTTGAGCCGCTCGCGCACCTTGTCGACGGTGTCGGTGAGCAGCGCCAGGCCGCGCAGCGAGAAGTACTCGCATTCGGTCGGAATGACCACACCTTCCGAGCAGGCCAGTGCGTTGACGGTCAGCAGCCCCAGCGAGGGCTGGCAGTCGATGAGAATGAAGTCGTAGCGGTCGAGCACCGGCGCCAGGGCACGGGCCAGGGTCTGCTCGCGGCCGACCTCGTTGACCAGCTGGATCTCGGCAGCAGACAGGTCGATATTGCTGGGCACCAGGTCCAGACCGTCGACACGGGTTTCGATGATGACGTCGTCGATGCCGACCCGCGGCTCGATCATCAGGTTGTGCACGGTGTTGGCCAGCTCGTAGTGCGGCACGCCCAGCCCGGCGGAGAGCGCGCCCTGCGGATCGAGGTCCACCAGCAGCACCTTGCGGCCGTATTCGGCCAGCGATGCGCCCAGGTTGATCGTCGAGGTGGTCTTGCCCACCCCACCCTTCTGGTTGCACATGGAGATCACCACGGCCGGACCGTGGCTGGTCAGCGGCTGCGGCGTGGGGGTCGGGCGCGGCGGCCGGCCGGTGAGGCCCGGGGCTGCGTCGGCGGCCTGGTCGGTCACGCCGCCGCCGGCTCGGGGTAGGGCGGCGTGGTGAACATCGGCGAAAGTCTATCCATGCGCCCCCGCCTACTGTGGTCGCATGGCACTCAAACACCGGCTTCCCTTCCTGCGCTGGTCGGTGTGGCGGCTGGCCGCCGGGGTGCGCAACGTCAACAGGACCGGGCAGATCGGCGACGGCAGGGAGTCCGCGGCCGTCGACTACGTCCTGAGCCATGCCCGGGCCGGGGATCTGGACGGTGTGATCGAGGCCATCGACCGGTTCGGCTACGACGAATCGATCCTGATCAACGTGGGCGACGAGAAGGGGCTGCTGCTGGACGCGGCCGTGCGCCGCGCCGACCCGGCACTGGCCCTGGAACTGGGCACCTACTGCGGGTATGGCGCGCTGCGGATCGCCCGCGCGGCACCGCGGGCCCGGGTGGTGTCGGTGGAGTTGTCGGACGCCAATGCCGCCAATGCGCGCCGGATATGGGCACACGCCGGGGTCGCCGACCGGATCACGTGTGTGGTCGGGACGATCGGCGACGGCGGAGCCACCCTCGACGCGCTGGCTCGTGATCACGGGGTTACGGCCGGGTCGCTCGACTTCCTGTTCGTCGACCACGACAAGAACGCCTATCTGCCCGACCTGCTCACCATCCTGGAGAGGGGCTGGCTGCATCCGGGCAGCATCGTGGTCGCCGACAACATCCTGCTGCCCGGCGCTCCGAAGTACCGCGCCTACATGCGCGCCCAGCAGGGCGGGCTGTTCGACACCGTCGAGCACAAGACCCACGCCGAGTACAGCCAAGCTGCCCGACATCGTGCTGGAGTCGGAACTGCTCGCGCCCGCGGGTGCGCCCCCGCCCACACCTCGCGCAGCGCGGTGACGGTGACCAGCGTGTAGATCTGGGTGGTGGTCACCGAGGCGTGCCCCAGCAGTTCCTGCACCACCCGGACATCGGCACCGCCGTCGAGCAGGTGGGTGGCGAAGGAGTGCCGCAGCGTGTGCGGCGAGACCGCCGCGGTGATGCCGGCCCGCTCGGCGGCGTCCTGCAGCACCTGCCAGGCGCTCTGGCGGGACAGCCGGCCGCCGCGGGCATTGAGGAAGATCCCCGGGACACCGCGGCCGCGGCGCGCCAGTTCCGGGCGCCCGCGCACCAGGTAGGCGTCCAGCGCGGCGATCGCCGGGCCGGCCCACCGGCACCAGCCGCTGCTTGCCGCCCTTGCCGCGCAGCAGCACCGACCGGGCTTGCGTGTCGACGTCGTCGACGTCGAGGCCGACGGCCTCGGAGATCCGGGCACCGGTGGAGTACAGCAGTTCCAGCAGGGCCCGGTTGCGCAATGTCAGCGGCCCGTCGCCTGCGTCATCCCCGCCGGCACCCTCAAGCAGGGCCAGTACCTCGTCGAGGCTCAACGCCTTGGGCAGCCGCCTGCTCGGGGTGGGTGGTTTGACCGCGCGGGCGACATCGAGGTCGATGATGCCCTCGGCGGCGGCGAACCGGTGCAGCCCGCGTACCGCGATCAGCGCGCGGGCTGCCGACACCGCCGAGAGTGGGATGGCCCCGGCGTCGGGATCGCCGCGGCGCAGTGCCACCAGGAAGTCGCTGACGTCGGTCTCGGTGACCTCGCGCAGATCCCCGATCCCCCGCGCGCTCAGGTGCTCGGCGTAACGGCGCAGATCGCGGCGGTAGGAACTGATGGTGTTGGCCGCCACGCCGCGCTCGATGGTGAGGTGGTCAAGGTAGCCCTGGAGTTGTCCGTCGAGGGCGGCCGTATCGGTGGAGAAGGTGGTCATCGGTGCCCCTTGCGGGCGGCGAACGCCCGCGGCCGGTCGGGCCACGGAGCGTCCACACCCCGGGTTGGCTTGCCGTCGACGATCGCGGCATGCGCCGCCAGCACACCGGACACGGCGGTGGCGTTGGCGATCTCCCCGGCGAGCACCCGGTCGACGGCGTCGGGCAGCGCCACCCAGTGCACGCTCAGGTCGGCTTCCTCATGGGACGCCGGCGGCCGCCCGACGTCACGAAGTCCACGGGCCAGGAACACCCGTACCGCTTCGTCGCAGAACCCCGGCGAGAGCGCGATGTCGATCAGCGTCCGCCACTCCTGCGCCACCAGACCGGTCTCCTCGAGCAACTCACGAGCCGCCGCGTCGGCGGGATCCTCCCCCGGCTCGTCGAGCAGCCCCGCCGGCAGCTCCCAGAGCCGGCGGCCCAGTGCGTGCCGGTACTGGTAGATCATCGCCAGCCGGCCATCGTCGTCGATCGCGGCGACGGCGACGGCACCGTAATGCTCGACGATCTCCCGCTCCGCGCTGCCACCGCCGGGCATCATCACCTGATCGGTGCGCAGCGCCAGAATCGTTCCGTCGTAGACGGTTTCGGAGCTGACGGTCTGGAAGTCGTGGTCACCCACGGGCATGTTCCGGCAACGACTCCCCGGCTTCGGTGACCGCCGCATGGGGGTGCTCGCTGCCGTTCGTGTGCTGCTCGGGAATCTCCACCGGAAGCCGCTCTGCCGCCTTGTAGTCGATCGCCGCACCGACGAAGGCGACGAACAGCGGGTGCGGCCGGGTGGGACGGCTCTTGAGTTCGGGGTGGGCCTGGGTACCCACCAGGAACGGGTGCACATCGGCGGGGTACTCGACGAACTCCACCAGATGACCATCCGGCGAGGTGCCGGAGAACCGCAGACCGCTCTCCGCGATGCGGTCGCGGTAGGCGTTGTTGACCTCGTAGCGGTGCCGGTGGCGTTCGGACACCGTGGTGGACTCATATGCCGCCGCGACGATCGAATCCGGTTCCAGCACCGCGGGATAGGCGCCCAGTCGCATGGTCCCGCCGAGGTCGGCCTGCCCGGACACGGCGTCGCGCTGATCGGCCATCGTGGAGATCACCGGATCGGGTGTGGCGGGCTCGAACTCCGCGGAGTTGGCCTCGGAGAGTCCGACCGTGCGGGCCGCCTCGATGACGATGCACTGCAGCCCCAGGCACAGGCCCAGCAGTGGCAGGCCGCGGTGGCGGGCGTAGCGGATGGCACCGATCTTGCCCTCGATGCCGCGGATGCCGAATCCGCCGGGTATCAGGACCGCGTGCACGTCATCCAGAACCGCCGCGGCACCGCTGTCGGTCTCGCAATCGTCGGAGGCCACCCAGTGCATCTCCACTTTCGCCCGGTGCGCGAACCCGCCGGCGCGCAGCGCCTCGGCGACGGACAGGTATGCGTCGGAGAGGTCGATGTACTTGCCCACCAGAGCGATTCGGACGGTCTCCTGCGGATCGTGCACCCGGCGCAGCAGATCGTCCCAGGTGGTCCAGTCCACATCGCGGAACGGCAGATTCAGCCGCCGCACCACATAGGCGTCCAACTCCTCGCGGTGCAGCACCTTGGGGATGTCGTAGATCGACGGCGCGTCGGGAGTGGAGATCACGCCGTCGATGTCGACGTCGCACATCAGCGCGATCTTCTCTTTAAGACCCTCGGGCACGTCACGGTCGCAGCGCAGGATGAGCGCGTCGGGGGTGATGCCGATGCCGCGCAGCGCGGCCACCGAATGCTGGGTCGGTTTGGTCTTCAGCTCCCCCGACGGCGCCAGGTACGGCACCAGCGAGACGTGCAGGAAGAAACAGTTCTCCCGGCCGACCTCGTGGCGCACCAGACGCGCGGCCTCCAGGAACGGCTGGGACTCGATATCGCCCACCGTCCCGCCGATCTCGGTGATGACGACGTCGGGGCGGATGCCGTCGGCGTCGGGTAGGCCCATGGCGAGGATGCGGCTCTTGATCTCGTCGGTGATGTGCGGGATCACCTGCACGGTGTCGCCGAGGTACTCACCGCGGCGTTCCTTGGCGATGACGGTCGAATACACCTGCCCGGTGGTCACATTCGCCGATCCGGGCAGGTTGCGGTCCAGGAAACGCTCGTAGTGGCCGACATCGAGGTCGGTTTCGGCGCCGTCCTCGGTGACGAAGACCTCGCCGTGCTGGAACGGGTTCATGGTGCCGGGGTCGACGTTGAGGTAGGGGTCGAGCTTCTGCATGGTGACCTGCAGACCACGTGAGATGAGCAACTGGCCCAGACTGCTGGCGGTCAGGCCCTTGCCCAGTGAGGAGACCACACCGCCGGTCACGAACAGATGCTTGGTCGCGGCCTGTGGGTGCTTGCGCAATGGTGGCAAGAGCGACCTCCGTGACGACGGCGCAGGACTTGGTTTTCCAGGCTTTTCGGTGAGGAATCGACCTGGTTGGGGCCTGCCGACCCACGGAAATTCACCCTAACACCGACCGGTGACGGTGCGCGCTGACACACCGGCGGGTCGCGTCACTGGGGAACGGTGACCGCGGTCGCTCCCTCGCCGATGCCGTACTTCTGCGCAGGTGCCCCGTCGATCAGGGCGCGCAGGGCCAGCACCGTGGTGATCCGGCCGGCTTCGGTGCCGATGTCATCCACGGTGGTGACGGCGGCGGCAAGTCCGGGATCGGCGCGGGCGACGGCGACCGCGGAGACCGCGCTGGCGGCGCCGCCGCGCCCGGCCAGAATGGTGCCCGATCCGTGCGGTGCCAGGGCGGCGGCGAACCGGGCCACCGCGGCGCCCTGGTTGCCGGCGTCCTCCGGCAGTGCCCCACCGGTGACGACCACCGCGGTGTTGGCCGCACCGATCTTCTCCGGAGCGTCGAGGAAGCCGGTGTCACGCAGTGCCGCCAGCACGGCCTCGCGCGCAGGATCGTCCGCCGGGGCGATCGCGGGATCGCGATTGATCAGCAGCGCGATACCCAGCAGGTCGCCCGCCTGGGCGCTGGCATCGGTCAGGGTGGTGCTCAACTGCGTGCCGGGCGGAACGATGGGTGAGACCACGACGGAGCGCAGCTTCTCGGCGGCGTTTCCGGCGACGAACTCGTCGGTGAGGGTGATGGTTCCGGTCACTGACCCGCCGGCCTGTTGCACGAGGCGGACCATCGAGTCGAGATCGGCGTCGGCCGCCTCCGGGGTGCGGAACAGCACCACCGATTTACCGGCCAGTGCGTCGCCGACGATGCGCGCCGACATCGCGGTATCGAACTCATCGGAGGCCGCGAGCCGATTGTTGAGTACTGCGGCCTCGTCGGTGAGGGCTTCGACCCGCTGCTGCAGACCACCCTTGTCGCCGCGCAGACCGGTCACCATCGGATCGGTGAGCACGCGCGCACCGAGCACCACGCCGCCGGCCAGTGCCAGGAACACAGCGGCAAGCGCAAGCACGAACTGCCTGAGGTTCATCGGCTCAGGGCCACTATGTCACCAGGCTCTGCACCCACATCGTCAGGCGGTTCCAGTAGCCGGCGATCCAGTCGATCACCACGGTGTCCGCACTCGACACCCACAGCACCGCGATGACGGCGAGCAGGATCGCCATGATCAGCAGTGCCACTGCGCCGCCGGAGATGTGGTTGCGGTACAGCGTCGCAACGGCTTTCGCGTCGACCAGTTTCTCGCCCACCTTCAGCCGGGTGAGGAAGGTCGACGGGTTGGTCTGCGCGCGGGTGCGGTCGAAGAACTCCTCGATCCCCGTCGAGTGCCCCGCGGTGACGATGAGCGCGGCACCGTGGTGGTCGACCAGCAGCAGCGCCAGGTCGGTGGCCGACCCGGCCGCGGGGAAGGTCATCGCGCCGATGCCGAGATCCTGGATGCGTTCCAGTCCACTGGCGTGGCCGTCGGCGTCGGCGGGCAGCACCACCGGCGCACCGCACTTGAGCACCTCGGCGCTCATCTGGTCGGGGTTGCCCACGATGAGCGCGGGACGGTAACCCGCTTCGCGCAACAGGTCCGCGCCGCCGCTGACGCCGACGAGCACCGGCTGGTATTCCTTGATGAACGGCTTGAGTGCCTTGAGGTCCTCGGCCGCACTCGGATCGTCAGTCACCACCACCACGTGGCGGCGGTAGACGTCGACGTCGATGTCGGGGATGCCGATCCCGTCGATCAGCAGCGGGCTCTCGCTGCGAATGAATTCGATGGTGTTGCCGGCGAAGGCTTCGACGTGGGCCACCAGACCCGTCTTGGCGTCGTGCATGAGATCGGCGATCTCTTCGTCGGTGCGCTCCACGCCGTTCACCAGACGGCGGTCACCGTGGTAGACGCCGGCGTCGTGCAGTCGCACCTTGGACCCGTCTTTGATCTTCTTGAAGATCTCCGGTCCGGCGTTGTCGATCAGCACGATGTTGTTGGCCACCAGGACCTCGGGGCCCAGGTTGGGATACCGGCCTGAGATCGACGGCGAGGCGTTGACCACCCCGGCCACGCCGGCCTCGACCAGCGCGT
The DNA here is from genome assembly GCA_963780705.1 of uncultured Actinomycetota bacterium. Classification (GTDB taxonomy): domain Bacteria; phylum Actinomycetota; class Actinomycetes; order Mycobacteriales; family Mycobacteriaceae; genus Mycobacterium. Next base: position 10,254 of record CAWACU010000008.1, on the reverse strand, counting down.
CGGCCGTCGCCCGGTCGAGGTCGAGGATGTCGAGGACGACGATGTCGCCGCGGCCCACGCGGCGCAGCAGCCGGTCGATGTCCCGGTCGACACGGGCTGTTCCGGCCACCCCGGGCCGGTCATGAGAGTTACGCGACAGCAGCGTGGACATCTTCATGAGAGGAGATTTTGTCGGCGGGTCGGGCTATATCCCGGGAGGCGCGCCGTAACACCAGCCCCACAGTTCCATTCAGTCACATCTGCCTATTCAGTCACAGCCGTCACAGCCGTCACAGCCGGTCAGGGCGCGGACCGCTCCGCGAGGGCGGCGTCGAGCAGCTCGGCGGCGTGCGCGCGGCCGGTGTCGGACTCCCCCAGTCCGGCCAGCATCCGCGCCAATTCGGCGACCCGTTGATCACGGTCGAGGCGGCGGACCTCGCTGGCCTCGCCGGCGGTCTCCACCACCAGGTGGGTGTCGGCGTACGCCGCGACCTGCGGCAGGTGAGTCACCACGATGACCTGGTGGGTGCGGGCGAGGCGGGCCAGTCGCCGGCCGATCTGGACCGCGGCCCGGCCGCCCACGCCGGCGTCGATCTCATCGAAGACCATGGTGGTGCCGGCCGCCGACGCGGACAGCACCACTTCCAGCGCCAGCATCACCCGGGACAGTTCGCCGCCCGAGGCGCTGCGGTTCAACGGCAGAACCGCGCTCGCGTCCCGGGTGCCACGGCGCGCGGCGAAGCCGAACTCGACGGCGTCCACCCCGTCGTTGCCGGCGTGCACCACCTCGCCGGTCGGCAGAGTCAGAGGTGCGGTGTCGTCGTCGCGGGCTGCCATGGTGCTGACCCGCACGGTGAACTCCGCCTCGCCCATCGCCAGGCCGGCCAGCTCCGCGGTCACCGCCTCGGCCAGTCCGCCGGCGGCGCGGGCCCGGGCGGCGGACAATTTCATCGCCGCGGCGGCCACCTTCGTGCCCAACTCCTCGACCCGGCGGGACAACCCGCTCAGCGCGTCCTCGGAGACGTCGAGTTGGGCCAGGCGCTCGCGGGACTCGGCCGCCCAGCGCAGCACCCCGTCGATGTCGGCGGCGTACTTGCGGGTCAGGCCACGAAGCTGGGCCTGGCGGGCCAGCTTGACCTCCAGGGTGCTGGCGTCGGCGGGCAGGCCGGCCAGGAAGTCGCCGAGTTCGCCGGCGACATCGCGGGCGATGCGCAGCGCCTCGCCGAGCTGGCGGGCCAGTTCGGCCAGCGCGGAATCGTCGGTGGCCTCCAGGGTGGCGACCGCGCGGGCGAGGTGATCGGTGGCCGCGGGCACGTCGCGGGCGCTCTGCTCGTCGACCCCGGCCAGCGCCGTGCGGGCGCTGGCGGCAGCCTCCCGCACCGAGTCGAGTTCGGAGAGCCGGCGGATGTCGGCGACCAGGGTCTCATCCTCGCCGGGTGCCGGGTCGGCGGCGCCGATCTCGGCGAGCGCGAACGTCAGGCGGTCGGCCTCCTGCTGCAACTCCCGCGCCCGGTTGGTGCGGTCGACCAGATCGCGGCGGGCGATGAGCCATTCGTCGCGCAGTTTGCGGTAGCGCTCGCACATCGCCTGCACCCCGGCGAAGCGGTCCAGCGCCCCGCGCTGCTCATCGGAGCGCATCAGCCGCAACTGGTCGTTCTGGCCGTGCAGCGTGAGCATCCCCGTGGTCAGCGCACTCAGCGATTTGGCCGGGACGCTGCGGCCGCCCAGGAAGGCACGTGAGGGGCCGTCGCGGCTGACGGTGCGCAGCGCGATCACGGTGCCGTCCTCGTCGCGCTGGGCGCCGGAGGAGTCCAGGATCTCCTCGATCGCGGCGGCGGTGGCGGGGTCGAGATCCTCAGTGCCGAACCGGCCCTCCACCGCAGCGCGATCGTCTCCGGAGCGCACCCGGGTGGCGTCGGCGCGGGCCCCGCCCAGCAGGTGCAGGCCGGTCACCACCATGGTCTTACCGGCACCGGTCTCGCCGGTGAGCACGGTCAGACCGCGATCGAATTCGGCGGTGGCGGCGCTGATAGCGCCGAGCGAGGAGATCCGGATCTCGGCGAGCATCGGTTTACTGCTCGCGCCAGCCGGTCACCGGCAGCCGGAACTTGCGGACCAGCCGATCGGTGAACGGGGCGCTATCGAGTCGCACCCACTTCAGCGGGGTGTGGCACTTGGTCACCTGCAGCCGGGCGCCGGCCGGGACCGCGGCCTCCCGGCGTCCGTCGCACAGCACGACGGCGTCGGAGTCGTTCGGGTCGACGTCGACGGTGATCACCGAATTGGGGTTGGTGACCATCGGCCGGGCGAACAGCGCGTGGGCGTTGTTGGGCACCACGATGATCGCCTCGAGGTCGGGCCAGACCACCGGACCGCCGGCCGAGAAGGCGTATGCCGTCGAACCGGTCGGGCTCGACACCAGCACGCCGTCGCAGCCGAATGCCGACACCGGCCGGTCGTCAATGGCGACCACCACCCCCAACACACCCTGATGGCCGCCCTTCTCCAGGCTGGCCTCGTTGAGCGCCCAGCCCCGGTACAGCGTCGCGCCGTCGCGGGTGACGAGCACGTCGAGGGTCATCCGGTGCTCGATGCGGTAGTCGCGGGCGATGACGTGGTCGAGAATCGTGTCGATGGCCTCGGCTTCGGCCTCGGCCAGGAAGCCGATCCGGCCCAGGTTGACTCCCAGCACCGGGATCTCGGCGTTGCGGGCGAGTTCGGCGGCGCGCAGGAAGGTTCCGTCACCGCCGAGGATCAGGACGAGCTCACATCCGTCTGCGGCGTGTTCGTCGCCGGTGACGACTTCGACCGACGCACCGGTGGCCTGAAGTTCGGCCGGCGCCAGGTGCAGTGATCCGCGGTCGACGGCTTCGGTGGACAGCACGCGCAGCCCGATTCCATTGGCGCCGAGCGCTTTTCCCACCCGATGGGCGGTCTCGTTGGCTTCATCGCGGCCCGGATGGATAACCAGTAGCACGGTTCGCTCGGTTGCCGTGTTCTCGGATTCTTTAGTCACTGCGGCCCCTCGTCGATGGCGCGGCGCACCGCGGCCTCGCGCTCGTCTGCGGAGAGACACTGCGCCGCGACCGACCGCAGCCGAAGGAAGTACTCGACGTTGCCGGACGGGCCCGGCAGAGGGCTCGCAGTCACCCCGGCGGTGTGCCAGCCCAGCGTCTCGGCGCGGCGCGCGACCGCCATGACGGCGTCGGCCCGCAGGATCGGATCGGTGACCACCCCGCCTGCGCCCACGCGGTCACGGCCCACTTCGAACTGCGGCTTCACCATCGGAACGATATCGGCGTGCGGCGCCGCGCATGCAGTAAGTGCGGGCAGAACGGTGGCCAGCGAGATGAAGGACAGGTCGGCCACCACCAGATCGACCTGGCCGCCGATGTCGGCCGGCGTGAGTTCGCGGACGTTGGTGCGTTCGATCACCACCACCCGCGGGTCCGACCGCAGCGACCACGCCAACTGGCCGTAGCCGACGTCGACGGCTATGACGGTGGCGGCGCCGCGGTCGAGCAGCACCTCGGTGAACCCGCCGGTTGAGGCGCCGGCGTCGAGGCAGCGCCGTCCGGCTACGTCGATATCGAAGGCGTCCAGTGCCCCGATGAGTTTGTGGGCGCCGCGGGACACCCAGGTCTTCTCCTGGTTGTCCTGCACGGCCAGCGCGGCGGTGACGGCGACGGCGGTGGCGGGTTTGGCGGCGGGCATGCCGTCGATGGTGACCCGGCCCGCGCCGATCAGTTCGGCGGCCTGCTGCCGGGAGCGGGCCAGTCCACGCCGGACCAACTCGGCGTCAACCCGGGCGCGGCGCGTCACGGGATGCTCAGCCCTTCTCCACCGACTCCAGCGCGTCGACCAGGATCTGGTGTGCTTGCTCGAGTCGGCGTCCCACGGCGTCGATCGCGTCGATATCGCCGACGTCGGCGGCGGCATCGGATTCGGGGTCGAGGTGAGGCAGGTCGGCGAGTTCGGCGTCGACCTGGTCGCGGATCTGCTGCGGATCGGTGTTCATGTCGCTGTTCACGCTAGTCGATCGGTTCTTCCAGCAGTGACCAGCGCTGCAGTGCGGCCGCGGCGGTGTCGTCGCCGGCCGCGCAGCAGCCGCTGGCGGCTGTCCCAGACCGCGCGGGCGGCGGCCCGCACCACCGAGAGTTCATCGGTACCGGGGTCGGCTCCGGTGGCGGTGATGACGACGGCACCATCGGTGGCAGGCTCGATTCGCCAGGCCGGGTGCGCGGCCACCGCCAGCGTGGTCGGCGTCGGCAGCCAGTGCGGTGAGATCCGCGCCGATGAAGGTGGGTCGTTGCGCGGGCGGGGCGTGCACAGCCTCTGCGGCGGTGCTGACACCGGTGAGCACCATCAGGCTCGGCAGGCCTGCGGCGTTGGCACCGGCGATGTCGGTGTCGAGTCGATCTCCCACCACCAGCGGGCTGGTGAAGGTGCCGCGGGCCAGCGCATCCTCCATCAGCGCGGGCGCCGGCTTGCCGGCCACCAGGGGCTCGCGCGCCGGTGGCGGCCTGCAGTGCGGCGACCATGGACCCGTTGCCGGGCAACAGTCCCCGTTCGGTGGGCAGCGTCAGGTCGAGGTTGGCCGTCACCCACAGCGCTCCGGCCCGGATCGCCAGCGCGGCCTCCGCCAGCTCAGCCCAGCCGATGGTCATCGACAGGCCCTGAACGACAGCCACCGGGCTCTCGGAGAACAGCCGCACCGGGGTCAGCCCGACGCCGGTGACCTCGGCGGCCAGGGCGTCGGTGCCGACGACGAGCACCGCGGAGTCCGCCGGCAGGCGCTCGGCGAGCAGCCGGGCCGCACTCTGGGCACTGGTCACCACATCGGCGGCGGTGGCGGTGAAACCCAGTTCGGTCAGATGCGCGGCGACCTCGTCTGCGGACCGCGACGCGTTATTGGTGACGAACAGGGCCCGCGCCCGGGTGGAGGCAAGTGTCTCCACCGCACCCGCGGTGGGCGCGTGGCCGCGGAACACGGTTCCATCGAGGTCGAGCAGCAGACAATCATGCTGGGCGGAAAGGCTTGTCACGCGGCCCCGGTCACCTAAGCCGGTCACCTAGGCCAGCTCGCCGACACGGTCCTCGGCGTCGGTGACGCCCTCGACGTCCGCGGCAGCGGCATGGAGGAACCACTGCAGCGCTTCATCCGCGCGATCCAATGCCAGAAGCGTGTCGGCATAGGCGTAGAACAGCCGGGCGGCCGTTGAACCGGTCCGCGACGGGTCTGGTGTCGGGCTGGAGAGCACCGCCAGCGCCTGATCGAGGTGGCCGAGGTCAGCGCGGGCGCCGGCGGCCACGATCCTCATCTCGTCGGCGTCGTCGCCGTGCAGGCTCGCCGCTTCCGAACCGCGCGCCAATTCGATCGCACGCTCGGGCCGGCCGACACCGCGCTCGCAGTCGGCGATCAGCGGCAACAGTTGCGATTTGGAGCCCATCCGCCGGGCCGCCCGAAACTCGGCGAGTGCCTGCGCCCAGTCCCCGCAGTGGTAGGCGGCGATGCCGACGGCTTCCCGGATCGCGGCGATACGGCCCGAGCGGGTCCGGGCGGCCTGGGCGTGCGCCAGCGCGGCCTCGGGGTCGGACTCCATCAGCTCACCAGCAGCCACCAGATGCCGTGCCACGGTGTCGGCGGTGGATTTGTCCAGGGTGAAAAGTTCGGCCCGGATCTCCGGGGCGAGTTGCTTGGCCTCGATGGTGGACGGGATCGGCGGCCCGCCGGGTGACCCCTGGTCACGCGCAGAGCCGGCCGGGGCGCCGGACGAATGGTGCGGCTGGGACTGCCGGGCACGGCCCGGTCCGGAGCGCCGCGGCGCCGACGTGCCGCGTTGATCGCGTCGCCCCTTAGGCCCGCCGCTATCGAATTTCCTGTCCTCGGCCATCGGCTAGAAGGATACGCCGCGACAGTGTCGTATTCACAATTGCGGAATTCATTCCGCCGGCGCGGACTGCGCGTGCAATAAATGGAAATACCCCCCGGATTGCTCCGGGGGGTATTTCGTTAATGTGTGTTCGGCGGTGTCCTACTTTTCCACCCTTTTGGGTAGTATCATCGGCGCTGGCTGGCTTAGCTTCCGGGTTCGGGATGGGACCGGGCGTTTCCCTGCCGCTATGGCCGCCGTAACTTTATTCAGATGTGTTCATCTGTACAAATGTATTGGTGGTGGGGTGCAGTGGTTTAATTCTGCGCGGATTGTGTGGTTGCGAGTTTGTGTGTAAGTTTTCGGCCGGTTAGTGCCAGTTCCCTGCACACATTGCTGTGCTTTCAGGTCTGGTCTATCGATCCCGTGGTCTGCGGGGGGCCTTATCCCACTTAATGGGTGAGAAGCCTGGTCTTGGAGAAGGTTTCCCGCTTAGATGCTTTCAGCGGTTATCCTGTCCGAACGTGGCTATCCAGCGGTGCCCCTGGTGGGACAACTGGTGGACCAGAGGTTCGTCCGTCCCGGTCCTCTCGTACTAGGGACAGCTTTCCTCAAGCTTCTGACGCGCGCGGCGGATAGAGACCGAACTGTCTCACGACGTTCTAAACCCAGCTCGCGTGCCGCTTTAATGGGCGAACAGCCCAACCCTTGGGACCTGCTCCAGCCCCAGGATGCGACGAGCCGACATCGAGGTGCCAAACCATCCCGTCGATATGGACTCTTGGGGAAGATCAGCCTGTTATCCCCGGGGTACCTTTTATCCGTTGAGCGACACCCCTTCCACTCAGAGGTGCCGGATCACTAGTCCCGACTTTCGTCCCTGCTTGACATGTACGTCTCGCAGTCAAGCTCCCTTGTGCACTTGCACTCAACACCTGATTGCCGTCCAGGTTGAGGGAACCTTTGGGCGCCTCCGTTACTTTTTAGGAGGCAACCGCCCCAGTTAAACTACCCACCAGGCACTGTCCCTGAACCGGATATACGGTTCGAAGTTAGAGGTCCAATACGATCAGAGTGGTATTTCAACAACGACTCCACAATAACTGGCGTTACTGCTTCATAGTCTCCCACCTATCCTACACAAACCGTATCGAACATCAATACCAAGCTATAGTGAAGGTCCCGGGGTCTTTTCGTCCTGCCGCGCGTAACGAGCATCTTTACTCGTAGTGCAATTTCGCCGAGTCTATGGTTGAGACAGTTGAGAAGTCGTTACGCCATTCGTGCAGGTCGGAACTTACCCGACAAGGAATTTCGCTACCTTAGGATGGTTATAGTTACCACCGCCGTTTACTGGGGCTTAAATTCTCCGCTTCACCCCGAGGGGTTAACGGGTCCTCTTAACCTTCCAGCACCGGGCAGGCGTCAGTCCGTATACATCGTCTTGCGACTTCGCACGGACCTGTGTTTTTAGTAAACAGTCGCTTCTCACTGGTTTGTGCCACCCCCCACCGCTGCCGGCCGCGAGGGCCTTCACAGCAAGGGGTCCTCCTTCTCCCGAAGTTACGGAGGTATTTTGCCGAGTTCCTTAACCATAGTTCACTCGTACGCCTTGGTATTCTCTACCTGACCACCTGTGTCGGTTTGGGGTACGGGCCGTGTGTGTGCTCGCTAGAGGCTTTTCTCGGCAGCTGAGGATCACCGAATTCGCCTCACTCGGCTATGCATCACCTCTCAGGATATGTGACACCCGGATTTGCCTAGGTGTCTCCCTACGGGTTTGCCCCAGTATTACCACTGACTGGTACGGCTACCTTCCTGCGTCACCCCATCGCTTGACTACTACCCAGCGGGGTCCCGCGCAGCCGGCGACTCCCTCACCCCGAAGGGATCGGTAGGCCACCATTTGGGCGGTTAGCACACTGGTTTCGTCATTGGGCGCTCACACACGGGTACGGGAATATCAACCCGTTGTCCATCGACTACGCCTGTCGGCCTCGCCTTAGGTCCCGACTCACCCTGGGCGGACTGGCCTGCCCCAGGAACCCTTGGTCTTTCGGCGGGCAAGGTTCTCACTTGCCTTATCGCTACTCATGCCTGCATTCTCACTCCCACACCCTCCACCACTAGATCACTCTGTGGCTTCACTGGATGCAGGACGCTCCCCTACCCAACGACACCCCAAGGGTGTTCGTTGCCGCGGCTTCGGCGGTGTGCTTGAGCCCCGCTACATTATCGGCGCACAATCACTTGACCAGTGAGCTATTACGCACTCTTTCAAGGGTGGCTGCTTCTAAGCCAACCTCCTGGTTGTCTTCGCGACTGCACATCCTTTTCCACTTAGCACACGCTTAGGGGCCTTAGCCGGCGATCTGGGCTGTTTCCCTCTCGACGCACGGAGCTTATCCCCCGCCGTCTCACTGCCACGCTCTTGGACTCACCGGCATTCGGAGTTTGGCTGACGTCAGTAACCCTGTGGGGCCCATCGGCCATCCAGTAGCTCTACCTCCGGTGAGAAACACGCGACGCTGCACCTAAATGCATTTCGGGGAGAACCAGCTATCACGGAGTTTGATTGGCCTTTCACCCCTACCCACAACTCATCCCCTCAGTCTTCAACCTAAGTGGGTTCGGGCCTCCACGCGGTCTTACCCGCGCTTCACCCTGGCCATGGGTAGATCACTCCGCTTCGGGTCCAGAACACACCACTACACCACCCCCTCTGGGATGGATACGCCCTATTCAGACTCGCTTTCGCTACGGCTACCCCACACGGGTTAACCTCGCGACATGTCCCTGACTCGCAGGCTCATTCTTCAAAAGGCACGCCATCACCCCACGCAAAGCGAGGGCTCTGACGGATTGTAGGCACACGGTTTCAGGTACTATTTCACTCCCCTCCCGGGGTACTTTTCACCATTCCCTCACGGTACTAATCCGCTATCGGTCACTGGGAAGTATTCAGGCTTACCGGGTGGTCCCGGCAGATTCACAGCAGATTCCACGGGCCCGCTGCTACTCGGGGAACATGTCACGACAGAGAACGAGTTTTCACCTACCGGGCTCTCACCGTCTACGGCAGACCATCCCAGGCCACTTCGGCTAACACATTCTTTTCTGACTGTCGCCCAGCCGGCAGATCTGAGAAGACACACCCCACAACACCGCACACACAACCCCTGCCGGGTATCACATGCACACGGTTTAGCCATCATCCGCGTTCGCTCGCCACTACTGACGGAATCACTTTTGTTTTCTCTTCCTACGGGTACTGAGATGTTTCACTTCCCCGCGTTCCCCCCGACACCTATGTATTCAGTGCCGGGTGACACGACATCACTCGTGCCGGGTTTCCCCATTCGGACATCCTCGGATCACACGCTCGGTTGGCAGCTCCCCGAGGCATATCGCAGCCTCCCACGTCCTTCATCGGCTCCCAGTGCCAAGGCATCCACCATGCGCCCTTAAACACTTACAACACACAAAACCAATATTAGAAATTGCACATCAGAGAACAACAACCCAACCCCCACCACACCCCACCCCCCAAAAGGGCGAGCGGCCCGGGAGCCACACGGTTGTTGCTCGCTAGATGCTCGCAACCACTATCCACGAATCAAACACCACACCCCACCACCAAGCGGGGCGACAACAACCACCCCCGAGTCCGCAGGGACGCAGAAGAACGGGCTTGTTGTCTCAAAGCCCAATAGTGTGTTCGATGAATTCCCTGCCGGCCCACCCCGAGACCGGAACCAGACGTTTGTTGTGCACCAGAACCGCACCCCACTACAGGGTCGGCCCATCCAACGAATCGCTCAGACACCGAACTCCCACAATCTGTGGGCGGGGCCTGAGTCTCGTGGTGCTCCTTAGAAAGGAGGTGATCCAGCCGCACCTTCCGGTACGGCTACCTTGTTACGACTTCGTCCCAATCGCCGATCCCACCTTCGACGGCTCCCTCCCTTACGGGTTAGGCCACCGGCTTCGGGTGTTACCGACTTTCATGACGTGACGGGCGGTGTGTACAAGGCCCGGGAACGTATTCACCGCAGCGTTGCTGATCTGCGATTACTAGCGACTCCGACTTCACGGGGTCGAGTTGCAGACCCCGATCCGAACTGAGACCGGCTTTAACAAGGATTCGCTCCACCTCACGGCATCGCAGCCCTTTGTACCGGCCATTGTAGCATGTGTGAAGCCCTGGACATAAGGGGCATGATGACTTGACGTCATCCCCACCTTCCTCCGAGTTGACCCCGGCAGTCTCTCACGAGTCCCCACCATTACGTGCTGGCAACATAAGACAAGGGTTGCGCTCGTTGCGGGACTTAACCCAACATCTCACGACACGAGCTGACGACAGCCATGCACCACCTGCACACAGGCCACAAGGGAATAC
>CAWACU010000007.1:0-31223 GCA_963780705.1 uncultured Actinomycetota bacterium | reverse complement strand
ATGACGCGAGCCAGTGCCAGCAGGATTCCGGTCACGATGCCCGACAGCGCGGTGGGAATGACGATCCGGGCGATGGTCTTCCACTTCGGCACCCCGAGTGCGTAGCTCGCCTCCCGCAGGTCCATCGGCACGATTCGGAGCATCTCCTCGGTGGAGCGCACGATCACCGGGATCATCAGGAGCACCAGTGCCAGTGACACCGCGAAGCCGGATCGACCGAAGCCCAGCGTCGCCACCCACAGTGCGTAGATGAACAGCGCCGCCACGATGGACGGCACACCGGTGAGGATGTCCACCATGAAGGTGGTGAGCTTGCCCAACCGCGTTCCGCCGCCGTACTCGACGAGGTAGATGCCGACGAACACGCCGACCGGAATGGAGATGGCCGCGCACACCAGGCCCTGCAGGAGTGTGCCGACAAGTGCGTGGTACATACCGCCGCCCGCGGTGAATGCCGTCATGCCGGATTGGGAGTTCATCCACCACGACGAATCCAGGACGGCTTTGAGGCCTTTGCTGACCACCGAGTACAGCACCCACAGCAGGGGCACAAGAGCGATGAGCACCGACGCACTCACCAGCACGGTTGCCAGGTTGTTAACGATCTTGCGGCGCAAGCTGACTGATTGGAACGTCGGCGGCTTGACCGGCACGTCGAGTGTGGCGGTCATCCGCGTGCCGTCCCGGCGACCGCGGCCCGGGCCGCCGAGTTCACCACGAATGTCAGGATGAACAACACCAGGCCCGCGGCGATATAGGCGCCGGCCTTGTACTGGTCGTTGAATTCCGCTGCGGCGGCGGCGATTTTGCTGGCGAAGGTGTACCCGCCGTCGAACAACGACCAGCCAAACGCCTTCTGCGTTCCGCGCAGGATGATCAGCAGGGCGATGGTCTCACCCAGAGCGCGGCCCAGGCCCAGCATCGCGCCGCTGATATAGCCGGACATCCCGAACGGCAGGACGGTGGTCTTGACCACCTCCCATCGGGTGGCTCCCAGTGCGAGAGCCGCCTCGATCTGGCCCGTCGGTGTCTGGGCGAACACCTCCCGGGACACCGCGGTGATGATCGGCAGAATCATCACCGCGAGCACGATGCCCGCGGTGAAGATGGTGCCGCCGCCCGCCACCGATGCATTACCGGTGGAGAAAAGAAACAGCCACCCCATGTTCTCGTTGAGCCACATCGCGAACGGCTTGATCACCGGGGCCAGCACGTAGAGGCCCCACACCCCGTAGATGATCGACGGCACCGCCGCCAGAAGATCCACCATGTAGCCGAGTGGTCCGCCGACCCGCCGCGGCGCGTACTGGGTGAGGAAGATGGCGATCCCCAGCGCGACCGGCATCGCCAGGACGAGCGCGAACAGCGACACGAACACGGTGACCTGCAGCAGATTCAAGATGCCGAACTGCATATTCGCGGTGTCGGTGGTGATCCAGTTGCCGCCGTAGGTCAGGAAGTTTGCGTCGTTGCGTGCCAACGCCGGCACCGCTCGCCACACCAGGAACAGGCCGATCGCAGCGATGAGTGCGATGACGAGGACCCCGGAGCCTTCGGCGCAGCTGCGGAAGATCCGGTCGCCCAGCCGCGCCCTTGCCCGGCCGGACGGATCAGTCGGGATCGCCGGACGCTCAGGGTGAGCCGCTGCCACAACCTCGCCCGACCCGGCTTCGTTCGGGTCAGGACCCTGTTCGGCCACATTCATCCCATCGCTGACTGATCGCTCTATCGTCACCGCAATCGGCCCCCTTCGCCAGCGCGATTACGCGATTGCCGAGACAGCGGTCAGCAGCCGCTCCTTGAAAGGCTCCGGGAGAGGGCTGTACCCGGCCGCCGACAGGCCGGCCTGACCGTCGGTCGCCGCGACGGTCAGGAACGACTTGACCGCAGCGGCGGTATCGGCGTCGTATCCCTTTGAGCAGACGATCTCGTAGGTGGCCAGGACCAGCGGGTAGGCGCCCGGGGCGTTGGTGGCGTAGATCGAGTTCAGATCAAGGATGAGGTCGTTGCCCTCGGCGGCGAACTTCGCACCCGCGATGGCCGCGCCCGCGGAAGCGTCGGTGAGCTCGACGGGACCTGATCCGGTGTCGATCTGGGCCGCCGGCAAACCTGCCTGATCGGCGAAGCCCTTCTCCACGTAGCCGATGGCGCCCGGGGTGGCCTGGACGGCCTGCACGATGCCGGCCGACTTCTGCGCGCCCTCACCAGCCCCGCCCTGGAACTCCTTGCCGACACCCTTTGTCCAGGTCTGCGGAGCCGCCGCGGCGAGGTACTTCTGGAAGTTGTCGGTGGTGCCCGAGGAGTCGGACCGGTAAACCGGAACGATCGCCGTATCGGGCAGTGCCGCACCGGCATTGAGGGCCGCGATGGCTGGGTCGTTCCACGCGGTGATCGCGCCGGAGAAGATCTTCGCCAGAACGTCGGCGTTGACGACGATCTTGTCGACACCGGGCACGTTGTAGGCCAGGGCGACGGGGCCGAACACCAGTGGCAGGTTCCAGGCCGGGTTGCCGCCGCACCGCTTGGCGGCCTCGGCCGGCTGGTCCTTGGACAGCGCTGAATCCGATCCGGCGAAGTCGACCTGGGCGGCGATGAACTGGTTGACACCGGCGCCGGAGCCGGTGGGGTTGTAGGACAGGTTCTTGCCCGGGCACTTCTGGCCCCAGACTTGGTTGAAGACACCGATGGCGTTCTGCTGGGCGGTGGAACCTTCGGCGCTGAGTGTGTTCTTACCGCCGCAGTCCGCCGAGGCCGACGTACCCGACCCGGTGGTCGTAGCCGATGGCGCAGTGGCGTTGTTGTCGCTGCCGCATGCGCTCAGGGCTGCGACCGTGGCCGCGGACACCGTGATCGCCAACGCCTTGCCGAGTGTGCTCACCGGATACCTCTTTCTGTTCAGTCCTGGGGTCGATGCGGACCGTATGCGTACGGAGTGGCCGGTTCGGGGATGTCCGGTGAACGGAAGGTGAACAGCGCTCGGACGGGGCCCAGTGGCAGCGGGGGCGGCGGGCTCAGGCCGGAGCGAAGGCGGTGTCCACACCGGCCACGGTGAACCCCAGGGCGCGGTACGTGGCCAGCGCCGCGGTGTTGTCGGACTCGACGTAGAGCATGACGTCCGGCTGGTGACTGCCGGCCAGGCGACTTGCGAGGTGGCGCATCCCGACCACCGTCAGCGCCTTGCCCAGCCCACGGCCGTGCGCGGCGGGGTCGACACCGAGGACGTAGACCTCGCCGAGGCTTCCGTCATGGATCTTGGTCCAGTGGAAGCCCACCAGGCGCCCGGTCGCGTCGTCGAACGCCAGAAACAGGCCCTCAGGCTCGAACCACGGCTGCCCGAGCCGTTCGGCCAGGACACCGTCGGTCCAGCCGCCCTGTTCGGGATGCCAGTCGAAGGCGGCGTTGTTGACCCTCAGCAGCTCGGGGTGATCCAGCGGCCCGGCGTAGATCCTGACCGTAATCCCCTGCGGCACAGCAGCGTCTGGAACATCGACCAGCGGACGTATCATCCTGGTCAGGGAACGCACCGCGCGCAGGCCGACGGCATCAGCGGCCGCGGTAGCCGCGGGCAGTGTTCCGTGCGACCAGAACCGGATCCGTCCGCCGCTGCGCGCGATGGCCGCGCGCATCAACGCCGCCCCGACGCCGCGGCGACGAGCCCGCGGAGCCACCACGAGTTCGGCCACCGACTCGCCCCCGTCAGTTCCGGACATGAGGTGGAGATAGCCGGCCACCTGCCCGTCCGGGTCGGCGGCGATGAGGTGGTCGCCCGCCGTGCCAGCCAGTTCGCGAAGCACCTGCTCCCCCACCGGGGTGACGCCGTCGGCGCGTTCGGCCTCGGAAATCAGCCGGCGCACGGCGTCGCGCTCCTCATCGGACAGAACGGTGGCCCATGCCAAAACAGGGGTCACTGCGAGTGGGAGTGCGACAGGGTGTCCGCCTCGACGCTTTCCACGTCGTCGCCGGCGTCGAAGCCGTCGGCCTCCGGCGGGGCCGTGCGGCCCCGGGCCGGACGCACCGCCTTGTAGCCGACGTTGCGCACCGTCCCGATCAACGCCTCGTACTCCGGGCCGAGCTTGGCGCGCAGGCGCCGGACGTGGACGTCTACCGTGCGGGTGCCGCCGAAGAAGTCGTAGCCCCAGACCTCCTGAAGTAACTGCGCCCGGGTGAACACACGGCCGGCGTGCTGGGCGAGGTACTTCAGCAGCTCGAATTCCTTGTAGGTCAGATCCAGCGGGCGCCCACGCAACCGCGCGGTGTAGGTGCCCTCGTCGATCAGCAGTTCCCCGAGGCTGACCTTCCCGGCGGTCTCGGCGTCGGCGGTGCCGCCGCGGCGGCCGACCAGTAGCCGCAGCCGCGCGTCGATCTCGGCCGGGCCGGTGCCGGGCAGCAGGATCTCGTCGATCCCCCAGTCGACGTTGACCGCCACCAGGCCGCCTTCATTGACCACCGCAACCACCGGCACCGAGGCGCCGGTGGTGCCCAGTAACCGGCACAGTCCCCGAGCGGCCGCGAGGTCCGTGCGCGCATCGACGATCGCGATATCGGCGGAACCTGCCTCCAGCAGCGAAGACACCTCGGTAGGCACTGCGCGCACGGTGTGCGGCAACAGCGCCAGCGAAGGCAGCACCGACTCCGGGTTGGGGTCGGTAGTCAGCAGCAGCAGGTCCAACGAAACTCTCCCAGGTCGGGGCTCACTCTAACCCGCGACCTGCTGTTTCCACGATCCGAGCGGACCCGGGGCCGGGTAGGCCAGAATGACCCGGTGCGAAAGCTGCTGACCGCTGCGGGAGCCTCGGCCCTGGTGGTCGTCCTCGGTGCGCTCGGGGTGGACGTCGGCGCCGCGATCTACGCCGAGTACCAGCTCTCCCGCAATCTTCGGGCGGCGGCCGGTCTGTCATCGGACCCGTGGGTGGCGATCCTGGGCTTCCCGTTCCTGCCGCAGGCGGCCGGTCACCGCTACAGCGAACTCGAGATCAAGGCCGGCGGCGTCGATCACCCGGTAGCCGGCACAGTCACCCTCGAGGCGACCATGCACGACATCGGCCTCCAGCAGGCATCCTGGCTGATTCGGCCCGACGCCGATCTGCCGCTGGGGAAACTGGAGAGCCGCATCATCATCGACTCCCGCCGTGTGGGTTCCTTCATCGGTGTCAAGGACCTCACCATCGAGGCTCCCGCCGAGGACACCAACGACGCCACCGGGGGCACCACGGAATCGGGGATCTCCGGCAACAGGGGCCTGGTCTTCACCGGCACACCGGCCGCCGCCGGTTTCGACAAACCGGTGAGCGTGACCGTCGACCTGTCGATCACCGGACCGGAGCAGACCACGCTGGTGTTCACCCCGACCGGCGTGGCCACCGGCCCCAACACCGCCGACCAAGTGGTGCCCGAGGAGAAACGGGTCGCCGTCCTGGACGCGTTCGGCGCCGTCATGCCGGGGCAGAAACTCCCGTTCGGGATCAAGCCCACCAGTGAGGGCGCTCGCGGATCCGACATCATCATCGAGGGCATCACCGGGGAAGTAACCGTGCGCCTGTCGGGTTTCACCCCGTCATGAGCGCGGTTGCCACCGCCGCCGCGGCGATCGCCGCCGCCATGGGCCTGGCCGGGGTGGTCGGTGTGCTGCACAACCGGCGCGCCGGAACGGTGCGGGACACCGAGCACCCGGAGGGCCTCGACACCGCGCGGCTGGGGCTCTCCGAGACCGGCCCGACGATTGTGCACTTCACCGCGGTGTGGTGCGGGCCGTGCGCGGCGGTCCGGCGGGTGGTCGAGGCGGTGTGCGAGCAACTGCCGCAGGTGGCGCATGTGGAGATCGACATGGACGCCGACCCCGCCAGTGCGCGGGCTCTGTCGGTGCTGTCGCTACCGACGACGTTCATCTTCGACGCCGACGGCAAGCAGCGTTACCGCGCGGCCGGGGTACCGAAGGCCGCCGATCTGCGGGCCGCCCTCGATCCGCTGATCTGATTGGCCACCGGTCTGATTGGCCGC
The DNA here is from genome assembly GCA_963780705.1 of uncultured Actinomycetota bacterium. GTDB lineage: Bacteria > Actinomycetota > Actinomycetes > Mycobacteriales > Mycobacteriaceae > Mycobacterium. The sequence goes on along the minus strand of CAWACU010000007.1, from coordinate 25,226 downwards.
CGGTCTGATTGGCCACCGGTCTGATTGGCCGCCGGTCTGATTGGCCTGAGCCCGCGGTTGTGGTTACGATGGTCGACGTGCAACCCCGCCTTGAGCTCTCGCTCACCAAGCGCCGCGCAGTGGATCTGTGCCGCGTCGCGGGCTGTTGCTGTTGTTGCTGTTGCTGAGTAGCCGCATTTTCGCGCGCACTAGATCGCGCTGACGGCTCAAGCAGACCCATTCGGACAGTCCTCTTCCGCATGCCAGCAACAGGAGAATTCCATGACCACACAGACCTCCCCCGGCACCGAACAGGTAGCCGGCACCACCGACCAGGTTGACGTGCGCGGCCCCCGCTTCGCGGCGTGGATCACCACTGCCGTCCTGCTCGCCGTGCTGGTGATCTCGGCGGTCTCGCCCGTAGCGGCGGCAACTCTGCTGACCGCCCAGGGGATCGTCTTCGCCCTCGGTGCGCTGCACGGCCCGCGCCGCCACCCTTACGGCCTGATCTTCTCGCGGCTGGTGGCCCCGCGCCTGGGCCCGGTGACCGAGCGCGAGCCGGTGGCCCCGCTGCGGTTCGCCCAGTTCGTCGGGCTGGTCTTCGCCCTCGCCGGCCTGGCCGGTTTCGCCTTCGGCGCGCCATTGGCCGGCGTCATCGCCACCGCGTTCGCCTTGGCCGCGGCCTTCCTCAACGCCGCCTTCGGCATCTGCCTGGGCTGCCAGGTGTATCCGCTGGTGCACCGCCTGCGTCGGAGCCACCTCTGATGGCGCGCGCCGACGCCCTGGTGTCCGCTCAGTGGGCTCAGGACAATCTCGACACACCGGGTGTGGTCTTCGTCGAGGTCGACGAGGACACCAGCGTCTACGACACCGGCCACATCCCGGGAGCGGTGAAGCTCGACTGGAAAACCGATCTGCAGGATGCGGTGATCCGGGATTTCGTTGACTCCCAACAGTTCTCCAAGCTGCTGAGCGAGCGCGGTATCGACAACAACGACACCGTGGTGCTCTACGGCGGCAACAACAACTGGTTCGCCGCCTATGCCTACTGGTACTTCAAGATCTACGGCCACGGGTCGGTCAAGCTCCTCGACGGCGGCCGCAAGAAATGGGAACTCGACGGCCGACCGCTCTCCGACGCCGCGGTGTCCCGCCCGGCCACCAGTTACACCGCCGCAGCACCCGATGACAGCATCCGGGCACTGCGCGACGAGGTGCTCGCGGCGATCGGCACCAAGAACCTGGTCGACGTGCGTTCCCCGGATGAATTCTCGGGCAAGATCCTGGCCCCCGCACACCTGCCGCAGGAGCAGAGCCAGCGGCCCGGCCACATCCCCGGCGCGGTGAACGTGCCGTGGAGCAAGGCCGCCAACGAGGACGGGACGTTCAAGTCCGACGAGGAACTCACCGCCCTTTACACCGCCGCCGGCGTGGACCCGGAACGGGAGACCATCGCCTATTGCCGCATCGGCGAGCGGTCGTCACACACGTGGTTCGTGCTTCGCGAGTTACTGGGCCACCGAAATGTCAAGAACTACGACGGCAGTTGGACCGAATACGGCTCCCTTGTGGGAGTCCCGATCGAGTTGGGAAGTTGATCATGTGCTCTGCACCCAAACAAGGACAGACACTCCCCGCGGGGGTGGACCTCGCCAAGGAGACGGTGATCACCGGCCGGGTGGTCGACGATGCCGGGGAGGCGGTGGGCGGCGCGTTCGTCCGTCTGCTGGACTCCGCGGCCGAGTTCACCGCCGAGGTCGTCGCCTCGTCGTCCGGTGACTTCCGCTTCTTCGCCGCGCCCGGCACCTGGACCGTGCGGGCGCTGTCGCGGGTGGGCAACGGAGATGTCACCGTCGCGCCCAGGGGTGCCGGACTCCACGAGGTCGACGTCAAGGTCGCCTGAGAACAGGCCCGCGTTAAACTTCACGCCGTGGTCCTGTTCTTCGAGATTCTGCTGGTCATTTCGACCGTCGTGATCACCTGGTTCGCGTTCTACGCGGTGTACCGGCTGATCACCGACGAATCGTGACCGACGAGCCCGCGACGCCTGCCGGCAGCGGAGACCGGGCCGTCGCAGCGGCGGTCGAGCGCGCCAAGGAGACCGCGGACCGTAACATCCCGGCCTTCGACGACATCCCGGTGGCGGATACCGCGAATCTGCGCAAAGGAGCAAACCTCCACGACGCGCTGCTGGCCCTGCTGCCGTTGGTGGGCGTCTGGCGCGGTGAGGGCACGGGGCGCAGCGCAGGCGGCGACTACACGTTCGGCCAGCAGATCATCGTGTCGCACGACGGCGGCGACTACCTGAACTGGGAGGCCCGGTCCTGGCGCCTCGACGAAACCGGCGAGTATCACAGCCCCGCCCTGCGGGAGACCGGCTTCTGGCGTTTCGTGGACGACCCCACTGATCCGGGCGAATCGCAGGCCATTGAACTTCTGCTCGCCCACTCGGCCGGCTATGTCGAGTTGTTCTACGGCCAGCCGCGCTCCCAATCGTCGTGGGAACTGGTTACCGACGCCTTGGCACGCAGCAAGTCCGGCGTGCTGGTCGGTGGGGCCAAACGCCTCTACGGCATCGTCGAGAACGGCGATCTGGCGTACGTGGAGGAACGGGTCGACGCCGACGGCGGTCTGGTTCCGCACCTGTCCGCACGACTGACCCGGCACGTCGGATGAGGCGACTGGCTGTCGCGGTGGTCTTGGCCGCGGTGCTGGGCAGTGCCGGCTGCGCGGGGGCACCTGAGTCGAAGCCCCCGCCGGCGAGCGAGAGTGCGCCGACGTCGGCGACGTCCGGCGCCCATGGCGGTCTGGCCGATTGCCTGCACGCCAACGGCGTACCCGACTCCGCCGGGCCCGCGGCTGTGCTGGGCCCGCCCGCCGACGTCGACCCCGATGTCTGGAATAAGGCGATGACCGCGTGTTCGACGCTGGCGCCAGGACCCTCGGTGCCCTGAATTCCGCCACTCTGACGCGCATCTGACGTTCCCGCCGAAGCGCCACCGGGCCCGGGCACCCGGTCCTACCCTGGCGCCATGCCTCGGATGTCCAGTGTGGACGCCGCTTTCTGGTTCGGTGAGACACCGGGCTGGCACATGCATATCGGAGCCCTGGCCGTCTGCGACCCGGCGGCGGCCCCGGACTTCTCGGTGGAGAACCTGCGCACGCTGGTCGCCGGGCGGCTGTGGGAGTTGCCGCAACTGCGCTACCGGGTGGAGGAGACCCCGTTCGGGCTGGGCCTGCCGTGGTTCGTCGACGACGAGGAACCGGACCTGGACTTCCACATCCGTCACATCGCACTACCTTCGCCCGGGGGCCGAAAAGAACTGCAGGAGTTGGTCTCCCGGCTCTGGTCCTACAAACTCGACCGCACCAAACCGCTCTGGGAGATGTGGTTGATCGAAGGCCTCGACGGCGGCCGGGTGGGCGTGTTGACCAAGATCCACCACTGCCTCGTGGACGGGGTCTCCGGTGCGGGCATCAGCGAGATCATCTTTGACGTCACCCCCGAGCCGCGCCGGCCACCGGAGGACCTGCCGCCGCGACAGGACAGCCCCCCGCCGCCCATGGAACTGCGGCTACTCAATGGGGCGGTGAGCCTTGCGGTCAAGACGCCGTATCGCATCCTGCGACTGGTGGATCAGACCGTGCGTCAGCAATTGGCCGTCCGGGAGATCCCCGACAAACCGCCCGGCTACTTCGAAGCCCCCGCCACCCGGTTCAACGCGGTCATTTCCCAACAACGCCGGTTCTCCTCCGCGCGGGTCCCGTTCGCCCGCGTCAAGGCGGTCAAGGACGGCTATGGGGTCAAGGTCAACGACGTAGTGCTGGCGATCGTGACAGGCGCCCTGCGCACCTATCTCAAGGAGCGCGGCGAGTTGCCGGACCGGCCGCTGGTTGCGCAGATCCCGGTGTCCACCCGCACCGAGGGCACCGCGGTCGGCAATGCCATCAGCTCCATGACGGTGAGCCTGCCCACTGCGATGGCCGGGCCGGCGGAGCGGATCGCTGAGGTGTTCAAGGTGTCGCAGGCGGCCAAGCAGATGGCCGAGGCGCTGACCGCCCGTCAGATCATGGGGCTGACCGAGACCACTCCGCCGGGTCTGTTCAAGTTGGCCGCACTGGCCTATACCGCCAGCCGGCTCGGCGAGAACGTGCCGCCGATCAACCTGGTGGTATCCAACGTCCCCGGACCGCCGTTCCCGCTGTATGCCGCCGGCGCGGTGGTGGAGGAGTTCATTCCGATCGGACCACTCCTGATGGACGTGGGCCTCAACGTGACGTGCTTCAGCTACCGCGAGCACATGGATTTCGGTTTCACCAGCACACCGGACATCGCCGATGACATCGAGGAACTCGCCGCAGCCGTCGAGCCCGCGCTCGCGGACCTGGAGGAGGCGCTGCGCCGCCCGCCTCGGAGACGGGGCAGGAAATAACCCTCGGACATGAGGCGGCCCCCGAGCTTGTGGTCACAGCTGGACTCGACTGTGGGCTCGGGGGCCGGGTAGCTGCCTGGGATTCGCCAGCGCGCGCACGGCGCGGGTGATCCGGCACCTCAATAGTTGCGTGCTGCTAGCGGGCAGCCACCTCACATGTCCAAGAAGAACTACTCAAAATTCCGGACCACCTCCTTTCCTGTGTACGGCCGACCGTACCCGCGGAGCGATGGAGCGGCAAGGAGATTTTTTTCACCGCTCAGCGATCGCTGAGCACCGCCGCATCCACCATCCGCGGCCACCTCGGCGGCCAGGGGGCTCAGCGGCAGCCGATGGCCGTCAAGCGTGTGCACCCGGGCCGCCAAAGTGATGCTCGACACCAGCCAAACACCCTGCGCCGCTTGCAAGTCGGCGGGCCGCAGCGCCTGGTAATCGCAGTCGTAACCGGCGTTGCGGGCGACCTCGAAGAAGGCCTGCTGGGTGGTACCGCGAAGGATCGGGTACCACGGCGGCGGAGTGAGGAAGCACGGGTTATCCGGCTCGCCGGTGGCGATCACCACCGTCGAGCGCGGACCTTCGAGGATGAGCCCGTCGGAACTGACGAAGATCACATCGCCGGCGTCGCGTTCGGCGGCGTGCCGCAGTGCCGCCATGTTGACCGCGTAGGACAGGGTCTTGGCTCCGGCCAGCAGCCACGGCATCGTGTCAGCGGCGTTGGCCGGCAGCCCCCGGTCAAGCAGCACCGCGGCCAGCCCATCCCGGCGGACTGTGGCGATCCGGTCGGGCAGCGCGGCGATGGATAGATATGCCGTTGGTGCCGAACCGCTTTCGCGGCCGCGGCTGTAGACCAGCCGCAGCGCTCCGTCAGATGCGGTATGTGTCGCCCACCCCGCGGAGGCGGTGGCGATCGCCCGTCGCCAGCGGTCCAGGTCCGGCAGCGGCAACTGCAGCATCGCCGCGGAGTGGGTGAGGCGTTGCAGGTGGGCTTCGATGAGACACGCACGGCCATCGCGGACCAGCAGGGTCTCGAACACCCCGTCGCCGCGGACCGCGGCAAGGTCGTCGGCGAACAGCAGCGGCTGCGCCGGGTCGAGAAGGTCGCCGTCGAGGGTGACGAGCACCGCCGGCTGGCCCACCATGGGTGCCAAGCGTACTGGCCTGCTCGTAGAGTCACTGGGATGACAGCTGTTCAAACACCTGAGGGGTCAGCCGATGCCGGCGCGGTGTGGCATTACGGCGATCCGCTGGGGGAACAGCGCGCCGCCGAACGCGATGCGGTGGTGGTCGACCGGTCCCACCGCGCGGTGCTCACCCTGACCGGTGCCGAGCGGCTCAGTTGGCTGCACGCGCTGTGCACCCAGCACGTCGCCGACCTACGGGACGGCGCGTGCACCGAGAACCTCAGCCTCGACGGCCAGGGCCGGGTCGAGGACCACTGGCAGCAGAGCGAACTCGGCGACGTGACCTATCTCGATACCGAGGGCGGCCGGGGCGAGCCGCTGCTGGCCTATCTGAGGAAGATGGTGTTCTGGTCGGATGTTCAGCCGGCCGCGGCCGACTTGGCGGTGCTGTCGCTGATCGGACCCCACCTGGCCAACCCTGCGGTGCTCGAGGTGCTGGGAATCGACGCCCTGCCCGCCGAGTCGACGGCGGTGGCGCTGCCCGACGGGGGCTTTGTGCGCCGGATGCCGGCCGGCGATCAGTTCGAACTGGATCTGGTGGTTCCGCGTGACCACAAGGACCGCTGGCTGGACCGGCTCACCGGCGCCGGGGTGCGTCGGGCGGGTGTCTGGGCGTATGAGGCGCGCCGCGCGGCGCTGCTGCGGGCACGGTTGGGCGTGGACACCGACGAGCGGACCATCCCGCATGAGGTCGGGTGGATGGACCGCGCGGTGCATCTGGACAAGGGCTGCTACCGCGGCCAGGAGACGGTGGCGCGGGTGCACAACCTCGGCCGGCCGCCGCGCATGCTGGTGCTTCTGCATCTCGACGGCTCGGAGGAGCGTCCGGCCACCGGTGACCCGGTGCTGGCCGACGGCCGCGTCGTCGGCAGGCTGGGCACCGTCATCGACCACGTGGACCTGGGCCCGATCGCGCTGGCCCTGCTCAAACGCGGCATCCCCGCCGATACGCCGCTGACCACCGGCGGCGAGCACGCGGTCTCGGCACGGATCGACCCGGACTCGCTGCCGCCGGCCGACGTGGCCGGCGCCGGCCGGGTCGCCGTCGAGCGGCTGCGCGGCGCAGGCCGCTGACGTTCGCCCGTGGTTCACCCGCAGGCGAACGGCCCTGCCCACGGAACGGGGACCGGCACGGTAAAGTGTGGACAGGACAAAAACCACATTGATCCGGAGCCGCCTTCCTTCAGGCCGCTCCGTAATTGCGCGAGGGGGTTCCCCCATGGGCCGCGGCCGGGCTAAGGCAAAGCAGACCAAGGTTGCCCGAGAGCTGAAATACAGCTCTCCGCAAACTGATTTCAGCAGGCTTCAGCAAGAGCTTGCCGGATCACCGGACGACGATTCCGATCCGGACCCGCTGGACGACGACGGGCGCAACTGATCTAGAAGCGGGGATGCTGCCCGACGAGTGCGACACGCGGGCCGTCTTTGGCTTTTGAAACGTCCTTGGCGATGGTGCCCAGCGTCCAGCAATTCAGGTGACGGGCGGTCAGGATCGCCAGCGCGCGGTCGGTGTCCTCCGGTGCCACCACGGCGACCATGCCGACGCCCATGTTGAACGTCTTCTCCATCTCGACCCGTTCGATGCGGCCGCGCTGGGCGATCATGGCGAACACCGGGGCGGGGGTCCAGCTTCCACGGTCGATCTCGGCAACCAGACCGTTGGGGATGACCCGTTCCAGGTTGCCCGCCAGACCGCCGCCGGTGACGTGACAGAACGTCCGGACCTGGGATTCAGCCGCCAGCGCCAGGCAGTCCTTGGCGTAGATCCGGGTCGGCTCGAGCAGTTCCTCGCCGAGGGTGCGGCCGAACTCCTCGACGTGCCCGGCGAGATTCATCCGGTCGATCTCCAGCAGCACCTTGCGGGCCAGGGAGTAGCCGTTGGAGTGCAGCCCCGATGAGCCCATCGCGATCACCACATCGCCGGGCCGCACCCGGTCGGGACCCAGCAAGTCGTCGGCTTCCACCACGCCGACACCGGTGGCCGAGATGTCGTAGTGGTCCGGTTCCATCAGTCCGGGATGTTCGGCCGTCTCACCGCCGAGCAGGGCGCAGCCGGCGATGATGCATCCCTGCGCGATCCCGGAGACGATCGCGCTGACCCGTTCGGGGACGGTCCGGCCCACGGCGATGTAGTCCTGCAAGAACAGCGGCTCGGCGCCGCACACCACCAGGTCGTCGACCACCATCGCCACCAGGTCGAGCCCGACGGTGTCGTGTTTGTCCATCGCCTGGGCCACCGCCAGTTTGGTGCCCACGCCGTCGGTCGATGCGGCCAGTAGCGGCTCGCGGTAGCCGCCTCGCAGGGCGAACAGCCCAGCGAACCCGCCGAGGCCGCCGCGGACCTCCGGGCGGCTGGCCTTCTTGGCCAGCGGCTTGAACAATTCGACGGCGCGGTCGCCGGCCTCGATGTCCACGCCGGCGGATGCGTAGGAGATGCCGGCCGACGCTTCGGAGCGTGGTGCGCTCGTGGCGGATTTAGTGGTCTTAGCTTCAGACGCTGGCTTGCCGGACATCGGCGCTAAGGCTACCTGTGTCCGGCAGAAGTCAGCCGACGTACCGGGTCAGCCACTCATTGAGCGGTCCGCCGGCGCGCAGAGCACCGACGATGCGGTCCTTGGCCTTGGCGGTGCCCAGCCAGGCGGCGGGCGGCCAGTTCTTCATCATCGCGACGCCCTTGTGGCGCAGCAGCTCGATGCGGGGATGGTCCTTGGCCACGCCGCGGGGCGCGGTCTTGAGCACCTCGTGGGCCATCACGTCGTACCCGCCGTCGCGCAGGGCGGCGACGATCTCGGCCAGTTGGGCGCCGGACTTCTCCTTCTCGACCGCACCGCGGTAGCGGGCCAGGGCGGCCGGGTCCGGCATGTAGAGCCCGCCCCCCGCCGACAGTCCGTCAGCCGAGAACGACACATACCGCTGCCCGACGCCGTGGCCCAGGGTTGCCGCGCAGTTGGTCTTGTAGGGCGACTTGTCAGCACTGAACCGGACGTCGCGGTAGGGCCGGAACAGCTTGGCCGGGCCGAACTCGTCGGCCAGTTCGGCCAGCAGTTGCTCCATCGGCGCGCGCACGCACTGGTCGTACACGTCTTTGTGGCGCTGCCAGTACACCTTGGAGTTGTCCGCCTCCAACCCCTCGTAGAACTCAACCGCCTCGTCGGGCCAGCCGGTGAACGTCATGAGCAATTCCTACCGTGCGTCGTGGGTGATGCGGCCGTCCATCATCGTCAGGACGACCGGTACCGAGTGGATCTCCTGCGGGTCGATACGGAACAGGTCCGCCCCGAGCACCGTCAGGTCGGCGGACTTGCCGACGGTCAGGCTGCCGGTGCGGTGTTCGAGGCGAAGTTGGTAGGCGCCGTTGGCGGTGTAACCGCGCAGTGCGTCGTGCAGGCCAATGCGTTGGCGGGCGACCAGGGGGGTGTCGTCGGGGTGGCCGGGCCGCTGCCGGGTGAGCAGCGCCTCGATCTGGATCAGCGGCGGGATCTCCGGGATGTCCACACCGGGGATGTCGCTGCCGTAGGTCACCGTGGCACCCGAGCGCACCAGGTCCCCGTACGGGAACAGCCGTTCCTCCATGCGGTCGGCGCCGAGCAGCGTGGTGTAGATGTCGAGGTACTGGCCGTTGTAGTCGGTACCCCACAGCGGGGTGCAGTTGGCGATCACACCCATCTGGGCGTAGCGGCCGATATCGGCCGGGTCGACCATCGAGTTGTGCGCCAGCACGTGACGGCGACCCTCTGATCCGCGGCGTGCCAGCACCGCGCCGTAGGCGTCGAGCACCACCCGGGCGGAGCCGTCACCGTCGATGTGGATGTGCATGTCGAAACCTGCGGCCTGCACCGCCTCGATCTGGGCCTCGATGCTCTCCGGCGGAAATGTCATGGTGCCCAAGTCATCTGAGGCGTGCCCGCAGCACGGCGACAGCAGCAGCGCCCCGCCACTCATGAAGGTGCCGTCGGCCCATAGCTTGCAGGTGTTGATCTGCACATGCTCGGAGCGCAGTTCCCGGTTCCAGCGGGTCAGTCCCTCGGCGATCGCCTGCGGGTCGTCGGTCGGGGTGCGGGTCCAGTACGAGCCGGCCACCCGCACCGGCAGCGTCCCCGCCTCGTCCTGGGCGATCAGATCTTCGAACACCCAGCGCGAGTCCTCACTGGTCGCACCGACGATCGTGCCGGCCTCGAAATAGGCCGTCATCCCCCACGACGGCGCCGGTTGCAGGGTGAGTTGTTGCGCGGCGCGCACATTGGCGACCGAGAACAGATCCTGGGCCACCAAGATCGGAATGGTGGCGGCCGCCTCGACACCGTGTCCGGTCGGGGTGCCGTCGGGGTCACGGACCCAGTACTGCGCGCCCGGGTCCGGATCCGGAGTGTCGGCGCCGATCCCGGCGGCGCGCATGGCGGCGGTGTTGAACCATGAGTCGTGGGAGTCGGCGGAGAACAGGTACATCGGCCGGTCGCCGGTGATCTCGTCGAGCCACTCGCGGCGCGGGGAACGCTCCTCGAATGAGTCCGGCATCCAGGCATGGCCCCGCAGTGGTGCGTCAGGAGGCTGCGCGGCCACCCAGTCGCGCACCGCGGCCAGGACCGCGTCACGGCCGACGATGCCGGAGACGTTGACACCGAGTTTGGCCAACGCCATCGACGCCAGATGGTTATGCGCATCGACGAAGCCCGGCAGGCACATCCGGCCATCGAGGTCGATGATTTCGGTTGCGCCGTCGATGAAGTCATCAGCGCCGTCGCGGGTGCCGACATGAACCAGGTCGGTACCGCGCACCACCACCGCCTGCGCCCACGGAGCAGTGGGATCGCCGGTCCAGATCGGACCGTTGGCACAGAAGATAGGAGTTCGACCACGCCGCCACGGTAGCCCTGTGACACCCTGAGATCCATGAGCGCACTGCGATGGGGACCGGGCTTGCGACTGGGCGCCGCACTGGGCATTACCGCGCCTGGTGACGGTGTGTGCCGCGCCGGCGGTCGCGGCCCCCGGCGTCGAGGTCGAGACACTGTCGACGAACATCGTCGACGGGGTGGAGTACCTCGTCGCCAAGATCACCGTCGCCCCCGGCAGCGCGACCGGCTGGCACTACCACCCCGGCGACGTGTTCGGTTACATCCGTGAGGGCACCCTGACGCACTGGACAACGCGGCGGGAACGGCGGCTGTGCCGTGGACGCCGTCTACGAGACCGGCGACCCGGTCAAGGAAGGGGTCGGAGCGGGCTTCGTGCACAACGGCCGCAACGAGGGGTCCGTCCCGCTGGTGATGGAGATCGTCTACGTCAATCCGGTGGGCACGCCGACGTCGGTGGAGGTACCCGGGCCGGCGAACTGCCCGGTTTCCTGACGGCACGGTTTCGATGACAACGCTGTGACGACTCAGCACAGACCGATGCGGCGTGGCCGGCCTGCGGTTCACTGATCAGACGAGGAGGTCTACGTGGGGGCTGAACGGCTTCGCTGCCTGGTGACGGGCGCCACCGGTTACATCGGCGGGTCGGCTGGTGCCGCGACTGCTCGACAGCGGGTTCGAGGTGCGGGCGCTGGCCCGCAACGCCGGAGAAGCTGGCCGGGGTTCCGTGGCGCGACCGCATCGAGGTGGCCAAGGGCGATCTCGGTGACGCGCAATCGCTGGAGGCGGCCTTCGACGACGTCGACGTCGTCTACTACCTCGTGCACTCGATGGGCTTCGAGAAGGACTTCGCCGCCGAGGAACGCCGCGCGGCGCTCGAACGTGGTCTCCGCCGCGCGCCGCGCGGGGGTGCGCCGCATCGTCTATCTGAGCGGCCTGCATCCCGAAGGCGCCGAGCTGTCCACGCACCTGGGGTCGCGCACCACCGTCGGTGAGATCCTGATCGCCTCCGGGATCGAGACCAGTCGTGCTGCAGGCCGGCGTGGTGGTCGGCTCCGGATCGGCGTCCTTCGAGATGGTTCGCCACCTCACCGACCGGCTGCCGGTGATGACCACCCCGAAGTGGGTGCACAACAAGATCCAGCCGATCGCCATCCGCGACGTGCTGCACTACCTGGTGGCAGCGGCCACCTGTCCGGTGCCGAAATCGCGGACCTGGGACATCGGCGGGCCCGACGTCCTCGAGTACGGCGAGATGATGCAGATCTACGCCGAGGTCGCCGGCCTGCGGCCGCGCCGCATCCTGGTGCTGCCGGTGCTGACACCGCGGATCGCGTCGCTGTGGGTCGGGCTGGTGACCCCGATCCCGTCCGGGCTGGCCCGTCCGCTGGTGGAGTCCCTGCACTGCGACGCGGTGATGAATAACCACGACATCGACACCATCATCGCGCCTCCCGAGGGCGGCCTCACCGGCTACAAGCGGTCGGTGTCGTTGGCATTGGCGCGCATCGCCCGCGGTGACATCGAAACCACCTGGAACACCGGCACCGCCGCGCAGCTTCCCAGCGACCCGGAGTGGGCCGGCGAGGTGGTCTACACCGACACCCGCTCCCGGCACACCTCGGTGAGCCCCGAGCAGTTGTGGAAGGCCGTCGAGAGCAGCATTCCCGCGCACTGGCGGGTGGAGGAACGCGAGCCCGGCAAGATGCTCAAGCTGCGCGCCGATCGCAAAGGTGCCGGCGAGAGGTGGCTGGAGATGCGAATCACGCCGGAGGGCAACGGAAGTCGCTACGAGCAGCAGGCAATCTTCTATCCGCGCGGGCTGCTGGGCCGGGTGTACTGGTACGCCGGGCCGGCCCCTGCAGGCGGTCGCGATGGACCGCCGGGTGCGGAAGGTGACCGCGGCGGTCAGCTGACGGCTGACGTCGCTTAGGGCCTGCTGGGTCCGACCGCCGGCCTCAGGGCCGGCTCAGCGCGGAGGCGTTGTCGTTGTCGGCCTGCACCGCGGCGAGCATGTTCTCCATGACGTTCTTGCCGAGTTCGCTGGTCGCTGGGCAACGCGATCGGATACTTGCCGTCGAAGCACGCGCAGCACAGTCTGCTGGCGGGTTGCTCGGTGGCGGCGATCATGGCCTGCTGGGAGATGTAGCCGAGGGTGTCGGCGCCGATGGCCTGGCGGACCGCGTCGAGTATCTCGCCGTCCTGGGTCTGGGTGCCGGGCGCGTTGGCGATCAGTTCGGCCGGGGTGGCGAAGTCGATGCCGTAGAAGCACGGCCACTTCACCGGCGGCGATGCGATGCGGACGTGCACCTCGACGGCACCTGCCTCGCGCAGCATGCGGATCAGTGCGCGCTGCGTGTTACCGCGCACGATCGAGTCGTCCACGACGATCAGCCGCTTGCCGCGGATGACCTCTTTGAGCGGATTGAGCTTGAGCCGGATGCCGAGCTGGCGGATGGTCTGCGAGGGCTGGATGAACGTCCGCCCGACATAGGCGTTCTTCATCAGACCCTGCCCGAATGGGATCCCGGACTCCTGGGCGTACCCCACCGCTGCCGGTGTGCCGGACTCCGGAACGCCGATCACCAGGTCGGCCTCGACCGGCATCTCTCGTGCCAGCCGGCGGCCGATGTCCACCCGGGTGCCGTGCACCGAACGGCCGGCGATGACGCTGTCCGGCCGGGCCAGGTAGACGTACTCGAAGATGCAGCCCTTCGGGGTGGGCGGGGCGAACCGGCTGGAGCGCACTCCGTCGGCGTCGATGGCCAGCAGTTCACCGGGTTCGATATCGCGGACGAAGGAAGCGCCGACGATGTCCAGGGCCGCGGTCTCCGAGGCCACCACCCAGCCGCGATCCAGCCGGCCAAGGCACAGCGGCCGCACACCGTGCGGATCCCGCGCGGCATAAAGGGTGGATTCGTCCATGAACACCAGACAGAACGCGCCGCGCACCGTCGGCAGCAATTCCAGAGCGGCCTGCTCGATGCTGGAATCCGCCGCACCGGCGGCCAGCAGCGCGCCGAGGATGTCGGAGTCGGTGGTCGCCGCGCCGGGCATCTCGTGGTTGATCAGGCCCAGGGAGCGTGCGCGCTCGGCCAGTTCAGTGGTGTTGACCAGATTCCCGTTGTGGCCCAGGGCCAGGCCGGTACCGGCAGCGGTGTTGCGGAACACCGGCTGGGCGTTCTCCCAGGTGGTCGAGCCGGTGGTGGAGTACCGGCAGTGCCCGACGGCGACGTGGCCGGGCATGGCGGCCAGGGTCTGCTCGTCGAACACCTGGCTGACACCAGGCCGAGGTCCTTGAACACCAGCACCTGCGAGCCGTCGGCGACCGCGATACCGGCGGCCTCCTGGCCGCGGTGCTGCAGGGCGTAGAGGCCGTAGTAGCTGAGCTTGGCGACTTCCTCACCGGGAGCCCAGACGCCGAAGACGCCGCACTCTTCCCCGGGGGGTTCTCAAGATCTTCCAGTTGACCGGTCACTGTATGGGCTGCTCCCTGCCGGATCGGTGACAGCGCCAGTCTACGGTCCCGCGGCGCGAAATCGTCAATCTGGCACCGCCTCGTTACCCCGGGTCGTCGGCATTCAGGCTGACCAGGGGAAACCACGTCTCGATCTCGCCGGCGCGGCTCCCCGACATCGACACGCGCCCTGCCCTGGCCTCGTCGGCGAGCCGGCGCAGTCCGGTGGCCAGCAGCAGCCAGGTCCGCGGATCGGTCTCGACCACATTGGGCGGAGTCCCGCGGGTGTGGCGCGGACCCGAAATACATTGCACCGCAACGAAAGGCGGGACACGGACCTCTACACTGGCGCCGGGGGCGGTAGCCGCCAGCGTCCGGGCGGTCAGGCGGACCGCCGCTCCGAGAGCGGCCCGCCCGGGTGGCGGCGCGGTGCCGTCTTGCAACCACCGCGCCACGGCGGCCACCGCGTCACGGGTGGCCCCCGGGTCGACGCCCGGGCTCACCGTTGTGCCCCCGCGAACCGCTGCACCGCCAGGGCCGCGACGGCACCGGCCTCGTTGATCGCCAGATGCGCCAGCATCGGGGCGAGCACGCTGCCGGAACGTTCATTCAGCAGTGCGAACACCCAACCGGCCAGCGCGGTGACAGCGACGGTGCCCATCACCGGCTCACCGGAACTGCGGGCATCGGGGATGTGAGTCAGGCCGAAGGTGAGAGCCTGCAGTGCGCGTCCGGCGGTGGGGCCGAAAGCGTCGGCGGCGACGGTGGCCAGGGCGCCCCGGAAGGCGGTCTCCTCCGACCAGACCGTGCCGAGGGGAATCTCCAGACCGAGCCAGCGGGCCGGGTGGGCCGGCAGATCACGCGTCGCCATCGCCGGCGCGCACCCGCGGAACACGCGGTCGCCGCGGCGACGCCTGCGGCAACCGCGCCGGCGACGGCCGCTCCGAGGCGAAGGCCGCGGTGCAGCGGCGGGGGTGCAAGACCCAGCGGAGCACGCGCGGTGAGCGCCAGCGCGGTCCCGGCGGCCGCCAGCATCAGCGGGTGACGCCGCCACGGCCGGTCGATTCCCGCGGTGAAGCTCCAGCCGACCAGAGCGGCGGCCAGTCCCAGCGCCCGGATCCGCTTGCCGGTCATTGGAACTCCGGCCCGCCGGCGGCCATCGCCTTCTCCAGCCCGCGCCGGATCCGGTCGGTGTCCATCGGCGTCCAGCCCTCGGGAGCGGCGACGGCGATCCAGCCGTCGAGTTGCAGGTCGCCGTAGTTATGCCCGTGGCCGGGCGGTGTACCGGTGGAGTCGGTGACATTGCCCGCCATGTCGGC
Organism: uncultured Actinomycetota bacterium; assembly: GCA_963780705.1. Classification (GTDB taxonomy): domain Bacteria; phylum Actinomycetota; class Actinomycetes; order Mycobacteriales; family Mycobacteriaceae; genus Mycobacterium. Next base: position 10,004 of record CAWACU010000007.1, on the reverse strand, counting down.
GGTCACCTGAAGGAAGGTGACGATCGGGTACCACTGCATCGCCGCACTGCGGTCGAATCCGGGCGGCTCGGCGAGCCAGTCGGGTTTGCGCGCCAGCAGATCCGGTGACCACCAGACGACCGGGTCGGACGCATGTTGCAGGAACAGCACCCGGGTGCCGGTCCACGGCGGCGCGGCCACCGCGGCGATCTCCCCGGCGCCGGAGGCCTGGGCGAAGCGGACGGTGCGGCCGTTGTCATAGCGCGGTTGCACCTCGGGTGTGCCCGGGTCACGGCGCGCGGTCAGCGCTCGCCACAGCCTGCTCTCGTTCGGCGGGCCCACCCACAACACACCGGAAAACCTCATGCCGACCACATCGGGCAGGTAGCCGAACGCGCCCTGACCGGCCATCGAACCCAGGCTCTCCCCGTAGAGGGCGAGTTGCGGCCGGCGCTGCGCGGGCCATTGCGACCAGCGGCGGTGAACGGCCTCGATCATGGCGCGGCCGGCCTCGACTGATTTGTCGCGGTCGGCGAGGAAGGAGATCCAGCTCGGCAGATACGAGTACTGCATGGCCACCAGCGCCGTGTCGCCGTTGTAGACCGATTCGATCGCGCGGGCTGCCACCGGGTCCACCCAGCCGGTTCCGGTGGTGGGAATGATCACCAGCAGTTTGCGCTCGTAGGCGCGGGTGCGCGCCAGCTCAGAGAGCAGCACGGCGACCCGCGATTCGGTGTCCGGACCGGTTTGCAGTCCGGCGTAGATGCGGATCGGTTCCTTGGCCGGGCGGCCGTTGAGGCGGCTGAGCTCGTCGGCGTCGGGTCCGGTGCCGGTGAAGTTGCGGCCTTGGAATCCGAGTGTGTCCCAGGCCGCGAATGATGTTGCGCTGCCTGATTTTTCCGGATGGATCGGTTGGGTGACACCGGGTCGCGTGGCGGTGTTCTGGGGCTGGAACACTGCGCTGGCGCCGGCCAGGAATCCGCGCAGCAGCACACCGTTGACCAGGGTGACGATGACGATGACGACAATCGCACTGCCGATGAACAGCGCCACCTCATCGCCGATGTGCCAGCGGCGGATCAGCTGCCGCGCCAGAAACTTGATCGCGTCCTTGATCACCCGGGCGCCGGCGATCAGCGCGCAGGAGGTTCCGATCGCCACCGGCAGTGTGCGCAGGTACTCCGCGGTCGCGGGACCGTCGATACCCATGAGTGCGGCGACGTCGCGCTGCCAGGCCGCAGCGGGCACCAGCATCAGCAGGGAAGCACCGATCGCGGTCGCGATGACGCCAGCCTGCAGGGTCCGCCGGACGCGGGGGGCCGGTGGCCACCATCGCAGGCGTCGAAGGATCAGCGCGCGCGCCGCCACGGCGACGAGTACCCCGATGCCGTATCCGACAGCCGCATTGATGCCGCCGATGATCCCACCGGTCAGCCAATCCCGCGGCAGCAGCGAGGGTGTCAGTGACAGGCAGAAGAACAGTGCCGCGAACGCCACTCCGGTGAAGTCCAGGCGGACCAGGCTCCAGAGAAAGGCGGCCGGCGGCGTTCGGCTCATCCGAACAGCCTGGGCAGCACTCCCTCAGACGTGCTGCGCAGTTCCTCCAGCGTGACGGTGAACAGTCCCTGCACCTCGACGGAGTCGGAGCCCTCGTCGGAGACCCCGATGCGGGTCGCGGGCAGCCCGCGCGCCTCACACATCGCCACGAATCGGCTCTCCTCGGTCCGCGGGATGGCGACCAGCACCCTCCCGGCCGACTCGGAGAACAACCAGACGAACGGATCCGCTCCTTCGGGAAGCACGATGCGGCAACCGGTTTCGCCGGCCAGCGCCGCCTCCACGACGGCCTGGATCAGGCCGCCCTCGCTGAGGTCGTGGGCCGCCGAGGCCAGCCCGTCGCGGGACGCCGCCGTGAGCACCTCACCGAGCAGCTTCTCGCGGCCGAGGTCCACCTTCGGCGGTAGTCCGCCGAGGTGATCGGCGCTGACCTGCGCCCAGATCGACCCGTCGAATTCGTCACGGGTGTCGCCCAACAGGATCAGGCTCTCCCCCGGCTCGTTGCCCAGGCCGGTGGGCAGCCGCCGGCGCACGTCGTCGAGCACCCCGAGCACCCCGACCACCGGGGTGGGCAGGATCGGTGTGGCGCCGGTCTGGTTGTAGAAGCTGACGTTCCCGCCGGTGACCGGGATTCCGAGGACGGCGCACCCGTCGGCCAGGCCGCGAACCGCTTGGGCGAACTGCCACATCACTCCGGGGTCTTCCGGGGAGCCGAAGTTGAGGCAGTTGGTGACCGCGATCGGGGTGGCCCCGGTGACCGCGACATTGCGGTACGCCTCGGCCAGCGCAAGCTGTGCGCCCGCGTACGGGTCGAGTTGGGTGTAGCGGCCCGAGGCGTCGGTAGACACCGCAATGCCACGGTGAGTCTGTTCGTCGATCCGCAGCACACCGCCGTCGGCGTGCTCGGCCAGCACGGTGTTGCCCCGCACGTACCGGTCGTACTGCTCGGTGATGAACGCGCGGCTGCACAGGTGCGGGCTGCCCAGCAGCGTGAGCAGGGTCGCGCGCAGTTCGTCGCCGGTCTGCGGCCGCGCCAGCGTGGCGGAGGTGTCGGCGTTGAGTGCGTCCTGGGTGTCGGGCCGGGCCAGCGGGCGCTGGTAGATCGGGCCCTCATGGGCGACGGTGCGGGGCGGGACATCGACGACGGTCTCGCCGTGCCAGGTGATCCGTAGCCGGTCCCCGTCGGCGACCTCCCCGATGACCGACGCCAAGACCTCCCACTTGCGGCAGACGGCCATGAACTTCTCGACGTTGTCCGGGGTGACGACGGCGCACATGCGTTCCTGGGACTCACTCGACAGGATCTCCGCCGGGGTCATATTGGTCGCACGCAGCGGCACCTGGTCCAGTTCGATCACCATCCCGCCGTCACCGGCGGAGGCGAGCTCTGAAGTGGCGCAGGATAACCCGGCTCCACCAAGGTCCTGAATGCCGACCACCAGTCCGGCGGCGTACAGCTCCAGGCAGCACTCGATGAGCACCTTCTCCATGAAGGGATCGCCCACCTGAACGCTGGGCAGTTTCTTGCGGCCGGGTCCGGAGCCTTCGTCACCGCCGAAGGTGTCGCTGGCCAGAACGGACACCCCGCCGATGCCGTCGAGTCCGGTGCGCGCACCGAACAGGATGATCTTGTTTCCGGTGCCGGAGGCGAACGCCAGATGCAGGTCTTCTTTGCGGAGCACCCCGACGCACATGGCGTTGACCAACGGGTTGCCGGCGTAGGAGGCGTCGAAGACGGTCTCGCCGCCGATGTTCGGCAGGCCCAGCGAGTTGCCGTAGCCGCCGATGCCGCGCACCACGCCGTCGAGCACCCGGCGGGTGTCGGGGGCGTCGGCAGCGCCGAACCGCAACTGGTCCATCACCGCGACCGGCCGCGCGCCCATGGCCATGATGTCGCGGACGATGCCGCCCACGCCGGTGGCCGCACCCTGATAGGGCTCCACGTAGGAGGGGTGGTTGTGCGACTCGACTTTGAAGGTGACCGCCCAGCCGTCGCCGATGTCGACCACGCCGGCGTTCTCGCCGATGCCCGCCAGCATGCCGGCCCGCATCTCATCGGTGGTGGTCTCTCCGAAATAGCGCAGGTGCACCTTGGAAGATTTGTAGGAGCAGTGCTCGCTCCACATCACCGAGTACATCGCCAACTCGGCGTCGGTGGGACGGCGGCCGAGGATCTCCCGGATGCGCTGGTACTCGTCGTCCTTGAGGCCGAGTTCGCGGTAGGGCTGCGGATGCTCGGGCGTGGCCGCGGCGTGCTGGACGGTGTCGAGGGTCACGAACGCGAGTCTAGAGCTAGCCGGCGGCCTCGGAACCGGGCGCGGGAACCAGCGGGGTCGCCGCGGCGTAGCCCAGACCGACGATCGGTCAGCCGATACCGATCCCCCGCGCCGCGGCGTTCGCCGCTCGCGCACCCGACACCCGCCGCAGCAACAGCAGGCCGTCCAATATCGCGATCGATGCCAACGCCGCGGGCCGGCGCTGCGCGGCGGTCGGCACGTCCACCCGTGGCTCGATCCAGTCCACCCAGCGACCGATGATCGCCGAGGCCAGGGACGCATAGGGCTCGCGCCGGGCGCTTGCCAACCCGACGATCTCGAAGTACACCGCGAAAACCGGGTCGGCCGACGGTGACGCCAGCACCGGCCACGCCCTGCGCTGCAGTTCATCGGGCGGCAGCGGTGCGTCACCGAAGGCGGCCGCCAGCATGCTCTCCATCTGCTCGCCCAGTTCGCCTATCACCGCGGTGATCATGTCGTCCTTCGTCGGGAAGTAATAGACGACGGTGCGATCGCTGATGCCCAGACTCTCCCCCACCGAACTGAAGGTGAGTGAACCGATTCCCGATGTGGTCGCCAACCGGGTGGCTGCGCCCAGTAAGTCCGTCCGGGAGTGTTTGTAGCCCACCGCTTGATCGTAGAGGGAACGCCGCCTATCGTGATTGTAGTTCTGACTACAAATAGGGAGTGGGCATATGACCGAACGCAGTTATGCACCCGCACTGACGGGTCTGGTGGTGGGTGCGCTCGTGGCGCTGGGTTTCGCGGTCGCGATCAGCCTGCTGCCGGAATCCCTTTTTCTGCAGTCACACTGGCGTCTGGTGGTCTACGCGGTCTGCGCCGCAGCCGCTCCTCCGACGGTGTGGTTCCTGCAGTGGGTCGCCCGAGTCCGCAGGCTCGACCAGCGTGCGGTCTTCACGTGGGGGGCGGCGGGCGCCATGCTGTTCGACGGCCTCGCGATCGGGTTCGTACCCGCTCTCTACGGCCAGACCGGGCAGGCGCTGGCCTGGGTCGCCTCCGCGCTGATCTTCGCTTTCGCCAGCCTGCTGGTCGCCGGCCAGATCATGCTGGGCCGTCGAGCGCATACGACGTTGCCCTGATGAAACCGGCCGCGACCTGGATCACCTGGTTGCAGGTCGTCCTCGTGCTGCTGTTCGTCTACGCGCTGATCCTGGTGTTCGCCGGATCTGTGGCCGGCCGGCTGTTCTCGGCATCGGGATTCGGACCGCCGGAGGAAATCGACACCGATCAGGTGCGCGCTTACCTTAGGTTGCCGTTCATGGTTCTGGGCGCGGTGCTGGCAGGCTGGTCGGTGATGATGATCCAGATCGTGCGCGGGCCGCTGCGTGCCGGATCCGCCTGGGCGCTGCCGGTCCTGGTCCGCTCCCTGGTGCTGTGGTTTGTTCTCGACACCGGTATGTCACTCGTGCTTGGTTATCCGATGCACGCGCTGTTCAACGTGCCCTTCGCGGTCGCCCTGGCGATTCCGCTGGTGAAACTCAGGTCGGCGTGAACACCGCGGGATACATCGGCGCGACGATCTCGATCGTCGCGGGAATCCTCGGTCTGCTGTGGCCAGGAAAGGTCAGTTCGGTTATCGGACTCCACCTCCCGGGGCCGCTGGGCATCTCCGAGTTCCGGGCGACCTACGGGGGGCTGTTCATCGGGGCGGGCCTGGCCACCGTGCTGATCGGGAGCCGCGAGGCCGCACTGGTGCTCGGTGCCGCCTGGGGCGGGGCGTTCGTCGCACGGGCGGTCTCACTGGTCGTCGACAGGTCCCGGTCGAAAGAGAATCTCGCCGGTCTGGTCATCGAAGCCGTCGTCGCAGCACTGCTGGTTCTAGCGTGAACTCATGAGACACCTGGTTTTCACCGAACCCGGCACCGTGCAGTGGCAGCAAGTCCCGGATCCCGAACCGGGGACCGGCGACGCGGTCGTGCGACCGCTCGCGGTCGCCCGCTGTGACCTCGACATCGCCATGGCCGGCTTCGGGATCTTCCCGGGTCCGTATCCGGTCGGCCACGAGATCGCCGCCGAAGTCATCGCAGTCGGCGCCGGGGTCACCCGGGTCCGGCCCGGGCAGCGGGTCACGGTTCCCTTCCAAGTGTCCTGCGGCACCTGCGCACCCTGCGGCGAACGGCATTACGCGGCATGCCAGCCCAACCAGGCGCGGGCCGGGGCGGCATTCGGATTCGGCGAGTCCGGGGGCGGCCACGGTGGCGGTGTGGCCGACCTGCTGCTGGTCCCCGCCGCCGACCACATGCTCATCCCCGCACCCGAGGGGATCGACGACGTCGCGCTGGCCACCATCCCCGACAACGTCGTCGACGCCTACCGCACCGTCGTCGACGGCCTGCGCGAGCATCCGGGTGCCGACGTGCTGATCGTCGGCGGGGACGCACCCTCGATCAGTCTGTACGTCATCGTCTGCGCACGCGCGCTCGGCGCGGGAGCGGATCCGCTACGCCGACAGCGACCCGGCCCGGCTTGCCGCGGCGTCGGATCTGGGTGCCGAGGCGATCGACCTCGCGGGTGTGTTCCCGCGCCGGCTCGACCGGGCGCCGATCGTGGTGGCCGGCTCGCTGGCCGTCGAGGGTCTGCACTGCGCGATCCGCTCCACCGAGCCCTACGGGCGGCTGACGTCGGTGGTGATCCACTTCGGCGAGCAGGTCGGCCTGCCGATGCTGGAGATGTACACCCGCGGAATCACCGTCCACACCTCCCGCGCGGACTCCCGTCGCTATCTGCCCGAGGTGCTCGACCTGGTGGCCGCCGGCCGGCTGGACCCGCTGGCGGTGCCCACCACCGTCGTGGACTGGGAGCACGCCGACCGGCGCTGGCTGGAGCCGGCGATCAAGATGGTCGTGGCCCGCAGGAGTTGAACCCCGCGAGATCACCCGGGCGCAAGGAACGCGTGCAGCGCGGCGGCGTAGGCGGGCACGTCGGCCGCGCCCATCAGTTCGCGGGACGAGTGCATCGCCAGCTGCGGGGCGCCGACGTCGACGGTGGGGATACCGGTGCGGGCGGCGGTCATCGGCCCGATGGTCGACCCGCACGGCAGGTCCGCTCGGTGCTCGTAGCGCTGCAGGGGCACGCGCGCCTGCCGGCAGGCGAGTTCGAACGCGGCGGCGGTGCGGCTGTCGGTGGCATAGCGAAGGTTGGGCTGCACTTTGAGCACCGGGCCGGCGTTGACGAAGATCGGATGACCGGGTTCGTGGCGCTCCGGGTAATTGGGGTGGGTGGCATGCGCCATATCCCCCGACGCCACCATCGAGGAGGTCGTCAGGCGCAGGAAGTCCTCCCGGTCGCCACCGGCGGCCAGCACGAGTCGCTCGAGAGTGGTGCGCAGAAAATCCGACTGCGCGCCGTGGTCGGATGTCGAGCCGACCTCCTCGTGATCGAAGAGCGCGAGCACCGGGATGTGATCGGTGGGTTCGGTGGCGATCAGCGCCTCCAGCCCGGCGTAGCAGGTGGCCTGGTTGTCCAGCCGCGGCGCGCTGACGAGATCACCGTCGACTCCGACGACGCGCGACGGGGTCAGGTCGTGGGTCATCAGATCCGCCGCCAGTAGGTCGGCGGGCGCCACCCCGGCCCGTTCCGCGACGTAGTGCAGGAACGGCCGCGCCGGTCCGTTGCCGCCGAACACCGCGTCGAGGTGGCGCTGCGGATTGAGGCTCACCGCGTTGCGATCCTCGGCGAGGTGGATCGCCAGTTGCGGCACCCGCAGCAGCGGCTCATCGAAGCGCACCAGCCGGTCCTGGACACGGCCGTCATTGTCGCGCAGAGAAATTCGTCCGCTCAGGCCCAGATCGCGGTCCAGCCAGGAGTTCAGCCACGCCCCTCCGTAGGGTTGCAGCCGCACCATTCGCCACCCGGCTTCCACCCGATCCGGGTGCTGCTTGACCCGCAGGTTGGGGCTGTCGGTGTGGGCGCCGACGATGCGGAACGGCATCGGCGTCGGGTTGAGTGCCGCGCCGCTCTGCCATGCGATCAGCGACCCCGCCCGCACCGTGAAGAACCTTCCCGCGGCGGCGTCATCCCACCGGTCGGTCTCGGCGAGTTCGGTGTAGCCGGCGGCGCGGAGACGGTCGGCCACCGTCACGCACACGTGGAACGGCGACGGGGAGGCATCGATGAACTCGCACAGCCCCTGCGCGGTGGCGCCCGTCATGGGTCAGGCGGCCAGCACGGCGTCCAGCGCCGAATAGAACAAGCCCAGGCCGTCGTCCGAGGGCCCGGTCAGCGGTTCGGTTGCGTGCTCGGGGTGCGGCATGAGGCCGACGACCCTGCCGTTCGCCGAACTTATTCCGGCGATATCGCGCATGGATCCGTTGGGGTTGTCGGCGTAGCGGAACACCACCCGGCCTTCGCCGTCCAATTCGTCGAGCACCGATTCGCTGGCGACGTAGCGGCCTTCGCCGGACTTCAGCGGTACCAGAAGTTCGGCACCGGATTCGTAGCGCGAGGTCCAGGCGGTGGTGACGGAGTCGACCTTCAGCCACACGTCGCGGCAGACGAAGTGCAGGCCGGAGTTACGGGCCAGCGCACCGGGCAACAGACCCGCCTCGCACAGCACCTGAAAACCGTTGCAAATGCCCAGCACCGGCATCCCGCGGTGGGCGGCCGCGACGACCTCGGTCATCACCGGGGCGAACTTGGCGATGGCACCGCAGCGCAGGTAGTCGCCATAGGAGAAGCCGCCCGGAACGACGACGGCATCCACGCCCTTGAGATCGGCGTCGGCGTGCCACAGGCTTACCGATTCTGCACCGGAGCGCACGACCGCGCGCGCGGCGTCGACGTCGTCGAGGGTGCCGGGGAAGGTGATGACACCGACCCGCACGCTCACGACGTCTCCCGGGTGACCGACCAGTCCTCGATCACCGTGTTGGCGAGCAGTGACTCGGCGATCCCGGCCAGCTCATCATCGGTGACGCTGTCGTCGACTTCGAGTTCGAATCGCTTGCCCTGCCGGACCTCGGAGATACCGGCATGGCCCAGCCGGCCCAGCGCTCCGACGATCGCCTGGCCCTGCGGGTCCAGGATCTCGGCTTTGGGCATCACGTTGACGACTACGCGTGCCACTGAAAGCTCCTCCGACGTCGACGGGTTCGTGCCGGACCGACTCTACCGGCGTGCGCTGCGATCGCCGGACTATGGGCACGATCCGAGATAGGCGGTGCATAGCGGGACGCTCATCGACTCGAGGATCGCCTCGTCGGCGACGGAAGGCCAAGCGGTCAGCGGCGGCCCGTAGGACCACAGCGCCAACTCGCTGATCGTGCTGTTGGCGGGATTGGCCAGCAGGTACTGGTGCAGGATCACCGGCCCGGACACCACCGCCGCGAGCCGGTCGGGTTCATCGACGGTCAGCGACGGCGAGGCGAGCAGGTTGGTGCGCTGGCAGTCCCGCAGCGCCCGGGTCGCGGCCGCGAACACCTCGGCGACCAGCTCGCCTCCGCGCCAAGCCTCCCCGCGCCAGTGCACGATCTGCGCCTGCAACTGCCATTGGCCTGCCGGGTTGACCACCGTCGCTCGTTCGGTGACGGCGTAGCCGCGCGGATCGGTGGGCACCGGCGGTGTGCCACACAGGTCCTCGAACCGGAAGCGGGGCGCCGGCGCGGTCTGCGCCAGACCGGCCAGCGCGGGCCACCGGTAGCTCGCATTCAATGGGATGGCCGCCGGGTCGACCCATGCCGAGGCCGGGATGCTGTCGCAGGCGGGCGGGCAGTTGTACGGCTCGGCCTCAGCCGGCGGTGAGACGGCGACGGCGGCGGCGACGGGGAAGACCGCCAGAATCGCCGCGAGGACCAATCGCACCCACGCATCCTATGGAGCGCACAATCGTATTCATGGAATTGACGCACTTCGGCCACTCATGTCTGCACGTGGATCTCGGCGGCACGACGCTGCTGTTCGACCCGGGCAACTTCTCCCACGGCTTCGAAGGCATCACCGGACTGTCGGCGATTCTGATCACCCACCAGCATCCCGACCACGCCGACCCGAATCGCCTGCCGGCGTTGGTGGAAGCCAACCCCGGTGCCGCGCTGTATGCCGACCCGCAGACCGCGGCGCAACTCGGCGACGGATGGACGGCGGTCAACGTCGGCGACGAGTTCACCGTCGGCGCGCTGACGGTACGGGGCGCGGGTGGTCGCCATGCCGTCATTCACCCCGAGATCCCGGTGA
>CAWACU010000006.1:0-53397 GCA_963780705.1 uncultured Actinomycetota bacterium | reverse complement strand
CTCGCAACCACTATCCACGAATCAAACACCACACCCCACCACCAAGCGGGGCGACAACAACCCACCCCTCACCCGGGCGCCACCTCCGAAGAAGCGATCACCACCCCCGGTTCCCCCGAACAGGGCGAAGAGGTGAACGGGCTTGTTGTCTCAAAGCCCAATAGTGTGTTCGATGAAATCTTCCGCCGGCCCGCATCCCCAGACCCCGAAACGCCACGTTTGTTGTGCACCAGAACCGAAACCCCACTACAGGGCCGGCCCATCCAACGAATCGCTCAGTACACCGAACTCCCACAAGCTGTGGGCGGGCTCATGAGTCTCGTGGTGCTCCTTAGAAAGGAGGTGATCCAGCCGCACCTTCCGGTACGGCTACCTTGTTACGACTTCGTCCCAATCGCCGATCCCACCTTCGACGGCTCCCTCCCTTACGGGTTAGGCCACCGGCTTCGGGTGTTACCGACTTTCATGACGTGACGGGCGGTGTGTACAAGGCCCGGGAACGTATTCACCGCAGCGTTGCTGATCTGCGATTACTAGCGACTCCGACTTCACGGGGTCGAGTTGCAGACCCCGATCCGAACTGAGACCGGCTTTAAAGGATTCGCTCCACCTCACGGCATCGCAGCCCTTTGTACCGGCCATTGTAGCATGTGTGAAGCCCTGGACATAAGGGGCATGATGACTTGACGTCATCCCCACCTTCCTCCGAGTTGACCCCGGCAGTCTCTTACGAGTCCCCGCCATTACGCGCTGGCAACATAAGACAAGGGTTGCGCTCGTTGCGGGACTTAACCCAACATCTCACGACACGAGCTGACGACAGCCATGCACCACCTGCACACAGGCCACAAGGGAATACGACTATCTCTAGCAGCGTCCTGTGCATGTCAAACCCAGGTAAGGTTCTTCGCGTTGCATCGAATTAATCCACATGCTCCGCCGCTTGTGCGGGCCCCCGTCAATTTCTTTGAGTTTTAGCCTTGCGGCCGTACTCCCCAGGCGGGGTACTTAATGCGTTAGCTACGGCACGGATCCCAAGGAAGGAAACCCACACCTAGTACCCACCGTTTACGGCGTGGACTACCAGGGTATCTAATCCTGTTCGCTCCCCACGCTTTCGCTCCTCAGCGTCAGTTACTGCCCAGAGACCCGCCTTCGCCACCGGTGTTCCTCCTGATATCTGCGCATTCCACCGCTACACCAGGAATTCCAGTCTCCCCTGCAGTACTCCAGTCTGCCCGTATCGCCCGCACGCTCACAGTTAAGCCGTGAGATTTCACGAACAACGCGACAAACCACCTACGAGCTCTTTACGCCCAGTAATTCCGGACAACGCTCGCACCCTACGTATTACCGCGGCTGCTGGCACGTAGTTGGCCGGTGCTTCTTCTCCAGGTACCGTCACTTGCGCTTCGTCCCTGGTGAAAGAGGTTTACAACCCGAAGGCCGTCATCCCTCACGCGGCGTCGCTGCATCAGGCTTGCGCCCATTGTGCAATATTCCCCACTGCTGCCTCCCGTAGGAGTCTGGGCCGTATCTCAGTCCCAGTGTGGCCGGACACCCTCTCAGGCCGGCTACCCGTCGTCGCCTTGGTAGGCCATCACCCCACCAACAAGCTGATAGGCCGCGGGCCCATCCCACACCGCAAAAGCTTTCCCCCACCAGACCATGCAGCCAGCAGGGTCTATTCGGTATTAGACCCAGTTTCCCAGGCTTATCCCAAAGTGCAGGGCAGATCACCCACGTGTTACTCACCCGTTCGCCACTCGTGTACCCCGAAGGGCCTTACCGTTCGACTTGCATGTGTTAAGCACGCCGCCAGCGTTCGTCCTGAGCCAGAATCAAACTCTCCAAACAAAAACAACCCACCCCCAAAGGGACAGGTGGAATTCGAATCAGAACAAGCCTGACCTAACAACCAGAAAACATCTGGCAAAAAAGCCACACCCCAACACGGGGGGCCGAAGTGCAGCAAAAAACAAACAACAAACAAAAACCACCAAACACACTATTGAGTTCTCAAACAACACACCCGGCATCTCCTGCACCGGCCGCGCAACCAACCCGCGGCAAAAGCCGCGTGCTCGTAGTACGGACAGTCAGAACACTCCGAAACCCGGAGATATTCCTGGAGGTGCCGCCGCGCTCTGCGGAGAACCGCGTCGCAACGACTTGCCTAAGTTACGTCAGACGTCAACGGGAGTCAAATCCCCTGCGCCGCACAAGACATTGACGTGCGTCACACCCGCTGCACCCCGGCGACGTTGCGTTTGCCCCGCCGCAGAACCAGCCAGCGGCCGTGCAGGAAGTGCGACGGAGTCGCCACCCAGTCCTCGCTGTCGACGCGTTCGTTGTTCACCGACACCCCGCCCTCGGCGATCGTGCGTTTGGCCGCGCCCTTGCTGGCCGACAGGCCGGTGGCCACCAGCAGGTCCACGATTCCGTCCGGCCCGCCGGCGGCGAGTTCGGCCACCGATGTCTCCCGCAGGGCGGCGGCCAGCGTGGGCTCATCGAGACCCGACAGCTCACCGCGGCCGAACAGTGCCGCGGAGGCGTCCTCGACCGACGCGGTGGCCGCAGCCCCATGCACCAGAGTGGTCAGCTCGCGGGCCAGCCGGCGCTGCGCGGCCCGCTCCTGCGGTCGGGTCGCGGTGGCGTCGGCCATCTCAGCCAGCTCCTCAGGAGTGAGAAAGGTGAACCAGCGCAGGTAGCGGACGACGTCGGCGTCGGCGGTGTTGACGAAGTACTGGTACCAGGCATACGGGCTGGTCATCTCCGGGTCCAGCCACAGGCTGCCGCCACCGGTCGACTTGCCGAACTTGGTGCCGTCAGCCGAGGTGACCAGCGGGACGGTCAACGCATGCACCGCCGCGCCGAGCTTCTGGCGCACCAGTCGCACCCCGGCGATGATGTTGCCCCACTGATCGGAGCCGCCGATCTGCAGCGAGCAGCCGTACCGCCGGTGCAACTCCACGTAGTCATTGGCCTGCAGCAGCATGTAGCTGAACTCGGTGTAGGAGATGCCCTCGCCGTCGAGGCGACGGCGGATGGTGTCGCGGTCGAGCATCACGTTGACCGAGAAGTGCTTGCCGACGTCCCGTAGGAACTCGATCGCCCCCAGCGGCTCGGTCCAGGTGATGTTGTTCTCCACCACCGCCCCGGTCGACGGATCACCGAAGTCGACGAACCGCTCCAACTGACCGCGGATCCGATCGGACCATGCGGCGACGGTGTCGGCGTTGTTCATCGTCCGCTCCCCCGAATCCCTGGGGTCGCCGATCAATCCGGTAGCGCCGCCGGCCAGCACGATCGGCCGGTGCCCGGCACGCTGGAAGCGCTGCAGGGTCAGCAGCGGCACCAGATTCCCGGCGTGCAGGCTGGGTGCGGTCGGATCGAAGCCGGCGTAGACCGTCATCGGCGGGGCGGCCGCCGCGGCGGCGAGCGCGTCGAGATCGGTGGACTGCGCGATGAGCTCACGCCAGCCCAGCTCATCGAGAATCGGTGCGCCCGCCATCGCAGTGCCCGTCGCAGTGCTCATGACGATGATCTTCCCGCATCGGGTCGGCTCAGCCCGCCACGACCGGCCGGGGCATGCCTAGGTCGCTGCTGAGGCAGTCGGCGGCGGCCAGTCCGGACAGGGCGACCATCGGCAGTCCGCCACCGGGATGGGCGCTGCCTGAGGCGAGGTAGAGACCGGCGCACGCCCGGCACCCGGTTCGGTGGGCGCCGGAATGCCGCGAAGCGGTCGTTACTGGCCGCCCCGTAGATGGCCCCGCGGCTTCCCGGGAAGGTGCGCGCCAGATCGGCCGGGGTGCGCCGCCACACCAGGGTGTCCCCCTCGGCCCACAGCCCCGCTGCGCGGATCCGCCGCTCGACGGCGGTCTCCAGCGCGGCCCAGACCTCCGGCGCGCGGGATCCCGATGTCGGCTCGGCCGGGGCGTTGGCCATCACGAAGACCGGCTCGGCGTCCGCCCAGCCCGCCACGCCGTGACAGCGCTCCTGGGCGCAGAGGTAGACCGTCGGATCAGCGGGTGGGCGGTCGCGGTCGACGATGTCGGCGAACTCCGCGTCGTAATCGGCCGGGAACAGCACCTCGTGCGGCATCCGGTCCGGGACCCGGGCGGCCCGCAGCACCGCATTCCACCCCGACATCGACGGCGCCCCGGCGACGGGCAGGTGGCCGCCGGCTTTCACCATCCCGCCGTCGCGCAGCCAGCCCACGTCGGCGTTGACCACGACCGACCGGCCGCGCCGCTGCCCGCCGCCGGCCAGGGCCACCCCCACCACCGCGGCGCCGTCGGTCACCAGCCTCTGCACCGCGGCGCCGTACTCGATGACGCCGCCGCGGGCCTCGATGGCGGCGACCAGCGCACCGACCAGGGCACCGATTCCGCCCTGCACGCCGTAGCCGCCCAGTGAAAGCTCCACGTGCGCAATACAGTTCAGCGTTGCCGGGGCGCGTCGCGGATCGCTGCCGTTGTAGGTCGCGTAGCGGCGCAGCAGCATCCGCAGGTGCGGTTCGCGCACGTGACGGTCGATGCCCGAGGCCATACTGCGCAACGGGTCGACCGCCAGCAGTGCGCGCGGGCGGCGCAGGGCCAGGCCGGTCATCGCCGCGCAGGTGGGCGCCGGGCCGAGCACGAAGTTGGGGGCGGCCGCCTCCCAGATCCGGCGGCTGTAGTCCAGGAACGCGGCCAGCTGGGCCTCGGCGGCCGGCCCGAGGGCAGAGCGGACGTTGGCCAGCGTGCGTTGCGGGTCGTGTGCCACGTCGACCACACAGCCGTCGGCGTAGCGGTAGCGGAACCCTGGGTCGAGGCGGCGCAGACCGATGACGTCGTCGAGGCGCAGACCGGCGCGGCCGAAGACGTCGGCGAAGACCTCCGGCAGGGTCAGCACGCTGGGCCCGGTCTCGACCGTCACCCCGTCGATGTCGACGGTGCCGGCCTTGCCGCCGGGGTGCTCCCCGGCTTCGAGCACCCGCACCGGCAGCCCGCGGGCGGCCAGCGCCAGGGCGGCGGTCAGGCCGCCGATCCCGGCCCCGACGACGAGGACCTCGGCACCGCGATCAGCGCCCATCGGTGCTCCGGCGGGCGGGCAGCACGGCGGGCCGGGCGCACCAGCGGGGTGAAGCCCGGCAGCGGGTCATGCGGGTGGGTGCGGGCCCGCCGGCCGTCGGTGGCCTCCCGCACGGCGGCGTCGATGACGGCGAGGCCGTCGAGGATCGCACCCTCCACTGCGGGCAGCAGAGCCTCGTCCGGAGTATCCGCGCCGGAGATCGGCGCGGCAGAACCGGACGATCGCGGCGGGCCGGTCCCGCTCCAGGAAGACGTAGTCGATGCTCACCGCGACGAGGTCGACTCGCGCTGGTTGCGTGCAGGGTCTGCACCCCGGGCTTGCAGATCCAGCGGCCGCAGATGGGCGGGCCGCTGGCGGCCCTGGGGGAAGATCCACAGCGCGCGGCCGGGCCGGTCGAGCAGCGCCGCGCAGGCCTGCAGGCAGCCCCGGCTGCGCTCGGGGCTGCTGCGGTCCAGGGGCAGCGCGCCGACCCAGCCCAAAAACGGCAGCCGGCGCAGATTCCGGGCGTCCATCACCGCCCAGCCCAGTCCGCCGAGCGCCTCATCCAGTGGGAGCAGCAGCAGCGCATCCCACCAGGCGACGTGGTTGGCCGCGAAGATCAGCGGGCGCCCGGCCAGCGCCGCGCGGGCCTCGTCGAGTCCGCTGACCCAGAGGCCGTCGAGGCGACGGGAAATCCGGCGCCGGGTGTAGCGGCGGGCGACGCGCAGGAACGCCGGGTGCCGGGTGTCCCCCGCCCGGGCCAGCGCGCGGGAGTCTGGATCCGTGCGTTCGTTCACGCCGCCTCCCGCTGGGCGCGGGCGGCGTACGAGCGCCCCCGCCAGCGGATGTCGCCGCGACGGCTGCACCGGTAGCTATCGAGCAGCACGCCCATCATCGCCAGCACCGCCAGTGGATGCACGAGCACGCTGAACAGGCTGTGGCCGTGGCGCGCCGCCATGATGAGGCGCAGCATCACGTTGGCCGCGACCCCGATCGCAGCCGCAGCCATCAGGGGTGTGTCCCCGCCGGAGCGCCGCGATCGGCAGGGCGACGTAGGGCGCGACGAAGATCAGCAGGTGCAACGCCATCACCATGATCAGTCCCAGCGGATGCCCGCCGATGCCCTCGTAGAAATTCTTGGAGAAGCCGCGCCACAGCGAGGGGCCGTCGGTGTACATCCGGCAGTCGGCCATCCGGTCGCCGTCGGCGAAGACCACCCGGCGGCCGCTGCGCTTCATTTCCCGGCACAGCGCCATGTCATCGACCAGGGCGGCGCGCACCCCGGCCCAGCCGCCCACCGCGTCCAGCGCCGAGCGGCGCACCAGCAGCAGTTGCCCGTTGGCCGCCAGCACCCGCGGGTCGCGGGTCCGGTGGATCAGCGGCATCGGAAGCCACGCGACGTAGGACAGGTGCAGCAGCGGGATCATCGACCGCTCGACGAGGCTGCCGGTGCGCTGCCGCGGCACGGCGGTCACCAGCGCGGCGTCGAGGCCGCCCGGCACCTGATCGGGTGAGCCGAGCAGCGACAGCATCCGCAGCAGCCCCTCGGCGCGCAGTGTGACATCGGCGTCGATGTTGAGCAGCACCTCACTGCGGGCGGCGACGCTGAGGCGGTGCAGCGCGTAGGGCTTGCCGACCCAGCCGGCGGGCAGCCCGTCGCCGTGGATCACCCGCAGTCTCGGCAGTTCGGCCTGCAGAGCTGCCAGCACCTCGCCGGTGCCGTCGGTGGAGTCGTCGTCGTAGACGACGATCTCGGTGATCGGGCCGCGCGCGGCATCGGCGGCGCGCACGCAGCGCTCGATGTTGGCCACCTCGTCGCGGGCCGGGATCAATACGCTCACGCCGCCCGGCGCTGCGCTCGCGGCCTCGGACAGCGGACGGCCGCGGGTCCAGAACACCGCGTTGAACACCACCAGTGCCAGCGCGAGAAGTGCCGGCGCCCGCCAGCAGTACTTCTGCGACGGTGTGACCGTCCACGCTCACGGGCGCACGTCCGCGGACCGGCGCAGCAGCCTGCGCACGCGGCCCTCGGTATCACCGCAGAACAGAGGCAGCCACATCGAGTTGGGTCCGGCCGCCCGGTGGACCCGCATCCGCACCAGGGGACGCAGTAGATCGGAGTCGACCCGGTCGGGCACCAGATGCTCGCCGATGCCGTATCCCTCGTCCTGACCGCAGCGGCCCCGCAAGTAGGTACCGCTGATAGAACGGGCCGTTGTCGAGCAGCGCGCTCACCTCGACCGTCACCGGGCGGTCGTCGGGGTCGGGGAAGCCGGCGCCGTCGGGCCATCGCAACCCCCAGGTGCTGCGGCGCAACGAGCCGACCTGCAGTCCGGCATCCTCGCGGGTGCGGCAGGATCCGTCGGCGCCGAACTCGACGACGAGGTCGCGCGGGGCGGCCCCGGGATCGGACGGGGTGAGCCGGTAGAAAATGACGTCACGCCCGGGCAGTGCGACGCGGCCCCACCACCAACTCTGGATACCCAGTTCATGCAGCGGCAGTTCGGCGCTGTTGCGGTCGTGATATCCCCGGCCCTCGATCCGCAGGTCCCCTCTGGGCGTGCGCAATTCGAGCCCGCCGCGGCTCGCGGCGATCATCGGCGTCCACATATGGGTCGACACCGAGCCAGTGGATGCCGGCGCGGGGGACATAGAACCGGGCCGGTGGCGGTGTGTGACCCGCGACGCAACGGGCCCGACAGCCACAACCGTCCAGTGGCGCGGCCTCCAGTGGGCAAGGCCAGATCGAGAGTCGCCTCCAGGGTCCGGGTGGGTGCGGCGCCGCGGCGCACCCGGGGTGTCGGTCCAGCTGAAGGTGGAGTCGCCCAGGCGCCACGATCGGCCGTCGTCAGCCCAGCTGCACTGGTCGGGCGGCAACTCGGAGAGCAGGTAGAACCGTTCGCGCCCGGCCCCGTAGACGACCACGTTGACGCTGGGCCGGTTGACCGGGAGTTCGGGCTTTCCGGCACGGGCGGCCCCCGCATATCCGGGCAGGAACGGCAATCCCCACGACCAGATGACGGTCGCGCCCCCGCCCTGATCGTCGACGAGGTCGACGTAGAACCAGGTGAAGCCGCCTGGGCTGTGCAGCACAGCGGGGTCTGGCGCACAGTCGGCGGAGCTGAGCTGGATCAGGAGGCCTCCGAACTTGGCGTGCGCCGACGCAGACGTGGTGGTCAAACTTCAGATGTGTTCAACCTGCAAATGTTAAGCATCACCCCGGCAGTGCTCGCGACCGTCCCCGGGGTCGCCGACCGGCGTCAGTCACTGACGCCGGGCAGCGGTGCCCGCGGACTGCGCCGGTAGGCGGAGACCTCGGGGTGGCCGGCCAGCCAGAACCGCCAGGGCCGGTCGGCGGCGACGCTGACTCCGACGCGCGGTCCGCAGATCGGGTCAGCCGGCGAGTCTGCCAGGCGCACCCGGACCGGTGACGCGGCGTCGAAGACGTCGACGCCGTTGTGGTCCATCGTGATCGCCAGCGCGGAGCAGAGGTTTCCGGGGCCGCGGGCCAGGGCCGGCTCATCGACCAGCGGGCCGCGGCGCTGTCGTGCGACGCCGATTCCGCGCTCGATGACGGCGGCCCGCAGCAGCACCGCCGCGGCCGTGCCGTCCGGCCCGCAGGAGATGTTGGCGCAGATGTGGATGCCGTGGCTGCGGTAGGTGTAAAGCCGGCCGGCTGGCCCGAACATCACGGCGTTGCGGGTGCTGCGCCCTCGGTGGGAATGCGAGGCGGAATCGGGCCACGGTCCGTCCGGCGGTCCGCCGTAGGCCTCGACCTCGACGATGCGCGCGGTCACCTCGCCGGTTGTCCCCCCGCCTGATGTCAGCGTCGCGCCGAGCAGCAGCCGGGCCGCTGTCACCGGATCGGTCGACAGGGCGCGCAAGCTCACGCAGAGGATTGTGCGCGATCCCCCGCCGTCGCCAGCATGTTGGTGGCCGTGCGGTGGGCCAGCGCCATCACGGTGAGCATCGGATTGACACCCGAACAGGTCGGCATGCCGCTGGCATCGGCGATCCAGACACCACCGGTGTCATGCAGTTCCCCGGCGGGGTTGGCCACCGAGGTCTGCGGATCGGCACCGAGTCGGGCGCTCGACATCTGGTGGGCGCTGAACAGCGGGGTGCCGCCCGGTCCGATCGGCACCGTATTGATCTTCTCGATGAAGGCCTCCACATCCTCGCCGCGCTGCCATGGCGGGATCGGCTGGCCGGCGGCGAAGATCTCCCGTGCCCCGGCGGCGGCATGCATGCGGATACAGGTGGCGATCGCGTGTCGGAAGTTGCTCCGGTCCACCTCGTCGGTGAACGGGTACCAGTGCACCGCCGACCCGTTGTCGTCGATCGTCACGCTGCCGCTCCCGCGGTCCTTGAGCAGGATCAGGAAATCGGAGCGGTTGCGGTACTTGGCGTTGAGTTCCTTGTGCTGCTCACCGGACAGCCAGGGCACCACCGAGGCGAACAGCGCGGGCAGATGCTGCACACCCTCGATCAGGTAGCCGAAACCCTCGTTGAATTCGGAGAATTCATCCATCACCCCGGCCATCGCGGGGCCGTACCACTGCTCCTGGGGGGCGTCGTAGATCCCGGCCACCAGCGACGCAGGGTGCAGGTGCAGACCGTGACCGACTGCGGGACCGCCGATGCCGGAGCGCAGCAACAGTGCGGGAGTCTCGAGGCTTCCCGCCGCGACCACTACGGTGGGCGCGTTGATGACCACCGGGGTGATCTGCCCCGTCGCCGGATCGGTGTGGATGCCCCGCACGCCGGTCGCGACGCCGTCGGCGGTGAGGATCGCCTCGATCCAGGTGTTCGCCAAGATCTTCGCGCCGGCATCGCAGGCGTCCTGCAGATAGGTGCGCATGGTGCCCTGCTTGGCACCGGTCTGATCACCCATTCCGCTGTAGCCCGCCAGCGTCGGGTCGTACCGGTTGGGGTCGATGTTCAGCGGCGCGATCCGGTACGAATACCCCAGTGCCGCAGAGGCTTCCGACAGCCGGCAGTGCGGCTCATTCTGGGTGGAGACTGTGTCGTTGCAGCCCATCCGATCCATCACCGCAGCGAGGTGATCATCGAAGGCCTGATCGGCGACGTCGGTCAGGCCGGCGGCCGCCCACGACTGGCGTACCCGCTGCGGCGTCAGCAGTGAGTTGGACCAGTTGACGGTGCTGCCTCCGCCGACGGTGGAACCCGCGGCGATGTTGATCGTGCCCTCGGCGGATGGGAAGAACCCGCCCCGCAGGAACAGCGTCTGATAGGCGGCAAGTTCGAGTTGTACGAAATCGGACTCGTTGCGGTAGCCGCCGGCCTCCACAACGATCACCTTCCGGCCGGCTTGGGCCAGCAGACCGGCGGCCAGTCCGCCACCGCAACCCGATCCGACGACCACGACGTCGGCCTCCAGTGTCTGCCCGGCCTCGGGGACGATGACCGACAGCGTCTTCGGCGTCGGCGGCGGCGCCTGCACCGGACCCGGGTATCCCATCTGGGTCCAGAACGGATTGCGGCCGTCGGCGTCGGGAATCCCGTAGGAGAACATGATGGCGAGTTGTTTGAGCGCCGCGATCGCCCCGTGGGCCTCCGGGGAGATGCGGGACAGGTTGCCGACGGTCGCCTCGCGCACCGACTGCGGCTGATTCTTCAATCCGATCACCGCCGCGGTGTCGAGCAACTGCTGCATCCCGGCGAACTGCTCGGCGGACAGGTTGGTCATCAGATAGTGCTCGGCCACGTGGTGCGCGCCGACGTCGCTGCCCTTGGTGGCGTAGTAGCCCGATGGGTCGTCGTCGCGCGACACCGAGGGCACGAAGGTGTCGATGACAGCGGCCAGGGTGTCGCGCTGGAGCGTGGTGAATGCGGCGGTCATGGTTGCCTCTTTCGCGGTCAGGCCCGGGTGATCAGGGGCATGGGTTGATCAAGGGAGCCGCATCGACCGTGGCCGGATTGGCCGTACCTCGAAGTGTTCAGTGCCGCCGGCCCGGCGCCACTGGCCGCCGATGAAGTTGCTGTCACGGGTGATCGTCATCGCCGTCGGACCTTTCGCGCGCCCCGGGGCCAGTTCATGACAGGCCCGTCTATGCGGCAACGTTAATCACGAAGAACGCACCGAATGAGGCGTTTGAGCAAAGACCAGCGCGATAGCCGAATTTCAGTCGGCGGCGTGCGCCATCAGCCGGTCGTGCTCCTCGGGCGTGACGTCGGTGGCCTCATCGACGAGTAGCACCGGGATGGCGTCCTCGATGCGGTAGGCCTTGCGTAGCCGCGGGTTGTAGAGGACGGCCGCCGGGCCGTCGTCGATCAGCAGCAGCGGCCCGCGGTCGGCCGGGCACACCAGGATGTCGAGCAGTTTGCGGTCCACGCGCTACGGGGTGGCAGGCATGACGGGCATCACGGGCATGGCGGGGGCGCCGGGCTGGGGCGCACCGGGGATCTGCGCCGGGTTGCTGTCGGCGGGCATCTGGCCGGCGCCCATGACGGCGTTGCCGGCGCCGTTCTGGCTCTGCTGGTACTGCTGCAGGATCTCCATCTGCGCCTTGATCTTCTGCTGGTAGGCGATGGTGTCCTTGAGCGCGTCGATCAGCGGGTTCTGGTTGGGCCGGTAGTCCATGGCCGCGGCGATATCGGCGAGGTTGGCCTTGGAGGGCTTGAAGCCCATGGCCCGCAGCTGCAGGCTCACCTTGAGCAGCTTGGACATCTGCCCGCCGCCCGAACCGACCGCGTATTCCTGCGCGAGATCGTCGAGGACGTCGGCCGACGCGGTGGCGGCGGGCCCGAAGACCAGCCCGACGGCGACCACCGCGCCGGTGATGCCGCGCAGCAGGCCGCGGGTGCGACGTGTGCCCCTCATCCGATCTCCTCCACGCGGTGTGCCCCAGTCCCGTGCCGAGCTTAGCCGTCCGCGACCAGCGCGGACCGGACTGCGGCCGTGAGCCTCTTGTACCTGCCCGTATCGGCATCGAGGTACCAGGTGTTACGCCCGGCCTTGGGCATACCGGCCGCCTTCAGTGCCGAGACCGTCGGCCGGTAGGAGGCGCTGACCGGGAACTCCGCCACCACGTGGATCAGGTCGGGCGGCAGGCCGGCGGGCATGCCCGTCACCGCTTCGCTCAGGTCGGCCACGGTGACGCTCATGCCCGGCCGCAGGCTGATCGCCGTGACGGCCAATGTCCCACCCGGGACGTCCAGTGGGTAGGTGGCGGCGAGGTCGACGGCCGAGATGGCCCCGATGGCGTCGGTGATGGGCGCCGGGAAGACCATGCCGCGCGGGGTGCGGATCAGTCCGGAGCGGTTGCCCATCAGCCAGAAATCGCCGTCGGCGTCACGCCAGAACACGTACTCGGTGGATATCCAGATATCCCCGGGCGCGAACACACCGCGTTTGATCGACGCGGTCGGGTCGATCGGTCCCCACGGCCGGGCCAGCAGCACGCCCAGCTCCTCGCGGCCGGCGACCCGCACGAAGCCGCGGTCGTCTTCGAGGATGAGGTCGGAGTCGGGGTCGTAGGCGCCCAGTTCCACCTCGCCGCCACCGGGCAGCGGCCGCCCCTCGCTGCCGACCTTGACCCCGGCGACGTTGGCCAGCACCGCCTGGCCGTCAGAGGTGGCGAAGAACTCGACGATCTTGGCCGGTTCGAAGACGTCGAGGATGCGCTGCCACAGACCGGTGGGCATGCCCGAGCCCATGAACAATCGGATCGGGTTGTTGCCGGTCAGTTGGAAGTCCGGGTCGTCGAGGACCTCCCGCAGCATCCCCCAGGTGTAGGTGACCACGGTGACGCCGTACTGGCGCACCTCGTCGACGAACCGGTCCGGCCGTAGCCCGCGGGACAGTGCGATCCGCGAGCCCGCCACCACCGAGCCGCCGAGGCTCACCAGCAGACCGGACTGATGGTGCAGGGGCGTCAGGCAGTAGACGGTGTCGCCACGGGTCAGCGCGGCCGCCGACGCGGTGCCGAAGGCCGACAGCGCCCAGCGGTAGTTGGTGATCTGCTTGGGAACCAGTTCTCCCCCGCCGACGGCGTTGAACACCACGAAGGCGACGTCACGGGCGTAGCCGGGGTTGGGCCGGTACCACCCGGGCAGTTCGACCGCGTCGGGGTCGATCTTCTCCATGTCGATGATGGTGTTGTCGTCGGGGATGTCGAGGTCGCGGTTCTCCCCGCCGCCGAGGACCAGGGCCTGCACTGGAAGCCGCCGCGCCGCGGCGAGGTTGGCCGGGTCGGTGATGACGTCGGTGACGCCGCCCAGCCGGATGGCCTGTTCCATGTCGGCGTCGGGCGGGATGAGCACCGCCACGGCACCGAGGCGGGACAGCGCGGCGATGGCCACCATGGCGCTGGGCCGGGTGTCCATCAGCACACCGACGCGGGTGCCCTGCCGGACGCCGACCTCGATCAGGCCGCGGACCACGTTGTCGATGCGGCGGTTGACCGCCCGGTAGGTGTGCACCCGGCCGTCGAAGAGCAGGAACTCCCCGTCGGGTGCTTCCTCAGCCTGCTCGGAGAGGATGCGGCCCAATGAGATTCGGGTGTGATCGTTGATCTGGCCGAGACGGACCAGCCTCGGCAGGGTGCGCGCGGTCTCGATGGCCAGGACGCGCACCGACCGGTTGGCGGCCACCACCGCGTCGGCAGCACCCCGGGCCAACGACAGCGCCAGTTCCGAGGCTTCCGCGACACCGTGCATGACGCGGGAGCTCATCGCGACACCGCTCTCGCCGGCACCGGCGTCGGAATCCGGCATCGGCGAGATGTTGCCCGGCTTGGCCTCGCGGCCGGAGACCCACAGCACCCAGTCGGCCACCGTGGGCCAGGTGACGGTGGAGGCCTTGGAGCCCACCACGAGACCGAAGTGGCCGGCCCGGATCATGGTCTCGTAGACCTCGGACTTGGGCGCGGCGCGCTTGATGCCGCGCACCGACGGGGGCTGCCCGATGTCGTCGACCTCGCCGACGAATGCCAGTACCGGACAGGTGATATCGCTGAGCGTGACGAGCTGTCCCTGGATGGCGAAGCCACCGGTCATCATCCGGTTGTGGGTGACGAACTGCTTGAGCAGTTCCGAGACGGCCGGACCGGACCAGGCGATCCAGCCCTCACTGTCGAGGAAGCGGCGTTGCTGCTCGCGCGGCAGCAGCGCTTCGCGGTCATGCAGCTGGAACAGGAACTCGACCCGCGACTTCGCCGTCTTGAGCGGGTCCAGCAACTGGAAACCCGTGCGGGCCAACCAACTCGGGATGTCGATCCGGTTGAAGACGTGGTCGGCGAGGAACTCCGCCACCGCCACACCCATGTTCGCCGGCAGCCCGCCGGGCAGACCGGCGAGGGTGTCCACCGGGGAACCGAAGGCGACGATGCTCGCGACGTCCTTGGAGCGGCGGAAGGCGGCGGTCTGGTAGCAGAACATGCCGCCCTGGGAGTATCCGGCGAGATGCACGTCATGGCCGGTCGCGTCCTTGACGGTGTCGATGGCCTGGCTCAGCGCCACGATGTGGTCGGTGAGCGTGCGGTCCATACCGCCCTCGACCTCGTCGGGTGAGCCGTAGTCGATGACCCAGGTGTCCAGACCAGCCGCGTGCAGGATGCCGACGGCACCGTCCTCGCGGCTGACGTCCCACATGTTGGCCGACATCATCATCGGATGCACCATCAGCACCGGCGGACCCGCGGGCGGGCGGCCGGGCCGGTTGTCCGGCGGGAAGTACCGCCGCAGCTTGTACATCGGGGTGCTCTCGACGATCTGGAACGGCGAGGGCACCGCCCCGGTCTCCAGACCGCCCCAGCGCGCCACCTCGTACCCGTTCTGCGCGGTGGCCACCAACCGCTCCAGCGGTCTGGTCAGTGCGGAAAGGTTTAATGCCGATAAGTTGAGATCTACCATGGCTCCCTGCCCAAAGGTCTCGCCGAGCACCCGGCCTGTGACTCACTAGGCTATCGCCAGTGGCACACCTGCTCGGCGCCGAGGCGCTGCATCTCCAGTATCCGACGCAGGTCGTGTTCGACGCCGTCACCCTCGGAGTCAACGACGGCGACCGCATCGGCATCGTCGGGCGCAACGGCGAGGGGAAATCCTCTCTGCTGGGCATGCTGACCGGCCGGATCCGGCCCAACTCGGGCCGGGTGACCCGGCGCGGCGGCCTGCGGGTGGCCGCCCTCGAGCAGGCCGACGTGCTCGACCCGGATGCGGCAGTGGGCTCGGTGCTGGTGGGCGAGCGCCCCGAGCATGAGTGGGCCGGTGACCCGAAGGTGCGTGAGGTGGTCGCCGGCCTGGTGGCCGACCTCGACTGGACGGCCCCGGTCTCGTCGCTGTCCGGCGGACAGCGCCGCCGCGTTGAACTGGCGGCGCTGCTGATCGGCGATTGGGACGTCATCGCCCTCGATGAGCCGACCAACCACCTCGACGTCGAGGGCATCACCTGGCTGGCCGCCCACCTCTCGACGCGCTGGGCGCGCAACTCCGGCGGCCTGCTGGTGGTGACCCACGACCGGTGGTTCCTCGACGAGGTGGCCACCACCACCTGGGAGGTGCACGACGGCCCGGCCGGCGGTGTGGTGGAACCGTTCGACGGCGGCTACGCCTCCTATGTGTTGCAGCGCGTCGAACGCGATCGCCAGGCCGCCACGGCAGAGGCCAAACGGCAGAACCTGATGCGCAAGGAACTGGCCTGGCTGCGCCGCGGGGCACCGGCGCGCACCTCCAAGCCGAAGTTCCGGATCGAGGCCGCCAACTCGCTGATCGCCGACGTTCCCCCGCTGCGCAATCCCATCGAGTTGGCCAAACTCGCGACCGCCCGGCTGGGCAAGGACGTCATAGACCTGCTTGATGTGTCGGTGGTCTACCCGAACGGCCGCGGCGACAGGGACGACAGGGACAACAGGGACGACAAGACCGTGCTGCGCGACGTCGAGTGGCGGATCGCCCCGGGCGAGCGCACCGGCATCGTCGGCGCCAACGGCGCGGGCAAGTCCACCCTGCTGGGCCTGATCGCCGGGACCATCACGCCGAGCACTGGCCGGGTGAAGCGCGGCAAGACAGTGCGACTGGCCATGCTCGACCAGGAGGCCGGCCGGCTGGCCGACATCGAGGGCGACATGGTGCGCGAGGTGATCGCCACCCTGCAGACCGGCTATCTCGTCGACGGTAAGGAGCTGACCCCCGCGCAGTTGTTGGAGCGCTTGGGATTTCGCCGCGAGCAGCTCTCGTCACGGGTGGGTGAGCTGTCCGGCGGTCAGCGCCGCCGGCTGCAGCTGACGCTGACGCTGCTCGATGAGCCGAATGTGCTGGTGCTCGACGAGCCCACCAACGACGTCGATATCGACATGCTGTCGGCCACCGAGGATCTGCTCGATTCATGGCCGGGCACGCTGATCGTGGTGTCCCACGACCGGTATCTGCTGGAGCGGGTCACCGATCAGCAGTACGCCGTCATCGACGGCCGGCTTCGTCACCTGCCCGGCGGGGTCGACGAGTATCTGCGCATCGCCGCCCGGCGGGGGCACGCCGAACCGGCGCCGTCGGCCGCTCCGCAGCAGCCGACGAGCCTGGCCGGGGCGCAATTGCGCACCGCCCAGAAGGAGGTCGCCGCGCTGGAGCGCGTGCTGGCGAAGCTGGCGGCCAAGGTGGACGCCAAGCATGTCGAACTCGCCGAGCACGACCAGTCCGACCATGTCGGAATAGGCCGTCTGACACAGCAATTGCGCGATCTCGAGGATGAACTGATCACAACGGAGAACCGGTGGCTGGAAGCCTCCGAGGTTCTCGAGTCAGGCGGCTGAGCCGACGTTCCCGGCTCCGCTCAGCGCGCCAGCCGCCGGCGCAGGGCCTGCGCGGTCTCCCGGACGGATGCGAGCTGAACCGCGACCTGCTCCGGTGCCGTCCCGCCGCGAGCGTTGCGCGAGGACACCGAGCCGGTGACGGTCAGCACCTTCCGGACCTCCGGCGTCAGCTGATCACTGACGGCGGCCAGTTCGGCGTCGGTCAGTTCCTCCAGTCCCACGCCCCGGGACTCCGCGGCCCGGACCGCGGCACCGGCGGTCTCGTGGGCGATGCGGAACGGCGCCCCCTGGCGGACCAGCCACTCGGCGATATCGGTCGCCAGGGTGTAGCCGGCCGGCGCCAGCGCCGCCATCCGCTCGGTGTCGAACTCGAGGGTGGCCACCAGACCCGCCATCGCGGGCAGCAGCAACTCCAGCTGCGTCACCGAATCGAAGATCGGCTCCTTGTCCTCCTGCAGATCGCGGTTGTAGGCCAGCGGCTGGGCCTTGAGCGTGGCCAGCAGACCGGCGAGGTTGCCGATCAGCCGGCCCGACTTGCCGCGAGCCAACTCGGCGATGTCCGGGTTCTTCTTCTGCGGCATGATCGAACTGCCGGTCGACCACGAGTCGTGCAGGGTGACGTAGCCGAATTCGGTTGTACTCCAGAGGATGATGTCCTCCGCCAGCCGCGACAGATCGACCCCGATCATGGCCAGCACGAACGCCGCCTCGGCGGCGAAATCCCGAGACGCGGTGGCGTCGATCGAGTTCTCGGCGGCCGCGGTGAACCCCAAATCCGCGGCGATCGCATCCGGGTCCAGACCGAGCGACGACCCGGCCAGCGCGCCGGAGCCGTACGGCGACACCGCGGCGCGGGCGTCGAAGTCGGCGATGCGATCGACATCGCGCAGCAGCGGGTGGGCGTGCGCCAGCAGATGGTGCGCCAGCAGTACCGGCTGGGCGGCCTGCAGATGCGTCTTGCCGGGCATGACGGCGTCGGGATGGGCACCGGCCTGCTCCGCCAGCGCGGCCACCACCGCCAGTGCACCCTCGGCGACCCGGCGCATCGCGTCGCGCAGCCACATCCGGAACAGCGTGGCCACCTGGTCGTTGCGTGATCGGCCGGCGCGCAGCCGGCCACCGAGGTCGGCGCCCACCCGGTCGATCAGGCCGCGCTCCAGCGCGCCGTGCACGTCCTCGTCGGTGTCGAGCGGGACGAAGCTGCCGTCGGCGATGTCGGCGCCGAGCCGCTGCAGGCCGGCGATCAGAGCGTCGCGTTGATCGTCGGTGAGCAGACCGGCGCCGTGCAGCACCTTCGCGTGCGCCGTGGACGCCGCGACGTCATACGGCGCCAGCACCCAGTCGAAGTGCGTGGAGCGGCTCAGCGCCACCAGCGCAGGCGCCGGGCCGTGCGCGAACCGTCCACCCCACAGCGAGCCCTCGTTGGTGCTCACCTCACCCTTCCCTTACCCCTTGCCCGCGACACCGACACCAGGGCTGTGATCGGCGAGCGATCACGACCCTCAGGTGGATGTCGCGGGGTGGCACGGGGGTCACAAGCCCAGATCCCGTCGCGCGGCGATCTTCGACGACAGCCCGTGCACGTGCACGAAGCCCTTGGACGCCGACTGGTCGAAGGAATCGCCCTCGTCATAGGTGGCCAGGTTGAAGTCGTACAGCGACTCCGGGCTGCGCCGGCCGTTGACCGAGATGTGGCCGCCGTGCAGCACCATCCGGATTTCGCCGGTGACCCGCTCCTGGGTGTTGGCGACGAAGCTCTCCAGCGCGGTCTTCAGCGGCGAGAACCACAACCCGTCGTAGACCAGTTCGGCCCAGCGCCGGTCGGTGGTCCGCTTGAACCGGCCCAGTTCGCGCTCCAGGGTGACGTGCTCGAGTTCGGTGTGCGCGGTGACGAGCACCATCGCACCGGGAGCCTCGTAGATCTCGCGGCTCTTGATGCCCACCAGCCGGTCCTCGACGACATCGAGGCGGCCCACGCCCTGGGCGCCGGCCCGGCGGTTGAGCTCCTCGATCGCCTCGAGCACCGTCACCGGCCGCTCGTCGATGGAGACCGGCACCCCGCGCTCGAAGCCCACGATCACCTCATCGGGGGTGTTCCAGTTCAGCGTGGGATCTTCGGTGTAGTCGTAGACGTCCTTGGTGGGGGCGTTCCACAGGTGTTCCAGGAAACCGGTCTCCACCGCGCGTCCCCACACGTTCTGGTCGACGGAGAACGGCGAACGCTTGGTGACGTTGATCGGGATCGCGTTGTCCTCGGCGAAGGCGATGGCCTTCTCCCGGGTCCAGGCGTAGTCCCGGACCGGGGCCAGCACCTCGAGATCCGGTGCCAGCGAGGCGAATCCGACCTCGAAGCGCACCTGATCGTTGCCCTTGCCGGTGCAGCCGTGGGCGACTATGCCGCCGCCGTAAGTGCGCGCCGCCGCCACCAGGTGTTTGACGATCAGTGGCCGGCTCAGCGCGGAGACCAGCGGGTAGCGGTCCATGTAAAGCGCGTTGGACTGAATGGCCGGCAGGCAGTACTGCTCGGCGAACTCGTCGCGGGCGTCGACCACCGCCGCCTCGACCGCCCCGCAGTCCAGTGCGCGCTGGCGCACCACCTCCATATCCTCGCCGCCCTGTCCGAGGTCGATCGCGACGGCGACGACCTCCCGGCCGGTCTCCTTGCCGATCCAGCTGATGGCCACCGAGGTGTCCAGACCGCCGGAGTAGGCGAGGATGACGCGCTCAGACATCGGATGCTCCCTGTTTATTCACGGTTACTTCTACCTATCGGATGGTCTCGAGCATGGCGGCCAATTGTGCACCCGTCATGGGGTCACGGGCGACCACCAGGATGGTGTCGTCGCCGGCGATGGTGCCGACCACCTCGGGCAACGCGGACCGGTCGATGGCACTGGCCAGGTAGTGCGCTGCACCGGGTGGGGTGCGCAGCACCGCCAGGTTGGCACTGGCGTCGGTGGACACCAGCAGTTCACCGAGCAGCCGGGACAGCCGTTCGGTGCCGCCGGACACCCCCCGCACCGGGCTGCCGTCCTCGGGCACCACGTACACCCCGCCGCCGCCGTCGGCCCCGCGCAGTTTCACCGCGCCGAGTTCCTCGAGGTCGCGCGACAGGGTGGCCTGGGTGACGTCGACGCCGTCCTCGGCCAGCAGCGTCGCCAACTCACCCTGGCTGTGCACCGACCGCGAGGACAGAATCGCGACGATCCGGGCCTGCCGTCCGGCCCGGGTGATCTCCGATGAGCGGGTCATGTCCGCCCCCCAGAGCGTTCGAGCAGCCACACCAGCAGCGCCTTCTGGGCGTGCAGGCGGTTCTCCGCCTCGTCCCACACCGCGCTGTGCGGGCCGTCGATCACCTCATCGGTGATCTCGTCCCCGCGGTGGGCCGGCAGGCAGTGCAGCACCAGGGCGTCGCTATCGGCGCGGCCCAGCAGGTCGGCGTTGATCTGGTACGGCCGGAACGGCCCGACCCGGTCCAGGCCGTCGTCCTCCTGCCCCATCGACGTCCAGGTGTCGGTGACCAGCACATCGGCGCCGGCGGCCGCGGCATGGGCGTCGGTGGTGACGGTGACCGTCGCGCCGGTCTCATGCCCGCGCGCCTCGGCGGCGCCGACGAACCGCGGGTGCGGGGTGAACCCCGCCGGTGCTGCGACGGTGACGTGCACCCCCGCGGTCACCCCGCCGAGCATCAGCGAGTGCGCCATGTTGTTGGCCCCGTCCCCGAGGTAGGTCATCCGCAACCCGCGCAGGCCGCCCTTGCGTTCGGCGATCGTCTGCAGGTCGGCAAGCACCTGGCAGGGATGGAAATCGTCGGACAGGGCATTGACGACCGGAACCGTTGCGGCCGAGGCCATCTCGTCGAGCCGTTGCTGGCCGAAGGTGCGCCACACGATCGCGTCGACGTAACGGGACAGCACCCGCCCGGTGTCGGCGAGGGTCTCGTCGCGGCCGAGTTGGGTGCTGCGGCCGTCGACGACGACGGCATGACCACCGAGTTGGGCGATGCCCATCTCGAAGGAGAACCGGGTACGGGTGGAGTTCTTGTCGAAGATCACCGCCACGCCGCGCGGGCCCTCCAGCGGCCGCCGGCTCAGCGGGGCCTTCTTGATGTCCGCCGCCAGTGCCAGCACCTCGGACTGCTCATCGGACGTGAGGTCGTCATCACGCAGGAAATGCCGGATCATGACGCTGCTCCCGCCGCATCGAGGATGCCCGGCAGTGCGGACAGGAAGGTGTCGATCTGTGCCGCGGTGAGGATGAGCGGCGGCGCCAGGCGGATGACGTCGGGCGCGGCGGCGTTCACCAGGAAACCCGCGTCCCGGGCCGCGTTCTCCACTGCCTTGCCGTGCGGTGCCGACAGCACGATGCCGCGCAGCAGACCCCGGCCGCGCACGTAATCCACCAACGGGTGCCGCAACGCCTCCACCCCGCACTGCAGTCGCTTACCGACCCGTTCGGCGTTGGCCATCAGATCCTCGTCACGCAGCACGGCCAGCACTGCCAGGCCCGCCGCGGCCGAGATCGGGTTGCCGCCGAAAGTGCTGCCGTGCATCCCCGGTGACATCAGATCCAGCGCCGGGCCGACGGCCAGGCAGGCGCCGATCGGCAGGCCCGCACCCAGCCCCTTGGCCAGCGTGATGATGTCCGGCGTGATGCCCTCGTACTGGTGGGCGAAGAACAATCCGGTGCGGCCCACCCCGGTCTGCACCTCATCGACCGCCAGCAGCGCGCCGTGGCGGGCGGTGATCTCCCGCGCCGCGGTGAGGTAGCCGTCGGGCGGCACCACCACACCGCCCTCCCCCATGATCGGTTCCAGGAAGACCGCCGCGGTGTCGTCGGCGACGGCTGCAGCCAGCGCATCCACATCGCCGTAGGGCACGTGGGTGACGAAGCCGGGTAGCGGTTCGAACGGCTGCTGCTTGGCGGGCTGGCCGGTGAGCGCGAGTGCGCCCATGGTGCGGCCGTGGAAAGCGCCTTGGGCGGCAACGAGTTTGGTGCGCCCGGTCAGACGGGTGATTTTGAAGGCCACCTCGTTCGCCTCGGCACCGGAGTTGCAGAAGAACACCCGGGCCGGGACGCCGAGATGGTCGACGAGTCCTTCAGCGAGGGCGATGCCGGGTTCGGTGGCGTACAGGTTGGAGACGTGACCGAGGGTGTTGAGCTGCTTAGTGACGGCCTCAATGACCGCCGGGTGCCGGTGGCCGAGGATATTCACCGCGATGCCGCCCAGCAGATCGAGGTACTGCCTGCCGTCGACGTCGGTGACCACCGCGCCATCGCCGGACGCCAGCGCCAGCGGAGGCGTGCCGTAGTTGTTCATCATCACCGACTGCCAGCGGTCCAACGAGCGTCACGACGACACCACCCTCGTGCCGGTGCCGGCGTCGGTGAACAACTCCACCAGCACGCAGTGCTCGACGCGGCCGTCGATGACGTGCGCGCTGGGAACCCCCGCCTTCACCGCCCGCAGGCAGGCCTCGATCTTGGGCACCATGCCCTCCTCCAGCGCCGGCAGCAGCTGGGTCAGCGTGGCGGTGTCGATCTCGGTGACCAGGGAGTCCCGATCCGGCCACCGGGTGTAGAGGCCCTCGACGTCGGTGAGCATGAGCAGCTTCTCCGCGTCGAGCGCTTCGGCCAGCGCCGCGGCGGCGGTGTCGGCATTGATGTTGTAGACCACACCGTCGGCGTCCGGGGCGATCGTGGACACCACCGGAATGCGTCCGGCCGCGATGAGATCGCGCACCGCGTCGGTGTTGACGTGGTCGACGTCGCCGACGAGGCCGATGTCGGTGTCCACCCCGTCGACCGAGACACTGCGGCGCACCGCGGTGAACAGGTTGGCGTCCTCGCCGGTGATGCCGACCGCGTACGGACCGTGTGCGTTGATCAGGTTGACCAGTTCCCGGCCGACCTGACCGAACAGCACCATCCGGGCGACGTCGAGCACCTCCGGTGTGGTGACCCGGAAGCCGCCCTTGAACTCCCCCGGGATGCCCAGTTTCTTGAGCATGGCGCTGATCTGCGGGCCGCCGCCGTGCACCACCACCGGATGAATGCCGACGTTGCGCAGGAAGACCATGTCCGCGGCGAACGCGGTCTTGAGTGCGTCGTCGGTCATCGCGTTGCCGCCGTATTTGACCACCACGATCTTGCCGTGCAGGGCTTTGAGCCAGGGCAGCGCTTCGGCGAGCACAGCGGCTTTGGCATCAGTGCCGATGTTCGTGGTGATCGTCATGAGCTGTAGGCCGAATTCTCCTCGACGTACGCGTGCGACAGATCGGTGGTGCGGATGGTGGCCGAGGCCTCGCCGAGATGGAGTTCGACGACGACGGCGATATCCGGCCCGGAGAGGTCGACATCGCGGGCGCCGGGCGCGCCGGCCCCGTCGACGCACACCGGGGAGCCGTTGAACGACACCGAGATCCGCGCCGGGTCGAGGGTGAACGGCGCCATACCGACCGCGGCCAGCACCCGTCCCCAGTTCGGGTCGGAACCGAACAGCGCGGTCTTGACCAGGCTGTCGCGGGCGATCAATCGGGCGGCGACAACGGCGTCGTCCTCGGTGGGCGCGCCGCTGACCGTGACCGTCACCCGCTTGGTGACGCCTTCGGCGTCGGCCTGCATCTGCGCGCAGAGGTCCTCGCACACCCGCAGCACGGCGTCGTCGAGATGATCCTGGCTGGGCCGGATCTCACTGGCGCCGGAGGCCAGCAGCAGCACGGTGTCATTGGTGGAGCAGCTGCCGTCGACGTCGAGCCGGTCGAAGGTACGGGCGGTGGCCCGGCGCAGCGCGGTGTCGAGTGCACCGGCATCGGCCACCGCGTCGGTGGTCAGCACGCACAGCATGGTGGCCAGCGACGGCGCCAGCATCCCCGCACCCTTGGCCATTCCGCCGACGGTCCAGTTCTCCTCGGAGTTCGGCGAGTGGTGCAGCGCAACCTGTTTCGGGACGGTGTCGGTGGTCATGATGGCCCGCGCGGCCTCGTCGCCGCCGAGCAGTCCGGCGGCCAGTTCGTGCACGATCTCGGTGATACCGGACAGCATCTTGTCCATCGGGAGCCGGTCGCCGATCAGCCCGGTGGAGCACACCGCGACCTCGATGGGCCCGGTCTCGGTTCCCCAGTCCGACAGGGTGGCGGCGACGGCCTCGGCGCACGCGTGGGTGTCGCCGAATCCGGGCGGCCCGGTGCAGGCGTTGGCGCCGCCGGAGTTCAGCAGCACCGCCCGCAGCCGGCCGGTGCTCAGCACCTGGCGGGTCCACAGCACCGGTGCGGCCTGCACCTGGTTGCGGGTGAAGACACCGGCGGCCGCGTAATCAGGGCCCTCGTTGAACACCAGTGCCAGATCCGGCGCCCCGGACTTCTTGATGCCGGCGGTGATGCCGGCGGCGCGGAAACCGGCCGGCGCGGTGACACCCTGGGCGCGCACCAGCCTCGAGGCGGTCACGGCGCGATCCCCACGGTGGACAGCCCGTCGGTCTCCGGCCAGCCCAGTGCGAGGTTCATCGACTGCACCGCCGCACCCGCGGTTCCCTTGACCAGGTTGTCGATCGCGCAGATGGCGACCAGCACACCCGCGTCGGCATCGACGGCCACCGCGATCTGGGCGGCGTTGCTGCCGATCACCGAACCGGTGCGCGGCAGCTTCCCATCGGGCAGGACGAAGACGAACGGCTCGTCGGCATAGGCCGTGTCATACGCCGCGCGGATCTCGGGCAGCGATGCCGATGTGCGTGCGGTGCAGGTGGCCAGGATTCCCCGGGCCGTGGGAATGAGCACCGGGGTGAACGACACGGTGACATCCCCGCCACCGCTGACCGCACTAAGCCCCTGGGCGATCTCCGGGGTGTGCCGGTGCGCTCCGCCGATGTTGTAGGCCCGCGCCGAGCCGATGACCTCCGACGCCAGCAGGTCCACGTTGGCGGCGCGTCCGGCTCCGGAGGTGCCGCTGACCGCGACGACGGTGACCGCGGGTTCGACCAGACCCGCGGCGACGGCGGGCAGCAGGGCCAGCAGCGCGGCGGTGGGATAGCAGCCGGGCACCGCAATGCGCGTCGCGGAGCTCAGCGCCTCCCGGTTCCCCGGCAGTTCGGGCAGCCCGTAGGGCCAGGCGCCGGCATGCTCGGAGCCGTAGAAGCGCTCCCACGTGGCGGCGTCGGTGAGCCGGAAATCGGCGCCGCAGTCGATGATGATCGTCTCCGGCCCCAGTTGTTCGGCCAGTGCAGCCGAGTGCCCGTGCGGCAGGGCGAGGAAGACGACGTCATGGCCGGCCAGAGTGCCGGCGTCGGTGGCCTCCAGCACCCGGTCGGCCAGCGGCATCAGGTGCGGGTGGTGTTCGGCGAGCATGCTGCCAGCGCTGGCGGCGGCGGTCAGCGCGCCGATGGTCAGCCGGCCGGCGGCGTAGGCGGGATGGCCGAGCAGCAGGCGCAGAATCTCGCCGCCGGCATATCCACTGGCACCGGCCACCGCCACCGAAGTCATGCCAATATCCTGCATGATTATGCAGTCAGTTGCAAATTAATCCGGTCAGGCGCGCAGGACGGCGCCGAGGCGCTCGGCGGCCGTAGTCACGGCGGCGTCCCGGGCGGCGCTGGCCTCGTCCTCGGTCAGCGTGCGGTCGGGGGCGCGGAACCGCAGCGCCAGCGTCAGCGACTTGCGGCCCTCGCCGACCTGGGGGCCGGTGTAGACGTCGAAGAGCGCGACGTCCTCGAGCAGGTCCCCGGCGCCGTCGCGGACGGCATCGATCACCGCACTCGCCGGCACGCCCGCCTCCACCACCAGGCTCAGGTCCTGGAAGACCGCCGGGAACGGCGACACCCGCGGCGCGGGCAGGGTGTCGGCCAGCGGCACCGCATCGAGGCTGAGTTCCACCGCGCAGGTGCCCTTCGGCAGGCCCGCGCGCTCGGTGACCGACGGGTGCAACTGACCGGCGTGGCCGACGACGGCGCCGTCGACGACAACCTCGGCGCAGCGGCCGGGGTGCCACGGCAGATGCTGGGCGGCCCGCAGTGTCACCGGCACTCCGCAGGCGCGGGCGATCACCCGCACCGCCTCGAAGGCGTCCGCGGCCTCCACCGGCCGGCCGGTCCCCCATGGTCCGCGGGGTTCACGCAGCCCGGCCAGCACCGCGCCGACATGCACGGGCTGAACCGGCAGCGAGTCGTTGAGGGTGGCGATCTCGGCGTCCGTCGGCCGGCGATCGGTGGGGATCAGCTCGACGGCGCGGGTCCGCTCGGTGGGCTGCACCACCTGGGCGATGGAGAACAGGGCGACGTCGCCGAATCCGCGGGAGACATTGCGCGACAGTGCTTCCAGCAATGCGGGCAGCAGGGTGGTGGCCAGCTCCGGGCGGTCGGCCTCCAGCGGATTGAGCACCGCAGTGGTGTGCCGGCGCGGGTCGTCGACGCCCAGTCCCCACTGGTCGAAGACGCCGGCCGGAAGGAACGGAGTCGGCAGCACCTCGACGAAACCGGAGAGCGCCAGCGAGGTGCCCACCGCGCGGCGGCGCGTCTGTGCGGGTGAGCGGCCGCGCCCGGCGGGCGCGGACGGCAGCACCGACGGGATCACATCGAGGCCCTCGAGTCGAAGCACCTCCTCCACCAGATCGGCCGGTGCCACCAGATCGGGTCGCCAACTCGGCGGTGTGACCGTCAGCACCGCGCTGCCGGGTTCGGATTCGACCCGGGCGCCGATCTGGGTGAGCCGGCGCACCGTGGCGCCATCGGGGTAGATCACGCCGGCGGTACGGTCGGGCAGATCGACCGGGAAACTGATCGGCGGCGGCGAGAAGTCGTCGCGCGGCACCTCGCCACGCCAGTCGGTGAGCCGGGGTTGCACTGTGCCGCCGGCGATCTCGGCGAGCAACCCGGCGCAGCGGTCAATGGCGGCCACCGAGATGGCCGGGTCGACGGCACGTTCGTAGCGGCGGCCGGCCTCACTGACAAGGTGCAGACGGCGGATGGTGCGCGACACCGCGGCCGGATCCCACACCGCGGCTTCCAGCAGAACGTCGGTGGTGTTGGCGTCGATCTCGGTGGTACCCGCACCCATCACCCCACCGATAGCCGCCACGTCGACGTCGTCGACGATCAGCACGTCCTGGGCGTCGAGGCGGCGTTCGACGTCATCGAGGGTCACCACCGTCTCCCCCGGGCGGGCGAAGCGCACCGCGAAGTCACCGTGGATGCGGGTGCTGTCATGGGCGTGCATGGGGTGGCCGAGTTCGAGCATGACGTAGTTGGTGACGTCGACCGCCGGCGAGATGGGGCGGATGCCGCACAGCAGCAACCGTCGCCGCATCCACCACGGGGTCTGTGCGGTCGGGTCTGATTCCGGTGACCGGCCGCAGCGCGAAACGGCTGACACCGGTGCCCGCCGCGATGGTCACCGGCAGCGCCGGGCCCTCGACCGGAAGCGGCGGCACCTCGGCGGGGTCGGCGTAGGCGAGGTCGTAGGCGCACGCGATCTCCCGGGCGATCCCGCGCACCGACAGGCCGTACCCGCGGTCGGGCGTGACGGCGAGATCGAACACCACGTCGTCGAGTCCGAGCACGGAGACCGCGTCGGCGCCGGGGGCCGCTGTCCCGGCCGGGAGCACCAGGATGCCGGAATGGTCGGACCCGAGTCCGAGTTCAGCCGCGGAGCAGATCATCCCGTCGGAGGTCCGCCCGTAGGTCGTGCGGGTGGCGATCTGGAAATCACCCGGCAGGACCGCTCCCGGCAGGGCCACCACCACCAGGTCGCCGACGGCGAAGTTGGTTGCGCCGCAAACGATGTCGCGGTCAGCATCCTCGCCCACATCGACGGTGCAGGCCCGGATCGGCTTCTTGAACTCGGTCAGCTCCTCGACGCCGGTGACCCGGCCGATACGTACCGGCCCGCTCACCGGGCCGAGGGTGATCACGTCTTCGACTTCGTGGCCGACCCGGATCAGGGCCTGCTCCAGATCGTGGGGGGTGACATCCCAGCCGGGGGCTCCGGCTGCCACCACCTCGCGCAGCCAACTGTAGGGAAGTTTCATCTACAGCCCGACCCCGAACGGCAGCGAGAACCGCACGTCGCCCTCGACCATGTCGCGCATGTCCGGGATGCCGTTGCGGAACTGCAGGGTTCGCTCCAGGCCCATACCGAAGGCGAAGCCGGAGTACTCCTGCGGGTCGATCCCGGCCGCCCGAAGGACGTTGGGGTTGACCATGCCGCAGCCACCCCACTCGACCCACCCGGCGCCGCCCTTCTTGTTCTCGAACCACACATCCACCTCGGCGGAGGGTTCGGTGAACGGGAAGAAGTGCGGTCGCATCCGGGTGCGGGCGTGCGGCCCGAACTCCGAGCGCGCGAAGGCGTCCAGGGTGCCGCGCAGGTTGGCCATGGTCAGGCCGCGGTCGACGGCGAGGCCCTCGACCTGATGGAAGACCGGTGTGTGGGTGGAGTCGAGTTCGTCGGTGCGGAAGGTGCGGCCGATCGAGACGATGTACACCGGCAGGTCGCGCTCCAGCAGCGCGCGCACCTGCACCGGTGAGGTGTGCGTGCGCAGCAGCTGCCGGGATCCCTCCGGGGCGATGTGGAAGGTGTCGGATTCGCTGCGGGCCGGATGATCGGGCGGGAAGTTGAGCGCGTCGAAGTTGAACTGTTCGCTCTCCACCTCCGGGCCCTCGGCCAGTTCCCAGCCCATCGCCACGAAGGTGTCGGCGACGTGCTCGGCCAGGATGGTGATCGGGTGGCGCGCGCCCAGCGGCACCCGGGTGGACGGCAGCGTCACGTCGATGGCCTCGGCGACCAGCACCGCCGCGTCCCGCTCGGCACGCAGCTGCGCCAGCCGGTTGTCGTACGCGCTCTGGGCCGCACCGCGGGCCACATTGACCCGCTTGCCGGCATCGGCACGATCGTCTTTGGCCAGCCCGGCCAGTGCCTGGCGGGCCAGGGCGATAGGGGCGCGGTCGCCGAGGTGCTCGGTCTTGGCCAGGGCCAGCGCGTCGAGGTCACCGGCGGCGTCGAAAGCCCGGCAGGCGGCCTCGACCGCGGCGGTCAGCGCGTCCTGCGACAGCAGATCGACTGGTGGCTCACCCACGCGGCGACGCTCTCCTTTACGGTCCGGGGCTGATGCGTCTGAAAGAAAGAGAAGTGACGCAAGTGCCAACCAGCAGATCATAGGTGATGTCACAATGACGCCTCGCGGGCATTTCGCCCGGTCGGGCGCATGGGCGGCCGGCTTTGCCCCATTTTCGACGCCTGGTAGCGAGGATCGCCGAATGATACGAGCCCTCATCATCGCCGTCCTCTGGGCGGCGGCGGTGGCCGTCGCCGTGGTGGCGGTCAAGGTGGATCTGGGATGGCTGATTCTGGCTGTCGTCCTGGCCGCGCTCGCCGCGCTGGGCACCTTTGACCTGTTGCAGAAGAGCCATTCGATTCTGCGGGCCTATCCGATCCTGGGCCACGCCCGGTGGATCGCCGAACGGATCCGCCCGGAGATCTACCAGTACTTCGTCGAGTCCAACACCGACGGCGCGCCGTTCGACCGGGAGACCCGCGACGCGATCTACCGACGGGCCAAGGGCACCAAGGGCGACGAGCCGTTCGGTACTGAGCGGAACGTGACTGAGACCGGCTACGAATTCCTGCGCCATTCCCTGCGCGCCCGGATCGCCACCGACCTCACCCCGCGGGTGCGACTCGGCGGCCCGGACTGCACCCAGCCCTACGACATCGCGTTGCTCAACGTCTCGGCGATGAGCTTCGGGGCGCTGTCGGGTAACGCGATCGAGGCACTCAACGGCGGTGCCGCCAGGGGTGGGTTCGCCCATGACAGCGGCGAGGGTGCCATCAGCCCCTATCACCTCAAGCACGGCGGCGATCTGATCTGGGAGATCGGCTCCGGTTATTTCGGGTGCCGCACCGCCGAGGGGCACTTCGACGCGGAGAAGTTCGCCGAGAAGGCCGCGCTGCCGACGGTGAAGGCGATCTCCATCAAACTGTCCCAGGGCGCCAAACCCGGCCTGGGCGGTGTGCTGCCCGGCCCCAAGGTGACCCCGGAGATCGCCGCCACCCGCGGAGTGCCGGTGGGCCAGACGGTGGTGTCTCCCCCGGCTCATACCGCCTTCGGCACCCCGGTGGAACTGATGCACTTCATCGCCACACTGCGCAGCCTCTCCGGCGGCAAGCCGGTCGGGTTCAAACTCTGCATCGGGTCCCGTAGCGAGTTTCTCTCGGTCTGCAAGGCGATGATGCACACCGGCATCACGCCGGACTTCATCATCGTCGACGGTTCCGAGGGCGGAACCGGCGCGGCCCCACAGGAATTCGTCGACCACGTCGGGATGCCGCTCACCGAGGGGCTGATGCTGGTGCAGAACTGCCTGGTCGGCACCGGACTGCGCCAGCACATCAAGATCGGCGCATCCGGCAAGGTCACCAGCGGCTTCGACATCGTCAAGCGCATCATTCAGGGCGCCGATTTCACTCTCGCGGCGCGGGCGATGATGTTCGCCGTCGGCTGCATTCAGGCGATGAAGTGCCACACCAACGCGTGCCCCACCGGGGTGGCCACCCAGGATCCGGGACTGGCACGGGCACTCCACGTACCGGACAAGATCGAGCGGGTCTACAACTTCCAGAAGGCCGTGGTCGCCAGCGCCGCGCAGATGGTCGCCTCGATGGGACTGGACGGCTTCGACGAACTGACCCCGGCCATGCTCAACCGCCGCATCAACTCCCATCAAAGCGGGACCTACGCCGAGATCTACGAGTGGCTGATGCCCGGCGAACTGCTGGAGTGCCCGCCCGAATCGTGGCTCTCGGACTGGATCGAGGCCAGCGCCGAGGAATTCGTCTAGAACCGGTATTCGTCTGAGCGCTAGTCGCTTTCGGTCTCGCCGGCCGCCTCAAGCGCTCGAACAGCAGTGACCCGGTACATCACCAGATCCGTCGGCACACCGTGCTGGCGCGGGGTGAACATCGCGCGGCGCACCCGCTTGACGGTGACGCCCAGCGCGCCGAGTTCCTCCGGAGAGATCCGCTCCAGCGTCGCCTGCGAGATGATCAGCCCGCCGCGGGTGGCGCGCTGCATCACACGGGCGGCGATGTTGACGTCCACCCCGAGCCAGTCGGCACCGATGCGCTGTGGGCGGCCGGTGTGGATGCCGGCCCGGATCCGCGGCGTGTAGCCATCCACCTCGACAGTCGTCACGGCATCGAGTGCGGCCATCGTGGCGCGCACCGCGGTGGCCGGATCGGTGAACACCGCCATGATGCCGTCACCCATCCGTTTGACGATCTGACCGCCGGCGTCGAGCAGGGGTGGCTCGGCAACCCGGGCGACCCGGCGCAGCAGTCGCAGGGTGGCGTCGTCGCCGGCCTGCAGTGACCAGTCCGAGAAGCCGACCAGGTCGGTGAACACGCATGTCACTTCGGCGTTGGCTGGACGGCCCGAGACCTTCTCAGTGATCGCCTGCCACAGTTGCAGCGCGCCGAGGCCCACTTCCCGGGTGGCGGCGTCGCGGTCGGTCAGCAGTCGGTCCGCGGCGCGGGCGGCGGCTTGCACGCCGCCATCGCCCGCCGTCGACAGCGGATCGCCGAACTCCGGATCGCCGGGCAGCGCGCGACGCGCACGCCGGATCAGGTCGATCAGATCCGGATTGCGGTTGGCGCCGCTCAGCCACCCCGTCACAGCCTGTGTCCCCCGCGGGCGCTCTGGTACAGGCAGATGGCGGCCGCGGCGGCGACGTTGAGGCTCTCGGCGTCGCCGGGCATCGGGATCCGGATGCGGTGGTCGGCCGCAGCGGCCACCTCCGCCGGCAGGCCGTGGGACTCCGGGCCGAACAGCCACGCGGTCGGGCGGCTCAGCAGCGGTTCGGCCTCGACGAGAGTGATCTCGCCGTCGACCGTGGTGGCCAGCATCTGCACCGCCGCCGCGCGCAGGGCCGCCAGGACGCCGGCGGTGTCCGGTTCGGTGATCACCGGCAGGCCGACGATGCTGCCCGCCGAGGACCGCAGGCATTTCCCGTTGTAGGGATCGACGCTGTGGCCGGCGAACACCACCGCATCCGCCCCCATGGCGTGCGCGATCCGGATCAGCGTTCCGGCGTTGCCGGGCTCAGACATGTCCACCGCGACGGCGATCAGCGCGGGCGCATCCGCCAGCACCGCCGCCAACTCGGTGTGCGGGGTGCGGCAGACCGCCACCAGCCCGGAGGGGGTGACGGTGTCGGACAACGCTTTTGCGGCCGCCTCGGTAACCAGCCGGACCGGAAGATCGGCCAGCAGATCCGAATGGCGCTGCACTGCCGCAGCGGTGGCGAACACCTCGTCGACGAGGCCGCGTGCGGCCACCGCCTCGACCAGGTTGGGTCCTTCGGCCAGAAAACGGCCGGCCCGGCGCCGCTCGGTGTGGCGCTGCAGCTTGGCCGCAGACGCCACCCGGGCGGATCGCTGGGTCAGCGCCGCGGCGTCAGAGGGTGTCAGGCAGCCTCACCGGACGGGGCGTTGACGTCCGCGGGCAGCGCCGCGCGAGCGATCTCGACCAGTGCGGTGAAGGCAGCGGGATCGCTGATCGCGATCTCCGACAGGTTCTTGCGATCCACCTCGACGCCGGCGGCCTTGAGGCCCTGGATCAGCCGGTTGTAGGTCATGTCGTTGGCACGGGCCGCGGCGTTGATGCGCGAGATCCACAGCTTGCGGAAATCACCCTTGCGGGCGCGGCGGTCGCGGTAGGCGTAGGTCAGCGAGTGCAGCTGCTGCTCTTTGGCCTTGCGGTAGAGCCGGGACCGCTGGCCGCGGTATCCCTTGGATGCCTTAAGGACTGTCCGCCGCTTCTTCTGGGCGTTGACTGCGCGTTTGACGCGTGCCATGAGCGTGTTCCTTGTCTGGTTCTGGGTCTAGTTCTTCGGGAATGTCGTTGGGGCTGGTCGACTAGCCGTTCAGCATCTTGTTGACGCGCTTGGTGTCGTTCGCCGACACCTCGGTACGACCGTCGAGCCGGCGGGTCCGCTTCGACGCCTTGTGCTCAAGCAGGTGGCGACGGCCGGCCTTCTGGCGCACGATCTTCCCGGTCCCGGTCTTGCGAAAGCGCTTGCTGGCGCCGCTGTGGGTCTTCGCCTTGGGCATGGTGTCCTCAGTTCTCGTGGTTCTCGTGGATCTCGTGGTTCTGGTGGCTATTCAGCAGCCGGTGCATCCGCGTCGGCTTCCGGCTCCGGGGCCGGGGCGCCAACGGTCTGCGTGGCCGCCCGGGCGCGGGTCTTCGCGCCGCGGTGCGGTGCCAGGACCATCGTCATGTTCCGGCCGTCCTGCTTGG
Organism: uncultured Actinomycetota bacterium; assembly: GCA_963780705.1. Taxonomy (GTDB): domain Bacteria; phylum Actinomycetota; class Actinomycetes; order Mycobacteriales; family Mycobacteriaceae; genus Mycobacterium. The sequence continues at coordinate 20,287 of CAWACU010000006.1, read as the reverse complement.
CCGAGGTCTCGATGAAGCCGAAGTCGGCGACATCGGCGCCCAGTCGCTGCAGCAGCCGGTAGCCGAGTTCGGGCCTGGACTGCTCGCGACCGCGGAACATGATCGTCACCTTGACCTTCGACCCCGCCTCGAGGAAGCGGATGACGTGACCCTTCTTGGTCTCGTAGTCATGCGGGTCGATCTTGGGACGGAGTTTCTGTTCCTTGACGACGGTCTGCTGCTGGTTCTTGCGGGACTCGCGTGCCTTCTGAGCCGCCTCGTACTTGAACTTGCCGTAGTCCATGATCTTGCAGACGGGCGGGCGGGCCTCAGGTGCTACCTCGACGAGGTCGAGATCGGCATCGGCGGCGACGCGAAGAGCGTCTTCGATGCGCACGATGCCCACCTGCTCGCCGCCTGGTCCGATCAACCGGACTTCAGGTACGCGAATGCGCTCGTTGACGCGGGTCTCAGTGCTGATGGGGCCTCCCTGGTTCGGCGTTGGTTTCGTACCTCTGAGGTTGTTACCTCGGACCACACCGGCGAAACAGGACAGGCCGGGAGGTACCACGCCACCAGCACTCTGTTCAATCGAACAGAAGGACCCTGCACGTGGCAGGGCCCAAGCCGACCGGTCACGGCTTTCGCCGCCCGCGCCGCAGCGCAGGAACGAACACCCGAAGGTATTCGCGACCGGACCGCTGTGCCTCATCTGGCCAGCGGTGGGAGTGGGACTCCTCTTGCTGTCCTGGCATTCGCCGGGACGGTCGTACGTGGGAGTCTAACAGGCATGCCCGATGAGCCCAGCATCCGCGAACTGGCCGATATCCCGGCTGTGGAGGTGATCAGCCGGGCGGCGGTGATGCTGATGAGCGCAGCCGCCGAGAAACTCGGACTGTCCTCGGATGACCCCGATGAGGCCGAATACCGGGATCTCGATGAGGCGCGGCGGCTCATCACCGCGCTGGCCGGCCTGATCACGGCTGCGGAACCGGACCTGGGGCCGCACCGGCAGCCGATGCGGGACGGCCTGCGTGCACTGCAATTGGGCTTCCGTGAGGCCAGTGCCGTGCCCGACGAGCCCGGTGACGGCCCGGGCGAGAAGTACACCGGGCCGGTGCGGTAGGCCCTGATGACCCGAACTGTGACACCGACGGCGCACCGGTCCCGGGCCTCGAACCGGTTCGGCTGGGTGCCCGCCGCGGCGGGCTGGATCCTCGGCGTGATCGCCGCGGCTTCGCTGCTGTCCAGCGTGTCCGCCACGGTCCGCCACCTGACCAGGGTTCCCCGCGAGTTCATCGACCAATACCTGTTCAACTTCCCCGACACCAGCTTCGCGTGGGCGTTCGCAGTCGCGGTGCTGGCCGGCGCGCTGGCGGCACGCAAGCGCATCGCCTGGTGGGTGCTGCTGATCAACGTGATGATCGCGGTCGGGTTCGACATCGCATCGCTGACCCAGCGCGATGGCGGCCCGGTCGAGGACATCGGCGAGTTCCTCGGGCTGACACTGCACCTCGCGGTCATCGCCCTGTTGCTGTTCTCCTACGCGGAGTTCTGGGCGAAGGTCCGCCGCGCCGCGGTGCTCAAAGCCGCCGCGGTGCTGGTCGCCGGCAACCTGGTGGGCATCGGTGTGGCGTGGGGGCTGCTGGAGTTGTTCCCCGGCTCGCTGCAACCCGAATACCGGCTGGCCTACGCCGTCAACCGGGTGAGCGGATTCGCCACCGCCACACCGGAGTTGTTCGCCGGCAAGCCGAGCGTCTTCCTCAACGCGCTGATGGGATTGTTCGGCGCGCTGGCCCTGATGGCGGCCGCCGTGGTGCTGTTCCAGTCGCAGCGGGCAGATAACGCACTGACCGGTGAGGACGAGTCCGCCATCCGTGGGTTGCTGGCGGCGTACGGGAAGAACGATTCGCTGGGCTACTTCGCCACCCGCCGCGACAAGTCGGTGGTGTTCGCGGCCAACGGTCGCGCCGCCGTCACCTACCGCGTCGAGATCGGCGTCTGCCTGGCCAGCGGCGACCCCGTCGGCGATCCGAAGTCCTGGCCGCAGGCCATCGCCGCGTGGCTGCAGTTGTGCGAGCAGTACGGCTGGGCCCCCGGGGTGATGGGCGCCAGTTCCACCGGGGCGCAGGCGTTTCGGGAGGCCGGGCTCAGCGCCCTGCAACTCGGCGACGAGGCCATCCTCTACCCGGACAAGTTCCGGCTGTCCGGCCCGGAGATGCGCGCCGTGCGTCAGGCGGTGACGCGGGCCCGCCGTTCCGGCCTCACCGTGCGGATGCGACGCCACCGCGATCTGTCGGCCGAGGAGATGGCCGAGGTGATCGCCCGCGCTGATGCCTGGCGCGACACCGAGACCGAGCGGGGTTTCTCGATGGCGCTCGGCCGCCTTGGTGATCCGGCGGATAGTGACTGCCTATTGGTCGAAGCGGTCGACACCGCAGGATCCGTCGTCGGGATGCTGTCGTTCGTGCCGTGGGGCGGCAACGGCATCTCACTGGATCTGATGCGCCGCTCACCGCAATCCCCCAACGGCACCGTCGAGTTGATGGTCAGCGAGGTGCTGCAGCAGGCCGACACCGTCGGGGTCAGCCGGGTGTCGCTGAACTTCGCCATGTTCCGCTCGGCGTTCGAGCAGGGCGCACAACTCGGCGCGGGTCCGGTGGCGCGGCTCTGGCGGGCTCTGCTGGTGTTCTTCTCCCGGTGGTGGCAACTCGAGACGCTGTACCGCTCGAATATGAAGTACCAGCCGCAGTGGGTTCCGCGCTACGCCTGCTACGAGGACACCCGGCTGATCCCGCGGGTCGGGGTGGCGTCGGTGATCGCCGAAGGCTTCCTGGTGCTGCCCTTCTCCCGGCGCAACAAGCAGCACACCGGCCACCACTCCGCGGTGCCGCACGAACTCGCCGCCACCGGTGAACTGCACCTTGACGGCAGCGCCCCGAACACCGTCCTGGTGAGCCCCGATGGCGGGTCCGACCGGCACCGGCTGCCCGAACAGGTCCGGGTGCGGATGGCCAAGCTGAAGACGCTGCAGGACAACGGGATCGACGCCTATCCCCCGGGCAGCCCGCCCAGCCACACGGTGGCGCAGGCACTCACCGCCGCTGACGATACGACGGTGACGCTGGCCGGACGGGTGATGCGCAGCCGCGACTACGGCGGTGTGACGTTCGCCCAACTGCGTGACTGGTCCGGCGACATCCAGTTGCTGTTGGATTCGTCGTCGCTGCAACCCGGGCCGGACTTCTCCGGCGTCGACCTCGGCGATCTCGTCGAGGCCCGCGGGCGGATGGGACAGAGCCGCAACGGAACCCGGTCCCTGCTGGTCGACCAGTGGCGGCTGCTGGGCAAGTGTCTGCGCCCGCTGCCGGACAAGTACCGGGGGCTCACCGACCCGGAGGCCCGGGTACGTGCCCGCTACGTCGATCTGGCGGTCAACCCGGCGTCCCGTGATCTCATCCGCGCGCGCAGCGACATCCTGCGGTCGATCCGGGAGACGTTGTTCGCCAAGGGATTCCTGGAGGTCGAGACGCCGATCCTGCAGCAGATCCACGGCGGCGCCAACGCCCGGCCATTCGAGACCCACATCAACGCCTACGACCTGGACCTCTATCTGCGCATCGCGCCGGAGCTCTACCTCAAGAGGCTCTGCGTCGGTGGGGTCGAGCGCGTCTTCGAACTCGGCCGGGCATTCCGCAACGAGGGCGTGGACTTCAGCCACAACCCGGAGTTCACCCTGCTGGAGGCCTATCAGGCCCACGCCGACTACCGGACCTGGATCGACGGGTGCCGCGAACTGATCCAGAACGCCGCCCGCGCCGCCAACGGTTCGGAAGTGGTCATGCGCCCCGACGAGAACGGCGACCTTGCGCCGGTGGACATCTCCGGACCGTGGACGGTCACCACGGTGCACGACGCGGTGTCCGCAGCGCTGGGCGAGCAGATCGGTCCCGACACGGACCTGGCGGTGCTGCGCCGGCTCTGCGACAGCGCCGGGGTGCCGTACCTGAGCCATTGGGACACCGGTGCGGTGGTGTTGGAACTCTACGAGCGCCTCGTCGAGGAACGCACCGAGGAACCGACCTTCTATTTGGACTTCCCGACCTCGGTGTCACCGCTGACCCGTCCGCACCGCAGCATCGCCGGCGTCGCGGAGCGATGGGACCTGGTGGCATGGGGTGTGGAACTGGGCACCGCCTACAGCGAGCTCACCGATCCCGTCGAGCAGCGTCGCCGATTGCAGGAGCAGTCGGCCCTGGCCGCCGGTGGCGACCCGGAGGCGATGGAACTCGACGAGGACTTCCTGCAGGCGATGGAGTACGCGATGCCACCCACCGGTGGACTCGGGGTGGGCGTGGACCGGGTGGTCATGCTCATCACCGGGCGAAGTATCCGCGAGACGCTACCGTTCCCGCTGGCGAAGCCGCGGTAGCCTGGCCGCTGTGATGCCGTCAGCACCAATGGCGCCCGTCGAGCTTCTCGCGGAGCCGTTCGGTCCCTTCCGGCAACACATTTCCCTCATGCACGGCTGGATTCCCGTCGTCGCGCAGATCCTCGCCGCGGTCGCTGTCGTGCTCGCCGTCGGCTGGCGAACCCGTCGCTGGCGGCTGGTGTGGTTGCCGGTCGCGGCGATCGCCGGCCTCGGCCTCGCATGGGGCACGCACTGGAACATCGCCAGCGAGGGACTCGCCGGCGAATCCCCGCCTCGGGCGCTGTGGGTTTGGGTCACGCTCACCGGATTCGCCGCAGCGGTCGCGGTGCTGGGCTGGCGGTCGGCGCAGTGGTGGCGGCGCGGCGTCGCGGTGCTGGCGGTACCACTGTGTGCGCTGTCGGCCGGACTGATGCTCAACCTGTGGGTCGGCTACTTCCCCACCGTGCAGACCGCCTGGGCGCAGATGACCGGCGGGCCGCTGCCCGGCGAGACCGACCGCGCCACTGTCGCGAAGATGTTGGCCGCCACGACCGTGCCCGCCAAGGGCAAGGTGGTGCCCGTCGACATCCCGGCGACCGCCTCGAAGTTCAAACACCGGGGCGAGTTGGTCTACCTGCCGCCGGCCTACTTCGCTTCGAATCCGCCGCCTGCGCTGCCCACGGTGATGATGATCGGCGGGCAGTTCAACACCCCCGCGGATTGGCTGCGGGCCGGCAACGCGGTCGCCACCATCGACGAGTTCGCGGCCAAGCATGAGGGCAACGCGCCGGTGTTCGTGTTCGTGGATTCCGGCGGGGCGTTCAACAACGACACCGAGTGCGTCAACGGTGTGCGCGGTAACGCCGCCGACCATCTCACCAAGGACGTCGTGCCCTACCTGGTGGACAACTTCGGCGTCAGCGACGACCCGGCCAATTGGGGTGTCGTCGGCTGGTCGAGCGGTGGCACCTGCGCGGTCAACCTGACGGTGAAGTACCCCGAACTGTTCAGCGCGTTCGTCAATATCGACGGCGATATCGCCCCCAATGCCGGCACCAAGGCGCAAACCATCGAGCGACTGTATGGCGGAAACGCGGCGGCATACGACGAGTGGGATCCCGCCACGATCATGGAGGCGCACGGCCCCTACGAGGGGGCTGCCGGCTGGTTCGCGGTCTCCAGTCCTCCCGGCACCCGCGTCAGCCCGATCTCCGGGGCAGCTCTGCCCGATCCTTCGCCGGGTAGCACAGCGACCACACCCATGGCCGCTGCGCAGACGTTGTGCAAGCTCGGCAGCGAATACGGGATCGACTGTGCGGTGGTGCCCGAACCGGGTAAGCACGACTGGCCGTTCGCAGCGCGGGTGCTGGGCAGTTCGCTTCCCTGGCTGGCCGGTCAACTCGGCACCCCGGAGGTGCCGGCAGTGCCGCTGCCGGGCACATCGGCGCAGGACGGCGTGACGATCGCCGCGGAAGGGCCGCCGCTCGCGCCGCCGACCCCGCGGCCGTCGGGAGTACGGTGATGTCCATGCCTGAGGAGACCCAGGAGCCTGACCCGACTCCCGCCCCGGTGCCCGGCCTGACTTCCGAGCCCGACACGGGCTACACCGCGGCCGGTGTTCCCACCCTTGAGGGCGTTCGGGACAAGATCGAAAGCCGCTATGGCACCGCACTGGGCGCGACGGAACTCGCGGAGGAGACGCCCGAGGCGCGCAGTGCGGCCGAACAGTTCGAGAAGCGTGAGAAGGCCGCCGCGGACAAGCTCGAGGAGATCCGGGCGTCGATGCGCAAGACGGACTGATCTGTCCATCACTGCCGCAGTCTGCGGGCCAGTTTGTCGGCGTGATGAAAACGGTTGACCCCGCCGATCAGCGGCAGTTGTGCGGGAGGTAGCCATTCCGTACTGCCGTCGCGGCGCTTTCGGGTTCTCCACCCGCCGCGCTTCACCAGCCGATTGTGCGGTCCGCACGCGAAGCCGAGGTCGTCGACGTCGGTTTTCCCGCCGTCGGCCCAGTCCTTCTCGGCATGGTGGACCTGGCAGCCGTAACCGGGCACAGTGCATCCCGGATGCGAGCATCCACGGTCGCGGCCGTGCAACACGATGCGTTGGTCAGCGGTCGCGATGCGTTTGGTGCGCCCCAACCACAGTGCTCGGCCGGAGACCGAATCGAAGATGCTCAGATAGTGATAGCTGTGGCTGGCCATCCGGATGACGTCGGCCATCGGCAGCAGGGTGCCGCCACCGGTGACGGCGACCCCGGCCTTCTCCTGCAGATCCTGCAGACTTGCCGAGACGATCAGCGTGACAGGTAATCCGTTGTGCTGCCCAAGCTTCGGATCACCGAGCAGAGCCCGGGCCATCGCCGAGAGCGCATCGTGCTGGCGTTGGCCGACAGTGCGATGGTCGGCGTCAGCCTGCTCTGGGCTGGGCTCGGTATCCACGAGCGGACTCTGATCGGACGGATTGCACATACCCGGCGCGGCCAGTTTGGCGAACAACGCGTCCAGCTCGGCCCGCAGAGCCGGTGTGGCCCACAGCCGGCCCTGGCTCATACCGTCGGCCTGCTGCGGCCCCCAGCGGAATCCGCGGCGCAGCGCACGGTCGGCATCGCTGAAGGTGCCGTCCGGATTCAGGATCAGCGCCAGTTGCTCGGCCAGCTTCGCCAGCTGATCAGGCCGAAGCTCCCGGGCGTGCTCAGCCAGAAACGACTCGGCGCCCTCCCGCTCGTCGCGGGTGACGGCAATGGGAAGGTCGGCGAGGAACCGCTGAATGACCCGGACATGATCGACGTCGAGTTCACCTGCCCGCCACGCCTGCGACGTGGCCGGCTGAAGCGGCGGCAGTGGCTCCCCGGTCAGTGATGTGCGCGGGGCCAGCGGCTCGACCAGAGTGGCCCGGCGCCGAGCCTGGGCGGGGGTGATCCGCAGCCAGTCCGCCAGCACCTTGTGCGGTACGCCGCCCAGTTCGCTGATCTCCCGGCGGTGCACGTTCAGCGCAAGATCACCGGTCAACACAGCCTGTCGCCGGGCCAGCGTCTCGCAACGGCCGGCCAACCGGACCACATCGGCGGCTGACAGCGCGTCGAGATCCAACTCCAACAGGCTGTCCAGCGCGGCGTCGATCTGCTCAACCGCCTGGGACACCGTATCCGAACGCATGTTCGAATAATAAAGAGCGGCTCCGACAAAAACGCACCGGCGAAAACAGCTAGGCGCTGACCTTCTTGCGCCGCGGCGCCCGCTTGGGCGCCGGCGCCTCCAGCAACCCGGCCAGGAAGGTGCCGGTGTAGCTGCCGGCGCTGGCAGCGATGTCCTCCGGGGTGCCCGCAGCGACCACGGTGCCGCCGCCACCTCCCCCTTCGGGTCCCATGTCGATGACCCAGTCAGAGGTTTTGATGACGTCCAGGTTGTGCTCGATGACGATCACCGAGTTGCCCTTGTCCACCAGGCCGTTGATGACTTTGAGCAGCTTGCGGATGTCCTCGAAGTGCAGGCCGGTTGTGGGCTCGTCGAGGATGTAGACGGTGCGACCGGTGGAGCGTTTCTGCAATTCAGCGGCCAGTTTCACGCGCTGCGCCTCACCGCCGGACAGCGTCGGCGCGGGCTGTCCGAGTCGCACGTAACCGAGGCCAACATCGACCAGGGTCTTGAGGTAGCGGTGGATACTGCTGATCGGCTCGAAGAACTCAGTCGCGTCCTCGATGGACATGTCGAGCACCTCAGAGATGGTCTTGCCCTTGTAGTGCACCTCGAGCGTCTCGCGGTTGTAGCGGGCGCCGTTGCAGACCTCGCAGGGCACGTAGACGTCGGGCAGGAAGTTCATCTCGATCTTGATGGTGCCGTCACCCGAACACGCTTCGCAGCGCCCGCCTTTGACGTTGAAGGAGAAGCGGCCGGGCTGATAGCCGCGAACCTTCGCCTCGGTGGTGGCGGCGAACAGGGTGCGGATCTTGTCGAAGACGCCGGTGTAGGTGGCCGGGTTGGAGCGCGGCGTCCGCCCGATCGGCGACTGATCGACCCGCACCAGTTTGTCCACCTGATCCAGGCCGTTGATCCGGGTGTGCCGGCCGGGGACCAGCCGGGCGCCATTGAGCTTGTTCGGCTAGTACCGAGGCCATGATGTCGTTGACCAACGTCGACTTGCCCGAACCGGATACACCCGTCACCGCGGTGAGCACCCCGAGTGGGAAGGCGACGTCGATGTCTCGCAGGTTGTGTTCCCGGGCACCGATGACGGTGAGTTGGCGCTTGCGATCGACCGGCCGGCGAATGGCCGGCACCTCGATGCTCTGCTTCCCGGATAGATAGGCGCCGGTGATCGAGTTCGGGTTCTTCAGCAACTCGGCGTACGGGCCGCTGTGCACCACCCTGCCGCCGTGCTCACCGGCGGCAGGACCGATGTCGACGACCCAGTCGGCGTGGGCGATGGTGTCTTCGTCGTGCTCGACGACGATCAGGGTGTTGCCGAGATCCCTTAGCCGGGTGAGGGTTTCGATGAGCCGGCGGTTGTCGCGCTGATGCAGACCGATGGATGGCTCGTCGAGCACGTACAGGACCCCGACCAGGCCGGAGCCGATCTGGGTGGCCAGTCGGATGCGCTGCGCCTCACCACCGGACAGCGTGCCCGCCGCCCGGCTCAGGGAGAGATAGTCCAGGCCCACGTCAAGCAGGAAGCCCAGCCGTGACTGCACCTCCTTGAGGACCTGCCCGGCGATCGCGGCCTCGCGCACCCCGAGGGTGAGTTCGTTGAGGAACCGCGAGCATTCCGCGATCGACAACTCGCAGACCTGCGCGATGGACTTCTTCTCGCCATCGGCGGCCAGTGTGACGGCGAGGATCTCCGGCTTGAGGCGGGTGCCGTCGCACTCCGGGCACGGAACGTCGCGCATGAAGCCGTCGTAGCGTTCCTTCATCTGCTCGGAGTCGGTCTGATCCATGCGGCGCTGCAGGAACGCCATCACACCTTCGAAATCGGCGTAGTAGGACCGGGTGCGGCCGTAGCGGTTGCGGTAGCGCACGTGCACCTGCTCGTCGCACCCCTCCAAGATCGCCTTGCGCGCCTTGAGCGGTAACTTTCGCCACGGGGTGTCGGTGTCGAAGCCCATGACTTCGCCGAGGCCGGCCATCATCCGGGTGAAGTAGTCGGAGTTGTGCCCCATCGACCACGGGGCCACGGCACCCTCAGCCAGGGTGAGGTCGGGGTCCGGCACCACCAGTTCCGCGTCAACCTCCTTGCGGATACCCAGACCGCTGCACTCCGGGCAGGCGCCATAGGGCGAGTTGAACGAGAAAGATCGCGGCTCAAGGTCATCCACCGCGAGCGGGTGGCCGTTCGGGCAGGCCAGTTTCTCGGAGAACCGCTGCTCGCGATGCGGGTCGTGTTCGTCTCGGTCGACGAAGTCCAGGACCACGATGCCGTCGGCCAGACCGAGAGCGGTCTCCACCGAATCGGTGAGCCGCTGCTTGCTGCTGGCCTTGACCGTCAACCGGTCGACGACCACCTCAATGTCGTGCTTCTCCTGCTTCTTGAGCTTCGGCGGATCGGTCAGCGGATGCACCACACCGTCGACGCGAACCCGGCTGTAGCCCTGGGTGTTGAGCTTGTCGAACAGGTCGACGAACTCACCCTTGCGGGTGCGCACCACCGGCGCGAGCACCTGGAACTTGGTGCCCTCTGCCATGGCGAGCACCTGGTCGACGATCTGCTGCGGAGTCTGGCGGGCGATGTGTTCGCCGCACACCGGGCAGTGCGGGGTGCCGGCGCGTGCATAGAGCAGTCGCAGGTAGTCGTAGACCTCGGTGATGGTGCCGACCGTGGAGCGCGGGTTGCGGTTGGTGGACTTCTGGTCGATCGACACCGCCGGTGACAGACCCTCGATGAAGTCGACGTCGGGCTTGTCCATCTGGCCGAGGAACTGCCGGGCGTAGGCGCTCAGCGATTCGACGTAGCGGCGCTGGCCCTCGGCGAAGATGGTGTCGAAGGCCAGCGAGGACTTGCCCGACCCGGACAGTCCGGTGAACACGATCAGGGCGTCCCGGGGTAGATCCAGGTCGACGCTGCGGAGGTTGTGTTCGCGCGCGCCCTTGATGATCAGCCGGTCAGTCACGCGCTCATGCTATGCGGCTCCCCCGACGGCAGTACCGTGGCCTCATGACTGTCGTCGACGACACTTACACCGGACACGTCGAAACCCAGACCGCCGCGCGCCGGACCCTGCCCGGAGTGAGCATCATCAAGATGTCGGTGGGCCCGATGGACAACAACACCTATCTGGTGACCTGCGCGAAGACCGGCGAATCCGTGCTGATCGACGCGGCCAACGACCCGGAGCTGCTGGTGGAACTGGTGGCCGAGCAGGCCCCCAAACTCGAGATGATCGTGACCACCCATCAGCACTTCGACCACTGGCAGGCGCTGGAGGCGGTGGCCGAGGCCACCGGCGCACCCACCGCGGTCCATCAGCTCGACGCCGACGCCCTGCCGGTCACGCCGGACCGATTCCTGGCCGGCGGTGACGTCATCGTCATCGGTGATCTGACCTTCGACGTGATCCATCTGCGCGGCCACACCCCCGGCTCGGTGGCGCTGGCCCTGCGGCCGGCCGGCGAGCGGACGGCCGTGCAGCTGTTCACCGGCGATTGCCTGTTCCCGGGTGGCGTCGGCAAGACCTGGGAGCCGGGCGCGTTCGAGGAACTGCTCGGTGATGTCAGCAGCCGACTGTTCGGTGTGTACGGCGACGACACCGTCGTCTACCCGGGCCACGGCGACGACACGACGATCGGTGCGGAGCGGCCGCATCTGCAGGAGTGGCGCGAGCGCGGTTGGTAACCGTCGCTAGGCTCGGTCCCGACCGACGCTGGGCACTGGCTACTTAGAGGGCGCAATGGCAGGTAACCGCGATGACGTGACGATCCCGTCCGGCCACAGTCACTTGGCGGCCTGGGTCTACCAACCTGACCCCGCCAACGCCTCCGGCACCTGCGTTGTCATGGCGCACGGGTTCTCCCTGACTCGGCATGACGGTCTCGACCAGTTCGCCGAGACCTTCCGCAAAGCCGGGGCCACCGTCGTGGTGTTCGACTACCGCTACCTTGGCGATTCGGGTGGCGAACCCCGCCAGCGGTTCAGCAAGCCGGAGCAGATCGCCGACTGGAAAGCCGCCGTCGGCTTCGCCCGTCATCTCGACGGGGTCGACCCGGAGCGGATAGTGCTGTGGGGCTATTCATTCTCCGGTGGACACTGCGTCTACGTAGGGGCCGAAGATAAAAGGCTGGCGGCGGTACTTCTGCTCTGCCCCTTCCTCGACGCGATGGCGCGCATGCGCGTCACACCCCTGCGCACGTTGACCTGGATTGCTCCCCGCGCCCTGCTCGACGCGACAGGGCGGCACAACATCATCCAGGTCACCGGCCCGGTCAAATCCCGTGCCGCCATGACGTTGCCGGGTGAGGCCGAAGGGTTCGCCGCCGTGCTGGGCGAGAACTCCCCCTGGCGCAACGAGATTTCCCCAGGGGTCTTCCTTACTCCCCACACACACCGGCCATGGACTAAAGCTGCTGATCTCAAGATGCCCGTCTGGGTAGCACTCGGTGAGCAGGATGTCAGCGCGCCAGCGGTCGGGATAGAGAAACTCGTCCGACGCGCCCCCGATGTGGAGTTCCGGCGTTACGAGGCCGACCACTTCACCGTATTCACCCCGCCCCTGTGTGAGCAGATAGCCAAGGATCAGACCCAGTTCCTCATCGACAAGGGCTTGTTATCGCGCGCCGAAGCCACCCGATGATCCGACACGGTTTGACATACCCCGATGACTGCCTCTTCCCGGGTGGCGTCGGTAAGACCTGGGAGCCGGGCGCGTTCGAGGAACTGCTCGGTGATGTCAGTAGCCGACTGTTCGGCGTCCACGGCGACGACACGACGATCGGTGCGGAAGGCCAACATCTGCAGGAGTGGCGCGAGCGCGGTTGGTAGCAGCGGTCAGCCCGACACCGCATCCACGCCCTGCAGCCAGCGGTCCACACCCCAAATCGGGTGGCCATGCGTCGAGATGATCAACGCCGGCTCCAGCTCAGCAAGTCGTCTCCGGGACTCGATGGCCGCCGCGGGGTCGTAGTCAAGCATTCCGGGAAGTTTCAACCAACGGGGATGGTTGGGATCCTTCGACAAATTGATCGGTCCATCGCCCACGATCAGGGTCCGGTCCGCTTCCCTCCAGAACGCAAGCAGCCCAGGACTGTGGCCCGCCTGGAGGACGACTGTGAAGCCACCTACGACGTCGCCTTCCTGAAGTCGCCGGTCCACTGAACGGCGTGCATGCCCGAGCGGGGCAATCAAACGCCGGGCCGCAACACCTGAGTGCGATGCGATGTCTCCGTGCTCGAACGCGTCAGCCTCGACTGCGCTCATCGCCAGTGGCGCTCCCGTGTGTGCACACAACCAGGCAGTCGAGCCGACGTGATCGCCGTGCGCGTGGGTTACGACGTGTTCAGCGACCCCGCGCCCGTCCAGGAACCGCGCCAGACGCCGCCGCGACCAGGGAAACCCGGCATCAACCACGACGTCGCCGTCGGCGCCGTCGATCACCACGGTGTTAAACAACCAGCCGGGAAACAGCGGGCCGGCATGAATACCGTCAGTCACAGTGCGGAGTTGGGCGGGCATCGTCTTACCTAATCACGCACCGCCCCGGGTCGATGAAAACAAGCAGCCGGGCACCATCTGACACCAGCCAAGGCGAGTAGCGTCGGTGGTGGACATTCAGCCGGGTCGGGACTGCGCGAAGGGTGTCCCCGATGACCCTGTCCATTGATTGCCGGAGAGCGGCTGCCTCCCTCGCATTTGGTCTCGTGTTCGCGGCCGGGGCTGTGCCCGGGGCGGCCAATGCCGCCGAATGCGGCCCCGGAACGGTGTACGACGCGGCGACAGACCTCTGCGTGCAGGCCGCGCCACCGCCTCCCCCGCCCGTCTGGAACGGAGATCCCACACCCGGGTTCTCAGTGGGCTTCTGTTTACCGATTCCGTTCGTGGCAGTCTGCTTCGGCACCTGAGTTCGTGGCGCTCAACTGCTCACGATCTGGGCGTTGGAGAAGCCCGAGGTGTCGCCGTTGGCTCTCGTGACGGTGGCGGTGACCACACCACCCGCGACAACGTCAACCGGCAGTGTGCTGAACGTCAGTGTGACCGGCCCGGGGCCGGTGAATAACTCGCTTCCCAAAAGCTGCTGCCCCTGGGCGGCGGTCACCTGTCCGGCAGGCGAGTAGAAAACCTGGACGGTGTAGGAGCCGCTGTCGAGAGTGAGGCCCACCTGGAGGCCCGCGGGGTTCAGGACCGCGCTGCTGACCAGCGGTGCCGGCTGATTGTTGTTGCCGCCGTTGAGAAGGCTGATACCCAGCCCGCCGACGCTGCCGTTACCGGAGATCGAGTTCGACAGAATCCGATTGCCGCTGCCCCCATTGACCACCACGCCGACGCCGGAGTTGTTCAGAATGACGTTGCCGCCCAGGCTCGTTCCGGTCGCCCCGTTCATCTGGACACCGGCCTTACCGTTGCCGCTGATCGCAAAATCTCTGATCACCGAATCGGTGGATTGCCCGATGAGGATGCCGTCGCCGGAGAAGTTCTGGACGACACCGCCGCCGGTGAAATTCGCCGTCGCACCGTTTCCGACGGTGATCCCGGTGGCGCCTGCGAAGCCCAGGCTGCCGGCCAGGGCGAAGTAGCCGGGCGCGGTGACGGTGGCGGAGCCGCCGTCAACTGCGGAGAGGGAGATTCCTCCGAGTGGGTTGGCCGCCCCGACATCGCCGGCGAGGGTCGCCGTACCGCCGTTGCGGGGGGTCAGCGCCAACGAGTAGCCGCGGTCGGGTGTGGAGTCGATCGTGCCCACGAATGTGATGTCACCGCCGGAGATGCTGACCGGGCCCGCCAGCGTGACCGGGCCGGCAAAGGAGAACGCCCCTCGGCTCACCGAGTAGAGCCCCGTGAGCGATACCGCGCCGCTGTAGGTCTGACTGCCGGTGGTCGCGACCGAGGCGGTGGCGGTTGACCCGCCCCCATCGGTGGTCAGGCTCGCCAGTGGCCGCTGGCTGCCGACCTCACGAACGAATGTCGTTGCACCGGTGGAATTCACGACCAGCGATTCACTTCCGGCCAGGGTATCGACCGTGCCGGAGAACCTGACGTCACCGGCGCCGGCATCGATGACGGTGCTGCCGAGCAGGATCGTGCTGCCCGCGACGGAGAAGTCGCCGCCGCCGGTGCTGTAGGTGCCCGCAAGCTCGGCGCCCTGCCGGTAGGTCTGGGAGCCCGTTGTGGTGACCGACTGCAATGTGACCGTCGACGCGGCACCAGTGGGCCTGAGCCAGATCACCCCCTCGGCGACGTCGAACATCACGTCATAGACGTTGTAGAGGTCCAGACCAGTGTTCACATTCTGGACGGTGCTCGAGGTTTGGCCCTCCTGGTAGTTGACGAGGTTGACCGACCCGTTGTTGCCAGCGGTGAATGTCCATTCCAGCGGCTCTCGGCCCATGGTGGTCGGGAACTGCGCGGTGAAGGTCGCGCCGGGCTGAAGTTGACCCGGCTTGCCCGGGTTGGTGTTGAACGGATCACCCCCGAGGCCCTTGGTCCGAATACCCGTCGACGGCGCCCCGCTGTCGATGAGCGTGGGCAGCGGGCCCTGGACTCCGATCTGCTGAGTGACACCTCCGAGGGTGGCGGTGTAACTCGGCGTGAAGCCGAAAAAGTCGAGAACGTCGTAACCCGACACTGGATAGGTGCCCCCGCCGGGGGCCTGCGTCACCGGCACGGCGTAGGGGAACTGGGCACGCAGAGCGTCGGTGATGCCCACGGTCAACTGCGGGTCGATGCCGATCGGACCCACTCGCACGAGGAATCCGGTGGAGAGGTTGCCTGGAAGCTGGAATAGCGGACTTGCCAGCGGAGTCGACAGTCCGGCAACCGTGAAGACGTTGAATGACGCCCCGAAATCCCCGAAGAAGCGGTCCTCGACCGGAGGCTCATCAGGGTCTTGGAAGTTGAAAACCGCTCCGGTGTCGGCGTTTCCGCCGGAAAGGATGGCGGAGATTCCGATGGGTTGGGCCGTCGACACCGTGTTCGAGCCCTGCCCGAGCGTGATCTGGGCGTCGGAGACGACACCGTTGTAGTAGATGCCCGAGGAGTAGGTGTCCGATACCGCGGTGTTGGTCAGGGGCACGTTGCGCCAGAAGGCCGGGTTGTAGCCGGCGAAGAAGCTGGTGCCGCCGGTGTCGAATTCGTATACCTGCGAGGGGTTGTCGCCGATGGCGACATCAATACCGTACTTGACCTGTGCCTGGCCCGCGGTGGCGAACTCGGGAAGGAAGCGCAGCGGGATCGTGCGGGAGTCGACCGACTGCGGGACGGCCAGTGGCGCGATGGCCTGGGTGAGCAGGGAGCCCAGCGGTACCTGCCCGCCCACGGCGGCGGAGAAGGTGGTTGTGCGTAGAGCTGTCACGGATAAGGACTGTCGGCCGGCCTGCATGGCGTCCACCGCACCCGTGAAGGTGGCGTCCCCGTCTCCGGCGTCGATGTCGACATCATTGGCCAGTACCACCGGAGCGTCGATTTTCACCCCGCTCCCCGCGCGCACGGCGTCGCGCAGGGTGAGGTTTCCGCCGTTTGTCAGCGATGCCTCGACAGCACCGGACACCGAAGCACCGGGGGCGAATCTGATGAAGTCGATCTGCGCGGTCGTCAGATCGGCGGACAACTGCCCTGAGGCCGACGCCACGCCCGCGCAGCCGGCGTTGCCCGTACTGGTCACCGACACCCTCATATCCGGTACCGCGGTAAAGGTCGGGGCGCCGAGGAACCACGGATCGCCGGACACCTGTACCGACGACCGTGGTCCTGACGGAGGTAGGCCACGCTGCCGGTGTTGACGTTCACGGTGAGCGACGTGCCGACCATGCTGGCGGTGACGCCCTCGGGAACCAGGAACAGGCTCCGCCGGATCAGCACCAATGCCCCACCCAGGAACTGCCCGAGATCGGGCTCGCCGGGAAACCCGACAACCAGGTGAATGCCGAGTTGAACCCGTGGTTGACCGCGGCGGGGACAGCCTGGACTATCGACGGGGCCTGAGTGCCCAGCACGCCGAACATCCGGGATCGGCACTCGCGGATGCGGCCGGCGCAACTGCTGGGGTGGCCGGCGGTGCGGTGGCGGCGAGAGCGACGCTGACCGGGGGCCGATCCGCCTCCGCAAACTCGGATGTCAAGCGTGCTGGCGGCGTCGGCGGGCCCGCACGCAGGGCACTGCGGTCGGCTCGCCGCTCCCGGTCGCGATCCGCCCTCTCGGTGCGTGCCCCGGCAGTGCTCCCGGATGCGACCCGGGCTGCCCGGGGCCGCTTCGTGGTGGTGATCTCCCTCGGAGCCGATCGAGCCGATGTGGCGGGACGATGATCGGCTGCCGGACCTGGCGACGCCGCCGAGGAGTTCCCGCCGTCGTCGGCGACCGCGGCCCCCACCGCCTGCGGCCCTGCACAGGCCAGTCCCGCCGCGATCACAGCGGCGCCCACCCGCGCCCCCGATGCTCACGAAACCTCAATGCGGGCCGCGGCGGAGAACTGCGAGGTGTTGCGGGGCGCATCCACCGGCGTGACCGTCAGGGTGATCCAAGTCACCAGCCCGGGCTGTGTCCGCCTCTACCTCACCGGACACTCGCCCAGCGGCAGCGTTGATCTCACCGAGCAGTCTTCGCCCTTCGATGTCACCGGCATCTGTGCCAGGCGAGGCGAAGACCTGGACTGTGAGCCCGTGTACCCGCCCACCGCGGACACCGTGGCGTCGACAAGCACCCTGCCGTCGACGATCCGGGCGGTGAGGTCGGTCGGTGCCACCTGTCCGCCGTTCGCGCCGCGGGACAGCAGGATTCCCGCGCCGGTGTTCGAGTGGATGGAGTTCCCCAGGATGGCATTCCCGGTCGAACCCGCTCCGTTGATCCACCCCGGCTCCGCCGTTATCGGAGATCGTGTTACCGGAGATGGTGAGATTGCTGACTCCGGTGGGGGCGTTGTCGTTGCGGTAGTAGCCCGCGGTGAACTGGCCTCGGGCCGAGGCGAATGCGTCGC
The DNA here is from genome assembly GCA_963780705.1 of uncultured Actinomycetota bacterium. Classification (GTDB taxonomy): domain Bacteria; phylum Actinomycetota; class Actinomycetes; order Mycobacteriales; family Mycobacteriaceae; genus Mycobacterium. The sequence goes on along the minus strand of CAWACU010000006.1, from coordinate 2,789 downwards.
GGGCCTCGGTGGTGAAACCGACAGCCAAGCCGAGGTCGCCGCCGGCGGCGTCGTACAGATAGTCCAAGCCGGCGAACGCCTCCCGTCCGGTGTTGAAGAACTGATTGCTCAACGGCGGGGAGTTCTGCGAGAAGCTTCCGGCTAGCGGATTGAACAAATCGATGCCGGTCGGGTTCATGAGATTCGTCCGGCCATCGGTCACTGTGACGTCGTAGCGTACCCCTCCCCCGGAGTTGAGCAGGTTGACCGTCAGTCTGTCGGTGAAGCCGCCGGGCGGTGCGTAACCGGGCAGTGTGAGGATGCCGCCGGGGTAACCCATATCCAGAACGAGCCGGCCCGGTCTGTACGGCGTGCTGACGTACTGACCCTCGCGGGTGGTGGTGACGACGACGTTGCCGGCGGCGGGTTGCCAGTCCGGTGCGCTCTGGGCGCCCTGGGTCAAGCCGGTGGGCGTGGAGGTCGGTGTAGGCGTCGAAGTTGTACACACTGCCTCGTCGAGGCTGTAGCGCGACGTCGTACTCGCGTTCGGCGACGAATATCCGGGTCGACGTGACGTTCATCGGGCGGGATCGAGGAAGGCGTTTGAGGCCTCGTTGGTCCCGTTCACCGGCGGGCGGTGCCTTGGCCGGAGCGGTCGAAGCCAACACCGAAGTTGGCAACCGGCGACAGCTTGCTCGCCGTGACGCCGCCATCCTGGTACAGGTTGTCGGCGTAGTAGGCCCAGTATCCGCCGGGGATGGTCACCGTCCCGGTTCCCGGGGCAAGCGGGTTGAGGACGATCGGCGCCTGAATCTTCTTGGTGCCGTCGGTGATGGTGATGAAGCCTTCGGCGATGGTGGTGCCGAAGGTGGTGCTGGCCTGCGTCTGCCCGGGTGCGGGCGTGGTCGAGGCGCCGATCGCCTGGACGACGAGCAACGGGATGTCGGCGACGGCTTTGCGGCCGCTGTCGATCCGGCCATCCGCCGTCTCGTAATACGAGCCGGTGAAGGTGACCGGCACCTGGACCCACTCACCGAAATACAGCCGGTTCGAGCTGTTCAGGAAGACATGGCCGGCGAACTGAGCACGGTTCCCCGGTTGAGAATATCGGAGTCGAGTTGCAGTTCGTCGAAGTACAGGCCCCGCGATCCGGTGTCGAGGTTGACGGCGAGCTGCTTGGTGCCGATCTGCATGGAGATCTTGGGATCCGCTGGCGGGTTCTTGGGGTCGTAGAAGTTCGGGCTGTTCTGATACCCCACCACGTAGTGCGCGTCGGTATAGCGACCGCCATCGGTGGTGTAGCCGCTCAGCGGATTTCCGCCTGTCGTGGAGGCCTGCCCGATACCCGCGCCCAGCGAGATGCCGTCGGAACCGTTGGCCACGATCGTGTTGCCGGTGATCCGCGTTCCGGTGAAGTCCCCGTCGGCGAACTCGACACCGTGGTTACCGTTCGCGGCTCAACGTGTTGGCGGAGATCGACAGGTTCCTGACCTCCGTCGGCGGCATAGATAGCGCTGCGCAGGTTGTGGGAAATGGTGTTTCCGGAGATCACCGTCCCGGTGTATCCGCCCGGCGCGAGCACGATGCCGCGGGCATTGGGACTCGTCGCTGACGTAGTCCCACTCGTTGCTGGTGCCCACCCGGCCGATCGTGTTGTCGGAGATTCTCAGTTCGACACCGGCGCGGCGGTCTCGATACCGAAGGCGGAGTTGCCGTAGATCACGTTGCCGGTGATCCGCGTTCCGGAGTAGTCATAGGGCGCGGAGCCGCCGTCGGCGGCGATCTGGATACCGTCGTAGCGTTGTCGGCGATGGTGAAGCCACTGATGGTCGAACTCGTCGATGAACCACGGAACACGACCCCGCTGGTGGTGAACTGCTTGATCGACCCGCCGCGGGAGAAGTCCGCAGTCACGTTGTCGCCGACGAGCAGACCGATCGCACCGGTAGAGCCGAAGGGCTGCCGTCCAGATCGACGGTGTCGGCGGCGGTCACCGTCGCGGTTCGGTCCTGTGCGGTGTTGACCATGATGATTCCGCCGAGTGCGTGGGCCCTCCCGACCGCACCGTTCAGGCGTGTCCGGCCGCCGTCGGTCGAAAGCCGCAGCGTGAATCCCTGACCGATCTGACCGTCGACGGTTCCCCCGAAGGTGATGTCACCACCGGTCGTATCGACGCCAACCTGACCGGCCAGCGTCGTCGCGCCGGCAACGTCGAAGCTGCCGTTGCTGATCTGGTATAGACCATTGAGAGTCACGTCGCCTCGGAAGGTCTGTCCGTTCGTAGAGGTGACACCGGCGGAGTTCGTGAAGACACCCGAGTCCACGGTCAGCGACACCAGCGGAATCTGCTCACCCACGCCACGGACGAACGTGGTTGTGCCGCTGGAGTTGACGGTAAGCCGGTGCCCGCCGTCGACGGTGCCGGAGAAGGTGACGTCACCGGGACTGGCGTTGACAACCGTGTCCCCGATGAGGTTCGCCACACCGCCGACGCTGATATCGCCGTCTGCGGCGTCGTAGTCACCGCTCAGCACCGCGTTCTGACTATAGGTCTGATCCCCGGTGGTGGTCACCGACTGCAGGGTCACCGTCGACTGCCCGCCATTGGGCCGCAACCAGATCACTTGATTGGCGACGTCGAACATCACGTTGTAGCCGTTGTAGAGGTTCAGACCGGTGTTGACGTTCTGCGTGTTGGTGGCGGAACCGGAGTTGCTGTCGTAGCCGACTGCATTCACCGAACCATTGGTGCCCGCCACGAAGGGCCGATTCCAGCGGCGGCCGGCCCTGGGTGGTCGGGAACTGGGCGA
>CAWACU010000005.1:0-140615 GCA_963780705.1 uncultured Actinomycetota bacterium | reverse complement strand
CAGTGTGTCTATTCCAACGTGCAATTGTGTTGTGAGCCTTACAGATCCGGGCGGGAATACCGAATCAACTTCAATGCGCAAGTGATCTCCCCAACCGGCCGACTGCACCCTCGGGCCGGAAATTCATCCCAACGGACTACACGCATTCCCAAGTACTTTGTGGGTGCAACATCTTCGGAAATGGAATGCCCATGTCGCTGAATAGACCATCTGTCGTGAATCCCTCACGCGAACTTATAGTTGTAGACGGGTCCGACGACTTACGCCGTACTCCGCCGCGAGAGCGGTGACGGATTCGCCGTTGGCCGATTAAATACTGACTCATCGCGCGGAGCGCACCCGCTCTTGCGCTCGGGTTGGCCGAGGCAAGTGCAAAGACTTGTTGCACGCGCCGACGACGCGCTCTCCCGGCCGCGCAAGCATCGCCGACTTTCCAAGACCCCTGACCTGTGCAGAGATTGAGCGCGACCACCGGGCGACCACCGATGAGTGGGCACACCCAGGCGTAAGAGGCTGTAGGAAGGCGCCCGGGCAGGTGCAACGGTATCCTGCCTGCAGCAAGGCATTGAAATGGCGGTCGACGTCGAGGAATCGGCTCCCCGCCGAGGTGAACTGGGCATCAACTTGGTGCAGATGCTCCCAACCCGCTGCACGACTCCAGCGATATCCCGCTAACACCGACTCCACCACCGAGACCGAACCCAGCACCGGCGACAGCAGCTGGGAGGCTTTGAGAAACCTCACCCATATGCGGCGAATCTGGCTACCGGGTTGTGAGACCGTAGCCGGTACGCAGGCACAGGGGGTGGTAGGCGTGATGGTTCCTCACTACGAGACGGCGAAGAGAACCCGCGAGAAAATGCCTGGCATCCCCACTGAGCTAGTGGGATTACTGATTCAGAGTCCAGACAGAGAAGTCCGTGACCCTCTACCGACTCGATGAGGACTTCGCCGATTCGCATTAGGAAAGTCCGAACTTCAAGCTGGCAGGGGGAACGTGTTGAATACAGGAAAATCTAGCTCAGTAACCGCTCGAAGTCTTCTTGTCCTCCTTCTAATCTTATGCGGGGCGGCGATGGCATGTTCGAGACCATCCGGCACCGATGGACTTGAAACGAGACCTACGGATCACTCAGCTGCTCAAAGCAACGCCCGTGACCTCAATTCCGTGACGGGTTCCATGGCGGACTGGGTCGCAGCGGTTTGTGAGAGTCCGCAGCTTCCAGGATTAGTAACAGCCGGGAGGACAGGGTTTTTAATGCCGAGAGCCTCAGGGGGAATCAAGTGCACGAGCAGTAGGTTAGTTGCCGGGCACAATTACGGAATCCTTGCGGGATACTACGATTCAGCAGCTTTGGCGGATCAGGACCTAGAACTAAATCGCGGCGGGCTTGGGCCGTACGCCAAAGGTACAGACCCCACCTCGGGGCAGGTAATTGTGTTCGCCATGAAGAACCCCAACCCCGCAATTGCACTTGAACCACTTAAAAGGTTCGGGTTTTCCCTTGGTCAGCTAGAACGCCGTTCGCCTTCCTATCCCGCTTCACCACCTAATCCTGGAGGAGCACTACCGAATCCTGGAGTGCCACCAACGAGGGCATCAGAGCAGGGGCGTTCGGTCGCCGGAACCGTGGTATTTCTAGACCCAGCTCTGAGTGGCGGCAACGTTGAGAACCGCAAAGTACCGGATGGCCGGGGAGGCTTTGCGCTTTGTCAGGACAAGTCCGCGAGTACGCGAGCAGGTTATCCAGAACATAGTTTCGCGTGGGACACCACGCTCCGACTGCGGCAGAGTCTTCACTCACTGGGCGTGCGCACCGCGATGACAAGGGGCGATGACAACAGTTTTGGGGAATGCGTTGATCGCCGAGCGCAAATGGCTAATTCACTACATGTACAGCCCAACGCCGTCGTGAGCTTGCGCGCCTACTCAGCCGCAACCAGCGTTAACGGATTTGCAATCAACTACTCATATCCCCCCCGAGCGGGCGACCAGGTCCGCGGGCTACCCAGCTTGCTCAGATCATGTACGACACGCTGACCACGCGCGGTCTCAGGCCGGTGTCGGTCGGTCCGCACGGACGCGCCGACAGCCCTTTTCTGAATCTCGTTGAGCACCCAGTGGTTGAGCTGGAACTAGGAAATATGAGCAATCCGGAAGACGCAAACCAGATGGAATCAGAGCAGGGACGACAAAAATTTGCCGATGCTGTGGCAGCCGGCGTTGTCGCCTATCTCCAGCTACAGCCGCGCTGAACGGCTGCGACAACCGCGCGTGCCGTCTTCCGACACGAGCACAACAAGACGTTGCCCCGGGCAAACGCTCGCCGACACTTCATGACTCGGTCAGCGGGTCGAGCTGTCGTTCCCCGCGGGCGTGGTTATAAACCGACTGACGCGGGAGGCCCACTGCCAAGCGTTGGAAGAAACCCGGTACACGCCGCGCACCATAAATACGGATTAAATATCGACTTCACCCCGCCACAAACAAAACCAGGCCAGAGGAATGACCCTCTGACCTGGCTTTTTCGTAGCGGGGACAGTGTGGTGTTCCAGGACATCGGAATAGCCTGTCTCAAGACATCGGAATAGCTGATCAGCCACATTCGGCAGGTGTCGAAGGCTCGCCTGGTCATCACCGCCGTACTCATCGAAGGCCGCTCCCAGTCGCAGGTCGCCCGCGACTACGGCGTCTCCCAAAGCTGGATCTCCCGGCTCATCGCGCGCTACACCCACGAAGGAGAGGCCGCCTTCGAACCCCGGTCCCGCCGGCCGCACACCAGCCCCACCCGGCTCCCACAAGCCACCATCGACCTCATCGTGGCGCTACGCACCGACGCTGGCCGGCAAAGGCCTCGACGCCGGACCCCACACCATCGCCTGGCACCTGCAGCACCACCACCGCCTCCAGGTCTCCGTGGCCTCCATCAGCCGCCACCTGCACGCCGCCGGCCTCGTCGACACCCAGCCCCCACAAACGGCCCAAATCGTCCTACATCCGCTTCGCCGCCGAACAACCCAACGAACGCTGGCAAGCCGACTTCACCCACTGGTGCCTCACCGGCGGCACCCACACCGAAATCCTCTGCTGGATCGACGACCACTCCCGCTACGCCATCTCCATCACCGCACACCAGCGCGTCACCAGCACCCATAGTCCTAGCCGAATTCCCCAAAGCCATGCACGCCCATGGCATCCCGCACTCCACCCTCACCGACAACGGCATGGTCTTCACCACCCGACTCGCCGGCGGCAAGCGGCGGACGCAACAAATTCGAAGCCGAACTCCGCCACCTCGGAGTCCGCCAAATCAACTCCACCCCCAACCACCCCACCACCTGCGGCAAAGTCGAACGCTTCCACCAAACCCTCAAACGCTGGCTCCACCCACCAACCCAAGCCACCACCACTCGACCGACTCCAAACCCAACTCGACGCCTTCGTCGACGAATACAACCACCGCCGCCCACACCGATCCCTGCCCCACCACGCCACCCCGGCCACCGTCTACACCAGCCCGCCCCAAAGCCGACCCAGCAACCCGCATCGACACCCACGACCGCGTCCGCACCGACCGCGTCGGCGAAACCGGCATCCGTCACCCTGCGCGTCAACGGACGCCTCCACCACATCGGCGTCGGCCGCATCCACTACCGAACCCGCGTCCTGATCCTCGTCCAGGACCTCAACATCAGAATCATCAACGCCGCCACCGGAGAAGTCCTCCGCGACCTCACCCTCGACCCCACCAGGGACTACCAACCCACCGGAGCACCCAAAGGCCCAACACGAAAAAAGGTCTGAACCCAATGCAGGTTCAGACCTATTCCGATGTCTTGCGACATCACATGGTAGCGGGGACAGGATTTGAACCTGCGACCTCTGGGTTATGAGCCCAGCGAGCTACCGAGCTGCTCCACCCCGCGTTGATTGCTCCGCAAGGTTACCCACACGGCCACGACCTCGCCAAATCGGCAGCTAAACCGACTCGCCTACTTCGCCGAGTCGAACTTGCCCATCGCCTCGTCGAGGCGCTGCAGCGCCGCGCCGTACTGGGCGAAGTTCCCGCTGCGCTGGGCGTCGCGCACCGCCGCCAGAGCCGACTGCATCTCCTGCAGTGCGGCGGCCTTGGCCGGCGAGAGCGTCGTCCCGCCCGGGCGGCAGCGCCGCCACCGGCGGGGTGGGCACCTCGGCGACCGCGGCCGGCGTGCGACCGCTCCGTCGGCGGGCTTGCCGGCCGGCGCCGGTCCGGGAGCCGGCGCCGGGCCGGTGGCCGTCGCCCCGGCACCGGCGCCGAAGATGCCGTCGAGCGCCTGGCGACACCGTCGGGCCGTAGCCGACCTTGTCGTTGTACATCATCGCCACCCGGATCAGGCGCGGGTAGCTCGACGCGGCATCGCGAGGCGCCCGGGGAGGCGTACACCGGCGCCACGTACAGCAGCCCGCCCTGGCCCACCGGCAGGGTCAGCAGGTTGCCCCAGCGGATGCGGTTCTGGTTGTCGCGGCCGATCACGCCGAGGTCCTGGGACACCGCGGTGTCGGTGGTGATCGCGTTGAACGCCAGCTTGGGCCCGTTGACCTGACCGGGGATGGTCAGCACGGTGATCTTGCCGTAGGTGTCCGGGTCCGAGCTGGCGCGAGATGTAGGCGGCCAGGAAGTCGCGGCGGAACCGGTTCATCGCCGTCGTCAGCTGGAACGACGCCGAATTGTCGTTGCGTGGCAAGGTCTTTGGCCACGATGTAGTACGGCGGCTGGAAGCTCGACGCCGTCGGGTTCGGGTCCAGCGGCACGTCCCAGAAGTCCGAGGTGGAGAAGAACGTCACCGGGTCGTCGACGTGGTACTTGGCCAGCAGCGTCCGCTGCACCTTGAACAGGTCCTCCGGGTAGCGCAGGTGCGCGGCCAGCTCCGGGGTGATGTCGCTCTTGGGCTTGACGGTGTCCGGGGAAGGTCTTCATCCACGCCGCCAGCACCGGGTCCTTCTCGTCCTGGGCGTAGAGCGTCACGGTGCCGTCGTAGGCGTCGACGGTGGCCTTGACCGAGTTGCGGATGTAGGACACCTGCTTGTCGGGCAGCAGCCGGTTGACGGCCACCTCGGTGGAGTCCGCCGTCGCCGAACTCAACGACGTCAGCTGCGAGTACGGGTAGTTGTCCAGCGTGGTGTAGCCGTCGATGATCCACACCATCCGCTTGTTGACGATCGCCGGGTAGACCGTGGAGTCGGTGGTCAGCCACGGCGCCACCGCCTTGACCCGCTCGGCCGGGTCGCGGTTGAACAGGATCTTGGAGTTCGAGCCGATCACGTTGGAGAACAGGAAGTTCCGCTCGGCGAACTTCGCGGCGAACACCGCCCGGGCCAGCCAGTTGCCGATCGACACCCCGCCCCCGCCGGTGTAGGTGTAGTTCTTGGTCTCGGTGTTGGTCTCGTAGTCGTACTCGCGGTCGATGCCGTTCTTGCCGACGATCGCGTAGTCGTCGGCGGCCGAGGCGATCACCGGGCCGAAGTAGATCCGCGGCTGATCCAGCGGCGCCGGCCCGGGCGAGACGACGCTGCCGTTGGCGCCGACCACGCTGGCCAGGAACTCCGGGTAGCCGCCGTTCTGGTTGGGGTCGTTGGCGATTCCGCGCACGGTGTTGGCCGGCGAGGCGATGAACCCGTTGCCGTGGGTGTAGACGGTGTGCCGGTTGATCCAGTCGCGCTGGTTGTCGATCAGCCGGGCGGGGTTGAGCTCGCGGGCGGCCACCACGAAGTCGCGCAGGGCTGCCGTCGGCGCTCTGGTAGCGGTCGATGGCCAGCTGCTCGGGGAAGGAGTAGAAGTTCTTGCCCTGCTGGAACTGGGTGAACGCCGGGCTGATGATCGTCGGGTCGAGCAGCCGGATGTTGGAGGTGGTGGCCCGGTCGGCGGCCACCTGCTGCGGCGTTGGTGGGCGCGTTGCCGGTGTAGTCGCGGTAGGTGACGACGTCCTCGGTCAGCCCGTAGGCCTGCCGGGTGGCGGTGATGCTGCGGGAGATGAACTCGCGTTCCTTCTGCGCGGCATTGGGTTTGACGCTGAACTGCTCGACGATCAGCGGCCAGCCCGCCCCGATGACCAGCGAGCTCAGCAGCAGCAGCACCAGGCCGATGGCCGGGATGCGCAGATCGCGCAGGAACAGCGCGGAGAACACCGCCGCCGCGCAGATCACCGCGATCGCCAGCAGGATCAGCTTGGCCGGCAGCACCGCGTTGATGTCGGTGTAGCCGGCGCCGGTGAACGGCTTGCCCATCCGGGTGTGGCTGAGCAGCTCGTAGCGGTCGAACCAGTAGGCCACCGCCTTGAGCAGCACCAGCGACGCCGACCAGGCTGATCAGCTGGATGCGGGCCGCGCGGCTCAGCGCGCCCGACGCCGGCCGGCCAGCCGGATGCCGCCGAAGATGTAGTGCGTCACCAGGTTGGCCAGGAACGCCAGGAACAGCGCGACGAACAGGAAGCTCAGACATCAGCCGGTAGAACGGCAGATCGAAGGCGTAGAAGCCGAGGTCGTTGCCGAACTGCGGGTCGGCGATGCCGAAGCTCGCCGCCGTGCAGGAACAGCTGGATCCGCGGCCAGTAGCTCTGGGCCACCAGACCCGGCCAGCAGGCCGATCATCGCCGGGATGCCGAGGCGAAGCGCGCGCAGCTTGCTCATCACCGCCATCCGGTAGCGGGCCACCGGGTCGTTGGGTCCGGTGTTGGGCACGAACACCGGCCGGGTGCGGTAGGCCAGCGCCAGCGCGGCGAAGACGATGGCGCCCGATCACCACGGCGGTGACCAGGAAGACGATCAGCCGGGTGAACAGCACGGTGGTGAACACCGAGCGGTAGCCCAGCTCGCCGAACCACAGCCAGTCGACGTAGGTGTCGATGAAGCGCGGGCCGATCAGCAGCAGCGCCACCACGGCGATGGCGATGACCGACCAGGATGCGGCTGCGGCGGGTCAGAGCGGGCATCCGGGCCGGGGGGCGCATCGCTCACGGCCACTCCGCGGTCCTGAGCGTCTACGCAGTCGGCAGCCCTGCGATCAGCTAGCACGTCGGCGGGTTGCCGCCCGAGGTCAAGGCCTTGAGGGAGTCGACGGTCTGGGGCAGAGTCTCGACCTTGAGCAGCTCCATGGAGTTGCCGGCGCACGGTGCGGGCCTCGTCGCAGTTGTCGGCGGGCACCAGGAACACCGTGGCCCCGGCCTCCTGGGCGGTGCTCATCTTGTGGGTGATGCCGCCGATCGAGCCGACCTTGCCGTCGGGGCTGATGGTGCCGGTGCCGGCGACGAACTTGCCGCCGTTGAGGTCGCCGGTGGTGAGCTTGTCGATGACGGCCAGGCTGAACATCAGCCCGGCCGACGGCCCGCCGATGTTGGCCAGGTTGAAGTCGATGGTGAACGGCGCCCACGGGGCGTCGCGCACGGCGATGCCCAGATAGCCGTAGTCGCGGTCCTCGTTCTTGCCCAGGGTGATCCGTGGCGGTGCCGGGCGGGGCGTTCTTGCGGCGGTAGTCGACGACGATCGTCTGGCCGGGCTTGGTGGCCTTGAGGATCGTGGAGAACTCCTCGACGGTGGCGACCTTGGTGCCGTCGACGGCGTCGATGGCGTCGCCGTTCTGCAGCTTGCCCACCGACGGGCCCGGGTCGTTGACCTTCTCCACGCGTGACGGCCTTGCGGGTACTTCAGGTAGTTCAGGGCGGCGTACTCGGCGTTGTCCTCGGAGCGCTGGAAGTCGGCGTTCTGCGACTTCTCGATGTCGTCGCGGGACTTCTCCGGCGGGAACACCAGGTCGCGGGGCACCAGCTGCTCGTTGCCCGAGGCCCACAACGCCAGCGCCTGGCCCAGGGTCAGGCCGTCGCGCTGGGACGACCGTCGTCATGTTCAGGTGCCCGGAGGTGGGTTTGACCTGCGGTGCCCTCGATGGCGACCACCTGCTTGCCCTCGACCTCGCCGAGGGTGTCGAACGTCGGGCCCGGCCCCAGCGCCACGTAGGGCACCGGCACCGCGGCCAGCAGCACGCCGAACACCACGATGGGCAGCAGCGCGACGACCAGCGTCAGAATCCGCCTGTTCACGCCCACAGGTAGCCGGCGGGTTAGCGGCGTGCTCACCCGCGTGCGGATCGGTACGGTAGGGATGGCTGACCTGCCCTTCGGCTTCTCCCCCGGCGATGACCCCGACAAGCGCGACAAGGGCGAGGCAAGGCCGCGATCCGGCGGCGCGAACCCGTTCGGGTTCGGCGGCGGGACTTCAACATGGGCGATCTGGGCCAGATCTTCAGCAAGCTGGGCGAGATGTTCAGCCGGCGCGGGCAGCGCGATGGCCGGCGGCGGCGGCGGGGCGGTGAACTACGACCTGGCCCGCAAGCTGGCGTCGAGTTCGATCGGGTTCACCGCCCCGGTGTCGGAGTCGACCGCCAAGGCCGTCAGCCGACGCGGTGCACCTGGCCGACACCTGGCTCGACGGCGCCACCGCGCTGCCGGCCGGGGCCACCCGCGCGGTGGCGTGGACACCGCAGGACTGGGTGGACAACACCATGGACGACCTGGAAGCGGCTGTGCGATCCGATGGCCGAGCAGATCGCGCTCGATGTGGTCCTCGTCGCTGCCCGAGGAGGCCCGCGCGATGGCCGGGCCGCTGATGGCGATGATGACCCAGATGGGCGGCATGGCGTTCGGCTCGCAGCTGGGCCAGGCGCTGGGCCGGCTGTCGCGGGAGGTGTTGACCTCCACCGACATCGGGCTGCCGCTGGGGCCCACGGGGGTGGCCGCGCTGATGCCCGAGGCCATCGAGGCGATGTCCGAGGGGCTGGACAGCCCGCGCAGCGGAGATCCTGACCTTCCTGGCCGCCCGCGAGGCCGCGCATCACCGGCTGTTCAGCCATGTGCCGTGGCTGTCGCTCGCAGCTGCTCGGTGCGGTGGAGGCCTACGCGCGCGGCATGAAGGTCGACATGAGCGGCATCGAGGAGATGGCGTCCGGGTTCGACCCGGCCTCGCTGATGGACCCCTCGAAGATGGAAGAGCTTCTCTCCCAAGGGCATGTTCGAGCCCAAGGCCACCCCGGAGCAGACGGCCGCGCTGGAGCGGCTGGAGACCATGCTGGCGCTGATCGAGGGCTGGGTGGCCACCGTCGTCTCCGCCGCCCTCGGTGACCGGATCCCCGGCACCGTCGCGCTGTCGGAGATGCTGCGGCGCCGTCGGGCCACCGGCGGGCCGGCCGAGCAGACCTTCGCCACCCTGGTGGGCCTGGAGTTGCGGCCCGCGCAAGATGCGCGAGGCCGCGGTGCTGTGGGAGCGGCTCACCGAGGCCGCCGGGGTCGACGCCCGCGACGCGGTGTGGGCAGCACCCCGACCTGCTGCCGTCCTCGTCGGATCTCGACGAGCCGGCCGGGTTCATCGACCGGGTGATCGGCGGGGACATCAGCGGCATCGACATCGACGCCGCGATCGCGGAGTTCGAGAAGGACACCGACCCCGGGTCGCGATGGATCCGAAGGCCTGTGGATAGCTGAACGCGCGCTGGCCGTTCGGTGTCAGGGTCGGCCGTGTGTATGCGCTCGATCCGGCGATGCCGGTGCTGCTGCGCCCCGACGGGGCGGTGCAGATGGGCTGGGATCCGCGCCGCGCGGTACTGGTGCGGCCGCCGACGGGCTTGAGCGCGGAGTCGCTGGCGGCGGTGCTGCAGGCGCTGCCGTGCCTCGCTCCGATGACGGCGGCGCCGGCTGGCGGGTGCGCTGGCCGGGGTCGACGGATTCGGCGCGGTGTTCGACGAGCTGGTGGCCGCCGGGGTGCTGCGGTCTCCGAGCGTCGTTCGTCGGCGCCGGGCGCTGTCGATCCGGGTGCACGGCTGCGGGCCGCTGACCGAGCTGCTGACCGAGGGGCTGCGATGCTCGGGCGCGCGGGTCGTCGTCCTCGTCGCACACCAACGCCGCGTGCCGCCACCGGGGTGGACCTGGTGGTGCTGGCCGACTGGCTGGCCGCCGACCCGCGGCTGCTGCGCGATCTGCACACCGCGGCGGTGCCGCACCTGCCGGTGCGGGTGCGCGACGGTGCCGGGCTCGTCGGGCCGCTGGTGATCCCCGGGGTGACCAGCTGTCTGGTCGTGCGCCGACCTGCACCGCACCGAACGCGACCCGGCCTGGCCGGCGCTGAGCGCGCAGCTGCGGGAGGTGATCGGCTGCGCCGACCATCCGACCGTGCTGGCCACCGCCGCCCTGGCGCTGGGGCAGCTGCAGCGGATCATCGCCGGGGTGCGCGGCGGCGGCGGGCCGGCGCCGGTGTTCGACACCACCTGGGAGGTGGACGTGGCCGCGCAGTCCATCTCGGCGCGGCGCTGGCCCCGCCATCCCCTGTGTGGCTGCTGGCCGGCTCATGGATGATGGAAGCGTGGCGGACGACATCAAACGCGGGAGTGCCCGGCGCAACGTGAAGTTGGCCAGCATTCCCGTCGGGATGGCCGGGCGTGCGGCGCTGGGATTCGGCAAGCGGCTGACCGGGATGTCGCGCGACGAGGTCAACGCCGAGCTGATGGAGAAGGCGGCCAGCCAGCTGTTCACCGTGCTCGGTGAGCTCAAGGGCGGGGCCATGAAGGTGGGCCAGGCGCTGTCGGTGCTCGAGGCCGCCATCCCCGAGGAGTTCGGCGAGCCCTACCGCGAGGCGCTGACCAAGCTGCAGAAGGACGCCCCGCCGCTGGCCGCCGACAAGGTGCACCGGGTGCTCGACGGGCAGCTGGGCACCAAGTGGCGCGAGCGGTTCGACTCCTTCGACGACGAGCCCGATCGCCTCGGCCTCGATCGGGCAGGTGCACAAGGCGGTGTGGCGCGACGGCCGCGAGGTGGCCGTCAAGATCCAGTACCCCGGCGCCGATGAGGCGCTGCGCGCGGACCTGAAGACCATGCGCCGGCTCACCTCGGTGCTCAAGCAACTGGCGCCGGGCGCCGACATTCAAGGTGTGGTCGACGAACTCGTCGAACGCACCGAGATGGAACTGGACTACCGGCTGGAAGCCGACAACCAGCGGGTGTTCGCCAAGGCCTACGAGGGCCACCCGCACTTCCTCATCCCGCACGTCGTCGGCAGCTCGCCCAAGGTCGTCGTCTCCGAGTGGGTCGAGGGCAAGCCGATGAGCGTGATCATCCGCGACGGCACCCGCAAGGAGCGCGACCTCTGCGGCACAAGGCTTTTCGAGCTCACCTTCGACGCGCCCGCGCGGGTCGGGATGATGCACGGCGACGCGCACCCCGGCAACTTCATGCTCACCGACGACGGCAAGATGATCGTCATCGACTTCGGTGCGGTGGCGCCGCTGCCCGACGGCCTGCCGCCGGAGATGGGCATGATGATCCGGCTGGCCCGCGACAAGAACTACGAGCACGCTGCTGCCGACCATGGAGAAGGTGGGCTTCATCCGCGCGGGCGAAGAGGTGCCGCATCGAGTCCATCGACGAGATGCTGGCCCAGTACGTCGAACCCGTGCAGGTGCCGGTGTTCCACTACACCCGCAAGTGGCTGCAGAAGCACGCCCAGTCGAACATGGAGCGCGCCCCGCAGCAGCTGAAGATGGCCCGCCAGATGGACCTGCCGGCCGTCGCTGGCGATCCCGCTGCGGGTGATCGGCTCCACGGTCGCGATCTCGTGCCAGCTGGACTGCCACGTCCCGGTGGCGTCGATGTCCGAGAAGCTCATCCCCGGGTACGCGCCCGCCTAGCCAAGCCCGCCTGACGTAACGATCCAGAGAACACTGACGAAAGGAACGACATGACACATCCTTTGTTGCAGCGCACCGCCGCCATCGCCGGGTTCGCCCTGGCCGCGGCGGCAGTTCCCCTGGCCATGCTGGCGTCCTCGCCGGCCGAGGTCGTCAATAAGGCCGATTGCCCGCTCGGCTGGTACTGGGACGTCGAGCTGAACCAGTGCGTCAACGCACCCAACCCGGTGCTCGGCCCGGCCGGACCGGTCGGCGTCGGTGGACTCGGCCCCGTCGCAGGCCCGGTGGGCCCGGTCGGTGTTGGCGGACTCGGCCCGGTCGCAGGCCCGGTGGGCCCGGTCGGAATCGGTCCCCGCTAAGCGGTTGCCGGCCCGTCTAGGCGGCGACGTCCTTGCGAGGCGCCGGCCTAGCTTCGCCTCGAACGTGGACCCTGTGCACACTTTCGGGCCGACCTGCGCGCATATCCCCCACGCTCGACGCGGCGGGGCACCCTTCCGCAAAGTGATATCGCCGGTGATATCAGATTTCAGAAGAGGTCAGTGGTTCCCCGGCGGCGACACTGCGGGAACACTGATATCGGTGATAGCAGGAGGTGGCAGGCGTGGCAGACATCATCATTCCTGGAGAGGTGTCTGTCGCTGCTGCAAGCGGGTCGCGAGTGACGGTCAGCGACTTGCGCAGGGCCGCCGAGGCGGCGACAGACCTGGATGACCCGGACGTCATAGACGCCGCTTGGCGGTGACTTTGGCCGTCGACTCAGGCGGCGACGTCCTTGCGGGGCCGCCCGCGCGGGCGCTTGCGGGCCAGCACCCGTCCCTGCTCGAGGATCTCCCCGCCCCACACCCCCCACGGTTCGGCGCGCTCGAGTGCGGCGGACAGGCACTGCCGGCGGATCGGGCAGTCGTCGCACGCCGCCTTGGCGCGCTCCAGGTCGGCGGGGTGCTCGGCGAACCACAGGTCGGGGTCGCTGTTACACGGCAGCATGAGCACTTCCTCTCTGGACGGATACAACAGTGGGCGGACACAAAAAAGGCCACGAACTCCTCGTCCGTGGCCTCGGGTGTTGCTGCGTGCGCTAGCAGACGCTCCAGTCCACGGACTGACGAGCGGCGGCGTGATGCGCAGCGGCGAACAACATGGGGATCAGGCTAGCGGGCGGTCGCCGGCCGGCACAACTGCTTTTTCGGCCGTCTGGTTTGTCGGCGTCATCGTGCAGCAATTCCCGCACCGACTCGCGGGTGCCGTAGGGCCGCAGCATGGTGCTGGCCGGGCGCGGGCGCACCTTCAGCGGCCACCAGAACCAGCGGCCCAGCAGCGCGGCGATGGACGGCGTCATGAACGAGCGCACGATCAGGGTGTCGAACATCAGGCCGATGCCGATGGTGGTGCCGATCTGGCCCAGCACCATCAGCTCGCCGAAGATGAAGCCGCACATGGTGAATGCGAACACCAAACCGGCGGCGGTCACCACCGACCCGGTGCCGGCCATCGTTCGGATCAGACCGGTGTTCAGGCCCGCGCCGATCTCCTCCTTGAACCGAGAGATCACCAATAGGTTGTAGTCAGACCCCACCGCCAGCAGGATGATGATCGCCAGCGCCAGCACGATCCAGTACAACTGGATGCCCAGCAGGTGCTGCCAGATCAGCACCGACAGCCCGAACGACGCGCCCAGCGAGAGCACCACCGTGCCCACGATCACCAGTGCGGCCACCACGCTGCGGGTGACGAACAGCATGATCAGCAGGATCAGGCTGGCCGCGGCGATGACGACGATCATCAGGTCGTAGTTCGCCATGTCCCGGGCGTCCTTGAACCCCGACGCGGTGCCGGCGATGTAGATGCTCGACCCGGCCAGCGGCGTGCCCTTGAGCGCCTCCTCCGCGGATTGCCGGATCGGGTCGATATGCGAAATGCCCTGTGTCGTAGCGGGATCGCCGTCGTGGGTGATGATCATCCGCGCGGCCTTGCCGTCCGGGGACAGGAACAGCTTCATGCCGCGTTTGAATTCGGAGTTGTCGAACACCTCGGGCGGCAGATAGAAGGTGCTGTCGTCCTTGGACTCGTCGAACGCCCTGCCCATCGCGTCGGCGTTCTTCAGCGCTTCCGCGGACTGTTCCAGGATCCCGGACTGGGTGGCGGCGTTGGTCTCGGCGAGCGCCTTGTTGCGCTCCTGGATGGCGATCTGCTCCGGGATCAGCGCCAGCAGTTGCGGCTGCAGGTCGTTGAGCTTGTTCAGGCTTGCGGTGACCTGACCGAACTGATCGGAGAGCTTATCGACGCCGTCGAGGGCGTCGAACACCGATCGCAACGCCGCGCACAGCGGGATGTCGAAGCAGTGCGGCTCCCAGTAGAAGTAGTTGCGCAGCGGCCGGAAGAAGTCGTCGAAGTTGGCGGCCTTGTCGCGCAGGTCCTTGACCGTCTCAAAGGTCTCCTCGAAGGAGGTGACCTGCTCGTCAGTGGCGGCGGCGGCCTGCTGTTGCAACTCGTACTGCTGCTGCAGCAGGGTGATCGATCTCGATATCTCGGCGACCTGCTGGACCAGATCATCGGCGCGGGCCTGCTGGAACGGCAGGTTCTGGATCTGCGCGGAGGATTGCGCGCTCATCGCGAAGCCCAGCGAGGTGTGGTCCAGCGGGGTGCCCAGCGGCCGGGTGATGGATTGCACCATCGCCACCCCGGGCGTGCGGAAGACCTCCTTGGCGATGCGCTCCAGCACGATCATGTTGGCCGGGGTGCGCAGATCGCGGTCGGTTTCGACCATCAGCACTTCGGGGTTGAGCCGGGCGGCGGTGAAGTGCCGTTCGGCGGCGGTGTAGCCGACTTTCGCCGGCGCCCAGTCGGGTTGGTAGTGCCGGGCGTCGTAGGAGGTCTTGTATCCGGGCAAGGCCAGCAGCCCGATGAGAGCGACCGCGATCGAGGTGACCAGCACCGGCCCGGGCCAGCGGACGATGGCGGTGCCGATGCGCCGCCAGCCGCGGGTGCGCATGGCGCGCTTGGGGTCGAACAGTCCGATGTGGCTGCCGATCGTGATGACCGCCGGCGTCAGGGTCAGCGAGCCCACCAGGGTGACCAGCACGCCGATACCAGCCGGGATGCCGAGGCTCTGGAAATACGGCGTGCGGGTGAGTCGCAGACAGAAGACCGCGGCGGCGACGGTCAGGCCTGAGCGCGATGATCACGTGCGCGGTGCTGCGGTACATCGCGTAGTAGGCGGCTTGACGATCCGCACCGTCCTGGCGGGCCTCCTGATATCGGCCGAGTAGGAAGATCGCGTAATCCGTTGCGGCGGCGACGCAGAGCAGTGTCAGCAGGTTGGTCGCATAGGTCGACAGCGGGATGAGGCCGACGTGGCCGAGGAAGGCGACCACGCCGCGGGCAGCCGCCACCTGGATCGCGACCGCCACCAGGGTGAGAAATGCGGTGGCGATCGACCGGTAGACGATCAGCAGCATCACCCCGATCACCCCGAAGGTGAGCGCGGTGACCTTGATGTGGCTGCCCTCGCCGACCGCGAACTCGTCGGCGACCAGAGCCGCCGGCCCGCTCACGTAGGCCTTGACCCCGGGTGGCCCTGGAGTGGCGTTGACGATCTCGCGGACGGCGGCGACGGATTCGTTGGCCACGCTGCTGCCGGCGTCGCCGACCAGATACACCTGGATCAGGGCGGCTTTGCCGTCGCTGCTCTGCGACCCCGCCGCGGTGAGTGGGTCACCCCAGAAGTACTGGACGTGCTGAACGTGCTCGGTGTCGGCCTGCATCTCTGCGACCAGCACGTCGGCGAACGCGTGGGCGTCGGCGCCCAACGGCTGCTCGCCTTCGAGGACGAGGGTGATGAGGCTGTCGGAGTCGTACTCGCCGAACACCGTCCCGACCCGCTTGGCCGCGATCAGCGACGGCGCGTCCTTGGCGCTCTGGGCGACGTTGTTGACCCGCCCGATCTCTTCCAGCGGTGGGATCAGGGCGTTGCTCGAGGCGGCCAGCGCCAGCCAGAAGATCGCCATCGGGATGGCGAGCATGCGGACAAGACGCGGGAAGCGCTGCGGGGTGTCGGTGGAGGTGCTCATCCGGATTTGTCGAGACAGTAGACGAAGGCTGACGTGCCCTCCGAGGAGTTCTCCACCTTGACCACCCCGTCGATGGTGATGCGGCAGCCCAGGGAGTAGCCGTCGCCCTGGGCCTGCACATTGGCGAGCACCGCCGGGATGGTGGTGGTGCCGTCATAGGTCCACGGCAGCGCGACGCCGTCGGCGCGCTGCGGGCGGGCCTCGACGTCGGTGTAGGTGATCGTCGCCGTCGCGCCCGGGTCGCCGAACACCTCGATCTGCACGCGCTTGGGGTTGAACGGGACGATCTGGTCGGCCATCGCGCCCGGGGTCGCCTGGTTCTCCGAGCCGAAGGCACCCTGCAGGCGGTAGACGGCGAAGCCGGCGAGTCCGACGACGACGGCGGCGACGAGCACCATCCAGTACCGCCCCAGAGACCGACCCATGCCGGGGACAGTACTGATCAGTACCGCTTGGCGCACGATTTACGCGTCAGGCTGGGCAAGATCACATCGTCGACGAGTGCGACGACGGTGCGCCGGGTGGGTGGACGGTTCTGGATCACGGCCCTGAACACCAGATATCCCGGCAGCAAGTCCCAGAGATCGTCGTTGATCGCCTCGGCCTCGATCTCCCCGCGCTGCACCGCCTGATGCAACACCTGGTGGATCAGCTTCTTGCGCTGGTCGAAGATCTGGCGCTGCATGGCCTGGTTCAGGGCCGGGTTGCGGGTGGTCTCGGTCAGCACCGCGCGCATGGTGGCGGCGTGCTCGCGAACCTCTTTGGAGACTTTGTCGCCGATCTCCAGCAGATCGGTCCGCAGGCATCCGGTCTCCGGGGCGACAAGTTGCTCCCGCATCCCCTCGACGACGGCGGCTAGCACCAGTTCGGCTTTGGTGGGCCAGCGCCGGTACATGGTGGCCTTGCTGGCGCGTGCGGTGGCGGCCACGTCATCCACGGTCAGACCCTCATAGCCATGCTGCTGCAGCAGTTGCAAAGTGACCGAGAGCAATTCGGACTCCCGGGCGGTCATGGACACACGGCCACGATAGCGGCGGGCGCACCGCCGTGTGCGGCTGTCGGCTAACTGCCGACGCGCGCCGCCGCGGTGCGGCCCAGCATGACGCTGGCCGGCGATGAACGCCGTGGCGAAGGCGAAGAGCAGGGCGGATGCCGTCCAGGCCAGCGCCTGGCCGGTCTGGCCGTACAGCGATGGGACGAACCCGATGGCCAGTGAGTCGAAGAGCATGGCGCCGGCCATCCCCCAGAAGAACGTCGCCCGCTGATCGAGTGTGGCGCGCGCGGGCCACTCCCTGCAGCAGCCACACGGTGGGCGGGGCCGCCAGTGCGCACGCCACGTACACCGCGATGCGCGTGGGCGTATCGAGGAACCACGAGGCGGGCAGCACGCTGATGAGCAGGGCGAAGCTCAGCGCCACCGCGGCGCCTACGACCAGACCGGTGGCCGCGGCCCCTGATTGACGTTCGGTCATCTCCGACACTCCTAGTTTGTAGTAGTCACTACAAACTATACGATCCTCTCGTGGGCTACAAGCATTCTCGGGAGGACCTGCTGACGGCGGCCACCGAGATCGTGGCCGCATCCGGGATCGGCTCGCTCACCTTCGGTTCGGTGGCGGCGGCCCTGGGCATCAGCGACCGCACGGTCGTCTACTACTTCCCCTCTAAGAGCGATCTGGTCACCGCGGCCGTCAGCGCACTCGGCGAGCGGCTGCAGGACACGTTGGCCGGTGCGTTCGGTGACTCCGCGCTGCCGGTGCGCGAGCTTCAGCGACAGGCGTGGCCGGTGCTCGCCTCACCCACGGCGGACCCGATCTTCGCGGTGTACTTCGAAGTCGTCGGGCTGGCCAGCGCCGGGCGCGAACCGTACGCCACGTTGGCCCCGCTGCTGATCGGCGGATGGGTGGACTGGCTGGAGCCGCGCATCGCCGCCCGCACCGCCGTGCAGCGGCGACGGCAGGCGCTGGCGGCGGTGGCGACCCTGGATGGTCTGCTGCTGCTGCGGCAGATGTCGGGGGCGCGGGCGGCCAACACCGCGGCCCGCGAACTCGGCCTGGCCTGACCTTTCGTTGTCTGAGCGGTCACGCTCGGGAGCGCACCAACTCCAGCAGGGCGGGTGAGGTCAGTTCAGACCCGGGGCGACGACAGGAATGGCCAGCGACTCCGCTGAGTCGGTCATACGGGTGTCGTAGGTGATCACGCTGCGCAGCTCGGTACCGGCACGCTGAGCCGCGACCAGATGGATGGCGTCGAGGCTGCGCAGGCCCGGCGGGTCCAGAAGCGCCGCGTCATCGAGTAGAGCTGTAGTGGTCTCGATGATCGCGAGGGTGTCGAGGACTTTGCGTGCGGTCGTCACCAGCGCCGCGTCTACCCGCCGCGCCGCCCGCACCAGTTCGGTGCGGGTGATGGCCGCGGTGAACAACGTGTCGGAGCGGATCTGCTCGAGGTGGTCCCGCAGGGCATCGGATTCCCGTTCGCGCACGACCAGTTTGGCGAGTGCCGACGTGTCGAGGTAGGTCCTCACCGCTCGTGCTCGCGCAGCTCGTCCAGTGCTCCGGTCAGATCGAACTGCCCGGCAACGGGGACGATATTTCGCAGTTCAACATCGGAGCATGGCGGAGTGATCTCCCCGCTGACGATCATGTTCTCCCACTCGTCCTCGGCGACCGGGACAAGGCGCGCCACCGGCCGGCCGCGGTCGGTGATCTCGATCGGCTCGCCGCTGCTGGCCACCTGGGCGAGGTAGCGGCTGGCGTTCTGGCGCAGCTCCCGAACCCCGATCCGCTCCATGTGCTACATGGTAGCACTTTTGGTTGTGGGCTGCGCCTATCCCCGGGACCGCACCAACTCCAGCACGTCGGCGCCGAACTGCTCGAGCTTGCGCGAGCCGATGCCCGGGATGGCCACCAGCGCGGCCTCGTCGGCGGGCAGCGACTCGGCGATGGCGATCAGCGTGTTGTCGGTGAACACCACATAGGCCGGCACGCTGAGCTCCTTGGAGGTCGTCAGCCGCCATTCCTTGAGCTGGGCGAGCAGGTCCTCGTCGATGTCCGACCGAGCAGGTCTCGCAGCGGCGCAACATGATCGACGGCGTGCGTGGTGAGCACCGCGTTGCACACCCGGCAGCGCGGGGTGGCGCCGCGCTTGCTGCCGCGACTTGCGGTCGCGGACGCCTCGGCGCGGGTCTGCGGGGCGATGCCGTTGAGGAAGCGCGACGGCCGGCGGCTCTGCCGGCCGCCGGGTGCGCGGGCCAGCGCCCAGCTGAGCTCCAGATGCATTCGGGCGCGGGTGATTCCGACGTAGAGCAGGCGGCGTTCCTCTTCGACGGCCTCGCTGTCGGGGCCGTTGGCGATGGCGTGGCTGATCGGCAGCGTGCCGTCGGCCAGGCCGACCAGGAACACCGCGTCCCACTCCAGGCCCTTGGCCGCGTGCAGCGAGGCCAGCGTGACGCCCTGCACGGTCGGTGGGTGGCGGGCGTCGGCGCGCAGCTCGAGTTCGGCGACCAGCGCGGCCAGGTCGAGCTCGGGGTCGCAGCGCCACCTCCTCGTCGACCAGTTCGGCCAACGCGCCCAACGCTTCCCAGCGATCCCGGGCCTTCGCGCCGGCCGGCGGTTCGGCGGTGAGGCCCAGCGGCTCGAGCAGGTCGCGCACGACCTCGGGCAGCCGGCCCGTCGCGCGTCCCCGATCGGCGGCGCGCTGCAGGGCCACCAGCGACTGGCGGATCTCCTGGCGGGAGAAGAAGCCCTCGCCGCCGCGCACCTGGAACGGGATGCCGGCCTCGGTGAGCGCCTCCTCGTAGACCTCGGACTGGGCGTTGATCCGGTAGAGCACCGCGATCTCGGCGGCCGGGGTGCCGGCTTCGATCAGCTTCTTGCAGGCGCGCGGCCACCGACGGCGGCCTCGGCGACCTCGTCGGGGTGCTCGCTGAACGACGGCTCCGGCCCGGGCGGGCGCTGGCCGACCAGGTGCAGCTTGGTGCCGGCCATCCGGCCGCGGGCGGCGGCGATCACCCGGTTGGCCAGCGACACCACCTGCGGGGTGGAGCGGTAGTCGCGCTCCAGGCGCACCACGGTGGCGTCGGGGAACCGGCGGGAGAAGTCCAGCAGGTAGCTTCGGCGAGGCCCCGGTGAAGGAGTAGATGGTCTGGTTGGCGTCGCCGACGACGGTGAGGTCGTCGCGGTCGCCGAGCCAGGCGTCGAGCACCCGCTGCTGCAGCGGGGTGACGTCCTGGTACTCGTCGACGACGAAGCAGCGGTAGCGGTCGCGGAACTCCTGGCGACCGCGGCGTCGTTCTCGATGGCGGCGGCGGTGTGCAGCAGCAGATCGTCGAAGTCGAGCAGCGCGACGCCGTCGCGGTCGGCCTTGAGCTTCTCGTAGCCGGCGTAGACCGCGGCCACCTTCGGCGGCGTCCAGCGGGATGTCGCGGGCGCACCTCGCGCGACCGCGGCGCGCGTAGCTCCTCGGGGCTGATCGAGCGAGGCCTTGGCCCACTCGATCTCGCCGGCGAGGTCGCGCACGTCGTCGGTGGACGCCTGCAGCTTGGCCCGGTTGGCGGCCTGGGCCGACCACGCGCGAACTTGCTGTCCAGCAGCTGCCAGCCGGTGGCGCCGACCACCCGCGGCCAGAAGTACTGCAGCTGGCGCCGCGCCGCGGCGTGGAAGGTCAGCGCCTGCACGCCCCGGCCGACGTCCATGGCCCGCAGCCGGCTGCGCATCTCCCCCGCGGCGCGCGAGGTGAACGTGACCGCCAGCACCTGCCCGGCGGCGACGTGGCCCTGGGCCGACCAGGTGCGCGATGCGGTGGGTGATGGTGCGGGTCTTGCCGGTGCCCGCCCCGGCCAGCACGCACACCGGCCCGCGGGCGGCCAGCACGGCGTCGCGCTGCTCGTCGTCGAGGCCGGCGGGGTCGGGGGTCACGGCGTCCATCTTGGCAGCCGGGAGTGACAGTCGCACTAAGTTGAGGACCCATGTCGGATGTGACGATGTACTCAACGGAGTGGTGCGGCTACTGCAAGCGGCTCAAGGTCGCCATGAAGTCGGCTGGCATCGCGTTCACCGAGGTGGACATCGAGCACGACCCGGAGGCCGCGGCCTTCGTGATGGGCGTCAACGGCGGCAACCAGACGGTGCCGACGCTGAAGTTCGCCGACGGCTCCGCGTTGACCAACCCGAGCATCAAGGACGTCAAGGAAAAACTCGGCGTGTAGCCATTTCCCCGCCTCTGAGCGACTCTTCGGGCTCTACTTGAGTCGCTGACAGTCGCTACGAGGTGGGGAACTGCCACAACGAGGAGAAGCGCCATGTGCACGGGGATCCGACTGACGGCCGATAACGGCGACGTCGTCTACGCACGGACGATGGAGTTCGACACCCCGCTGCCCGAATGCGTCGGCTACTTCCCCCGCGGGCAGGCGTTCGTCGGTGAGACCAGCTCCGGCACCGACGGACTGCGGTGGACCAACACCTACGCATTCGGCGGCAACGTGTTGATCGCCGACGGCACCCACTCGCTGGGCTCCGACGGGATCAACGAGAAGGGCCTCGTGGCCGGCGTGTTCAACCTGCCCGGGTTCACCGAGTTCTCCCCGGTATCCGGCGACAACCGCGAACAGGCCATCGCCAGCTGGCAGGTAGTGCTCTACCTCCTGAGCACCTGCGCGACAACCGACGAAGCCGCGGCGGCTCTGACGTCCGGTGACGTCGTCGTCGTCGACACCGAATTCCCCTTCACGCCCACCACCAAAGGCCAACTGCCGCTGCACCTGCGGGTGGGTGATCGCAGCGGCAAGACCATCATCTGCGAGTGGCACACCCCGAATCAGCCGCCGACGATCGTCGAGTCACCGGGCGGCTGCATCACCAACCCCCCGCGTTTCGAGTTCCACCTGAACAACTGGGAGCACTACAAGTCGCTCTCTCCGTACAACCCGTCCGGCCCGATCACGGCCGGCTCCCAGGATTACAAGATCACGATGGGCAACGGCTACGTCGGCATGCCCGGCGGCAGCAACTCCCCCGACCGGTTCATCCGCGCCAGCCTGTACGCGCGCGACTCGTATCCCGATCCGACCGGCGCCGACGCGGTGTGGACGGCGTGGCATGTGATGAACAACTTCGATCTGCCGCGCGGAATCCTGCGCAACGTGACCGACACCGGGGTTGAGTCCACTGAGTACACGCTGTGGACCAGCGTCGCCGATACGAAGAACCTCACGTACTACTACCGCGTGTACGAGAACCCCGCGATCTACGAGCTGGATCTCAACGTCCAGGACCCCACCGGCAGCGCCGTCTTGGTCGATAACCGGCCGTCGAGCTCCCCGACCGTGACGGTGCCGGTGCGATTCGCCTAATGGGCGCCTACGCCCCCGCGAGATCGACCTCAGGGCTGCGATTCTGGGCGCGTCAGCGACCCTGGTGTCGATCTGGCGGCTTTAGGCGTACGCCCAGGATTCGATGATCTCGCGCGCGATCAAGATGGAACCGGGCTCGCCGCTTAGCGGGCCGCCTTCTCGGCATCTCCGGCAGTATCGGCAATGTTGCGTCCACGCCGAAACAGCACGACGACGATGGCGATCGCCGTCAGAGGTACGAGCAGCATGGTCAGATTCAGCACCCTCGCCGCGTCGAGTGTGCTTGCGGTGGCCTCGGAGACCACCCACGCGACGATCTGAGGATCCAGCCCGGTGGAACCCGGATCTCCGGTGGTGGTGCCGGCGCTGAGAATATCGCCGACCTGCTCGAGACTGATGCCGACATCAGCCAGCTTCGGGCCGATGCTGCGGATGAGCAGGATGATGCCGAAAATCGAGAACAGCGCCGCCCCCACGCCGTAGAAGGTTCCACCCACCGATGCCTTCACCGCTGAGACCACACCACCGAGATTTGTTGGTGCACTGGACATCATGACCGTCGTCTGCGGCGTCTGCAGGATCGCACCGCCGACCGTTGTCAGCGCCATCACCGCCCCGACAACCGCGATCGGGGTGTCGATCCTGAACGACAGCCGCGCCAGCACACTGACCGCCAACACCGCCAAGCCCGCCACCACCACAGCGCAGTTGCCGAACCGCCCCGCGGCCCGTCCTGCCACCACCGCGGCCAGCGCGGAAACCAGCGTGGCCGGAATGAGCAGTAGCGCGAACTCCCAGGTCGACAGATCCCGCACGAGGATGAGGTAGAAGGTGACCATGGTCATCGATCCGCCCTGCACCAGATTGTTGGCCGCACCCGCACTCACCACGGCGTTGAAGCGGGGCGAGCGAAAGATCCGCAGATCCAGCGCCGGATCGTCAACGCGAAGCTCCCAGCGGATGAACGCGGCGCCGGCCAGCAGCCCGATCAGGATCGGTATCAGCGCCGCGGGGTTCACCCCGGTCTGCAACTGGGAGATGCCGTAGGTGACGCCGAGGAGTGCGGTTGCGACCAGCAGCAGGCCGGGGATATCGGTCTTGCGGTGTGAACTCTGCGTCTCCGGAACGTAGCGCACGGTGATCACCACGACGAGGATCGCGAGGACGGGTGTGACGAGAAGTCCAGCGCGCCAGCCGACGTTCTCGGCCAGCAGACTGCCCACGGTCGCCGGGAGCACACCGAAGGCGTAGACCGCGGCGAGATACTGGGCGATGGCACGCGCACGGCGTTCGGGAGCGAATACCGCGTTCATGATGGCCAGCGAGAGACCGCTCAGAAACGCGAATGCCACCCCGATGCAGGCTCGGGCGATCATCAGCACGACCACGTTGGGGGCGGCCGCTCCGATGAGGCCGAACACCACCACCGCCCACGCGCCGGCGACGAACATCCGTTTCATGCCGTACCGGTCGCCGAGGACACCCGCGCCGAGCACCGACGCGGCCAGGGTCAGAGTCGCCAGCGAGGCCACGAAGATGTTGGTGCCGTACGAGAAGCCCAGGCCTCCGCGGACCAGGGAGATGTTGGCGGCCAGGATCCGCAGATCCCCCACCACGACGGCGCTGCCCAGCCCCATCGCCACCGTCGTCATGACTGCGGCAACCCCGGTGACTGTCGGCTGCTGCGGCACCAGGCGATGCTAGTCGGCCAGGGTGGGCGTCTAATCCGGAAACAACGGCCTCAGAGGTGGGCACGAGCGATGCCCTCTGAAATGCCGACGCCGGTGTCTGAGCCGTTACGGGCAGGCATCCGCCAGCGGCAGTGGGTTGACGGCCAGGACCCGGGTGGCGCCGTCCACCAGCCAGCGGGACCCCGGATTGGTCAACGCCGCCTGATAGACGACCTCGGCGGGATCGGCGACCAACTCCCCGCATGCGATGGAGCGTCGCTTGTCGGTCGGGGTGAGGAAGCTCGACGGCGGCGGCCCGGGCCAGGCGATCGTCGCGGTCTCGTCCTCGAAGCGGGGATCCAACTCATAGACCACGACCCGGTCCGGTGAGTACGGGCTGCGGGTGGCGCCGGCCGAGAGGCCGTCGGCCTCGTCGATGATCGCGCGCAACGCGTCCCGCGCGCTGCGCTGGGGCGCGGTGAGCTCGGTTTCGAACTGCTCGATGAGGGCGTAGGCGCTCACCCGAACCGGGCCGTTAGCACCGTTGACCGTGACCGCCGTGGTGGCCAGGTCGGTGACGCGCGGTTTACCGAAGTCGGTGCCCGGGCTGATCACCCCACCGGCTTCGACTCCGGACACGAACGACGCCACCGTGGCGGGGTCGATGCGCGCGAGGTCATAGCGGGCGGGAACCAGCGGTGCTCTGTCCTGAGAGATCGTCAACACTCGGCCGTCGCCGTAGATGACCAGTGCCGGGGACTCGAGCGCGTACTGCACCGGCCGCACCAATCCGCCGCCGGTCATCACCGTGAACACCATCTGGTCTGCCGGCAACACCGGCGCAGCCGCTGACACCGCGCTGCCCGACCACCCCGTCATCGTCAGCGCTGCGAGCAGAGCTGCGAGCGTGCGCCACCACGTCATCTCGAATTCCTCCTCGTCTCGATCTCGGCGTGCTCGTGCTTCAACTGCTGCCGGTAGCCGAGGACGACGCAGGAGATCAACGAGATCGCGATGGTGGCCTCGGCGATGAAGAACGAGCCGAAGTCGATGATCGAGCCGATCGGCGGGTCACCCGGCACCGCGTTGCGCAACGGGATCAGTGCGAACAGCATGGCGGCCATCAGCGAGCACGCCGTGAGGTCCAGACCGCGTTTGCCGTGCAGCACGTAATGCGCCGCGACCGCGGCGGCGCCCGCGAGGCCGAGCATCAGCACCATGATGAAACCGGCGAACACCAGCGTCGAGGCACTGCGCCGGATGGACAGGTCGATATAGGTGCCGCCGTTGGGGGGTTCGCTCTCGGAGGTCGCGATCTCGAAGAACGCATCGGAGTTCCACACGGTGATCGCGGTGGGCAGCTCGGTCCCGTCGGCCCAGACATGCAACTCGATGTTGCCGACGTAGTGGTCGAACGGGTAGTCGGTGACCGGGCCCAAGATCGTCAGCGCAACGTCGTCGTCATCAGCCGAATCCCCGCCGGCGATCGGAAACCGCCAGTCACCGACCCCGTTGGCAATCAGGGTGGCGTCGTCGGCGAAGTTGCCGTCAGCGTCGGCGAACTTGCCCATCGGGCGGACGTTGGTGATGGTCATCGACAACCTCTGCGCCGTGGGGTCGACGTCGGTGATCCACGCGGTGAGCTCGATCCGGTCCGGGCTGTCGAAATCGCCGAAGTAACTCTCCTCGTTCGTGCTGGCGCGGCTGACGTGGTAGCCGAGCACGCTGGCAGCGATCGCGAGCGCGACGACCAACACAGTGAGAACCAGGCGACGTTTCAGGCCGGCGGCGGGGTTCACGGCATCTATCTTGGCAGCCCGCGCGTGGAGTTGTTCCCACCTCTGAGCGACTAGTGAGCGACTAGCGGCTAGTGCGCGACTACCGCGCCCCTACTCGAGTCGCTGAGAGTCGCTACGAGGTGGGGAACTCCGCATATGCCCAAGATTCGATGATCTCCCGGGCGATGGAAATGCTGCCCGGCAGCAGCAGTCGCGACTGCGAGGTGCTGCTCCAGTCCCCCTCCTCCAGGGCGGCGCGCACCTCGTCGCGGGTGAACCACGCGGCTTCGGCGATCTCGCCGTCGCGGAAGGCGAAGGGCTGCTCCGGATCACCCAGGGCGTGGAAGCCGATCATCAGCGAGCGCGGGAACGGCCACGGCTGCGAACCGAGGTAGGTCACATCGGTCACGTCGAGGCCGACCTCCTCGGCGATCTCGCGCACCACGCATGACTCGAACGACTCCCCCGCCTCGACGAACCCGGCCAGCAGCGAGAACAGCTTCGGCGGCCACACGGTCTGGCGGGCCAGCACCACGCGGTCGGCGCCGTCGTGCACCAGGCAGATCACCGCGGGGTCGATGCGAGGGAACTCCTCGTGCCCGCTGAGCGGGTTGCGCCGCGCCCAGCCCGCCCGGATGGGGCGCGTGGGTGAGCCGTCGATGGCCGAAAAGCGCGCCTGCTCATGCCAATTCAGCAACGCCAGCGCGCACGCCAGCAGTTGTGCGCTGACGTCGTCGAAGGGCGCGCTGGTGCGGCGCGGATCGATGACGGTGGCGTCGGCGACCGCGTCGAGCGCGGCGCGCACCGCCCAGACGTGATGGCCGTCGGGCATCCGGCCGAGGAACACCGCGTCCGCGGGTGGGGCGTCGGCGAACTCGGCGGCGGGGCCGAGCACGAGCCGGCCGTCGACGACGAGCACCTGGTTGCGGGTGTCGACCCGCATCAGCAGCGCGTCGGCCCACCCGGCGAGCGCGGCGTCGACGTCGGTGCGCAGATTGTCGGCGCGGTCGGCACCGACGCGGGACAGCACCGGGACATTGCGCAGTCGGAATGTCACCGGCGCTCTAGTCCTCCTTCGAGTTGCATACGTAGAGCAGCCGGTCGGACTTCTCCAGCGCGTCGACCTCGGCGGAGTCGACCCGCACCAGCTTTCCGTTGCGCACCACCCCGAGCACGATCTCGGCCAGGTGTTTGGGTGAGCCGCCCACCTCTTTGGCCTCGACCTCGCGCTCGGCGATGGCGAATCCTTCGTGCGGGGTGAGCAGGTCCTCGATCATCTCCACGACCGTGGGCTTGGAGGTGGCCAGACCGAGCAGTCGGCCGGCGGTCTCCGAGGACACCACCACCGAATCGGCCCCGGACTGCATCAGCAGGTGCTTGTTCTCGGCCTCGCGGACCGAGGCGATGATGGTGGCGTTGGGCGCGAGCTCGCGGGCGGTCAGGGTGACCAGCACCGCGGTGGGGTCGCTGTTGGTGGCCACCACGATGGCCTTGGCGTGCTGGGCGCTGGCCAGCCGCAGTACATCGGACTTGTTGGCGTCGCCGCGCACGGTCACCAGCCCGGCCGCGTTGGCCCGGTCGAGGGAGATCTGGTCGGTGTCGACGACGACGATGTCGGCCGGGGCCACGCCGTCGCCGATCATGGCGGTGACAGCTGTGCGGCCCTTGGTGCCGTAGCCGACGACGACGGTGTGGTTGCGCACGGTGTTCCTCCAACGCTGAATTCTCAGGGCTTGCCGCGAGGCGGCGGTCAGGGTT
The DNA here is from genome assembly GCA_963780705.1 of uncultured Actinomycetota bacterium. Classification (GTDB taxonomy): domain Bacteria; phylum Actinomycetota; class Actinomycetes; order Mycobacteriales; family Mycobacteriaceae; genus Mycobacterium. The sequence goes on along the minus strand of CAWACU010000005.1, from coordinate 113,285 downwards.
TCCACGGTGGTGCCGATGAGCACGATCAGGAAGGCGAACCGCAGCGGCGTGATGACCAGAATGTTCATCAGGCGGGCCCGCTCCGAGAACGGGGCGATGTCGCCGTAGCCGGTGGTGGAGAGCGACACAGTGGCGTAGTAGAGGCAGTCCAGGAAGGTCAGCGGCTTGCCGGCGGCGTTGTTGTAGCCGTCGCGGTCGAGGTAGACCACGATCGCCGCGGCGAACAGGGCGGCGAAGGCGTAGAACAGCCGACGGGCGATACGTCGGCCCGGGGGGACGAACGGCTGCGGGATGCGCAGGTGATCGACCAGCGCGTAATCGGGCTTGCCGGTGAGGTCCTCGTTGATGGCCTGCAGGCGGCGCGCCAACCTACCCGGGCCACGACGACCCGTTATCGACGTCTCACTGCTGCACACGGGGCATTATGTAACCATGCCGCAGACCTCAGCCGAGCCCGTCAGCCAAACCCCCGCCTACCGGATGGCGGCGATGCTGATCGGCATCGGTATCGGGCACTTCGCGGCGCCCAAGCCGTTCGACACCATCGTTCCCCCCGAATTGCCGGGCAGCCCGCGGTTTTATACCTACGCCTCGGGGGTGGCCGAGGTCGGCGTGGGCGCGATGCTGCTGGCCCCGCGGACCCGGCGGGCCGGGGCGCTGGCGGCGGTGGCGCTGTTCCTGGCGGTCTACCCCGCCAACATCAACATGGTGCGGATGTGGTGGGACAAGGGCTGGCCGGCGCGGATCGCGGCGATGGCCCGGCTGCCGCTCCAGTTCGGGATGATCCGTCAGGCGCTGAAGGTCAGACGAGCAGCTCCGACAGCTCGCGCAGTCCAGGCATAACCTCCGGCGTGACCGTCCGCCCCGTGCGCACGTAGTGGAACGCCGCCCGGACCTGTGACTCGGGCACGCCGGACAGCGCCGCCCACGCCAGCCGGTAGACGGCCAGCTGCACCGCGGCGTGCCGGCGGGCGTCGTCGTCGGCGGGCGGGGTGCCGGTCTTCCAGTCGACGACGGTGACCCCGCCGTCGGGGTCGGCGAACACGGCGTCGATGCGGCCGCGGACGATCGTCTCGCCGATGGCCATCTCGAAGGGCACCTCCACGTCGACCGGGGTGCGGGCCGCCCACGCCGAGGCGGTGAACGCCTCCTGCAGCGCGGCGAGTTGCTCGGCGTCGGTGGGCTGCGGGCCGCCCGCGCCGGGCAGGTCGTCGAGGTCGAACAGCCGGTCGGCGCCGTAGAAGCGCTGCACCCACTCGTGGAAGGCGGTGCCGAGGGTGGCGTGCGGGTCCGGCCGGCCGGGCAGCCGGCGGACCAGTCGGCGCAGCGCGGCCGGGCGGTCGCGGTCGAGGTCGACCAGGGCGCTGACCGACAGCTGGCCGGGCAGCACAAGCTCGGCGGGTGTGGCGGCGCGGGCACGTTCGGCGAGCAGGGCTTCCACGTCGGGGTCTGGGCGAAGATCTGGTCGGTCAGCGGTGAACTCACCGGCCATCGCCGCGGCCACCAACTGCGCGCCGCGTTCGCACCCCGGCGCGGCGGCCGCGCAGCGGGTCGACCGGCCATGACTGCCTCGGAGATGTTCTCCTGCAACGGGTTCGGGTCCCCGTCGGCGGGTGCGGGCGCCCAGTGCTCGATCTCGCCGCAGCCGGTGGCCTCGATGGCGTCGTTGATCTCGAGCAGGAACTCCGAGGGGCCGCGCGGGGTGGACCCGCCGTCGGCCCAGTGGTGGCCGGAGACCAGCAGGGTGTCCTCGGCGCGGGTGAGCGCGACGTAGAGCAGGCGGCGTTCCTCGTCGATGCGGCGGCGGGCCAACTGATCGCGGTGGGTGTCGATGACCTCTTCGAGTGCCTTGCGGTCGGTGACGTCGGAGGTGTCGAGCACCGGAACCCCGTGAATACCGCCCGTGCTGGGCGCTGTCCCCGCGCAGCAGCGGCGGCAGGTCTCCGGCGTCGTTGAGCCAGGTGCGCGACATCCCGGTGGACGGGAACACCTTCCCGCTCAGGTGCGGGACGGCGACGATCTGCCACTCCAGACCCTTGGCGGCGTGCACGGTGAGCACCTGCACCCGGCCCGGGGCGGCGCTGACCTCGGCGGGGGCCAGGCCGTTCTCCACCACCGCGGCGGCGTCGAGGTAGGCCAGCAGACCGGCGGCATCGGCGACCCCGTGCTGGGTGTAGCCGGCCACCACGTCGGCGAAGCGGTCCAGGTGCTCGGTGCCGCCGCCGGCGGCGACCACCTCGGCATCGACGCCGAGCACCCGGCGGATCTCGGCGACCAGGTCGCTGACCGAGTGGCCGAGATGGGTGCGCAGCCGCACCAGTTCGTCGGCCAGGGCGGTGATCCGCCGGTAGCCCTCCGCCGAGTAGCCCTCCGGCGGGGCCGGGGTCGGCGATGCGCGTCGGCCAGGCAGGCGGCGTCGGTATCGGTGGCCGCGGCGATGATCTGCTCGGCGGTCTCGGTGTCCGGCCGGCCCTGCCCGGGTTCGCGGTCGAGCACCACCGCGCGGCGCCACAGCGCGGCGAGGTCGGCCGCGCCGAGGCGCCAGCGCGGCCCGGTGAGCACCTCCATGGCCGCCGCACCGGCGGTCGGGTCGGCGATCAGCCGCAGCATCGAAACGATCTGCGCCACTTCGGGAATCGACAGCAGACCGGCCAGGCCGACCACTTCCACCGGCACGCCGCGGGCGGTGAGTTCGGCGGCGATCGGGCCGGCGTCGGCGTTGCGGCGCACCAGCACCGCGGCGGTGACGCCCGGGGGTCGTCGGTGAAGCGGGCGGCGATGTGGTCGGCGATCCAGGCCCGTTCGGCGACGACGTCGGTGTGCAGCGCGGCGAGCACGGTGCCCGGCTCGGCGTCCGGGCGGGCGCGCAGCGGGTGCACCGCGATCGAGCGGCGCCGGGCCTGCGCGGAGATGGCGTTGGCCAACTCCAGCACCCGCGGCGGGTTGCGCCAGCTGGTGCTCAGCTCGCAGGTGGGGGCGGGGCTGCCGTCGGCGTGCGGGAAGTCGGTGGTGAACCGGGGCAGGTTCGTCGCCGACGCCCCGCGCCAGCCGTAGATGGACTGGATCGGATCCCCGACCGCGGTCAGCGCGAGGCTGATCGTCGGCGCCGCCGCCGAACAACGCCGACAGCATGATCCGCTGGGCGTGCCCGGTGTCCTGGTACTCGTCGAGCAGCACCACCCGGTAGCGCTCCCGCAGCGCCTGCGCCCACCTGCGGGCGCGAGGCCGCCAGCCGGGCGGCCGCCGACATCTGCGCGCCGAAGTCCATCACCCGCTCGGCGCGCATCCGGGCGTGCAAGCGCGTCGACCAGCGGCACCAGCGCGGCCCGCTGCTCCTGCACGGCCAGCAGATCGAGCAGCCGACGGTTGGGCGTCTCCCGCTGGCGGTAACCGGGCGGCAGGGTGAGGACCAGCCGCTCGAGCTCCCGGTGGGTGTCGCGCAACTCCGCGGTGTCGACGAGGTGCTCGGCCAGTTCGCTGGAGAGCCGCAGCACCATCGCGGTGACCGCGGCGGGGTTCTTGTCGATGGGCAGCCGCTCGGGGTGGCGGCGCACCACGTCGTAGGCCAGCTGCCACATCTCGGTGTCGCCGAGCAGCCGGGCGTCGGGCTCGACGGGCAGCAGCAGACCGAACTCGCGCAGCAGCGCCGCCGGCGAACGCGTGATAGGTGCTCACCGACGGCCGCGCCGTCGGCGCGCGACGTCGGTGACCGCGGCCAGCCGGGCCAGCCGGGAGCGCACCCGGCGCAGCAGCTGCCCGGCGGCCTTGCGGGTGAAGGTCAGCCCGAGCACCTCGGCCGGGGTCGGCGAATCCGTTGGCCACCAGCCACACCACCCGCGCGGCCATGGTCTCGGTCTTGCCCGCACCGGCGCCGGCGACGACGACCAGCGGCCCGGGCGGGGCGGCGATCACGGCGGCCTGCTCGTCGGTGGGTTCCGGAAGTCCCAGTGCCTCAGCGAGTTCCGCGGGGGTGTGCGTCACGGCGGCCTCCCGGGTGTGGGCGGGGCAGGACGGCCGGATCGGGCAGTGCGAGCAGCCGTCGTTGACCCGGGCGGCGAACTGCGGGCCGGCGGTCGCCGCGGCGGCGGTGCGCACCGCCTCACGCCACTGCTCGGCGTCCTCGGGACCCAGCGCGGTCTGCTCACGTTCGGCCGCACCGGCGGTGGTGGGCTTGCCGACGTACACCAGCCGGCCGCCGCCGGGCTGATCACCGTCGGGCAGCAGCCCCGCCGACACCGCCAATTGATACAGCCCCAACTGGGCGTGCCGCTGCGCGTCGTCCTTGGTGACCGGGCTCTTGCCGGTCTTGACGTCGACCACCACCAGCCGGCCCTGCGGGTCGCGCTCGAGGCGGTCGATGCGGCCGCGCACCCGCACCCCGGGCAGACCGTCGGCCGCCTCGGCGATGACACCGTCGAGGTCGACCTCGGTGCCGACCTCGGTGAGCTCATCGCGGGTGGCCGAGTACCAGGCGGCGAACGCCGACAGCATGGCGCGGTGGCGGTCCAGTTCGTTGGCGGCGTACCAGGGCGAGTCGAACGGCAATGCGGCCCAGACCCGTTCGAGCTCGGCCACCATCGCGGACTCCCCGGCGGACGGATCGGCCACCAGTGCGTGCAGCACCGAGCCGAGGGTGGACGACAGCTGCCGCGGACCGGTGCCGCCGTGGCGTTCGGCCAGCCAGCGCAGCGGGCAGTCGGTCAGGGTCTGCAGGGTCGACGGGCTCAGCGTGACGGTGTGATCGTCCCCGCTCCACAGCGGCTCCTCGGTGCTCAGCTCGGCGACGCCGTGCCACTGCGCGGGATCGGCTCCGGGGACACCGGCGGCGGCCAGCCGGGCCAGGTGCGCTGCGGCGCGGCGCCGTTCGTCGTCGTCGACTGCACCGTCAGGGGCGCACACAGTCGCCCGCAGCCGCCCGACCACCCCGGCTGCTGACAGCACCGGCGGCGCGGCCACCGGCACGAGGGCCTGCTCGGGTTCGGCGGTGGCGAACCGGGCCAGTTCGGTGACGAACGACGACGGCAGCGCCGCCTCATCGCCGGCGTCACTGTCGACGGCGGTGATCAGCAGCCGCCGCCGCGCCCGGCCCATCGCCGCGATCAGCAGCCGGCGTTCCTCGGCGAGCAGCGGTGCGCGGGCCGAGACGTCCTCGCCGAGGCCGTCGACGACGTCGAGCAGCCGTCTGGGTGGCCAGCACGCCGCCGCGCGGAGTGGTGTTGGGCCACAACCCTTCCTGCACCCCGGCGATGACGACCATCTCCCAGTCGCGGCCCAGTGCGGCGTGCGGGCTGAGCACCGCCACCGTCTCGGCGGCCGACATCGGCGCGAAGCCGGTGGCAAGTGCAGCGCGGCGACGTGGTCGAGCAGCCCGCGCACCGACGCCCCGGCGGTGCGGGTGACGTAGTCGTCGGCGATGTCGAACAGCGCGGTGACCGCGGCGAGGTTGCGGTCGGCGGCGCGTCCGTCGGTGCCGCCCCGTTCGGCGGCGGTCAGCCAGCGACACTGCAGACCGCTGCGTTCCCAGGCCGCCCACAGCACGAGGCGGGGGTCGTGGTTGTCGCGGTGCGCGCGGGCGGCGGCGGTCAGCACGCCGCGGACCCGCTTGACCGGGGCGGCCAGCGCGGCCGGCAGGCGGGGGGCGCGGCCGGTGAGGGCCTCGGCCACCGAGGTGTCGGCGCGGCGCAGTGCGCGGCGCAGCTGGCGCAGCGACACCGGGTCCATCCGACCGATCGGCCCGGTCAGCAGAGCCTCCGCCTGCTCGCCGTCGATCTCCCCGAGCGGTCGCCGACAAGCACGTCGAGCAGCGCGCGGGCGGCGGGCTGCTCGGCGACCGGCCCGGCGACCGGTGCGGGGTCGACCGGCACCCCGGCCATCGCCAGCGCCCGCGGGCAGGCGCGGCGGCCGCGGACACCGAGCGGACGATCACCGCCAGCTGCGACCACGGCAGCCCGTCGATGAGGTGGGCGCGGCGCAGCGCGTCGGCGATCAGCGCGGCCTCGGCGTGCGCGGAGGACGCCACGGCCACCCGCACCGCGCCGCCCGTCGTCGCCGAGTCGGAACCGGAGATGTGCCGCCAGGCCGGATTCCCCGGCAGCCCCGCGGCCACCCCAGCTGATCGCCCGGGCGATCGCCGGGGCGCAGCGGTGCGAGCGCGGTGAGTTCGACCACCGGCGAGTCGCCCGACAGCAGCAGATCCGGGTCCGCGCCGCGGAACCCGAACACCGCCTGGTTGGGATCCCCGGCCAGCACCGCCAGTTGCGCGCCGGCGGCCAGCACCCGCACCAGCCTGGCGGCCTGCGGGTCGAGATGCTGGGCGTCGTCGACGAGCAGCAGCCGGATCCGGGCGTGCTCGGCGGCCAGCAGCTCGGGATCGGCAGCCGAGTGCCTCCAGCGCGGCGCCGACCAGTTCGGCGGCACCAAGTGCGGGCACGGTGGCCTGCGGGGCGGCGGTGCCGACCGCGGCGCGCAGCAGCATCACCTGCTCGTACTGTCTGGGCGAAGCGGCCCGCGGCGACCCACTCCGGCCGGCCGTGCGCCCGGCCGAGGCGCTTGAGGTCCGCCGGGTCGATCCCGCGCTCGGCGCAGCGGGCCATCAGGTCACGCAGTTCGGTGGCGAACCCGGCGGTGCCCAGCGCGGGCCGCAGCTCCGCCGGCCAGCCGGGTGCGCCGTCCTCGAGGTCGCCGTCGAGCAGTTCGCGGATGATGGCGTCCTGCTCGGCCCCGGTGACCAGCCGGGGCGGCGGATCCCCGGCCCGCTCGGCGGCCTTGCGCAGCACCGCGAACGCGTAGCAGTGCACCGAGCGCACCAGCGGTTCGCGCACCACCGGCAGATCCGCCGAATCGGCCCGCAGCATGCGGGCGGTCAGCGCGGCGCGGGCGGCGGTGGCCAGCTTGCCGGATCCGGTCAGCAGCAGCACCGACTCCGGGTCCACGCCGCGGGCGATCTGCGCGGCGGCGGCGTCGACCAGCAGGGTGCTCTTGCCGGTGCCGGGGCCGCCCAGCAGCCGAACCGTCGTCATGCCCCCATGACACCAAAGGGGTCTGACAAAAGAGCGTCTACAGGTCGAAGGTCTGCCCCGGCCGCGGCACCGTCCCCGCCCAGCCGAACTCCCGGTCCAGGCGGCGGCGCAGGGTGTCGGCCGGCTGCGGTTCGCCGTGCACCACGAACACGTGCTTGGGCGCGGTGGTGAACCCCTTGGCCCACCGGATGAGTTCGTCGGCGTCGGCGTGCGCGGACATCATCTTCAGGTTGGCCACCTCAGCCTTGACCGGGATCCACTCGCCGTAGACCTTCAGCGAGGTCTCCCCGTTGGCCAGCGAGGCGCCGCGGGTGCCCGGCACCTGGTAGCCGGTGATCGCGATGGTGTTGCGCGGATCGGGCGCAAATGCCTTGAGGTGGTGCAGGATTCGGCCGCCGGTGGCCATGCCGCTGGCCGAGATGACGATCTTGGGATCGGTGGACTCCGAGATCTTCATGGACTGCTCGGCGTCGCGGGTGTAGGTGGCCATCGCGCACATGCCCTCGTACACCTCCGGCGTGAGCCGGTGGTCCTCGCGGTGGGTGCCGAGCAGGTTGCTGGCGTTGATCGCCATCGGCGAGTCCAGGTACACCGGCACCTCCGGCAGCCGGCCCGCCTCACGCAACTTCCACAGGTAATAGAGCAGGGTCTGGGCGCGGCCGACGGCGAAGGCCGGGATCACCAGGGTGCCGCCGCGGCGCACCGTCGCGGTGACGACATCGGCGAGTGCGTCGGCCGGATCGATGTGCTCGTGCACGCGGTCACCGTAGGTGGACTCGATCACCAGGTAGTCGCACGTCGGCACCGGCTCGGGGTCGAACATGATCGGGTCGTCGTAGCGGCCGAGGTCGCCGCTGAACACGATGGTTCGGTCCTGCCACACCACCTCCACGGTGGCCGCGCCGAGGATGTGCCCGGCGCGGCGGAACGTGACCGCCGGTCCGTCATCGGAGACGGTGAACTGCTGGCCGAACGGCCGGGTGCTGAACAGGTCCATGGCGCGCTCGGCGTCCTGCTGGTCGTACAGCGGCAGCGCGGGATGGTGCTTGCTGGCCTTGTGCTTGTTGAGGAACGCCGCGTCGCGCTCCTGCAGATAGGCGCTGTCGCGCAGGATGATCTCGGCGACCGCCGCGGTGGCCTCGGTGCAGAAGATCGGGACCGGTGAAGCCGTCGCGCACCAGCCGGGGCAGGTAGCCGGTGTGGTCGAGGTGGGCGTGGGTGATGATGACCGCGTCGATGCTCGACGGGCTCCACCGCCAGCGGCGCCCAGTTGAGTTCGCGCAGGTTCTTCAGCCCCTGGAACAGTCCACAGTCCACCAGGATTCGCCGGCCGCCACTTTCCAGCAGGTGCTTGGATCCGGTGACGGTGCTCGCGGCACCCAGGCTTCGCAACGTCAGTTCGGTCCCCACCTAAGGCAGCATAGGGGCCATGAGCGCGCTGCAGGTGAACCGCTTCGGACCGCCCGGCCCCGCGCAGGTGCTGGCCCTGCACGGCCTCACCGGGCACGGCCGGCGGTGGCGGCCGTTGTTCACCGGGCACCTATCCGAGGTGACGGTGCTGGCCCCGGATCTGATCGGGCACGGCCGCTCCAGCTACGCCGCGCCGTGGACCATCGACGCCAACGTCGCCGCGCTGGCCACCCTGGTGGAGAACGAGGCCGACGGGCCGGTGCTGGTGGTCGGGCACTCCTTCGGCGGCGCGGTGGCGCTGCACCTGGCGGCCCAGTGCCCCGATCTGGTGTCGGGGCTGGTGCTGCTGGACCCGGCGATCGGCTTGGACGGCGAGCGGATGCGCGCGACCGCCGAGGCGATGATGGGCTCCCCCGATTACACCGACCGCGCCGAGGCCCGCACCGAGAAGTCGACCGGGCTCGTGGTCCGACGTCACCGACGCCGAGCTCGATGAGGACATCGACGAACACCTCGTTGCGCTGCCCAACGGACGCGTCGGCTGGCGGCTCTGCGTCCCGGCGATGATGTCCTACTGGAGCGAGCTGGCCCGCGATATCGTGTTGCCCCGCAACGGAACTGCGACGACGGTGGTGCGCGCGGCTGGGCAGCGATCCGCCGTATGTGACGCAGCCGCTCATCGATGCGTTCACCGACCGTCTCGGCGCGGACTTCACGTGCGTGGAGTTCGACTGCAAGCACATGGTGGCAGGCGCCAAGCCGGCCGAGACCGCGGCGATCATCCGCGGCATGCTGCGGTAGTGCCGGCGATCAGCGACGCCCAGATCGAACGGGTGCGCGCCCTGGTGGCCGCGATCCCGCCGGGCCGGGTGGCCACCTACGGTGACATCGCCGCTGCCGCAACGCTGTCCAGCCCGCGGATCGTGGCGTGGATCATGCGCACCGACTCCCACGATCTGCCGTGGCATCGGGTGATCAGAGCGTCCGGCAGACCGGCGGCGCACATCGCATCACGTCAACTGGAACTGCTGCGCGCCGAAGGCGTGCTCGCCCGGGACGGGCGGGTGCCGCTGACGCAGGTGCGGCACAGCTTCTAACTGGGGTTCTAGCTAGAGCGCCATCCGGACCAGGGAGGCAGTGCGCGTCAGACCGGGCAGGGCCTCATCGGTTGAGCGGGGATGCAGGACATGCACCGAGAGCCGGAAGATCAACGCCCGCAACAACATCTGCGGCCATTCCGGCAGGTCTTCCCAGCGTTCGATCAGACCGTCGTCGGCCTCGCCCCAGGACAGGGCGTCGATGACGGACACCCCGGCCGCCCACGACGCGGGCCGCCAGTACGGGGTGATGTCGGTGATGCCGGGCGCGGCGGCACCGGCGAACAGCACGGTGCCGTAGAGATCGCCGTGCACCAGCTGCGGCTGCGCCTTGGTGGGTTTGCGCAACTTGGCCAGCTGACCGATGAGTTCGATGCAGCGCTGCCGGCTCTCGCCCTCGGGCACCGGCGGTGCACCCAGCGGCAGGGTGTGCAGCGGCCGGTCGTCCCAGGCGGCGCGGTCGGCCACCAGGAACACGTCGACGTCGGTCCACGGCGGCACCGGCGTCTGGGTCAGAAAGCGCGGCCGTTCCAGGCTGGAGGTGGCCTCGTGCAGGCGCACGCCCGCGGAGATCACTTCGTCGTGGCGCGGCTCGGGGCTGCCGGCGACGAACGTGTCGGCGCGCCACCCGGAGACCACGTAGCGGCCGTCGGTGGAGCGGATCGGGCGGGCCAGCCGCAGCCCGTCGACGAACAGGGTTTCGCGCACCTTGGCCGACCAGGCGGCGCGGGCGTGATCGGCGACCTGGGACAGCACGATCTCGCCGCTGCGCCATCCGCCGGACCAGTCGACTTCCTCGAGGTGACCGCTCTTGATCCCGAACGTGCCCAGCACATGCTCGGGCGGGCGTTCGTCGATCACGAGATCGGGCATCACCACGTCAGACACCACTTCAGGTTAAGCGCTGCCAGCGACAAAACAGCGTCAGTACTGCACCATGTCGGGCTCGAATTCCCTCGCCCAGGCCACGATCCCGCCGCTCAGGTGCAGCGCACCGGTGACTCCGGCGGCGTGCAGCGCGGCCAGCGCCCGCGCCGACCGGACGCCGGTTTTGCAGTACAGCACCGGGATGCGGCCGGCTGGAATGCGGGCCAGGCCCTCAGCGGAGTCGATGGCCGACAGCGGGATCAGCACTGCACCGTCGATGTGGTTGATCTCCCACTCGCCGGGCTCGCGGACGTCGATCAGCGCGACGGCGTCGTCGTCGAGCAGCCTTCGCAGCTCCGCCGGGGTGATGGAAGCGTCGATGTCGGGGCCGGCAGTACCGCAGAACGCCTCGTAGTCGACGAGTTCGGTGATCGCCGGCGCCCGCGGGTCCTTTGCGAATGGCGATGGTGCGGTACGTCATGGCCAGCGCGTCGTAGATCATCAGCCGGCCCAGCAGCGTCTCACCGATGCCGGTGATCAGCTTGATGACCTCGGTGCCCATCACCGCGGCGATCGAGGCGCACACGATGCCCAGCACCCCGCCCTCGGCGCAGGACGGCGCGGTGCCCGGCGGCGGCGGTTCGGGATAGAGATCGCGGTAGTTGAGGCCCAGGCGAGCGGGGGCGTCCTCCCAGAACACCGACACCTGGCCGGAGAACCGGTAGATCGAACCCCACACGTAGGGCTTGTGCGCCAGCACCGCGGCGTCGTTGACCAGGTAGCGGGTGGCGAAGTTGTCGGTGCCGTCGACGATCAGGTCGTATCCGCTGAACAGTTCGACGGCGTTGTCGGGCTCCAGGCGGACCTCGTGCAGGTGAACATCGACCAGCGGGTTGAGCTCGAGGATGGAGTCGCGGGCGCTGCGCGCCTTGGAGCGGCCGACATCGGAGGTGCCGTGGATGATCTGGCGCTGCAGGTTGGACTCCTCGACGGTGTCGAACTCGACGATGCCGAGGGTGCCCACCCCGGCGGCCGCCAGATAGAGCAGCGTCGGCGACCCGAGACCGCCGGCGCCGATCACCAGCACGCGGGCGTTCTTCAGCCGCCGCTGCCCAATCGCGCCGAGGTCCGGGATGAGCAAGTGCCGGCTGTAGCGGGCGACCTCGCCGGGGGTCAGCTCAGCGGCCGGGGCGACCAGCGGAGGCAAGAGCACCCCTCCATTGTGCGGTTTCGAACGAGACACGCCGCGGGGGCGTGGAAATCCGCACACTCGCGGATGGGGAGGCGCGGAGCGCGCTCAGGCGATCGGATACGGCCAGGGGTTGAAGCGGCAGGTTTTGCCGTCGGGCTTGACGTACTGCGGGTCGAAGCGCGCGGCGTCATCGTCGGAGGTGGAGAACGTCTGCTGCATCATGATCGGCGCCAGCGCACCGTTGCGGTCGCACGGCTCGTGGGCGTTGTAGCCCATGGCGTGGCCGACCTCGTGGTTCACCAGGTACTGCCGGTAGGACCCGATGTCACCCTGGAACGGCACCGCCCCGCGCACCCAGCGGGCCAGATTCAAGAACACCCGCGGCTCGGCATCGGCACCGTAAACCGGGTTGTAGCAAGAGGTTTCGATCGGGATCTCGTAGCCGCAGCCCTCCCGCACCGACATCGGTGAGGTCAGCGACACCCGGAAGTCCGGCGTCTCCCCGCCCGCGACGGTGTCGATCCGGCGGAAGGCGAACTGCGGATCATGGGTCCAGCTCTTCGGGTTGGCCAGCGTCTCGGTGACCATCCGGGCGAAGCCCTCATCGCCGCCGAAGCCCGAGGTGTCGATGCCGTTCTCGACCTCGACGGTGTAGGTGAACGTCTTGGCGCTGCCCTCACCCACCTTGGGTGTGGTGCCCGGCACGATGCGCCAGGTGCGCTCGCCGGCTTCGATGAACGGCCCGCCCGCGGGCAGGATCCCGGCGGGCAGGTTGGCGTCGAATTCGGTGAGTCCGCGCGGCGGGGCGCCGACGATGGTGGTGCCGGCCGCGCCGATGGTGGGCGGGCCCTCGATCGCGGTCTCGCTGACGGGCACCGACGTCCCGCTCACGGTTTGATACAGCACCACGCCGGTGATGACGGCCAGCGCCGGCAACGCGTACGCCCGCCAGCCGTAGGCGGTGATGAACTTCCCGATCGCGGTCTGCTTGCGGAGCTCGCGGTGCTCGTCGCGGTTGGAGCGCGCCCGGCCGACGTCGGAGGCCAGCGGGTCGCGCTGGGCGCGCAGCGGCTGATTCCAGTCGCTGTGCAGCACCGGCGCGCGGCCGCCCCCGGGGGGCCCCGGCTCGTTCGTCACCGACCCAGGATGGCATACCCGGCGACTCGAGCCCGTGCACAACGGCGGGTAGTAGTGTCGGCCGGATGAGGGACCTCGCCGAATCGGCGGCGCGCAAACCCGTGCGCCGCGGCGAGCGGCTACCCCGCGGCGAACGCCGTGAGCAGCTGCTCGAGGCGGCCAGCGACGTGTTCGTCGACCGCGGCTTCCACGCCGCCGGCATGGACGAGATCGCCGACCGGGCCGGGGTCAGCAAACCGGTGCTCTACCAGCACTTCTCCTCCAAGTTGGACCTGTTCCTGGCGGTGCTGGCCCAGCACGTCGACGTCCTGGTGTCCGGCGTGCGGCAGGCGCTGCGGACCACCACCGACAACCGCCAGCGGCTGCGCGCGGCGGTGCAGGCCTTCTTCGACTTCATCGAGCACGACAGCCAGGGCTACCGGCTGATCTTCGAGAACGACTACATCAGCGAACCGCAGGTCGCCGCTCAGGTGAAGGTGGCCACCGAGGCGTGCACCGACGCGGTGTTCGACCTGATCAGCCGGGATTCCGGGCTCGAAGCCCACCGCGCCCGGATGATCGCGGTCGGCCTGGTGGGCATCAGCGTGGACTGCGCCCGCTACTGGCTGGACTCCGACCGGCCGGTCACCAAGGACGACGCGGTCGAGGGCACCGTCGCCTTCGCCTGGGGCGGGCTGTCGCACGTGCCGCTGGCGCGCTAGACGCGCTGAACAGCGCTGAGCCGGTTAGGCCGGGGACGCGATCCCGAAGCCGACCCGGCGCGAATCCGCCGCCCCGATCTCGACGTAGGCGATCCGCGACGTCTGCACCAGGAAACGGCGGCCCTTGTCGTCGGTGAGGCTCAGCACCTCGGTGGCACCCTTGGCCAGGGCCGCCTTCACCAGCGCTTCGACCTCTTCGGGTGTCTGCGTGCTGTTGAACACCAACTCACGCGGGCTGTCTGAGACCCCGATCTTGACCTCCACAGCGGCCCCTTTCCTAACGTCAGTTCCGTCAAGCTGCGGTTACAGCATGACAACACCCCCGTGCGCCCGGTCGGCGGGGGCGGCTGGGCTGCCTAGCGTGGGTGGTTGTGAGCGACGACGGATGGGCGCCCCGCGCCAACGGCTGGCCGCGGGTGGTGCTCACCGTCATCGGCCTGGCCGCCCTCGCTGGCCACCACCTACGTCATCCGGACCGGCGTCGCGGCCACCACCGACACCACCCCGCGCACCGTCATCGCCACCATCGGAACCCCGGCCCCGGCCAGCCCGAGTGCGGAGCCGCAGGCCGTCACCGTGACCGTCGACCCCGCGGCCGCGGTGGAGCGCCCGGTGCGGGTGACGGTGCCCGCGCCCGCGGCCGCCGCGCCGATGATCGACCTGCGTCAGATCGTCTACACCATCGCCGGCAATCAGCGCCCCGACGATCCGGTCACCATCGTCTACGCCGACGAGACCGGCACCCTGCAGACCATCGCGAACGTGACCCTGCCGTGGACGCTGACGCTCATCCCGGACCTGCCGGTGAACTACGTGACGGCCAACAGCCGCGGCAGTCAGCTGAACTGCTGGATCACCGACGCCAGCGGGCGCAACGGTGGTGTCGCAGACCGACTTCAACCCCAGCGCCACCTGTAACCGCTAGCGCTCAACCCGTCACACCAACCGAGCTGGCGCATCCGGTCGTCGTGGGTGCGCTGCATCCGGTCGAAGAAATCGGTCACCTGACCCAAGCCCCCGGACCGGCCAGCACCAGGTCGACCAGTTCGTCGTGATCGGCCAGCACGTACTGCGCCTGGGTGATCGCCTCGCCGAGCAGCCGGCGCGACCACAGCGCCAGCCGGCTGCGCTGGCGTCCGCTGGAGGTCACCGCCGCGCGCACCTCGGCCACCACGAACTGCGAGTGCACCGTCTCGGCCGAGCACCTCGCGCACCACGTCGGCGACGTCGTCGGGCAGCGAGTCGGCGATCGCCAGGTACAGATCGGCGGCCATCGCGTCACCGACGTAGGTCTTGACCAGAGCCTCCAGCCAGGTGCTCGGCATGGTCAGCCGGTGGTAGTGCTCCAGCGCCGGGGCGTAGCGGGTGATGGCGGCCAGCACGTCGACGCCGCGGGACTCCAGCGTGGTGCGCAGCAGCTCGTAGTGGCGCCATCTCCGCGGCGGCCATCCGGGCCATGTTGATCCGGCCGCGCAGATTCGGGGCCATCCGGGCCTCGTCGGTGAGCCGGTAGAACGCCGCGACCTCGCCGTATGCCAGCAGCGAGAACAGTTCGTTGATGCCGGGATGGTCGGCGGGAATGGCCGGAGCCGGTGCCATGTCACTCGTGCCGTCGCCCATCGGCGCCACTGTAACCAGGTAGCATCGGTGCTGGAGCCGCGAGGTTCCAGGACAGGAAAGTGCGTGCACGAAGCTGGCCCGCCTCACGGCGTGGGGCCCTTCGCGAGAAGTCGACAACTCGTGCGCGCTTGCCACTGAAGAAAGCAAGCACGAGGACTCATGACAGACACGACAGAACAGCACGCCCACGCCCCGATCAGTTTCGCCCAGCTCGGCGTGCGCGACGAAATCGTCCGCGCCCTGGCCGAACAGGGCATCGAGAACGCCTTCGCGATCCAGGAACTCACCCTGCCGATGGCGATGGCCGGCGACGACCTCATCGGCCAGGCCCGCACCGGCATGGGCAAGACCTTCGCCTTCGGCGTGCCCCTGCTGCACCGCATCAGCGGTGACGGCACCCGGCCGCTGTCCGGCGCCCCGCGCGCGCTGATCGTGGTGCCCACCCGCGAGCTGTGCATCCAGGTCTACGAGGACCTGACCGGACGCCGCGAAGTACCTGACGGCCGAGGGCGGCCGGCCGCTGAGCGTGGTCTCCATCTACGGCGGACGGCCCTACGAGCCGCAGATCGAATCGCTGCAGAAGGGCGCCGACGTCGTCGTGGGCACCCCGGGCCGGCTGCTCGACCTCGCCCAGCAGGGCCACCTGCAACTCGGCGGGCTGTCGGTGCTGGTGCTCGACGAGGCCGACGAGATGCTCGACCTGGGCTTCCTGCCCGACATCGAGCGCATCCTGAGCCGCATCCCCGACGACCGCCAGTCGATGCTGTTCTCGGCCACCATGCCGGGCCCGATCATCACGCTGGCCCGCACGTTCATGAACCAGCCGACCCACATCCGCGCCGAAGGCGTGCAGGGTGCGGCCACCCACGACACCACCGAGCAGTTCGCCTACCGCGCGCACGCGCTGGACAAGATCGAGATGGTGGCGCGCATCCTGCAGGCCGAGGGCCGCGGCGCGACGATGGTCTTCACCCGCACCAAGCGCACCGCCCAGAAGGTGGCCGACGAACTCGCCGAGCGCGGCTTCAAGGTCGGCGCGGTGCACGGCGACCTGGGCCAGATCGCCCGGGAGAAGGCGCTCAAGGCGTTCCGCGCCGGCGAGGTCGACGTGCTGGTGGCCACCGACGTGGCCGCCCGCGGCATCGACATCGACGACATCACCCACGTGATCAACTACCAGATCCCCGAGGACGAGCAGGCCTACGTGCACCGCATCGGCCGCACCGGCCGGGCCGGCAAGACCGGTATCGCGATCACCCTGGTCGACTGGGACGAGCTGGACCGCTGGTCGATGATCAACACCGCGCTCAAGCTCGACTGCCCGGATCCCGCAGGAGACCTACTCCAACTCACCGCACTTCTACGAGGAGCTCTGCATCCCGGCCGAGGCCGGCGGGACGGTCGGCGGCGCGCGCGCCGCCCAGGGCACCAAGTCGCGGACCGCACGCGGTTCGGGCAACGGTTCGAATGGTTCGGGCCGGGGCGGCGAGCGATCCGAGCGGACGTCATCGTCGGATCGTTCGGGCTCAGATCGGTCGGAGCCGCGTCCCCCGCGCAACCGCGCGCCGCGGCAGCGCACCCGCGGCGGCAAGACCGGCGAGGGCGACGGCGCACCAGCCGCCACCGGCACCCGCCTCGGGCAGCGAGGGTCCGACCGGCACCGAGGGCGAAGGCGGCCCACGCCGTCGTCGTCGCCGCGGACCGCGCAAGTCGGCCGGGGCCGGCGCCCCCACCGCCTGAGCTGAACTGACCCGATGGTCCGACCCGAACGCCGCACCAGGGGTGACCTGATCGCCGCGGCGGCGATCGCCGCCGTCATCGCGGTGGTCGATCGCGATGTTCTGGTGGCACAGTTCGGCACGGGCCACCACCTTCCGTCCGGCCAGCCGGTCCGGCCGCGAATGTCAAAGCGGCACAGGGCGTTCCGGGCACGCTGCAGCAGCGTTGGACCGCGGCCAGCCCCAAGACGCTGGCGCCGGTGATCGCGTCGACGGCACCGTGGTGACCGGTGACGGTCGCACCATGGAAGGCCGTGATCCGCAGACCGGGGAGAGCGCTGGCGTCTACGCCCGCGACCGCGACCTGTGCGCGGTGTCCTACATCTACGACCTCGCCGTCGCGGTGTACCCCGACGTGCGCGGCTGCGGACAGGTGAGCGCCATCAAAGCCGGCACCGGCCAGCGCGGCCCCACCCGCACCAGCTACGCCGACAAGCAGGTGGTGGTCACCTCCGACGGCAGCGCGGTGCTGTCCTACGGGCCGACCCGGCTGGAGATGTGGCGCTCGGACTGGTGCGGATGCTGTCCTACGGCGAGATCGACGCCCGGGTGAAACCGGTCAACACCGGTCTGGGCGAGGGTTGCGCGCTGATGTCGGCCGTCGGCCAGCGATGCCTCCGCCGCCGTGCTGGAGGCCTGCCCGGGCGAGAAGGATCTGCGGCTCAACCTGCTCAAGCCGGCCAAGGAGGAGGACGAGCCGGACTCCAAACAGGTGACGCTGCCCGGCCTGGCCGTCGACTCCGACGCTCGCGTGCTGGCGGTATCGGGCACCACCGCCGCGGTGTACCTGCCGATCGCCGAAGCCCGAGGTGGCCGTCTACGACGAGACCGGCTCCAAGATCTCCGGCACACCGCTGCGCATTCCGCCGGCACCGGCCGGCGCCGCACCGGCGGTGACCCGCACCGGGGACTGGATCACCTGGTGGACCGGCAGCGCGGTGATGGTGTTCGACAACAAACTGGGCTACCGCTACACCATCGAGGGCACCGGTCCGCTGCGCGCACTGGGCCCGGCCGCGGTGATGGCCGGTCGGCTGCTGATCCCGGTCGAGGGCGGCCTGGCCGTCTACGACCCGGCCAACGGCACCCAGGAACGTCTCATCCCCCTCGAGCACCCGCCCGGCATGGGCGCGGTCATCCCCGCGGTGGTGGGGTCGATGGTGATCGAACAGCGCGGCGAAGCACTGGCCGGGTACGGCCCGGCTTAAAGCTCCGGGGTGAACGTCGGCAGGTCGGTGCCCGACTTCCAGTGCTTCAGAAGGCTTTTCGCCAGATCGCGGTAGGCCGAGGAGCCCTTGTTCTTGCGGCCGGCCATCACCGAGGACCCCGACGCGCTGGCCTCGGCGAAGCGCACCGTGCGCGGGATCGGCGGCGAGAGCACCGGCAGGTCGTAGCGGTCGGCGACGTCGAAGAGCACGTCGCGGCTGTGCGTGGTGCGCGCGTCGTACAGCGTGGGCAGCGCGCCGAGCAGTTTCAGCCGCGGGTTGGTGATCTGCTGCACGTCGGTCACCGTGCGCAGGAACTGGCCGACGCCGCGGTGGGCCAGGGTCTCGCACTGCAGCGGCACGATCACCTCGTCGGCGGCGGTCAGCCCGTTGAGGGTGAGCACGCCGAGTGACGGCGGGCAGTCGATGATCACCACGTCGAAGCGGTGCTCGGCGGAGGCATCCAACTTGTCCAGCGCCCGTTTGAGCGCGTACTCCCGCCCGGCCCGCATCAGCAGCATGGCCTCGGCGCCGGCGAGGTCGATGTTGGCCGGCAGCAGCGTCATGCCCTCCGGGGTGCTCACCAGAGCGGCGTCGGGTTCGACGTCACCGAGCAGCACCTCGTGCACCGACACCGCGAGCTTGTCCGGGTCGGTGCCCAGCGAGAACGTCAGGCAGCCCTGCGGATCGAGATCCACCAGCAGCACCCGTTTGCCCTCGTCGACGAAGGCCGCACCGAGTGAGGCCACCGTGGTCGTCTTGGCCACCCCACCCTTCTGGTTGGCCACCGCTAGAACTCGGGTCACGACAACCATCTTGGCACCTTCGTGCACAATCGGGACCGTGAGTGTCGGCACGCATCGGCTGATCCTGCTGCGGCACGGCGAAACCGAATGGTCGCGGGATCGCAAGCACACCAGCCGCACCGACCTCGACCTCACCGAGCGCGGCCGCGAACAAGCCGAACTCGCCGCCGTCACGCTGGCGCACCTGGGCCTGGACAACCCCCTGGTGATCTGCAGCCCCCGCACACGCGCGCTCGTCACCGCCGAACTGGCCGGGCTGTCGATCGACGAGATCTCCCCGCTGCTCGTCGAATGGGACTACGGCGACTACGAGGGCCTGACCACCCACGAGATCCGCACCGGCACCCCCGGGTGGCTGCTGTGGACCTACGGCTGCCCGGGCGGTGAGAGCGTCGATCAGGTGAGCATGCGCGCCGATCAGGCGGTGTCCTACGCCCTGGACCACATGACGACCCGCGATGTGGTGTTCGTCAGCCACGGCCACTTCTCCCGGTCGGTGATCACCCGCTGGGTCGAGCAGCCGCTGCGCGAGGGCGCCCGGTTCGGATTCCCCACCGCCGCGGTGGCGGTGTGCGGCTTCGAATACGGCCTGCGTCAGCTGTCCGCACTCGGACTCAGCGACCACCCTCCCGAACCGGTCACCGGCACGTGAGCGAGCCCTCATTCGTGCTGAGCGGGCCGTCCGGCACCGTCACCGCAACCGGCATCACGACGGGCTACGACACCGCCGACGCCGCCGCGGCGGCGCTGCGAGACGGCACCTCCGGACATGGTGGTCGGTGCGCTGCCGTTCGACGGCCCCGCCGCGCTGCTGACCCCGGTCAGCGTCGACACCGTCCTGCCGCGGCTGCCGTCGGCCCCGCTGCCGGCGGTGCGCATCACCGCCTCGCTTCCGGAGCCGGCCGAGCACCGTGCCCGCATCGAGGCCGCGCTGTGGCGGCTGCGCGACCGGTTCAACCCGCTGCAGAAGGTGGTGCTGGCCCGCGCGCTGCACCTGGCCGCCGACGCACCGCTGGACCCGATGGCGATCCTGCGCCGGCTGATCGAGGCCGACCCGGAAGCCACCGCGTATCTGGCCGACCTGTCGGCGGCCGGGCCGCGCTACACCGGACGCGTTCTGGTGGGCGCAAGCCCGGAGCTTCTGGTGGCCCGCGTTCGGGCAGCGGGTGACCTGCCAGCCGTTCGCCGGGTCCGCCCCGCGCTCGGCCGACCCCGAGATCGACGCCGCCAACGGCGCCGCGCTGGCCGCCTCGGAGAAGAACCTGCACGAGCACCAACTCGTCGTCGACACCATGCGCGCCGCGCTGGGGCCGCTGTGCAGCCGGCTCGACATCGCCGAGCAACCGCAACTGAGCCGCACCGCCGCGCTGTGGCACCTGAGCACACCGATCCGCGCCACCCTGCGCGATTCCTCCACCACCGCACTGGATCTGGCGCTGGCGCTGCATCCCACGCCGGCGGTAGGCGGTGCGCCGACGATGCCGGCGGTCCGGCTGATCGCCGAACTCGAGGGCGAGCGCGGTTTCTACGCCGGCGCGGTCGGCTGGTGCGACGGCCGCGGCGACGGCCGCTGGGTGGTGGCGATCCGTGGCGCGGAACTGTCCGCCGACCGGCGCAGCGCGGTGGCCCAGGCCGGCGGCGGGATCGTCGCCGAATCCGACGCCGACGAGGAAGTCGACGAGACGACCACGAAGTTCCGCACCATCCTGGCCGCGCTCGGGGTGCCGTCATGAGCACGTCTGATCCGCACCGCCCACCGCGGCGACGAACCGGCGATCGCAGCGATGATCCGCGCACTGGCCGAGTTCGAGCGGGCCCCGGAGCAGTGCACCGTCACCGAAAGTCAGCTCACCGCAGCGCTATTCGGCGACGACGCCCCGGCGCGCTGCCTGATCGCCGAGGTCGACGGCGAGACGGCGGCGATGGCGCTGTGGTACCGCACCTTCTCCACCTGGGACGGGGTGGCCGGCATCCACCTCGAGGATCTGTACGTCCACGACCGCTTCCGCCGGCGTGGACTGGCCCGGGCGCTGCTGGCGGCACTGGCGGGCGAATGCGTGCGCAACGGCTACAGCCGGCTGGGCTGGGCGGTGCTGGACTGGAACACCGACGCGATCGCCCTCTACGACGCCGTCGGCGGTCAGCCGATGTCGGAGTGGATCAGCTACCGGGTGTCCGGACCGGAGTTGGCGGCGCTGGCCGCGGAATCCGACGGTCCCTGACCCAGCCAGCGCAGCGTTGCCGGGTGGAACAGCAGCACCAGCACCGCGATCGCCACCGCCGCGACCGGCAGGGCGTAGGGCCAGCGGTGTGAGCCCACCCCGGCGTACCAGGTGACCGGCAACAGCAGCATCTGGGTGTACACGGACAGACCGCGGCCCCACCGGCGGCCGGTCCACAGCGCCCACGCCGCGCCCAGCACTGCGGCGCCGATGACCGCGAACCAGGCGGCGTTGCCGAATCCGCTGACGACCTTCTGATCCGCTCCGGCGACACCGCGGAAGACGAACACCACCGCCGCGACCACCGCGGCGACGCCCTGCAGAGCCACCAAGCCCGCCGCGAGCCGCACCGTCGTCGGCGCGCTCACGGCCGGGCGTTCGGCTGCGCGATCAGAAACGGAATCCGAAGAGCGACAGCAGCTGGCGGAAGAAGACCACGACGGGATTGTCCTGCGCGGCCGGAGTGGACCGGAGCACACCCGCCGCCGCGGTCGTCGACGAACTCGTGGAGCTTGCACTCGTGGTCGACGTCGAGGATGTCGTGCGGCTGGTCGTCGGGCTCGACGTCGTCGTCTTCGTGCTGGAGGACGTGGTCTTGGTGCTCGACGTCTTGGTGCCGGTGGTCGACCAGTCGTCGTTGTCGTCGTCGCTATCGTCGTCGTAGCCGTCGTTATCGTCGTCGTAGCCGTCGTAGTCGTCGTCGTACGAACTGCTGCCCGAGGTGCGGGTGCTTGAGGTGCGGGTGCTGCTCGAGGTCGCGGTTCCCGATGTCGAAGTGCCCGACCAGTCGTCGTCGTCGTAATCGTCGTAATCGTTGTAGTCACTGTCGGCCCGGCCGGGAACGACGTCGGCCGCTGAGCCGGGGGCTTTGGACGCCGACTTGCCCGCACGTCCCTCGCCTGAACCATCGCGCTGACTCGACCCGCGGTCATCGCTTCCGTCGCGGTCGGCGGCCGCCGTCTGGGCGATTCCCAAAGGAATGGCGATCGCGACTGCGGCCGCTGAGGCCAGAAGTCCCCCGCGCTTGAGCATTTCCGTCATTCAGAACCCCTCGTGATATCTGTGTCTGCAAACGTTCGCAGAGTACACAAGATTTTGCCCTACCCCGTGGGGTATTTTGACCCTTTTTCGCTCCCGGCCGGGGGCCAGGGCCGTCCCGATAGGCTCAGCGCTGTGCGCGCCGTGATGATCGTCAACCCGAACGCCACCTCCACCACGCCCGCCGGACGCGACCTGGTGGCGCACGCGCTGGAGAGCCGGGTGGAGCTGACGGTGGCACACACCGACCACCGCGGCCACGCCATCGAGATCGCCGAGAACGCCCACCGCGACGGCATCGACGTGATCGTCGTGCACGGCGGCGACGGCACGGTGAACGAAGTCGTCAACGGCCTGCTGGGCAAACCCGGTCCGCAGCGCCCCGCCGCCGACACCCTGCCCGCGGTGGCCGTGGTGCCCGGCGGCTCGGCCAACGTGTTCGCCCGGGCGCTGGGCATCAGTCCCGACCCCATCGAGGCCACCAACCAGCTGATCGACCTGCTCAGCGCCCGCCGCGACGGCGCCGGCTGGCGGCGGATCGGCCTGATGGACTGCGTGGAGCGCTGGGCGGTGTTCACCGCCGGGATGGGCGTCGACGGCGACGTGGTGGCCGCGGTGGAGGCCCAGCGGGCCAAGGGCCGCAAGGTCACCGCCGGGCGCTACATCCGCATCGCGGTCCGGGAGATGCTGGGCAGCGTCCGCGAGGAACCGCTGATCACGGTGCATCCCCCCGACGGCGAGCCGGTCACCGGGGTGCATTTCGCGTTCGTCTCCAACGCCAGCCCCTGGACCTATGCCAACACCCGGCCGGTGTGGACCAATCCGGGCACCACCTTCGAGGGCGGCCTGGGGGTTTTCGGGTCGACCACCACCAACGTCATCGCGAACCTGCTGGTCGTGCGCCGGATGCTGTCGAAAAAGGGCGATATCAAGGGTCGTCACCTGGTCCGGGAGGACGATCTGCCCTGGGTGCGGATCACCGCCACGGAACCGGTATCGTGCCAGGTGGACGGCGATTTCCTGGGCATGCGCGACGATATGACGTTCACCTCGGTGCCCGGGGCGCTGGCCGTGGTAGCTCCGCCGGCGGCAAAACCCGGAGGTTAAACCCGGCACCTGAGTGAGATTGACCACGGTTTAGAGAAGTCCTGTTGACAACCGTCCAGGCTGTGGAACCATCTCAGGTAACAGTGCAACAACATTTGTGTGTGCACGCGTTAACAAGCCAGTTCAAACGGGGTATGCCCGTGGCCTGCTGCGCACACCGTTGATTAAGGAGTAGTGAAAATGGATTGGCGCCACAAGGCGGTCTGTCGCGACGAGGATCCGGAGCTGTTCTTCCCGGTGGGGAACAGTGGGCCCGCCCTCGCCCAGATCGCGGAGGCGAAGGTGGTCTGCAACCGCTGCCCCGTCACCGCTGAGTGCCTGACCTGGGCTTTGGAGTCCGGTCAGGATGCCGGTGTGTGGGGCGCCCTGAGCGAGGACGAGCGTCGCGCCCTCAAGCGCCGCAACGCCCGGACCCGGGCCCGGACCGGCGTCTAGCCAAGACAACATCTAAAAACGCGGCCCCGGCACCTAGCCGGGGCCGCGTTTTTTGTCCGGCGTCCGCCCGATCGGCACCCGCAACACCATGTCGGTGCCCCCGCCGGGGGCGGCGCGCATCTCCAGCGAGCCGTCCAACTCGGCCGAGACCAGGGTGTTCACGATCTGCAGCCCGAGCCGGTCGGATTTCTCCACGCTGAAGCCCTCCGGCATGCCGGCGCCGTTATCGCGCACCACGACGTCGAGGAAGCGGGCCGAGCGTTCGGCGCGGATCACCACCGAGCCCTGCCCGGCCGGCGGGCCGGCGGTGGGCTCGAAGCCGTGCTGCACGGCGTTCTGGACGAGTTCGGTCACCACCATCACCAGCGCGGTGGCCCGCTGGGCGTCGAGCACGCCCATGGTGCCCTCCCGCCGGATCCGGATCGGGGTGTCGACGGCGGCGACGTCACCCATGATCGGCAGGATCCGGTCGATCACCTCGTCGAGGTTGACCTCCTCGTCGACCGAGATCGACAGGGCATCATGCACCTGGGCGATGGCCGCCACCCGGCGCACCGATTCCGTCAGCGCCTCGCGGGCTTCGTCGTTGTTGGTGCGGCGGGCCTGCAACCGCAGCAGGGCGGCCACCGTCTGCAGATTGTTCTTCACCCGGTGGTGGATCTCACGGATGGTGGCGTCCTTGGACAGCAGCGCACGGTCGCGTCGCTTGACCTCGGTGACGTCGCGGATCAGCACGGCCGCCCCGGCGGAACGACCACCGACGGCCAGCGGCAAGGTGCGCAGCAGCACGGTGGCGCCGCCGGCGTCGACCTCGAGCCGGGTACCCGACCCGCCGGCCAGCGAGTCACCGACGTGCTCGGCGAGTTCGGCGGCGTCGAACGGGTCGGTGAGCAGCGGCCGGGTGATCCCAATCAGGTTGTGCCCCTCCAGATCTGAGCTCAGACCCATCCGGTGGTAGGCCGACAGCGCGTTGGGGCTGGCGTAGGTGACCACCCCGTCGACGTCGAGGCGGATGAACCCGTCGCCCACCCGCGGGCTCGACCGCGACATCGCCAGATCGCGGACGTTGGGGAAGGTGCCCTCCGAGACCATGTCGAGCAGCTTGCCCGCGCAGTCGAGGTAGGCCTTCTCCAGCCGCGACGACGTGCGCCGGCCGTCGCCGGCACTCTGATGGGTGAGCGCGCCCACCACGTCCCCGCGGTAGCGCACCGGCACCGAGCCCAGCAGGCCCTCCTCGTCGACGATGGTGCCGACGGCGTCACTGACGAGCAGCGTGGAGGCGGTGTTCGGCCGGCACTGCGCCACACAGACCATGGAGCCGTCGTCGCGGCGGACCCACAGCAGGTAGTCGCCGAAGGACATATCGGCCAGCAATTGCCACTCGCCGACAACGGCGTGCAGGTGGTCGACCGCCGCCCCGGGCAGCACGGTGTGCTCGGCGAGCAGATCGCCCAGGGTGCTCACTCGATGACGGCGATGAGGTCCCCGGCCTGGATGACGTCCCCGACGGTGACTTTCACCTCGGTGACGGTGCCGGCAACCTCGGCGAGCACCGGGATCTCCATCTTCATCGACTCCAGCAGGACCAGGCAGTCGCCGGCGCCGATCTGATCTCCCGCGCTGACCACTACTTCCAGCACACTGGCCACGATCTCGGCGCGCACATCCTCGGCCATTCCCATATCGAACCACAACACCGGGTGGTCAGCGCCCCACCGGGCCGTGAGACACTGATTGCAAATCCACTGGGCGATAAGCCCGGGCTTTATATCGGAGGTACCCCATGGCCAAACGAGGCCGTAAGAAGCGCGACCGTAAGCACAGCAAGGCCAATCACGGCAATCGGCCCAACGCCTGACTTCTGTCGCCTAGCGGGCAGTAGACCCCGCACGACCGGTGGCCGCACGGCGGCTGTCGGCCGGCTTGGCCGCCGGCGCTTCCGTCGTAGTGGCCGCGGCGGCCGCGACGCGCTTCGCAGCAACCGAAGCAGCTTTAGGCGGCTTCACGGTGGAAGCATGGCTCGCACCAACCGATTCCCTGACGGCTGACACCGTCTGCGTCGCGGATGGCTGCGCGGCGGCAGCGGAACCGGCACCGGTCAGGTTCTTCAGCCAGGCCGGGTCGTTGCGGCTGTAGCCCGCGTCGACGATGGGTTTGAGCACCGAGTTCAGGACGTCGATGGCGTCCTGGGGCACGCCCATCGCATGCAACGGATACAGCAGCGGCACCTCCGGCGTGGGGACGAGATAGTTGATCGTCGTACCGCCCTTGGCGTTCACCACCGTGGTGATGTTCTCCGCGGGCACCTCGTCGAGGCTGTTGAAGATCGAGTCCCAGTGGATCTCGCCGTAGCCTTCGGAGGCCGGGGCTGCCGAGCCAGGCGTTGGCCACGGCCAGCAGATTCCACGGCCGGTCCGGCCAGTCCGCCAGACCGTCGTACTCACCGGTGACCACGATGGCGTTGTAGGCCGTCACCGGGATCGGTTTGGCGGTGTAGTTGACCAGCGGCAGATTCGGGCCGGTCAGCGCCACGATCGCCGGGATCAGTCCGCGTTCGGCGTCGCCGACGATGACGAAGGTGATCTTGTCCGGGGATGCGGGCGGGTTGGGGTCTTCGTCGAGTCGCCGCATGACCTCATTCATCACCAGGGTGCTGCCGGACAGGCCGACGGCGACCTCGGGGCCGTCGGTGGTGCCGATCAGGGCGTACAGATCGTCGGACGCCTGGTCCACCGAATCGCCCAGGGTGCCCAGGTACGCCGGCCACTCGATGTTGACGAAGGTGTTGCCCGGGGTGTCGTAGCGGTAGCCGAGAATGGCCCGCATCGTGCTCTCGGGCAGGGTCTCCCAGCCGGCGCCGCCGACCTCGAAGATCGTCGCCGGCGGTGCGGGCGGATCGAATGGCGCGCTGGTCGCGGTCGGTGTCCACGCGACGCTTGCGGTGACGGGCGCCATCACGACCGCCGTTGCGACCGGAAGTGCCGTGACGAATCGAACAATCCTGGACATGTTGAGCTTCCCTCCCCGTTGTTTGCTGTCAAAGCAAACCTGAGAAAAAGCTTAACAGACGGTGCCGTCAGGGATGTCGCTAGCCCCGCCGGATGATGGTGGTGCGGGTGATCTGCAGGCGCACCCGTTCCACCACGTGGGCCGGGGCCTTCTCACCGCTGCACTTGGTGGCGATGAGGTTCTTGATCCGCTCCTCCACCCCGTAGTGCCGCAGACAGGCCGGGCACTGGTCGAGGTGCTGCTGCAGGCGGTCGCGCTTGTCGTCGGTGACCTCGCCGTCGAGCAGGGTCCACACCTCGGCGATGACCAGCGCGCAGTCGGTGTGGCCGTCAGGATCGGAGTGGGCGTCTTCGGTGGTCACGACGAGACCTCCTCGTCAGTGGCCTGACCTCGGGTAAAGCCCCGGTCGCGGGCCACATCGGCCAGCAGGGTGCGCAACTGGCGCCTGCCCCGGTGCAGGCGGGACATCACCGTCCCGATCGGCGTCTCCATGATGTCCGCGATCTCCTTGTACGGCATTCCCTCGACGTCAGCGAGGTACACGGCCAGCCTGAACTCTTCAGGTAACGCTTGGAGAGCCTCTTTGATTTCCGTATCGGGAAGATTCTCCAGCGCCTCGACCTCCGCGGAGCGCAGCCCGGTGGAGGAATGCTCGGCGCTGGCGGCCAGCTGCCAGTCGGTGATCTCCTCGGTGGGGTACTCCGCGGGCTGACGCTGCTTCTTGCGGTAGCTGTTGATGTAGGTGTTGGTCAGAATCCGGTACAGCCACGCCTTGAGGTTGGTGCCCTCCCGGAAGGACCGGAACCCGGCGTAGGCCTTCACCATGGTTTCCTGCAGCAGATCCTCGGCGTCGGTGGGATTGCGGGTCATCCGCAGCGCGCCGCCGTAGAGCTGATCCATCAGCGGGATGGCGTCCCGCTCGAAGCGGGCCGTGAGGTCGGCATCGGACTCGTCGGCCCCGTCCCGGCGGGACTCCTCGATCTCGGTCATTGGGTACTGATCCTAGGCTGTGGGCTATGACAGCCTTCTCCGGCAAGACCATGTTCATCTCGGGAGCCAGCCGCGGCATCGGCCTGGCGATCGCCAAGCGGGTGGCCGCCGACGGCGCCAACATCGCCTTGGTGGCCAAGACCACCGAGCCGCACCCGAAGCTGCCCGGCACGATCTACACCGCGGCCAAGGAGATCGAGGAGGCCGGCGGCAACGCCCTGCCGATCGTGGGCGACGTCCGCGACGGCGACTCGGTGGCCGAGGCGGTGGCCAAGGCCGTCGAGCAGTTCGGCGGGATCGACATGTGCGTCAACAACGCCAGCGCGATCAACCTGGGCTCCATCGAGGAGGTGCCGCTGAAGCGCTTC
The DNA here is from genome assembly GCA_963780705.1 of uncultured Actinomycetota bacterium. Lineage (GTDB taxonomy): Bacteria > Actinomycetota > Actinomycetes > Mycobacteriales > Mycobacteriaceae > Mycobacterium. The sequence goes on along the minus strand of CAWACU010000005.1, from coordinate 85,284 downwards.
GATCTGCTGAACGGCATTGAGGTGCGCGGCACCTACGCGGTGTCCCAGGCCTGCATTCCGCATATGAAGGGCCGGGAGAACCCGCACATCCTCACTCTGTCGCCGCCGATCCGGATGGAGCCCAAGTGGCTGCGTCCCACGCCGTACATGATGGCCAAGTACGGGATGACTTTGTGCGCCTTGGGTATTGCCGAGGAACTGCGGGATTACGGCATCGCGTCGAACACGCTGTGGCCGCGTACCGCGATCGCCACCGCGGCGGTGCAGAACCTGCTCGGCGGCGACGAGATGATGGCGCGCTCACGCAAGCCTGAGGTGTACGCCGACTCCGCGTACGCGGTGATGAGCCGACCGGCGGCGCAGTACACCGGGCACTCACTGCTGTGCGAGGACGTGCTGCTGGACAGCGGCGTCACCGACCTGTCGGTCTATGACTGCGTTCCGGGCAACGAGCTCGGAGTGGACTTCTGGGTGGACACTCCGAACCCGCCGGGGTACCGCCAGCCTTAGCGCGGCGTCACTACCCCTTACGGAACCGCCGCTTGCCGCGTCCGGAGAAGGCCCGGATGGCGGCGCGGGCGAAGCTCGACTGCTTCGGCGACGAGGAGTACCAGAGCATCTCCGACTTCTGAGTCGGGATGCGCGGTGCCGTGATGGCCTGCTGACGGCAGAACTTGATCAGCCCCGCCGCGCCGCCGCCGCGGTAACCGATGCCGGACTCCTTCCAGCCGCCCATCGGCAGCGAGAAGCAGAACACGTTGGTCATGGCGTCGTTGACGTTGACCGCGCCGGCCTCCAGTCGCCGGGCGATCCGCTCACCGCGCGCGGTGTCGCCGGTCCACACGGTGGCCGACAACCCGTAGACGGAGTCGTTGGCCAGCCGGATGGCCTCCTCCTCGTCCTTGACCTTCACCACCGGCAGGGTGGGGCCGAAGGTCTCCTCGGCCATGCAGCTCATCTCCGGCGTGACATCGGCGAGCACGGTGGGCTGGAAGAAGGTGCCCACGCCCGTCGGCTTGCCGCCGGTGAGGACCTTGGCGCCGCCGGAGACGGCCTCGCTGACGTGCCGGTCGACGATGTCGCGCTGGGCCGGGGTGGCCATCGCGCCGGTGTTGAAGTTGAAGCCGGGGCCGGACTCCTGGCCCTGCTGCACCTTGGCGACCTGCGCGGCGAGCTTGGCGACGAACTCGTCGTAGATCGGGGCTTCGACGAACACCCGCTCCACCGAGATACAGACCTGACCGGAGTTGAACATCCCGCCCCAGGCGATGCCGTTGGCGGCACGGTCGACATCCGCGTCGGCCAGCACGATGGCCGGATCCTTGCCGCCCAGTTCGAGGCTGCACGGGATGAGCCGCTCGGCGCAGGCCACCGCGACCTTGCGGCCGGTGCCCGTCGACCCGGTGAAGTGGACGTAGTCGGAGTTCTCGATCACCGAGACGCCGGTGGCGCCGTACCCGGTGGCCAACTCGAAGACCGCCGGTGCGCCGGTCTCCTTCCAGCCGCGGGCCAACTCGACCGCCGACAGTGGTGTCACCTCAGAGGGTTTGAGCAGCACCGCCGCGCCGGCGGCCAGTGCGGGCACCAGGTCCAGCGCCAGCATGGCCAGCGGGAAGTTCCACGGCTCGATCATCCCGACCAGCGGGTAGGGCCGGTAGACGGTGGTGAGCTTCTTGACCTTGAACAGCGGGCTGTGCGCGCCGGGGTGGCGGTCGGCGAGGAATTCCTCGGCGTTGCCGGCCCAGTACTTGATGGCGTCGGCGATGAGGACCGCCTCGATGCTGGCGTCGCCGCGGGACTTGCCGGTCTCCTTCATCAGAACCTCGGTGAGGAGGTCGGCGTTGTCGAGGACCCAGTCCTGCCAGAGCATCATCCACTTCTTGCGGCCGCGGGGGCCGATGGCCTCCCACTCGGTCTGGGCGGCGCGCAGGCGAGCGGCCTTGGCGGCGACGGTCTCGGGGCCGTCGACCGGGACGGTGCCGGCGACGCGGCCGTCCGCGGGGTTGTGCACGGTGATGGTGTCGGCGTCCGTCGTGGCGTCGACCTTGGGAGCAACAGCAGTCATGAGGTCGAGCTTAGAACAAACCCACCGGTTGGTTACCAGGTCCGGGGCTCTCGATCAGTTCGGGCCCGTTGTTGGCGACGTTGTTCACCAGGGTGGCCACTTCCCGCATCGCCATCGGGCTCGACGTCGGGCGGCGCGGCCAGCACATCGGCCGGTGCTTCGGCGTCGGGATCGAGCCAGCGGTCCCAGTCGCCCTCGGCCGAGCACCAGGGGCATCCGGTGGTGCACGGCGGCGAACTCACCGGCCGCCTCGGTGGTGACGATGGTGCAGCTCAGCCCGTCTTCTCTCCCGCCGGCCCACACGCCGGCGACGAGCAGTGGCGAGCCGTCGGGCCGGTAGAAGTAGAACGGGGTCTTGCGCCCGCGCTTGGGGTTGTCCGGGTTGGGCTGCCACTCGTAATAGCCGTCCATCGGCACCAGGCAGCGCCGGTGTTTGGCGGCGGACCGGAACGCCGGCGAGGTGGTGAGCGTCTCGGCGCGGGCGTTGATCAGCGGATGCGCACCGTCTTTGGCCCACGGCGGCACCAGGCCCCACCGCATCGCCCGCAGCCGGCGGGTGGCCTGGTCGTCCGGCTCGTCATGGCGGTCGACGACGGCGGCGATGTCGGTGGTGGGCGCGACGTTGTAGTTCGGCGCCGACAGCACTCCCCCGGTCTCGTCGAGGGCCTGGATCTGCTCGGCCAGCAGCACCGGGTCGGTGGTCACCGCGAATCGCCCGCACATGCTCACATATCTACCCCACAGGGCAGGATGTAGCCCGTGAACCTGTGGCCGGCACCGCATGCCCCCTCGCCCGTTCACGCCGACGTCTCGGTGCCGGGATCGAAGTCGATGACCAACCGCGCGCTGATCCTCGCCGCGGTGGCCGCCGCGCAGGGCAGCGGGCCGTCACGGATCAGCGGCGCACTGCGCAGCCGCGACACCGACCTGATGATCGGGGCGCTGCAGACGCTGGGACTCAGTGTCGACGGGGACGGCCCGGAGTTGTCGGTCAGCGGAGCCCCGAATCCGGCCGCCGGTGCCCGGATCGACTGCGGTCTGGCCGGCACCGTGCTGCGGTTCGTTCCGCCGTTGGCCGCACTGGGGCACGACCGCCGTGACCTTCGACGGCGACGAGCAGGCCCGCGCCCGGCCGATCACCCCGCTGCTCGACGCGCTGCGCGGACTCGGGGTGGACATCGACGGCGACGGCCTGCCGTTCACCATCCGCGGCCACGGGTCGGTGCGCGGCGGCACCGTGCACATCGACGCCTCGGCCTCGTCGCAGTTCGTCTCCGGGCTGCTGCTGTGCGGGGCGGCATTCACCGACGGGCTGACGGTGGTGCACACCGGGACGACGGTGCCCTCGGCCCCGCACATCGCGATGACCGCGGCGATGCTGGCGACCGCCGGCGTCGACGTCGACGACACCACACCGAACCGGTGGGTGGTGGCGCCCGGCCGGGTCGCCGCGCACGACTGGGCGATCGAACCGGACCTGTCCAACGCGGTGCCGTTCGCGGCGGCCGCGGTGGTGACCGGCGGGACGGTGCGCATCAGCCGGCTGGCCGACGATCAGCGTGCAGCCCGCCCCGATCATCCTGTCCATCCTGCGGCAGCTGGGATCGACTGTGGTACATGAGGATTCGGATCTTGCGGTGACGGGGCCGACGAGCTTTGGCGGGTTCGACATGGACCTCAACGAGGTCGGCGAACTCGCACCGTCGGTGGCGGCGCTGGCCGCGCTGGCCGAACCGGGGTCGGTGTCCCGGCTGACCGGTATCGCGCATCTGCGCGGCCACGAGACCGACCGGCTGGCGGCGCTGCGCACCGAGATCACCGGGCTCGGCGGCGAGTGCGTCGAGGATCCCGACGGGTTGGTGATCACCGCCCGCCCGCTGCACGCCGGGGTGTGGCACTCCTACGCCGACCACCGGATGGCGATGGCCGGAGCGATCATCGGCCTGCGGGTGCCCGGGGTGCAGGTCGAGGACATCGCCACCACCGCCAAGACGCTGCCGCAGTTCCCGCAGTTGTGGACGGCGATGCTGGCCGGGAACAGCGCTTGAGCGGCCGGCTCGACTCGGGTTACACCTATGACGAGTCCGACGCCAAGGTGCGGGCGGGCCGCGGTTCGCGGCCACGCACCAAGACCCGCCCCGAGCACGCCGACGCCGTCAGCGCGATGGTGGTGACCGTCGACCGCGGCCGCTGGGGTTGCGTGCTCGGCGGTGACCCGCAGCAGGTCGTGACCGCCATGCGGGCCCGCGAACTGGGCCGCACCCCGATCGTCGTCGGCGACGAGGTGGATCTGGTGGGCGACCTGTCCGGCCGGCCCGACACCCTGGCCCGCATCGTGCGCCGCGGCCCGCGCCGCACGGTGCTGCGCCGCACCGCCGACGACACCGACCCCACCGAACGGGTGGTGGTGGCCAACGCCGACCAACTGCTCGTCGTGGTGGCACTGGCCGATCCGCCGCCGCGCACCGGCCTGGTGGACCGCACCCTCATCGCCGCCTACACCGGTGGGCTGCGGCCCATCCTGTGCCTGACCAAGACCGACCTGGCTCCGGCGGCGGAGTTCGCCGAGCAGTTCGCCGACCTCGACCTCACCGTCGTCACCGCCGGAGTCAACGAGCCGGTCGAACCGGTGCAGGCACTGCTCACCGGTCACATCACCGTGCTGCTGGGGCACTCCGGGGTGGGCAAGTCCACCCTGGTGAACCGCCTTGTGCCCCATGCCGATCGGGCCATCGGCGTGGTGTCCGGGGTGGGCAAGGGCCGGCACACCTCCACCCAGTCGGTGGCGCTACCGCTGCCCGGCGGGGGCTGGGCGATCGACACACCGGGCATCCGGTCCTTCGGGCTGGCGCACATCGCCCCCGACGATGTGATGACGTCATTCTCGGATCTGGCGGCACTGGTCGAAGACTGCCCGCGCGGCTGCGGGCACCTCGGCCCGCCGGCGGACCCGGAGTGTGCGCTGGACACACTGACCGGCGCCGCGGCCGCGCGGGTCGCCGCGGCCCGACGGCTACTGAGCGCACTGGCGGAATCCGCGTACTAGACAACCGCTACAACGAAGGAGACAAATGAGCACGAGCGTCGGCAACGTCCCGCTGATCACTCTCAACGACGGCCACCACATCCCGCAGCTGGGATTCGGCGTCTACCAGGTGCCGCCGGAGGAGACCGCGGCCACGGTGCGCACCGCACTCGAGATCGGCTACCGCCACATCGACGGCGCGCAGATGTACGCCAACGAGAAGGGCGTCGGCCAGGGTGTGCGCGACGCCGGCCTGGACCGCGCGCAGGTCTACATCACCAGCAAGCTCAACAACGGCTTCCACCGTCCCGACGACGCCCGGCGCGCCTTCGACAAGACGCTGCGTGAACTCGGCACCGACTACGTCGACCTGTTCCTCATCCACTGGCCGCTGCCCACGCTGTACGACGGCGACTACGTCTCGACCTGGAAGACGCTGGAGGAGTTCAAGGCCGACGGCCGCGCCCGCAGCATCGGGGTGTCGAACTTCGCGATCCACCACCTGGAGGAACTGGCCCGCGAGACCGGGACCGTCCCTGCGGTCAACCAGATCGAGGTGCATCCCTTCTTCACCAACGATGCGGTGCGCGCCTACGGCGTCGAGCACAACATCGTCACGCAGGGCTGGTCGCCGATCGCGCGCGGCAAGGTCCTCGGCGACCCGGTGGTGATCCGGATCGCCAAGTCACTGGGCGTGCATCCAGCCCAGGTGGTGCTGCGCTGGCACATCGAGCGCGGCGACGTGGTGTTCCCGAAATCCATGAGCCCGCAACGGATGAAGGAGAACTTCGAGATCTTCGACTTCGAGATCAACGACGAGGAGATCGAGGCATTGACCGCGCTGGACAAGGGACCGGCGGGCCGGCAGGGCCCGGACCCCGACACGTTCGCTTACATTCCCGACTGAGCGCGTCGAGAGTGCGTACAGATCGCGGAAAAGCCGGAAAACGCGATCTCAGCGCACTTTCGATGAGGCACGCCGGCGGCGCACCTCGGTCATCGCGGTCTTGAGGCCGCGCCGGGCGGCGGGCGGCAGGTGATCGAACATCCGCTCGCTGCGGGTCTCCGGGGCGTTGTCGGCGGTGGCCTTGAGGAACCGGTCCGGCACCGACAGTTTCGCGATGGTGCGCCAGGTCTTGGCGTACTGCACCGGCAGCGGCCCGCTGGTGTAGGGCAGGTCGTACTTCTCGCACAGCGCACGCACCCGCACCGCGATCTCGGCCAGCCGGTAGCTCGGCAGGTTCGGGTAGAGGTGGTGCTCGATCTGGTAGGCCAGGTTGCCGGTGAGGAATCCCAGCACCGGGCCGGCATCGATGTTCGCGCTGCCCAGCATCTGACGCAGATACCACTGCCCGTCGCTCTCGGCGGCCATGTCGGTGGCGGTGAACTTCTCCGCGCCGTCGGGGAAGTGGCCGCAGAAGATCACCGCATTGGTCCACAGGTTGCGGATCACCCCCGCCACCGCATTGGCCTTGACGGTGGAGGCGAAACCGGCACGCGGCGACAGCGCCGTCAGCGCGGGGAACGCCACATAGTCCTTGGCGATCTGCCGGCCGGCCTTGGTGGTGAACTCGCGCAGCCGCACCCAGGTGGCGGCGCGGGTCTGCGGGTCGCGGGCCTTGCGTAACTCCAGGTGCTGCAGGGCGATCCCCCACTCGAACCCGACCGCGAGCATCAGGTTGAACGGCACGTTGAACAGATTGCGCGGCGTCCACGTCTCGTCGCGGGTGACCCGCAGCAGTCCGTAGCCGACGTCGTCATCCATGCCCAGGACGTTGGTGTACTTGTGGTGGGCGACGTTGTGGGTGAGCCGCCAGTGCTTCGCCGCACCGGCCATGTCCCACTCCCAGGTGGCGGAGTGGATCTCCGGATCGTTCATCCAGTCCCACTGGCCGTGCAGGACGTTGTGACTGATCTCCATGTTCTCGATGATCTTGGCCAGCGCCAGGGTGCCGACCCCGGCCCACCACGCCACCCGCCGCGAGCCGAACGCCAGCAGCAGGCGCGCGGTCACCTCCAGCGAGCGCTGGGCGGCGATGGTGCGGTGGATATAGCGGGCGTCACGTTCGCCGAGGGAGTCCTCGACATCGCGGCGGATCGCGTCGAGTTCGGTTGCCAGAGCGTCAATATCGGCTTCGGTGAGGTGCGCGAAGGCTTCGATATCGGAGATCGCCATCAGGCGTCCACCCTACAGTCGCCGGCCGGTGCGGTGATGCAGGTCTGCACCAGGCTGCCGGCCTCGTGCTCGGCGCCGGTGCGCAGATCACGCACCCGACCTTCGACCAGACTCACCACGCAGGTGTGGCAGATGCCCATCCGGCAGCCGAACGGCATCGCCACACCGGCCTGCTCACCGGCCTCCATCAATGACGTCGCCGCGTCGGCCGTGATGCTGCGGCCGGTGCGGCCGAAGGTGACCACACCGCCGCCGTCGACCGCGGCGGTGCGTGGTGCGGTGAAGCGCTCCAGATGCAGCCGGTCGGCCACTCCGGCAGCCGCCCAGAGCCGTTCGGCGTCGTCGAGCATCTCCACCGGTCCGCATGCCCACGTCTGGCGCAGTCGCCAGTCACCCACCACCTCGTCGAGGCGACTCAGTTCCAGGCGGCCGTCCCGGTTCGTCTCCCGCACCCTCAGCCGGTAGCCGGGGTGGCGTTCGCCGATGGCGGACAGTTCCGCGGCGAACATCACATCGGCCCGCTCCGGCACCGAGTGCAGGTGCTGGACGTCGTGGATCTGGTTGCGGCGCAGCATGGTTCGCAGCATCGACATCACCGGGGTGATCCCGGAGCCGGCGGTGAGGAACAGTACCTTCGCGGGGGCGGGGTTGCCCATGACGAAACCGCCGCGCGGTGCGGCCAGGCGCACGACGGTGCCGGCCCGGACGCCGTTGACCAGATGGCCGGACAGGAAACCCTCCGGCATCGCCTTGACGGTGATGGTCAGGCTGCGCTGCCCGGCGCTGGCCGGTGAGGTCAACGAGTAGGACCGCCACCGCCAGCGGCCGTCGACCAGCACCCCGATGCCGATGTACTGGCCCGGCTGGTGGTCGAAGCGGAACCCCCACCCCGGTTTGATGACCAGCGTCACCGAGTCGCGGGTCTCCGGGCGGACCTCGACGATGCGGCCGCGCAGTTCGCGCGAGGACCACAGCGGGTTGATCAGCTTGAGGTAGTCATCGGCGAGCAACGGCGTGGTCAGCGCGGCGGAGATGCCGCGCAGCCGGCTCTTCACAACAGGTCCAGCAGGAACGGCAACTCCTGGTTGGCGTACCACGCAAGGTCGTGATCCTGGGCGTCGCCGACGGTCAGTTCGGCGTCCTCGTCGCCGAGGTCCGCCTCGTCGATCACCTCGATGGCCGCTTTGACCGCGGGTTCGGCGGCGGCGTTGTCCACATACGCCGCCACGACGTGGTCCAGGGCCACCGGACCGGCGATCCGCACCACCGCGTCGTCGAGATCGGGGCGCAGAGTCACCGCGTCGTCGGGCACATCGGCTTCCAACACCGCACGGCGCAACCGCGGATCCGACTCGGCGGCCAGCAGCCGCAGCGACGCCAGCGCGGCCTCGGCGATCGCCACCGCGGCCAGTTCCTCGTCGTCGCCCTCGGCGTAGGCCTCCCGCAGTGTCGGGGTGACCGCGAACGCGGTGCCGCTGCGCGGCTGCAGGAAACCCTCGGCGACCAGTTGCTCGAGGGCGGACAGTGTCGCCGGAATGTAGACCCGCATCACCTGTCAGGCTAGCCGGAGTCGTCCCGGTCCCCCACCAGCGTGGCGGCGAAGTCGGGGACGTAGGTGGCCAGGTCGCGCGACGGCCGGCGATAGGTGCCGGTTTGCGGGCGTTTGGGCAGCTCCACCTTCTCCGGCTCGACCGGCTGATACGGGATGGTGGAGAGCAGGTGGGAGATCATGTTCAGCCGGGCGTTCTTCTTCAGCGCCGACTCCACGACGAACCACGGACTGGCCGGGGTATCGGTGTGCACCATCATCTCGTCCTTGGCGCGGGAGTACTCCTCCCAGCGGTAGATCGACTCCATGTCCATCGGCGAGAGTTTCCAGCGCCGCAGCGGATCGTTGAGCCGCGACTTGAACCGGCGCAGCTGTTCCTCCTCGGACACCGAGAACCAGTACTTGCGCAGCAGGATGCCGTCATCGAGGAGCATCTGCTCGAAGATCGGGCACTGCCGCAGGAACAGGGCGTGCTCCTGCGGGGTGCAGAATCCCATCACCTGCTCCACTCCGGCGCGGTTGTACCAGGACCGGTCGAACAGCACGATCTCGCCACGGGTGGGCAGGTGCTCGATGTAGCGCTGGAAGTACCACTGCCCTTTCTCCCGCTCGCTGGGTGCGGGCAGTGCCGCGATCCGGGCCGAGCGGGGGCTGAGGTACTCGGTGATCCGTTTGATGGTCCCGCCCTTGCCGGCGGCGTCGCGGCCCTCGAAGAGGACGACGATCCGGGCGCCGGTGGCCCTGGTCCATTCCTGCAGCTTCACCAGTTCGGTCTGCAGGCGATACAACTCGGCCTCGTAGACCTCGATAGAGACCTTGCGGGCCCTGGACGGTGTGGCCGCGGCAGTGTCCCCGGACTGCGAATTGCTCACCGGCGGGATTCTACGTCGGCCTCGACGTCGGCGCGCGGCCTACCGAGCCGCCTCTCCATCAAGGCTCGGCGGCCTACCGAGCCGCCTCTCCATCAAGGCTCGGCGGCCTACCGAGCCGCCTCTCCATCAAGGCTCGGCGGCCTACCGAGCCGCCTCGCGTAATTCCTCCAGCGACTCGGCCAGCAGTTCGGGGAACACCTCGACGTCGCTCATCGCTTCGCGGTCGGCGTTGATACCGAAGTACAGCATCCCGCAGTACGAGGTGACGCTGATCGCCAGCACCTGGTCGTGCAGCAGCGGTGGGACGGAGTAGGTCTCCAGCACCTTGGCGCCGGCGATGTACATCTGGGTCTGCGGGCCGGGCACGTTGGTGATCAGCAGGTTGAACTGCCGGGCCGGGAACTGGGTGGCCACCCGGGTGCCCATCGCGTGCAGGGTGGGCGGCGGGAAACCCGACAGTGTGACGATGGTTCGCGCATCGACCAGACTGGTTGACGCCGAGTGCGATTCGGTCGCATGGGCGATCTGGGAGAGCCGCACCACCGGATTGCCCTCACCCACCGGCAGATCGACGAGGAACGGCGCGACCTCGCTGATCGCCTGACCCGGACCCGATGGCAGCTCGGCGTCGGGATAGACCGATGTGGGTGCCATGGCGCGGATCGCGGTGCCGGTCACCACCGGCTCACCGCGCGAGAGCAGCCAGTTGCGCAGCGCACCGGCGATCACCGACAGCACGACGTCGTTGACGTCGCAGTCGTAGCGGGCGCGGATCGCCCGGAAGTCGGCCAGTGCCGCGGAGGCGACGGTGAACCGCCGGTGCCGCGACACGGTGGTGTTGAGCGGGCTGTCGGGCGCGCTGCCGCGCACCACGGTGCGGGCCGCCTCGGTCACCCGGCGGCTCAGCTCGAGCAACTCGCCGCTGTTGGTCACCGTCGACCGCAGGGCGCCGAGTTGCTGGCCGGGCCGGGCCAGCCAGTCGGCCACCGCATCCAGCATCAGCCGCCCGGCCGACGGCTCACCCTTGGGCAGCCAGATGTCGTCGACCACGCCGGTCGGCTTGCGGTTGCGGTCGGTGATCACGTGACCGATCTCCACCGCCGTCATGCCGTTGACGATCACCTGATGGGACTTGATGAACAGCGCCAGCCGGTTACCGCTGAGACCTTCGATGAGGTACATCTCCCACAGCGGGCGGGTGCGGTCCAGCGGACGGCCGGCCAGCCGGGAGATGAGGTCGTGCAGTTGGGCATCGCTGCCCGGTGACGGCAGCGCTGAGCGCCGGACATGGTAGGTGATGTCGAAGTCGGGGTCGTCGATCCACACCGGCCGGGCCAGGCCGAGGGTCACCTCGCGCACCTTCTGCCGATAGCGCGGAGTCTGCGGAAGATGGCGTTCCACGGTCTCCAGCAGCCGCTCGTAGTTCAGTCCGCCGCGGGGCCGGCTCAGGATCGCCAGCGACCCGGTGTACATCGGCGTTGCGGTGTTCTCCTGCTGATAGAACGTGGCGTCGGCGGTCGACAGACGTGCCACCATCGTCGCCTGGCCTCCTCGGTTACCGCCATCCGCGTATCTGACACGGTAGCCGTGCCGCGAAGATCGACCCCGGCGCGTCCGCGGAATCTTCGGACACCGGTGCTGGTCAGCAACCGGCGCACACTCCAGTGAACCACCGGCGGGCAGCGGTTATAGTTACCGCTGGCGGTTGTGGAAAACAACAGTCCGATCGTACGGAAGCGGTGAGACGACATGTCGGCCGAGACGGCGAGCACACCCGATCCTGAGGCCACCGCAGAGGTGACGATCTCGGTTGTCATCTGCGCCTACACCGACGCACGCAGGGAATTGCTGGACAACTCGATCGAGGCCGTCCTTGCCCAACTGCGGCCGGGTGATCAACTCGTCGTCGCCATCGATTACAACGACGAGTTGTTCCACCGGGTCTCTGCGCAGTTCGGATCGCAAGTGACCGTGGTGTCCAACGCCAACACCCAGGGAATCTGCGGTGCCCGCAACGCCGGCATCGAAGCCTCGACCGGCGCCGTGGTCGCCTTCGTCGACGACGACGCACAGATCCAGCCGGGCTGGCTGGAGCGGATGCGCAGCGACTACGCCGACCCGACGGTCGCGGGTGTCGGAGGCAACGCCCAACCGGTCTGGCCTTCGGACCGGCCGGCCTGGTTCCCGACCGAATTCGACTGGGTCGTCGGCTGCAGCCATCACGGTCTTCCCGAAGAGCCGACGCAGGTGCGAAACCTGCTGGGCTGCAACATGTCGTTCCGCCGCGACGCATTGGACAGCGTCGGCGGCTTCAACTCCGCCATCGGGCAGGTGGGTTCCAATCTCCTGCGCTGCGACGAAACGGAGCTGTGCATCCGGCTCAACCAGAACGCACCGTCAGCGCGGCTGGTGCTCGATCCCAGGATCAAGGTTCGGCACTGGGTCTCTGACGACCGCACCACGTGGAAGTACTTCCTGCGTCGATGCTTCTGGGAGGGCTACTCCAAGCAGCGGCTCAGCACCATGGTGGGGCGTTCGGACGCACTGAGCACTGAACGAAAGTTCGTCTACAGCGTGCTCCCGATGGCCTTTGCTCAGGGCCTGGTGTCCAGCGTGACCACCCCGGGGAACCGGTTGGGCTCCCTGGGCCGGAGCGCGGCGATCTTCATCGGCCTCGCGACGACCACGTACGGGTATGCGTACGCGCTGGTCAAGTCCTGGTTGCAGCGCGGCGCATAGCGGTGGACAGATTTTCGACCTTCGGTAGGATTTTTCCGTGAAGTCGAACCTGCGCCGCCTCATCGCACTCGCCGGAGCGGCCGGGTTGGTCATGTTGGCGCCCTGCGCAACGCCCCACGCGGTAGCCGAGCCGACCGAGCCCCCCACCCCCGTCACAACGGGACCGATCGCGCCGGATACACCGAACACCCCCGGTCCGATGATCCCCATGAACCCCGGCCAGCCGGGGTCGGCCCCGCCGCCGGGAGCCCCACCCCTCGACGATGCGACATTCTCGCTGGCCGAACTCGGGTCCTCGGAGACCATCTGGTTCGATGCCCGCCGCGACATCACCAGCAGCACGATTTCCTTCGTCGCACCCAACGGCCTGATGCCGTCGCGGCTCAACACGACACTCGAGGTTCCCGTGGACCTGAGATTCGGATTTCTGACCGTGACTCAGAACGGCCGGACCATCACCCGGATGCCGCTACCGCCCAAAGACCAGTCGGCGATGAGCATCCCCCTCGACGGGATCGAGGTGTTCGACAACTGGGCGAGCATCACGCTGACGATCACCGCGGTCCCGGTGTTCGACCGCTACTGCTGGGATCCAGAAACTCCCATCCGACTCGTACGCAGTTCCATCACATTCGCCGGCGTTCAGGCCCCTCCGACAACGGTGGCCGCGTTCCTGCCTCCTGCGCTGCGCCTGCTGAGCATCGCCGTGCCGCGGACCCTGTCGCCGGCGGAATCGGCGGCGACGGTTCAGCTCGCCGCCGCCATGACCACCCGGTACGGCTGGCAGGGCACCGAGATCGCGGTGGTTCCCCTGCCCGACGGCTCGACAACGCTGCCGCCACCACTGCGCAACGAACGGCAGATCGTCATCAAAGAAGGTCCGGAGGCCGGCCTGACGCTGCAACCCGGTCCGGGAATGCCTTCGCTGCTGATCTCCGGCCAGGGTGACGAGCTGACGAACCAGACCCGGCTTCTCACCGACGCATCGCTGCGGTTCGCCCTGAGCCCCAAGGCTGTCGCCGGACCGCTGACGACCGAACTCAAGCCGGCCGGTGACTCGGTCACGCTGGCGAAGCTCAAGCAGAAGGTGAACGGATCGGAATCACTGCGGCCCGACGCCACGATCATTCTGGACCAAAGCGTCTTCGCGCAACCGGTGGACGGTATGCGGGTGCACGTGATCGGCTCCTACACTCCACTTCCCGGCAACTTCAACGGCGAGGTGACCGCCTCCATCGGCGACCAGGTGATCGACCGGTGGCCGGTCAACGCCGAAGGGACCATCGACCGATGGGTAGACATCCCCAACCGGATGGTGCAGCGGGCCACCGGATTGAAGATCCGGGTCCAGACAACCGGCGATCCCGGTGACTGCAACTACTTCCTCAACCCCGCACTGCGGATCGACGGCAGCACCGAGATCACGGTCATGCGGGCCAGTCCGCCCGTGCCGCCCGGATTCCGCTCGCTGCCGCAGGCACTCATGCCGCGCGTCCAGATCGGGATGGGTTCGGACACCTACAACGACACCGTCCGCGCCGCGCGGATCATCGTCGGCCTGCAACGCAACAGCAGCCTGCCGTTGATCACCACGGTGACCACCCTCCAACAGGCGATCGACAGCGGTGAGCCGGCCATCCTCATCTCCGCCGACGGCTGGAACGAGGAGTCCCTGCCGTTGCCGATCAGCGCGGATCTCGGGAATATCACCATCGCCGCGACGGACAGCGGAGGTCAGCCGACGACGCTGAACCTCGACCCGGCGATCAAGTTCGGCTCGTTGCAGACGATCTTTGACGGAGAGCGCACGGTGCTGATCGCGACCTCCAACGGCGACGCGCCGCAACTCGACGAACTGCTGCGCTGGCTGTCACTGGATCGGGGCCGGTGGGCCGATCTCGACGGCCGCGCGGTCATCTCGGTTGCGGGCAGCGAACCGGTCAGCGTTCCCAACAGGCCGAGCGATCTGCCGGATGCTGAGCCGGAGTCCGGGGCTCACGGTGGTAACGACTGGTTCTGGTGGGGCGCGGGCGCCGTTGCGATGATCGCCCTGGCCGGCGCGCTGCTCATCGTGCTGCGCACGCGCACATCGACCGCGGCGACGGTCAGCGACATCGAGGAGCCCTAGGGGGCGGGTTCCCAGTGCAGCCAATCGACCAGCATGGTGGCCGGGAACACGGTGGAAGCATCGGGTGGCCCGGCCCACGCGCCACCGATGGCGAGATTGAGGATCACGCAGAACGGCTTGTTGTAGACCCAGGTGGCATTGGGCGGCAATGACTGTGGGGTGAAATCAGCCCAGACGACGTCGTCGATGCCGACGACGATTCGGTCCGGTTGGCGGATCACCCAGTAGTCGTGGAAGTCAGCGCTCAGGTCGGGTGACTCGCCGGCCACCTGAGCCTGCAGGTAATCCTTGACATCCGGAATCGGGCCGTGCAGCGAGGTGTACCGCCGGGTGGGATCGGAGACCACCTCGACAACGTCGATCTCCCCCGCCTCGGGCCAGGGGTGGTCGTCCTCGTCGGCGCCGATCAACCAGAAGGCCGGCCACAGCCCTTTGCCCGTGGGCATCTTGATCCGCGCGATGAGGGTGCCGTAGCCGAACGCGGCCTTGCGGCGGGTTTCGACGCGGCCGGAGGTGAAGCCACCCTCGACCTTCTCCGCCCGCAGCAGAAGGTGGCCGTTTCCGTCGAGCACGGCGTTCTCCCGCGCGTATCGCTGGTCTCCGCGGTCCCAGCCGGTGCCCTCGACGACTGTCCACTTGGCCGGGTCCGGCGGAGCGCCGGCATTGCCGTCGAAGTCGTCAAACACTCGCGCGGCCCCCGTCGGGTCGCCCGGGGGGGCGCCCGCGACCGGTCGGGTGCCGGGTGGGTCGTCGCAGCCGTGCGCCGTGGCGTGGTCGATATCGGTGCCCCAGGCGACGCTCACACCGAGTGCAGCAACCAGTACACCTACCAGAGCGATTCGCCATGCTCTCCCCACTAGGTTGTCCCCACTAGGTCGTCCCCACGGCGCGGTCATCGGGGCGTGCGGGATCGCCCGTGGCCGCAGCCGGATCGGCAATCGTGAAATGACCGCGGTAGGCCCGCCAGACCAGCGGTGTGCACACCACCACCTCCACTGCGATCGCGACCAGCCACCCGAGACCCAACCCGAGCAGCCCGCCGCGGTGAGCGCCGATCGCCGCCGCGATGATCTCGCCGGCACCGAGAGCGATCATCAAGGCCGCTTCGCGTCCGACCCGGCCGCCGATCCTCGCGACGGCCACATGGTGGTCCCTGATGATCACACCGAAGCCGCCCAGACACAGCACGATGAGCAGATCGCGCCCGTTCTCCGCATAGGCCGGCCCGAACACGTGGAGCACCACACCGCCCAGCGGCAGGATTACCAGATTGGCAGCGGCACATGCGGCCATGGACAGTCGGAGGGTGAAGCGGAGTTCCCGGAGTATCGTGCTCGAATCCTTTGCGCCAGAGGCGAACAGGGATATCGACATGGCCATCGGCAGCATGAAGACGAATCCCGCCAGCGACCACGTCGCGTAGAGGAAGCCCGCCTTCTCCGAGCCGAGGATCGCGCTGGCGACGATCGGCATCATGTAGTACGGCACCGACAGCGACAGGTTCAGAATGTGGTGTTTGACGGCATGAAAACGCAGTCCGTCCAACGCCGACAGCCGTGGCCGAAGATCGCCGAGGGACAGACCATGGTCGCGCACAAGTTTGATGCCGACAACCAAAATCGAGAGCAGACCGGCCAGGAACCAGCTGGCGTAGATACTCAGGGAGCCGTACCGGTTCAGCGTCAGGGCAAAGATAACCAGTAATCCGAGCTTCACAGAAGCGAAAATGGTGTTGCGGCGGAGTTGGATACCGCCACCGGTGGCGCTCAGTAGCGCATTATCGAGAAGCAAACCGACGGAATGCACAACGACGCCGCCCACGAAAAGCGATGTGGGCCAGATGCTTTCTCCGATATCCGGCAGGCCCATGTAGCTGGCCGGCAGGAGTAGTGCGCACGCTAGTGAAACCAGACAGGAGACCAGCGCACAGACCGCGACGGCGGTCGAGACCAGTTGAGCACGGCCGGATTGCATGGTCGGAAGCCTTGAGATCAACGCCGTCCCGAAGCCCAAGACGGTGAACGGCGCGATCAGACTCATCGCTGAGATGGCTGTGGTCGACTCACCGAAATCGGCAACCGCGAACATCCGAGCGGCAACGGTCCAATAGATGAAGCCCAGCCCGGCGGTCACCACCGACGTGGACACCAGCGCGGCGGCATTACGCAGCAGGAAATTTCGCTTGTGACGGTGCTCGTGTTCTGCGCCGCTGGTCATCCCGGCCCCTCAGTTCCCGCGAACATCCGCGGGAATGTGGACGGCGTCGGGGTCCTCGAGTATCTGCTGCACCCGGACGACATCTGCTTGGGCGGCGTCATGAATTGACACACCGATGATGGCTGCCAGCGGGATCATGAAGAGAGCGGCAACCAGGAGGCCACGCCCGGTCACCCGCCCCGCGGCGCGACGCAGCGCGGAAAGCGCCCGCTGCGGAAACACCAGTACCGGAACAACTATCGCGCACAGGATGAGAAGCGGGGTGAGCCAGACATGCATCAGAAGCAGGGCGACGGAGCCAAGCGTGACTCCGGCCAACAGGACCGCAGCAGTGTCCCCGGGCCCGCACGCGCGCCGCAACCCCGAGGCCTCCTCGACGATTCGTCGCCACAAGCGGCTGCGCATTGCCAAGGCGAGTGCGAGCCCGACCATCAGGCCGACAGCCACTTGATCGAGAGGTCGAAACACCGGCGTCGGGCCGATCCAGCCGCTCCGATATTCCGACAGGCCGAGGCCCTTGAGGTCATAGATCGACACCGGGCCATGCCGATAGACGGTCTTGATGCCGGGCACCCGGTCGAACTTGGCGAGTTGCAGCGGGGTCAGTTGCTTACCCTCGTTGACCTCACCGCTGGCGAAGTAGTAGCCGAACGGTGGCAGGCTGTCGGCCATCCGTCGATCGACGTACAGGTAACGAATCTTCAGGGCGCCGGCCAAGTCGGTCTCTTCCAGACCCCATTGATAAGGGGTGAACAACTCGGGCGTCTTCACGCCGTTGACGCCCTCGTAGACGGGCCACAGCCCGGCTTCTGCGGCAAGAAGGACTGAACTGACCCGGTCGGCACCGATACGGCTGCCCGGGGGCAACGACTCGTCGGCCCACTTCACAGCCGCGAGGGTCTCGGGATCCATCGACCGGGAATCCGCCGCCGGCATGTAACCGCCGGGCAGGCGCGCCCAGGCCGGACCAGACCCGAGAACGTATCCGCCCAGGAAGACGACCGAGGCCATCACGGTCGCCACCACATGCCAGATGAGTTGATGGCGTTTGGGTTCCGGACCGAATTCCTGGGGCGGCCGGTGCGGCAGGCGGCCCATGTGCCACCAGTCCAGCCGGCCCAGGTAGTTGACCACCACGAAGCTCAGCGGCAGGAACAGGAAACTGCTCGACCGGGTGAAGATCTCCACACCCTTCGGGATGACGCGCGCGGCGAGCAGAACCGGGATGGCCAGACTCAGGCCCAGCACCAGCAGTTGCGGGTTCCAGTAGTTCAGGTCGTGTTCATGACGGCGCTGCCAGCGCACCGTGAGGAGGAACAACGCCAGCACGGTGAGCGTCAGCGCCCCGGCGTACGTAAGCAGCAGGATTCTGTCCAGGACCGGCGCCACCGCGCCGGCTGGGTCGCGGAACGCTTGCCGGCGTACACCGTCGCTGATTTCGGACGCCAGGTCGTCGATCATCGGCCAGAAGTACTGCTCCAGGCTGGAACGGTTGACGATCGCCCACAACACTGTCGCGGCAAAGGCCACCATCGCCGCGTACGCGACCCGCATCCGGGCCTGCCCTCGCTCAGCCAGGGTCCAGACGATGAGGAATGCCACGGTCAGTAGACCTGTCAGATGGTGCGTCACAGCCACCCCGAGAAGACACACCGCCGCCCCGCCGAACAGCGGCAACGGCGCGTCGGCGTGGCGCGCCCGCCCGATCAGGCTGATCGCGCCGAGGGCCAGCGGCAGCGACAACGTTTGGTAGGAGAACTGCGAGTTGAACCACACGAACTGCGGCGATATCGCGTACACGGCGACGGCCAGCCCGCCGGCCCGTGAGCTCTCGGTCAGCAGTTCCACCGCATCGCACAACACGGCGACCAGGACCAGCCGTGCGATGAGGATGACAGCGAGCGCGGCCACCAATGCCGGGAGACCGAGTTGGTGCAGCACGACGGTCAGCGCTTCCAGACCCGGATAACGCGGACTGATCGCCAGCACCGGATTGGGTTCGAACAGATGGTGCGAGCCGACGATGTCGGCCAGGGTGCGCATATGCAGTTGCTCATCGAAGCCGGTGAACAGCAACGGATCGGTGGCGCGCGACATCAGCGTCGGCGTCACGGCAAGGCAGGCGATCGCGATATTGCGTGAGGTCCGGGTCAGCTTGGCCCGCGTCAGCGTCCACACCACGCTGCCGAACATCACGCCCATACTCGCGGTGGAGAGCAGGTCGGCCACCCCCTCGCGGCCGTTCCGCGCCAGGTGCACCGCCCACACCTGCCCCGCCAGGGCAATGAGCTGCCAGACGATCAGGATGATGCGGCCACGGTGGTGCGGGTGGGCCGGGACAACGATCGGTTCCGCTGGGCCGCTCGGTCCAGCGGGGCGCGCGCCGTCGGTCGAGGTGTCAGTCAGAGTGATCGGGCCCTTCGGTGGTCGGTCTCCGATTCTGCCCCAATCATCGGGCATCCGCCCCAGCAGCTACCATCGCAGACCGTAGTCGGTGAGACTCGAACCGCCCCGAAGTCTGAAGGTGCCCGTGCGTATCTTGATGGTCATCGACTCGTATCCGCCGATGATCGGCGGAGCCCAGCAGTACGTCCGCAACCTCAGCATCGCCCTGGTTGCGCGTGGGCACGACGTGGCGGTGGCCACCCTGGCGAACCCCGGTCTGGAACCGTACGAAGAGGACTCCGGGGTGCGGGTGTACCGCCTGTCCGGCACGCTTCAGCGGGCCAGGGGGATCTTTCACGACCGCACCTACGCGCCGCCGACACCGGACCCACTACTGGTCGCCGAACTTCGCGACGTCGTCCGCCGCGAGCGTCCCGACGTGGTCCATTCGCATAACTGGCTGGGCCGTTCATTCCTGCCGATCAAGCATCTCAGCAAGGCCAAACTCGTCGCCACCGTGCACGATTACAGCCTCAGGTGCGCCAACTGGATCCTGATGCGTGACGGTGACCCGTGCAGCGGGCCCGGCCCAGCGAAATGCCTGCCGTGCGCGAGCCACAGCTACAAGGGCGTAGCCAGAGGCACGGCGGTCACCCTTGGCAACTGGGCAACGGCCCCAGCCGAGCGCCGCATGGTCGACATGTTCATCCCGGTGAGCGAAGCAGTCGCGGTCGGCAACCGCCTGACGACCGGATCGCGCCCGTACCGGATCATTCACAACTTCATCCCGGACACCGTCGGAGGAGATGCCGGCGACGACTCGCCGTTATATCGCGGTCAGCTGCCCGGGGGCGGCTATCTGCTCTTCGTCGGCTCACTGACCCGCCAGAAGGGCATCGAAACACTGCTGTCGGCCTACGCCGGTGTCGCTTCGGCGCCTCCGCTCGTGCTGGTCGGCTACACCCTGCCGGAGACGCCGAAAACATTTCCGCCGAACGTGGTGGTTCTCAAGAACTGGCCACACTCCGCGGTGATGACCGCATGGCGGCACAGTCTGGCCGGCATCGTCCCCTCGATCTGGCCGGACCCGTGCCCCACCGTCGCCATGGAGGCGATGGCCGTCGGGAAGCCGGTGATCGCCTCGCGGATCGGCGGACTGCCCGAGATCGTCACCGACGGCGAAACCGGCATCCTGGTTGAGCCGGGAGATTCCGACGCGTTGCGGACGGCCATCGAGACACTGGTCAACGACCCGGCGCTGGCGGCACGAATGGGGGCCGCCGGACGGGATCGGGTCAGCGCCTTCCACGCCAGCACCATCGTCGGAGAGATCGAATCGGTGTATCGGGAGGTGCTCGGATGAGCCCAGAGGGGATGGGCCCCGAGCAGAACTTCTCCCCGATCCGGATGCTGCAGGTCGAGATCGGCGCGGCCATTCCCGACATCGCGGCGGCTCACGCCAAGCAGGGCGACGTGTACACCCGGGCCTGGGCGCTGATCCGGCTGCACGACGAACCGCTCGGGATGATCGAACTCGCACTGCCCGGCGGGACGCTGGCCGCCGCACCATTGGCCGACGCAATCTGGGATGGCCTGAGGACCGAGATCAACGCCCATCTTCGCGCCGACGGCATCGCGGAGATCTCCGCACTACCGGTCGCCGGGATCGGATTCGAGGGCCGGCCACCATGTCTGATCCAGCGCGACCGCGTCACCGCAGAGGCGCCGCTGATCAGCGTCATCATCGCCACCCGGGACCGCACCGACAGCCTGGCACTGTGCCTGGCAGCGTTCGACGGGGTCGAATACCCCAACTACGAGATCGTCGTCGTCGATAACGCACCGTCCACCGAAGCCACCGCCGAGCTGATCGGCGGGAGATACGGCGGCGACCCGCGGATCCGCTATGTGCGGGAACCACATCCGGGTCTGGGCTGGGCGCACAACTGCGGACTACGGCACGCGACCGGTGAGTTCATCGCCTTCACCGACGACGACGTAATCGTCGACCGGCATTGGCTCGCCGAGTTGCTGCGCGGCTTCGCGATGGGCGGCAACGTCGGCTGCGTCACCGGACTGGTCGTCCCGCAGGAGATCGAGACGCCGTCGCAGTACTGGTTCGACACTCACAGCGGGTTCAACAAGGGGTTTGCGCGCCGGATCTTCGACCTGCGCGAGAACAGGCCCGAGGACCGGTTGTTCCCCTACCGCTCAAGCATGTTCGGCACCGGCGCCAACATGGCGTTCCGGGCGGCGGCGCTGCGTTCGGTCGGCGGCCTGGACCCGGTGCTCGGCCCCGGGACACCGGCCAAGAACGGCGAGGACCTCGACATCTACTTCCGGATCATCGAGGCCGGATACCAGCTGGTGTATCAACCCTCGGCATTCGTCAACCATCTGCACCGCTCGGACTACGCCGCGCTGCGCGACCAGTTCTACACCTACGGTGTGGGTTTCACCGCCTACCTGGCCAAGCGGGCGCTGACCAAGCCGCTCGACGGGCTGCGTCTGATCGCCCGCATCCCGGCGATGGTCATCTACGACCGCCGCCGCCAGTCCGATGAGGCGTCCCCGGCGGGTGTGCACTATCCGGCCGAACTACCGAAGGTGGAACGCAAGGGCCAGTTGTACGGGCCGCTGGCCTACCTGCGCAGCCGGCGGCATTACCGCCGGATGCTCCGGGCTGAACGCCGGGCAAGCTAGACCCCGTCGGAGTAGCCGGCCGGGTTCTGCTTCTGGAACCGCCAGGCGTCGTCGCACATCTGGGCCAGGTCCCGCTCTGTGCGCCAACCCCATTCGCGATCGACGAGACCGGGGTCGGCGACCAGGCTCGGCACATCGCCCGGCCGCCGGCCGACGACCCGGTACGGGATGTCCTTGCCGCAGGCCGCCGAGAACGCCGCCACGAGCTGAAGCACCGACACCCCCGATCCCGTGCCGAGGTTGAAAACCCCGAAGCCGCCGCCGTCGTCGAGATGCTCCAACGCCACCCGGTGCGCGTCGGCAACATCCACGACGTGGATGTAATCGCGGACCGCCGTGCCGTCGGGAGTGTCGTAGTCGTCGCCGAACACGCTCAACTCCGAAAGCCGGCCCACCGCGATCTGGGCGAGATAGGGCATCACGTTGTAGGGCACACCGAGCGGGTCCTCCCCCAGCCGACCGCTGGGGTGCGCACCGATGGGGTTGAAATACCGGAGCGCGATGACGGACAGGTTCGGCAGGTGCCGGCAGGCCTCCGAGAGCAGTTGCTCGCACATCCATTTCGACAGCGCGTAGGGGTTGGTGGGAGCAGCCGGTGCGGACTCCGCCAGCGGTTCGGCGGGAGCGTCGCCGTAGATCGAGCACGACGAGGAGAACACCATCCGCGAGACGCCGTAGTCGTTCATCGTGCGGATCAGATTGGTGGTTCCGCCGATGTTGATATCGAAGTACTCCAGCGGGATCTCCGTCGACTCCCCGACCGCTTTCTTGGCGGCGAAGTGGATCACCGCGTCGATGGGGTGCGCCTCGAATACCGCCGACAGTCCAGCGCGGTCACGCAGGTCGACGGAATGGACCGCGACCGGCTTCCCGGTGATCTCGCGCACCCGGTCAAGGGACTCCGGGTGGCTGTTGGAGTAGTCGTCGACGACAACGACGTCGTTGCCAGCGCCGAGCAATTCGACGCAGGTATGACTGCCGATGAACCCGGCACCGCCGGTTACCAAGACCGTTTGCCTCATGTTCAGGGTCACTTCCTGCAGTCACCGTCGTTTGCCAGGGTTGATAGCGTAGCCCTGTACGACCCGACGTCTTGCACGACAGGGCGAGGTGTCCGGGGCGGACGAACGCGAAGGAGAAGGCGATGCGGCCACACGCGGTAGTGACGGGCGGCGCCGGATTCCTGGGCTCTCACCTGGCTGAACGCCTGCTGAACCAGGACGTCGACGTCACGGTCCTGGACAACTTCTCCACCGGCTCGCCCGACAACGTCGCACACCTCCTGGGCCGCAACGGGTTCCGGCTGATCGAACTCGACGTCACCAACTACATCTCAATCGCCGGGCCCGTCGACTACGTGTTGCACTTCGCCTCGCCGGCATCGCCGGTGGACTATGCCGAACTGCCGATCCAGACCATGAAGGTCGGGTCGCTGGGCACGCTGAACACCCTCGGCCTGGCCATGGAGAAGGGCGCCCGTTTCCTGCTCGCGTCGACCTCGGAGACCTACGGCGACCCGCTGATCCATCCTCAACCGGAGACCTACTGGGGCAATGTCAACCCGGTCGGGCCGCGCGGCTGCTACGACGAGGCCAAGCGATTCGCCGAAGCACTCACCACCTCCTACCGCACCAAGCACGGCGTGAACACGGCGATCATGCGGATTTTCAACACCTACGGGCCCCGGATGCGTCCGAACGACGGCCGGGCGATCCCCAACTTCATCACCCAGGCATTGGCCGGAGCGCCCCTGACCGTCCAAGGCGACGGCAGCCAGACCCGATCGGTCTGCTACGTCGACGACCTGATCGACGGCGCGTTGCGGCTGCTGTTCTCCGACCACGCCGGACCGGTCAACGTCGGCAACCCACACGAGATGACCGTGCTGGAACTCGCCGAACTCATCCGCGAGCTCACCGGATCGGGCTCAGCGGTGAGCTTCATCCCGCGGGCCCAGGACGACCCCTCACAGCGCCAGCCCGACATCACCCTCGCCCGCACCCAACTGGGGTGGGAGCCGCGAGTCGACGTCCGCGACGGGCTGCGGGCGACCATCGACTGGTTCCGCGACCGGGCCGCCGGCGTGCAGCCGTCCTCGTCCCCACTGACCGGCGGGCTGGCGGTCAAGCCGAGCGCCCCGCGGCACAAAGTTGCCGTCATCGGGACCGGGTACGTCGGCGCGGTCACCGCCACCTGCATGGCGTTCCTCGGCCACTCGGTCTGCGGCCTGGACACCAACAGCGAACGCGCCAGCCGACTCAGTCGCGGCGAGGTGCCCTTCGTCGAACCGGGACTGCCCGAGATGCTGGTCTCAACGATGGCGTCGGGCCGGCTGGGGTTCACCGACAACATCCAGGCCGCGCTCGACGACGCGGACTTCGTCTTCCTCTGCGTGGGAACCCCGCCAGGTCCGGACGGATCACCGAATCTCGACCAACTGGAAAGTGCCATCGAGTCATTGGCACCGTATCTGCGCCCCGGTGTGGTGATCGTGAACAAGTCCACGGTGCCCGTCGGATCGGGTAACTGGACGCGCACCATCCTTGAAGATGCCCTGCTGGGCAACCGTGAGCTGCCGTTCGCGGTGGTATCGAACCCGGAGTTCCTCCGGGAGGGGTCGGCCATCGACGATTTCCTCTACCCCGACCGCGTCGTGCTCGGTGGCGCCGCCGCCGATACGACCAAGGTCGCGGAGCTGTATCAGCCGGTGCTCGACCAGTCCTTCGACGGCGGCCGGCGCGGGCTGCATCCGGATCTGATCACCACGGAGCTGGCCTCGGCGGAGATGATCAAGTACGCCGCCAATGCGTTTCTGGCGACGAAGATCTCCTTCGCCAACGAGATCGCGCAGATGTGCGAGTTGTTCGGCGCCGACGTCCGCCAGGTGCTGCCCGCAATCGGCGCCGACCACCGGATCTCGAGCGCATTCCTCAATCCCGGCGTCGGTTGGGGCGGTTCGTGCTTCGGCAAGGATGTGTCGGCGTTGATCGCCTCGAGCCAGGAGTACGGCTACACACCGTCAATGCTGCACGCGACGATGGACATCAATGAGAGCCAGCGGGCCAGCGCGGTGCGCAAGCTGCAGCGGGAACTGCACTCACTCAAGGGCCGCCGGATCGCCCTGCTGGGCTTGGCGTTCAAGCCCGGTACCGACGACCTGCGCGACGCTCCGGCAACGGACATCGCGCGGCGTCTTCTGGCCGGCGGCGCAGCGGTCTCGGCGTTCGACCCCGTCGTCAAGACGCTTCCGGAGGAGTTCGACGACGTCCGGATCGCCGACGACGTCTACTCTGCCGCGGACCGGGCGGACGCTGTGGTCGTCGTCACCGAATGGCCGGAGTTCCGGCTCATCGACCCCGCGGGACTGCGCCGGGTGATGCGCGGAAATCTCATCGTTGACGGCCGGAACTGTTTGCCCGAGGCCGCCTTTGCCAAATCCGGTCTAAAACTGGTCGGGTTCGGGTGGTGACGCCCGACGGGTTCGCCGTGCTGTGGTGAGCACACCGCAGCCGGGATTCGCTCGAACGGCCCGCGACCTTCTGGCCTGGTTCGGCTTCCTGATCGCGGCCATCGGGCTTGCCGTCCGGTTCGTGCCGATCGGCAATCACGGCATTCTCGTCCTGGCGGCGTTGTCGCCATATCTGACGACGAGCGCCGGACTGGCTGCCGGCCTGCTGCTACTCCGAAACCGCCGGACGTGGGCGGCAGCGACGACCTTGGCGGTGGCGGTGGCAGGTGTGGCCGTGCAGATACCCAGGCTCGTGCCCGCCAACAGCATCGATGGTGTCGCCGTTCGCGTCGTGACTCTCAATCTTCGCGAGAGCGAAGCGGACATGAATGCCGTTGTCGCTCTAGCTCGTTCACGCGCCGACTTGTTCGTCGTTCAGGAACTGACCCCGGCGTTCGCACGCGGACTGTCCGAACTGTCATCGGACTTCCCCCACCGGGTGCTGGATACCAACGACTCACCCGGCGGGGTGGGCATCTGGAGTCGGTACCGGCTGGCGAACTCGATCCGGATCAGTGGGTACCAGCTCGGCATGCTCAGTGCCACCGTCACGATCCCGGGCACCGCTTCCGATGTGGTCGTGCTGGGCGCCCATGTTGTCGGCCCGTGGCCGCAGGCGATCGACGGATGGAAAAGCGAAATCGAACTGCTGCCGAGGACCCTCGATGATGCGGCTCAGTGGGCCGGTGCCGGTGCCGTCATCGTCGCCGGGGATTTCAACGCCACCGCCGACATGCTGCCGTTCCGCCAGCTGCTCCGGAGCGGCTACCGCGACGCCGCCGCACAGTCCGGCACCGGCCTGAACCCGACTTTTCCCGCTGATTCGTCGATTCCTCCGCTGATCGGTATCGACCACATCCTGACCCGCAACAGTTCGGCTTCGGGGATGCGGACCGTCAAGGTCCCCGGAACCGACCATCTTGCGGTGGTCGCCACGGTCCACATCCCCAGATAGGGCCACATCCCCCGGTCCGGGGACTGGACCGCGATTGGCCCGGGGGATTCATTTCTGACGTGCATTTCTTCCCGGAGGATGGAGGACACGATGACTACCAACAGCGCGCTGCCCCGACACAACTCCGCGTCCGCGGAGCTCGGTTTCGACTTCGCCCTGGACCGCTCTGGTCTTCGGCCGGTCGAGCCCCGGGTCAGTGTCGTCGTACCCGCCAAGGACGAAGCCGCCAATATCCGGGAAGTGCTGCCCTACCTGGGCAGATTCCACGAGGTCATCGTGGTGGTCAGCGAGGAGGACGCCGAGTCGGCCCAGGCCGCCCGTGCCTCGCTGCCTTCGGCGAAGATCGTCCACCAGACCCGCACGGGCAAGGGAAACGCCCTGATCACCGGGTTCGGGCATGTGACCGGTGACATCATCGTCACGTTCGACGTCGACGGTTCGGCTGACCCGCACGAGATTCCGCGGTTCATCACGGCCCTGACCAACGGCGCCGACCTGGCCAAGGGCAGCCGATTCTGTCCCGGCGGCGGCAGCCAGGACATCACCCCGTTTCGTGCCCTGGGCAACTTCGGGCTCAACTTCCTGGCCAGCGGGCTGACCAGCACTCGATTCACCGATCTGTGCTACGGCTTCAACGCCTTCTGGGCCGATCAGATCCCGCTACTCGACCTGCCGAACGCAGCCCCCGACGGCGGATCCGACGACATGGTGACCGGCGACGGCTTCGAGATCGAAGCCATGATGATCGGCCGATTCGCGCTGTCCAAGGCCATCATCATCGAGGTGCCGAGCTATGAGCACGCCCGCTATCACGGATTGAGCAACCTCAGCGCGATCCCGGACGGTTTCCGCGTGCTCTGGACCCTTCTGCGGGACCGTTTCCACGCCCGGCGCTACCGCACACTCGCTGGTCGTTCGCTCGATGGCGGCCCGACGCGGCGGCCGGGGTGGATGGTGAACAACCCGGGCACCAGGGTGCTGCACGCCACATCCGGACCGGAGTTCCCCACCAAGATCCAGCAGACTCTGGAGAGCGCGTGGAGTGACCACACTGAAGTCCCCGATCTCATTCGCATGGGAATGTCCACCGCTGCCGCCGAAGTCGGCAACAACATCCTCGAGCACGCGGGCCACGGCCGGGACCTACGGGTTCGGATGGAACTTCGGGTGATCGGTGGGCAGGTACGCCTTGAGTTCACCGACGACGGCCATCCTGCAGAGATTGATCTCGCCAAAGTCCGGATGCCCGATCCGATGGCCGAGAGCGGACGGGGTCTGGCCTTGGCGCGTGCGTTCTGTAGTTCCCTCTCCTATCGCCGCGACGACGACGGCAACCACTGGACCCTGGTGAGCCAACATTTCGACACCAACACCCGCGAACTCCTTGAGCGGGCGCGGGCCGAGGTTTCTCTGGAGTTGACGGACGAGATGCCCGCACCCGTCAGCAGTCACCCCAGCCGGGGTTAAGTCCCCCGATCGGACCACAACTAGGGCGTACCGCCTGTCCACAGGCGTGCACACACGCCGCGGCGATCCATGGCATCCTGGGAACGGATCGTCCCTCTCCGGCGAACCGGCTGCTATTTCCGCTGCAGGGCTGCCCGATTCAGGAGAGTGCTTGATGCCCAACGTGATTCCGTTTCCCGTGGTTCCGTTTCCCGTGGTTCCGATCACCGATTACGAGCCGCCCGCTTTCGGGGGGCCCCGTCCTGCCGACGGTGGTGGTAACCCGTCGCCGTCCGACCTGCCCGGCGCCCACGCTGGTGCGGCCGCGCGCGGAATTCGATTCCGCGCGGGAAGCCGCGCAGTTTGCTGACGCGGTGCTGCGCCGCGTGCTGGAGGTGATCGACCGCCGTCGGCCGCCGAATCACCTGCGGGGCCTGCTGGCCCCCGGTCTGGTGGAGTCGCTGCCCGCCCGCCTGCACCGGACTGTGGCCCGCCCGCCTGCGCCGGGTGCGCGCGTTTGCGGTGGGGCGCGACGACGATGCCGCGGAAGTGGCGGCCAGCTACACCCGCGGAGAGCGGGTACATGCGCTCGCATGCCGTGTGCAGAAGAGTCAGCACACCGGCCGGACCGCGCTGGCAACTGGTGGCGCTGCACATCGGTTAGAGCAGCGGTACCTCTGGCCGAGATCAGCCGCGGCGCAGAATCTTTCGGCCCTTGGACTGCGAACGCTTGGCTTCGCGGCGCTCCCGGCGGGTTCCGCCGTTGGAATCGGCGGCGACGGCGTCGCGTTTGACTTCCACGCTGCCGTCCTCGGCCGGGCCGACGTAGGTCAGCGGGCGCGAGTCGTCATCGGTGCCTTCCATGCCCTTGGCCCGCACCGCCGGCTCCGGCTGCTGCTGGCCCAGCGCTGCCAGACCCTCCGGGGTGGCGACCGGCGCGACCGCGGGCTGCGGGGACGCCTCCACCTCGACGCTGAACAGCAGGCTGACCGACTCCTCCTTCATCGCATCCAGCATGCCCATGAACATGTCGAAGCCCTCGCGCTGGTACTCGACCAGCGGGTCGCGCTGCGCCATGGCACGCAGGCCGATGCCCTCGCGCAGGTAGTCCATCTCGTAGAGGTGCTCGCGCCAGCGGCGGTCGATCACGTTGAGCAAGACGTTGCGCTCCAGTTGCCGCATCGCGCCTTCGCCGGCGAGAGCCTCGATCCCGGCTTCCCGTGTGGCGTAGGCCTTCTCGGCATCGGCGATGAGCAGATCCAGCAGCTCCTCGCGGGTGAGCTCGCCCTCCTCGCCGACTGCGTCGGAGTCCACCAGCTTCTGGTGGTCGACACCCACCGGGTACAGCGATTTCAGCGCGGTCCACAGCGATTCGAGGTCCCAATCCTCGGCGTAGCCGTCGCCGGTGGCGCCGTTGACATAGGCGGTGACGACGTCGACGAGCATCTCGTGCACCTGGCCCTCAAGGTCCTCGCCCTCGAGGATGCGCCGGCGCTCCTTGTAGATGACCTTGCGCTGCTGGTTCATCACCTCGTCGTACTTGAGCACGTTCTTGCGGATCTCGAAGTTCTGCTGCTCGACCTGGGTCTGCGCGCTCTTGATCGCGCGGGTGACCATCTTGGCCTCGATGGGAACGTCGTCGGGCAGGTTGAGCCGGGTCAGTAGCGACTCCAGCGCCGCACCGTTGAACCGGCGCATCAACTCGTCATCCAGTGACAGATAGAACCGGGACTCGCCCGGATCACCCTGGCGACCGGAGCGGCCGCGCAGCTGGTTGTCGATACGGCGCGACTCGTGCCGCTCGGTGCCCAGCACGTACAGGCCGCCGGCGGCGACCACCTCCTCGGCTTCGGCCACGGCCGCGGCTTTCACCTTCGGCAGTTCCTCATGCCAGGCCGCCTCGTACTCGTCGGGGGTCTCCACCGGGTCCAGGCCGCGGTCGCGCAGGATCCGGTCGGTGAGGAAGTCGACGTTGCCGCCCAGCACGATGTCAGTGCCGCGGCCGGCCATGTTGGTCGCGACGGTGACCGTGCCGGCCCGACCGGCCTCGGCGATGATGGCCGCTTCCAGTTCGTTGTTCTTGGCGTTGAGCACGTTGTGCG
The DNA here is from genome assembly GCA_963780705.1 of uncultured Actinomycetota bacterium. GTDB lineage: Bacteria > Actinomycetota > Actinomycetes > Mycobacteriales > Mycobacteriaceae > Mycobacterium. The sequence continues at coordinate 55,414 of CAWACU010000005.1, read as the reverse complement.
GCACCTTGCGCTTGTGCAGCATCTTCGACAGGTACTCGGAGCGCTCGACGCTGGTGGTGCCGATCAGGACGGGCTGGCCCTTTTCGTGGTGCTCGGTGATGTCGTCGACGACGGCGAGGAATTTGGCTTCCTGGGTCTTGTAGATCAGGTCGGCGTGGTCACCGCGGACCATCGGCCGGTTCGTCGGGATCGGGATCACGCCGAGCTTGTAGATCTCGTGCAACTCGGCGGCCTCGGTCTCGGCGGTGCCGGTCATGCCGGAGAGCTTGTCGTAGAGCCGGTAGTAGTTCTGCAGTGTGATCGAGGCCAGCGTCTGGCTCTCGGACTTGATCTCGACATCCTCTTTGGCCTCGATCGCCTCGTGGATGCCGTCGTTGTAACGGCGGCCGAACAGCATGCGGCCGGTGAACTCGTCGACGATGACCACCTCGCCGTCGCGGACCAGGTAGTCCTTGTCGCGGGTGTAGAGCTCCTTGGCCTTGACGGCGTTGTTGAGGTAGTTCACCAGCGGCGCGTTGACCGCCTCATAGAGGTTCTCGATTCCGAGCTGGTCCTCGACGAGCTCGACGCCGAGTTCGTGGACGCCGATGGTGCGCTTGCGGAGGTCGACCTCGTAGTGGACGTCCTTCTCCATCTTCGGGGCGATCCGGGCGAATTCCTTGTGCCAGCTCGACACGTCGTCGGTCGGTCCGGAGATGATCAGCGGGGTGCGCGCCTCGTCGATCAGGATGGAGTCGGCCTCGTCGACGATGGCGAAGTTGTGGCCGCGCTGCACCATGTCGTCCAGCGAGTGCGTCATGTTGTCGCGCAGATAGTCGAAGCCGAATTCCCAGTTGGTGCCGTAGGTGATGTCGGCGTTGTAGGCGGCGCGGCGATCCTGCGGTCCCATCTGGTTGAGGAGCACCCCGACCGACAGGCCCAGGAAGCGGTGCACACGGCCCATCCATTCGGCGTCGCGCTTGGACAGGTATTCGTTGACGGTCACCACGTGCACGCCCTTGCCGGAGAGCGCGTTGAGGTAGGCCGGCAGCACCGAGGTCAGGGTCTTGCCCTCACCGGTCTTCATCTCGGCGACGTTGCCGAAGTGCAGCGCCGCCCCGCCCATCACCTGCACGTCGAAATGCCGCTGGGACAGCACCCGCCACGCGGCCTCGCGGGCCACGGCGAACGCCTCGGGCAGCAGGTCGTCGAGCTTGGCGCCGTCTTCGATGCGGGCCCGGAACTCGTCGGTCTTGGCCCTCAACTCCGCGTCGGTGAGCTTCTCGGTCTCATCCGACAAGGTGTTGACATAGTCAGCCACCCCTCTGAGGCGCTTGACCATGCGACCTTCACCGAGGCGCAGCAACTTCGACAGCACAGTATTCGTCCCTTAGTGGATAGGAGGCGTGAGTGCCTTCATCCTAGGTGACGGGGCAAACGAGCCGGTCAGGGCGGTCAGGCTGGGTCAGGAGAGCCGGATCAAGCCACCCGGCTCGCTAGGAGAGCCGGATCAAGCCACCCGGCTCGCTAGGAGAGCCGGATCAAGCCGTAGTCATAGGCGTGCCGGCGGTAGACCACGGTGGGGCGGTCGGTCTCCTTGTCGTGGAACAGGAAGAAGTCGTGGCCCACCAGCTCCATCTCGTAGAGGGCGTCATCGACCGTCATCGGCTTGGCCGGGTGTTCCTTGACCCGCACGATCCGGCCGGGCTCATGCTCCTCGGCCGCGGCGTGCGCCTGCCCGTCGGTTGGAGCGGCAGCACCCGGCGCGAAGGCGTCGGCCAGGTCCAGCGGCGCCGCCGCGGCGGCGGCTTCATGCAGGGACACCGGAGTCTTGTCGCCGTAGTGCACCTTGCGGCGGTCCTTACCGCGGCGCACCCGGCTCTCGAGTTTGGAGACCGCGGCCTCGAAGGCGCCGTAAAAGCTGTCCGCGCAGCCCTCGCCGCGCACCACCGGACCGCGGCCGTGCGCGGTGATCTCGACGTGCTGGCAGTTCTTGCGTTGCCGGCGGTTCTTCTCGTGCTCAAGCTCCACATCGAAGCGCGTGATCGAGTTGTCGATCCGCTCGACGCGGGCGAGCTTCTGCCCGACATAGACGCGGTAGTGGTCGGGAATTTCGACGTTGCGGCCGGTCACTACGACATCGGCGTCGGGTCCGGCTTCGGAGTTCTGGCCGGGGTTCTGGCCATCGGCGTTGGACTGAGAGGACTTCACGGATTGGCTTGACATGCTTGGCAACTCGTTTCTCCTTCGGGTTGCACGCTCAAGCGGTGAGACCGCCGGCGTGCCCGGTCTGCGTGACACAGCACCGGCCGCAGCCGATGCTCAGAGGTCAATAACCACCTCCTCCACGGTCGCGTACCCCCGTGCCGTCGACCTCGCACGGACCCCCGTGCCATCGAACGCGCACGGCCCCCGTGCCTTCGAACGTAGTCGCAGCATCGGGCCGCTGCCACTCTTTGCGGCCATGAATTGGCTGAGTGTCGGGCACAGTTGCGTCACGGGCGTCAGGCGTGAGCGATCACCAGCACCGCGGCCACACCCACCCCGGCGGCGGCCAGGGTGCGCACCGCCTCCCGGGCGGTGGCACCGGTGGTCAGCACGTCGTCGACGAGCAGCACCTCACCAGCCGGACGGCGGGTCAGCCGCACCCGGCCGGCGATGTTGCGCTCCCGGGCCGCACTGCTCAGGCCCGTCGAGTCCCGCACCAGGGCCGCGGTGCGCAGGGCGGGCACGACCCGCAGTCCGGCGGCGGCCGCGATCCGGGTGACCGGGTCCCCGCCGCGGCGCCGGGCGGCCAGACGGCGGGTCGGGGCGGGGACGACGGTCGGATCCGGGGTCAGGATGCCCCAGCCGGCGAGCCGGTGCGCGCCGTCGGCGAGGGCGGCGGCCAGTGGGGCCACCAGATCGCGGCGGCCGTGCTCCTTGAGTGCGACGATGGCCCGCCGGCGCGGCCCGGCGTAGCGGCCCAGCGCGAAGACCGGCACCCCCGGGTCGATCCGGGGGCTGACGACCAGCGGTTCATCGGTGTGGACCCGCAATGCCGCCGCGCAGGCCTCGCACCAGCGGGTTTGCGGGGCTCCGCAGCCGCCGCACTCCAGTGGGAGGACGGCATCGAGCAGGGCGTGCGCAAGGGTCCAGGCGGGCACCCGCCCAGTGTGGTCGGCGGGACTGACAGCGGGTCTCCAGAGCGCCCGCCTCCTCCGATCGTAGGAGGCGCAATCCTCAACGTTTGGGTGCGTTTTACCGATACCGCGGCCGTCGTGCGGCGCGGATAGTCGACGTCATGAAGGAAAACCGGAAGGAACTCCAGTGATCTGGTTCTGAGTCCTGACAGACAAGACAACAACAGACAACAACCGACAAACAGATACAAGAGGTAGTGACATGAACGAGAACCAGACCATCCAGAGCGAGTCCACCCCGACCCAGACCACCCAGAGCAAGTCCACCCGCGCCCGCAAGGCGGCGCTGCTGCTGGCCGGGCTGGCGATCGTCGGAATGGGCGCCACGACCGTGGCGTGCAGCCGGGGGGCGGACAAGCCCGCCGAAACCCCGGCCCCGCCGGCCAGCGTCGCACCGACCGAGAAGGCCGTGCGAACCAACGTGACCCGCGGCCCCGATGCCGCCGCGCCCCCGGCTCACGGCGGCAACGCCGCGGTGCCCTGTGGCTTCGGCCCGCAGGGCGGCCAGGGGTGCAGCAACCGCTGAGGGCTCAGCCGGTAGCAGCCCCACCCGAGAAGCCACCCGTGACGGATCCCGTCGCGGGTGGCTTCATCGGTACCGTCACCTGGATGTGGGTGCCGGACGGCACCGGCACGCTGCGCAGCGAGCCGCCGGCAGCCTCGATCCGGGTCCGCTGCGACGCCAATCCGATGTGGCCGTGCCGCAGGCGCGCGATGGCGTCGTCGGCAGAGAGACCGATCCCGTCGTCGATGACGTCGAGCCGGCAGTCGCCGTCGACGACCCGCAGGACGATCCTGGCCCGGGTGGCGCGGGAGTGGCGGACCACGTTCGACACCAGTTCCCGGGCCACGGCGAACACCATCGGATCGACAGCACTGATGTCGGGACTGTCGGCGCGGGAGTAGTCCGGATGTCCAGTCGGCGGTGATGTCGATGCCGGATCGCGCCGAGTTCGCCGCCGCCAGCTGCTGCAGAGCCCGGGCCAGACCGGCGCCGCCGAGCACGGCGGGGTGCAGTTCGAACGTCGCCTCCCGCATCTGGTCGGTGGCCTCTTTCAGCCCCGCCAGCGCCCGCTCGAGCGCCTCGTTCGGCTGCTTCTTCAGCACACCGGTGATGTCCTGGCGGGCCATCAGCACCGACTGCAGCGGACCGTCGTGGATGTACTCCGAGATCCGGCGCTGCTGGTCGTCGGAGGCGGCCATCAGGTCGACCAGCAGTGCCTGGCGGGATGCGCTGAGGTCGGTGATCTCATCGAGCTGACGCGACTGGGCGTAGACCGCCAAAAACACCGTGCCGCAGAGGAATACGAAGACCGCGGTCGCCATGGCGGCCCGGCTGCGCCCCGCCTCGGCGATCACCACCGGGTCGGTGAAGATCTCGACGGCGAAGGTGCCCGCGATCACCACCAGCGCGGCCGCGGCGCGGCGCCACGACACGTCGAGCACCACCATGATCGGCAGCAGGGTCAACACCAGCAGCGGCACGTAGGTGCCGTCGGCTGTCGCGATCTTGTAGGTGAAGATCGCCGCGACGTCGATCAGCAGCAGCACGAGTTGGGTGCGTCCGATCACCAGCCGTCGCTGCAGCGGACTGAACAGCAGCACCGCCGCGCCCACCGCGACGACCCCGTAGGCCCAGGGCACCCAGTTGAACTGCGGCCACTTCGGCGGCGACCCGACGAGTTGGGCGGCGATCATCACCGCCGCCACGCCCAGGCGGGCCACCGCGACGATCCGCAGGGCGTCCAATTCCCGGGAGCGGCGGATCAGATCGAGTTCGTCGCCCGGCACGGGCCTCTTTATACGCCACGGCCGTGCGACGATTGCCGCCATGGCAGGATCCGATGTCGCAGAGCGGTCACCGTCGTCGTCGGTGACGACCACCCGATGTATCGGGCCGGGGTGGTGGGCGCACTGAAGGATGACCGACCGGATCACCGTCGTCGCCGAGGTGGGCGACGGCCGCGCCGCCCTGGACGCCATTCGCGAACACCGGCCGGCGGTGGCCCTGCTGGACTACCGGATGCCCGAACTCGACGGGCTGGCCGTGGTGGCGGCCGTGGTCCGCGACGGCCTGCCCACGCACGTGCTGCTGCTGAGCGCGACCGAGGACCCGCCACGGTGTACGAGGCGCTCGCCGCCGGCGCGGCCGGCTACCTGACCAAGGAGTCCGACCGCGACGAGATCGTGGCGGCGGTGATCAAGTGCGCCCGCGGCGAGGGCTACGTGCCCACCCACTCGCCAGCGGGCTGGCCACCGAAGTCCGGCAACGCTCCCGCGGAGACGCCACCCTGCTGTCGCCCCGGGAGGGCGAGATCATCACGCTCATCGCCGACGGACTGTCGGTGCCCGACATCGCGGCGCCGGCTGCATCTGGCGCCGACGACGGTGCGCACCCACGTGCAGAACCTCTACGCCAAACTCGGGGTGTCCGACCGGGCCGCCGCGGTGGCCGAGGCGATGCGCCGCCGCCTGGTTGAGTAGCGCAGCGAATAGCCGCTAACCCGGCAGCACCGGCACCGTGCCGGGCACCATGAACGGCCGGACCTCCGACCACGCCTGCCCGCTGGCGGCGTTGGTGGCCAGCAGTTGCAGCACACCGCGGGCGTCGGCGACGTAGACCGTCGACGGGTTGGCCGCCACCGCCGACACCGGCATCACCAGGTTGTTGCTCGGGCCGTCGGAGTTCACCCCGTCGAGGTTGACGTAGGACACCGGGTGCGGCGGGATCGTTGCGGCTGACCACGATGTCGTCGCCGGTGCGCCAGGACAGCGACACCACCGTGTTGCCCAGCCCGAAGCCGAGCCGGCGCGGATAGGTCAGCGCGAACTCGCCGCCCGGGGTCTGCTCCACCCCGGCCAGCACCACCTGGCCGTCGATCACCATCGCCGCGCGGGTGCCGTCGCGGGACAGCTGCAGTTCGGCGATCGGCGCCGGGGAAGCGTGAGGTCACCGCGGTGGAGTCGACCGGGATGCGGGCGGGCTGGCCGGAGGCCGCCTCCGGATCACCCGCACCACGCTGTTGCCGTCGACCACCACCCACACCGCGTCGTCCAGAGCCCAGGACGGGCCGCGACAGGCGTGCGGCCGTCGGTGGCCTGCACCGCCTGCCCGCCGTTGGGCCCGATCCACAGCGACGACGCCTTCGGGCGCCCGGCGGACCGACCACCGATGCGACGTCGCGGCCGGCTGCGCGAGAACGCCGCCGCCCGCTGGTCGGGCATCGTCGCCGAACGAGCCGGACACCTTGCGTCGCGCGCTGGCCGTCCAGTGCCACCATCGACCCGCCGATCAGCGCGTGCACCCCGGCCGGCGGCGCCGTCGGCCGCACCGGGGTCGGTGGCGGCGACGTCGGTGGTCTTCCAGCCGTCGGCGAACCGGTCGTCCAGCGCCGCGCCGTCGACGTTGATCACGTAGGGGCCCTTGATATCCGCGCGGGCCAGCGTCCAGATCAGCTGCGCGGCAAGCAGTTGTCGGCTGTGCCGGATCGGTGGTGGTCAGGTTCTCCAGGTCGATGCGGGCGCCGCCGTAGCCGCGGCCGACACCGGTCTTGCCGCCGTCGGCGCGGGTGACCGGTCCGCGCAGCTTCAGCGGCGGACCGAGCAGATTGCGCACCGTGTTGGCCATCTCCGGTCGCGGACCGGCGATCAGCTTGGTGACCAGTTCGGTGGCCAGCTGATCGGGGTCGGACACCGCCACGTAGCGCGGATCGGGCACCACGGTCTTGCCGGTGGGGTCGACGAAGTACAGCGTGTTGCGCTTGTAGGTGGCCTGGAACTGCTGCCAGTCCAGGAACACCCCGTTGGGCAGCTTGTCGATCCGCCAGCCGCTCGGGGTCTTCACCAGTTCGATCGGGCCCGGGGTCGGGCAGCGCGCCCTCGCCGGTCTCGAACACGCCGATATCGGACAGCGAACCCGAGGATGTCGGCCTTCATGGTCACCGAAACCTTGTCCGGCAGAACGGGTTTCGATGAACACCACCTTGTCGATCGAGCAGCGCGCTGCCCTGCGTCGTCCCAGTCCTTGGATGCCGAATCGGTGAGGAACTGCCGCGCCGCCAGATGACGGTTGGCGGGATCGGCGGTGGCCTTGAGGAATTCGCGCAGCAGACTGATCGGGATCCATGCCGGGTGTCGGTTCGGGCAGGCTCTTGGGCGTCGGGCGCTCGACGGTGCCGATCGCCTGCGGCGCCGAGGAACTCGGCACACCCGCACACCCGGGCAGCACCGCGATCAGGCCGGCGACACAGCCGCCGGCGAGCAGCCGCGTCTCACACCCGCTCCCCCGCGGTTTCGCGCTGGCGCAGCGCTCGCGATTGCTGCTCGCCGCTGTCACGGCGATCGGAGGCAACGGGTTTCAGCGGCAGCGGGCTGGTGGTGACCTTGTGGCCGCGCACCAGCGGCAGCGTCAGCCGGAAGCAGGCGCCCTTGCCGGGCTCGCCCCACGCCTCCAGCCGGCCCTGGTGCAGCCGGGCGTCCTCGATGCTGATCGCCAGACCCAGCCCGGTGCCGCCGGAGCGGCGCACCCGCGACGGGTCGGAGCGCCAGAACCGGCTGAACACCAGCTTCTCCTCGCCGGGCCGCAGACCCGACGCCGTAGTCGCGGACGGTGACCGCGACGGTGTCCTCGTCGGCGGCCATCCGGATCCGCACCGGCTTGCGCTCGGCGTGGTCGATGGCGTTGGCGATCAGGTTGCGCAGGATGCGCTCGACCCGGCGCGGGTCGACCTCGGCGATCACCGCGTCGCTCGGGCAGGTCGACCATCAGCTCGATGCCGGCGTCGTCGGCCAGGTGCCCGACGTTGTCCAGCGCGCTTGTCGACCGTCGAGCGCAGATCGACCGCCTCCACCGACAGCTCGGCGACACCGGCGTCGTGGCGGGAGATCTCCAGCAGGTCGTTGAGCAGCGTCTCGAACCGGTCGAGCTCGCTGACCAGCAGCTCGGTGGAGCGGCGCAGCGCCGGGTCGAGGTCCTCGCTGTGGTCGTAGATCAGGTCGGCGGCCATCCGCACCGTGGTCAGCGGGGTGCGCAGCTCGTGGCTGACGTCGGAGGTGAAGCGGCGCTGCAGGTTGCCGAACTCCTCGAGCTGGGTGATCTGGCGCTGACAGGCTCTCGGCCATGTCGTTGAACGACACCGCCAGCCGGGCCATGTCGTCCTCGCCGCGCACCGGCATCCGCTCGGACAGATGGCCCTCGGCGAACCGCTCGGCGATCCGCGACGCCGACCGCACCGGCAGCACGACCTGCCGGGAGACCAGCAGCGCGATGCCGGCCAGCAGCACCAGCAGCACCACGCCGCCGGTGGCCATCGTGCCGCGCACCAGCGTGATGGTGCTCTCCTCGCTGGTCAGCGGGAAGATCAGGTACAGCTCGAGATTGGTCACCCGCGACGGCGTCGGGGTGCCGACGATCAGCGCCGGCCCGGAGAAGCCGTCGGTGCGCACCGTCGCGTACTGGTAGCTGACCTGCCCGGCCTTGACGAAGTCGCGCAGCGAGCGCGGGATCTGGTCCACCGGGCCGGCCGCGGTCGCCGCCCGCGGGCCGTCGCCGGGCACCACCAGCACCGCGTCGAAGGTGCCGGCCAGGCCGGCGCCGGAGGCCTGCCCGGTCTTGGAGATCAGGGTGTTGCGGGCCAGCTGCAGGCTGCTGTCCAGCGAGCGGGCCTCCTCGCCGCTGACGATGCCGCTGACGGTGTTGCGGGCCCGGTCGATCTCCTCGGTGGCCGCGCGCACCTTGACGTCGAGCACCCGGTCGGTGATCTGGCTGGTCAGCACGAAGCCGAGCACCAGGATGACGGCCAGCGACAGCCCCAGCGTCAGCACCACCACCCGCAGCTGCAGCGAGCGGCGCCACGATCTGACGCCGAGCGCCCGACTCAGCGCGCTGGTGCCGCGAAGCACGGGGCCGGAGCGGCCCCACGGACCGCGGATGCGGCGCCTCGAGTCATGAATCACCAGTGCGCCCTCACGGGAGGTCCGGCCTTGTATCCCACTCCTCGAACGGTCAGCACCACCTGCGGGTTCTCCGGGTCCTTCTCGACCTTGGCCCGCAACCGCTGGACGTGCACGTTCACCAAACGGGTGTCGGCGGGGTGCCGGTAGCCCCACACCTGTTCGAGCAGCACATCACGAGTAAACACCTGCCGCGGTTTGCGCGCCAACGCCACCAGCAGGTCGAACTCCAGCGGGGTCAGCGAGATCTGCTCGCCGTCGCGGGTCACCTTGTGGGCGGGCACGTCGATCTCGATGTCGGCGATCGACAGCATCTCGGCGGGCTCGTCGTCGTTGCGGCGCAGCCGGGCGCGCACCCGGGCCACCAGTTCCTTGGGCTTGAACGGCTTCATCACGTAGTCGTCGGCGCCGGACTCCAGGCCGAGCACCACGTCGACGGTGTCGGTCTTGGCGGTCAGCATGACGATCGGCACGCCGGAGTCGGCGCGCAGCACCCGGCACACGTCGATGCCGTTCATGCCGGGCAGCATCAGGTCGAGCAGCACCAGGTCGGGCCGCAGCTCGCGCACCGCCGTCAGCGCCTGGGTGCCGTCGCCGATCGACCGCGGTGTCGAAACCCTCGCCGCGCAGCACGATGGTCAGCATCTCGGCCAGCGACGGGTCGTCGTCGACGACCAGAATCCTTTGCCTCATGGTGTCCATGGTGTCACCGAATCGCGACAAACCCTGGTTACCACACCGGGCGTTTCGCCGTTGACCCAGCGCGCATGCGCGAGCCAGCGCGGCCGGGTCCACGTCCGGGCCCGACCACCGACCACGGTCCGCGCCAGTCGGCGCGCGGCCAGCCCGGCGTACACCGCACCGGTGCGCTGCTGCAGACCGTCGTCGCGCTCGTAGGCGTCGCGGGCCCGGTCGGCGTCCTGCGTCGGCGCGGCGCCGGGCCCGCTCGGCGGCCAGCTCGACCGGCACGTCGAGCAGCATCTGCCGGTCGGGTGCGGGCAGGGCGAGCCGGTCGTACTCCAGCTCGCCGACCCAGGCGACCACGTCCCCGTCGGCGTCCTGGTGCAGCCGCGCCGCGCTGTAGGCGGCGTTGGAGGCGACGTAGCGGTCGAGGATGACGACGTCGTGCTCGGCGCAGCAGGGCGTCGATCTGCTCCTTGGCGCCCGGCGCGGTCGAGGGCGAACAGCACCGCCATCGCGTAGACCGAGCCGGCGAGGTCACCGTGGTGGCCGTGCAGCGCCTCGGCGGCGAGGTCGGCGGTCACCGAGGCGCCGTAGCGCGGGAAGGCCAGCGTGGCCACCGAGCGGCCGTCGGGCTTCGAAGGCGCGCCTGCAGCCCGGCGGTCGAGCGTGCGCTTGCCGGCGCCGTCGAGGCCCTCGATGCGACGAGCGTCATCGAGAGTGCGTCCAGATCGGGATTTCGGCCGCGAACACGATCTCAGCGCACTCTCGACGCGGGGATGTGCCTAGTAGCGGTAGTGCTCCGGCTTGTACGGGCCCTCGACGTCGACGCCGATGTACTCGGCCTGCTCCTTGGTGAGCTTGGTCAGCGTGCCGCCGAGCGCCTCGACGTGGATCTTGGCGACCTTCTCGTCGAGGTGCTTGGCGCAGCCGGTAGACCTCGTTGTCGTACTCGTCGTTCTTGGTCCACAGCTCGATCTGGGCGATCACCTGGTTGGAGAAGCTGTTGCTCATCACGAACGACGGGTGGCCGGTGGCGTTGCCGAGGTTCAGCAGCCGGCCCTCGGACAGCACGATGATCGAGTGGCCGTCGGGGAAGACGAACTCGTCGACCTGCGGCTTGATGTTGATCCGGCGGATGTCGGGATCACGCTCGAGGCGGGCCATCTCGATCTCGTCGTCGAAGTGACCGATGTTGCCCAGGATCGCCTGGTGCTTCATCGACCGCATGTGGTCGAGGGTGATGATGTCCTTGTTGCCGGTGGCGGTGATGACGATGTCGGCCCAGCCGATGGCCTCCTCGACGGTCTTGACCTCGAAGCCGTCCATCAGCGCCTGCAGCGCGTTGATCGGGTCGATCTCGGTGACCGCGACGCGGGCGCCCTGGGCCTTGAGCGCCTCGGCGCAGCCCTTGCCGACGTCGCCGTAGCCGCAGACCAGCGCGGCCTTGCCGCCGATCAGCACGTCGGTGCCGCGGTTGATGCCGTCGATCAGCGAGTGCCGGGTGCCGTACTTGTTGTCGAACTTGCTCTTGGTGACCGAGTCGTTGACGTTGATCGCCGGGAACGACAGCTCGCCGGCGGCGGCGAACTGGTACAGCCGCAGCACGCCGGTGGTGGTCTCCTCGGTGACGCCCTTGATCGACGTCGGCGATCTTGGTCCACTTGTGTCTTGTCGGCCTCGAAGCGCTCGCGCAGCAGGTTCAGGAACACCTTGTACTCGTCGGAGTGCGTCGTCCTCCTCGGGCGGCACCACGCCGGCCTTCTCGAACTGCGCGCCGCGCAGCACCAGCATGGTGGCGTCACCGCCGTCGTCGAGGATCATGTTGGCGGGCTCGCCGGGCCAGGTCAGCATCTGCTCGGCGGCCCACCAGTACTCCTCGAGGCGTCTCGCCCTTCCAGGCGAAGACCGGCACGCCCTTGGGCTCCTCGGGGGTGCCGTGCGGGCCGACGACGGTCGCCGCGGCGGCGTGGTCCTGGGTGGAGAAGATGTTGCACGACGCCCAGCGGACCTCGGCGCCGAGCGCGACCAGGGTCTCGATCAGCACCGCGGTCTGCACGGTCATGTGCAGCGAACCGGAGATCCGCGCGCCCTTGAGCGGCAGCACGTCGGCGTACTCGCGGCGCAGCGCCATCAGGCCGGGCATCTCGTGCTCGGCGAGCCGGATCTCCTTGCGGCCGAACTCGGCCAGCGACAGGTCGGCGACCTTGAAGTCGATGCCGTTGCGGGAGTCGGCGGTCAGAGTCATGGGCACACGGTATCCCGGCCCACGCCGCTACGGTGCCGCCGGGGTCCCCGCCAGCCGGGCGCCCAGCACGGAGTTGCGCCGCCCGTAGGCGAGGTAGAAGACGATGCCGAGCGCCATCCAGACCGCGAACCGGATCCAGGTCAGCGCGGTCAGGTTCAGCATCAGCCACAGGCAGGCCACGATCGACAGGATCGGCAGCCACGGCACGAACGGCACCCGGAAACCGCGCGGCAGGTCGGGGCGGGTGCGGCGCAGGATGATCACCCCGGCCGAGACGAGCACGAAGGCGAACAGCGTGCCGACGTTGACCATCTCCTCGAGCTTGGCCATCGGGAAGGCGGTGGCCGCCACGGCGATCAGGACCGCGACCAGCACGGTGATCCGCACCGGCGTGCCGTGCGGAGCTGGTCTGCGCCAGCCCGCGCGGCAGCAGACCGTCGCGCGCCATCGCGAACATCACCCGCGACAGGCCGAGCACCAGCACCATCACCACGGTGGTCAGCCCGGCCAGCGCGCCGATCGAGATGATCTTGGCGGCCCAGTCGACGCCGTTGATCGAGAACGCGGTGGCCAGGTTGGCCTGCCCGTTCCCCTTGTCCCGCAGCTCGGTGTAGCTGACCATGCCCGACAGCACGATCGACACCGCGACGTAGAGCACCGTGACGATGGCCAGCGAGGCCAGGATGCCGCGCGGCGACGTCGCGCTGCGGGTTCTTGGTCTCCTCGGCGGTGGTGGCGACCACGTCGAAGCCGATGAACGCGAAGAACACGATGGAGGCGCCGGCCAGCACGCCGTACCAGCCGTAGTGGCTGCCGCCGCCGCCGGTCAGCAGCGAGAACACCGACTGGTCGACGCCGGTGCCGGCCGCGCCCTTGCCGGTCTCGGTCGGGCGGGATGAACGGCGAGTAGTTCGCCGCCTTGATGTAGAAGGAGCCGACGACGACGACCAGCAGCACGACGGCGACCTTGACCGCGGTGATCACCGCGGAGACGTTCGAGGACAGCTTGGTGCCGACGCGCCAGCAGGGTGGTGACGAACGCCGACGATCAGCAGTGCGCCCCAGTCGAGGTCGAACGGGCCGAGTCGCACTGTGCCGCCGGAGAAGCCGAACACCGTGCCCAGGTAACTCGACCAGCCCTTGGCCACCACCGCGGCGCCGACGGCGAACTCCAGGATCAGGTCCCAGCCGATGATCCAGGCGACGAACTCACCGAAGGTGGCGTAGGAGAAGGTGTAGGCGCTGCCGGCCACCGGCAGCGTCGAGGCGAACTCGGCGTAGCACAGCGCGGCCAGACCGCAGGTGATCGCGGCGATGACGAACGACAGCGACAGCGCCGGGCCGGTGATGTTGCCGAACGTCGTCGCGGTGACGGTGAAGATGCCGGCGCCGATGACGACGGAGACGCCGAAGACGGTGAGATCCCACCAGGTGAGTTCCTTGCGCAGCCGGGTCGACGGCTCGTCGGTGTCGAGGATCGACTGCTCCACCGACTTGGTGCGGACCGGGCGCCTCATGCGCGCAGACGCTACAGCGCGGGGGTGCGGTCCAGATCGGGTTCCAGATAGATGACCCGGGCGCAGGAACGGCCGCCCGGACCGCGGCCTCGGCCGCGTCGATGGTGGCCGCCACGGTCGCCAGATCGGTCTGCGGTGTCAGCGCGATCTTCGCGCCGACCAGCATCTCCTCCGGGCCCAGGTACTGGGTGCGCAGGTGAATGACCCGGTCGACGTGCGCGGTCGCTCGACAGCGCGGACTGCGATGGCGGCCAGTTCCTCGCCGGTGGCGCCCTCACCGATCAGCAGGCTGTGCATCTCGACCATCAGGATCACCGCGATGACGCCGAGCAGGGCGCCGATGAACAGGGTGCCCACCCCGTCCCAGATCGGATTGCCGGTGAGCATGGTCAGGCCGACACCGCCGAGCGCGAAGACCAGACCGAGCAGCGCGCCGGTGTCCTCCAGCAGCACCACCGGCAGTTCGGGGTTGCGTGAGCGGCGGATGAACTGCCACCAGGTCCCGGTGCCCTTCAGCGGTCGCGACTCCACCATCGCGGTCCGGAAGCTGTAGCCCTCCAGGCCGATCGCACCGACCAGGATCACGATGGCCACCATCGGGCGACGTCAGCGGCTCGGGGTGGCCGATCTTGTGGTAGCCCTCGTAGAGCGCGAAGACCGCGCCGAGGGTGAACAGCACCAGTGCCACGACGAACGAGTAGAAGAATCGGCTGCGGCCGTAGCCGAACTGGTGCAGGCTCGGTGGCCTCCCGCCGGGCCTGGCGCTGACCGAACAGCAGCAGTGCCTGGTTGGAGGTGTCGGCCACCGAGTGCACGGCCTCGGCCAGCATCGACGAACTGCCGGTGATCAGGAATCCGATGAACTTCGCGACCGCGATGCCGGCGTTGGCGGTCAGGGCCGCCATGATCGCCCGGGTGCTACCGGAAGCCGACATCGCTACAGGCCAACGGTGGCGCGGAACAGTGCACTGGGTTGCGATGCCTCCAGCCGGATCGGCCCGTCGTCGGCGGCCACCCACGCCGCGGCGACCCCGGTCGACTGTCGCACCTCGTCGGACTTGGCCCGCACGATCACCGAGCCCTCGGTGCAGACCAGGATCTGCGGGCCGTCGTGGCGCGACGGGGCGTCCACCTCGTGGCCGAGGTGCTCGCCGTCGAGAATCAGCACGGACGCGGCGAACTCGGCGGCCGGGGTGTCGTAGACCAGTTCGATGCCCTCGCGACTGGGTGCCGCCACGTGCGCGTCGGGCACGGGCGTGAAGTCCAGCACCCGCAGCAGTTCCGGCACGTCGACGTGTTTGGGCGTCAGCCCGCCGCGCAGCACGTTGTCGGAGTTGGCCATCACCTCCATGCCGACGCCGTGCAGGTAGCTGTGCAGGTTGCCGGCGGGCAGGAAGATGCCCTCGCCGGGTGTGAGACTGATCCGGTTGAGCAGCAGCGCCGCCAGCACACCGGCATCGCCGGGATAGCGCTCGCCGAGTTCCAGCACGGTCTGGGCCTCGGCGGCGAATTCCTTTGCCCCGGAACGGATATAGGTCGACCGCACCCTCCAGCACCGCCGGGATCAGGGCGTCGATGTCGGGCTGCGGCGCGGTGATCCAGGTGGTGAACAGCGCGCGCAGACCGGCGGCGTCGGACTGGTCGGTCGAGCAGTGCGACGTACGGGTTCGAGGGCGGGAACCGCCAGCGCCCGCATCAGCGCCACCGAGCGCGCCGCCGGCCGAAAGCCCGCCAGCGCCTCGAAATCGCTGAGCGCCACCAGCAGTTCCGGCTTGTGGCTGCGGTCGCGGTAGTTGCGCATCGGCGACGATCACCGGCACGCCGATGCGGTCCTCGCGCTCGATAGCCCTCCACCGCCTGCTCGGCACTCGGGTGGGCCTGCAGCGACAGCGGCTCGTCGGCGGCGAGCACCTTCACCAGGAACGGCAGCGCGTCGCCGAACCGCGTCCGCACCGCCGGCCCGAGTTCGCCCTCCGGGTCGGCGCGCGATGGCGTCGAGCAGCGACGTCTCGCCCGTCCGGTGCCTCGAGCCAGGCCGGGTCGCCGGGGTGGGCGCCGAGCCACAACTCGGCCTCCGGATGCGCCGTCGGCGCCGGGCGCCCGGTGAACTCGGCGATCGCGGTTCGCGACCCCCATGCGTAGGTCCGGATCGCTCCGCGTAGCAACTGCACGGCGCTGCTATCCCCCTGCCAATCGCAGATAAACCGCGGCCATCTCCAGCCGCACGGCCAGCATCGCCAACTGCTGTTCGGTGCCGACTCGCCGGCGCCGGCGACCGACGCCGGCCTCCCCGACGTCCTCGGCGCCGACCAGATCGACGTCGTCGATCCCGGCGAGCCGGGCGGCCAGCATCGGCCGTTCGCTCGGCCAGTGCCAGCGCCAAGACCCGCGGACGCGATCGGGCAGCGGTCCGTCGATCTCCTCGTCGTGGAACAGCGCGTCACCGGTGTCGCCTGCCACCGCGTCGACAGCGAGCCGCGTGCGCAGCGGCGACCAGAGCATCGGCCAGACCCGACCGCGGCCACCGGACTCCCGCCACCCGCAGCAGCACCGCCGCGCCGTGCCGGGCCAGTGCCAGGGTCGCCGGCGCAGTCGCCGGCCAGCACCGCCGCGCGGCCCGACATCCGCTCGGCCAGCACCTTGGCCGGGTTGGTGAACACCTCGCGGCCGGCGCTGTTGCGCAGCGCCTCGGCGTCGAGTTCGTCGGCCAGCGCCCCCAGGTCCGACGCTCGCCATGCGCCGGGATCCGACCGCCGCCAGCGTGGCCAGACCGGCGGCCAGGTAGCGGCACAGACCGAACTCGTCGGGCACCCACAGCCGGGGCGCCAGCACGGCGGCCCGCCCGGCGGTGGCATCGCGCAGCGGGCCTTCGTAGGGAGCGGCGACGACGACCCGCGCGCCGCGGCGCACCGCCGTCGCGGCCGCCGAGCACCAGCACCGGGTCGCCCGGATCGTCACCGGCGACGACCAGCACGTCCAGCGGCCCGATCCAGGGCGGCGCCTGCGGCCGCGAGCACCAGCGGTTCGCCGGCGGTACGCCGCCGAGGGCGGCGGCCAGCATGGCGCCCGCCGTCTCGGCCGGCCCGCGGCCGGCCACCCAGATCACGGTGCGCGGCCGCTGACCGTCGGCGAGCGACGTCCAGCGCGCCCTCGTCGACGGCGGCCGCGGTCGCCCGCACCTGCGCCCGGCCATCGCGGCCGCACGCAGCAGCCCGTCGCGGTCGGCGTCCAGCAGTCCCTCGGTGTCGTCGAGGTCGACGGTGGCGTGGGCAGCACTCATGCGCGATCCGCCTCCGGCTTCGCGCGGCGATCATGCTCGCGCCGACCCTCGGCACCGACGATCGCGTCCACCTCGTCGGCGGTCGGCGGCCTCGACGTTGAGCCGCAGCAGCGGCTCGGTGTTGGAGGTGCGCAGGTTGAACCAGGCGCCGTCGCCGAGGTCCACCGTCACGCCGTCGAGGTGATCGAGCGAAATAGTCTGCGGCCGGCAAAGGAGTTCAGCACCGCGTCGACACACGCCGGAGCGTCGTCGACGCGGAAGTTGATCTCGCCGGAGGCGGCGTAGCGCTGGTAGTCGGCCATCACCTCCGACAGTGGGCGGTCCTGTTCGCCGAGCGCGGCCAGCACGTGCAGCGCGGCCAGCATGCCGGAGTCCGCACCCCAGAAATCCCGGAAGTAGTAGTGCGCCGAGTGCTCGCCGCCGAAGATCGCGCCGGTCTGCGCCATCAGCGCCTTGATGTAGGAGTGCCCGACCCGCGAGCGCACCGCGGATGCCGCCGCGCTCGGCGATCGACTTCGGGCACCGCCCGGGAGGTGATCAGGTTGTGGATCACCGTCGAGCCCGGTTCGCGGGCCAGTTCGCGGGCGGCCACCAGCGCGGTGACCGCCGACGGCGACACCGGCTCGCCGCGTTCGTCGACGACGAAGCAGCGGTCGGCGTCGCCGTCGAAGGCCAGCCCGATGTCGGCGCCGGTCGTCGAGGACGTGGCGCTGCAGATCGACCAGGTTGGCCGGTTCCAGCGGGTTGGCCTCGTGGTTGGGGAAGGACCCGTCGAGTTCGAAGTACAGCGGCAGCAGTGTGACGGCCGGGATCGGGCCCAGCACCGCGGGCGCGGTGTGCCCGGCCATGCCGTTGCCGGCGTCGACGGCCACCCGCAGCGGGCGCAGCTCGGTCACGTCGACCAGTGATCGCAGGAACGTCTCCGTAGTCGCCGAGCACATCGCGATCGCTGATCGTGCCCGCCGGGCCGTCGAAGCCGGGGCACCCCGGCGATGACCTCGTCGCGGATCATCGGCCAGACCGGTGTCCTCGCCGACCGGCTTGGCCGCTGCCCGGCACAGCTTGATGCCGTTGTAGGCGGCCGGGTTGTGGCTGGCGGTGAA
Source organism: uncultured Actinomycetota bacterium (assembly GCA_963780705.1). GTDB lineage: Bacteria > Actinomycetota > Actinomycetes > Mycobacteriales > Mycobacteriaceae > Mycobacterium. Next base: position 37,472 of record CAWACU010000005.1, on the reverse strand, counting down.
CATCGCGCCCGGGCAGTCCAGGAGACCGGAGGCGAAGTACAACTCGTCGGTGGAGGCCAGTCCGATGCGGACCACGTCGAGGCCCTGCGCCATGACGCCGTCGGCGAACGCGGCCGTCAGCGCCGGGGAACTCTCCCGCATGTCGTGGCCGATGACCACCTGGGTCGCGCCGGCGGCCTCGTCGCGCATCAGCCGGGCGAATGCCGCGCCGACGTCGGCGGACGAACGCCTCGTCGATCTCCGAGCCCGACCAGTCCGCGCACGTCGTACGCCTTGATGACGCGGCGCACAGCGGTCAGCGGGCCAGGGCATGGCAACTCCTAGCCTAGCGGACTCGTGGCCGTCGGCCTAATCCGCCGGCGGTCGGCGCAGGACGCGAATGGCTGACCGCGACGGGCGCCCGTTGGTCGGAGTCCGGAGACCCGCAGATGGCCGCGCGGCCGACCGTTGCGCTCGCGCGCGGGCGCGCCGGTGCCATCAGCGATCGCCGAACCCGGTCCGGATCGGAGAACCCGGTGACCGGCGGACTGGCCGCCACCCCGCCTTCCCGCACCGCGTCGGCCAGGGCGACGAGGTCGTCCTCGTCGGGGTTGGTCGGCAGCGGTGCGGCGTGGCGCACCAGATCCCAGCCGCGGGGGGCGGTGATCCGGCTGGCGTGCCCGAGGCACAGATCCCAGGAGTGCGGTTCGCGGACGGTCGCCAGCGGACCCACCACGGCGGTGGAGTCGGAATAGACGTACGTCAGCGTCGCCACCGCGTAGTGCGGGCACCCTGGACGGCTGCAGCGACGGGGAACATTCACGTCGGGAGGCTATCGCGCTGCAATCGCCGTGTGACGCGGCGGACACGCGCAGCCGGCAGGGCGCCGATGTCCAACCGTTACGATCTGCATTCATGGCCGATTCGCGCGCAGTTCCCGGCGCGGCGGCGGGGCCGCGGAGGCTCGCGGCGCGGCCGCGAGATGCGGGGCCCGCTGCTTCCGCCGACCGTGCCGGGCTGGCGCAGCCGGGCTGAGCGGTTCGACATGGCGGTGCTGGAGGCCTACGAACCGATCGAGCGGCGCTGGCAGCAACGGCTGACCGAACTCGATGTGGCGGTCGACGAGATTCCCGCGCATCTCGCCCAAGGATCCCGACAGCGTGCAGTGGCCGCCGGAGGTGGTGGCCGACGGGCCGATCGCGCTGGCGCGGCTGATTCCGGCCGGGGTGGACGTCCGCGGTGACGCCACGCGGGCCCGAATTGTGTTGTTCCGCAAGCCGATCGAGCGGCGAGCGAAGGACTCCGACGATCTCACCGATCTGCTGCACGAGATCCTGGTGGCGCAGGTGGCCACCTATCTGGGTGTCGAGCCGTCCGTCATCGACCCGACCCTCGACGATGAGGACTGAAGCTTGTAGCGCTGCGTGACGCGACGTCAGATGATGCCGCGCTTGAGGCGCCGGCGTTCCCGCTCGGACAAGCCGCCCCAGATGCCGAAGCGCTCGTCGTTGGCCAGCGCGTACTCCAGGCATTCGTCCTTCACCTCGCAGCCCTGGCAGATCCGCTTGGCCTCGCGGGTCGAGCCGCCCTTCTCCGGGAAGAAGGCCTCGGGGTCGGTCTGCGCGCACAGCGCGCGTCTCCTGCCACAGGTCGTCGTCGGGAGTGAGCATGCCGTCGCCCAATTCCGGGCGACCACCAAAATCGGGCACCAGCTGCAAGTGCGCGCGCGCCGAATCCTCTGACAGAATCTGCTGTAGCGGATTCCGATGTGCGGCGCCGCCCAGCGCGCCAAGAAAATGCTCATAGGACATGTCCGCCTCCTCACCTGTTTTGCGTTCCCGAGTCTTCAACGGCCCTGTTTGGTTATTCGAACATTTGGTCGAATCACGGTCTGCGACACCGAAATCGGCAGGTCGACCGCGAAATGACACTGGTGTGATTAGACATTGCTGACCTGCCCGGGTCAAGCCGTTGGTCGAAATTCATTACCATTTCGTGACCGAATTCCGGCGTGTCGCATACCCGGCGTGTCTTGCAGGTGACTCACGGCGTGACCGCGTGCGAAGCCGCATCGGACCCGGTGCGCCTAGTGTCGGTCGGTGTGAAAGTCACCGTTCTGGTCGGCGGAATCGGCGGCGCCCGATTCCTGCTGGGCGTGCAGCATCTGCTGGGCCTGGGGCAGTTCGGCCTGACTCCGCCGGCGCCGAGCATCTGAGCCTGCGCAGCACGAGCTGACCGCGGTGGTCAACGTCGGCGACGACGCCTGGATGTTCGGCGTGCGCATCTGCCCGGATCTCGACACCTGCATGTACACCCTCGGCGGCGGCATCGACCCGGAGCGCGGCTGGGGCCACCGCGACGAAACCTGGCATGCCAAGGAGGAACTCGCCGCCTACGGTGTGCAGCCCGACTGGTTCGGCCTCGGCGACCGCGATCTGGCCACCCACCTGGTGCGCAGCCAGATGCTGCGCGCCGGCTATCCGCTGTCGCAGGTGACCGAGGCGCTGTGCGACCGCTGGTCGCCCGGCGCCACGCTGCTGCCGGCCAGCGACGACCGCTGCGAAACCCACGTCGTGGTCACCGATCCCGAGACCGGCGACCAGCAAGGCGATCCACTTCCAGGAGTGGTGGGTGCGCTACCGCGCCAAGATCCCCACCCACAGTTTCGCGTTCGTCGGCGCCGAGAAGGCCACCGCCGGAGCCGGGCGTCGTCGAGGCGATCGCCGACGCCGACGTCGTCCTGCTCGCCCCGTCCAACCCGGTGGTCAGCATCGGCGCCATCCTCGCCGTCGGCGGCATCCGCGGCGGCGCTGCGATCCACGCCGGCGCCGGTCATCGGCTACTCCCCCATCGTCGCCGGAAAGCCGTTGCGCGGCATGGCCGACGAATGCCTGTCGGTGATCGGCGTCGAGACCACCTCGCGAGGCCGTCGGCCGGCACTACGGGGCCCGCTCGGCCACCGGCACTGCTGGACGACTGGCTCGTCCACGAGGGCGACAGCGCCGACGTTCGCCGGTGTCGACGTCGCGCGCCGTTCCGCTGCTGATGACCGACCCGGCGACCACCGCCGAGATGGTGCGCGCCGGACTGGACCTGGCCGGGGTGACGCCATGACCGAGCACGAGCACGGCGACCGCGCGCGCCGTCGAGATCCTCCCGGTCGACCGGGCTGCCCGAGTTCCGGCCCGGCGACGATCTCGCCGCGGCGATCGCCGCGGCCGCGCCGTGGCTGCGCGACGGCGACGTCGTGGTGGTCACCAGCAAGGTGGTGTCCAAGTGCGAGGGTCGCATCGTCGCCGCGCCGCCGGATCCCGAGGAGCGGGATGCCCTGCGCCGCAAGCTGATCGACGACGAGGCGGTGCGGGTGCTGGCCCGCAAGGGCCGCACGCTGATCACCGAGAACCGCCACGGCCTGGTGCAGGCCGCCGCCGGGGTGGACGGATCCAACGTCGACGCCGCCGAACTGGCCCTGCTGCCCGATCGATCCCGACGCCAGCGCCGCGCGCTGCGCACCGGCCCTGCGCCAGCGACCTGGGCGTCGACGTCGGCGTCGTCGTCACCGACACCATGGGACGGGCCTGGCGCAACGGGCAGACCGACGTCGCGATCGGCGTCGGCCGGGCTGCCGGTGCTGCACGGCTACGCCGGGCGCACGACGACAGCCACGGCAACGAACTGCTGGTCACCGAGGTCGCGGTCGCCGACGAGATCGCCGCGGCCGCCGATCTGGTCAAGGGCAAGCTCACCGGCAGTCCCGGTGGCGGTGGTGCGCGGACTGACGCTGCGCGACGACGGCTCCACCGCGGCGCAGCCTGGTGCGCGCCGGCGAGGACGACCTGTTCTGGCTCGGCACCGCCGAGGCGATCGACCTGGGCCGCCGCCAGGCCCAGCTGCTGCGCCGCTCGGTGCGCCGGTTCGCCGCCGAGCCCGGTCGACGCCGGAGCTCATCGAGGCGGCCGTCGCCGAGGCGCTGACCGCGCCGGCGCCGCACCACACCCGGCCGGTGCGGTTCGTCTGGCTGCGCGACCGCGGCCTGCGCGACCGCGCTGCTCGACGCGATGAAGGACGGCCTGGCGGGCCGACCTGGCCGCCGACGGCCGGGCCGCCGAGTCGTCGAGCGCCGGGTCGGCCGCGGGCAGATCCTCTACGACGCACCCGAACTGGTCATCCCGTTCATGGTGCCCGACGGCGCGCACAGCTATCCGGACGCAGCAGCGCACCGCGGCCGAGCACACCATGTTCACCGTCGCCGTCGGCGCGGCGGTGCAGGGACTGCTGGTGGCGCTGGCCGTGCGCGGGGTCGGCAGCTGCTGGATCGGCTCGACGATCTTCGCCCCCGACGTGGTGCGCCGCGATCTCGACCTGCCCGCCGGACTGGGAACCGTTGGGCGCCATCGCGATCGGCTACCCCGCCGAGGAGCCGCCGGCACCGCGCGACCCGGCGCCGATCGGCGATCTGCTGGTGCGCCGATGAGCCCTGCACGACTCCGCGGTCGGCGCTGCTGACCGACTGGGAGGCACCCGATCCCGGATCAGGACTCGCTGCGGCACGCGGTGCTGGCGTTCCTGCTGCGCCCGGCCGGACGGCTGCCTGCGGGCCTGCGTGCCCGGGCACGTCACCGCCTCGGCGCTGGTGCTCGACCACACCGGCGCGCACGCGTCTGCTGACCCTGCACCCGCGGTTCGGTCGCTGGCTGCAGCTCGGCGGGCACTGCGAGGACACCGACGCCGACATCGCCGCCGCCGCACTGCGGGAGGCCACCGAGGAGTCCGGCATCGACGGGCCTGCGGATCGACGCCGAACTGGCCGCGGTGCACGTGCACCCGGTGACCTGCTCGCTGGGTGTGCCGACCCGTCACCTCGACCTGCAGTTCGTCGTGCACGCCCCGGCCGGGGCGCGAGCCGGTGATCAGCGACGAGTCGCTGGACCTGCGCTGGTGGCCGCTCGACGCACTGCCGACCGGCATGCCGACGCCGGACTGGCGCGCGCTCGGTCGCCGCGGCGACCCGACTGGTCGCGATCGGCGAAGGCCGCTCAGACGTCGCTCGAGTAGCGGATCCCGCAGTCGGGGATGAGCACCCCGGGCCAGACCCGGGCGCCGCGCAGCAGTTCGCAGCGCGCCCCGATGTCGGCGCCGTCGCCGATCACGCCGTCGCGGATCAGCGCGCGCGGCCCGATTCGGGCGCCGAACCCGATGATCGACCGTTCGACCACCGCGCCGGCCTCGATGCGGGCGCCGTCGAAGATCACCGCGCCGTCGAGGCGCACCCCGGGTCCGATCTCGGCGCCGCGGCCGACCACGGTGCCGCCGATACAGCACCGCGCCCGGGGCCACCGAGGCACCGTCGTGCACCAGGCTCTCGCCGCGCTGGCCCGCCAGTGCGGGCGACGGCGCGATGCCGCGCACCAGGTCGGCCGAGCCGCGGACGAAGTCCTCCGGGGTGCCCATGTCGCGCCAGTAGCTGGAGTCGACGTAGCCGCACACCTTGCGCGCCGTCGGTCAGCAGCGCCGGGAACACCTCGCGCTCCACCGACACCTCGCGGCCACGCGGGATGCGGTCGATGACGCTGCGCTTGAAGATGTAGGTGCCGGCGTTGATCTGATCGGTCGGCGGATCCTCGGTCTTCTCCAGGAACGCCAGCACGTTGCCGTCGGCGTCGGTGGGCACAGAACCGAAGGCCCGCGGGTCGCTGACCCGCACCAGGTGCAGGGTGACGTCGGCGTCGCGCTCGCAGTGAGTGGCCAGCATCGCGCCCAGGTCGGCGCCGGACAGCACGTCGCCGTTGAACACCATCACGGTGTCGTGGCGCAGCTTGGGGGCCACGTTGGCGATGCCGCCGCCGGTGCCCAGCGGCTCGTCCTCGACGACGTAGTCGATCTGCAGGCCGAGTTTGGAGCCGTCGCCGAACTCCGCCTCGAAGACCTCCGCCTTGTAGGAGGTGCCCAGGACGACGTGCTCGATTCCCGGCGGCGGCGATCCGCGACAGCAGATGGGTCAGGAACGGCAGCCCGGCGGTCGGCAGCATCGGCTTGGGCGCCGACAGGGTCAGCGGCCGCAGCCGGGTGCCCTTGCCGCCGACCAGAATGACGGCGTCCACCTGCGCGGGATCGACATGTGTCCGTCGCATGCTCATCGTGTCCCTTCGTCAGTTCCCGGCGCGACTTGCGCACCGCCGCGCGGGCGCGCACCCGCAGCGCGCCCTTCATCGTCCACCGCAGCGGCGCCTGCCACCACGCCGGTGTGACGATCCGACAGGTAGGTGTAGGTGCTGTCGTGATGGGCCCGCAGATTGCGGGCCGGGTCCCGGCCGGTCGAATGGCCCTTGTCGTGCAGGATCTCCGCGACCGGGACGTAGACGTTGAGCCAGCCGGCGCGGCCGAGCCGGTCACCGAGGTCGACGTCCTCCATGTACATGAAGTAGCGCTCGTCGAATCCGCCGATTGCGTCGAAAGCCTTGCGCCGCAACAGCAGACAGGAACCCGACAGCCAGCCGACCGGCCGTTCGCTGGGCTCGAGGCGCTCCTGCCGGTAGGCCTTGGTCCACGGGTTGGACTTCCAGACGAAGCCCGACCACCGCATGCATGCCGCCGCGGACCAGGCTGGGCAGATGCCGCGCCGACGGGTAGACCGACGCCGTCGGGGTCGCGGATCAGCGGGCCCAGCGCTCCGGCCTGCGGCCACCGGCGGGCCGCGTCCAGCAGCGCGTCGATGCTGCCCGGGCCCCACACCACATCGGGGTTGGCCACCAGCACGAATTCCTCGTCGGCGCGGCACCGTGGCGACGGCCCGGTTGACGGCGGTGCCGTAGCCGAGATTGCCGCCGGTGCGCAACAGTCGGGTGCCGGGATAGCGCTCGACGGCCTCCTCGGGCGCCCGTCGGTGGATCCGTTGTCGGCGATGACCACCGTGCAGCGGCCGGTCGGTGGCCACGCGTCAGCGAGGACAGGAACCGGTCGAGATGCGATCCCGGCGAATAGGTCACCGTGACCACGGTCAGGCCGGTTCGTCGTTCACGGCGTTGAGGTTATCGGTCACGGCGTCGACGGGCACGGCGAGCGCGGCGGCCAGCGCCTCGCGCCACGGCCGCAGCGGGCTCAGGCCGGCGCGCACCGACTGCACCATCGACAGCGCCGAGTACACCGGGCGGTGCGCCGGGCGCGGGAACGCGGCGGTGTCGAACCGGGCGGACCCGCTCCGGGTCGGCGCCGACGCTCGGCGAACACCGCGCGGGCCTGATCGAAGCGGCTGGCCGGTGCCGGCGTTGGCGGCGTGCAGGATGCCGGCGCCGGATACTCGCGCTGCGGCGACCTCGAGCAGCGCCCCGACCAGATCATGGCGAGTAGGTCGGCGAACCGGTCTGGTCGGCGACCACGTCGATGGCGCTTGTCCTCGGCCGCCAGCCGGCGCATGACGGCGACGAAGTCGGTGCCGTCGAGCCGCCGGTGTACACCCACGAGGTCCGCACCACGTGGGCCTCGGGGAGTGCGGCGATGCACCGCCAGTTCGCCGTCGAGCTTGCTGCGCCCGTAGACGCTGAGCGGCCCGGTGGGCTCGTCGACATCTCGTAGGGCCGTGCTTCGGTCGGCACCGCCTTCGAAGACGTAGTCGGTGGAGATGTGGATCAGCCGGGCCCGGCCTGCGCGCAGGCCCGGGCCAGGTTGCCCGGGCCCGACGGCGTTGATGGCGTGGGCGGCGTCCGGGTCGGCCTCGGCGGCGTCGACGTTGGTGAACGCCGCACAGTTGACCACCACGTCGCCGCCCGCGATCGGCGCTCGGCGACCGCGGCGGCATCGGTGATGTCGAGGTCCGGCGCGGGTCAGCGCCGACCACGTCGTAGCCGCGGCGGCCCGCCTGAGCTGCCAGAAATGCGGCCGACCTGGCCGCCCGGCCCCGGTGATCACCATCCGTCCGCGACACGGCTACGAGTCTGGCACGCCGGTTTCGGCTACCGGGGATGCGCCCGGCTCACCAGTAGCCTGGGCTGGTGCCAGATGAGACGGAAGTGACGTCAGTGACACCGTGACGCAGCGCGCCCTGTGGCGCGGACCATTCTGGCGCTGCTGGCGGTGATGATCCTGCTCGGCACCGGGGTGGCGTGGGGGTCGGTCCGGTCCTTCGAGAGCGGCATCTTCCACTTCACCACCGCACTGCTGGGCGGCACGGCGGAGCGACGACGGCGCCACCGACATCCTGCTGGTCGGCATGGACAGCCGCACCGACGCCCACGGCAACCCGCTGTCGGCCGAGGAACTGGCCGACCTGCACGCCGGCGACGACGTCGCCACCAACACCGACACCATCATCCTGGTCCGCATCCCGAACAACGGCCGCTCGGCCACGCGCCATCTCGATCCCGCGCGACTCCTACGTGGAGGCGCCGGGGCTGGGCAAGACCAAGATCAACGGCGTCTACGGCGAGGTCAAGCTCGAGACCAGTGAAGGAGCTGGTCGAGAACCAGGGCGTGCGATCCCGCCGAGGCCGAGCCGCAGGCCGTCGAGGCCGGCCGCAACGCACTGATCAAGACCGTCGCCGACCTCACCGGTGTGACGGTGGACCACTACGCCGAGATCGGACTGCTCGGCTTCTCGCTGATCACCGACGCCCTCGGCGGCGTCGACGTGTGCCTGAAGGACGCGGTCTACGAACCGCTTTCGGGCGCGGACTTCCCGGCCGGCTGGCAGCACCTGGACGGCCCGCAGGCGCTGAGCTTCGTGCGGCAGCGCCACGACCTGCCGCGCGGCGATCTCGACCGGGTGGTGCGCCAGCAGGTGGTGATGGCTTCCCTTGCCCACCAGGTCATTTCAGGCAAGACGCTGACGCAGCCCGGCCACCCTGAACCGGCTGCAGGACGCGATCCAGCGCTCGGTGGTGATCTCCTCGGGCTGGGACGTGATGGACTTCCTCAAGCAGCTGCAGAAGCTGGCCGCCGGCAACGTCACCTTCGCGACCATCCCGGTGCTCGCCGAGGACGGCTGGAGCGACGACGGCCATGCAGTCGGTGGTGACGGTGGATCCCGACCGCAGGTGCACGACTGGGTGGCCGGCCTGCTGCACGACCAGGACGAGGGCAAGACCGCCGTGGTCGCCTACTCCCCCGACCAGACCACCGTCGAGGTGATCAACGACAGCGATATCAACGGGCTGGCCGGGGCGGTCTCGGACCGGTTGGGCGCCAAGGGATTCGCCGACGGCACCGTCGGCAACAACGACAAGGCCAAGGTCACCGAGAGCCAGGTGCTGGCCGCCGCCGAGGACGACCTCGGCGCGCAGGCGGTGGCCGAGGAACTCGGCGGCCTGCCGGTCGTGGCCGACTCCGCGATTCCGGCCGGCACCGTGCGGGTGGTGCTGGCCGAGGACTACGACGGTCCGGGCTCCGGCCTGGACGGCACGCTGCCCACCGGCGAGACCGTCGACAAGGCCGCGCAGGACACCTCGACCGACAGCCTGGCCGAGCAGGCGCCGCTGCCGTCGCCGGTGATCACCGCGGGGTCCGACGATCCCAAGTGCGTCAACTGATGTCACCGTCCTGATGGCCAATCTGACCGACGCGCTGCTCGACCCGTTGCTCGGCGCGCGACCGGATGGGGCCGCGGATCACCTACTACGACGACGCCACCGGCGAGCGGATCGAACTGTCCACCGTGACGCTGGCCAACTGGGCGGCCAAGACCGCCAACCTGTTGCGCGACGAACTCGGCGCCGGGCCGGGCAGCCGGGTGGCGGTGTCTGCTGCCGGCGCACTGGCAGACCGCGGCGGTGCTGCTCGGGCATCTGGTGGATCGGCGCCGAGGTGGTGGCCGCCGGCGCGCCGCCGATATCGCGCTGTGCACCCGCGACCGCCTCGACGAGGCCGACGCGGCCGCCGACGGCGGCGAGGTCGCGGTGCTGTCGCTGGATCCGTTCGGCAAGCCGGCCGAGGACCTGCCGATCGGGGTCACCGACTACGCGACGGCGGTGCGGGTGCACGGCGACCAGATCGTCCCGGAGCGCGCGCCCGGGCCGGCACTCGAGGGCGCGTCGGTGGACGAGGTACTGGCCGCGGCCCGGCGGCGGCGCCGAGGTTCTCGGCGTCGGCGAGCCGACCGGGTGATGTCGCTTCAACCACTGTACGCGTCGAGGATCTGCTCGCCGTGCTGGCCAGTGGCGCGTCGCTGGTCAAGGTGGCCAACCCCGATCCGGCGCTGCTGGAGCGGCGCCGGGTGACCGAGAAGGTCACCCGCACGCTGGAGTGACCGCTAGGGCGGTACGGCGCCGGACGCCGGAGCCGGACGCCGGAGCCGGAGCCGGCACGCTGGCGCGGGCAGCGGGAGCGGCCGGCGGCGGATTCCAGACGGCCGGGTTGACCACCGGGAAGGTCGGACACGCGGCGGTGATCTCCTCGGCGACCGGTTCGGCCATCACGAACAGCGGCGTGTACTGGGGGACGATCTCGGCCAGCGTGTCGATCTCCTGCTGACGCTCTGCCGGCGGCTTCTGCAGCAGCCGGTTCATGTGGAAGACGACACCGCCCTGCACCCACGGCGGCTCGGACTGGTACTTGGCAATCAGGTCGGAGTAGACGAGCGGCGTCACCTGCTGGGTGGCGGCCATCAGCTGGTCCAGGCTGCAGGTGGTGTTGAGGATCGGCGGCGGGATCACCAGGTCGTCGGCATGGGCGAGGGCGGGCCCGACGAGGGCGGCCACCGCGGCGGCGCCCAGTCTGCGGTTACGGTACGAATCATGGTCATGGACGGCGAATCTAGTCCATTGACGCCGGCGTCAGGACGAACTCCCGCGCCGCCGCTGGACGTCGCGGGCGTTCGCCACGACCTGGTGGGCCCCGATCGGCTGGTGCGCCGGCTCGAGGTGGTGGAGACCACCGGGTCCACCAACGCCGACCTGCTGGCGCGGCACGCCGCCGGGCGAGGACATCACCGGCACGGTGCTCGTGGCCGAACAGCAGAGCGCCGGCCGGGGCCGCCACGGCCGCAGCTGGGTCACCCCGGCCCGCTCGCAGATCGCGCTCTCGCTGGGTGTCGACGCCGCCGGGCCGCCGGCGGCGTTCTGGGGCTGGCTGCCGCTGCTCACCGGGGTGGCGGTGGCCGACGCGGTGGCGGCCACCACCGGGATCGAGCCAGGCTTGAAGTGGCCCAACGACATTCAGGTCGGTGAGAAGAAGCTGGGCGGAATACTGGCCGAGGTGGCATCGCCGGACCCGGTGATCGTGGTGGGCCTCGGGCTCAATGTGTCGATGACCGCCGACGAGGCGCCCGATGAGCGGGCCACCTCCCTGCTGATGCTGGGCTCGACCATGCTGGACCGCAGTGCGCTGCTGGGCAGCATCCTGGCCGAACTGACCGCCCGGATCGACCGGTGGAAGGCGCATCGGCGGCCCGGACCCGACTCTGGTTCGCCGACTACCTGAGCCGCAGCACCACCGTGGGATCACGGGTTCGTGCGCTGCTGCCGGGCGGCACTGACATCATCGGCACCGCAACCGAGATCGACGAGCTGGGGCAGCTACAGATCGACACCGGGAGACAGACCGTCAGCGTCTCGGCCGGTGACGTCACCCACTGTGCGTTAGCGCAGCAGCGCGCGCGACATCACCACGCGCTGAATCTGGTTGGTGCCCTCGTAGATCTGGGTGATCTTGGCGTCGCGCATCATCCGCTCCACCGGGAAGTCGACGGTGTAGCCGGCGCCGCCGAACAACTGCACGGCGTCGGTGGTCACCTCCATCGCCACGTCGGAGGCGAAGCACTTCGACGCCGCGGAGATGAAGCCGAGATCCGGCTCGCCGCGCTCGGCGCGGGCGGCGGCCGAGTAGACCATCAGCCGGGCGGCCTCGATCTTCATCGCCATGTCGGCGAGCATGAACTGCACACCCTGGTTGTCGGCGACTGCGCGGCCGAACTGCTTGCGGTCCTTGGTGTATGCGATCGCCGCATCCAGCGCACCCTGGGCGATGCCGACGGCCTGGGCGCCGATGGTGGGCCGGGTGTGGTCGAGGGTGGCCAGCGCGGTCTTGAATCCGGTGCCGGGCTCGCCGATGATCCGGTCACCGGGGATGCGGCAGTTCTCGAAGTACAGCTCGGTGGTGGGCGAACCCTTGATGCCGAGCTTGCGCTCCTTGGGGCCGACGGTGAAGCCCTCGTCGTCGACGTGAACCATGAACGCCGAGATGCCGTTGGCGCCCTTGTCGGGATCGCTGACCGCCATCACCGTGTACCAGTCGGACTTGCCGCCGTTGGTGATCCAGCACTTGGAGCCGTTGAGGATCCAGTCGTCGCCGTCGGCCTTGGCCCGGGTGCGCATGGCCGCGGCGTCGCTGCCGGCCTCGCGCTCGGACAGCGCGTAGGACGCCATCTTGCCGTCGGCGATCTCCGGCAGCACCTTCTTCTTCAGCTCGTCGGAGCCGCGCAGGATCAGGCCCATGGTGCCGAGCTTGTTGACCGCCGGGATCAGCGACGCCGAGGCATCGACCCGGGCGACCTCCTCGATGACGATGCAGGCCGCCACCGAGTCCGCGCCCTGGCCGCCGTACTCCTCGGGCACGTGCACCGCGTTGAAGCCCGAGGCGTTCAGCGCCTCGAGGGCCTCCTGCGGGAAGCGCGCCTCTTCGTCCACCGCGGCGGCGTAGGGGGCGATCTCCTTCTCGCACAGCGCACGGATCGCCGCGCGCAGTTCCTCATGCTCCTCCGGTAGACGGAAGACATCGAACGACGAATCACCAGCCATCACAGCTCCTAGCTCTCAGGGCCACCTCCTAGTCACTCACCGAGTAAACGCTCCCGAAGCGCACGGTCCTTGGTCAGGACCTCCGCCTCCAGGTCGGCCTGGAATTCTCCCATCCGCGCCCGCAGAGCGGCATCCGAGGATCCCAGAATCCGCACCGCCAGCAGTCCGGCGTTGCGGGCACCGCCGATCGACACCGTCGCCACCGGCACCCCGGCGGGCATCTGCACGATCGACAGCAGCGAGTCCAGGCCGTCGAGCTTGGCCAGCGGCACCGGCACGCCGATCACCGGCAGCGGCGTGGCCGAGGCCACCATGCCGGGCAGGTGCGCCGCGCCGCCGGCCCCGGCGATGATCACCTCGATGCCGCGGTCGGCGGCGCCGTGGGCGTAGTCCAGCATCCGTCGCGGCGTGCGGTGCGCGGAGACCACGCCGACCTCGAAGGGCACGTCGAACTCGGCCAGCGCCTCGGCGGCGGCCGTCATCACCGGCCAGTCGCTGTCGCTGCCCATGATCACGCCGACCCGCGGCTGCGGTTGATCAGCCATGTGCCGTCCCATCCGTCTGCTCCACTCCGCGTGCGACAACCAGTGTGCCGCCCGCTCGGCGCGCTCCCGGACCGACCCCGACATCCTCCCCGAGCACGTTGACGTGACCGATCTTGCGGCCCGGCCGTTCGTCCTTGCCGTAGAGATGCACGTGCGCATCGGGGATCCGGCCGAACAGGTGGTGCACCCGTTCGTCCATCGCCATCGCGGGTGGCTGCTCCGCGCCCAGCACATTGGCCATCACCGTCACCGGGGCCAGCGGGCGGGTGTCGCCGAGCGGGTAGTCCAGCACCGCACGCAGGTGCTGCTCGAACTGACTGGTGATCGAGCCGTTCATGGTCCAGTGCCCGGAGTTGTGCGGCCGCATCGCCAACTCGTTGACCATCAGCGTGCCGTCGGTGGTCTCGAACAGCTCGACCGCGAGCACGCCCACCACTCCGAGTTCCTCGGCGATCCGCAGCCCCAGCTGCTCGGCCTGCGCCGCCAGTTCCTCGGACAGGCCCGGTGCCGGTGCCAGCACGGTGACGCAGATCCCCTGGCGCTGAACGGTTTCCACGACCGGCCATGCCGCACCCTGCCCGAACGGCGAGCGGGCCACCAGCGCCGCCAGCTCGCGGCGCATGGTCACCCGTTCCTCCAGCAGCACCGCCACGCCGTCGGCCAGGTACCCGGCCACCGCCTCGCGGGCGGCGGCGACATCGTCGGCGAGCACCACTCCGCGGCCGTCGTATCCGCCGCGGGCGGTCTTGACCACCATCGCGCCGCCGACCTCGGCGGCGAAGGCGTCGACATCAGCGACGTCGGTCGCCTCGGTGAACCGCGGCACCGGAGCGCCGAGATCGGCGAGCCGGCGACGCATCACCAGCTTGTCCTGGGCGCACACCAGAGCGTGCGGGCCGGGCAGCACCGTCACACCCTCGGCCACCAGGGTGTGCAGCAACTCGGTCGGCACATGCTCGTGATCGAAGGTCAGCGCGTCGACGCCGTCGGCCGCGCGGCGCAGCGCGTCGAGGTCGGTGTGGGCGCCGATCACCACGTCCGGGCTCACCTGCGCGGCCGGATCATCGGGGCTCACCGCCAGCACCCGCAGGCTCTGACCCAGCGCGATCGCGGCCTGGTGGGTCATCCGGGCCAGCTGACCGCCACCCACCATTGCTACCTTCGGCACGGCGCCTATGCTGCCATGCACCCGTTTATGGCGGTTGACCAGCGTCGCTACGCACCGCAGGGCGGTTTTCCGTAGACTTTGCTCTCGTGTCCTTCGCCGATGCCACGATTGCCCGGCTGCCGCGTTCCATGCGGTCGTTCGCCGAGCAACACCACGAGCTGATCAAGTTCGCGATCGTCGGGGCCACCACTTTCATCATCGACTCGGCGATCTTCTACACGCTGAAGCTGACGATCCTCGAACCCAAGCCGGTGACCGCGAAGGTGATCGCCGGCATCGTCGCGGTGATCGCGTCCTACGTGCTGAACCGGGAGTGGAGCTTCCGCGATCGCGGCGGCCGAGAGCGCCATCACGAGGCGTTGCTGTTCTTCGCGTTCAGCGGCGTGGGTGTGGTGCTGGCCATGGCGCCGCTGTATTTCTCGCGCTACGTCCTGCATCTGCAGATCCCGCACGTCTCGCTGACGGTGGAGAACATCGCCGACTTCGTCTCCGCCTACGTCATCGGCAACCTGCTGCAGATGGCGTTCCGGTTCTGGGCCATGCGGCGCTGGGTCTTCCCCGACGCGCTCGGTGGCGACAGGGCGCTGGAGTCGACGCTGACCTCGGGCGGTATCGCCGAGGTGATGGAGGACGAGATCGCCGTCCGGCGCCGACGCCGCCGGAACCCGGCCGCCTAGCGTTCCTCGGGTCTTCGAAGGCGTCGTCCTCGAGGGCGTCGAAGACCTCGTGATAGAGCAGTGAGTGCACCTGCTCGACCTGTGGAATGTCGTGGAACTCCAGGGGATCCTGCGAGGCCGACTCGATGACCAGGGTGCCGGTGCGCACCATCCGGTCGACGATGCCGTGGGTGAACTCCACGCTGTTGATCCGGGCCAGCGGGATGTCGATCCCGGCCCGGCTGAGCACACCGTGGCGGTACATCACCCGGCGGTCGGTGATCACGAAATGCGTTGTCAGCCAGGCGAGGAACGGCCGCACCGTCAGCCAGACGACGAGCACCAGCCACAGCGCCGCGATCACCGCCGAGACCACCTGACGGGCGCGCGGATCCCAGCCGGTGCGGCTGACCACCGCGGCGCCGAACGAGGCCAGCGCGGTGAACACCACCAGCGCCAGCACCGGTCCGATCAGCCGCTTCCAGTGCGGGTGGCGATGCAGCACCACATGTTCGCCCTCGGCCAGAACACTGTCGGGATAGCCCATGATGTTCTCTACCATGCCGCAGCCGCTCACCGCTCTGATCGCGCGCCTCGATGAGGCCGTCGCGTGGCTGGAGGTGCACCCGCCCGCACACACCGCCGAACGCTCGGCCGCCGAGGCGCTGACGAATCTGCGTGCGGTCCTCGACGCGGGCCTGGGCCCCACCGCCCCGGAGGCCGCGGGTACGTGGCTGGCGTGGACTGCCATCGGGACCGAACAGCTGGCGAGCGGGCTTCCCGACGAGGACGCCGAGCTGGCTGATCTTGTGCGGGAAATCGGCGCCCTGTGGCGCGCCCTTCCCCCGGGACCTGAGGGAGGCAGGCGCCGCCGCCGCGGGCCCTCGCCGGCTCCGGTCTTCGTGATCAGCGGAGCACGCCCGGTGCGGTCGGTCCCGATGATCGACGGCGGCCTGGACATCCTCGCGTTCGACTGGACGACCGGCCGGCTGGTGCGCGACATGTCGGCACTCGAGGCCGTCCTCGCCCCCGCCGAGCGCGACATCGACGTCGTCGACGTCACCGCGTTCTACGACACCGTGAGCGCACTGCGGCGCGAGCGCGGCCTGCCTGAACCCGCCGTGCCCACGCCGGACTCCGTACGCGACACCCCCGTCGACTGGCTCGGCACCGGTGACGCCGACCCGGCCCTACCGCGCCGAGGTCCTCGGCGACGAGTGGGAGGTGGCTGTCAACGACTGGCCCGAGCGAACCGCGCGTGTACACGCTGATCGTCAACGGCCGCGCCGCCTTCGACTTCGACGGCTGGCCCGACTGCTGGTCGCGTCCGTGATCGGGCCGCGGCGCGGGGGCTACCATCGTCACCCATGACGACGACCGAGTCCGCACCCAGCGGATATCCACACCACGGCCGGCAAGCTGGCCGATCTGCGCCGCCGCGCCGAGGAGACGCTGCATCCGGTCGGTGAGACCGCCGTCGAGAAGACCCACGCCAAGGGCAAGCTGACCGCCCGCGAGCGCATCCTGGCGCTGCTCGACGAGGACTCCTTCGTCGAACTCGACGCACTGGCCCGGCACCGCGCCACCAACTTCAACCTGCAGGAGAACCGCCCGGTCGGCGACGGCGTGGTGACCGGCTACGGCACCATCGACGGCCGCGAGGTGTGCCTCTTCAGCCAGGACGCCACCGTGTTCGGCGGCAGCCTCGGCGAGGTCTACGGCGAGAAGATCGTCAAGATCCAGGAGCTGGCCATCAAGACCGGCCGGCCGCTGATCGGCATCAACGACGGCGCCGGCGCCCGCATCCAGGAGGGTGTGGTGTCGCTGGGCCTCTACAGCAAGATCTTCCACAACAACATCAAGGCCTCCGGGGTGATCCCGCAGATCTCGCTCATCATGGGCGCGGCCGCCGGCGGGCACGTCTACTCCCCCGCGCTGACCGACTTCGTGATCATGGTCGACCAGACCAGCCAGATGTTCATCACCGGACCCGACGTCATCAAGACCGTCACCGGTGAGGACGTCACCATGGAGGAACTCGGCGGCGCGCACACCCACATGGCCAAGTCCGGCACCGCTGCACTACGTCGCCTCCGGCGAGCAGGACGCCTTCGACTTCGTCCGCGATCTGCTGAGCTACCTGCCGCCCAACAACTACGCCGAGCCGCCGCGCTATCCCGCGCCGCCGCATCCGGGTGCGATCGAGGACAACCTCACCGACGAGGACCTCGAACTCGACACCCTGATCCCGGACTCGCCCAACCAGCCGTACGACATGCACGAGGTGATCACCCGGATCCTCGACGACGACGAGTTCCTGGAGATCCAGGCCGGCTACGCGGGCAACATCCTGGTCGGGTTCGGCCGCATCGACGGCCGGCCGGTGGGCATCGTGGCCAACCAGCCCACCCAGTTCGCCGGCTGCCTGGACATCAACGCCTCCGAGAAGGCCGCGCGGTTCATCCGCACCTGCGACTGCTTCAACATCCCGATCATCATGCTGGTGGACGTTCCCGGGCTTCCTGCCGGGCACCGAGCAGGAGTTCAACGGCATCATCCGGCGCGGCGCCAAGCTGCTCTACGCCTACGGCGAGGCCACCGTCGCCAAGATCACCGTCATCACCCGCAAGGCCTACGGCGGCGCGTACTGCGTCATGGGCTCCAAGGACATGGGCTGCGACGTCAACGTGGCCTGGCCGACCGCGCAGATCGCGGTGATGGGCGCCGGCGGCGCAGTCGGTTTCGTCTACCGCAAGCAGCTCACCGAGGCGGCGAAGAACGGCGAGGACGTCGACGCGTTGCGCCTGGAGTTGCAGCAGGACTACGAGGACACCCTGGTCAACCCGTACATCGCCGCCGAGCGCGGGTTCGTCGACGCGGTGATCCCGCCGTCGCACACCCGCGGCTACATCGCGAACGTCGCTGCGGCTGCTGGAGCGCAAGATCGTCCAGACCCCGCCGAAGAAGCACGGGAACATCCCGCTGTGAGTGGAACGCAGTGACACGAACGATTGACTCTGTGAAACACGAGGACATCACCGAGGTCAGCGACCCGCACCTGCTGACCATCGACGAGCCCACCGACCACCGGCGCCGGAGATCCGGATCATCAAGGGCGATCCGACCGACGCCGAACTGGCCGCGGTGGTGACCGTGCTGGCCGGTCTGCCGGCGGCGCCGGCTGACCCCGGCCCGCAGGAACTGAACCTCTGGGGCCACCCGGTGGACAAGCTGCGCTACCCGCCGGTCAGCTGGCAGGCCGTCACGCTGAGGGACCGGACGCACGTTCGCCGATGACCGGGCCTCGCCCGGGCAGCCGATGATCGCCGCATGACCCGCGTCGTCCTCGGCTCGGCCTCGTCCGGGCCGGCTGCGGGTGCTGCGCAGCGCGGGGATCGACCCGCTGGTGGTGGTCTCCGGTGTCGACGAGGACGCACGATCGTCGAGCGCCTGGGCGTCGAAGCCGATCCCGCCGATGTGGTCACCGCGCTGGCTCGAGGCCAAGGCCGAGGCGGTCGTGCGCGATCTCGATGCCGCGGTGGCCGCCGACTGCGTGGTGATCGGTTGCGACTCGATGCTCTACGTCGACGGCCGGCTGATGCGGCAAGCCCGGCACGCCGGAGCAGGCCCGCCGGCAGTGGGAGTCGATGGCCGGGACGGCCGGCCAGCTGTTCACCGGTCACTGCGTGATCCGGTCACTCGCCGGGGTGCCGCCGCGTACCGCGACCGCCGCCGCGGTCACCACGGTGCGCTTCGGGGTGCCCACCGATGCCGAACTCGAGGCCTACATCGCCAGCGGCGAACCGCTGGAGGTGGCCGGCGCCTTCACCATCGACGGCCTGGGCGGCTGGTTCCTCGACGGCATCGACGGTGACCCGTCCAACGTCGTCGGCCTGGGGCTGTCGCTGACCCGGCGGCTGTTCGAGGACGTCGGGCTGGCGATCGGTGAGCTGTGGGCGGCCAACCGCTGATCGCATAGGCTGGCGGCGTGCCTCTGCCACCTGATCCCTCCCCCTCCCTGCAGGATTACGCCCACCCCGAGCGCCTGGTCACCGCCGATTGGTTGGCCGAACATCTGGGCACGCCCGGCCTGGCGGTGGTGGAGTCCGACGAGGACGTTCTGCTCTACGACGTCGGCCACATCCCCGGGCGCGGTCAAGGTCGACTGGCACACCGACCTCAACGATCCGCATGTGCGCGACTACATCAACGGCGAGCAGTTCGCCGAGCTGATGAACCGCAAGGGAATCTCCCGCGACGACACCGTGGTGATCTACGGCGACAAGAGCAACTGGTGGGCGGCCTACGCGCTGTGGGTGTTCACCCTGTTCGGCCACCCCGACGTGCGACTGCTCAACGGCGGCCGCGACGCCTGGCTGGCCGAGGGCCGCGACACCACCCTCGATGTCCCGGACACGACCAGCACCGGCTACCCGGTAGTGCAGCGCAACGACGCGCCGATCCGCGCCTACAAGGACGACGTCCTCGCCGCACTGGGCAAGGCGACGCTGATCGACGTCCGCTCCCCGCAGGAGTACACCGGCGAGCGCACCCACATGCCCGAGTACCCCGAGGAGGGTGCGCTGCGTGGCGGGCACATCCCGACCGCGCGGTCGGTGCCGTGGGCCAAGGCCGCCGACGAGCGCGGCCACTTCCGTAAGCGCGCCGAACTCGAGGAGATCTACTCCTTCGTCTCACCCGGCGACAACACCATCGCCTACTGCCGCATCGGCGAGCGGTCCAGCCACACCTGGTTCGTGCTCACCCACCTGCTCGGTATCGACGGTGTGCGCAACTACGACGGCTCGTGGACGGAGTGGGGCAACACCGTGCGGGTGCCCATCGTCGACGGCGAGGAGCCGGGAGCGGTCCCGCGGTCGTGAGCATGCCGGAAGCCCTGGCCGAGGTGGTGTCGGAGTTCGCCGAGGTGAACGGGCAGGACAAGCTGACGCTGCTGCTGGAGTTCGCCGACGAACTGCCGCCGCTGCCCGCCGATCTCGAGGAAGCGGCGATGGAGCCGGTGCCGGAGTGCCAGTCCCCGCTGTTCCTACATGTCGACGCCTCGGACACCGAGCGGGTGCGGCTGCACTTCAGCGCGCCGGCCGAGGCGCCGACGACGCGCGGGTTCGCCTCGATCCTGGCCGCCGGCCTCGACGGCCAGCCTGCCGCCGACATCCTGGCGGTGCCCGACGATTTCTACGCCGAGCTCGGTCTGGCGAAGCTCATCAGCCCGCTGCGGCTGCGCGGCATGTCGGCGATGCTGACCCGGATCAAGCGGCGGCTGCAAGCTGCGTAGACGCCGAGAGTGGGTCATAAGGACGCCACGCGGCCGGAATTTGACCATAGGCCCGACGCTCGGCGACACACAGGCTCTAGACTGCCTGCGAACCTCTTCTTAAAACGGTTCTTAGAATCCCCCCTCAGGAGGCGCAGTGCCCGCTCGGCCCGCTCAAACGATTTCCAAGGTGCTCGTCGCCAACCGGGGGGAAATCGCAGTCCGCGTGATCCGGGCCGCCAAGGATGCGGGGCTGGGCAGCGTGGCCGTCTACGCCGAGCCCGACGCCGGCGCGCCGCACGTCGCCCTGGCCGACGAGGCCTTCGCGCTGGGTGGTCAGACCTCCGCGGAGTCCTACCTCGACTTCGCCAAGCTGCTCGACGCCGCGGCCAAGTCCGGCGCCAACGCCGTCCATCCCGGATACGGGTTCCTCAGCGAGAACGCCGACTTCGCCCAGGCCGTCATCGACGCCGGGCTGATCTGGATCGGCCCGAGCCCACAGTCCATCCGCGACCTCGGCGACAAGGTCACCGCCCGCCACATCGCCGCCCGCGCCAAGGCCCCGCTGGTGCCCGGCACACCGGAGCCGGTGAAGGACGCCGACGAGGTGGTGGCCTTCGCCAAGGAGTACGGCGTCCCGATCGCGATCAAGGCGGCCTTCGGCGGCGGCGGCCGCGGCATGAAGGTCGCCCGCACCATCGAAGAGATCCCCGAACTGTTCGATTCGGCCACCCGCGAGGCCATCTCGGCGTTCGGCCGCGGCGAGTGCTTCGTCGAGCGCTACCTCGACAAGCCGCGCCACGTCGAAGCGCAGGTGATCGCCGATCAGCACGGCAACGTCGTCGTCGCCGGCACCCGCGACTGCTCGCTGCAGCGCCGCTTCCAGAAACTGGTCGAGGAGGCGCCGGCGCCGTTCCTCACCGACGCCCAGCGCAAAGAGATCCACGAGTCGGCCAAGCGGATCTGCAAGGAGGCCGGCTACTACGGCGCGGGCACCGTGGAATACCTCGTCGGTCAGGACGGCCTGATCTCCTTCCTGGAGGTCAACACCCGCCTGCAGGTGGAGCATCCGGTCACCGAGGAGACCTCGGGCCTGGATCTGGTGCGCGAGCAGTTCCGCATCGCCAACGGCGAGAAGCTGGCGATCACCGAAGACCCTGTCCCGCGCGGACATTCGATCGAGTTCCGGATCAACGGCGAGGACGCCGGCCGCGGTTTCCTGCCGGCACCCGGACCGGTCAACCGCTATCGACACCCCGAGTGGACCGGGCGTGCGACTGGACTCCGGCGTGGAGGCCGGATCGGTGATCGGCGGCCAGTTCGACTCGATGCTGGCCAAGCTGATCGTCACCGGCGCCACCCGTCTACAGGCCATCGAACGGGCGCGCCGCGCACTCGATGAGTTCCACGTCGAGGGCCTGGCCACCGTCATCCCGTTCCACCGCGCGGTGCTGCGCGACCCCGCCTTCATCGGCGACGACAACGGCTTCACCGTGCACACCCGCTGGATCGAAACCGAGTGGGACAACACCATCGAACCGTTCACCGGCGGCGGACAGGTCGACGCCGAAGAACCCGAGGTGCGGCAGAAGGTCGTCGTCGAGGTCAACGGGCGGCGCCTCGAGGTGTCGCTGCCCGGCGATCTGGCGCTCGGCAACGGCGCCGGTCCGGTTCAGCCCGGCGTCGTCCGCAAGAAGCCCAAGCCCCGCAAGCGCGGCGCGCAGGGTGGCTCCGCCGCCTCCGGTGACGCGGTGACCGCACCCATGCAGGGCACCGTGGTCAAGGTCGCCGTCGAGGAGGGCCAGAGCGTCGTCGTCGGCGAACTGGTGGTGGTGCTGGAGGCCATGAAGATGGAGAACCCGGTGACCGCGCACAAGGACGGTGTCATCACCGGCCTGGCGGTCGAGGCCGGAGCGGCCATCACCCAGGGCACTGTGCTCGCCGAAATCAAGTAGTGCCGGATAGCCCCGACATCAACGCCGGAGCCTGGTATCTGCGGGCAGCCGGCGAGGGTTCCTGGGAGGTCTGCGAACCGGTCACCGGTGACGTGCGGGCCGACGGTGACAACCACCGGGGACCCCGCCGCGGCCGCCGCCGGTGCCGAAGCGGTGGCGAGATTTCTACTGCAACTGGTCGCGGAGCCGGGCCAGGGACTTGGCCAGCAGCCGCGAGACGTGCATCTGGGAGATGCCGACCCGCTCGGCGATCTGGGTCTGGGTCAGCGACTCGAAGAACCGCAGCAGCAGCACGGTGCGCTCCCGCTCCGGCAGCGCGGCCAGCAGCGGCCGCAGCGCCTCCCGGTTCTCGATCTGGTCGAGGCTCAGATCGACGTCGCCGAGGGTGTCCACGATCGCCGGGCGCATCCTCGTCTGCCGCCGCCCCCGCTGTCGATCGACAGCGTGTTGTAGGAACTGCCGGCGACCAGGCCCTCGACCACCTCGTCGCGGTCCATCTCCGAGCTCGGCGGCCAACTCCGAGGCGGTCGGCGCGCGGCCCAGCCGCTGGGACAGCTCCGAGGTGGCCGCACCCAGCCGCAGGTGCAGTTCCTTGAGCCGGCGGGGCACCTTCACCGACCAGCTGTTGTCCCGGAAGTGCCGGCGGACCTCGCCCATGATGGTCGGCACCGCGAAGGACACGAAGTCCGATCCGGTGTCGACGTCGTAGCGGATGACGGCGTTGACCAGACCGACCCGGGCCACCTGGACCAGGTCGTCGCGCGCCTCGCCGCGGCCGTCGAAACGCCGTGCGATGTGGTCGGCCAGCGGCAGACAGCGCTCGACGATCCGGTCCCGCTGCTTGCGGAACTCCGGTGAATCGGGCTCCGACTTTCGCCAGTTCCCGGAACATGTCCGGAACGTCGGCGTACTCGGAGGTCGGCCGCGACGGAGCCCCATGTTGCCGGCTGCTCGCGACCTCACCGCGTCGCGCCCGCCCGCCTCGTGGTCAGGGTGATACCGAAAACCCGCCCGTCGGCCGCCGCGGCATGGTCATCGACCGTTGCGGAAGGTCTGCACGTCGTCGGTCAGCGAGCTCAGCACATGCCAGCTGAAGCTGTCCCGGCGTCACGACGTCGTCGCTGTCGCACGTCGTCGAGGCCTCCACCACCACGCACGTCCTCGCGCGGGTCGACGACGACCACCAGCATCGCGCCCGGGCACTGGCCGACCGGATCAGCCGGGTGCACGCCTCGTCGACCGCCAGCCGCAGGTCGGCGACGGCGTCGAAATCGAGATCGGAGAACGTCCCGACGGCCCCGACCACGGTGCGCAGCACCGCGAGGTTCTCCAACTCCGCGGCCACCCTGCACTTCGACAGCGGCGGTGCTCAGCGTCCCCGCCGCGCCGGCTCTCGCCGTCCGTCATCTGGCCTCCCGGCTCCGTAGACCCGACGATATCCCAGTCGAGGGTGCCGCTATCCATGGTGTCGCCGCCGCCCATGGTGTGGCCGCCCAGCCGACCGGGTACTTCCTGACGATGGACGCGGCGCCGCCGATGTCCGGCGCAGGGGTGTCCAGAGAGTGGTCATGGTTAGCACAAGTACCCACTCCGGGGGGTTGGTCAAACATCGACCCGCGGCCGCCGCACCACGTACGGGCCGATGGCGAGTAGGTCGATCGGCGCACTGCCGAAGCACTCCAGGGCGTCGCGGGGGCTGTCGACCATCGGCCGCCCGGCGGTGGTGAAGCTGGTGTTGACGATCACCGGCACCCCGGTGCGTTCACAGAACCTCGAGATTGTGGCATGTAGTCGCGGTTGGTCGGTGTCGACGGTCTGGATCCGTGCGGTGCCGTCGACTCCGGTGACCGCCGGGATCCGCATCCGCCACCGCGGGGCGACCTCGTGCACGAACAGCATGTACGGGCTGGGTATCGGCCCGCCGGAGAAGATCTCGGCGGCGCGGTCAGCCAGCACCATCGGTGCGACCAGGCGGAACTGTTCGCGGCCCTTGACGTTGTTGAGCCGCTCCAGGTTTGCGATGTCGCGGGGGTCGGCCAGCAGTGACCGCCCGCCCAGGGCGCGCGGCCCGAATTCCGCGCGGCCCTGGAACCAGCCGACGATCTGGTTGTCGGCCAGCGCGTCGCCCACACACGCGGCGACATCGTCGGGCCGCTCGTAGCGCACCGCCGCGGCGTCGAGTTCCGCCGCGATCTGGTCGTCGGTCCAGCCCCGGCCCAGCGCCGCGGCTCATCGGGGCGATCTGCTCACCGGCCTCGGCCGCGACCGCGAGCGCGGCGCCCAGCGCGGTGCCGGAGTCGCCGGCGGCCGGCTGGACCCACACATTGTCGAAACCCCCGGTGGCGAAGATCTTCGAGTTGGCCATGCAGTTGAGCGCCACACCTCCGGCCATGCACAGGTTGTCGGCGTGTTTTGCCGCAGGCGTTTGACCGCCCCGGCAGACCGGGTACAAGCCCGGTATGTCGCAGACCAGCACGATTGCCGGCCGAGGCAGTGACACGGAAAACAGTGACACCGGTGAGTTCCGGCCCAGCCGCTCCTGCGCCTACGAGGGATGGACGGTCGTCGAACTGAAGAAGCGTGCCAGACAGCTTGGCATCACCGGATATTCGGGCCTCAACAAGGAAAAGCTCATCGCGCTGATCCGCAGCCACTAGCGGCCGGACAGCTCCCACACGCTCGCCGACATCCGGTCGGTCAACGAGGTGACGACGGTCTCGCCGCCGTCGTCGTCCTGACATGCCATCGCCTGCAGCACCGCGTTGTGCGAAGCCTGGCCTCGCCGTGGCACACCCAGGTCGAGCGGGATCGCCAGCTGCTGCTTGGTCCAGCGCACGGTGTCGGTGTCGTCATCGTGCACGCCGAACTTCCACGCCGCCCCGCTTCCGGTGCTCAACGCGCGCTGCCCGTCGCAGGCCTTGACATCGGAGGTTCCGGTGGCGAATGCGGCGGCAGCGGATCGAGCATCGGGATACACCGCCACCGCCTCAGCGACCACCCGATCGTGGCGCTCACCGTCGGTGAACAGCAGCACCCGGAATCCCGACCAGCCGTCGCCGACGAAGGCGGCCATCCCGACCGAATCCAGGGCCGAGCAGGCGGGCACCGCCGAGGATCCGCTCACCGGCCGCGCCTGATCGGCGTCGACCTGGAGTCGAGCGCCGACGATGTCGGACACCTGCGCCGCAGTGACCAGAACCTGGCCGGTGTCATCCGGCGCAGCGGGGTGATCGGCTCGGCGGCGGTGAACACCGGCGCGCCGCTCGACGGTGTGCGCGCACCCCGCGACAGCCACCGCCGTGGCGGCCAGGATGGCTCCCCGAGCACGCATGAAAACCGATGCTAGACCGGCGTGCGATACCGTGATGGCCGACTTAGGGGAAGAGTGGAATCGGTGTCGGGGTTCAATGTCTGCCTGCCGCAACCGGAGGGCTACGCGCATTCGTTCTGCCTGCTTGAGCTGGCAGAACTGCTGAAGTTCTCGCTGGACGATCTCGGCTACGACACCACCTTCAGCATCAACGACATCTATCCGGACCGGCGCAACATCATCATCGGCTGCCATCTGCTGCCCACGGATCTGATCGCCCGTATGCGCGGAATCGACCATCGTGGTCAATACCGAACAGATCTACGACGAGGACCGGTTCGGCTGGAATCAGAACATCTTCGCCGGGTCCGGACGTTCGAGACGTGGGACTACAGCCCCCGCAACGTCGCCGCGTTCGAGCGCCTCGGCATACCGGGTGTCAAACTGCTGCGGATCGGGCATCAGCCGCAGCTGACCCGGATCCCGAAGGCCGCCGAGCAGGACATCGACGTGTTCGTCTACGGCTCGGTCACCGACAAGCGGCAGGTGATCTTCGACCAATATCTGTGCCCGGGGCCTCAACCTGGTCACGCTATTCGCCGTCTATGGGGCCGAGCGCGACGCCTACATCTCGCGGTCCAAGCTGGTGCTGAATCTGCACAACCACGACTCGGAGATCTTCGAGATCGTGCGCGTGCACTACCTGCTGTCGAACGGGGTGGCGGTGGTCAGCGAGGTCAACCCGACAACTTCGATGCCCGATGAATACCGGCACGCCGTCGCGGGTGCCCCGTATGAGTCGATCGCCGACGAGTGCGAGTATCTGGTGCGCGACGAGATCGCCCGTAGGGCGCAGGAAGAGCGCGGATACAACATCATCTCCAGCTACCCGCAGACCGAATTCACCAGGGCGCTGCTGTCTTAGGTTAGGGCTGAAGTGAAGAACGTGCGCACATCCTCGACGAACAGTTCCGGCTGCTCGAAGGCGCCGAAGCGCCCCCGGCGGGGCATCTCGGTCCAGTGGGTGATGAATGGAGCTCGCCGCCGCCGACTACCCCCCGGCGCCCCCCGACTACGGACAGTCCGAACTTTCGATCGGCAATCTCATGCGCTCCGGCGTCTTCGGCGATCCACCAAGGCGACGGCCGAGAAAGGCAGCGCTCGATAGCGCTCGGAGCCGACAAATCCGCTGCAATCTGGACTCGTTCCTTGCCCGGCATGGGTATTCGACAGGAGACTGAAATGGCAGAAGATCATGACGACCCGCGGGCTGATCAAGCCCGATGAGCTCGGCATCACCGACTATCACGAGCACCTCTATGTCGAGCCGCCCGGCTCGCTGCACAGTCGGACCCCGATTTCGCGCTCAACTCGGTGGAGAAATCCGCCGAGGAACTGAACCGATTCGCCAAGGCCGGCGGACGCCCTTGTGCGAGTTGACGGCCGTCGATTTCGGCCGCAACGTTCACAAGATCAAGGCGGTGGCCGACGCTGTGCCCGAGGTCAACGTCATCCTTACGGCAGGCTACAATCGGCCCAGCTACATGGGCCGCTGGATCCACGCGGTATCCGAGGTCGACATGATCCGCGATACCGTGCGCGACCTCACTGTCGGGATCGATGGGACCGACATCAAGGCCGGCATTATCAAGTGCGGCACCGAGTACAACAACTTCAACGAGAGCGGCCAGAAGCTGGTCCGCATCGCCGCCGCTGCCTACCGTGAAACCGGGCGTCCGATCATCACGCACACGACCGCGGGGACAATGGGGTATGAGCAGGCCAGCAAGCTGATCGAGCTGGGCGTTGATGCACACCGCATCGCACTCAGCCGCATGGATCGCAACCTCGACGCCGGCGACCATCAGCGCGTCACGCGGCTGGGCGCCTATGTCGGATACGACTGCTTCGGCAAGACCAAGTATGGCCCTGAATCGGCACGGCTTCAGCTGTTGCGCGACATGCTGGACGCAGGGCAAGGCCGACGCATTCTGATCGGGAACGATCTTGGCCGCCCCAGCTACTGGAAATCCTACGGCGGCGGGCCGGGTCTCGATTTCGTACTCACAGAGTTCAAGGACCGGGCGCTGCAGTCTGGCATCACACAGGCCGAGCTGGACATGATGCTGATCGACAATCCACGGCGCTTCTTTGCCGGAGAAGCCTGAGCCGATGAGGTCCGCCACCGTCGGCATCGATATAGGCACCTCGGCGGTCAAGATCGCGGTGTTGGGCCTGGACGGGCATGTGCTGGCTGAGGCCAGCCGGCCTTATCCAACGCATTCCCCGCACCCCGGCTGGGTCGAGCAGACCCCCGAGGATTGGTGGCTTGCCGCGTGCGAGGCGCTCCGTGAGGTTGTAGCGGCCGGCGATTTCAATTTGGTCGGAGCTGGCCTTTCAGGCCAGCTCAATGGCGTGATCCTGCTCGACCAAGACAACAAGGCCCTGGGCGACGCGATCATCTGGCTCGATACCCGTGCCGCCGCGGAGGCGGAAGAGTTGAAGCGGCGGTTTGCAGATATCCTGGAGAAGCGGGCCGCCACCGACCTCAGCGCCATTGCCGTCCTCGCCAAACTAGCGTGGCTGGCTCGTCATGATGCGGGCCGCCTCGCGCGTACAAGGCGGGTCCTACTGGTCAAGGACTACATGCTCTGGCGCCTGACCGGAACCATTGCGACCGATCCGGTCGACGCCGCCTCGACCGGCATGATGGACATCAAGACACTCGAGTGGATCCCCGAACTCTGCGCTGGCGCCGGTTTCGATCCGGAAATCCTTCCACCTATCGTACCCTCCATGGTCGTTGCCGGTTCCCTCACGGAGTCGGCAGCCGCGGCCACCGGCCTTCCGGTCGGGCTGCCGGTCGTCCCGGGCGGCGGCGATGTCGCGGCTCTTGCGGTTGGCTGCGGTGTCTTGGAGCTGGGGATACTTGGCGTTACGCTCGGCACCGCCGGCCATGTCGTCCTCGCAGTGGACGCCACCGCGCCGTTCGAGTCCTCCGCCGGCTTCTGGCGCGTCGCTCACGCCGATCCAACTCGTGCAATCTGGCTCGGACTCGTGATGAGCGGGGCTCAGCCTCGCATGGCTGCACAGGACACTGCGAGCCGCCGGTCCGGATCTTGCATTCGAGGCGATGACGGCGCTCTCCAATGGTGTTCCGGCTGGAGCCCGAGGCGTGAGCTTCGTGCCATTTCTGGAAGGCTCGGCGACGCCGCATGGCGAACCGCTGGCGCGCGGTGCCTTCGTCGGGCTTTCGTCGTCATCCGGTGCCGCCGAGATGGTACAGGCGGTCATGGAGGGAGTTGCGTTCAACGTCCTCCAGTGCATCGAGCTGTTCGAGGCGCGCGGTGCTACTATCACTGAAGTGCGAATGGCCGAGGGCGGCGCGCGAGTCGACCGGTGGTGCCAGATCATGGCCGATGTGCTGCAACATCCCATCCTCCGACTCGGTCATCTCAATGCCTCGAGCGTAGGTGCGGCGTTGATGGCACAAGCGGGCGTGACCGGGCGCAGCCTCTCCGAACTCGGCGTTGGCCCCAGCGCCTCGGGCAGCCGATTCACTCCGGATGCCGGTCTCCGCTCCGTCTATTCTGAGGCCTACCGCGACTTCAAGTGAGCGCCGACAGTGAAATCGCGCGCATCCGCGCGATCAAGAATACGGCATCCGATACAGCCCGCCGAAGGGCCGGCAAACCTCAAGAAAGTGCAGAGCATGGACATCACCCGGCTGGAAAAGAGCAACCGCTACAGTGACGCGGTGATCTACAATGGTGTGGTGTATTTGTCCGGCGCGGTGGGACGCGAACGGCGCCGACACCGAGAGCCAGACCCGCGAGGCCCTTGCGGAGATCGACCGGGTGCTCGCTCTGGCCGGAACAGATAAATCACGCCTCCTGTCAGCCACGGTCTGGCTTGCCGACATGGCTGACTATGACGCGATGAACCGTGCTTGGGACGATTGGGTCGACAAAGAGAATGCTCCTGCACGCGCCACCGGGCAAGTGCCGCTCGCGCGGGAGAAGTATCGGGTCGAGATCACGGTTTCGGCTGCCGTCGCTGCCCATCCGCCTGCCGCACGCTAGAGCGTCGTGCGGTTAGGTTGGATCATAGCCAGCGGCGCTGAAGTAGTTTTGGCATTCTTGTGGTGAGAAGAGCAGGCAGATGTCGCCGATGGCGCGCCAGAGTTGATCGATGGAGCGGACGGCGCGTTTTCGCAGATGGGCCTTGAGCTTTGCGAAGGCCATCTCGATGGGGTTGAGGTCGGGACTGTAGGGCGGCAGGAAGAGCATCCATGCTCCCCTGGCGCGGATGGCCCTCTCGGCTTTTGGGCTCTTGTGGGCGGACAGGTTGTCGAGGATGACCACATCGCCCTTGCTGAGAGTCGGCGCGAGCTGGGTTTCGACATAAGCCTCGAAGATAATCCGGTTCATCGGCTGATCGATGACGAAGGGGGCGGTGAGCCCGTCGCACCTGAGCCCGGCGATGAAGGTCTGGGTCTTCCAGTGCCCGAAGGGCGCCTTGGCCTTGAGGCGCTGGCCTTTGCAGCAACGGCCACGCAGCCTGGTCATCTTGGTGGTGGTGCCGGTCTCATCGATGAACACCAGCCGATGCGTCCTGGTCCGCATTCTGGGCTGGCGTCGGTTGATCCAGACCTCACGCCCCTGCTTGATCTCCGGGCGATCTTGCTCGCCGGCCAGCAGTGTTTTTTTTGAAGCAGTAGCCGTTGCGGATGAACCAGCGCGACAGGTTGGACGGATCGATCCGCACCCCACGTTCGGCAAGCTCGGCCGCCAACTCCGGCAGCGTAAGGTCTGGCACCTCCCCGATCCGCTCGACCAGATAGGCCCGCTGGCCATCCAGAACCGAGCGGCGTCCGGCCCGCCGCAGGTTCGGCACCACGCTGCCGGTCGCGGCATGGAGCGCCACGATCCGCACCGCAGAACTCGGCGCCACCGCGAACTTCTCAGCCGCGCTCCGCCGCGAGTGGCCGGCCGCAACATGTCGGACTAGCCGCTCCCGCAAATCCATCGACAACGTCTTGGGCATCGCAAATCACCTCCATCCCCGAAGTGAATCACAACAGCTGCTCAAGCGGAATCCACGATTCCCAAAAACCGCACGACGCTCTAGGCTTCGATTCTGTCGCGTGATCGAACCGGAAAAGTCTCTCAACTTTTCCTGATCACGCTCTAGACTCTGCAAAACAGCGGTCCGACGCCGCCGCGAGTGGAGGAGTTTTCGTCCATGCCCAGCGCCTCACCACATCGGCCGCGCCAGCGCGGCGCAATCATAGCCCAGGCGACAGAGCGGGCACCCCGGCAGGGCGAAACCGGCCGGGGTGGTGGCTTGGCGGCGACTAGAAGGGGTAGCGCTGCCCGGCGTCCTCGATCGTCACCCACCGCAGATCGGTGAACTCGGCGATCGCCGCCCTGCCGCCGAAGCGGCCATACCCCGAGCCCTTGACGCCACCGAATGGCATCTGGGCCTCGTCGCTGACCGTCGGGCCGTTGATGTGGCACATGCCGGTCTCGAGCCGCGCGGCGACGCCGAGGGCGCGCTGGACATCGCGGCTGAACACCGCCGACGACAGGCCATAGTCGGTGTCGTTGGCGACCCGGATGGCCTCCTCCTCGCCATCGACCCGGACGATCGGCTTGACCGGGCCGAAACGACTCTTCGGAATAGACCCGCATCGAGGGGGTCACGTGGTCGAGCACGGTTGCCTCCACCACGGTCCGTCCCGTTTGCCGCCGGCCTTCAGGGTGGCGCCCTTGGAGACAGCGTCGACGACGAGCGCCTGGTTCTTCTCGGCAGCCTGCAGGCTGATGAGCGAACCCAGCACGACGTGGCCGCGCGGATCGCCCGCCGGCAGCTTGGCCGCGCGCGGCGAGCTTCTGGACCAATTCGTCCGCCACCTTGTTGTCGACGATAATCCGCTCGGTCGACATGCAGATCTGCCCCTGATGCATGAAAGCGCCGAAGATGGCCGCGTTCACCGCCCCGTCGATATCGGCGTCATCGAGCACGATGAACGGCGCCTTGCCGCCGAGTTCGAGCAACGCCGGGTTGAGGTGCCTGCCGGCAGGCTCGCCGATCCGCCTGCCCACGGCGGTCGAGCCGGTGAAGTTGACGCGACGCACGGCCGGGTGCGCGATCAGCGCCTCGACGACCGTTGCCGCATCCTTGGGGTCGTTGGTGATGACGTTGATGACGCCGGCCGGGATGCCGGCCTCGTGCAGGCACTGGCCGATCAGGCGATGGACGCCCGGGCAGTTCTCCGAGGCCTTCAGCACCACCGTGTTGCCGCAGGCGATCGGCATGGCGATGGCGCGGGTACCCAGGATCACCGGGGCATTCCACGGCGCGATGCCGAGGCAGACGCCGGCCGGCTGGCGCATGCCCATCGCGAGGACATTGGGCTTGTCGGCCGGGATGATCTCGCCGGTGATCTGCGTGGTCATCGCACCGGCTTCGCGCAGCATGTTGGACGCCAGCATGACGTTGAAGCCGGCCCAGCCCGCCGTACCTCCGGTTTCCTCGGTCATCGAGCCGGGTGAACTCGCCGACCTTGCTGGCCATGACGTCGGCGGCCTTCATCAGCAGCGCCCGGCGCTCGCCGGGGCCGGTCTTCGACCAGGTCTTGAAGGCGGTGGCGGCGGCCTCGACCGCGGCGTTGGCATCGGCGACGCCAGCGGCCGCGGCGCGGGTCGCAAGCTTGCCGGTGAACGGGTCGTGCCGCTCGTAGGTGGCACCACTGGCTGCGCCGCTTTCGGCGCCGTTGATCAGAAATCCGATGTCCATGATTGTCTCCCTTGGGCGCCCGCAGCGCCTTTGTTCCTAGAAACCGAGCACTTCGGCGTTGATAGAAGCTTCAAGCCCGCCGTCCGTCGCGACATTGGCGCCGTTGATCCAGCGCGCCCCATCCGAGGCGAGGAACAGGACGACCGGCGCGATGTCCGAGGCGGTGCCGGCGCGGCCGACGCGGTCGATGTCGCTGTCGACGCGTGCGTCGCCGAGCACCGCGCGGAACTGTGTGAGGATCGGCGTTTCCACCGGGCCCGGGCTCACCGCATTGACCCTGATGCCCCGGCCTCTTGAACACTGCCTCGTGGGCCGCCTTCTGGTTCCACAGCAGCAGCAGCTCCTTCGACAGGGGGTAGCCGATGGCGGGATCGATCTTGTGCTCGGCGGCCAGCCTGGCGATGTCCGGGAACCCGCCCAGCGCCATCAGCGCCTTGGCCCGCTCCAGGTTGGCGCGCCAGCCAAATCCGGCGATCGAGGCCACGTTGACCACGGCGCCGCCCTCTCGCAGCCGCGGAGCGGAGGCGTAGCTCAGTGCCCGCAACCCGTAGAAGTTGACGCTGAGCACCGGAGCGAGCCCGGTGCTGCCGGACAACCCGGCGACGTTGCAGAGTGCATCGAAGCGCTTTGGCAGGCTTGCCACCAGGGTGTCCACCCCCGCCTGCGTGGAGATGTCGGCCTGGACGAAGTCGAAGCCGGGGTTGGCGGGCGCCTTGATGTCCACGCCGATGACGTCGGCGCCCTGGGCGAGGGCGCAGTTGCGCCGTTCGCGCACCGATTCCCGAGGCTACCCCGGTGATGACGAGTGTCTTGCCGAACAGCATGTTCAGGCCTCCCTATCTGGCTTCGTGTTGGTCGAACTGGATGGCGCCGGGCCGACGTCGGCAGGCAGGACGACGCGATAGCCGACGGGCAGCAGCCGCAGCCCCCAGCGCCGCTCGATCTCGCCCCAGATGCCCCTGGGCAGCAGCAGCGAGAACAGCACCGCGACGACGCCAAGGCCGACGAGGTACCAGACGCCGAGTGCCGCCGAACCAGGTTTCGATGAGGAAGAAGATGACCGCGCCGAGGATGGCGCCCTCGAAGGTGCCGATGCCCCCGACCAGCACCATGAAGATCATGTAGGCGGTCCACTGCACCGAGAAGTAGGTCTTGGGCTGGAAGGTGACGGCGGTCGCGAGCCAAAGCGCGCCGGCCATGCCGACGCCAGTGGCGGCGAGGACGAAGAGCAGCCGCTTGGTGCCGACGACGCGGACACCCAGGGAGGCGGCAGCCTCCTCGCTGTCGCGGATGGCCTGGATCGCCGCGCCGACGCGGCTCCGCAGCAGGACGAAGAGCATACCCAGCAGCGCCAGCATCGACGCCAGCGCCAGCCAGTAGATGAAGGCGCGCCGATCATCCATCGCATAGGCGTTGAGCGAGATCAGCGAGGTTCCCGTCTCGCCCTGCACCAGGGTGTCGAGGTTGACCAGCATGTGCGAGCGCGGAGATCACCCACATGCCGATGGCGAACTCGCCGCCTCGGAGGCGCAGCATCAGCACCGACAACGGCAGCGAGATGGCTCCGACGATGAGGGCGGATATCGGCAGCGACAGGAACGGATTGATGCCGGCATCGGCGAGACGGATAGCGAGAGAGGCGCCGAGCCCGAAGAACACCTGCTGGCCGACCGAAACGAGCCCGCCAAACCCCGCAAGCGCGTTCCACATCGCCGCGAGCATGACGTAGATGAACAACGTCGTCAGCCGGTCGACGGCGCCTGCCCCGAGGAACGTTGGCGCCAGCGCCAGGCCCGCCGCCACGATCAACACCACACCGATGGCGAGGCGCGATGCGAACGTCCAGCGCTCGACGCGCGTGCCCTGCTTGAAAGTCGTCATGCCGACCGCCTGAAGAGCGAGCGGACACGGGCGGAGAAGGCGAGACCTCCGGGACGAAGAGGCGCGCGAACAGCACTGCGAGAAAAACCGCATGGCCGCCGATGAGGAAACCCTGGGGGCCGACCTGGGCGCCGAGCGCCTGTGCCAGCCCGAGAACGATGCCCCCGATCAGCGTGCCCCAGACTGAGCCGGCCCCACCGATGACCGCCGCCTCGAAGGCAAAGAGCAGTTGCGGCGCGCCGGCATAGGCGTCGAAGGTCGCCCGCATGGCGAGGAAGGCGCCCGCCACGCCCACGGTGATCATGGCGAGCCCGTCGCCAGGGCGTTCACCCGGCTGGCGTTGATGCCGACGAGACCGGCGGTGTCCGGGTCTTCGGCGATGGCACGAATGGCGCGGCCGAGTGGCGTGAAGCTCAGCATCGCCTGCAATCCGCCCAGCATCACGACGGCGACCGCGAAGGTGAGGACCGCCAGCTGCCCGACATAGAAGCCGCCGGGCAACTCGAACGCATCATAGGAGAGCGAACCGATATAGGGCGCCAGCGACCGCGTATCGGCGCCGAACTGTTCGAACAGCAGGTTGTCGATGACGATGGCGAGACCGAAGGTGGTCAGGATCGGCAGCAGCGCGCCACTGCGGATGCTGCGCTCAAGCACGAAGCGCTGCAGCGCCCAGCCGATGAGGCCCATGGCCGGCAGCACGATCAGCAGGCCGAGGAAGGGGTGGATGCCGAACTTCTCGGCCAGCACCCACAGCGCATAGGCCGCGACGACCGCGAGACTGCCATGGGCGAGATTGATGATGCGCATGACCGAGAACATGAAGCTCAGCCCGGAGGCGATCAGGGCGTAGTAGCCGCCGAGCAGGATGCCCTGGATGATGGAGTTGAGCATCAGGCGGCTCCCTGCTGGCGGTGCAGGCCGAAATAGGCCTCGGTGACCTGGTCCCGGGTGAGTTCCGTGGTACGGCCGGCGAGGACGATGCGTCCCTCCAGCATGCAGAGGACGCGGTCGGCGACGGCCATGGCGCGGGTGAGGTCCTGCTCGACCAGCACGATGGTGGTGCCTCCCGCCATCAGGCCCTCGAGCGAGGCGTAGACGCGATCCACCACCAGCGGCGAGAGGCCGAGCGACACTTCGTCGAGCAGCAGCACGTCCGGATTGCTCATCAGCGCCCGTCCGATGGCGGTTGCCTGCTGCTCGCCGCCCGACAGCGTGCCCGCCTTGGCATGCAGCCGCTTCTCGAGGTTGGGGAACGCCGCCATCACGCGCTCGACGGTCCAGTCCCCTGCCCTGCCGGCGAAGCGGCCGAGCAGCAGGTTCTCCTCCACCGTCATCTGGGCGAACAGGCGCCGCCCTTCGGGAACGAGCGCGACCCCCATCCCGACCCGCCGATGCGCGGGCACATGGGTGATGTCTCGGTCGTCGAGAAGAACGCGGCCGCCCTTCGACGGGTGTGCCCCGGCGATGGCGCGCAGCAGCGTGGTCTTGCCGGCGCCGTTGGCGCCGACCAGCGCCACCGTCTCGCCCTTGGCGACGGAGAAGGTCACGTCCCGCACTGCCTGCAACTGGCCGTGGCGGACATCGAGTGCTTCGACCAGCAGCGTCATTTGGCGCCTCGCCCCAGATAGGCCTCGATCACCGCCGGGTCGTTCATCACGACCTCGGGGTCGCCATCGGCGATGATCTTGCCGGCGTCCATGCAGATGAGGCGCCTGGCGACCTGCAGCAGCACGTGGACGATGTGCTCGATCCAGACGATGGCGATGCCGCGGCGGCGCAACTCCAGGATGGTCTCGACCAGTTCGCTCGCCTCGCCGTCGGTCAGCCCGCCGCCGATCTCGTCGAGCAGCAGCACCTGCGGTCGCGCCGCCAGAGCGCGCGCCAGTTCGAGGCGCTTGCGGTCGAGCAGGCCCAGCGTTCCGGCCTGCCGGTTGGCGACGCGCATCATGCCGCACAGCTCGAGCGAGGACAGCGTTTCGGCATAGGCCTCGTCCCGGCTGAGATTGGCGCCGTGCGCGGCGGCCACGTGGATGTTCTCGAATGCGGTCATGCCGCTGAACGGCTTGGGAATTCGGGTGGGTCCGCACCAGGCCGAGCCGGCAGCGCCTGGCCGCCGACAGGCCGGTGACGTCCGACCCCTTGAACGATACCGTGCCCGCGGAGGGCGCGAAGGCCCCCGCGAGCACGTTGAGCAGAGTGGTCTTGCCGGCGCCGTTCGGGCCGACGATGCCAACGGCCTCGTCGCCTCCCATCGCGAAGTCCACGTCATCGAGGACCAGAAGCGCGTCGAAGCGCTTGTGGATGCCCGAGGCGTCGAGGATGGCGTTGGAAACGGTCACGGCACCGGTCTCGATCAGGCGTTGTAGGAGACGAGCGTGGCCTCGACCGGGACGTTCGGGTCGGTGGCGTTCTCGGTCACCACGTAGTCGAACTTGTATTTGCCACCGGACGAGGGAACCCACTGGGTGCCGATGATCGGCCCGCTGGCAACGTTGGGGACCGGGCCGGTAGTGAAGTCGACCTTGCCGGCGATGGTGGTGACGTTGAGCGTCGAGATGGCCTTCGCCACTGCGGCCTTGTCCTTGGCGTCGGCGGCGGCCTTCAACGCCTCGAAGCCTGCGTCGAGCAGCGACAGGCTGGCGCCCAGTTGCTGCGTCCACCGCTCTGCCCTCGGCGGCCTCGTAGCCATCGGCAAGCTCCTGCCCGCCGACGCCGGTGAGCGAGGATTTGTAGGGGAACGCCTTGTGCCAGTATGCGGCGCTGGCGATGTTCTTGCCCAGATCGCCGAGCGCCTCGATGTCGGACGGGAACAGCCCGGTCTTGGCCACCTGCACGATCTTGAACTGCCGGTGCAGGCCCTGCTGGGCCGCCTGGCGCCAGAACGCCGCGAAGTCGGGCGGGATCGGGAACGAGTTGAAGATCTCGCAGCCCTCTGCCTTGAACATCGCGATCTGGGCTCGAGAAGTCGGTGGTGCCGGTCTCGTAGGCACCCGGATCGACGATGGTGTAGCCGTCGGCAGGCGAGCAGCGGCGCCAAATTGGCGCGGATGGCGTTGCCGTCGGCGTCGTTGGGAAACATGACCGCGACCTTCTTGTTGGTCTCGATCTTGCTCCACTGCGAAATGTAGGTCTGGTGGAACGTCTCGACGCCGAAGCCGAAATGATAGGTCCACT
>CAWACU010000004.1:0-1095396 GCA_963780705.1 uncultured Actinomycetota bacterium | reverse complement strand
AATTGAGGAACGCGCACACCCGCGCGGCCGCGGCGCCGGCCTGGGCGACGCTGTCGGCGATGTCGGCGGGGCCGGCAGCCGTGCCGGCCACGAAGACACCCGGGCCGGCCGGTGTCCGGCGGGCGCGAGCGACGTCGTGCGGAGGAATCCCGCGGCGTCGGGCGAGAGTCCCGCGGCGCGCGCGAGGCTCGCCGGCCTCGGCGGCGGCCTCGGCGCCGACGGACAGCACGACCATGCCGAAGCGCTCCTCGGTCGACCTTCCCGTCCTCCGCGGTCGACCTGCAGCACCAGGTCGCGGGTGGCGGGGTCTTCGCGGAGCACCGAGAGCCGGCAGCGCGCGAGCCGGATGCCGTGCTCGCGGCGCAGCGGGTCGTAGGTCGGGCTGAACCCCCGGGCGAAGACACGGTCGTCCATCATGAAGATCGCGGCCTCGCTGTCGGGCAGGAGCTGCCGGGCGAGCACCGCCTGTCGGGTCGCGTAGCCGCAGCAGAACGCCGAGCACCAGTCGTGCTTCTCGTCGCGCGACCCCACGCACTGCAGCCACGCGATGCGCTTCGGCGGGTAGGCCGTCGCTGCGCCGCGCGATCCGCCCCTCGCCGGGACCGGCGGGAGAGCTCATCCGCTCCATCTCGAGGCCGGTGAACACGTTCGCGTACCGTGCCGTACCCGTACTCGGCGGATGCGACGGGGTCGGAGAGGCGCATGCCCGTGGCGAGCACCACGGCCGACACGGCGACCTTCGTCGTCCGCGGCTTCTCGTCGAGGTCGATGGCGTCCGGTCGGGCAGGCGTCCGCGCACTTCCGGCAGCCCTCGCACCACGGTCCCTTCTCGACCGCGTACGCGTCGGGCACGCACCGGTCCGCGGGCCGGTAGGCGGCGCGGCGCCGGGCGAGGCCGGCTTCGAACGGGATCGTCCATCTCGTGGGGGCAGGCCTTCGCGCAGAGGTCGCAGGAGATGCAGCGCGCGGGATCGACGTACCGCGGCTCGCGGCGGACGACGGCCCGCAGCGCTCCCGGCTCCCCCTCGACCGCGACGAGCCGGCTGCGGGTCCAGAGGTCGAGGCCGTCGGGCCGGCCGCCGGTCGAGCAGGTCCGCGGAGATGGTGGGCCGGGTGCAGCCGGGCCCGTGCAGCGCCTCCCCGCGGCAGAGCAGGCAGTTGTGCAGCGGGAACATCGTCCCGAGCTGCGCCACCGTCCCGCCGAGGGAATCGCCGCGCTTCGACCAGGAGCACGGGGAGGCCCCGCGTGCGCGAGGTCCAGCGCCGCCCGCTGGCCCGCGGGCCCGCCGCCCGCGACGAGGACCGGCGCGGGCGCCTTCACGGCCGGCCCCCGCGGTCGTCGCGGCGTCGACGAGCTGCACGAGGTCCATCACCCGGATGCGCAGCTGCCGCGCCTTCACGGCCTTCGCGAGCGTGCGCACGCACTGCGGGCAGGCGGACACGAGGTGGTCGGCGCCCGCGGCCACGGCCTGGTCGACCCGCCGCGCGCGCCACCGAGGCCACGAGCGCGGGCTCGAAGGTCTCGAGGTCGCCGCCGCCGCCGCAGCACAGGGCGTGCTCGCGGTTGTTCTCCATCTCGACGAGCCTGGAAGCCCGGGCAGCGCGCGCGAGCACCTCGCGCGGCTCGTCGTAGTGGCCGCCCTTGCGGCCGAGGTCGCAGGGGTCGTGGAAGGCGACCACCCCGGGCCGCTTCGGCTCGCCGAAGGACGAGGCGCCCGGCGGCGAGGAAGTCGCGCAGCACCTCGACGACGGTGACCACCTCGAAGCCGAGGTCCGCGCCGAGCTCGGCGGGGTAGACGTGCTTCCAGGTGTAGTGGCAGGAGGGGCAGGTCATGACCACGCGCTTCGCGCCGAGCCGGCGCACCTCGGCCGACGTTGTGCTCCATCAGCTCGCGGGCCTGCGCGAGCTGCCCGGCCATCATCAGCGGGAAGCCGCAGCACCACTCCTCGCCGCCCATCGTGGTCCACGACTCGCCGGCCTTCGCGAGCAGCCCGGCGAACGCCTGCGGGATGCCGTAGCTCATCGGGAACATGGCGGAGACGCACCCCACGAAGTACACGGTGTCGCACCCGACCGCCCGGTCGATGCCCGCGGGCTTCTCGCGAGGTTGCTGGTCCACGCGAGGCGCGAGGCGTTGTCCTCGCCCGAGACGTTGTGGAAGGTCGTCACCCGGCCGCCGAGGGCGCCGAGGGCGCCGAGTCCCTTCTCGAGCGCGGGGTCCGCCGCGTACGCCTCGCGCCGGCCCGCGAGCCAGCGCTCCTGCATGGTCTCCTGGCGCAGCATCTCGACGAGCTGGCGCACGCTGACGCCGTGGGGGCAGTGCTGGGTGCAGGAGTCGCAGCCGAGGCAGCGCCAGATGCTCGGCGTCGCGCCGCGAGACGGTCGACGAGCCCGACCTGCGCCATGCGCATCATGCGCGCGGGCGGGATCGGCATGGCGCCGGCGTTCGGGCAGCCCGAGCTGCAGCGCTGGCACTGGTAGCAGAGGTACGCGTTCTCGCCGCGGACCGCCTGCAGGCGCGCGGCGAGGTCCCCGTCCGGCGTCAGGCCCACGTCGCCCCCTAGATGAAGAACTGGACCGAGCGCGGCGGCCGCGTCCTTGATGGCCGTGGCCGCGCCCACGACGTCCGCGACCTCGTCGATGAGGTCCTCGCGCCGGATCTCCATGACGTCCATGCTCATCTTGCACGCGTAGAACTTCACGCCGAGGTCGATGCACGCCTGGCGCAGCTCCTCGAGGCCCGCCACGCCTTTCGCCTTCATCATCCGCTTGAACATCCACCGGCCGATGCCGCCGAAGTTGAACTTCGACGGCCCGAGGCGCTGGAGGCCGCCCCGGTTCATGAGGCCGACCATCCGGCCCATGAAGCCCTTGCCGGTCAGGTTGCCCTTCTGGATGGCCTTCAAGCCCCAGAAGGTGAAGAAGATGGTCGTCGGCATGCCCGCCGCGGCCGAGGCCGAGGCCAGGGTGAAGCCGGCGAAGACCTTGTCGAAGTCGCCGCTCAGCTGGACGATCATCGTGCCCTTTTTCGCTTCCATGCCCGCCGCCTACGCCTTCCTGCGGACGAAGTACCGGAAGTACTCCCCCGCGTTCTCTTCGCCGAGGAACTCGTTGCCCGTCTGCTCGCACCACGAGCGCATGTCCGCGTGCGCGCCTTCGTCGTCCG
This sequence comes from uncultured Actinomycetota bacterium, assembly GCA_963780705.1. Lineage (GTDB taxonomy): Bacteria > Actinomycetota > Actinomycetes > Mycobacteriales > Mycobacteriaceae > Mycobacterium. The sequence continues at coordinate 1,092,229 of CAWACU010000004.1, read as the reverse complement.
CCTTGATCTCCAGCACCTGGCCCGCGCTCATGGTCCGCATGTTCTTCGCCATGTGGACGATGGGCATCGGGCAGGCCTGGCCCACCGACTCCTGCACCTTGTCCGGCTTGATCGCCTTCCATAGTAGATTCAACCTCCTCGAATCCGTCACACCCAGGGAACCACGGTGTGCTGTTCCACGAGTTCGACGAACCCGTCGTAGCCGATGATCCTGATGCCCTCGATCACGTGCGTCGACGGCGCGGGCCTTCAGGTCGGGGCCGAGCGCGTAGACGGGGTGCGCGGCGAGCGCCGCGGCCGCGAGCTTCTCCGTCGCGGCGCCGGCCCGTGCCGCGTGCACGCCGTCCTCGAGCAGCAGGATGGGATCGCCCTTCGCCGCGACGCGCAGGAGCGACTCGAGGCTGCGCGAGGAGGTCGGCGACGCGTTCACCGTGTACAGCATGGCATTCCTCCCGCCCCTCAGAAGGGCAGCACGGCCGAGCAGCCGGCCAGCACCTCGGCGATGCGGGCGGAGTCGACCACCGCGGCGTCCACGGTCAGGTCGCCCGCCGAAAGGCCGCGCTCCGCGAGCGACGCGTCGTGCACGTAGAACTCCTTCACCCCGACCTCGGCGAGGCCGGGCAAGCCGTCGCCGAGCGGCTTCATGTCGAGCTCCTCGGGCTTCTGGCCCTTGAGGGCGGCGTAGACGCCGTCGTCGACGAACACGACCACGATGTCCATCTCGAAGACCCCGGTGCCCATCATGGCCCGGAACCCCTCCGCGGGGTACACCGTGCCGTAGGGCGAATGGCGCATCAGGAATGCGACGCGTGCGCTCATGACGATCCTCCTCACGCGGCGAACGTGACGAAGCGCTCGGCCTTGCCGAGGAACTCCGCCAGCGACCCCAGGCCCGAGAGCTTCACGTGGTCGCTCTTCAGGTCGGGCTTCAGGCCCCGGAACTTCGCGCAGGCGGTGCAGGCCACCACCTCGATGCCCGCCGCTCCCAGCTCGTCGAACTGCCGGCCGATGTTGCGCTCGCCCGGAGGGGTACCGCCCCGGCAGACCGGGTACAAGCCCGGTATGTCGCAGACCAGCACGATTGCCGGCCGAGGCAGTGACACGGAAAACAGTGACACCGGTGAGTTCCGGCCCAGCCGCTCCTGCGCCTACGAGGGATGGACGGTCGTCGAACTGAAGAAGCGTGCCAGACAGCTTGGCATCACCGGGTATTCGGGCCTCAACAAGGAAAAGCTCATCGCGCTGATCCGCAGCCACTAGCGGCCGGACAGCTCCCACACGCTCGCCGACATCCGGTCGGTCAACGAGGTGACGACGGTCTTGCCGCCGTCGTCGTCCTGGCACGCCATCGCCTGCAGCACGGCGTTGTTGCGAAGCCTGGCCTCGCCGTGGCATACCCAGGTCAGCGGGATCGCCAGCTGCTGCTTGGTCCAGCGCACGGTGTCGGCGTCGTCATCGTGCACACCGAACTTCCACGCCGCGCCGCTTCCGGTGCTCAACGCGTGCTGCCCGTCGCAGGCCTTGGCGTCGGAGGTTCCGGTGGTGAATGCGGCGACAGCGGATCGGGCATCGGGATACACCGCCACCGCCTCAGCGACCACCCGATCGTGGCGCTCACCGTCGGTGAACAGCAGCACCCGGAATCCCGACCAGCCGTCGCCGACGAAGGCGGCCATCCCGACCGAATCCAGGGCCGAGCAGGCCGGCACCGCCGAGGATCCGCTCACCGGCCGCGCCTGATCGGCGTCGACCTGGAGTCGGGCGCCGACGATGTCGGACACCTGCGCCGCGGTGACCAGCACCTGGCCGGTGTCATCCGGGCGCAGCGGGGTGATCGGCTCGGCCGCGGTGAACACCGGCGCGCCGCTGACGGTGTGCGCGCACCCCGCGACAGCCACCGCCGTGGCGGCCAGGATGGCTCCCCGAGCACGCATGAAGTCCGATGCTAGACCGGCGTGCGATACCGTGATGGCCGACTTAGGGGAAGAGTGGAGTCGGTGTCGGGGTTCAATGTCTGCCTGCCGCAACCGGAGGGCTACGCGCATTCGTTCTGCCTGCTTGAGCTGGCAGAACTGCTGAAGTTCTCGCTGGACGATCTCGGCTACGACACCACCTTCAGCATCAACGACATCTATCCGGACCGGCGCAACATCATCATCGGCTGCCATCTGCTGCCCACGGATCTGATCGCCCGGATGCCGGAATCGACCATCGTGGTCAATACCGAACAGATCTACGACGAGGACCGGTTCGGCTGGAATCAAAACATCTTCGCCTGGGTCCGGACGTTCGAGACGTGGGACTACAGCCCCCGCAACGTCGCCGCGTTCGAGCGGCTCGGCCTGCCGGGCGTCAAACTTCTGCGGATCGGGCATCAGCCGCAGCTGACCCGGATACCGAAGGCCGCCGAGCAGGACATCGATGTGTTGTTCTACGGCTCGGTCACCGACAAGCGGCAGGTGATTTTCGACCAGATCCGGGCCCGGGGCCTCAACCTGGTCACGCTGTTCGCCGTCTATGGGGCCGAGCGCGACGCCTACATCTCGCGGTCCAAGCTGGTGCTGAATCTGCACAACCACGACTCGGAGATCTTCGAGATCGTGCGCGTGCACTACCTGCTGTCGAACGGGGTGGCGGTGGTCAGCGAGGTCAACCCGACCACCTCGATGCCCGATGAATACCGGCACGCCGTCGCGGGTGCCCCGTATGAGTCGATCGCCGACGAGTGCGAGTATCTGGTGCGCGACGAGATCGCCCGCAGGGCGCAGGAGGAGCGCGGATACAACATCATCTCCAGCTACCCGCAGACTAAGTTCACCAGGGCGCTGCTGTCTTAGGTCAGGGCTGAAGTAAAGAACGTCCGCACATCCTCGACGAACAACTCCGGCTGCTCGAAGGCGCGCGAAGTGTCCGCCGCGCGGCATCTCGGTCCAGTGGGTGATGTTGTAGCGCGCCTCGCACCAACTGCGCGGCGCCTTGAGGATCTCCTTCGGGAAGGCGGGCCACCCCGGTGGGCACCTCGACCTTCGGCCGCCGGCCAGCATCGCCGAAGCTCTCCCAGTACAGCCGCGCCGATGACGCCGCGGAGTTGGTGAGCCCAGTACATCATCACGTTGTCGAGCAGTCTCGTCTCGGGTGAAGCGCGTTCTCCGGGTGGCCGTCGCAGTCGCTCCAGGCCCAGAACTTCTCCACGATCCAGGCCAGCTGCCCGACCGGGGAGTCGGCCAGCCCGTAGCCGAGGGTCTGCGGACGGGTGGACTGCTGCTTGGAGTAGCCGGACTCCCACTTCTGGTAGTGCGCGGCCGCCGCCAGCGCATCCTGTTCGTCGGCGCTCGGGTTGTCCAGCGGCCCGGACGGCAGCGGCGATCGGCATGTTGGTGTGAATCGCGATGCAGCCCTGGCCATCCGACCCGCGTTGCGGCCGATCTGAGTGGTGACCGCCGCACCCCAGTCGCCGCCCTGGGCGCCGTAGCGGTCGTAGCCCAGCCGGCGCATCAGGACGTCCCAGGCCGCGGCGATGCGCTCGACCGTCCAGCCCGTTGCGGCCGGCTTGCCGGAGAAGCCGTAGCCGGGCAGCGACGGGCAGACGATGTGGAAGTCCTCGGGTCAGCGGTTCGATGACCTTGGTGAACTCGACGATCGAGCCGGGCCAGCCGTGGGTGATCACCAGCGGGCAGCGCATCCGGGTTGGTGCTGCGCTGGTGGATGAAGTGGATGTCGAGGCCGTCGATCTCGGTGACGAACTGATCGAAGGTGTTCAGCGCGGCCTCGCGCGCCCGCCAGTCGTAGTCCGTCTGCCCAGTAAGCGGCGAGTTCGCGGATGTAGTCCAGCGGGATGCCCTGGCTCCAGTCCTGCGACGCACTCGCGTTCCGGCCAGCGGGTGCGGCTGCAGCCGCTCCCGCAGATCGGCGAGGTCCTCGTCGGGAACGCGATGCGGAACGGCCGAATCTCTGCCATGCGCTGAATTATCGCCCTCGGTGCGGCACTCGCACTCTCGGCGCCCATGCGTCTGGTGGTCGATCTCAACAAATGCCAGGGATACGCCCAGTGCGTGCCGCTGGCGCCCGAGGTGCTCGAGCTCATCGGCGAGGAGGCCCTGGCCTACGACCCCAACCCGGACGAGTCGCAGCGCCAGCAGGTGCTGCGGGCGGTGGCGTCCTGCCCGGTGCAGGCCATCATCCTGTGAACTGGATCCGCCGGCCGATCGGGACACCCTGTGAGTGCCGGCCTGAGCGCGGCACCTACTCGTTCGACGAGATCGTCAAGAAGTTCCGCGCCGAGGGCCGCATCGTCATCGTCGGTGCCTCGCTGGCCGGGCTGCGGGCCGCGGAAGCTTTGCGGGAGAAGGGTTTCGAAGGCTCGCTGACGATCATCGGCGACGAGCCGCACGAGCCCTACGACCGGCCGCCGCTGTCCAAGCAGGTCCTCAAGGGCTGGGTGCCCGCCGATCACACCAAGCTGCCCCGGCTGCGCCGGGTCGACGCCGACTGGAGGCTCGGCGTCGCCGCGGTCGGCCTGGACCGGATCAACCACGTGGTCAAGCTGGGCAACGGCGAGGAGGTCGGCTACGACCGGCTGCTGATCGCCACCGGCACCCGGGCCCGGCCGTGGCCCAACCCGGAGGAGGCCGCGCTGCAGGGCGTGTTCACCGTGCGCACCGTGGAGGACGCCGCCGGCCTGTCCGCGGCGCTGAAGGCCCGGCCGCGCCGGGTGCTGATCATCGGCTCCGGCTTCGTCGGCTCGGAGATCGCCTCGGTCTGCCGCGATCTGGACCTGCCGGTGACGGTGACCGAACGCGGCAGCGGCCCGCTGAAGGGCGCGCTGGGCGGGGTGATCAGCGACATCGCCGCGGGCATGATGCGCGACGCCGGCGTGGACCTGCGCACCGGAGTGTCGGTGACGTCGCTGCAGGGCGACGACGTCCGGCCACGTGCGCTCGGCGACGCTGTCCGACGGCACCACCCTCGACGTCGACGTGGTGATTCCCTCGCTGGGCTCGATCCGCAACGTCGAATGGCTCGACGGCGCCGGCCTGGCCGCCGGCCAGTGGGGGGTCGGCTGCGACGCCGGCTGCCGCGCCTTCGACATCAACGGCGTGGTGACCGACCACATCTTCGTCGCCGGTGACGTCGCCCGCGCACCGCATGTGCTCTACGGCTACGAGTTCCTGGCCCTGGAGCATTGGGACAACGCGGTTTTCGGCGCCGAGGTGGCCGCCAACAACATGATCAACCTGGAGGTGGGCCGCCGCCCGCATCTGCCGCTGCCGTCGTTCTGGTCCGGCCAGTTCGGGGTGAACATCAAAAGCGTCGGGGTGTGCTCCTTCGGCGACGAGATCGTCTTCACCCAGGGCTCGCCGGAGGACCGCCGATTCGCCGCCGCGTACGGCAAGAACGGCCGCATCGTCGGCGCGGTCACCTTCAACCACGGCAAGTGGCTGCCCTACTACGCCGAGCTGATCGAGCGCTCCGCGCCGTTCCCGCCGCCGCCGCCGGGCTACGACCAGCCGGTCAACGCACGAGGTGATGCCGGCCCGATTCCCCGACCCGCGTGAGCCGTCGGGCAATCCCGACGTCGTGCTCACCGGACACGACCCGACCGACGCGCGGCGCCGAGTTCCGGCCCCGCAGCCACTGAGCGCAGGAGAGCACGACATGGACGCCGCAACCGCCTGGGCCGAGGCGATGAAGTTCGCGAACCGCCCGAACCCCTACCCCTACTTCGAGGAACTGCGCAAGACGCCGGTGGCCAAGGTCGCCGAGCACACCTACGTCGTCACCGGCTACCCGGAAGCTGCTTGCGCTGGCGCATGATCCGCGGATCAGCTCCGACATCGGCCGCAGCCCGTCCGGGCTGTTCGGGGAGAGCGACGCCAAGCTCGAGACCGCCGAGGCCGCCCAGGCCCGAGACAGCAGCATGCTGGTCTCCGACCCGCCCGAGCACGACACGATGCGCCGGCAGTTCATGCGGCACTTCGGTCCGCCGCACACCCCGGACCTGATCCCGCAGCATGGCCGGGTTCGTCGTCGACCTGGCCAACGAACTGCTGGACAAGGTGAAGGCGCGCGGCGGCACCCGGATGGACGTCGTCGACGACTTCTCCTACCCGATCCCGGTGTCGGTGATCTTCCGGGTGCTGGGGGCGCCGATCGACGACGAACCGAAGTTCCACGCGCTGGGTGGTGGACTTCATGCAGGGCGCCGACGTGGGCCCGGAGCGCGACACCGCCGAGGGCAGGGCCGCCGTGCAGAAGGCCGCCGCGAGCATGGCCGAACTGGACGCCTACGTGCGCGACCTGGTCGAGCGGCTGGCCCGCGAACCCGGACCGGGCCTGCTGTCGGCGGTACTGCACGACGACGGCCCGGACGGGCCGGTGTCGCACGACGTGGCCGCGGCCAACGCCATGCTGCTGCTGATCGCCGGGCACGACTCGACGGTCAACACCATCACGCAACTGCGTCATGACGCTGCTGCGCAACCCGGGCTCGTGGGATCTGTTGCGCGACAACCCCGATCTGATCCCGCGCACCGTCGAGGAGGTGCAGCGGCTGCAGGGTGCCGTGCAGTTCTTCCCCAGCCGCTGGGCCACCGCCGACATCGAGATCGGCGGGACCCGCATCCCGGCGGGCTCGGCGGTGTTCCTGGTCTAGGCGGCCGCCAACCGCGACCCGCGGCGGTTCCCGGACCCGGACCGGTTCGACCCGACGCGCGAGGACAACGAGCACCTCGGTTTCGGCAGCGGCATCCACACCTGCTTCGGCGGTCCGCTGGCCCGCCTGGAGGTCAACCTGGCCCTCGAGGTCTTCCTGCGCCGGGTGCGCTCCCCGCGGCTGGTGGTCGACCCGCCGCCGTACCGGCACAACCAGGTGTTCCGCGGACCGCGGCACCTGTGGGTGGACTTCGCCGAGATCATCGACTGACGGGCACTGACTGGCCCGGCACCGACTGGCATTGTGAAGGGGTGACCCGCCCCGACCCGCTGGACCGGTTCGCGCCGGTGACCCGGCGCTGGTTCACCGGCACCTTCGCCGCGCCCACCCCGGCGCAGGCGCAGGCCTGGGACGGCGATCGCCGACGGCGAGCACACCCTGGTGATCGCGCCGACCGGATCGGGCAAGACGCTGGCCGCGTTCCTGTGGGCCATCGACCGGCTGGCCGCATCGAGCCACCGAGCACGACCCGGCACCCGGGTGCTCTACATCTCCCCGCTCAAGGCGCTGGCCATCGACGTCGAACGCAACCTGCGCACCCCGCTGGCCGGCATCTCCCGCATCGCCGAACAGGACGGGCTGCCCGCGCCGGCAGATCACCGTCGGCGTGCGCTCCGGCGACACTCCCGCCGGCCGCGCCGCCGGGCAGCTGATCGCCAACCCGCCCGACATCCTGATCACCACACCCGAGTCGCTGTTCCTGATGCTGACCTCGGCGGCCCGCGAGACGCTGGCCGGGGTGCAGACGCGTGATCGTCGACGAGGTGCACGCCGTCGCGGGCACCAAACGCGGCGCGCACCTTGCGCTTTCACTGGAACGCCTCGATGCGCTGCTGGCCGAGCCCGCCCAGCGGATCGGCCTGTCGGCGACGGTGCGCCCACCCGAGGAGGTGGCCCGGTTCCTGACCGGCGGCGCGGCCGGTGCGCGATCGTCAACCCGCCCGCCGCCAAGACGTTCGAGCTGTCCGTCCAGGTGCCGGTGCCCGATATGGCCAACCTGGAGAACAACACCATCTGGCCCGACGTCGAGGCCCGCATCGTCGACCTGATCGAGGCGCACACCTCCACCATCGTGTTCGCCAACTCGCGCCGGCTGGCCGAGCGGCTCACCGCCCGCATCAACGAGATTCACGCCGCAGCGCAACGGCGTCGAACTGCCACACCCCGCCGGCGCAGATGCTGGCCAACAACCAGATCCAGGGCGTCGAGACCGCTGCTGGCCCGGGCGCACCACGGCTCGGTGTCCAAGGAGGCAGCGCGCCGCGGTCGAGGACGACCTCAAGAGCGGCCGGCTCAAAGCCGTCGTCGCCACCTCCAGCCTGGAACTCGGCATCGACATGGGCGCGGTCGATCTGGTGATCCAGGTCGAGGCCCCGCCGTCGGTGGCCAGCGGACTGCAGCGCGTCGGGCGGGCCGGCCACCAGGTCGGCGAGATCTCCCGCGGCGTGCTGCTGCCCAAGCACCGCACCGACCTGATCGGCTGCGCGGTCAGCGTCCGGCGCATGCTCGACGGCGCAATCGAGACCATGCGGGTGCCGGCCAACCCGCTCGACGTCCTGGCCCAGCACACCGTGGCGGCCTGCGCGCTGGAACCGCTGACCGCCGACGTCTGGTTCGACACCGTGCGGCGCAGCGCACCGTTCGCCACCCTGCCGCGCAGCGCCTTCGAGGCCACCCTGGATCTGCTCAGCGGCAAGTACCCGTCCACCGACTTCGCCGAACTGCGCCCACGGCTGGTCTACGACCGCGACACCGGCACGCTGACCGCCCGGCCCGGGGCGCAGCGGCTGGCCGTCACCTCCGGCGGCGCGATCCCCGACCGCGGGCTGTTCACCGTCTACCTGGCCAGCGAAGCCGAAAAGCCCTCCCGGGTCGGTGAACTCGACGAGGAGATGGTCTACGAGTCCCGGCCCGGCGACGTCATCTCACTGGGTGCCACCAGCTGGCGGATCACCGAGATCACCCACGACCGGGTGCTGGTGATCCCCGCCCCGGGCCAGCCCGCCCGGCTGCCGTTCTGGCGCGGCGACGACGCCGGCCGGCCCGCCGAACTCGGCGCGGCGATCGGGAAGTTCACCGGCGAGCTGGCCGGCACTGGACCGCGACGAGTTCGACAGCCGCTGCGCGGCAATCGGTTTCGACGACTTCGCGCGCGACAACCTGTGGCGGCTGCTGGACGAGCCAGCGCGAGGCCACCACCGTCGTGCCCAGCGACACCACGCTGCTGGTGGAGCGGTTCCGCGACGAGCTCGGCGACTGGCGGGTGATCCTGCACTCGCCGTACGGGCTGAAGGTGCACGGCCCGCTGGCGCTGGCGGTCAGCCGCCGGCTGCTGGAGCGCTACGGCATCGACGAGAAGCCGACCGCCAGCGACGACGGCATCGTGGTGCGGCTGCCCGACACCGACGACACCCCGCCCGGTGCCGAGCTGTTCGTCTTCGACGCCGAGGAGATCGAGCCGCTGGTCACCGCCGAGGTGGGCGGCTCGGCGCTGTTCGCCTCCCGGTTCCGGGAGTGCGCCGCCCGCGCGCTGCTGCTGCCGCGCCGGCACCCCGGCAAGCGTTCCCCGCTGTGGCATCAGCGCCAGCGCGCCGCCCAATTGCTCGACGTGGCGCGCAAGTACCCGGACTTCCCGATCGTGCTGGAGACGGTGCGGGAGTGCCTGCAGGACGTCTACGACGTGCCGACGCTCACCGAGCTGATGTCGCGGATCGCGCCAGCGCCGGGTCCGGCTGGTGGAGGTGCGAGACCCCCACCCCGTCGCCGTTCGCCGCCTCGCTGCTGTTCGGCTACGTCGGCGCGTTCATGTACGAGGGCGACAGCCCGCTGGCCGAGCGGCGCGCCGCGGCGCTGTCCCTGGACACCGCCCTGCTGGCCGAACTGCTGGGCCGGGTGGAACTTCGCGAACTGCTCGACCAGGACGTGATCGTCACCACCGAACGCCAGTTGCAGCACCTCGCCGAGGACCGCCGCGCCCGCGACGCCGAAGGGGTCGCCGACCTGCTGCGGCTGCTCGGACCGCTCACCGAGGCCGAGATCGCCGAGCGCGCAACCGCATCCGATGTGGGGCCGTGGCTGGACGGCCTGCACGGCGCGCGGCGGGTGCTGACGGTGTCCTACGCGGGCCAGCAGTGGTGGGTGGGCATCGAGGACATCGGCCGGCTGCGCGACGCGGTCGGGGTGGCCGTGCCGATCGGCGTGCCGGCCGCGTTCACCGAGTCGGTGGCCGATCCGCTCGGCGAACTGCTGGCCCGCTACGCGCGCACCCGCGGCCCGTTCACCACCGCCGACGCGGCCGCCCGGTTCGGCCTCGGCCTGCGGATGGCCGACGATGTGCTGTGCCGGATGGCGTTGGACTCGGCAGCTGGTGCGCGGCGAGTTCACCGGCGACGGTTCGGTGTCGCGAGCCAGTGGTGCGACGCCGAGGTGCTGCGGATGCTGCGGCGCCGCTCGCTGGCCGCGCTGCGCGCCCAGGTCGAACCGGTCAGCACCCGGGCGTACGCCCGGTTCCTGCCGGCCTGGCAGCAGGTCGGCGGCGCGTCACGCTCGCCGATGGTCTCGGGCACCGACGGACTGCTCAGCGTCATCGAGCAACTCGCCGGCGCGCCTGTCCCGGCATCGGCGGTCGAACCGCTGATGTTCGCCGCCCGGGTCCGCGACTACCAGCCCGCCATGCTCGACGAACTGCTGGCCGCCGGCGAGGTCACCTGGTCCGGGGCGGGTGCGATCTCCGGCAGCGACGGCTGGGTGGCCTTCCACCCCGCCGACACCGCGCCGCTGACCGTGGCCCCGCCCGCCGAGATCGAGTTCACCGACACCCACCGCGGCATCCTGGAGATGCTCGGGGAGCCGGGCGAGTCCCGGGGCGCCTTCTTCTTCCGTCAGCTCGCGGCGGAAGCGTCCGCCACCGAGGCGGCCGTCAAAGCGGCTCTGTGGGAACTGATCTGGGCGGGCTGGATCACCGGCGACACCTTCGCTCCGGTGCGGGCGATGCTCACCGGCAGCCGCCGGGCGTCCGGCGCACCGGCAGCGCCGCGCTCCGCGGTTGACCCGCTACGCGGTGGCGCACGCCCAGACCCGCACCGTCGGATTCGACCGTGGCGGGGCGCTGGTCGGCGCTGCCGGCCCGGGAACCGGACTCCACCGTGCGCGCGCACTTCACCGCCGAGTTGTTGATGAACCGGTACGGGGTGCTCACCAAGGGGGCAGCGGTCACCGAAGGCGTGCCGGGCGGTTTCGCCGCGCTCTACAAGGTGCTGACCGCCTTCGAGGAGGCCGGCCGGTGCCAGCGCGGCTACTTCATCGAATCCCTCGGCGGCGCCCAGTTCGCCGTCGCCTCCACCGTGGACCGGCTCCGCGGCTACGCCGACCCGGTCGACGCGGACCGGCCGGCCTACGACGCGGTGGTGCTGGCCGCCGCCGACCCGGCCAATCCGTACGGGGCGGCGCTACCGTGGCCGTCGAAGTCGGGATCCGACGGCGGCCACCGCCCGGGCCGCAAGGCCGGCGCGCTGGTCGTCCTGGTCGACGGGGAGCTGGTCTGGTACCTCGAGCGCGGCGGACGCTCACTGCTCACCTTCAGCACGCGACCCCGAGGCCCAGCAGGCCGCGGGCGGCGCGCTGGCGCACCTGGTGGGCGCCGCCCGGATGGCCGGCATCCTGGTGGAGAAGGTCGACGGGGTGTCGGCCCTGGAGGCCGCTCACACCGACACGGCAGACGCGTTGATCGCCGCGGGCTTCGCCCGCACCCCGCGCGGACTACGGATCAGATAACTCCCATGCCCGAGGGCGACACCGTCTTTCGCACCGCCGCGGCACTGCGCGAGGCCCTGGTGGGCAAGACGCTGACCCGATGCGATGTGCGGGTCCCGCGTTACGCCACCGTGGATCTGACCGGCTCGCCCGTCGATGAGGTGATCAGCCGCGGCAAGCATCTGTTCATCCGGGTCGGTGCGGCCAGCATCCACTCCCATCTGAAGATGGACGGCAGTTGGCGGCTGTCCACCCGCGGTGTTCCCGCGCATAAGATCCGGATCCTGCTGCGCGCGGGAGAGGCGACCGCCGCCGGGATCGACCTCGGCGTGCTGGAGATCCTCGACCGCACCACCGATCAGGACGTGGTGGCCCACCTCGGCCCGGATCTGCTGGGCGAGGACTGGGATGCGCGGCGCGCCGCCGCCAACCTCGTCGCCGACCCCGCAGCGCCCCCTGGCCGACGCACTGCTGGACCAGCGGGTGATGGCCGGCGTGGGAAACGTGTACTGCAACGAGTTGTGCTTCCTCTTCGGCCGGTTGCCGGCCAGCCCGGTGGACTCGGTCACCGATCCGCTGCGGCTGGTGACCCGGGCGCGGGACATGCTGTGGGCCAACCGGTTACGGGTCAGCCGGACCACAACGGGCAACACCCGGACCGGCGAGGAACTGTGGGTGTACGGCCGGGCCGGGCAGCCGTGCCGGCGCTGCGGTGGCCGCATCACCCGCGCGGAGTCGTCCGACGCCACCGGCGACCGGGTCAGGTACTGGTGTCGGCGGTGCCAGCGTTAGGCAGTTTGGCGACCTCCGCCGCGACGGCGTCGTCGAGGCTCTTCACGGTGGCGCGGTCCATCCGCAGAGCGGTGACCGAATTCGCCCGGTACAACGTGGACTCCACGTTGGGCCGGCCGTTCGGGTAGACCAGCACCAGCAGGACGGCGGTGCCGTTCTCCAGCGCGGCCCCGACCTCGTTGTGCAGCCCGCTGCGCAACTCGTGCTCGGCGACCGCGGCGACGAGGGCGCCGCCGGCACCGCCGACCACCAGACCGAGCAGCACCGGCTGGAACACCAGACCGAACAGCAGGCCCACTCCGGCGCCGATCAGGGTGCCGGTGCGGCCGTGCTTGTTGGCGGCCTCGACCACCTGGGCCTGGCCGGCGTCGTCCTTGGTGACCAGCGCCGCGGAGCGCACCTCAACGCCGTGTTTGACCCGGCGTTCGAGTTCGTTGAAGTCCGTCTGGGCGGCGTCCAGGTCACCGTAGGCGGCGACCAGGATCAACTGGTGATCGTCATCCATCACGCAATTCTCGCCGATTGGGCACCCCTGGGCTAGGGGCGGAGTGCCCTAACCGAGCTCCCACTGCGAGGTGGCGATCAGATCGCCGCGCTCCAGAGCGGCCGCGCGGTGCTCGTGGATCTTCTGGTACTCGGCGTCGGTGACCATGTCGATGAACGCCTGCGGGTTGGGGTACTCGACCACCAGGATGGCGTCCCACCAGGGGCGCTCAGTGTCGCCGATGATGCTGACCGGTCCGCCACCGGCGTAGCGGATAACGCCCCCGACCCTGTTCAGGTGTGGCTGCACCTCGCGGCCGTACTGCAGGTAGTGCTCGTGGCCACCGTCCGGATTGAACTTGAGCAGATTGATCATGAAGACCGGGGCGTCGGGCGGAAGGTTGGCGAAGGCCTTCAGGTTGACCGGTCGTTCGTCAGCGGGCATCGTCATTCTCCTTGTGGTGGTTGGTTAGTCGTGCCGAGTCGCTCACGGAGGAACGGCACCACATGCCCGGCGACGCGATTGGTGTCCTCCAGCCAGCACCAGTGCCCCACCCCGGGCAGGATCTTGATCTCGGCGCGTGGGAATGCCTGCACCTGGCGGTGAGCCTGCTCGACGGGGATGTAGGCGTCGGCGTCTCCGAACACCACCAACGCATCGTGGTCGTGGGTGCGCAGCCGGGCGGCCAGCAGTTCCATGTCCCCCGGCCGCACCGAGCGGTAGAGCCTCAGCACCGCGCGGCGGGTCTTCGCCGGCATCAGGTGGCCGACGACGGTGCGCACCCAGTCGCGCGGCAGTCCTGGGTTCTCCCGGGCCAGCAGGTTGGTCGCCAACTGCGGGTTGAGCGCCCGCATGGACAACTCGCCGAGCAGTGGCGTCTGCCAGATCCGTGCCATCCGGTGCCAGCGGTAGCCCACCAGCACTCCGGTGTTGAGGAAGGTCACGCTGGCGACGTTGTCGGGATGGTCGGCCGCCCACACCGCGGCGAACGGGCCACCGAAGTCGTGGGCGACCAGATGCACGCGGTTGATCCCGAGCTGGCGGATCACACCATCGAGGAACCGCCCGTAGCTGTAGATGCTGTAGTCGCCGTCGGCTCGTTCGTCGGCCGCCCCGAAGCCGGGCAGGTCCGGCGCGATCACGGTGGCGAACTCGGCGACGCGGCTCATCAGCGGCATCCAGTCCGACCCGGAGTCGGGGTTGCCGTGCACGAAGACGACCGCCTCGCCGGGTGCGCCGTTGCCGCCGACCAGTACCGAGGTGGACAGCCCCTCGACGGTGATGCGCCGCGTTTCGATCATGTGCGCGAGCTTACGAAGGTCCGGTGCTCCCGGTCATCGGGTCGTCGAATTCCAGCCGGTGCGCGATCAAGCTGCAAGCGGTCGCGGAGAAGTCGTCGGCCGCGACGTCGAGGACCGTCGGGTAGAGCGAATCGTTGTCGATCGGCACGCCCAGGCCGGCCATGTGCACCCGCAACTGGTGGGTGCGTCCGGTGCGCGGCGTCAGCCGGTAGCGGCCCTCACCCAGCGGCTCCACCAGTGTCTCGGCGTTCGGCTCCCCCGGCTCGACTGCGGGCCTGCAGCACGCCGCGCTCGTTTGACGATCCGGTTGTAGATCCGCTGCGGCGCAATCAAGTTCCGGCTGCACCGAGGATCGGGCCAGGTAGGTCTTGGTGACCAGCGCCCCGGGCGAACAGCGTCTGGTAGGCGCCGCGCACCTCGCGGCGGACGGTGAACATCAGCACACCGGCGGTCAGCCGGTCCAGCCGGTGCGCCGGGCTCAGCTCCGGCAGATCGAGATCGCGGCGAAGCCGCACCAGAGCGGTCTGCGCGACGTGGCCGCCGCGCGGCATGGTGGCCAGGAAGTGCGGCTTGTCCACCACCACGATGTTGTCGTCGCGGTAGAGCACCGGGATATCGAAGGGCACCATCGGCCTCGTCGGGCAGATCGCGGTAGAGGTAGACCACCGCGCCGGCCGGCAGCTCGGTGGATGCGTCGATCACCGCGCCGTCGGCGTCGACCACCTCACCGGCGAGCACCTTGGCCCGGCCGCCGGACCGAACCGTCGGCTGAACTCCGTCGGCACATTGCCGCCGTGCAGACGCAACCGCGACGGCCCCAGCCCGTCCCGGACCGGCAGCGGTGCCATCACAGCGGGCTCACGGCAGCGGCACCGGCTCGAGGATCTCGCGCGCGCGCCTCCGGCGCGGCGGCGCGCAGTGCGTCGGCCGACTCGTCGTCGAGCTGGCTCTGGGACCGGACCTCGGCCTCCACCCGGGCGATGTAGGTGTCGACCTCGGTGTCGATGTCGTCCTGGCGTCCAGCCGAGGATCGGCGCGACGATCTCGGCGACCTCGCGGGCGCAGTCGACACCGCGGTGCGGGTACTCGATGGAGATCCGCATCCGCCGGGCCAGGATGTCCTCGAGGTGCAGCGCGCCCTCGGCCGCGGCGGCGTAGGCCGCCTCCACCCGCAGGTACACCGGGGCGAGCGCGATCGGCTCCAGCAGGTCGGGCTGGCCGTCGGCCAGTTCGAGCACCTCCCCGATCAGCGAGCCGTAGCGGTCCAGCAGATGCCGCACCCGGTAGGGGTGCAGGTCGTACTCTCTGCCGACGTGCTCGGTCTGGTTGATCAGTGCGAAGTAGCCGTCGGCGCCCATCAGTGGCACCTTCTCGGTGATCGACGGCGCCACCCGCGACGGCACGAACTCCGCGGCCGCGTCCACCGCGTCGGCACCCATCACCCGGTAGGTGGTGTACTTGCCGCCGGCGATGGCGACCAGTCCCGGGCGTGGGCGACGGCGACCGCGTGCTCGCGGGACAGCTTGGAGGTCTCCTCGCTCTCCCCGGCCAGCAGTGGGCGCAATCCGGCGTAGACCCCGTCGATGTCGTCGTGGGTCAGCGGGGTGGCCAGCACGGTGTTGACGGTGTCGAGGATGTAGTCGATATCGGCCTTGGTGGCGGCCGGGTGCGCCAGGTCCAGGTTCCAGTCGGTGTCGGTGGTGCCGATGATCCAGTGGGTGCCCCACGGGATGATGAACAGCACCGACTTCTCCGTGCGCAGGATGATCGCCACCTCGCTGACGATGCGGTCCCGCGGCACCACGACGTGCACGCCCTTGGAGGCCCGCACCCGGAACCGGCCGCGCTGGCGCGACAGCGCCTGGATCTCGTCGGTCCACACCCCGGTGGCGTTGATGACGACGTGGCCGCGCACGTCGGTGACCGCCCCGGTCTCCGAGTCGCGGACCGTCACCCCGACCACCCGGTCACCCTCGGTGAGCAACGCGACCACCTGGGTCGAGGTGCGCACCACCGCGCCGTAGTGCGCTGCCGTGCGGGCCACCATCATGGTGTGGCGGGCGTCGTCGACGACGGTGTCGTAGTAGCGGATGCCGCCGATCAGCGAGCCGCGTTTGAGTCCGGGCGCCAGCCGCAGCGCGCTGGACTTCGTCAGATGCCGTTGCGCCGGAACGGATTTCGACCCACCGAGCTGGTCGTAGAGAAAGATGCCCGCCGCGATGTAGGGCCGCTCCCACCACCGCTTGGTGAGCGGGAACAGAAACGGCAGCGGCTTGACCAGATGCGGGGCGAGTGTGGTCAGTGAGAGTTCCCGCTCGTGCAGCGCCTCGCGCACCAGGCCGAACTCCAACTGCTCGAGGTAGCGCAGGCCGCCGTGGAACATCTTGGAGCTGCGACTGGAGGTTCCGGAGGCGAAGTCGCGGGCCTCCACCAGCGCCACCTTGAGTCCGCGGGTGGCGGCGTCGAGTGCGGCGCCGGCACCCACCACGCCGCCGCCGATCACCACCACGTCGAACTGTTCGTCGCCCAGGCGCTGCCAGGCCTCGGCACGCTGGGACGGGCCCAGGAATGTCTGGCCGTTTCCCGGTCGCAGGATCGGGTCACTCATGGGCGTCAGGCTAGTCGAGATCGTCGTGGGCCATGAGGCGGCGGGCCGCCTCGACCACCGATCCCGACAGCGAGGGGTAGACCGACAGCGTCTGCGCCAGGTCGGTGACCGAGATGCGGTTCTGCACCGCCAGGGCGATCGGGAGGATCAGTTCGGAGGCGATCGGGGCGACGACGACGCCGCCGATCACCACCCCGGTGGCCGGCCGGCAGAAGATCTTGACGAAGCCGCGGCGCAGCAGCGACATCTTCGCGCGGGCGTTGGTGGTCAGCGGCAGGGTCAGCGTGCGGGCCGGGACGGCGCCGGAGTCGATGGCGGTCTGCGGCACCCCGACCGCGGCGATCTCGGGCCGGGTGAAGGTGGCCGAGGCCACCGTGCGCAGCCGGATCGGCGACACTCCCTCGCCCAGGGCGTGGTACATCGCGATCCGGCCCTGCATGGCGGCCACCGAGGCCAGCGGCATCAGACCGGTGCAGTCGCCGGCGGCGTAGATGCCCGCGGCCGTGGTGCGCGACACCCGGTCGACCGGGATGTAGCCGCCGGGTCCGAGGTCGACGCCCACCCGTTCCAGGCCGAGGCCGGCGGTGTTGGGCACCGAGCCGACCGTCATCAGCGCGTGGCTGCCGTCGACGGTGCGGCCGTCGGCCATGGTGACCCGCACGCCGTCCTCGGTGCGGCGCACCGAGTCGGCGCGGGCGTTCTTCACCAGCGTCACACCGCGTTCGGCGAAGACGTCCTCCAGCACCGTGGCGGCGTCGCTGTCCTCGTGCGGCAGGATCTGGTCGCGGCTGGCCACCACCGTCACCGTGACGCCGAGTTCGGTGTAGGCGTTGCAGAACTCCGCGCCGGTGACACCGGAGCCGACGATCACCAGATGCTCGGGCAGATCGGTCAGGTCGTAGAGCTGGCGCCAGTTCAGGATTCGGTCGCCGTCGGGCACCGCGCCGGGCAGCACCCGCGGGCTGGCGCCGGTGGCGATCAGCACCACGTCGGCCTTGAGCACGCCGGTCGTGCCCGTCGGCGGTGGCGACCCGGACCCGGTGGTGGGCCATGCCCGGCACGTCGTCGATCAGCTCGGCGCGCCCGGCGACCACGTTGACCTTCTCGCCGCACCAGCTGCGCCCCGATATCGGCGGACTGGGAGCGGGCCAGCGTCTTGACGCGGTTGTTGATCTGCGGCAGCGAGATCTTGGCGTCCTCGATGCTGATGTCGAAACCCAGTCCGGCGGCCCGGCGCAATTCGGTGCGCACCCCGGTGGAGGCGATGAACGTCTTCGACGGCACGCAGTCGTAGAGCACGCAGGCCCCGCCGATGCCGTCGGAGTCCACGACGGTGACCTCGGTGTCCCGGTCGGCGGCCACCAGCGCGGCCTCGTACCCCGCCGGGCCGCCGCCGATGATCACGATCCGGGTCGTCACGCGCTCACTAAGCAGTAAAGCCGTACTCTTTCTCCGTGCCGCTCTACGCCGCCTACGGGTCCAACATGGATCCCGAGCAGATGCTGGAACGGGCACCGCATTCCCCGATGGCCGGCACCGGTTGGCTGCACGGCTGGCGGCTGACGTTCGCCGGCGAGGACATCGGCTGGGAGGGCGCGCTGGCCACCCTGGTCGAGGATCCGACCTCCCGGGTGTTCGTCGTGCTCTACGACGTGACCGCGGCCGACGAGCTGAACATGGACCGCTGGGAAGGCTCCGAGCTGGGCCTGCACAAGAAGATCCGCTGCCGCATCGACCGCGAATCCTCGGACACCACCACCGATCCCGCCCTGGCCTGGCTGTACGTGGTGGACGCCTGGGAGGGCGGTCTGCCGTCGGCCCGCTACCTCGGGGTGATGGCCGACGCCGCCGAGGTGGCCGGTGCGCCGGCGGAGTACGTCCACGACCTGCGGACCCGGCCCGCCCGCAACGTCGGACCCGGCCCGGCGGACTAGAGCTGGGATTGGGCGAATGCCCAGGCGTCCGAGACGATCTCGTCGAGGCCGGTGTGCCGCGGCTGCCAGCCGAGTTCCCGCACGGCCCGTTCGCTGGAGGCGATGAGCACCGCCGGGTCACCCGCGCGGCGTTCGACGTCGCGGGCGGGAATGGGATGGCCGGTGACCCGCCGGCAGCAGTCGATGACCTCCCGGACGCTGAACCCGGTGCCGTTGCCGAGGTTGAAGATGCGGTGGGCGCCGGGCTGGGCGCGCTGCAGGGCCAGCACGTGCGCGTCGGCGAGGTCGCGCACGTGGATGTAGTCCCGGATCGCGGTGCCGTCGGGGGTGGGCCAGTCGTTGCCGTAGACCAGGATCTCGGCGCGCTGCCCTGAGGCCACCTGCAACACCAGCGGGATCAGATGGGTCTCGGTCGCGTGCCGCTCACCGAATCCGGCGTAGGCGCCGGCGACGTTGAAGTACCGCAGGCTGGTGGCCGCCAGGCCGTACGCCGCGGCGTACGAGGTGATGGCGTGGTCGATGGCCAGCTTCGTGGCGCCGTAGGCGTTGGTCGGCCGGGTGGGCGCGTCCTCGTCGATCGGCACCGACTCCGGCTCGCCGTAGGTCGCCGCCGTGGAGGAGAACACCAGCCGCGGTGTGCCGGTGGCCCGGATGACCTCCAGCAGATCCAGGGTCTTGACGACATTGCCGTACCAGTACTTCTCCGGGGCTACCACCGATTCCCCGACCAGTGACTTCGCCGCGAAATGCAGCACGCCGTCGAAGGATCCGTCGCCGAGCAGAGTCCGTGCCGCGGAGATCATGTCGTCATCGACGAACTGTGCGCCCCGGCGGCACCGCGTCGGCGTTGCCGGTGGAGAGGTCGTCGACGATGACCACCTCATGGCCCTGCTCCAGAAGCACTGCGGCGCAGACACTGCCGACGTACCCCGCCCCGCCGGTGACGAGCAGTTTCATACGGCTCGGGCTCATCCGAACAGGGCGGACTGCTCGACGATGTTGACCAGCACCCGGACCCCGACGGCCAGCGCCCGCTCGTCGAGGTCGAAGTTCGGCTGGTGCAGATCGAACTGGGGGCCCTCGCCGCTCCACACCCCGAGGCGTGCCATCGCGCCGGGCACCTCCTCGAGGTACCAGGAGAAGTCCTCACCGCCGCCGGACTGACGGGTGTCGGCCAGCACCTCCGGGCCCGACCGCCTCGATGGCGTGGGTCATGATCTGGGTGGACCGTTCCTCGTTGACCACCGGCGGCACCCCGCGGCGGTACTGCAGCGAGTGCTCGATGCCCAGCGGCGCCAGCAGACCCGAAACCGTCTCGCCGACAAGGTGTTCCATCTCCAGCCAGGCCTCCCGGCTGGCGGTGCGCACGGTGCCGGCCAGCGTGCCGATCTGCGGGATGGCGTTGGCGGCCACCCCGGCGTTGGCCGCGCCCCACACCATCACGGTGCCGTGCCGGGGGTCGATGCGCCGCGACAGCACACCGGGCAGTCCGGTGATGACGGTGCCCATCCCGTACACCAGATCCGAGGTCAGATGCGGCCGGGAGGTGTGCCCGCCCGGTGAGTGCAGAGTGATCTCGAGGGAGTCGGCCGCCGAGGTGATCGGGCCCGCGGTGATGGCCACCCTGCCGACGGCCAGCCGCGGATCACAGTGCAGCGCAAAGATTCGCGACACCCCGGTCAGCGCCCCGGCGGCGATGGCGTCGAGCGCGCCGCCGGGCATCAATTCCTCGGCCGGCTGGAAGATCAGCCGCACCCCGACCGGCAGTTCCGGAGCCGACGGCCAGCGCGGTGGCCGCGCCGAGCAGCATCGCGGTGTGCGCGTCGTGGCCGCAGGCATGCGCGACCCCGGGCACCGTCGAGGTGTAGTCGGCGCCGGTCCGCTCGGCCATCGGCAGGGCGTCCATATCGGCGCGCAGCGCGATCCGCGGCGCGTGCTCGGGACCGAGGTCGCAGATCAGGCCGGTGCCGCCGGGCAGCGCCTTGGGGTTGAGCCCCGCATCGACCAGACGGTCGGCCACGAACTGGGTGGTCGCGAACTCCTGGCGCCCCAGTTCGGGGTGGCGGTGGAATGTGGCGGCGCCACCCGACCAGATCGTCGTAGTGCGCGGCCAGCCACGACTCCGCGATGTCGGCCAAGGGCATCGGGTCAGTATCGTCACCGCCGGATAGGCCTCGCCGTGCGCAAGGTCTGGTGCTGTGAGTCCAGACGCCGTCCGCGCGGCCGAGGTGGTGGCCGCAGCGCACCGGTGCCGATCGCCACGACGTCGCCGTCGTGCTCGGGTCCGGGCTGGGCGCCGGCCGTCGCCGCCCTGGGCGCACCGACCGCCCAGATCCCGATGGCCGACTGCCCGGTTTCGCCGAGCCCAGCGCCGACGGGCACCGCGGGCAGATGCTCTCCATTCCGATCGGCGGCCGCCGGGTGCTGGTGTTGGTCGGCCGGATTCACGCCTACGAGGGCCACGACCGAGCCGGGTGGTGCACCGCGTGCGCACCGCCTGTCGCGGCCGGGGCCACGGTGGTCATGCTGACCAACGCCGCAGGCGGGCTGCGGCCGGACTACCAGGTCGGCCAGCCGGTGCTGATCAGCGACCACCTCAACCTGACCGCCCGCTCCCCGCTGGTGGGCGCGCAGTTCGTCGACCTGGTCGACGCCTACTCGCCCGCGCCTGCGGGCAGCTGGCCCGCGAGGTGGACCCGACGCTGGCCGAGGGCGTCTACGCGGCCGTGCCCGGCCCGCACTACGAGACCCCGGCCGAGATCCGGATGCTGCGGACCCTGGGCGCCGATCTGGTCGGGATGTCGACCGTGCACGAGACCATCGCCGCCCGGGCGGCCGGCGCCGAGGTGCTGGGGGTGTCGCTGGTGACCAACCTGGCCGCCGGGCATGACCGGCGAGCCGGTGCGCCACGACGAGGTGCTGGCCGCCGGCCGGGCCTCGCGCACCGGATCGGCGAACTGCTGGCCGCGGTGCTGGCCCGGCTGTAGCTGCCGTCAGCGTGGCCCGAACTGCCGGTCCCCGGCGTCGCCCAGCCCGGGAACGATGTAAGCGACGTCGTTGAGCCCGTCGTCGATCGGCGGCGGTGAACAGCCGCGCCTGCGGGGCCGCCTTCTCCAGTGCCGCAACGCCTTGCGGGGCGCACACCACGCACACCACGGTGATGTCGATCGCGCCGCGGGCCTGCAGCAGTTCGATGGTGTAGGCCATCGACCCGCCGGTGGCCAGCATCGGATCGAGCACCATCACCGGCTGGGTGCGCAGGTCGGCGGGCAGCGACTCCAGGTAGGGCACCGGCTGGTGGGTGGTCTCGTCGCGGGCGACCCCGACGAAGCCCACCCGGGCCTCCGGGATCAGCGCGTGCGCCTGGTCGACCATGCCCAGGCCGGCCCGCAGCACCGGCACCAGCAACGGCGGGTTGGCCAGCCGGGCGCCGACGGTGTCGGTCAGCGGGGTCCGGACGCTGACCTCCTCGGTGGGCGCATCCCGGGTGGCCTCGTAGACCAGCATGTGGGTCAGGTCGCGCAGCGCGGCGCGGAACCCGGCGTTGTCGGTGCGTTCGTCGCGCAGCGTGGTCAGCCGGGCTGCGGCCAGCGGATGGTCGACGACACACACGTCCATGGGCACCGAACTGTAGGTCGTTAGGCTGTCCGGCATGGCCTCTGAGCTTGTACCGATCCGCCTCGGCGTCACCGCCGGTGACCTCTACACCTTGTGGGCGCCCCGCTGGCGCGACGGCGGCGACGAGTGGGAGGCCTTCCTCGGCAAGGACGAGGACCTCTTCGCCTTCGAGTCGGTGGCCGACCTGGCGGCGTTCGTACGCACCGACACCGACAACGACCTGGTCGACCATCCGGCCTGGGAGCGGCTGGCCAAGGCCAATGCCCACCGGCTGCGAGCCGGCCGAGGACCGCCACGCCGACCTGATCGGCGTGGAGGAGTTGCTGGCCGAGAAGCCGACCGAGGCCTCGGTCGAGGCTCGCTGGCCGACACCCTGGCCGTGGTGTCCTCGATCGGCTCGGTGTGCGACCTGCCCGCGGTGACCCGGTTCTTCAACGGCAACCCCAACCTCGGGCTGGTCTCCGGCGGCATCGACCAGTTCACCGGCCGGGCCGGCACGCAAGCGCTGGGACAGGGATCGGCGAGATCGTCGCCCGCGGCTGGGACGGCGTGGTGTCGGCGATCGACGAGATCATCACCACCCCGGAAGTCGATGCGGCCGCCGCGACGAAGGCCGCCGCCGAACTCGATGAGCCGTACGAGGACCTCGAGGACGAACCGATGGACGTCGCTCGACGACCTCGACGAGGCCGAGGACGGCGTCGAGTCCGATGACGACGCCGCCGAGATGCCGGTGCGCGCCGCAGGCGACACCGTGGTGCTCGGCGGCGACGCCAAGTTCTGGGAGCACGTCGGCATCGACCCGGTCCGGGTGATGACCAGTGGCGGCACGCTACTACACGCTGCGCTGCTACTTCGACGACAAGCCGATCTTCCTGGGCCGCAACGGCCGCATCAGCGTGTTCGGCTCCGAGCGCGCGCTGGCCCGCTACCTGGCCGACGAGCACGACCACGACCTGTCCGACCTGAGCACCTACGACGACATCCGCACCGCCGCCACCGACGGCTCGCTGCGGGTCGACGTCACCGAGGACAACGTCTACGTGCTCAGCGGCCTCGTCGACGACATCGCCGACGGTCCGGAGGCCATCGACCGCGACCAGCTGGCGCTGGCGGTGGAGTTCGTGCGCGACGTCGGCGACTACTCCGAGGACGACACCGTCGAACCGGCTGCTCGCCGACGACACCGCGATCGGCCGCGCTGGTGGACTACGTGCTCGAACCGCGACTCGGCCAGCGGCCGAAGCGGCCCGTACGCCAAGGCCGTCGTCGGAGTGGGAAGCAGCTTGAGCGGTTCGTGGAGTCGCGGCTGCGGCGCGAGTAGCGCCGCGGAACGTCGCCGAGCCGCAGACGTTGACGCCCGGCGTGCTGTCGACGATCTCGCCAGCGCTTCGTCGGCAGTCCACGAAGCGAGTCGACCCGCCCTTGCCGATCAGGGCGCCGAGTTCGAATCCCCGGATCGTCGTCGGCTGCTGGTAGCCGAAGTTGTACGGCACACGACGGCGCCCAGGAAACTGAATCGCGCATCGCCCAGCGGAATGGATCCGTGCTCGGACCGAGCGTGGTCCACCCGGGCGTCGAAGTAGATGCCCTCGGGGTTGCAGCCGACTGTGGAAGTGCCAGAGTCGGCCGTCCGGCAGCAATACCTGCGGGGCCACCGAGGATCGAGGACGACATCCGC
This sequence comes from uncultured Actinomycetota bacterium, assembly GCA_963780705.1. GTDB lineage: Bacteria > Actinomycetota > Actinomycetes > Mycobacteriales > Mycobacteriaceae > Mycobacterium. Next base: position 1,068,347 of record CAWACU010000004.1, on the reverse strand, counting down.
TCGGGCGACCGAGGCTTGATCGACGCGCCGGCATGACCGCGGCCGAACGGCATCCGCTTGGCCGCAGGCCGGTGCCGGCCAGCTCGTCGGCAATTTCTCCAGGCGAACGCGCCAGCTCGTCGGCAGCGTCCTGACGCATCGGTCATCGCCGACCGACCGCGTCCATAAGCCCTCGGCGCAAATGCCTAGCCCGCCGAACTCTGACAGCAAATCACGGATTAGCATCCGAGCGATTCGCGAACTGCAGGCTGTCCCGTCCGGGTAGCACGAGAGCTCAACCCACCAGCACCGCATACCGCGGTTTGATCACCTCGTCGATGATCGCCAGCCGCTCGTCGAAGTGGATGAACGCCGACTTCATCGCGTTGATGGTGAACCGCTCCAGATCGCTCCAGCCGTAGCCGAAGGTCTCGACCAGCCGCAGCATCTCCCGGCTCATGGTGGTGTCGCTCATCAGCCGGTTGTCGGTATTGACCGTCACCCGGAAACGCAGCCGCGCCAGCAGGTCGAACGGGTGGCTGCTCGATGCTGGGCACCGCACCGGTCTGCACATTGGAACTCGGGCACATCTCCAGCGGAATCCGCTTGTCGCGCACGATCGCCGCCAGCCGGCCCAGCACGCGCGGTGCCGTCGGGCAGCTCCTCGATGTCGTCGACGATGCGCACCCCGTGGCCGAGCCGGTCGGCGCCGCAGAACGCCAGCGCCTCGTGGATGGACGGCAGCCCGAACGCCTCGCCGGCGTGAATGGTGAAGCGTGCGTTGTTGGCGCGCATGTACTCGAAGGCGTCGAGATGCCGCGACGGCGGATACCCGGCCTCGGCACCGGCGATATCGAACCCGACCACCCCTTGTCGCGGAACGCGATCGGCCAACTCGGCGATGTCCCGGGAGCGGGCGGCGTGCCGCATGGCCGTCACCAGGCAGCGCACCGTGATGGTCCGGCCGACCGCCGCGGCGGCCTTCTCCCCGTCGGCGAACCCGGCCAGCACGGCCTCGACCACCTCGTCGAGCGACAGCCCGCCGGTCGAGGTGCAGTTCCGGGGCGAACCGGATCTCGGCGTAGACCACGTTGTCGGCGGCGAGATCCTCCACGCATTCCAGCGCCACCCGGTGCAGCGCCTCGGGGGTCTGCATCACCGCCACGGTGTGGGCGAACGGCTCGAGGTAGCGCACCAGCGAACCGCTGTGCGCAGCGGTGCGGAACCAGTCCGCCAGCTCGGCCGCGTCGGTGCTCGGCAGACCCTCGTAGCCGACCTGCTCCGGCGATGTCGATGACGGTCGCCGGGCGCAGCCCGCCGTCGAGGTGGTCATGCAGCAGCGCCTTGGGCGCCTGCCTGATCGTCTCGAGCGTCAGCGGTGTGCTCATCGTCGTGCTCATCCCGCATTGTGCCCGCGGTCACGCGCCGAGCTGATGTAATCCCTGCGTCATTCATTTCGCCGCTACCACCGGCGATAGAGTCCACACCAGGTCCAAAGCGTTCCACGCGAGAGGCAGCGCGATGAGTCACAGCGGCACAGGTGTCGCCACGGCAGGCGGAGAACGTTCTACCGCGGTGACCCGGGCATGTGGTCGTGGGTGCTGCACCGCATCACCGGCGCGACCGTCTTCTTCTTCCTGTTCGTCCACGTCCTCGACACCGCCCTGGTGCGGGTCAGCCCGCAGGCCTACAACGAGGTGCGTCGAGACCTACAAGACCCCGATCATCGGCCTGATGGAACTGGGCCTGGTGGCCTGCGTGCTCTACCACGCGCTCAACGGCGTTCGGGTGATCCTGGTCGACTTCTGGTGGCAGGGCCCGCGCTACCAGCGCCAGATGCTGTGGGCCGTGGCCGGGCTCTGGCTCCTGGTCATGGTGCCGGCCACCGTGGTGATCGGCATGCACATGGCGGAGCGGTTCCTGTGACCATCTCCGAAACATCGAGAGCCGGCTCGGCCCGCCGGCCCCGGTGGTGGGCCGCGACCACGACCATCCCGCCAGCCTGGACAACCCGCGCTCGCCGCGGCGGCGCAACGGCATGCCGAACTTCGAGAAGTACGCGTGGCTGTTCATGCGGTTCTCCGGCGTGGTGCTGGTCTTCCTGGTGATCGGCCACCTGTTCATCGGCCTGATCTGGAAGACGGCGTCTACCGCATCGACTTCAACTACGTCGCCGCAGCGCTGGGCCTCGCCGTTCTGGCAGATCTGGGATCTGTCCATGCTGTGGCTGGCGCAGCTGCACGGCGGCAACGGCATGCGCACGATCATCGCCGACTACGCCCGCAAGGACTCCACCCGGTTCTGGCTCAACTGCCTGCTCGCGGTGTCGATGATCATCGTCCTGGTCGTCGGCACCTACGCACTGCTGACCTTCGACCCGAACATCACGTGACCGCCCATCACATGACGACCAAGGGAGATCACCCATGATCCAGGAGCACAAGTACGACGTCGTCATCGTCGGCGCCGGCGGCGCCGGGATGCGCGCCGCCGTGGAGGCCGGGCCGAAGATCCGCACCGCCGTGCTGACGAAGCTCTACCCCACCCGCAGCCACACCGGCGCCGCGCAGGGCGGCATGTGCGCCGCGCTGGCCAACGTCGAAGAGGACAACTGGGAGTGGCACACCTTCGACACCATCAAGGGCGGTGACTACCTCGCCGACCAGGACGCCGTCGAGATCATGTGCAAGGAGGCCATCGACGCCGTCCTCGACCTCGAGAAGATGGGGATGCCGTTCAACCGCACCCCGGAGGGCCGCATCGACCAGCGCCGCTTCGGCGGACACACCCGCGACCACGGCAAGGCACCGGTCCGCCGGGCCTGCTACGCCGCCGACCGCACCGGCCACATGATCCTGCAGACGCTGTACCAAAACTGCGTCAAGCACGACGTCGAGTTCTTCAACGAGTTCTACGCCCTGGACCTGGTGCTCACCGAGACCCCGCGCGGCCCGGTGGCCACCGGCGTGGTGGCCTACGAGTTGGCCACCGGTGACATCCACATCTTCCACGCCAAGTCGATCGTGCTCGCCACCGGCGGCTCGGGCCGGATGTACAAGACCACCTCCAACGCCCACACGCTGACCGGCGACGGCCTGGGCATCGTCTTCCGCAAGGGACTTCCGTTGGAGGACATGGAGTTCCACCAGTTCCACCCGACCGGACTGGCCGGCCTGGGCATCCTCATCTCCGAGGCGGTGCGCGGCGAGGGCGGCCGGCTGCTCAACGGCGAGGGTGAACGGTTCATGGAGCGCTACGCGCCGACGATCGTCGACCTCGCGCCCCGCGACATCGTCGCCCGGGCGATGGTGCAGGAGGTCCTCGAGGGCCGCGGCGCCGGGCCGCACAAGGACTACGTCTACATCGACGTCCGCCACCTCGGCGCCGACGTGCTCGAGGCGAAGCTGCCCGACATCACCGAGTTCGCCCGCACCTACCTGGGTGTGGACCCGGTCACCGAACTGGTGCCGGTCTACCCGACGTGCCACTACGTGATGGGCGGCATCCCCACCACGGTGATCGGAGAGGTGCTGCGCGACAACACCAACGTCGTCCCCGGGCTCTACGCCGCCGGCGAGTGCGCCTGCGTGTCGGTGCACGGCGCCAACCGGCTGGGCACCAACTCGCTGCTGGACATCAACGTGTTCGGCCGCCGCGCCGGCCTGGCCGCCGCCTACTACGCGCTGGGCAACCCGCGCGTCGAGCTGCCGGAGGAGCCGGCCGCCATGGTGACCAACTGGGTGGCCGACATCCTCTCCGAGCACGGCAACGAGCGGGTCGCCGACATCCGCAGCGAACTGCAGCAGTCGATGGACAACAACGCCGCGGTGTTCCGCACCGAGGAGACGCTCAAGCAGGCGCTGACCGATATCCACACGCTCAAGGAGCGCTACTCGCGGATCACGGTGCACGACAAGGGCAAGCGCTACAACAGCGATCTGCTCGAAGCCATCGAACTGGGCTTCCTGCTGGAGTTGGCCGAGGTCACCGTCGCCAGTGCGCTCAACCGCAAGGAGTCCCGCGGCGGGCACGCCCGCGAGGACTACCCGCACCGCGACGACACCAACTATCTGCGGCACACCATGGCCTACAAGGACGGCACGGATCTGCTGTCCGATGTCCGGCTGGACTACAAGCCCGTGGTGCAGACCCGCTACGAGCCGATGGAGCGGAAGTACTGACGATGAGCCGCTGTCGCAGACACACGATCCGCCACTGCCCCCGATCCCCGCAGAGGCGGTGATGGTGACGCTGAAGATCGCCCGCTTCGATCCGGAGAACCCGGACCGCTACGCCGACACCGACGGCTGGCAGAGCTTCCGGGTGCCGTGCCTGCCCACCGACCGGCTGCTGAACCTGATCTCGTATGCCAAGAACTACCTCGACGGCACCCTGACGTTGCGGCGGTCCTGCGCGCACGGAGTGTGCGGCTCGGACGCCATGCGGGTCAACGGCGTCAACCGGCTGGCCTGCAAGGTGCTGATGCGTGACCTGCTGCCGAAGAAGGCCGGCAAGCAGCTGACCGTCACCATCGAGCCGATCCGCGGCCTGCCGGTGGAGAAGGACCTCGTCGTCGACATGGAGCCGTTCTTCGACGCCTACCGCAGGGTCAAGCCGTACCTGATCACCAGCGGCAACGCGCCCACCCGGGAGCGCATCCAAAGCGCAGAGGACCGGGCCCGCTACGACGACACCACCAAGTGCATCCTGTGCGCCTGCTGCACCACCAGTTGCCCGGTGTTCTGGAACGAGGGCAGCTACTTCGGGCCGGCGGCCATCGTCAACGCCCACCGGTTCATCTTCGACAGCCGCGACGAGGGTGCCGCCGAACGCCTGGAGATCCTCAACGAGATCGACGGGGTGTGGCGCTGCCGCACCACCTTCAACTGCACCGAGGCCTGCCCGCGCGGCATTCAGGTCACCAAGGCCATCCAGGAGGTCAAGCGCGCGCTGATGTTCGCCCGCTGACGATGCGGCCCCGCAGGGGCCGAGGAGGAAGCGGGCAGTCAGACCCCGCCCGCTGACTCTCGCGCGGTAGTTATCGCGCGCTCCGCCGTTACGGACCGTACTCTCAGTCCGGTTCCACCGACGGTCAAGGAGCGGTCATGAGCAAGGGCGAACTCACCGTCGAATCCCCCGCGGGTTCGACGGTCGACAGCAAGGGTCTCAAGGGCGGCGCGCTGGGACTGGTGTCCAGCGTCGTGGTCGGGATGGCCTCCACGGCCCCGGCCTACTCCCTGGCCGCCAGCCTCGGCCTGATCGTCGCCAGCGGCGGCGCGCTGTTGGCCGGGGTGAAGGCGCCGGCGATCATCCTGCTGGCGTTCATCCCGATGTGGATGATCGCGGTGGCCTACCAGGAACTCAACAAGGCCGAACCGGACTGCGGCACCACCTTCACCTGGTCCTCCCGCGCCTTCGGTCCGCTGGTCGGCTGGATGGGCGGCTGGGGCATCATCGCCGCCGACGTCATCGTGATGGCCAACCTCGCCCAGATCGCCGGGTCCTACTCGTTCACCTTCGTCGGCGGACTGGGCTGGGAATCGGTGGCCGAACTGGCCGACAGCACGCTCTGGTCCACCGTCGCCGGGGTGATCTGGATCGTCGTGATGACCTACATCTGCTACCGCGGCATCGAGGTCTCGGCCCGGCTGCAGTACGGACTGCTCGGCATCGAACTCGTCGTGCTGCTGATGTTCGCCGTCGTCGCGCTGTTCAAGGTCTACACCGGCACCGCCGAGCCGTACTCGCTCACACCCTCGCTGGACTGGTTCTGGCCGGCCGGTCTGGACTTCAGCACCGTGATCGCCCCGGCCCTGCTCACCGCCCTGTTCATCTACTGGGGCTGGGACACCGCGGTGGCCTGCAACGAGGAATCCGACGATCCCGGCCGCACCCCGGGGCGTGCCGCGGTGATCTCCACCTTCCTGCTGCTGGCCACCTACGCCCTGGTGGCGGTATCGACGATCGCCTTCGCCGGCGTGGGCACCGAGGGGGTGGGCCTGGGCAACCAGGACAACGCCGACGACGTGTTCGCCGCCGTCGGCCAGGACCTGTTCGGCGACAGCGCGCTCGGCAAGATCGCCCTGCTGCTGCTGGCGGCCTCGATCCTGACCTCGGCGTCGGCATCCACCCAGACGACGATCCTGCCGACCGCGCGCACCACGCTGTCGATGGGTGTCTACCGGGCGCTGCCGAGTTCGTTCGCCAAGATCCACCGGCGCTACCTGACCCCGACCACCTCGACGATCGCCATGGGTGCGGTGTCGATCCTGTTCTATCTGCTGTTCACCTTGGTCAGCCCGAACCTGCTGACCGCGCTGATCGGTTCGGTGGGCCTGATGATCGCCTTCTACTACGGCCTGACCGGATTCGCCTGCGTCTGGTTCTACCGCAAGGACCTCACCAAGTCGGTGCGCGACCTGGTGATGCGCGGGGTGGTGCCACTGGCCGGTGCGCTGATCCTGTCGGCGGTGTTCGTCTACGGCCTGATCCAGTACGCCAAGCCGGACTGGCTCACCGACGACGACGGCAACAACGTCACGATCTTCGGCTACGGCGCGGTGGCCGTCGTCGGTATCGGCGCACTGGTGCTCGGCGTGGTGATGATGGTGATCTGGTGGATCGCCTCACCGGACTTCTTCCACGGCCTGACCCTGTCGCGGCGCTCCAGCGCCGACCTGGTGCTCGAGCCGGCGGTCAACGTCGAGCCCACCCTGGGCCTGCCGGACTCCGGTGACATGCCGACGGTGATCGCCCCGGACCTGTCGAACCTGCCGCCCGGGGAGACCGCGGTCAACCCGGAGACCGGTGAGGAGTTCACGAAGCGGTGAGATAGACCTTGCGCAGCGGTTGGTGCACAGTCCACTCCGTGCGAGTTCCGGCCGTCAGCCGCACCACGTCCCCCGGGTTCAGGTCCAGCGACGCCGAGCCGTCGGCGAAGTCCACCCGGGCCGATCCGCTGAGCACGACGAATAGTTCGTCGGCTTCGATGTCACGCATCGACTCCGGCGGTCATCTCCCACACCCCGACCTCGAGGTCCGCGAAGGTCCCGAACACTGCGCTTCCGGTGGCAGGTTCGCCGCTGACCCGCTGGTCATCCGGCACGGCGGTCATCGCCAGCGACACTGCGGCGGCGTTGGCCACCGAGTTGGGCGCGATATCCGACATGGGAAGCTCCTAGCGCAGGCTGAATATCGTCCGGTGCCAACCCTTTTCGGCGACCCCGGTGATATCGCTCATCACGTGCTTGATGGTGAGGTACTCCTCGAAGGAGTAGTCGCTCATGTCCTTGCCGAACCCGGATGCGCCGAGTCCGCCGTGCGGCATCTCGCTGATGATCGGGATGTGGTCGTTGATCCACACGCAGCCGGCCTTCGATCTCCCGCGACGCCCGCTGGGCGCGGTAGACGTCCCGGGTCCACGCCGAGGCGGCCAGTCCGTAGTCGGTGTCGTTGGCCTGGCGCAGTGCGTCGTCGTCGCCGTCGTGGCGGCGCACGGTGAGCACCGGACCGAAGATCTCGTCCCGGTAGGCCTCGGAGTCCTCGGCCACGTCGGCCAGCAGGGTGGGCAGGTAGTAGGCGCCGGGCAGATCCGGGGCCTTGCCGCCGGTGACGACACGGGCGCCCTGGGCCGGGGCGCGGTCGACCATGGCGGCCACCTTGGCGCGGTGGGCGAACGAGATCAGCGGGCCGAGATCGGTGTCGGGATCCTGCGGGTCACCGACGACGATCTTGCCCATCAGTTCGGCCACCCCGGCGACGAAGTCGTCGTAGAGATTCGCCGCCACGATCGCGCGGGTGGCGGCGGTGCAGTCCTGGCCGGAGTTGATCAGCGAACCCGGCCACCGCGCCGTGCACGGCGGCGTCGAGGTCGGCGTCGTCGAACACCACGAACGGCGCCTTGCCGCCGAGTTCGAGTTGGGTGCGGTGGCCCTGGGCGGCCGCGGCGGCCATCACCCGCCGGCCCACCGGGGTGGACCCGGTGAAGGTGACGACGTCGACGTCCGGGTGGCCGGCCAGTGCCTGGCCGACGTCCGCGCCGGCGCCGGTGATCACGTTGAGCACACCGTCGGGCAGTCCGGCCTCCTTGGCCAGCCGGGCCAGCGTCAGCGTGGTGAGCGGGGTGAGTTCGGCGGGTTTGATGACCACCGAGCAGCCGGCGGCCAGGGCGGGGATGACCTTCCACACCGCCATCTGCAGCGGATAGTTCCACGGGGTGATGGTGGCGACCACGCCGACGGCCTCCCGGCGGATCGAGGAGGTGTGGTCGGCGGAGTACTCCGCGGTGGCCTTGCCCTCCAGGTGGCGGGCCGCACCGGCGAAGAAGGCGATGTTGTCGATGCTGCCGGGCACGTCGAACTCGGTCGCCAGCCGCACCGGCTTGCCGGTCTGGCTGACCTCTTCGGCCACGACCTCGGCGGTGTGGGCCTCGAGCAGCTCGGCCAGCTTGGACAGCACCGCCGAGCGCTCGCGCGGGTGTGGCGCCGGACCAGCCGGGCAGCGCGGCGCGGGCGGAGGCCACCGCGACGTCGACGTCGGCGGGCGTGCGCGAGGGCCAGTTCGGCCACGACGCTGCCAGTCGGCCGGGATTGATCACCTGATGCCGATCACCGCCGGTGATAACCGGGGCTCCGTCGATCCAACTACTCGCAATCACGGGCCTAATGCTACGCATTCCGTCGATCACGTTGCCTAAAACAACGGATTCCGTGCACAATCATGAGCATGGCTGACTCCGGAGCGTCGATCGGCCGGTTCGCGATGCGCGCACCGGCCTCGCGGGCATCGGGGCCGGTGCAGCTCGACGAGATGTCCAAGGCCATCATCGAGAAGCTGCAGCAGGACGGCCGGCGGTCCTACGCCGCGATCGGCAAGTCCGTCGGCCTGTCGGAGGCCGCGGTGCGCCAGCGGGTGCAGCGCCTGGTCGACTCCGGGGTGATGCAGATCGTCGCGGTCACCGACCCGATGCAACTCGGCTTCGCCCGCCAGGCGATGATCGGCATCCGCTGCCAGGGTGACACCACCAAGGTCGCCGAGAAGCTCGCCGACACTCGACGCCGTCGACCTACGTGGTGCTGACCGCCGGCACCTTCGACGCCATCGTCGAAGTGGTCTGCGAGGACGACGCCGAACTGCTCGACCTGCTCAACACCGAGATCCGCGCGGTGCCGGGCGTGACATCCACCGAAACGCTGGTTTATCTGAAACTCGTTAAACAACAATACAATTGGGGCACACGATGACACTCTCCGCCGAGCACCAGCTGACCGCCGATCTGGGCGCCAAGGCCGACCGGCATCTGTGGGGCCACTTCGCCCGGCACGGTCACGGCATCACGCCGCCGATCATCACCCGCGGCGAGGGCTGCACATCTACGACAGCTACGGCAAGCGGTACATCGACGGCCTGTCCGGGCTGTTCACCGTGCCAGGTCGGCCACGGCCGCAAGGAACTCGCCGAGGCGGCCGCCAAGCAGGCCGAGACCGCTGGAGTTCTTCCCGCTGTGGTCCTATGCCACCGCCGCCGGCGATCGAACTGGCCGAGCGACTGGCCGCACTACGCCCCCGGCGATCTGAACCGGGTGTTCTTCACCACCGGCGGCGGCGAGGCCGTCGAGAGCGCGTGGAAGCTGGCCAAGCAGTTCTTCAAGCTGACCGGCAAGCCGGGCAAGTACAAGGTGGTCTCGCGGGCCATCGCCTATCACGGCACCCCGCAGGGTGCGCTGGCCATCACCGGCCTGCCGGACTTCAAGAAGCCCTTCGAGCCGCTCACCCCGGGCGGGTTCCGGGTGCCCAACACCAACTTCTACCGTGCGCCCGGAGGCCGTACGACGACCGACGCCAAGGCCTTCGGCCGGTACTGCGCCGACCGGATCGCCGAGGCCATCGAGTTCGAGGGCCCCGACACCGTGTGCGCGGTGTTCCTCGAGCCGGTGCAGAACGCCGGCGGCTGCTTCCCGCCGCCGCCGGGATACTTCGACCGGGTCCGCGAGATCTGCGACGAGTACGACGTGCTGCTGGTCTCCGACGAGACCATCTGCGCCTTCGGCCGCATCGGCTCGATGTTCGCCTGCGACGACTTCGGCTACGTGCCCGACATCATCACCTGCGCCAAGGGCATGAGCTCGGGCTACGCCCCGATCGGCGCGATGATCGCCAGCGACCGGCTCTTCGAACCGTTCAACGACGGCAAGACCACCTTCGGTCACGGCTACACCTTCGGCGGGCACCCGGTGTCCTCGGCGGTGGCGCTGGCCAACCTCGACATCTTCGAACGCGAGGGCATCAACGAGCACGTCAAGACCAACGCCCCGATCTTCCGGGCCACCCTGGAGAAGCTGCTGGAGCTGCCGATCGTCGGCGACGTCCGCGGCGAGGGCTTCTTCTACGGGATCGAACTGGTCAAGGACAAGGCCACCAAGGAGACCTTCGACGACGACGAGAGCGAGCGGCTGCTGCGCGGCTTCCTGTCCGCCGCGCTGTTCGAGGCCGGGCTGTACTGCCGCGCCGACGACCGCGGCGACCCGGTGGTGCAGCTGGCTCCGCCGCTGATCAGCGGCCAGGACGAGTTCGACGAGATCTACGAGATCCTGCACGGCGTGCTGCGGCGAGGCCAGCCGGCTGCTGTAAAAGAGTCGCCGATAACCACACAGTCACACCAGTCACAGCGCGGCTCCCCGGTTTCCGGGCCCGATTCGCCTAACCTGCACTTACATGGCGATGTCCTGAGCGGGGCGGGGCGGGTCGCTGCCGTGGCGGCGACGCTGTGCCTGCGCGGGCGCGCCGGCGGTCGCGGCTGCCGAGCCGGCCGTCGATCCCAACAGCTGCCCGTACAAGGTGTCCACCCCGCCGGCGGTCGACTCCTCGGAGGTGCCCAAAGCCGGTGAGCCGCCGCAGCCGCTGCCGGTGCCGGCCACGCCCGTCGGCGGCGAGGCGCTGTCGGCGGCTGCGGGGTCATCGTCGCGCGCCGGCACCCCGCCGGTGCCCGGCGACGTCTCCGCCGAGGCCTGGCTGGTGGCCGACCTGGACACCGGGGACGTGATCGCCGCCCGCGATCCGCACGGCCGGCACCGCCCGGCCAGTGTGATCAAAGTGCTGACCGCCATGGCGGCCATCAACGAACTGCCGCTGAACCGGATCATCGACGGCACCCAGGAGGACGCCAACGCCGAGGGCACCAAGGTGGGCGTCGAAGCCGGGCGGCCGCTACACCGTCAACGACCTGCTGCACGGGCTGCTGATGCACTCCGGCAACGACGCGGCCGCACGCACTGGCCCGCGCGCTCGGCGGGTGGACGTCGGGCTGCGGCAAGATCAACACCCTGGCCGGCAAGCTCGGTGGCCGCGACACCCGGGTGGCCACCCCGTCCGGTCTGGACGGGCCCGGGCATGAGCACCTCGGCCTACGACATCGGGCTGTTCTACCGCTACGCCTACAACAACCCGATGTTCGCCGACATCGTGCGCACCCGCGACTACCAGTTCCCCGACGCCGGCGGACCGCCGTATCCGGTGGAGAACGACAACAAACTGCTCTACAACTACCCGGGCGCGCTCGGCGGCAAGACCGGCTACACCGACGACGCCGGGCAGACCTTCGTCGGCGCGGCCACACGGGACGGCCGCCGTCTGATGGCGGTGCTGCTCAAGGGCACCCGCCAACCGATCGCCCCGTGGGAGCAGACGGCCCGCCTGCTGGACTACGGCTTCGCCACCCCGCCGGGCACCAAGATCGGCACCCTGATCGAACCCGACCCGTCGCTGGCCCCGCCGAAAGCCGACACTGTCGATCTGGCGTCGGCGCCGGTGTTCACCGCTGATGCGCTGCCGGTGCGGATCGGGGTGGCCGTGATCGGCACCATCGTCGTGTTCGGTCTGATCATGGCGGCGCGGTCGCTTGAATCAGCGGGTGCAGGCACGCTCGTAGTTCGGTGTGATTCAGGCTTTTACTGCGAGGCTGTGCTCCAGGTGTGACCGCACCGCCGGCCACTCGTCAGCGACGATGCTGTACACGCAGGTATCCCTCAACGTGCCGTAGGCCTGCGGGTGCCGGTTGATCTGATGACTGCGCAGCACGCCATCGAGCTTGGCTCCCAGTCGCTCGATCGCACGCCGGCTTGCATGGTTGAAGAAATGCGTGCGGAATTCGACCGCTATGCAATCCAGATCATCGAACGCATGGGAGAGCATCAGAAGCTTCGCCTCGGTATTGAGCGCGGTTCGCTGGGCGCTCCGCCGATACCAGGTGGATCCAATTTCCACGCGCCGACTCAGTGCGTCGATATTCATGTAGGTCGTCATTCCAACCGCACGATCGGTGGCCGGATCGACCACGGCAAAGGGGCACATGGTGCCACGGTTCTGCTCCTCGAGGCGGCGCTGAATCTCGTCGTGCATCTGAGCAGGTTCCGGTATAGCCGTGTACCAGAGTCGCCAGAGTTCTCCGTCCCTCACCGCCTCGCAGAGGGCGTCATGGTGTGCAGCCGACAGCGGCTCAAGCCGTACGTGCGCGCCACTGAGCGTGACCGGTGTCAGCCAATCGGTCATCGGCGTTCCCCTCACCCGTCTTGCTAGGCCGAATGTGCAGAATACGCAGCGGCGTGGGCGACGGTGTCGAACAACTTCCTGCCGATCCGCTTGTTGCCCGGATCGTCCGCGCGCTGCGCAAGGGGTATCAAACTTGTCAGTGGGTCGAACTAGTGTTCGAATCATGAAGGCGCGGACCCCGGACACCGAAGCGGTGCTGGCCGCCCTCGACGATGTTGAGGCGGCGTGGGACAAGCTGGCCTCGCTGCCGGTCCACCGCCTCGGTACCGCTCAGGTGCTGGAGGTCTTACACCGGCTCGAAACCCACCGGCGCCGCCAGCCCGCCACCGAGCACGCGTTGCTCACACACCTGCAGTCCCAGACCACCGCGAAGGAGATGGGCGCCAAGTCCTGGCGGGCGGTGTTGTCCCAGCGGCTGGGGATCAGCGGGACGGACGCTGGCCGGCGCATCGCCGAGGCCGATCAGCTGGGTCCGCGGCGGGCGGTCACCGGAGAGCCGCTGGAGCCGCAGCTGCCGGGCACCGCGGCAGCGCAGGCCCGCGGTGAGATCGGCACCGAGCACGTCGCGGTGATCAGGGACTTCATGGCCCAGCTGCCGACCGGTGTCGATGTGGGCACCCGGGCGGCTGCGGAGTCGCAACTGTCCGGGCTCGCGGGTGGGCTGACTCCCGATGGGCTGCGCACGGTGGCCCGCCAGCTGATGGGCTACCTCGACCAGGACGGCACCCTGGATGACGAACGCGAGCACGCCCGCAAGCGCGGGGTGACGATCGGGCGTCAAGATCTCGATGGCATGAGCAAGATCTCCGGTTGGTTGACGCCTGAATTGAGGGCCACTCTCGATGCGATGTTCGCCAAGCTCGCGGCGCCGGGTTACTGCAATCCCGATGACGACACCCCCTGCGTGGACGGCGTCCCCTCCCAAGAGCAGATCAGCAGAGACACCCGCAGCGCCGCCCAACGCACCCACGACGCCCTGCAGACCGTGTGCCGGGCAATGCTGTCCTCCGGGAGTCTCGGCCAGCACAACGGGTTGCCGGTCACCATTGTCGCGACCACCAGCCTCGCGGAGTTATCCGCCGCCGCGGGAATCGCCCATACCGGCGGCGGCACCCGACTGCCCATTCCCACCCTGATCACGATGGCCGCCGGCGCCCATCCCTACCTGCTGCTGTTCGACAACCCCAAGGAGATGCAGCTGTACTACGGGCGCCGCCGGCGCACCGCCAGCCCCGGCCAGCGCCTCGCGCTGCACGCCCTGGACCGGGGTTGCACCAAACCCAACTGCGACGCCCCACCCCAGCGCAGTCAGGTCCACCACGCCGAACGCGATTGGCAGCACGGCGGCAACACCGACATCAACGAACTCACCCTGGCCTGCGGATGCGACAACCGCCTCGTCGACAACACGCCGACCGGATGGACCACCCGAAAACGCAAGAGCGACAACCGAACCGAGTGGATACCCCCGCCCAGTCTCAACAGAGGCCAACAACGCGTCAACCTCTACCACCATCCCGAGGAAATCCTGCGACCCGATGATGACGAGCCCGGGTAATGCTTAACTCACTCGGTCGCTGCCCAGTTCATCGGTTGCCTCACTTTGTTCGGCTGCCCAGTTCATCGGTTGCCTCACTTTGTTCGGCTGCCCAGTTCATCGGTTGCCTCACTTTGTTCGGCTGCCCAGGCCGCCGCGAACAGCACCAGTCGCGCAGTGACGTAGGCGAACACCATCAGGCCCAGCACGGGACCGAAGATCGCCCCGGCCGGCCCGTGCAGCACCACCCGCAGGTACATCGACAGCAGTTGTTTGACGATCTCGAAGCCGACGGCGGCGAGCAGCCCAGCGCGCGCCGCCACTCGCAGCGGTACCGGTTGACGCGGCAGCTTGGCGATCATCCAGCTGAACATCAACCACGCCACCAGAACCGACCCCAGCAGCGATAGCACCCGCAGACCTCCAGCTAGCCGCACCGCCGGATCGGCCAGTCCCGTCAGCCCCAGTGTGAGAAGGGTGGCAGCGAAGACAGACACCAACGCCGCCAGATCGGAAGCCTTGGTGCGTATGAAACCCGCTGCGGCAGTGGGCTGTTGCCACATCTCCGACAGTGCGGTGCGCAGGTTATCCATCCAGCTCAGCCCGGCCCACAGCGCCGTCGCCAGACCGATCACACCGATGGAGGTCCGCGACGAGATCGCCGCATCCATCAGGCTGGTGACCACGGAGGCGAAGTCGTTCGGTACCGCAGCTTTGACCTGGCCGTCGATCCGGCTCAACAGCCCGGGTTGTCCGGCCAGCACGAAACCCACCGTCGAGAAGCCCACCATCAGCAGCGGGAACATCGCGAAGATGGTGAAGTAGCTGATCCCGGCGGCGTAGAAATCGCCATGCGCAGCGCTGTAGCGCTGCTGGACGCGCACAACCCGCCGCCAGGCCTTGATCACCGGGGCAGGAACCCCAACCGGTCGTACACCCGGGCCAGTGTCGCGCCGGCGACCTCGCGGGCGCGATCGGCGCCGGTGGCCAGGATCGCCTCGAGTTGCGCGGGGTCGGCGAGCAGTTCATCGACGCGCGACTTGATCGGGGTGACGTAGGCGACGACGGCGTCGGCGGTGTCCTTCTTCAGATCCCCGTAGCCGCGGCCCGCATACCCCGCGACGAGCGTGTCGACCGAGATCCCGGTGACGGCGGACTGGATGGACAGCAGGTTGGACACTCCGGGCTTGGCCTCGGTGTCGAAGCGGATCTCCCGCTCGCTGTCGGTGACCGCGGACCGAATCTTCTTGGCGGACAGCGCCGGATCGTCGAGCAGGTTGATCAGACCGGCGTCGGTGGTAGCCGACTTGCTCATCTTGGCCGTCGGCTCGGACAGGTCGTAGATCTTGGCGGTTTCCTTGGCGATCATCACCTCCGGCACCACGAAGGTGTCCGGGAAGCGGGCGTTGAACCGACCGGCGATGTCGCGGGCCAACTCCAGGTGCTGGCGTTGGTCCTCGCCCACCGGAACCAGATTGGTGTCGTAAAGCAGAACGTCGGCGGCCTGCAGCACCGGGTAGGTGAACAGACCGACCGTGGTGGAATCGGTGCCCTGCTTGAGCGACTTGTCCTTGAACTGCGTCATCCGCGAGGCCTGGCCGAACCCGGTGAAACATCCCAGAACCCAGGACAACTCGGCGTGGGCCGGCACCTGGCTCTGCACGAAGATCGTCGACCGGGCCGGGTCGATGCCCAGCGCCAGATACTGGGCGGCGGTGACCAGGGTGCGCCGGCGCAGCACCGCGGGGTCCTGCGGCACGGTGATGGCGTGCAGGTCCACCACGCAGAAGAAGGTCTGGTAGTCGTCCTGCAGGCCGACCCACTGCCCTACCGCGCCCAGAGCGTTGCCGAGGTGCAGAGAGTCCGACGTCGGCTGGACTCCGGAGAAAACAACGCGGGATTGCTGGCTCATGGTGCGACAATCCTGACATGCGCACACCTTTGGCGGTCACAGCCGCCGCACTGACGGCGATGTCCCTGCTGGCCGGTTGCTCCACGGGCGGCCCGGGATCCGGCGAGAAGCGGCCGCCCGGCGCGGCGGTGGTGATCGTCTCCGGTGGCGACGCCGTGAGTCCGTTCACCACACCGGATCAGGCCTGCGCCACCGGCCTGGCGGCCGGCAACACCGACACCGCCATCCGCGAGCACCTGCTGGGCAAGGGCTACACCGTCTACACCTCACCGGCGATGAACGGCCGCGGCCAGGTAGTGGACCAGCAGGGCTTCGGCGCCTTCGGGGTGTGCCCGGTGACACTGCCGGAGAACATGACGGTGAACTCGACCGGCAGCATCGACACCGCCGGGGAGCACCTGGCCCGGTTCGTCAACTGGCTGCACGACGAGAAGGGTGTGACCGAGGTCGACTTCGTCGGCCACTCGATGGGCGGGCTGTTCTCGCGGGCGGCGATCCGGGTGCTGGCCACCACCGGCAGTCCGGTCAAGACCCGTTCACTGACCACCGTCGGCACGCCGTGGCAGGGCTCGTATCTTTCCGACTACGCCAATGACCTGATCCCGCTGTCGGACTGCAAGGGCGACAAACTCTGCGAGGGCGCCATGCAGCAGTTCAAAGCCCGCGTGCTGGAACTGAATTCGGGCTCCGGTCGTGAGGTCAACAAGGCGTTCCTGATGGGCAAGGGCGGCTGGAACGAATTCCAGTCCGGGGTGCTCGACTCCATCCCGGTGGTGCTCATCGCGGGCAAGAGGTTCACCCTGCCCGGCCCCGGCAATCCCGGGGTGTGGCCCAACGACGGGCTGGTTGCATTGGACAGCGCGCTGGCCAAGAACGTCGGCGACCCGGTGCTGCCGCACCGCAGCTGTCACACCTTCGACGACACGCACAGCATCTTCGTCTCCGACCAGGCCGGCCTGGAGTGGAAGAACGCGCTGACGTGGGATCCGCAGGTCTTCGAGGTGATCGACACGGCGATCTCCAATGCCCCGAAGGCGCTGGAGGGCACCAACCGCGAGGGCTGCTAGCGGCTCAGTCGAACTCGACGGTCACCGGGGCGTGGTCGGACCACCGCAGCGCGTAGGCGGCCGGCTTCTCCACCCGGGCGGCGCGGGCGCGGGCGGCCAGCGACTCGGTGGCCAGGTGGTAGTCGATGCGCCAGCCGGCGTCGTTGTCGAAGGCCTTGCCGCGCCACGACCACCAGCTGTAGGGGCCGGGACGGTCGGGGTGGGCGCGGCGCACCACGTCCACCCAGCCTGACTCGATGCAGCTCGGTCAGCCACTGCCGCTCGCTGGGCAGGAAGCCGGCCTTCTTGACGTTGGCCTTCCAGGCCTTGATGTCGTGCTCGGTGTGCGCGATGTTCCAGTCGCCGCACAGCACCGCGTCGCGGCCGTCGGCGCGCAATTCGGCCATCCGCTTGGACAGGGTGGCCATGAACCGTTCCTTCTCCACCTGCCGGTCGGTGCCGGCCTCACCGGTGTGGACGTAGACGCTGCCGACGGTGGTCGCCGCCGGCGAGGTCGACCTCGAGGTAGCGGCCGTGCTCGTCGAACTCGTCGGCCAACCCGATCGCGCACCGCCGTGAACGGTGTCCGGCTCAGCACCGCGACGCCGCTGCGGCCCTTGAGGTGCGGCTGCGCCGAGGCCAACTGCCAGCCGGCGTCCAGCGCGGGTGCCAGCGCAGCGGCCAGCTGGTCGTCGTCGGCGCGGGTCTCCTGCAGGCAGACCACGTCGGCGGCGGTCTGATCCAGCCAGTGCAGCAGGCCCCGGTTCTCCGGCGAGCGCTCCCGGACGGCGGCGCGGACCCCGTTGACGTTGATGGTGGTGACGATCACGACCGGCAACCTATCGTGGGCGCACCATAAAGTGGACGTATGAGCCGGGAACCCATTCACCTCGGGTCGGGGGAGCCGATGCTGCTGCTGCACCCGTTCATGATGTCGTCGTACGTCTGGCACGACGTGGCGCCGGCGCTGGCCGCGCACCGGCCGGTTCGAGGTGTTCGCGCCCGACGATGGCCGGCCACAACGGCGGCCCGCACACCCGGTCGCTGTTCCTCGACACCGCCACCCTGGCCGACCACGTGGAACGCCAGATCGACGAGTTGGGTTGGGGCACAGCACATATCGTCGGCAACTCGCTCGGCGGCTGGGTGGCCTTCGAACTGGAGCGCCGCGGCCGGGCCCGCACACTGACCGCGATCGCCCCGGCCGGCGGCTGGCACCGCTGGTCGCCGGTGAAGTACGAGATCGTCGGCGAAGTTCGTCGCCGGGCTACCGGTCTGGCTGACCGCCGCTGCTGTTCGGCCGGCGTGCCGCGCGGCTGCCGATGGCGCCAAAGCTGGCCAGCATTCCGGTCAGCGCCACCGCGGCCGGGCTGTCGCGACGCCGACCTGCGCGAGGTCATCGACGACGTCACGCACTGCCGGGCCTACTACCAGCTACTGGTCAAAGCCCTGCTGCTGCCGGGTCTGATGGAACTGGCCGACACCGACGTACCCACCAACCTGGTGATCTGCGAGCGCGACCGGGTGCTGCCGCACCCGCGGTTCACCAAGCACTTCCTCGAGCACATCCCCGACATCGCCAAGGTCACCACACTGGAGCAGCGTCGGGCCACATCCCGATGTTCGAGGCGCCGCAGTTGATCGCCGACCTGATCGGGGCCTGGGTGGACGAGCACAGCGGCGCACCGCCGGCGGGCATCAGTCCAATGCGAGCCTTGAGGTTCTCGGCCAGGGTGGCCAGGAACTGCTCGCTGGTCTGATACGGGCTGATCCGGGCTGATCAGCAGCGCCAGGTCCTTGGTCATCTCGCCGCCCTCGACGGTGGGATGACGACCTCTTCGAGCGTGTTCGCGAACTCGATCACCTCAGGGGTGCCGTCCAGCTTGCCGCGGTGCTCCAGACCCCGGGTCCACGCGAAGATCGACGCGATCGGGTTGGTGGAGGTGGGCTTGCCCTGCTGGTGCTGCCGGTAGTGCCGGGTGACGGTGCCGTGCGCGGCTTCGGCCTCGACGGTCTTGCCGTCCGGGGTCATCAGCACCGATGTCATCAGGCCCAGTGAGCCGTAGCCCTGGGCGACGATGTCGGACTCCACGTCGCCGTCGTAGTTCTTGCACGCCCAGACGTAGCCGCCCTCCCACTTCAGGCAGGAGGCCACCATGTCGTCGATGAGCCGGTGCTCGTAGGTCAGGCCGCGCTTGTCGAACTCTTCCTTGTAGTCCTCTTCGAAGATCCGCTGGAACTCGTCCTTGAACATGCCGTCGTAGGCCTTGAGGATGGTGTTCTTCGTCGACAGGTACACCGGGTAATTCTGTTGCAGCGCATAGCTGAACGTCGAGCGCGCGAAGTCCTGGATGGACTTCTTGAAGTTGTACATCCCCATCACCACCCCGCCGTCCTCGGGGATGCGCACCACCTCGTGCACGATCGGCTCGCTGCCGTCCTCGGGGGTGAAGGTCAGCATCACCGTGCCGGCGCGGTCGACCTTGAAGTTGGTGGCGCGGTACTGGTCGCCGAAGGCGTGCCGGCCGATGATGATGGGCTTGGTCCAGCCGGGCACCAGGCGCGGGATGTTGGAGATGACGATGGGCGCCCGGAAGATCGTGCCGCCGAGGATGTTGCGGATGGTGCCGTTGGGCGACAGCCACATCTTCTTGAGGCCGAACTCCTTGACGCGGGCCTCGTCGGGGGTGATGGTGGCGCACTTGACGCCGACGCCGTGCTTGAGGATGGCGTGAGCGGAGTCGATCGTCACCTGGTCGTCGGTGGCGTCGCGATGCTCCATGCCGAGGTCGTAGTACTCGAGGTCCACATCGAGATGCGGGCAGGATAAGGGTGTCCTTGATCAGCTGCCAGATGATGCGGGTCATCTCGTCGCCGTCGAGCTCGACAACGGTGCCCTTGACCTTTATCTTCTGTCCGCTCGACATGTGAGTCGCCCATCCTCCTAGCCCCGGCGAGCAAGCACTCGCCGGGCCAACATTACAAGGGCCGATGGGCCCGCGAGCGTGTGACCGGCTAGCGGCGACACGCGGGTGTGAGATAAGCTTGAAGGCCGGTTATGAGCGTCAGCGTTCAAGCCCCGGCTTGCTGGCCGGCAACCCTCCAACCGCGGTGGGGTGCCCCGGGTGATGACCAGGTTGAGCAGTCGTTTTCGGCTGCACGGCAAGCGCGGGTCCGCGTGGCGGGCCCCATGAGTAGACAGGGAAACCTGATGCGGAGCCCCCATATGTGTCGCTGTCGGTGACCCCTGCCCCCGACCCTGTGACATCTCCCTACTAGGAGCCATGGCGATATGACGACCCCCGACGACTGGTCGTTCGAAACCAAACAGATCCACGCCGGACAGGCCGCTGACACGGCCACCCACGCCCGGGCGCTGCCGATCTACCAGACGACGTCCTACACCTTCGACAGCACCGATCACGCCGCCGCGCTCTTCGGGCTGGCCGAGCCGGGCAACATCTACACCCGGATCATGAACCCGACCACCGACGTCGTGGAACAGCGCATCGCCGCCCTCGAAGGCGGGGTCGCCGCCCTGTTCCTGGCCTCGGGTCAGGCGGCGGAGACCTTCGCCATCCTCAACATCGCCGGCGCCGGCGATCACATCGTGTCCAGCCCGCGGCTCTACGGCGGCACCTACAACCTGCTGCACTACACGCTGCCCAAGCTGGGCATCGAGACGACGTTCGTCGCCGACCCCGACGATCTCGATGCCTGGCGGGCGGCGGTGCGGCCCAACACCAAGGCGTTCTACGGCGAGACCATCTCCAACCCGCAGATCGACATCCTCGACATCCCGGGGGTGTCCGCGGTGGCCCACGACCACGGGGTGCCGCTGATCGTGGACAACACCATCGCCACCCCCTTCCTGATCCAGCCCCTGGCCCACGGCGCCGACATCGTGGTGCACTCGGCCACCAAGTACCTCGGCGGCCACGGCACCGCGATCGCCGGGGTGATCGTGGACGGCGGCACCTTCGACTGGACCGGCGGAGCCGCTGGGCCGGCGACATCAGGCGGAGCAGGGAAGTTCCCCGGGTTCACCACCCCGGATCCGAGCTACCACGGCGTGGTGTTCGCCGACCTCGGCGCACCGGCCTACGCACTGAAGGCCCGCGTGCAACTGCTGCGCGACCTCGGGTCGGCCGCCGCCCCGTTCAACGCCTTCCTCATCGCCCAGGGCCTCGAGACGCTGAGCCTGCGGATGGAGCGCCACGTCTCCAACGCACAGAAGGTCGCCGAATTCCTGGACGGCCACCCTGAAGTGACAGCGGTCAACTACGCCGGACTACCCAGCTCGCCCTGGCACGAGCGGGCAAAGGCGTTGGCGCCCAAGGGAACCGGTGCGGTGCTGTCCTTCGAGCTGGCCGGCGGAGTGGAGGCAGGAAAGGCGTTCGTCAACGCCCTGCGGCTGCACAGCCACGTCGCCAATATCGGCGACGTGCGCTCGCTGGTGATCCACCCGGCGTCGACCACCCACCAGCAGCTCTCCGCCGAGGAGCAACTGGCCTCCGGCGTCACCCCCGGCCTGGTGCGACTGGCGGTCGGACTCGAGGGAATCGACGACATCCTGGCAGATCTCGATCTCGGCTTCACCGCCGCGAGATCCGGCGCGCGTGCTGTGGCGGGCTTTTGAGTGAGCCGGACATGACCCTCTCCTACGAGCGGACCGACACCCTCCCCGCCGAGGGTGAGATCGGCGTCGTCGACATCGGCCCGCTGACGCTGGAAAGCGGCGAGGTGCTCGACGACGTCTCCATCGCGGTGCAGCGCTGGGGTGAGCTCTCCCCCAACCGCGACAACGTCGTCATGGTGCTGCACGCGCTCACCGGCGACACGCGCATCCCGGGGTGGTGGGACGGCATCACCGGCCCGGGCGCCCCGATCGACACCAATCGGTGGTGCGCGGTGGCCACCAACGTCCTCGGCGGCTGCCGGGGATCCACCGGGCCCAGTTCGCTTGGCCCGCGACGGCAAGCCGTGGGGATCGCGGTTCCCGGCGACCACCGTGCGCGATCAGGTCAACGCCGACGTCGCCGCCCTGGCCGCACTCGGTATCACCGAGGTGGCGACCGTGGTGGGCGGTTCCATGGGCGGGGCACGCGCGCTGGAGTGGATGGTCGGCTACCCCGACCGGGTGCGTTCCGCGCTGGTGCTGGCGGTCGGGGCGCGGGCGACCGCCGACCAGATCGGCACCCAGAGCACCCAGGTCGCGGCCATCAAGGCCGACCCGGACTGGCAGGGCGGCGACTACTACGGCACCGGCCGCGCACCGGAGGCCGGGCTGGAACTGGCCCGCCGCTTCGCCCACCTGACCTACCGCGGCGAGGTGGAACTGGACACCCGGTTCGGCAATGACGCCCAGGGTGCCGAGGATCCGCTGGCCGGTGGGCGCTACGCGGTGCAGAGCTACCTGGAGCACCAGGGCGCCAAACTGATCCGCCGCTTCGACGCCGGCAGCTACGTGGCGCTGACCGACGCGCTGTCCAGCCACGATGTGGGCCGCGAACGCGGCGGGGTGGCCGCGGCACTGCGCTCCTGCCCCGTACCCGTGGTGGTCGGTGGCATCACGTCCGACCGGCTGTATCCGCTGCGGCTGCAGTCCGAACTGGCCGATCTGCTGCCCGGCTGCACCGGACTCAACGTGGTGGAGTCGATCTACGGCCACGACGGCTTCCTGGTCGAGACCGAGGCGGTGGGCCAGTTGATCCGCCAGGCGCTCGCGCTCGCCGACGGGCAGAAGTGAGCGACGCCCCACGCGAGCGGTCGCTGTCGTTCGGTTCCCAGGCCGCCGCCTACGAGCGGGGCCGGCCGTCCTATCCGCCGGAGGCCATCGACTGGCTGCTGGCACCCACCGAGGGCTGGGATGCCCGCGATGTCCTCGATCTCGGGGCAGGCACCGGCAAGCTGACCACCCGGCTGGTGGAACGCGGCCTGGACGTGGTCGCCGTCGACCCGATCGCCGAGATGCTCGACGTGCTGCGCGCCGCCCTGCCGACCACTCCGGCGCTGCTGGGCACCGCGGAGCAGATTCCTTTGGGGGACAACAGCGTTGACGCGGTGCTGGTGGCCCAGGCCTGGCACTGGTTCGACCCGCAACGCGCCGTCGCCGAGGTGGCGCGGGTGCTGCGCCCGGGTGGGCGGCTGGGTCTGGTGTGGAACATCCGCGACGAGCGGCTGGGCTGGGTCAAGGAGTTCGGTGAGATCGTGGGCGGCGAGCGCGATATCGCCGACACGACGGTCGACCTGCCGGCGCCGTTCACCGACGTCGCAACGCATCAGGTGGAGTGGACCAACTACATGACCGCCCAGGCGCTGATCGACTACGTGGCCTCGCGCAGTTACTGCATCACCTCACCGGCGGAGGTGCGCACCCGCACGCTCGAAGAGGTGCGCACGCTGCTGGCCACCCACCCTGCGCTGGCCAATGCCGGCGGGATCGCGGTGCCGTACGTGACCGTGTGCGTACGGGCTACCGCCGCCTGACCTCAGCTGGTTCCCAGCGGGTCGACGGTCCAGGCGATGTAGACCACCGCCGCGCACACCGCACCCATCATGGCCACATCGATGGTGCGGGTCCGCACCACCAGCACGCCCGGCCCGGTCCTCGGGCAGCGCCAGGCGCAGTCCGGCGGCCAGTCCGACCCCGATGCCGATCAGCAACGTGCCGCGGCGCCAGAACCCGGCAGCCACCAGCACCAGCGCCACCAGGCCGATCGCCGCGACGGTCAGGATCGGCCACTGGCGCCGGAGCACCGCCCTCCAGTACGCCTTCATCGCGCGGCTTCTGCGCGCTCCACGACGTTGGTCAGCAGGAAAGCCCGCGTCAGCGGGCCGACGCCGCCGGGGTTGGGCGACACCGCCGCGGCGACATCCCACACGTCGGGCGCCACGTCACCGGTGAGCTTGCCGTCCACCCGGCTCACGCCGACGTCCATCACCGCGGCGCCGGGGCGCACCATGTCGGCGGTGAGCATGTGCGGCACCCCGACAGCGGCGACGATGATGTCGGCCTGCCGGGTCAACGACGGTAGATCACGGGTTCCGGTGTGGCACAGCGTGACTGTGGCGTTCTCGCTGCGCCGGGTCAGCAGCAGGCCGAGCGGGCGGCCGACGGTGACGCCGCGGCCGATCACCACCACGTGGGCGCCGTTGATCTCGATGTCGAAGCGGCGCAGCAGGTGCACGATGCCGCGCGGGGTGCACGGCAGCGGTGCCGGTTCGTTGAGCACCAGCCGGCCCAGGTTGGTGGGGTGCAGGCCGTCGGCGTCCTTGGCCGGGTCGATGCGCTCCAGTGCGGCGTTCTCGTCGAGGTGGCGCGGCAGCGGCAGCTGCACGATGTAGCCGGTGCAGTCGGGGTTGGCGTTGAGTTCGTCGATGGTGTCGTTCGAGCTGCGCGGCGCTGACGTCGGCGGGCAGGTCGCGGCGGATCGAGGTGATGCCCACCTTGGCGCAGTCGGCGTGCTTGCCCTTGACGTAGGCGTGCGATCCGGGGTCGTCGCCGACCAGCACGGTGCCCAGTCCGGGCGTGCGGCCGGCGGCGGTCAGGGCGGCCACCCGCCGGGTGAGGTCGGTGAAGATCTCGTCGCGGGTCAGCTTGCCGTCCAGGGTGCAATGCGGGCACGGCTACATTCTGCATATGAATGCCGCTCGCCGATGTCTTCAGCCCGGCCAAGCTCGGTCCGCTCACCCTGCGCAACCGGATCATCAAGGCCGCCACCTTCGAGGCCCGCACACCGGGCGCGCTGGTGAGCGACGACCTGATCGCCTTCCACCGGGCGATGGCCGCCGGCGGTGTCGGCATGACCACCGTCGCCTACTGCGCGGTCAGCCAGGGCGGCCGCACCGACGACTCGGCGCTGTGGATGCGCCCCGAGGCGGTTCCCGGGCTGCGCCGGCTGGCCGACGCCGTGCACGCCGAGGGGGCGGCCGTCAGCGCGCAGATCGGCCACGCCGGCCCGGTGGCCAACTCCCGCTCCAACAAAGCCACCGCGCTGGCACCGGTCCGGTTCTTCAACCCGCTGTCGATGCGGTTCGCCAGACACGCCACCGCCGCCGACATCGACGAGGTGATCGCCGCCCATGCCCGCGCCGTGCGCTACGCGATCGACGCCGGCTTCGACGCCGTCGAGATCCACCTCGGCCACAACTACTTCGCCAGTTCCTTCCTGAGCCCGCTGATCAACCGGCGCACCGACTCGTTCGGCGGCTCGCTGGAGAACCGGGCTCAGGTGGCGCGGCGGCATCATCGCGCGCGGTGCGCGAGGAGGTGCGCCGCGACGGCTCACCGGCCATCGCGGTGACCGCCAAGCTCAACATGGCCGACGGGGTGCGCGGCGGCATCCGCATCGAGGAGTCGCTGCAGACCGCGCGGTGGCTGCAGGACGACGGCGGCCTGGACGCCCTGGAGCTGACCGCCGGCAGCTCGCTGGTCAACCCGATGTACCTGTTCCGCGGCGACGTGCCGCTCAAGGAGTTCGCCGGGGCGTTCAAGCCGCCGCTGCGCTGGGGCATCCGGATGACCGGCACCAAGTTCCTGCGGGCCTACCCCTACCAGGACGCGTTCCTGATGAGCGACGCCGATGAAGTTCCGCGGCCGAGTTGACGATGCCGCTGATCCTGCTGGGCGGGGTCACCAACCGGGACACGATGGACGACGCCATGGCCGCCGGATTCGACTTCGTCGCGATGGGCCGGGCGCTGCTGGCCGAGCCGGACCTGATCAACCGGATCCAGGCCGACGGCGAGGCCGGGTCGGTGCGCTCGGTGTGCGACCACTGCAATAAGTGCATGGCCACGATTTACACCCGCACCCACTGCGTGGTGACCGGCGGGCCAGCCTGACCCTGCCTACAGTGGACGCGGATGAGCGCGCCTGTTCTGACCGTCCGGTACAACGAACCGGGGTCTCCGCGCACCTTCGCCCCCGGCAGCGACGTCGTCGTCGGGCGCGATCTGCGGGCCGATATCCGCATCCCGCATCCGCTGGTGTCCCGTGCGCACGTGCTGCTCCGTTTCGATCGGGGCCGCTGGATCGCGGTGGACAACGGCTCGCTCAACGGGATGTACGTCCACGGCCGCCGGGTGCCGGAGGTCGACATCGCCGACGGCACCGCGATCAACCTGGGCAACCCCGACGGGCCGCCGCTGCAGTTCGAGGTGGGCCGGCACCAGGGCTCGGCGGGTCGGCCGCCGCAGACCTCGACGGTGATGATCCCGCCGCCGACCCGTCCCAGCGCCCAGCCGGTGCCGCCGCCCCGCCGGCGTACCGGGCCGCCGGCGCAGCCGACCCGACCCGCCGCCGACCCAACCCCCGCCGCGCGCGCCGATGCCGCCGCGGACCGCGCCGCCGATGCCAGCCCCGTCGGATGCCGCGCCGACTCAGATGGGTCCGTCCGCGGCGCGCCCGGCGTCGAACTCCAATCTGGCGACCTCGATGCTGAAGATCCTGCGGCCGGGATCACCGGCGCCGCCGCCGCCGGGCGGGATGACGATCGGCCGGGCGAGCGAGAACGACATCGTCATCCCCGACGTGCTGGCCTCGCGGCATCACGCCACGCTGATCCCCACCCCGGGCGGGGATGGAGATCGTCGACAACCGCAGCATCAACGGCACCTTCGTCAACGGCACGCGGGTGGACACCGCACTGCTGCGCGACGGCGACGTGGTCACCATCGGCAACGTCGACCTGGTCCTGCGGGACGGAATCCTGGTGCGGCGCACCGAGACCGCCGCCGCCACCGGGACCGGTGGGCTCGACGTGCGCGCGGTGACGTGGACCATCGAGGGCAACAAGACGCTGCTGGACAACATCTCGCTGACCGCGCGGCCGGGCACCCTGACCGCGATTGATCGGTCCGTCCGGGGCCGGCAAGTCCACCCTGGCGCGGCTGATCGCCGGCTACACCCACCCGACCAGTGGCACGGTGAGCTTCGAGGGTCACAACATCCACGCCGACTACGCCTCGCTGCGCTCCCGGATCGGGATGGTGCCCCAGGACGACGTGGTGCACGGCCAGCTGACCGTGAACCAGGCGCTGATGTACGCCGCCGAATTGCGGCTGCCGCCGGACACCACCAAGGAGGACCGCCAGCAGGTGGTCGCCGAGGTGCTCGGCGAACTGGAGATGACCCAGCACGCCGACACCCGGGTGGACAAGCTCTCCGGCGGTCAGCGCAAGCGCGCGTCGGTGGCACTGGAACTGCTGACCGGGCCGTCGCTGCTGATCCTCGACGAGCCGACCTCCGGGCTGGACCCGGCGCTGGACCGTCAGGTGATGACCATGCTGCGCCAGCTCGCCGACGCCGGCCGCGTGGTGCTGGTGGTCACCCACTCGCTGACCTATCTGGACGTCTGCGATCAGGTGCTGCTGCTCGCCCCGGGCGGCAAGACCGCGTTCTGCGGGCCGCCCAGCGAGATCGGGCCGGCGATGGGCACCACCAACTGGGCCGACATCTTCTCCACCGTGGCCGGTGACCCGCAGGGCGCCAATGACCGCTATCATCGCGCTGAGCGGGCCGCAGCCCGCCGCCTCCCCCGGTCGAGGAGCCGTCGGACATCGGCGAGCCGGTGCACACCAGCCTGCGCGCGGCAGTTCTCCACCATCGTGCGCCGCCAGGCCCGGCTGATCATCTCCGACCGCGGCTACTTCATCTTCCTGGCGCTGCTGCCGTTCATCATGGGCGTGCTGTCGCTGGCGGTGCCCGGCAACGTCGGGTTCGGCGTGCCCGACCCGATGGGCGACGCCCCCAACGAGCCGGGCCAGATCCTGGTGCTGCTCAACGTCGGCGCGATCTTCATGGGCACCGCGCTGACCATCCGCGACCTGATCGGTGAGCGGGCGATCTTCCGCCGCGAGCAGGCGGTCGGGTTGTCGACGACGGCCTACCTGCTGGCCAAGGTGTGCGTCTACACGCGTGTTCGCCGTCGCTGCAGTCGGCGATCGTGACGCTGATCGTGTTGTGGGGCAAGGGCGCTCCGCCGAGCGCGGTCGCGCTGGGCAGCCCGGCGCTGGAGTTGTTCGTCACCATCGCCGCCACCTGCGTGGCCTCGGCGAACCTGGGCCTGCTGCTCTCGGCGGTGGCGAAGTCCAACGAGCAGATCATGCCGCTGCTGGTGGTGGCGATCATGAGCCAGTTGGTGTTCTCCGGCGGCATGATCCCGGTGACCAACCGCCTGGTGCTCGATCAGCTGTCCTGGCTGACCCCGGCCCGGTGGGGCTTCGCGGCGTCGGCCTCGACGGTGGACCTGATCAACCTGGTGCCCGGGCCGCTGACCCCGAAGGACCACTGGTGGGAGCACCGGGCGTCGGTGTGGTGGTTCGACATGGCGATGCTGGCCGGGCTGTCGGTGGTGTATCTGGGGTTGGTGCGGTGGAGGATTCGGCTTAAGAACGCGCGCTGAACGCCAAGCCCATCGGGATAGACGGCATCGTTGACCTGAAGCGCCCGTCAGGACCGATAGCATCGCGAAACTCCCCAAGGGTGGAAGGATCTGCGGATGACAACCACGCCGGTAAGTCGTCGGCCCGACCGCATCCGGTTCTCAGGTCACACTTCCGATGATGGCCTGTTCGGTCCAGACAGTGTCACCTGGCGCATCTCGGCCCTTCCCCAGATGGGACTGGCAGCACACGGGGCCGCGACACTGCAGATGCTGCACCCGATGGTCATGCACATGATCGATCAGGCGTCTGCCTTCCGAACGAACCCCGCTTCTCGCGCCGAACTCACCGCTCTTTACGGTCGCACCCTCACCTACGGGGACACCGCGGCGGCACACCGCGCAGCTAAGGTGCTCGCAAACATCCATCACCGGGTCACGGCCACTGATCCGGTATCGGGTCGCACCTATCACGCCGACGAGCCAGACCTATTGCTGTGGGTGCACAACACTCTGCAGTGGATGGTGCTTCGCGTCACCGATTCTCACGGGCCCGCCCTCAGTGAAGCCGACAAGGAGACGTACCTGAATGAACAGGTCATCGCGGCCGAGCTGACAGGATGCACCGTCGAGGATGTGCCTACCACCGAGAAGGACCTCTACGCCTATATCGAAGGCATGACTCCTCTGCTCGCGGTGGGCAGCGACACCGTCTGGTTTAAAGAGATGGCTCTCCCTGCCTTGGTCACTTGGAAGCCGGACACCTATCTGCCGCACATGCTCGGCATCGCCGTCGCCGGCCTGATGAATACCGAACAGCGTCCAGATCTACGGGGTGGATCGGCCCGCCTGGCAGTTCGAGACCAACAGGGCAATCCTCAAGGGAATCTTCGAGGCAGAGGCTCGCAAGATTCCGGTGCTGTCACGTATTTCGTTGGAACGCCAGAAGGTCGACGAGAAGGCATTCGGATCCGCCGAACTGATAACCGTCAACTACGGCCGTGAGTGACCGGGCGAGAGGAATCGTGTTCCGCATCCTGTTCTTCTCCCCCCGCATCGCGCCCAACACCGGCAACGCCATCCGGATGGTGGCCGCGACCGGATGCGAACTGCACCTGGTCGAAGCCGTTGGGGTTCGACCTGTCTGAGCCGAAGTTGCGCCGCGCCGGACTGGACTACCACGACCTCGCGTCGGTGACGGTGCACGAATCCCTCGACGACGCGTGGGCGGCGCTCGGACAGGCGCGGGTGTTCGCCTTCACCGCGCACGCGCAGACGTCGTTCGCCGACATCGCCTACGAACCCGGCGATGTGCTGCTGTTCGGTCCGGAGCCCACCGGACTCGACGAGGCCACGCTGGCCGACCCGCACATCACCGCGCAGGTGCGCATCCCGATGCTGGCCGGCCGGCGCTCACTGAACCTGTCGAACGCCGCCGCGGTCGCCGCCTACGAGGCGTGGCGCCAGCACGGCTTCGCCGGGGGCGCCTGACCTACCAGGTGTCCCAGTGCGTCAGCTGCTCGGCGGGCAGCCGCTTGGCCAGTTTGAAGTCGGTGCCCTTGGTGTAGGCGATCGGGAACAGCCCGCCCTGGGTGTACTGCTCGTACGGGATGCCGAGCAGTTCGGCGGCCTGCTTCTCACCGTCACCGATCAGATGCAGCGTGGTCCACGCCGTGCCGAGTCCGCGCTCGCGCAGCGCCAGCATGTAGCTCCACACCGCCGGCAGCAGCGATCCCCAGAAGGAGGCCTGCATGCCGGCCTCGGCACCTTCGACGCGACCCTCCAGCAGCGGGATCATCATCACCGGCGCCTTCGCCAGGTGCTCGTTGAGATACATCGCCGAACTCATCACCGAGTCCATCTGCTGATCGCGGATATCGCCGCGCACCGGCTTGGGCATGCTCAGGTACGGGGTGGCGGTCGCCTTGTAGATCTCGGCCAGGGCCTTCTTCTTGGCGGGATCCTCGACGAACATCCACTGCCAGCCCTGGGCGTTGGAGCCCGTCGGCGCCTGCAGCGCGATGTCGAGGCATTCCATCAGCACCTCGCGGGGCACCGGCTTGTCGAAGTCCAGGCGCTTGCGCACCGAGCGGGTGGTGGTCAGAACTTCGTCGGCGGTCAGATTCAGAGTCATGGCCGAAGACTAACGGGCCATGCGGCGGACCGAACCGGAGTGGGTCAGCTGGCGGTGCGCAGCGCGGTGGGCGGCGCGGTGAACCGCGCGCGGCGCTCCAGTTGAACGTCGACGACCCCGTTGAGCATGTTGGCCGCGTCGGCGTGGCCGCGCTGGCGCAGAATGGCCTCGACGTAGGTGACCAGCTGGACTTCGGCGTCAGTCATCATGGTCGACTCCCAGTTGGTGGAGGGCGAACGTGTCTGTCGAGGCGAAGATTAGACCGAACGCTGAGAGTCGCCTAGACTCATTTATGGCGCGTGTCGCAATTTTCATTGGCATTCGCTCGAGTGGATTGCCAGCAAAACTAGAGCGCGATTCTCAGCCTTGTTTCAGCTTCGGTCGTCACCGGAAATCCCGGGACCGTGAGCCGACCGTCATGCCGATCCGCTGCATCCGTTCGGCCATCACCGTCACCGCCCCGGTGGCGTTCTGCACCTGCCCGCGGATCAGCAGCGCCGGCGCGGTCTGCGCCAGCCGCCGGTGCCGGGCCCACAGTCCCGGGGTGCACAGCACGTTGACCATGCCGGTCTCGTCCTCGATGTTGAGGAACGTCACCCCGCGCGCCGTCGCCGGCCGCTGCCGGTGGGTGACCGCACCGGCGATCAGCACCCGGCTGCCGTCGGGCACCGAGCAGCAGATCCGCCGCCGGCGTCACCCCCAGTGCGTCGAGATCGGCCCGCAGGAACTGGGTCGGGTAAGCTGTCCGGGGAGACGCCGGTGGCCCAGACGTCGGCGGCGGCCAGTTCGACCTCGGTCATCCCGGGCAGCGCCGGGACACTCGAGGACGAGCCCACCCCGGGCAGCCGGTCGGGACGCTCGGCGGCGGCCGCACCGGCCGCCCACAGCGCCTCCCGGCGGGTGATGCCGAAGCAGCCCAGCGCCCCGGCGGTGGCCAGTGCCTCGGTCTGCGGGACCGACAGCTGCACCCGACCGGTCAGATCCAGCAGCGAGGTATACGGCCCGTCGCTCTGACGTTCGGCGACGATGCGGCCGGCCAGATCGTCGCCGATGTGGCGCACCGCGCCGAGTCCGAGCCGGACCTCCATCGCCGCGGTTCTCACAGTGTGGCGTGCGCCAGGCTGGCGTTGACGCACGGACCGTGCACGCACCACCCCGTGCCGGCGGGCATCGGCGACCAGCGACTGCGGCGAGTAGAAGCCCATCGGCTGGGCCCGCAGCAGCGCCGCGCAGAACGCCGCCGGGTGGTGCAGCTTGAACCAGGACGAGTAGAACACCAGCGAGGCGAAGGACAGCGAATGGCTTTCCGGGAAGCCGAAATTGGCGAACGCCTCCAGCTTCTCGTAGATCCGGTCGGCGACCTCCCCGGTGATGCCGTGCCGCTGCGCCATGCCGGCGTAGAAGCGGTCACGCAGCTTGCGCATCTTGGCGGTGGACCGCTTGGAACCCATGGCCCGGCGCAACTGGTCGGCCTCGGCCGCGGAGAACCCGGCGCAGTCCACCGCCAGTTGCATGAGCTGCTCCTGGAACAGCGGCACACCCAACGTCTTTCGCAGTGCGGGCTCCATCGACGGGTGGTCGTAGACGACCGGCTCCAGACCGTTGCGCCGCTTGATGTACGGGTGCACCGAGCCGCCCTGGATGGGGCCGGGCCGGATCAGCGCGACCTCCACCACCAGGTCGTAGAACACCCGCGGTTTCAGCCGCGGCAGGGTGGCCATCTGGGCGCGCGACTCCACCTGGAACACCCCGACCGAGTCGGCGCGCTGCAGCATCTCGTAGACCGCCGGTTCGGACAGGTCGAGGCGGGCCAGATCCACCTCGATGCCCTTGTGTTCGGCGACCAGGTCGATGGCGTAGTGCAGCGCCGAGAGCATGCCCAGCCCGAGCAGGTCGAACTTCACCAAACCGATTGCCGCGCAGTCGTCTTTGTCCCACTGCAGCACGCTGCGATTCGGCCATCCGGGCCCACTCCACCGGGCACACGTCGGCGATCGGCCGGTCGCAGATCACCATGCCGCCGGAGTGGATGCCCATGTGCCGGGGCAGGTCGGCGATCTGCATCGCCAGATCGACCACCGGCTCGGGGATGCCGTCGACATCGTCGGCGTCGCCGAGCGGACCCCACCGGCTGATCTGCTTGCTCCAGGCGTCCTGCTGGCCCTGGGAGAAGCCCGAGCGCCCGGGCCATGTCGCGCACCGCGCTGCGGGCCGCGGTAGGTGATCACGTTGGCGACCTGCGCGGCGTAGTCGCGGCCGTAGCGGTCGTAGACGTACTGGATGACCTGCTCGCGCAGATCGGATTCGATGTCGATGTCGATGTCGGGCGGGCCGTCGCGGGCCGGGGAGAGGAACCGTTCGAACAGCAAGCTCGTTGGCCACCGGGTCGACGGCGGTGACCCCCAGGGCGTAGCAGACCGCCGAGTTGGCCGCCGATCCCCGGCCCTGGCACAGGATGTTGCTGCGCCGGCAGAACTGGGTGATGTCGTGCACCACCAGGAAGTAGCCGGGGAAGTTCAGCTGCGCGATGATGTCGAGCTCGTGCTCGATCTGCGCGTAGGCCGCGCGCCGCACCGGCCCGCGGTCCGTAGCGCCGGGCCGCCCCGGTCATGACCAGCTCCCGCAGCCAGCTGTCCTCGGTGTGCCCGTCGGGGACGTCGAACGGCGGCAGCTGCGGGGCGATCAGCGCCAGCTCGAACGCGCACTGCTCACCGAGATCGGCGGCCGCGGTGACCGCCTCGGGCGCCGGGCGAACAGCCCGGCCATCTCCGCACCCGAGCGCAGATGCGCGCCGCCCAGCGGCGCCAGCCAGCCGGCCGCGGAGTCCAGGGACTGCCGGGCCCGGATCGCCGCCATCGCCGCCGCCAGCCGGGCCCGGGCCGGCTCGGCGAAGTGCGCGGCGGTGGTGGCGACCACCGCCGACCCCGAACCGCGGCGCCAGCCCGGCCAGCGCGGCGTTGCGCTCGTCGTCGACGCGGATGACCGTGGTGGGTCAGCTCGACGCTGACCCGGTCCGGCCCGAACCGGTCCACCAGATCGGCCAGCGCCGCGGCGGCCGCCCGCGGTCCGCCGGTCGACAATGCCTGGCGCACATGGCCTTTGCGGCAGC
This sequence comes from uncultured Actinomycetota bacterium, assembly GCA_963780705.1. Classification (GTDB taxonomy): domain Bacteria; phylum Actinomycetota; class Actinomycetes; order Mycobacteriales; family Mycobacteriaceae; genus Mycobacterium. Next base: position 1,034,698 of record CAWACU010000004.1, on the reverse strand, counting down.
CGGTCAGGATGTGCCAGTGCCCGCCGGCCGCCTCGGTCAGGGCGTCGTAGTCGTAGCGCGGCATGCCCTTCTGCCCGCCGGCCAGGTGCGCGGCGGCCAGCTGCCGGGACAGCCGCCGGTACCCCTCCGGCCCGCGGGCCAGCACCAGCAGGTGCGGGCCGGGCGGGTCGGGCATGTGCGGTGCGGGGCACCTCGCCGAGGGACAGTTCGGCGCCGAACACGGTGCGCATGTCCGAGTTCCGCGGCCGCCTCGGCGAAGCGCACCACCCCGTACAGCCCGTCGTGGTCGGTGAGCGCGATCGCGCGCAGATCCAGCCGGGCGGCCTCCTCGACGAGCTCCTCCGGGGTGCTGGCGCCGTCGAGGAAGCTGAACGCCGAGTGGGCGTGCAACTCGGCATACGGGACGGTGCGCCGACCGGACCGGTCGAGTTCGGGCGGCTGGTAGCCGCCCCGCTTGCGGGACCACGCCGGGCTGTCGCTGCCGTCGGCGAGCGGCTCCGCCAGGCCTGATGTCGCCGGCCGGCGGCTCCGAAGGCGGACGGCTGTTGAGCACCCGCTCCATCTCCGCCCAACTCGGCGGCCCGTCGTTCCAGCCCATCGCCTGAGTGTATCGAACATATGTTCGATACAACACCGGGTCCGGCGGCCGCTACGCTGCACCAGTGAACTCGAAGACGCACTCCGCCGAGCCGCATGTCGGCGCCATCAACACCAAGCTCAACTGGCTGCGCGCCGGGGTGCTCGGCGCCAATGACGGCATCGTCTCAGTGGCCGGCATCGTGATCGGCGTCGCCGCGGCCACCATGGAACGCGGACCGATCATCACCGCCGGTGTCGCCGGACTGGCCGCCGGTGCGCTGTCGATGGCGCTCGGCGAGTACGTGTCGGTGAGCACCCAGCGCGACACCGAGCAGGCGCTGCTGGCCAAGGAACGGCGCGAACTCATCGAGTAGCCCGAGGCCGAGTTCGAGGAACTCGTCGGGCTCTACGAGGCCAAGGGCCTGTCCCCGGAGACCGCTCGCACCGTCGCCGTCGAACTCACCGAGCACGACGCGTTCGCCGCCCACATCGACATCGAATTGGGCATCGACCCCGACGAGTTCGACCAATCCCTGGCACGCCGCGATGTCCTCGGCGATCGCCTTCACCGTCGGGGCGATGCTGCCGATGCTGGCGATCCTGCTGCCGCCGCCGTCGATGCGCATCCCGATCACCTTCGTCGCCGTCCTGATCGCGCTGGGCATCACCGGGTGGGTCAGCGCCCGCCTCGGCGGCGCCAACCCGGTCCGCGCGACCCAGCGGGTGGTCATCGGCGGCGCGCTGGCGATGGCGATCACCTACGGCATCGGCCGCCTGGTCGGCGTCGTCGTCTAGGCGCTCGCCGGTGAACTCGGCGACCCCGTCGTCGAGGACGACGCGGGTGTTGGAGCCGTCCGGCGCGCTGGCCTCGGTGCGGTAGAGGGCGCGGCCGGTTCCGGTGCGCCAGATCGACGTGGTCAGCGTCTCGCCCGGGAACACCGGGGAGGAGAACCGCGCCGCCACCGCGGTCAGCTTGGCGGCGTCCCCGCCGGCCAACTCGGCGAGCAGCGCGCGGCCGGCGAAACCGTAGGTGCACAGCCCGTGCAGGATCGGCGTCGGGAAGCCGGCCATCTCCCGGGCGAACCAGGGATCGCTGTGCAGCGGGTTGCGGTCGCCGGAGAGCCGGTAGATCAGCGCCTGGTCCTCCCGGGTGGGCAGGGCGATGCGCGCGTCGGGTTCCCGGTCGGGGAACTCCGGGGCCGCCGGGCGCTGGCCGGGCTGGCCGCCGAACCCGCCGTCGCCGCGGATCACCAGCGTGGTCAGCGTCTCGGCGATCTGGGCGCCGGTGGCCGGGTCGCTGCCGCGGGCGCGCAGCATGATGATCGCGTTCTTGCCCTCGCCCTTGTCCTGGATGTCGGCCACCTCGGCGACCACCGACAACGCGCCCGACGCCGGCAGCGGGGCCGAGAGCCGGATCTCCTGCGAGCCGTGCAGCAGCTTGCCCCAGTTGAACGAGCCGACCAGCGAGGCCGCACCGAATCCCATGCAGCAGATCACCGCGAAGGTGGGCAGCACCTGCTGGGGGATGTCGTGGCTGTTCTCGGTGGTGAAGGCGAGATCGTCGGTTCCGGCCCCGACGCCGAGGGCGTAGAGCATGGTGTCGCGGTCGGTCCACTCGTAGATCGCGGGCTCGGTGACCTTGCCGATCGCCGAGGGGTCGATTGCCATGTGCCGCTCCTGCTCAGGTCGTCATCTAAAGGTGGGTTACTTGAGAAATCCGCCCCCGCCGAGGCGCTCGAGAGTGCAGGCTATCCCCTATGAGCGCCGTGAAGAACGTTGCACCCGTCCGATACCTGCGCGCGGCCGTCGCGGCGGCGATGGCGGCAGTACTGCTCGCCTCCTGCGCGCAGCGCGCCGCAGTCGCGCACCGTCACCCTGACGTTCATCCGGCACGCCGAGACCGTGTCAACGCCGAGGGCATCGCCGACACCGCGGTTCCCGGACCGGCGCTGACCGCCGTGGGCCAGGAGCAGGCCGCCACGCTGGCCGACAAGCTCAAGGGCGGCGGGCTACGACGGCGTCTACGCCTCGCAGATGGTGCGCACCCAGCAGACCGCGGCCGCGACGGCCAAGGCGCTGGGCGAAGCAGGTGACCGTGCTGCCCGGGCTCAACGAGATCTCCGCGGGCTGGTTCGAGGGCGTGTCGATGAAGGACACCTCCAACACCCTGCTGCTCGGCCCGGAGGGCTGGCTCAAGGGCGACCGGCGCTACGGCATCCCGGGATCGGTGAACGGCAACCAGTTCAACCAGGCCTTCAGCGCCGCCGTGCAGAAGATCTACGACAGCGGCGACAACAAGCCGGTCGCGTTCTCCAGTGGCCTGGCGATCATGATGTGGACGCTGCTCAACGCCCGCAACGGCCGCAACAACCTGCTCAACGACCATCCGCTGCCCAACACCGGAGAGGTGATCATCAAGGGCAACCCGTTCACCGGCTGGACATTGGAGAAGCTGGGACGGCATCACCAACTTCGCGCCCGAGGCTGCCTGAGGCTGCCTGAGCCACCCCGATGAGCACGGCCGCACACTCGGCGATGCCGCTGCGGGTGCGCTACGTCGAGTGCGACATGCAGGGCCGGGTGTTCAACGCCCACTACCTCACCTGGACCGACATGGCGCACACCGAGGCGTTGCGTGAGCATCGTCGGCGGCTACTCCGAACTGCTCGAGCGCGGTATCGACGTGGTGGTGGCCGCCGCCGAGATCGCAGTTCCGCACACCGGCCCGGTTCGACGACGACCTGATGGTCGCCGTAGCGATGGAACCACCCGGCACCACCTCGCTGCGCAGCCGGTTCACCATCACCCGCGGCGAGGACGTGATCGCCGAGGCGACGATGATCCACGTCTGCGTGGACGCCACCAGTTTCGAGAAGTGCGGCTGGCCGGACTGGTTCCGCGACCGGCTGGCCGCTCACTCGTAGACACCCTCCACGCACCAGCGCCGCTGCCGATAGCAGAGCAGCAGGGCGCGGGGCGGGTCGCCGTCGAGGAGCACCTGCGCCCGCGCCGTACGCCCGGACCCCGGCTGGTCCCACCACCGCTCGTCCACCGGCCACGGCCCGGCCCACCAGCTCAGCGCACCGCGATGGGCCGGGGCGCCGTCCAGCCGGGCGGGCTCGGCGGTGAACAGCCCCCGGGCGCTCACCCGAACCGGATCGCCTTGGGCGTCAAGGAGTTCCACCGTTCCACCGGTGTCGTCGATCAGCACCGCCGGCGCGGGTTCGGGCAGCCGGCCGGGCCAGGGCCGGTCGGGTTCGGCGCGCGGCACCGGGTGGTCACCGAGCGGGGTCAGGGTGATCCGCTCGGCGGGGCCGCGACCGCCGCTGAGCACCGGCACCTGCACGGCGTCCGGGCCCAGCAGACCCTGCACCCGGACCAGCGCCCGGCGGGCCCGCATCCGGCTCTCCTCGCCGAGGCCGCCCCATAGCGGCAACTGCAGCGCCTCCGCGGAGACCACCTCCACCGGTTGCAGCCGCAGCATGGTCACCGGGCCGGTGGGACCGCCGCTCCCGTCGACCCGCCGGGAGGTCAGCCAGCCGTCGAGTTGCCAGCGCACCCGGTCGGCGGTGGCGTCCTCGGTCAGCGGCTCCGCGCACCGCCACACCCGGCTCAACTCGGCGCCGCCGGCGGTGACGGCACAGATGGCCAACCGGGTGCACCCGACACCGGCGGACTCCAGGCTGCGGTGCAGCGCGGCGGCCAGCGTGCGCCCGGCGAACGCGGCGGCGTCGACCCGCTCGATCGGCGGGTCGCAGTGCAGCACCGCGTCGAGATCCGGCGGCAGTTCCCGCCCGCCCGGCGCGCGGTCGGGTTCGCCGCGGGCCATCCGGTGGGCCAGCAGCGCGTCGGAGCCGAACCGGGAGCCCACATCGGTGCGCGGCAGTGCGGCGAACTGCCCGATGGTGCGGATGCCCAAGCGCCACAACAGATCCGTCAGCTCTGCCCGACCCGGTCCGGCCAGGCTCGGCTCGGCCGCCAGCTGCCGGATCGACAGCTCCGCCAGGAACTGCGGCATCCTCACCGGGCGGCACCACCCTGCCGGCCCTGGCGGCGAACACGGCGGTGGCCAGCTGATCGGCGATACCGGCCTGACATTCCGCGCCGGCGGCGGCGACGGCGTCGACGAGCCGTTCAGCCGCGGCCTCTTCGGAACCGAAGTAGCGGGCCGCGCCGCGCACCGGCAGCACCAGCAGTCCGGGCCGCAGCACTTCGGCGCGCGGCACCACCTCGTCCACCGCCACGATCACGGCCTCGAAGAACCGTGCGTCGCGCGCGGGGTCGGCGGCGGCGATCGTGCACCTGCGGGCAGCGGGCCTGAGCCTCGCGCCGGCGCAGTCCGCGGCGCACCCCGCCGTCGCGGGCCGCCGCCGAGCAGGCCACCACCCGGTTGGCGCAGGTGACCGCCACCGCGCGGTGGCCGGCACCCCGGCGGCGGCCGCGGCGGCCACGGCCGGCCAGTCCATGCACCAGATCGCCAGCACCCGTGTCATGGCGGTGCACGGTCATGGTTGCCACAGTCACCGCGCCGCGACGCTCACCCGCACCCCGCTGATCCGGCCGCCCCGGGCCGCCGGTGCCGCCGGTGATCTCGTAACCGCTCACCCGCGCGTCCATCCGCAGTGACGCGCCCTGCCAGTGGCCTCCGACGACCAGCAGCGTGCACCCGCGCTGGCGGGCCCGGGCCACCACCGCCCGCGCCCGGGTGGCCGGCACCGACCGTCCGGCCAGACCGAGCACCACCAGATCCATGCCGTCCATCAACACCGCGGCCACCTCGACCGGATCGGCGCCCGGGTCGGGGATCATCGCCAGCCGGCTGAGGTCGGCACCCATCTCCGCGGCGGCCAGCAGTCCGAAGTCCGGAAGTCCGACGACGGCCGCGTGGCCGCCGGCGGCGGTGACCGCGGCCGCCATGCCGACCGGCAGTGAGCGGGCACCTGAGAGCACCGCCACCGTGCCCCTCGGCAACCCGGCGGAAGCAGCCCGGCCAGCGATTGCGGAACCGGCAGCAAACTTTCCGAGCGCCGGCAGCACGGCGTCGGCAGGCTCGGCGGCCCGCCAGCCGGCACCCACCTTCCCGGAGACCGCCGCCATCTGCGTCGCAGCTGTTCTAGCTGTTCAGCACGGTCGGGCTGGCCTTTCTCCAGGGCAATCGCCGCCGTCATCGCACACCTCCCGCCGCTGTCATACTTCGAATGTATGTTCGATAGCGTGAGTAAACACCGGCGGTCTGACAGCGTCAAGGGGGTGGTGCTTAGTGGATAGAGATAGCGGTGCGAGCTAGCGGGTCATTCCCACTCGATGGTGCCGGGCGGCTTGCTGGTCACGTCCAGCACCACCCGGTTGACCTCCGGCACCTCGTTGGTGATCCGGGTGGAGATGCGCTCGAGCACCTCGTAGGGCACCCGGGTCCAGTCCGCGGTCATGGCGTCCTCGCTGGAGACCGGACGCAGCACGATCGGGTGGCCGTAGGTGCGGCCGTCGCCCTGCACCCCACCGAGCGGACGTCGGCCAGCAGCACCACCGGGCACTGCCAGATCTGGTCGTCCAGTCCGGCCGAGGTCAACTCCTCACGGGCGATCAGATCCGCCCGGCGCAGCGTGTCGAGCCGATCGGCGGTCACCTCACCGACGATCCGGATGCCCAGGCCGGGACCCGGGAAGGGTTGGCGCGCAACGATTTCCTCGGGCAGTCCGAGTTCGCGGCCGACCGCGCGGACCTCGTCCTTGAACAGCAGCCGCAGCGGCTCGACGAGGCTGAACTTCAGGTCCGGCGGCAGGCCGCCGACGTTGTGGTGGCTCTTGATGTTGGCCGTGCCGGTGCCGCCACCGGACTCCACCACGTCCGGGTACAGCGTGCCCTGCACCAGGAACTCGATGTGCTCGTCTGGAGTCGGCGACAGATCGCGCACGGCACCCTCGAACGCGCGGATGAACTCGCGGCCGATGATCTTGCGCTTGCCCTCCGGGTTGCTCACCCCGGACAACGCCTCCAGGAACCGGTCGGCGGCGTCGACGGTCACCAGTCGCGCCCCGGTGGCGGCGACGAAGTCGCGCTGCACCTGCTCGCGTTCCCCGGCGCGCAGCAGGCCGTGGTCGACGAACACACATGTCAGCCGGTCGCCGATGGCGCGTTGCACCAGGGCGGCGGCCACCGCGGAGTCCACTCCCCCGCTCAGTCCGCAGATGGCGCGTCCGTCGCCGATCTGGTCGCGCACACCCTCGATCAGCGATTCGGCGATATTGGCCGGTGTCCAGGCCGCGCCGATCCCGGCGAACTCGTGCAGGAACCGGCTGAGCACCTGCTGGCCGTGCGGGGTGTGCATCACCTCGGGGTGGTACTGCACGCCGGCGAGCCGGCGGGTGCGGTCCTCGAACGCCGCCACCGGGGCGCCGGCGCTGGAGGCCACCACCTCGAAGCCCGCCGGCGCGGCGGTCACCGCGTCGCCGTGGCTCATCCACACCGGCTGGGTGCCGGGCAGCCCCGAATGCAGTTCGCCGCCAAGCACATTGAGCTCGGTACGGCCGTACTCGCTGGTGCCGGTGCGCTCGACGGTGCCGCCGAGCGCCGCCGCCATGGCCTGGAAGCCGTAGCAGATGCCGAACACCGGGACGCCCGAGGTCGAACAGTGCCGGGTCGAGTTGCGGCGCGCCGTCGGCGTAGACGCTGGCCGGCCCGCCGGACAGCACGATGGCCTGGGGATCCTTGGCCTTGATCTCCTCGATGGTCGCGGTGTGCGGAATCACCTCGGAGAACACCCGGGCCTCCCGCACGCGACGGGCGATCAACTGGGCGTACTGGGCGCCGAAGTCGATCACCAGAACCGGGCGCGGCGAGGCTGAATCCACCGGGTCAGTCTAGGGCCGGTTCAGCGGCCCCGGCTCAGCGACCGACGGTGAGGCCGACCTTCTGGAACTCCTTGAGATCGCAGTACCCGGCCTTGGCCATCGACCGGCGCAGACCGCCGACAAGATTCAGCCCGCCGAACGGGTCGTCGGAGGGACCGTTGAGCACCTGGCTCCAGCGACGGGCGCTGGCCCATCGCGATCTGCAGCAGCGCGCCGCGCGGCAGCGACGGGTGCGCGGCCGCGGCGGGCCAGAACCAGCCTCCGCCGAGCGCCTCGGCGGCCGCGGCCAGCGGTGTGCCGAGCAGCACCGCGTCCGCGCCGCAGGCGATCGCCTTGGCCAGATCACCGGAGGTGTGGATGTCGCCGTCGGCGAGCACGTGCACGTACCGCCCGCCGGTCTCGTCGAGGTACTCCCGCCGCGCGGCCGCCGCGTCGGCGATCGCGGTGGCCATCGGGACACTGATGCCGAGCACCTCGTCGCTGGTCGTCACCCCCGATGTGGAGCCGTACCCGACGATCACCCCGGCCGCCCCGGTGCGCATCAGGTGCAGCGCGGTGCGGTGGTCGAGCACACCGCCGGCGACCACCGGGATGTCGAGTTCGGAGATGAAGGTCTTGAGGTTCAGCGGCTCGCCGTCCCCGTCGCGTTCCCGGGCCACCCGCTCGGCGGAGATGATCGTGCCCTGAATCATCAGCAGGTCGATCCCCGCCGCCAGCAGTGTCGGGGTGAGCGCTTGGACGTTCTGCGGGCTGACCCGCACCGCCGTGGTGACTCCGGCCTCGCGCACCCGCGACACCGCGGACCCCAGCAGGTCGAGATCCAGTGGCGCGGCGTGCAATTGCTGGAGCAACCGGACCGGGGCGCACGGGTCGGGATCGTTCTCGGCGGTCTCGATCACCCGGGCGATCTGGTGGGCGACGTCGCGATGACGGCCGATCAGGCCCTCGCCGTTGAGCACACCGAGTCCGCCGAGTCGGCCCATCTCGATGGCGAACTCCGGGGAGACCAGTGCGTCGGTGGGATGGGAGACGACCGGGATCTCGAAGCGGTAGGCGTCGAGCTGCCAGGCGGTGGACACGTCCTGGGATGACCGGGTGCGTCGCGACGGCACGATGTTGATGTCGTCGAGTTCATACGTCTGGCGGGCGTTTCTGCCCATGCCGATTTCCACCATGTCGCGCACGAGATGTCCTATCGCTTAACGGGCGTAGTAGTTGGGCGCTTCGACGGTCATCTGAATGTCGTGCGGGTGGCTCTCCTTGAGCCCGGCGGCGGTGATCTGGACGAACTGCGCCCGTTGCAGTTCGGCGATGGTGCGCCGCGCCGGTGTAGCCCATCGCCGCGCGCAGGCCGCCGGTCAGCTGATGGATGACGGTGGACAGCGGCCCGCGGAACGGCACCCGGCCCTCGATGCCCTCGGGCACCAGTTTGTCCTCGGAGAGCACGTCGTCCTGGAAGTAGCGGTCCTTGGAGTAGCTGCGTCCCGCCGTGCCGCCCGCGCACCCCGGCCCTGCATCGCGCCGAGCGAGCCCATGCCGCGGTAGCTCTTGAACTGCTTGCCGTTGACGAAGATCAGATCGCCGGGCGCCTCGGCGGTGCCGGCCAGCAGCGAACCGAGCATGGTCGTGGACGCACCCGCCGCCAGGGCCTTGGCGATGTCGCCGGAGTACTGCAGGCCGCCGTCGGCGATCACCGGCACCCCGGCCGGGGCGCAGACGGAATGGGCCTCCAGGATGGCGGTGATCTGCGGGGCTCCCACGCCGGCCACCACCCGGGTGGTGCAGATCGAGCCCGGGCCCGACCCCGACCTTGACGGCGTCTGCCCCGGCCTCGACCAGTGCGGCGGCGGCGCTGCGGGTGGCGACGTTGCCGCCGACCACCTCGACCTTGTGGCCCACCTCGCCCTTGAGCTTGCTGACCATGTCGAGCACCAGGCGGTTGTGTGCGTGGGCGGTGTCGACCACCAGCACGTCCACGCCGGCGTCGACCAGTGCCATGGCCCGCTCCCACGCGTCGTCGCCGACACCGACGGCGGCGCCCACCAGCAGCCGGCCGTCGCTGTCCTTGGTGGCGTCGGGGTGCTGCTCGGTCTTGACGAAGTCCTTGACGGTGATCAGTCCGGTCAGCAGGCCGTTGCCGTCGACGATCGGCAGTTTCTCAATCTTGTTGCGGCGCAACAGACCCAGCGCCGCGTCCGCCGTCACACCCTCCTGCGCGGTGATCAGCGGCGTCTTGGTCATCACCTCCGACGACACGCTTGTCCATGTCGACCTCGAAGCGCATGTCCCGGTTGGTGATGATGCCCACCAGGGCGCCGTCGGGCGTCGACGACCGGGCAGTCCGGAGATGCGGAACCGCGCGCACATGGCGTCGACCTCGGCCAGGGTGTGCGTCCGGCGAGCAGGTCACCGGGTCGGTGACCATGCCGGCCTCGGAGCGCTTGACGATCTCGACCTGGCCGGCCTGCTCGGTGACCGAGAGGTTGCGGTGCAGCACGCCCATGCCGCCGGCGCGGGCCATCGCGATCGCCATCCGCGCCTCGGTGACGGTGTCCATGGCGGAGCTGACCAGCGGCACCCGCAGCCGGATCTTGCGGGTGAGCTGGCTGCGACGGTGTCCGCCGTGGCCGGCACCACGTCGGAGGCGGCCGGGCAGCAGCAGGACGTCGTCGAAGGTCAGACCCAGCATGGCGATCTTGTGGGGTCGTCGCCGCCGGTGCGGCACCGGGGCGCCTTCGGCTTTGGACATCGGTGCGGCCTCCATCAGCGGGGCGACAAGTCGAGGGCCTCATCCTATCGGCCCGCCTGCGGCCGCCTTGGCCGACTGTCTAGCCCTCGCGCCTGGTGCCTCCCTCGGCGCGACGCGCTACCGGGGCGCTCGCGTAGGTGGAGACGTGCGCGACCACCTGCCACCGGGCCTGCCGCCCGACCCGTTCGCCGACGACCCGTTGACCCGTCGGCGGCTGCTCGATGCCCTGGAGCCCGGTCAGCCGCTCGATCCCCAGGAGCGCGCCGCGGTCGAGGCCGATCTGGCCGACCTCGCGGTCTATGAGGCGCTGCTGGCGCACCAGGGTATCCGCGGCCTGGTGGTGTGCTGCGACGACTGCCAGCAGGACCACTATCACGACTGGGACATGCTGCGCGCCAACCTTCTTCAGCTCCTGGTCGACGGCACCGTCCGCCCGCACGAGCCGGCTTACGATCCCGAGCCGGACGCCTACGTCACGTGGGACTACTGCCGCGGGTACGCCGACGCGTCGCTGAACGAGGCGACGTCGACAGACTTCGACAGCTTGCGCTGAACGCGGGCGTTAATTTCCGCTGACCGCTGAACCGGCGCGACCGGCACTGTTGTGGTCGTCACCGGGATCGGCACCGCGGTGGTCGTCGGGGCCTGATTCCGTCTTGTCGCCTCGGGGGTTTGTCCTTCCGGGGTGGAGTCCTCCGCCGGCGCGGCCGTCGTCTGGACCTGAGTCGGAGCCTGCGTGGTGCTGGCCTCAGCCGGGGCGGCCACCGGGGCAGTGGTGGTCGTCGGCGCGACAGCGGTCGTGGACACCGGACTCGATGCCGGACTGCTCGCTGCCTGACTACGTCGTACGTGCCGAACTACTCGGCGCCGAACTACTCGCAGCGGTCCTGGGCGCAGCCGACGTGGTGGTGACCGCAGCCGAACTGGTGGCCTGCACCGCTGACGACGAAGACGATGCCGCGGACGAAGTCGGCGCCGAGGTGGTTACCGGTGCCGCGCTGGTGGGCGTGGTCGTCGGGGTGGCCGTCGACGCCGCCGTTGGGGTCGATGACGCCGCCGGCGACTGGCTACTCGTCGGGGCCCCGCTGGTCGGCGTCGTGCTGGGTGAGCCACTGGTGGTCGACCCGCTCGTGCTGGCCGTCACCAGAGGTGGACGTCGCTGCCGAGGTCGAGTCGCTCGGGGACGGCGCGGTCGGCATGCTGGTCGGCGGCGCTACCGCCGGAACCAGCTCGGCGGCGGTCGGCGGCACCGTGTAGACGATGCCGGGGGGCGCGGTGGCGGCCGGATCACGCTCGACCACCTTGGCCGACAGGTCGTTGAACTCGTCGAACAGTTCCTGCTTCTGCTGCTCGTCGCCGATCGTGGCGACCTGGGTGCTGACCGCGACCAGCTTCTCCTGCGCCTGCTGCCAGTCGCCCTGGGCGATCAGCTCCTGCACCTGATTGAGTTCGGTGCGGGCGGCCAGTGCCACCGCGTCGTCGCGCACCTGCTTGGGCGCCCCGAACAACATGCTGCGCAGTCCGTAGAGCGCATCACCGGGACCGGCGCCGGCCACCACCGCACCGAAACCGCCGATGCACAGCACCGCCGCCGCGGCGGCGCCGACCACGCTCAGTCCACGCCGGTTGCGCTGCGGGGTCACCGAGGCGATCTGCTTGTCGGCGCGCTTGTCACGCCGCAGGCCGCCCGGCTTCTCGGCCAGGCCGGCGTTGAGCGCGGCGATGGCCTGCGGCTTCGGAGATCAGTCCGGTGGCCGGTGGCCAGCGCATCTCGTCGCGCCAGCCGCCCAGCAGGGCGGCCAGTTCGGCGTCGGCCGGGTCCTGCGGCGCGACCGGGCGGCCGGTCGGCGAGCGCGTCGACGAAGCTGTCGCTGCGGCGGATCGTCGTCGAACGACGGTTCCTGCGGCCCGGAACCTGCCGGTCCAAATCAGTGCGTCCGAAGTCAGGCATAGTCGCACCCCGCTCCAGCGATCTCGGACTTCAGCCGCGCCAGGGCGCGGTGCTGGGCCACCCGCACCGCTCCGGGGGTGCTGCCGACGGCCTCGGCGGTCTCCTCGGCGGACAATCCCGACGACGATCCGCAGGGTGAGGATCTCGCGTTGCTTCTCCGGCAGCACGGCCAGCAGCTGCTTCATCCGGGCGGCGGAATCGGACTTGCAGCGCCATCTGCTCGGGACCCGCGTCCAGCGAGAACCGCTCCGGCACCACATCGGTGGGCTCGGACCGGTTTCGGGCCGCCGGCGCGATGCGCGTCGGCGACCTTGTGCGAAGCGATGCCGTACACGAAGGCCAGGAAGGGGCGTCCCTGATCCTGATAGCGCGGCAGCGCCTGGATGGCGGCCAAGCAAACCTCCTGAGCAACGTCGTCAGCGGACAGACCACTGCGTTCCGCGGATCCGATGCGGGCCCGGATATACCGGACCACGATCGGGGCGGATGATCTCCACTACCTCCCGGAGCGCATCCCGGCTGCCGGCCACTGCCTCAGCAACGGCGGCGTCGAGACGCTCTCCTGGAATGGTCATCGACGACGGCTATCTCCAACGTTACGGATGTGGCAGATTCGGACAGGCTTGGCTCCAGCTAGTGACAATATCGGCCGAAGCCTGCCATCGGCGGTTAGCGCATCTTCCAATGACCGCCGTGCCGCGTCACGAAGTTGCGCATTCGATCCCGGACCGCGGCGATCTCGGCCGGGTTGTGCGGTGCGCTGCCGATGTCGGCCAGCAGACAGGCCAGCGCCCAGCGCAAGCGGCACCAGACCGTGCTGCCTCGGCGTCGGCCAGCGCGGCGTCGGCCACGCGCCGCGAGCCGGCCAGGTCCCCGGCGCTGCACAACGCCGCGGCGAGCACGACATCACTCTTGACCCGGTGGCGGCGCAGGCCCGGCGCGGCGTCGGCGGGCAAGCTCGACCCCACGCCGGGCGTGACGCACGGCCGCGGCGCCATCGCCGCCGGCCATCGCCAGTTCGGCCCGCACCCATGCCAGCCGGATCGCCAGCCGGGGCGGCGGATCGTCGGCACGGGCGTGCAACCCGGCGGCGCGTTCCAGCAGCGCGGCCGACGCGGCGAGCCGACCCACTCCGAGAGCGTCGGCGGCCAGGCCGACAAGCGCGTCGGCGCCGGCCTCCGGCGTCGCTGCCCGCGCGGCCCAGGCCCGCCCGTCCCAGTCCTGGGCCCGCCACGTGCCAGCCGAGCTGGCGCAGGAAGGAGGCGTGGGTGCTGAGCGCCAGCGAAGCCAGCCGCCCGGCCGGGCTCATGGCGAATCAGCCCCGACAGATCAGCCCGGGCGCGGCCTAGCGACCCTGGCCGCCGGCGGCGACGGCGCGCAACCAGAGGTCGCTGTGGACTGCGCGCTGCGGGCAGCGGCCACCGGTCCGGGTCGGCGCCGAAGGCGGCAGCAGCCGCAGGGGAGTCGAAGCATCGTCAGCGCGACGGTATCGACGCTGGCGAATTGATGGATTAAGAGTTTGTGGTCGCCTTGTTACGGCCATGTCAACTCCGGCTGGAGAGCCGGACTTTGCGGCGCTACCGGCGACAGACACGTCCTGCGTAATCCAAACCGTGACCGCGCCTAAAGATGAACGTGACGTAAATTCCCGCCCTGCGGCTATGCTGATTGCGCACACCGGGCTTTGACGGGCTTTCGCGCGCCCTCCTAGCGTGGGGGGCACGAGTGGTCACCGGCGACTGCGTACTCGACAATTGCCCGCAAGGCTCACACCTCAGAGTGCGAGACACGCACTGAGAGAAAGGATTTCACATGCTCCAGCCGCAGCAGCTACCAGGACCGAACACCGATTTGTGGGATTGGCAGATGCACGGCCTGCTGCCGGGGCGTCGATTCGTCGGTGTTCTTCCATCCCGATGGCGAACGCGGCCGCGCGCGCGCCCAGCGCGAGATGCGCGCCAAGCAGATGTGCCGGCAGTGCCCGGTGATCACCCAGTGCCGTACCCACGCGCTGCAGGTCGGCGAGCCCTACGGCATCTGGGGCGGGCTGAGCGAGTCCGAGCGCGAATTGCTGCTCAAGAGCGGCGTGCGCCGCCGCTCCGCCTGATCCCCTACTCGGGCACCGGCTGCGCGTGCTCGGCATCACTCGGCGGGACTGTCGCCGTCGCCGTCGTCGTCCTCGGCCGGCGTCCACTCCGGCACGGGAGGGGCCGGGAAGCCGCGTTGAGAGCAATGCTGCACCCGGGCGAAAATGACTGCGAACACCATCACCACCGAGAATGAGACTCCCCCGGCCCACACCGACAGCAGCAGCGTTAGCAGGCAGGCGGCAAGCCAACGGGTGTGGTGGGGACTGATCCGCCGCATGCGAAGGTTTGTGCCGACGTCAGTTCGGCGGCGCGGACCGCATCGACCCGAGGTAGTAGGTTTCCTGACCCGTCGGGTATCCGCCGCCGTCGGTGGCGATGTGAACGTGGTCGAAGTGGTTGGCGGTTTCATTGCCGTAATCCGCGGTCCAGCTCGGCGCGCCGATGCCGGGGTAGAAGCCCTGCCTCCAGATCACGTGCAGCACACCCCACCGCTTCGCGTTGGCCAGGGCGAAGCCGGCGATCTGGTTGCCGAGCTCGATTCCCTCGGGGGTGTTGTGGTTCGGGATCATCACGTCGATCGCCAGCCCGTTGGGATGCCAGGTCAACGGATCCTGGCGGAACCCGCCGATCGTCGTGATGTCGAGGAACATCATGCTGATCGCGCGAGCCGCCCAGATGGTGTGGACCTGCAGACCCTCCTCCGGCGCGCGGCCCGGAGACAGCGTCACGTCATAGTCCGTCGCGGCCATGGGCGCGCTGGCCACCAACAGTTCCGCCGCCGGGGAGGTGGCGGCACCCGGCGGAGCGGCCGCCGCGGTCGCCGCACCGGTCTGGGCGGGTGCTGGAGCCGCGGCGTCTTTGCTCTGGGTGTCTTTGCCCTGGGCGTGGAACATCGCCACGGAGATCGTGATCGAGGCCGCAGCGGCCAGCCAGCGGCCCCGCCCGCCCGCAAACAGTCTCGTCACGGCCACTACTTTAGCGACCGGCCACGGGCCGCACTGTGGGTTGGGGCCGCTACCCCGACAGTTCCGTGTGCGATCGCCCGATCTGGCTGGCGGACTGCACCATCTTGTCGCTGAGGTGGATCAGCCGATCCTCATGGCCGGCCGGCATGGTGTAGGCCAGCTTCCGGAGTTCGACCGCGAAGTCGCGGAGGGCGGTATCGGGCATCTGTCACTCCCCAATCTGGCACTGGCGAACCAGCCCCGACAAACGTCTAGTGCGCTGTCCATACCCGGGGGCCGCGGGCGATCAAACATGCTTCTTCTGCAAACAACAGGCGTGACGTCTGCGACAACGAGGACCCGGATGCGCGGCTGCCGCCGGATATCCGGACGTGACGGCTGCGCTCAAGGTGATGTGGAACGGCACTCGGGAGTGTGTTGTGGACGAGGACACCTTCGTTCCGTTCCCGATCCAACTGCCGCCGCCGCTGCCGGAGATGTAAGCCCGTGGCGAACAGCGGCCCGTCTTGCCGATGGCAAGGCGGGCCGTTGGCTTGCATGACCGGTGTCCCTACGCGCAGCACTCCGTTCTTGGGCCCGGGCTGCTCTTGAGGTGCGTGAGGGTGTCGCGCGAGGTGCTGAGGGCCTCCAGTACGCGGTTAACCGCATCCTGGTCTGGGTGATCTTTCATCGTGCTTTCCAGCAGGCGCAACGTTTGAAGTAGTCGAATATCGGTCAGGTGGAGTGCGAACTCCCGATCCATGAAATCCCCGTTTCTTTCCTTCAGGTTACGGGTGCACCCGCGGTTCTTTCATTCCCGTCACTTCGGTTTCCTAAACGTCATTTGTCGCGTGAGCCAGGTCACGGCCGTTTAAGACGAAACAAAACAAGAACAAAAACAAGGGAGGAGCGCCGCAGGTGCCCCTCCCTTGTGTCGCGAAGCTGTTAGTGGCTGTGACCGTGATGGCCGTGCCCGTTGTCCTCGTCGATCGACCGGCTTCTCGACGATCGCGGTCTCGGTGGTGAGCAGCATCCGCGCCACCGAGGCGGCGTTGACCACCGCCGAGCGGGTCACCTTGACCGGGTCGATGATGCCGTCGGCGACCAGGTCGCCGTAGGTCAGCGTCGCGGCGTTGAAGCCGTGACCGGCCGGCAGCTCGGCGACCTTGTTGACCACCACGGCGCCGTCGAGCCCGGCGTTGGTGGCGATCCAGTACAGCGGCGCCGACAGCGCGTCGGCGAACACATCCACGCCCAGCGCCTCGTCACCGGAGAGCTTCTCGCGCAGCGGCTTCAGCGCCGCACGGGCCTGCACCAGCGCACTGCCACCGCCGGGCACGATGCCCTCCTCGACCGCGGCCTTGGCCGCCGACACCGCATCCTCGACGCGATGCTTGCGCTCCTTGAGCGCAGTCTCGGTGGCCGCGCCGACCTTGATCACCGCGACGCCACCGGCCAGCTTGGCCAGCCGCTCCTGCAGCTTTTCGCGGTCCCAGTCGGAATCGCTGACGCCTCGATCTCGCTCTTGAGCTGCTTGACCCGGTTGGCGATGGCCTTCGTGGGTGCCGCCGCCGTCGACGATCACCGTGGAGTCCTTGCTGACCACCACGCGGCGCGCCGAGCCCAGCACGTCCAGGCCGGCCTCACGCAGCAGCAGGCCGACGTCGGGGTTGACCACCTGGCCGCCGGTGACGATGGCCAGGTCCTCCAGGAAGGCCTTGCGCCGGTCGCCGAAGAACGGCGCCTTGACCGCGACGGCCTTGCAGCGTCTTGCGAATCGCGTTGACCACCAACGTGGACAGCGCCTCGCCCTCGACGTCCTCGGCGACGATCAGCAGCGGCTTGCCGGCCTCGGCGACCTTCTCCAGCAGCGGCAGCAGGTCGGGCAGCGAGCTGATCTTGTCCCGGTGCAGCAGCACCAGGGCGTCCTCGAGGATGGCCTCCTGCGAGTCGAAGTCGGTGACGAAGTAGGCCGAGATGAAGCCCTTGTCGAACCCGACGCCCTCGGTGATCTCCAAGCTCGGTGTTCATCGTCGAGGACTCCTCGATGCTGACCACACCGTCGGTGCCGACCTTGGTCATCGCCTCGCCGACCATCTCGCCGACCTCCGCGTCACGCGAGGAGACCGTGGCCACCTGAGCGATGGCGTTCTTGCCGGACACCGGGGTGGCCGCGTCGAGCAGCGCCTCCGAGACCGCGTCGGCGGCCTTGGCGATGCCCGAGCCCAGCGCGATCGGGTTGGCGCCGGCGGCGACGTTGCGCAGACCGTTCTTGATCAGCGCCTGCGCCAGCACGGTGGCGGTGGTGGTGCCGTCGCCGGCGACGTCGTTGGTCTTGGTGGCCACCGACTTGACCAGCTGCGCACCGAGGTTCTCGAAGGGATCCTCGAGGTCGATCTCGCGGGCGATGGTCACGCCGTCGTTGGTGACCGTCGGACCGCCGAATGCCTTGGCCAGCACCACATGCCGGCCGCGGGGGCCGAGGGTGACGCGCACTGCGTCGGCGAGCTTGTCGACGCCGGCCTCCATGGCGCGGCGTGCGGTCTCGTTGTATTCGATCTGCTTGCTCATGGTGTGTCTGAATCCTTTAGGGGTCATTCGATAGGGGTCATTCGACTAGCGGGCATTCGAGAAAGGTCACCTCAACGTGGTCCGCCCCGGTGACCTCCCGATAAACGAACGGGCGGTCACCGGGGCGGATCACGCTGCTACTACTTGCTGACGACCGCCAGCACGTCACGGGCCGAGAGGATCAGGTACTCCTCGCCGTTGTACTTGATCTCGGTGCCGCCGTACTTGCTGTAGATGACGGTGTCACCCTCGGCGACGTCCAGCGGGATCCGCTTTTCGCCATCCTCGTCCCACCGGCCGGGGCCGACGGCGACGACGGTGCCCTCCTGGGGCTTCTCCTTGGCGGTGTCCGGGATGACCAGACCCGATGCCGTGGTCGTCTCGGCCTCGTTGGCCTGGACGAGGATCTTGTCCTCGAGTGGCTTGATCTTCACGCTCGCCACGATGGAGCCTCCACTGTCATAAATGTGGGTCCGGGGAAGTCCCCGGACCGGTCGGATAAACCAGGTGTTCGGCATTCGTCCGTGCCCTCGCGCCGTCGTCGCGGGTGCCGACACAGGGGTTGTCCGCCTGCCAACTAGCACTCTATACCGGCGAGTGCTAGCACTCAAGGCAGGGGTTGTGCGGGTTCGCTGACGGCTTAGTCAACGGGCGCAGTCAGCATGAGTTACCTGTCGAAAGCCCCGGGGTCGATCAGCAGGTGGTCGGAGACATCGCCCACCATCTCTACATCGGCGAGGCGTTCGGTGAAGTGCCAGCCGCCATCGTCCTGAACAGAAGTGTCTCGCGCGAACGTGTCGTAATAGCGGCCGACCACGATGGGCGCCAAGGCCACCCGGTCGGTGGCCTGCACCACACAGAAGGTGGACCGGGCGGCAGCGGTGTCACCGTCGACCTCGACGATCAGGTTGAGCACGAGGTGACGGGTCTTCGGCGTGCCGTCACCGAACCGCTTGGTGGTGATCCCGAAGAGTTTCGCGATGGCGTCGGCGCCACTGACGGTCGGTGTCTTCGGCCCGCCGAAGGCGGCCCGGCCCAGCAGTTCGCCGAGGCCTGCGTAGTCGCCGGCGTCGATGAGTTCGGCGTACCGGTAGATCAGGTCGGCGATCTGGGCTCTGTCGTTCCCTGCGTCGCTCATGACACCTGACCCACCAGCACCGGAAGCCCGGGATCACTGGCGACGTGCAGCGCCGAGGGCGGCGCCCCGGCGGCCAGCAGATGGGCGGCGAAGGAGGCGATCATCGCGCCATTATCGGTGCACAGCCGCGGACGCGGGATACGTAAGACCAATCCTGCTGCCGCACAACGCTCTTCGGCCAGCTGCCGCAGCCGTGAGTTGGCCGCCACTCCCCCGGCGATCAGCATGGTCTGCACGCCGAGGTCGGTGGCGGCGCGCACCGCCTTGGCGGTCAGCACATCGGCCACCGCCTCCTGGAAGCCGGCGGCGACGTCGGCGGCGGGTGCCTCCGGGTGGGTTTCGACATAGCGGGCCACCGCGGTCTTGAGGCCGGAGAAGCTGAACGCGTACTTCTCGTCGCGGGGTCCGGTCATTCCGCGCGGGAAGGCGATCGCGGTGGGATCGCCGGTGCGGGCGAGGTCGTCGAGCGCTCGGCCGCCCGGGTATCCCAGGCCCAGCAGTCGGGCGACCTTGTCGTAGGCCTCCCCGGCGGCGTCGTCGACGGTGCTGCCCAACTCCACGATGGGCTGGGCCAGCGAGCGCACGTGCAGCAGGTGGGTGTGGCCGCCGGAGACCAGCAGACCCACGCATTCGGGCAGAGGGCCGTGGTCGTAGACGTCGGCGGCCAGATGCCCGCCGAGATGGTTGACGGCATAAAACGGAACCCCCCACGCCGCGGCGTAGGCCTTGGCGGCGGCAACACCGACCATCAGCGCACCGGCCAGTCCCGGACCGATGGTGGCGGCCACCACGTCGGGACGCTCGATTCCCGCGGTGGCCAGAGCGCGGCGCATCGTCGGGCCGAGTGCCTCCAGGTGGGCGCGGGAGGCGATCTCGGGCACCACCCCACCGAAGCGGGCGTGCTCATCGACGCTGGAGGCCACCTCGTCGGCCAGCAGCGTCACGGTGCCGTCGGTGTCGAGGCGGGCGATGCCGACTCCTGTTTCGTCGCAGGAGGATTCGATGGCCAGCACGGTCGTCATCGGGGGTCTCCTCCGCATGGTGTAGGCATCGGCGCCGCTGGCGTGGTAGTAGCGCTTGCGCACTCCGACGGTGACGAATCCGAGGCTCGTGTACAGCCCGATCGCCGCTGCGTTGTCGGTGCGCACTTCGAGGAACACCACCGCATCGGGGCCGGCGAAGTCCAGCAGATCAGCCATCATCGCCCGCCCGATGCCGCGGCCCTGGAAGGCGGGGTCCACCCCGATGGTGTGGATCTCGTACTCGAACGGCGGCGTGCGGCCCAGCCGGGAGATCCCGGCGTAGCCGACGAGCACCTCGTCCACCCGGGCGGCGACGTAGCGGTTGTGCCGGGCGGCGAGTTCACGCACGAACGCCGGCGCCGGCCAGGGGTCGTCGCGGGCGAACAGGGTCTGCTCCAGTTCGGCGCACCGTCCGGCGTCCGCCGGGGTCAGCCGGTCGTAGACGACCGTCGCCGGGGTGCTCACCGGACGCCCCGCTCGGCGAGGGTTTTCGCGTCGGGCCGGCGCAGATACAGCGGCACCAGCGGTTGCGGCTCCGGGCCCCAGTCGCTGACCGCGGCCACAAGGCCGGCGGGTGTGGGATGGGCGAACTCGATGCGGGGCACCGCCCCGGCGAGGTCGGCGGGGTCGCTGACCGCCGGGCCGTCCACCCGCACCCCGTCGCGGTAGCGCGCCCAGTAGACCTCCCGGCGGCGGGCGTCGGTGACGACCAGAACCTCGCCGGTGGTGCCGACGGCGATGGCGTCCAGGGAGCACACCCCGTGCACCGGGATGCCCAGGGCGTGGCCGAAGGCGGCCGCGCTGGCCATCCCGACCCGCAATCCGGTGAACGGCCCCGGACCGCACCCGATCACGACGGCATCGAGATCGTCCATCGCCAAACCCGAATCGGCCAGGGCTGCAACGGTGTTGGGGGTGAGAAGCTCGGCGTGGGCGCGGGAGTCGACGGCGATCCGCTCACCCAGCACGGTGATCGTTCCGTCGTCGTCGCGGCGCAACACCCCGGTGACCACCGCGGGTGTGGAGGTGTCGATGGCCAGCACTCTCACGGTTGGCTCCACTGCCAGGTGACGGTCGCGGGCATCGCTGTCGGGATGGCGGCCGAGGGTGACATCGAGGTGGCGCAGCGACAGCCGCTCGGCCAGACCCTCCCCCCATTCCACCACCGCGACGGCGTCGTCGAGATCGGTGTCGAGGTCCAGGGAGTCCAGCTCGGCCAGCAGATCGGAGTCGGGGTTGTCCAGGAGCCGGTAGACGTCGACGTGCACCATCGCCGGTGCTGCCGGGACGGCGCGGCCGGTGCACCCGGGCCAGGACGAAGGTGGGCGAGGTGATCGGTCCCTCGACGTCCATGCCCAGCGCGATTCCCTTGGCCAGAACGGTTTTCCCCGCACCCAGCGGCCCGGACAGCACCACGACATCCCCGGCCCGCAGATCCTTGCCGAGCCGCTCCCCCAGGGCGATGGTGTCCTCGACGGTCGGCAAGCGTCGCGGTGTCAGTCACGGCCGAGGCCCTTCAGCCGGCGGGCGAACGCGACCAGGGGCGAGGGGGTGGCGCGTTCCACCAGACGCACCAGCGCGTCGTTGATCACGTCCGGCTGCTTCCATCTGAACCAGATGTCCGGCCCCGGGCACGATCACCAGTTCGCAGTCCGGCAATGCGGCGGCCATCTCCTCGGAGTGCTTCAGCGGTGTCAGCAGATCGTCGCTCGCCGCAGGCGATCAGCGTGGGCACCCGCGCGAGTACCGGCAGCGCCGGCGCTCTCGTCGTGCACCTCCAGGGCGTGCAGGAACTCCACCAGGGTGGTGATGGCGGTGTCGTGGATCATCGCCTCGGCGAAGGCCACCACCGCGGGGCTGACGTCGTCGCTGCCGAAGGAGGCGGACTTCAGGATCGGCCGCAGCACCGACCGGGTGGCGCCCCGGGTACGCATGCACCACCCCGGGCACGTAGCGGGCGGCGAAGCGGACGGCCTCCAGTGCGGGGTTCTGCAGGATCTCACCCAGTGGGGAGCGCGGCAGACCCTCGGCGGCCGACGAGATCAGGCCGACTCCGACGATGTGCCGGCCGGTGTGGGGGCCAGTCTTAGAGCCGTAGCGCTGCGGGAACTGCCGGGCGTGCGACAGCACCGTCATACCGCCCATGGAGTGCCCGACGAGAACCACCGGCCCGCGCGGAACCATCACCTGCAGAACGGTTTCCAGATCCGCGCCGAGCTGTTCGACGGTGTAGGTCTCGATGGGCGCGGCGGCGGACTGTCCGTGGCCGCGCTGGTCGTAGAAGACCATCCGGACCTGCTCGCCCCAGCGCTGCGCCAGCGCCTCCCGCTGAAAGTGGAACGACCCCATCCGCATGCAGAAACCGTGGGCGAACACCACCGTCAGCGGGGCGGTGACCGGTCCGACCTCGCGCACCACCAGGGGGACGCCGTCCGGTGTGGTGACCACGCAGCCGCGATCGGCATCGAGCAGCTGCGAAGTCCTCGCCCTCGTAGACGTCGCGGATCTTGCGCTTGCGCAGGGCCTTGGCCGCGGACACCCCGGCGGCGGTGCCCACCGCGCTCAGACCCGCGGCACCCGCCAGCAGGCCGGCGTTGCGAGCTTTGCGCGACGGCGATCGCGGTGTCATCGGCCACCGGCGCCGCCTCCCGAGTAGCTGCGGACGACCCGGCCGCGCGGGCTGGTGACGACCTCGTAGTTGATGGTGCCGAGCATCTCGGCCCAGTCCTGTGCGGTGGGCTCGCCGGAGCCGCCGGGGCCGAACAGGATCGCCTCGTCACCCTCGGCGACGTCGATCGGCGCCGGGCCCGAGGTCGACGACGAACTGGTCCATGCAGATCCGGCCGACGTTGCGGCGGCGCCGGCCGTTGATCAGCACGTCGATGCGGCCGCTGAGCGCCCGGAACACCCCGTCGGCGTAGCCGATCGGCAGCAGCGCCACGGTGGTGTCGCGCTCGGCGATCCAGGTGTGTCCGTAGGACACCCCCTCGCCCGGCCGTGAGCGATCTGACCAGTGCCACAGGGCATTTCAGCGTCATGGCCGGGCGCAGGCCCATGTCGCCCTGCTCGGGTATCGGGACTCAGGCCGTACACGGCGATACCGGGCCGCACCATGTCGAACGCGAGGTCGGGGCGGGTCATCGCCGAGGGCGAGTTGGACAGGTGCGCGACCTCGAAATCCACTCCGCGGTCGCGGGCGCCGGCGATCATCGCGGCGAACCGTTGGCGCCTGAAGGTCATTGAGCGGGTTGTGCGGTTCGTCGCCACTGGCCAGGTGGGACATGATCCCGCGAACGCGGATCTGCGTCGATCGGCGGCGGCGCGGCGCAGGACGTCGAGCACGTCGGCAAAGTCCCGTGGCACCGACACCGTTGCGGCTCAGTCCGGTGTCGACCTTGACGGTGACGATCGGCGGTGCAGCCGGTGCGTCCGCCGCGTCGAGCACGTCGCCCAGTTGGCGCATCGAGGAGACCCCGATCTGCACCTCGGCTCTCAACGCCGGCCCGAAGTCGGTACCGGGGGCATGCAGCCAGGCCAGCACCGGCGCCGTGATGCCGTCGCGGCGCAGTGCCAGCGCCTCGTCGATGGTCGCCACACCCAGTTCGGCGGCCCCGGCCGCCAGCGCCGCCCGGGCGACCTGGCTGGCGCCGTGGCCGTACCCGTCGGCCTTCACCACGGCCATCACCGCCGCGGGACCGGCGTGCTCCTTGCAGCACCCGGACGTTGTGGGCGATGGCGTCGAGGTCGATGACCGCTTCGCCGTTGACGCCGCCAGTCACGCCGTCAGGGCCAGTGCCCGTCGACGGTGTGCTGTGCATGGTCGCGATTGTCCCAGATGCGCCATCGGCGTCCGATGGCGGCGAAGTTCAGTGCGCGAAGTGCTCCTGGGTGAAGTGGCCGGCCGGCTTGATCGCGTCGAGGTGGGTCAACACCGCGTGCAGGTCCTCCCACAGCGAGCGGGCCAGGTCGGCCGAGAATCCCTCCCGCACCACCACCCGCAGCACCGTCGACGTCGCTGGCGCCGTCGGGCATGGTGTAGGCGGGCACCTGCCAGCCGTAGGACCGCAACTGCGCGGAGACGTCGAACTCGGTGTAGCCGCGTGGCCCGCCGCCGTTGGCCGCGTCGCCGGAAGTTTGAACGCCACCACCGGGATCGCGAACCGTCGGAGATCACCTCGAAATGCTGGGATCCGGCGAGTTGGTCGGAGAACCACCGGGCGGTGGTCGACAGGGTCTGCATGACCTGGGTGTAGCCGGCCCGCCCCAGCCGCAGGAAGTTGTAGTACTGGCCGACGACCTGGTTGCCGGGCCGGGAGAAGTTCAGCGTGAACGTGGGCATGTCGCCGCCGAGGTAGTTGACCCGGAAGACGAGGTCCTCGGGCAGGTGCTCGGCGTTGCGCCACACCACGAATCCGATACCGGGATAGGTCAGCCCGTACTTGTGGCCGCTGACGTTGATCGACACCACCCGCGGCAGCCGGAAGTCCCACTTGAGGTCGGGCTGCAGGAACGGGACGACGAATCCACCACTGGCGGCGTCGACGTGGACCGGGATGTCGAGTCCCTTCTTCTTCTCCAGTTTGTCCAGTGCCGCGCAGATCTCGGCGATCGGCTCGAGTTCACCGGTGTAGGTGGTGCCGAGGATGCCGACCACCCCGATGGTGTCCTCGTCGACCGCGCCGACCACCTGCTCGGCAGTGATGATGTAGCGATCCTCGCCCATCGGCAGATACCGCGGTTCGACGTCGAAGTAGCGGCAGAACTTCTCCCACACCACCTGCACATTGGAGCCCATCACCAGGTTCGGGGTGCGACCCTTCCAACCGTTGCCGTCCTTGCCGCCGACGCGCTCCTTCCAACGCCACTTCAAGGCCAGGCCGGCGAGCATCACCGCCTCGGAGGATCCGATGGTCGAGGCCCCGATCGCACTGGACGGAGTCGTCGTCACGCAGGTTCTCGGCGTGGAAGAGATCGGCAACCATTGCCACGCAGCGGGCTTCGATCGCCGCGGTCGCCGGGTATTCGTCCTTGTCGATCATGTTCTTGTCGAACGTCTCGGCCATCAACTTCTCGGCCTCGGGATCCATCCAGGTGGTGACGAAGGTGGCGAGGTTGAGCCGCGAGCTGCCGTCGAGCATCAACTCGTCGTGGATGAACCGGTAGGCGGCCGCCGGCTCCATCGCCTCGTCGGGCAGCCGCAGCGACGGGATGGGGTCGGTGGACAGCCGGCCGGTGTAGGCGGGGGCGATCGACGGGGACCGGTATTTCACGTGCGGCATGGGCGTTGTCCTTCGGGTTGGGTTACAGCGTTGCGATGGCGTGGCGGATGTGGGACAGGATGCGTGAGGCCGATGTGGGCACCGGAACCGGCCCGGGGTCGGCGGCCGACATGTTGGCGGCGCGGGCGTGCACGAATGCGGCGGCGGCGGCCGCCTCGCCCGGCGGCAATCCGGCCGCCAGCAGTGCGCCGATGATCCCGGAGAGCACGTCACCGGACCCGGCGGTCGCCGCCCAGGAGCCGCCGGCGGGATTGAGGTAGGTGAGCGACCCGGAGCTCGGGCCAGGCTCGGCGATGACGGTGACGTTGCCCTTGAGCAGTACGACCGCACCCAGCGCCTCGGCCAGGCGGCGGGCGGCGCCCACCCGGTCGGAACCCACCGCACCTAATCCGAACCGCTCGTACTCCCCGGCGTGCGGCGTCAGCACGGTCGGGGCGGACCGATCGCGCACCAGATGCGGGTGGGCGGCCAGCACGGTCAGTGCGTCGGCGTCGACGATCACCGGCACGTCGCTGCGCAGCGCGTAGGTCAGCGCCGCCAACGCCGCCTCGTCGGTGCCCAGGCCCGGGCCCACCGCCCACGCCTGGACGCGGCCGGCGTCGGCGGCACTCGGGGCGGCGACGACCTCCGGCCAGTGCGACACCACCTGGGCGGCCGCGGCCCCGGCGTAACGGACCATGCCCGAGGTGGCGGCCACCGCCGCACCCGCGCACAGGATGGCCGCGCCGGGATAGGCGGCCGAACCGGCCAGCACACCGACCACGCCCTGGGTGTATTTGTCATCGTGCGGTGCCGGGCACCGGCCAGCAGGCGGCGACGTCGGCGGCGTCCAGGCCGACAAGGTCGGTGGGCGGCAACTGCAGGCCGATGTCGACCAGTTCCACCCGGCCGCAGTCGGCCAGCGCGTGCACCGGTTTGAGTCCGCCGAAGGTGACGGTGAGCGCCGCGCGCACCGCGGGTCCGGTGACGGCGCCGGTGGCAACGTCGATGCCGCTGGGAATGTCGACGGCGACCACCGGGATACCGGCGGCGTCCACCGCGGCGAACACCTCGGCGGCGGCCGGTCGAAGCGGCCCTGTTGCGGAGATGCCGACGACACCGTCGATCACCAGATCGGTTGCGGCAGAGACGGTCTGGACCACACGGCCGCCTGCGGCGCGGAAAGCGGTCAGGGCGCCGAGCGTGGGTGCGCTCGGGGTCGAGCAGGATCGCCGTCGCGGCGACCCCGCGGCGGCGCAGCAACACCGCCGCCCACAGCGCGTCACCGCCGTTGTTCCCGGAGCCGACGACGGCGCACACGGTCCGCCCGGCGATACCCCCGGTGCGGCGGCGCAGTTCGGCGGCGATCGCGCCGGCCAGTCCGGTGGCGGCGCGGCGCATCAGGACACCGTCGGGCAAGGCGGCCAACAGGGGTGCCTCGGCGGCCCGGATCTGCTCGGCCGTGTAGTAGTGCCGCATCTGGTGTGTGCGCTATTCGACGGTGACGGACTTGGCGAGGTTGCGCGGCTTGTCGACGTCGTAGCCGCGGGCACGGGCCACCGCGGCGGCGAACACCTGCAGTGGAACGGTGGACAGCAGCGGCTGCAACAGCGTGGAGACCGCGGGTATCTCGATGATGTGATCGGCGTGCGGGCGCACCGTCTCGTCGCCCTCCTCGGCGATCACGATGGTGACCGCGCCGCGGGCCTGGATCTCGCGGATGTTGGACAGCAGCTTGGCGTGCAGTGTGGCGGCGTTCTTCGGCGACGGCATCACCACGATCACCGGCAGCCCCTCCTCGATCAGGGCGATGGGGCCGTGCTTGAGCTCACCGGCGGCGAACCCCTCGGCGTGCATGTAGGCCAGTTCCTTGAGTTTCAGAGCGCCCTCGAGCGCAACCGGGTAACCGACGTGGCGGCCGAGGAAGAGCACGGTGGAGTGATCGGCGAATCGCGCACCCAGTTCGGCGACCGGATCGAGGTGCCGCAGCACCGCGGCGATCAGGTCGGGCATCGCCTCCAGTTCGCGGTACTCGCGCTCCACCTCGTCGGGGTACTTGGTGCCGCGCGCCTGGGCCAGCGCCAGGCCGACGAGGTAGTTCGCGGCAACCTGCGCCAGGAAGGTCTTGGTGGCCGCGACCCCGATCTCGGGGCCGGCGCGGGTGTAGAGCACCGCGTCGGCCTCGCGGGGAATCTGGCTGCCGTTGGTGTTGCAGATGGCGAGGACTTTGGCCTTCTGCGCCTTGGCGTGCCGGACCGCCTCGAGGGTGTCGGCGGTCTCGCCGGACTGCGAGATCGCGATCACCAGGGTGCCGCGGTCGAGCACCGGGTCGCGGTAGCGGAACTCGCTGGCGAGTTCCACCTCCACGGGCAGTCGCGTCCAGTGCTCGATGGCGTACTTGGCCAGCAGTCCGGAGTGGTAGGCGGTGCCGCAGGCGACGATGAAGACCTTGTCGACCTCGCGCAGTTCCTGATCGCTCAACCGCTGTTCGTCGAGCACGATCCGGCCGTCGACGAAGTGGCCGAGCAGGGTGTCGGAGACCGCGGCGGGTTGCTCGGCGATCTCTTTGAGCATGAAGAACTCGTAGCCGCCCTTCTCGGCGGCCGAGAGATCCCAGTCGATATGGAAGGGACGAGCCTGGGCGGACGCATCGTGGCCGTCGAAGTCCATGATCCGGCAGCCGTCGGCGGTGATCACCACAACCTGGTCCTGGCCGAGTTCGATTGCCTCGCGGGTGTATTCGATGAACGCCGCGACATCGGAGCCGATGAACATCTCGCCGTCGCCGATGCCGACCACCAGTGGAGTGGACCGGCGCGCCGCGACGATGGTGCCCGGATCGTCGGCGTGGGCGAACACCACGGTGAAGTGGCCCTCGAGGCGACGGACCACCGCGAGTGCGGATTCGACGAAGTCGCCGGCGGTGGGGCCGGCGGCGTAGGCGTGCGCGAGAAGGTGCACCGCGACCTCACTGTCGGTGTCGCTGGCGAACTCCACGCCGGCGGTCTCGAGTTCGTGGCGCAGGACGGCGAAGTTCTCGATGATCCCGTTGTGCACGACGGCGAACCGGCCGGCGGCGTCGCGGTGCGGATGGGCATTGCGATCGGTGGGCCGGCCGTGGGTGGCCCAGCGGGTGTGGCCCAGGCCCGCGGTGCCGGCCAGGGCGTCGGCGTCGGTCTCCTCCAGGGCGGCCTCCAGATTGGCCAGCCGGCCGGCCCGGCGGCGGACGGTCATCCCGCCGCGGCCGTCGAGGACGGCCAGCCCGGAGGAGTCATATCCCCGGTATTCCATCCGCCGCAGTGCCTCGACCACGACGCCGCGAGCCGGGCGATGCCCGACGTACGCGACGATTCCGCACATGGGTTACCAGGGTAGTCCAGCGCGGCACCCCGGCCGGTCGGCTACGGTCGGGGGGTGGCCCGGGAGAAGAAGCTGGTCAGCGCTCTGAGCAGGCGCGGACCGCACAAAGTCCTGCGCGGTGACCTCGCCTTCGCCGGTATCCGCGGGGTGGTCTACACCCCCGATTCGGGATTCAAGCTCCCCGGCCTGGCCTTCGGGCACGACTGGCTCACCGGTGTCGAGCACTACACCGCAACCCTCGAGCACCTGGCGAGCTGGGGCATCGTGACCGCGGCCGCCGACACCGAGCGTGGGCTGGCCCCGTCGGTGCTCAATCTGGCCGCCGACCTCGATGCGGTGCTGCGGGTGATCTCCAGTGTCCGACTCGGTGGCGGCCACATCAGCGTGGACCCGGAGAAACTCGGCGTCGCCGGGCACGGATTCGGCGGCTCGGCGGCGATCTTCGCGGCGGCGGCGCGGCCCGGAGTCAAGGCGGCAGCGGCGGTGTTCCCGTCGGTCACCAAACCGTCGGCCGAGGCCGCCGCGGCGGGCTGTCCGGGCGCCCGGCCTGGTGCTCGCGACTCCCGATGACGCCACCTCCCTGCGCACCGACGCTCTCGAGGTGGCCGCCGGCCTGGGAGGGTGCGGTGCTGCGGGTGGTCGATCACGGCCAAGACCTCCGGGCTTGCCGAGAACCGCGGGCTGCGCCGGCTGGTGGGGCTGCCCGGGTCGAGCACCCGCACGCAGAAGGCGGTGCGGGCCCTGCTCACCGGATTCATGCTGTTCGGCCTGACCGGCGACAAGAAGTACCGCCCGTTCGCCGACCCGGCCGCCGACATGGCGCACTGCCACGCGCCGGATCCCGACGCGCCGCCGGTCACCCACGAGGATCGGATCGTCTCGCTGTTCCGCTGATATGCCTCTTCCGCCGATATGCCCGTTCCGCTGATATAACCGGGTAATGCGCACCGGAGTCTTCCTGTCCTACGCGGGTGGCTTCCGCGAATCCGTCGAGCACGTCGCCAGGTTGGAGAGCCAAGGCGTCGACATCGTCCTGGTGGCCGAGGCGTACTCGTTCGACGCCATCAGCCAACTGGGCTACCTGGCGGCCAAGACCTCGACCATCGAATTGGGCTCGGGGGTGGTGCCGATCTACACCCGCACGCCGACACTGCTGGCGATGACGGCCGCCGGTCTGGACTACGTCTCCGATGGCCGCTTCCGGCTGGGCATCGGCACCTCCGGTCCGCAGGTGATGGAGGGCTTTCACGGTGTGCCGTTCGACGCTCCGCTGGGCCGCACCCGCGAGGTGGTGGAGATCTGCCGCCAGGTGTGGCGCCGGGAGAAGCTATCCCATCAGGGCGCGCAACTATCAGATCCCGCTGCCGGCGGGCCAGGGCACCGGCTTGGGTAAGTCGCTGAAGTTGATCAATCAGCCGGTGCGGGAACGCATTCCGATCACCATCGCCTCACTGGGACCCAAGAACGTCGAGCTGACCGCGGAGATCGCCGAGGGCTGGCAGCCGGTCTTCTTCTATCCGGAGAAGGCCGACGACATCTGGGGCGATGCGCTGCGAGCCGGCACGGCCAAGCGCGACCCCAGCCTCGGGGACCTCGACGTCATGGTGGGGGTGTCGCTGGCGATCGGCGACAACGTGGCGGAGCGCCTGGAGTGGGCCAAACCGCAACTGGCGCTCTACATCGGCGGCATGGGCGCCAAGGGCCACAACTTCTACTACAACGTCGCCACCCGGTACGGCTTCGGTGAGGTCGCCGACCGGATCCAGGAGTTGTATCTGTCCGGCCGGAAGGCGGAGGCGATCGCCGCGGTGCCCGACGACCTGGTGCGCAACGTCTCGCTGATCGGTCCGCGGGGTTACGTCAAGGAACGCATCGCGGCGTTCGCCGAGGCGGGGGTGACCACCCTGCTGGCGACCCCGGTCACCGCCGACGGCGACGAGTACGTGCGCT
This sequence comes from uncultured Actinomycetota bacterium, assembly GCA_963780705.1. Classification (GTDB taxonomy): domain Bacteria; phylum Actinomycetota; class Actinomycetes; order Mycobacteriales; family Mycobacteriaceae; genus Mycobacterium. The sequence goes on along the minus strand of CAWACU010000004.1, from coordinate 1,004,235 downwards.
ACATCGAAGAACTGCAGACCCTGCTGCACTAGAACGCTTGATCGACTGCGGGGCCGCATCGGTGTCACTCGCCGATCTGCGGTAGCTCGTCGACCGCGATCTCACACGGTGTGCGCTCGTCCAGCGGGGAGTCGGTTGGGATCTCCGCCGCCAGCGGCGGCGGCGGTACGGGTTCGGGGTCCGAACCGGAACCGGAACCTCCTGCGCCGCAGGTGCTTCCGGTGGAGGTTGCGGCTCGCCTGGTGGTGCACCAGTTTCGCGATCAGACGTGGGCTCCACCTCGACCCCGCGTGCATCGTCTGGCTTCTTCTCAGGTTTGGCATCCTCGGGCCCGACGTCGCGCTTCTTCCGCAGTGGCGGAATATCGCGCTCATCAAGGGTGCCGGCAAGGGGTTGCGGCCAGGCCGGTGCGGACATCGCACCCAGGTCGGTAGGTGTGGCACCGCCGGCGGGCAGCGCACCGAAACCGGCAGGCGGCGAACCCACAGCGGGCGCCGCGGTCGGCGCAGGCAGCGGTGACACGGCCGCCGGTGGCGATATCGCGGGCGCCGGGGCGGGTCGGTTCCGACCGGCACGGACCGCTGGAGCGCCAGCGGTCGGAGTGGCCGGGAATTCGAAGTGGGTCGCGGCGCGCTCGTTCAGGGACCTGATGGAGCCGTCGTAGGCGGCTCGCACCGACTCGGTGGCCCACGTCATGGCCGTCACCCAGTCGCCGGCGATATCCGCGGCGACATAGGGCGCGATCTCCTCACGCACGACGCTGAGCGCCGCATCATCGGCCACCCCGCCGAGAACCGCCCGCGCCTCGATCAGCCACACGTCACGCTGCCCGGCACGGCGGTCGTCGATCTCAACGGCGGCGTCGATCTTGGCGTCCACCAACCTCGCCAGTTCGGCGCGCAGCCCGCGCAGGGTGTCAGCCGCTATCCGCAGCCCCGAGACGACCTGCGCCGCCGACTCGCTCTGCCGGTGTAGGAAATCCATTGCGGCCGAACCGGTCCCGCCCTGCCACGCCCCGCTGAGCACACCAACGGCGCCTCGTTCGATGTCCAACGCCCCCTCCGCGGCCGCGGCCGCCGCGGCCAGCCCGGCAGCATCGGCGTCCAATGCGGCCAACCGCAGGCCGTCCTCGGCGCGGTACAACTCGTCGACCCGTTCGGGAGTCAGCAGGACGGTGGCGATGCTCCGGCAGGCCGCCACGTAGGTCTCGGTGTGGGCCAGCGCCCGCTCCGCCTCGGCCCGTCGGCCCGCAGCACTCATCGCAGCACTGTCTCGCCGTGCGCTTCGGCGGCGGCGTGCTGCTGCGCGGCGGCCCGCAGCGCACCGGCGAGTTCGCGCGCGGCATGGGCCCAGCGGTTCAGGTCCGCGGCCAGTGCGTCCATTGCCGCACGAACCGCCCACCCGGAGCCGGTGTGCGCCCGGCCTGCTGCCGCGCCGTCGAACTGCAGAGCGCCCAGTGGCCGGGCCGCCCCGATCACCGCGTCAGCGGCGCTGTCCAGTTGCTGGGCCGCCGCCCACAGCGCGGCCGGGTCGACCGATGTTGTCAGCGGACCAGCGGTGGGCATATCCGGTAGGACGCACCGGCGACCGCGCCGGTTCCATCACCGGCTCAGTCTTGAGCGCTGACCGACTTGGCGACCCGGTGGGCGACCTGACGGGCGGTGTCCTCGTCGGAGGCCTCCACCATCACCCGCACGATCTGTTCGGTACCCGAGGGCCGCAGCAGGATCCGGCCGGTCTCACCGAGTTCGGCCTCGGCTTCGCGCGACCGCATGCTGCACGGCCGGGGCCTCGGCGCGGTGGCCTTGTCGGTGACTTCCACGTTGATGAGCACCTGCGGCATGGTCTGCATCGGCGCGGCCAGTTCGGCCAGCGGCAGAGCGGGTCTGCGTCATCCGGGACATCAGCAGCAGGCCGGTGAGGATGCCGTCACCGGTGGTGCCGAAGGCGGGCATCACGATGTGACCGGACTGCTCGCCGCCGAGGGAGAACTCACCGGCCCGCAATTCCTCGAGGACGTAACGGTCACCAACTCCGGTGGTGCGCACCGCGATTCCGGCGTCCCGCATGGCCAGGTGCAGCCCCAGGTTGCTCATCACCGTGGTGACGAGGGTGTCGGAGGCCAACTGACCGGCGTCGCGCATGGACAGCGCGAGGATCATCATGATGGCGTCCCCGTCGACCACGCGGCCGTCGCCGTCCACCGCCAGACACCGGTCGGCGTCGCCGTCGTGGGCCAGTCCGAGGTCGGCGCCGTGGGCGAGCGACCGCGGCCTGCAGCGGGTCCAGGTGGGTGGAGCCGCACCCGTCGTTGATGTTGAGCCCGTTGGGTTCGGCGTTGATCGCGATGACGCGGGCGCCGGCCGCGGCGTAGGCCCGCGGTGCGGCGACCGAGGCGGCGCCGTTGGCGCAGTCGACGACGACGGTGAGCCCGTCGAGGACGGCGGTGGCCGCGCCGACGATGTGTGCGAGATAGCGGTCCAGGGCGTCGCCGGCGCGCAGCACGCGGCCGATATCGGCACCGACCGGGCCGCAATCCCGGTCCCTGCGCGAGCAGCTCGGAGATGCGGTCCTCGGTGTCGTCGTCGAGTTTGTGGCCGCCGGGGCCGAAGATCTTGATGCCGTTATCGGGCATCGGGTTGTGCGAGGCGGAGATCATCACCCCGAAGTGGGCGTCGTAGGCGGCGGTCAGATAGGCCACCGCCGGGGTGGGCAACACCCCGACGAGCAGGACGTCGACGCCCTCGCTGGTCGATGCCGGCGATGACGGCGGCCTCCAGCATCTCGCCGCTGGCGCGGGGGTCACGGCCGACGACCGCGACGCGGCGACCGCTGGGGCCGGCCAGCCGGCGAGCCGCTGCGGAGCCCAGCGCCAAGCCCAATTCGGCGGTCAGTTCCTGGTTGGCGACACCGCGGACACCGTCGGTCCCGAACAGTCGGCCCATGGAAGTGAGGGTAACGGCCCGCGGACGCAACACCGCCCGCACCCTCTCGGGTGCGGGCGGTGCCGTGGGATGAATCGCGTGTCAGCGGCCCTGCTGGCCCGGTGCGCCGCCGGGCGGCGTGGTGGGCGGCGTGGCCGGCTGACCCGGCTCCTTGTTCTGGCCGGGGGCGTACTCGGACTGGCCGGGTGCGGCTGCCGGGGGCACGACGGTGGCGTCCTGGCTGAACGTGAACGTCAGGCCACCGACCATGCTCGTGCAGACGCCGGGCAGTTCGGCGACGCCGTCGTCGAAGCCGGGTCAGGGAGCCGAGGTCGATGCCGGCAGTCGGGCACGCCGTCGCGGCGAGGCTGGCGGCGGTCGCCAGCGAAACGTCTTGCATGACGCCGATCTCCTGGCCGTTGAGGCGTCAGGGTGACGTCGAGCTTGCCGTCGCCGGTCACGGCCTGCGGAACCTCGGGGGCGGCATTGGCTAAGCCCGCACCCAGTCCACCTGCCGACCAGCATTGCCCCACCCAGGACGGTTCCTACGGCGGTCTTCTTCAACGTGCTGCTCAAGATGTTGCTCCTTCGTCTATGCGGACAATGTGGAGCTGCGCGAAGTCACACAGCCCTCTTCCCCCATTTCGGGCAGCCAGCATCATCAGCCGGCTCCGTACGGGGTTGCCGAGGGCGCGAAGATTCCAAACAACGTGTGAGCTCAACAACACACTCGCCGGGTGTGCCCAATAAGCGGGACACCCGGCGAGTGCGCGGCAGACTGCCGAAGAGACTCAGCGCTTGCTGTACTGCGGCGCCTTGCGGGCCTTCTTCAGGCCGTACTTCTTGCGCTCGATGGCACGCGGATCGCGGGTCAGGAAGCCGGCCTTCTTCAGCGCCGGACGGTCCTCGGGCTGCACCAGGATCAGCGCCCGGGCGATGGCCAGACGCAGCGCGCCGGCCTGACCGGACGGGCCGCCGCCGTCGAGGTGGGCGTGGATGTCGAAGCTGTCCACCCGGTCGACGGTCACCAGCGGCGCCTTGATGAGCTGCTGGTGCACCTTGTTGGGGAAGTACGCCTCGAGGCTGCGGCCGTCGAGGTGGAACTGCCCGGTACCGGGCATCAGGCGCACCCGCACCACGGCCTCCTTGCGGCGGCCGACGGTCTGGATCGGGCCGGTCGAGGATCACCGGCTGGCGCGGCGCGGTCTCCACGACGGGCTCTGCGGCGGCCTCGGAGGACTCGTCGGTCGCTGCCGCTACCTCAGGGGCGTCGACCTCAGGCGCGTCGGAAGGCCTCGACCTCGTTGATCTCGTGCTCGGTATTCTCGCTCACTGGGCCACCTGCTTGATCTCGAACGGAATCGGCTGCTGGGCGGTGTGCGGATGATCGGGGCCCGCGTAGACCTTCAGCTTCTTCTGGATCTGGCGGCTCAGCTTGTTGTGCGGCAGCATTCCGACGATCGCCGTCTCGACGACCCGGTCGGGGTGCTTCTGCATCAACTCACCGATGGTGCGCGAACGCAGACCACCGGGATACCCCGAGTGGCGGTAGGCCATCTTGCTGTTGAGCTTGTCGCCTCCGATGGCGACTTTGTCGGCGTTGACGACGATGACGAAATCGCCGCCGTCGACGTTGGGCGTGAATGTCGGCTTGTGCTTGCCGCGCAGCAGAGTGGCTGCAGCAACGGCGAGCCGGCCGAGCACCACGTCGGTGGCGTCGATGACGTACCACGAACGCGTGGTGTCACCGGCCTTCGGCGTGTATGTGGGCACAGCGCATACCTCTCTTATCTGGGTGGTTCCCGGGCGAGCCGGGTGTCGGTCAGACGTCGACGGTCGGGTCGACTTCCCGGCGACCAACACTGACCCGAGAACCCCGGCTTACCCCGCGGAGATGATCCCGCGGCGTACCGCACGCCAACGGGTGAGCCTACCTGCGTAGATCAGCGGCAGGTCAAAACGGCCGCGTGACCGCCCGGGACAGCGCTGGCGGTCACGACGGCTCTCCTCCACCGTGACCGGACCGCACAGGGTCGGTTGATCAGTTCGGACGCATCCGGGCACCGATTCGGTTCCATCTATTTCGCGGCGTCACGAGCGGAGCGATCCGCCTCGGCAGACGCCGGACCAGCGATTGCTCCCGGCCGGGCGGGCTCTGGCAGCCGATGCCGATCCGCGTCGACCCGGCGAGGACCACCGCCCAGGTGACGACCCGGCCGGGGCGGACCTCCCGGTAGGTCACCGCCGGGCGTCCGGCGACCTCGGCGGCCGCCGCGAAGTCGCCGAACACCCCGCCGGTTCGCCGGCGAGCCCGTGGTTCCAGCACCGCGGCGGCCTCGGCGAGCGTGCCCTCGGGGGCGTAGGCGGAGGTGAGGTGCAGCACCGATCGGCCATCGGTGGGCGAGGTGACCTGGACTCGCCGCGACCCGGGTCCGCCGGTCACCCGCCGCACGGGCCAGCCGCGACGGGATGTCGACCGCCACGCGTCCCTCCACCATCGCCACCGCAGCCGGTGCTGAGGTGGGCGCGGGGCGCGGCCATACCGCCGCCACGGTCACCATGGTCGCCGCCACCACGGTCGCGATGAGCGCCGTGGCGGTGAGCGACGGCGCGGTGGTCCATGGCCGCCGCACCCGCCCGCCGGCGACGGGCGTGGCCGGAGGCGTACTCGGCGGTGGGTCGATGGCAACGATCTCCGAGTCGATACCGCTGTCCGCCAACGTGTTCCGGATCTGCCCGGCGGTGTGCGCCACACCGGGCACCGCATCCGGTGCGTCGATGAGGACCGGCACCCCGCCCGCACGGTGGGCGATCAGCGACGCGATCCCGGCGTAATCGCGTCGCCCGAACAGCCGCACCGGTCCGCGGCGGCAGACCGCGACGCGGTCGGTGGCGATCTCCACCACCACCGGATCCCCGCCGTGGTGTCGGCGCAGGAATTCCGATCGGGGCACCGCCGTCACCGCCGTAGCCGTCACCGCGGTGGCGGCGCGCACCCGCTCCACACGGCGCCGCGGCCACGGCGTCGGGTGCACGACCGTCACCGCCGCACAGTCGGGGCCCAGCGCCGCGGCGAGCACGCTCGCCAGCAGGTCGTCGACAGCGACCGCGCGGTCACCGAGCAGGGCCACCGGATCGTCGAGGGAGTCCAGGGCGGCGGCCGCCATCGCCTCGGGGCGTGCCGGCGTCGCGGGTGTGCGCCGACGACCCCGATGTCCGCGGGACCCACCTGCAGAAGAATCGGCGGCATGCCTCACGCTAGGCCGCGACGACGGCCGGCGATTCCCGCCATCCACAGGGGCATCCCAGACCGGTCAGGTATCGCGGCGCCGCTCACGGTAGGCCGCCACATGCTGGCGGTTGCCGCAGTTGCCGGTATCGCAGAACATCCGGGATCGGTTGCGCGACAAGTCGATCAGAACCGCATCGCAATCCGGGGCCGCGCAGGTCTTGAGCCGCCGCAGTTCCCCGGCCCGGATCAGGTCGGCCAGTGCCATCGCCATCTCGGCGCCCATCCGCTGGGCCAACGGGTCCTCGGGCGACGCCAGGTGCAGGTGCCATTCCGGCATCTCGGGATGACGGGTCAGCCACGGCGCCGCATGGGTATCGGCCAGCAGGGCGTTGACGGCGGCGACGGCGTCCTCCTCGGCCCTCATCCCCCGGCCAGCCGCAGTCCAGATGGCCCCCAACCGGTCACGCAGCGCGTGCACTGCCGCCAATTCCGCGTCGTCGCCGTCGCGCCGGCCGGTCCATCCCTGCGACATCGAGGTAACCAGTCCAATGCCGCCTGGTCGGCGATACGCCGCCCGTGGACCCGGTCGCTGTTGACCAGAGCACACGCAGCCCGCAGTGTGAGTTGCGTGTCATGACTGAAATGCATTTGACTCATGACCCCTTCGGCCCGTACCGTCATGGCCGTTATCGAGTTTACTCATGACATGACCTGACCGGGCACAACCTCGAGGGGGCCGATGATGCCGCGCGCCGATCACTTCCGCCTCGGGATGCTGTTCGCCGCCATGTCCGCGCTCACCTTCGGGATGTCGGGCCCGCTTGGCGAAGTCGCTGATGGAGGCGGGCTGGTCGCCGACAGCGGCGGTCGCTGGCCCGGCTCGCCGGCGGCGCACTCGTGCTGGCGATCGTCGCCACGCTGATCCGGCCGGATGGCTGCGGCAGGCCCGCGAGCATGCGCGGACGGTCGTCCTCTACGGGATCGTTCCCGGTCGCCGGAGCGCAGCTCTGCTATTACAACGCCGTCGCGCACCTGTCGGTCGGCGTCGCCCTGCTGCTGGAGTACACCGCCCCGATCCTGGTGATCGGCTGGGTGTGGGCCACCACCCGGCAGCGTCCCAGCGCGCTCACGCTGGCCGGCGTGGCACTGGCCGTCGTCGGGGTCACCCTGGTGCTGGATGCGTTCGCCCCCGGCGCGCGGATCGACCCGATCGGCGTGGCCTGGGCGCTGGGCGCGGCAGTCTGCGCGGCTCTCCTATTTCATGATGTCCGACGAGGTGACCGCGGACGGCTCCGGCCTGCACGCGATCACGCTGGCAGCCGGCGGGCTGGTGGTCGCCACGGTCGCCGTCGCCGCGCTGGGCGTTTCCGGCGTGATGCCGCTGCAGTTCACCGCCAACGACGCGGTGCTCGCGGGCGCCACCGTGTCGTGGATGGTTCCGGTGGCTGCTGCTGGGGGTGATCGCGACCGCCGTCGCCTACACGCTGGGCATCAGCGGTGTGGCCCGGCTGCGGCCCAGCTTCGCCTCGCTGGTGGGCCTGGCCGAGGTGCTCTTCGCCGTGCTGGCCGCCTGGCTGCTCCTCGATGAGCGGATGAGCGGGCGTCCAGGTCGTCGGCGGCGTCGTGGTGCTGCTCGGCCTGGCGCTGGCGCGCCAGGGCGACCGCAGCCCGAGGTCACGGCGGCGTCCTGGCCCGACGCCGGCGCGGGCGAGCCGTGGCGTTGGCCGGCGCGCGCGACTAACGACACTCCGCGAAGTCTGCACACAATCACACCGGTGAGACATCGCGATGTCGTCTTCGCCCGCCGCTGACCGCTGCCGTCGTCGCGATCGCGGTCGCCCTCGGCCTCGTGGGCGCGCCGCCAGCGCCGCGGCGGTCGGCCTGCAACGACGTCGAGGTGGTGTTCGCCCGCGGCACCAACGAGCCGGTGGGTATCGGACGGGTCGGCGATGCGTTCGTCAACGAACCTGCGCGACCTGGTCGGCGAACCGCAGCCTCGGCGTCTACGCGGTGAACTACCCGGCCAGCTATGACTTCCTGGCCGTCGGCCGACGGCGCCAACGACGCCAGCGGCCACATCCAGTGGGTGGTCGCGACAACTGCCCGAACACCAAGCTCGTCCTCGGCGGTTACTCGCAGGGCGCGGCCATCATCGACGTCATCACCTCGATGCCCGTTCCCGATGATCGGCTTCACCAATCCGCTGCCGCCGGCGGTCGCCGACCACATCGCCGCAGCTCGCCGTGTTCGGCAACCCGTCCACCAGGATCGGGCTGCCGCTGACCTCCAGCCCGGTCTTCGGCGACCAGGGCGATCGACCTGTGCAACCCCGGAGACCCCATCTGCTCGCACCGGCGACAGCGTGCTGGCGCACCGCAGCTACGGTCCGGACGGCGTCGCCAACCAGGCGGCGGCGTTCGTGGCCAACCTGCTGTAACGGCCGAATTGACCGGCTCGTCGTTTGGCGCGCGTGCGCACCCGATATGTGAGTATGAGGCGCATGCGTCTGACCGTTTCGGCGTCTGGCCGCGACCGCCGTTCTGTCCGCCGTCCGTCGGACCGTGCTCCGGTGGCGCCGGCGGCCGACTGCCCCGATGTGCGAGTTGGTGTTCGCCCGCGGCACCAGCGAGCCGGTGGGCATCGGGCGGGTCGGGCAGGCGCTGTCGAGCCAACTGGTCGGGCAACCTGGGCGGGCGCACGCTCGGGCGTATACGGCGTCAACTACCCGGCCACCTACGACTTCCTGGCCGCCGCCGACGGCGCCAGTGACGCGACCAACCGCATCGCGACCATGTCGCCGCGCTGCCCGGACACCCGGTTCGTGCTCGGCGGCTACTCCCAGGGCGCGGCCGTGGTGGACATGCTGCTGGGCATCCCGCCGCTGGGCGACCGGGTCGGCGAGGTCGGCTCAGCCCCTCCGCTGCCGTTCAGCCTGGCCGACAAGGTCGCGGCGGTCGCGGTCTTCGGCAATCCGGCCACCAAGTTCGGCAATCCGGTGTCGGTGGCCCCGGGGCCGTTCGCCGGCAAGGGCATCGACCTGTGCGCCGACGGCGACCCGATCTGCTCCCAGGGCCGCAACCCGTTCGCGCACACCAGCTACGAGAAGACCCCGCTCGTCGGCCAGGCCGCCGGGTTCGTGTCCGGGCTGCTCTACTAACTCCCTGGTCCAGCTGTCGTACCTGGCGCCTACCTGGGGCGCCCGCTACCATGGCCTGGTGCTGGTGAGACAGATGAGAAATGTGGTGTCGGTCACAGCTGCGGCCGTGGCGATGCTGCTCACGCCCGCCGCGTGGCCGTCCGGAGTGCCGAACGGCATGCCGACTGCCGGCGCGGCGCCGTGCCCCGAGGTCGAGGTGGTCTTCGCCCGCGGCCGGATCGAACCGCCGGGCACCGGCCGCATCGGTGAGGCGTTCGTCGACGCCGTGCGCGCACGGACCGACAAGAACGTCGGTTTCTACGCGGTGAACTATCCCGCCGACACCGAAATCATCCAGGGCGCCAACGACATGAGCCGCCACATTCAGTACATGGCGGCCAATTGCCCGGCGACCCGACTGGTGCTTGGCGGCTACTCGCTGGGCGCCGCGGTCACCGACGTCGTGGTGGCCGTCCCGTCGCCGATCTTCGGTTACAACAATCCGCTTGCCGCTGGGCATGAACGAGCACATCGCCGCAGTGGCATTGTTCGGCAACGGAACCCGCAAGGTCCTCGGTCCGGTTCGCCGTCGCCCTTCCGGACGGGGTGCAAGACGATCGACCTGTGCACGGAGACGACCCGATCTGCAATGGCAACCTGGACCCCAACACCCGATCGGTGACTTCGTCGACAACTGGCCGCCGCACCAGTACGCCGCCTACGTCGACGGAGGATTGGTCGATCAGGCGGCCGACGTTCGTCGTGGCGCGGCTCTAACTAGGAGCGCGCGAGTCGGCCGAGGCAGTGCCGCACGATCGCGGGTGACGGTGACACGGTCGGCCGAGTTCGATCGTCGGGCGGATAGTCGACCGCCGATCAGGGTGAGTCCGCGGGCCGGGGCCGCCGCGAAGTCGCTGGAGCGATGACTCTGCAGTCAAAGCGTTGCGCACCAACCGGTCTCACGCCGGCCCTCCCCCACCGCGAGCAGTGCGCCGATCAGCGATCGCACCATCGACCAGCAGAACGCATCCGCGGTGACATAGGCGGTCAGCAGATCGCCGTCGCGATCCCAGTCCAGGCGCTGCAACTCCCGGATCGTCGTCGCACCGGGACGCGTGCCGGCAGAACGCGGCGAAGTCGTGCAACCCGAGCAGTGGTGCGCGACGCTGCTCTCATGGCATCGACGTCGAGCGGACGCGGCCACGGCGTGACGAACCGGGCCTGCTGCGGTTCGACACCGCAGCGGCGCCAGCGAGAGCCGGTAGGCGTAGTGGCGGCGCAACGCCGAGAACCGGGCGTCGAACGCCATCGGGCGCACGGAGGATCCGGCGCACCCGCACATCGTCGGGAAGGAACTTGGCCAGCCTGCGGACCAGTGGGCGCGAACTCGGTGTCGCCGGTACGCGCCGCGCGGGGATAGGCATGACTCAGGGACTCAGCCGGCACATCGACGTGAGCCACCTGCCCGGTGGCATGCACACCGGCGTCGGTCCGCCCGGCCGCGAACAGTCGCACCGGAACCCGGAAGACCGTCGAGAACGCCTCGTCGAGCACCCCGCGACGGTGCGATGACCGTCCTGGGCGGCCCAGCCGCTGAAATCGGTTCCGTCGTAGGCGATATCGAGTCGCAGCCGGACGGTGCCCGGGTCAGGACTCGTCCGACTGATCCGGTTTCTTCGGCTGGAGCCGGATCCTTCTTATCGGCCTGCTCGTCGGCGGCCTGCTCGTCGGCGGCCTCAGCGGTCTGCGCGTCGGCGATGCCGGCGTCCTCGGCTTCGACGGCGATCTCCTCGACCGGTCCGTCGGCAGCCTCAGGCTCCACGGCGGCCTGCGGGACGGCGGCGGCCGCGGCCGGCGCCTCCGCCTTCTTGGCCGCGCGCTTGGTTGCCCGGCTGGCCTCCGAGGTCACCGTCTTCTCGCGGACGAGTTCGATCACGGCCATCGGGGCGTTGTCACCCTTGCGGGCCTCCACCTTGATGATCCGGGTGTAGCCGCCGGCGCGATCGGCGAAGAACGGCCCGATCTCGGCGAACAGGGCGTGCACCACGTCCTTGTCGCGGATCTTCTTCATCACCTCACGCCGGTTGTGCAGCGTGCCCTTCTTGGCGTGGGTGATGAGCTTCTCCGCGTAGGGCCGCAGTGCCCGCGCCTTGGGCTCGGTGGTCTTGATCCGGCCGTGCTCGAACAGCGACGTGGCCAGGTTGGCCAGCAGCGCCTTCTGGTGCGAGGACGACCCGCCGAGGCGGGGACCCTTAGTGGGTTTGGGCATTGCGACTACTCCTTTTCGGGGCCGACCCCCGTATCAGGTAGGGCCGGGACGATCTTCTTTAAAGCGCTGGCTTTAGAGCTGTTCGGTTTCCGCGTAATCCGCGTCGGTGTCGAGGTCATAGGTGGCATCGCTGGTCCAGGTACCGGTGGCCACGTCGTAACCGGCGATCTCCGAGGGATCGAAGGTGGCCGGCGAGTCCTTCAGCGACAGACCCAGCTGGTGCAGCTTGATCTTCACCTCGTCGATGGACTTCTGACCGAAGTTGCGGATGTCGAGCAGATCCGACTCGGTGCGGGCGACCAGTTCGCCGACGGTGTGCACACCCTCACGCTTGAGGCAGTTGTACGAGCGCACCGTCAGGTCGAGATCGTCGATCGGCAGACCGAACGCCGCGATGTGATCGGCCTCTTGCGGCGACGGGCCGATCTCGATGCCCTCGGCCTCGAGGTTGAGTTCGCGTGCCAGACCGAACAATTCGACCAGCGTCTTGCCCGCCGAGGCCAGCGCGTCGCGAGGGCTGATGGAGTTCTTGGTCTCCACATCCAGGATCAGCTTGTCGAAGTCGGTGCGCTGCTCGACACGGGTGGCCTCCACCTTGTAGGTGACCTTGAGCACCGGCGAGTAGATCGAGTCGACCGGGATCCGGCCGATCTCAGCACCGGAGGCCTTGTTCATGACCGCCGGAACGTAGCCGCGGCCACGCTCGACGACCAGTTCGACCTCGAGCTTGCCCTTGTCGTTCAGCGTCGCGATGTGCATGTCCGGGTTGTGCACGCTCACTCCGGACGGCGGCACGATGTCACCGGCGGTCACGGTGCCCGGGCCCTGCTTGCGCAGGTACATGGTGACCGGCTCGTCCTCGTCCGAGGACACGACCAGTCCCTTGAGGTTCAGGATGATGTCGGTGACGTCTTCCTTCACCCCGGGCACGGTGGTGAACTCGTGCAGCACACCGTCGATGCGGATGCTGGTCACGGCTGCGCCGGGAATCGACGACAGCAGCGTGCGGCGCAGCGAATTGCCGAGCGTGTAACCGAATCCCGGCTCCAGCGGCTCGATGATGAACTGCGAACGGTTCTCGGCGATGACCTCTTCGCTGAGGGTGGGGCGCTGGGAAATCAGCATGGTGTTCTTCTATCTCCTTCTCGGCACCCGCTATTTGATGCCGTGTTGCCTGCGGAACGGTTGTCCCGCATGGCGGTTACTTCGAGTAGAACTCGACGATCAGCTGCTCGGTGAGCGGAACCTGGATCTGCTCGCGGGTCGGGCAGCTGGTGGATCAGGATGCGCTGACGCTCGCCGACCACCTGCAGCCAGGACGGGATCGGGCGGTCGCCCGAGGTCTCCCGCGCGATCTGGAACGGCAGGGTGTTGAGCGAGCGGTCGATGATGTCGATGATGTCGTACTGCGACACCCGGTAGCTGGGGACGTTGACCTTGACGCCGTTGACGGTGAAGTGGCCGTGGCTGACCAGCTGACGGGCCATCCGCCGGGTGCGGGCCAGGCCGGCCCGGTAGACGACGTTGTCCAGCCGGCTCTCCAGGATGCGCAGCAGGTTCTCGCCGGTCTTGCCGGACTGGCGGTTGGCCTCTTCGTAGTAGCGGCGGAACTGCTTCTCCATCACCCCGTAGGTGAAGCGGGCCTTCTGCTTCTCCTGGAGCTGGGTGCGGTATTCGCTCTCCTTGATCCGCGCGCGGCCGTGCTGGCCGGGCGGGTAGGGGCGCTTCTCGAACGACTGATCTCCACCGACGAGGTCGACGCCGAGACGGCGCGACTTGCGGGTGGCGGGTCCGGTGTAACGAGCCATCTGTCTTCTTCTTCCTTCCCGAGCCGACTAGACCCGGCGCCGCTTGGGCGGACGGCAGCCGTTGTGCGGCTGGGGGGTGACATCGGAAATCGCGCCGACCTCGAGGCCGGCGGCCTGCAGCGAGCGGATCGCGGTCTCGCGGCCCGAACCCGGACCCTTGACGAACACGTCGACCTTCTTGACGCCGTGCTCCTGCGCCTTGCGGGCGGCGTTCTCAGCGGCCAGCTGCGCGGCGAACGGTGTCGACTTGCGCGAGCCCTTGAAGCCGACGTGACCCGACGACGCCCACGCGATCACGTTGCCCTGCGGGTCGGTGATCGACACGATCGTGTTGTTGAAGGTGCTCTTGATGTGCGCGGCGCCGTGCGGGACGTTCTTCTTTTCCTTGCGGCGGGTCTTCTGGCCCTTCTTGGCGCCGGATGCGGCCTTCTTCGGAGGTGCCATGGTTACTTAGCCTTCTTCTTGCCGGCGATGGTGCGCTTGGGGCCCTTGCGGGTGCGCGCGTTGGTTTTGGTGCGCTGGCCGCGGACCGGCAGCCCACGGCGGTGCCGCAGGCCCTGGTAGCAACCGATCTCGATCTTGCGACGGATGTCGGCCTGCACCTCGCGGCGCAGGTCGCCCTCGACCTTGAGGCTGGCTTCGATGTACTCGCGCAGCTGGGTCAGCTGATCGTCGGTCAGGTCCTTGCTGCGCAGATCCCGGTCGATGCCGGTCGCCGCCAGGATCTCCTGGGAGCGGGTACGGCCGATGCCGTAGATATAGGTCAGCGCGATCTCCATGCGCTTATCGCGCGGCAGGTCAACGCCCACTAGACGTGCCACTGGGCTGTCCTCTTTCTTCTAGCGGAGGTCTGTTCCCAGGCCGTTCCCGGCGAGCTTGCGCTTCCGGGGCCCGGCCTCCGTTCCGGGCGTGTGACGACGACGGCGTATCCGCCGCGGTGGTTCTGGGAGGTCTGCATTCAGTTGTGTCGCAGGCAAAGCTGCTCTGTCAGCCCTGCCGCTGCTTGTGGCGCGGATCAGAGCAGATCACCATGACCCGCCCATGCCGGCGGATCACCCTGCACTTATCGCAGATCGGCTTGACGCTCGGGTTGACCTTCACGGCTGATTGATCCTGTTCTCGTTCGAGATGTTGGTCGAGTTACTTGTACCGGTAGACGATGCGGCCGCGGGTCAGGTCGTACGGCGAGAGCTCCACCACCACCCGGTCCTCGGGCAGGATGCGGATGTAGTGCTGCCGCATCTTGCCGCTGATGTGGGCGAGCACCTTGTGACCGTTCTCCAGCTCAATGCGAAACATCGCATTGGGCAGGGGCTCGACCACGCGGCCCTCGACCTCGATGGCGCCGTCTTTCTTGCCCATATCCTCACTAGATCCTGCGTTGTGTGACTGGGGCAGCGTTCGCCCGACTGCAAAACGTGAGCCTGTAAAGAAAGTCCGGAAAGACCGTTCCAGGACTGGGCACGCAAGAGTCGGCGCGAACAACCGCACCGTTGGCTCCACGATACCCGGTCAGGCGCGCGCTTCTCCAAAACGGCGACGACCGGCCCCACTGCGGCTCTGACCAGACGTTACCGGCGGCTCAGGCGCCCGTTAAGGTGGCCCGATGCGGCTCTTGGTCACCGGCGGTGCGGGGTTCATCGGTGCGAACTTCGTCCACAGTGCCGTCCGGGAACGGCCGATGTCGCGTCACGGTGCTGGACGCCCTGACCTACGCCGGCAGCCGGGAGTCACTGGACGGCCTCGGCGACGCCATCCGCCTGGTCGAGGGTGATCTGACCGACGAGGCCCTGGTCGATCGCCTGGTGGCCGAATCCGACGCCGTCGTGCATTTCGCGGCCGAGACCCACGTCGACAACTCGCTGGCCGACCCGGCACCGTTCCTGCGCAGCAATGTCGTCGGCACCTTCTCGGTGCTCGAGGCGGTCCGCCGGCACGGGGTGCGCCTGCACCACGTCTCCACCGACGAGGTGTACGGGGACCTTCCCCTGGACCGCGGCGGTGCGGTTCACCGAGGACACCGCCGTACAACCCGTCCAGCCCGTACTCGGCCACCAAAGCCGCCTGCCGACATGCTGGTGCGGGCCTGGGTGCGGTCATACGGGGTGCGCGCGACGATCTCGAACTGCTCCAACAACTACGGGCCGTTTCAGCACATCGAGAAGTTCATCCCCCGTCAGATCACCAACGTGCTGACCGGCCGGCGGCCCAAGCTGTACGGCGCCGGCGCCAACGTGCGGGACTGGATTCACGTCGACGACCACAACAGCGCGGTGTGGCGGATCCTCGCCGACGGGGAACCCGGCCGGACCTACCTCATCGGCGCCGACGGCGAGCGCGACAACCTGTCCGTGCTGCGACTGATCCTGACGCTGATGGACCGCGACCCCGACGACTTCGACCACGTCACCGACCGCGCCGGCCACGACCTGCGGTACGCGATCGACTCGAGTGCGCTGCGCGACGGAGTTGGGCTGGGCGCCCGCAGCACACCGAATTCGCCGACGGTTTGCGCGCGACCATCGAGTGGTACCGCGACAACGAATGGTGGTGGGGCCCGCTGAAAGCCGGCGTCGAGGCCCGCTACTCCGAAGGTGGTCAGTGACGTGAGCCCTACAAATACAGGCTGGCGGGAGCTGTCGGTCCCGGGCGCCTGGGAGATCACCCCGAAGGTGTTCGGCGACAGCCGCGGCGGGCTCTTCGAGTGGTTCACCGAGCCGGCTTTCGCCGAGGCGACCGGGCACCGCTTCGAGATGCGGCCAGGCCAACTGCTCGGTGTCAGCGGCCGGTGTGCTGCGCGGGCTGCACTTCGCGCAATTGCCGCCCAGCCAGGCCAAGTACGTCACCTGCGTCAAGGGCGCGGTGTTCGACGTCGTCGTCGACATCCGGGTCGGCTCCCCCACCTACGGCCAGTGGGATTCGGTGCTGCTCGACGACGTCGATCACCGCTCGATCTATCTGTCCGAGGGCCTGGCACACGGTTTCCTGTGCGCTGCAGGACGATTCGACGGTGATGTATCTGTGCTCGACGCCGTACGCGCCCACACGCGAGCACACCATCGCCGCCACCGATCCGGCCATCGGCATCGAGTGGCCGCTGTCACCGGAGCAGTTGATCGTGTCCGGACCGCGACGCCGCCGCGCCCACCCTGGCCGAGGTGCGCGCCGCCGGCCTGCTGCCGACCTGGGATGAATACCGGGGATTCGTCGCCGGCCTTCCCCGATAAGAGGCTTGCATCAGCAATGCCGCATTTACTAGGATATGCAAGTATCTCCGACGCCGCCTGAAGGACACCCCATGACCAGACAGATCCAGCACTTCATCGACGGCCGGCGCACCCCGCTGTCGAGCACCCGCACCGCCGACGTCTTCAACCCCAGCACCGGCGCGGTGCAGGCCCAGGTGCTGCTGGCGTCCGCCGCCGACGTCGACACCGCGGTGGCCTCCGCCGTGGAGGCGCAGAAGGAGTGGGCTGCGTGGAATCCGCAGAAGCGGGCCCGGGTGATGATGAAGTTCATCGAACTGGTCAACGCCAACATGGGCGAACTGGCCGAACTGCTGTCCATCGAGCACGGTAAGACCGTCACCGACGCCGAGGGCGACATTCAGCGCGGCATCGAGGTGATCGAATTCGCCATCGGCATCCCGCACCTGATGAAGGGCGAATTCACCGAGGGCGCCGGCCCGGGCATCGACGTGTACTCCATCCGCCAGCCGCTCGGCGTGGTCTGCGGCATCACCCCGTTCAACTTCCCGGCGATGATCCCGCTGTGGAAGGCCGGCCCGGCGCTCGGCGTGCGGCAACGCCTTCGTTCTCAAGCCCTCCGAGCGCGATCCCTCGGTGCCGCTGCGACTGGCCGAGTTGTTCATCGAAGCCGGCCTGCCGCCGGGTGTCTTCCAGGTCGTCAATGGCGACAAGGAGGCAGTCGACGCCCTGCTGGCCCACCCCGACATCAAGGCCTACGGATTCGTCGGCAGTTCCGATATCGCGCAGTACATCTACTCCGGCGCCGCGGCGAACGGTAAGCGCGCACAGTGCTTCGGCGGCGCCAAGAACCACATGATCGTCATGCCCGACTCCGACCTCGACCAGGCCGTCGACGCGCTGATCGGTGCCGGCTACGGCAGCGCCGGTGAGCGGTGCATGGCGATCAGCGTCGCCGTCGCGGTGGGCGATGAGGTCGCCAACCGGCTGCGCACCCGCCTGGCCGAGCGAGTCGAGCACCTGCGCGTCGGGCACAGCCTGGACCCCAAGGCCGACTACGGTCCGCTGGTCACCGAGGCCGCCCTGGACCGGGTGCGCGGCTACATCGACGCCGGCGTCGCCGCGGGTGCCGATCTCGTCGTCGACGGTCGCGGTAAGGGCAGCGACGATCTCACGTTCGGCGACGACAGCCTCGAGGGCGGGTTCTTCATCGGCCCGCAGCCTGTTCGACCACGTCACCACCGACATGTCGATCTACACCGACGAGATCTTCGGCCCGGTGGTGTGCATCGTGCGGGTCAAGAACTACGAGGAAGCGCTGCGACTGCCGAACGAGCACGAGTACGGCAACGGTGTCTCCATCTTCACCCGCGACGGCGACACCGCCCGCGACTTCGTCTCCCGGGTTCAGGTCGGCATGGTCGGCGTGAACGTTCCCGATCCCGGTCCCGGTGGCCTATCACACCTTCGGTGGCTGGAAGCGGTCCGGCTTCGGCGATCTCAACCAGCACGGGCCCGCCTCGATCCAGTTCTACACCAAGATGAAGACCATCACCGAGCGCTGGCCGTCGGGCATCAAGGATGGCGCCGAGTTCGTCATCCCGACGATGAAGTAGCGGTCGCCATGACATTCATGACCCTCGACGAGGACGACCGCGTCATCGTCGACACCGCGGCCGCGTTCGCCGCCAAACGCCTTGCGCCGCATGCCCTGGAGTGGGACAAGACCAAGCACTTCCCGGTGGACGTGATGCGCGAATCCGCCGAACTGGGCATGGCGGCCATCTACTGCGGCGAGGATGTCGGCGGCAGCGGTCTGCGCCGGCTCGACGCGGTGCGGATCTTCGAGCAACTCGCGGTCGCCGATCCGGTGATCTCGGCGTTCATCTCGATCCACAACATGTGCGCCTGGATGATCGACACCTACGGCACACCCGAGCAGCGCAAGTCCTGGGTGCCCCGGCTGGCGTCGATGGAACTGATCGCCAGCTACTGCCTGACCGAGCCGGGTGCGGGATCGGATGCGGCGGCGTTGCGCACCAAGGCCGTTCGGGACGGCGACCACTACGTGCTCGACGGCGTCAAGCAGTTCATCTCCGGTGCCGGCGTCTCCGATGTCTACGTCGTCATGGCCCGCACCGGCGCCGACGGACCGCGCGGCATCTCGGCGTTCATCGTCGAGAAGGGCACGCCGGGCCTGAGTTTCGGCGCCAACGAGGACAAGATGGGCTGGAACGCACAGCCCACCGCGCAGGTGATCCTCGAGGGTGTGCGGGTGCCGGCCGAGGCCATGCTCGGCGGCGTCGACGGTGACGGCAGCGGTTTCGGCATCGCGATGAACGGACTCAACGGCGGGCGGCTCAACATCGCCGCCTGCTCGCTGGGCGGCGGCCAGGCCGCTTACGACCAGGCGGCGCCGCTACGTCGCGGACCGGCACGCCTTCGGCGGGGCACTGATCGACGAGCCGACGGTCCGCTTCACCCTCGCCGAGTATGGCCACCTCGCTGGAGACCTCCCGGCTGATGCTGTGGCGCGCCGCGAGCGCCCTCGACGCCGATGACCCCGACAAGGTCACGCTGTGCGCGATGGCGAAGCTGTACGTGACCGACTCCTGCTACGAGGTGGCCGACCGGGCGCTGCAACTGCTCGGCGGCTACGGCTACCTGCGCGAGTACGGGCTGGAGAAGATCGTCCGCGATCTGCGGGTGCACCGGATCCTGGAGGGCACCAACGAAATCATGCGTGTGGTGATCGGGCGAGCAGAGGCTTCCCGGGTGCGCGCGTCGAACTGAAGGAGCACGACCCGATGACCACCGATTGCGTTCCTGGGCCTGGGCAACATGGGCACCCCGATGGCAGGCAACCTGGTCAACGCCGGATACACCGTGCGCGGCTTCGATCCCGTTCCGGCCGCCCGGCAGGCCGCCGCCGACAAGGGCGTCGCCGTGCTCGACAGCGGAGCCGACGCGGTGGCCGGTGCCGACGTCGTGATCACCATGCTGCCCAACGGCAACCTGGTCAAGCAGTGCTACGGCGAGGTCATGCCGGCAGCCGGCCGAGGGCACGCTGTTCATCGACAGCTCCACCATCGCCGTCGACGACGCCCGCGAGGTCCACGCCTACGCCGCTCGAACGCGGCTTCGCCCAACTCGACGCACCGGTCTCCGGCGGGGTCAAGGGCGCCGTGGCCGGCACGCTGGCATTCATGGTCGGCGGTGAGGCCGACGCCTTAGAGAAGGCCCGGCCGGTGCTGGATGCCATGGCGGGCAAGATCATTCACTGCGGCGACTCCGGTGCCGGGCAGGCCGCCAAACTGTGCAACAACATGCTGCTGGCCGTGCAGCAGATCGCCGTCGGTGAGGCGTTCGTGCTCGCCGAGAAGCTCGGCCTGTCCGCCCAGTCGCTGTTCGACGTGGTCACCGGCGCCACCGGCAACTGCTGGGCGGTGCACACCAACTGCCCGGTGCCCGGCCCGGTGCCGGCGTCACCGGCCAACAACGACTTCAAGCCCGGCTTCGCCACCGCGCTGATGAACAAGGACCTCGGCCTGGCGATGGACGCGGTGGCCTCCAGCGGGGCCTCGGCGCCGCTCGGCAGCCACGCGGCGCAGATCTATGCGAGCTTCGCCGAGCAGCACGCCGATCTGGACTTCAGCGCGGTCATCGAGACCCTGCGCTGAGTCTGGGCGCCATCGATTCTGCGCTGAGATCGCGTTCTGAGCGGAATTCGCGATCTGGACGCAGACTCGATGCGTGCGGGGCTAGAAGTCGCCGGCGTGGTGGCGTAGCGACTCCACCGAGGACACCAGCGCACGCGCCTGCGCGTCGGTCATCCCGATGTCGGCGAACACCTCTTTGTTGAGCGTGACGGTGGCGTCCTCCACCGTCGAGCGGCCCAGGTCGGTGATCGCCACCAGGGTGGTGCGGCCGTCAGTGGGATGCGGCATGCGCTGCACCAGCCCGTCGGCCTCCAGTCGCCGGATCGCGTGGGTGACGCTGGTGACGTGCACCTGCAGCCGGTCGGATGCCTTGGTGATCGGCAGCGCCCCGGTGCGGCTGAACGCCAGCAGGCGCAACAACTCGAACCTCGAGAAGCTCAGGTCGTAGGGCCGCAGGGCGCTCTCCACCCGCGCCAGCAGGATCTGATGCGCCCGCATGACGGAGGTGACCGCCACCATGCCGTCGGCCACATCACCCCAGCCGGCCCGCTCCCAGTTGGCGCGCGCGGCGGCGATGGGATCGCGTTTGTCCGCCGAGGACGTCACGGTGCGGGGAGCGTCAGGATGCGCGGGCCGTCGTCGGTGACCGCGACGGTGTGCTCCCAGTGCGCGGCGCGGGATCCATCGGTGGTGACGACGGTCCACTCGTCGTCGAGGATCCGGGTCTGCGTGGTGCCCAGGGTCAGCATCGGCTCGATGGCCAGCACCGAACCCGTCACCAGTGTCGGCCCGCGGCCGGGCTGGCCCTCGTTGGGCAGGAACGGATCCATGTGCATGCGGTTGCCGATGGCATGCCCGCCGTATCCGGCGACGATGCCGTAGCGCCGGTCGTGCGCCTGCTCGACGGCCCGGGTGGCGGTCTCGATGGCGTGCGAGACGTCGGTCAGCCGGTTACCGGCCACCATGGCCGCGATCCCGGCCTCCATCGCCGTCTTCGTCGCCTCCGACAGCGCCTCATCGGCGGGGATCAGCGTGCCCACCCCGAAGGTGACGGCGGCGTCGCCGTGCCAGCCGTCGACGATGGCGCCGCAGTCGATCGACACCAGATCGCCGTGGGCCAGCACCTCGTCAGGGGACGGAATCCCATGCACCACACGGTCGTTGACCGAGGAACAGATGCTCGCGGGAAAGCCGTGGTAACCCAGGAACGACGGGGTGGCACCGGCCTCGCGGATCACCGTCTCGGCGACCTCGTCGAGATCCGCGGTGGACGCACCGGCGACGGCGCTGCGTTGCACGGCTCGCAACGCGGCGGCCACCACCGCTCCGGCGGCGGCCATCGCGTCGAGTTCACCGGCGGTGCGGGCCGGCACGGTCTTGCGGCCCCGGAGTCCGGGCAGGGAGACCATGATCGTGACCGGCGGGCTAGCGGCCGAGGGCCTGCAGCGCCCGCGTGAAGACCTCGTCGAGGGAGCCGACGGCGTCGACCGTCTTCAGCTCGTTCTGGTAGTAGTCCAGCAGCGGTGCGGTCTCATCGCGGTACACCCGGAACCGGTTGCGGATGACGTCCTCGGTGTCGTCGGCGCGACCGCGGGCGGCCAGGCGCGACACCAGTTCCTCCTCGGGAACCCGGAACTCGACCACGGCGTCCAGTTTCAGGCCGCGGCGCTCGAGCATGTCGTGCAGCGCTTCGGCCTGCTCGACCGTGCGCGGGAATCCGTCGAGGATGAATCCGCCGCCCACATCGTCGTGGTCGAGTCGGTCGTCGACCAGGGCGTTGGTGAGAGTGGACGGGACGAGGTCACCGGCGTCGAGATACTTCTTGGCTTCCAGTCCGAGCGTGGTACCGCTGGTGATGTTCTCCCGGAACAGTTCACCGGTGGAGATCTGCGGTACGCCGAGCTTCTCGGCAAGCTGCACCGCCTGCGTGCCCTTGCCGGCTCCCGGCGGGCCCAGCAGGACGATCCTCACTTAAGGAAACCTTCGTAGTTGCGTTGCATCAGCTGGCTTTCGATCTGCTTGATGGTGTCGAGGCCGACGCCGATCATGATCAGAACCGCCGTGCCGCCGAACGGGATGTTCTGCAGGTTACCGCCGCCGCCGCTGGACAGGAACAGATTCGGCAGGACCGCGATCATGCCGAGATAGATGGAGCCGACCAGGGTGATCCGGCTGAGCACGTACTGCAGGTAATCCGCGGTGGGCTTGCCGGGGCGGATGCCCGGGATGAAGCCGCCGAACTTCTTCATCTCGTCGGCCCGGTCCTGCGGGTTGAACGTCACCGAGGTGTAGAAGAACGTGAAGAAGATGATCAGGCCGAAGTAGGCGACGACGTAGCCGGGATCGGCCGGGTTGGTCAGATGGTCGGCGACGAAGCGATCCCACCAACTGCTGCCCGCCTGCTCGCCCCTGCCGCTGCGGATCAGCTGGGTCACCAGGTTCGGGACGTAGATCAGCGATGAGGCGAAGATGACCGGGATGACGCCGGCCTGGTTGACCTTCAGCGGCAGGTAGGTGGAGGTACCGCCGTACATCCGGCGGCCCACCATGCGCTTGGCGTACTGCACCGGGATGCGGCGCTGCCCCATCTCGACGAACACCACGCCCACGAGGATGATCAGCGCGGCCACACACACGGCCGTGAAGATCATGCCGCCGCGGGTGTCGAGGATGGTCTTGCCCTCGATCGGGATACGGGAGGCGATGCCGGCGAAGATCAGCAGCGACATGCCGTTGCCGATACCGCGCTCGGTGATCAGTTCGGCCATCCACATCACCAGCGCCGCGCCGGCGGTCATCACCAGCACGATCACCACGAGCGAGAAGATGCTCTGGTCGTTGAGGATGTCCAGGCTGCAGCCCTGCAGCAGACCGCCGTTGGCGGCCAGCGCCACGATGCTGGTGGCCTGCAGCAGCGCCAGCGCGATCGACAGATACCGGGTGTACTGGGTGATCTTGGCCTGGCCGGCCTGGCCTTCCTTCTGCAGCTGCTCGAAGCGCGGGATCACCACGGCCAGAAGCTGGGTGATGATGCTGGCGGTGATGTAGGGCATCACGCCGATGGCGAACACCGACAGCTGCAGCAGCGCGCCGCCGGAGAACAGGTTGATCAGCGAGTACAGCTGGGCGCCGGAGCCGCCGCTGAGCTGGTCGATGCACTGGTTGACGTTCTTGAAGTTGACGCCCGGGGACGGCAGTGAGGCGCCCACCCGGTAGAGGATCACCATGACCAGGGTGAAGATGATCTTCCGCCTCAGGTCGGCAGTACGCAGCGACGAGATGAAAGCCGAAAGCACTCTTCCTCCTGGGCCGCCGACTGCAGGTCTGCGCGTGCCGATGTGGCTGGTCTGGCCAGCGCTGGGATGGTCTGTGGTTCAACACGCGCGACGCGTGCCGACCAGTCTACGAGACTAACAGTTACCCGAGGACGGCCGGGAATCACGCCTGCGTCGACACCGCTGTTAGTTAGCTAACCTATCTTCTAAAATCGCCCGGCGCCCAGCCACAGCGCGCGCGCTTCGGGCCGCTCCGCGCGGCCCACGAGTTCCCCGACCGCACCGAGCGCCAGGGACGCGAACGCCTGACTCAATGACGCCGCCGCCGGTTGCGAGGAGGTCTTGGGCCGCAGATAGTCGCGCAGCGAGGACCCCGGGTAGCCGACCAGCCGGACCTTCTCCTCGATATCCAGCCCGGCGAGCACCTTGGCCCGGCGCACCGCCGTGCGCAGCCCGCCGAGTTCGTCGACGAGGCCGCGCTGGTGGGCGTCGGCGCCGGTCCACACCCGGCCGCGGGCCACCGCGTCCACCGCCTCGACGGTCATCCCCCGCGCCTCGGCCACCCGCCGTACGAAGTCGTCGTAGAACAGGTCGGCCTCGGCCTCGACCATGGCCTGCTGCTGCGGTGTGAAGGCCGCGTTGGCCGACCAGGCGTCGGCATTGGCGTTGGTGCGCACGGCGTCGGATCCGACGCCGAGGCGGTCCTTGAGGTCGCGGGTAACGAGTTTCCCGGTGATCACCCCGATGGAGCCGGTGATGGTTCCCGGATTGGCGACGATGCGCTCGGCGGCCATGGAGACGTAGTAGCCGCCGGAGGCCGCGACCGCACCCATCGAGGCGACGACCGGCTTGCCGGCCGCCCGGGTGCGCACGACCTCGCGCCAGATGGTCTCCGATCCGGTGACCGATCCGCCCGGGCTGTCGACGCGCAGCACCACCGCCGTCACGTCGTCATCGCGCGCGGCCTCGCGCAGCGCGGCGGCGATGGTGTCGGCTCCGGCGCTCGAGCGCGAGACGGGCAGCACCTGCGGGCCGCCCCGGCCGCTGACGATGGGCCCGGCGACCGTCACCACCGCGACGGTGGGCTTGCGGGACGTGCCGGGGATAGCGGGCCCACCGCGGCGGGCGTTGGCGTAGCGCGACAGGTAGAGCCGCGGTGGTGCATCCTCGGAGTCGGGATCGCTGAGGTCGGCGGCACCGGCCAGTTCAGCGATCCGCAGATAGGCCTCGTCGCGAAAGCCGATGCGGTCCAACAGCTTTGCCGTCACCGCATCCTCGCGCAGCAGCGGCGCCCGGTCAGCGAGGGCGTTCAGCACGGCCCCGTCGATGCCACGCGACTCGGCGATGCCGCTGAACACCTGGTCGTGCAGGCTCTCGATCAGCCGGGTGTCGGCCTCCCGGTGCGCCTCGGTGTAGCCGGCTTGAGTGAACATGTTGGCGGCCGACTTGTACTCGCCGCGGGCGACGAACTGCGCCTCGATGCCGGCCTTGTCGAAGGCCTCGCGCAGGAACAGCGCGTTGGTGGCGAAGCCGATCAGTCCGACGGTGCCCGACGGCTGCATCCACACCTCACCGAAGGCGGACGCCAGGTAGTACGACAGCGTGCCGGGGTAGGTCTCCGCCCACGCCAGCGATGGCTTGGCCGCGGTGAAGGCGGTGATCGCCTCGCGCAGTTCCTGTACCGCTGCGGGCGGGGCGGCCGGCAGCTGCACCCGGGCGATCAGTCCGGCGACCCGGTCATCGTCGGCGGCCCGATGGATGGCGGCGACGGCGTCACGCAGCAGCAGCGGACGGTTGGCACCGGTGACCATCCGCAGCGGATCGAAGCCGGCAGTCTCCGGCGGCGACGCCTGCAGATCCAGTTCGAGGATGCAGCCGCCGGGCACGCCGTGGTGGCGGGCGGTGTCGATCCGGCGGACTCCCGTTGTGATGATGCCGCGAACGCTGGTGCCGGGCAGGAAAGAGCGCATGGTTCTGAGGCTACCGACGCCAAAGCCCCCGCCGAGGCGAGGGCTTTGAGCGCGGTAGGGGCTAGGAGACCTCGGTGGCCGATCCGCCGGCGGCGGTGATCTTGTCCCGGGCGCTGCCGCTGAACTTGTGCGCGGTCACGTTGACCTTCACCGTCAGCTTGCCGTCGCCGAGCACCTTCACCAAGGTGTTCTTCCGGACCGCACCCTTGTCGACGAGGTCGTCGAGACTCGACGTCGCCACCCTTCGGGAACAGCCGGGCCAGATCTCCGACGTTGACGACGTCGTATTCGGTGCGGAACCGGTTCGGAAGCCCTTGAGCTTCGGCAGCCGCATGTGAATCGGCATCTGGCCGCCCTCGAAGCCCACCGGCACGTTCTTGCGCGCACCGGTGCCCTTGGTACCGCGGCCGGCGGTCTTGCCCTTGGAGCCCTCGCCGCGGCCGACGCGGGTCTTGGCCTTCTTCTCGCCCTTGGCGGGCCGAAGGTCGTGCAACTTGATCGGGGTCATGACGTCACTTCCTCAACTTCGACGAGGTGATGCACGACCTTGATCAACCCGCGGGTCTGCGGGTTGTCCTCGCGGATCACCGACTGCCGGATCTTGCGCAGGCCGAGGGTCCGCAGGCTCTCCCGCTGCTTCCAGCGGGCGCCGACGGTGCCGCGCACCTGAGTGATCTTGAGCTGTGCTGTATCTGCCATGGGTTATGCGCTTCCTTCACGCGCCGCGGCCGCGACGGCCGCTTCGCTCTCCCGACGGGCCTTGAGCATGCCTGCCGGGGCGACGTCTTCGATCGGCAGACCGCGACGGGCCGCGACCTCCTCGGGACGCTGCAGCATCTTCAGCGCGGCCACGGTGGCGTGCACCACGTTGATCGCGTTGTCACTGCCCAGCGACTTGGCCAGCACGTCGTGCACACCGGCGCATTCGAGCACCGCGCGCACCGCACCGCCGGCGATGACGCCGGTACCGGGGCTGGCCGGGCGCAGCATGACCACACCGGCCGCCGCCTCACCCTGAACGGGGTGGGTGACGGTGGAGCCGATCATCGGAACGCGGAAGAAGTTCTTGCGGGCCTCCTCCACTCCCTTGGCGATGGCGGCCGGCACCTCCTTGGCCTTGCCGTAGCCGACGCCGACCATGCCGTGACCGTCGCCGACGATCACCAGCGCGGTGAAGCTGAACCGGCGGCCACCCTTGACCACCTTGGAGACGCGGTTGATGGTGACGACGCGCTCGAGGTACTGGCTCTTCTCGCCGCCGTCGCGGCCGCCACGGCCGCCACGGTCACCGCCGCGGTCGTCGCGACGGCCACGGCCGCCACGGTCGCCGCCGCGCTGTTCGTCGGTGCGGGTGCCCGCGCTCGGGGCACCGGTGTCCGGCGCCGCAACCGCGTCGGGAGCCGAAGTCTGGTCCGCCATCATGCGGTCCTTCCGTTGGGGTAGGAGCTCATCAGAATGTCAATCCGCTCTCGCGGGCGGCGTCGGCCAGCGCGGCGATCCGTCCGCCGTAGGTGTTGCCGCCGCGGTCGAACACCATGGCGTCGATGCCGGCGGCCTTGGCGCGCTCGGCGATCAACTGGCCGACCCGCTTGCTGTGGGCCTTCTTGTCACCCTCGACCGCGCGCACGTCGGCCTCGATGGACGACGCGGCGGCGATGGTGGTGCCGTTGGCGTCGTTGACCAGCTGCACGTGGATGTGCCGCGAGGAGCGGTTGACCACCAGGCGCGGCCGCTCGGCGGTGCCGATGACCTTCTTGCGCAGCCGGGCGTGGCGACGCAGCCGGGACACCCGGCGGGCGGCCGAGATGGTGGTGCCGACCGGCGTGCGGTCGACGGTCTCGTGTCTCAGTTTCGCCATGATCACTTACCTGTCTTTCCGACCTTGCGGCGGATCTGCTCGCCCTCGTACCGCACGCCCTTGCCCTTGTAGGGGTCCGGGCGGCGCAGGCGACGGATGACCGCCGAGATCTGGCCGACCTTCTGCTTGTCGATGCCGGACACCGAGAACTTCGTCGGGGCTCTCCACCGCGAAGGTGATGCCGTCCGGCGGCTCGATGACGACCGGGTGGCTGTAGCCGAGGGCGAACTCGAGGTTGCTGCCCTTCTGCTGCACGCGGTAGCCGACGCCGAAGATCTCCATCTTCGTGGTGTAGCCCTCGGTGACGCCGGTGATCAGGTTGGCCACCAGGGTGCGCGAGAGCCCGTGCAGCGAGCGGCTGCGCCGCTCGTCGTCGGGCCGGGCCACCACGATGGTGCCGTCGTCGCTGCGCGACACCGTGATCGGCTCGGCGACCGCCAGCTCCAGGGAACCCTTGGGGCCCTTGACCGACAGGTGCTGGCCGTCGATCGTGACATCGACGCCGGCCGGTACGGGCATGGGTTGCTTTCCAATACGAGACATGACTAGTCCTCTCTCACCACACGTACGCGAGGACTTCGCCGCCGACGCCCTCACGGGCGGCCTGGCGATCGGTCCTCAAGCCCGACGACGTGGAGATGATCGCCACGCCCAGACCGCCGAGCACGCGCGGCAGGTTCGTGGATTTCGCGTACACCCGCAGACCGGGCTTGGACACCCGGCGCAGGCCGGCGAGGCTGCGCTCGCGGTTGGGGCCGTACTTGAGCTTGACCACCAGCGCCTTGCCCACCCGGGCATCCTCGGTGTGGAAGTCGGTGATGTAGCCCTCGCTCTTGAGGATCTCGGCGATGTTGGCCTTGATCTTCGAGTGCGGCAGCGTCACCTCATCGTGGTACGCCGAGTTGGCGTTGCGCAGACGTGTCAAGAAGTCTGCGATCGGGTCCGTCATAGTCATGACTGGGCCTCTACCTTCCTCGCAGCGGTTCCCGTGGGCCTACTGCGCCTTTTGTCTTGGCTGAAAAAGTTTGGGGTTACCAGCTGGACTTCTGCACACCGGGCAGTTCGCCGGCGTGCGCCATCTCGCGCAGGCAGATGCGGCACAGGCCGAACTTGCGGTACACCGCGTGCGGGCGGCCGCACTTGTTGCAGCGGGTGTAGGCCCGCACCGCGAACTTCGGCTTCTTATTGCACTTGTTGACCAGAGCCTTCTTTGCCATGCCTATTTCTCCTTGAACGGGAAGCCCAGGGCCCGCAGCAACGCACGGCCTTCGTCGTCTGTCGTCGCCGAGGTGACGACGGTGATGTCCATGCCGCGCGGCCGGTCGATGGAGTCCACGTCGATCTCGTGGAACACCGACTGCTCGGAGAGCCCGAAGGTGTAGTTGCCGTGGCCGTCGAACTGCTTGGGGCTCAGACCGCGGAAGTCGCGGATACGCGGCAGCGCGATCGACACCAGGCGGTCGAGGAACTCCCACATCCGGTCGCCGCGCAGGGTCACCCGGGCGCCGATCGGCATGCCCTCGCGCAGCTTGAACTGGGCGATGGACTTGGTGGCCTTGCGGATCTCCGGCTTCTGGCCGGTGATCAGGGCGAGGTCGTTGACCGCGCCGTTGATCAGCTTGGCGTCGCGGGCGGCGTCACCGACACCCATGTTGACGACGACCTTGACCACGCCCGGGATCTGCATCACGTTGGCGTAGTCGAACTCGTTGTTCAGCGCGTCGCGGATCTCGCTGCGGTAGCGCTGCTTGAGCCGCGGCTGGGTCTTTTCTGCAGTCGTCATCGTCAGATGTCCTTGCCGTTGCGCTTGGAAATGCGGACCCGCTTGCCGGTCTCCTCGTCGACGCGGTAGCCGACGCGGGTGGGCTTGCCGTCGGAGTCGACGACCATCACGTTGGAGACGTGGATCGGGGCCTCCTGGGTGACGATGCCGCCGGAGGAGGCGCCGCGCTCATTGGCCGACTGCGCGGTGTGCTTCTTGATCCGGTTGACGCCCTCGACCAGGACCCGGTTGCGCGTCCGGGAAGGCCTTGATGACCTTGCCCTTGGCGCCCTTGTCCTTGCCGGCGATGACCAGCACGGTGTCGCCCTTGTGGACCTTCATCTACAGCACCTCCGGGGCCAGCGAGACGATCTTCATGAACTTCTTCTCACGCAGCTCGCGGCCGACCGGGCCGAAGATGCGGGTGCCGCGCGGGTCGTTGTCGTTCTTGATGATCACCGCGGCGTTCTCGTCGAACTTGATGTAGCTGCCGTCCGGCCGGCGGCGCTCCTTGACGGTGCGCACCACCACGGCCTTGACCACGTCGCCGCGCTTGACGTTGCCGCCCGGGATCGCGTCCTTGACGGTCGCCACGATGATGTCGCCGATGCCGGCGTAGCGCCGCGACGAGCCGCCGAGCACGCGGATGCACAAGATCTCCTTGGCGCCGGTGTTGTCGGCAACCTTGAGCCGCGATTCCTGCTGAATCACCAGATCTCCCTCGGTTGTGCACGCGCGGAAAACCTCCTGCGCAAGCAGAACGAACCCGTCGTGCGTGGTCTTCGTCACCGCAGGGCACGCAGGGCTGACGATGTCAACGCCGGCCGAGGTCTGCCCGAGGCAACCCCTAGATACTAGGCGAGGGGCCCGCTGCCAGCCAAATCCGCCCCCTCCCCCGCGAGCAGACCCAAAGTCGCACGAACCGCCCACTGCAGTGCGAGTTTGCGTCTGCTCGCGGATCAGAGGGTCAGCGCACGCAGCGGAACCCGATGTGGGTGGTGGAGCTGTCCTGGGACTGCGGGGACCGGGCCGCCGGGCCGGAAGCGATGGCAGTACTCCGGCGCGCACAGATGCGAGCCGCCCTTGAGGGCCTGGATGAGCGTCGGGATCCGGCTCGGCGGGACGTCGGGCAGCAGGACTTCGCCGGGCGCGTCTGGAGCGTGGCCGCGCTCGGAGTACCGCGTGGTGGTCCACTCCCAGACGTTGCCGATCATGTCGACCAGGCCGAATCCGTTCGGCGGGAAGGTGCCGACCGGGGAGGTGCCGACCCAGCGCGTCCCCCAGCGCGCCGTCGTTGCGGTACGGGAAGCGGCCCTGCCAGGTGTTGGCCATCAGCTGCCCGTCCACCCGGGGTTCCTCACCCCAGGCGTAGGTCGTCGGTGGCTCCCGCGCCGCGCGGCGTACTCGAACTCCGCCTCGGTGGGCAGCCGGCGGCCGGCCCAGGCCGCATAGGCCCCGGCGTCGGGGTAGGCCACCTGCACGACGGGGTGGTCGTCCTTGCCGGCGATGTCGCTGCCGGCCCCGAACGGTGCGCGCCAGTGCGCACCGGGCGCCCAGTCCCACCACTGCCGCCAGTCGTCGAGGTTCACCGGGCCCGGGCGTGCCGCGGAAGATCAGCGCCCCGGGCAGCAGATCCTCGGGCGCCACACCGGGATACAGCGCGGGGTCCAGCGGGCGCTCGGCGACGGTGACGTAGCCGGTGTCGTCGACGAACTCGGCGAACTGCGCGTTGGTCACCGGGTGGCGCTCGATGGCGAAGGCCGCCACGGTGGCGGTGTGGATCGGGCGCTTCCTCGGGATAGAAGCTCGTCGACCCCATCCGGAACGAGCCGCCGGGCAGCTCGACGAGCTCGGTCAGCACTCGTCGGTCAGTCCGGTCAGCGCCGGCCACGCTATCAGTCCCGGGCGAACGCCAGCGCCAGTTCCCGCTCCCGGTCGATGTACGGCGTGCCGGAGATGTCGACGACCACCTTGGCGATGGTGCCGCCGGTGAACGCGAACGGCGCGGTGATAGGCGCGTGGACACCGCCTGCCCGCTGTTGCGGCCCACCTGACGCCGCCGCCGGCCAGGCCGAACGTGACCGGGTGCGCCCGCACGTCCGCCAGGGTCGCGACCGCGGCGCTCGTCGACGTAGAGCGTCACCGTCCCGAGCGGGGTGTGGCTGCCCTCGACGGTCCCGGTGCGCTCGTAGCGCACGCCGAGGACGTGGCGGCCCAACGGGATCGGATCGGGACTGCTGACGCGTCTGCTCGTCCTCGCCCATGAAGTTGTAGACGTAGTGCAGCCGGCCGTCCGGCGACGAACAGCACGTGCCCGCCATGGCCGCCGCCCTGCTTGTAGAGCACGCCCTCGGCATCGGCGGTGTCCACGCTGACCTCGGCCAGCACCGAGAAGGACCGGCCCCGCAGCTCGACCACCGCGCCCATGCCGACCGGCGGCGGTGCCCGGGTAGTAGGTGAAGCTGGTCCGACCGCCGGCCAGAGTACGGCCGGAACCGCGTGAAGCGTCTCCAGCATGTTGAGGTCGCCGAGCGGAAGGCCGTTGTACTTCGCCGGCCTCGGCGAACCACAGCGCCTTGAGTTCGTCGAGCTTGTCCGGGATGCTCGGCGGCCAGGTCGTGGCACTGGCTGCGGTCGGCGTCGATGTGGAACAGCTCCCAGCGGTCGTCGTCGAAGTGCGACCAGCCCGCCGGGCTGGCGCGGCGTGCACGGTGTTGGCGAACCAGCCGTCATGCCAGATGCCGCGGGTGCCCAGCATCGTGTAGAACTGGGTGTTCTTGCCGGTGTCGGCGGCCGGATCAGCAAGGGCCGCAGTGAAACTCACTCCCTCCAGCGGCTTCTGCGGCGATGCCGCCGCACCGTCTGCGGCGCGCGTGATGCCCAGCAGGTCGTAGACCGTCGGGCGTGATGTCGGCGACGTTGACGTAGTTGTCGCGCACCTCGCCGTGGGCGTCGATTCCGGCGGGCCAGGAGATGATCGCGGTGTCGGCGATGCCGCCCTCGTGCGAGGCGTAGCGCTTGAACAGCTTGTAGGGCGTGTTGAACGCCATCGCCCAGCCGATCGGATAGTGGTTGTAGGTCTGCGGGCCGCCGAGGTCGTCGTAGAACCGCATGCTGTCCTCGACGGTGTCGATGTAGCCGTTGAAGAACTTGACCTCGTTGACCGATCCGTTCGGTCCGCCCTCGCCGCTGGCGCCGTTGTCGGAGATCACCACGATGATGGTGTTGTCGAGCTGGCCGGACTCCTCGAGATAGTCCAGCACCCGGCCGATCTGGGCGTCGGTGTAGGACAGGAACCCGGCGAACACCTCGGCCATCCGGGAGAACAGCCGCTTCTCCTCATCGTTCAGCGACTCCCACGGCCGCACGGTGTCCTGCTCGCGGCCACGGCTCACCGTTGGGGCCCGTGACATCCGCGTACGGATTGACCGGCGACAGTTCGGTGTCCGGCCGGCACGATGCCGAGTTTCTTCTGGTTCGCCAGCACGATCTCGCGGTAGCGCTCGTAACCCATGTCGAACCGGCCCGCGTACTTGTCGGCCCACTCCTTGAACACGTGGTGCGGGGCGTGGCCGGCGCCGGGGCACAGGTAGGTGAACCACGGCTTGTCCGGTGCGATCACCTTGGAGTCCCGGATGAACTCGATGGTCTTGTCGGCCAGGTCCTTCGACAGGTGGTAGCCGTCCTCCGGCGTGGCCGGGCGGCTCGACGGGGTGGTTGTCGTAGACCAGGTCGGGGTACCACTGGTCGGTCTCGCCGCCGAGGAAGCCGTAGAACCGCTCGAAACCGCGGCCCAGCGGCCAGTGCCGTTTGGTGGCGGCCAGGTTGGACTCCTCCAGTGGGGTCAGGTGCCACTTGCCGACGCAGTAGGTGTTGTAGCCGCGTCTCGGCGAGCACCTCGGACAGCAGCGCGGTGTCGTCGGGGATGCGGCCGCTGCAGTTGGGGAAGCCGTCGGTGAACTCCTCGATGGTGGCCATCCCGACGCTGGTGGGGTTGCGTCCGGTGAGCAGTGCGGCGCGGGTGGGCGAACACAGCGCGGTGGTGTGGAACTGGGTCAGCCGCACACCGCGCTCGGCGATGCGGCTCATGGCCGGCATCTCGACCAGTCCGCCGAAGCAGTCCCAGGTCGCGATGCCGACGTCGTCCCACACGACGTAGAGGACGTTGGGTGCGCCCTCGGGCGCGGTGGGTGCCGCGAACGGCCCCCAGTCCGGTTCGGAATCACGGATGTCGAGCGCGATCTTGCCGTGGAACTCAGGAGCCATGCGGTTGCCCATCATCGTCGGTTCGCTGCTGCGGCCGACCGTACACGCTCGAGGAGAAGTCCCACCTAGGATGAACCCGTGGCGGGCGACTCTGCGGCGGGCGATGGTGGGACCACTCGGGTCGTGATCGTCGACGACGTCCGGGTCAACCGTGAGAGTCTGGCGGCCCAACTCGGCGTGCACGGTTTCGATACCGGCGGAGCGTGGGATTTGCCCTCGCTGCTGCACCTGATTCACACCGATGCACCGGACGTGATTCTGCTGAACATCGGCACCCGCGACAGTGCCACCATGCTGCAGGTCGGGATGGATGTCGGGCCGTCAACCAGAGTCGTGGTCTTCGGGATGTCGGTGGACCGTGACGCGGAGATCATCGCGGCGGCCGAGGCCGGGGTCTCCGGCCTGCACCTGAAATCCGAGTCGTTCGACCATCTGCTGACCCTGCTGCGCCATGCCCGGGAGGGACGGGCACAGTGTTCAGCCGAGGTCTCGGCGATTCTGATGCGACGGGTGTACGCCTTTGCAGCCCAACCGAATCCGGACACCACTACCGATTTGCTGACAGCCCGCGAGCTGGAGATCCTGAAGCTGCTGGAACAGGGGCTCACCAATCAGCAGATCGCGTCACGGCTGTCGGTCACGGTGCACACCGTCAAGAATCACGTGCACAGCCTGCTGACCAAGTTGGGCGTCAGCTCCCGGGCCGAAGCGGTCACCGTCTTCGTGGCCGAGAAGTACGCCTAGCGCGGTTGCGGGCGAAGCGGGCGCTAGTGGAACCGCTTACTGACCAGGGTCCAGTGGTTCTTGGCATTGCGCTGATAGGTCAGCTTCTCCAGAACTGATTGCGCCAGCGCCAATCCGCGGCCGCGCTCGGCCAAGTCGTCGGGCATGTCGACCGCTGTCAGGTCCACGTGGGCCGGCACGCCGTCGTCGACGAACTCGACCCAGACCTCATTGATGAGGACGCGGACGTCCATCCTGATGCTGACCGGCTGGGAGTGCCCCGCATGTTCGATGATGTTGGCGCCGATCTCCCCGGCCGCGATGGACACCTGCATGCGCACCGTGTCCGGCACGTGATCGTGGGCGGACAGCGCCTCATCGAGGAACCTCGCGATGTCCGCGAGGGTGTCTGGTCCGGAGACCGTCTCGAACGCCGAGGAGTCAGACCGATTCATCGAAGGCGGCGTCTGCTGATTCGTGTGCTTTGAGAACCCGATTCAGGTTCGTCAGCTCCAGAACCGCGCTTACCTGCTCGCCTGCACCGGAGATGCGAAGGTCACCGCCACTCTGACGGGCCGCCTTCAGGCCCGAGATCAGCGCGCCCAGCCCGGAGGAGTCGATGGCATCCAGACCGGAGAGGTCGACGACTACGCGAGTGTCTCCGCCTCTGACGATGGCGTGGAGTTGTTCACGAAAGTCTCGGGCGCTCATCATGTCGAGCCGGCCCTCGGGCCGAACTACCACGACACCAGAGGCAGTGGTCCTCGTTGGCCACTCCGCCATGTCTTTCCTTCCGTTACCCCGGGTAGAGCATAACGGCAACTACAGATTCCGAAAGCGCTACCGCTACTTCGCCTTTTCCAGGATGTCGACCAGGCGCCAGCGCTTGGTGGCCGACAGCGGACGGGTCTCCATCAGCGAGACGCGGTCGCCGATACCGGCGGCGCCTTCCTCGTCATGGGCCTTGACCTTCGTCGTGGTCCGGATGATCTTGCCGTACTTCGGGTGCTTGGAGCGCGACTCGAGTTCGACGACGATGGTCTTCTCCATCTTGTCGCTGACGACGTAGCCGATCGCCGTCTTGCGACGTCCGCGCGGCTTCTCGGCGGCCGGCGTGTAGCTGGGGCCTTTTGTCTCTGCCATTAGGAATCCTCACCTGAGGGTCCGGCGGCCAGACCCAGTTCACGTTCGCGCAGCACCGTGTAGATGCGCGCGATCTCATGCCGGACGATGCGCAGCCGGCGGTTGTTGGACAGCTGTCCGGTGGCCGACTGGAAGCGCAGATTGAACAGCTCTTCCTTGGACTCGCGCAGTTTGTCGGTCAGTTCATCGTCGGTGAGTTCGCGCAACTCGCCGGCGTCAGTTCCCACTGCCATCAGAACTGCTCCTCTCGGGTCACGATGCGTGCCTTGATCGGCAGCTTGTGAATCGCGCGGGTCAGTGCGTCGCGCGCGATCTTCTCGTCGGGGTAGCTCAGCTCGAAGAGCACCCGGCCGGGCTTGACGTTGGCGACCCACCATTCCGGCGAGCCCTTGCCCGAGCCCATGCGGGTTTCGGCGGGCTTCTTGGTCAGCGGACGGTCCGGGAAGATGTTGATCCACACCTTGCCGCCACGCTTGATGTGCCGGTTGATGGCGATACGGGCGGACTCGATCTGCCGGTTGGTGATGTAGGCATGCTCGAGAGCCTGGATGCCGTAGTCACCGAACGTCACCTGGGTGCCGCCGCTGGCCAGACCCCGCTGCGGGGGTGGTGTTGCTTGCGGTGCTTGACCTTACGGGGAATCAACATGGTCAGCTCTCCGTGCTCTCCGGTGCGGTCTCGGTGGCGACCGGTTCGGCAGCCGCCTCCGACGGGACCTCTGCCGAGGCGGCGCGGCCGGCCTCGGTGCTGGTCGCGGTGGTGCCCGACGAGCCGCTGCGGCGCGGACGGGTGCCCGACGTAGGACGGTCGCGGCGGGGCCGGTCGGCGGCCGGTGCGGAGGCGCTCAGCTCGCGCTTGCCCCCGACGACGTCGCCCTTGTAGATCCAGACCTTCACGCCGATGCGGCCGAAGGTGGTCTTGGCCTCGTAGAGGCCGTAGTCGATGTCGGCGCGCAGCGTGTGCAGCGGCACCCGGCCCTCGCGGTAGAACTCCGAGCGGCTCATCTCCGCACCGCCGAGGCGACCGGAGCACTGCACCCGGATGCCCTTGACGTTGGGCTGGCGCATCGCCGACTGGATGGCCTTGCGCATCGCGCGACGGAACGCCACCCGGTTGCTCAGCTGCTCGGCCACACCCTGGGCCACCAACTGGGCCACCGACTCGGGGTTCTTGACCTCGAGGATGTTCAGCTGCACCTGCTTCTTGGTGAGCTTCTCCAGGTCGGTGCGGATGCGGTCGGCCTCGGTGCCGCGGCGGCCGATGACGATGCCGGGACGCGCGGTGTGGATGTCCACCCGGACGCGGTCGCGGGTGCGCTCGATCTCCACGTCGGCGATGCCGGCGCGCTCGAGACCGGTGGCCAGCAGCCGCCGGATCGCCACGTCTTCCTTGACGTAGTCGGCGTACTGCTTGTCGGCGTACCACCGGGACTTCCAGTCGGTGGTGATACCGAGGCGGAAGCCGTGGGGGTTGATTTTCTGGCCCACTACTTCGAGCCTCCCTTCGCTTCGTCAGAAGCTTTGTTGGCGGCCTTCTTGGCGGGCGCCTTCGTGGTGGCCTTCTCAGCGGTGGCTTTCTCAGCAGCCTTCTTGGCGGGCGCCGCTCCAGCAGCCTTGCTGCCCTGGGCGCGGCGAGCACGCGACGAGTCCGCGGCGCGCGGCATCGCGCGGCGGGCGGCTCTCCACGATCACGGTGATGTGGCTGGTGCGCTTGCGGATCCGGAAGGCGCGGCCCTGGGCGCGCGGACGGATGCGCTTGGCGGTCGGGCCCTCGTCGGCGTAGACGGTGGCGACCACCAGGGTGCGCGGGTCCAGGCCGTTGTTGTTCTGGGCGTTGGCCGCAGCGCTGGCGATCACCTTGGCGACCGGCTCGCTGGCCGCCTGGGGAGCCCAGCGCAGGATGTCGAGGGCCTCCTCGACCGACTTGCCGCGGACCAGGTTGATCACCCGGCGGGCCTTGCTCGCCGAGACGTGCAGGTACTTCGCCACCGCGGTGGCGGAGGGGTATTCAGTCGTTGTCGTCATCTCTACCGCCGCTTCGCTTTCCGGTCATCCTTGATGTGGCCCTTGAACGTCCGCGTCGGGGCGAACTCGCCCAGCTTGTGGCCGACCATCGCCTCGGTGACGAACACCGGCACGTGCTTGCGGCCGTCGTGGACGGCGAAGGTGTGACCGATGAAGTCCGGGATGATGGTCGAACGACGCGACCAGGTCTTGATGACCTGCTTGGTGTTCTTCTCGTTCTGGACGTCGACCTTCTTGAGCAGATGGTCGTCGACGAACGGACCCTTCTTGAGGCTGCGTGGCATCTCTGTTACTCCCGCCTAGCGCTTGTTCTTGCCGGTGCGCCGGCGTCGGACGATGAGCTTGTCGCTCGGCTTGTTCGGTTTACGGGTGCGGCCCTCGGGCTTGCCCCACGGGCTCACCGGGTGGCGACCGCCGGAGGTCTTACCCTCACCACCGCCGTGCGGGTGGTCGACCGGGTTCATCACGACACCACGGACGGTGGGGCGCTTGCCCTTCCACCGCATCCGGCCGGCCTTGCCCCAGTTGATGTTGGACTGCTCGGCGTTGCCGACCTCGCCGACGGTGGCGCGGCAGCGCACGTCGACGCGACGGATTTCACCGGAGGGCATCCGCAGCGAGGCGTAGGCGCCTTCCTTGCCGAGCAGCTGGATGCTGGCAGCCGGCCGAGCGGGCCAGCTTGGCACCGCCGCCGGGCGCAACTCGACGGCGTGGATCAGCGTGCCGGCCGGGATGTTGCGCATCGGCAGGTTGTTGCCGGGCTTGATGTCGGCGTTCGGACCGGACTCCACGATGTCGCCCTGCTTGAGACCCTGCGGCGCGATGATGTAGCGCTTCTCGCCGTCGAGGAAGTGCAGCAGTGCGATGTTGGCGGTGCGGTTCGGGTCGTACTCGATGTGAGCGACCTTGGCGTTGACGCCGTCCTTGTCGTTGCGACGGAAGTCGATGACGCGGTAGGCACGCTTGTGGCCACCGCCCTTGTGCCGGGTGGTGATCCGGCCGTGCGCGTTGCGCCCGCCGGTGCTGTGCAGCGGACGCAGCAGCGACTTCTCCGGCGTCGAGCGGGTGATCTCAGCGAAGTCGGAGACGCTGGCACCGCGGCGACCGGGGGTCGTCGGCTTGTACTTGCGAATTCCCATGTCTGGTTCCTCGTAGCTCCTTCGCTCCCCGGCCTAGGCCGGTGCTCCGAAGATGTCGATCGGCTTGCTGCCGGCGGCCAGGGTCACGATGGCGCGCTTGGTGTCCTTGCGCTTGCCGTAGCCGGTGCGGGTGCGCTTGCGCTTGCCCTGCCGGTTGGCGGTGTTCACCGAGTCGACCTTCACCGAGAAGATCTTCTCGATCGCGATCTTGATCTGCGTCTTGTTCGAGTCCGGGTGGACGATGAACGTGTAGACGTTGTCCTCGATCAGCCCGTAGGACTTCTCCGAGATCACCGGCGCGAGGATGATGTCGCGCGGATCAGTCACGGTCGCCATCAGGCCGACACCTCCTGCTTGCCTTCGAGTTCGACACGTGCGTGCTCGATGTAGGCGTTGAGCGCCTCCACGCTGAACACCACGTCGTCGGCCTTGAGCACGTCGTAGGTGTTGAGCTGGTCCGGCGAGATCACGTGCACGCCGGGCAGGTTGCGCACGCTCTTGGCGCCCACCTCGTCGGCGCGGCCGATGACGACCAGCACCCTGCGACGTTCGGTCAGCGTGCCGAGGAACGTCTTGGCGCTCTTGGTCGACGGAGTCTGGCCGCTGACCAGTTCGGTCACCGCGTGGATCCGGTCGTTGCGGGCCCGATCGCTCAGCGCACCGCGCAGCGCGGCGGCGATCATCTTCTTCGGGCGTCCGCTGGCTGTAGTCGCGCGGCTGCGGGCCGTGCACAGTGCCGCCGCCCTTGAACTGCGGCGCGCGGGTCGAGCCCTGACGGGCGCGGCCGGTGCCCTTCTGCCGGTACGGCTTCTTGCCGCCACCGGAGACCATGGCGCGGGTCTTGGTCGCGTGGGTGCCCTGTCGCTTGGCCGCCGCCAGCTGCGCGTCACCACCTGGTGCATCAGCGCGATGTTGGGGTCCACGTCGAACAGCTCAGCGGGCAGCTCAACGCTGCCGCTCTTCTTGCCGTCCGGGCTGTGGACGTCGAGTTTCAGATTCTTGGAAGCCATTACTTCTCACCTCGTTTGACCGCGGTGCGAACCATCACCAGGCCGCCGGTGCGGCCAGGGACCGCACCCTTGATCAACAGCACGCCGTTCTCGGCGTCGACCTTGTGCACCACCAGGTTCTGGGTGGTGACCCGGTCGCTGCCCATCCGGCCCGACATCCGGGTGCCCTTGAACACCCGGCCCGGGGTGGAGCAGCCGCCGATCGAGCCCGGCCGGCGGTGTACCGCCTGGGCGCCGTGCGCGGCGCCCTGACCCTTGAAGCCGTGACGCTTCATGGTGCCGGCGAAGCCCTTGCCCTTGGAGGTGCCGGTGACGTCGACGTAGGCTGCCGGCTTCGAAGATCTCGCGCCGTCAGTTCCTGGCCGACCTCGTACTCGGCGGCCGCGGCCTCGTCATCGAGCCGCAACTCGGCGAGATGGCGGCGCGGGTTGACCCCGGCCGCGGCGAACTGGCCGGTGACCGGCTTGTTGACCTTGCGCGGGCTGATCTCGCCGTAGGCGAGCTGGACGGCGCTGTAGCCGTCGCGCTCCGCGGTGCGGATGCGGGTGACGACGTTCGGGCCGGCCTTGACGACCGTCACCGGGACGACGCGGTTGTTCTCGTCGAAGACCTGGGTCATGCCCAGCTTCGTGCCCAGGATTCCTTTGCGTGCCATTGTTCTGCAGGTCCCCTACTGGATGTTCACGTCGACGCTGGCCGGCAGGTCGATGCGCATCAGCGCGTCGACCGTCTTCGGCGTCGGGTCGAGGATGTCGATGAGCCGCTTGTGGGTGCGCATCTCGAAGTGCTCCCGCGAGTCCTTGTACTTGTGCGGCGAGCGGATGACGCAGTACACGTTCTTCTCGGTCGGCAGCGGCACAGGGCCGACCACGCTGGCGCCGGTACGGGTGACCGTCTCGACGATCTTGCGCGCTGAGGCGTCAATGGCCTCATGGTCGTAGGCCTTGAGCCTGATGCGGATCTTTTGTCCCGCCACGCTTCTCCTACCTCACTCCTGCTGCTGTGCACCCGCGTGTTCGCGGGCGCTGGCTTTCGCCGCCGCTGTTTACCTGTCCTGGTACACCGGCCCCCGCGCTCGGGTGTGTCACCCGCACGCAGCCTCGTTGCGCCGAAAAACCCGCTGGCGAGGTGGAGACCGGACGCGCCGGTGTCGGCGCTGGTCGCATGCCTTGCGCGGCTCACCCGGTGAGGGGCGGACCTGGCTCAAGACAACCCGAACAGTATGCCTGACGACTAGGGCGTGGGCCAAATCCTCCCGGGGAGGCGGGATGAGTGAATCGGACGGTCGGTATATTCACTGGTCACGGCTGGCGGGGGGACTGATAAGACTCCGGGAATCGCTGGCATAAGACCACTACCGCGAAAGATAGCCGTTCCCTGTGACCAATCAGCTCGACCGGCCCGCGTCGGGTACGCCTCCACGTAGCCCGGCGAGCGGAACCTCCGATTCCGCGCGGGAGTCGCATCGGCGGCCGTTCCGGTCCTCGGCTGTCGCCATCTCGGCTCGTGCCGTCGCCGTCCTCTACGCCGCCCTCGGCCTCGTCGCCCTCGGCCTGGCCCAGATGACCGGTCTCGCCTCGCCGGTCTGGCCCGCCGCCGGCGTCGCCTTCGCGGCCGCGTTGCGGTGGGGGTGGCGCGCGCTGCCGGGAGTCTTCATCGGATCGGCCTGTGCACCGGTGCCAATGTGCTCTGGCTGACTCGGCTCAGACGAGCCCGAGCCGCGAACCTGGTTCGTGTCGGCGGCGATCGGCGTCGGCGCAGTTCTCGGCGCCGCCGCGGGCGCGACTCTCGTTCATCGCTTCGTCGGGCCCGTACGGCGACTCGACACGCCGCGGGCGGTGATGCTCACCCTCGCCCTCGGCGGCCTCCTGGCGACCACCATCGCGCCCACCATCGGTGTCGCCGCCCAGCTCGCGACCGGACTGCTCAGCACCAGCCAGGCGGCGTTCGGCTGGCTGACCTGGTGGGTCGGCGACGCGATCGGAGTCATCGTCTTCGCCCCCCTGGTGCTCATGTTCGCTGCCCTCGCAGGCCGAATACTGGT
The DNA here is from genome assembly GCA_963780705.1 of uncultured Actinomycetota bacterium. GTDB lineage: Bacteria > Actinomycetota > Actinomycetes > Mycobacteriales > Mycobacteriaceae > Mycobacterium. The sequence continues at coordinate 962,787 of CAWACU010000004.1, read as the reverse complement.
CGGGGCGGCGCTGGAAGATCGCCGTCCCGTCACTGCTGATCTTCGGAATCCTGATGGCCGCCATCGTCCAGAACGTCGCCCAGGAGCGAATCCGGATCGACGATGCCGTGCGAGCTGTTGGGTGAGCGGGCGGCCACCGACCTCGGCCGGCAACATCGCCCTTCACCAGGAGGCGCTGGAAGGTCTCCGCGGCCTCGTGGACGCCTCCGACAACATCACCGCCAGAGCGTTCGACGTCTACACCGACGACCTGCTCGCCCGCTTCCCCAATCTGCAGGCCCTGTCGTGGAACCCCCTGGTCACCGAGGCAGACCTCGCCGCGTTCCAAGCACGACAGCGCGCACAGCCGGGCCTCGAGGGCTTCACCGTCACCGAGCGTGATGCCGACGGCAACCTGCGGCCGGTCTCACCCCGCCCCGAGTACGTCGTGGTGGCCTACATCGAGCCGATCGCGGATAACCGCAACGCTCTCGGCTTTGACATCAACTCCAACCCGAGCACGGGCCGTCGCCATCGAAACAGCCCGCGACACCGGCCGGCCCACGGCAACGGCACCTATCGATCTCGTCCAGGAGTCCGGCACCCAGAAGGGCATGCTCGCCCTGCTGCCGGTCTACGAGGGCGGTTCCGATCCGGCAAGCGAAGCGGCCCGGCGCGCCGGACTGCGGGGCTTCGCCGTCGGCGTCTACCGCCTCCGTGACCTGCTTGCCGAGACGTTCCGCGGCGCGGACTGGGACAGCGTCGACGTGACGCTCACCGACGTCAGCGATCGCGGCGAACCCATCGTCATCGCCGATCTCCCCGCCCGGAACTCCGCCGCGCCTGATCAGGTCGGTGCGGCACCGACGGCGACGACGTCGCCGCTCGACGTCTACGGACGCACCTGGGAACTCACCGTGCGCCCCACGAGCGCAGCCTTCATCGACAGTCGAAGCGGCATCATGGTGATCTTGCTGCTGGCAGCGCTGGCCTTGACGTTCCTGCTCGAGGCGTTCCTGCTCGTCCTCTCCGGCATGGAGTTGCTGGCTCGCCGGCTGATGTCCGAACTCAGCGGCGCCGCCGGATATGTCGCCTCGATCCTGCCCCGCGACCGCGACGCCCCGGTGGCCGTCACGTCCCGCTACGTACCGTCGGAAGAACTCGGCGGAGACAGCTTCGATCACCGCTGGATCGACGACGACCACCTCATCGCCTACCTGGTCGACGTGTCCGGACACGGCATCGCCTCCGCCATGTTCTCGGTCTCGGTGCACAATCTGCTGCGCTCGGGAAGCCTCGACCAGGACACCCTGCGAGACCCCAGCCTGGTCCTCACCGAACTCAACCGGCTCTTCCAGATGGAACAGCAGGATGGCAACTACTTCACCATCTGGTACGGCGTCTACCAGCCCTCCACCCGCACTTTGTCTTACGCCGGCGCCGGGCACCCGCCCGCGATCGTCCTGACAGCGGACGGCTCCGACCCGGTGCGACTGCCATCGGAGTCGATGCCGATCGGGTTCCTGGAGGAGACCACCTTTGACACCCAGACCTGCGTGCTGCCCCCGGACAGCGATCTGCTGATCTACAGCGACGGCGTTTACGATCTGGCACTGCCCGCGGGCAAACAGTGGGACCTCGACGACTTCATCGACCTATGCGCCCGCACCGCGCGCTCGCCGCACTGGACCCTCGACGACATCGTCAAGCAACTGCGGCACCGATCCGACACCGGACAATTCGACGACGACTGCACCCTGGTACGTCTCACCGCGCGGTAATCGCGCCCATCGACTCTGCGCACAGATCGCGATTTGGAGGATAAAAGGCGATCTGGGCGCAGAGTCGGTGAAGATGAGGACATGTACCGAGTCATTCAGTGGGCCACCGGCGGCGTAGGCCGCGCTGCAATCCAAGGCGTATTGCGCCATCCCGAGCTGGAACTCGTCGGCTGCTGGGTGCACAGTGCCGACAAGGAGGGCCGCGACGCCGGCGAACTGGCCGGTGAGGCCCCGGCCGGGGTGGCGGCGACCACCGATATCGACGCATTGCTGGCCACCGACGCCGACTGCGTCATGTACTCCCCGCTGCTGCCCGACGACGCCGTCGTGGCCGCCATCCTGCGCTCGGGCAAGAACGTCGTCACCCCGGTGGGCTGGGTGTATCCGGACCGCGACAACCCGGCGGTCGCCGCACTGGAGGCGGCGGCACGCGAGGGCGGGGTCACCCTGCACGGCTCGGGAATCCACCCCGGCGGCATCACCGAACGGTTCCCGCTGATGGTGTCGTCGCTGTCCTCGGCGATCACCCATGTGCGCGCCGAGGAGTTCTCCGATCTGCGCACCTACAACGCGCCGATGGTGGTGCGCGAGGTGATGGGCTTCGGCCTGACGCCGGAACAGGCGATGAGCGGGCCGATGGCGGTGCTGCTCGAGGCCGGGTTCAAACAGTCGGTCCGGATGGTGGTCGACGAACTCGGGTTCGCCGCCGAACCGCGGATCCGGTCCACCCAGGAGGTCGCGGTCGCGGTCACCGGTACCGACGAGTTGATCGTTCCGATGGAGGCCGGCACGGTGGCCGCGCGACGGTTCCGCTGGGAGGCGATCATCGACGACAAGCCGGTGGTGACCGCTGCGGTCAACTGGCTGATGTGCGAGGTCGAGCTCGACCCGCCGTGGACGCTGGGCCCGGAGGGTGAGCGCTTCGAGGTGGAGATCACCGGCGACCCGCACGTGTCGGTGACGTTCAAGGGACTGCAGCCGGAGTCGGTGGCCGAAGGGCTGATCCGCAATCCCGGCGTGGTGGCCACCGCGAACCACTGCGTCAGCGCCATTCCCGCGGTGTGCCAGGCGGGGCCCGGGATCAAGACGTATCTGGACCTGCCGTTCATCGCGGGGCGGGCCGCACCTGAGCTTTACACGAGCGGCTCCCGACTAGTTAGACTCATGGCATGTTTGTTGCCGTAGCCAGTGGTCCGAACGGTTTACAGACTAAGACATGCAGAAATCGTGAAGTATCGTGTTTGCTAGATAATCACTTCCGGCGCAGGTTCCGGTGAACGCAAGCGAGCGGTTCGGCCGACTGACGCAGGCTCTGACCGACCACCTTGACCCGCAGAACCACGCGGGACGCATGTCCGGACTGCTCGACGACCTCGATGTGGGCCTGGTTTCGGTGCACTCAGTGCAGGATTTCGCTCACGTCAACGGCGCGGCAGCACGGTTGCTGAACATCCCCGCCGGCAACACCACGGCGGCCGAGTTCGCCACCGTGATGAAGAACCTGGCGCAACGGGCCGTCAACAAGGCCGCGATCGCGGCCGATGCCCGCTCACTGGAACTCGACCCCACCGCCGCGTACAAATCCGTCTGGGTGTTCCCGGAGCCGCCCACGCATCTGGGCGTGGTGTCCAAGCCCGCGCCGTACCCGCGGTTCGACGGCCGCATCTGGGCGTTCTACGACAACTCCCCCGTGGCGGCGGCGATCGAGTCTGCCTCGGACGCCGACGCGCTCCTGCGGGCCAGTTCCGAGGCGATGATGGATCCGCAGGCGCTCTTGGAGGCGGTCTGGCTCGACGGGCGGGCCGTCGATCTGATTCACCGCGACGTCAACCGGGCCGCCTGCGAATATCTCGGGCTGCGGCGCCGCGATCTGGTCAACCACCGCGTCACCGAGTCACAGCCCGACATCGTCGATTCCGGACTGATGACGCTTCTTCTCCGCTGTGTCGAGACTGGAGAACCATTGGTGCTCAACGACTTTCCCCACCGCAATGGGGTGTTGGGCGCGACCCGCTACTACGACTTCCGCGGGGCACGGGTCCAGCCGGGTGTGATGGCACTGACGTGGCGGGACGTCACCGAGCGGGTGGAGCAGACCCAGCGCATCGCCGCCTCGGAGAACCGGCTGGCATGCGAACTCAGCGGTGCCGCCCAGTATGTGGCGTCGATCATGCCGGGCGCGCTGGACGGACCTGTCGAGGTCACCTCGCGTCATCTGGCCGCCGGCGAACTCAGCGGTGACAGCTTCGGCTACCGCTGGGTCGACGACGACCATCTGGTGTTCTACGTCGTCGACGTCTCGGGCCATGGGATGGCTCCGGCGATGGTGTCGGTCTCGGTGCACAACCTGCTTCGCTCGGCGACCTTCGAACGGGAGAAACTGCTCGAACCCGCCGCCGTGCTGACCGAACTCAACCGGCTGTTTCAGATGGAGGGGCACGGCGGCAACTACTTCACCATCTGGTACGGGGTGTTCGAGGCCCGCACCCGCGTGCTGCGATTCGCCAGCGCGGGGCACCCTCCGGCGATCGTCATATCCCCCGCCGGTGAGCCGACGAGACTTGCGACGACGTCGCTTCCGATCGGACTGCTTGACGACACCGACTATTCGACCGCCGAATATCTGGTGCCCGCCAATGCTGACATCGTGGTCTGCAGCGACGGCGTGTTCGATATCAACCTGCCCGATGGCAGACCCTGGTCGCTGCCGGGGTTCGTGGACCTCTGCCACCAGACCGCACAGTCAGCGGACTGGACGCTGGACAGTCTCCTCGACGGTGTTAAGCAGGTGTCGGACGGCGATCCGTTCGGCGACGACTGCACCCTGGTGCGGCTGCGAGTCGCCTGATCAGCAAATTCGCGACCGCCTCCGGATGGCGGATACCGTCGGATTTCTCTTGCTAGATTGTGGGTACAGCATGCTCGGCCGACGTCGTCACGATTCGTCGCCGTTCACCCTTGATGCCTGCGTGACGGGGGGCCTGTGACACTGCGTGACACCGTCGGTGCCGACGGCCTTGATGGTGAATCGGCGAGAACCGGTGCGGTGCTCGACGTCGTCGACGTCGGGCTGGTGTCGTTGGACCCCGCCCGCGACGTCGCCCACGTGAACCACTCCGCCGCGGCTCTGCTGAAGTGCCCGGAGGGATTCACCACCGCCTCGGCGTTCGGCGAGGTGATCCGGTCCCTGGCGGGGCGGGCACTCGACCAGGTCGATGTGGCGGTGGCATTGCGGCGGCTCAAGCACGATGCCCTTGCCGAGTTGCGAACCACGTGGATGTTCGCCGAGGCACCGACCCATCTCGGTGTGGTGTCGAAACCGGCTCCGGACATCGGCGCCCAGGGACGCATCTGGGCGTTCTACGACAACTCCGCACTGGCGCAGGCGATCGAGGACTGGAACCGGGCAAGCGACCTGCTACGGGCCACCAGCGACGCCATGCTCGACCCCCAGGTATTGCTGGAAGCCGTCTGGCGCGACGGGCAGATCGTCGATTTCCTCTATCGCGACGTCAACCCCGCCGCCTACGAGTACTTAGGGCTGACGGAGGCGGATCTGGTCGGCCGCAGCCTGATGGAGACGATGCCGAATATCGGGCCGTCGGGGCTGCTGGACCGGTATGCGCGCTGTGCGATGACCGGGGAACCATTGATCATCGACGACACCCTCTACGACAACGATATTCTCGCCGGACCGCGCCGCTATGACATCCGCGGGACTCGCGTCCGCGGTGACCTGATCAGCCTCTCCTGGCGCGACGTCACGGAGCGCTCGGAGCTGACGCAACGCATCACCGCCTCCGAGCAACAGTTCCGCTTGCTCGCCGAGAACATGGCCGACGTGGTGGTTCGGCTCAGTGATGACGGCGTGATCACCTGGATCTCCAAATCTGTGGAGTGGGCGCTCGGCGGATCACCTGAATCATGGATCGGCAGGCACGCAATGGAATTCGCCGTGCCGGACGATCTCGCGGGCGCGCGGGAACGCCTGGACAAGGTGATCGACAGTCGAGGCCGACATCGGCCGCGCGCTGATCCGTGGTGCCGACGGTGCTGAGCATTACATCCATCTGCATTCCAAGCCCTTCTACGACGCCGACGGCAACCGGGACGGTGTGGTCGCCTCGTTCCGGGTCATCGACGACGAGGTGGCAGCCGAGGAACGCGCCCAGGGCCTGCTCAGCCAGCGCGACACTCAGAACCGCAGCCTGACCCGGCGCCTGCAATCCCAGACCGAGCGGTTGACGGCGGAGCTCGACAGCGCTGCGCGCTACGTCGCCTCGATCCTGCCGGGCTATCTTGCCGGCCCGGTCGAGGTCTCCGCGCGGTACGTGCCCTCGCGGGAACTCGGCGGCGACAGCTACGACTACCGGTGGGTCGACGACGATCATTTGATCTTCTACCTCGTCGACGTCTCCGGTCATGGCGTCGAACCGGCCATGCTCTCGGTGTCGGTGCACAACCTGCATGCGCTCCGGAACGTTCGACCGCACCATGCTGCTGGAGCCGGACTGGGTGTTGACAGAGCTCAACCGGATGTTCCCGATGGAGCAGCAGTACGGGCACTTCTTCACCATCTGGTACGGCGTCTATCAGGCCTCAAGCCGGACTCTTCGGTTTTCCAGCGCGGGCCACCCACCGGCACTCGCGCTGTCCGGCAGCGGGAGCCCGGTGCAGCTGTCGACTGCGGCGGTTCCGATCGGGGTCACCGAGGACGCCGACTTCACGACGAGCAGCTATCAGGTTCCGCCCGGCGCGGACATCCTGCTCTACAGCGACGGGGCCTTCGAGTTGGATCTGCCTGACGGCCGAGTGTGGTCGCTGCCGCAGTTCGTCGACGCCCTCGCCGAGACGGCCACCTCAGCGGGCTGGACGCTCGACGATCTGGTCGAGCGGTTGCGGGAGCGTTCGGAATCCGGGTTGTTCGATGACGACTGCACGCTGGTGCGGCTGAGCTTTCCCTAGCTGCGGCGCTTCTCTAGCCGGCGTTACCCGCGCGATGACCAGAACGCGCATTGGTGGCGAGCGGCGAAGTCGCTAGTGAGTGCCGAGCCCTCCGGTCTGCAGGGACAGCCGCTGCGGCTGATCGGGATCCAGCGCCGGCCACTGCGGCTGACCCGCGGCATCGGGTGAGCCGGTGGTCACGAAGCTGGCTCCAGTAGTCGATCATCTGGTCGGACAGCACGCGCTGGGCGGGATTCAGCGGCGGTGCGCCACCCATGTCGAACAGGTAGCGCAATTCCAGCGCGTGGCTGGCGCCGACCGGAAACGGCGAGCGTGCGCAACGGTTCCGGGCGCCGGGGCGGTGCGGTCGTTGAACTCGTAGGCGTACACCGGTGCCGCGGCGGGCCAGTCCGGTGGCGACGGTGTCGATCGGGCAGGCGAACACCCCGTCGGTGACCGCGGCCGCATAGGCCAGCCCGGTGCTGCCGTCGTAGCGGCTCGAGCGGATAGCGCGCGGCCACCGCCGGCGCCTCGGCGCCGAAGGTCTCGGTCAGCAGGGTGCGATAGGGCGGCAGGCCCTTCGTGTTTGAGGTACGGACATCGCCACGAACAGGGTGAACTCGTCGGCGGTGCTGCCGATCAGCACCGGGACCCGGGCGGTGGCGCCGCGCGACGGCGGCCATCGCGGTCGCGCGCCGGCAGCCGCGGGGTTCCGGTGACCGGTCCGGTGAGCACGTTGGCGCCGATCCGCACGTAGGCGGCGGCCGTCCTGCAGCCGGTCGGCGCGGCAGGTCGCCGCAGGCAGCGTGCGCGCCGTCGCCGGATCGGCGCAGCCGGCGCTCGGCCGCGTAGTCGAGGCTGATCCGCTCGCGCGGTCGGCAGGTCGGCCTGGGCCTGGCACGGCCCGCTCTGCATGATCGCCGCCCGGAACAGTCCGGCGGACTCCGGGGCGACCAGGTGGTCGCACACCGACATCGCGCCGGCCGACTCCCCGGCGATGGTCACCTTGGCCGGGTCGCCGCCGAACTCGGCGATGTTGTCGCGCACCCAGCGCAGCGCGGCCTGCTGGTCGGCCAGTCCGTAGTTGCCGATGTCGCCGTCGGCCGCCGAGTGCCGGGTGCGCCAGGAAGCCCAGCGCGCCGAGGCGGTAGTTGACGGTGACGACGACGATGTCGCCGCGGGTGGCCAGCCATCGCGCGTCGTAGATGTCGGAACTGCCGTTGAGGAAGCCGCCGCCGTGGATCCAGACCATCACCGGCCGCGGCGTCGTCCGGCGTCGCGCCGTCGGGTGTCCAGACGTTGAGGTTCAGGCAGTCCTCGCCGGTGGGCCTGCCGTAGTCGGGGTCGGCCGCGGATGTCCTGGATGCAGCGCAGGCCGGGTTTGGTGGCGTCGCGCACGCCCTGCCACGGCGCCGGTGGCGCCGGCGGCTGCCAGCGCAGCGGGCCCGACCGGGGCCGCCGCGTACGGGATGCCGTCGAACACCCGGTAATCGGCGGCGACGACGCCGCGCACCGCGCCCGGCCGCGGTCTGCACCACCGCGGGCATCGGGCGGCGGCGGCCGGGCTTGCGGTCGCCGCAGCCCGGCGATGACAGCCGACGACCAGCACCAGCAGCGCCAGCGAGCGCCGTCGCCGCACGGACGGCGGCGAGCGGATCGGGCGGCACGGAAGGCGAGCCTACGCGCGCCACCGGGACAGCGGCCTATCGGACCGCCAATTGACCGCAAAAGGGCCTTGCCCCTGCGCAGCCGCGATCGCCCACACTACGAACCTGACACCCGTCAAGTTTTGCGTCACCAGCCGAGCTAGGAGAGCCCGATGACCACCCGGATCATGGACCCCGCCGCCAAGGTCCTGGCCGACTCCGCAGGCCTACACCGACGAGAAGCGGCTGCACGAGGCGCTGGCTCATCTGCGCGCGCACGCTCCGGTGTCCTGGGTCGACGTCGCCGGCTACCGGCCGTTCTGGGCGATCACCAAGCACGCCGACATCATGGACATCGAGCGGCAGAACGACCTGTTCACCAACTTTCCCCGCCCGCTGCTGGCCATCGCCGAGGCCGACGACGCCCTGCTGCGCGGACCTCGAGGCCGGCACCGGCCTGCGCACGCTGATCCACATGGACGACCCGCACCACCGCGATGTCCGCAAGATCGGCGCCGACTGGTTCCGGCCGAAGGCGCATGCGCGACCTCAAGGTCCGCGTGCGACGAGCTGGCCAAGCGTCTACGTCGACAAGATGGCCGAGAAGGGTCCGGAGTGCGACTTCGTGCACCGAGATCGCGGTCAACTACCCGCTGTACATCATCCTGTCGCTGCTGGGCCTGCCGGACTCCGACTTCCCGCGGATGCTCAAGCTCACCCAGGAGATGTTCGGCGGCGACGACGAGGAGTTCCAGCGCGGCGGCGACGTCGAGGACATGCTGGCGGTGCTGCTGGACTTCTTCAACTACTTCTCCGCGCTGACCGCCTCGCGCCGCGAGAACCCGACCGAGGACCTGGCCTCGGCGATCGCCAACGCGAAGATCAACGGTGAGCCGCTGTCCGACATGGACACGCTGTCCTACTACGTGATCGTGGCCAGCGCCGGCCACGACACCACCAGCGCCGCGATCGCCGGCGGCCTGCGGGCCCTGATCGAGAACCCCGATCAGCTGGCCCGGCTGCAGGACGACATGTCGCTGATGGCGCACCGCGGTCGAGGAGATGATCCGCTGGGTGGTGCCGGTCAAGGAGTTCATGCGCACCGCGCAGGCGGACACCGAGGTGCGCGGCGTGCCGATCGCCAAGGGTGAATCGGTGCTACCTGGCCTACGTCTCGGCCAACCGCGACGAGGACGTCTTCACCGACCCGTTCCGCTTCGACGTCGGCCGCGACCCGAACAAGCACCTGTCCTTCGGCTACGGCGTGCACTTCTGCCTGGGTGCGGCGCTGGCCCGCATGGAGATGAACAGCTTCTTCTCCGAGCTGATCCCGCGGATCGAAGTCCATCGAACTGGCCGGCGAGCCGGAGCTGATGGCCACCACGTTCGTCGGCGGCCTCAAGCACCTGCCGATCCGCGTCGAGCTGAAGCGCTAGACGGCAGGCTAGACGAACTCGGCGGCGCGGTGGGCGATCATCGCGATCGTGGCGTGCGGGCCGCGGCTGGTGATCCTCGGCAGCACCGACCCGTCGACGACCCACAGGTCCGTCGACGCCGCGGACCCGGCACCGCGGATCGACGACGCGTGCTCGTCGTCGTCGGTGCCCATCGGGGCGGTGCCGCACAGGTGCTGCGAGGTCGACCACACGCGGCTCGCCGAGCTGCGGTGTGCCGCCGAGCGATCTCGGCGACCAGCTCGCAGCCCCGCTGCAGGGCGGCCACGTCGGCGGGTTCGCTGTCGTAGCGGTGCTCGATCCGCGGCGGCACCGCCGGGTCGGCTGAGGTCAGCGACACCCGGCCGTGGGCGCGCGGCGCGCATCAGCGACACCCCGATGCTCCGGGCGTTCCGGCAGCCGAATCCCGTTGTGTACGGACGGATCTCCAGGCCGTCGACCACCAGCACGGCTTCCAGCACCGGATGACCGGGATCGCGTGTCCCAGCCGGTGGTCATCACCCACTTCGGGGTGGTCCCAGGTGCGCTGCCCGACCGGCAGATCGGCGACCGGCGGGATGCCCAGCGCCGCGAGGTCGTCGGCCGGGCCGATGCCGGACAGCATCAGCAGGTGCGCCGAGGCGATGGCCCCGGCGGAGAGCACCACCCGGTCGGCGTCGATGCGCACCGGCCCGCTCGGGCCCGATGGCCTCCACGCCGACGGCCGCCCGCCGGCGGTCCGCACCCGGGTCACCCGGGTGCCGGTCAGCACCGTGAGGTTCGGCCGGCTCAGTGCGGGCTCCAGGAACGCCGCGCCGGGGCCGATGCGGATTCCGTCGACGATGTTCAGCGGCACCGCGCCCACCCCGGGGATGATGTCGGAGAGTTCCAGGTCGGGCAGCCACCCGTAGCCGCCGTCCCGCGCCGCGGCCGACGAACTGCGCTGTGCGGCCGAGCGAACTCGCCGGCGATAGCGGACGGGGATCACGGCGAGTCGACGGTCGCGGATAGTGCGCGTCGACCTCCGCCCACGACCAGCCGGGCAGCGGCTCGAAGTCGGCGGGCAGCGGCAGGCAGAAGTAGCCGCCGTTGACCGCACCGGAGCCGCCGACGCAGGTGCCGCGGACGATGTCGGCGTCGTGGCGCGGGTTCTCGGTCAGCGTGGTTCGGTAGTGCCGGACGACCGGGCTGGCGGCGCCGATGGGCAGCATGCAGCGCGTCGGCGGTGAGGCCGCAGCGCCGGCGGCGTCGCCGGGTCCGGCCTCCAGCACCGTGACACGGCAGGACGGGTCGGCCGAAAGCCGTTCGGCCAGCAATGGATCCGGCGCTTCCGGCGCCGACGATCAGGACGTCGGTCATGGCTTGATCGACGGGATCGAGGCGGCCGCAGCGTGCGCTCGCGGACGACACCTGCCCACAGCCCGGCGCCGTAGGCGACGTCGTCGAGGCGGTTGAGCGCGGTATAGGCCAGCGGGCCGATCGGCCGCGCCGCGGCGGGGTGTGCGGGTGAACCATCGAGCGCGCCGTCGACGGCCGCGGCGGCCAGCACCGCCTGCCGGCAGCGCCGGGAGACCAGCGCGGCGACCAGCGCGGCCGGCCAGTAGTGCCGACAGATCGCCGAGGCCAGCTGTAACCCGCCGCCGCCGAAACCGCGCAGCGCCAGCCACACCGGCTGACCGACACCGGCGCCGGTTCCTGCCATCGCGCGCGCGATGCGGCGGGCGGAGACGGCGCCGCGAAGGCCGCGGCGGCCAGCAGCCGACCGGCGGCCCAACGCCAACAGCGGCCAGACCAGCAGGTTCCACGCCGAGATCACCACGGGTGCGGTCTTGTCGGGGTGTCGGAGCGACAGCGGTGCGGCCGAGGTTCCGTAGAACGCCTTGCGGGCCAACCAGTCCCGCAGCTGCGTGCGGTGCTCGTGGGCGACCAGGGCGATCGGCTCGTAGCGCAGCCGGGCATGCCGGCCTCGATCAGCCGCCAGCACAGGTCGACGTCCTCACCGGAGTGCAGCGTCTCGTCGAAGCCGCCGACCTCGATCAGCGCCGAGCGCCGGCAGATGATCGCGGCGCTCGGCACGTAGGACACCGTGCCGTAGGGCACCACCGGGCGCCTCCCGCTCCCCGAGGTCCAGCGACGAGCGCACCGCCTCGTAGCGGGCGAGCACTGAGCTGCCTGGGCTCGAGTCGAAGGCCGACGATGCGCGGCGCGGCCAGCGCCACCGCCGGATCGCAGAAGTGTCCGAGCAGCGCTTCCAGCCAGCCCCGGCGGGGGACCACGTCGGAGTCGAGGAAGGCGACGAAGTCGGTGTGGCAGCGCGGCCAGGCCGGTGTTGCGGGCGGCGGCCGGGCCCCTTGCTGCGGTCGTGGCGGATGACCTCGACGTCGCAGTGCGCGCCGGCGAAGTCGCTGTTCGGCCACCGGTGCCGCCGAGCCGTCGTCGACGACGACGACGCGCAGGCCGCGCAGCGACATCACCAGCCGTCGCAGACCCGGACAGCGTTGTCGCGCACCGGAATCACGACGGTGACGTCGCGGTGTGACGGCCCGCCGGCCGGACGCGGGTGCGCGACGGTGGCGTCGAGCAGGGTGCGCGCCAGCTGGGCGCTGATGGCGTCGCGCACCTCGAGCCGGCCGCCGTCGAGCATGGTCTGCGCCGCCGGCGCCAGCCGCAGCAGCCGGGTGGGTGAGCCGCCGAGCAGTGCCGAGCCCGCGCCGAGCGCCCGCACCCGGCGGTCGACCTGGACGGCGAACCCGTCGGGCAGCCGCGGCTGCGGTCACGTCAGCATCCCGTCGGCGTCCGGGGCTCCAGCGCCGCACCCGATCGCGCGCAGTCGTCCACCATCTCGGCGAAGATGCCGCGCGCCGTCGGCCGCCGTCGCCGTCGTCGGGTCGCCCAGGACACCCGACGTCGCTGACGGCGCGCGACGCCGCCCGCGCGCAGCCGCGGCATCAGGTCGACCAGTGGCTCCGGTGTTCCCGGTCGCGGCTCTCGGTCGGTGCGCACGACGTCGCGGCGAAAGATGCAGCAATACAGAGGTTTCGGTGTGGCCGGCGTGGGCGTCGGCGTCCGGCCGCGCTGCACGAGCACCAGGCGACGTCGCGGCCCTCGGTACCGCAGCAGGGCGACGGCCGCGCGCAGCGCCTCGACGTTGCCGCCGTGGCCGTTGACGAACACCACCCGCGGCGCCCAGTCGCAGGCCGACCGGCCGTACTCGACCAGCAGCAGCCGCAGCGCCGCGGTGCCGATCGAGACGGTTCCGGGGAAACCCTCGTGCTCGCCGGTGGCGCCGTAGGCGATCGGCGGGCGCCACCAGCCAGTGCGCCGGCAGCTGCGGCCGCCACGGCCGCGCGGCGACGGCGGTCGCGATGCGGGTGTCGGTGTCCAGCGGCAGGTGCGGTCCGTGCTGCTCGGTCGAGCCGACCGGAACGATCACGCGGCGACGTGCGCGCAGCTGCCTCGACGTCGAGTTCCCCAGCTCGCTGGGAAGCCACGCGCCGATGGTAGGCCGAATTCACCTGGTGTGCGCCGATTGTTGCGCATCGCGGCAATTGATTTCGTCGGCAGTCACGCGTCAGCCGTCGGCGTCACGCCAGTCAGCCGCGTCAGGCCCGTCGGCGTCAGGCACCCGAGCGCGCGGGTGAAGCCGGCGGGCACCAGGATGTCGTCCGGGCGTCAGGTCGTGGATCGAGGACTTGCCCAGGCCGCGCAGCGCGGAGTCGATGCCGCCGCGCAGGATGTCGAGCACGTTCTCCACGCCGGCCTGCCCGTCGGCGGCCAGACCCCACAGGTAGGCCCGGCCGATCATCACCGCGCGGGCGCCCGAGCGCGAGCGGCCTTGACGACGTCGCTGCCGCGGCGGATGCCGCCGTCGAGCAGCACCTCGACCTGGTCGCCGACCGCGTCGGCGATCGCCGGCAGCGCCCGGATCGGTGGCCGGGGTGCCGTCGAGGTTGTTGCCGCCGTGGTTGGACACCGAGATCGCCGAGACGCCGGCGTCCACAGCGCGTTTGGCGTCGTCGACGCGCATCATGCCCTTGAGCATGAACGGCCCGCCCCACTGCTCGCGCAGCCAGGCGATGTCCTCCCAGGTCGGCGGCGGGGTCCCCATCCACTCGCCGTAGGCGTCGAAGAACGGCGGCCCGGCCTCGCCGCGGCGCGCCCTGGTTGGGCGCGGTCAGGTCCGGCGGCCGCAGCGTCTTGGCCCACTCCAGGAACCAGCCGCGGCCGGACGATGCCCTGCGGGCGACATCTTGATCGCGGTGCCGATGGTCCATCTTCTCCGGGATCTTCGGGCTGCCCCAGTCCCGGCCGTGCGAGAAGCTCCAGTCGGTGGTGACGATCAGCCCGACCGCGCCGGCGGCGCGGGCCCGCTCGGCCCGCTGCGGCGATCGCGTCGCGGCCGCCCAGCCAGTAGATCTGGAAGAAGGTCTTGGGGTTGGCCGCGATCGACCTCCTCGATCGGCTTGCTGGCGAACGACGACAGTCCCATCGCGGTGCCGCGGGCGGCCGCGGCCCGGGCGACGGCGACCTCGCCGTCCGGGTGCACGGCCTGCACACCGGTCGGCGAGATCAGCACCGGCAGCGAAATCTCCTGGCCCATCACGGTTGTCGACAGGTCGCGCTTCTCGGTGGCGCCGATGACGTGCGGGGCGAAGCCGAGCTCGCCGAACGCCTCGACGTTGTCGGAGAACGTCAGGCCCTTCTCGCTGCCGGCGAGCAGCGCGGAGTACACGGACTTGGGCAGCCGCTTCTTCGCGCGCTGCTGCGCGATCGGCGACGGTTTCGAACCAGGTGTCGCGTGCCATGGCTAGATCGGGACTTTCGTTGCAGAGCTCTGGCGGCGGCGGTCAGCGTGGCAGCAGGGATCGAGCACTGATGCGGTTGCCGCGGGAGTGGTCGACGCGCGGGCTTGGGCTTGTCGCGCTCGACGCGCCAGCGCCGGCGCGCCGTAGCCCTCGACGCATTCGGGGTCGGGGCCGTCGAGCGGCAGGCCGGTGAAGAACTTCGCGGCCATGCAGCCGCCGCGGCAGGCGTCGTAGTGCCCGCAGCTGCCGCACGCGCCGGCCGACTGCGGCTCGCGCAGCTCGGGAACAGCTCGCGAGTTCTGCCACACGCTGTCGAAGCCGCCGTCGCGACAGCACGTTTCCGGCCAGGAACTGGTCGTGGATGGCGAACGGGCAGGCGTAGACGTCGCCGACCGGGTCGATCAGGCAGACCACCCGGCCGGCGCCGCACAGGTTCAGCCCGGCCAGCGCGCCCGGCTCGCCGAGGCCGGACAGGTGGAAGAACGAGTCGCCGGTGAGCACCCGCTCGCCGTGGGCGACCAGCCAGTCGTAGAGCTGCACGCTGCTGGGCGGCGGTGGGGTGCAGCTCGTCCCAGACGTCGGCGCCGCGGCCGGACGGGCGCAGCCGGGTGATCCGCAGCGTGGCGCCGTACCGGTCGGCCAGCGCCTTGAAGTCGTCGAGCTGGTCGACGTTGTGGCGGGTGACGACGACCGAGATCTTGGCGTCGGTGAAGCCGGCGGCGGCGAGGTTCTCCAGCGCGCGGATCGCCATCGCGAACGAGCCGGCGCCGCGGACGGCGTCGTTGACCTCGGCGGTCGCGCCGTCGAGCGAGATCTGCACGTCGACGTAGTCGCTGGCGGCCAGCTTGGCCGCCACCTCGGGGGTGATCCGCACGCCGTTGGTGGAGAACTTCACCCCGACGTGGTGGGCGGTGGCGTAGTCGACCAGCTCCCAGAAGTCCGGGCGCACGGTGGGCTCGCCGCCGCCGATGTTGACGTAGAACACCTGCATGCGCTCGAGCTCGTCGATGATCGCCTTGCACTGCTCGGTGGACAGCTCGCGCGGGTCGCGCTTGCCCGACGAGGACAGGCAGTGCACGCACGCCAGGTTGCAGGCGTAGGTCAGCTCCCAGGTCAGGCAGATCGGCGCGTCGAGGCCGCGCTCGAACTGCTCGATCGAGCCGGGGTACCGGGGCGACGGAGGTCATTGGGAGTCCTTGCGGATCAACATGTTCGACGTCGGCCAGCACGCCGAGGGCGTGCAGGTACGGCGGCTCCGCTCGCGTCGTCGACACCGGCGGCGCGCGCAGCGCCGAGTCGGCGTCGGGGTGCTCGGCGAGCGACTCGACGACGGTCGAGGATCGTGCGGTTCTTCAGGAACGACAGCTTGCGGGTGCCGAAGTGGTAGAGCAGCGCCCCGAACGGCTCGGGCCGCACCGCCACCTGCGGGTGCAGCCGCCAGCGCAGGTCCGGGTCGAACCGACCCGGCCACGCCGTCGCCCACAGCGTGGGCGGGCACGGTCAGTAGACCCCGCACATCCCGTCGATCGAGACCTCTTCGACCAGGGTCTCGGTGACCAGTTCGGTGTCTCGGTCTCGACCTGCTGATTCGGCTCCATCGGATCGCGCCCTTTCGTCGGTCCTGGGTCTCGACAATTGTGACCGAGATCGCAAGAATATGGCATCGAGTGCCGAAATGGAAGGGTGGGTGGTCGATGGCGGCAGCGATGCCGCGCGCCCGGGTCGGCCGGCGGCGCGTCCGACCACCCAGGACCACATCACCGACGTCGCGATCGACCTGTTCGCCACCTACGGCTTCGGCGAGGTCAGCGTCGACGACGTCGCGCTGGCCGCCGGGATCGCCCGGCGCACGCTGTTCCGCTACTACCCGTCGAAGAACGCCATCCCCTGGGGCGACTTCGACGCCCACCTGCGAGCACTTCGCGCGATCTGCTCGACGACGCTCGACCCGAGCGTGCCGATCGGCGACGGCGCTGCGCGTCGGCACTGCTGGCGTTCAACACCTTCGACGACTCGGAGACCGCCCGGCACCGCCAGCGCATGCGGGTGATCCTGGAAACCGCTGAGCTGCAGGCGTACTCGATGACGATGTACGCCGGCTGGCGCGCCGTGGTCGCCGCGTTCGTCGCGCGGCGCACCGGCGCCCGGCCGCACGACCTGGTGCCGCAGACCGTCGGCGTGGACTGATGCTCGGGGTCGCGCTGTCGGCCTACGAGCACTGGCTGGCCGACGAGACGGCGGTTCGGTCGCTGCGCCAGGCCCTCGGCGACGCGTTCGACGCCGTCGCCGACGGACTGCCGTAACGCTCGCGGTTCAGCCGAGGACGTCGGCGATCGGCGCGCCGGCGGCGATCTTGGCGCGGGCCTTCATCACCTTGCCGGGCATGCCGCCGCCGACCACACCGACCAGCACGCCGTCGCGCTCGTAGTAGGCCAGGAACTTGCGGCCGTCGTCCTCGACGAGGTGCACGACGTCGGTCGGCCTCCGGCTCGCCGAGGCACTGGATCTTGACGTCGTACTGGTCGCTCCAGAAGTAGGGCACCGACGACCAGCGTCGGCGGCTCCTGGCCGAGCATCGCCGGCACCAGCACCCGGGCCTGCTCGGCGACGTTGCTCCAGTGCTCGACGCGCACTTGATGACCCGTCGGCGTCACGCCAGGAGGCGACGTCGCCGAGCGCCCAGACGTGCGGCGCGCTGGTGCGGCCGGCCTCGTCGCAGACCACGCCGTTGTCGACCTCGATGCCGCTGCCCTCCAGCCAGTCGGTGGCCGGCCGCGAGCCGATGCCGACCACCACCAGATCGGCGTCCAGCTCGGTGCCGTCGCTGAGCACCACGGCGCTCGACGTGCCCGTCGGTCGCCGCGCACCTCGGCCACCCCGAGCCCGGTGCGCACGTCGACGCCCTCGGCGCGGTGCAGCCGGGTCACCAGGTTCGCCGATCTGCTCGCCGAGCACCGACGCCAGCGGCGTCGGCTGCGGCTCGACCAGCACCACGTCGACGCCGAGCTTGCGCAGGCTCGCGGCGACCTCGCAGCCGATGAAGCCGGCCCCGACGATCGACCGCGCGGCGCGCGAGGCCGGCGTGCTCGCGCAGCGCCAGCGCCTCGTCGAGGAGCGCAGCACCTGGATGCCGTCCAGATCGGGGAACGACGGAATGCGCTTGGGCACCAGGCCGGTCGCGATGACCAGCTCGTCGTAGCCGAGCACCGTGCCGTCGGCCAGGGTCACCGTCTGGGCGGCGGTGTCCAGCGACTGCGGCGGCCGCACCGAGACGCAGCGTGATGTCGTTCTCGTCGTAGAACTCGGCGGGCTTGAGCGTGACGTCGTCGAGGCCTTGCGGCGTCGGCAGCACGTCCTTGGACAGCGGCGGCCGGTCGTACGGCAGGTGCGTCCTCGTCGCTGACGATGGTGACCGGGCCGGTGTACTCCGCCTTGCGCAACTGCTCGGCGGTGCGGGTGGCGGCCAGTCCGCCGCCGACGATGACGATCCCACTCGCTGTGTGCTCACGTAGCTGTTCTTACACGATCGGCGAGCGATGCCGGGCGCGGTTGACCGTTAGCAGCGCCGTGCCGGTGGCTGCATAATCACCACCGCAATGACAGGAGGTCGCCATGACGGCACCGATCACCCTGACCGAGCAGATGCTGCGCCGACGGCCGGTCATCGGCGCGCCGGTCGCCCACGGTGCCTCCGAGCACCTCAAGCGCACGATCGGCACCTTCCAGCTGACGATGTTCGGCGTCGGCGCCACGGTCGGCACCGGCATCTTCTTCGTGCTGTCCGCAGGCGGTCCCGGAGGCCGGGCCCGCGCGTGATCGTCTCGTTCCTGATCGCCGGCATCGCCGCCGGGCTGGCCGCCATCTGCTACGCCGAACTGGCCTCGGCGGTGCCGGTGTCGGGCTCGACCTACTCCTACGCCTACACCACCCTCGGCGAGTTGGTGGCGATGGGCGTCGCGGCCTGCCTGCTGCTGGAGTACGGCGTGTCGACCGCCGCGGTCGCCGTCGGCTGGAGTCAGTACCTCAACAAGCTGCTGGACAACTTCTTCGGCGTCCAGCTGCCGCACGCGCTTTCGGCGGCGCCGTGGGACGCCGACCCCGGCATGGTCAACCTGCCGGCCATCGTCCTGGTCGTGATGTGCGCGCTGCTGCTGATCCGCGGCGCCAGCGAGTCGGCCGCGGTCAACACCGTCATGGTGGTGATCAAGCTCGGCGTGCTGGCGATGTTCGCGGTCATCGCGTTCACCGCCTTCGACGCCGACCGCTTCGCCGACTTCGCGCCGTTCGGCGTCGCCGGCATCGGCGCGGCGGCCGGCACGATCTTCTTCTCCTACATCGGCCTGGACGCGGTCTCCACCGCCGGCGACGAGGTCAAGGACCCGCAGAAGACCATGCCGCGGGCGATCATCGCCGCGCTGCTGATCGTCACCGCGGTCTACCTGCTGGTGGCGCGTCGCCGCCCTGGGCGCCCAGCCCTGGCGCGACTTCGACGAGCCAGGAGGCCGGCCTGGCCACCATCCTGGACAACGTCACCGGCGCGCACTCTGGGGCACCGTGCTGGCCGCGGGCGCGGTGATCTCGATCTTCTCGGTGACCCTGGTGACGATGTACGGCCAGACCCGCATCCTGTTCGCGATGGGCCGCGACGGCCTGCTGCCGTCGATGCTTCGCCAAGGTCAACCCGCGCATCGATGACCCCGGTGCGACAACACCATCATCGTCGCGATCGTCGTGGCGATCCTGGCCGGGCTTCGTCCCGCTGGACTACCTGGCCGACATGGTGTCGATCGGCACCCTGGTGGCGTTCATCGTGGTGTCGGTCGGCGTGATCATCCTGCGGGTGCGCGAACCGGATCTGCCGCGCGGCTTCAAGGTGCCCGGCTACCCGGTGACCCCGGTGCTGTCGATCCTGGCGTGCGCCTACATCCTGTACAGCCTGCACTGGTACACCTGGATCGCGTTCGCGCGGCTGGGTGTCGGTGGCGCTGATCTTCTACTTCGCTGTGGGGCCGGCACCACAGCGCGCTGAACGACGGTGGCGACGGTGATCGCCACCGGCACCGGGTGTCGAGGACGTCGAGGTCATCACGCCGCCGCGAGGACGCGCCGTGACCGTCGTCGTCGGCTATCTGGCCGGCAAGAGCGGCACCGCGCCGCTGCACCTGGCGGTCGGGGCGGCGCGCACGCTGCGCACCTCGCTGACGGTGGTGACCGTCGTGCCCAAGCCGTGGACCACCCGTCGCCGGCCCGGGTCGACGCCGAGTACGCCGCGTGGGCAGACCAACTGGCCGCCGACTCCGCCAAGGAGGCGCAGCGCTATCTGGCCGTCGCTGCCGACGGCCGTGCGAGGTCAGCTTACCACAGCCACGCGCACCGCTCGGTGTCCGGCGGACTGGTCGAGGTGGTCGACGAACTCGACGCCGAGCTGCTGGTGCTGGGCTCCTCGGCCGACGGCCAGCTCGGTCAGGTGGTGGTCGGGTCGACCGCCGACCGGCTGCTGCACTCCTCGCCGGTGCCGGTGGCGATCGCGCCCGCGCGGCTACCGCGGCCGCGCACCGGCGTGCTGACCCGGATCACCTGCGGCTACCCCGGCACACCGGAGTCGGTCGACGGTGGTCCGGCGGGTCGCCGCGCTGGCCGAGCGGCTCGAGGTCCCGCTGCGGGTGATCACCTTCGCGGTGCGCGGGCGCACCATGTACCCGCCGGAGGTCGGCCTGCACGCCGAGGACTCGATCCTGGCGGCGTGGGAGGCGCAGGCCGCGCGAGATGCTGGCGCAGTTGCGCACCGACGGCGTCGTCGGCGACGACGTCGAGCTTGCAGGTGGTCAGCGGCAACGGCTGGGATCAGGCGCTCGACGACGCCGAGTGGCAGCGACGGCGAGATCCTGGCGCTGGGCACCTCGCCGCGCGGCGACATCGCGCGGGTGTTCCTCGGCTCGCGCGGCACCAAGATCATGCGGCACAGCCCGGTGCCGGTGCTGGTGCTGCCGGGCTAGCGATTCGGGCGCGGTTTCGAGCGCTCAGCGCTCGTTAGCGCGCCGAAATCGCTCAGTACTTCATCACGCCGCGGTCGACGACGATCTGCGAGCCGGACAGCATCGCCGAGTTGTCGCCGGCCAGCCACGCCACCACGTCGGCGACCTCCTCGGCGCGTCATGAAGTCGCTGCGCTTGCCTTCTTGGCGCTCCTGGTCCGACCGGCTGGTACGGCATCGGCGCGAAGCTGTGCAGGTAGCTCGGGTGCTTGGCGAACACCGCCAGCATGGCGTCGTTCTCGATCATCGGGGTGGCGATCGAGTACGGGTGGATCGAGTTCACCCGGATGCCGTACTCGCCCAGCTTCGATCGCCAGGGTGTTGGTCAGCGCGGTCAGCCCGTGCTTGGACGCCGCGTAGTGGCCGTTGCCCGGGGTGGCCTTGATGCCGGCCGACGGAGCTGACGATGACGATCGAGCCGCCGTTGCCGGCCTCGATCATCGCCGGGATCGACCGCACGCAGGGTGCGCCAGGTGCCGGTGAGGTTGACGTCGATGACGGTGTTCCACTGCTCGTCGGACAGCTCCCACAGCCGGCCCCAGCTCAGCACGCCGGCGTTGGCGACCAGGATGTCGAGCCGGCCGAACTGCTCGACGCCGTCGGCCACCAGCTGCCTGCAGCGCGGCGTCGTCGCGGATGTCGACCTCCCGGGCCAGCACCTTGCGGCCCTCGGCCTCGACCAGCCGCACGGTCTCGGCCAGATCCTCGGGCGTGGCGGCCGCGATAGGGGATGGTGTCGGAGACCGGCGCGCAGATGTCGGTGACGATGACGTCGGCGCCCTCGCGGGCCAGCCGCACCGCGTGAGCCCGGCCCTGTCCGCGGGCGGCCCCGGTGACGAATGCGACTCGTCCTTCAAGATCTGCCACTGGCAGCCCTTTCGTTAACCCCGGGTCAGGCTAGCAAGAGCGCCACCCGCGACCGGCCCAGATCCACATCAGGGCTGCGGATCGTGGTCGCATCACGACCGTGAGGTGGATTTCGCGGAAAGGGGTGGAGCGCGCGCTTAGAACGGGAGCCCGAGCATGCGGGTGATGCTCGGTGGCTGGAAGAGCGAGCCAATGATGGCTCCGCCAATGCCGATCGCAATGGCACCGCCGACGACGCCGCCGACCACGTCCTCAGGCCGGGGCAACTGGGGCAGGCCTGGGGGCGGCGGCAGCCCGGGCAACGTAATAGCGGGCAGCGCGGGCAGCGCACCGAGGGCACTGAGCCCGGCGACACTCGCGGCGAACTGCTCCGGAGTCGGCAGCGGAGGCAACTGCGGCAGCGCTGGCACGCCCAGTGGCGGTGCACCCGCGGCAGCGGCGAAGGCCGCCGACAACCCGGTGAGATCCGGCGCCACGGGGAACTGCGGAAGCCCCGCCGCCGCGGCGGCCGCAGCGGCAGCCGGCATGGTGGTGGCCAGCGCGCCCTGCAACCCGTTGAGGATGTTGGGTCCGTTGGGATTGATCGCCGCGAAGATCAATAGATCGCCGATGATGATCGCGGCGGAGTTCAGCACCGAGGTGACAGCGCCGACCGTTGAGCCGGTGATGGACCCGGCGACGCCGGCCGCCTGAGCATTGGCCTGCGCCTCGACCAGGGGGGTGACCAGAGCCTCCCAGTCGATCGGGGTCCCGGCCGGCAGGTCGGGGGCGGCGGGAAGCTGGAAGGCGGGCAGTCCGCCGACGGCGCCCGGGGTTAACCCCGCGGCGTCGGCGTACATGTTCCCGGAGGTGTCCGGGGTGGACAGATCGGCGGCCGAGTCGCCGAAGCCGAACATCGACAGATCCGTCGAGGACTCCTTGGGCGCGGGCGCGGGCGCGGACGGGATGGCCGGCGGGATCGGCTTGAGGGCCACCTTGGCCGGCTGCTTGACGGGCATCATCAGCACCAGCAGGCCGCCGATCAGGGAGACGATCAACGCCATGGCGGCCGCCGGAACCGCCACGCGGCGGCGTGCCTCCAGGCGCTCGTTCATGGGAGACCCTTCTCGGTGACACTCAACATCCCGCAGGACGGTGCGTCCACAGGTATTTCTCAGTTTAGCACGAAAACGGCGCCCGCCCCAGGGGCGAGCGCCGCTATCGTTGCAGCTCAGAGAGCAGTTACTTGTGGATCTTCGTCACCCGGCCGGCGCCGACGGTGCGGCCACCCTCGCGGATGGCGAACCGCAGACCCTCGTCCATGGCCACCGGCTGGATCAGCTTCACCGAGATGTCGGTGTTGTCGCCGGGCATGACCATCTCCGTACCCTCCGGCAGCGTGACCACACCGGTCACGTCGGTGGTGCGGAAGTAGAACTGCGGACGGTAGTTGTTGAAGAACGGGGTATGACGGCCGCCCTCATCCTTGCTCAGGATGTAGACGCTGCCATCGAACTCGGTGTGCGGGGTGGTGGTGCCGGGCTTGACGACCACCTGTCCGCGCTCGACGTCCTCGCGCTTGATGCCGCGGACCAGCAGGCCGACGTTGTCGCCGGCCTGGCCCTGGTCGAGAAGCTTGCGGAACATCTCAACGCCGGTGACGGTGGTCTTGGTGATCGTGGGCTTGATACCGACGATCTCGACCTCCTCGTTGACGTTGACCACGCCACGCTCCACACGACCGGTCACCACGGTGCCGCGGCCGGTGATGGTGAAGACGTCCTCGACGGGCATGAGGAACGGCTTGTCGGTGTCGCGGACCGGGTCCGGGACCGACTCGTCGACGGCATCCATGAGGTCCTCGACGCTCTTGACCCACTTGGCGTCACCTTCGAGGGCTTTGAGAGCCGACACCCGGATGACGGGCGCGTCCTCGTCGAACTCCTGGGCGGCCAGCAGCTCGCGGACCTCCAGCTCGACGAGCTCGAGGAGCTCCTCGTCCTCAACCATGTCGGACTTGTTCAGCGCGACCAGGATGTAGGGCACACCGACCTGACGGGCCAGCAGCACGTGCTCGCGGGTCTGCGGCATCGGGCCGTCCGTGGCGGCAACCACCAGGATCGCGCCGTCCATCTGGGCGGCGCCGGTGATCATGTTCTTGATGTAGTCAGCGTGGCCGGGGGCGTCGACGTGCGCATAGTGACGCTTCTCGGTCTGGTACTCCACGTGGGAGATGTTGATCGTGATGCCGCGCTGACGCTCTTCGGGCGCATTGTCGATCTGGTCGAATGCACGCGACTCGTTCAAATCGGGGTACTTGTCGTGCAGAACCTTGGTGATAGCCGCGGTCAGCGTGGTTTTGCCGTGGTCAACGTGACCGATGGTCCCGATGTTGACGTGCGGCTTCGTCCGCTCGAACTTCGCCTTCGCCACTTCTGTGTCCTCCTGGACTTGTTGGTGCTTTTCTACAAAGCAGGTTGTTGTTATTCAGTTGTGTTGAGTCGCTGAGACTTTCGGGGACTAGGCCCCGGTCGCCTTAGCGATGATCTCCTTCGAGACGTTCGCCGGAACTTCGGCGTACGAATCAAACACCATGGAGTAGTTGGCCCGGCCCTGGGTCTTCGACCGGAGGTCGCCGACGTAGCCGAACATCTCCGACAGCGGAACCTGCGCCTTGACGACGCGCGCACCGCTGCGCTCCTCCATGGCCTGGATCTGGCCACGGCGGGAGTTCAGGTCGCCGATCACGTCACCCATGTAGTCCTCGGGTGTGGTGACCTCGACGGCCATGATCGGTTCCAGGATGACCGGCTGTGCTTGCGCCGCAGCCTTTTTCAGCGCCTGGGAACCGGCGATCTTGAAGGCCATCTCCGAGGAGTCGACGTCGTGGTACGCGCCGTCGAGCAGGATGACCTTGACGTTCACCAGCGGGTAGCCGGCCAGCACGCCGTACTGCATGGCGTCCTGGGCGCCGGCGTCCACCGACGGGATGTACTCGCGCGGGATGCGGCCGCCGGTGACCTTGTTCTCGAACTCGTAGGTCGCGCCGTCCTCGCCGGTGAACGGCTCCAGGCCGATGAGCACCTTGGCGAACTGGCCGGAGCCACCGGTCTGCTTCTTGTGGGTGAACTCGACCTTGTCGACGGCGCGCTTGATGGTCTCCTTGTAGGCCACCTGCGGCTTGCCGACGTTGGCCTCGACCTTGAACTCGCGGCGCATCCGGTCGACCAGGATGTCCAGGTGCAACTCGCCCATGCCGCCGATGATGGTCTGGCCGGTCTCGTGGTCCTGGTTGACCTTGAACGTCGGGTCTTCCTCGGCGAGCTTCTGGATGGCCAGGGCTCAGCTTCTCCTGGTCGCTCTTGGTCTTGGGCTCGATGGCGACCTGGATCACCGGATCCGGGAACGTCATCGACTCCAGCACGACCTGATTGCTCGGGTCGCACAGGGTGTCGCCGGTGGTGGTGTCCTTGAGGCCGATCACCGCGTAGATGTGGCCGGCCGCGGCCGTCTCCACCGGGTTCTCCTTGTTGGAGTGCATCTGGAACAGCTTGCCCAGACGCTCCTTCTTGCCCTTGGTCGCGTTGACGACCTGCGCACCGGAATCGACCTTGCCCGAGTACACCCGGATGTAGGTCAGCTTGCCGAAGAACGGGTGGGTGGCGACCTTGAACGCCAGCGCGGAGAACGGCTCGTCCACCGACGGCTTGCGGATGACTTCGACGTCTTCCTTGTTCGGCGCGTGGCCGACGGCCGCCGCCACGTCCAGCGGCGAGGGCAGGTAGTCGATCACCGCGTCGAGCATGGGCTGGACGCCCTTGTTCTTGAACGCCGAACCGCACAGCACGAGATAGGCCTCGGAGTTGATGGTCAGCTTGCGCAGCGCGCCCTTGATCTCGTCGATCGAGAGTTCCTCGCCGCCGAAGTACTTCTCCAGCAGCGACTCGTCGGTCTCGGCGACCGCCTCGAGCAGCTTGGTGCGGTACTCGGCGGCCTTTTCGGTCAGCTCGGCCGGGATCTCGATCGCGTCGTACTTCTCGCCGAGCTTGGTCTCGCCGCGCCAGACCTTGGCCTTCATCTCGACCAGGTCGACGACGCCCTCGAAGTCACCCTCGGAGCCGATCGGCAGCTGGATCGGGATCACGCCGGGCGCCGAGGCGCTCCTCCATGGTGCGCACCGAGAAGTAGAAGTCGGCGCCGATCTTGTCCATCTTGTTGACGAAGCAGATGCGCGGCACGTCGTACTTGTCGGCCTGACGCCACACCTGCTCGGACTGCGGCTCGACGCCCTCTTTGCCGTCGAACACCGCGACGGCGCCGTCGAGCACGCGCAGCGAACGCTCCACCTCGACGGTGAAGTCGACGTGGCCGGGGGTGTCGATGATGTTGATCTGGTTGTCATTCCAGAAGCAGGTGGTGGCAGCCGAGGTGATGGTGATGCCGCGCTCCTGCTCCTGCTCCATCCAGTCCATCGTGGCGGCGCCGTCGTGCACCTCGCCGATCTTGTAGCTGATCCCGGTGTAGTACAGGATGCGCTCGGTCGTCGTGGTCTTGCCGGCGTCGATGTGCGCCATGATGCCGATGTTGCGGACCTTGTTCAGGTCGGTCAGCACGTCCTGTGCCACAGCAGTCTTCCCAATTCTTTCGTTGCGTGATTACTCAGTTGAGCCCGCTCGACACGGGCCGTTGCTCACCAGCGGTAGTGCGCGAACGCCCGGTTGGCTTCGGCCATCTTGTGGGTGTCCTCGCGGCGCTTGACCGCCGCGCCGAGGCCGTTGCTGGCATCGAGGATCTCGTTGGCCAGCCGCTCGACCATGGTCTTCTCCCGGCGGGCCCGCGAGAAGCTGACCAGCCAGCGCAGCGCCAGGGTGGTGGAGCGCTCCGGGCGCACCTCGACGGGCACCTGGTAGGTGGCGCCACCGACGCGGCGGCTGCGGACCTCGAGGGTGGGCTTGACGTTGTCCAGCGCCCGCTTGAGGGTGACGACGGGGTCGGTGCCGGTCTTGTCGCGGGCCTGCTCGAGCGCGCCGTAGACGATGCGCTCGGCGAGGGACTTCTTGCCCGTCCAGAGGATCTTGTTGACCAGCTGGGTCACCAGCTGCGACCCGTAGACCGGATCGTTGACCAGCGGACGCTTGGGAGCGGGGCCCTTACGCGGCATTAGCTCTTCTCCTTCTTGGCGCCGTAGCGGCTGCGGGCCTGCTTGCGGCCCTTGACACCCTGGGTGTCCAGCGAGCCGCGGATGATCTTGTAGCGCACACCGGGAAGGTCCTTCACACGGCCGCCGCGCACCAGCACCATCGAGTGCTCCTGCAGGTTGTGGCCCTCACCGGGGATGTAGGCGGTGACCTCCACCTGGCTGGTCAGCTTGACGCGGGCCACCTTGCGAAGCGCCGAGTTCGGCTTCTTCGGGGTGGTGGTGTACACGCGCGTGCACACGCCGCGCCGCTGCGGGCTGCCCTTGAGCGCCGCCGTCTTGACCTTGGCGATCTTGTCGCGGCGACCCTTGCGGACCAGCTGCTGAATGGTTGGCATCTACCGGCTTTCTATCTCGTCTGAAACGTCGCTGTACTGCAGTTTTCTCCCCGCCGCTTACCCCGCGACCGGGCGTGTCGCACGCAGTCGGCACCGGAGTCTCCCGGTTGCATACTGGACATGCGAAGTGGCCCGGCGAGCGCGTGCGTTAACCGCATGCGCCGTAACGGCCAGGCCCGTGCGCTGAACAATACCAGGATGGACACCGGCCACCAAAATTCGTCCGCACCACACTTGTCCCAGGTCAGGACGGCGGTCAGTCGTTGCGGTGCGCCATCCCGGTGGCCAGTCGCAGGACCATGTCGGTGAACACCGCGTCGGTGTCCAGTTTCGCCTCGCCGATCAGACCCGAGCCATCACCCCGGTCATCTCCAGCAGCACGAAGCCGTGCAGGGCGGCCCAGAACTCCAGGGCGGCGAAGAAGGCGTCCTCGCCGTCGAGTCCGTAGGAGGCCAGCACCGAGATCACCGGTTCGGCGGCGGCGTGGCTGGCGGCGGTGAACTCCGGGTCGTCCCCGCCCAGTGGCATCCGGGTGAACGCCGAGTAGCGGCCCGGGTGGTGGTGGGCGTAGCTGCGGTAGGCCGCCGGCCATCGCGATCACCGCGTCGTCGCGGGTGCGGCCGGCGCCGACGGTGGTGAGCATCTGCAGGATGTCGTCGATCACCCGCATCCGCACCGTGCGGCGCAGATCGTCGAGGCTGTCGACGTGGTTGTACAGCGACGGGCCCTTGGTGCCCAACTGGATCGCCAGGGCGTTGATGGTCAGCGCGTCCCAGCCCTCCCGGTCCAGGAAGGTCAGGGCGGCGTTGACGATCACCTCGCGGCTGAGCTTGGCCGCCGACCGCGCGCGAGTAGTCATCAGCGAAGAACTGTATAGGCTCGCGGCCATGGCGGTGCGGGTCTGCGCGACGGCTCTGGCCGTCCTGCTGACGGCGGGTTGCGGCTCCGACCGGCCGGCGATCAACCCGGCCGACGTGATCACCTACGACTCGCTGGGCACCCGCGCCGAAATCGACTGCGAGAACGGCAAATCGGTGGCGATCGGCGGCTCCAACAACACCCTGACGGTGCGCGGCACCTGCCTCTCGGTGCGCGTCGGCGGCGCTGACAACCGGATCACCGTCGAGCGCATCGACGCGGAATTGTCGGTGGACGGGGTGAACAACACCGTCAGCTACGCCGAGGGCGACCCGGAGATCACCGACACCGGGACGGGCAACAAGATCGGCCCCGGCTAGCTCGTTACACCTCTTGTGCGGCTGTCGGGAAAATGTAACAGTGGGTCATGGCAGACACGCACGTCGTCACCAATCAGGTCCCGCCGCTGGAGGACTACAACCCCGCCACCTCGCCGGTGCTCATCGAGGCGCTGATCCGCGAGGGCGGCGACTGGGGCGTCGACGAGGTCACCGAACTCGGCGCGCTCGCGGCAGCGCCGCAGGCGCAGCGCTGGGGCGAGCTGGCCGACCGCAACCAGCCGGTGCTGCACACCCACGACCGCTACGGCCACCGCGTCGACGAGGTCGAGTACGACCCCGCCTACCACGAGCTGATGACGGTGGCCGTCGGCCACGGCCTGCACGCGCGCCCCGTGGGCCGACGACCGCCCGGGCGCGCACGTCGTGCGCGCCGCCAAGACGTCGGTGTGGACGCCCGAACCGGGCCACGTCTGCCCGATCTCGATGACCTACGCCGTCGTGCCCGCGCTGCGGCACAACCCCGAACTGGCCGCGGTCTACGAGCCGCTGCTGACCAGCCGCGTCTACGACCCCGAGCTCGAGGTGCCCGCCACCAAGGCCGGCCTCACCGCGGGCATGTCGATGACCGAGAAGCAGGGCGGCTCCGACGTCCGCGCCGGCACCACCGCACGCGACGCCGAACGCCGACGGCAGCTACACGCCTGACCGGGCACAAGTGGTTCACCTCGGCGCCGATGTGCGACGTGTTCCTGGTGCTGGCGCAGGCGCCCGGCGGGCTGACCTGCTTCTTCCTGCCGCGGGTCCTGCCCGACGGCACCCGCAACCGGATGTTCCTGCAGCGGCTCAAGGACAAGCTCGGCAACCACGCCAACGCCTCGAGCGAGGTCGAGTACGACGGCGCCACCGCGTGGCTGGTCGGCGAGGAGGGCCGCGGCGTGCCGACCATCATCGAGATGGTCAACCTGACCCGGCTGGACTGCACGCTCGGCAGCGCCACCAGCATGCGCACCGGGCCTGACCCGCGCCATCCACCACGCCCAGCACCGAAAGGCGTTCGGCGCGTACCTGATCGACCAGCCGCTGATGCGCAACGTGCTCGCCGACCTCGCGGTCGAGGCCGAGGCCGCGACCATCGCTGGCGATGCGGATGGCCGGCGCCACCGACGCGCGCCGTCCGCGGCGACGAACGCGAGACCCTGCTGCGCCGCATCGGCCTGGCCGCCGCCAAGTACTGGGTCTGCAAGCGCGCCACCCCGCACGCCGCCGAGGCGATGGAGTGCCTCGGCGGCAACGGCTACGTCGAGGACTCCGGCATGCCGCGGCTGTACCGGGAGGCGCCGCTGATGGGCATCTGGGAGGGCTCGGGCAACGTCAGCGCGCTGGACACGTTGCGCGCCATGGCAACCCGGCCCGAGTGCGTCGAGGTGCTGTTCGACGAACTCGGCCGCACCGCCGGGCACGACCCGCGGCTGGACGCCCACGTCGACGCGCTGCGGCGACAGCTCGGCGACGCTCGACGACCATCCAGTACCGCGCCCGCAAGATCGCCGAGGACATCTCGCTCGCCCTGCAGGGCTCGCTGCTGGTGCGGCACGGCCACCCCGCGGTCGCCGAGGCGTTCCTGGCCAGCCGGCTGGCGCGGCCACTGGGGCGGGGCGTTCGGCACCCTGCCCGACCGGGCTGGACCTCGCGCCGATCATCGAGCGCGCGCTGGTCAAGGGATGACGCGCACGCCGATCAGGCCCGTCGACTTCGACAACCTGAAGACCATGACCTACGAGGTCACCGACCGCGTCGCGCGAATCACGTTCAACCGCCCCGACAAGGGCAACGCGATCGTCGCCGACACCCCGCTGGAACTGTCGGCGCTGCGTCGAGCGCGCCGACCTCGACCCGAACGTCCACGTCATCCTGGTCTCCGGTCGCGGCGAGGGCTTCTGCGCCGGCTTCGACCTGTCCGCCTACGCCGACGGCTCGTCGTCGGCAGGCGGCGGCGACCGTACGCGGGCACCGTGCTCGACGGGCAAGACCCAGGCGGTCAACCATCTGCCCGATCAGCCGTGGGATCCGATGATCGACTACCAGATGATGAGCCGGTTCGTCCGCGGCTTCTCCAGCCTGATGCACGCCGACAAGCCGACCGTGGTCAAGATCCACGGCTACTGCGTCGCCGGCGGCACCGACATCGCCCTGCACGCCGACCAGGTGATCGCCGCCGCCGACGCCAAGATCGGCTACCCGCCGACGCGCGTGTGGGGCGTCCCGGCCGCCGGGCTGTGGGCGCACCGCCTCGGCGACCAGCGCGCGAAACGCCTTCTGTTCACCGGTGATTGCATCACCGGCGCGCAGGCCGCCGAGTGGGGACTGGCCGTCGAGGCGCCCGAACCGGAGGACCTCGACGAGCGCACCGAGCGACTCGTCGGACGCATCGCGGCGATGCCGGTCAACCAGCTCATCATGGCCAAGCTGGCGCTGAACACCGCGCTGTATCAACCAGGGCGTCGCCACCAGCAGCGATGGTCAGCACGGTGTTCGACGGCGTCGCCCGGCACACCCCCGAGGGGCACGCCTTCGTCGCCGAGGCCCGCGAGCACGGCTTCCGCGAGGCGGTGCGCCGCCGCGACGAGCCGTTCGGCGACGCCGGCCGCAAGACGTCCGGGGTCTGATGCACTGGCTGGCCGACACTCGCGGCTGACCGCGCGGTCGGTCGTGCTGAGCGTGCTGCTCGGCGCGCATCCGGCGTGGGCGACCGCGGCCGAACTGATCAGCGCTGACCGCCGGATTTCGGCATCAAGGAGCCGACGCTGCGGGTGGCGCTGACCCGGATGGTCGGCGCCGGTGATCTGGTGCGCTCCGCCGACGGCTACCGGCTCTCCGACCGACTGCTGGCCCGGCAGCGCCGCCAGGACGACGCGCTCGACCCGACGCCGCGCGCGTGGGACGGCACCTGGGTCGACCCTGGTGATCACCAGCGTCGGCACCGACGCCCGCACCCGGGCGGCACTGCGGACCACACTGCAGGACAAGCGATTCGGCGAGCTGCGCGAGGGCGTGTGGATGCGCCCGGACAACCTCGACCGAGCCGGTGCCCGACGAAGCTCGCGGGCGGGTGCGGGTGCTGCGCGCCCGCGACGACGACCCGGCCGGTCTCGCCGCCGCGCTGTGGGACCTGCCCGGCTGGGTGCGCGACGGGCACTCGGCTGCTCGACGACATGGCCGCGCGCCGCGACATCCCGGCCCGATTCGTCGGCGGCCGCGGCCATGGTGCGCCACCTGCTGACCGACCCGGTGCTGCCCGCCGAACTGCTGCCCGACGACTGGCCGGGTGACGCGCTGCGGCAGGCCTACCACGACTTCGCCGCGCGAACTGGTGGCGCGGCGCGACGACACGAACTGATGGAGGCGACATGACCGATGAGGCGGCAGTGCGAGTCGAGCGCAACGGACCGGTCACGACGGTGATCATGAACCGCCCGGAGCCCGCAACGCCGTCGACGGCCCGACCGCCGCGGCGCTGTACGCGGCGTTCGAGGAGTTCGACCGCGACGACTCCGCGTCCGTCGCGGTGCTGTGGGGCGACAGCGGAACGTTCTGCGCCGGAGCGGATCTCAAGGCGATCGGCACCGCCGGACGCCAACCCGGCGCACCGCACGCGGGCCCGGCCCGATGGGGCCGACGCGGATGGTGCTGTCCAAGCCGGTGATCGCCGCGGTCAGCGGCTACGCGGTGGCCGGCGGGCTGGAGCTGGCGCTGTGGTGCGACCTGCGGGTGGTCGAGGAGGACGCCGATCTTCGGCGTCTTCTGCCGCCGCTGGGGCGTGCCGCTGATCGACGGCGGCACGGTGCGGCTGCCGCGGCTGATCGGGCACAGCCGCGCGATGGACCTGATCCTCACCGGCCGGGCGGTCGACGCCGCCGAGGCGCTGGCGATCGGCCTGGCCAACCGCGTCGTGCCGGACGGGCAGGCCCGCACCGCCGCCGAGGAACTGGCCCCGAGCTGGCCGCGCTGCCCCAGGGCTGCCTGCGCGCCGACCGGCTCTCCGCGATCCGCCAGTGGGGGCATCTCCGAGGCCGACGCGATGGACGTCGAATTCGGCAGCCTGTCCGCAGGTGGCCGCCGAATCACTGGCCGGGGCGCAGCGATTCGCCGACGGCGCCGGCCGGCACGGCTCACCCGCCTGACGCATCTTCACCCCACAAACGGAAGCGGCCCCCTCCCGAAGGAGGGGGCCGTTCCGTTTGTTAACCGGGTTGCGGTTAGCGCGCGTACCGCCCGCGCCACCGGCACCACCGGCACCGCCGGCGCCACCAGCGCCGCCGGCACCGCGCGCCGCACCGCCCGTGCCGCCGGCGCCGCCGGTGCCACCGTGCCGCCAGCTACCACCAGCACCACCGGCAGCACCGTGGCTGCCGTCACCGGAGCCTGACCGCCCGATGACCGGCAGCTACCGGCCGCACCGGCCACGCCGGCGCCCCGGCCGTCACCGGCCGCACCGGTCGCGCCAGCGCTTCCGCCGAACCGGCCGCTCCGGTAGAGCCGCCGGCGCCGCTGGCGCCACGCGGCGCCGCTTGCACCGCTGGTGCCCGTCGCCGCTCGGACCTGCAGCCCCCTGAGCACCATTGGCGCCGTTGAGGCCCTGAGCACCCTGAGCACCCGTTGGCGCCGGTCGGGCCAGCAGCACCGGTCGCGCCAGCGGCACCGGACGAACCGGCCTTGCCAGCGCTGCCGGCGCGCCGAACCAGCCGCCGGACCGGCCACACCGGCCTGGCCACCGGCGCCACCGGCGCCAGCCGAGCGAGCCGCCGGTGCCACCGGCACCGCCGATGCCACCTGGCCACCGTGCCGCCGGTGCCACCGGTGCCACCGGCGCCACCGAGCGCCACCGGCACCGAAGCCACCGCTACGCCACCGGTACCACCGGTACCGCCGGTACCGCCCTCGCCGCCCTGGCCACCAGCGCCACCGGTACCACCGGTACCGCCGGTACCACCGGCGCCACCGGTACCGCCGGTGCCACCGACGCCACCGGTGCCGCCGGCGCCACCCTGGCCGCCCTGGCCGCCGAGCACCACCGGTACCACCCGCGCCGCCGGTGCCACCGGTACCACCGGTGCCACCCTGGCACCGCTGCCACCGGTACCACCGGTGCCACCGGCACCACGGCCGCCGGTACCACCAGCGCCACCGGTACCGCCGGTACCACCGGTGCCACCGGTACCACCGGTACCACCGGTGCCACCCGTGCCACCGGTACCACCGGTACCACCGGCGCCGCCGACGTGCCACCGGCGCCACCGGCTGCCGCCCGCGCCACCGATGCCGCCGGTGCCGCCGGTGCCGCCGTTGCCGCCGTCGCCGCCGTTGCCGCCGTTGCCGGCGTTGCCGCCCGCGCCGAACAGGCTGAAGGCGCCGGCGTTGCCGCCGTTGCCGCCATTGCCGCCGGTGCCGCCGTTGCCGCCGATCGCCACCGCGTGCCGCCGTTGACCGCGGTGGTCAGCGCGCTGCCGCCATTGCCGCCGGTGCCGCCGCGCAGCCGCCAGGCACCACGGCCACCCGAGGCGCCCGGCGGTGCCCGAGGAACCCGGCAGACCGGACGCGCCGGTCGCCCGACGCGCCGACGCCGCCGGAGGCACCGGTGAAGCCGTTGCCGCCCCTGACGCCGGCGCCGCCGACGCGCCGGAGGCACCCGCTGCGCACCGGTGGCGCCCACGCCACCGGACGCGCCGGTGACGCCGGTGTCGCCATTTCCGCCGACCACCGCGTACCGACGGCGCCCGCGTGCACCGGAGGCACCCGGAGGCGCCGGAGGCGCCGACGCTGGCTCCGAAGCACCCGACGGCACCTGCAGCGCCGGCCGCTCCGGACGCGCCGGGCGCGCCGCGAGGCGCCGGTGCGCGCCGGAGCGCCGATGCGCCGGAAGCCGCCGGAGGCACCCGAACGCACCGGTGCAGCCGGTCGGCGCCAGAGGCGCCCGAACCGGCCGCACCGAGCGAGCCGATGGCGCCGGCGCGCCGACGGTGCCCGCGAGTGCCCGGCGTGCCGGAGGCACCCCACGCGCCGTCAGCGCCGGCGGCGCCGGTGCCGCCGTTGCCGCCGTTGCCGCCGTTGGAGAACCAGGCGAAGGTGCCGCCCTGGCCGCCGTTGCCGCCGTTGCCGCCGAGGACGCCGTTACCGCCGGCACCGCCGTCGCCACCGAAGAGGCCGCCGTTGCCGCCGTCGCCGCCGTTCTGGTTCAGCGACGGTGCCGTTGGCACCGCTGCCGCCGTCACCGAGCAGCAGGCCGCCGGACTGGCCGGAGCCAGCGGCGCCGTTGCAGATCAGACCGCAGGAAGCGCCGGCCGCGAAGCCTGACTGCACTGCCTGGGTGGAGT
Source organism: uncultured Actinomycetota bacterium (assembly GCA_963780705.1). Lineage (GTDB taxonomy): Bacteria > Actinomycetota > Actinomycetes > Mycobacteriales > Mycobacteriaceae > Mycobacterium. The sequence continues at coordinate 928,214 of CAWACU010000004.1, read as the reverse complement.
CGCCCGAGTCGCCGATCAGGGCGTTCTGCTGCTGAAGCCAGAAGGGCTCTTCCGAGTCAGTGGTGTCCAGCGGAACCTCGAAGTTCCGCAGCTCGACATCCATAGGAGTTGCCGCCGAGATGGCGGCGGTGAGGGTCGGAGTGACCAGGCCGAGGCCCAGACCGACGACCGACACACCACCGAACCCGACGGTGAGTACGGAGCGGAGAGAAACTTTCTTCCCGCTCGGATTGCTATTGCTTTGTTTTGACACGCGGTGTCTCCCCACAACCAGATTGATAGACCTGCGGTTTACAGGCCCAGTGAACTTAACATGCGCCAGAGGGTGCTCAGCTACCTCCACAAGACCCTAGTTGTGGGGAACTTGCGTATGCAAAGAACTAGTAGTTACGTTCTCAACAATTTTCAGTTAGCGCCTGACAGTTGCCAACTGTGACGCGGGAGATCGCCGGTGGCGTGGCGAAACTGCCAACACCGCAGTTCAGGCCAGCGCTCAGGGCATTCTCAGCTACCGGACCATCCGTCGTGCAGCGATCGCGGCGGCCAGGTTCTCAGGTTGCCCTAATGCTGTTCTCAGTGCGCTACCCACGCGTCAGATTGGTTCAGCGACGGAGTAGACACTTCCCCGGCCACCGGGCCCCAATGGCGCCACGAAGTGCCTCGTGGCAAACACCGCGACGGAGTGCCAGTGCCTCATCGAGCAGCTACCGATGACTGCCGCGCAAGTCAACAATGCAACAGAGTTTTACTTGCATCTGCAATGGACTATGGGCTGACGCAGTTTGCCGGCCTAACCGCAGTTCTGCCGCAGGAACGCGATATCCGCGCGGCGGCCGTCATCGGCCGTCTCGCAGATCACCGGCGCACCGGCGGTCGAGACCACCGCGACCAGCAGTTCCGGGTCGATCTGGCCGGTGCCGAAGTTCGCGTGCCGGTCCGCGCCGGAGCCGGCGGCGTCGCGTGAGTCGTTGCAGTGCACCAGGTCGATGCGGCCGGTGATTGCCAGGATCCGCTCCACCGCATCGACGAGCTGCTCCCCCGCGGCCCACGCATGGCAGGTGTCCAGACAGAAGCCCACCCCGGTGTCGCCGATGCGCTCCCACAGCCGGGCGATGGTGTCGAAGTGGCGGGCCATGGCGTGGGTGCCGCCGGCGGTGTTCTCCAGGTACACCGGCACGTCGGTCTGCAGGGCGGCCAGCGCCTTGACCCAGCGCTCGATACCGGCCTCGACGTCCTTGTCATCGGCGTGCCCGCCGTGCACGATCACCGCCGTCGCGTTGATCTCGGCGGCGGCGTCGCAGGTGTCCTGCAGGATCTTGCGGCTCGGGATGCGCACCCTGTTGTTGGCCGAGGCGACATTGATCAGGTACGGCGCGTGCACATAGAGAGGTATCGGTGAGCGGCGCAGCAGGTCGGCGTCGTCGCGCGGCGGGGGCTTCTTCCAACTCTGCGGATCGCCCAGGAAGAACTGGACCGCGTCGGCCTCGTCATCGAGCGCACCCTGCAAGTGGGTTGTCGCTGCGGACATGCGAGCCGATGAGCACCACGTCGCTCTTTCTACCGCAGCAGTCGGTAGCGATCCGACCGGTCCGAAGCGTGCCGACCAGTCGTCAATGTGTCGCTGTTCAGCGACGCCGCCTGCTTTCAATGTTCATTATGAGCGTCAGCACCGCATCGTCCGTGATCTGCCCGGCAGACGTGGTAACCGGCGGCCCGATGCCAGCACCGTCGTCGCCATGGCTCACGACATCGCCCCCGGCCGCGGTGCGTCTGCACGACCCGTTCGAGACCGGCGCATACCCCGACCGGAAGCCGTACCGGCGTGTGACGTTCGTCGGCTGGTCGCGAAGCTACGCACTCGCGGCAGCGACGCGCCATGGTCGCACGAGTACCCGAGTCTGAGCCGCAGATCGATCGAACCTGAGTCGACACGCAGTCGGGTCGCTAGGGCTGTGGCGCCGGATCGACCGATCTCTGCGTCGAGCTTCGGGACCGACGTGCAGTTCCGAGGTGTCGATCGAGAACGATGTCGCCAGGACCGGACGTGTCACTTGAGCGCTGTCCGAGTACGCGACGCGACTTCTGTCGTGAGAAGTTCGGCCTCCGCTGCTGAGCTTGAGCTCGCTGCGGCGTCATGCGACTGCTCGGAATCACGAAAGCTCCCGACGTTAGCGTCGCTTCGTCGAGATAGTCCCCCGCTCGAGCCGACTCGAGTGACCGACATCGCGACGCGTCGCACGCCGCCGAGGTGGTGAAGTGTCCGCCGCGTGGCGGTCAGCAGCCGCGACTTCGAGTGGTCTCGACCGAGCTGACGAATCTGTCGCGCGAGGAAGTCGCTACCGAGTACTGGCCGCATCGTCGATCTACATCGACTTCGGCCATCACCCCGGGCGGACCGATGCCGCGCGAGGCCGCGCTGTCCGGTGTCGTGGTCATCACGACGAACACCGGGCGCTGCTGCCAACCACGTCGATATGCCGATCAACCGGCTGGTACAAGGTCTCGACCATGGAAGAAATCGGTGACCGGGTGCACGAGGTGCTTCGCGACCCTACTCGCCACGTCGCGGCACAGGCGCACTACCGCGAAGTCGTGCAAGGCCAACGAGACGTGTTCCGCCGAGAGGTGCAGCAACTGCTCGAATTCGCGCCCAGGCAGACTGACCCCACACACAAGAATGCCCCCGCCGCGGCGGGGGCATTCTTGTTGAACTGACCTACCGGTAGTCGCTGTACCCGTAGTCGTCCAGCGGCACCGCAGGCCCGGTGGCCTGAGCGAAGTCCGGGCTGTAGTACTGATCCTCGTAGCGCGGGATCGTGTACGCCGCGGCGCGGGCCTCCTCGGTGGGCTGCACCTGGATGTTGCGGTACCGGTTGATGCCGGTGCCGGCCGGGATCAGCTTGCCGATGATGACGTTCTCCTTCAGGCCCGCGAGCTTGTCGCTGCGGCAGTTGATCGCCGCATCGGTGAGCACCCGGGTGGTCTCCTGGAAGGAGGCCGCCGACAGCCACGAGTCCGTCGCCAGCGAGGCCTTGGTGATGCCCATCAGCACCGGACGCCCGGCCGCCGGCTCGCCGCCCTCGGCGACGACCCGACGGTTCGCCGTCTCGAACTCGGCGCGCTCGGTCAGCGAACCGGGCAGGAACTCCGTGGCGCCGGAGTCGATGATCGTCACGCGGCGCAGCATCTGCCGCACGATGACCTCGATGTGCTTGTCGTGGATCGACACGCCCTGCGCCCGGTAGACCTCCTGGACCTCCTTGACCAGGTGGATCTGCACCTCACGCGGGCCCGAGCACGCGCAGCACCTCGTGCGGATCGGCCGAGCCCTCCATCAACTGCTGGCCCACCTCGACGTGGTCGCCGTCGGCCAGCAGACGCTCGGTGCCGTCCTCGTGCTTGAAGACGCGCAGCCGCTGACGCTTGGAGAGCTTGTCGTAGACGACCTCCTCGCTGCCGTCGTCGGGGACGATCGTCATCTTGTAGAACTTGTCGGTCTCCTCGAGCTGGATCCGACCGGCGACCTCGGCGATCGGGGCCTTGCCGCGCGGGATGCGCGCCTCGAACAGCTCCTGCACACGCGGCAGACCGCCGGTGATGTCCTCACCGACGCCACCCTGGTGGAAGGTGCGCATGGTCAGCTGCGTGCCGGGCTCACCGATGGACTGCGCGGCGACGATGCCGACGGCCTCGCCGATGTCCACCAGCTTGCCGGTGGCCATCGAGCGGCCGTAGCACATCGCGCACACACCCGAGCCGGACCCGCAGGTGAGCACGGAGCGCACCTTGACCTGCGGTGATGCCGGCGGCCAGCAGTGCGTCGATCGCCGGGTCGCCCAGGTCGTGGCCGCGCTCGACGATCACGTTGCCCTTGGCGTCGACCGCATCGGCGGCCAGCGTGCGGGCGTACGCGGAGGTCTCCACGTACGGATCGCGGATCAGGCGTGCCGTCGGCGCCGCGCTCGGCGAGGTCGACGACGATGCCGCGCTCGGTGCCGCAGTCGTGCTCGCGGACGATGACGTCCTGCGAGACGTCCACCAGACGACGGGTCAGGTAGCCCGAGTCGGCGGTACGCAGCGCGGTGTCCGCCAGACCCTTGCGGGCGCCGTGGGTGTTGATGAAGTACTCCAGCACCGTCAGGCCCTCGCGGAAGGAGGACTTGATCGGACGCGGGATGAACTCGCCCTTGGGGTTGGTCACCAGACCCTTCATGCCGGCCAGCGTGCGGGTCTGGGTGAAGTTACCCGTGGCGCCCGACTCCACGATCGTGATGATCGGGTTGTCCTCGGGGTAGTGGGCGCGCAGCGCGTCACCGACCTCCTCGGTGGCCTTCTTCCACAGCTCCACCAGAGCGTCGTTGCGCTCCTGCTTGTTCAGCGCACCGCGCTGGTACTTCTTCTCGATGCCGTCGGCTTCGCCCTCGTAACGCTCGAGGATCTCCGGCCTTCTCCGGCAGCACCAGCACGTCGGCCATCGACACCGTGACACCGGACCGGGTGGCCCAGTAGAAGCCGGTGTCCTTGAGCTTGTCGACGGTCTGCGCGACCACGATCATCGGGTAGCGCTCGGCCAGATCGTTGATGATCTTGGCCTGTTCCTTCTTGTGCATCTGCTTGTTGACGAACGGGATACCCCAGCGGCAGCAGCTCGTTGAAGAGCACCCGGCCCAGCGTGGTCTCGCAGATCCAGGGCATGCCCGGACGCCAGCCGTTCTCGCCGAACTGCTCGGTCTCCACCTCGTGCGGCGGACGCAACTGGGTCAGCCGCACCTTGATCTGCGCGCGCACGCTCAGCGACCCGCGGTCCATCGCCATGATGGCCTCGGCCGGGGTGCTGTACACGCCCGTCTCCGGCTTGTCCTTGGCTTTCGCGACGTACTCGCCGGTGTCACCCGGGATCAGGGTGGTCAGGAAGTACAGCCCGGTGACCATGTCCAGACGCGGCATGGCCAGCGGCTTGCCCGACGCCGGCGACAGGATGTTGTTGCGCGACAGCATCAGGATGCGCGCCTCGGCCTGCGCCTCCGCGGACAGCGGAAGGTGCACGGCCATCTGGTCGCCGTCGAAGTCGGCGTTGAACGCCTCACACACCAGCGGGTGCAGCTGGATGGCCTTGCCCTCGACCAGCATCGGCTCGAAGGCCTGGATGCCGAGGCGGTGCAGGGTGGGTGCGCGGTTCAGCAGCACCGGGTGCTCGGAGATGACCTCTTCGAGGACGTCCCACACCTGCGGCCGCTGACGCTCCACCATCCGCTTGGCGCTCTTGATGTTCTGCGCGTGGTTGAGATCCACCAGACGCTTCATCACGAACGGCTTGAACAGCTCCAGCGCCATCAGCTTGGGCAGACCGCACTGGTGCAGCTTGAGCTGCGGGCCGACCACGATGACCGAACGGCCGGAGTAGTCGACGCGCTTGCCGAGCAGGTTCTGACGGAACCGGCCCTGCTTGCCCTTGAGCAGATCCGAGCAGCGACTTCAGCGGGCGGTTGCCCGGGCCGGTGACCGGCCGGCCGCGACGGCCGTTGTCGAACAGCGCGTCCACGGACTCCTGCAGCATGCGCTTCTCGTTGTTGACGATGATCTCGGGCGCACCGAGGTCGATCAGTCGCTTGAGCCGGTTGTTGCGGTTGATGACGCGGCGGTACAGATCGTTGAGGTCGGAGGTGGCGAAGCGGCCACCGTCGAGCTGAACCATCGGACGCAGCTCCGGCGGGATCACCGGGACGGCGTCGAGCACCATGCCCATCGGCGAGTTGCCGGACATCTGGAACGCCGCGACGACCTTGAGCCGCTTGAGCGCGCGCAGCTTCTTCTGACCCTTGCCGCTGCGGATGATCTCGCGCAGCGACTCGGCCTCGGCGTCGATGTCGAAGGTCTGGATCAGCTTCTGGATCGCCTCGGCACCCATGCAGCCGGTGAAGTACTCGCCGTAGCGGTCGATGAGCTCGCGGTAGAGGTTCTCGTCGATGATCAGCTGCTTGACGGCCAGCTTGGTGAAGGTGCTCCAGATCTCGTCGAGCCGGTCCAGCTCACGCTGGGCGCGGTCGCGCATCTGGCGCATCTCGCGCTCGCCGCCGTCCTTGACCTTGCGCTTGACGTCGCTCTTGGCGCCCTCGGCCTCGAGCTCGGCGAGGTCGGCTTCCAGCTTCTGGGCGCGGGCCTCGAGGTCCGACGTCGCGCTGGTTCTCCACGGCCTTGCGCTCGGAGACCATCTCGGCCTCCAGCGTGGACAGCTCGTTGTGACGCATCTCGGTGTCCACCGCGGTGATGACGTAGGCGGCGAAGTAGATGATCTTCTCGAGATCCTTCGGCGCCAGGTCCAGCAGGTAACCCAAGCGCGACGGGACGCCCTTGAAGTACCAGATGTGCGTGACGGGCGCGGCCAGCTCGATGTGGCCCATCCGCTCGCGGCGCACCTTGGCGCGAGTGACCTCGACGCCGCAGCGCTCACAGATGATGCCCTTGAAGCGGACGCGCTTGTACTTGCCGCAGTAGCACTCCCAGTCGCGGGTGGGGCCGAAGATCTTCTCGCAGAAGAGCCCGTCCTTCTCCGGCTTGAGGGTGCGGTAGTTGATGGTCTCCGGCTTCTTGACCTCGCCGTAGGACCACTGACGGATGTCGTCAGCGGTCGCCAGGCCGATGCGGAGTTCATCGAAGAAGTTGACGTCTAACACGTAACTTCCTTTCCCCTTGCGGGACTAGTTCTTTAGTGACTAAGCCAGGTCTTCGACGGAAGCCGATTCGTTGCGCGACAGGTTGATTCCCAGGTTCGCCGCAGCGCGCTCCAGGTCCTCGTCGTCGCCGTCGCGCATCTCGATGGCAGCGCCGTCGCTGGAGAGCACCTCGACGTTGAGGCACAGCGACTGCAGCTCCTTGAGAAGCACCTTGAACGATTCCGGGATGCCCGGCTCGGGGATGTTCTCGCCCTTGACGATCGCCTCGTACACCTTGACCCGGCCGACGATGTCGTCGGACTTGATGGTCAACAGCTCCTGCAGCGTGTACGCAGCGCCGTAGGCCTGCATGGCCCAGCACTCCATCTCGCCGAACCGCTGACCGCCGAACTGCGCCTTACCGCCCAGCGGCTGCTGGGTGATCATCGAGTACGGACCGGTCGAGCGGGCGTGGATCTTGTCGTCCACCAGGTGGTGCAGCTTGAGGATGTACATGTAGCCCACCGTCACCGGGTACGGGAACGGTTCACCACTGCGGCCGTCGAACAGGTTGGCCTTGCCGTCGCCGTTGACCATGACGTCGCCGTCACGGTTGGCCAGCGTCGAGCTCAGCAGACCCGTCAGCTCATCCTCGCGGGCGCCGTCGAACACCGGGGTCGAGACGATGGTGTTCGGCCGGGGCCTCCAGGCTGCCTGCGGGCAGGTTCTTGGCCCAGTCCGCCGTCCGGTCGACCTTCCAGCCGGTCTTGGCGACCCAGCCCAGGTGCGTCTCCAGGATCTGGCCGATGTTCATCCGTCGCGGCACACCGTGGGTGTTGAGGATGACGTCCACCGGGGTGCCGTCGGGCAGGAACGGCATGTCCTCCTGACGCGAGGATCTTGCCGATGACGCCCTTGTTGCCGTGCCGGCCGGCCAGCTTGTCGCCGTCGGAGATCTTGCGCTTCTGCGCGACGTAGACCCGGACCAACTCGTTGACGCCGGCGGACAGCTCGTCGTCGTCCTCGCGGGAGAACACCCGGATGCCGATGACCTTGCCGGACTCGCCGTGCGGCACCTTCAGCGAGGTGTCGCGCACCTCGCGGGCCTTCTCACCGAAGATCGCCCGCAGCAGCCGCTCCTCCGGGGTCAGCTCGGTCTCGCCCTTGGGCGTGACCTTGCCGACCAGGATGTCGCCGTCGCGGACCTCGGCACCGATGCGGACGATGCCGCGCTCGTCGAGATCGGCGAGCACCTCCTCGGAGACGTTCGGGATGTCCCGGGTGATCTCCTCGGCGCCCAGCTTGGTGTCGCGGGCGTCGATCTCGTGCTCCTCGATGTGAATCGAGGTGAGCACGTCCTCCTCCACCAGACGGCTGGAGAGGATGATCGCGTCCTCGTAGTTGTGGCCCTCCCACGGCATGATCGCGACCAGCAGGTTGCGGCCCAGCGCCATCTCACCGTTCTCGGTGCACGGCCCATCGGCGATGCACCTGTCCGGCCTCGACCCGCTGGCCGGTGTCGACGATCGGCTTCTGGTTGGCACAGGTGCCGTGGTTGGAGCGGTTGAACTTGCGCATCCGGTAGGTGAACCGGCTGCCGTCGTCGGCCATCACGGTGACGTAATCGGCCGAAACCTCTTCCACCACACCGGATTTGTCGGCGACGACGACGTCGCCGGCGTCGATGGCGGCACGCAACTCCATGCCGGTGCCCACCAGTGGCGCCTCGCTGCGGACCAGCGGAACCGCCTGGCGCTGCATGTTGGCGCCCATCAGGGCACGGTTGGCGTCGTCGTGCTCGAGGAACGGGATCATGGCCGTGGCCACCGACACCATCTGGCGCGGTGAGACGTCCATGTAGTCGACGTCGGCCGGCGTGACGTTCTCGACCTCGCCGCCCTTACGGCGCACCAGGACGCGATCCTCGAGGAACTTGCCCTTGGCATCGGTCGGCGAGTTGGCCTGCGCCACGACGTGGCGGTCCTCCTCGTCGGCGGTCAGGTAGTGGATCTCGTCGGTGACGACACCCTTGACCACCTTGCGGTACGGCGTCTCGATGAAGCCGAACGGGTTGACCCGGGCGTACACCGACAGCGACCCGATCAGGCCGATGTTCGGGCCTTCCGGGGTCTCGATCGGGCACATCCGGCCGTAGTGGCTGGAGTGCACGTCGCGCACCTCGAGGCCGGCCCGCTCACGGGACAGACCGCCGGGGCCCAGTGCCGACAGGCGGCGCTTGTGGGTCAGACCCGACAGCGGGTTGTTCTGATCCATGAACTGGCGACAGCTGGCTGGTTCCGAAGAACTCCTTGATCGCGGCCACCACGGGGCGGATGTTGATCAGGGTCTGCGGCGTGATCGCCTCGACGTCCTGGGTCGTCATCCGCTCGCGGACGACGCGCTCCATCCGGGACAGGCCGACCCGGATCTGGTTCTGGATCAGCTCACCCACGGTGCGCAGACGGCGGTTGCCGAAGTGGTCGATGTCGTCGACCTCGACGGGCACCTCCACCCCACCGGGGGCGGTCATGGTCTGGGAGACGCCGGTCTCCGAGGCCAGGTGCAGACGCACCAGGTACTCGATGGTGGCGACGATGTCCTCTTCGGTCAACGTGGAGTTGACGATCGGAACGCCGGGGTTCAGGCCCAGCTTCTTGTTGACCTTGTAGCGGCCCACCCGAGCGAGGTCGTAGCGCTTCTCCTTGAAGAACAGGTTCTCCAGCAGGGTCTGCGCGGACTCCTTGGTGGGGGGCTCGCCCGGGCGCAGCTTGCGGTAGATGTCGAGCAGCGCCTCATCGGTGCCGGCGGTGTTGTCCTTCTCCAGCGTGGCCATCATGATCTCGGAGAAGCCGAAGCGCTCCCGGATCTGCTCGGCCGACCAGCCCAGCGCCTTGAGCAGCACGGTGATCGGCTGGCGGCGCTTGCGGTCGATGCGCACACCGACGGTGTCGCGCTTGTCGACGTCGAACTCCAGCCACGCGCCGCGGCCGGGGATGACCTTCGACGCTGTGCAGCGTCTTCTCGGTGGACTTGTCGATGCTCTCGTCGAAGTACACACCGGGCGAGCGGACCAGCTGGCTCACCACGACGCGCTCGGTGCCGTTGATGATGAAGGTGCCCTTCTCCGTCATCATCGGGAAGTCACCCATGAACACCGTCTGGCTCTTGATCTCGCCGCTCTCGGCGTTCATGAACTCCGCGGTGACGAACAGCGGCGCCGCGTAGGTCATGTCCTTGTCTTTGCACTCGTCGACGGAGGCCTTGACCTCGTCGAAGCGCGGGTCGGAGAAGGTCAGCGACAGGTTGCCGGAGAAGTCCTCGATCGGGGACAGCTCGGCGAGCACCTCTTCGAGACCGCCGACCGGGTTGGGGTCACCGGCCTCCTTGGCCTTCTTGCGCCACCCCTCGTCACCGATCAGCCACTTGAACGAATCGGTCTGCACGTCGAGCAGGCCGGGAACCTCGAGGGGTTCCCGCAGCTTGGCGAACGAGATTCGGTGCGGGGCACCGGGGACGGAATTAGTGGTCAAGTTGCTTTGGCGAGAGACTGCCAAGATGCATCCTTCCAGCCCTCATGCGGACTTCCAGGCGTCGGTTTAGCCGTGCCGTTGGCCGCTGTTCTTGCGTCGGTTCGGCTGGCGCCACCTGATTCCAACACCGCGCACGACACGTGAGGGTCCGGTGAGCTGGGAAAACAGGCTCAGACCGAGACCACGATGTCCAGGTGCGTTTTGAGGGTAGGCAGGGGGCGACCAGCGCAACGTCTGATGTTACCGCAGATCGGCGGCATGCTCAAATACGGGTCCTTTCAGGCCACCCAAACAGCCCGTGGACACGCAAAGAACAGCGTGACCCGTAACACCGCTTCCGTCAAGCGTTTCCTACACCGACACGCTGATCGGAAGTTCCGCCGGCCCCGGCAGCGCCGCGGTGGGGAAGGCGTCCGGGAACTGCGGGGTCGGGATGATCTGCCGCTTCACACCCAGCTGGTACGCCCGGGCCACCAGCTGCGTTGTACTCCGCTTCGGCGATGAACTGGTCGCGGGTCAGGATGAAACCGCTGGTGCCGTCCGGGTCGCTGACGATCGCCCAGCTGTAGTCGGGGGCGTAGTCGATGATCCAGTAGTTGCCCGGCTCCTCCGCGCTCGGCTGGGCGGGGCCGAAGAGGCCGCCGAAGCCGACGTTGAGGCGGGTGTTGTAGGCATTGACCGGCACCGCCAATCCCTCGATGGTCACCGCCGGGCCGTTGGGCCCGAAGTACTGGCCGAAGTTCTCCACCTTGACGTTGCCGTCGTCGCAGCAGGGTGTAGGTCGCGGTGGTGTTCACCAGACCGAGGGAGAAGAACTGCCGGACGCTGCCCTGCTCGTACCACGTGCCCATGTACTGGCGGCACGTCCACCGGCGGCGGGGCCGGCAGGGTGGTCGCCCCGGCCTCGCCCATCACGATCGGCTGGTTGGGCACGTAGGTGCCGTCGTTGGGGGCGCCGTAGATGCCGTAGAGCGGATCGGTCGGACCGTTGCCGGCGTAGAGGTCGTTGATCCAGCCGGTGGCGAAGGTGCGCACCGCGGCCTTGGCCCCGGGCGGGGACGGCCGGTAGCCGAGGAGCGGGATGATCTCGTTCGCCAGCATAGGCGAGGAAATCGGTGCCGCCGAGCGAGTCGTTGTGCGAGCCGTCGTCGATCTGCACGCCGAAGAACTCGTCCGGGTACTCGGCCAGCATCGCCTCGGTGGTCACACCCCAGGCGTTGCCGGGACTCTGCGGCGGGGCGGCGATCTGGTAGACGGGAATGTCGGCACCGATGAGCGTCTGCAGTTGACTGGTTGAACGTCGGCGGGCGCGAGACGCCGTCGTACATCACCACACCGAGCAGGTCGCTGGACGCGCCGTTGGCGACGGTGACGGCGCCGACCGCGGTGGCGAACCCGCCGCCCGCGGACTGCCCGGTGAGGATGAACGTCTGCGGCAGCGTCCCTTCGAAGCCGGCCAGGTTGGCACTGACGTTCAGTTCGGCCCGGTCGCCGAGGAACATCCCCGCGGCGGCCTCCCGGTCGAACGGGGTGCCGAAGTCGCCGGGTGCCACCACGATGCTGTTGGTCTCCTGTGCCAGCGCCAGCGCTAAGGCCGTGTACGCCAAGTTCAACGGCACCTGCAGGCCGCGACTACTACCGTGCTGCAGCCAGATGAGGCCGTTGGCTTGCACCGAGCCGTCGGCCTGGGTGGGGAAGTACCAGCTCGTGAAGGCGCTGACCCCGTTCTCCCCGGAGGGAATGAGCAGTTGGGACGACCCGGTCCGCACTCCGGTGACCCCGTTGGACAGCGGCGGTTTCACATAGCCGGTGACACCGTTGTCCCCGGTGTTGACCACCGGGGTCGGGGTCAGGCCGAAGAGCGACCCGACGGCGTCGATCACGTTCTTGAGCACGGTGTCCAGCGGCGAGAGATTGTTGGCGAAAAACGTGGGCAGGCCCACCGCGGCGGTGCCGCCGGTGATGATCTGCCCGTTGGCGGCGGAATACAGGCCGTACTGCGGGGCCTGCGGGGTGGCACCGACGTAGAGGTCGTTGATCCAGCCGTTGCTCAGGTTGTAGACGGCCGCGGTGCTGCCGGCCGGGGAGAACGTGGTGACCAACTGGGCGGCGAAGTCGATCAGCGGGTTGACCCCGAGTATGGCGTCGACGTGCGACCCGCCGACCAGGACGGCGCCGTTGAACACGCCGGGCCGGGCGCCCAGCAACTGGTTGGTGGTGGCGCCGAAGTTGTTCCACACCTGCGCGGGTGCGGCGATCTGATAGATCGGGATGTCGGCGGTATCCAGGGCCGCGATCTGGGTACCGAAGGTGCCGTCGAAGGTGCCGTTGGAGACGCCGTCGAACATCACCACGCCCAGCAGTTGGCTGTCTTGAAGCGCGCTGCCGTCGTTGACGTAGTCGGCAGCCGTCGCGGTGGCGAACCCGCCGCCGGCGGAATGTCCGGACAGCACGAACGCGCCCAGCAGTTCGGAGACGTCGCCGGTGTAGCCGGCGTCCTGGGCGCTGGTCACCAGCGCGGAACGGTTGGGGTCGAGGAACACCGCTGCCACGGCCTGCTGGGAGGTGGAGCAGATCAGGCAGCCACCCGAGAGGGTGAACGGGATCGACGACAGCGTCGGAGCCACCACGATGCTGTTGGTGCGCTGCGCCAGATCGGTGGCCAGCGCCGAGTAGAAGGTGTTGGTGGCGGCGAAGCCGTGCTGCAGCCAGATGACGCCCTGGGCGTCGATGGTGCCGTCGGCCTGGGTCGGGAAGTACCAGTCGGCGGCGACGGTGTTGCCGATGAAGGCACCCGGGATCGCCAGGCGGGAGTTGCCGATCTGGACGCCGGTCACACCGTTGGAGGCCCCGGGCAGCAGTGGGTCTGCCGCGGCAGCGGTGACGCTCTGGGGGCTGGCCACCGGGGCTACCGCCGGGACCGCGGCGGCGCCGAAGGCAGACATCACGTTGAGCAGAAGCGTGGCTGCCGGGGCCGGCGCAGGCGCCGGGGCTGTAGGCGGCCGGTACCTCCGCCGCCGTCATCCGCGAAACGTTCGTTGCCGCCCGCCCGGCGAGTCCGGTGCCCGTGCGCACCTGCCCGCGAATCTTCGGCGCCGCCTGCGCTGCGGTGACTGCGCTATCGGTGGATGCGTTATCGGTGGCTGCGCTATCGGTGGCTGCGGCCGGCTTCGCGATGACGGCAGCCTTCGGCCGGGTGGCCGCACGACGCGGCCCGGTGCCGGTGTCCGCGCCCGCGGAGGTGCTCCCGCTGGTGACTTCGTTGCGGTCGGCGGCGTCGGCGGTGTCGGCGGCAGCGACTCCGGAGCCGGCGATCAGGGCTGAGCCCACCCCGACGAGAACCGCTCCCGTGCCGTACAAGACCTTTTTACCCATTGCTGCGAACCTCTCGTTGGGACCAGCTGATAGTTGTCACACCAGAACGCTGGCGGGCACGCTTTCCGGGCCCGCCACCGCGGCACCCGAGCCGGGTGCCGGGAACTGACGGGTCGGGATGATCAGCCGCGCGACACCGAGCTGATAGGCCCTTGCCACCAGTGCGTTGTACTCGGCTTCGGGGATGAACTGATCGCGGGTCAGGATGTAACCGCTGGTGCCGTTCGGGTCACCGACGATCGCCCAGCTGTAGTCGGGCGCGTAGTCGAGGATCCAGTAGTTGCCCGGCTCCTCCGCGCTCGGCTCGCCGCCGCCGAAGATGCCGCCGAAGCCGACGTTGAGGCGGGTGTTGAAGGCGTTGACCGGCACCGCCGAGCCCTCGATGGTCACCGCCGGGCCGTTGGGCCCGAAGTACTGGCCGAAGTTCTCCACCTTGACGGTGCCGTCGGCCTGCGGGGTGTAGGTGGCCGTGGTGTTGACCAGGCCGATGGAGAAGAACTGCCGGACGCTGCCCTGCTCGTACCACTTGCCGGCGTACTGGTTGATGTCCACCGGCGGCGGCGCGGGCAGGGTGGACGCGTCGGCCTGGCCCATCGCGATATCGCGGTTGGGGATCTGCACACTCTGCGGGCCCTCGCCGTCGGGGCCGTAGATGCCGTACAGCGGCTGGAACGGGTTGGTGGCGTAGGTCGTGTTGCCGGCGTAGATGTCGTTGACCCACCCGGTCGCCAGGGTGCGCACCGCCTCCTTGCCGCCCGGAGGGGACGGCCGCACGATGATGTCGCTGAGGATCTCGGCCAGCTTCGCGAAGAGGTTCTGGCCGGAGATGACGTCGGAGTGCGAGCCGTTGATGATCTGCAGACCGTTGAACCGGTCGGGGTATTCCGCCTCCATGCTCTCGGTGGCGATGTCCCAGGCGTTCCAGCGCTGCGGCGGCGCGGAGATCTGGTAGTCCGGCTTCTGCGCGGTGTCCAGGATGGCCAGCTGGTTGGTGAAGGTCGGCGGCCGGGAGACGCCGTCGAACATCACCACGCCGAGCAGGTTGTCCTCCTGCGGGGTGCCCACGAGCAGCGCGGCCACCGAGGTGGCGAAGTTGCCGCCGGCGGAGTGCCCGGTGAGGATGAACTTCTCCGGCAGCGGGCCCTGCAGGCCGGCGGCGTTGGCGCTGACGTTGAGTTCGTTGCGGTCGCCCTGGAACATCTCGGCGGCGGCCACCCGGATCTCCGGGGAGCCCAGGTAGCAGCCCGGGCAGATCGGGGTGTCGAACCAGAAGATGGACGGCGACACCACGATGCTGTTGGTCTCCTGCGCCAGGGCGATGGCCATGTCGGAGTACCACTCCTCGAAACCGAGGAAGCCGTGCTGCAGCCAGATCACGCCGTTGGCGTCGACGGTGCCGTCGGCCTGGGTCGGGAAGTACCACGTGGCGGGCGCCGGGTAACCGTTGTCGCCGCACGGGATGTCGAGGATGGCGTTGCCGGTGCGGACCCCGGTGACGCCGTTGCTCAGCGGCGGGACAACCACACCGGTGACGCCGTTGGGGATAGGGGTCACCGGCAGCGGCACGGTGAGACCGAACATGCCGAGCACCGAGGTGAACAGGCGGTCGCCGAAGCTCATGGCGTTGGCGGCCACGCTGGGCAGGCCGACCGCCGACGTCGGGCCCATCATGATGGCGTCGTTGGCGCCCGCGTAGAAGCCGTACTCCGCGTCCTGCGGGGTGTTGCCGGCGTACATGTCGTTGATCCAGCCGGTGCCGAGGGTGTAGACGGCGGAGGTGTTGCCCGCGGGCACCTTCTGGGTGACGGCCTGCAGGACGGCATTGATGAGCAGGTTGGACCCGATCATCGAGTCGACGTGCGAGCCGCCGGTGAGCACCACGCCGGTGAAATCGCCGGGCCGCAGCGCGGCCAGCGAGTTGGTGGTGACGCCGAAGGCGTTCCACGCCTGTGCCGGGGCGGCGATCTGGTAGGTGGGCTTGTTGGCGGCGTTCAGCACGGCGATCTGCTCGGCGAAGCCGGTGCCGAAGGCGTCGTTGGAGACGCCGTCGTACATGACGACGCCGACGAGGTTGCCGTCCTGAATCGGGTTGCCCCCGGCGATGTAGTCGGAGGCGACGGCGATCGAGAACCCGCCGCCGGCGGAGTGTCCGGCGAGGGCGAACTTGCCGAGCAGTTCGCTGACCTCACCGGTGTACCCGGCCGCCAGTGCGCTCTCGACGAGCACGGAGCGGGTGGGGTCGAGGAACGCCGCGGCCGCGGCCTGCTCGGTGGTCTCACAGGTGAGGCACCCGCCGGAGAGGGTGAACGGCAGCGACGTCAGCGTCGGCGCGACCACGATGCTGTTGGTGCGCTTGGCCAGATCGGTGGCCAGCGCCGAGTAGAAGGTGTTGGTGGCGCCGAAGCCGTGCTGCAGCCAGATGACGCCCTGGGCGTCGATGGTGCCGTCGGCCTGGGTCGGGAAGTACCAGTCGGCGGCGACGGTGTTGCCGATGATGTCGCCCGGGATCGCCAGGCGGGAGTTGCCGATCTGGACGCCGGTGACGCCGTTGGTGAAGCCGGGCAGCGCGGGATCGACCGCACCGAGCGCGAACACCTCGGGGTCCGGCGGGGCGGCGGCGACGGTGTCGGAGGTGCCGGTGACGGCCGCGGACTGCTGCGCTCTGGCGCTGGGCGGTGACCACGGTCGCCGCGGGGGCCGCGACCTCACCGGGTGCGACGGGTCCGCGGCCGAGTGCGGCGAGCGCCTTGATCACCAGGGTGGCCGCCGACGCGGGCGTGGGGGCGGTCGGGGTCTCGGCCGACGCGATGGTGGTCTGCGGGGCCGGGTCGGTAGCCGTGACGGTCTGAACGACGGCCGGGGCGGGTTCGCTGACGGCGGCGGCGGGAACCGTCACCTTCGGCGTGGACAGCGCGGTGGCCGCACTCGGGGCCGGCGTGGTGTTCTTCGGGGACCGGACGCGCACCCGCTCGGAGCCGGCGGCCCCGGTGGTGCGACCCGACTGGGCCTCGTCGGCGGATGCCGCGGGCGCGGGAGTCTTGGTGCGGTTGGTCGCCGAACGACGTGGAGTAGCAGCGGATTCGGCCTGCGCGGCCGAGGCCGCGGTGTCGGTCGGCTGACCGGCGTCCTCGCCGGTGTCGGCGGCCGCCACGGCGGCGCCGGACAGTAGTGCCGACCCCATGCCGACCAGAACAGCACTCGTACCCAGAACAACCCGTCGTTCCCGCATTACGCCTCCATGTTGATGACCGGGCACACGGTAGCGCGATGTTTGCTCGGGTATGTACGAATCAGCGGATACCGGGCATCCACGTCAGGAATCCGTCAGCCGATCCGCTGGAGGCGGGCGGTGTGTAGTGCGGCGGTGCGAGATCGGGCTAGTCGCCGTACTTCTGCGCCGGCTCACCGGCGAAGGTGTGGCTGGGCAGCTTGTGGCCGCCCTCGAGGTCGTCGAGGATGGCCTCCTGCGCCTTGGGCGGCAGGGTGTGCAGGATCTCGCGCACCCGGGCCTGGCGGCGGCCGACGGCCTTGCGCTCCGGCATACCCGGGGTGGCGACTGATCTGCGGCGGCACGCCTTCGATCTCCTCGACACCACCGTCGTGGTGACCGGCGTCGAGCATGGCCTGCTCCTCGGCCATCGTCGACTCGTCCTTCTCCTCGGACATGCCGATCGGGCCGATGCGGCGACCGTTGAGGAACTGCTTGACCACCGGCTCGTCGCTGGTCAGCAGCACCTCGCGCGGGCCGAACATCACCAGGTGCTTGCGGAACAGCATGCCCATGTTGTCCGGCACCGTGCGGGCGATGTTGATGTTGTGCGTCACGATCAGGATCGTGGCGTCGATCTGGGCGTTGATGTCGATCAGCAGCTGGCTCAGGTAGGCGGTACGGACGGGGTCCAGACCGGAGTCGGGCTCGTCGCAGAGGATGATCTGCGGGTCGAGCACCAGCGAGCGGGCCAGGCCGGCGCGCTTGCGCATACCGCCGGAGATCTCGCCGGGGAACTTGGTCTCGTCGCCGGCGAGGCCGACCAGCTCGAGCTTCTCCATGACGATCTGGCGGATCTCGCTCTCCTTCTTCTTCGTGTGCTCACGCAGCGGGAAGGCGGTGTTGTCGTAGATGTTCATCGAGCCGAACAGCGCGCCGTCCTGGAACATGACGCCGAACAGCGTGCGGATCTCGTAGAGCTCCTTGGCCGAGCACTCGATGATGTTGGTGCCGTCGACGATGATCTTGCCGCGCTCGGGGCGCAGCAGACCGATCAGCGACTTCAGGAACACCGACTTACCGGTACCGGACGGGCCGAGCAGCACGCTGACCTCACCGGCGGGGATGTCGAGCGTGACGTCTTCCCAGATTCGCTGGGATCCGAACGACTTGGTCAGTCCCTCAACCTGAATAGCAATGCCCACGCGAGATCCTTCCGGCCACACCGATGACATCCACAAGGACTCCCGCCTGTGGTTTGAGTCACTGTAGCGCACACCGATTTCGGCGGTCATTCGACGATTGTCGGAGCCGTGCATTGCCTCGATACGAGAAATCCCCCGCTTGCCGGCGACGGACCACGGGGGATTTCGCTCGCGTGCGAGAACTACTTGACGGTGACCGTCGCGCCGGCGGCCTCGAGCTTGGCCTTGGCGTCCTCGGCGGCGTCCTTGGTGACCTTCTCGAGCAGCGGCTTGGGGGCGCTGTCGACGAGGTCCTTGGCCTCCTTGAGGCCCAGGCCGGAGACGATCTCGCGGACGACCTTGATGACGCCGATCTTCTTCTCGCCGGCACCCTCGAGGATGACGTCGAACTCGGACTGCTCCTCGGCGGCCTCGGCGCGCACCGGCGGCACGCGGCCGGCGGCGGCAACGGCGACCGGGGCGGCGGCGGTGACCTCGAAGATCTCCTCGAACTTCTTCACGAACTCCGAGAGCTCGAGCAGGGTCATTTCCTTGAACGCGTCGAGCAGTTCGTCGGTGCTCAGCTTTGCCATGGTGGTGCTTCCTTCCGGATTTCTGAGTGTGAGGTTGTTGAGCGGCTGTGTTTATGCGGCTTGGCTTCGCCGGACTTCTTCTCCTTGCAGGGCGGCGGCCAGCCGGGCGACCTGCGACGCGGGCGCGTTGAACAGGCCGGCGGCCTTGGACAGGTTGCCCTTCATCGCGCCGGCCAGCTTGGCCAGCAGCACCTCGCGCGACTCGAGGTCGGCGATCTGCTCGACCTCGGCGACGGACAGCGCGTGGCCGTCCATGTAGCCGCCCTTGATGACGAGCGCCTTGTTGTCCTTGGCGAACTTCTTGATCGCCTTGGCGACGTCGACGGGCTCGCCCTTGACGAACGCGATCGCGGTCGGACCGGCGAACAGTTCGTCGAGACCCTCGATCCCGGCGGCCTCCGCCGCGGCACGCTTGACCAGGGTGTTCTTGGCGACGGTGTAGGTGGCGTTGCCGTCCAGCGAGCGACGCAGCTCGGCCAGGTTGGCCACGGTCAGGCCGCGGTACTCGGTGACGACGGTGGCCGTCGAGTCCTTGAACTGCTCGGCGATGTCGGCGACGGCGGTGGCCTTGTCAGCCTTGGCCATGCATGCCTCCTCGTGGTGTCATGACCGCCGGAGCCCTGAAAGACAGACGCCCTGAAAACAGAAGCGCCCCGGGCGCAGAACGGCCGGGGCGCGCAACAGTCGATGCCTCGTCCTCCTGCGTGGGCCGCCCGGTTGTCCCGGGACCTTCAACCGATTGCTCGGTGACCGACGGTCTTCGGTGGAACGGGACTGAGACTACCGCGTGGGTGGCTCGATCAGCCAAAACGGGCTCCGGGCTTGATCGACGCAGAGTCGACGGGCGGAGCGAGCCGTCGAGAGTGCGCAGAGATCGCGATTCAGCGCGGATTGGCGATCTGGACGCACTTTCGGCGTGCGGCGGGGCGGATTCCCCGGTTTGGTGAACTATGCGGACTCAACCGTTCCGCGCAGCAACGCAGCCGCACCCACCAGACCCGCCTCGCCACCGAGCGCGGCGGGCAGCACCCGCAGATCGCTGATGAAGTCCAGCCCCGGCGTAGTCGCGCAGCGCCTCGCGCAGCGGGTCGAACAGCACCGGCCCGGCCTTGGCCACTCCCCCGCCGATCACCACCAGGTCCAGGTCGCACACCGCCGCCACCGAGGCGATCATCGCCGCGACGGCCCGTCGCGCCCCGCTCGAAGGCCCGCAGCGCGATCGGGTCTCCGCGCGGCAGCGGCGTCGGCCAGTTCCTTGGCGTCGGCGCCGTCCCAGCCCTGCTCGCGGGCCCAGGCCGCCAGGTGCGGTCCGCTGGCGATCGTCTCCACGCAGCCGCGCGCCGCCGCAGGTGCAGGGCGGGCCGTCCGGGTCGACGACGACGTGCCCGACGTGGCCGGCGTTGCCGGTGCGCCCGTCATAGGGCGCCCCGTCGAGCACCAGACCGCCGCCGATGCCGGTGGAGACGACCATGCCGAGCATGAAGGCCGCGCCCTGCCCGGCGCCGCGCCAGTGCTCGCCGAGCGCCATGCACAGCCCGTCGCCGGCGAGGCGCACCGGCACACCGGGCACCGCCTGCGGCGACGCGCTCGCGAACGGGAAGCCGCGCCACGCGGCGATGTTGACCGGGCTGATGGTGCCGTCGGGAGGTCGATGGGCCCGGCCGAGGAGATGCCCACGCCGGCGACCTCGTCCGCCGGCGGCGGCCAGCGCGTCGGCGATGGTGCGCTCGGCGGCGGCCCACACCTCGTCGGGGTCGCCGCTGCGCGGTGTGGGTTGCCGATTGCTGTGCAGCAGTTGGCCGTCGGCGTCGACGAGCCCGGCGGCGATCTTGGTGCCGCCGATGTCGAGGGCCAGTACGGTGCGTGCCATCAGTGCTTGTGGGTGTTGTCGGGCTGGCGGGGATCGCCGGGGTGCTCGTAGCCGGGAGCCAGCCACACCAGCGCGGCGCGGCGCTGCTGCGAGCCAGAGCCGGAAGGCGCGGCGGCGGGCCGCGCTCCGCGCACAGGTGCTGCGGCGAGCGTCGGAGTCGGCTGCCGACGAACCGGCCCGGGTTGCGGCGGTGATAGTCGGCCACGGTCTCGTCGTCGACGTCGACCTCGGCGGTGACGTGCGCGAACACCGCCCGCGCCAGCGGCTCGGCCAGGACGGCGGCGGCGACGCTGCCGATCTCCAGTCGCGCGGTCAGGTCGGGCAGCAGGTCGTCGACTCGGTCGGGGTGGCGTCGGTGACTGCGACGCCGAGTGCGTCGGCTTCAGCGGCCACCACGCGTTCGGTGACCACCAACTGGGTGAGCCAGCGGCGCAGTTGCCGGCCCTCGCTGGTGTCCGGGCCGCGGCAGCGCGGCGGTCTGCGGGCGAGGCGCGCAGCATCTGCCTCGCGGGCGTCGATCTCGTCGACCGCGCACCGGCGCCCCGGCCACGGTCGCCGCGACGCTCATCGGACCGTCACCGCGACCGCCGGGGTGTAGAGCAGCCTGCCCGCGCAGCCGATCCGGATCAGCGCCCACCACTTGCCGGGGGTCAGCCACGGCGGCGGGGTGACGTCGAAGCCCACCTCGACCGTCGAGCCGGCGCGGCAGCACCGCGCCGCACGACGCCGGGCCGATCCACTCCCAGGTGCCCCACGGGCTGATCAGGTGCGCCTCGAGCGCGAGGTCGGCGCGTGCGTCGGTGGCGACGGTGACGCTGAGCCGGGCGGTGCCGCCGCGGGCGACGACGATGTCGGCCGGTTCGGCGGTCAGGCGGATCAGCTGCGCGTCGGCGCGGGTCGCCCGACGGTGATGACGCAGACGTCCTCGACGGTCTGCTGCCAGGACGGCGGGCATCTTCCCGCCGAGGCGGAGCTGGGCGCGCACCGGATACAGGCCGGGCGCGGCGTCGGGCGGGATGGCGATGGTGATGTCGGTGTCAGTGTGGCCGCGGGGTTCGAGTTCGACCGCGAGGCCGTTGCTGCGCGGCGCCCACATCCGGGTGGCGGTGTCGTCGGTGGCGCCCCAGCCCTGCGGGTAGCGCAGCCGCACACCGCCGTGCAGCGTCGCGTCGCTGCAGTCGCTGGCCACGGTCAGCCGCAGTCGCACGGTCTCGCCCGGTTCGGCGGTGAGCGGTCTCCGGGTGCAGGTGCGCGACCGCGGGCAGCCCGCCCAGCGGTGCCGGGCCGCGGTTGTGCAGCCAGTAGCGGGCGTACAGCGGCTGGGCGGCTTCGGCGTCCGGCGCCAGCGATGCTGCGCCGTCGGCGTCGACCGTCGGCGTGCACGTCCGGGCGCGCAGCAGGGTGGCGATCTGGTAGCCGTGCAGGCGTCAGCGGGTCGCTCGTCGGTGCGCGGGCGTGCTCCAGCAGGTCGGCGGCTGTGACGTCGGTGATCGTCGGCCACCGGGCTGGACAGCGTGACATCGGTTGGGGCGCCGCAGGGTTTCGACCAGCCGCAGCGTCACCGCCTGCCGGGTCGACGGTTGTCGCGCTGCCGGTGGCGGTGGGGTTGCCGCGCGGCCTTCAGCGCACCCAGCATCACCTGCCCGGCCGGTTCGACCGAGAGCAGCGAGCCGTCGGCGGGCAGGGCGCCGGCGCCGTCCTCGGCCGCCACCGCGATCAGCGGATGGTTGAATTCCGCACTGCGCGAGGGCATTCCGGTGTCCCGCCAGTCACCGTCACCGGTGACGAGCGCGAAGTCGAAGGTGTGGCTCCAGTGCTGCAGCTGGAAGTTGGAGCCGTCGGGGGCCTTGCGCGGCGGCGGGTCGATCCACGTTCCGGACGGCCACCCGGTGCAGGAGCGCATCAGCGAGGTGTGCAGGGTGCCGTCGCGTTCGACGGCGAAGCCGGGCACGCCGCGGTTGAGCAGCGCGACGGTGCGCGACTCGAACTCCCCGCAGTCGCCGCGGCGCCTCCTGGTTCGACGACGATCTCCGCGTCGTCGAGATCGGCGACCAGCGTCCGCCACCGCTGCCGTCGCCGGCGACGATGAGCACCGGCAGAGCCAGCACCCCACGCAGGTCGGCGTCGGGCACCCAGACCGCATCCAGCGGGCGCGGCGGCCGGCACGAACACCCGGGCCTGACCGGTGGCGGCGAGTTGGCGGCTGCACTTCGGCGGCGTAGGCGGGGTCCGCGGCGGCCAGAACCGCGGCGGTGAACGCGTTGTCGTCCGGCCCGCCCAGGGCGATACGGGCGTCGGGCAGGTTGGAGTCGACCGTCGAGGTGGCCGTAGCGGGTGTGCCCGGCGGTGCTGCAGGTGGCGGTCACGCCGGCGCGCACCAGCGCGACCATCAGCTCGCGGGCCGTCCTCGGCCGCGCGTCTCCGACGGGCGCAACCACCTCGGCCACCGACACCGCGCGGGTCTGCTCCCCGACCCGGATCCGCACCGCCGACGACAGTCCGAACCAGCCGTGCGCGGGGTTGTCCAGCGTCCACGGGTGCTTCGGCGGAGTCGACCGCGTGGTCCTCGCCGGTGCGCGTGGTCGTGCATCAGCCCGAAGCCGCGGCCGACGACGGCGTCGCCCACCTCGCTGACCGGCAGCGCGCCGGGCACCGGGGCACGGCCAGCGCAGCCGCACCAGCCGGTCGGCGCCGGTGAAGTCGTCGATGGTGGTGCGGCAGTCCACCCGGTCGACGCCGTGCCACAGCGTCAGCGTCTGGGTGTAGCGCAGCACGTCCCCGACGGCGCCGGTGCACCACCAGCCGCTCGCCCGAGCGGGCTGCGGTAGGCGCTGCACCGTCGCGGCGGTGCGGCCGAGGAGCATTGCACCGGACCCTTGGGCAGCAGGTGCCACGGGCCCTCTCCCGGCCTCGCGGGTGCGCCGGGTACTCGTCGTAGACGGCGAGTTCGTTGCCGACCGCGCCGGCGCGCGATCAGTTCGCGCTCGCCGTCGGCTCGACCAGCGACACCACCCCGCCGCCGCGGGCCGGGTCGACCCGCAGCCGGTAGGTGCTCGTTGGCGATCTCGTCGCCCCGGCAACGGCTCCCAGCCCGGTGCCCGAGCCGCCGTCGACGCAGCCGGTAGGTCCGCCAGCCCAGCGAGCCGACGTCGCGCGGCCCGCCAGCTGACCGAGTGCCCGTCGTCGCTCGACCAGGGTCGGCACCTCGGTGCCGTCGGCGTCGACCACCGCGCACCGACGTCGACCGGCTCGTCGAGCCGCACGGTGACGACATCGGTTCGGTTGTGCGCCAACGGGTTCCACACCACCACCGAGCCGTTCCGGCGCGCCACCGCGCGGGACAGCAGCGCCAGCGCGGCGCCGCGGCGCCGCGGCCCAGCTCCCAGGCGTCGCGCCACCCGGTCAGCAGGTCGAGGTACACCTGGTCGGATTCCGATGCCGGTGATGGCGTCGTGGTGCGCGCCGTAGGCCAGCTGCACCCACGCCTTGGCCAGCGCGGCCTCCGGGTAGCGCGCCGCCGGAGAGCAGCGCGGCGAACATCGCGAACCGCTCGGCGCCCAGCACCGCGTCCTCGGCGGCCCGGTTGGCCTGCTTGGTGTCGATGTAGGAGACGTCCTTGCCGGTGTAGATCGGGTTCATGTCGCGGGTCTGCGGCGACGGCGCGACGCCGCGCTCGTCGAGTTCGGCGCGCACGGCGGCGAAGAACTCCGCTGGGCAGCGCGCAGACGAACCGCGGCCAGGTGTAGCGGGCGTTCCAGTCGCGGTGGATGTCGGTGACCCAGGCGTTCGGCGGGGTGTAGTCGGTGCCGACCGGCAGCAGCACGTTGCGGGTCAGCGCCACCGACTTCAGCGCCGCGGAACAGCTCGTAGGTGGCCTGCTTCGGCCTCGGCCAGCGAGGCCGACGAGTCCATCCACCAGCCGGCCGCGTAGTGGGCCGGCATGTAGTGGGTCAGCAGGCCCACGCCCCGACGGTGCGATCCACTCGAACTCGCTGCGGAACTGCATGCGCCGCGGGTCGCCGCCGTCCGCCATCGGCCCCCACTGGTGGTGCGGGCCGCGCGCCCACGAACTCGACGTCAGCCCGGCGTCGGCGGCCATGCCGGGGAACTGCGGGTCGTGGCCGAACACGTCGAGCTGCCAGGCCGTCGCCGGGTGCGCGCCGAGCACGTCGCGCTGGAAGCCGATGCCGTGCACGAAGTTGCGGATCGACGTCTCCGGGCCGGTGAGGTTGGTGTTGGGCTCGTTGTAGGTGCCGCCCATCACCTCCACCCGGCCGTCGGCGATGAACCGGCAGCAGGTCGGCGCGGTCCTCGGGGTGGGTGTCGAAGTACGGCTTGAGGTAGTCGACCTCGGCGAGCACGAACTTGTAGTCCGGGTCGCGGCGTGCCATCTCGAGGTGCGCGGCCACCAGTGCGAAGGCGTTGTTCTGCTTGCAGCGGCCGGGCGGGTCCTCGGTCCACACGCTGGTGTAGGCGCCCTGGGTGTTCCACCACACCGGGTCGTAGTGGAAGTGGCTGATCATGTACATGGTCCAGCCGGGTTCGGCGACGACGAACTCGAACGGGGTGGCGACGGTCTCGTCGGTCAGCACGCGCGCAGTGCGGGTCTGGCCGGGCACCGGGTCGGCGACCGCGCACCGGCGACCTCCACGGTGCCCTCCCCGGCCGGCGCGATCGCCGGGTCGGGGGTGCTCAGCCCGTCGCCCTCGATACGCACCTCGGTGGCCGCAGCGGCCTGGGTGTAGCTCACCCGCACGATCTGCAAAGGCTGGTCCTCGGCGCCGACGAACAGTTCGGTGGCCGTTGCGGCGCTGATGTGCACGTCAGCAAATGTACGGGCCGCGAACTAGGTGCGCGGCGACACGTCAATCACCCCCACAAAAGGCAACCGCCGGACCCCCTGTGAGGGGAGCCCGGCGGCAGCCGTGGGGAGTTACACGGAAGCTAGACCGCTGCGCGCTCCGCAGCGGACGAACCCAGCTTCGCCGCGCCCGACACCAGAAGGATGCCGAACCCGACCTTGGCCAACAGGTCGACCACCGCGAAGATGGCGATCTCCGTATCCAGGCCCACCTTGCCGGCACCCTCGGTGCCGATGGCCCAGATGATCGGGTAGATGAACCACAGCACGGTCAGGATGCCGAGCAGCTTGGTGTAGAGAGCCGCATGGCCGGCGCTGCGCTCAGCAGCGGCCGCACGGATCGGACCGGCGATCATGTAGAGCACCACCAGGAAGAATGCGCAGCTGACGACGTACCAGACCCAGCGGGTGGTGGTGTCGCGGCTCAGCGCACCGAACAGACCGGTGACGATCATCAGAACGTCGGCGCCGACAACGCTGGCCACCAGCGCATTGCGGTCGCGGCCGTGCAGCGTGCTGGTCAGTCGCGGCAGCGCCACGGTGACCAGGCCGATGAGCAGCAGCGGTGTGGTGAACAACCAGTCGAGGTAGCGCGCGTAGTAGACCGTCCGCTCGACTCCGTCGTTGTCGACGAAGGCGTGGACGCCCTGCTTGCTCGCCATCGCGAAGTAGGCGCAGGCCGCAATGATGCAGACGTACGCGCTCGCGGTGACGTGGTGGCGGCTTTCCGCCTTGCTACCAAGACCGATGATGACCACTGCACCGAGGGCCATTCCGATCGTGCCAATCCAAAGCCAGGTTGAAGTCATGGCCGGTGGGATCTCCTTTCAAGAGATGATGCCCGGACCCCGAGGTGGGGCAGGGGCACGAAGAGCAGTATGACCCTTGTGGCCTGGGATTCGTTGAATTTTTGGCCCTGTCATTAATTTGTTACGGCCCAAGGTCGCCACTGCGGCACGCTGGGAGTTTGCTGGGATCAGGGCCATCGTGGGCAATTACCCGGTAAAGGTGCTGGTTTGGCACACTGATGCGAATGAGTGACCACCAAACACCGCGAGGTCGCCAAGCTCGATCGGGTGCCGCTGCCGGTCGAGGCCGCCCGCATCGGCGTGACGGGCTGGCAGCTCACCCGCACCGGTGCGCGGGTCCTGCACCAAGCTGCCCGGCCGCGGCCGCCTCCAGGACAAGGTCATCAAGCAGATCCCGCAGACCTTCGCCGACCTCGGCCCCACCTACGTCAAGTTCGGCCAGATCATCGCCTCCAGCCCCGGCGCGTTCGGCGAGCCGCTGTCCCGGGAGTTCCGCAGCCTGCTCGACTCCGTGCCGCCGGCCGACACCGCCGAGGTCCACAAGCTGTTCAAGGAGGAACTCGGCGCCGACCCCGCCGAGCTGTTCGCCACGTTCGACGAGGAGCCGTTCGCCTCGGCGTCGATCGCCCAGGTGCACTACGCGACCCTGCACACCGGCGAGGACGTCGTCGTCAAGATCCAGCGGCCGGGCATCCGCCGCCGGGTGGCCGCCGACCTGCAGATCCTCAAGCGCTTCGCGCAGGTGGTCGAGCTGGCCAAGCTGGGCCGACGGCTCTCCGCGCAGGACGTGGTCGCCGACTTCGCCGACAACCTCGCCGAGGAGCTGGACTTCCGCATCGAGGCGCAGTCGATGGAGGCCTGGGTGTCGGGCCTGCACGGCTCGCCGCTGGGCCGCAACATCACGGTGCCGCAGGTGCACTGGGAGTTCACCAGCGAGCGGGTGCTGACCATGGAGCGCGTCCACGGGCGTGCGCATCGACGACGTCGCGGCCATCCGCAAGAAGGGCTTCGACGGCACCGAGCTGGTGAAGGCGCTGCTGTTCGCCACCTTCGAGGGCGGGCTGCGGCACGGCCTGTTCCACGGCGACCTGCACGCCGGCAACCTGCTCGTCGACGACGACGGGCCGGATCGTGTTCCTCGACTTCGGCATCATGGGCCGCATCGACCCGCGCACCCGCTGGCTGCTGCGCGAGCTGGTCTACGCGCTGCTGGTCAAGAAGGACCACGCCGCGGCCGGCAAGATCGTGGTGCTGATGGGCGCGGTCGGCACCGTCAAGCCCGAAGCCGAGGCCGCCAAGGACCTCGAGGCGTTCGCCGACGCCGCTGACCATGAAGACCCTCGGCGACATGTCCTATGCCGACATCGGCAAGCAGCTCTCCACGCTGGCCGAGGCCTACGACGTCAAGCTGCCGCGCGAGCTGGTGCTGATCGGCAAGCAGTTCCTCTACGTCGAGCGCTACATGAAGCTGCTGGCGCCGAAGTGGCAGATGATGAGCGACCCGCAGTTCTCCGGCTACTTCGCCAACTTCATGGTCGAGGTCAGCCGCGAGCACCAGAGCGATGTCGAGGTCTAGGCACGTGGAGATCCGGACCGGCTACGGCCCACCGACGGCGACATTGAGATCCACTACGAGGACATCGGCGACCTCGACGACCCGCCGGTGCTGCTGGTCATGGGCCTCGGCGCGCAACTTGCTGTTGTGGCGCAACGAGTTCTGCGAGCAAGCTCGTCGACCAGCGGCTACCGGGTGATCCGGTTCGACAACCGCGACGTCGGGCTGTCCAGCAAGCTGCACGGCCAGCGCGTCGGCGGCGTCGCTGATCCCCAGACTGGTCGCGTTCGTTCTTCGGCCTGCCGCAGCCAGGCGGTGTACACCCTGGAGGACATGGCCGACGACGCCGCCGCGCTGCTCGACCACCTCGGCATCGACCGCGCGCACGTCGTCGGCGCGTCGATGGGCGGGATGATCGCCCAGATCTTCGCCGCCCAGCACCCGCAGCGCACCGGCGGCCTGGGCATCATCTTCTCGTCCAACAACTCCGCCGCTGCTGCCGCCGCCGGCGCCCAAGGCGCTGCTGTCGTTGATCAAGGGGCCGCCGCCGGACTCCCCGCGCGAGGTGATCGTCGAGAACTCGGTGCGGGTCTCGCACGATCATCGGCAGCCCCGGGCTACCCGAAGTCCGAGGAACAGCTGCGCGCCGACGCCATCGAGACCTACGAGCGCTGCTTACTACCCGCAGGGCATCGGCCGGCACTTCGCGCGCGATCCTGGGCAGCGGCAGCCTGGGCGCTACGACAAGCAGATCACCGCGCCGACCGTGGTGATCCACGGCCGCGCCGACAAACTGATGCGGCCCGCCGGCGGTCGGGCGATCGCCCGGCGATCCCGGGCGCCCGGCTGGTGCTGTTCGACGGAATGGCCCACGACCTGCCCGAACCGCTGTGGGACGACATCGTCGGCGAGCTGACGACGACGTTCGCCGAAGCTCGGCTCACGGCGTTCCAGGCCCCCGGCCCGGTAGAGTACGGCCACATAACCCCTGCTGGAACTGCGGCGGGCCGACCCGTTGATCGCGCGCGCCTCGGGAAACAGGACAAGTAGCAGCCGAAAGCGAGTCACGTCATGGCGGAATCCGGCACCACGGACATGCGTCCGCACTTCGAGGACATCCAGGCCCACTACGACCTGTCCGACGACTTCTTCGGGCTGTTCCAGGACCCGACGCGCAAGTACAGCTGCGCCTACTTCACCGGGCCGGACGTCACGCTGTCGGAGGCGCAGATCGCCAACGTCGACCTCAACCTCGACAAGCTCGACCTCAAGCCCGGCATGACGCTGCTGGAGGTCGGCTGCGGCTGGGGCCTGACGCTGCAGCGGGCGATGGAGAAGTACGACGTCAACGTCATCGGGCTGACCCTGTCGAAGAACCAGAAGGCCTACTGCGAGCAGCTGCTGGCCAAGGCCGACAGCGACCGGACCTTCGACGTGCGCCTGGAGGGCTGGGAGCAGTTCCACTCGCCCGGTCGACCGGATCGTGTCGATCGAGGCCTTCGAGCACTTCGGCTTCGAGCGCTACGACGACTTCTTCAAGACCTGCTTCGACATCCTGCCCGACGACGGCCGGATGACCATCCAGAGCAGCGTCGGCTATCACCCGCTGCGAGATGGCCGCGCGCGGCAAGAAGCTGACCTTCGAGCTGGCCCGGTTCATCAAGTTCATGATCACCGAGATCTTCCCCGGCGGCCGGATCCCGAGCACGCAGATGATGGTCGAGCACGGCGAGAAGGCCGGCTTCGTGGTGCCCGAGACCGTGTCGCTGCGCAACCACTACATCAAGACCCTCGGCCTGTGGGCCGACGCGCTGGAGCGCAACAAGGACAAGGCCATCGCCGTCACCGACGAGGAGAACTACGACCGCTACATGCGCTACCTCAAGGGCTGCCAGTACTACTTCATCGACGAGACGCATCGACGTCAGCCTGGTGACGTACCTGAAGCCGGGGGCTGTGGCGGCCTAAGGGCCGTGCATTTCCTCAGCGCCGCCCGCTACTCCTCGGTGAAGTTCCGCGTGACCGCCGGGTCCACCGGGATGCCCGGGCCCGTCGTCGTCGACACGATGACCTTCTTCAGGTAGCGGCCCTTCGACGACGACGGCTTGGCGCGCAGGACCTCGTCGAGCGCGGCGCCGTAGTTCTCGGCCAGCTGCTTCTCGTCGAACGACGCCTTGCCGATGACGAAGTGCAGGTTGGCCTGCTTGTCGACGCGGAAGTTGATCTTGCCGCCCTTGATGTCGGTGACGGCCTTGGCGACGTCGGGGGTCACGGTGCCGGTCTTCGGGTTCGGCATCAGGCCACGCGGGCCGAGCACGCGGGCGATGCGGCCGACCTTGGCCATCTGATCGGGGGTGGCGATCGCGGCGTCGAAGTCGAGGAAGCCGCCCTGGATCTTCTCGATCAGGTCGTCGCTGCCGACCACGTCGGCGCCGGCGGCCATGGCCTGCCTCGGCCTTCTCGCCGACCGCGAACACGACGACGCGGGCGGTCTTGCCGGTGCCGTGCGGCAGGTTGACGGTGCCGCGCACCATCTGGTCGGCCTTGCGGGGGTCGACGCCGAGGCGGATCGCGACCTCGACGGTGGCGTCCTGCTTCTTCGAGGACGTCTCCTTGGCCAGCTTCGCGGCCTCGAGCGGGGTGTAGAGCTTGTCGCGGTCGATCTTCTCGGCGGCTTCGCGGTATGCCTTGCTGTTCTTGCTCATTGCGATCTCCAATCTGTTGGGTTGGAGTTCGTGGTCAGCGGGCCGAAGCGGGCCCTCCCACGTCTCAGCGCCGGTGCGGCGCCGAAGCTACTACTCGACCGTGATGCCCATCGACCGGGCGGTGCCGGCGATGATCTTGGCGGCCTGCGTCGATGTCGTTGGCGTTGAGGTCGTCCTTCTTGGTCTCGGCGATCTCGCGCACCTGATCCCAGGTCACCTTGGCGACCTTGGTCTTGTGCGGCTCGGCCGAGCCCTTCTGCACGCCGGCGGCCTTGAGCAGCAGCCGGGCGGCGGGCGGGGTCTTCAGCTCGAAGGTGAAGCTGCGGTCCTCGTAGACGGTGATCTCCACCGGGATGACGTTGCCGCGCTGGGACTCCGTCGCGGCGTTGTACGCCTTGCAGAACTCCATGATGTTGACGCCGTGCTGACCGAGCGCGGGACCGACCGGCGGGGCGGGGTTGGCCTGCCCGGCCTGGATCTGCAGCTTGATCAGCCCGGTGACCTTCTTCTTCTTGGGGGCCATGGCGTGTTCGTGTTCCTTTCTTGTGGGCTAGCGTAGCTCGCTAGATCTTGGCGACCTGGTTGAAGGTCAGTTCGACGGGTGTCTCGCGGCCGAAGATGCGACACCAGCACCTTGAGCTTCTGCTGCTCGGCGTTGACCTCGCTGATCGAGGCGGGCAGCGTCGCGAACGGGCCGTCCATGACGGTGACCGACTCGCCGACCTCGAAGTCGACCAGGATCTCGGGACGCTCCAGCGCTGGCCTCGGTGGAGGCAGCCGCGAGCCGGCGGCCGCCTTGCCGGCCTTCTTGGCCGCACCCTGGCGGCAGCAGGAACTTCACCACGTCGTCGAGCGACAGCGGCGGTCGGCCGCGACGTCGCGCCGACGAAGCCGGTGACGCCGGGGGTGTTGCGCACCGCGCCCCACGACTCGTCGTTGAGCTCCATGCGCACCAGGATGTAGCCCGGCAGCACCTTGCGGTTGACCTGCTTGCGCTGGCCGTTCTTGATCTCGGTGACCTCTTCGGTCGGCACCTCGACCTGGAAGATGTAGTCGCCGACGTCGAGGTTCTGCACGCGGGTCTCGAGGTTGGCCTTCACCTTGTTCTCGTAGCCGGCGTAGGAGTGGATGACGTACCAGTCGCCCGGCTTGCCGCGCAGCTCCTTCTTGAGCGCGACGGCCGGATCCTCGTCCTCGTCGACCTCGGCGGCCTCGGCGGCGGCTTCGGCAGCCGCATCGGCGTCTCGTCGCGCCGGACCTCGACACGGCCTCGGCCACGGTCTCGTCGATCGACGTCGACGGCCTCGGTCGCTCGTCGATGGCGTCGTCGACGCGTCGAACTCAGCCGAGGCGTCTCGCCTTCGAAGCTTGTCACGGTTGTCAGTCCTCTCTCGACGGCGTTCAGGTCAGCCGAACACCAGCAGCACGAGCTTGGCCAGGCCCAGGTCGACCAGCCCGATCAGCGTGACCATGAAGGCCAGGAACACCAGCACCACGGTGGTGTAGCTGACCATCTGCTTGCGGTTCGGCCAGATGACCTTGCGCAGCTCGGCGACGACCTGCGTGAGGTAGTTCCACGACGAACGACGAACGGGTTGCGGCCGGCCCGGCGGCTTCTTCGTCTTCTTGGCCTTCTTGCCCTTGCCGGACGTCCATCGACGTCGAGCTGCTCGGTGAGCGCCTCGTCGTCGTCCGTCGCGCTCGGCCAGCGCTGCGCCGCCGTCGCGGGTCCGGGACCGCTTGCCGGTGGGGCGCAGCGGCCGGTCGGGCAGCCCGGCCGGCACCGTGCCGGTCGGTCGGCTCGGTGCCGTCGCCTGCGGCGTCGGCACTGTCGCGCTCGTCGCTCACCGCATGCTCCTTCGTGTCGGGTCTGTGGGTCACCTTCCAGCTGTCCACACGTAGTGTCAAGTCTATTCAGTTGAGCAGGGGCGACAGGACTTGAACCTGCAACCTGCGGTTTTGGAGACCGCTGCTCTGCCAGTTGAGCTACGCCCCTTCGTTGCAGGCGGACCTGCTCGGAGCCTCACACAATTCACGCGCTCCCCGATCGGTCGATCCGAACCGACGGACAGCGCGCTGTACGTGGGAAAACCCCGAGGTCCGAGTGTAGCAACGGCACCCCGGGCAGTTACTAATCCGTCGTGGTCGCGTCGGCCGCTTGCGCACCACCTGGCCGGTTTCGGGGTCCCAGCTGCGCCGAGATCGAGTTGTCGCCCTCGTGGCCCATCAGCGTGGTGAAGGCCTCCATGCACGACCTCGCCGGTCTCGTCGTCGGTCAGCACGTTGCGGGTGGTGACGATGTCGGCGCCGAACCGCTCCTCGACGGAGTCGATGTGCATAGCGCCGCGCAGCATGTCGCCGTCGTTGATCGGCCGGTGGAACTCGAACTTCTGGTCCACCTGGACGATCTGCATGGTCTCCAGGCCGACGTCGACGTGCTGGAAGAAGTCGCTGCTGGATCATGCAGCGCGAGGATCGACATGAAGGTCAGCGGCGCGACCAGCGCGTCATGGCCGAGTTCGGCGGCGGCTTCCTCGTCGAAGCGTGGCCGGGTCGTCGGCCTTGATCGACTTGGCGTACTGGCGGATCTGCTCGCGGCCGACGCACGAAGCGGTCGCGGGTACTTCCAGACCATCCCGCGGATGTCGGTCTTGAGTGCCATCGTCAGGCCAGCTTCGCGATCGCGACGGCGCGGCCGAAGATCTTCTTGCCGCCGGTGGTGGCGGTCAGCGCGATGGTCACCGTCTTCGTCTCGGGATCGACGGACTTCACCCGGCCGTTGAACACGATCTCGGCGCCGACGCCGTCGTTGGGCACCGGCACGACGGCGGTGAACCGCACGTT
This sequence comes from uncultured Actinomycetota bacterium, assembly GCA_963780705.1. Lineage (GTDB taxonomy): Bacteria > Actinomycetota > Actinomycetes > Mycobacteriales > Mycobacteriaceae > Mycobacterium. The sequence continues at coordinate 895,027 of CAWACU010000004.1, read as the reverse complement.
GTACTCGGTGACCGCGCCCGGGTCGCCGACCCACGAGGTGACGTAGCCGCCGCCGAGGCCCATGGTGAGCATGCCGTGGGCGATCGCGGTGTCCAGGCCGACCTGCTTGGCGATCTCGTCGTCCCAGTGGATCGGGTTGAGGTCGCCGGAGACCCCGGCGTAGTTCACCAGGTCCGCACGGGTCAGGGGGATGACTCTTCTCCGGCAGCTCGTCGCCGACCTTGACCGAACTGAACTCACGCAGTGCCATCGTTGAAGCCACTCTCTCCGTCTTCCTCACTACGCCCCGCCAGCGTCGTGTACGTCTCCTGCACGACCTCACCATCCTGGTTGGTGATGACGTTCTTGGTGACGATGATGTCGGTGCCGTGCGCCTGCCGGACGACGTCGCACGTACACGTCGCAGTACAGCGTGTCGCCGGCCGTGATCGGCTGGCAGGAACTTCAGCACCTGGTCGACCTGGACGATCTGCGCGTCGTTGATGCCGATGTTGGCGTCGTCGAAGAACGCCATCTGCGCCGTGTAGCCGAACACCGAGATGAACGTCAGCGGCGCCAGCAGCGCCGTCGTAGCCGAGTTCGGCGGCGGCGTCCTCGTCGAAGAACAGCGTGTCGTCGTTCTTGACCGCGATGGCGTACTCGCGAATCTTCTCGCGCTCGACCTCGTAGTGGTCGGGGTAGCGGTAGTGCGTCCCGACGATGTTCTCGGACAGCCACGAGTCAGAACCTACCTAGTCACCGCGCGTCAACGGGCGCGTCAGCGCGACTCTTTGTGCGGCTGGTGCGTGCCGCAGTTCGGGCAGAACTTCTTCAGCTCCAGCCGGTCGGGATCGTTGCGGCGGTTCTTCTTGGTGATGTAGTTGCGGTGCTTGCACACCTCGCAGGCCAAGGTGATCTTCGGCCGTACGTCTGTACTGGAGGCCACGTCGGTTGCTCTCTTTCACGTTCGCGCTCGTATCGTCTGCGTAGCGGTGGGGGGGCTCGATCCCCCGACCTCACGATTATGAGTCGTGCGCTCTAACCAGCTGAGCTACACCGCCCGATGCCGCGGGCGCAGCCGCTGCTGCGGCGTCCACCGAGCCCCCTAACGGAATCGAACCGTTGACCTTTTCCTTACCATGGAAACGCTCTACCGACTGAGCTAAGGGGGCCTGACCCGCGCCGCGGGCCGTGGGAAAGGGTACCGCCTGCTGCGCGGCGTGACCAAACCGGCTAGCTGGCCGCACCGCGTGTCGCACGGGCGCTCTTTGTTGCTTTTTTAGCCGTCGCCGGGCCCTCGGAGGCGGCGGCCTTGGCGGCCTTGGTGGGCTTGGTGGCCGATGGCCGTGCCGTGTGGGCGGCTTTCGCGCCCCGGGCGGGGTTGGTGGGGCGGCTGGCGGCGGTTCTTTGTGCCCTCGGGCCGGCCGCAGCGGATTGCGGCAGGGGCGGCAGCGGGGGCAGACCGAAGAACACCGCCTCCGCGGAGACCCAGTTGTAGCCGATGTCGTAGAGGGTGCTGCCGTAGTTTGCGGTGCTGTTGATGACGTTGAACGGGTCCTGCACCACGGCGGCCAGGTAGTTCACCGTCGCCTCGATGACCGGCTGAAGGCCCTGGAAGTAGTTGATGTTGATCTGCGCGGCGATCGGTCCGCCGATGAGCGGGACGAAGTTGACGAGGTAGGACACCCCGCCTACGGCCTCCTGCACCACCGGGGTGATCGCGTAGTAGATGTCCTGGCCGATGCCGGTGAGCGCGACGTCAGTGACCTGGATTTTCGGGGGTGCCTGGAATTCTGTCGGCGCCATCACCGCGGGGGTGAGCGCCAGCACGCTGGCTGCGGCCAATGCCATCGGAGCCAGGAACGGGCGGGCCGGGTGGGTCAGCATGGCGGGAAGCCTAGCCGTTGGACATCTCGCCGAACGGCCGTGTTTGGTGGTCGCATGCAGCCCCGCATGCTCGGAAGTTAGCCGCGGGATCCGCCGCCGGCGCGCGACGCCGCGGCCTTACCGGACGGGCCGGCAGCGGCCTTGTCTGCACCACGTGCGTCACCGGCGCTGGGGGCGGCAGCGGTCTCATCCTCGGCGTCGGATGCGGCGGCGGCGGCGGGTGCCGCCACGCTGGCGGCCGAGCGAACAGCGCGGAGTGCAGAAGCACGGCTACTGGCGCGGGGGGCCTCGACGGCGACAGTCTCGGCAGCCTCAACGGCCGCGGCCGGGCTCGGCGTGGTGGCGCCACCGCGGGTCGGGGCCTTCACCGAGGCCAGTGGCGGCGGCGCAGGCACCGGGAGGAACGGCGGCAGTCCGAAGAATTGCGCCTGATCCGACGCCCAGTTGTAGCCGATGAAGCCCAGATTGGCCCCATAGGCACCGGTCCAGTAGATGAAGCTGAACGGATCAGCGATCACATCGGAGATGTAGTAGACGGTGCTGGCGATCACCGGCTGGATCAACCCGAAGTAGTTGATACCCACCTGGTCGGCGATCGGCGGTCCGATCACAGGAATCAGTGAGATCCAGTACTGCGACGAGCTGACGACGTACTGCGCGAACGTGGTGATCTCGTTATAGATGTCGCGGCCGATGCCGGCCAGCTGGATGTCCTGGATATGCACCATGGGCACGTCGGCGAGCGGCGCGGCCAGACTCGTCGGGGACGGCGCCACGACCGAGGGAGCCAGGGCGAGTACGCCTGCGGTGGCGAAGGCGATGCCGGGGACGAGAAGCGAACGGGCCGAAACACTCATCAGGACTCCTAGTAGTGCGTTCAAGGCAGCGGGATCATTCCAGCACACCGTCGACTGGGAACCGAACCGCCACGCTATGCACAGTCCGGAGTTCATCCACAGGTGCGATCCGGACGCGATTTTTTGTCCCCGAGGCCCGATATTATTCGAACATGTTTTCGACTCCGGCGGCAGAGGCTCTCCTCGCCCTCGACGCCGCAGTACAGGCGTTGGGCGCCGTGGACCTCGACGCGCTGCCGGTGGCCGAACTGCTCGGAGTGGTGGAAGGACTGGAGACCGGCCGGCGCCGGGTGACCGCCCTGGCGGGGGGCGTCGCACTAGCAGTGGATCGCCGCGAACTCACCGACGTGGGCGGCCGGGCCTTCAAGGTTGTTGCCGACGTGGCCCGGCTCAGCCCGTCCGAGGCCCGCCGCCGGTTGCGCGATGCCGTGCAACTCTCCCCGAGCATCACCGTGACCGGGCAGCCGCTGGCGCCGCAGTTGCCGGCGACCGCGAAAGCCTGGGATGCCGGCGTGCTGGACCCCGAGCATCTTCGGGTGATCCAGAGCTTCATCCGTGAACTGCCGCTGGGCCTCGATCCGGCGGAGGTCGACAAAGCCGAGGCGTTCCTGGCGGAGAAGGCCGCGGAGTTGCGGCCTGATCAGTTGAAGGCCGTCGCTGACCGGTTGGCGATCACGATCAACCCCGACGGGCGGTTCACCGACGAGGATCGGGCGCGCAGGCGGGGCTTCAGCTGGTGGGGCCGCCAGCGCGCGGACGGCATGAGCGAAGGCCGGCTGATCGCGACTCCCGAACTGCGCGCCACCATCGACGCCCTGTTCGCGAAATTCGCCGCCCCGGGAATGTGCAACCCCGCCGACGAGACACCGGCGGTGAACGACGAGCCCACCCCCGACGCCGTCGACGGCGATCTGCGCTCACACTCCCAGCGCCAGCACGACGCGCTCTGCGCGCTCCTGCGCAGCCAGTTGGGCGACCCGAAACTAGGCCAGCACAACGGACTCCCGGTCACCGTGATTGCCACCGCTACCGTCGAGCAGCTGTGCACCGGGGCCGGGTACGCCGTGACCGGGGGCGGCAGTCTGCTGCCGATGAGCGATCTGATCCGGATGGCATCCCACGCCTGGCATTACCTGTGCATCTACGAGAAGCATTCGCAGCGGCCGCTTTACCTCGGGCGCAGCAAGCGGATCGCCTCGGCGGACCAGCGGATCGTGTTGCACGCTCTGGAACGGGGCTGCACCAGACCGGGGTGCACCGTCCCGGGTTATCGCACCGAGGTGCACCACACGCATGAGTGGGCCGATGGCGGCAAGACCGACATCGACGATCTCACCCTCGCCTGTAAAACCGACCACGGCCTGATCAAGCCCGGCGGCTGGCAAACCAGGAAAAGATCCGACGGCACTACCGAATGGATTCCCCCGCCTGGCCTGCCGCTGCGCGGCGGGACCAACGACTACCACCACCCCGAACGGCTACTACCTGAGGACGATTCGTGATGCACCGGTGTCGTCGACTTCCCTCCGGCGCCTCCCGGTGGACGCGCCCAGCACCGGCGCCCAGCGCAACGATCGACCCGCCCAGGAGTGCGGCGAACATGCCCGCGGAGAGCAGGACCAGGCTGATCAGGCGATGGCCACTGTCATACGCTGACCACATGGCTTCAGACCGTCTCTACTTCCGCCAGTTGCTCTCCGGGCGCGACTTCGCCGCTGCCGACCCGATAGCTCAGCAGATGCGCAACTTCGCCTACCTGATCGGCGACCGGGAGACCGGCGACGCGGTGATGGTGGATCCCGCCTACGCCGCCGGCGATCTGCTCGACACCCTCGAGGCCGACGGGATGCGGCTGTCCGGAGTACTAGTCACCCACCACCACCCCGACCACGTCGGCGGGTCGATGATGGGCTTCGAGCTCAAGGGACTTGCCGAGCTGCTGGAGCGGGTCAGCGTCCCGGTGCACGTCAACACCCATGAAGCGCAATGGGTTTCCCGTGTCACCGGGATCGCGATGAGTGAGCTCACCGCACACCAGCATGGCGACACCGTCAGCATCGGCGACATCGACATCGAATTGCTGCACACCCCCGGCCACACTCCGGGCAGCCAGTGCTTCCTGCTGGACGGCCGGCTGGTGGCCGGCGACACCCTGTTCCTGGAGGGCTGCGGGCGCACCGACTTCCCCGGCGGTGACGTCGACGAGATGTTCCGCAGCCTGCAGCAGTTAGCGGCGCTACCCGGCGATCCGACGGTGTTCCCCGGTCACTGGTATTCGGCCGAGCCCAGCGCGAGCCTGCAGGAGGTCAAGCGCTCCAACTACGTCTACCGGGCGTCGAACCTGGACCAGTGGCGCGCGCTGATGGGCGGTTAGCGGGTCCGCCGGCGGCGCACCAGACCCACCCAGACCACCACGAACGCCGCCACCCCCGGCGAGTTGTTCACCGAGAAGCCCAGATCCCGCAGGATGCCGACCTCGGTCGCCGACAGCACCCGCGGACCGGCACCGGTGCCGTAGAACGGGTTCATCACGAACCCGCCCAGCTGGTTGACGTGGGATAGCGAACTTCCGCCCGCCCAGGTGCCCGGCGTATACAGCTGGACCGTGCCGGCGTTCGGCCCGGTGAAGTAGAGGCCGCCATTGGCACCGGTGAAGTTGCCCTCGTAGCCGCTGATGATCGCGTAGGTGTTCGGGTCGATCACCACCGAGCCGCCTGCGGTCCGCAGGTAGCGGTCGAAGATGGTCCAGTTGACGTTGCCCGGCGAATTGTCCGCACCGGTGAGGAAGCCCACGGTGTGCAGCAACTCGTGGATGGCCACGGCTTTGAAGTCGTACTGGTTGTTCGGCACGGAGTTGCCCAGCGCCCACGGCTGAGCCCAGTTGTAGGAGATCAGCGCATCGGCTGAAGCACCGTTGGAATCGACGCCGGTGAGGATCTTGGACTGCACGATGGTGCCGTAGTAACCGGCGCTGTAGCTGGTGAAGTCAACGTTGGCGTAGGCGAGGTTATTGGAGCTCGGCGAATTGCTGCCGAGGACTGTGACGGTGATCGTCGTCGGCGTGCTGACGATGAAGTAGGACGCCAACGAGGCGGCCGCGGACTCCAGTGCTGTGCGGGCCTCGGCGGTCCAGAATTGCGAGCCGCTGCCGTAGGAGAAGTTGAACGCCAAGGCTGCGTTGGCCACCGCGGGTGCGATCCCGACGGTGAGCGGGATCGTCGCCGTGCCGCCGTAGCCGTCGGCGATGGTGACGGTGAACGAGTCGGTGGTGGCGCCGCCGTTCGCGGCATCCTGGCGCGCCTGCCCGGTCGGGTAATAGGCGAAGCCGCCGTTGCCGGAGAAGCTGATTGACCCCTTGGGCGGCGCAGCGCTGTAGCTCAGCGGATCCCCGTCGCCGTCGCTGGCGGTGATGCTGCCGGAGACCAGCCCGCTGGTGGCGTTAGGGCTTCCGGCGGTGGCGCCGACGGCCACCGGGGCGATGTTGGTCGGCGAGAGGGTCACGGTGACCGGTACCGCGGTCACCCCACCGCTGTCGTCGGTGACTGTCACGGTGAAGGTGTCGGTCTTGTCGGCGACGGTGCCGCTCAGCCGCGCCGCACCGTGCCGGGCGGCGGCCGTCGGCGTGTAGGTGAACGAGCCATCGGTGGCGACGGTGACGCTGCCCTTGGATGTGGTGGTGGGGCCGCTGTAGGTGAGCGGATCGCCATCGGGGTCGGTGGCGCTGACCTTGCCGGTGACGACGCCGGTGGTCGGATCCGGGCTGCCGACGGTCAGACCGGCGACCGGTGCCTCGTTGAGCGGCGAGATATCCACCCGCACAGCCACATTGGTCCGGCCGCCGTAGCCGTCGCTGATGGTGACGGTGAAGGTATCGGTCTTATCCACCTCGGTGGCGACCAGCGAGGCGGCGTCGTGGCGAGCGTCGGGGGTCGGGAGGTAGCTGAAGCTGCCGTCGACGGCGACGGTGGCGGTGCCCTTGGATGTCGTCGTCGAACCGGCGTAGGTCAATGTGTCGCCGTCGGCGTCGGTGCCGACCACCCGGCCGACCACCCGTCCATTCACCGGGTCGGTGGCACCGATGTTGACCGCGCCGACGGGGAGCTCGTTGCGGGGATCGACAACGACGGTGACCGCTGCGGTGCTGGCATGTCCGGAGTCCCCGAGCAGTCCGAAGGTCAGCAGGTTGAAGAACCCGCCGAGGCCGTGGATGTGGAAACCGCTGTCGGCATCGCTGACGCTGACGGTGAAGGTGTCGGTGGTGCCCGCACGGGCGTAGTACGGGTCGGGGACGTAGGTGTACTCGCCATTGGAGTCGACCGTCACGGTGCCGTTCGCGGGTGCTTCGGTGATTGTGTAGATCACGACGTCGCTGTCGGGGTCGCTGATGTTGAGGTCACCGGTGACCACGCTGGCGGAGTCCTGCCCGATGCGGGTGGGGCTGACCGTCGGGGTCTGGTTGAAGAAGAAGGTCGCGATCGGATTGCCGGTGGCCGCTGCGGTGGCCCGCGCCTGGGCCTGGGTTTGGGCACCGATGGTGCGACGCGACGTGGCGGCCGCCACCGCCCACGCCACCGGGGATTCGACGGGCGCCGCCGGCGCCAACGGATTGATGCCGGCCAGTCCGGCCACCAGGGACTGGAGCATCCCGGCGATCGCCGGAGTGGCCGCCGTGGCCCGTGGCGCCTGCGCCACCGCCGCGAGTGCAGGCGCCACTGCCACGGCCGACACTGTGGTCATGGATGCGGTCGCGCTCGCGGGCTGCGCCGCCTGAGTAAGCGTCGTCACCTCGCGGACGTCCACGCGCACCACCGGCACCCGGGCAGCGGCCGCAGGTGCGGGCTTCATCACCGAGGGACGGTCCTTCTTGGCCTTCGGCGAAATCCCGTTCGGCGCCGATCGAGCGCGGGTGGTGTCAGCGCGGCCGGCGGGCGCGGTGGCTGCCGAGTCGGTCGCCGCAGGATCGGCAGCAGGCTCAGCCCAGGCTGTTCCCATGCCGGAACCGGCAATCGCCACCCCCACCCCGAGAGCGATCGCCAAGCCGCCGACGCGGCCGACACGCAGTGATCCCCGCATTGCTGGCGAACGTATCAGTCCTCTTGACGAGGCAAAGGGTTAGCGCACCCTATATCCCAGGTCGCGCAGCATGGCGACCTCCACGGGGCTCAGCGCGCGGACCCCCGGCCCGTAGCCGTAGAACGGGTTCATCAGGTAGCCGGGCAGTGCGTTGACGTGCGAGACCGACCGGCTCGACGTCGCCCACGGATCCGGGGTGAACAGCGGAACCGGCCCGCCGAACGCGGCCACCGCGTTGGGTCCGCCGAAGAACAGCCCGCCGTTGCCGCCGGTGAGGTTGGCGATGTACTGCGGCTTGAACGCGAAGCCGGCGTCGTCGATCACCGCCTGCCCGTCGGCGGCACGCAGGAACCTGTCGTAGTCGGTCCAGTTGCGGTCGGTGGCGGGGTCGGCCATCCCGCTGAGGAAGCCCAGCGCATGGGTCAACTCGTGCATCGCCACGGTGGTGAAGTCGTAGCGGTCGCCGGGCACCTGGCCGCCGAACGCCCACCGCTCGGCGAAGTTGGCGGTGATCACGGTGTCGGGTTCGGGGCCGTTGGCGTCGATGCCGTAGAGGATCTTGGTCTGGATCAGCGTCCCGAAATAGCCGGGGGCATCGCTGGTGAAACCCACCCACGACGACGCCATGTTCGGCGCACCGGGTTCGTTGATACCGGTGACCGCGGCGGTGATCTGAACCGGTTGGTCCACCACGAGAGATGACGTCAGCGTCGCCGCCGCGGATTCCAGGGCGGCACGTGCCTCCGGCGTCCACATCTCCGCGCCGCTGCCGTACGTCGAAGGCGAACGTCACGCCGTTGGGTGCCGGGACTGCTGCGGCGGGCACACCCACCGGAACAGCGAGTAGGCCGCCCCGGCCGTCATCGACCGTCACCGTGAAGCCGTCGGCGAGCACGCCGCCCGCGTTCGGGGTGTAGACGAACGTGCCATCAGGGGCGACGGCCACGCTGCCTCCGGCGGTGGCCGGCGGCGCGGTGTAGACCAGCGGGTCGCCGTCAGGGTCGACCGCGATTACCCGGCCGGTGATGACTCCGGTGCCCGGCTGCGGCGGGTCGAGGACTGCGGTGCCGTCCGTCGGCGGGGCCGACGCGGATGCCGGTCCGGCGGTCGCGACAGCCACCGCGGCAGCGGCGAAGACGGTGGCGAGGCGGACGGGCAGGTGCACTGGCAAACCGTAGCCGAGCGTCGGTAGCGTCATAGCCTCACACCCCACGTGAGGAGAGCAATGAGCGTCAGCTACCAGCGCGAAGAGTCGATCGCGATGATCACCATGGACGACGGCAAGGTCAACGCCCTGGGCCCGGACATGCTGGCCGCGATCAACACCGCACTGGACCAGGCCGAGAGCGAGGACGCCGGCGCGGTGGTGATCGCCGGCAACGAGCGGGTGTTCAGCGGCGGGTTCGACCTCAAGGTGTTCAAGTCCGGAGACGTGCAGGCCTCGATCGACATGCTCAAGGCGGGCTTCGAACTCTCGCACCGGCTGCTGTCGTTCCCCAAGCCGGTGGTGGCCGCCTGCACCGGGCACGCCATCGCGATGGGGTCGTTCCTGGCGTGCAGCACCGATCACCGAGTCGCCGCGCCGGGCTACACCTTTCAGGCCAACGAGGTGGCCATCGGGATGGTGCTGCCCTACCCGGCGCTGGAGGTGATGAAGCTGCGGCTGACCCGCTCGGCCTATCAGCAGGCCGTCGGGCTGTCCAAGATCTTCCTCTCCGACACCGCACTGGCCGGCGGCTGGGTGGACGAACTGGTGATGGCGCGACATGGTGCTCGATCGCGCCCGCGAGGCCGCCCACGAGTTCGCCACCACCCTGCACGCCAAGGCGCACTACGCCTGCAAGATGCGGGCCCGCCAGGAGACCCTCGACGCCATCCGGGCCGGAATCGACAACATCCACACCGAGTTCGGGCTGTAACACTGTTGGCGCCGCGCTTCGCCGATCGGGTCGCCGTCGTCACCGGCGCCGGAGCGCCCGACGGTATCGGCTTCGCGGTGGCGCGCCACCTCGTCGACGAGGGCGCGCGGGTGGTGCTGGGCGCCACCTCCGATCGGGTACACGAGCGCGCCGCCGAACTGGGTGACGGCGGCCGTCGGCGTGGTGGCCGACCTGACCGTCGACGGCTCGGCCGCCGACGGTGGTGCGATGCCGCGATCTCCCGCTGGGGCCGGCTGGACATCCTGGTGAACAACGCCGGCATGACGTCGGTGGCCTCGGGCTGGGACGCCGACGCCGACGTGGCCGCGCTGTCGCTGGCGGACTGGGACGCCGCGCTGGCCCGCAACCTGACGACCGCGTTCCTGATGTGCCGGGCGGCGGTGCCGGTGATGACGCGCCGCGGGGTACGGCCGGATCGTGTCGGTGGGGTCGACGACGGGCACGGTCAACGCGATGCCCGGACAGGCCACCTACGCCGCCGCCAAAGCCGGGTTGGTGGGGCTGTCCCGCGCGCTGGCGTTGGAGGTCGTCGGCCACGGCGTGACGGTCAACGTCGTCGCACCCGGCTACGTCGCGACCGGGTCGCAATTGGAGTTCGAGGCGGCTGCCGCGGCAGCGGGGCCGATCGGCCGCAGCGGTACCCCGGCCGAGATCGCTTCGTGCGTCGGCGTTTCTCGCGCACGAATCGGCATCGTTCGTCACCGGCGCGGTGCTGGTGGCCGACGGCGGGCACGGCCTGCCGGAGACCTGGCCGCGCTAGCTACCGGAGATCCACTCCCGCGCCTCGGCGATCCCCTCGGCCGGAAAGTGCCGGACCTGGCAGCGACGAAGTGCGCGGCGATGTGTTCGGCGGCATCCCCGAGGTGGGAGTCGGTGACCACCGCGATCTTCTTCACGTGCCGGTGGTGGTCGCGGACGAAGCGGATGTGCGTCACCAGCGCGCCGAAGCTGTCCCAGCCCGGGAAGTGCGGCGCCTCGATGATCAGCCCGGCCAGGTCACCGTGCTGCTCGATCTGCGGGTCGACGGTCCTGGCCCAGGTCGACGAAGTCGCGGATCTCCAGGGCGGACTGCGGCCGCAGGGTCAGCACCGAGGTGGCGGGGTCGAGGTGGGCGTCGATCACGGCGTCATCCCCTGTCTCGCGCAAGCCCGGCTTCCCAGTCCAGCAGGCGGCGGACGAGTTCGGGCCCGGCGTCCTCCTGGATGAAGTGGCCGGCGTTGATCCGGGCGTGCGGCTGGCCGGCCGCGCCGGGGATATGGCGGATCAGCGGAGCGTCGGCCTTGCCGAGGATCGGGTCGCGGGCGCCGAAGACGCACAGCACCGGTTTGGTCCAGCGGCCCAGCACCTCCCACGCCGCCCGGTTGGCCGGGATGGCCGGGATCCTCCGGTGAGGTGGGCACCAGTTGCGGGAAGGCGCGCGACCCCTCCTTGTAGCTCTTGTCGGGGAACGGGGCGTCGTAGCCGTCCCGGATCTTCTTGGGCACGGGGTGGACGGTGCCGCGGTCCACCAGCCAGCCGGACGGCAACGCCGGGGAGTATTTGGCGAACGCGCGCCAGATCCGGAAGGCCGGCGGGGTGGGCCGGTCGGCGATCGGCAGAAACCCGTTGGCGATGAACAGCTTTGCGAACCGGTCGGGGTTCTCCGCGGCCATCCGCAGGCCGATCAGCGAACCCCAGTCCTGCACGACGACGGTGACGCCGGTGAGGTCGAGTTGGGTGAGCCAGTCGGTGACCCACGCAACGTGGCGCGCGTAGGTGTAGTCAGCGCGGCGGGTGGGTTTGTCGGAGCGGCCGAACCCGATCAGGTCCGGTGCGAGCACCCGGTGACCGGCGGCGGCCAGCGGCTCGATCATGGTGCGATAGAGGTAACTCCAGGTCGGCTCGCCGTGCAGCAGCACCACCGGGGCGCCGTCGCGGGGGCCCTCGTCGATGTAGTGCATCCGCAGCGGCGGCGCGCCGTCGGCGGTGACGTCGAGATAGTGCGGTGGAAACGGATAGCCGTCAAGGCCGGCGAAGCGGGAGTCCGGCGTGCGCAGAAAGTCCATAGCTCATCCAAGCAGCCACGACTAGGCCGACGGCTCCTTGGCCACCACGTCGATCGAGTGCGGCACATAGTTCGCCCACGAGATCGTCGGCTCCCCGTTCCAGCGGTAGGCCACCAGCTTGCCGCCCGCCACTGCGCTGAAGTCCACACACGCGGTGTGTTCGGTCCAGTCCTCGCGATGGCGTTCCCACTGGAACCAGTAGTGGCCGTAGATCACCGGCACCGGGTCGGTGTAGATCACCGACCGGTAGAAGTCGTCGACCGGGTCGTCCGGCAGCTCCGGGTACGGCGAGCCGTCGAGCAGTGTCACGCCGCGGACATCGGCAACCTCACGCAGTGTGCGCGCGTCCTGATCCCACCACCGCACCCGCGCCTTGACCCTGGGCGCGCCGCCGAAGTCGCGATACGGCGGGTGGCCGAGATCGGTGAGGCAGATCTCCGGGCCTTTGAGCAGGATCTCGACAGCCTCGTACAGATCGGTGCCCTTTGTGGCGGCCTCGATGAAGTTAGCGGTGGTACCCAATCGGTTTGAGCCGCAGATCTTTTCGACCACACGCATCGAGTCGACATGCCAGCAGGCGTGCACCACCCGGACCCCGCCGAGATCCACCCACAGTGGCAGCGTCTTGAACCAGTCCAGATAGAAGATGCGTTGGTCGGGGGTCAACTGGTCGAGGAAGGCCCGGTGCTGCTTGACGTTCTTGGCCTCGTGGCGGCGCATGAACTCACCGGGCTTGCGTGGGTCTTCGGTGGCGAATGCCACCGCGTTGAACTCGTGGTTGCCCATCGCGATGTGTGCGGCACCGGAATCGACCATCGCCTTGACGATCTCGAGCACCTCGCGCTGCTCGGGCCCGCGATCGACGAGATCGCCGACGAACACCGCGGTGCGCTCCTGATGGCGGTAGGACCCGGACCCGCTGCGGTAGCCGAGGCTGTCGAGCAGCTTCTTCAGCAGCGTTGCGCAGCCGTGGATGTCACCGATGATGTCGTAGCCCTGCACGGACTCCCCCGCTCTCCCCGTCCCCCGGTCTCACCTGTGGACTCTGCCACCTGGGGTTGATGCCCTAGGGGCCGGGTGCGGACGTCACCGACAGCGGCGACGGCGGCGGCGTCGATCCGGGAGTCAGGGCGCTGCCCCTGACCCACTGATCCCAAGGGACGGACCAGTCGCCGTTGTGCACGTGATCCAGCGGCGGACCGCCGGTGTAGCGCACCTCCACCACATCGCCGGGTTGGACGAAGTTGAAGTACCACTGGGCGTTCTCGCCGCTGAGGTTCAGGCAGCCGCTGGAGACATTGGTATTGCCCTGCGCCCAGACGGTGTCGTCGAGTTGGTGGAGGTAGATGCCGTCGGTACTGATGCGGGTCGCGAAGCCGATCGTGCGCTTGTAGCTTTCCGCGGAACCGGCCGGCACCCCGTAGGTGGCCGAGTCCATGATGACGACCTCGCCCTTGTCCAGGACGGTGTAGATCCCGGCCGGGGTCCACCAGTGGAAGGTCTTGCCGCCGAGCAGCGAGGTGCCGCCGCGGCCCATCGCGGTGGGCATGGTGCGCACCAGCGCGCCGTTGTCGAAGACGCTGATCTGCTTGGTGATGTCATTGGCGATCGCGATGCGCGCGTCGCCGATGGTCAGGTCGGCCTTCGCGTCGGCCTGGCCGTAGAGGCCCTCACCGAGCTTGAGGCCGAACATGTTGAGTTCGACGTGGATCCGGGTGCCGGGGGCGTAGAAGTACTGGGGCCGCCAGTGCGCCTTGGTGTCGCTGAGCCAAAACCAGTTGCCTTCCACGGCCGGCTCGGTCCGCACGATCATGTTCCGCTCGGCGAGCGCCTTGTCGGTGATCGGCTCGTCGAAGTGCGCGACCACCACGGTGCCGACGCCGTACTTCTGGTTCGGCTGAACCGCGAACCCGCCCTGCACCTCGATGTAGGGCTGGGCGAAGTTGTTCGGGTACGCCGTCGAGAAGTTGCTGGTGCGGGTCAGCGCCACCCCGCTGTCGCTCTTGGCCGACACCGTCATCGAGTAGCTGCGAGCGAAGTTCAGTCGCTCGGTGGGGGTCCAGGCCTTGCCGTCCGGGGAGATCTGACCGGTGACGGCGTTGCCCCAGTCATCGACCAGGCTCACCGCGGTGATCCTGCCGTCGAGTACCTCCGCGTTCACCGGAGTGAGCGGGTTGAGATCCTCGGCCTCGTTGAACGGCGAAATACCGACGATCGGCGGAGCCGGCGGGCCGGGCTGCTGCACCTGCAGGGCCGCGGTGGCCACCGGCATCTTGCAGGCCCCGCGGCAGCCCGGAATCCCGGCAACATCGCTGGCCAGCACACCTAACAGCAACACGACGACGACGACGCACGCGGTGCGGGCACGACGGGGGAAGCTCACCGAGTTACTCCAGGACAGGTCGATCGACGTAGGCGTCAGGCGCTGACAGCCCCGATCATAAAGTAACGACTCCGGTGCGGATACCTGAGGACCGGCTGCAATTTGTTAACAGTGCTAGCAACTTTTGAACGGCGGCCGGCCCCCCGGCGCGGACAACCCGGCCGATTGCGATCGTCCGATTGCGCCTGTGACCGTTGGCACCACGATCGGCACCAGAAACCCAGGCGTTTTTCCCACCTCTGAGCGACTGTGAGCGACTATCTCGAGTCGCTGTGGGCGCTCCGAGTCGTTGGGGTCCGAGTCGTTGGGGTCCGAGTCCGTCAGGGACAGTGCCAGCCGCTTCACCAGGTCGCTGCCGAGTCGCTCGACTATCGCCCCAGAGTCGCTCCCGGGTCGCTCCCGGAGTCGCTCCAAGTCGCTCGGAGGCGGGGAAAACGACCCGTCGCGGCTCTCCGATCAGCGCAGACCGGCCCGCACCGGCGACTCCGAGCACCCCACCTGTTACAGTTGTGGCAACGCTGACGCCCCCAGGGGCGACAGCACGTCGTGGAACACTTTCACTCCACCCGGCGCCGTCCTCACGTTTGAGGGCCCGGATTGCCGATTCGATTGATTCAAGTGCCTGGCTCTTCAGTGCCGAGCACTCCATGTCTCGCGGCGATCCGATATTGCCGACCGGCAGTCTCGCCACACATGCCTGAAAGGCACCATTTCTCATGACTACCCCTATAACTGGGACCCCTATGACCGGGACCCCTACGACCGGAACCCCTAAGACGGCGACCTTCGCCGACCTCGGCGTGCCCGCAGCACTGGTGGCCGCTTGGCCGCCGACGGCCTCACCGACGCCTTCCCCATCCAGGTCGCAGACGCTGCCCGACACCCTCGCCGGGCGCGACGTGCTGGGCCGCGGAAAGACCGGCAGCGGTAAGACGCTGGCCTTCTCCATCCCGCTGGTCAGCCGGCTGGCCGGCACCAAGCGCCAGCCCAGTCCGGCCCGCCGGCCTGGTGCTCGCCCCCACCCGGGAGCTGGCCACCCAGATCACCGCGACGCTCGACCCCCTGGCCGCGGCCTACGGCCTGCGAGGTCACCACGATCTTCGGCGGCGTGCCGCAGAGCCGTCAGGTCACCGCGCTGCGGGCCGGCGTCGACATCGTCGTCGCCTGCCCCGGACGCCTCGAGGACCTGATGCGCCAGCAGCGTCATCAGCCTCGACGCGCGTCGCAGATCACCGTGATCGACGAGGCCGACCACATGGCCGACCTCGGGTTCCTGCCCGGCGTCACCCGCATCCTGGCGGCCACCCCGGCCGGCGGGCAGCGGATGCTGTTCTCCGCGACGCTGGACAACGGCGTCGACAAGCTCGTCAAGCGCTTCCTGCGCAATGAGCTGTCGCACTCAGTGGACAGCGAGAACTCCCCCGTCGCGGCGATGACGCATCACGTGTTCCACGTCTCCGGAGTGGACGCCAAGAAGCACCTGGTGCAGACGCTCGCCTCCGGCACCGGACGCCGAATCCTGTTCCTGCGCACCAAGCATCAGGCCCGCAAGCTGGCCAAGCAGCTCACCGAGGCGGGTATCCCGTCGGTGGACCTGCACGGCAACCTGTCGCAGCCCGCGCGCGACCGCAACCTGGCGGCCTTCACCGCCGGTACCGCGCGGGTGCTGGTCGCCACCGACATCGCCGCGCGCGGCGTGCACGTCGACGACGTCGAACTCGTCGTGCACTGCGACCCGCCGGCCGAGCACAAGGCATACCTGCACCGCTCCGGACGCACAGCGCGCGCCGGCCGGGCCGGCGACGTGGTGACCGTGGTGCTGCCCGAGCAGCGCAGGGACACCAACGCACTGCTGCGCAAGGCCGGGATCAACGTCGCCCCCCAGCAGGTGGGTGCGGACTCCGAGGCCGTGCGCGAGTTGGTCGGTGAGATCGCCGCCTACCAGAAGCCGGTCGCCGTCGCAGTGGCCCAGCAGGCTCCTGCGCGCTCGACGCAGTCGCGGCGTCCCCGCGGCAGTGGCGGCGGCAATGGCGGTGGCCACAGCAGTGGCGGTCAGCGCGTCGGTGGGCCGCGCGCCCAGCGCAGCGGAAAGCCGCCCCGTCGCAGCGTCGATGCACCGGTAACGCATGGCCGCCGGCGGGCGTCGCGCCCGGCCGGCATGTCAGCCGGCTAGTCGGAACCCGACCCTGTCCCGGTGGCGGGCGGAACCTTCCAGGATCCGCTTGCCACCTGGGCGGCGCGCACAATCCGGTCGGCCGCCTCGTAAACCGGTGTGCCGTACTCGATGTCGGGGATTGCCCGTCCCGCCGACTGCCGAAGCACCATCAGTGCCAGCGCCACCGGCGTCATGGCCGGGATCACCAGGATCCGGGTGGACGCGGTGGTGCCGGCCAGGCTCATCAACCGCTGCTGGCTGGCGTCCCAGCCCATCTTCGTCGCCGCAGCAGCGGCCATGGTGCTCAGCACGGGGGTGCGAGATTTGGCCAGCCAGTTGATCTGGATATCGACCACCTGCACCGATCGCGGGGATGAGCGCGTCGACCAGATCAGGAAGCTCGCGTCCCATCGACGCGGTGTAGGGCCACCACGCGCCGTCGATGTCGCCGCCGAGGGCGCCGGTCAGCGAGACCCGCACACGGTTGGCCGTGCGTCGCGAATTCCGGGGACCGGTCATGAACGAGCTGTCTGTGTAATAACTCCGTCAACTCTACAGCGGCCCCGCGGCGCCTCAGCCGGGCAGCTACCCGGTGATGCCGAGTCGCTGAGCCAGATCCGGCCCGCCGTGCTCGGCGATGAAGTCCGGATCGCCGCACACCACGAGTTGGTCGCGCGCGCGGGAAAGCCCGACGTACAAGCGTTCTCGCGCGCGCTCCAGTGCGTGCTCGGTCGTTGACCACCAGCACGACGGCGCGCCGCTCAAGTCCCTTGAAACCGAGCACGTGCCCGTAGAACACCTGCTCGGCATCCCAGAAGCTGTCCCAATAGGCCTGGTTGCCCGGCCTTCTGACGCTCGGTCTGTTCGGGGTGGCGGCTGCCGGTGGTCAGCAGCGCGACGTCCTCGGGCCGCCAGCCCTCGTCGAGCAGTTGCTCGATCTGGTCGTCACCGACGTCGAGCGCGTCGTCGAGGTCGCACGGCACGAACCGCACCTCCGGACCATCGCCGCCGAGGAACCGCATCGGGTGGTCGACCAGCGGCTGAAACGCGGTGGCGATCTGGCGGCGTGTTGCGGATGTTCTGGTCGAGGATCAGCGGCACCAGGGGCACCGGCGGGGTGCCCTGCCGGTCGAACACCCGCTGGCCCTCGTCGATGAACACATAGAGCCCGCCCGTCGTCCGGGTCGCGCAGCGCGGCCAGCACCGGCTCCCACCAGCTGTCGGCGAAGTCCTGCGCCTCGTCGATGACGATGGAGTCGAACCGCTTGCCATCGGGCAGCTCAGCGGCCAGTTGCAGCATCTGGCGGGCAGGTCGTGTTCGAAGAACTGCGAGGCCTCCTTGGTGCGCTCGTTCTCGTCGGGGCCCTTCGGGCGCGCCCCACTGCATGCCGAGACTGTGGAACTCGCCGACGTAGCCGGGCTGCTGGCGCCGCGACCAGTTCGGCGGTGATGCGCTTCAGGTAGGAGGCCAGGCCGTGGGAGTAGCAGATCAGCGCCACCCGCTGGCCTTTGTCGGCGAGCCGGCGGGCCTGCTCGACGGCCAGGAAGGTCTTGCCGCTACCGGCGCCGCCGCGGATCTCCACGCGGTTGAGCAACTGGATCGCGCGACGAGGATGACGGCCTGCTGTTCGGTGAGGATGTCGGCGGCGTCTTCCTTCCCTCAGGCGCGGGCGACGACGTCGCGCTGCGGCAGGCCGCGGCCGCCCAACGCGATGCGGAGTTGCTCGATGGCGGTGTCAGCGAGCAGCGGCAGGTCGGTCTTCTGGTTGAGCGCGACATCGCGCAGCAGCGATCCGATATGGCCGATCTCGTCGCGGTCGATCACCATCCACCGCGGGCACTCTGGGAGCGCGAAGTCCTGCGCCACAGCAGCTTTTCGGCACGACGACGACGTGGTTCCAGCGCAGCCGGCCCTGCGTCCAGCGGGGGTCCGTCTCGATGAACGTCGCGCAGCGCGTAGCGGGCCTGGCGGACCTGGCGGACCGGTTCGATGGTCTTGACCCTGCCGTCGACTGGCTCTGCAGCCAGTCGGTGCCGTCGTGCCAGACCTCGCCGCCCTTGACCTCGACGCAGACGATGCCGGCGCCCTCAATTGCGACGACGAAGTCGATCTCGTGATCCTTCTGGTGATCGGTGACCCGCTGGCCGGAGATGATCAGGTCGGCGTCGCCGAGTTGCTCCATCAGGGCCCTGAACACCTGCCGTTCGGTGGCGTTGGCCAGGCGCGGGTTCTCGGGCACGGCGATGGGCATAGATGCGACTCCCCCGGTTATCAACACCGGAGTGGAGCGTCCGGCCGTGGAAAATCCTACGGCGGACGGTGCCGTGTACTGTGGAGGTCAGAGCGGTTTCGCCCTGTGGGGGGTCTTCACATCCATCTGCGAAACGCTCTTCCCCGCCCTGACCGCATTCCGACGGTCGGGCACGATGAAAGAAACCATATGAGTGACAACAACCTGTTCTCCCACCCCGTCGAGGCCGAGCACGTCGTGACGAATACCGACTCGACCGATCCGGTGGAGAATCCGGTGTTTTCCGATCGAGATCGCTAGTCGGGGCAAATACCCGTAGGCTGACGGTCAGGGAGTCAGTTTTGGGCGCCCGTTTCATCAGATGAGAGAAGTAACAGAATGGCACAGGGAACTGTGAAGTGGTTCAACAGCGAGAAGGGCTTCGGCTTCATCGCCCCCGACGGTGGCGCGGAGGACGTTTTCGTCCACTTCTCCGAGATCAGCGGTAGCGGTTACCGCTCGCTGGAGGAAAACCAGCGAGTGGTCTTCGAGATCGGCCAGGGTGCCAAGGGCCCCCAGGCTCTCGCTGTCCGCCCGGAGTAGTAGCGCAGCACAACAAACATTGTGGGTCGGCAGGGAAACCTGCCGGCCCACTTTTGTATGTGGTCAGCCGGTCTTCTCGAACAGGTAGTGGAACACCATCCACTCGTTGCCGTCGCGGTAGCCGAAGACCTCCGAGCAGAACAGCAGGAACATCCGCCAGCGCTCCAGCGCGACGGACGCCGGCACCGGCCCGCCCTCGAGAGCTAGCAGGCATTCGGCCTTGTTGGCGTCCAGGCGTTCCAGCCAGGCGTCCAGGGTGCGGGTGTACTGGCGGCCGTTGACGTCCCACACCTGGCTCTGCGTGAGGTCAGCGGGCAGGAAGTGCTCGAGGAGGTCGCGGCTGGGCATGGTGCCGCCGGCGAAGAAGTACTTGCCCATCCAGTCGGTGGTCTTGAAGTCGTAGGCGAAGCGCCGATTGCCCAGGATCTGCACCATCATCCGGCCGTCGGGCTTGAGCCAGGAACTGACCTTGGCCAGCACCATGTCGTAGTTCTTCATGTGCTCGAGCATTTCGCAGGACACGATGACGTCGAAGCCGCCGGCGAACTCGGCAGGGTCATAAGTGCTGGCGTCGGCTTTGACGCAGTCGAAGCGGCCGTCGTGTTTGGAGTTCTTGGATTTGATGTAGTCCTGCTGGGTGGCGCTGTTTGACAGGAATGTCACATGCGCACCCGGATAGTTCTCCAGCACATAGCTGCCGTGCGAGCCCCAACCGCAGCCGAGGTCGAGCAGCCGGATGTTCTTCTTGGCCGCCGACAGAGCGCCGAGTTGCAGGCGCTCCTCGAGGAAGGTGTGCAGCATGGCGACCTCGGCGTCAGCGAGGCTGGTGGAGGGGTCGGCGAACTCACAGCAGGAGTACTTCAGGTACGGCCCGAGCATCAGGTGGAAGAAGCGGGTGGGCACCTCGTAGTGCTGAATGTTGGCGTCGTCCTGGTGTAGCGCACCGGCGCTGGCGCGCAGCTTCTCGAAGTACTTCTTCTTGTAGAAAGCCTGCTTGGCTTCATCGCCGCCACACTCGAAGGTCCTGACCCACTGCGCGCACATCAGGCGGACCAGCGCGCGCATCACCGCGTCGGGCAGCAGGCCGCGCTCTTTGAGCGCGAGGATGGTGTTGAAGAGGCGTTCCACGGCCCCCATCCAAACACGTCATCGAAGAGGTGCGGAGGGTTCTGGAGTCTGGTCCCGACAGGCCTGTTGTGCCTAGGCTCATGTCATGTCGCTGCTGTTCAATCCCCGCACCTATGACCCCAGCTCGTTCGACCAGGCCACCCGGGAGCAATTGCTGGCCCTGATCGACTTCTTCGAGACCAAGGGCCTGGCCCGCAACAAAGACGAGTACTACTCCGGCGAGTGGTACTCCGACTTCCTTCAACTGGTCGCCGACAAGCGGATCTTCGCCGACTTCGCCACCCCCGCCGAGATCGGCGAACTGGTCGGAGACAGCGACGCCCGCTGGGACCTGGCCCGGATCAACGAACTCAACGAGATCCTCGGGTTCTACTCACTGGCGCACTGGTATGCCTGGCAGGTATCGGTGCTGGGCTTGGGTCCGGTGTGGCTCAGCGGCAACGACGACGCCCGCGCGAAGGTGGCCGGCCTGCTGGCCGAGGGCCACATCTTCGGATTCGGCCTGTCCGAACGCGAGCACGGCGCCGACATCTACTCCTCGGACATGATCCTGACCCGCACCGGCGAGGGGTTCAGCGCCAGCGGCGGCAAGTGGTACATCGGCAACGGCAACGCGGCCGGGCGGCTGAGCGTGTTCGGCAAGTTCGCCGACGACGATCCCGAGCACCCGGGCGAGTACGTGTTCTTCCTCGTCGACCCGAGCCACGAGCGCTACGAGCTGATCAAGAACGTCGTCGCCGGGCAGATGTTCGTCGCGGCGTTCAACCTGCACGACTACCCGGTGGCATCGTCGGACATCCTGCACGTCGGCAAGCCCGCGTGGGACGCCGCACTGGCGACGGTGAACGTCGGCAAGGTCAACCTCGGCTGGGCCAGCATCGGCATCTGCGAGCACTCGTTCTTCGAGGCGGTCACCCATGCCAACAACCGGATGCTCTACGGCAACCGGGTCACCGAATTCCCGCACGTGCGCCGGATGCTCGCCGACGCCTACGCGCGGCTGGTGGCGATGAAGATCTTCGCCGCCCGCTCGACCGACTACTTCCGCTGCGCGAGCGAGGACGACCGCCGGTTCCTGCTGTTCAACCCGATCACCAAGGCGAAGGTGACCAGCGAGGGCGAGCGGGTGATCGACCTGCTGTGGGACGTCATCGCCGCCCGCGGTTTCGAGCGCGACACCTACTTCAGCCGCGCCGCCACCGACATCCGGGCGCTGCCGAAGCTCGAGGGCACCGTGCACGTCAACATCGCGCTGGTGCTCAAGTTCATGCCGCGCTATCTCGGCGCGGCTCACGGTGCAGCGCAGGAGTATCCACCGATCCCGGTGCGCCAGGACGCCGCGCGACGACGCCTACCTGTTCCACCAGGGTCCGGCCAAGGGCCTGGGCTCGATCGGGTTCGCCGACTGGCGCCCGGCCTTCGACCGCTTCGCGCACCTGCCCAACGTCGCGATCTTCCGCGAGCAGATCGACGCCTTCACCCAACTGGTGCTGACCGCGCCGCCCGACCGAGGCGCAGCAGAAGGACCTGGACTACCTGCAGATCCTCGGGCCAGCTGTTCACCCAGATCGTCTACGCGCAGCTGATCCTGCGAGTCCGCGGCGCTGGCCATCGACGACGGCGAGACCCGCGTCCGGATTCGGTGAGCGACCTGTCGGATCTCACCGAGGCGCACATCGACCGGATCTTCGCGGTGTTCGTCCAGGACATGGCCGACCAGGCCGTCGCACTGCACGGGCAGGCGTCGGCCACCGAGGCGCAGAGCACCGCGGCGCTGGCGATCGTGCGTAAGCCGCGTGATCGACGCATGCGGCCGAGGACGCGTTCGTCGTCGGAGGTGCTGTCCTACAGCGGTGCGTACGAGATGAAGGGCTGACTCGCGGCTAGGGGCTCGGCCCTATGCAGAGGCTCCCGCCCTAGGCGGAACGGGCAAAATCCTGGTCTGCGGGACGCTCGATGGCCTCCTCGATGGCCTCCTCGATGGCCGCGGCGAACGCGGAACGCAGCACGCCGAGATACCTGTCGACCGAGTTGGCGGCATCTTCGGTGTCCGGATAGGACACGGTGACGATGGTTTTATCCGGGTTGCGGGTGACCCACATGTTGATGCCGCCGTGGGACAGCATGTCGATATAGATACCCAGGCCGCTGGAGTTGGCGTCGGCCATCTTTCGGAAATCCATCAGCGAGACCATCATCGCCACTCCGCTGGCCGATGCCTCACCGAGCTGATCGGAGACCAGGTCCATCGCCCGCTTGAAGGGAACGGCGGCCAGGTGCCTGTTGGCGTCGAACGACTTCTGCACCGCCCGCGCCATCATCCCGAAGCTGCCATCCTCGATTTCCACCGAGAACGGGAAGACGCTGGCGTACCAGCCAGCGCTCAGCGCCTGCGCCTCGCCCGAGCGAACCTCCGCAGGGGTGAACCCGTGGAAGACGTTGGCACCGGTGAGTGCGTGGTCTGCCATTGCCGCGCAGGCCATGATGCCACCGCTGAAACGGGCCCCCGCCGCCTGACAGGCGGCGTCGAAGGCCTGAGTGCCGGCGGCATCAAGCAGTTCGACCGTGATGACGCCGCCGGCGCAGACCTGTGAGGTGTCACCCAGCGGGAGCGGAAAGCTCGGCCAGTTGCTTCCGGCGTCGGCGGCGAAGTCAGCCCAGTCCTTGATCGGCCGCGATTCCGCGGTCATCGACTCGACTTGCATGTTCTGCTTGGCCGAGAAGTCCCGGTAGCCGGACGTGATGGGAAGCGGGTCGGGCAGGCCAGACACCAGCGCCTGGTAGGTCAAGCTGATGTCTTGGTAGACGACAACGGCCGATGATCCATCGGTGTGCAGATGGTCGATGTTGGCGTAAACGGTGAAGTGATCGGCCTTTTGGATGACGCCGAAGGTGAAACAGTCCCAATCCAGTGTGTTCGGGGTGGCGGTCAGCACATGGTTCCGGACATCGTCGGCCGCCATGAAGCCCAGAGCGGTCGGGACGAACTCGAGGCGCTCGGGGTCGTCGATCGTCCGGCGGGTGATGCCGTCCTCCTGCACGTCAAATGCGCTGTGGTAGGTGTCGTGGCGACGGATGTGGAGGTTTATCGCCTGCGTCATCGCGGCGACGTCGCACACCCCATCGACCTTCCAGGACGCCATGATCAACCGCGGCACCTCGCGGCCGAGATCCTTGGCGAACTGCGCGGTGCGCAGGTGCTGCGCCTGCTGAAAACTCGGCGCAACGGGATCATGCCCGGCGCGGGCCATGGCCTCACGGCTGGCCGGCGACGCGGTCCACGTCGTTACCGGCCCAGCGCCCGGCTGCCAGCTTCTGATCGAACCGATGTCGACCACATCAGCCTCCTCATGGTGGGCGGTAATTCCGGCTCTATCACCGGAGGACGTTCAGGTTCGAGATCATGCTCAGGTAACTACGCTACAAAACTCAGATTGAATCTATCATTCTCTCAGGTGTTTATCAGAGTGGCAGCATAATTAGCTTCGCGGCGGCATTTCCGCATGGACAACCTGCTGGCTGGCGGGATTCGACTGAGATCACGAGTCGCGCCCCTGGCCGCCCGCACGGTGACCTCGGTGCTGTAGCGAACGGTTCAGGAAAGCGCGAACCCAAGCGCCACGGTCGTCCGGCCGGGTCTTGGGCTCACTTTCCGCAGCTATCGCGGCGACATCCCAATAGGCCGCTGATCTGCACAGATAGTGTGGCAGGTACAGGATTCGAACCTGTGTAGGCTTTCGCCGACGGATTTACAGTCCGCTCCCATTGGCCGCTCGGGCAACCTGCCGTGGATCAAACCGAACTACCCGGCTTGATGCGTCTAGCAGGGTACAACGAGGATGTACCCCGGACACAAACCGGCCGGAAGCCAGACGGCCGGCACCCCCAGGAGGCACCCGAGATGGCTGATTCCAGCTTCGACATCGTCAGCAAGGTCGATCGCCAGGAGGCCGACAACGCGCTGAACCAGGCGGCCAAGGAACTGGCCACCCGGTTCGACTTCCGCGGCACCGACACCACCATCGCCTGGAAGGGCGACGAGGTGGTCGAGATCGTCTCCTCCACCGAGGAGCGCGCCAAGGCCGCCGTCGACGTGTTCAAGGAGAAGCTCATCCGCCGCGACATCTCGATGAAGGCCTTCGACGCCGGCGACCCGCAGGCCTCAGCGGCAAGACCTACAAGGTCAGCGGCACCATCAAAGAGGGCATCAGCAGCGAGCACGCCAAGAAGATCACCAAGCTGATCCGCGACGACGGCCCCAAGGGCGTCAAGGCCCAGATCCAGGGCGAGGAGATCCGGGTGAGCTCCAAGAAGCGCGACGACCTGCAGGAGGTCATCGCCCTGCTCAAGGGTGCCGACCTCGAGGTCGCGCTGCAGTTCGTCAACTACCGCTAAAGGACTACCTCCCTGGCCCGGCCAACCGGTTAGTGCCTAATGTGGTGGAACCGCCACCGCGTTCGGCGACCCACGACAGAGAGGACCGCGATGACCGTCACCCCGGAGACCGCCAACACCCCCGCCGAGCGCCACGGCGGCGACTACGACGTCGTCATCATCGGTGCCGGCATCTCCGGGATCGGCGCGGCCTACCGCCTCGGCCGAGCGCAGACCCGGCCACCCGCTACGTCATCCTGGAGCGCCGCGACCGCATCGGCGGCACCTGGGACCTGTTCCGCTATCCCGGCGTGCGCTCGGACTCCTCCATCTTCGCCCTGAGCTGGCCGTGGGAGCCGTGGACGGGGCAAGGAGTACGTCGCCGACGGCGACCAGATCCGCGACTACATGGAAGACACCGCCCGCAAGCACGGCATCTATCCGCACATCCGCTTCGGCACCACGTGCAGCTCCGCCGACTGGGACTCGTCCACCGACACCTGGACCGTGCACGTCACCGAGAACGGCGACAGCCAAGACCTACCGCAGCCGCTTCGTGTTCTTCGGCTCCGGCTACTACAACTACGACGAGCCCTACAGCCCGGAGTTCCCCGGCCTCGAGAACTTCAGCGGCCCGGTGGTCCACGCCCAGCACTGGCCCGAGGATCTCGACTACACCGGCAAGAAGGTGGTGGTCATCGGCTCCGGCGCCACCGCCGTCTCGCTGGTTCCCGCCCTGGCCCGCAAGGCCGCGCACGTCACCATGCTGCAGCGCTCGCCGGGCTACCTGTTCTCCATGCCGCGGGTCACCCGGTCCAGGATGCACCTCCGCACAGTGTTGCCGAACAAGGTCTCCTACACGATCATTCGCGGTGTCGCGCTGGCCTTCGAGAAGGTCTGTGGGTGATCGCCCGCGGCCTTCCCCGACGCGGATGAAGCAAGTTCGTGCGCTGGCAGAACATCAGCCGCTGCCGCCGGGCTATCCGGTCGACGTCGACTTCAAGCCGCGCTACAACCCGTGGGACCAGCGCATGTGCCTGGTGGCCGACGGCGACGTGTTCGAGGCGATCAGCAAGGGCCGCCTCGAGGTGGTCACCGACCACATCGACCACTTCGACGCCAGACCGGTATCGGTGCTCGAAGTCCGGCCAGCCACCTCGACGCCGACATCGTCGTCACCGCCACCGGCCTGCAACTGCTGGCCCTCGGCGGGGTGCGGATGAGCGTCGACGGCGCCGAGGTCAAGCCGCAGGACCGGTTCTCCTACAAGGCGCACATGCTCGAGGACGTGCCGAACCTGATCTGGTGCATCGGCTACACCAACGCGTCCTGGACGCTGCGCGCCGACATGACCGCCCGCGCGACGGCCAAGCTGATGGACTACATGAATGAGCCAACGGCTACACCCACGCCTACCCGCACCTGGGCGCGCGAACCGATGCCGAGAAGCCGACCTGGGATCTGCAGGCCGGCTACGTGCTGCGCAACCTGCACGCGCTGCCGAAGTCGGGCACCAAGCGGCCGTGGGTGGTGCGCCAGGACTACCTCGCCGACGCCTTCGACTACCACTTCCTCGACAAGATCGAGGAGGACATGGTGTTCGGGAAGGTGAGCCGGCCCGCGGCATTGGTGGGATAGCGTCGGTCGCGGTACGGCGGCACGCGGCGGTCACCGAAAGTCCGTTTGGCGAACCTGCGGTGAACGCCGCCGTCGGCACTACGTTTGTACGCCATGACACCTGATCGCCGCGAACCACAAGTCGTCGTCCTCGGTGGCGGCTCCTGGGGCACCACCGTCGCATCCATCTGCGCCCGGCGCGGGCCGACGCTGCAGTGGGTGCGCTCGGCGGAGACCGCCGACGACATCAACAACAACCACCGCAACACCGCGCTACCTCGGCGACGAGGTCGAGCTGCCCGAAACCCTGCGCGCCACCAACGATTTCGCCGAGGCCGCCAACTGCGCCGACGTCATCGTCATGGGCGTGCCCTCGCACGGGTTCCGCGGCGTGCTGGACGAACTGGCCAAGGAACTGCGGCCGTGGGTGCCGGTGGTCAGCCTGGTCAAGGGCCTCGAGCAGGGCACCAACATGCGGATGAGCCAGATCGTCGAAGAGGTGCTGCCCGGCCACCCGGCCGGCATCCTGGCCGGACCGAACATCGCCAAGGAGGTCGCCGAGGGCTACGCCGCCGCCGCCGTGCTGGCCATGCCCGACCGCAACCTGGCCGCCAACCTGGCAAGCATGTTCCGCACCAAGCGGTTCCGCACCTACACCACCGACGACGTCGTCGGCGTCGAGATCGCCGGCGCACTGAAGAACGTCTACGCGATCGCCGTCGGCATGGGCTACGCGATGGGCATCGGCGAGAACACCCGCGCCATGGTGATGACCCGCGCGGTGCGCGAGATGTCCAAGCTCGGCGAGGCCATCGGCGGCCAGCGCGACACCTTCGCCGGCCTGGCCGGCATGGGCGACCTCATCGTCACCTGCACCTCCAAGCGCAGCCGCAACCGCCACGTCGGCGAGGAACTGGGCTCGGGCAAGACCGATCGAGGAGATCATCGCCGGCGATGAACCAGGTCGCCGAGGGCGTCAAGGCCGCCAGCGTGATCATGGAGTTCGCCGAGAAGTACGGCATCAACATGCCGATCGCCCGCGAGGTCGACGCGCGTGGTCAACCACGGCGCCACCGTCGAGCAGGCCTACCGCGGCCTGATGGCCGAGAAGCCCGGCCACGAGGTCGACGGCACGCCGCTTCTGAGCTCCGGACCGAGGCTCGGCAGCCTGCGGCGGCGCAGCCGGCGCCGGCGGCATCGCCGGCATCACCGGCGGGAGGCCGGGCACCAGCGGGGTGCCCTCCGGACGGTCCAGCAGCGGGCTGACGCGTTGATGAAGGTGCCGGTCGGGCCGACCACGAAGCCGACCTGGTCGCGGCTGTTGAAGCAGGCCACCACTCCGGTGTCGTCCACGCCGCAGCTGACCTGCCGGAAGCTCAACCGGGTGTTCGGCGGCAGCGACTTGACCTCACCGGCGGCGGCGAACAGCGAGGCTCGGTCGGTGGTGGAGAACGCCGGCGCTCCGGATCGGCCCGCCGCTGACCAGGTTGACGCCCGCCGGGCGCCCCGGGCAGCGGGCCGCTGCAGCCGTAGTCGCCGTCCTGCGATTGATCACAAGGTGCAGATCCACGCCCGCGGGCCGGCGAAGGCGTACCAGTTGCCGCCATTGACGGTGTAGTCCGCCGGATTGATCGGTGTGTAGGCGTTGACATTGGGCATCGGCGGCGGCGGCGCGGGTTCCGGGTCGGCCGACGCCGAGAGCGGCGCACCGCTGCACCAGCGGCCCCACAGCCACAGCGGTAATCACCAGAAACCTGAGCAACATAACATACACCGTACCGAACTACGAACTAGCAGCGTGGCCGTGGCGTTTGAAATCGACGCGAGATGGCCTAAACTATGATTGGCCTTAGCGGATTACCTGAGAAACCTGCGATTAGGATTGCGACAGTGGAACGGCGGATCGAGGCACACGTCGCGCGCAGGCGCGACGGCCGTTCGGCGTCGCCGCCGGTCTGCATGGTCCTGGCCTCGACCGCACAGACTCCCGACGGTTTCATCCCGCCAGCTCTCGGCGGCCCGCTGGACGTTTTCGGCGGTCCTCGGCGGCACCACGGTGACGTGCTGGCCATCGGTGACGGCGACCGATCGACGCCACCGAACTGGCCGCTCTGCTCAAGGGACCCGTCGGACCGGCGGCCAGCAAGGTGCCGCCGACTCGCCCTACCGGGTGGCCTACGACGCGGGTGCCGCGCCGAATGCCGCACGAGCACTGCGGCCCGCTGATCGCCGGCCATCCGAGTCGGCCGCGCACCGACCCGCAAGCAGTCGCTGGATCCTGCCGTCCAAGCCGGTGCGTCGACTCGCAGGGCAAGGTCGACTGCAGCGGCGCGTGAGCTGCCACACCGATCCGGCGACCAACATCACCACGGTGACCTACGCCGACGGTGTCGTCGCGGTCGTCCAGAAGATCAACGACCTGACGCGTGGTCGCCTACAAGACCCTCGGTGAGTCTTCGAAGGCGCTTCCCGCCGCAGAGTCTTCCGCGCTGCCCGCCGCGGTGCGTACCGCGCCGGTGACTCCGCTGCTGGCGGCCGTCGCCCACCGTGGCGCCCGCGATCACGCCGACTGCCCCGGCGTCGCGTCGACACCCAGCGTCACCGCACCGAGCCCGAACACGTCGTCCGGCGTCGATCGATCCGGGTCCGGTCGCGCCGACCGACGCCGGCCGCTCCGATCTCAGTGCCAGCACGTCGGTCCGAAGATCAACGTCACCACGCCGCCGACGGACTTCGACCCGGGACCGACACCGGTGAACGGCTCGCCGGCGGCCGACGTCACGGCTCCGCCGAGCGGTCGCTCGGACAAGGTCAAGGACGCCATCGGATCGGTGGTCGACGCCGTCAAGCGGCGCGGTCGGCAAGTCGCTCGGCCCGGGGCGGCCGTACCTGAGAATCCGGTCCGAGCTCGCACCTCGGCGTCGACCGCGACAAGACCGGCTTCCGATAGCCAAGTCCGATACTCAATCGGACACTCAGTCGAGCGATTCCGACGGTCGTAGCCCTTACCGGCGGCGAATCAGCCGCCGGCCATCTTCTCCAGCCGCGCGATCCGGTCCTCGATCGGCGGATGCGTCGAGAACAGCTTGCCGATCTTCTCGCCGGAGCGGAACGGGCTGGCGATCATCAGGTGCGCCTGGTCGGCGAGCTGCGGGCTCGGGCGGCAGCGGCGCCTGCTCGCACGCCGCCGCTGATCTTGCGCAGCGCCGAGGCCAGCGCCAGCGGATCACCGGACAGCTCGGCACCGGACTCGTCGGCCTGGTACTCCCGCGACCGCGACACCGCCATCCGGATCACCGTCGCCGCGATCGGGCCGAGCAGCGAAACCAGCAGCATGCGCAAAGGGATTGGTCGCCGCCCTCGCGGTTGCCGCCGAACATGCTGGCGAACATCGCCATGTTGGCCAGCGCGGTGATCACCGACGCCATCGCGCCGGCCACGCACGAGATCAGGATGTCGCGGTTGTAGACGTGGGACAGCTCGTGGCCCAGCACCGCGCGCAGCTCGCGCTCGTTGAGCAGGTCGAGGATGCCGGTGGTGCAGCACACCGCGGCGTTGCGCGGGTTGCGGCCGGTGGCGAAGGCGTTGGGGTTGGCGGTGTCGCTGATGTAGAGCCGCGGCATCGGCTGGTGCGCGGTGGTGGCCAGCTCGCGCACGATCGCGTAGATCGCCGGGGCCTGCACCTCGGTGACCGGCTGGGCGTGCATCGCCCGCAGCGCCAGCTTGTCGCTGTTGAAGTAGACGTAGACGTTCATGCCGACGGCGAACAGCAGCGGCCAGGAACATGATGTTGCGGCCGAACAGCGAGCCGATGAAGACGATCAGCGCCGACATCGCCGACGAGCAGCATGAACGTCTTGATCCGGTTGGCGGTCGGGTGCCAGGTCATCGAGTTCCTCCTACGAGCGGGCTCTCCGGCAGAGTAACGCCTCGCGGCCGGCCGCGAGGTTCCGGATCGCCGCTCAGCCGTGCCGGTTGACCGTGTAGTCGACCAGCGAGGCCAGCGCGCGCCGTCCCGGCACGTCGGGCAGCTCGGCCAGCTCCTCGCGGGCCTGCGCGGCGTACTGCTGCGACCGTGGCCTTGGCCGCGGCGATGCCCGCCGGACGCGCGCAGCAGCGCCAGCGCCTCGGCCACGCTCGTCGTCGTCCTCGACCGGGCCCGTCGAGCAGTTCACGCAGCCGGTCGGCGTCCGGGCCGGTCTCGCGCAGCGCGTACAGCACCGGCAGGGTGTGCACGCCCTCGCGCAGGTCGGTGCCGGGCAGCTTGCCGGACTCGTCGGGATCGCTGTCGATGTCGATGATGTCGTCGGAGATCTGGAACGCCGTGCCGACGATGCCGCCGAGGCGGCCGAGCCGCTCGACCTGGTCGTCGGTCGGCGCCGGAGAACGTGCCGCCGAACCGGCCGGACGCGGCGATCAGGCAGGCCGTCTTCTCGTAGACCACCTTCAGGTAGTGCTCGACGGCGTCGACGTCGGTCGGCGGCGCCCTTGGTCTCGCGCATCTGGCCGGTGACCAGCTGGGCGAACGTCTCGGCGATGATCCGCACCGCGTCCGGGCCCAGCCGGCGACACCAGCCGCGAGGCCGTCGCGAACAGGTAGTCGCCGGCCAGGATCGCGATGTTGTTGCCCCACCGGGCGTTGGCGCTGACGGCGCGCCGCGGCGCACCTGCGCCTCGTCCATCACGTCGTCGTGGTACAGCGTGGCCAGGTGCACCAGCTCGATGACCGCGCCGGCGACGGTGACCTGCCAGGCGTCCGGGTTCGGGGCCGACGCTGGCGCCGAGAGCACCGTGAACAGCGGGCGGAACCGCTTGCCGCCGGCCTCGAACAGGTGCAGCACGGCCTCGGTCATCAGCTCGTCGCCGCCGCGCAGCTCGGTGGACATCAGGTCCTCGATGCGGGCCACCCCGTCGCGGACGCTCTGGGCGAATTCCGGGTCGCCGAAGTCCACCCCCGCCACCACGCTCGCCGGTGTCCTCACCCTGCCAACATACTGGGAGGCGTGCAGGAGCAGCGCGAGTGACTCAGCGACTGACGGTCGATGTCGTGTCGTCGGTGCCGGGCCGTCCGGGTCGGCGGCCGCGGCGTGGGCGGCCCGCGCCGGCCGCGAGGTGCTGGTGATCGACTCCGCGCGAGTTCCCCCGCGACAAGGCCTGCGGCGACGGGCTGACCCCGCGCGCGGTGCTCGAACTGCAGCGGCTCGGCCTGGGCGACTGGCTCGACGGCCAGATCCGCCACCACGGGCTGCGGCTGTCCGGGTTCGGCGCCGACGTCGAGGTGCCGTGGCCGGGGCCGTCGTTCCCGCCGGTGAGCTCGGCGGTGCCGCGCACCGAACTCGACGACCGGATCCGCAAGGTCGCCGAGGACGCCGGGGCGGCGATGCTGCTGGGCGTGCAAAGCCGTTGATGTGCGAGCGCGATTCGGCCGGCCGGGTGTCGGCGGTGGTGCTGGACGACGGCCGGCAGGTGCGGTGCCGGTGGCTGATCGTCGCCGACGGGGCGCGCTCCACGCTTGGGCCGGGTGCTGGGCCGGCAGTGGCATCAGGAGACCGTGTACGGGGTGGCGGCGCGCGGGTACCTGCGCCTCGCCGCGCGCCGACGAGCCGTGGATCTCCTCGCGACCTGGAACTGCGGTCGGCCGACGGGCAGGTGCTGCCCGGCTACGGCTGGATCTTCCCGCTGGGCAACGGCGAGGTGAACATCGGCGTCGGCGCGCTGGCCACCGCGAAGCGGCCCGCCGATGTGGCGCTGCGGCCGCTGATCCAGCACTACACCGACCTGCAAGCGCGAGGAGTGGGGCTTCGAGGGCGAGCCGCGGGCGGTGGCCTCGGCGCTGCTGCCGATGGGCGGCGCGGTCTCCGGGGTGGCCGGGCCGAACTGGATGCTGATCGGCGACGCCGCGGCGTGCGTCAACCCGCTCAACGGCGAGGGCATCGACTACGGGCTGGAGACCGGGCGGCTGGCCGCGCGAGATGCTGGGCTCCGGCGATCTGTCGCGCGGCGTGGCCGGCGCTGCTGCAGGAGCACTACGGGCGCGGCTTCTCGGTGGCGCGCCGGCTGGCGCTGCTGCTGACGCTGCCGCGGTTCCTGCCGCTGACCGGTCCGGTCGGCGATGCGCTCGCGCGCGCTGATGGGCGTCGCGGTGCGGGTGATGGGCAACCTGGTCACCGACGAGGACGCCGACTGGGTGGCGCGGATGTGGCGTCGCGCCGGGGCCGGGTCGCGGCGGCTGGACCGTCGCAAGCCGTTCAGCTGAGCATTCGGCGCGGTTTCGCCGCGGCGCACGTGCGCGCCGAATCGCGGTTTGACGGCGGCGTGCAGGGCGACGATCCCGCCGGTGAGGTTGCGCCAGCGCACCTCGCGACCAGCCGGCGTCGTCGATGCGCTCGGCCAGCGCGGCCTGATCGGGCCAGGCCCGGATGGACTCGGCGAGGTATACGTAGGCCTCGGGGTTGCTCGACACCGCCCGGGCCACCCGCGGCAGCGCCTGCATCAGGTACTCCTTGTAGACGCCGGCGAACACCGGCACGGTGGGCGTGGAGAACTCGCAGACCACCAGCCGCCCGCCCGGCCGGGTGACGCGCGCCATCTCGCGCAGGCCGGCGGTGAAGTCGACGACGTTGCGCAACCCGAAGCTGATGGTCACCGCATCGAAGACGTCGTCGGCGAACGGCAACCGGGTGGCGTCGGCGGCCACCTTGGGCACCGGCCGCGCGGCGCCGGCGTGCAGCATGCCCACCGAGAAGTCTGCCGCCAGGCACCACGCCCCGGAGTGGGCCAACTCCACCGTCGACACCGCGGTGCCGGCGGCGAGGTCGAGCACCGATGTCGCCGGGACGCGACGCTCAGTGCCTCGCGGGTGGCCCGCCGCCAGGCGCGGTCCTGCCCCGCCGACAGCACGGTGTTGGTGATGTCGTAGCGGCGGGCCACGCCGTCGAACATCGACGCGACGTCGCGGGGGTCCTTGTCCAAGGACGCGCGGCTCATCCACGTTCCAGACGCTATCAACGACGCTACCGACGGGCTCAGGAGCGGTGCCCGCTGCCCTCCACGACTGGCGTGGCGAACCATGCGCTCGCTGAGATGGATCAGCCGGTCCTCGTGACCGGCCGGCATGGTGTAGGCCAGCTGGCGCAGCTCGACGGCGAAGCCGTGCAGCTCCTGCCGGATGCGATTGTCGCCCATCAGACGCTCCCCTCGTCTGCTTCAGATGACAACTGTGCGAAAAGTCGTTGCGGTATTTGCAGTTTGGTCCCCGACCGCTGACCCTGACAGACCAGTGTGCTCCGATACCCGTCGCCTGGGAAGAGCTCTTACCAACATCACAGGTGAACATCTCGTTTCGGCGGTCGCGCGGGCAGGCGTTCTCCAACCGCACCAGAAGCGCCAGCAGCGCCGCGCCCATCAGACCAGCCGACCACCGCGATCGACCCGGCCGGGATGATGGCCAGCAGCGCATTACGGTTCTTGCACCCGAACCAGATTCGGGTTGTTGCGGTCGTACTCGACGTAGATGCGCATGCCGGTCGGCGAGCTCCGACGGGTAGAGCACGCCGAGCTCCGGGACGGTAGGTCACCCGGTCGGGGGTGACGAACTCGATGGTGGAACGACGCGGGCCCGCCGAGAGCACCTCGGCCTCGGCGGTCCCGAGGTGTCGCTCGATCTGGCGGTCGTTGCGCCAGGCGCCGGCGACCAGCAGCACCGACTGCAGGGTCACGATGCCCATGACGATCCAGACCGCGATCTTGGCCCACCGCAACACTTTTCGCTCGGCGGTGTCGGGCAGCCCGGGATCACGCCGGGGCAGCGCGGCGGCGACCAGGCGGCCCAGCACCGTCGCCAGCCGGTCGATCACAGGGCCGCCCGGATCGCGGCGTGCAACTGCCGCAGGGACGAGCGGTCGGCCTTGACCTCCAGGACGCGCATCCCGTCGTGCGGTTCGTCGAGCGCGGCGCGCGAGTTCGTCGACCTCGATCTGGCGGGCATCGACGTGATAGGCCCGGCACAGCGCGCCGACGTCCACGTCGTGCGGGGTGCCGAAGATCCGCGACGACACGTCGGCGAATCGCGGATCGCCCTGCTCGAGCAGTTCGAAGATGCCGCCGCCGTTGTCGTTGGACACCACGATGGTGAGGTTGCGCGGAGTCGGCTCGGTGGGGCCGATCAGCAGACCGGACGCGTCGTGCACGAAGGTCAGATCACCCAGCAGGGCGACGGTGCGGCCGGGATCGTGGGCCAGCGCGGCGCCGATCGCCGTCGAGACCGTGCCGTCGATGCCGGCCACGCCCCGGTTGGAGCGCACCGCTGATGCCGTCGGTGTTCAGTCCGACCAGGGCCGCGTCGCGCACCGGGTTGGAGGCGCCGAGCACCAGCTGGTCGCCCGGGCGCAACGCATCGGCCACCGCCGCGGCCACGTGCAGACCGGTGGTCAGCGGGTGAGCGGCCAACTGCTCGCGCACCGCCGCGTTGACGCGGGCGTTGGCCTCGGCGCAGCGGCGCAGCCACTCCGGGTCGGGGGTGCCGGTGGTCTGCGCGCGGGTTCCGGTGGCCGTCGAGTTGCCCGACACATCCGGCCAGCGCGGGCCGGTGGTCAGCGCGTAGACCGGTACCGCCGGGTCGGCCAGCAGCGCCGAGACCGGGCGGTGCAGGGTGGGCCGGCCCGACCATGATCACCTGCTTCGGGCTTGCAGCAGTGGCAGCGCCAGCGGGTGCAGCGGGTTGCCGGCGTGCGGCGCGGTGGGCTCGGCGACGGTGGGCAGGTGCGCCAGATTGGGGTGAACGCCGGCGCCGTGGCCGGCGATGACGACGGTGTCGGGGGTGAGGTCGATCTGCAGCGGCTGGTCGAAGCTCACCGGCGGGGTGTAGGTCCACGGTCTGCCGTCGGGCGGCCGGGCGGGAAGTCATCGGGCGATCCGAATCCGGTTCGGGCACAAGGGGTTCGCGCAACGGGATGTCGAACTGCACCGGCCCGGCATTGGCGGTGCGGGTACCGGTGGCAGCGGCCAGCACCCGGCAGGTGGCCGAGCGCCACTGAGCGTTCTGTGACCTCGAGGCGTCCGGGCCGTCTTCGGCGAGGCCGAGGCTGATCGCCGCGCGCACCTGGGTGCCGAAGTAGCCCAGCTGCTCCATGGTCTGGTTGGCGCCGGTGCCCAGCAGTTCATACGGCCGGTTGCGCGGACAGGATGATCAGCGGCACCCGCGCGTAGTTGGCCTCCACCACCGCCGGGCCCAGGTTGGCCACCGCGGTGCCCGAGGTCATCGCGATCGGCACCGGCCGACCGCTGCCGACCGCCAGGCCGACCGCCAGAAAGCCCGCGGTGCGCTCGTCGATGCGGACGTGCAGCCGCAGCCGTCCGGCGCGGTCGGCGTCGGCGAGGGCGAACGCCAGCGGGGCGTTGCGCGAGCCGGGGCACAGCACGACGTCACGCACGCCGCCGCGAATCGAGTTCGTCGACGACGACCCGGGCCTGAGCCGTCGAAGGATTCACCCCTACAGCGTGGCACAACCCCAGCCGGGGAGGGAAAACGCTGCTGTGAGCCGTCAGGCGAAGAAAGTCTAGCAGCCGTCAGCAGCAGCGCGCCGGCGAAGAAGTCCAGCATCGCGCGAGTTGACGGCGTCGGGCCGTTCCAGGAAGCCGAGGTGGCCGGCGTTGGCGATCTGGATGTAGCGGCCGTTGGGGATGGCGTCGCCGACTTCCCGGCCCAGCGCCGGCGGGGTGATGACGTCGTCGGCGAAACCGATCACCAGCACCTCGGTGGGGATCGACCGGTAGGCCGGCAGCCGGTTCTCGGTGGGCACCACCGTCAGTTGGGCTCGCCAGCCCGGGGTGCGCTTGAGCGGGAACGCGGTGAACATCTCCAGCCACTCGGTGATCGCCGGGGAGTTGATCGTCTTGGGCGAGAAGTTCTCCAGCACCCGGACTTTCGCGGCGTAGGCGGCCGGCAGATCGGCACCGGACTCGGCCAGTGCGACGTCGGCGGCCCGGAACGCCTTGCGGGTGGCGTCGAGGCGGCCGCGGGTTCCCATCAGCACGGCCTGGCTGACCAGTTCCGGGCGGACGAGCATGAGTTCCTGGGCGATGAACGCACCCATCGACATCGCCACCAGCCGGGCCGGGCCGCCGACGGCCTTCTCGATCAGCTCGACGGTGTCGGCGACCATCTGCGCGGTGGAGAAGCCGTCGGCGTTCTCGGTCTCGCCGATGCCCGCGGTTGTCGAAGGTGATGCAGCGGTAGCCGGCATCCAGGAACGCCGGAACCTGGTGGATGTGCCAGGTTCGACCGGCCCCGCCGGTGCCGGCGATGAACACCACCGGGTCGCCGGCCCCGCTGTCGTTGTAGGCCAGCGTCACCGCCTGGCTCAGCCCGCAGCGGCCAGTGCGGCCTCGTAATCGGGCTCGGAGGCGATCTCGGGAACGAGTTCGGTGTAGAGCACCTTGCCGTCGGCGCCGATGACCACCACCGCACGGCCGAGCAGCCCGGCCATCGGCCCGTCGGTGATGGCGATGCCGTAGTCGTCGCCGAAGCCGTCGCGGAACGCCGACGCCGACGTGACGTTGTCGATGCCCTCAGCACCGCAGAACCGCTTGAGTGCGAACGGCAGATCCTTCGACACGCAGACCACGGTCAGCCCCGCCGCCGCCGCGTGCTCGTTGAACTTGCGGACGCTGGCCGAGCAGACCGGGGTGTCCACCGAGGGGAAGATGTTGAGCAGCAGCGGCTTTCCGCGGAACTGCTCGCTGCTGACGGTCCCGAGGTCGGCGCCGGTCAGGGTGAACGTCCGGCGCCGAGGTGCCGACCGCGGGGAGGTCGCCGACGGTGTGATGGGCTTTCCGCCCAGAGTTATCTGCAGCCATGGCCAACAGTCTCGCACCCGGGCGATCCAGAAGTCCCGCCGCGTCCGCCGGTGCGGCCAGCGCCGCCAAGCCGGGCCGGATCGGGGACGACGTCGCCCACCGGCAGGTACCCGTCGACCGGAGTCAGGTCGGCCACGTCCTCGACGAACAGCCCGCCGGTGCCCAGGCCGCAGGCATGCTCGAGGCGCGGCAGCGCGGCCGCGGCGGCCAGTCCGGCGCGCGATGCCGACCGCGGAATCCAGCGCGCTGGAGATGACCACCGGGACGTCGATCTGCGGCGGCGATGTCCAGCAGCGCCCGCACCCCGCCCAGCGGCGCGACCTTGAGCACCGCGATGTCGGCCGCACCGGCGCGCACCACGGCCAGCGGGTCCTCGGCCCGGCGGATGCTCTCGTCGGCGGCCACCGCGACGTCCGACCCGGCGGCGCACCTCGCGCCAGTTCGTCGACCGTGCGGCAGGGCTGCTCGAGGTACTCCAGCGGGCCGTCGGCGGTCAGCGCCGCGCGCCGCCGCCACCGCCTCGCTCCACGCTCCAGCCGCCGTTGGCGTCCACCCGCACCGTCGGGATCACCGCCCGCACCGCGTTGACCCGCGCGACGTCGTCGGCCAGCGTCTGCCCCGGCTCGGCGACCTTCACCTTCGCGGTGCGTCGCACCGGGGAAGCGGGCCAGCACCTCGGGCACCTCGATCGGCCGCGCACCGCCGGCACCGTGGCGTTGATCGGGATGCGGTCACGCAGCGCGGAAGGCCTTGCGCCGTAGGCGGATTCGATGCCCGAGGCCAGCCAGTGCGCGGCCTCGGGCGGCTCGTACTCGAGGAACGCGCCGAACTCACCCCAGCCGGCCGGGCCGTCGATCAGCGCCACCTCGCGCACGGTGATGCCGCGGAAGCGCACCCGCATCGGCAGGGCGACGACGTGCAGGCGGTCCAGCAGATCCGTCGAGCTCCACCGGGAGCGCCGGGAGCATCAGATCGCGCGGTCGCGGTTCTCCCAGTACGGCTTGCGCAGATCCTTCTTGAGCAGCTTGCCGGTGGGGTTGCGGGGCAAGCTCCTCGATGATCTCGACGCTGCGCGGGCACTTGTAGCTGGCCAGCTTGCTCCTTGCACCAGGCGATCAGTTCCTCCGGGGAGGTCTGCTGGCCGGCGGACAGTTCGACGACGGCCTTGACCGACTCGCCCCACTTGTCGTCGGGGATGCCGAACACCGCGGCGTCCATGCACGGCGGGATGATCGGTGAGCGCCCGCTCCACCTCGACGGAGTAGATGTTCTCCCCGCCGGAGATGATCATGTCCTTGAGCCGGTCCTCGACGAAGACGAACCCGCCGTCGTCGACGCGGCCGATGTCGCCGGTGCGGAACCAGCCGTCGTCGGTGATCGCCTCCCGGGTGGCGTCCGGCTTGTTGTGGTAGCCCTCCATCAACTGCGGTGTGCGGAACCACAATTCGCCGGGCTGCCCGGCCGGCACGTCCTCGAGGGTGTCGGGGTTGACGACCTTGACCTCGACCTCGCGGGCCGGCTGGCCGGCGCTGGTGAGCCGCTCGGGCCGGGAGTCGTCGCGGTGCGCCTCCGGGGAGAGCTGGGTGACCGCGCCGCACACCTCGGTGAGGCCGTACACCTGGACGAAGTCGGTGTTGGGGAACTCCTGCAGCGCCGTGCTTCAGCAGCGCCGGCGGCATCGGTGAGGCGCCGTAGACGAAGGTGCGCAACTGGTTGAACAGCTTGATGGCGTCGGGGCCCATCTCCATCACCTTGCGCCAGCACCGCCGGCACCAGGAAGGTGCGGGTGGCCCCGGCCAGCAGCGCACCGGCCAGCGACGCCCCGTCGACCTCGCGGGTCATGATGCTGGGGATGCCGGCGTGGATGCCGAACTGCGCGTAGGACGAGCCGCCGACGTGGAACAGCGGCATCGACACCATGTTCTTGTCGTCGGCGTCGAACTCGAAGGTGCCGGCGTTGACGGTGTGCGCCATCAGGTTGGCCTGAGTAAGCCTGATGCCCTTGGGATTTCCGGTGGTGCCCGAGGAGTACATGATGACGCAGACGTCGTCGGGGCTGACGTCGGCGCCGCGTCCGCGCGGGGTGGCCGCGGCCAGCATGGCCTCGTACTCGTCGCCGTCACCGCCCTCGGGTGTGACCTCGATGACGTGCTCGACGTGGGGCAGCCGGTCGCGGATCTTGTCGATGTCAGCCTTCGAGTTCGGCGCCGACGATCATCAGCTTGGCGCCGGAGTCGTTGAGGACGTAGTCCATCTCGCTCGCCGGCCAGCCGGAAGTTGATGATCGCCGTCGCCGCACCCAGGCGAGGCGGCGGCCAGGGTGGTCTCGACACAGGCGGGGTGGTTCTTGTCCAGGAAGGCCACCACGTCGCCGCGGCCGATGCCGCGCTCGGCGAGTGCACCGGCCAGCCGGCGCACCCGGTCGTCGAACTGCGCCCAGGTGAAGGAGCGGCCGAGGTAGGTGATGGCCTCCCCGTCGGGCTTGGCTTGGCCCAGTAGGCCAGCCGGTCGTCGAGGAATCGCGGTTCGGGTGCTTGTCAGCCATACCGACAGGGTGCCATGTCAGGCCGCTGCAGAGGCGTGACCCGCTTTGGCCGCAGCAAAAACCACGCCGCCACGATCGCCACGGCGGGCACCACCGCCATGATCAGGCTGGTGTCGTGGATGGCGTTGAGCCAGCTGTCGGTGGCCTCCGACACCACCCAGCGGGCCTGTTCCGGGTCGAGCACCTCGCCGCCGGCCGCGGAGTTCGGCGCGCCGCCGTGGGCCACCCGCAGCGCCTCGCGGGCCTGCTCCTCGGTGATTCCCGACCCCTCCAGCTTGGCCCGGCCGTCGCGCAGGAACAGCGTGGTGCCGACGAGGGCGAACAGCGCCGGGCCCAGCGAGTAGGCCGCCTGGCCGACCGCGGGTTTGACCGCCGAGACCACCCCGCCCAACTCCGGCGGCGCGCTGGACATCATGATCGTCGACTGCGGGGTCTGCACCACCGCTCCGCCGATCGCGTTGAGCGCGACGGCGATACCGAGCACCGCGACCGGGGTGTGCCCGTCCAGTGCCACCAGCATCACCATGCTGACGAGCAGGATCGCCAGCCCGGCCACCAGCACGGCGCGCTCGCCGAACGCGCGCGACGGCCCGGCCGGCCGCGATGGCCGCGCCCGAGGCGACCAGCATGGCCGGGATGAGCAGCAGGCCGAGCAACTCCGGCGACTTCCCGCGGATGGTCACCAGGTAGTAGGCGAACAGGATGGTTCCGCCGCCGCCGAGGAAGTTGAAGGTGGCACCGGCGATCAGCGCGGCGTTGAACCGGCCCGAGCGGAAGATCCGCATGTCCAGGGCGGGGGCGTCGGTGCGCAACTCCCACCGCACGAACGCCACCCCCAGGGCCAGGCCGACCGCGATCAGGGCCAGCGCCCCGGCGTTGAAGCCCGCCCTGCAGTTCGGTGAGCCCGTAGATGACGGTGACCAGCGCGGCGGCGATCAGCAGGATGCCGGGGATGTCGAGTTTGCGTTTGTCGCGGACGGTTTCCGGTACGTAGCGCAGGGTGATGACGAGCGTCAGCACCGCCAGCACCGGGGTGACCAGAAGGCAGGTCCGCCAGCCGAAGTGGCTCGCCAGCCAGCCGCCCACCGCCGGCTGGAACACCGCCAGCGCGTGGCCCGCACCGAGGTAGGCGGCGATGGCTGCCGCCCGGCGCCCGGGCGGGAACACCGCGTTGATGATCGCCAGCGACAGGCCGAGCACGAACGCGAAGGCCACCCCCAGTCCGGCCCGGGCGACGATGAGCACCGACACGTGCGGCGCGACGGCGCCGAGCACACCGAAGACGATCGAGCCGTAGATGCCGACGACGAACATCCGCTTCATGCCGGCCAGATCGCCGAGGGCGCCGGCGCCGAGCACGGCGGCGGCCAGGGTCAGCGTGCACAGGCTGGCCAGGAAACTGGCTGTGGCGGGGGTGAATTCGAGGCCCTTGCGCACCTCGGCGAGGTTGGCCGACAGGGTGGTCGGGTCGGCGGCGGTGATGCTGTAGCCCAGGCCCATGGCGACGATGGTCATGGTGGCCGCCCGGCCCGTGACGTGCTGTTGCTGCGCCACCGGCGCTGATGCTAGCCCTACTGTGTTGGCTATGAGACTGTGTCAGCTATGAGTCGAGATGACCTGCTGCGCCATCCCCTGCATTCCGGCCACCTGACCGTCGGCGCGCTCAAGCGCCACCAGGACAGGCCGGTGCTGTTCCTCGGCGACACCACGCTGACCGGCGGCGAGCTGGCCGACCGGATCAGCCAGTACATCCAGGCCTTCGAGGCGCTCGGCGCGGGCACCGGCGCGACCGTCGGGCCTGCTGTCGCTGAACCGGCCCGAGGTGCTGATGATCATCGGCGCCGGCCAGACCCAGGGCTACCGGCGCACCGCGCTGCATCCGCTGGGCTCGCTCGACGACCACGCCTACGTGCTGGCCGACGCCGGGGTGACGTCGCTGATCATCGACCCGAACCCGATGTTCGTCGAGCGCGCGCTGGGCCTGCTGGAGAAGGTGCCCGTCGCTCAAGCAGGTGCTGACGCATCGGGCCCGGTGCCCGCCGGAGCTGGCCGACGTCGGCGGTCGACCTGATCGCCGAGGCGGCCAAGTACCCGCCGCAGCCGTTGGTGGCCGCCGATCTGCCGCCCGACCACATCGGCGGTCTGACCTACACCGGCGGCACCACCGGCAAGCCCAAGGGCGTGATGGGCACCGTGCAGTCGATCACCGACGATGACGACCGATCCAGCTGGCCGAGTGGGAGTGGCCGGAGCATCCGCGGTTCCTGATGTGCACGCCGCTGTCGCACGCCGGGGCGGCGTTCTTCGTGCCGACGATCATCAAGGGCGGCGAGATGATCGTGCTGCCCAAGTTCGACCCGGCCGAGGTGCTGCGGGTCATCGAGGAGCAGAAGATCACCGCCACCATGCTGGTGCCGTCGATGATCTACGCGCTGATGGACCACCCGGACTCGCACACCCGCGACCTGTCGTCGCTGGAGACGGTGTACTACGGCGCCTCGGCGATGAACCCGGTGCGGCTGGCCGAGGCGATCGAGCGGTTCGGGCCGATCTTCGCGCAGTACTACGGCCAGTCCGAGGCGCCGATGGTGATCACCTACCTGGCCAAGGGCGACCACGACGAGAAGCGGCTGACCTCCTGCGGGCGGCCGACGCTGTTCGCCCGGACCGCGCTGCTCGACGACGACGGCAAGCCGGTGCCCCAGGGCGAGGTCGGCGAGATCTGCGTGTCCGGGCCGCTGCTGTCCGGCGGCTACTGGAACCTGCCGGAGGAGACCGCCGAGACCTTCCGCGACGGCTGGATGCACACCGGCGACATGGCCCGCGAGGACGAGGACGGCTTCTGGTTCATCGTCGACCGGAT
This sequence comes from uncultured Actinomycetota bacterium, assembly GCA_963780705.1. GTDB lineage: Bacteria > Actinomycetota > Actinomycetes > Mycobacteriales > Mycobacteriaceae > Mycobacterium. Next base: position 852,490 of record CAWACU010000004.1, on the reverse strand, counting down.
CAAGGACATGATCGTCACCGGCGGCTTCAACGTGTTCCCCCGCGAGGTCGAGGACGTCGTCGCCGAGCATCCGGCGGTCGCGCAGGTGTGCGTCATCGGCACGCCCGACGAGAAGTGGGGCGAGGCGGTGACGGCGGTGATCGTGCTGCGGCCCGACGCACCCGCGCGACGACGAGTCGGTGGCGCGCGGTGACCGCCGAGATCCAGGCGGCGGTCAAGGAGCGCAAGGGCTCGGTGCAGTCGCCCAAGCAGGTGATCGTCGTCGACTCGGTGCCGGTGACCGCGCTGGGCAAGCCGGACAAGAAGGCGGTGCGGGCGCAGTTCTGGAAGGACTCCGATCGGGCGATCGGTTAGTGCCCGGCTCAGTGCGAGCGGTTCTGTTCGATTTCTCCGGCACGCTGGCCCGGCTGGAGGACAACGACCGCCTGGTTCGACGGGATGGGTCTGGACGCCGCCGGGCGCGCCGAGGTGATGGACCGGATGACGCACCCCACCGCGAGCGTCGACCCACGACGCCTGGGCGCACCGCGACCTCGACCCGCAGATGCACCGGCGAGGCCTATCTGCACGTGCTGCGCGAGTCCGGGCTGTCCGATGAGCACGCCGAATCGCTGTACGCCCGCTGCACCGATCCGGCCGAGTGGACCGTGTACCCGGACACCGTCGCGGTGCTGAACGGCCTGCGCGACAACGGCATCCGGACCGGCGGTGGTGTCCAACATCGCCTGGGACATCCGCCCGGTGCTGGAAACGGCCGGCGCCGATACCGACGACGTATCGTGCTGTCCTACGAAGTGGGATGCGGCCAAACCGGACCTGGCGGATCTTCGAGGCCGCGCTGGCCCGACTCGGTGTCGAGGCCGGCGGACGCCCTGATGGTCGGCGACAGCGAGGAGAACGACGGTGCGGCCCGGGAGTTGGGCTGCTCGTTCGTCCTGGTGGACCCGCTGCCCACGGCGCAGCGGCCGACCGGACTGATCGATGCGCTGCGCGGGCGAGGGATCACGGTGTGAGGTTTCCCCACCTCTGAGCGACTGTCAGCGACTCGAGCGCGACTCCGTGAGAGCCGGAAGGGCCGCGAGAGCCGCGAGCGACTCCCAGCGACGCGCAGCGACTGTCAGCGAGTGAAGTGCGGCTTTGGCTGCGGCGTGCGACGGTGCCGGCATGCGGCGGATTCTGCGCGGCACCGACCTGCGCTACACCCTGACCCGGCTGATACAGGTCCTCGGACCCATGACGGTCTCGGATCTGTGCGCCCAACTGGAGAACCTGAACTTCGGCGTCGAGGGCCGGCCGACGAAGGTGGTGTCCGACGCGCTGCGGTGGGAGATGGGCCGGGACCGGGTGATCCGGCGCGGCCGCGGACTCTACGGCGAGGGATGGGCGCCGAGTGGCACCGCGTATCGGATCGTCGACCGGGTGGAGTCGCTTAAAGTCGAAGCAGAGTCGCTCAGAGGCGGGAAAACCGCTACGCGTAGTTTCGACCGCGTGAGCGACAACCCGTTCAACCCCGCGCTGTGGACGCCCGTCGGAGACCTCGATGCGCACTTCGCCGACCTGACCGACATCACCTACCACCGCCACGTCGTCGACGGCGTGCGCAGCCGACGGTGCGGGTCGCGTTCGACCGGCCCGAGGTGCGCAACGCGTTCCGGCCGCACACCGTCGACGAGCTGTACCGCGCGCTCGACCACGCCCGGATGTCGCCCGACGTCGGCGTGGTGCTGCTGACCGGCAACGGCCCGTCGCCCAAGGACGGCGGCTGGGCGTTCTGCTCCGGCGGCGACCAGCGCATCCGCGGCCGCAGCGGCTACCAGTACGCCGCGGGCGAGACGGCCGAGACCGTCGACCCGGCCCGCGCCGGCCGGCTGCACATCCTCGAGGTGCAGCGGCTGATCCGGTTCATGCCCAAGCTGGTGATCTGCCTGGTCAACGGCTGGGCCGCCGGCGGCGGGCACAGCCTGCACGTGGTCTGCGACCTCACCCTGGCCAGCCGCGAGCACGCCCGGTTCAAGCAGACCGACGCCGACGTCGGCAGCTTCGACGGCGGCTACGGCAGCGCCTACCTGGCCCGGCAGGTCGGGCCAGAAGTTCGCCCGCGAGATCTTCTTCCTCGGCGAGCCCTACACCGCCGAGCAGATGCACCAGATGGGCGCGGTCAACGAGGTCGTCGACCACGCCGACCTGGAGAACGTCGGCGCTGGAGTGGGCGCGGAGATCAACGGCAAATCGCCGCAGGCGCAACGGATGCTGAAGTTCGCGTTCAACCTGCTCGACGACGGCCTGGTCGGCCAGCAGCTCTTCGCCGGCGAGGCGACCCGGCTGGCCTACATGACCGACGAGGCCGTCGAGGGCCGCGACGCCTTCCTGGAGAAGCGCGACCCGGACTGGAGCGCCGTTCCCCCGCTACTTCTGAGTCCAGTCCATAGACTCAGGACTAGCTGTGAATCCTCTGCGCCGCAAGCTGACCGAGGCGATCGCCCTGACCGGGATGCGCCCACCGCTGAGCGCGGCCAACCGGCACGCGAATTCACCTGCGCGGCAAGCGGGTCCTGATCACCGGCGCGTCATCGGGTATCGGCGAGGCCGGCGCGAAGCGGTTCGCCGCCGAGGGCGCCGAGGTGATCGTCGTCGCCCGGCGCGCCGACCTGCTCGACGAGGTCGCCGACCGGCATCGCCGACGCCGGCGGCACCGCCACCGCGATCCCGTGCGACCTGGCCGACCTCGACGCCGTCGACGCCCTGGTCGAGACCGTCGAGAGCGCTTCGGCGGGGTGGACATCCTGGTCAACAACGCCGGCCGCTCGATCCGCCGGCCGCTGGCCGAATCGCTGGACCGCTGGCACGACGTCGAGCGCACCATGACGCTGAACTACTACTCGCCGCTGCGGCTGATCCGCGGCCTGGCGCCCGGGCATGATCGAGCGCGGCGACGGCCACATCATCAACGTCGCCACCTGGGGTGTGCTCAGCGAGGCCTCCCCGCTGTTCGGCGTCTACAACGCCTCCAAGGCCGCGCTGAGCGCGGTGAGCCGGGTGATCGAAACCGAGTGGTCGCGCACGGGCGTGCACTCCACCACGCTGTACTACCCGCTGGTGGCCACCCCGATGATCGCGCCGACCAAGGCCTACGACGGCATGCCCGCGCTGAGTTCCCGCGGAGGCCGGCGCAGTGGATGATCGACGCCGCCCGCCACCGCCCGGTGCGCATCGCGCCGCGGTTCGGGGTCAGCGCCCGCGCGCTCGACGTCGTCGCCCCCGGTGTGCTCAACGCGCATGCTCAAGCGTCAGCGCGATGCAGCCGAACTGAGGTAGACACGACCCATGGAGATCCTGGCCAGCCGGATGCTGCTGCGGCCGGCCGACTACCAGCGGTCGCTGGCCTTCTACCGCGACGCGCTCGGCCTGGCCATCGCCCGCGAATATCCCGGCGGCACAGTCTTTTACGCCGGGCAGTCGCTGATCGAACTGGCCGGCCACGGCGGCCCGACGCCGCGGGCGCCGTTCTCCGGAGCGCTGTGGCTTCAGGTGCGCGACGTCTACGCCACCCAGGACGAGTTGCGCGGCCGCGGTGTCGCCATCGCCCGCGAGGCGCGCCAGGAGCCGTGGGGCCTGCACGAGATGCACGTCACCGATCCCGACGGCGTCACGCTGATCTTCGTGCAGATTCCCGAGAACCACCCGCTGCGGCGGGACTCCCGAAGCTAGCGTATCGCGTGGTCCGTCCAGCGGCCAGCCGACCAGGCCAGCCGCGCGGCGACCTGGTTGCATCTCCTCGCCGGTTGGGTTCCTTCTCGGTGATCTCGCGGATGGCGTCGCGGATCTGCTCGGCGCTGACCGGGTCGTCCGGAGTCGCTGTCCTTGAGCACCGATGAAGGCCGCCTGGACCACCTCGTCCTCGGTCAGCGACCGCTTCAGCAGCGCCAGCAGCGGGTAGTAGTCCGTTCGCGGGATCCCGTCGCGGATAGCCGTCGTGCAGCCAGCCGAGGACGGTCTGGAAGAAGCTCGATGTCGTCGGCTCGGTTTCGGTCATCTGCGGCGCTCACTTCTTGGGCATGAACGGGAACAGGTCGACACCGAAGTGATGGATGATCGTGCTGCGGGTGATCCACAGGACCGCAGCGATGATCACCGCGGCGACGAACGAAGAACAGCAGCAGCCCAACGGGTTTCAGCACCGGGTTGCGGCGTGTGCATCGATGCCGTCGGCGTCGACGCCGCCGGCGCCGACGGAGTAGGCGCGCAGCCCGATCGCGAAGATCGCGGGCAGTCCGGCCCCCAGGACCAGACCCACCAGCAGCACCCGGAGGATGCTCTCCAGGTAATGCATCAGCTGTCCTCTCTCAGCCGGCGTCTTGGTCGGCGGCTTGGGCAGCTCGGCTTGGCCGCCTCGCGAACCTCGGCCGGCACCACGGAGTTCGTCGACGCGTCCCAGTCGGCGTTGACGTTGCGTGTGGTCGACCTTCTGCTGCTGGGCGCGCCACCACATGTAGCCGGACAGCCGCGACCAGGAGCGCGAAGATCACGATGCTGCCGACCAGGTCGACTGGTCGCCCCGGCGATGCCGTGGCCGAGCCAGAACGTCAGCGCACCGACGAGCGCGGCGGCGGGCAGGGTGATCAGCCAGGCCACCGCCATCCGGCCGGCCACCGCCCAGCGCACCTCGGCGCCGGGCTTGCCGACCCCGCTGCCCAGGATCGAGCCGGTGGCCACGTGGGTGGTCGACAGCGCCATGCCCGCCGCGCTGGAGCTCAGGATGATCGCGGCCGACGAGGCCTCGGCGGCCAGGCCCTGCGGCGACTCGATCTCCACCAGGCCCTTGCCCAGGGTGCGGATGACCCGCCAGCCGCCGATGTAGGTGCCCAGGCCGATCGCGAGCGCGCAGCTGGCGATGATCCAGAACGGCAGGCCGTCCTTCTTCACGTCCCCGGTCAGATGGCCGGTGGTGATCAGCGCCAGCGCGATCACGCCCATGGTCTTCTGCGCGTCGTTGGTGCCGTGCGCCAGCGCGACCAGCGAGGCGGTCGCGATCTGACCCCAGCGGAAACCCTCATCGCGGCGGCGGTGCCAGCACATTGCGGGTGATCCGGAAGACCAGCCAGGTTCCGCAGGCGGCGACCAGGCAGGCGATCAGCGGCGCGGCGACGGCCGGGATCAGGACCTTCTGGGTGACGCCCGCCCAGTTGACGCCGGCGACACCCAGGGCGGCCAGTCCGGCGCCGACCAGTCCGCCGAACAGCGCGTGCGACGAACTGGACGGGATGCCGAACAGCCAGGTCAGCAGGTTCCACAGGATGCCGCCGATGAGCCCGGCGAAGATGATCATCAGGCCCGAGGTTGGCGTCGATCGCCGGCAGCAGCGCGCCGGTCTTGGTGTCCTGGATCTTCAGGACGTCCTTGGTGACGGTGGCGGCGACCTCGACCGACAGGAAGGCGCCGACCAGGTTCAGGACGCCGGCGAGCGTGACCGCGATCTTCGGCTTGAGCGCCCCGGTGGCGATCGAGGTGGCCATCGCGTTGCCGGTGTCGTGGAAGCCGTTGGTGAAGTCGAACGCCAGGGCGGTCGCGATCAGCAGCACCAGGATGATCATCTCTGCCATGCCTCATAGTCGGTTCTGATTCTGGCTAGGTTCCGACATCGGCACCAGGGTTTGCGGCCTCCGAGCTGTTCACCTGCTTCACGCAGTTGGTGACCTACGGTCACCGTCGCGTAGCATCGGCCCGGGACGTACCGGTGCGGACTGAGCCGATTTCACCGTGAGCGAGCGGATCGACGAATGCCGTCCGCTGCGCACGCCCTCCGGACGCGATGCCCGCCGCCGGCCCGTCCTGCGCGCTGTCGCTGCTGGCGCGCTCTGAGGGCGTGCTGGACGGCCGCGACGCACCCGCTGGTGCCGATCCCGTCCGGGCGATCTGCGTGAAAGTGAGCTGCTGACAACGGCGTTGCGGGTCGGTGAGGAGATCGACGACGACGATCGCCCTGGTGGTCCCGACGTCGGGAACCACCGGCACCCCCAAGGGGGCGATGCTGACCCCGGCCGCGCTGATCGCCAGCGCGTCGGCCACCCATGACCGGCTCGGCGGACCCGGCACGCTGGCTGCTCGCGCTGCCGGCGCACCACATCGCCGGGATCCAGGTGCTGGTCCGCAGCCTGCAGGCCGGCACCGTCCCCGTCGAGCTCGACCTCGATCGGCGGATTCGACCCCGCCGAATTGCCCGCGGCGGTCGAGCGAACTGGGCTCCGGGCGGCGCTACACCTCGCTGGTGGCCAACCAGCTGGCCAAGGCCCTGACCGACCCCGCGGCCACCGCGGCCCTGGCCGACCTCGACGCCGTCCTGCTCGGCGGCGGCCCGGCGCCGCGGCCGGTGCTCGAGGCCGCCGCCGCGGCCGGTATCACCGTGGTGCGCACCTACGGCTCCAGCGAGACCGCCGGCGGCTGCGTGTACGACGGCCGTACCGCTCGACGGGGTCACGGTGCGCATCGACGACGCCGCGGCCGGCGGCGAGGGCCGCATCGTGATCGGCGGGGCCACCCTGGCCGCGGGTTACCGCAATCCCGCCGACCCGGACCCGTTCGCCGAGCCGGGCTGGTTTCGCACCGACGACCTTGGCGTGCTCGACGATTCGGGCTGCTTGAGCGTGCTGGGCCGAGCTCGACGACGCGATCAGCACCGGCGGGCTGACCGTCATGCCCGGTGACCGTCGAGGCGGTGCTGGCTCGCCACCCCGCCGTCGCCGAGTGCGCGGTGTTCGGGGTGGCCGACGACCGGCTCGGCCAGCGGGTGGTGGCCGCGGTGGTGGTGCGCGGCGATACCCGACCCGACCCTCGACGAGCTTGCGCAGTGGGTGCAGGCGCGTCGCTGGACCGGACCGCCGCGCCGCGGCGAGCTGCACGTCGTCGACGAACTGCCCCGCCGGGGCATCGGCAAGCTCGACCGCGCAGCGCTCCGGGCGAGGTTCTCTGACACGATGGGCTGATGCCCGACGTGAAGTTTCTCGACCTGCACGGCGACCGGGTCGCCTACCTCGACGAGGGGCAGGGCGAGGTCGTGCTCCTGCTGCACGGGATGGCCGGCAGTTCGGCGACCTGGCGGTCGGTGATCGGGCCGCTGTCGCGCAAGTACCGGGTCATCGCCCCCGACCTGCTCGGCCACGGGCAGTCGGCCAAACCGCGCAGCGACTACTCACTCGGGGCGTTCGCGGTGTTCCTCCGGGACCTGCTCGACGAACTCGGCGTGACCAGCGCCACCATCGTCGGGCACTCGCTCGGTGGCGGGGTGGCGATGCAGTTCATCTACCAGCACCCCGACTACTGCCAGCGGCTGATCCTGATCAGCAGCGGCGGCCTGGGCCCGGAGGTCGGCTGGACGCTGCGACTGCTGTCGGCGCCCGGTGCCGAACTGATCCTGCCGATCATCGCGCCGTCGCCGGTGCTGGCCGGCGGGGAGAAGGTGCGGTCATGGCTGGCCAAGTTCGGCATCGAGACCCCGCGCGGCGACGAGATCTGGAGCGCCTACAGCTCCTTCGCCGACGAACAGACCCGGCACTCGTTCCTGCGGACCCTGCGCTCGGTGGTCGACTACCGGGGACAGTCGGTGTCCGCGCTCAACCGCCTCGACGTCAAGGCCGACACCCCGACGATGGCGATCTGGGGCGACCAGGACGCGATCATCCCGGTCGAGCATGCCTTCGCCGCGCATGAGGCCCGGCCGGGAACCCGCCTGGAGGTGCTCACCGGCGTCGGACACTTCCCCCAGGTGGAGAAACCCACCGAGGTGGTCGACCTGATCGACGACTTCATCGCCCGCGACAGCATCCCCGCTGACCGCCTGACGAATCAGTGACATCAGTGACATAGCCGCAGGTCGCACCACCCGGCCACTAGGCTCAGTGACATGTCTGCCCGCGTTCTGATCGCCGACGACGACGCCGTCGTGCGCGATGTCGTGCGCCGCTACCTGGAGCGCGACGGCCTCGAGGTGCGGGTGGCCGGCGACGGCAACGAGGCGCTGCGGGTGCTGGGCACCGAACGCATCGACGTCGCCGTGCTCGACGTGATGATGCCCGGGCCCGAACGGGCTGTCGCTGTGCCGCACCCTGCGCCAGGGCGGCGACTACACGCGTGCCGGTGATCCTGCTGACCGCGCTCGGCGAGGAGGACGACCGGATCGCCGGTCTGGAGGCCGGCGCCGACGACTACCTGACCAAGCCGTTCAGCCCGCGCGAACTGGCGCTGCGGGTGCGCTCGGTGCTGCGCCGCGCGCCCGCCCCGGCGTCGGCGGTGCCGCTGGAGATCACCGTCGGTGACCTGACGGTGTCCACCGCGGCGCGGTCGGTCACCGTCGGCGGCACAGCCGGTGGGGCTGACCAACCGCGAGTTCGACCTGCTGCTGTTCTTCCTGACCCACACCGACACCGTCTTCTCCCGCGAGGAGCTGCTGCAAGCGGGTGTGGAACTGGGACTTCGGTGACCTGTCGACGGTCACGGTGCACGTCAAGCGATTGCGGTCCAAGCTCGGCGAGCACCACCGCGTGCAGACGGTCTGGGGCCGCGGGTATCTGTGGCGCGGGGAAGCCGGCGGCGGTGACCGTGCCACTGGGCATGACCTGAGCCCAGATCGCGCTGCTGGCGCTGGCGTGTCTCACTGCCGGTGGTGCTGATCGGTGTGGCTGATCATCCGGCTGGCCCGGTCGTGGTCGATGACGGTCAGCATGGTGGCGCTGGTGCTGATTCCCGACCCTGGCGACGTTCGACCGGAGTGTTCGGCGCCAGCCGGTTCATGACCACGACACCTTCGCGCGCATCGCCGTGGTGCTGCGTGATCGTCGTCGGTCGTGACGCTGCCCGCCGCGGTGATGCTGGCGCGCTACCAGGCCCGACGCACGGTGTGGGAGCAGGAGATCCGCGACGCCGAGCGGGCCGCCGAGCAGTCGCGGCGCCAACTGGTCGCCTTCGTCAGCCACGACCTGCGCACCCCGCTGGCCGGCATCCGGGCGCTGTCGGAGGCGATCGCCGACGGCGTGGTCAGCGACGACGAGGTGCGGGTCCAGGCCAAGCACATCGAGCAGGAGAGCGATCCGGCTCTCCGAGATGGTCGACGACCTGTTCGAGATGTCGAAGATCAACGCCGGCGCGGTCAACGCGCCGTACGACAGGGTGGCCCTCGACGAGGTGGTCGACGACGTCCTCGACCGCGCACCGCATCGCCGCCGAACGCGCCGGGGTGCACGCTGCAGGTCGACCTGCCCGCCGAAGCCGGTGCGGGTGATCGGCAGCGACCGCGCGCTGGTGCGGGTGCTGTCCAACCTGGTGGCCAACGCGATCGCGCACACACCCTCGGGCGGGACGGTGCGGCTGGCGGTGGGCGTCGATGCAGAGGGCGCCTGGGCGCGGGTCGACGACACCGGGGTGGGCATCGACGACGCGGACCTGCCGCGGGTGTTCGACGTCGCCTACCGCGGCTCGAATGACCGTGTGCCGCGCGACGGATTCGTCGCTGCCGAGCGGTTCGGGCCTGGGACTGGCGATCGCCGCCGGACTGGTGCAGGCGCACCGCGGCACGCTGTCGGCCCACAACCTCGACAGCGGCGCGCGGTTCGAGGTGCGGCTGCCGCTGGCGGCGGAGTAGGAAGAGCGTCAGTCCTCGAGCGTCCCCGAGAGCCGCTCGGTGGCGTTCACATAGTCTTCGATGAACTCCAGCACCACCTCGCGGGCCGGTTTGATCTTGTTCATCAGCCCCACACCCTGGCCGACGAAGTAGGTCGCCAGCGCCTGCGCGCCCGGGTGGCCGTTCTGGGCCAGCTTGTCGATGCGGCGCAGCGCCGGTTCGGCGATCATCGCCTGCAGGGGCAGCGGAAGGGGCTGGCGTCCACCGGGGTTCGGGGCCCAGGCGTCGGTCCAGTCGGACCGCAGCTGACGTGACGGTTTGCCGGTGCGGCCGGCCGAGCGGACGGTGTCCCGCGAGGAGGCGGCGAGCATCTTCTCCTTGGTGTGCGGGGCGGTCTCGGCTTCCTCGGTGGTCAGCCACACCGAGCCGGTCCACGCACCGGCCGCGCCCATGGCCATGCACGCGGCCATCTGACGACCCGTCACGATGCCACCGGCGGCCAGCACCGGGATGTCGCGACCGCCGGGGATCTCCGAGATCGCTTCCAGCACTTCGGGAATCAGCACCAGCGTCGACACCTCGCCGCAGTGCCCGCCCGCCTCGGTGCCCTGGGCGACGATGAGGTCGACGCCGGCGTGCACCTGTTTGATGGCGTGCTCCTTGGCGCCGACGAGCGCGGCCACCGGGATGCCGCGCTCCTTGCCGGCCGCGATCATGTAGTCCGGCGGCACCCCGAGTGCGTTGGCCATCATCTTGATCGGATGTCGCAGCGACACCTCGAGCAGGCTCTGCCCGGTGTCGCCGGACAGCGCGGAGGCGGCGGTCCGCAGCTCCTCGACCTCGATGTCATGGTCGGCCATCAGCTGGCTGATGAACTCGCGGTGCTCGGCGGGGATGCGGTCGGCCAGCTGGGCGGTGCTCAGGTTCTCGCCCTTGCCCTCGAATTTGGCCGGGACGATGATGTCGACGCCGTAGGGCTTGCCGCCCACATGCTCGTCGATCCAGCAGAGTTCCTTCTCCAGCTGATCGGGCGTGAACGCGACACCGCCCAGCACGCCGAAGCCGCCGGCGCCGGAGACCGCGGCCACGACATCGCGGCAGTGGCTGAACGCGAACAGGGGAAAGTCGATGCCGTACTGCTTGCAGATATCGGTCTTCACCCGCCCAGTATGACGCGCCGAGGGCCGGGCCCCTCAGGGCAGGTCGAAGGGCAGCTCCACCCCTTCGTGGGCCAGGCAGTGGGTGCACACCCGGTCCGAGGTCACCCGGTCGATCGCGTCATGCACCATGGCCTTGAAACCGCCGATATTGCGGGCGAACTCACCGAACACGTCGACCGCGCGCACCCCCGAGCCGGTGGCGACCCCGGCGTCGACGTCGGTCACCAGAGCGATTGCGGCGTAACACATCTCGAGCTCACGGGCCAGCACCGCCTCGGGATACCCGGTCATGTTCACCAGGGCGAACCCCTGGCGCGCGAACCATTGGCTCTCGGCGCGGGTGGAGAACCGCGGACCCTGGATCACCACCATGGTGCCGCCGTCGACGACGCCGGGCGCTTCGGTGGCCGCGGCCCGCAGCACCGGGCAGTACGGATCGGCGAACTCGACGTGGATGCCGCCGGCGTCGAAGTAGGTGTCAGCGCGGCCGCGGGTGCGGTCGACGAGTTGGTCGGGGACGATGATCGCGCCGGGCCCGATATCGGGGCTGAGGCTGCCGACCGCGCACGGAGCGAAGATCCGCCGCACCCCCAGCGCGCGCAGCGCCCACATGTTGGCGCGGTAGGGCACGGTGTGCGGGGAGAACTCGTGACTGAGGCCGTGCCGCGGCAGGAACGCCACCTCGTGCACGCCGACCCGACCGATGGTGATCGGCCCGCTGGGGTCGCCGTAGGGCGTGTCGACGGTGACGCTGCGCGCGTCGGCGCCGAAGAAGGTATAGAAGCCGCTGCCGCCGATGACGCCGATCACCCACTCATTCTGGGGCACTAGGCTGCCGGGGTGGTCCGGATCAGCGTCGCGTTGGTACTCGGCGTCGCGGCCGGGATCCTGGTCGGCACCGTCCGCGGGGAATGGCATTACTCGTTCGCGGTCGGCTGGATCGTCGCCGCCGGCGTGTATCTGGTGTGGACGTGGATGTTGCTGTTCGGGATGGACGGTGATGAGACCGCCGCCCATGTCCGCAAGCGGCGCGAGGACGGCACACCCCTGGTGTCGCACGTGGTCGTGCTCATCGCCAGCGCCGCCGGACTGGCCGGGGTCGGCTACCTGCTGGCGGCGACCGACGACGGCCAGCGCCGCATCGGCGAGGCTCTGGTCGGGATCCTCAGCGTCATCGCGTCCTGGCTCGCCATCCACACGACGTTCACACTGCGCTACGCGATGCTCTTCTACACCGAGCCCCGGCACGACCTCGACGCCGAAGCCATCGACTACCACCAGGCCCGGCAGCCCTGCTACAAGGATTTCGCCTACCTCGCCTTCACGGTCGGGATGACCTACCAGGTGTCCGATACCGATCTGGGCAGCGCCCGCATCCGCGGATCGGTGCTGGGACACGCCCTGGTGTCCTTTCTGCTGGGTGCGGTGGTCCTCGCCAGCACCATCAACCTCGTCCTCGCGCTGGCGGGGCACTGATGGCCACCGTCGCGCAGTGGATCGAGGGCGCCCGGCCCCGCACCCTGCCCAACGCGATCGCACCGGTGATCGCCGGCACCGGCGCGGCCGCATGGCTGCACACGGCGGTGTGGTGGAAGGCGCTGCTCGCACTGGCGGTCGCGCTGTCGTTCACCGTCGGCGTGAACTACGCCAACGACTATTCCGACGGCATCCGTGGCACCGACGACGACCGCGCCGGACCGCTGCGTCTGGTCGGCGCCAAACTTGCCGCACCGCGCACCGTGCTGGCCGCCGCCATCGCGGCGTTGACCGTCGGGGCGGCGGCGGGCCTGGCGCTGGCGCTGACCAGTGCCCCGTGGCTCATCGCCGTCGGCGCGGGCTGCCTGGCCGGCGCATGGCTCTACACCGGCGGCTCCAGGCCCTACGGCTACGCCGGGTTCGGCGAGGTGGCGGTGTTCGTGTTCTTCGGCCTGGTCGCCGTGCTCGGCACCCAGTACACCCAGGCGTTGCGGATCGACTGGGTCGGGTTGTGTCTGGCCATCGCCACCGGCGCGCTGTCCTGCGCGGTCCTGGTGGCCAACAACCTTCGCGACATCCCGACCGACCGCGTCGCGGAGAAGATGACGCTGGCGGTGCGTCTGGGCGACGCCCGCACCCGCGTTCTGTACCTGTCGCTGCTCGGCGTCGCGGCAGTGATGACCGTCGCGCTCATGCGGGCGACCCCGTGGTGTGCGGCCGGGTTCCTCGCCGCTCCCCTGGCGCTGCGCGCCGTCCGGCCCGGTGCGACGCGGGCTGGGCGGGCGCGACCTCATCGCGGTGCTGCGCGACACCGGGCTGACGATGCTGGTGTGGTCGGTGGCGGTGGCGGCGGCACTGGCGGCCTGATCCTGCGTCGAAAGTGCGCCCAGATCGCGTTTTGCGGCGCAGAGGCGATCTACACGCACTCTCGATGACGCTAGGAGGGCTTGCCCCCGGTGTCCCCGGTCGTCCCCGCGTAACCGGGACTGCAACTCCTCGCGGTCGCGGCGGCGACGCTCGTCGACCACGGCGATGCCCTCGGTGGCGCGCCGGCGCAGCGGTGCGAGCAACCAGATCCCCAGCGGCAGCGAGATCAGGATCGCGAACAGCATCGCGATCACGATCGGGAACTCCTTGATGCCGATCAGGTGCGCGGCGAAGAAAATCACCGTCGTCAGAGCGCCGACCAGAAGCAGCCGGGCCAGGGTGTAGGCGGCGACGTCGAGCAGCACGCGGCCGCGGGAGCCGGCGGGGGGATTGTCCGTCACGGCGCCGACCCTACCGACGCGCGTATATTCGCAGCCAAGGAGGTTTCCTGGTGCTGCTCTATCTGCTGGTCATCATCGTCGTCGCGGCCTTGGTCTATGTGGGCATCCGAGCCATTCGTACCCAGTCCAGCAAGAACAACACCCGGGTGATCGGACCGGACGACGATCCGGACTTCCTGCGACGGCTCAATCACGGCGACAAGTAGCGCTCACACGCCGGCGTAGGAGTGCAGTCCGACGGTCACCAGGTTGATGAAGAACAGGTTGAAGACCATCGCCACGAACCCGGCGACGTTGATCCAGGCCGCCTTCTTGTCGCGCCACCCCGCCGTCGACCGGGCGTGCAGATAGGCCGCGTAGATCACCCACGCGATGAACGACACCGTCTCCTTGGGGTCCCAGCCCCAGTAGCGGCCCCACGCCTCTTCGGCCCAGATGGCGCCGAAGATCACCCCGAACCCGAACACCGGGAATCCGAAGATGGTGGTGCGGTAGGCGATGCGGTCGAGTGTCTGGGCATCCGGCAGCCGGGAGGTGATGCGGGCGAGCAACCCGTGGGCTCCCGGGTCGCCGAAGCGCGACATCTTCAACAGGAACAGCAGGCTCGCGACGCCGCCCACCAGGAACACCCCCGAGCCGAGGCTGACCACCGAGACGTGGATGGGCAGCCAGTAGGACTGCAGGGCAGGCATCACCGGCGCGGCGTGGGTGTAGAGCCACTTCCCCGAGACCGTCAGCAGCACCAGAACCGGCACCAGGACGAACACCCACAGCGACCGGTACTGCGGTTTGCGCAGCACCACCGCGGCGGCCACCAACCCGCAGAAGCTGGTCAGGTTGATGAACTCGTACATGTTGCCCCACGGCGCCCGTGCGGTGGCCAGACCGCGCAGCACGATGCACCCGAACAGCAGCGCGATGCCGACGTACACCAGAGCCAGGCCGGCCCTGCCGAAGCGTTCGGCCAGCGGCGGCGCGGGGACGTCGACGACGACGCCGGGGCGTTCGGAATCGGCGGCCACCGACGACCCGCCGGCGGTCACCAACTCGCGCTCCTCGACGCGGCGGCCCCGGGCTGAGGCCAGCTCGACCGCCAGCAGCAGCAGCGCGAGCACCAGCACGACCACCGAGGAGGTGAACGCCCAGTCGGAGTACTGGGACAACCCGATGTCCACGTTGTCGGTGTTCACGAAACCTCCGCTACTCGCTGCTCCCGGCTGATGCCGCCACCCGCTGGGCCAGCTTGTCGAACTCATCGCCCCACCCGGAGTTGTCGGTGCGGGCCAGACCACCCATCTCGACGTTCACGGTACCCGGCGTTCCGGGTCGCTAGCCGCGCCGGCGGAGTGATCCGGGCCCACACCCGGCGCCGGCGCACGATCAGCGACACCACCAGCCCGGCCATCATCGTCAGCGCGGACACCAGCACCCACAGCTGTCCGGGGTCGTGGGAGACCTGAAGGTTGACGAACGGGGTGGCGCCGTCGAAGCGGACCACGGTGCCGTCGTCGAGGCGCACCTCCTGGCCCTCGCTGAGGTTGACCCGCTTGAGCTTGGTCAGCCGCTTCTGTTCGACCAGCCGGTTGTCCAGAGTGAACAGCGACTGCGGCCGGCCGGTGTCCAGACCGGCGTCACCGCGGTAGATGTCGATGGCCACCGCGGGGTCGTTGAGAGCCGGGAAGCTCGACGACAGCAGCTTGCCGTCCATCTGCTGCGTCGGGCGCGAACAGTCCGGTGATCGCGATCTGCTGCTTGCGCCGCTGATCGGCCGGGTAGAGCCCGGCGGGCGGGTCGATGCGGACGGTGCCCGACGACAGCAGGGTCTGGGTGTCGTCCGGCTGGAACTGCAACGTCTGGGTGCGCTTCTGCCCGCCCGGGAAGATCACGGTGAACGTCGGCGCGTAGCCGTGGCCCTGGAGATAGACCCGATCTCCGCCGACCCGCAGTGGGTGGTTGACCTCCAGTTGGTACGGCCGCCAGGTGCCACTGGCGAGATCCTCGCCCGCCTGGTACTCGATGTTGGAGGCGAACGACGTGGCTTGTCCACTGGGCAGGTAGCGGGCCTGAAAGTCCTTGACCCGGATGCACATCGGGTACAGGGAGGTGCCGTCGACGTTGTTACCGGCGCGGAAGGAGTCGAACGCCGCCGGCGACGCCGAGCAGAAACCGGGCCCGCCGTTGGCGATGACGATGACGTTGCCCTCGTAGCCGAACAGCTTGCCGACCGCGACAGCCACCAGCAGGCCGAGCAGCGAGAAGTGAAAGACGATGTTGCCGAACTCGCGCAGGAATCCCTTCTCCGCCGAGATCTCGGTGACCCCGTCGACGGTGCGGGTGACGGTGCGCCAACCCTTGAGGTTCGCCGTGACCGACGCCGCGACCGTCTCCGGTGTGCCGGGCAACTCGGCGACGGCACTCTTGGGCAACCGGCTGAGATTGCGCGGGGCGGGCACCGGCGTCGCCCGCAGGCTGCGGATGTGCTCGACGGTTCGCGGGGTCAGGCAGCCCACCAGCGAGATGAACAGCAGCGCGTAGATGGCGGTGAACCAGAAACTGGAGAACACGTCGAACAGTTGCAGCCGGTCCAGCCACGGGCCGATCACCGGATTCTCCGCGATGTAGCCGGCGACCTTGGACTCGTTGAGGCTGCGCTGCGGAAGCAACGCGCCGGGCACCGCGCCGAGGGCGAGCAGGAACAGCAGCGCCAGTGCGGTGCCCATGGAGGTGAGCGCGCGCCATCCCCTGCGCAGGATCGTGGTGACGGTGGTGACGGCGCTGACGGTGTGGGTTGTCAAATCGGCAGCCTCACATCACTGACGAAGGAGTCGCGCACCCAGGACACGAAGTCATTCCACACCCCGGTCACCAGGGCGATACCGACGGCGATCAGCAACACCCCGCCGAACACCTGAATGGTTCGCGTGTGCCGCCGCAGCCGGTCGAACGCACCGACCGCCCAGCCCGAACCCAGCGCCAGAAGCAGAAACGGCACACCCAGACCGAGGCAGTAGGCCACCACCAGCGCCACCCCGCGGGCCACGTTGGCGCCCTCGGTGGCCGATGCGACGGCGATCACGCCGGTCAGCGTGGGCCCCAGGCAGGGCGTCCAGCCCAGCGCGAAGACCGCCCCGAGCATCGGCGCGCCGGCCACTCCGGCGATCCGGCCGGGGGCGAACCGGGCCTCGCGCTGCAGCGCGGGGATGAAGCCGATGAACACCAGCCCCATGACGATGGTGATCACCCCGCCGATGCGTTGCAGGGCAAGCTGATTGACGATCAGGCTGGTGGTCATGCCCAGCACGGCGACGGTGCCGAGCACGAACACCACGGTGAAGCCCGCGACGAACAGCAGTGCCGATCCGACCACCCGCCAGCGCCGCGCACCGGCGTCATCGGCGCCGACCGCCGCGGCCAGATACGACAGATAACCGGGCACCAGGGGCACCACGCACGGCGATGCGAACGACACCAGCCCAGCCAGCACGGCAAGGCCCAGGGCGACCAGCAGCGGCCCGGCTGCGGCGGTCTCCGCCAGACCGTTCACCGGGCCACCGACGCGGGTTCGGTGGCCAGCCGGCGCACCACCGGCAGCAGATCCTCGGCGAGTAATTCGCGCAGGAACACCGCCGCCACCCGGTGCTCGCGGTCCAGCACGATGGTGGACGGGATGACGGTGGCCGGATAGCGGCCGCCGAAGGCGATCATGGTGCGCATCGCGGGGTCGTAGATCGAGGGGAAGGTGATCTTGCGGTCGGTGATGAAGTCGCGCGGTGCGTCGATGTCGTTGTCGCGGACGTCGATTCCCAGGAATGCCACCCCGTCGTCGCGGGTGGCGTCGTAGACCTGCTGCAGTTGCGGCATCTCGGAGCGACACGGCGCACACCACTGTCCCCAGACGTTGATGACGACGACGCGGCCGGCGAAGTCCTGCAGCGAGATGGTGCGCGAGGTGTCCATCAGGTCCGGGCCGGACAGCGGGCCCGGCCTCCCGCGGTCCTGCGGCGGGTCGTAGGTGATGTCGGTCTTGCCGCCCGGGGCGACGAACTCGAAGGTGCCGCCCTGGGCGACGGCGTCGTCACCGGTGGCGCACCCGGCGAGCAGCATGACCACCAGCACAAGGAGGGGCGCCAGCCGTTTCACCGCCCGGCAAGCTCCGCGTATCCCCAGCCCGCGAAGTTCTCGCCGTTCTCGCCGTCGAAGTAGAACGACGTCAACGAAGCCAGGTTGCACAACCGCCGGGTCGGGAAGTGGTGCAGGGGTTTGGATGTCATCGCGCGGCGCAGGGTTTCCACGGGCAGCTGATGACTCACACAGACCGCCTCGTGGCCGGCGGCCTTGGCCCGCGCACGCTGCAGAGCACCGGTCATCCGCTCGGCGACCTCGTGATACGGCTCGCCCCACGACGGCAGGCGCGGATCTCGCAGATGCCACCAGTTGCGCGGGTTGCGCAACGCCCCGTCGCCGGGCGAGACACGTTCGCCCTGAAAGACATTGTGCGATTCGATCAGCTCGTCGTCGGTGTCGATGGACAGTCCGTGGTGTGCGGCGATCGGTGCGGCGGTCTCCTGGGCGCGTTCCAGCGGGGAGGCGACGACGTAGACGATGTCGCGGTGCGCCAGCCACTCGGCGACCGCCTCGGCCTGCGCACGGCCGCGTTCGGAGAGGTGGTAGTCCGGCAGCCGGCCGTAGAGGATGCCCTCGGGGTTGTGCACCTCGCCGTGGCGCATGACGTGGACGACGGTTCTCATGACGGCTTGGCCTCCGCCGCCGCGCGAGCCGCAGCGGGCAGCGCCTCGGCGATGTGGGCGAAGGCGTCGTCGTCGAGAACCGCTGAGACGAACCAGGTCTCGAAGGCACTCGGCGGCGCGTACACACCGCCGTCGAGCAGCGCGTGGAAGAACGGCGGGAACCGCCAGGTCTGGCTGGCCTTGGCCGCGGCGAAGTCGATCACCGGGTCCTCGGTGAAGAACACTGACAGGAAACTGCCGCCGCGGGCCACCTGGTGGGCCACGCCGGCCTCGGTGAGGGCATCCGACAGCAGCCCGGCCAGCCGGTCGGCGTTGGCGTCGAGCGCGGCGTAGACGTCGTCGTCGGCCAACCGCAGCGTGGTCAGCCCGGCCGCCACCGCAACCGGGTTACCGCTCAACGTGCCGGCCTGATACACCGGGCCGAGCGGGGCCAGGCGCGCCATGACCTCGGCGCGCCCCCCGAAGGCCGCCGCGGGCAGTCCGCCGCTCATCACCTTGCCGAAGGTGAACAGATCGGCGTCTACCGGTTCCTTTCCGTACCAACCGGATCGGCTGATGCGGAAACCCGTCATCACCTCGTCGACGATGAGCAGGGCGCCGTAGGCGGCGGTGATCCGGCGCAGCGCGGCGTTGTAGCCCGGCAGCGGGGCGACCGCGCCCATGTTGCCCGGGCAGGCCTCGGTGATGACCGCGGCGATGGAGTCGCCGAATTCGGCGAAGGTCGCCTCCACCGCGGCGACGTCGTTGTAGGGCAGCACGATCGTGTCGGCGGCGGTGGCGCCGGTGACCCCGGGTGAGGACGGCAGCCCGAGGGTGGCCACACCGGATCCGGCGTCAGCCAGCAGCGCATCGACGTGGCCGTGGTAGCAGCCGGAGAACTTGACGATCTTGGCGCGCCCGGTGAATCCGCGGGACAGCCGCACCGCGCTCATCGTGGCCTCGGTGCCGGAGTTGACCAACCGCACCATCTCCACCGGCGCGACGCGGGCGACGATCTCGGCGGCCAGGTCGGTCTCCCCCGGCGTGGGAGCGCCGAAGGACAGCCCGTCGGCGGCGGTGCGTGCCACGGCCTCCACCACCGCCGGGTGGGCGTGCCCGAGGATCATCGGCCCCCACGAGCAGACCAGGTCCACGTAGCGGTTCGCATCGGCGTCGGTGAGCCAGCAACCGCGGGCGGAGGTGATGTAGCGGGGGGTGCCGCCGACGGCGCTGAAGGCGCGCACCGGGGAGTTCACCCCGCCCGGAATCACCTTGGCCGCCTCGTCGAACAGTTTCGCCGAGGCGGGCACCCTCTCACTCATGGCGACCAGTGTCCCAGCCCCGGGGCGGGATCGTTAGTGAGCATGCCCACACCTAACGCGAGGCGAAGAACTGCGCGCTGGCCAGGGTGGCGTCCATGGCCGCGGGCCAGATGTGCGGACCGCCGTCGATGCTGACCAGTTCGACCTGACTGCCCCCCGCGCAGCCCAGCGCGGCGGCGCGCTGCACCGGGCCGGCCGCGGCCTGGGTGATGAACGGGCCGGGACAGCCGTCGGCCTGCCGCCACCGCTCGGCCAGCGCCGCGGCGGAGATGATCTCGCTGGGCCCGCCGCGACCGACCATCGGACCGCCGGCGTAGGGCACCACCGCATCGGCGGTGCCATGGATGGCCAGCACCGACACCGGCCGCGACGGCGCGCACGGCACGCCGGTGCCGAGGGTGCCGGCCACCGGCGCGATCGCCGAGACCAGATCGGCGCGGTCACAGGCCAGCCGGTTGGCCATGAAGGCGCCCGCCGACATCCCGGTGACGAACACCCGGCCCGGTGGGATGGCGAGGTCGCGGGAGAGACGGTCGATCAGCGCGGCGAGGAAGCCGACATCGTCGACGCCGTCGCGGTCCGGGATCGACGCTCCCCTGCCGTCGGCCCAGCTCAGGTCGATCCCGTCGGGGTAGGCGACGGCGAACCCGAATCCGTTCGCCACCGCGTTGTAGTTGGTCAGCGAAGCCTGCTGGGCACCGGTCATTCCGGCGCCGTGCAGGTTGATCACCAGCCCGGCCGGCGGGCCGGGCGGGACGTGCAGGACGTAGGTGCGGGCCAGATTGCCGAACGTCAGCACCCCGGGCGGGTCGACGGGAGCGGCGGCCGCGGGCGCTCCGCCCAGCCCACCAAGCCCGCCGAGGAGAAGAACAGCACCGAGGGTTGCCAGCCGCGCGATCACGTCACCCAGTGTGCCCGACAACCTTTGTGCCCGAAAACCGCTGTGCCCGAATCAGCGGAAGCGCCGCAGCCGCAGACTGTTGGTCACCACCAGCACCGAACTCGCTGCCATCGCCGCCCCGGCGATCATCGGGTTCAGCAGTCCCAGCGCGGCCAACGGGATGGCGGCGACGTTGTAGCCGAACGCCCAGAACAGGTTCTGCTTGATGATCCGCAGGGTGCGCGCCGAGAGTCGCAGCGCGGTGGGGACCGTGCGCAGATCTCCGCGGACCAGCGTGATGTCGCCGGCCTCGATGGCGGCGTCGGTCCCGGTGCCCATCGCCATGCCGACATCGGCCGACGCCAGGGCCACGGAGTCGTTGACCCCGTCGCCGACCATCGCGACCTTGTGCCCGGCGGCCTGCAGTGCCCGGACGGCATCGGCCTTCTGGGCCGGCAGCACCCCGGCGATGACGTCGTCGGCGCCGATGCCCACCTCCGCGGCCACCCGTGCGGCCACCGCAGCGTTGTCCCCGGTGAGCAGCACCGGCGTCAGCCCCATCGCCTTCAACTCGGCGATGGCCGCCGCGCTGGTGGGCTTGACGGCATCGGCCAGCCGGATCAGCCCGCGCGGGCGGCCGTCCCAGCTGACGGCGACGGTGGTGCGCCCGTCGGAATCGGCGGCGCGCTCCACCCGCACCGCGGTGCCGTCGACGGTGCCGCGCACCCCGGTGCCGGGTTCGTTGGCGAAGTCACTGACCGCGGCAAGGGTCGCGCCGTCGCGGCGGGCGTGCGCCACGATCGCGGCGGCGATCGGGTGTTCCGACGCCGCCTCGACCGCAGCCGCCCGGGCCAGCACCTGCCCGGCGTCCTCACCGTCGTGGGCCTCGATGCCCTCCACGCTCATCTGGCCGGTGGTCACCGTGCCGGTCTTGTCCAGCACCACGGTGTCGATACCGCTGACCGTCTCGAGCACCTGCGGCGCCTTGATCAGCACACCGAGTTGGGCGCCGCGGCCGGTGCCGACCAGGATCGCCGTCGGGGTGGCCAGTCCCAGCGCACACGGGCAGGCGATGATCAGGACGGCGACCGCGGCGGTGAACGCGGCGGTGGCCGAGTGTCCGGTCACCAGCCATCCCGCCAGGGTCGCTGCGGCGACGGCGAGCACCACGGGCACGAACACCGCGGAGACACGGTCAGCGAGTCGCTGAATGGACGCCTTGCCGTTCTGCGCATCGGCGACCATCCTGGCCATCCGGGCCAGTTGGGTGTCACCGCCGACCTTGTTGGCGCGCACCAGGATCCGGCCGTAGGTGTTGACCGTTCCCCCGATGACATCGTCGCCGGGGCGGACGTCGGCCGGGACGGACTCGCCGGTGATCGCGGAGGTGTCCAGAGCGGACACCCCGTCGGTGACCACTCCGTCGCAGGCGACGAGTTCACCGGGCCGCACGACGATCACGTCGCCGACCGTCAGCGCGCCGACCGGGACACGAACCTCCTCGCCGTCGCGGATCACGGTGGCGTCCTTGGCGCCCAGCGAGAGCAGGGCGCGCAGCGCGGCACCGGCGGACCGTTTGGCTTTGGCCTCCGCATAACGGCCGGCCAGCAGGAAGACCGTGACGGCCGCGGCCACCTCGAAGTAGACGTGGCCGGCGCCTGCACCGCCGCCGTGGCCCTGTCCATGCCCGGAGTCGGGGCCCAGCGCACCGGTGACCACCACGACGGCCGACCACAGGTAGGCGGCCAGGGTGCCCAGCGACACCAGGGTGTCCATGGTGGACGTGCCGTGCCGGGCACTGCGCAGCGCGGCCTTGTGGAAGGGGTAGCCGCCCCAGAACACGATCGGCGTGGTCAGCGCCAGCGCGAGCCATTGCCAGCCGGGGAACTGCCAGGCCATCACCATCGACAGAGCGAGCACCGGCACGGCGAGCACCGCCGAGCCGACCAGCCGGGGTCGCAGCTGCTCGGTCGGGAGGTCATGGCTCATGTGGTCGGCATGGTCACCGTGGCCCGGGTGAGCGCCGTGGTCGATCACCGAGGCGCCGTAGCCGGCGGATTCCACGGCGTCCACCAGCTGCTGGGGTGTCACCGACGGGTCGTGCTCGACGTGGGCCTGTTCGACGGCGAAGTTGACCGCGGCCTGGACCCCGCCGAGTTTGTTGAGACCCTTCTCGACCCGCGCAGCGCAGGAGGCACAACTCATTCCGCTCAGCGAGAGGTCCGTCGTGGTGGTCGCCGTCGTGGTCATACCCCGATGATACCCCTGGGGGGTATAAGCATCAAGGGCGGCCGCGGCGGCGGACCAACCCGGCCACGCCCAGCACCGCCAGCACCCCGGCCGCGACGGCGAGGAGCCACACCAGCAACATCAGCGGCGGGTTGTAGACCGCCGACACGGTGGCCGGCTGCCCGTCGGTCACCGGCGCGACATCCACCAGGCTGGTCACCTGAAGCCAGCACAGCACCGCGCCCGCCGCCGCGACGGCGGCCAGCGTCAACTGCACGATATGCCTCATGAGTCCCGCGCCTCGATGAGTCGGGTCAACTGCTCGCGCAGTTCCTCGTGTTTGCGCGCCCAGGCCTGCGCCGTGCGGCCGTGGGTGAGTTTGAGTCCGATACCGGTGCGGCCCTTGGGGATTCCGTTGAGATCGCCCAGGGAGCGGGCCGACTGCCATTTCTCAGCGGTGCGGCCCTGCGGGTCGACGGTCACCCGGCCGCGCAGCAGGGCGATCGGACTCGCGCCCAGCGGCCGCGCGGTCGACTTCTCCCCCGGTTCGGGGTACACCGACACGATCTCGCTCAGCAGGACGGTCTCGACACCTTGGCGCAACGACTCGCGGGTCAGTTCGACGCTGGTGTGCATCCGGGCCGCCTTGACCTGCAATCCGAACACGGCGGTCAGGACCACCAGCAAGCCGAGCGGGACGACTGCGTTGAACCCCGCACCACTGTTGATCTGAACGAAGATCATCGCCGCCGCGGCGATCGGGCCGCCGAGCAGCCACCCCAGACTCGCGCCGGGTTCGGAGAAGAGCGGCTCGGTGGCGTCGGGCACCGGGGGGACAGGCACAGGGGGGATAGCGGTTGGGGTCTCGTCAGCCTGATCGTCATTCATGGGGTCCTGCTTCCAGATCGGTGGCGCCGGCGAACCACGCCACGACAGCCGGGCGGCTCAGCAGCAGGGTGCCGACGACGATCGGCACCAGACTCAGCAGGGCCAGGATGTGGGTGCCGACGAAGGCCCCGACCACCGCGACGATGACGGTCAGCGCCACCGCCAGCGCCATGGTGGCCCGGCGGAACCGAACGTCACGGCGACCGGCCCGCACCGTCAACGACACCAACGCGGCGGCCGCGAGGACGAAGAGCAGGCCCACGCCCCGGTAAAGCCACAGCGAGGAACGAATCGCGTCGTCGGGTACCGACTCCGGCGCCACCAGTCGGAGGGTGTCGAAACTCACGGCGGCCGTGAACAACCCGCCCGCGGCCAGCATCACCGCGCCGATCACCAGTGCCCAGACCGCGCCGCTGACCGCACCGGGCCGCGCGTCCTCCTCGGTCATGTCAGCTCAGCCATCCGGCGGCCTCGGCCGCCCAGTAGGTGAGCACGATGTCGGCGCCGGCGCGGCGGATGGCGGTCAGCGATTCCAGGGCCGCCGCGGGGGCGTCGATCCACCCCTGGGCGGCGGCCGCGCAGATCATGGCGTACTCGCCGGAGACCTGATACGCCGCCACCGGGACCGGCGAGACGGCCGCTGCGGCCGCAACGATGTCGAGGTAGGCCATCGCGGGTTTGACCATCACGATGTCGGCGCCCTCCTCGATGTCGAGGGAGATCTCCCGCAGTGCCTCGCGGGCATTGCCGGCGTCCTGCTGGTATGTCCGGCGGTCACCGCTGAGGCTGGAGCCCACGGCCTCCCGGAACGGCCCGTAGAAGGCCGAGGCGAACTTGGCGGCGTAGGCCAGGATCGCCACTCCGGAGAATCCGGCAGCGTCCAGGCCGTCGCGGATCGCGGCGACCTGACCGTCCATCATGCCGCTGGGACCGACGACGTGGGCACCCGATTCCGCCTGCGCTACAGCGAGTTTGACGTACTGGGCGTTGGTGGCGTCGTTGTCGACCCGGCCCTGGGCATCGAGCACTCCGCAGTGTCCGTGGTCGGTGAACTCATCGAGGCAGGTGTCGGCCATCAGCACGCATGTGTCACCGAGGTCCTTCGACAGATCGCGCAGTGCGACGTTGAGGATCCCGTCCGGGTGCACACCGACCGACCCGGTGGCGTCCTTGTCCTGCGGGCGGGGGACGCCGAAGATCATCAGCCCGCCGACACCGGCGGCGACGGCGTCCGCAGCGGCGCGACGCAGCGAGTCGCGGGTGTGCTGCACGACGCCGGGCATCGAGGCGATCGGCCGGGGCTCGTCGATGCCGTCGGCGACGAACATCGGCAGCACCAGGTGCCGCGGTTCCACAGAGGTCTGACCCACCAGCCGCCGCAGGGCAGGTGTGGCACGCAGCCGTCGCGGGCGCTGGCGGGGAAACGACATCTTGAAGGTTCCGCCGTGCTCGGTTACCGGCGACGGCTCTTCTTGCGCGGCGGCGGCAACGCACCCTCGGCACGCAGTCGCGCGGCATGCTCGGCCAGCGCGTCGACCAGGGGTCCCACCGCGGCGGTCTCCGGCTGCACGTCGACCCGCAGACCGAACTCCGCGGCGGTCTCAGCGGTCTTGGGGCCGATGCAGGCCACGATGGTGCGCGCGTGCGGCTTGCCGGCGATGCCGACCAGGTTGCGCACCGTCGAGGAGGAGGTGAAGCAGACCGCGTCGAACCCGCCGGACTTGATCATCTCGCGGGTCTCGGCCGGCGGCGGCGCGGCGCGCACCGTGCGGTAGGCCGTAACGTCCTCGATCTCCCAGCCACGTTCGCGCAATCCCTCGGCCAGTGTCTCGGTGGCGATGTCCGCGCGCGGCAGCAGCACCCGGTTCACCGGGTCGAAAATGCTGTCGTAGTCGGGGAACTCCTCGAGCAGACCCTGCGAGGACTGCTCACCTGCGGGCACCAGCTCCGGGCTGATTCCGAAGGCACGCACCCGATCGGCGGTGGACTCCCCGACGCAGGCGATCTTCACCCCGGAGAACGCCCGGGCATCCAGACCGAACTCGGCGAACTTCTCCCAGACCGCGCGCACGGCGTTGGTGGAGGTGAACACCACCCACTGGTAGCGGCCGTCGACCAGACCCTTGACCGCCCGCTCCATCTGGGCCGGGCTGCGCGGCGGCTCGACGGCGATGGTGGGCACCTCGATCGGCGATGCGCCGTGGGAGACCAGACGCTCGCTCATATCGCCGGCCTGTTCCTTGGTGCGCGGCACCAGCACGGTCCAGCCGTAGAGGGCGCGGCTCTCCCACCAGTTCAGCTTGGCCCGGGCGGTGACCGCCTTGCCGATGGTGACCACCAGTGGCCCGGCCATCGGGCCGCGGGAGTCGGTGCCCAGCGTGGCGCGGTCGCCGAGTCCGGCCAGGGTGGTCTCCACCGAACGCTGCGCGCAGGTGGTGCCTTGGGCGGTGACCACGCACGGGGTGCTCTCCGAGAGTCCGTAGTCGACCAGTGTGCGGGCCGCCTCCGGCAGATGCGAGGCCGTCGCGGTCAGGATCAGCGGACCGGGGGCGGCGGCCAGGGCGGCCCAGTCCACGCCGGCGCGGACGTCGGCGACGGTGTGGGTGGAACCCAGCGGCAGTCCGGCGTAGGTCGGCACCGCGACGGTGGCCGGCAGCCCGGGCACGATCTCGAATGCCAGCGTCGTCTTGGAGACCGCCAGCACCTCGGTGGTGACCGAGTCCAGCGACAGCGGATCACCGGCGACCAGTCGCACCACGTCGGCGCCGGCCTTGGCCTCGGCGATCAGGGTCTTGGCCACGTCGGCGGGTTCACCGAGGGCCGGGCGGATGTCCGGGCCGACCGACACCACCGGCGGCGCGGTCTGGTCATCACCGGGGGCCGATGCACCCTCGGGCGCGGGGCCGACGGCGGGCGGAAGATCGGTGCCGACGAGTTTCAGCACCGCCTCGCCGACGTCGGGATCGGTGAAAACGCAGGAGGCGTTGGCCAGCACGGTGCGGGCCCGCGTCGTCAGCAGGCCGGGGTCGCCGGGGCCCGAACCGACGAACGTGATCCGTCCCGGCTTGGCCTTGCGTCCCCTCGGGTGACCGCTCATGCTGCCTCCGCTCTTCCCGCCCTCGGCGGATTCCGCTCTACCTGCCCATGACCTCGCGCGCACCGAGATCGACCAACTCCGCGGCGACCGCGAGCCCAAGCTCGGCGGGCCGGTCGGGAGTCCCGATGCCGGACGCACGGATCACATCTGATCCGTCTACCGCCGCTACGCAGGCGCGCAGCGACAGTTCCTCGAAGACGCGGCCGTCGTCGTCGATGGACTCGACCACCTCGGCGATCGCGCCCACCGGTGCGGAACAGCCCGCCTCCAGGTCGGCCAGCAGGGCACGCTCCGCGGTGACCGCGACGCGGGAGTCGGAGTCATCCAACTGCCCCAACAGCGCCGCGAGCCCGATATCACCCGCGCGACACTCCACCGCGAGCGCCCCCTGTGCCGGTGCCGGCAACATCTGCACCGGGTCGAGGGTCTCGGTGACATCGCCGAGGCGCCCCAGCCGGGACAAGCCCGCCCGGGCCACCACGATGGCGTCGAGATCACCGCTGCTTACCCTGTTCAACCTGGTGTCTAGGTTGCCTCGCAGGGGCCGGATTTCCAAACCGAGACCCAGTGCTCTAAGCTGCGCCGCCCGCCGCACCGAGGACGTGCCGATCACCGAACCGGCCGGCAACTCCCCGAGAACCAGTCCGTCGCGGGCCACCAGGGCATCGCGCGGGTCCTCACGGCGCGGGATCGCGGCGATGACGAACCGCTCGTCGGCGGCGGTCGGCAAATCCTTGTAGGAGTGCACCGCCATATCCACCCGGCCGTCGGCGATCGCCTCGCGCAGTGCGGCGGTGAACACCCCCACCCCGATCTCCGCGATCGGCTGGTGCGAACGATCACCCTCGGTGGTGATGATCACCAGTTCAGCGGCATGGCCCCGCTCGATGAGTTGATCCCGGATGGTGCCGGCCTGCGTGGTGGCCAGCAGACTGCCCCGGGTGCCGATCCGGATCACCGAATGGCCGCTGCCGGACAACCGTCCTACTCGATGCCGTTGGAATCGGAATCGATTGCCAGGAGCGGTATTTCGCCGCCCGCAACCGCGTCCACGGCGTGCGGATCCAATTCGAAAAGCTCGCGCAGCGCCTCGGCGTAGGCATCGCCGCCGGGTCCGCCGGCCAGTTGCTTGACCCGCACGGTGGGTGCGTGCAGCAGCTTGTCGACGACGCGCCGCACGGTGCGCGCGACCTCGTCACGCTGGTCGGCGCCGAGACCGGGCAGCCGGTTCTCCAGGCGCAGCAACTCCGCCTCGACCACGTCAGCGGCGCGCTGGCGCAGCGCGGTGACGGTCGGGGTGACTTCGGCCATCCGCTGTCCGGCCAGGTAGGCAGCAACCTCGTCGGCGACGATCAGACGGGCCGCTTCGGCGTCCGCGGCCGCGGCGCGGGCCGACGGCTCGCGCTGCACGCGATCCATATCGACCACCGCCACACCGGGCAGACCGGCCACCGCGGGGTCGATGTCACGGGGCATGCCGAGGTCGCACAGCACCAGTGGGTCGGCGAGTTCGTCGCGTGCGGCGGCGGCCAGCGCATGGTGGACGTCGGCCAGCGAGACGACCGGGCGCACCGCACCGGTGCAGCTGATCACCAGGTCGGCACCGGCCAGCGCGGCGGGCAGGTCGTCCAGCATGCTCGCCTGGGCGCTGATGCCCTGCTCGGCGATACTCTCCGCCAGCCGCTGGGCCCGCGGCAACGACCGGTTGACCACATGGATCTGGCGCACGCCCGCGCGCACCAGGTGGGCGGCGGACAGGGCGCCCATCGAGCCGGCGCCGATCACCACGGCCGTTCGGCCGTCGAGTCCGGACAGCCGCGTGCCCGCGCTGTCCGATGACGCCGCCAGCCGTCTGGCGGCGATATCGAGGGCCACCGACACCACGCTGGCTCCGGCGGCGTCGATCGAGGTTTCGGTGTGCACCCGCTTGCCGACGGCCAGGGCGCGCTGAGCCAGGTCGTGCAGCACCCGGCCGACGGTCTGCTGAGATTCGGCGGCGGCGTAAGCCCGGCGCACCTGGCCGAGGACCTGCTGTTCGCCCACCACCGCGCTGTCGAGGCCGCTGGCCACGGCGAAGAGGTGCTCGACGGCGGCCTCGCTGTAGCGGACGTAGGCGTGCTTGGTCAGCTCCCCCATGGTCAGCCCGGAGTGTTCGGCGAGCACTCCGCCGATCGCCGACAGGCCGCCGTGGAAGGCGTCGACCACGGCGTAGACCTCGACCCGGTTGCAGGTCGACAGCATCATGACCTCGGTCACCAGCGGGGATTCCAGGAGCTGCTGGACCAGCTTGAGCTGGTCGGGCTCATCGGTCGCGAGCTGCTCGAGAACCGACACGGGAGCACTGCGGTGAGAAACCCCGAACAACAGGACACTCACGGCACGATCACCTGGCCCGCTCCTTGCTTTCTAGAGCAACGTTAAGACACGCAAACTTACTCGCCACGGTAGGCCGTCCGCAGTGGGCCCACCAAATTCTTGCGAGAGCGTTCACCGGTTTGTGATGTCGGCCCGCAGCCGCGGCTCGTCGAGATCCCAGTAGCTGTGCTCCCGGCCGTCGAGGAGGACGACGGGGAGCCGATCGCCGAATTCGGCGCGAAGCCCCGGGTCGCCCGCCACGGCGGCGGCGTCGACATCGATGGCGGACAACTCGAAGTCCAGTTCGGCGGCCAGTTCGCCGAGCCTGCCGTAGACCCGCTGGCACAGGCTGCAGCCGTCCCGGGTGAGCAGTTCGACGTGCGGTCTAGCACCGGGTTCACCGGGGGTGCGGCTCATCGCGGCCAGTCTGCCACCCGACCGATAGGCTGAGCGCCATGGTGTCCAGGGAGGACGAGCACCAGCAACGAGCCGGTGACGCCAGCGCGCAGCGGGCAGTAGAGGGGCTGGGCGGGGAATCCGAGCGGGCGGCCGCGGCGCGAGCGGACCTGACCGCCGCGGCGTTCTTCGATGTCGACAACACTCTCGTGCAGGGCTCGTCGCTGGTGCACTTCGGCCGCGGCCTGGCCGCACGTAAGTACTTCCAGTACTCCGATGTGTGGAAGTTCATGTACGCCCAGGCAAAGTTCCAGTTGACCGGCCGGGAGAACAGCGAGGACGTCGCCGAGGGCCGGCGCAAGGCACTGTCCTTCATCGAGGGCCGCTCGGTCGCCGAGTTGACCGCACTGGGCGAGGAGATCTTCGACGAGATCATCGCCACCAAGATCTGGCAGGGCACCCGCGATCTGGCCCAGGCTCATCTCGACGCCGGCCAGCAGGTGTGGCTGGTCACCGCCACTCCCTATGACCTGGCCGAGATCATCGCCCGGCGGCTGGGCCTAACCGGGGCGCTGGGCACCGTCGGGGAGTCGGTGGACGGGGTGTTCACCGGGCAGTTGGTGGGCGACATCCTGCACGGCCTCGGCAAGGCGCACGCGGTGCGATCGCTGGCCATCCGCGAGGGACTGAACCTCAAACGGTGCACGGCCTACTCCGACAGCATCAACGACGCACCCATGCTGTCGCTGGTGGGCACCGCGGTCGCGATCAATCCCGATTCCGAGCTTCGGGACCTGGCCCGCGAGCGGGGTTGGGAGATCCGGGATTTCCGCACCGCCCGCAAGGCCGCCAAGATCGGGGTGCCGTCGGCACTCGCCCTGGGTGCGGTCGGCGGGGCACTGGCCGCCGCGGCGTCTCGCCGCCACGATCAAGGCTAGGGCGATAAGCTGCCGCAATGTCCTTCGCAAGCGACATCGTCGGGACCCACTACCGCTACCCGGACTACTACCTCGTGGGTCGGGAGAAGATCCGTGAGTACGCCCGGGCGGTGCGCTCCGAGGACCCGCTGCACTTCAGCATCGAGGCGGCGCAGGCCGCGGGGTACCCGAACGTCGTTGCGCCGCTGACGTTCATCGCGATTCCCGGCCGCCAGGTGCAACTCGACATGTTCCGCAATTTCGACGTCGGCATCAATATCGCCCGGGTGATACACCGCGATCAGAAGATCACCTACCACCGGCCGATCTGCGCGGGCGACAAGCTCTACTTCGATTCCTGGCTGGACTCGGTGGTCGAGTCACACGGCACCGTGATCAGTGAGCTGCGCACCATCGTCTCCGACGAGAACGGCGATCCGGTGATGACGTCGGTGGTGACCATGATCGGCGAGGCGGACCCCGACGAGGACAACGCCGCCATCGCCGCGATCGCCGCGAAGGCTTTGCAACAGCAGCGGCACTAGCTCCTAGACGGCGCTAATCCCAGAACGCGTTGCGGCGCTGGCTGAGCAACGTGAACAACGTCTGCTGGATGGTTTCGCGGACCTGGTCAGTGACCTCGAAGGTGATCATCGGGTCATCGGCCGCACCCTCGTCATAGGCGGCCGTGTCGATCGGGGTGCCGAAGGCGATGTGCCACTTGGACGGCAGCGGCACCAGCCCCAGGGGTCCGGCCAGCGGGAACAGCGGGGTCACCGGGAAGTACGGCATTCCGAGTACGCGGGCCAGCAGCTTGACGTCGGCCAGCATCGGGTAGATCTCCTCGGAGCCGACGATCGAGCACGGGATGATCGGCACCCGGTTGCGCAGCGCCGCCGAGACGAAGCCTCCCCGGCCGAAGCGCTGCAACTTGTAGCGGTCGCGGAAGTTCTTGCCCAGTCCCTTGTAGCCCTCGGGGAACACCGCCGTCAGTTCACCTCCGGCGAGCAGCCGGTTGGCATCGGCAGTGCAGGCCAACGTGTGCCCCGCCCGGCGGGCCATCGGACCGATCACCGGCATGTCGAACACCATGTCGGCGGCGAGCAGTCGCACATCGCGGCGGAGGCGGTGGTGGTCATGGACGGCGACCGAGAGCATCGGTCCGTCGAAGGGCAGCGTGCCGGCGTGGTTGGCGACGATCAGAGCCGCGCCGTCGTCCGGGATGTTCTCGATACCGCTGACCTCGACGCGGAACCAGGTGTCGAAGAAGAACCGCAGCACCGGCATCACCACGGCGTCGTTGTACTGCGGGTCGAAGCCGAACTGGTCGACGGTGTAGTCGCCGGTGAGCCGCTTGCGCAGGAAGTCGGCGGCACCGGCGATACGGCCGGCGAGATCACCGAGGGCGGGTTCACCGGCCCCGGACCGGCGCGACTCGAACTCGCGGATGACGGCTTCGATCTCCTCGGCCGAACCGGTGGACGGACCCCCAGGCTGACCCCCGGCGGACGGGTGCCGGCGGGGTGCGGCCGCACGCGCTTTGGCCCGCTGCGATCCCCGACCCGAAGTCCGGCCCGACCCCCGGGCCGAATCGCTGTGCAGCGGAATCACTTTCGCTTTATCGCCGGCCATATCCGCACTTCCCCACCTGTATCAGCTCCCCCACCGTTGCGCCAGCGCGACGGCACGGTTCTCGACCGAGCGTACCCATTCCGGGTCGATCATCGGCGTCAGGCCTCGGCCCCGGACGAAGTCGTCGAAGGCTTCCAGGGTGGTCCACTTGGGGTCGAAGCCCAGCTCGGTGCGCATCCTGGTGGTGTCCATGACGCGACCGAAACTCAAGTACGCCTGCTGCTCGGGGTTGAGCTCGCTGCTCGTGGTGGCTCTGCGTAGCGAATCGGCGATCCGGAGTCCGAAGACGGGCACCGGCAGCGGCAACCGCCCCGCTCTGCGGATCGCCTGCGACATCATGATGATTCCGTCGGCGCCGATGTTGAAGGTTCCGGCCCGGCCCGCCATGGTGGCCCGCTCCAGCGCGCCGAGGGCATCCTGCTCGTGCAGAAGTTGCAGCCGGGCGTCGTGGCCGAGCACGGTCGGCACCACCGGGCCTGCCAGGTAGCGCGACAGCGCGGTGTCCATCGCCGGGCCGATCATGTTGGCCAGCCGCAGGATGGTCACCGAGATGTCGGGACGCCGGCGGCCCAGTCCTCGGGCGTAGCCCTCGATGTCGATGCTGTCGCGGGCGAAGCCCTCGCCGGGCGGCCGGCGGCTACTGCTGTCCTCGGTGTGCACCACGGGGTCATGCGGGTGTGAGCCGTACACCTCCGAGGTCGACTTCAGGATCACCCGCCGCACCGCCGGCGCCTTCTGGCAGGCGGCGAACAGTTGCATGGCACCCATGACGTTGAGTTCCTTGAGGGTGGCCCCGCCCCCGGAACGGGGGGCGAACGACGCGGCGGCGGCGTGCACCACGGTGTCGACGTCGCTGTTGCGGATCACCTTGGCGATGAAGGGGTTGCGGATGTCGGCGCGGACGAACTCCGCCCGGCCCATCCGGCGCTGCAGATCCTTGCTGGGCGCGATGGCGTCCACCGCGATGACCTTGTTGATCAGCGGATTCTGCACCAGCCGTGCGGTGAGATAACCGCCGAGGAAGCGGCAGGCCCCGGTGACCAGCACCACCTTGGGGTAATGCGGCGCATCAGCACCGAAGCCGCCTGACTGCATGCGAACAGCCTATCGGCAGACGGCGCTTCCGGCGCGGCGGCGCGTGCCGCGCGCGCGAGGGGTTACTTGCCGAGTTTTCTGCGCTGGACGCGGGTTCGGCGCAGCAGCTTGCGATGCTTCTTCTTGGACATCCGCTTACGCCGCTTCTTGATTACTGAACCCATGACTCCGCTATCTCGGCTTGGCTAACTCTGGCTTGGCTATCTCTGGCTTGGCTATCTCTGGCTCGGCTGATACCGACCGCCATTGGACTGCCGCTCCTGGACTCGGTCACTTTACCCAAGCCTGGCCCGCCGGTGTTAACCGGCGTCGAAGTACGACGTCTCGAGGAGATCGTGGACGGCCTTGGCGTGGACCCGGAACGAGCGGCCCACCCGAACGGCGGGCAACTCCCCGTTGTGCACGAGACGGTAGACCGTCATCTTCGAGACCCGCATCAACGCGGCCACTTCCGCCACGGTGAGAAACTGAGTGCGCGGCACCGACTGGGCGTCATTCGCACCGGCCTCACGTGCCGACTTACCGCCAGCGGAGTCCCGCCCATTCATAGACGTCATCGCTACCCATTCCGTCAGGCACGGGGATTCCAGCGGCTTCCCCACCGCTGGCACTCACCGTGCTCTCACGAGGACAATAGCGTGGCTGATGGGGTTCCTGCGACGGGTGTTTGTTAATCAGTGGGAAAAACTTATTAATTACTCTGATGTAATTCCGAGCTGCTCAGAGCGTGTTTTTGCGGCCTGCACCGCCGCGGCGACCGCGGCCCGCAGGCCTGCTGCCTCCAGTTCGCGCAGGCCAGCGGCAGTCGTGCCGCCCGGGGAGGTAACCATCGCCCGCAACTGGGCGGCGGTGGTGTCCGGCCGGCCCGCCGCCCCGCCGGCCGTGGTGCGATCGGCGTCGAGGCGCTCCAGAAGCATCGCGGCCGAACCGGCCATGGTCTGGGTGGCCAGTTCGGTTGCCACTGCCCGGGTCAGACCGGTGGCCACGGCGGCGTCGACGAGGGCCTCCACGAACAGGAAGAAGTACGCCGGCCCCGAGCCGGACACCGCGGTGACGGCGTCGAGCTGCGATTCCGGGACGGTGAGCGCCCCGCCCACGCTCTCGAACAGCGCGGCGGCGTCGGCGAGCTGTGCGTCGGTGGCGAACCGGCCGGCCGCCAGCGCGCTGACACCGGCCCCCACGAGGGCGGGCGCGTTGGGCATCACCCGGATCACCGGCGACCCGGCCGGCAGTCGCGATTCGTAGAAGGCGGTGTTCACCCCGGCGATCACACTGATCAGGACCTGCTCGACCGTGTTGCCCTCGGCCTGGGTGGCGGCCTCGGAGATCTCGGCGACCACCGACTCGATGTCGCCCGGTTTGACGGCGAGAATCACCACCGATGCGTTCTCCACCGCGTCGGCGACGTCGGTGACCCGCACCGAATAGGTCTTGGAGAGGTAGCCCGCGCGGTCGGCAGACTTCTCGGCGACGACGAGATCCTTGATCTGACGCCCGGCGCGCAGCAGGCCGGCCAACAGCGCCTCACCCATGTTGCCGCCGCCGACGATCGCGATTCTGGCCATGACAGCGAACCCTACAGACCAGGCACCAATGCCAGCTGCCGGGTTTGGACCACTATCCGGCCGGTGCTGTCGATGACGGTGTGGTCCTCGTCGAACCAGTCCTGACCGATTTCCGTTGCGGTGCACAGCACCCGCAGCCACCCATCGGCGGGCAGCCCGCGCAGGTAGGCCGTCAGCTGAACGGTCGGTGCCCACCCCGGCCGGCCGGCCGCGTAGGAGACCGGCAGCGAGATGTCGCCGCAGACCAGGGCGAAAAGCTCATCCACCGGCTCGGCTTTGGGGCGCACCCAGGTCTTGAACACCGGCGCGCTGCCCCCGATCAGCCGGTCCTGGATCTGGGGATGGATGTGGCAACCGTGCGCGAGGTTGTTGATCTTGGCCGCGGGGTGATCCGGGCCGATGGCGATGACGTCGGCGGGGGGCTCCGGGGCCATCAGTTCGGCGACGGCATGGCTCGACATCAGCGGCTCGCCGCCCGGGCCGTCGCGGTGCTCCGGTTCGCCGAGGGTCACCACGGCGTGGACGCAGGCCCGCTCGCCCTGGACCAGTTCCACGTCGACCAGGCCGATCCGCCGGCCACGCTTGCGCACCGTGGTGTGTAGCAGCACCTCCCCCGGATTCGGGGCGGACAGAAAATTGGCGGAGACGGCGACCGCGTAAGCCGCCGGGTCGCCGCCGTGGTCGTGGTAAGCCGCGCGGGCGGCTTTGGCGCACAGGGCCACCATGACCCCGCCGTGCACCTTCGGGCCGATCGTCCAGTGCTCGTTGAGGTTCGCCCCGTAGCGGCCCGGCAGACCGGCAACCGGATGCAGCGTCATGGCCTCGGAGAACAGCGGTGTCACAGATATGCCTTCTATCGCAGCAGGTGGGTGCGCGCGAACTGTAGCGACTCAGCCAGCAGTGCCTCACGCTCGGCTGCACCGGCCGCATCGGAGGTGGTGACCTCCAGGATGACGTGTCCGGCGAAGTCGCTGCCGGCCAGCATCTGACACACCTCGGCGGTGGGCTGGGTGCCGCGCCCGGGCACCAGATGCTCGTCGGTAGACGCGCCGTTGCCGTCGCACAGGTGCAGGTGCACCAAACCTGAACCCATCCGGCGGGCCATATCGAGTGCATCGGTTCCCGCGGTGGCGGTGTGCGACAGGTCGAGGGTGTAGTGGGCGTGATCGCCGTCGATCGGGTCGTAGGACGGGGCGAAGGCGGAGATGCCCGCGCCCGGCCGGCCACCGCGCCGGCGCATCCGTTCAATGCTCGGCAGCCCGGAACCGAAGAACCTGTCGGCGCGGAACGGAAACATGTTCTCCACCGCGACCATCACATCGCTGCGTTCCTCGAGCCATGCGACCTGATCGGTGAACCCCTCGGCATAACGGCGCTGCCAGCGAAACGGGGGGTGCACCACCACCGTCGATGCCCCGAGCCGTTCGGCGGCCTGCACGCTCCGGTCCAGTTTGGCGATCGGATCCGCCCCCCACACCCGCTGCGAGATAAGCAGGCACGGTGCGTGCACCGACAGCACCGGAATGTTGTAGCGGTGCGACAACTTCGCCACCGCACCCATGTCCTGGCTGACCGGCTCCGCCCACACCATCAGTTCCACGCCGTCGTAGCCGAGTTCCGCGGCATAGGCGAAAGCCGCCTCGGTGCGCAGCGGGTAGACCGATGCCGTGGACAGGCCGACCTTGATCGCTGGGCGCACGTGCGGGGATCAGCCGTACGACTGCAACAGGGCCAATGGGCCCAACGTCACTAACGCACCGACCGCCACTGCGATGAGCGTGCTGGCGATGTCCTCGGTCCTGCGGACGATGCGCACAGCGACCACCAGCCCGAGAATGACGAGCACTGAAAGAACAAGCGCCACAATGGTGTTCCATCGCCACAGTTGGTCGAAACCGATGAACAGACCGGCGCCGAAAGCCACCGCGAGCACCGACTGCATCGCGGCAACCGCGGCGGCGCGCAGCGCCGCGAGCCGGCCCGGTTGCTGGGCGCCACCGATGGTCGCCGCTGGTGCGCCTGCCTGGCCGGGTTGGATTCCGGCATCGCGGCGGGCGATGTCGTCGGCGACGGTCCCGCCGCTGAACAGTGTTCCGCCGGAGGAGTTCAGATACGAACGCATTGCCTCGGTCTCGCCGGCCGCCTCGCTGACGAGGTCCTCGAGGTTCACCGATTCGTCAACGGGGTCGTACGCCATCTGCTCAGCGCCGGCGGAACGGCGGAGCGGACGCGGGTCATGGCTGAGTTCGGGACCGCCGCCGCGTCGCGGCAGCGGATCGCTGGCCAACGGTGGCGCGGGAGCGGGCTCATCCTCGACGGGCTCAGGCTCTTCTGAGGGCTCAGGCTCTTGGTCGAGCTCGGACTCTTCGTCGACGGGCTCAGGCTCTTCGTCGAAGGGCTCGGGCTCTTCGTCGGGCTCGGACTCTTCCTCAGCGACCGGCTCTTCGGTGGCCGGCTCGTCTGCGTCTGCCTCGTCAACGTCTGCCTCGTCAACGTCCGCCTCGTCAACGTCCGCTTCGTCAACGTCCGCTTCGTCAACGTCCGCCTCGTCAACGACCGCCTCGTCAACGACCGCCTCGTCAACGACCACCTCGTCAACATCCGCCTCGTCAACGACCGCTTCCTCAACGACCGGGTCTTGCGCGACGGCCTCGGCAGCCATCACCACGGTCGCTTCAGACTCAGTGCCGTCCGCCGTGGCGTAGATGACCACCGTGTCCGAGGAGACCTCGGTGACGACCGGGGTGATCTCGACCGCGTCGGCGTCAACGATGTCCTCGACCGCGCCCTCGCTGATCTCCACGGCGGCGTCAGCGACTGGTTCGGCGACCGGTTCGGGTTCGGCAGCGGCCGGCGGCTCATCATCGCGGATGACCGGGATCTCGGCAGTGAGTTCGGCCACCGTCACCGCATTGCTGTTGCCGCGGCGCCGCCGCCGGTGCCCGCCTGCGGGGGGTGCCCCGATGGTGCCGTTGCGAGCCAGCAACTCCGCCACCGAAATGGGACGGCTGGTCTGGGGGTCCTCCCCCTCGGATGAACTCATGTCTCGCCTCTCGCCGCGCCGGTGCCGTCAGCCTCACTGTCGAGCCGGCGCAGGATGACCCCCTCACGCAGAGCCCACGGGCAGATATCCACCGACTCCAACGACAGCGCTCGCATACTGGCCTCCGCCACCAGGGCGCCGGCAACGATTTGCGGCGCCCGCTCGGCGCTCACCCCTTCCAATTCAGCACGATCCGTCGTGGTCATCCTAGAGATGAAGGCGATCAGTTGCCGCAACCCGTTGGCGGTGAGGGTGCGTTTCACCCGCGGCCCGGCCGCCGAGGGTGCCGCGCCGGTCAACCGGGCCAGCGAGCGGAACGTCTTCGAGGTCCCCACCGCGAGGTCAGGGGGTCCGGCGTCGAGCATGGCCTTGGCGGCATCGGCCAGTTCGGTATCCAGCCAATCCCGCAGCATCGCGACCCGTCGCCGGCCGGGCGGGTCGTCGGGCAACCACTCCCGGGTCAGACGTCCCGCGCCGAGCGGGATGGACAGCGCCACATCCGGGGCTTCGTCGAGCCCGGTGGACAGCTCCAGCGACCCACCGCCGATGTCGAGGTTGGTGATCCGGCCCGCGCTCCAGCCGTACCAGCGGCGCACAGCCAGGAACGTCAGCCGTGACTCGTCCGGGCCGGAGAGCACCTGGAGATCCACCCCGGTCTCCGCACGCACCCGGGCCAGAACGTCGTCGGAGTTGCGCGCATCGCGCACCGCGGAGGTGGCGAACGCCATCAACTCCGAGCAACCCGAGCTGGCGGCGATCTTGGCGAACTCATCGACGGTGGCGATCAGCTTCTCCGCACCGCGCCGGGTGAGTTTTCCCGAGTCGTCGATCGACTCGGCGAGCCGCAGCGCGGCCTTGGTCGAACTCATCGGGGTGGGGTGCCCGCCCCGGTGCGCATCCACCACGAGCAGATGGACCGTGTTGCTGCCCACATCGAGCACGCCCAATCGCACGTACAACAACCTAGTGCGTCTACCGTTGTTATCCATGAAAGGCAGCTATCCCGGCGAGGTTGATCTGGACTTCCCCCGCGAGTGGGTCGAGTTCTACGATCCCGCCAACCCCGAGCATCTGATCGCCGCAGACCTGACCTGGTTGCTGTCGCACTGGACGTGCGTCTACGGGACGCCGGCCTGTCAGGGCACCGTCGCGGGCCGGCCCGACGACGGATGCTGTTCACACGGCGCCTTCCTGTCCGATAAGGCCGACCGGGCCCGGCTGGAGGCCGCGGTGGAGAAGCTGACCGATGAGGACTGGCAGTTCCGCTCGAAGGGGCTGGGCAAAAAGGGCTACGTGGAGATGGACTCCTACGAGGACAAGCCGAACCTGCGCACCCGTAAATACAAGGGCGCGTGCATATTCCTCAACCGCCCCGGTTTCGAGGGCGGTATCGGCTGCGCGCTGCACAGCAAGGCGCTCAAGCTCGGTGTCGAGCCGTTGACGATGAAGCCGGATGTGTGCTGGCAGTTGCCGATCCGACGTACCCAGGAATGGGTCACCCGTCCCGATGGCAGCGAGATCCTCAAGACCATCATCACCGAATACGACCGCCGCGGGTGGGGTGAGGGCGGGGAGGACCTGCACTGGTACTGCAGCGGTGACCCTGCCGCGCACGTCGGCAGCAAGCCGGTATGGCAGTCATACGCCCCGGAACTGACCGAACTACTCGGTGAGAAGGCCTACGGCGAGATTGCCGCGATGTGCAAGCGCCGCAGCGGTTTTCCGCTGATCGCCATCCACCCGGCAACCCGGGCAGCCGGGCACTAGATATCCGGAGCACAGCCGGGCCGTTTCAGCCTTCGAGCTTGTAACCCAGTCCCCGTACCGTCAGTAGGCGCACCGGGTTGGCGGGGTCGGCCTCGATCTTGGAGCGCAGCCGCTTGACGTGTACGTCGAGCGTTTTGGTGTCACCCACGTAATCGGCACCCCATACCCGGTCGATGAGCTGACCGCGCGTCAGCACCCGGCCCTTGTTGCGCATCAGGTATTCGAGGAGGTCGAATTCCTTGAGCGGCAACGCGATCGAGCGGCCGTCGACGCTGACCACGTGGCGTTCGACATCCATCCGCACCGGCCCGGATTCCAGCACCGCATCGCCCATGACGCCGTCATCGGGCTCCGCACCGCGGCGCAGTACCGCCCGGATACGTGCGATCAGCTCGCGCGCCGAGTACGGCTTGGTGACGTAGTCGTCGGCACCGAGTTCGAGGCCGAGAACCTTGTCCAGTTCACTGTCACGGGCGGTCACCATGATCACCGGCACGCTGGAGCGTGCCCGCAGTTGCTTGCAGACGTCAGTACCGCTCATTCCCGGCAGCATCAGGTCAAGCAGCACGATGTCGGCCCCGGACCGGTCGAACTCGGCCAGCGCCGACGGACCGTCGCTCACCACCGCGGCCTCGAAGCCCTCCTTGCGCAACAGGAAGGCCAGCGGATCGGCCAGGGATTCCTCGTCCTCAACGATGAGTACCCGGGTCACTGCCCCTCCTCTGCTTCTGCGGAATCGCCGGCGTACGCCGGTATCGACAAGGTGAAGGTCGACCCCGTACCGGGGCGGCTCCACAGCCGAATGCTGCCGTTGTGATTGGCCGCGACGTGCTTGACGATCGCCAGGCCCAATCCGGTGCCGCCGGTGGCGCGCGAGCGCGCCTTGTCGACGCGGAAGAACCTCTCGAACACCCGTTGCTGATCAGCCAGGGCGATACCGATACCGCGGTCGGTGACGGCGATCTCGATCTGATCACCGCGGTGGCGCCGGCTGATGGACACGGCCGAGGAATCCGGTGAATACGCGATGGCATTGGAGATGAGATTGGCGACCGCGGTCACCAGCAACGGCTGGTCGCCGCGGACCCGGAATCCACTCGGGGCATCGGTGTGAACGGTGATATCGGCGTTGTCGGCGGCCACCTTGTGACGTGAGATGGCCTCCTGCACAACCGTGTCGACATCCACGGGAACCAGGGGGGGACGCCGCTCAGCCCCCTGCAGCCGGGAGAGGTCGATGAGCTCGGCCACCATGTTCGCCAGCCGCTGCGACTCGGCGTGCAGCTTGTGGCCGAACCGAACCACGGTCGCCGGGTCGTCGGTGGACTCCAGCAGCGCCTCGGCCAGCACCGCCATCGCCGCGACGGGCGTCTTGAGTTCGTGGCTGACGTTGGCCACGAAGTCGCGCCGGCTGGCCTCCATCCGGGCCTGCTCGGACTGGTCATCGAGGTAGACCACCGCGAATCGCGGAGGCTCGTCACTGAGCAGGCGGACGTGGCCGCGGACCGACAGGCCGGGGCGGTCGGTGTCGGCGCCGCGCGGTGCGGACAGGTCGACCTCGACGTCCTCACCGGTGGCCAGCGTTCGCTGCGCGGCCTGCCACACCCGATCGTCGAGCAGCCGTTGGCGGACCAGGCCGAGTTCGACGGCGCGATCATTGGCCACCACCACGTCCCGTAGCGCATCGACCACGACCACCCCGACGGGAGCAAGCGACACGGTGCGCTGAAGCACCTGCGAGACCGTCATGCGGGCCGCGCTGTTACGGGAGCGCTCCGGCGCGCCCTCACCGCGCCGCCGTCCGACGAGCACGCCGATACTGATCCCGGCCGCCAGCAAGACCACGGCCGCGACGGTGAACGCAGTCACCCCGACGACACTCACAGCGCAACCGTACGCAGGCGGCGGAACTCACCCAACCACGATGCGCCGCCGCACACCGAAGCCACAGCTGCACGCCGCGGTGTTCGGCGGCTGTTCACCGGACGTTCTACTTAGCGCCTTGTTTGGCGACCGCGGCCGCGCCCGCGGCGGCGGCCTCAGGGTCCAGGTAGGTGCCGCCGGGCAGCACCGGTGTGAGGTCCTCGTCGAGGTCGTAGCGCAGCGGGATCCCGGTCGGGATGTTGAGCCCGACCACCGCGTCATCGGACATGCCGTCGAGGTACTTCACCAGCGCGCGCAGGGAGTTGCCGTGCGCGGCGACAAGGACGGTCTTCCCGGCCCGGAGATCAGGAACGATGACGCTCTCGTAGTACGGCACGAACCGGGCGACGACGTCGGCCAGGCACTCGGTCAGCGGTCCCCCGCCGATATCGGCGTAGCGGGAGTCGGTGTCCTGACTGAATTCGCTGCCCGGCTCGATCGCCGGCGGTGGCGTGTCATAGCTGCGCCGCCAGGCCATGAACTGGTCCTCGCCGTACTTGGCCTTGGTCTCGGCCTTGTCCAGACCCTGCAGAGCGCCGTAGTGCCGTTCGTTGAGCCGCCAGTCGCGGTGCACCGGAATCCAGTGCCGGTCGGCGCGGTCGAGCGCCATGTTCGCGGTGGTGATCGCCCGGCGCAGCAGCGAGGTGTAGAGCACGTCGGGCTGGCGGTCGCCGGCGGCGATCAGCTCCCCGGCGCGCAGTGCCTCAGCCCTGCCCTTGTCGGTGAGGTCGACGTCCACCCAGCCGGTGAACAGGTTGAGTGCGTTCCACTGGCTTTCGCCGTGACGCAGCAGGATCAGTGTGGCCTGGGCCTTTGAAGCAGCCATGGGCGCAAGTCTCTCACGCGTGCCCGGAGCCGTCGGCGGCTTCCGGCTCGTCGCCGTCCTTGCTCTCGTCGTCTTCGGAGATTTGACTGCTCGACTCCTCCTCGGGCCGCACGCGGCCCGCATCGTCGTCTTCGGAGATCTGACTGCTCGACTCCTCCTCGGGCCGCACGCGGCCCGCATCGTCGTCTTCGACCAAATGCCGGAAGGCCTGCAGGTTCTTCAACGATTCGCCGCGCGACACCCGCCACGCCCACTCCTTGCGGATGGAGGTGGCGAAGCCGAGTTCGAGCAGGGTGTTGAAGTCGTTGTTCGCCGCCTCCACCACCTGACCGAGGATGCGGTCGAGTTCATCGGCGTTGACCACGTCGAGCGCCATCCGGCCGATGAGGTAGATGTCGCCGATGTTGTCCAGCGTGTAGGCCACCCCGTAGAGCCGGCGGTTGCGCTTGAGCAGAAACCGGTAGACGCCCTCGAAGTTCTCGTCCGGCTTGCGGCAGACGAACGCCTCCACGCGCACCGAGTGCTCGCCGATGCTCAGCAGGGTGTTGGTGGTCAGTTTGCGTTCGCCCGGCAGTTCGACGATGACGCCCGGCAGACCGCCGTGGGAGCCCGGATACCGGGTGAAGTTCAGGCCGTGCTCGACCAGGGCATCCTCGATGAGGCGCTGGATGCGCGCGGTGGCCTGCCGGCCCGGGACCTCGCGGCCGTTCTGATCGCTCACGCGCGCACCCCGCGGCGTAGCGTCCAGCGCCGCCCGTGCCGCCGGGCCGTGACGTCGCGTGCGGCGGTGCGCCGCCTGCTGCCGTACTCCGTCATCGCCCGGCTGTAGCTGGCCAGCAGCGCGTCGACGGTGTTGTCCCAGGAGAACCGTGCCGCGTGCTCGATCGCCGCGCGCCGCAGCGCGGCCGGGTCGGCGCGCAACAGCCCGTCGATGGCGGCCGCCCAGGCAGCCGGGTCGTGCCCGTGGACCAGGGTTCCGCTGCGCCCGTCGGCCACCGCGACCGGCAGCCCGCCGACGGCGGCGGCGACCACGGGAGTACCGCAGGCCTGTGCCTCGATCGCCACCAGACCGAAGGACTCCGAGTAGCTCGGCACGGCCACCAGATCCGCGGCTCGGTAGACGTTCACAAGCTGCTCGCGGGACTGCGGCGGCAGGAACGTGACCCGCTCGGCGATACCCAGTTCGCCGGCCAGCCGAACCAGCCCGTCGGGAGCGGCCAAGCCGGTGCCCGACGGGCCACCGGCCACCAGCACCCGGACACCGTCGGGCAACAGG
Source organism: uncultured Actinomycetota bacterium (assembly GCA_963780705.1). Classification (GTDB taxonomy): domain Bacteria; phylum Actinomycetota; class Actinomycetes; order Mycobacteriales; family Mycobacteriaceae; genus Mycobacterium. Next base: position 809,038 of record CAWACU010000004.1, on the reverse strand, counting down.
GCCGCGGCGCGCAGCAGGATGTCAGGCGCCTTGAGAGGTTGGATGCGTCCGATGAACGCGACTATCGGGCCGCCGGCAGGCAATCCGAGAGCTCTGCGAGCCGCATCACGATCGCCGGGGGTGAAGATCTGCAGGTCCACGCCGGGGTGAACGACATCGATACGTAGCGGGTCCGCATTGTGCAGTGAGATCAGTTGACGCACTTCGGCTTCGGTGTTCACGATCAACCGGTCGGCTTCATCGACCACCTGCTGTTCGCCGACCGCGCGCAGTGGCGGCTCCGGCGAGTCGCCATCCGCGAGCGCGGCGTTCTTGACTGCGGCGAGAGTGTGCGCCGTGTGCACCAGTGGCACCGCCCAGCGGTCCCGCGCGAGCCATCCCACCTGACCGGACAGCCAGTAGTGGGAGTGGACGATGTCGTAGTACCCCGGTTCGTGATTGGCCTCGGCGCGCAGGACACCGGCGGTGAAGGCGCACAACTGGGTAGGGAGGTCGTTCTTGTCCAGGCCTTCGAACGGGCCGGCCACCACATTGCGAACCACCACCCCGGGAGCAGGGCTCACGACCGGCGGATCCGCAGATGAGGTCGCGCGGGTGAAGATCTCCACCTCCACTCCGCGCCGGGCCATGTGCAAGGCGGTTTGCAGCACGTAGACGTTCATCCCCCCGGCGTCACCGGTGCCGGGCTGGGCCAGCGGTGAGGTGTGCACCGACAACACCGCCACCCGCCTGGGCAGCACGCCACCCGGCGTCTCGTCGGTGTCCCGGGGAGAGGGCATCTGTCCATCTTGGCACGCTGGCTACAGTGAGGTCGATGACGACGACGCCGGACTCCCATTCACGTGTGGCCGTGGTCACCGGTGCCAGTTCAGGTATCGGTCAGTCATGCGCGAGAGTGCTTGCGGCACAGGGTTTTCATGTCGTCGCCGTTGCCCGGCGTGCGGACCGGATCAACCGGCTGGCCGAGGAGTTGGGCGGCACCGCGGTGGTGGCCGACGTGACCGACGATGCCGCGGTGGCGGCCCTGGCGGACGCACTGCCGCGGGTTGACGTGCTGGTGAACAACGCCGGCGGTGCCAAGGGCCTGGAGCCGGTGGCCGAGGCGGATCTGGACAACTGGCGCTGGATGTGGGAGACCAACGTGCTGGGCACGCTGAGGGTGACCCGCGCCCTGCTGCCGAAACTGATCGCCTCCGGCGATGGACTGATCGTTACTGTCACCTCGATCGCCGCACTCGAGGTCTACGACGGCGGTGCCGGGTACACCGCGGCCAAGCACGCTCAGGCCGCGCTGCATCGAACGCTGCGCGGCGAACTTCTCGGAAAGCCGGTGCGGCTGACCGAAATCGCACCCGGTGCGGTGGAGACCGAGTTCTCGCTGGTGCGATTCGGCGGGGACGCCCAACGGGCCGAGTCGGTCTACGCCGGCATCACCCCGCTGTCGGCCGCCGATGTCGCCGAGGTGATCGGCTTCGTCGCGTCCCGGCCGGCCCACGTCAACATCGACCAGATCGTGATCCGCCCGCGCGACCAGGCGAGCGCCAGCCGGTTCAACCGCCGGACCTGACCCTTACAGCGAGCAGCCCACCAGAACCGGTTCCGGCTCGAGGGTGACGCCGAACGCCTCGAACACGCCGTCGCGCACGGTGCGTGCCAGCGCCAGGACGTCGGCGGTTCTCGCGCCGCCCCGGTTGGTCAGCGCCAGGGAGTGCTTGGTGGACAGCCGGCAGGGGCCGTCGCCGAATCCCCTGCCGAATCCAGCGTTCTCCACCAGCCAGGCGGCGGCCAACTTCACCCCGCCGGTCGCCGGGTAGTGCGGTACGGGGCCCGCCGCGCCGGACTGAAGGTGCTCGAAGAGCTCAGCCGGCACCACCGGATTGGTGAAGAACGACCCGACGCTCCAGGTGTCGTGATCGGCGGCCTCGAGCACCATGCCCTTGGTGGCCCGCAGCGCCAGAACAGCCTCACGCACGCGCCCGGGATCGGACCGCTCGCCAGGCGTGACCCCGAGGGCGGCGGCGAGTTCGGCGTAGCGCAGGGGTGCGGACCGGCCGTCGGGATCCAGCGCGAACTCGACCTCGAGCACCACGGCATGATCGGTGTTCTTGAGGACACTGTGGCGGTAGCCGAACTCCAGCGCGGCCGCCGGCACCCAGTCCACCTCGGCGGTGCGGCGGTCGAGCAGACGCACCCGGGTGATCAGATCGGCGACCTCGGTGCCGTAGGCGCCGACGTTCTGCACCGGGGTGGCCCCGGCCGAACCGGGGATGCCGGAGAGGCATTCCAGTCCACCGAGATCGGCTGCGAGGGCGCTCACCACCACGGTGTCCCAGTCCGCCCCGGCCTGCGCCCGCAGCAGGGACCCGTCGATGGTGACCGCCGTCGTGGCCAGCCGCACCACCGTGAGGTCGTCCACGTCGTCGGCGATCACCACGTTCGAGCCGCCGCCAAGAATCAGCATCGGATCGTCGCCGCGATCCAGTGCGCGCACGGTGGCGACGATCTGCTCGGTGGTGGTGCAGGTGATGAGCCGGCGGGCCACCGGGCCGACGCGCAGCGTGGTCAGCGGTGCCACCGGCACGTACTCGGCGACCTGCGCGCCGCCGAAATCGCCGCCTGCGGAACCCACGCCGGGTAACGGTAGCCTCACCAGCTATGCCACGTTCATTCGACATGGCCACCGACTACCCGGCCGGCGTGGCGCAGGTGTACCGGGCGCTGAGCGATGAGCGGTACTGGCAGGCCAGGCTGGCCGACTCCGGTGCCGACGAAGCCACCTTGGAGCGACTGGTGGTCAGCGACGAAGGGATCGACGTGGTCACCACCCAGGTGCTGGCGTCGCACCAGTTGCCCGCTCTGGTCTCGCAGTTTCACCGCGGCGATCTGGTGATCAGGCGCGAGGAGACGTGGACACCGCTGGACGGAACCCGCGCAACCGCCGATATCGTCGGCAGCATCGCCGCGGCGCCGGTGTCGCTGACCGGGAGTGCGGAGTTGTCGCCGGAGAAAGATCAGGCGCGCATGGTGTTTCGCGCGACCGTCGAAGTTCGGGTGCCACTGGTGGGTCGCAAGCTGGAAACCTTCATCGGCAACCAACTGGTCGATCTCCTGACGACCGAGCAGCGGTTCACCACCGCCTGGATCGCAGGGATGAGCTGACATGCCGCGCCAGATGATCTACGACGTCGACGTCGACGTGCCCGCCGCGGTCATGTACCGGGAGTTCACCACCGTCGGCTACTGGGAGAACCTCGTCCTCTTCTACCGGGAGAACGCCGCCAACGCCGAGATCGCGCATTTCGCCTCCGATGAGACCGGCACCGACATCGCGTTCTCCCACATCATCAGCGCCGCCGATCTGCCCGCGATCGCCCGCCCGGTGGTGCCGAGCACCTTCGTCATCACCCGCGAGCAGCATTTCGAGCCGTTCGAGCACGCCACCGGCAGCGCGGCCGGCAGATACCGGGCCGAGGTGCCGGTGGCGCCGGTGGACATCCGCGGCGAGTACCTGCTGACCGATAACGGCCCCGGCAGCCGGATGCGATTGCAGACCACCTGCACCGCGCGCGTGCCGATCATCGGCGGGCAGATCGAGCAGCTGATCGTCAACGGTCTGCAGACGCTGTTCGCCAAGGAGGGCGAGTTCACCGCGGAATGGATCGGCGGCCATCGCTAGACGCCCGGGGCGTCCGGTCGGCATGCCCACCCGCGGGACCACCGCCGCCAACCGGTTGCGCCGGGCCGATCGCTGGCTGACCGGATCGGCGCGGGTCCGCGCCGCTCTGCAGTCGTGCGACCACCCCGTCGTCGTCGACCTCGGTTACGGCCGGCTACCGGTGACCACCACCGAACTGGCCGCCCGCCTGCGCGCGGTCACCCCGGCAGTGCGGGTGATCGGTCTGGAGATCGACCCGCAGCGGGTTGCCGACGCGCACTCCGCCGACCCCTCGGTGGAGTTCGCGGTGGGCGGGTTCGAACTGGCCGGGCTGCGGCCGGTAGTCGTGCGGGCATTCAATGTCCTGCGTCAGTACCCCGCCGAGGCGGTCGACGGCGCGTGGGCCACCATGCGGGCACAGCTGGCACCGGCCGGGGTGATCGTCGACGGCACCTGCGACGAGTTGGGCCGGCGTGCCTGCTGGGTACTGCTGGACGCCGACGGTCCGGTGAGCCTCACCTTGGCCTGCGATCCGCGCCATATCGAGCGGCCGTCCGATCTGGCCGAGCGGCTGCCCAAAGTCCTTATCCACCATAATGTTCCGGGCCAGCCGATCCATGCCCTGCTGGCTGCCGCGGACCGCGCATGGGACAGCGCGGCCGCCCAGTCGGTGTTCGGGCCCGCGGGCCCGCTGGCAGTCCATGCTCACCGCGCTGACCGCTGCCGGCGTGCCCGTGCAACCCCAGCGGCGCAGCCAGCGCGACGCGGTGCTCACCGTGCCGTGGGAAACCGTGTCGCCCGCAACCTAGGCTGCCTTCATGCGGATTGCGTGTGCGCAGATTCTCTCCGGCACCGACCCCAGCGGCGAATCTGACCCTCGTGGCCGACTACACCCGTCGTGCCGCCGACGCCGGTGCCCGGCTGGTGGTCTTCCCGGAATGCACCATGTGCCGGTTCGGCGTACCACTGGCGCCGGTTGCCGAGCCGATCGACGGCCGGTGGGCAGACGGGGTGCGACGGATCGCCGCCGATGCCGGCATCACAGTGTTCGCCGGAATGTTCACCCCCGCAGCCGACGGTCGCGTCACCAACACCGTGCTGGCCACCGGCGGCGGCGTCGAGGACCGCTACGACAAGATCCACCTCTTCGACGCCTTCGGCTTCACCGAGTCAGCGACGATAGCGCCCGGACACCGGCCCGTCGTGGTGAGGATCGACGGTATCGGGGTAGGCATCACCCTCTGTTACGACATTCGCTTCCCCACCCTCTACACCGATCTGGCCGACCTCGGCGCCTCGGTGATCACCGTGAGCGCATCCTGGGCTGCGGGCCCCGGCAAACTCGAGCAGTGGGCGCTGCTGGCAAGGGCCAGGGCGCTGGACTCGACGTGCTTCGTCGCCGCGGCCGGGCAGGCCGATCCGGGTCCGGACACCACCGCCCCAGCCACGGCTGCCACCGCGCCCACCGGTGTGGGCGGCAGCCTGATCAGCTCCCCACTGGGTGCGGTGCTGGCGTCCGCGGGCGCGGAGCCCACGCTGCTGGTCTGCGATGTCGATACCGACAGCGTGGCCGGGGTGCGCGAGGTGCTACCGGTGCTCCGCAACCGATTTACCGATCGCAGTCAGCGATAGGGCAGAATTGCGCTGGTGACCCTGCCCCCGCCGGAGCCCCCGCCGGCCACCCCCGGCCCAGCCGCCGGTCGGCCCCGGCTATCACGATCCGGCCACTGTGCAGATACCGCCGGCCGGCGAGCCGACCGGCCGTCGTGGCGATCCCCTGACGGTGGCACTTGTGGCGCTGATCGTGGTCGCCGTGGTCATCGCCGCGCTGCTCGGCGGCGAGCTGTACGCCCGGCACAAGGCCAACACGATCGTGGCGGGCGCGGTCAGCTGCGTGGTGCAGGACAGCGCGAGCGCTTCCTTCGGTCTGCGGCCGTTCCTGCTCCAGCACTTCACCCACAGCTACCGCGACATGGTGGTGGAGACCTCCGGCAATCAGATCCGCGAAGCCAAAGGAATGAAGCTGCGGCTGCGACTCGACGACGTCCGGATCAATCAGACCGCCGAGTCGGCCGGCACGCTCGGCGCACTGGACGCGGACGTGACATGGACGGCCGACGGGATCAAAGAAACCGTGCAGGGGATGATTCCTCTGCTGGGTGGATTGGTGAGCGGCGTCAGCACCGAGCCGTCAAACGGCACCATCGAATTGCAGGGACCGCTCGGGGCGGTGACCATCGCACCGACGATCGCCGATAAGCAGTTGGCGCTTCAGGTCGTCAGCGTCACGGGACTCGGTTTCACGTTGCCGAGCGAATCGGTTCAGCCGGCGCTGGATGCCTTCACCAAGGCGCTGACCGCCAACCTGCCGATGGGCATCCACGCCGAGAGCGTCGGAGTCAGCGACAGCGGGGTCACCGCCCGCTACGTCACCCGTGACGCGACAATCCCCAACGGCGCGCAGGACCCCTGCTTCCAGGGAGTCTGAGTCCGGCCGGGCAACCGCTAACCGCGCTCGACGCCACCGGGGTTGCAACCGGCACCCAGCATCGCCGCCTGATCGACCGGCGGCCGCCACGGTTCGAGGTCCCAACTGGTCTTGCCTGGCTGGGCGAACTCCGCGAAGTTCCAGTGGCAGAGGAATTGGGCGCGCATTCCCGGAGAGTCGGCATCGGGCGCCAGTGCCAGGACCTCGGCCCAGGCCTCGTCGCTCTGGGCGGCGGTCTTACCGAAATCACCGGCGATCTCGCGGCCCGCAGCGGTCGGGTAGACGCGCAGGGTGGGCGCTCCGTCGTAGCTCACCCAGGTGGCGCGGCCGATCAGCTCAGAGTCGGCCGACGCCACCGGGCTCAGCGGCAGCGTCAGGGCCAGCGAACAGCCGGCCAGCGCCGTCAGTAACCAGGGTTTCAGCGCGATTTCCCCTGCACCTCGAGCAGTTTGGGCCGGACATCGACCAGGTACACCCCGGCGGCCACCGCGGCGATCGTCCAGCCCATGACGTTGAGCAGCAGGCACAGCACGGCAGCCACCCCAAGAATCACCAGCCAGACGGGCTTGGTCAGCTTGTCCACAGCGGGGTAGGCATCCGGCCGCTGCATCGCGGCGTGCACAAAGGCATAGACCGTCGCGCCGAAGACCACCCATTGGATCGCATAAAGAACGACACCCGCCACACCCTGAAGCATCACGGCTTCAAGGGTAGGCGGGTGCCGTCCTGTGCGTCGAGCAGGCTCGAATTACTTCTGGGTGACCCGCTTGGCCGCGCCCTTGCGGGCCGGAGCCTTCTTGGCGGCGGTCTTCTTGGCGGCAGCCTTCTTCACAGCCTTCGCCGGGGTCTTCTTGGCGGCAGCCTTCTTGGCCGGAGCCTTCTTGGCCGGAGCCTTCTTGGCCGGAGCCTTCTTGAGCGCCTTCTTGGCCGGAGCCTTGGCCGGCAGGCCGCCGACCAGCTTGGCGGCCCGCTCACCGACGGCGCGGGTCTGCGCCGACACGTTGCCCAGAGCCTCCTGGGTCAGCTCGACGGCCTGGTCGACGTAATCCTCGACCCGGCCGGCCGCGTCACGGAACTCGGGCTGGCCCATGAGACGCTCCAGCGTCGCCTCGCCGCGCACCACGAGGTTGTTGTAGGCCTCGGTGGCGTCGACGAAGAACTCCTCGGCCGCCTTGCGCAGTTCCTCGCTGCTGAGCTTTCCGCGCAGTTCTTCGGTCCGCTTGGGCAGCTCGTCCTGCAGGCGGGTCAGAGCGGCGCGACGATCGTCCATCCGATCGCCGGCGTTGCCGGCCCGGTCGCGGAGGCTGATGAGGATCTCGTTGACGGTCGCCAGGGCGAGGTCGGCGGCGCCGACAGCGGCGAGAAGCGGGGCCTTCAGATCCTCGACGTTGGCCTCGTTGTTCTTATTCTTAGCCATGGTGGCTGATTCCTTTCATCGGGTGTGAAACAGGTTGTTGTTGAACAGAATTCGAATTGAATCGCGGTCGGCTACTAGTCAGAAGAAAGCTCCTTACGACCGCTTTCGTTCTGCTGGAGAAACGACAGATAGACGTCCAGCAGCACTCGCTTCTGGCGCTCGGTGATCGCGGCGTCGCCGATGATCGCTTCGTGCACATGGCTGGGCTCAGATGCTTCGAGGATCCCGGCTCGCACGTAGAGCACCTCCGCTGACAGTCGGAGCGCCTTCGCGATCTGACTCAGCACCTCGGCCGACGGTTTACGCAGGCCTCGTTCGATCTGGCTCAGGTACGGATTACTCACACCCGCCCGCTCGGCCAGCTGGCGCACCGAAACCTCGGCGGCTTCCCGCTGACTGCGGATGAAGCTGCCGATGTCCTGCGCCGCGCCGGTGACGACGGCGGCGAGGTCGGTTTCCTGTGCCATGCCCATCACATTACGCCGTAGTGCTAACTATTGCAAGCACTTGCTAGCGCAGGTCAGAACAGTATTTGGGCCACCGTGTAGATCACCAGGCCGGCCAGCGCACCCACCACGGTGCCGTTGATCCGGATGAATTGCAGGTCCCGGCCGACGTGCAGTTCGATGCGCCGGCTGGCCTCTTCGGCGTCCCACCGCTCGATGGTGTCGGTGATGATCGTGGTGGCCTCGCTGCCGTACCGGGTCACCAGGTGCTGGGCGCCGCGCACGATCCAGTTGTCGACCTTGTCGCGCAGTTCGGCGTCATCGCGCAGCGACTCGCCGATCTGCATCACCGAGCCGGCGATCCGGCTACGCAACGCGCTGGACGGATCGTCGACACCGTCGAGTACCAGTCGCTTGAGCGTCTTCCACGCCGTCTCCGCGGCGCGGGTCACCTCATCGCGCTCCATGAGCTGTTCCTTGACGGTCTCGGCGCGGGCGATCGTCGGGGCGTCGTTCTGAAGATCGTGGGCGAACTCGAACAAGAAGCGGGTAGCCGACTGGCGCAGTTCATGATTGGGATCGCGGCGCACCTTGTCGGTGAAGTCCATCAGCTCCCGGTGGATCCGATCGCCGACGAGGTGGTCGACGAACTTCGGCGACCAGGTAGGCGAATCCCGCAAGACCACCCGCTCGATGGTCGGGCCGGCATTGAGGGCCCACTCGAAGGCGCGGTCGCAGAGCAGCTGGATCAGCGCCTCCTGGCGGTTCTCGGCGAGCAGCTGCCCGAGTACCCGGCCCACCGGTGGGCCCCACTGCGGTTCGGCGAGCCGCTTGACGATGGTCTTGTCGATGACCTGCTGGATGTCCTCGTCGTTGAGAAGCTCGACGCCGACCCGCAGCACTGTCGCGGCTTCGTCAGCGACTCGGGCAGCGTGAACCGGCTCCGACAGCCACTTGCCCAGCCGGCTGGCCACCTCGGCGTCCCGCAGTTTGGTCTCCACCACCTGTGCGGACAGGAAGTTCTCCCGGACGAAGTTGCCAAGACCCTCGCCGAGCTGGTCCTTCTTACGCTTGATGATCGCGGTGTGCGGGATCTTCAGGCCCAGCGGATGACGGAACAGTGCGGTGACGGCAAACCAGTCGGCCAGGGCGCCCACCATGCCGGCCTCGGCCGCCGCCGCCACGTAGCCCAGCCACGGCGGACCACCCTGTGCCTGCGCCCATCGGCAGGCCAGAAACACCACGGTGGCGGCGACCAGGAATCCCAGCGCCACGGCTTTCATCCGGCGCAGGCTGCTCGCCCGCTCGGCGTCGGCCGCGGCGTCGGCGCCGGTAAACGATTCAGCAAACGACGTGGCGACCGGGGCGGCCGGTAGCCGGTGTTTGGCGGTCACGCCCACCATCATCCAGGATCGTGGGATGTGCGGCGCGGACGTTTACTGTGACCGCCGGTCACAACTTTCCGGTTTCCGCCGCTAGACTCGGGCCGAAGGAGAATGGACCTGAGGTGACGCAGCAGATCAGCCCGGCCCTGGACACGTCCGTCGCCAAGACCGACGGCCGCAAGCGCCGGTGGCACCAGCACAAGGTGGAGCGCCGGACCGAACTGGTCGACGGTGCCCTGGAGGCCATCCGCCGGCAGGGCCGCGATGTCAGCATGGACGAGATCGCCGCCGAGATCGGCGTCTCCAAGACCGTCCTGTACCGCTACTTCATCGACAAGAACGACCTCACCACCGCGGTGATGATGCGCTTCACCCAGACCACGCTGATCCCGAACATGGCCGCCGCGCTGTCCTCGGACCTCGACGGTTTCGACCTCACCCGGGAAGTCATCCGCGTGTATGTGGAGACCGTCGCCGCCGAACCGGAGCCCTATCGGTTCGTGATGGCCAACTCCTCGGCGAGCAAGAACAAGGTCATCGCCGATTCGGAACGGATAATCGCCCGGATGCTGGCACTCATGCTGCGTCAGCGGATCCAGCTGGCCGGGATGGACACCTCCGGTGTGGAGCCGTGGGCGTTCATGATCGTCGGCGGCGTGCAGTTCGCCACCCACTCCTGGATGTCGCACCCTCGGATGACCAGCGCGGAGCTGATCGACTACCTGACGATGATGTGCTGGAACGCGCTGTGCGGCATCGTCGAGGTGGGCGGCTCACGGGAACGGTTCAATTCCCAGCCGCATCCCTCCCCGAGCCCGCCACCGGCGCACTAGCCTTCACTGATGGCCGATCTGCCGTCGCAGTGGACACATGAACCCAGCGCGGTTCTGCGTTTCCGGCCCGGCGACACCGTTGCCGGAATCGACACCGGCGCCACTCCCGGGTTCGCCGGCTCCAAGGCCGAGGCGGCCGCCATTGCGTCGGCCCGCAATGAGCGCTTCGCGGGATTGCAGGAAATGCTGTACGCCAACGGCAGGCAGGGCGACAGGCGTTCGGTGCTGCTGGTGCTCCAGGGCATGGATACCGCGGGCAAGGGCGGCATCGTCGAGAACGTCGTCGGTGCCGGGTCCCCGATGGGCATCCGGTACACCAGCTTCGGCAAGCCCACCGACGAGGAACGGGCGCACCACTATCTGTGGCGGATAAACAGGGCGCTGCCACCGGCCGGACATATCGGAGTGTTCGACCGGTCGCATTACGAGGACGTCCTGGTGGTCCGGGTGCACAACCTGGTGCCACCCGACGTGTGGGAACCGCGGTACGACGAGATCAATGCCTTCGAATCCGAGCTCATGGACTCCGGCACGACGCTGGTGAAGGTCGCCATGTTCGTCTCCCTCGATGAGCAGAAGAAGCGGCTGGCTGAGCGGCTGGAGCGGCCGGACAAGTACTGGAAGTACAACCCCGGCGACCTCGAGGAACGCAAGCGTTGGCCGGATTACCAGGAGGCGTATCAGGCGGTGCTCGACCGGACCTCCACCGATGCCGCCCCGTGGTACGTGGTGCCGTGTGACAAGAAGTGGTACAGCCGGCTGGCGGTCACCGAGCTGCTGATCGAGGCGCTCAAGGGCATGAACATGTCATGGCCGCCAGCGGATTTCGACGTTGAGGCGGAGAAGAAGAAGCTCGCCGGCCTGTAACAGGCCCGGTCAGGCCCAGTCAGCTCTTGACGAGCGTGAACTGGCCGATGTTGGTGATGCCGCGGCGGAAGAAGTCGGCGCAGCCGGTCAGATACCGCATGTAGCGGTCATAGGTGGCCTGGTCGGTGATCGCGATCGCCTCGTCGGCGTTGGCCTCAAGGTTGGCCGCCCACATGTCCAGGGTCCGTGCGTAGTGCGGCTGCAGCAGATGGATGCGCTCCAGGGTGAAGCCGGACCCGTCGGCGAGCAGCTGGATGTCCTCCACCGCGGGCAACTGGCCGCCGGGGAATATCTCTTGACCGATGAACTGCATGAACTTCAGGTCGCTGATGGTGAGCTTGATGCCGTTGTCGTGGAAGAACTTCTGGGTATGAGCGAGGATCGTGTGCAACAACATACGGCCGTCGCTGGGCAGGATCTTGTAGGCCCGATCGAAGAACGCCGGATAGCGATCTGCCTTGAACGCCTCGAAGGCCCCGATGCTGACGATCCGGTCGACCGGCTCGTCGAACTCCTCCCAGCCTTGCAGCCGGACCTCGATCGAACGGTCGGTATCGAGCCTGGCCAGCCGCTCCCGCGCGAACTCCGACTGCGCCTTGCTGAGCGTGATGCCGATGACGTTGACGTCGTACTCGCGCACCGCCATCTCCAGCGCCCCGCCCCAGCCGCAGCCGACGTCGAGCAGGGTCATACCGGGTTCGAGACCGAGTTTGCCCAGGGCGAGGTTGAACTTGGCGTTCTGCGACTCGTCGAGCGTCATATCGTCGCGCTCGTAGTAGCCGCAGGTGTAGCCCATGGTGGGTCCGAGGAACAACGCGAAGAAATCGTTGGACACGTCATAGATCGACTGCGATTCCTCGTAGTAAGGAGTCAGATCTCCGTCGGCCCGTGCCATAGCGGCCCCCTTTCAGAGACGAGCTTAATCACTGTATTGAGTGATTGCACGACCCGTCCTCGCGTGTCAGAGCAGACGATCAGTAGCTGTAGAAACCGCGTCCCGACTTCTTGCCGAGGAGGCCGGCCTCGACCATGCGCAGCAGCAATGGTGGCGGGCCGTAGAGCGGCTCCTTGAATTCCTCGAACATCTTGTCCGCGATCAGCTTCAGGGTGTCCAGGCCGATGAGGTCCGACAGTCGCAGCGGACCCATCGGGTGGGACAGGCCGGCAACGATCGCCTTGTCCACATCCTCGACGGCGGCGACCCCAGACTCCACCATCCGAATAGCCGACAGCAGGTAGGGAACCAGCAGCGCATTGACCACGAAGCCGGAGCGATCCGAGCAGCGAACCACCTGCTTGCCCAGCACCGAGGCGGCGAACTGCTCGGTGCGGGCGGCGGCGGCCTCGCTGGTGACCAGGGTGGTCACCAACTCCACCAGTGGCAGCACCGGAACCGGGTTGAAGAAGTGCAGTCCCAGCACCCGCCCCGGGTTCTTGGTGGCCGCGCCGAGCTTCATGATCGGGATGCTCGAGGTGTTCGACGCCAGCACCGCCTCGGGGTCGGTGATGATCTCGTCGAGTTGGGCGAAGATCGCAGCCTTGACCGTCTCGTCCTCGATCACCGCTTCGATCACCAGCTGCCGGTCGGCGAGATCGGCCAGCGTGGTGGTGAAGCGGAGCCTGCCCACCGCACCATCGCGCTCGTCCTCGGTGATCTTGCCGGAACTGACGCCGCGCTCCAGCGACTTCACGATCCGGGCGCGGCCCGCGGACGTCAGCGCCTCGGCGGTGTCGAAGACCACCACGTCGACACCGGCGCGGGCACAGACCTCGGCGATTCCGCCGCCCATCTGGCCCGCCCCGATGATGCCGACGCGCTCAATGTCCGTCGTCTTAATGGAACTGACCTTCCTCGGTCGATCCCGCGAGCGCGGTGGTCGACGAGTTCGGGTCCACCGTGGTGGCGATCCGGTCGAAGTAGCCGGCACCGACCTCGCGCTGGTGCTTGGTGGCGGTGTATCCGCGCTCCTCGGCGGCGAACTCGCGCTCCTGCAACTCCACGTAGGCCGACATCTGATTGCGGGCGTAGCCGTAAGCCAGATCGAACATCGAGTAGTTCAGCGCGTGGAAACCGGCCAGCGTGATGAACTGGAACTTGAATCCCATTGCGCCCAGCTCTTTTTGGAACTTGGCGATGGTCGCGTCGTCGAGGTGCTGCTTCCAGTTGAACGACGGGGAGCAGTTGTAGGCGAGCAACTGATCGGGGAACTCCGACTTCACGCCCTCGGCGAACTTACGGGCCAGTTCCAGGTCCGGGGTGCCGGTCTCCATCCAGATGAGATCGGCGTAGGGGGCGTAGGCCTTGGCCCGGGCGATGCACGGCGCCAGACCGTTGGTGATCCGGTAGAAGCCCTCCGAGGTGCGCTCGCCGGTGACAAACGGCTTGTCGCGGTCATCGACATCAGAGGTGATCAGGGTCGCGGCCTCGGCATCGGTTCGGGCGATCACGACGGTCGGCACGTCGGCCACGTCCGCGGCCAGCCGTGCCGAGGTCAGTGTGCGGATGTGCTGCTGGGTGGGGATGAGCACCTTGCCACCGAGGTGCCCGCACTTCTTCTCCGATGCCAGCTGGTCTTCCCAGTGCGAACCGGCCACGCCGGCGCCGATCATCGCCTTCTGTAGTTCGTAGACGTTGAGCGCACCGCCGAAGCCCGCCTCGCCGTCGGCGACGATGGGGACCAGCCAGTTGTCGATGGAGGTGTCGCCCTCGACCTTCGCGATCTCGTCGGCGCGCAGCAGTGCGTTGTTGATCCGGCGGACCACCTGGGGCACCGAGTTGGCGGGGTAGAGGCTCTGATCGGGGTAGGTGTGTCCGGACAGGTTGGCGTCGCCGGCGACCTGCCAGCCCGAGAGGTAGATCGCCTTGAGTCCGCCGCGGACCTGCTGGACCGCCATGTTGCCGGTCAGCGCGCCCAGTGCGTTGACGAACTCCATGTCGTGCAGTTGCTTCCACAGCACCTCCGCACCGCGGCGGGCCAGGGTCTGCTCCTCGACCACACTGCCCTGCAGCGCGATGACGTCGGCCGCGGTGTAGGTGCGGTTGACGCCTTTCCAGCGCGGGTTGGTGTCCCAGTCGCGCTGGATCTCTTCGGCGCTCTTCGGACTACCGACGGTGGAAACAGACATGACGCTCTCCTTCGCGTGATCGCTGGGACGGCGCTCACCTGCGAACGCCCGCCCCCCTCACCGGCCTTTACCGGCGTGCTACCGAGCACCTTCCCATAGCGGATATTTGCAGGTCAAACCGCTGCAGTCGGATAGCTACCGGCCGGTAACAAGAAAACGCAGGTGAGCGGCAGCTCCGCCGAGGTCGGGAAAACCCCGCGCCGCTACAGCGGGAAGATCGCGGCGACGGCTTTGGGATCGTCGCCGACGACGTAGGTGAGGGTTCTGACAGTGCGGTCGGTGAGCTCGGCCCCGAACTTGTCGGTGGATCCGGGCGGGTAGACATGCAGCAGCACCTCGAGGCGCTCGCCGTAGGCCACCGCGGCGTCGTGTTCGATGGTGACCCGCAACGGCGCCTCGAGCAGTTCCGGGTGCGGAGTCAGGAACTCCTCGACGACCTTCCAGTACACCGAGTTGTTGACGTGGTCGAAGAAGTCAATGTCGCTGACCCGGATGGGGAACTCGCGGATCTCTTCGGCATCTTCACGCGATCCGGCTTTCAGGTAGGACTTCCACCGCAGCCGGTTGATGTCGGTGGTCCTCAACAGCCCTTCCATGAAGTCGTCGGCGATGCGAGCCGGACCCTGCGTCTCGCGGTTGAAGTTGATCCAGAACGCCTCAGTCTCGATCAGCCCGCCGTTGCGGCCGTCGATACGCACCCGCATCTCGCACCACCGGTTCGATGCGCCCGAACACCACCGCCGCAACCGCAGCATGTCCTGGTACTCGATGGGCCGGATGACGTCGAGCATGGTGCGCCGAACAATCCACAGTGGATGGCTGTCGTTGTGGCCCATCTCCCGCAACTGGTCCTGACCGATGTCCTGAATGTGGCGGACCGCGGCGTCGATACGCAGTCGGCCCAGCCGGTCCACGTCGGCGGGACGCAGCGGCCACTGGCGGTCGAAGACGTCGGGATGCGGATCGGGAACGGGCATCAGCACTTTCCCCAGGCCAGAGGCCACTGGGGTGTTCACAGAAGCGTCGGCGGCCATCAGTTGGTGATCATGCCACACGGCTTTGCGCCGCCAAGGAGGCTGAACGGGGCCTCGCACTAGGGTGGCAGGGATGGGCGCTCCCGCACGCATACCGCCCGGCGAGCGACGCGAGTTGGGTTGGCTGAACTGGACCATCTCCCGGCTCGCGGCGCGCTCGATCCGGGCGCCGCAGATGCACCTGTTCACCACCCTGGGCCGGCACCGCCTGCTGTTCCTGGCCTTCCTTCCCTACTCCGGGGTCCTGCTGAACTGGGGCAAGTTACCCAAGACCGATAAGGAACTGGTGATCCTGCGGGTCGGGCATCTGCGCGGCTCGGAGTACGAGTTGCAGCAGCACCGCCGGCTGGCCCGCTCCCGTGGCCTTGACGCAGCGTTGCAGCAGAGAATCTTCGCCGGGCCGACGGCCGACGGACTCACTGACCGGCAGCGCGCATTGCTTACCGCAGCGGATGAGTTCGTGATCAACCGGGACATCACCGATGAGGCGTTCGCTGCGTTGACGGAGCACCTCAACCGGCCGCAGATCATCGAATTCTGCGCTCTGGCAGCCCATTACGACGCGATCGCCGCGATTCTTGCGGCCTTGCGCGTTCCGATGGATTTCCCGGACTAGTCGCCGGGTTGGCCAGGCGGTGCGTTGATCGCCGCCCGCAGGCCTCGTTCCCGCTCGATCCGGTCGCGCCGATCCTGCTCGCGGGACTGTTGCCGGGTGGGCATCGCCATCCCGCGGTTGTCCTCGTATGGGCCGGTTGCGGCAGGAAGATCGATACTTCCGGTGGGCGTGGACAGCGCGGGGAACAGATCAGCCCCGCCAGGCGTGGTCGTATATCGATGACCGGTGGGTGCGATGAGAGTCACTGTGCCGTCGGGTGATTGCTGCTCGGTCCATCCGCCCGGACCGCAGTAGAAAGTCTTGAGAAGATGATGCGTCCGGCAGTAGAGCTTGCAGTTGGACGGGTGAGTCGGGCCCTTCGGATAGGGCACCGTGTGGTCGATATCGCAGACGGTGGCATCGCACCCGGGCCAACGGCAGGTCAGATCCCGCCATCGGATGAACTCCGCTAGTGCCACCGAGGGCCGGTATCCCGGTTCGGGATCATCGCCCGGGCGCGCCAGGGGCTTGAGCTTCGCCGTCGACGTCATCTCGCGCACGGCCTCGGCCGGCTGTATTCCGAACCCGGGCAGGTATCCCGGCGATCTGCCGGTGCCGTCGACGGTGCTCTGCTCTGCCAGCAGGTGGATCACCACCGGCGCTGCGCCGCCGGTGCACAGGACCGGGCACTCCGGAGAGCCACAGGCGCACATCAATGCGTCCGCCCCGGCGGCCAATGCTCCGACTGCGTCACTGCGGCGTTGCATCCTTGTTCGGGGATCGTTAGCGCACACCGTGGCCGCGAGAGCATCCAGACGGGCGTCGAATGCCGCCGCGTCGGCGGCGTGGACGTTGGCCCAGATGCCGCCCATACCGGGGATGGTGGGACCGACCTCGACGTAACGATTCGCGTCCACGTCCGGCGGTACCCGGACGCCGTTGGGATCGAAGCAGGCGATCAGCGCATCGATGCGGTCGGCAAGCTTCGGGCTGGAAAGCTTCATCCAACCGACCGCCCGGCGCGCCAACGCCGCATCGACGCCGGCGATCGCGCAGTCCTGGACGTTCGAGGTCCGATTGATGATCGTCGAGACCATCCGGAAGTCGATGGCGCCCTCGGAGAACAGCGCGGCGATCTTCAGCAGACGCTCCCGCAGCTCCCGGGCATATCTGATCTGGGTGCCCGCCCTGCCGCGACTGATGTTCTGCGCGGCGGAGACCTCAGCGGCCACGGCGTCGAACGGGTCGGTGCACCACAGTTCGCGGTCCTGCCATTCCAGCGCGCGGCGCGCGTACAACTCCCCCACCGCGGCAAGGCGTCGCGCTATCGCAGCCGATTCGGCCCGCGCTGCGTCGCCCATCGCGTCGATGAGCTGACCGTCATTATCGAACATGTGTTCGAGCGTAATGAACGGGTCCGACAGATCAGAGGTACGTCACACCGAGGACCACAACGGTGAAGAGCACCGGCGAGACCGTCAGACCGGCCAGGAACGCGGCCCGGGTCAGGTCCTTGGTCTGGTAGAGCTGCCACGCCCGATATCCCAACCAGCCCGACGCGAGCAGCAGCACCACGGACAGCAGCAGCACCGCGGTGCTGACCGACGGCGTCCGCCTCGCAATGGAGATGCCGAGTAGCCAGACGATGTGGCCGATGAGCACCCCGCCGACACCGGCGACGACAAACTGCCTCACGCGTGACGTTTTCAGAAGTTGATCATGTGGCCGGCGAGGCCGTGGAAGCACTCCTGCAGCGCCTCCGACAACGTCGGGTGGGTGTGCACGTTGCGCGCTAGTTCGTTGACCGTCAGATCCCACTTCTGCGCCAGGGTCACCTCCGGCAACAGCTCTGAGACGTCCGGACCGATCAGGTGGGCGCCGAGCAGTTCGCCGTACTTGGCGTCGGCGATCACCTTCACGAAGCCGGTCGGATCAGCCAGACCGTGCGCCTTGCCGTTGGCAGTGAAGGGGAACTTCGCCACCTTGACGTCGTAGCCCTCGTCGCGCGCCTGCTGTTCGGTCAGACCGAAGCTGGCAACCTGGGGCTGGCAGAAAGTGGCCCGCGGCATCATCCGGTAATCACCGAGGGCTAGTGTCTCCGCACCGCCGATGGTCTCCGCGGCGACCACGCCCATCGCCTCGGCCACGTGCGCGAGTTGAAGCTTGGAGGTGACGTCACCGATGGCGTAAATGTGCGGGACATTGGTGCGCATGTAGTCGTCGATCGCAATGGCACCGCGGTCGGTCAGCGCCACCCCGGTGTTTTCCAGCCCAAAGCCCTCGATATTGGGGGCGAATCCGATGGCCTGCATCACCTTGTCGGCTTTGAGTTCGGTGCTCTGGCCGTCCTTGCTGACCACGACCGTGACCGACGAGCCGTTGTCGGTGATGGACTCCACCTTGGTGCCGGTCATGATCTTCACGCCGAGCTTCTTGTACTGCTTCTCGATCTCCTTGGAGACCTCGGCGTCCTCGTTGGGCAGCGCGCGCGGCAGGAATTCGACGATGGTGACATCGACCCCGTAGTTCGTGTGGACGTAGGCGAACTCCATACCGATGGCGCCCGCGCCGGCGATGATGATCGAGGCTGGCAGGTCCCGGTCGAGGATCTGCTCCTCGTAGGTGACGACGTTGCGCGACAGCGACGTCCCGGGGATCAACCGGGTGCTGCTGCCGGTGGCGATGATCGCGGTGTTGAAGGTGACGGTCTGGGTACCGCCTTCGTTGAGATCCACGGCGATGGTGTTGGCGTCAGTGAACCGCCCATAGCCGTGGATCTCGGTGATCTTGTTCTTCTTCATCAGGAAGTGCACACCGGCCACGCGGCCGTCGGCGACCTTGCGGCTGCGATCGAAGGCGGCGCCGAAATCCGCGGTGATCTGTCCGCTGAAGCCGAAGGTTGCGGCCTCCTTGGTGACGATATGGGTCAGCTCGGCGTTGCGCAGCAGCGCCTTGGAGGGGATGCAGCCCACATTGAGGCACACCCCGCCCCAGTATTTGGGTTCGATGATGGCGGTGCGCAGGCCCAGCTGTGCGCAGCGAATCGCGGCGACATAGCCGCCGGGACCTGCGCCGAGGACGACGACGTCGTAATCGCTCACGTCGTCACCCTATAGCGCTATCCGATGGCCGGGCGGGCGATCCATTCGAAGTAGTAGGCGCCGTGCAGAACCGCTGCCGCGGCCACCGACGCACACGGCACCGCCATCAGCACGATGGCCAGGGCCGTCAGCTGCGGGCGGTTCGGAATCATCGAGACCAGCAGGCTGGCCACCATGGCGGCGACCACGAACAGCAGGATCCCCAACACCGGCAGCGTCTTGTCCAGCGACGTGTACCACCAGAAGTAGAAGCCCAGACCCGCCGCCGCGGCCAGCACCCACACGCCGGCCAGGATCAGGCCGAAGTGCCAGCGCTTGACGAACTGATACGACCCGGGCACGGACACCGGCTGGGCGGCGATCACAACCGGCGGCAGATGCCCGGTCACCGAGCGCAGGAAAGCATCGGTGTCGACGCTCTCCGACTCACTGAACGCCTGCGCTACCGGCATCTCCGGCGCAGCCTCGGCGACGGATTCCTCGACGGGTTCCTCGGCGGATTCCTCGGCGGATTCCTCGACGACATGCTCTTCGACGGGTTCCTCGGCGAGCGGGTCCTCGACGACCGGATCCTCGACGACCCGATCCTCGACAAAAAGGGCATCGGAGGGCGCCTGCGCCCCAAGTGGTTGCAGCGGTCCAGGGTGGGGGCCGGTGTCGAAGATCGGCGCCGGATGCGGCTCGGTATTGGGTGCCAGGCTGTCCTGTGGACCGGTGTCGAACATCGGCGAGGGCATCGGCCCAGTGATCGGGGATGCGGTATCGGTCATGCGAGACCCATCACTCTGCTGCCACCTGAATAAGAAGAAGTACCGACAGCCACCCCGGCGCCATCGCCAGAACAAAGGCGCCCAACGTCGTGACCCAGCGGCGTCCCGATGCCGCGACCAACGCGATCCCCAGCACAGTCGGCACGGCAACCACCAACGCCACCACCAGATCGGGGCGGACGGCGGTGTCGACGGCCAGTTTGGTGACGATGGCGGCGATCTGACCGGCGACGCAGCCGAGGAGCAAAGCGCTTGTGAGCAGCCATGCCCGAGGCAGGGGAATCACGGTTTTCGACGATACCGACCGCGGGGCCCGCAACCGTGCAGCCACTTCGGCGTGCCGATCTGCTAATTTCCCCCGATTTGAGCGCCTGTGCGCGGGGGTTGGGCGGCCAAGGCCGCGTTCTCCGCATCGGTGAACACCCTGCCGCGGATCAGGAACCGCACACCCTCGGGCGCCTCCAGGCTGAAGCCGCCGCCACGGCCGGGCACCACGTCGATCGTCACCTGAGTGTGCTTCCACACCTCGAACTGCGGTCCGGAGATCCACACCGGGGCGTCGGCGACCACTCCGAGCAACACGTCGCGGTCGCCGACGATGAACTCGCCCTCGGGGTAACACATCGGGGAGGACCCGTCGCAGCAGCCGCCGGACTGGTGGAACATCACCGGCCCGTGCTGCTCGCGCAGTCGGTCGAGCAACACGGCAGCCGCCTCGGTGATGAGCACCCGCGGCGGAGCTATGTCACTGCGGGTCAGAGTCAACGCCTCTTCGCGCAAGCGCTCATCAGTGCCAAACCTTCTTCGCGCAAGCGCTCATCAGAAGAACCCCTGGGCCGTGTTGCTGTAGGACACCAGCAGATTCTTGGTCTGCTGGTAATGGTCGAGCATCATCTTGTGGTTCTCCCGGCCGATGCCGGATTGCTTGTAGCCGCCGAACGCCGCATGCGCCGGGTACATGTGATAGCAGTTCGTCCACACCCGGCCGGCTTTGATGTCGCGGCCGGCGCGGTAGGCGACGTTGCCGTTGCGGCTCCACACACCCGCACCGAGTCCGTAGAGCGTGTCGTTGGCGATCCGGATGGCGTCGTCGTAGTCGGAGAACGACGTCACCGACACCACGGGGCCGAAGATCTCCTCCTGGAAGATCCGCATCGCGTTGTCACCGGCGAAGATCGTCGGCTGCACGTAGTAGCCACCGGACAGATCCCCGCCCAGATCGGCGCGCTCGCCGCCGGTGATCACCCGCGCGCCTTCGCTTTTCCCGATCTCGATGTAGGACAGAATCTTCTCCAGCTGGTCGTTGGAGGCCTGCGCCCCGATCATCGTCTCGGTGTCCAGCGGATCGCCCTGGCGCACGGCCTTGGTGCGGATCGCCGCGAGTGCGAGGAACTCGTCGTAGATGTCGGCCTGAACCAGCGACCGCGACGGGCAGGTGCACACCTCGCCCTGATTGAGGGCGAACATGGTGAAGCCCTCCAGCGCTTTGTCCTGATAATCGTCGGCCGCCGCCATTACATCGGAGAAGAAGATGTTGGGGCTCTTGCCGCCCAGTTCCAGCGTCACCGGGATCAGGTTCTGGCTGGCGTACTGCATGATCAGCCGGCCGGTGGTGGTCTCTCCGGTGAAGGCGATCTTGGCGATCCGGTTACTGGAGGCCAGCGGCTTGCCGGCCTCGACCCCGAAACCGTTGACCACGTTGAGCACCCCGGGTGGCAGCAGATCGCCGATGAGTGACATCAGGTAGAGGATGGAGGCCGGGGTCTGCTCGGCCGGCTTGAGTACCACCGCGTTGCCGGCGGCCAGTGCGGGCGCGAGCTTCCACACCGCCATCAGGATGGGGAAGTTCCACGGAATGATCTGGCCGACCACACCCAGCGGTTCATGGAAGTGATAGGCGACGGTGTCGTCGTCGATCTCCGACAACGAGCCCTCCTGGGCGCGGATCGCGCCGGCGAAGTAGCGGAAATGGTCGATCGCTAGTGGGATGTCGGCGTTGAGGGTCTCCCGGATCGGCTTGCCGTTGTCCCATGACTCGGCCAGCGCGATGTTCTCCAGGTTCTCCTCGATGCGGTCGGCGATCTTGTTGAGGATCACCGCCCGCTGCGCCACCGACGTCTTGCCCCATCCGGGGGCCGCGGCATGCGCGGCGTCCAATGCCTTCTCGATGTCGGCGTCAGTCGATCGGGCGATCTCGCAGAACGTCTCCCCCGTCACCGGTGATGGGTTCTCGAAATACCGGCCGCCAACCGGGGCGACCCACTGACCGCCGATGAAATTCTCGTAGCGGCTCTCGAACGACATCAACCCGGTCGATGCGCCCGGACGTGCGTAAACGGTCATCTTCGGCTCCTGGAATCGGGCGTGTAACGCAGCTCACAGTACTCCGGGGGCGACAATGACGCTCATGGTCGAGGACCCGCATTTGTGGCTGGAGAGCATTGACGGCGGCGACGCCCTGACCTGGGTGCGGGAACGCAACGACGCCTGTGTCGCGGAGTTCGCCGACCCCGAGTTCGAGCGGATGAGGGATCTGACCCTGGAGGTGCTCGACACCGACGCGCGCATTCCCTACGTCCGCCGCCGCGGCGCTTACCTCTACAACTTCTGGCGCGATGCCCACAACCCCAAGGGTCTGTGGCGGCGGACGACGCTGGAGAGCTACCGCACCGACAGCCCGGACTGGGACGTCATCATCGACGTCGACGAGCTGGCCCGCGCAGACGGCGAGAATTGGGTGTGGGCCGGCGCCGACGTCATCGAGCCCGATCATTCGCTGGCCCTGGTCTCGCTGTCGCGCGGCGGATCGGATGCCTGCGTGATCCGCGAGTTCGACATGCGCACAAAAGCTTTCGTACCGGGCGGCTTCGAGCTGCCGGAGGCGAAATCCCGGGTCGGATGGTCCGACCACGACACCCTGCTGGTGGGCACCGACTTCGGACCCGATTCGCTGACCGAGTCCGGCTACCCGCGGATCGTCAAGCGCTGGCATCGCGGGCAACCGCTGGCCGAGGCCGAGACACTGTTCACCGGGTCGCGCGGAGACGTCGTCGTCGCAGCCGGGACGGACCGCACGCCGGGCTACGAGCGCACCATGATCACCCGCGCGATCG
Source organism: uncultured Actinomycetota bacterium (assembly GCA_963780705.1). Classification (GTDB taxonomy): domain Bacteria; phylum Actinomycetota; class Actinomycetes; order Mycobacteriales; family Mycobacteriaceae; genus Mycobacterium. The sequence goes on along the minus strand of CAWACU010000004.1, from coordinate 786,208 downwards.
ACTTCTACAACGACGAGACCTACCAACTGCGAGCCGGCGAACTCGTGCGCATCGACGTGCCCACCGATGCGGGCATCTCGGTGCACCGCAACTGGCTGCTCATCGAGTTGCGAACCGACTGGCACACCGGCACCGCCGACTACATCGCGGGATCACTGCTGGCAGCCGACTATGAGGCATTCCTGGACGGCACCGCGGACCTCACCGTGGTCTTCGAGCCCGACCCCCGCACCTGCCTGCACCAGTACGCGTGGACACGCGAGCACCTGGTGATGGTCACCCTGGCCGACGTCGCCAGCCGGGTCGAGATCGTCACCCCCGGGTCCTGGACCCGCGAGCCGGCGGCCGGCTGCCCGCCGAACAGCACCACGGTCGTCGTCGCCGCCGACGACACCGGCGACGAGATCTTCCTCGACTCCAGTGGCTTCCTCACCCCCTCGACGCTGCTGCACGGATCGGCCGGGGATGTACTGGCCCCGATCAAGGCCGCACCGGCGTTCTTCGACGCGGCCGACCTTTCGGTGAGTCAGCATTTCGCCACATCGGACGACGGCACCCAGATCCCGTACTTCGTTGTGGGGCAGAAGGGTTCGCAATCACCTGCGCCCACTCTGCTCGGTGGCTACGGGGGCTTCGAGGTGTCGCAGACTCCGGGTTACGGCGGTGTGCTCGGCCGGTTGTGGCTCTCCCGTGGTGGCACCTACGTGCTGGCCAATATCCGCGGCGGTGGCGAGTACGGGCCGGGCTGGCACACCCAGGCCGTTCGCGGGGGCCGGCACAAGGTCGGCGAGGACTTCGCCGCGGTCGCCCGCGATCTGGTCTCCCGGGGTATCACCACGGCGGCCCAACTCGGCGCCCAAGGCGGCAGCAACGGCGGACTGCTGATGGGCATCATGCTCACCAAGTACCCGGAACTGTTCGGTGCGCTGGTGTGCCAGGTGCCGTTGCTGGACATGAGGCGATTTCATCTGTTGCTCGCCGGTGCATCGTGGGTGGCCGAGTACGGCGATCCGGAGAACCCGGACGAGTGGGCGTTCATCTCCGAGTACTCGCCGTACCAGAACATCAGCACCGAGCGCAGCTATCCGCCGGTGCTGATCACCACCTCCACCCGCGATGACCGGGTGCATCCCGGCCATGCCCGCAAGATGACCGCCGCCCTCGAGGAGGCCGGCCACCCCGTCTGGTACTACGAGAACATCGAGGGCGGGCACGCCGGGGCCGCCGACAACGCTCAGACGGCGTTCAAGTCCGCGCTGGCGTTCTCATTTCTGCACCGGATGCTTGGCCAGACTCGCTAACAACGACACGATCACACCGACGATCACCAACCCGCCGCCGATCACCAGGGTGAGGTTGAGCCACTGGTGCATGCTGCTCTGCGCCACCGCAACCATGACATCGGCGACGCGGCGCAGATTGCCCGAGGTGTTGTCATCCAGCGCGGCCTCGGCGTAGCGGCGTCCGAACTCGATCGCACCCCACCCTGCCGCACCTACCAGCAGAGCCGAAATCCCCAGCGCGGCAAGGGTCTTACCGCGGCGGCGGGCGGTGTACAGCGTCAGCAGTGCGGCGGCGGCGGTCAGCGCGGCCAGCCCCCAGCTGACCCACGGCGTCCACATGCCGTAGGCCCGCAGCGCGCCGGGCCGAAGCGCCGCCGGGGCGGTGTCGGTGAGCGGGATCGGCAGGGCGGTGGGAATGGTGATGGAGTAGTCGCGCAGGGTCTGGGCGAACGCCGCGTCGGAGAGCATCGGGGCGAAGTCGATGACCCAGCGGCCCTGCCCGTCAACACCGGACTGCACCGAATCGGTGAACAGCCAGCGGTGGGCGAAGTCATTGGCCTTGGCGAACTGGGGCGGGAAAGACGAACCGGCGGTGTAGGTCTTGGCGATCGTGCTGACCAAGGTGGAATCGGCGGCCGGGCTCAACCGACCGACCTGTGCGGTCAACTCGGTGGCGATCGCGGACTGCAACTGCGGATCGCCTGCGGCGCTTTCGGCAAGGGCCGCGTAACCGGCGCGATCGACGAGGTTGGCCTGCACCCACATCGCCGGCAGCGCCGCGGCAAGCAGGACGGTGGTGATGAGCCACAACACACCGGTGGCCGCCGAACGTGCCGCGCTCACAGCCGCAACCGCAGCCGTCGCAGCCGCCGCAATCCCGCGGCAGTCAGGCACACCAGTGATGTCCCGAGCAGCAGTGCGCCCACCGCGTCGGTGAAGTAGTGGTAGGTGACGGCCTGGCCCAGAATGCCGAGCCCGGCGAACACCGCCGCCGCCCACAGCAGCCACCGCCGCACCCCGATGGCCAGGATCAGCATTCCCAGCACTGCCACCATCGCGGTGGTGTGGCCGCTGGGGTAGGCCAGGCCCTCGTCCTTGAGGCGGCCGAAGATCGGCTTGAGGGCGCGCGCCGCCCATACCGCCACAATCGGGACGACGACGATCACCGGCACCAGCGCCCACATCCGCCGGTAGAGCGACACTGCCACGGCGGTCAGCAACAGAGCTTGGACGGTGCGGTAGTCGGTGAAGAACAACAGCGATCCCAGCGGGCCGCCGCCGGCCTGCTGCAGCCACGCGTCCACCGGGGTCGCGCCGTCGCGGACCCCCAATCCGAGCAACACCATCAGCGGTAAGCCGACGAACGGCCAGCCGGCCAGAGCGTGATCGATCAGCTCGCGATCCCCCGTAGGTAGGCCGCCTGGCCGAGGTGCTGGGCGCAATCGTCGATGATGCTGACCAGCCGCACACTGACCGTCACAGGGGGGCTCCAGTTCTCGTCGATCACGCGGGCCAGGTCCGCCGAGGTGATGCCGGCGATGTATTCCAGGGTCGTCTTGTGCACCGCATGGTAGTAGCCGGAGAGCAGATCGGCGGGAGCCCGCACCTTGGACACGTCCTCGGCGCTGTGGCCGTATCCGTGGCTATCGCGGGGCAGGTCGAGGCCGAAGCGGTCCACCCAGGCCTCCCACACCTGCTCGCCGCCGGTGATGTGGGCCAACTGGGCGTCGGTGATGCGGGCGCTGTGCCAGATCAGCCACGCGACGCTGTTGGATTCAGGCGTGGGCCGGTAGAAGGACACCTCGTCGCTGAGACCGTCGGTGAGTTCGTCGACGTGTTCGATCAGCCGGGTGAACGAGTCCCGCAGGATTTCGCGTGCTGCTTCGCTCATCCTTCCGACGCTACCGGCGGGGACGTAACCTGCATTCATGAGCTATGACCTCGTCATCCGCAACGGCACCATCGTCGACGGACTCGGCGGTGAGCCCTACCGCGGCGACGTCGCGGTTTCGGGCGGCGTGATCGTCGCCGTCGGGGCCGTCGACGGTGACGGTGACCGGGAGATCGACGCCACCGGCCTGCTCGTCACACCCGGGTTCGTCGATCTGCACACCCACTACGACGGGCAGGCGATCTGGTCGCAGCGCATGTCGCCGTCGTCCTCGCACGGCGTCACCACCGCGCTGATGGGCAACTGCGGCGTCGGCTTTGCGCCGTGCCGGCCCGAGGACCACGAGGTGCTCGTCGATGTGATGGCCGGCGTGGAGGACATCCCGGGGGTGGTGATGACCGACGGGCTGCCGTGGGACTGGGAGACCTTCCCGCAGTACCTGGACGCGCTGGACTCCGCGGCAACGCGATATCGACGTCGCGGCCTACCTGCCGCACTCACCGCTGCGGGTGTACGTGATGGGCCAGCGCGGTGCCGACTGCGAGCCGGCGACGGCAGAGGACATGGCGCTGATGCGCAAGCTCGCGGCCGAGGCGATCGAGGTAGGGGCGCTGGGCGTTTCCTCGTCGCGATTCGCCTTCCACAAGACCGGCAGCGGTGCGCCGATCCCGTCCTATGACGCGGCGTACGAGGAGATCTCGGCCATCGTCGGTGGGATGGCCGACGCCGGTGGCGGCCTGCTGCAGTTCATCCCCGACCTGCCCGCCGGCGGCTATGAGCCGGTGCTGCAGCAGGTTTTCGAGGCGGCCACCGAGGCCGGGGTGCCGGTGACGTTCACCCTGACGACGGGCAACTCCGGTGAGCCGATCTGGCCGGGGGCGGTGAACCTGATCGAGAAGTTCAACTCCGCCTGCCGGACGGCGCCACATCACCGCGCAGGTGTTCGCCCGCCCGATCGGTCTGGTGATCGGGCTCGAGCTGACCGCCAACCCCTTCGTGCTGTATCCGAGCTATCAGGAGATCGCGGACCTGCCGCTGGCCGAGCGGGTCGCGCAGATGCGCAAGCCGGAGGTGCGGGAGCGGATCCTGGCCGACACACCTGGCGACGGCCATCCGTTCATGTACTTCGCGCAGGCGTGGGAGTGGATGTTCCCACTGACCGATCCGGCGGACTACGAGCCGCCGGCCGAGGACAGCATCCTGGCCCGCGCCGCGGCGCGCGGGGTGAGTCCGCTGGAGGAGGCCTACGACCGGCTACTCGACGAGGACGGCCACGCCATGATGCTGGTGGCACTGGCCAACTTCGAGAACAACTCGCTCGACACCGTCGGTGAACTGATGCGCCGCGACGACGTGGTGCTCGGTCTAGGCGACGGCGGCGCGCACTACGGGATGATCTGCGATGCCAGCTATCCGACCTTCGTGCTGGCGCACTGGGCGCGCGACCGGGCGACCGGCCGGTTGAGCGTCGCCGAGGCGGTGCGACAGATGACGTCGGTTCCGGCGGGCATCGCCGGCCTGGAAGACCGCGGCCGCCTCGCCGTCGGCTACAAGGCCGATGTCAACGTCATCGACCACGCCGCGCTGACCCTGCACAAGCCGGTGATCGTCAACGACCTCCCGGCCGGCGGGCGGCGGCTCGACCAGACCGCCGACGGCTACGTGGCCACGATCGTCTCCGGCGAGGTGATCGCCCGCGACGGCGTGCCGACGGATGCGCGGCCGGGCAAGTTGATCCGCGGGCGGCGCCCGGCGCCGGCCTGATCCTGGCCGAAACCGGGGCTCGCGAGTGTGCGGTTTTCCACGCAGACTCGGCGTGTCCCGTGTGAAACCGCACAGTCGGGCGGACACCACGGCCGCAGACGGGAAAGTGCCCGGCCCCCGTAAGGGAAGCCGGGCACTTTCGTTGTGGGGAGACTGCGGACTTAGAAGTCCATACCGCCCATGCCACCGGTCGGGTCGCCCGCGGGAGCGGACGCCTTCTCCGGCTTGTCGGCAACGACGGCCTCGGTGGTCAGGAACAGCGCCGCGATGGACGCCGCGTTCTGCAGCGCCGAGCGGGTGACCTTGACCGGGTCGGCGACGCCGGCCTTGAGCAGGTCCTCGTACTCGTTGGTCGCGGCGTTGAGGCCGGTTCCCTGGGGCGAGTTGCGAACCTTCTCGGCGACAACGCCCGGCTCCAGGCCGGCGTTGAAGGCGATCTGCTTCAGCGGTGCCTCGAGCGCGACGCGCACGATGTTGGCGCCAGTGGCCTCATCACCGGTCAGGTTCATCTCGTCGAGCGCCGGAGCCGACTGCAGCAGGGCCACGCCGCCACCGGCGACGATGCCCTCCTCGACGGCGGCCTTGGCGTTACGCACCGCATCCTCGATGCGGTGCTTGCGCTCCTTGAGCTCCACCTCGGTGGCAGCTCCGGCCTTGATCACCGCAACACCGCCGGCCAGCTTGGCCAGGCGCTCCTGCAGCTTCTCGCGGTCGTAGTCGGAGTCGCTGTTCTCGATCTCGGCGCGGATCTGGGCGACCCGGCCGGCGATGGCCTCGGAGTCACCGGCGCCCTCGACGATGGTGGTCTCGTCCTTGGTGACGACGACCTTGCGGGCGGTGCCGAGCAGCGAGACGTCGGCGGTCTCCAGGGAGAGGCCGACCTCTTCGCTGACGACCTGACCACCGGTGAGGATGGCCATGTCCTGCAGCATCGCCTTGCGGCGGTCGCCGAAGCCCGGGGCCTTGACGGCGACGGACTTGAAGGTGCCGCGGATCTTGTTGACCACCAGGGTGGACAGGGCCTCGCCCTCGACGTCCTCGGCGATGATCAGCAGCGGCTTGCCGGCCTGGATGACCTTCTCCAGCAGCGGCAGCAGATCCTTGACAGTCGCGATCTTGGACGAGACCAGCAGGATGTACGGGTCCTCGAGGACAGCTTCCTGACGCTCGGCGTCGGTGACGAAGTAGCCCGAGATGTAGCCCTTGTCGAAGCGCATGCCCTCGGTGAGCTCAAGCTGCAGACCGAAGGTGTTGGACTCCTCGACGGTGATGACACCCTCGTTGCCGACCTTGTCCATGGCCTCGGCGATGAGGTCGCCGATGGTCTGGTCGCCGGCCGAGATGCCCGCGGTGGCCGCGATCTGTTCTTTGGTCTCGACCTCCTTGGCGCTCTTGAGCAGCGTCTCGGTGATCTTCTCGACGGCCTTCTCGATGCCGCGCTTCAGAGCGAGCGGGTTGGCGCCGGCCGCGACGTTGCGCAGGCCTTCGCGCACCAGCGCCTGGGCGAGCACGGTGGCGGTGGTGGTGCCGTCGCCGGCGACGTCGTCAGTCTTCTTGGCGACCTCCTTGACGAGCTCGGCGCCGATCTTCTCGTACGGATCCTCGAGCTCGATCTCCTTGGCAATGGACACACCGTCGTTGGTGATGGTGGGGGCGCCCCACTTCTTCTCCAGGACGACGTTGCGGCCCTTGGGGCCGAGCGTGACCTTCACCGCGTCGGCGAGAGCATTGAGGCCCCGCTCGAGGCCGCGGCGTGCCTCTTCGTCGTACGCAATAATCTTGGACATTGCGGTGTGAATCCTCCGGTTGGGGAACGACACGTTCTTTTCGGTCGGACGCAGTGCCCGCGACGGACGACCGCAGCTGTGTTCGGCTTCGGTCTCACCGTCCCGACCTAGCACTCACCGGTCGTGAGTGCCAAATACAGTTTTAGCACTCGCCCACCCCGAGTGCAAGGTGGGTTCGCCCTACGCGAAGCGGGCCGCGGTGGCGCTCAGGATCGGAGCGCGAGCAGACTGGTGGCGTGTCGCTGAGCGTGCCGCCGTATCCCCCACCCCGCTACACCGATGAGCAGCCTGAGGTCAGCGCCCGGTTGCGGCGAGGCACTGAACCCCCTGACTTCGACGCCTTCGGGGTGGTCAAGTACCACTACCTGGCCAGTCAGCAATCCACCGGCGGCGATTACGGGTTGTACCGGGTCGAGATCGCCGCCAACGGCGGCGGACCGGGGCCGCACTTCCACCGCACCATGTCCGAGTCGTTCTTCGTGCTCTCGGGCACCATCAAGCTCTACGACGGCAACGACTGGATAGACGGCGCCCCCAATGACTATCTCTATGTGCCGCCGGGCGGCATCCACGGCTTCCGTAACGAGGCCGACGAACCCGCGTCGTTGCTGATGCTGTTCGCTCCGGGCGCCCCGCGGGAGAACTATTTCGAGGGGTTGACCACGCTCGGCGAACTCACCGACGACCAGCGCAGCGAATTCTTCGACCACAATGACAACTTCTTCGTCTAACACGTCAGCATCTGTCTAACGACACGCACCGAGGCGATCGGCGAAAGCGGAACCGACGGCCCTAGACTCACACTTCCATCAGATCGGAGGTACGGGTGCGGGCAGTGGAGGCGCCCAGCACCCAGGCTTTGCGGGGCTGGCAGCGGCGAGCGCTGGTCCGCTATCTGACCACCCGCCCCCGCGACTTCCTGCTGGTCGCGACCCCGGGAGCCGGCAAGACCGCCTTCGCCCTGCGTATCGCCGCGGAACTGCTCGCGGACGGCACCGTCGAGAAACTCACCGTGGTGGTGCCCACCGAGCACCTCAAGACCCAGTGGGCGTCCGCCGCCGCCGCGAACGGGATCTCGCTGGACCCCAAGTTCTCCAACTCCAGCGCGATGACCTCGGAGGACTACCACGGCGTGGTGGTCACCTACGCACAGGTGGCCAGCCACCCGATGCGCCACCGGGTGCGCACCGAGAACCGCCGCACCCTGGTGGTGTTCGACGAGATCCACCACGGCGGCGACGCCAAGACCTGGGGCGACGCCATCAAGGAGGCGTTCGGCGACGCCGCGCGCCGGCTGGCCCTGACCGGCACACCGTTCCGCAGCGACGACAGCGCCATCCCGTTCGTGGAGTACGTCCCGGACGGGCCGGGACTGTCCCGCTCCAAGGCCGACCACACCTACGGCTACGCCGAGGCGCTGACCGACGGGGTGGTGCGCCCGGTGGTCTTCCTGGCCTACTCCGGCGAGGCCCGCTGGCGCACCAGCGCCGGCGAGGAGCACGCCGCCCGATTGGGTGAGCCGCTGAGCGCCGAGCAGACCGCCCGGGCCTGGCGCACCGCGCTCGATCCCAGCGGCCAGTGGATGCCGGCGGTGATCTGTGCTGCCGACACCCGGCTGCGCCAGCTTCGCGACGGCGGGATGCCCGACGCCGGCGGGATGGTGATCGCCTCCGACCAGACCGCCGCACGCGCCTACGCGGGACTGCTGACGACGATCACCGGTGAGGCGCCGACCGTGGTGCTCTCCGACGATCCCGGCTCATCGGACCGCATCACCGAGTTCGCGCAGGGCACCAGCAGCTGGCTGGTCGCGGTGCGGATGGTCTCCGAGGGCGTCGACGTGCCGCGCCTGGCGGTGGGCGTCTACGCCACCAGCGCCTCGACCCCGCTGTTCTTCGCCCAGGCCGTGGGCCGGTTCGTCCGCTCCCGCACCCGCGGCGAGACGGCGAGCATCTTCCTGCCGTCGGTGCCGTCGCTGCTGCAGTTGGCCAGCGAACTGGAAGCCCAGCGCAACCACGTGCTGGGCAAGCCGCACCGCGAGACCCTGCTGGAGGACATGGGAAGCGAGCAGCGGCGCACCGAGCCGACCGACGCCGACGCCGGCTTCGAATCCCTCGGTGCCGACGCCGAACTGGACCAGCTGATCTTCGACGGGGCGTCGTTCGGCACCGCGACCCCGGCCGGCAGCGATGAGGAAGCCGACTACCTCGGCATCCCGGGACTGCTCGACACCAGCCAGATGCGTGAGCTGCTGCGCCGGCGCCAGGAGGAGCAACTGGCGGTGCGCACGGCCGCCGGCGGCGAGACCGCTCCGCGCACCACGCATGGCCGGCTGCGGGAACTGCGCCGCGAACTCAATGCCCTGGTGGCTGCCACCCATCACCGCACCGGCAGAACTCACGGCGCCATCCACAATGAGCTGCGCCGGATCTGCGGCGGCCCGCCGGTGGCCGCGGCCAACGGCGATCAGTTGCAGGCCCGCATAGTCGCGGTGCGCTCGCTGCAGACCTAGCCGACCGCCATGGCTGCGCCGGCTCGGCGCACCGTATGTTTTAACCATGGCATGGACTGAGAAAGACGTTCCCGATCAACACGGCCGGCTGGCCATCGTCACCGGATCCAACACCGGCCTCGGCTACGACACCGCCCGCGTGCTCGCCGCCCGTGGCGCCAAGGTCGTGATGGCCGTCCGCGACACCGCCAAGGGCGACTCGGCGGCGGCCCGTATCCGCGAGATCACCCCGGGTGCGGACATCACGGTCAGCAAGCTGGATCTCGGTTCACTGGAGTCGGTGCGCACGGCCGGGGCGGAACTCGGCGCGGCCTACCCGCGGATCGACCTGCTGATCAACAACGCCGGCGTGATGTACCCGCCGAAGCAGACCACCTCCGACGGGTTCGAACTGCAATTCGGCACCAACCATCTAGGGCACTTCGCGCTCACCGGACTGCTGCTGCCGAACCTGCTGCCGGTCGAGGAATCCCGGGTGGTGGTGGTCGCCAGCATCGCGCACAACATCCGCGCCAAGATCGACTTCGACGATCTGCAGTGGGAGACACGCCGCTACGACCGGGTGGCGTCCTACGGCCAGTCCAAGCTGGCCAACCTGCTGTTCACCTACGAACTGCAGCGCCGACTGGCCGCGGCGAAGGCCAACACCATCGCGGTGGCGGCGCATCCCGGTGTCGCGGCCACCGAACTGGTCCGCCACGTCCCCGGAGCGGGCCTGCCCGGTGTGAGCTGGCTGTCCGGGAAGCTGCTGAACACCTCCGAGTTGGGCGCGCTGCCGACCTTGCGCGCGGCCACCGATTCGGCCGTGCAGGGCGGTCAGTACTACGGCCCGGACGGCTTCAAGGAACTGCGTGGCCACCCGGTACTGGTGACCTCCAACAAGGCGTCCCATGACGTCGCGACGCAGCAGCGGCTGTGGCAGGTCTCCGAAGAGTTGACCGGCGTGACCTACCCGATCTGAGGCACTGATGCGCAGCGTCGACGAGCATCAGCAGGTGGTCGCCGGGCTGATCGTCCCGCGGTCACCGATGGCCGTACCCACCGCCGATGCTGTCGGCCTGGTGCTCGCCGCCGATGTGGTGGCCCCGTTGTCACTACCGGTGTTCGACAACTCGGCGATGGACGGTTACGCGGTGCGTGCCGATGATGTGGCCGGCGCACGCGCCGATGCACCGGTGAATCTTCCTGTAGCCGAGGACATTCCGGCCGGTCGCACCGATGTGCTCATCCTGGAGCCGGGTACCGCGCACCGCATCATGACCGGTGCGCCGCTGCCCGCCGGAGCAGATGCGGTGATCCCGGTGGAGCAGACCGATGCCGGCACCCAGACGGTCGCCATCGGATCGGTGCCCCGGCCGGGCCAGCACATCCGCAGGGCCGGGGAGGACGTCGCCTCCGGCGTGACGGTGCTGGCCGCCGGTGAGGTGCTCAGCCCCGCCGCACTGGGTCTGGCGGCGGCACTGGGACTCGGTGAACTGACGGTGACCCCCCGGCAGCGGGTGCTGGTGGTCTCCACCGGGGCGGAGTTGGTGGCGGCGGGGACACCCCTGCGACCCGGGCAGATCTACGAATCCAACGCGGTGATGCTGGCCGCGGCGGCCCGGGAGGCGGGCGCCGAGGTGGTGGGATCGCACACCTGCGGCGACGACGTCGCGGAGCTGCTGGCCATCCTCGACAGCTACGCGGGCGCGGCGGACGTGGTGATCACCTCCGGCGGGGTGAGCGCGGGCGCCTACGAGGTGGTCAAGGACGCCTTCGCCGGCGGTCAGGACGTCGAGTTCGTCAAAGTGGCGATGCAGCCCGGCATGCCGCAGGGTTGCGGTGTCCTGACCGACGGCCGCGCGCTGATCACCCTGCCCGGCAACCCGGTCAGCGCGCTGGTCTCCTTCGAGGTGTTCCTGCGGCCGGCACTGCGGGCGGCGATGGGCCACAGCGATTACCACCGGCCGATGCGCACGGCCGTGCTCGACGAGGCGATCACCTCCCCGCGCGGCAAGCGGCAGTTCCGCCGCGGCGTCTACGACCCCGAGACCGCCACGGTGACGAGTTACGGCCCGCCGGCGTCGCACCACCTGCGCTGGCTCGCGGCGGCCGACTGCCTGCTCGACATCGGCGAGGACGTCACCGAACTGGCCGCCGGCCAACAGGTGCAGATCTGGGATCTGCGCTAGCTGCCCCGTCGGCTCGGCGGGAGTCCGTAGAATCGCGGCAATGGCCAGACGCCCCGATCACGAATTGCTGTCCGGCCCGCAGCGCTTGGCGGCGCTGGTGCGATCCTCGGTTCCGCCCGTCCACCCCGCCGGCATCCCGTTCATCTCGGCTTCTCTGGTCGTCGCGGCCTTGGGCCGCAAGCATCGTTGGGTGCGCCGGGTGGGGTTGGCCGCCGCCGGGGCCAACGCAGGATTCTTCCGGCATCCGCCACGCACCCCGCCGACCCGCCCGGGTGTGGTCGTCGCTCCGGCCGACGGACTGGTGTGTCTGGTCGAGAGTGCGGAGTTGCCCGCCGAGTTGGGCCGGCCAGGGCCACCGGTCCCCCGGATCAGCATCTTCCTGTCCCTTCTCGATGCCCACGTGCAGCGCACCCCGGTGGGCGGCGAGGTGCTCGCGGTCGAGCACCGGCCCGGCCGTTTCCATTCCGCCGACCTGGCGGCTGCCAGTGAGGACAATGAGCGAAACAGCGTGCTGATCCGCACGCCGGAAGGACACGAGGTGGCCGTCGTTCAGATCGCCGGGCTGATCGCGCGGCGCATCGTCTGCGATATCCGTGCCGGAGAGTCGGTCGGTATCGGTCAGACCTACGGGCTCATCCGATTCGGCTCCCGGCTGGACACCTATCTTCCCCAGGGGTCGGAACTGTTGGTGGAGCCCGGACAGCGGGCGCTGGCCGGCGAGACGGTCCTGGCGCGGCTGCCGTGATCACCCCGCCGACCGGTCCGCGCCGCGGACTGCGGATCCTGCCCAGTGCGACAACGGTGCTGGCGATCTGCGCCGGGCTGACGTCCATCAAATTCGCATTGGACGGTCGCCCGCACGTCGCGCTGGCGCTCATCGGCGCCGCCGCGGTTCTGGACGGTATCGACGGTGGCATCGCCCGCGCCCTGCACGCGCAGTCCCCGATGGGCGCCGAGATCGACTCACTGGCGGACGCGGTCAACTTCGGTGTGGCCCCGGCCCTGGTCGTCTATGTCACGCTGTTGCCGACCTCGCCGATCGGCTGGATGTTCGTGCTGCTCTACGCCGTATGCATCGTGCTGCGACTGGCGCGGTTCAACACCCTGCTCGACGACGACACCCGGCCCGCGTACACCCGGCAGTACTTCGTCGGCATGCCGGCGCCCTGCGGCGCGGTGGGCGCGATCGGTCCGCTGGCCGCGATGCTGCAGTTCGGCCACGGCTGGTGGACGTCGACGGGGTTCATCTGCGGCTGGCTGGCGGCCAACTCCGTGCTGCTGGTGAGCCGGGTGCCCACGGTGGCACTGAAGTCCATCTCGGTGCCGGCGAACGCCGCGCCGATCCTGCTGGTGCTGGTCGCCGTGGCGGCCGCGGGACTGCTGCTGTTCCCGTACATCCTCGTGCTGCTGATCATCGCGGGCTACCTGCTGATCATGCCGTTCACCGTCCGCAGCCAGCGCTGGGCCGCCGCGCACCCGGAGTTGGACAACTCGCGTCAGCGCCGCGCCGCCCGGCGGGCGATCCGCCGCGCCGGGCAGCCGAGCCGGCGGTCGACGGCCCGCCTGGGCCTGCGTAAACCGGGAGCATAGAGGGGTGTCCGACCTGATGACTGATCCTGTGCCGCCCCCGTCCAGCCTGGTGCTCACCGCGCGGCTCAATACCGCCGCACTGGACTCCCGGCGGGGTGTCGTCCGGCTGCACCCGGAAGCCCTTGCTGCACTGGGCATCCGGGAGTGGGATGCGGTCTCGCTGACGGGATCGCGCACCACCGCCGCCGTCGCCGGGATCGCACCGCCGGGTACGCCCGCGGGAACCGCACTGCTCGATGACGTCAGCCTGTCCAACGCCGGCCTGCGCGAGGACGCAGGCGTTCTGGTCGCACCGGTGACGGTGTACGGAGCGCGGTCGGTGACCCTGAGCGGCTCGGCACTGGCCACCAAGTCGGTGGCCTCGGCGACGCTGCGACAGGCGCTGCTGGGCAAGGTGCTGACGGTCGGCGACACGGTGTCGCTGCTGCCCCGCGATCTCGGCCCGGGAACCTCCACCTCCGAGGCCACCTCGGCACTGGCCGCGTCGGTGGGCATCACCTGGACCTCGGAACTGCTGACGGTGACGGGAACCGACCCGGTGGGCCCGGTGTCGGTGCAGCCGAACTCATCGGTCAGCTGGGGCGGTGGCGGCACTGCGGGCACCGATGCCGCGGCGGTCTCGACGTCGGCGGTCAGCACACCCACCCAGTGGCCGGCCGCGCGTGCGGTCAGCGTCGACGACCTCAAGGGTCAGCATGCCCAGGCAGGCCGGCTCACCGAGTGGCTCAAGCTGGCACTCGACGAACCGGCGCTGCTGGAGAAGCTCGGCGCCAAGCCCAATCTCGGCGTGCTGATCACCGGTCCGGCCGGGGTGGGCAAGGCCCGCCTGGTGCGCGCGGTGTGTGCCGGGCGTCGTCTGGTGGATCTCGATGGCCCGGACACCGGCGCGCTGGCCGCGAGCGACCGTCAGCAGGCGGTGGCCCGGGCGGTGGCCGAGGTCTGTAATGGCGGCGGTGTTCTGCTGGTCACCGACATCGACGCGCTGCTACCCGCCCCGCCGGAGCCGGTCTCCACGATCATCCTCAGCGAGCTGAAGAAAGCGGTGTCCACACCCGGGGTCGCGCTGATCGCCACCTCGCAGGCCCCCGATGCGGTGGACCCCCGGTTGCGTGCGCCGGATGTCTGCGACCGCGAGTTGGGCCTGAGCCTGCCCGACGGCGCCACCCGCAAAGCCCTGCTGGAGGTGCTGCTGCGCGACGTGCCCGCCGGCGATCTGAGTCTCGGCGAGATCGCCGACCGGACACCGGGATTCGTGCGCGCCGATCTTGCCGCACTGGTGCGGGAGGCGGCGCTGCGGGCCGCGGCGCGCGCCAGCGAGGACGGTAAGGACCCGTCGCTGACGCAGGACGACTTCACCGGTGCGCTGACCGTCATCCGCCCGTTGTCGCGGTCGAGCACGGAGGAGGTCGCCGTGGGCTCGGTGACACTCGACGACGTCGGCGACATGGTGGAGACCAAGCAGGCGCTCACCGAGGCGGTGCTGTGGCCGCTACAGCACCCGGACACCTTTGCCCGCCTCGGCGTGGATCCCCCACGCGGGGTGTTGCTCTACGGACCGCCCGGATGCGGCAAGACGTTCGTGGTACGAGCCCTGGCCAGTTCGGGACGGTTGAGCGTGCACGCCGTCAAGGGTGCGGAACTGATGGACAAGTGGGTCGGTTCCTCGGAGAAGGCCGTGCGCGAATTATTCCGCCGGGCAAGGGATTCCGCACCGTCGCTGGTCTTCCTCGACGAGGTGGATGCGCTGGCCCCGCGGCGCGGTCAGAGTTTCGATTCCGGGGTGACCGACCGCGTCGTGGCCGCGTTACTGACCGAGATGGACGGCGTCGAACCGCTGCGCGACGTCGTCGTGCTCGGCGCCACCAACCGTCCCGATCTGATCGACCCGGCGCTGCTGCGGCCGGGCCGGATGGAACGGCTGGTGTTCGTCGAACCGCCGGATGCCGACGCCCGTTTCCAGATCCTCAAGACCTCAGCGAAGTCCGTGCCATTGAGCGCCGATGTCGACCTTCAGGCGCTGGCCGCGGATCTGGACGGCTACAGCGCCGCCGACTGTGTGGCACTGCTACGGGAGGCCGCGCTCACGGCGATGCGCCGCTCCATCGACGCCGCCGATGTCACCGCAGCGGACGTCGACAGCGCCAGGAAGACCGTGCGGCCTTCGCTGGATCCGGTTCAGGTGGAGTCGTTGCGGGCGTTCGCCAGCGGGCGCTGAAGCTTCGGGGCTGTGCGCCCAGGGGGCCTGGCGCTACTGCATATCCCAGGGTTCGCCGTAGGTGGTGACGCTGTCACCGGTCTGCGAGATCAGCCGGGCGAACGGGCGCAGCAGCACCCCGCCGGCCGCGCCGGTGACCGTGCCGTGCGCGTTGGACACCGCGACCGCGCCGTCCGGACCTTCGACGTCGACGGAGAACGTCGCTACCTCCTGGATGCCCGGGCCGTTGCCCAGATCGGAAGTGATCGACAACCCCGGGAAGAGGTTCGGGGTGATGACCGAGCCCAGCGGGTCGAACGCCAGCGGCGAGAGACTCACACCGTCGAGGAGAATGTTCGGGGTGGTGTAGGAGAAGTTGATGCCCACGCCCAGCGACCACGGGAAGCCCACCTGGTAGCCGAGTTCGAGGGTGCCGGCGAACTCGTCGGCGCCGGGGCCGGCCACCGAGTAGATCGCCCTGCCGGAGTGGAACCACTCCCGGGTCAGCCGGTTGCCGTCGAGCGGATAGACGCCGTCGAGGTAGGTGTCCCACTGCTGAATCGTCATCGTGCGGCCGCCGCCGTCGACCAGACTCATCTGGTTGTCCAGCACGGCGTGCGAGACCGGGGAACTCGCCAGCAACGCGGCCAGCGCGGCGATCAGCGCCACGACACCTCGACGGATCACCTTCACAGAAAACCCCTCACATTTGGTCGACGCGGTCTGTCGACGCGCTGACTTTAACCTGTCTGATGGGTATGTCGCATTTCGAACCCTGAATCTTACAGCCGTCATCTTATTCGTCTGTTAGCTGGAAATGCACCATCGCGGTCACCGTCTCGATGGCGTCGAGCAGGGTGTCGACCCGTGCGGCCAGCGTCGGGGCGGCCAAGACCGCGTAGCGGTCGGCCTGACCCATCGGCACCCGGGAGGCCAACGCGTAGATATGCAGCGACGGATCGTCGGCGATATCGGCGTCCACCGCGAGGGCGTCGGGCCGCAACTGCCCGCCGCTGGCCTCGGCTACCCGCTGGTAGAGGGCGAGTGATGGCGTCCACCACATCGCCGACCCGCTCCGGGGTGACCTCAGGGCCGGGTTCGTCGGGCCACGGCTGGACCCGCGCCCGCGGGTAGGGGTCGTCGGGCAGCCATTGGCTGACCCGTAGCCGCCCGGTGATCGAGGCCAGCAGCTCGTACTGACCCTCGCCGTGGTCGGCGAACTGCGTGATCCGGGCCATGGCCCCGACGTCGCTGCGGACATCGCCACCGCCGACCTCGCGGCCCCGGCTGATCAGCACAACACCGAAGGCCGGCTCCGTGGCGTCCAGGCAATCCGCGACCAGCCGGGAGTACCGCGGCTCGAAGATCCGCAACGGCAGGGTCTCGCCGGGCAGTAGGGCCGACTGCAGCGGGAACATCGGGGTGGTCACCGGCGGGCACCGATCGCTGGGCCGATCGGGCCACTACCGCTCCGGTCACCACGTCACGCACCGGTGCGCCCGGGTCGACGAACGTGCACAGCGCCGCGGCCACCCCGACCCACAGGTCGGGGTTCGCCGCGACGAGCTGGTTGCCGTCTGCCCCGATCGCCGTGATCACCTCTCGGCGCTCGGCGTCGCTGCATGGCCACGTACTGCCGGCAGGTGGTCGCCACGAGCGAGGCGCCGCGGGCGGCGCCGACCTCGCCGGGAGCCGCGACCGCGGTGCCGCTCGACGGCGCGGGCTGCAGCCCGCCACCCCGAGCGCCGCGGCAACAGCGAGCGTGGCACCGCACAGTCGTACAGCGCTGCATCGAAAGCCTCCTAGATGTCGAGTTCGCCGACGAGCGCGTCGACCACCGCGCGCAGATCACCGTCATGCTCCTCGGCTACCCGCCGCTGCCGTTGATAAGACGCCCCGCGGCGCGGTATCTGCGCCACCGCGGCCAGTTCCGTCGCGCAGTCGCAGCGACTCGTGCCACCGGCTCCAGCCGGGTGAGCAGGTCGTCGAGGTCCTCGGTCACCAGCCGCTCGTTGCTGTCGGCGTCGAGGATGATGATGGCGTCCAGCCCGTAGCGGGCGGCCCGCCACTTGTTCTCCTGGACATGCCACGGCGGCATCACCGGCAACTGCTCGCCGGCGTCCAGGCGCCGGTCGAGGTCGACGATCAGGCAGTGCGTCAGCGCAACCAGCGCCTCCAACTCGCCGATGTTGGACACCCCGTCGAAGACGCGTACCTCGACGGTGCCCAGATTCGGCGACGGCCTTATGTCCCAACGGATTTCGCTGACATCGTCGATGATCCCGGTGGTCTTCTGGTCGTGCACGAACCGCTCGAACTGGCGCCAGGTCTCGAAACTGGAACGGCAGCCCGGCGGTGGGCAGCTGCTGGAACATCATCGCCCGGTTGCTGGCGTATCCGGTGTCCTCGCCGGCCCAGAACGGCGACGACGACGACAGCGCCAGCAGGTGCGGGTAGTAGTTGAGCAGCGAGGAGATGATCGGCATCACCTTGTGGGCCGAGGAGACGCCGACATGCACGTGCACGCCCCAGATCAGCATCTGCCGTCCCCACCACTGGGTGCGCTTGATGAGTTCGGCGTAGCGCGGCGCGTCGGTGAGTTCCTGGCTCGGACCACTGGGCGAACGGATGGGTGCCGGCACAGAACAGGTCCATGTCCCGACCGCGGACGACCTCGCGGGTGGACGCCAGGGTGCTCCGCAGATCGGCCATCGCCTCGCCCACCGTGTCACAAACGCCGGTGACGACCTCGATGGTGTTGCGCAGCAGTTCCTTATGCACCCGGGGGTTGTCGCCGATGTCGGCGATGACCGCCGCCGCCTCGTTGGCCAGGTCGCCGGTGGCGGTGTCGACGAGAGCGAACTCCCATTCCACACCGATGGTGGGCCGGGGCGATCCGGCGAAGTCGATCCGCGCCGCGCCGCGGCGGCCGGACTCGGGGCTACCCGGTGCCGATGACACCACAGGCGACCCGCTTGCCGGCGTCGCCGGTGGCAAGGTGTGGTGGCGTCCGCAGCCGGCTGGTACCGATCCGCCGGGATGTTGGCGAAGTTGTCCGGCGCGTCGTGAATGATGAACGCCGTCCCCGGCTCGGCCAGCAGATGTTCCTTGGTGAAGGCGCTGGTGGTGGTGACCAGCATCGCGGTGCCGTCCGGGCGCACCTGCAGCGACGACAGATCGCCGGCGTGGTTGGGGTGGGAGGACCCGGCGCCGCCGAAATGGCCACCGGCGGAGAGGAAGTCACCCGGTGCGCCACCGGCCGGCGCGACCGAATTGACCTCGCACTTGCCGACCGACGTGGATGTGCAGTCCGTGCGGGCCCGGGGCGAGGCTTCCCGGTCCGGTGGTCTGCACCGTCACGGTGGCGAACCCCCCGCTGAATTCGATGGTGGCCGCTGCCACCTGGGTGCCGTCGGGCCCGTTGATCTGCGCGGTGAGCGCATCGGTCGGCCCGGCGGCGGCCGGCCCCATTGCGAGCGCATTGTCACCGTGGGCACCGCCGCCGTGGCCACCACCGTGACCCTCGTCCTGACCCGCCGGCGCCGGGGACCCGGTCCATACCGGCGGTGTGGTGCCGGGTTGGGTGGCGACGGGCTCGTAGGGGCTGCAGGCGCTGAGCAGACGACCGGCGCGGCCAGCAGTGCGACAGCGGCAGACGTGCGGCAATTGACGACATTGACCATGGCGCAGAGCCTATCCGGTCACCAGCACGATCACTCCCGGCGGCTGCTCGGCGATTTCGGGAATCCGGGGGGCCACCGGGGCCTCGAGCACCGTGCCGACCGCCTCGGCGCCGCTCTGCTCACCCTCGGCGGGGCCGAAGTACACGGTGGTCGCCGGAATCTCGGCCGCGATCTCCGCGCCGGCCTCGGTGACGTTCCAGCCGGCTTCGCGAAGCCGATCCCCCACCCGGGTTGCCCCGGCGGTGTCGCCCACGACGGTGTACACCCGCACATCCGGCTTGGGCACGGACTTGGTGGTCGTCACCGTCATCGCGGGGGTGTCGTCGCTCTTGTCGCCACCACCGGAACTCATGGCCTGGAATCCGACGAGCAGGAAGATCAAGCCCAGGAACAGCAGCACCATGACCATGGCGCGCAAGGGAAGCCCGGCAGAATCGGGGACGCGCTCGTTCATCGCGCTCACTGTAACCGCCGCGGGGAGGGGATCAGGTTCAGGGGAACTCGAAGCCCAGCCGCCGGGCCGCGCGGGCCTTCTGACGGCTGGCCCGCAACCGCCGCAACCGCTTGACCAGCATCGGGTCTGCGGCGAGCGCCTCGGGACGGTCGACGAGGGTGTTGAGCACCTGGTAGTACCGGGTGGCCGACATCGAGAAGAGTTCCTTGATGGCTTCCTCTTTGGCGCCGGCGTACTTCCACCACTGCCGCTCGAAGGCCAGGATGTCGTACTCGCGGCGGTTCAGCCCCTCGGGCAGGTCGGCGTCGTCAACCGACTGCTCAGCCCGTGCAATGGCGCCGTCCATTAGATCCCTTCTAATGACATCCCTGTCGTTTCGAGCGTCATTCAATCACGCCGCGCTTCCAAGACGCGGCAGCCGACCCCGCGCGTCGGCCCACTTGAGCTTGACGATGGCTTGCCGATAGCTTGCCGGTCATGGCTGTCCGACCCATCGTGATCCTCGGTGATCCCGTCCTGCACAAGCCGACCACTCCCGTGCCGATCGGGCCGGACGGAAGCCTCCCGGATGATCTGGGGGATCTCATCACCGACATGTTCGACACCATGGACGCCGCCAACGGTGTCGGCCTGGCGGCCAACCAGATCGGCGTCGGCCTGCGAGTGTTCGTATACGACTGCGCCGACGAGCGCGGCAAGGCGGACTATCGCCGGGGGGTGATCGTCAACCCGGTCCTGGAGACCTCGGAGATCCCCGAGACCATGCCCGATCCGGAGACCGACGACGAGGGCTGCCTGTCGGTGCCGGGCGAGTCGTTCCCGTGCGGTCGCGCGCAGTGGGCGAAGGTCACCGGCGTCGACGGTGAGGGAAATGCGGTGACGGTGGAGGGGACCGGGCTGTTCGCGCGGATGCTGCAGCACGAGACCGGCCATCTCGACGGATACCTCTATGTCGACCGGCTGATCGGCCGGCACGCGCGGGCGGCGAAGCGGGCGGCGAAATCGCACGGTTGGGGTGTGCCCGGGCTGTCCTGGATGCCCGGAGATGTGCCGGATCCGTTCGGTCACGAGTGACTCCAGCCCCGCGAACGTCCCGAGCCCCGTGAACTTCCCGCCGCTAGGCAGCCGGGTCAGCATCCGCTACCGGGATTCCGACGGCGAACAGACCGACGTCATCGGTGTGCTGACGGCCCGGCCGCCGAGCGTGGAGGTCCACGCCACCGGTGGCAGAGCGGCGATCGCCGCCGACGGCAGAGTAACGATCGCGGTCGACGACATCATCGCGGTCCGCGAACTCAGCTTCGCGCCGGTGCGCAACTCGCAGATTCGGGCGCTCGAGCATGCCGCCGCGCTGGGCTGGCCGGGCATCGAGCAGCACTGGCACCACGGATGGCTGCTACGCGCCGGTGACGGCACGACAAGCCGTGGCAATTCGGCTGTGCCGCTGGATTTCTCATCGTCGCTGGACGCCGTTCCGGCAATCGTGGACTGGTATCTGCAGCGCGATCTGGTGCCGTGGCTGGCACTGCCGGACCGGCTGCTGGCGGTGCGCACCCCGGGCATCAAGCGCACCCGCGTGATGGTCCGCGACCTCAGCGAGATCGATGCCGGTCGGCAGGGATCGGATGCACTGGTGTCCGATACGCCCGACGCCGACTGGCTCGGGTGCTACCGGCGCGCGGTGCCGGTGGCCGAATTGACTGCGGTCGTCGACGGTGAGGTGCGCTTCGCCCGCATCGATGGCGTTGCGGTCGGCCGGGGCGCGCTGACGATCGCGCCGGATGGAACACGCTGGCTCGGTATCTCAGCGCTGACGGTGTCCGAGGCGCACCGGCGGCGCGGGCACGGCCGGGCGATCTGCGCGGTATTAACGTCCTGGGGCGTGAGCCGCGGTGCGCAGCGCAGCTACGTTCAGGTGCTCACCGACAACGAGGCCGCCATCACGCTGTATGCGTCGCTGGGTTACGGGCTGCACCATCACGCCGGTTACCTCGACGCCCGGCAGGTGCTCGGCGTTAACCTCGGGACATGACTGAGGCGTTGCGTGTGGCCACCTGGAACGTGAATTCCATTCGCACCCGGGCGGATCGGGTAGTCGACTGGATGACGCGCACGGGAGTCGACGTCCTGGCGATGCAGGAGACCAAGTGCACTGACGACAAGTTCCCGGTCATGACATTTCTGGCCGCGGGGTATGAGGTGGCGCACTGCGGACACGACCAGTGGAACGGGGTGGCGATCGCCTCCCGGGTCGGGTTGGAGGACGTCGCGATCGGATTCGACGGTCAGCCCGCCTGGGGCGGCGGCAAGCAGGGACCGGCGGACGAGGCACGCGCACTCGGCGCCACCTGCGGCGGCGTTCGGGTGTGGAGCCTGTATGTGCCGAACGGTCGCACCGTGGAGGATCCGCACTACACCTACAAGCTGGAATGGCTGGCCGCCCTGAACCGGACCGCGCAGGCCTGGCTGCACGACGATCCCGATGCCCAGATCGCGCTGACCGGGGACTGGAACATCGCGCCGCGCGACGAGGATGTGTGGGATATCGGCTGTGTTCGCCAACAGCACGCATGTGACCGCGCCGGAGCGGGCGGCCTTCGCCGCCATCGAGGCGTCCTACGCCGACGTGGTGCGGCCGTTCACCGCCGGGGAGTTCACCTACTGGGACTACACCCAGTTGCGGTTCCCGAGGCGGGAGGGCATGCGGATCGACTTCATCCTGGCCTCACCGGCTTTGGCAGGCCGGGTGGTGCACGCCGAGATCGCGCGCGACGAGCGCAAGACGGGCAAGGACCGCATCGGCTCGCCGTCCGACCATGCGCCGGTCATGATCACCGTGAATTGACGCTCGACCGATTCAGGTCGGCGCCCCGACCATGTCGGCCAGGCGCGTCCCGGAGAGCCAGGCAGATTCCACTCTCGGCCCGATGAGCCAGTCGCCGCACAGTCCGAGACGGCGGTCGGCATCGAGGATGGGACCGGGACCCCCCTGCGCCGACCGTGCGAAGCGCCACAGATGGCCGGCGGTACCGATGCAGTCCGGCAGTTGCACATCGAAGACCTCAGAGAGCGCCGCAAGCAGCGCGCCATCCACCTCATCGGGATCGGCGTCGATGTGGTCCCGCGACCACGCCGGGGTGGCCTGCACGACCCAACTCTCAGGCCCGGTCCGCCCGGGCTTGGTGTTGTTGCGCGCCGCCCAGCCGACGATGCCCTGATCCTGGTCCTCGTCGGCTCGCCAGCAATCCTGGGCGACCGGCGACGGGTTGGGAGTACGCCGCCATGACCGTCCAACACGGCTCGCTGATCGCAGCGGCGGCACGCGAGGCCAGATCGGGAGCGGCGGCGGCAAGTAGCGACGCGGCCTGTTCGGCGGGAACCGCGACCACCGCCAGGTCGACGTCAGCCACCTCACCGTCCTCAAGGCTCAGGCGCCATCCGGCGCCGCGCCGGGCCAACTCGGTGACGCGTGCCGACCACCGCACCTCCTGGCCCTCGGCCAGCTCGGCGAACCGGCGAGTTCATCGCGGGGACACCGACATACGCGCCGCTGCCGGCGGCCGGCCAGGGTGCCACCACACCGTCATCGATCCAGGCGCTGACCTGCTGCGCGAAATCGTCATCACGGACGGTGAAGTACTGCGCGCCGTGATCGAAGTGCGCCTCGCCGCCGGGGGTCTGCACTCGGCGCGTCGACATCCGGCCGCCGGGCCCGCGCCCCTTGTCGAACAGCACCACGTCGTGGCCCCGCCCGGCCAGCCGGTGCGCGCAGGCGAGTCCGGCGATTCCGGCGCCGACGATTCCGATGCGCATCGTCAGCGTGGGCTGGGTTGGCTGATCTGAACCAGCATCTTGCCGATGTTGGCCCCGGTGAAGAGCCCGTTGAGCGCATCGACGCAGGACTCGAGTCCGGTCAGCACCGTTTCGCGATGCACCAGCTTGCCTTCCTGCCCCCACCGGCGCAGGTCGGTGAATGCCTCGCTCGAAGCGGTCCCACATCTCCAGTGCGTTGAACCCCTGCATGGATGCGGTCTTGGCGAGCAGGTTGACGTAGTTCGACGGACCGGGATGCTCGCCGGTCAGATAACTGGAGATCACCCCGCACAGGACCACCCGCGCCTTGGGTGCCAGGCGACCCAGCACGGCGTTGAGGATGTCGCCGCCGACGTTGTCGTAGTAGACGTTGACGCCCTTGGGGCAGTGCGCTTTCAGCGCCGCGGCGACGTTCTCGTTCTTGTAGTCGATGCACGCGTCGAACCCGAAGTCCTCCACCACCACGCGGCACTTCTCCGGGCCGCCGGCGATGCCCACCACGCGGGCGCCGGCGATCTTGGCGATCTGGCCGGCAATCGATCCCGTCGCCCCGGCAGCGGCGGACACGACGACGGTCTCGCCGGGCTTCGGGCGGCCGACCTCCATCATTCCGAAATATGCTGTGGCGCCACCTGATCCGTAGACCGACATGATGGCGGCCTGATCGGTCTCACCCGGGAATCGGCGTGCTGAACACGTCATCGCGGATGATGGCGTACTCCTGGAATCCGGTGAGCGTGGTGACGATGTCTCCGACCGGATAAGGCCGGGCAACGCGATTCGACGACCTCGCCGACTCCCGCGGCGCGGATCACCTCACCGAGTGCCGACCGGCGGCAGATACCCCGGCTGATCGTCGAGCCAGGTGCGCACCGCGGCGTCGAGTCCGACGTAGGTGGTGCGCAGCAGTGCCTCACCCTCGGCCGGGCGCGGGGCGGGAGCGGTGAGGATCTCGGTGTCATCGGGCGCCGACCAGTCCGCTGGGGCGGCGGCGCAGGACGACCTGGCGGTTGGTCAGCACGGGTGCGAAGCTACCCGGTCGAGTAACGGCCCGGATTGAACATCGAGGCAATGGCCCCGATGACCATCATCACCGCGGCCGCTCCGAACACCACCGTCAGGCCGGTGTGGAACGGCCCGGTGATGAGATCCGGGAAGAAGGTCTTGCCGGTCAATACCTCGGCGTTGACGCCGGGCTGTTGCAGTGCGCCCGATCCGGGCCGAGCAGTTCGGCCATCGGGTTGTAGCCGAGGAAGGCGGCGAACAGGATGCCGACCGGCGGCGTGGTCGCCACCTGCTCGGCCGGCGCGCGGCGACGCCCTGCTGCTGCAGGCCCTGGCTCATCGCCGTCGGGCAGGGTGTGCGCCAGCCCGACGACCATCAGCGTGAAGAAGATCCCGATCGACAGCGACGAGCCGGCGTTCAAGAAGGTCGCGCGCATGCCGGAGGCCGGCGCCGCGCTGGGCCGGCCGGGACGCTGGTCATGATCGGCCGCGGTGTTGGGCGAGGTGAACATGCCCCACCGAGGCCGTTGAGGAACAGGAGCGCCGCGAACAGCCAGTAGGCGAAGTTCACCGGCAGCATCAGCAGCGCGACGAAGCGACACCGCCATCAGCACCATGCCGCCGATGGCGAACGGCCGGGCGCCGAAGCGGTCGGAGAGCTAGCCGGAGATCGGCCCGGCGATCAGGAAGCCGACCGTCAGCGGCAGCATGTAGATGCCGGCCCACAGCGGCGTCGGCTCGAAGCCGTAGCCGTGCAGCGGCAGCCAGATGCCCTGCAGCCAGATGATCAGCATGAACTGCAGGCCGCCGCGGCCGACCGCGGACAGGAACCTGGCGAGGGTGCCGAACGCGAAGGCGCGGATGCGGAACAGCGCGACGTCGAACATCGGCTCGGCGACCCGCAGCTCGATCACCACGAAGGCGACGAGCAGCAGCCAGCCCGCCGCGAGCGCGCCGAGCACCAGCGGGTTGGTCCAGCCGGTGCTGTGAGCCGCCGTAGGGCTGGATGCCGTAGGTGATCCCGACCAGCAGCACGATCAGCCCGACGCCGAAGGTGACGTTGCCCGCCCAGTCGATCCGGCCCGGCGTGCGGCCCCGCGCTCCTCGAGCTTGAGCGTAGGCCCAGACGGTGCCGAAGATGCCGATCGGGACGGAGATCCAGAAGACCGAGCTGCCAGTCGATCCGGCGAGCACGCCGCCGAGCAGCAGGCCGATGAACGAGCCCGGCGACCGCGACGATCTTGTTGACCCCGAGCGCCATGCCGCGCTGGTTGGCCGGGAAGGCGTCGGTGAGGATCGCCGACGACGTCGCCATCAGCATGCGCGCCGCCGATGCCCTGGACGATCCGCAAGACGATCAGCCAGAGGGCGCCGGCGTCGAGGTCAACCAGGTCGAACGACAGCGCGACGGCGGCGACGGTGTAGATGACGAAGCCGAGGTTGTAGATCCGCACCCGGCCGAACATGTCGCCGAGCCGGCCGAAGGCACGATCAGCACGCGGTCACCACCAGGTAGCCGATGATCATCCACAGCAGGTAGAAGATGTTGGCCGGCTGCCAGCGGGTCGAGGTCGATGCCGCGGAAGATGTCCGGCATCGCGATCAGCACGATCGAGGCGTCGAGGGTGGCCAGCAGCACGCCCAGCGTCGTGTTGGACAGCGCGATCCACTTGTAGTGCGGCTCGCGCCGGCTGCCGATCTCGGCGGCGACGGGAGCCGGTGCATCGCTGAGTCAACGGTGGCGGCAGCGAACCATATTGCATATACTAACCTATGCAATTGAAGGCCAGCCGATCCGCACCGCTGCTAGCGTGAGTCCGGCCACAGGTGCGGCCCTACCACCAGGGAGCGAGTGAGTGAATCTCCTGCCCCTGACCCCACCGCGCCAGACGCCGGTGCGGGTGCTGACCATCGCCGGGTCGGACTCCGGCGGCGGCGCCGGCCTGCAGGCAGATATGCGCACCTTCGCCCTGCTGGGCGTGCATTCGCTGGTCGCGGTGACCGCGGTGACGGTGCAGAACTCACTGGGCGTCAAGGGTTTTCACGAGATCCCGGCCGACGTCATCGCCGGCCAGATCGAAGCGGTGGCCACCGACATCGGGGTGCAGGCGGCCAAGACCGGGATGCTGGCGTCGTCGGAGATCATCGAGACCGTCGCCGGATCGCTGGCGCGGCCTCGGCCTGGCCGGCACCACGCCGTTCGTCGTCGACCCGGTCTGCGCGTCCATGCACGGCGACCCACTGCTGCACCCCAGCGCCCTGGACACGCTGCGGACGCGTGCTGTTCCCGCTTGGCGAGCCTGGTCACCCCCAACCTCGACGAGGTGCGACTGCTGGTCGGCATCGACGTCGTCGACGCCGCCACCCAGCGCGAGGCCGCCAGCGCGCTGCACGATCTGGGCCCGCAGTGGGTGCTGGTGAAGGGCGGCCACCTGCGCTCGGCACCGGACAGCCCCGATCTGCTCTACGACGGCACCGACTTCCACACCTTCGACGCCCCGCGGATCGACACCGACGCACGACCACGGCGCCGGCGACACCCTGGCCGCTGCCACCGCCTGCGCGCTGGCGCACGGGTACTCGATGCCGGACGCGGTCGCGTTCGGCAAGGCCTGGGTCACCGAATGCCTGCGGGCCGCCTACCCGCTGGGCGCGCGGGCACGGACCGGTGTCGGCGCTGTTCCGGCTGCAGCGCGCGACGCTCGATGAGGGCCTCGACGACATCGCCGGCGTCGCGCACGAACCCGACGGCACGCCCGCACGGCGTGGTGGTGCTCACCCACGGCGCCGGCGGCAGCCGGGAGTCGCCGCTGCTGGTCGCGCTCTGCGACGAGTGGGCGCGGCGCGGCTGGCTGGCGATCCGCTACAACCTGCCCTACCGCCGTCGCCGCCCGAACGGTCCGCCGTCGGGATCGTCGGCCACCGACCAGGCCGGCGATCGCCGAGGCGATCGCCGCTGGCGCGGACGCTCGTGCGACGGGCCGGTGATCGCCGGCGGCCACTCCTACGGCGGCCGGCTCACCTCGATGGCTGGTCGCCGAGCAGCCCGGCACCGTCGACGCACTGACGCTGTTCTCCTATCCCCTGCATCCGCCCGGGCAAGCCGGAGCGGCTGCGCACCGAGCACTTCGGTGCGATCACCGTGCCCACGGTCTTCACCCACGGCAGTTCCGACCCGTTCGGCATCGCATCGACGAGCTGCGCGACGCCGTCGCGCTCATCGCCGCGGCCACCGAGATCGTCGAGGTCAGCCGGCGTAGGTCACGACTTGGGCTTTTCGGCGAAAGGGACCAAAGTCCCGGATGTCCCGGCGCTCGCCGTCGACGCCGCGCTGCGCTTCGGTCGGCCGCACTGATTCCGGTACCGTCGGTCCCATGACCGAGCAGACCTACGACGTCGTCATCGTCGGAGCCGGCTTCGGGGGAATCGGCGCGGCGATCCAGCTCAAGCGCCTGGGATTCGAGAACTTCGTGCATCCTCGACCGCGCAGGACGATCTGGGCGGCACCTGGCACGTCAACCACTACCCCGGACTGGCGTGCGACGTCCCCACGACCACCTACTCCTACTTCTTCGAGCCGAACCCGAACTGGTCGCGGCTGTTCTCCACCGGCGCCGGAGATCAAGCAGTACGCCGACGACGTCGCCGACAAGTACGACGTGCGCCGCCACATCCGGTTCAACACGACCGTCGAGGGCGCCCGCTGGGACGAGGAAGCCCAGCTGCTGGCAGGTGGCGCTGGCCGACGGCGCAGACACTGAGCTGCGCAGTTCCTGATCACCGCGACCGGGTTCCTGTCCCAGCCGCACACCCCGGACATCCCCGGCATCCACAGCTTCGACGGCAAGGTCATCCACACCACCGCCTGGGACGACAGCTTCGATCCGGCGGGCAGCGGATCGGGCTCATCGGCACCGGCGCCACCGCGGTGCAGCTGATCCCGGAACTGGCCAAGAAGGCCGGCGAGCTGACGGTCTACCAGCGCACCCCGATCTACGTGGTGCCCAAGCTCGACTTCCGCCTATCCGGAGCGCGCCAAGCGGCTCTTCGCCCGCGTCCCGCTGACCCAGCGCGCCGTGCGCGCGGTGACCGACGCGATCTACGAGCTCTTCAACTACGTGGTCCTGCACCACCGGCAGATCGCTGTTCCGCCGGCTCAACATCGGCGCGGCCGACGTCTCCAAGCTGTACCGGTTCGTGGTCGATCCGCGATCAGGAACTGCGCCGCAAGCTCACCCCCGACTACGACTTCGGCTGCAAGCGGCCGACGTTCTCCAACAGCTACTACCGCACCTTCACCAAGCCGAACGTGCACCTGCAGGCCAGCGGCATCGACCACATCGAGCCGCACGCCATCGTCGCCGATGACGGCACCCGCACCGAGATCGACACCCTGGTGCTGGCCACCGGTTTCGACCTCTGGGAGGCCAACATCCCGGCGATCGAGATCATCGGCCGCGACGGCCGCAATCTCGGAAAGTGGTGGCGGGAGAACCGGTTCCAGGCCTACCAGGGTGTGTCGGTGCCGTACTTCCCGAACTACCTCAGCCTGGCCAGCCCGTACGCCTTCATCGGGCTGAACTTCTTCAACACGATGGAATACCAGATGCGGATCATGGACCGGCTGCTCGGCGGAGGTGAAGCGCCGCGGCGCGCGCACCTTCGAGGTCACCGAAGAGGCCAACGCACGCTTCCTCGACCAGATGACCGAGCTGGTCGGCGACACGGTGTTCACCGTCGGGCACTGCGCCGACGCGCGGTCCTACTACTTCAACCCGCACGGCGAGGCGACGCTGCTGCGGCCGATGACGGCCAGGGCCGCCATCCGGGAGGCGTCCGAATTTCCCGCTGAGCGACTACAGCTTCGCCTGAGAGACTTCGATCTGCCAGACTGCGTCAACGAAAGAGGACCTCATGTCGGCACGAGATCCCCGGACCTCGGTGCCGCCCTGGCCGCGATGGGCGTGGCGCACTTCGTCAAACCGCAGGTGTTCGAGTCGATCACCGCGTCGGCGTTCCCCACCAACACCCGTCGCTACATCTACGTCAACGGCGGCATCGAGACCGCTCTTGGCGTAGGTGTCGTCGTTCCCGCAGACCCGCAAGTTCGCGGCGGCGGGTGCGGTGGCCTACCTCGGGTATCTGATCCTCAACACGGTGCGCGCCCGCCGCTGAGCGCGTGCGTTGAACGCCCCGCTGTCACGCCGGCTCGGCACCGGCGATGCCGTCGTCATCGGACTCGGTGCCGATGATCGGCGCGGGGGTGTTCGTGGTCTTCGCCCCGGCGGCGGCCGCCGCCGGCTCGGGCCTGCTGATCGGGCTGGCCATCGCGGCGGTCGTGGCCTACTGCAACGCGACGTCCTCGGCACGACTGGCCGCGCGGTACCCGCAGTCCGGTGGCACCTACGTCTACGGCCGCGAACGCCTCGGCCCGTTCTGGGGGTATCTGGCGGGCTGGAGTTTCGTCGTCGGCAAGACGGCGTCGTGCGCGGCGATGGCGCTGACGGTTGGTCTCTACCTCTCCCCGGCCACGCGCACGCGGTCGCGGTGACGGCAGTGGCGGCGCTGACCGCACTGAACTACCGCGGCATCCAGAAGTCCGCGGCACTGACCCGGGTGATCGTGATCGTGATCTGCGCGGTCCTGATCGCGGTGGTGGCGGTGGCCGCGTTCTCCGGCGCGGCACAACCGGATCGGCTTGGTTTCGGCTGGGGCGGCGGCTGGGGCGGTGCTAGTTGGGGCGATGCCGCCGGGGTGCTGCAGGCGGCCGGTCTGTTGTTCTTCGCTTTCGCCGGCTACGCGCGTATCGCCACTCTCGGTGAGGAGGTCGCCGATCCGGCGCGCACCATCACGCGTGCGATCCCGCTGGCGTTGGGTATCACGCTGGCGGTCTATGCCGCAGTTGCGGTGAGCCTGCTGGCGGTGCTGGGTCCTGAGCGGTTGGCGACATCGTCGGCGCCGTTGGCTGACGCGGTGAAGGCCTGCGGCGCTTCGGCATTGGTACCGGTGTGTGACCGCCGCCGCGGCAGTGGCCGCACTGGGGTCATTGCTCTCGCTCATCCTGGGCGTGTCACGAACGACATTGGCGATGGCCCGCGATCACCACTTCCCTGCGGCATTGGCGGCGGTGCATCCCCGGTTCGCGGTGCCGTACCGCGCCGAGGTGGCGGTCGGTGTGGTGGTCGCCGGGGTCGCCGCGGTGGCCGATGTCCGTGCGGCGATCGGTTTCTCGTCGTTCGCGGTGCTGCTCTACTACGGCGTGGCCAACGCCTCGGCGTGGACGCTGGGGGGATCACCGGCGCGGCGCGTGGTGCCGGCTGTGGGGTTGGCGGGCTGCCTGCTGCTCGCGATCTTCCTGCCGGTGTCGTCCGTGCTGGCCGGACTGGCTGTCGTCGCGGCCGGGGCCGGGATCTACGCGGTGCGCCGGGTCGCCGCGCCGTGAGGCGCCCGAGTCACTGCGCGGTGATGACGTGGCGGGTGCGGTCGTCGCGAGCCGGAATCCCGTTGCGCCCGTCAAGACTCTGCGCGTACAGGCCCGCCGCGTAGGCGACACCGCCGCCCTGGATGCCGAGCGCCTCGCGATTGATCTGATCGAGGGTGTCGGTGGCTTTGTGGTAATCCGGGTCGAAGGGCGCGTCAGCCGTGCCGCCCCACACCTGCGCCTGTTCGGCGGTCTTCTTCTCGTCGGCCCCGGCGAACAGGCCGCCGGCCGGGATCCCGGCGAGGGTGAATGAGTCGTAGTCGGAGCGGCCGTCGAACGAGGTGTCTTCGGCCGGTTTGCCGGCCGCCTCGAGGTAGGCCATCAGGGTCCGCTCGATACCCGCCGAGCCCTCCGGGATCCGGGGCACGCCCTCGCCGCGGCCGAGCGCGGTCGATTGGTTGCCGTCATAGGTGAAGTAACCGGCGTTGGGCGAGGCGAGCATGTCGAAGTTGAGGTAGAGCGCGATGTCCTTGAGCTGATCGGCGTTCAGGGACTCGATGTACTTGCGGGAGCCCACCAGGCCGACCTCTTCGGCGCCCCAGAACGCGAACCGGACGGCATTGCGGGTCGCCGGAGCGGCGCCGAGTTGGCGCGCGGTCTCCAGCAGGGCCGCCACCCCCGATGCGTTGTCGTTGATACCGGGCGCTTCGGGAACGCTGTCGAGGTGGCCGCCCACCATCACCACATCCTGGGCGGACCCGGTTTTGGTCTGGGCCAAGACGTTGCGGGACTTGACGGCGGTGGTGCTGGCATCGAGTTTCAGCGTGGTCGGGCCAGGGTTGGCGCGCAGCAGCGCCCCGGCGGACTTGGTGACACTGACCACCGGAACGGTGACGGAGTTGTCCTCCGTCAGGGAACCGGGCATGAACTCCTCGTCGACGTTGTTGGCGATGATCATCGCCGCGGCGCCGAGTTCGGCCGCGATGGCGAGCTTCTCGGTGAATCGGCAGCTACCACGGTCGACGAGGACCACCGCTCCCTTGACCGCCAGACCGTCGTAGTCCGCCGGCGTGCAGCCCGGGGTGTCGTCGGCCGGCGCGGCGACCAGTGGGCCGCTGACACCGGCGGTGCCGGCGCTATAGCGCAGCGGGACGGCGTCGACCTCTGCTTCACCGACCGTCAGCACCGGCTTCTCCGCCTTATAGACCCGGACGTCGAATTCGGGGGTCTGCACATCGAAGCCGCTGTCGCGCAGCACCCGCACGACGTAGTCGAGGCTGGCCTCATACCCCGGCGTGCCGACCGCCCGGTTGCCACCGTTGGCGTCGGCGATGTCCTGCAGGGCGCCCAGATGGGTGAGCATCCCCTCGGCGCTGACCCGGCCCCGCAGATCCTGGGCGAAGCTGATCGCCGCGCTGTCGGAAACGGGGAGCTCCTCAGGCCGCGGCTGGGCCGATTCGACCGGCCTGCTGCACCCGCCCAGGACCAGGGCCGCTACACCCAGCAGCGCCAGCGTCCCCCGACGCCCGAGCCCGGAACCGCTTCGGAAGTCGACCCGCATGACACGCAAGATAGCTCGCTCTGACGGCGGCTGCCACTTCGTCGGCATTGGCCGGCACCGATGCGGCAGCGTCGGCATCGGCCGGCGCGGATGCGGCAGCGTCAGGCGGTGCGGGTACACCAGGTGAAGATCTCCTCGTCGATGACGACGGTGTGCGGCTGCTCCCGCTCGCAGGGGTGCGGCGGTGCGGGGGCGGTGGTCCGCAGCTGAGTCCAGCTGGCCTCGAACGCCGGATGCAGCGGCAGCTCGCCGACCTGGTACTCCGGCACCCAGCGAAGCTCCGAACTCTCCATGTTGGGCACGGTGGTCAGCAGTTCGGCCGCGTCGGCTACCACCGTGGTGTAGGTCCAGAGCAGGCCGTCGGGGCCGGAGACGGTCGCAGTCACCACACTCGCGTGCACGGTGATGAGCTCGGCGGCCAGTCCGGCCTCCTCGTGCGCCTCGCGCACCGCCGCGGCGTGGGCATCCTCGTGGCTGTCGAGCGCCCCGCCGGGAAGCCCCCAGGTGCCGCCTTGATGGCTCCACGGCGCGCGGTGCTGCAGCAGCACAGCGGGGGTGCCGTCATGCCAGGGCGCCCGCAACAGCAGTCCGGCGGCGCCGTGCACACCCCAGTGGTAGGTGCCGATTTCGGACACCACCCAGCCGTCGCCGTCACCTCGCACAGTTCCCAAGGATAGGCACCCGCGCCGGGCCGGGACGGTCGATAGAGCGCCATCGGGCGACTGTGCTCTTAGACTTTGCTCAGAGACGCACAACGCGGCGAGGGGAGTGAGGTCAACGCGAGGTGACCGTTGAGCTGGCACACCCGTCGACCGAACCGATGGCGCAGCGGGCCCCAGCCGAGCCCGTTCACCCGCGGTGGTGGTTCGTCAGCAGCACTCCCGGGCGCATTCTGATCATCGGGATGATCCTGGCGGCGCTGGGCGTCCTGTCCGCGTTCGCCGTGTCCACCACGATCACCCAGCGACAGCAGCAGCTGAGCAGGGTGCTCGATCACACCGAGCCGCTGGCCTTCGCCGCCGGGCAGCTCTACACCACGCTGTCGATAGCCGATGCCGCCGCATCCACGGCATTCATCGCGGGCACCGAGCCGCAAGCGGTGCGCCAGCGCTACGAACGGGCCATCACCGATGCCGCTGTCGCGGTCACCCGCGCGTCCAGCGGACTCACCGATCCCCCGCTGGTGGAGCTGCTGGGCAGGATCAACGCACAACTGGCGGTGTACACCGGCCTGATCGAGACGGCGCGAACGAACAACCGGATGGGCAACCCGGTCGGGTCGTCCTACCTGTCCGAGGCGTCGGGGTTGATGCAGCAGACGATCCTGCCGGACGCGCAGCGACTCTACGAGCAGACCTCGGCGCAACTGGACTCCGAAACCGGAACGTCGGCGTCGATCCCCGCGCCGGTGATCATCGTGGTGCTGACCACGGTGCTCTTCGGTGCCTTCGCCCACCGGTGGCTGGCCCGACGCACCAAACGCCGGGTCAACGTCGGTCTGGTTGTCGGAGGGCTGGCGTTCGCGGTCCTCATCGGCTGGGTGGGCACCGCGCTGGCGGTCTCCACCGCGGGCAGCCGCGCGGCGAAGAACACCGCGGCGCAGTCGTTGAGAACGGTGACCGGCCTTGCCATCACCGCCCAGCAGGCCCGGGCCGACGAGACGTTGTCGTTGATCCGCCGCGGTGACGAAGATCTGCGTAAACGGTCCTATTACCAGCGGGTCGATTCGATGCACGCTCAGCTGACCGATTATCTGGCGCAGGAGGACGCGATCGCCCGCGAGCCGCTCTCCAACGCCGACCAGCTGCTGCTGAAGTGGCGGCGTGCCGATGAGCGGATCAACGACTACATCACGGTGGGTAACTACCAGGCCGCCACCCAGGTCGCGCTCGGTACCGGTTCAGACGACTCGACACCCGCCTTCGACGCGCTCAATGAGACTCTGTCGCAAGGGATCTCGGAGAGCCGGCGCCAGTTGCGCGGTGACATCATCTCCGCGCGCCGGGTGCTCTCCGGTGCCACGGAGGGCGGGGTGGTGCTGTCGGTGGGGGCCGCGGTGGCGGTGGCCCTCGGGTTGTGGCCACGGATCAGCGAGTACCAGTGATGAGCGCTCGCGCGAAGAACCAACGACCAGTGATGAGAAAGCTCTTCGCCCTGGCCGTGGTTGCCGGCTTGCTCGCCGGGTGTGCGCCGGCGGTCGAACCGGAAGCGCCGCCCGCACCGACACTGGCACCGCCCACGCCGGCCGGGATGGAGGAACTCCCCGCCGGTGCCCCGCAACCGCCGGACCCCGCGGAGAACGACTGCGACCGGACCGCGAGTCTGCGCCCCTTCCCCACCAAGGCGGCCGCAGACGCCGCGGTCGCGTCGATCCGGCAGCGCGGCCGTCTGCTGGTGGGCCTGGACATCGGCAGCAACCTGTTCTCCTTCCGCGACCCGATCACCGGCGAGATCACCGGGTTCGACGTGGACATCGCCGGCGAGGTGGCCCGCGACATCTTCGGCAGTCCGTCGGCGGTGGAGTACCGGATCCTGTCGTCGGCCGACCGGATCACCGCGCTGCAGAAGAACACCGTCGACATCGTGGTCAAGACCATGACGATCACCTGCGAGCGGCGCAAGCAGGTCAACTTCTCGACGGTGTACTTCACCGCCTACCAACGGATCCTCGCGGCGCGCGACTCGGCCATCTCGCGGCCGTCGGATCTATCCGGCAAGCGGGTATGCGTCGCGCGCGGCACCACCTCACTGGCGCGGGTGCAGCAGATCGACCCACCACCGAGCATCGTCACGGTGGTCACCTGGGCCGACTGCCTGGTGGCGCTCCAGCAGAGGGAGGTCGACGCCGTCAGCACCGACGACGCGATCCTCGCCGGCCTGGTGTCCCAGGATCCCTACCTGCACATCATCGGCCCGAACATGGCCGAGCAGCCGTACGGCATCGGCGTCAACCTGACCAACACCGCCCTGGTGCGTTTCGTCAACGGAACTCTGGAGCGCATCCGCGCCGATGGGACATGGGACACCCTCTACCGCAAGTGGCTCACAGTTCTCGGTCCCGCGCCGGCACCGCCGGATCCGAGGTACCTCGACTGATGTCCGATCAGACACCCGACCCGGACGTCGGAACGCAGCCCGCAAGTCTCGACGACCTCGAGTCCGATCAGATGGTGGATTCGGTGGCCACCATCCGGCCGATGTCCACCCAAGCCGTCTTCCGGCCGAGCTTCGACGACGACGATGACGGTCCGCACAGCGAACCGACCGATCGCGACGAGCAGCAGACCACCGTGGCCCGGGCGACAGCCTCACGGCGACTCGGGAGCGGGTTGGTGCCGATCCCACCGGTACCGGAGATCGATCCGTTCGCCGCACTGATGGTGAATCCCGTTGTGGCGGAATCCAAGCGGTTCTGCTGGAACTGCGGCAGGCCGGTCGGACGGTCGAGCGAAGGACATGACGGCGAGTCAGAAGGTATCTGCCCGAACTGCGGCAGCGCTTATTCGTTTCTGCCGCAACTGCGCCCCGACGACACCGTCGCCGATCAGTACCAGATCAAGGGCTGTGTGGCGCACGGCGGCCTGGGCTGGGTGTACCTCGCCGTCGACCACAACGTCAACGAACGCCCGGTGGTACTCAAGGGTCTCGTTCACTCCGGCGACGCCGAGGCTCAGGCGATCGCCATGGCCGAACGCCAGTTCCTCGCCGAGGTGGCACATCCGTCCATCGTGAAGATCTTCAACTTCGTCGAACATCCGGATTCGCGCGGCGAGCCGGTGGGCTACATCGTGATGGAGTACGTCGGCGGCACATCGCTGAAACTGCCTAAGGGCCAGAAGCTTCCAGTCGCCGAAGCGATCGCCTACATGCTTGAGATCCTTCCGGCTCTGAGCTACCTGCACTCGATCGGGCTGTGCTACAACGACCTCAAGCCGGAGAACATCATGGTGACCGAGGAGCAGCTCAAGCTGATCGACCTCGGCGCGGTGTCACGGATCAACTCGTTCGGATACCTCTACGGGACACCGGGCTATCAGGCGCCGGAGATCGTGCGCACCGGCCCCACGGTTGCCAGCGACATCTACACCGTCGGGCGCACACTGGCCGCCCTGACCCTGAAGCTGCGCACCCGCCGCGGCCGCTACGTCGACGGCCTGCCGGAGGACGAACCCATCCTCAAGCGCTACGACTCCTTCGCCCGGCTGCTGCGTAGGGCGATCGACCCCGATCCGCGTCGCCGGTTCGGCAGCGCCGAGGAGATGTCCGCCCAACTCCTCGGGGTGCTGCGCGAGGTCGTTGCGGCCGATACGGGGATTCCGCGTCCGGGTCTGTCGACGGTGTTCACCCGCACCCGCTCCACCTTCGGGGTCGAACTTCTCGTCGCCCACACCGATGTCTATCTCGACGGGTTAATGCACGCGGAGAAGCTGACCGCGCCGGAGATCGTGACGGCCCTGCCCGTTCCGCTTGTCGACCCCACCGATGTGGCGGCCACGGTGCTGTCGGCCACGGTGCTGTCCCAGCCGGTGCAGACGCTGGACTCGTTACGCGCTGCCCGCCACGGCCGGCTCGATTCCGAGGGCGCCGACCTCGCCGACTCGGTGGAACTGCCGCTGATGGAGGTGCGTGCGCTGCTCGACCTCGGCGATGTCGGCAAGGCCAACCGCAAGCTGGAGGAGCTGGCCGCGCGGGTGGGCTGGCGCTGGCGGCTGGTGTGGTTCAAGGCGGTCTCGGAACTGCTGACCGGCGACTTCGATTCGGCAAGAAAGCACTTCAGCGAGGTGCTGGACACCTTCCCCGGCGAACAGGCGCCCAAGCTGGCGCTGGCAGCCACCGCGGAACTGGCCGGCACCAGCGACGAACACCCGTTCTACGAGACGGTGTGGCACACCGACAACAACATCATCTCCGCGGGCTTCGGACTGGCCCGCGCGCAATCCGCCGAGGGCGACCGCACCGGCGCGGTGACCACCCTGGACGAAGTGCCCATGGGCTCAAGGCATTACACGACCGCACGGGTGACCAGCGTGGTGACCCTGCTCTCCGGCCGCGCAGTTCACGAGCTCACCGAGGATCAGATCCGCGAGGCCGCGCGGCGCGCCGAATCGCTGCCCGACACCGAGCCCCGGGTGCTGCAGATCCGTGCCCTGGTGCTGGGCACCGCGCTGGACTGGATCGCCAGTCACACGGTGTCCAGTTCCAGCCACATCCTCGGATACTCCTTCACCGAGCACGGCCTGCGACTGGGCGTGGAGGCCTCACTGCGCAGCCTGGCCCGGGCCACCACCAGCCAATCGCACCGCTACGTACTGGTCGACATGGCGAATCAGGTCCGGCCTACGACCACTTTTTAGTGCCCTGAGATCACGCTGAGGCACGCCCGCGCGATCGCCAGTTCCTCATCGGTGGGAATTACCAGCACCGTGGTCGGTGAGTTCTCCGCCGAGATCCGTCGCGGACCTCTCGCGGGACTGTCGTTGAGGTGCTCGTCGAGTTCGATGCCCAGGCGGGCCAGTCCGCTCAACGCGTCCCGGCGCACCGTGGCATCGTTCTCCCCCACACCCGCGGTGAAGGTGATGACGTCGGTATGGCCGAGCACCGCCAGGTAGCCGCCGACGTACTTACGCAACCGGTGGATGTAGATGTCGTAGGCCAGTCTGGCCGGTTCATCACCGGATGCGATCCGTTGGTGAACCACCCGGAAGTCGATCTCCCCGCTCATCCCGAGCATCCCCGACCGACGGTTGAGCATGGTCTCGATCTCCTCGACACCCATCTGCGCCGTCCGCCAGAGGTAGGCGATGACGCCTGCGTCCAGGTCGCCGGCGCGGGTCCCCATCACCAGGCCCTCCATCGGCGTCATGCCCATCGAGGTGTCGACCGGCCGGCCCCCCGCGATGGCCGAGGCCGAGGCGCCATTGCCCAGGTGCAGCACGATCTGATTGAGCGATTCCGGCTCTACCCCGAGGAATTGCGCGGCCTGTCCGCTCACGTACTCGTGGGAGGTGCCGTGGAAGCCGTAGCGCCGTATCCCCCAACGCTGCGTTACATCGCGGTCGATGGCGTAGGTGGCCGACGCGGGAGGCAGGTGATGGAAGAACGCGGTGTCGAACACCGCGACGTGCGGCAGATCAGGCAACGCCCGGCGGGCGACCTCGATACCGAGGACGGCCGGCGGGTTGTGCAGGGGCGCCAGCGGCTCCAACTGCCGGATCCGGTCGAGCACCGCGTCGTCGATGACGGTGGGCAGGTAGAGATCCGGGCCGCCGTGGACCACCCGGTGGCCGACCGCGACCAACTCCACGGCGTCGAGGTCTATCCCCTCTGCGGCGATCTCATCGAAGGCGACCCGCAGTGCCTCGTGGTGATCGGCGACACCGCCGTCGTCGCCGATTCGCTCGACGATCCCGTCGACGATGCTCACCGCGGCGCCGGGCTGCACCAATTGGTATTTCAGCGATGAGGAGCCGGTGTTGAGGACCAGCACGGTGGCCGTCATCACGACCCCTGCGCCTGAATGGCGGTGATGGCGACGGTGTTGACGATGTCCTCGACCAGCGCGCCCCGGGACAGGTCGTTGACCGGTTTGTTGAGCCCCTGGAGTACCGGGCCGATCGCGATGGCCCCGGCGCTGCGCTGAACCGCCTTGTAGGTGTTGTTGCCGGTGTTGAGGTCCGGGAAGATCAGCACGGTCGCCTGTCCGGCGACCGCCGAGTCCGGCATCTTCGCCGAGGCGACGACGGCATCCACGGCGGCGTCGTACTGGATCGGTCCCTCGACGAGCATCTGCGGGTCACGCTGGCGGACGAGTTCGGTTGCCGCCCTGACTTTCTCGACCCCGGCACCGCTGCCCGAGTCGCCTGTCGAATACGACAGCATCGCGACCCGCGGTTCGATGCCGAACTGGGCCGCCGTGTGCGCCGAGCTGATCGCGATATCGGCTAGTTGTTCGGCGGTGGGATCGGGCACGATCGCGCAGTCGCCGTAGGCCAGCACCCTGTCGGACAGGCACATCAGGAAGATGCTGGACACCGTCGACACCCCGGGCATGGTCCGGATGATCTCGAAGGCGGGACGCACGGTGTGCGCGGTCGTGTGCGCGGCCCCGGAGACCATGCCGTCGACGAGGTTGTTGTGCACCAGCATGGTCCCGAAGTAGGAGACGTCGTGCATGATCTCGCGGGCCTGCTCGATGTTGATGCCCTTGGACTTTCGCAGTTCGGCGTACTGTTCGGCGAACTGTTCGGCCAGCTCGCTGGTCCGCGGGTTCATCACAGTCGCGGCATGCAGATCAACGCCGAGTTCAGCGGCGCGGGTGCGCACTTCTGACTCGTCGCCGAGGATCGTCAGTTCGGCGACACCACGGCGCAGGAGTCGCCCGGCGGCGGCCAGGATGCGATCGTCCTCACCTTCGGGCAGCACGATCCGCTTGCGGTCGGCGCGTGCGCGCTCCATCAGTCCGAAGGTGAACATCTGCGGTGTCGTCACGGTGGGGATCGGGACAGCGAGCCGGTCAAGCAGGTCCGTCATGTCGACGTGGCGGTCCATCAGCTCGATGGCGGTGTCGATTTTGCGCCGGGATGCGGCGGTCACCTTGCCGCGGGTGCCGGCGACCACACTGGCGGTCTCGAAGGTCCGCAGATCCGTGGCGATGACCGGAAGCCGGATCCCGAGGCCGGTGACCAGCTTCGCGATCGAGGGGTGCAGCGCCAGACCGCCGTTGAGGATGATCACCGACAGCGATGGAAATCCCTCGGCCGCATGGGCGCTGGCCACGGCGAGCACCACATCGGATCGGTCGCCGGGGGTGATCACCGCAGTGCCCTCGGAGAGGCGTTCGAGGACATGGTCGGCCGTCATCCCGGCGACCATCACCCCCATTACCTCGCGCGCCAGCAGCGAGTGGTCGCCGTGCACCAGCGTGCCCTGCACCGCGGTGCACAACTCGCCCACCGTGGGTGCCACCAGGAGCGGTTCCTCGGGCAGCACGTAGATCCGGGGTCCGATCCCCTGACATGCCTGCAGCACCTCGTCCATCTTTTCGGGTTCACAGCGGTTGGCGACCACCGCCGCGGTGTGGGTGTGCTGAATGGACAGCTCAGCCAGGCACAGCTCGATGACCGAGACGATCTCGTCCGGCGTGCGTCCGCTCGCCCGCACCGACAGCAGCACCGGGGCTCCCAGGTTGGCCGCGATCCGGGCGTTGACACTCAACTCGGTCGGCGAGGCGACGTCGGTGTAGTCGGAGCCGACGATCACCATCGCATCGCAGCGGTCGGCGACGGCGTGATAGCGGTCCACGATGTCGGCGATCGCGCCGTCGGGATCGGAGTGCAGCCGCTGGTAACTCACACCGATGCAGTCCTCATAGGACAGACCGGCATCGCTGTGCGCGAGCAGCAACTCGAGGATGTAGTCGCGCTCCTCGCGGCGGGTGATCGGCCGGAAGACGCCCACTTTGGGCACCATCGCGGTCAACCGGTGCAAGATGCCCAGCGCGATGGTGGATTTCCCGGTCTCGCCTTCCGGGGAGGCGATGTAGATCGAGGTCGCTGCGGGGGTCACACCGACAGTTTGCGCAACCGAGGCAGCAGATCGCGCTCGAACAGCTCCAAAAATCGGCGCTGATCGTGGCCCGGGGCGTGGAACACCAGATGGTTCAGCCCATAACCGACGTAATCGGCCACCTTCTCGACCGCCTCGTCCGGATCGGACGTCACGATCCATCTCTTCGCGACCTGCTCGATCGGGAGCTGATCGGCGAGCCGTTCCATCTCCATCGGGCTGGTCACGGAGTGTTTCTGCTCGGGTGTGAGCGACAACGGCGCCCAGAAGCGGCAGTTGTCCAGCGCCACCTGGGGGTCGGTGTCGTAGGAGATCTTGATCTCGATCAGCTTGTCGACTGCGTTGAGGTCGCGGCCGGCCGCTTCGGCGCCCTCGCGCACCGCGGGCAGCAGTTTGTCGACGTAGAGTTCCTCACCCTTGCCGGAGGTACAGATGAAACCGTCACCGGCGCGCCCGGCGTACTTGGCCACCACCGGACCGCCGGCACCGATGTAGACCGGCACACCGCCCTCGGGAACGTCATAGATCGACGCACCCCGCATGTTGTAGTACTCGCCGTCGAAGTTGACCGGCTCGCCCTTCCATAGCTCACGCATCACCTTCACCGACTCGCGGAGTCGCGCGAAGCGTTCTTTGAACTCCGGCCACTCGTCGATGGAGCCGGTGGCGATCTCGTTGAGCGCCTCGCCGGTGCCGACGCCAAGGAAGATGCGCCCCGGGTACAGGCAGCCCATGGTCGCGAAAGCCTGGGCGATCACCGCGGGGTTGTAGCGGAACGTCGGGGTGAGCACCGAGGTACCCAGCACGATGCGTTTGGTGCGCTCGCCCACCGCCGTCATCCACGACAGCGCGAACGGTGAATGTCCGCCTTCGTGCCGCCACGGGTTGAAGTGGTCGCTGACCGACGCGCTGTCCATACCGTGCTCTTCGGCCAGCACCCCGAGTTCGACCAACTCGCGCGGCCCGAACTGCTCCGCCGACGCCTTGTATCCCAGTTTCAGTTCGACCACCCCCTATTTCTACAGCACCGGGTCATTGGCCACCGCCCTACACTCGACCGATGGCTCCGGTGCTCACAACGGTCACCGACAGGGTGCATATGGTGGCGACTCCGCTGGTCAACTGGACACTCGTCACCGGCGACACCGGCGTGATGCTGATCGACGCGGGCCTGCCGGGCAGTCGTGACGATGTGCTGACATCGGTGGACCAACTGGGCTTCGGGCCCTCGGATGTTCGCGCGATCCTGTTGACCCACGCCCATGTCGATCACCTCGGTTCAGCGATCTGGTTCGCGGCCACCCATGGCACCCCGGTGTACTGCCATGCCGACGAGGTGGATCACACCAAGCGCGACTACCTGCAGCAGGCTTCACCGGTGGCACTGCTGGCGAACGTCTGGCAACCGCGGTGGCTGCGGTGGTCGCTGACGGTGGCGCGGATGGGCGGACTGGTGCGCGACGGCATCCCGTCCGCGCGTCCCCTGACCGCCGAGATCGCCGCAACCCTGCCGGGTCGGCCGCGCGCCATTCCGACTCCCGGGCACACCGGGGGCCACTGCTCGTACGTGGTGGACGGCGTCCTGGTCAGTGGCGACGCGTTGGTGACCGGGCATCCGCTGGCCCGGGCTGTCGGACCGCAACTGTTGCCATCGGTGTTCAACCACGATCAGCGGCAGTGCGGCCGTAGCCTGATCGCGCTCGCCGATGCCGGCACCGACGTCCTCATACCGGGGCACGGGGAGCTGTGGCTGGGCCCGATCGCTGACGCGGTGCGCCAGGCCAGATCCGAGGCTTCGGCCGGCTAACTCAGAGCGTGGTCGAGGTCGGCGATGAGGTCCTCAGTGCCCTCCAGTCCGACCGAGATCCGCACGACGCCGTCGCCCAGGCCGATCGCCGCCCGCCCCTCCGGTCCCATCGCCCGGTGGGTGGTGGTCGCCGGATGGGTGATCAGCGTCTTGGCGTCGCCGAGGTTGTTGGAGATGTCGATGACGGCGAGCTTGTCGAGCACCTCGAAGGCGCGCTGCTTGCCGTGCCCCTCCGGTGCGTCGAGCTCGAAGGTGATGACGGTGCCGCCTCCGCTCATCTGACG
The DNA here is from genome assembly GCA_963780705.1 of uncultured Actinomycetota bacterium. GTDB lineage: Bacteria > Actinomycetota > Actinomycetes > Mycobacteriales > Mycobacteriaceae > Mycobacterium. Next base: position 743,424 of record CAWACU010000004.1, on the reverse strand, counting down.
CTTGGCCAGATCGTGCTGGGGGTGCGAGGCCAGGAATGGGTAGCGCACCCACCGGACGGCGGGATGACCTTCGAGGAACTCGGCAATGCGCTGCGCCGAGGCGTTGCTGTAGTTCACCCGAACCGACAGCGTCTCAAGGCCTTTGAGTAGAACCCAGGCATTGAACGGGCTCAGCGCAGGCCCGGTGTGGCGCATCAGGGTCTGGACCGGGCCGTCGATGTACTCCTTGTCGCCGAGGATCGCCCCGCCGAGAACCCGGCCCTGGCCGTCGATGTGCTTGGTGCCGGAGTAGATGACCACGTCGACCCCGAGCGGCAGACCCTGCTGCAACAACGGCGTGGCGAAGATGTTGTCCAAGACGACCTTGGCTCCCGCCGCATGCGCCATCTCCGACACCGCGGCGATGTCCACCAGCGACTGCATCGGATTGGACGGAGTCTCGAAGAACACCGCCTGAGTGGGCACGCTCAGCGCCTGCTCCCACTGGTCGAGATCCTCGCCGTCGACGAACACCGTCTCCACGCCCCACCGGGGCAGGATCTCGTTGCACACCACGAAGCAGGAGCCGAACAGGCTGCGACCGGCGACCAGCCGATCGCCGGCACCGAGCAAGGCACCGAGGCCGGTGAAGACAGCGGCCATCCCCGAGCCGGTGGCGAAGGCGGCCTCGGCACCCTCGATGAGGCGCAGCCGCTCCTCGAACATGGTGATGGTGGGGTTGCCGTAGCGGGAGTACACGTAGCGGTCGATCTCACCGGTGAACGCCTTCTCCGCGTCCGCGGCTGTGTCGTAGACGTAGCCCGATGTCAGGTAGAGCGCCTCGGCGGTCTCCGAGAAGTTGGAGCGCAGCAGGCCGCCGCGCACACCGATGGTGGCCTGGCTGACGCCGTCGGGCAGCGGAGCGGGCCGACGTACCGATGGAACCTCGCCGCCGGTCACCTCACGACTGCTTCCACGGCAGGCCGTCGGCGCGCCAGCCCGTCGTGCCGCGGTGTCCGTCTTCGTCGAGTTGACCCTCGAAACCGTCGAGCATGTTGTAGGACGGCGCGATGCCTGCGGCGGTCGCGGTCTGGGCGGCCGGAATGGAGCGGTTGCCGGAACGGCACAGGAAGACCACCGGGCGCTCGCCGGGCGTCACACCCCGCGCCAGGAGATCGGCCACGAAGTTCTCGTTGGGCGTGCCATTGCCGTGCATCCACTCGACGAACACCACCTGCTTGCCCAGGCCGGTCAAATCCGGGGCGCCCACCCACTTCCACTCGGCATCGGTGCGCACATCGACGAGAACGGCGTCGGGGTTGTCGCTGAGGAGTTTCCAGCTCTCCTGCGGGGTGATGTCTCCGGCGTAACTCACAGTGGAGAGCCTACCGGGGCCCTGGTGAGCACACTTTCCACTGACCGTTCTCCCGGGCGAAGGTCATGTTGGTGGTGATCTTGTCGTCGGCGGAGTTCTCGAAGTGATAGACGACGGTGGCGGTCGCGCGGTCGCCGTCGATGACGGTTTTTCTCACGTCGTCGACGATCCGAGCGCCCTTGGCGGCCGCAGATTGGCGTTGGTCACCGAGCACAGCGCCTTCGCTGCCCTGCTGGCCCGCGCAGGTGAAGCCGACGTAGTCCGCATAGTCCTGCCGTTGCAACGCGTCGTTCTGGCCGACCACCGCCCGGTCCACGCCGGCCTCGGCTCTGACCTCGTCGCCGCGCCACATGCGCAGCCCGGTGACCGCAACCACCACGATCGCCACCAACCCGAGTGCGATGAGGATCGGCATCGCGGAGGGCGAATTCGCGGTGGCGTCCGGGTCCGGCTCTGTCACAGCGACAAACCCTATCCAGGCGGGCGGTCACCGGGCGCATCCCGGGCGTCGTGACGGAAGATGACAGGCATGCATCGCGCACCAGAGATCCGCCGGCCGATGTGGGCCCGCATCGGCGACCTCGTCTCCGGCCGGCTGTCCTGGATCTTGGCGCTGGTCCTGACGATGGCCGGCGGCGCGATGCTCGGGCTGGTGACCGACACCGGGTCGGCTGAACAGGCACCGGTGGTGGTGCCGGCAGCGGCGGAGTCGGCGCGGGTCACGGAGTTGCTCAAGGCGTTCCCGGGCGGGGACTCCGCACCGGTGATCCTGCTCGTCACCCGCGCCGATGGGCAACCCCTCTCGCCGGAGGATCTCGCTGCGGCCGAGCAGGCCCGCGCACGCGCCGCCGCCGTCACGCAGGGGGCACCGCCCATCCCGCTGGCACAGTCCGCCGACGGTGAGGCCGCCCTCGCGCCGTTGCCGTTGGCGGCCGACCTCAACGGCTTCGCGCTGACCGACACGGTCACCGGGTTGCGGGACGCGGCCCGCGACGGACTGCCCGGCGACCTGGTGGTCAATGTGACCGGCGGTCCGGCCTTCGGCGCCGACATCGCCAACTCGTTCTCCGGGGCGAACTTCACCCTGCTGGCGGTCACCGTCGGAGTGGTCGCCCTACTGCTGATCGTCACCTACCGCTCCCCGGTGCTGTGGCTGGTGCCGCTGCTGGTGATTGCGTTCGCCGACCGGGTGGCCGCGGTCACCGGTTCGGCGGTAGCTCAGTTGACCGGCTTCGGCGGGGACGGATCGACCACCGGCATCACCAGCGTGCTGGTCTTCGGCGCGGGCACCAACTACGCGCTGCTGCTGATCTCCCGCTACCGGGAGGAGTTGCGGCGCAACGCCGACCACCGCCAGGCCCTGTCCACCGCGGTGCGCTTCGCGGGCCCGGCGATCGCGGCGAGCAATGCCACCGTGGTGCTGGCGCTGCTCTCACTGCTGCTGGCCAGCTCGCCGACCACCCGCAGCCTCGGGGTGCAGGCGGCGGCGGGACTGCTGGTCGCCGCCATCTTCGTCGTCTGCGTCCTGCCTCCGCTGCTGGCGGTGTTCGGCCGGAAGCTGTTCTGGCCCTTCGTACCTGAGCCCGGGGGCCAGGAGATCACCACCACCGGCGCCTGGCATCGGATGGCGGACTGGACGTCCGAGCACGCCGGGCGGGTGGCGGTCGCCTCCATCCTGTCGCTCGGGGTGCTGGCCACCGGCGTGCTGGCCACACCGGTGGGTCTCTCACTCATCGACCAGTTCCGGGTGAGTGCGGACTCGGTGGACGGCTTCAAGACGCTGGCCGCCCACTTCCCCAGCGGCGTCACAGACCCGACTCGCGTCATCGCACCATCGGACTCCGCCGGGGTGGTCAGCGCCGCGATCGAACAAACCCCCGGCGTCTCGTCGGTGACACCCGCCGGCGTTTCGGACAGCGGATCTCGAGCCAATGGCAGGTGGTCATCGATGCCGAGCCGGCGTCCAAGGAGGCCTTCGCAACCATTGACGCACTGCGGGATTCGGTCCACCGGGCCGATCCGGGCGCCCTGGTGGGCGGGACGGACGCGGCGGCGCTGGATGCCAGCCGGACCGCGATCCGCGACCGCTGGGTAGTGATTCCGGCCATCCTCATCGTGGTGCTGGCGGTGCTGTATGCGCTGCTGCGGGCGGCACTGGCGCCTCCGGTGCTCGTTGCGGCGACGGCGTTGTCCACGCTGGCGGCACTCGGCCTCGGCGGCTGGGTGAGCGTGCACCTGTTGGGCTTTCCCGCGCTGGACAACACCACGCCCCTGTTCGCCTTCCTGTTCCTGGTGGCCCTCGGCGTGGACTACACCATCTTCCTGGTGGCCCGCGCCCGGGAAGAGACGCCGATGCACGGAACCCGCGGCGGCATCGTGCGGGCGGTGTCGGCCACCGGCGCGGTGATCACCAGTGCGGGCATCGTGCTGGCCGCGGTCTTCTGCGTCCTGGGCGTGCTACCCCTGATTGCGCTGACTCAGTTGGGCATCATCGTCGGCCTGGGCATCCTGCTGGACACCTTCGTGGTCCGGACGGTGGTGGTGCCGGCGCTGTTCACCCTGATCGGACCCCGGATCTGGTGGCCGGCGTTCCGCGCCGACGATATCGAGCGCACCGGCGAAATCCCGACTGCTACAGGCGGTCCCGATACTCGTCGCGGTTCCTCTCGAACACCCCGGCACCGAACCAGCAGCAGCACACTCACCACCAGCACCCAGAACGGGAATGCGAGGCTCAGCCACATCGTGGTGTCTCCGGCGATGATCAGGATCACCGCCGTCAGGTAGCTCAGCCACACCAGCCAATTCGGCATCAGCCCGGTGCGTTTCCAGATGGTCGCCAGCGACATCATGAACACCGCCGCCATTCGCAGCGCGTAGGTCTTGGACAACGTGAGCAGCATCATCTGGCCGAACACTCCGACACCGCTGCCCGAGATGCCACCGACGGCGTGGTTGGCATCGGCCAGGCCGGCACCGACCGCCGCCGAGGCGAACATCATTGCCAGGAAAAGCAATCCGCTGCCCAGGAACACGGTCGAGAAGAAGCGGTCCTCGAGCCGTCCCATCCCGTCGCGCACCACGCCGATGAACCACAGGAACGAGATCCCGGCGAAGGGCATCAGTTTCGAGGCGAGGCCGATCTTGTCGTTACCGGTGTCGAGCCACTGCGAGCCGGGCGACGCCCCCTCGGGCAGTGAGGACCGGAGCAGCACGATCACGGCGGCGAAGAGCACCGCGAAGACCACGCCGGCCAGAGCGGCGGCGCGCGGAGTGGTGACTGCCTTGAGCGTTCGGGATCGGGATTGAGCCACCCGGTCAGTGTGACAGCTGCCGAGGGGACTCAGGGCTGACCGGGCAGTAGACGCACCATCAGTCCGTTGGCCTCGGCGAGCAGGGTGCCGCTCTCGGTCGGTGAATTCGGCGTTGACGAAGGTCTTGCGGCCCTCGACTTTCGACGCCCAGCCCGCGCACCGTCAGCGGCACGTCGATCGGGGTGATGTTGCGATAGTCGACGTGCAGGAACGCAGTGCGGCTGATGGGCCGGCCGATGGAGTGGATGATGATCCCGCACATCACGTCGAACATCATCGCCACCATGCCGCCGTGCACGGCGTTGTTGCCGCCGACGTGATAGCGGCTGAACTGCACGTCGACAACGACCTCCTCGGGGCCGAAGCGGCGGATCTGCCAGGGCGGCATCATCACGCTGCCGGCGCCCGGGCAGGCTCGCGACCCGTCCGGCCGGCGCCATCCCGCCGGGCTTCTGTGCGGCGCGAGATAGGCGATCAGATCCTCGACGCGGTCGGCGGCCGCGTCCCAGTCGCGGCACGTCGGCCGACACCGCGAGATCCTGGGCGCGGCGCATGGCCGTGACGAATCGGCCGAAACCCGGAGGTGCGTCGAGCACCTGGAAGCGGGGAAACCCGCCGTGGTTGTCGTAGTCGGGATCGAGCTCGCGAGGATCCCGCGCATCGGGATCGAGCTCCAGGATCGCACGGGGATCGAGCTCGCGAGGATCCGGTTCCGCGTCACGGACGCGGCGCCAGCACGTCGCGGCGCACGATGGTCTGATCCCGGCCCGGGCCGACACCGATGCACGAAACCGGCGCTCCGGCAAGCTCTTCCAGCCGCAGCACGTAGTCGCGGGCCTTGGCCGGCAGGTCGTCGAACTCCCGTGCGCCGGAGATGTCCTCCCACCAGCCGGGCAGTTCCTCGTACACCGGCACCGCGCGGGCGATGTCGCTCTGCGTCATCGGCATGTCGTCGGTGCGCTTGCCGTCGACCGTGTAGCCGACGCACACCGGCACGGTCTCCAGGCTGGACAACACGTCGAGCTTGGTCAGGAAGTAGTCGGTGATGCCGTTGACGCGGGTGGCGTAACGGGCGATCACGGCGTCGAACCAGCCGCAGCGGCGCGCGCCGGCCGGTGGTCACGCCGACCTCGCCGCCGGTCTTGGCCAGGTACTCGCCGTGCTCGTCGAACAGCTCGGTGGGGAACGGGCCCGAGCCCACCCGGGTGGTGTAGGCCTTGAGGATTCCCAGCACCGTGGTGATGCGGGTGGGTCCGATACCGGAGCCGACCGCCGCGCCGCCCGCCGTCGGGTTCGACGACGTGACGTACGGGTAGGTGCCGTGGTCGACGTCGAGCAGCGTGCCCTGCGAGCCCTCCAGCAGCACCGTCTCACCGGACTCCAGCGCGTGTGTTGAGCAGCAGGCGGGTGTCGGCGATGCGGTGGGCGAAGCCCTCCGCCTGGGCCAGCAGCGCGTCGGTGACCTCGCTCGGGTCGAGTGCCTTGCGGTTGTAGATCTTGACCAGCACCTGGTTTTTGAACTCCAGTGACGCGCCGATCTTGGCGGCCAGCAGGTCGGGGTCGAGCACGTCGGCCACCCGGATGCCGATGCGGGCGATCTTGTCCTGGTAGCACGGACCGATGCCGCGGCCGGTGGTGCCGATCTTCTTGTTGCCCAGATAGCGCTCGGTGACCTTGTCGATGGCGACGTGGTACGGCATCAGCAGATGGGCGTCGGCGGAGATCAGCAGCCCGGAGGTGTCCACCCCGCGATCCTCGCAGGCCCTGCAGCTCGGTCAGCAGCACACCGGGATCGACGACCACACCGTTGCCGATCACGTTGGTGACGCCGGGGGTGAGGATGCCCGACGGAATGAGGTGCAGCGCGAAATTCTCCCCGGTCGGCAGGACCACCGTGTGACCGGCGTTGTTGCCGCCCTGGTAGCGCACCACCCACTGCACGCGGCCACCGAGTAGATCGGTGGCCTTTCCTTTGCCCTCGTCGCCCCACTGGGCGCCGATGAGCACGATTGCCGGCATGGCGTTTCTCCTGCTTATGTGTGGTCCAGCCGGTGACCTACCCTATCGGAGCGCAGGCTGGGGAGGGTCTTTGATGACGATCGGGCCGAAGATCGGACCGCAAACACCGATCATGGTGCTGGTTTTCGGCACCCGCGGGGTACCCCGGCCACTAGCGGGCCTGCCCTCGGCGCACGTCGGATCAGAGGGTCAGAGCGACGGGGGCATCGACGAGGCGATCGCGGATACCCGTCGGCTGGTCGTCGTCGGCTCCGAATGCGATCTGGCCGCCGTGCTGACCCGGCTGATGCGCCGGGAGCAGCTCGACGTCGAGGTAGCCCACGTTCAGGGATGGCGCAGTGCCCGCCGCGCCCGGACCGCACCGGCTCGGCGCGTTCCGCTCATCCGCGACGACACCGGGACGGTGATCGTCGGCTCGGCACTGTGGCTGCCGCCGCAGGGATCGACGGTGATCGTACGGCGAGGCGGTGGTCGATGACACACCGCTGTTCGACGGCGAGGTCGCCGGTGTTCGGATCGAGCCGACCGCCGCGATGCCCGGGGTTCGGGCCGCCGCGACGGGCCGCGGGCCGCGGCGGTGGCTGACGGCGCGGGCCGTCCAACTCGGCACCACCGGAGCCAATGTGGTCCGCGACGGCGTTGCGGGCCCGCGGGAGGTCAAGCGGTCGACGTTCTACCGGCACACCACCGGCTGGCTGCGAGTGGGCTGAACTTCAGCGATTCAGAAACTTGGCCAGAATCTCGGCCTCGTCGGGATAACCCAGCCGTCCGGTGACCTCGACCAGCTTGGCGAGGTGGGGTGCGGGCACGCGGTACAACTCCTCCATCGAGTACTCGAGGCGGTCAGAGACCTTGTGCGCCCCGTAGGCGTTGCGCCACACCTTCTTGTCCTTGCGAACGATCTCCCTGCCGACCAGCTCGCCAAGTGCGGCGTCGTCGCGGGGTTGCTCAACCCGGTAGACCATCGCCGGGTGCTCAGCCAGGCACAGGTCGTACCAGTAGGCCATCGACATCACGGCCCAGCCCAGGAAGTCGTAGATCGCCGGGTCGCCACTCTGGTTGTCGTCAGAGAACATGTCCACCCCGCAGCGCTCCCAGATCACCTCGGCGCGGAAGCCGATGGATCGGATCTGCTGGTTCTCCGTCGCCACCGAGTTCAATGCCGACAGCGGTGAGCGGGCCGCCAGGATCACGGTGGCATCCGGCGGATACTCGGTCAGGGTGGCGCCCCACGGCGGCGACTCGCGCTTGGCGACCTGCATCCAGGAGACGATGCCGTCGGCGCCGAGCTCTTCATGGCCGACCGCGATGCCGTTCTGCTCCAGCAGGCTCGCGGTGAAGCCGGTGCCGCAGCGGGGGTGTCCGAGGCCGATGATCACGGCCGCCAACGTACCGAAATGGGCACCGCTTGTGTAATCCGAACGGACTACATATAGCTGATCGGGTGCGACGGCCGTGCGATCATCGCGCTATGTGGTGGTTCTACACCGTGATCCTGGGCATGTCGTTCGGGCAGGTGCTCAGCGAGCTGGCGATGGCGGTGCGGGAGTGGGCCCGTGACACCGACCGGCGGCCGTTCGTCCCGGCCATGATGTGGCAGGCATTCCTGCTGGCGCTCATCGTTGAGGTGTGGCTGGCGGTCACCTACTACCGCGAGACCGTGACGGAAATCTCCATCCTGGAACTGCTGGCGTTCCTCGTCGTTCCGGCCGGCATCCTCATCATGTCGTTCCTGCTGCCCGCCGCGCAGGCGCCCGACCCGGTCGGCCACGCGGTGGCCGCCGCCACCGCTTTCGACCGGGTGCGCCCGCTGTTCTTCGGGGTGCTGATTCTTCTGGTGGCCGTCAACCTGCTGCACGGTGTCCTCATCGGCCAGCAGAGCCTCGACGCCGATCTGCTCTTCCAATGCCTCATCATCGCCGGGGCCGTCGCCGGGCTGTTCCTACGCACAACGCGCGCCGATGTCGTGCTCGCCGCGCTGATGATCGTCGTCGTCGCCACCTACATCGGGGTCGGCTACTCCACGGTCGTCGTCGACGGCACCGGAGCCGGCTGAGAGCCCGGCGGGTAGCTTCGTTGCGGTGAGCGTCCGCCCGCTGCACCAGTCGGTGCGCCCCAGCCCGGTCTTCCTGGTCCTGCTCGGACTCACCGGTGCTCGGCGGGGTGCAATGGCCTGGCTGTCCGCGGCGACGGTGCGCCCGATCGCCTACGTCGGGGTGTTCGTCTTCGTCATCGCCGGCTGGCTGGTGTCGCTGTGCCTGCACGAGTTCGGCCATGCCTTCACCGCCTGGCGATTCGGTGATCACGACGTCGCGGTCCGCGGCTATCTGACCCTCAATCCGCTGAAGTACTCCAACCCGATGCTGTCGATCGGACTGCCGCTGCTGTTCATCGCCCTCGGCGGCATCGGCCTGCCGGGCGGCGCGGTGTACCTGCGGACCGGGTTCATGACGTCCGCGCCAGCGCACCATCGTCAGCCTGGCCGGACCGCTGGCGAACCTGGTGCTGGCCGTAGGTGCTGCTGGCCGCGGCCCGGCTGTTCTACGACCCCGACCGCGCGGTGTTCTGGGCCGGTGTCGCCTCGCTGGGCTTCCTCCAGGTGACCGCCCTGGTGCTCAACCTGCTGCCGATCCCCGGACTGGACGGGTACGGCGCCCTGGAACCGCATCTGAGTCCGGCCACCCAGCGGGCGCTGGAACCGGCCAAACAATTCGGGTTCCTGATCCTGCTCGTGGTGCTGCTGGCACCGGTACTCAACGAAGTGGTTCTTCTCCGTGGTGTTCTGGTTCTTCGACGCCTCCGGCGTGCCCCAGACGCTGGTGGGGGCCGGCCTGAACCTGACCCGGTTCTGGTCGGCCTGGACGTAAGCGAGGAGATCGCTCGCCATGGGCGCCGGACACAGCCACGGCCATGCGGATACCCGCGTGAGCCGGATGGTCATCGCCTCCGCGGTCCTCGGGGTGTTCTTCGTCATCGAACTGAGCACCGCACTGCTGATCTCGTCGCTGGCCCTTCTCGCCGACGCCGGCCACATGCTCACCGATCTGGTGGCGCTGTTCATGGGCACGACGGCGGTCCTGCTCGCCCGGCGCGGGTCGAATTCACCGGCACGCACCTACGGTTGGCACCGCGCCGAGGTGTTCACCGCGGTCGCCAACGCGGTGCTGCTACTCGGCGTGGCGGCATTCATCCTGTACGAGGCGTTCACCCGACTCGGGACGGCGCAGAAGGTTCCCGGCTGGCCCATGATCGTGGTCGCCTTCGCAGGTCTGCTCGCCAATCTCGTTGTGATGCTGCTACTTCGGTCGCATTCCGAGAGCAGTCTGGCCGTCAAGGGCGCCTACATGGAGGTGCTCGCCGACGCCGTCAGCAGCGTGGGTGTTCTGATCGCAGGCGTCGTCACCGTCACCACCGGATGGCCGCACGCCGACACCGTCGTCGCCGTCCTGGTGGCCCTGTGGGTGCTGCCGCGCGCGGTGGCGCTGGCCCGGGCGGCGTTGCGGATTCTGTCGGAGTCCTCGCCGAAACACATCGACGTCGACGAACTGCGCACCGCACTGGCCGCCGTGGACGGAGTCACCGAGGTGCACGATCTGCACGTGTGGACGCTGGTGCCCGGCAAGGACATGGTGACCGCACACCTGAGTACCGATGGCCGCTCCAGCCGGGTGCTGCAGGACGCGCGGGCGGTGCTGACGGCGCGCGGACTCGACCACGCCACCGTGCAGGTGGAACCACCCGACTCCACCGGGCAGTGCCCGGAGCAGAACGACCTCTGACCCGAGCGGGTGTTAGGCCAGCCCCATCGCGGGCCGGGCCGCGGGATCACAGTCGTCGAGCAGATCGCAGCATCGGGCGAACTCGTCGGTCTCGCCGATGGCGTCGGCGGCGCGGGCGAGTGCCGCCACGCAGCGCAGGAAACCGCGGTTGGGCTCGTGATGGAAGGGCACCGGCCCGAAGCCCTTCCAACCGTTGCGCCGCAGTTGGTCCAAGCCGCGGTGGTAGCCGGTGCGGGCGTAGGCGTAGGCGGTGATCGCTTTATCCTCGGCCAGCGCATCCTCGGCCAGCTGCGCCCAGGCCACCGATGCGGTCGGGTGGGCGGCGGCCACGATCGCCGGGTTCTCCCCGGCGATCAACTCCGCCTCGGCCTCCACGTCGCCGGGAAGGAGCACGGGCGGGGGTCCCAGAAGATCGCCGAAGGATGTCATGGGGCCCATTCTGCCGGTGGCACGTATCTCGTGGGGCGCCGGTGTCGCGGAGGGCCGATCGTCGCAGCAACCCGCTAGGGTCGAACTCAGCCGCAGCACGCCAGCCCAGGAGGACCGCACACCGCATGTCGAACCCGCATGGGACCGACGGGGACGATCCGGTCCATCCCGACGAGAACGCCGACCCGGTGACCGAGGTGATCGACGTCGGTGAGACCGCCGGTGAGCAGAACGTCGGCCACGGCGCTGATGACGCGGCGGAGGAGGAACGGCGTTACACCGCACCGGGATTCGACGCCGGCTCCACACAGATCATCGACCGGGTGCCTGACGCCCCGACGGAATTCATCACCACGCCCACGCAGTCGCTGGCCGGCGCCGGGCCGCATCCGCGCGCCGCTGCCCCGCAGGCCATCGCGCCGCGCGGCGCCCAGCGGCCCCGCTGGCTGACGCCGGCCATCGTGATCGGCGTGGTGGTCCTGGCGGCGGCGGTGTTGGGCACGGTCATCTTCCAGCGCAGCAGCGCGACGCGGGCATCCCAGCAAGATCGGGTGCGCACCACTATCGAGACCTTCGACAACGCCATCCGGCAGGGCGACCTGGCGACGCTGCGCGGCATCACCTGTGGCCAGACCCGTGACAGTTACGTCAACTACGACGACCGCTCCTGGTCGGACACCTACAGCAAGGTCCTGGCCGCCAAGCAGTACCCGGTCGTGGCCAGCATCGACGAGGTGGTGGTCAACGGCGACCGTGCCGAGGCGAACGTGACGTCCTATATGGCCTATGACCCCGAGATGCGCTCCACCCGCAGCTTCGACCTACAGTTCCGCGACGACCAGTGGAAGATCTGCCAGTCGTCCTAAGCGGGATCTACGACGCCCGACACGCTCTGCTGAACTGGCGCGCCGGGATCTACGAGCCCGACACGCTCCGGCCGGCGCTGCGCAGGTCGTTGCAGGCCTCGATCACCCGCTCGGCCATCCCCGCCTCGGCCTTCTTGAGGTAGCTGCGCGGGTCGTAGACCTTCTTGTTCCCCACTTCGCCGTCGATCTTGAGCACCCCGTCGTAGTTGGCGAACATGTGCCCGGCCAGCGGCCGGGTGAAGGCGTACTGGGTGTCGGTGTCGACATTCATCTTCACCACCCCGTAGCCCAGCGCCTCTTCGATCTCCGACTTCAGCGATCCGGACCCGCCGTGGAAGACGAAGTCGAACGGCTTGGATCCCTCCGGCAGCCCCAGCTTGGCCGACGCCACCCGCTGACCCTCGGCCAGCACCTCGGGCTTGAGCACCACGTTGCCCGGCTTGTAGACACCGTGGACGTTGCCGAACGTCGCGGCCAGCAGATATTTGCCGTTGCCCCCCGCACCGAGGGCGTTGACGGTCTTCTCGAAGTCCTCTGAGCTGGTGTAAAGCTTCTCGTTGATCTCGGCTTCGACGCCGTCCTCCTCGCCGCCGACCACGCCGATCTCGACTTCGAGGATGATCTTGGCCGCCACCGCCTGCTTGAGCAGATCGACGGCAATGGTCAGGTTCTCGTCGATCGGGACCGCCGAACCGTCCCACATATGTGACTGGAACAGCGGGTTGAGGCCCCGCGCCACCCGCTCACCGGAGATGGCGAGCAGCGGGCGCACGTAGGTGTCGAGCTTGTCCTTGGGGCAGTGATCGGTGTGCAGCGCGACAGTGATCGGGTACTGCTGCGCGATCACATGGGCGAACTCGGCCAGGGCCACAGCACCCACGACCATGTCCTTGACACCCAGACCCGACGCGAATTCAGCACCGCCGGTGGAGAATTGGATGATCCCGTCACTTCCGGCGTCGGCGAAGCCCTTGATGGCCGCGTTGACGGTCTCCGACGAGGTGCAGTTGATGGCCGGGAAGGCGAAGGCGTGTTCCTTGGCGCGGGCCAGCATCTCCTCGTAGACCTCGGGCGTGGCGATGGGCATGGCAAGTCCTCTCCGCTGATCAGGGGCGTAGAGGGAAGTATGTCAAACAGCGAGGCGCCGGGGGCAGGCACCGGGGAGGCGTATCTTGGGGCCTTGTGACCACCACGGTTCTGGCCCTTCCCGGCATCCTCGACCCGATGTACTGGCTCGGCGAGGGCGGCCTGTTCGCCTCTGCGGTGCTGCCGGGCATCCTGATCATCGTCTTCATCGAGACCGGTTTGCTGTTCCCGTTGCTGCCCGGCGACTCGCTGCTGTTCACCGGCGGGCTGCTGGCGGCGCAGCCGAATCCGCCGGTGAACATCTGGGTGCTGACGGTCAGTGTCCCGATCGTGGCGATCCTCGGCGATCAGTGCGCGTACTTCATCGGCCGGCGGATCGGACCGGCGTTGTTCGACAAGGAAGACTCACGGTTCTTCAAGAAGCGCTACGTCGACGAATCGCACGCCTTCTTCGAAAAACACGGTCCGAAGACCATCATCCTGGCCCGGTTCGTGCCGATCGTGCGCACCTACGCGCCGGTGCTCGCCGGAGTATCGGAGATGCGCTACCGCGTCTTTCTGACCTACAACGTCGTCGGCGGAATCCTGTGGGGCGCCGGCATGACACTGCTCGGCTACTTCCTGGGCAACGTGCCGTTCGTCAAGAACAACCTCGAGCTGATGATCCTGCTCATCGTGTTCATCTCAATCCTTCCCGGATTGAGCGCTATCGGCCGCAGCATGATGCAACGCCGGCGGGCCCAAGCCGAGGAGAGCTAGGCAGTTAGGGCCACGACCCCGGTGCCGGCGCCGGTCCGGCCGGCGGCATCGGGGACAGATTGGCGCCCGGGATCTGCGAGTTCGCCAGTGCGCCAAGGCACAACCCAAGCCTGCCGGGCAGACACGTGCCACCGGTCCCGGTGATTCCGATGCTGCCCTGGGACTGCGACCAGCACACCCCGGTGATCGGATCGGCGATCGCGCCGCCCGGACAGGGCGCGGCAGAGGCCGGCGAGGCGCTGATCATCGGTGCGGACAGCAGTGCGCCGCCACAGACCGCGGCCAACAGCAGTCGACGAGCCGTAGAGCGAAATCTCATGATGTTCTCCGTGCGTGAGTCAGTCTGGGCCGTCAGGACGGGAGGGTGATCGTGGTCTTCTCGCGGATGAGGTTGGCCGCGTCGATCACGACCTGCTCCTGCCCCTTGGGCGCCTCGCCGTTCAGTTGCAGGACGAACAGCGCGTCCTTGCCCGGAATGACGATGGTCTCCTGACCGACGGCTCGGGGCTTGCCCTCCTCGACGAAGGTGCCGCTGTAGCTGACGGCGTCGTAACCGTCGAACGTGGTGCGCTTCGGCGGTCCGTTGACGGGATCGAAATCGGGCAGCGCATCGAGTTGGCCGGATGCCAGGTCGAGGATCCTGTTCGGGTCGACGTCGCCGGTGAGCTTGGAGGCGATTGCATACAAGAACGGCTCGTCGTTCGGGTCGACCGGCTTGCCGTAGACGATGGCGCCGTACGCCCAATCGGGCGTGCGATCGCCGGCCGACACCCAGTCCGGCGGGAACGGGAAGTCAATCGTCGGCGCGCCGGGCTCGTCCTTCTTGAACGGCACCTCGGCGATCTTGTTGTCGACGATGTACTGGTGCAGGGTGGCTCCCGCGGCGGGCGGGCCGGCCTCGCCGCCGTGCCCCTCTCCCTCGCCCTTGGCGGGCGCCGGCGACCCGGTCCAAACCTTCGGGGTGGCCGAGGTCGTCGCTGTGGACGCCTGCTCGGCGGGGCTGCAGCCGGCGAGTACAAGACTCAGCCCAACCGCCGCAACCCCTACCGCTGTGATGGTTCTTCATCGGGTCGCCTTCTCCTTGTCTCGCCTGCTGGGGCTGAGCTTAATCCGCTTTACCGCCAGCGCACCGCGGTAACCACCTGTCTCTCGCGCCCGTCGGCCCCGAAGACCGGGGGCAACGGGTGAGCTACCCCGCAAGGGTGTGCGCGGCCTCCATCAGCATCCATCCCGAGACCTGAACGGACAGATCGCGTTCCGGCGCGGCGGAGTCGTGCACGGCCCCGTCGGCCTTGCGGGCACGCTGTCCGGCGGTATCCGGCGGATCGGCGGCGCGATCCCAGAAGGCGCCGAACAGCGGAAGACCGTCGACGGTCGCACCGGTTGTCCCAGGCGGCGTGGGCCGATGCCAGCACGATGCGCCGCGCGGTGCCACGCGCCCGCTCGTCGGCGGCGGCGGTCGCCGGGCAGGTCGGTGGCGGCCAGCGCCAGGTAGCGCGCAGTGATTCCGGCGAACAGGCCGCCGTCACCCCCGCCGGCGCCCTTGAGCACGCCGTCCGGCGCCATGTCCTCGCCGATCGCGGCGACCAGCCGGTGCACCCGGCGGGCGTGGCGGTCGTCGCCGGTGCGCACCGCCAGTTCGGTCTCCAGGCCGACCACCACCCCCTGGCAGTAGGTGTACTGGGCACGGACCAGCGAGCCCCCTTGATGCCGTCGAACACCAGCTGGGTATCCGGATCGATCAGGGTGTCGTCGATCCAGTCGGCCATCTGCGTGGCGCGCGGCAGCCCGCCGGGATAGCGGGCCAGGAAGATCCCGGCCGGGCCGTTGGCCGGCGCGTTGAAGAACAGGTCCTGTTTGCGCCACGGGATGCCGCCGCCGGCTTCGGGCATCCAGGAGTTCGATCAGCTGGTCGGCCAGCGTGCGCAGCGCGCCGGGTGTGTGCACCCCGGCCAGACGGCCGGCGCGCTCGAGGGCCAGCGCGAGCCAGGCCATGTCGTCGTAGTAGCTGTTGGTCCAGCGGCCGAGGTTGCGGGCCCGATGCCCGCGGATCTGACGCCGGATCGCGGTGATCCGTTCGGGGCGGGGGTCGCGCCGTTGGGCGTCGACGAGGGTGTCCAGCAGATGCGCCTGCCACCAGTAATGCCACGAGACCGAAGAGCCGGTCCTTGGCCGTGGGCGGCCAGCCCACCACGCCCAATCGGGTTCCGGGCACCTGCCAGAGCCGCCGGAGATGCCGACGCGCGATCGACGCCTCGGCGTCAGCCGCGCGGTCGCTCCACGGGTTCCCCGCCTGACGGTCCCGAGCCTGACGTCCATAGCCTGACGATCCTGCCCTACCAGGCGCTGCCCAAGTCGGCCCACCGCGCGATCCAGGCATGCATCGCGATACCGGCGGCCACCGCGGCGTTGATGCTGCGGGTCGAGCCGAACTGGGCGATCGACACCGTGAACGCCGCCCCGGCCGCGGCAGCCGGCGAGATCCCCGGACCTTCCGAGCCGAAGATCAGCAGACATTCCCGCGGCAACGCGGTCTGCTCCAATCGGACCGACCCGGCGACGTTGTCGACCGCGACCACGGTCAGCCCGGCGTCCGCGGCGAAGGCCAGCAGGTCGTCGGTGGTGTCGTGGTGGGCGCAGTCGCTGATAGCGATCGGTGACCATGGCGCCGCGGCGGTTCCATCGGCGCCGGCCGACGATGTGCACGGTGTCGACCGCGAAGGCGTTGGCGGTGCGGACCACCGCGCCGATATTGGCGTCGTTGCCGAAGTTCTCGATCGCGATATGCAACGGGTGCCGGCGGCGGTCGATGTCGGCGATGATCGCCTCGCGGGTCCAATACCGATAGGCGTCAACGACATTGCGGGTGTCTCCGTGCGCGAGCAAGTCGGGATCGTACCGGGGGTCCTGCGGCGGCGGGCCCGGGTGGGTCTGCTCCCACGGCCCAACGCCCGGGGCTCCGGTGGACCACTCGGTGGGACCGGACTCCGATTCGGTGGGACCGGACTCCGTCACGGCCGTCCCTGCTCGCAGCAGTTCGATCTTTGCGAAGCGCCCGGCTCGCCGGCCCACCAGAGCCACCGACGCATCCGGCAGCGCCGGGAGTACGAGCTGCTCGGTGGCCGCGAGTCCGAGGGAGAAGGCGAGTCCAGCGCTCGCGGCGACCAGCCGCCGGCCCGACTCTCCCTGCAGTGCCGCGCCGGCGAGCCTGCCGTCCTGGTAGATCAGTCCGTCGAGGACATCGCGGGGCGTGTCGATGCGGAACTCGTTGGCCTGTTCATCCAGCCAGCGCGTCAACGGTGCCGCCCGCTGACGGATTGGCACCGAGAACCGCCGCGGTGATCAGTTCACCGGTGTCGGTCCGCATCGGTGTGAGC
Source organism: uncultured Actinomycetota bacterium (assembly GCA_963780705.1). Classification (GTDB taxonomy): domain Bacteria; phylum Actinomycetota; class Actinomycetes; order Mycobacteriales; family Mycobacteriaceae; genus Mycobacterium. The sequence goes on along the minus strand of CAWACU010000004.1, from coordinate 726,441 downwards.
ATGGGCGGCACCTCGGAGAACATGACGCCCACCGGGGATGCCAGGCAGCGGGCCGACCACTGCCGGAGTTGTTCCCCGGCAAAGGTTTCCACCGTGGCCCGGCGGTCCGGTCGGATCTGCGTCGGCTCGGCCCGGAAGAACTCGAGGACATCGTGGGGCGGACGTCCATCGAGATCATCGGTCATCGCCGCCAGGTAGGAAAGAGTATCCGTGTCGTAGTCAGGTGGGTCGATGAACTAGTGCGACGTCGAATTCTTCTGCGGCACAGGCGATCGCGTAGGCCAGCACGCCAGGACTCGATCCGACGCAGATCACGTCCACGACCTCATCCCACTGCAGATCCCCTTCCCGATCCCCGCCCGGGTCCCGGCGCTTCGACGTCACCCGCCCTCGAGGCCGAGATCGGCCAGGCCCGAGGATGCTGCGGTACGGCATCCCCTCGGCCTCAATGGCCTCGGCGGCACCGGTGGCCCGGTCCACGACGGTGGCCACACCGACCACGGTGGCGCCCGCGTCGCGAACGGCGCTGGACCGCGGTCAGCGCCGAACCACCGGTGGTGCTGGTGTCCTCAACCACCAGGACCCGCCGGCCGGCGACCTCCGCGCCCTCGATGAGCCGTTGCATGCCATGGGATTTGATCGACTTGCGCACCACGAATGCGTCGATGGGCCGCCCGGCGGCGTGCAGGACCGCACAGGCCACCGGGTCGGCACCCATGGTCAGCCCCCCGACTGCGGCGTAATCCCAGTCCGCGGTCAGCTCGCGCATCAGCCGGCCGATCAGCGGGGCCGCCTGCGTGGTGCAGGGTGGCGCGGCGCAGATCGACGTAGTAGTCGGCCTCCTTACCCGAGGACAGGGTGACGCGGCCGAACACCACCGAGATCTCCCGCACCAAGCCCGCCAGCTCGTCGCGGGTGGCCCGGTCTATCTCAGGTGCGGTCACGTCCTCGTCCCAATCTTTTCGTTAATGCGCGGACCAGCCCGCCCGGCACCAGCCGGCCGGCCGAGGTCGAGCAGTCTTGTATTGCACACCGGGAATGCTGACGACCTTGCCCTTGGCGATATCGGCCAGACTGTCGTCGACGACGTCGTCGACGGTCAGCCACATCGGGCCGGGGATGGACGCCATGTCGATTCCGGCGCGTTCATGGAACTCGGTGCGGACGAATCCCGGGCACACCGCGTGCACGCTCACGCCGGTGCCGGCCAGGCCGTTGGCGAGGCCCTGGGAGAAGAACACCACCCAGGCCTTCGACGCCGAGTAGGTCGACCCGCGGCCGGCAAGCAGGCCCGCGACGCTGGCGATGTTGATGACGGTGCCCCGGCCGGCGGCGAGCATCGCGGGAAGCGCGGCACGGGTCAGGTGCATGACCGCCGTGACGTTGACGTCGAGTTGGCGCTGCAGCTCGGCGGGTTCGGCGGCCCAGAACTCACCGGAGGTACCGAACCCGGCGTTGTTCACCAGGACCGTCACACCATCGGCCAGCCTGGCGACTACGGCGTCCCGACCCGAAGGCTCGGACAGGTCGGCGGGCAGCACCTCGACGTTGATGCGGTGCGCGGCGCGCAGTTCGGCGGCCAAGCCCTCAAGTCGGGTCGCATCCCGGGCAACAAGAACCATGTCGTGGCCGTCGCGGGCGAAACGCCGCGCGTAACCGGCGCCGAGACCGGAGGTGGGACCGGTGACCAGGGCGACGGGGCGAGACACCCCGACACACTATCGGTGCGGTCAGTGTTGGTAGTTCGGGGCCTGCGTGCCGGTTCGCGGCGGTTGCGGGCGCAGCATGGGCGGCGCCTCGCTGCGGCCGGGGGGTAGTTGCGCCCGCTCTGATTCGGCGTGCCGGCGACCCGACTGGACCGCCGCGGCCTGAGCCGGGACAGGCGGCAGAACGCGAAGCAGATCGTTGAACTGACGGACAGCGCGCAGGCCCTCATCCCACTGCGCCCGGGTGGACGAGATGGGCATCGCAGCCAGAGTCCAGTTCTGCTCGTTCCACAGGATCTCGGCGCACTCGGGTGCGGTATGGGCGAAGGTCACCATGCGGCGATCGCACGCGCGGCGAGCAGCATCGAGATTGTTGGAGTACATCATCCGGGGACCGATGGCACCGAGCAGCCACACGTCGCTCTCGCGGGGTTCCTTGCCTCCTTTGAGGCGCAGGTCCATAACGACGTTGGTGCCGACTTTGCGGTGCAGGGCGACGACGGTGGCGACGTCCTCGAGATCGAACACGTACACCGCTTCGCCCCGGATCTGTCCGAGGACGACGTTGCGGGCGGTCACGTCACCCACGGTGGACATCACCCCACGCTTCCAGCGGCCGACGATCTCGCTGGACTCCTGCTCGTAGTCGAATCCGTGCGCCCGCGCCCACGACTTGCGGCGCCGACCCAGGCCGCGGCGGCGACCGATATCGACGTACAGCAGGACGGCCGCACCTGCGAAGCACAGTGCGGACAGCGTGAACCAGAACGGGACCATCGGATGGAGCCTAACCTTTTCCAGCCGTTCACCGAGAGGGCCGGGAGGTCACAACCGGGTCACCATTCCCGACGAGCAGACGGAAAGCTCCCGACACGCCGTGCGGGAGCTTTCCGTCTGCTCGGTGCCCAGTCTGAGGTCTTCGCGCAAGCGCTCATCCCACCTGAGGTCTTCGCGCAAGCGCTCATCCCAGGATCAGAGACTCGCCGTCAGCGGAGACGTTGACCGGCACCACGTCACCGTCGTGCACCTCGCCGGCCAGCAACATCTTGGCCAACTGATCGCCGATGGCCTGCTGGACCAGCCGGCGCAGCGGCCGCGCCCCGTAGACCGGGTCGAACCCGCGATTGGCCAGCCATTCCTTGGCCGGCAGCGATACCTGCAGTTCCAGGCGCCGCTGGGCCAGCCGTTTCTGCAGCTGAGCCAGCTGGATGTCGACGATCCGGACCAGTTCGTCGGGGTCCAGGGCGTCGAAGATCAGCACGTCGTCGAGACGGTTGATGAACTCCGGCTTGAACGCCGAGCGCACCGCCGCCATCACCTGGTCGTGATCCCCGCCGGACCCCAGATTGGACGTCAGGATCAGGATGGTGTTGCGGAAGTCGACCGTGCGGCCCTGGCCGTCGGTCAACCGGCCCTCGTCCAGCACCTGCAGCAGCACGTCGAAGACGTCCGGGTGGGCCTTCTCGACCTCGTCGAACAGCACCACCGTGTACGGGCGCCGCCGCACCGCCTCGGTCAGCTGACCACCCTGGTCGTAACCGATGTAGCCGGGAGGGGCACCGACCAGGCGGGCGACGGAATGCTTCTCGCCGTACTCGCTCATATCGATGCGGACCATCGCCCGCTCGTCGTCGAACAGGAAATCGGCCAGCGCCTTGGCCAACTCGGTCTTGCCGACGCCGGTCGGGCCGAGGAAGAGGAACGATCCGGTCGGACGGTTGGGGTCGGCCACACCGGCACGGCTGCGCCGGACGGCATCCGACACCGCCTGCACCGCCTTTTTCTGGCCGACCACCCGGTTGCCGAGTTCGTCTTCCATCCGCAGCAGCTTGGCGGTCTCGCCCTCGAGCAGCCGGCCGGCCGGGATGCCGGTCCAGGCCGCCACCACATCGGCGATGTCGTCGGGCCCGACTTCCTCCTTGAGCATGACGTTGGCCTGGGCCTCCGCTTGCGGCAGTGCCGCGTCGAGCTTTTTCTCGACCTCCGGGATGCGCCCGTAGCGCAGCTCAGACGCCTTGGCCAGATCGCCGTCGCGCTCGGCCCGGTCGGCCTCGCCGCGCAGGGTCTCCAGCTGTTCCTTGAAGTCGCGGACCACATCGATGGCGTTCTTCTCGTTCTGCCAGCGGGTCGTCGAGCTCGGCCAGCTTCTCCTTCTGGTCGGCGAGTTCAGCGCGCAGCTTCTCCAGCCGTTCCTTCGAGGCGGCGTCGTCTTCCTTCTCCAGCGCCATCTCTTCGATCTCCAGCCGGCGGACCAGTCGCTCGACCTCATCGATTTCGACGGGACGGGAATCGATCTCCATCCGCAGCCGCGATCCGGCCTCGTCGACCAGGTCGATGGCCTTGTCCGGCAGGAACCGGCTGGTGATGTAGCGATCCGACAGCGTGGCCGCGGCCACCAGTGCCGAGTCGGTGATCCGGACGCCGTGATGCACCTCGTAGCGATCCTTCAGACCGCGCAGGATGCCGACGGTGTCCTCCACCGACGGCTCGCCGACGAAGACCTGCTGGAAGCGGCGCTCCAGGGCGGCGTCCTTCTCGATGTACTTGCGGTACTCCTCGAGCGTGGTCGCGCCGACCATCCGTAATTCACCGCGGGCCAGCATCGGCTTGATCATGTTGCCGGCGTCCATCGCGCCCTCGCCGGTCGCGCCGGCGCCGACGATGGTGTGCAGCTCGTCGATGAAGGTGATGATCTGCCCGGCGGAGTTCTTGATGTCGTCGAGGACGGCCTTGAGCCGTTCCTCGAATTCGCCGCGGTACTTCGCGCCGGCCACCATCGACCCCATGTCCAGCGAGACGACGGTCTTGTCGCGCAGACTCTCCGGAACGTCGCCGTCGATGATGCGCTGGGCCAGGCCCTCGACGATGGCGGTCTTGCCGACGCCGGGTTCGCCGATGAGGACCGGGTTGTTCTTGGTGCGCCGGCTCAAGCACCTGGATGACGCGGCGGATCTCGTTGTCACGGCCGATGACCGGGTCGAGCTTGCCCTCCCTGGCCCGAGCGGTCAGGTCGGTGGAGTACTTCTCCAACGCCTGATAGGTGGCCTCAGGATCGGCACTGGTGACCCGGGCGCTGCCGCGCACCTTGACGAACGCCTCGCGCAACGCCAGCGGGGATGCGCCGGCACCGCTGAGCAGCTTGGCGACGTCGGAGTCCCCGGTGGCCAAACCGACCAGCAGGTGCTCGGTGGAGACGTATTCGTCGTCCATCTCGGTCGCCAGTTGCTGGGCGGCGTTGATCGCGGCCAGCGACTCGCGGGACAGCTGCGGCTGCGAGGACGCACCGCTGGTCGAGGGCAGCCGGTCGATGAGACCCTGCGCCTCGGCACGGATGGTCGCCGGGTTGACGCCGACCGCTTCAAGCAGCGGGCCGGCGATGCCGTCGGTCTGGGTGAGCAGCGCCAACAGCAGATGCGCGGGCCGGATCTCCGGGTTGCCGGCCGCGCTTGCGGACTGCAATGCGGCGGTCAGCGCCGCCTGGGTCTTCGTGGTCGGGTTGAACGAGTCCACGACACCTCCATTTCGTCAGGTCACAGTGTTGCTGAGGGATATAACACCGGCAACCTTGAGTCTGTTCCGCTCAAGTCTACTGAATTCCAGCCGATCTCGCGGTAGGGCCTTCCGGCACGAGTTCATTCGAACATATGATCGAACTGGCGATCGGGCGTGAGCAGACGCGGCGTCGGATCTGGCGTCGATCGGCTACAACGGAGCGCCGGTGCGCCAGCCGCTGCGTCCGGTGCAGCCCCCGGAGCCTGTGCTGGTCGACTTGGCCGTGCTGTTCCCCCGCCAGCCGCACCGGGCGGGTCGCTATCACCCGCACGGGCTGCAGATGCACGGAATCGTGGCGGCCACGCTGCGCTGCTGGGGTCTGTGCGAACAGGGCGACTGGTGGGGCCTGGTCACCTACGACATCACCTACGGATCCCAGCGCCGCGCCGTCACGCACTGGGTGCCGGCCTGGACTCTGCGCCGCCCCCGCTAGCAACGCGCCGCCCTCAGTAGCAACGCGCCGCCCTTAGTAGCAACGCGCCGCCCTTAGTAGCAACAAAACTGGCATTCGGGTGACTTTCGCCCCTTCCGCGCCCCGGTGCGGTGAGATGAATATCACTGGGGTGGTGCGAGCAAGGGGGACGGTGATGGCAAAGGCCGTGGGGAAGGCCTTACAGGCGGCTGTGGCGGACGACGAGATCGACGGTCTGGCGTGGCAATTCCTCTGCTCACCGTTCACCCGGCAGGACTACTGGGACTGGCCACTGGACCGGCGCATCGACGCCTATCTGCGGCACCGGCAACGCCCCGACATCCTCAAAGACGGCGCCGCCTATGACAGCCTGCTCGAACGGGTGATGGCCAACATTCCGCGTGCCCGCCGAGACGGACTCCTCGACGCACCGCACCGCTAGCGAGACGGCGATGGACGAGAAGCCCGGATCAGTCATCCATAAGGGCCCCGCGGACCGCAGGGTCGAACCCAACCTCGATGACTACGACGCCACCCGCGCGGCGTTCGCTTGGTCGCAGATCCCCGACCTGTGCGCGGGCATGGGTGCGGGCGGCTGCAACATCGCCTATGCGGCGGTGGACCGGCATGCCGACGGACCACTGGCCGACAAGACCGCATTGCGTTTCCTCGCCGACACACCGCCCGGCGAGGCGCTGACTGCATACGACCTCAGCTTCGGCGAACTCGCGCGGCTCACCCGCCGGTTCACCAACGTGCTCCGGGGTCTGGGAATCGGCAAGGGCGACAGGGTCTTCGTCATCATGGGCCGGGTGCCCGAGCTGTACGTCAGCATGCTCGGAGCGCTGCGCAACGGCAGCGTCGTCTCTCCGTTGTTCTCCGCCTTCGGACCCGAGCCGATCCAGACGCGGGTGAACATCGGTGCCGCCGATGTTCTGGTCACCACCGCGGCGATCTACAAACGCAAGATCGCCAAGATCCGTACGGAGTTGCCGTCGGTCAAGCACGTGCTGATCGTCGGCGACGAGCAGATCGATGGCACCGAGAACTTCCACGCCCTGATGGACACCGCCGGCGACGATCGCACCCATCGAGCCGACCGGATCCGACGACCCATCGCTGCTGCACTTCACCAGCGGCACCACCGGCACCCCGAAAGGTGCCCAGCACGTGCACGGCGCAGTGGCCATGCACTACATCACCGGGCGCTACGCGCTGGATCTGCACGACAATGACATCTATTGGTGCACAGCCGATCCCGGCTGGGTGACCGGCACCGCCTACGGGATCATCGCGCCGCTGCTGCACGGGGTGACCTCGATCATCGACGAGGCCGAATTCGACGCCGAGCGCTGGTACCGGATCCTGCAGGACGAGGCGGTGACGGTCTGGTACACCGCCCCGACCGCCATCCGGATGCTGATCAAAGCCGGCCCGGAACTGCCCGCCCGCTACCGGTTCCCGGCGCTGCGGTTCATCGCCAGCGTCGGCGAACCGCTCAACGCCGAAGCGGTCTGGTGGGGCAAGAAGGTACTGGGCTTGCCGATTCACGACAACTGGTGGCAGACCGAGACCGGCGGCATCATGGTGGCCAACACACCGGCCTTCGACATCAAGCCCGGTTCGATGGGCCGCCCGCTGCCCGGGGTGGACGTCTTCGTCGTCGACCACAACCCGGATACCGGCGCGGTCCAGCATCATCGACGAGCCCGACGTCGAGGGCGAACTGGCGCTGCGCGTCGGATGGCCGTCGATGTTCCGCGGCTACCTCAATCAAGATGAGCGGTACCGCAAGTGCTTCACCCCCGCTGCGGGAGGTGACCTGTATCTGTCCGGCGATCTGGTCAAGCGCGACGCCGACGGGTACCTCTGGTTCGTCGGCCGGGCCGACGACGTCATCAAGGCCTCCGGACACCTGATCGGGCCATTCGAGGTGGAGAACGTGCTGACCGATCATCCGGCGGTCGCCGAGGCGGCCGTGATCGGAAAGCCCGATCCCACCTACGGCGAAGTGGTCAAGGCGTTCGTGACGCTCAAGACGGGCTACAGCGGTGATGCGGCCGTCTGGACGCCTTGCGCCGCGACCTGATGGGTCATGCCCGCAAGCGCCTTGGCGCCGCGGTGGCGCCCAAGGAGATCGACTTCGTCGACGCCCTGCCGCACACCCGCAGCGGCAAGATCATGCGGCGGCTGCTCAAAGCGCGCGAACTCGGTCTGCCCGAGGGCGACACCTCGACGGTGGAGACACCGAAATGACCGACCGCGACCTCGCCCGCACGCTGCTGACCGACATGATCCGGATCCGGCGCATGGAGGAGAAGTGCGCCGAAATGTACAGCGCCGGCAAGATCCGCGGATTCCTGCACCTCTACATCGGCGAGGAGGCGGTGGCGGCGGGTTCGCTGCGGGTGCTCGGGGAGCAGGACGCGGTGATCGCCACCTACCGCGAGCATGCCCACGCCCTCCTGCGCGGAATCCCGATGACCAAGATCATGGCCGAGATGTTCGGCAAGCAGGAGGGCTGCTCGGGCGGGCGCGGCGGCTCGATGCACCTGTTCGACGCGGGCCGTCGGTTCTACGGCGGCAACGCGATCGTGGCCGCCGGGCTACCGCTGGCCGCGGGTCTGGCATTCGCGGACAAGCAGTTGAACCGCAATCGGATCTCCGCCTGCTACTTCGGCGAGGGCGCGACCGCCGAAGGCGCGTTCCACGAGGCGATGAACATGGCCGCAGTTGTGGCAACTGCCGGTGCTGTTCTGTTGCGAGAACAACCGGTACGCGATGGGCACCGCCATCGACCGGGAGCTGTCCCAGGTGGACCTGGTGGCCAAGGCGCAGTCCTACCGCGTGCCGGCCGCGTCCGCCGACGGGATGGATGTCATCGCCTGCCATGACGCCATGACGCGGGCCGTCGACCACATCCGCGCAGAAGGCGGCCCCTTCTTCATCGAGTTCCAGACCTACCGGTTCCGCCCGCACTCGATGTTCGACCCCGAGTTGTACCGGGACAAGGCCGAAGTCGCAGAAGTGGCGGGAGCACGACCCGATCGAGGAATTCACCGAGCGGTGCCTCACTGAATCCGTAGCTGACCGCAGAGGATGTCGCAGCCATCGAGGAATCGGTGGCCGCCGAGGTCGCTGACGCCGTCGCCTACGCCGAAGCCGGAACGCTGGAGAGCATCGACACCCTCACCCGTGACGTGATGACCCCTGCTGTCACCGGGGCGGGATCGTGAAGGCCAACTATCGCGCGCCGTGCACGACGCCATCGCCGATGCGATGCGGGCCGACGAGCGGGTGGTACTGCTCGGCGAGGACGTCGGCCGCTACGGCGGGACCTACGCGGTGTCGAAGGGGATGCTCGAGGAGTTCGGTCCGGACCGCATCCGCGACACCCCGATCTCCGAGCTGGGCTTCGTCGGGATCGGCATCGGTGCCGCACTGGGCGGGCTGCGGCCGATCGTCGAAGTGATGACCGTGAACTTCAGCCTGCTCGCCCTGGACCAGATCGTCAATACCGCTGCGGCCCTGCGCCATATGTCCAACGGTCAGTTCTCCGTGCCGGTCGTGATCCGGATGGCCACCGGGGCGGGCCGCCAACTCGCCGCGCAGCATTCGCACAGCCTGGAGAACTGGTATGCCCACATTCCCGGCATCACCGTGCTGGCCCCGGCCACCGTCGCCGACGCCTACGGCATGCTGCGCACGGCACTGACCAATCCCGATCCGGTGGTGATCTTCGAGCACGTCGCTCTCTACAACCTGTCCGCCGATGTCGACGAGCTCCGGCCGACGGATATCACCGCGGCGGCGGTGCGCCGCACCGGCGGCGACGTCACCGTCATCGCCTACGGCGGTTGCGTGCCCAAAGCGCTCGACGCCGCCGAGCAGTTGGCGGCGGCCGGCATCGAATGCGACGTGATCGACCTGCGGGTGCTGCGCCCCCTCGACGACGCCACCATCATGGCGTCGGTGCGCAAGACCCACCGCGTCGTCGTGGTCGACGAGGCCTGGCACACCGGCAGTCTGGCCGGCCGAGATCAGCGCCCGCATCGTCGAGCAGGCCTTCTACGAACTCGACGCCCCGATCGCCCGGGTGTGCACGATGGAGGTGCCCATCCCGTACGCCAAGCACCTGGAGCAGGCGGCCCTGCCGCAGCCGGACAAGATCGTCGCGGCGGTGCGCGGGCTCTTCGGGGAACGACGAAGGGGGCACGCGATGATTGATTTCGCGATGCCCGCCCTCGGTGCGGACATGGACGAGGGCATGCTCAACGAGTGGCTGGTCAAACCCGGCGACACCGTGACCCGCGGCCAGATCGTCGCCGTGGTGGAAACCACCAAGGCCGCCGTGGAAATCGAATGCTGGCACGACGGTGTGGTGACCGAACTGCTGGTGCCGGTGGGCGAGACCGTCGCCGTCGGCACGCCGCTGGCGACGCTGCTCGAGCCGGGCGAGAAACCCGCTGCCACGCACCGCCCGCCGAGACCGCTGCCGGCCGGCACCGGCGGCCGCGACCGGCGACCACGCCGCGCCAAGGAACCAGAGGAATCAGCGGCGCCACCAACGGCCGCCCGCCCCGGTCGGGCCACCGACTGTGGGTGTCCCCGGTGGCCCGGCGTACCGCCGCCACGCTCGGCGTGGACCTCGAAGTCGTTGACCGGTACCGGGCCGCAGGGCGCGATCACCCTGCACGACGTCGAGCACGCCGCAGCGACCGCGCACCATGAAGCGCCCAAACCCGTTGCCGCGCCGCCGCCGGCCGCCACCGCGGAGCCGAAGTCGGCAGCAGAGAAGGCCCGCGAGCGCGGCGCCGCCATGCGGGCCTCGATCGCCGCGGCGATGAGTCGCTCCAAGCGCGAGATTCCGCACTACTACCTCGCCGACGAGATCATTCTCGACACCGCGCTGGCGTGGCTCACCGAGCAGAACGCCGGCCGGCCGATCACCGAGCGCATCCTGCCCGCCGTCCTGCAACTCAAGGCGGTCGGACTGGCCGCCCGCAAGTTCAGTGAGTTCAACGGCTTCTGGCGCGATGACGGGTTCGAGCCGGCGTCGGGTCAGCATGTGGGCGTGGCGATCTCGCTGCGCGGCGGTGGTCTGGTGGCGCCCGCTATTCACGATGTCAGCGAGAAGAAGCTGCACGAGTTGATGGCCGATCTCACCGATCTGGTGGCCCGCGCCCGGGCCGGGTCGTTGCGAAGCTCGGAGATGAGCGACCCGACGATCACGCTCACCAATCTCGGAGACAAGGGCGTCGACTCGGTGTTCGGCGTGATCTACCCGCAGCAGGTGGCCATCGTGGGATTCGGCAAGCCCGCACAGCGGGTGGTCGTGGTGGACGGCGGCATCCGGGTCGCCACCACGGTCCAGGTCACGCTGGCCGCCGACCACCGGGCCAGTGACGGCGCGCGCGGCGCGCTGTTCCTCGCCGAGATCAACAAGCTGCTGCAGCAGCCTCAGGACCTCTGAGGACCTTCGAAGGGAGACCAGGTGGGCACCAGGGACGAGATACGCGCCGGGGTGGTGGCGGAGTTGACCGCGATCGCCCCCGAGATCGAAGAGGGCGACCTCACCGACGCCGAGTTGCTGCGCGACCAGGTAGACCTCGATTCGATGGACTGGCTCAACTTCCTGGTCGCCCTGAACAAGCGATTCGACGTCGATATCCCGGAGTCCCAGTACGCCTCGCTGCGCACCATCAATGATCTGACCGGGTACATCGACGCGCACCGCTGAGGACGGCCTTGGTCAAGGCCGCCCCGCTCATGGCACAATCCGACAATGGCCCAGCTGCCCTCCATCGTCCTCAAAGACCCGATCGTCCGCCCTGACCGCCACCTTCGTGCCATCGGCGGGAATGGTGTGCACCTCGCTGTCCGACGGCGGGGTTGAACTGCTCGGTCAGCGCCGCGGCCTTAACGCCTACCTGACCACCGGCAAGACCATGGGCATTCCGATCCTCTACCCGTGGGCCAACCGGCTCAGCGCCAACGGATACGGCGTCGACGGCGGCGCGGTGACCCTGACACCGGGCGTGGGCGGGGTGCGCTCCGATGAGCACGGCCTGGTGATCCACGGCGTGCTGGCGGCCTACCCGGGCTGGCTGGTCAAGCAGAACGCCGATAACAAGCTGTCGGCCGATCTCGACTACGGCGGCCAGCCGCGGCTGCTCTCCAGCTTCCCGTTCCCACACGTCGTCACCCTCGACATCAGCGCTCGTGGAGCGCGCGCTGACCATCGAGACGACGGTCACCCCGACGACGGCGGCGTCGGTGCCGCTGTGCTTCGGTTTCCACCCGTACCTGACCATCCCCGACGTGCCCCGCTCGGAGTGGAAGCTCGAGACACCACCGCTGCGTCACCTCCCAGTCGACAACTGGGGCATTCCAACCGGCGACACCGAGGACTGGGCGGCCATGTCGGAGACCCTGGGCGAGCGGACCTTCGATGACGGGTTCGACGAGGTGCCCCAGGGCGGCATGTTCGCGCTCTCCGGCGGCGACCGCCGGATCGAGGTGATCTTCAAGCAGGGCTACCCGGCGGTGCAGATCTTCGCCCCGGCCAATGACGACGTGGTGGGCATCGAGCCGATGACCGCGTCCACCAACGCATTACGCAAGGGCGGCTACAGCCTGGCGGTGCCCGGCCGGCCGGCCACCGCGACCTTCACCGTACGGGTCAGTTAGCGTTCACCACCGCTAGCGGCGGGGCTGCCAGACCACCACGGCGGTGTTCTTGGGCACCAGCGCAAGGTCGCGCCGCGGCCTGGAACGCGACAGTTCGTCGGCCATCTCGGTGACCCGGGACTGCAGCGCTTCAACATGGTTGGTGAGTTCGATGATGCGCTTGATGCCGGCGAGATTGACGCCCTCATCCTGGGAGAGCCGCTGGATCTCCCGCAGCAGTTCGACATCGCGCTCCGAATAACGCCGCCCGCCGCCCGCGCTGCGCTGGGGGCTCACCAGACCGAGTCGGTCGTAGGTGCGCAGCGTCTGCGCGTGCATGCCGGCGAGTTCGGCGGCCACCGAGATCAGGAAGGTCCGCACCTCGCCGGCATCCTTGGGCGCGCTCATGGCCGGTTACCCGCCCAGCCCGCCCGGGGGTCGAAGCCACTGGCTTTCTCCGCCGCCGCGTAGGCCTCCAACGCGCCGAGGGCCTCGTCGTCAAGTTTCGGTGGCACCGCCACCTTGACCGTCACCAGCAGATCGCCGGATCCGCCGCTTCGCTTGGGCACACCGCGCCCGCGCACCCGCAAGATCCGTCCGTCGGCAGTGCCCTTGGGGATCTTCACCCCGACCTTGCCGTCGAGGGTGGGCACCGAAAGCGTTGCACCCAAGGCGAGTTCGGTGAAACTCACCGGAACCGTCACGGTCAGATCGTCACCGTCGCGGCCGAACACCTGGTCCGGCCGGACGTGCACGGTCACATAGAGATCGCCCGACGGCGCTCCGCGCAACCCGGCCTCACCCTGGCCGGCGAGCCGGATGCGCTGGCCGTCCTCGACGCCCGGGGGAATCCGGACGTTGATGGTGCGGCTGCGGGTGGTGACACCGCTACCGCGGCATTCATCGCAGGGGTTCTCGATGATCGAGCCGCTGCCCCGACATTCGGTGCAGGGTTCGGAGAAGCCGAAGGCGCCCTGGTTGCGGTTGATCATGCCGGAGCCGTTGCAGCTGGCACACACCTTCGGGCTGGTGCCGGGGCGCGCGCCACTGCCGTGACAGTTGGTGCACGGCGCCGGACTGGTGAGCCGCAGCGGCATCGCCACACCCTTGGTGGCCTCCAGGAAATCGAGCTGGGTCTCGGTCTCAAGGTCCTTACCGCGACGCGGGCGGCTGGTCCGCGGCTGGGCACCGCCCCGTCCGAACAAGCCGCCGAACAGGTCGCCGATGTTCGCCCCGCCGTCCTGGCCGGCCTGACCGAACAGGTCGTTGAGATTGAACCCGCCGCCGTCGTCGTAGCCGGAAAACCCACCGCCGCCACCGCCACCGCCGCCGCCGACGGCCGAAGCCGCCGCCGGCGAACATCCGCCGGGTCTCGTCGTACTCCTTGCGTTTCGCCGGGTCGAGCAGGACGTCCTTGGCTTCGCCGATCTCCTTGTACCGCTCCTCGGCAGCGGTGTTGTTCGGGTTGCGATCGGGGTGGTTCTCGGCGAGCAACTTGCGGGCCACCCGCTTGATCTCGTCATCCTTGGCGTCGGAGGAGACGCCGAGCACCTTGTAGAAGTCCTTCTCAACCCATTCTCGTTGAACCATGCCGCGTCACCTCCTCACCACTGGGTCACTGAGTCACTGAGTGACTGAGTCACTGATCTGATTCTGCGTTCTCGTGCGATCCGACGGTGTCGACCACGCCGACGAGGGCGTGACGCAACACCTGATCACCGAACCGGTAGCCCTTGCGCATGACGTGTCCGATCACGGGGTTGGAGCCGTCACCCTCGTGCTGCACGGCCTCGTGCAGGGACGGGTCGAACTCCTCGCCCTCGGCGCCGAACTCGGCGAGGCCGAGGCCGGTCAGCGCAGCGGCGAGCTTGTCGGCGACCGACTTCATCGGGCCGGCTTCCAGGTCGCCGTGGCTGCGTGCGCGGTCGAGATCGTCGATGACGGGAAGGAGCTGGCTGAGCACAACGGCTTTGGCCCGCTCTGCTGCCATCTCCTGGTCACGAAGCGCGCGCTTGCGGTAGTTGGCGAAGTCGGCCTGCACCCGCTGCAGATCGGCGGTGAGTTCGGCGACCTTGTCCGCTGGAGCCGCCGCCGGGCGCCCCCGGCGCCGGCCCACTGTGGGCCGGGCCGGAGGGGGAACCCTCATGACCTTCTCGAACCGCACCGGTTTCGGGGTCGATCCGCCGCTTGTCGGTGACCGTCACCGGTTCATCGCCTTCGCGGCCCATCCCGTCGGACGGAGTTGGACTCACTTGGACTCCTGATCGTCCTCAACAACCTCGGCGTCGACGACGTCATCGTTAGCCGATCCGCCGCCACTGGCGGCCTGTTCGGCCTGTGCCGCCTGCGTAGATCGCCTCGCCGAGCGCCTGGGATTCGGTGCCCAGTTTCTCCATCGCCGACTTGATGGCGCCGATGTCGGAGCCGTTCAGCGCGACCTTGGCCTCGTCGATGGCCGCGTCGATCTTGGCCAGCGAGTCCTCGGGCACCGTCGATCCGCCCCCCTCGTCCTGGCTGGTGGCGCGCTGTTCGGCGACGAACTTCTCGGTCTGGTAGATCAGCGACTCGGCCTGGTTGCGGACATCGGCCTCCTCGCGACGCTTGCGGTCCTCGTCGGCGTGCGCCTCGGCGTCCTTGATCATCCGGTCGATCTCCTCCTTGGACAGGCCGGAGCCCTCCTGGATCTTGATCGTGTTCTCCTTGCCGGTGCCCTTGTCCTTGGCCGTGACGTGCACGATGCCGTTGGCGTCGATGTCGAAGATGACCTCGATCTGGGGCACGCCGCGCGGAGCCGGCGGGATGCCGGTCAACTCGAAGCTGCCGAGCAGTTTGTTGTGCGCCGCGATCTCGCGCTCACCCTGATAGACCTGGATCTGCACCGAGGGCTGATTGTCATCAGCGGTGGTGAAGGTCTCCGACCGCTTGGTCGGGATGGTGGTGTTGCGCTCGATCAGCTTGGTCATCACGCCGCCCTTGGTCTCGATGCCGAGGCTCAGCGGTGTGACATCAAGCAGCAGAACATCTTTGACCTCACCCTTGAGCACGCCGGCCTGCAGGGCAGCACCGACCGCGACGACCTCGTCGGGGTTGACACCCTTGTTGGGCTCCTGGCCGCCGGTCAGTTCCTTCACCAGGTCGGTGACCGCGGGCATGCGGGTCGAACCGCCCACCAGCACCACGTGGTCGATGTCGCCGACGGCGATGCCGGCGTCCTTGATCACCTGCTGGAAGGGTGCGCGGGTGCGGTCCAGCAGATCCTGGGTGATCTTCTGGAACTCCGAGCGGGTCAGCTGCTCGTCGAGGAACAGCGGATTCTTGTCGGCGTCGACGGTGATGTAGGGCAGGTTGATCGAGGTGCTCTGACTCGAGCTGAGTTCGATCTTGGCCTTCTCGGCCGCTTCGCGAAGCCGCTGCATGGCCATCTTGTCCTTGGTCAGGTCGATACCGGCCGAGGCCTTGAACTTGTCGACCAGCCACTCGACGATCCGGTCATCCCAGTCGTCGCCGCCGAGGTGGTTGTCACCGGAGGTGGCGCGGACCTCGACAACACCGTCGCCGATCTCGAGCAGCGAGACGTCGAAGGTGCCGCCGCCGAGGTCGAAGACCAGGATGGTCTGTTCCTTGCTGCCCTTGTCCAAGCCGTAGGCCAGGGCCGCGGCGGTGGGCTCGTTGACGATGCGCAGCACGTTCAGGCCCGCGATCTGGCCGGCTTCCTTGGTGGCCTGGCGCTGGGCGTCGTTGAAGTAGGCGGGCACCGTGATGACCGCGTCGGTGATGTCCTCACCGAGGTAGCTCTCAGCGTCGCGCTTGAGTTTCATCAGCACGCGCGCGCTGATCTCCTGGGCGGTGTAGTTCTTGCCGTCGATCTCCACCGACCAGTCGGTGCCCATATGGCGCTTGACCGACCGGATGGTGCGATCTACGTTGGTGACCGCCTGGTTCTTGGCGGGCTGTCCGACCAGCACTTCGCCGTTTCGCGCAAAGGCGACCACCGACGGCGTGGTACGGGAGCCCTCCGAGTTGGCGACGACGACAGGGTCGCCACCTTCAAGGACGGCGACGCACGAGTTGGTGGTCCCGAGGTCGATGCCGACCGCACGAGCCATGGTGAAAATCCTCCTGAATAGATGTTTCTGGTCTGAGCGGACCAGACTCAAGAATGCCCCCGGGGCGACAGACCTGTCAACCCAGAGTTGAGCCTGACTCACTCAAGTGTCATCAGCTTGAACCGGGGGCCGTGCGGATTTGTTCCCCAAGCTCACAGCCGGAGGTATCCCCCCAGGTCACCGCGGGTGGCGGTCAGCCCATCTCGGCGCCGACAAGCAGGCCCAAGAGATAGGTGGCGCCCGCCGCGCCGTAGCCGATCAGCAGCTGACGCATCGCCCGCTGCAGTGGTGGCGCCCCGGAGAGCAGCCCGACGATCACCCCGGTCGCGAGCAACGTGGCACCGACCAGCACCGCGGCGACCCCCACGGCGGCCAGACCGGTGAGGCCGAACAGGTAGGGCAGCACCGGGATGAGGGCGCCGACGGCGAAGAACAGGAAACTCGACACCGCCGCCCTCAGGCCGGTGCCGACCGCCTCATGCCGGTCGCGTCTCCGCCCCGGGCACGCGGTGCACGGTGTCCCCATCAGCGTTCGCGAGGACCTCGGCGGCGTGCGCGGTGGCTTCCGACGCGCTCATCCCGCGCGCGCGGTAAACCAATTCCAGCTCATTGGCATCGACGTCGAGTTGGTTCAGCGCGGCCCCGACGTTGGGGCTGGGCGCGGATGCTTCCAGCAGTTCGCGCTGGGAGCTGACCGAGACGTACTCCCCCGCTCCCATCGACAGGGCGCCGGCGAGCAATCCGGCTAATCCGGTGACCAGCACGGTGTGAGGCTCGACCCCGCTTGCACTGACGCCCATGATCAGTGCCAGGTTGCTCACCAGACCGTCGTTGGCACCGAACACTGCGGCGCGGAAGCTGCCCGACATCCGGTCGCGGCCGCGAGCGGCCAGTGCCCGGATGACCTCTTCATGGATCTGCTCGTCGGCGGCCATTGTCGGGGTGGCGTCGGCGTCGTCGTCGTAGCTGGCGCGCGCCTCGAACCGCTGAACCAGCGCGAGGACGAACACCGAGCCGAAGTGGCGGGCCAGGAAGGCCAGTGTCCTGGTGCCCAGGTCCGCGCGGCCCGGTTCGCTGGCCCGTTCGCCCAGCATGTTGAGCCAGTGCTGTTCGTGGCGTTCCTCGGCGGCGGCGATGGCGAGCAGGATCTCGCGCTCCTCGCCGTCATAACGCTGAGCCAGATCACGGTAGACCGCCGCCTCGGCCCGCTCGTTGGCCAGATGGCGGCGCCAGCGCCGCAGATCGGACTCGCTCGGGGCGTCGTTCACGCCGACCATCCTGTCAGCCGAAGACCTCTCACTGAAAGACGCTGTGAACGAAGTTCTCCGTGCCTTTTTTCCACTCGACGACGAAGTCTCCGCGACTGTCGCGGCTGATATCCAGGCCCGGGCAGAACCAACTTCCGCCGTCATCGGTGAAGAAGTGCGGTGAGCCGACGACACCGCGGGATGCGCCCTCCTGCCAGTCGACGCGGACGGCGGCAGCGGTGGACTCCGGATCCAGCGGCTCGAGGCCGAAGCGTGCGGCGATCGGTGTGACGAGATCGGGCTGTCCGATGTCGATGCCCTCCTCGAACACCGCATGGCGCAGCGCCATCCCGACCTCTTCAATGATCACCGGGTTGCCGGTGCGGTCGGCCGCGGCGGTCAGCGCGAACGCGGCCATCGAGGTCTGCGGGAACGACTCGACGGAGAAACCGGCGAACAGATCGGGCCGCACCGAGTCGACGCAGGGCCGTGATCTCCGCGGCGATGTGCTGTGGGTCCAGGGGTGCGCCGTTGACCAATTCCAACGGCCAGGCCCGGATGCGCAGTCGGGGCTCGCTCACCCCGCGTTCGGCGCGACGGTCGATCAGGGTGTGCAAACCGGCATGCGTGAACGGGCACAGGACGTCGGCGAAGACCTCAACGGTGCGCATGCTGCGCAGAGTACCCATCAGACCCAGCCGGTGATCCGGTTGGCCGACAGTTCCTGCAGATACACCTCGAGGTCGGTGTAGCCGACCGGCGACAGCGTGCGCGCGTTGGTGTTGCCGATGTTCGGATTCAGCCCCTTGGTGATCTCCCATGCATCGGGCATGCCGTCGGTGTCGGTGTCGACGGGCGCCGACGGCGCCGAACCGGAGAACGCAGGGCGCAGAGCATCATTGGCGGGATTGGTGTTCGGCGGGGCAGCCGAGATGGTGTTGGTGGCGACCGACTGCATCAGCCTGATGTCCATCGGATCACGCGGCCACGCGCCGGCGGTGTTGAGCAGGACGTTGATCAGCCGATCGGTGGGCGTGTAGGTGATGGCCGGGAACGGATGCCGCGACGTGCGCGCCTGCGCGCTGCGCGAGGTGGCGTCCGGGCTGGACTCGGATGGATAGTCGTTGCAGCAGTAGAAAAGCTGGTAATCGGAACGGGTCGGATACAGGCTCATGGTGTTGCCGCTGACGAACAGCTCGTTGCGGCCGACGTTGAGGATCTGATCGTCGAACATGCCGAACTGGAACCCGGGGGCGGTCCGGAAGAAGTTGTTGACCGCGTTGAGTTTCCAGTAGATCGGCTGGCCGCCGGCGACGGCGGTGTCCACGCCCAGGGCGATGAAGAACCGCGGATCCCAGTAGAGATTGTTCGACAGTTCCAGACTCATGAACGAGTTGGCGGCGGCCGCGGACTCCCGGCTGCCCTCCGGGAGCCTGCCCTCGATGCGGTTGAAGATGTTGTGGTGCAGGGAGATGTTGTCCAGGCCGAACCCGTTGGCGGGGTTGGAGTAGTTCATCAGCACCCCGCCGTAGAACGAATGCCCACCGATCGTTTCGGCGATGACGGTGTTCTGCACGGTGATGTTGTTGGAGTAGGAGATCTCGATCGCCTCGTCGATCGCGTTGCCGATGGAAACGTGGTCGACGATCGCGTTGCGGGTATAGCGCAGCCGCAGCCCGTCATCACTGAACGTATCGCGAGACCGGCCGGATGCGGATGTGCTGCAGGATCCAGTTCTCGGCGAAATCATCCGGTACCTGTACGGCCTGATCCTGATAGGGACTTTCGTCGGTGACGAAGCCGCGCACCGTGATTCCCCCCGGCGACGTCTGTCCGGCGATGGTGACATCGCCGTTGGTCAGATGAATCTGCGTATCGATCAGACCGCTGACCGTGAACAGGATGTACCTGGCACCGGGTTGGTCGATCGCCCACTGCAGCGACCCGGGCCCGTCGGCGGCCAGGGTGGTGACGTAGATGACGCTGCCGTCGCGACCGCCGGTGGCGTTGGCGCCGAATCCTTCGGCACCGGGGAAGGCGGCCAGCGCACCCGCTGGGCTGCCGGCGGGCAGCACGGCGACGGTGACGGCCACCGGTGCGCTGCCACCGTGTCCGTCGGAGATGGTGACGGTGAAACCGTCCTGCAGGTCCTCCGGTGCGGCGCCGGATGCGGCCGCGTTCTGCCGGGCGGCCGCTGTGGGGGTGTAGACGAACATTCCGGTAGTGCTCACCGAGACGGTGCCCTTGCCGGTCGTCGCCGAGCCCGAGTAGGTCAGCGGGTCACCGTCGGGATCGGATCCGATCACCGCTCCGGTGATGACCCCGCTCATCGGGTCGGGGCTGCCGGCGCTGACAGTGCCCGACGGTGGGCGATTGGCTCCGGAGAAAGGCGCCACCGTCACGCCGACGGTGACGGTGGCGACGTGGCCGCTGCTGCCGATCAACCCGAAGGTGAGCAGATTCAGCAGGCCCAGCAGACCATGGACGTGGAAGCCGCTGCCGGCGTCACTGACGCTCACCGCAAAGGTGTCGGTCGTTCCGGTAGCGGCCAGTGCCGGGTCTGCGGTGTAGGTGTAACTGCCGTCGGGCTCGATCGCCACCGACCCGTGCTCGGGGTCCCGGGTCAGCGCGTAGCTCAGTGGACTGCTGTCCTCATCGGCGGCGTCGAGTTCACCGCGAACGACTCCCCCGGGGCTCTGTGCTGCGCGGCCGGCACTGACGGTGGGCGTGCGGTTGTTCAGCAGCGCATCGAGGCCGCCGCCGGTGGCCGCTGCCGCCGACCGCTGGCGGGCCCGCGGGGCAGTGCTCCGGGATGGTGCCCGGTCCGCGCGGTGCCGCTGCCCAGTCTCCGGCCCCGGGGAGGGCCTTGCATCGGATCGAGGCGCATCGGATCGAGGCTCCGACCGCACGGACGCCGAGTCGGCGGGGGCGCCCGCGTCGGCGTCGGCCACCGCGGCGCCGGAGATCGCCATCGCCGCGCCGATACCCAGCGCCACAGCAAGTGGCCCGAGACGTCCAACCGGGATTCCGGTGACCATGGCTCCTCCTGTGCGGCAGTGAACCACGGCAAAGGTCCGCATCACAGGTCCCAAACGTCATTTATTCGGCGGCCGTTATTGCCCGCGAGCACGACGGGGGTGTCTAGTGTGAGGTCTCTGAAGTCCTCTTTCCCCGCTAGATCGGAGCGCGCCACCGTGAAGACCGTCAAAGAACTCTGCCTGGGTGTAGCCGTGGCCGGCGTCGTGGTCGGCGCGGGTTCAGCGCTGGGGTGTGCGGTGGCCTCTGCGAGCACCGACGATGCCGGTCGCGGCGATGGCGCCAGCGCCGCGGATACCTCCAAAGCCTCGGAGTCGACCTCGCGCGGCGGCAAGGCGGGCCCGGCCCGGCAGGCCTCCCGCACAGCCGGCGCGCAACGAAACAGCGTCCCCTCGGCAGCCTCCGGCGGCGTGAGCGCTGCGGACCGCGTGACGGCGACCCCGGCGCCCGCGGCGACGGTTGCTTCAGCCCCGGTCAACCCGCTGCTTCCGGCGACCCCGCTGCCGGCTCCGGCGCCCTTCGCCCTGGCCGCCCCGGCGAGTGCGACCACCGTCCGCGCCTCGTCCACCATCCGCAGCGCCGACGTGACCGCATCCCAGGTCACCGAGCCGACGCACGTGCTGCTGATCGGCGTCGACGGCGTCAATATGAGCAAGATCCTCGAATACGCCTACGACGAGCCCACCAGCGGGTTCCGCATCCTGATGGACGAGGGCGTCACCGGAACCACCAGCTTCGTCGGCCACACCACCATCTCGGGACCGTCGTGGTCGACCATTCTGACCGGCGCCTGGGACGACAAGACCGGGGTGTTTAACAACATCTTCGAGCCGGCGCCCTACAACTCCTGGCCAACGGCGATCAACCTCATCGAATACAACACCCCTGAGGTCGACACCGCAGTGTTCGCCAACTGGCAATACATCAATGACATCGCCGCCGCCGGCGGATACCCGGTGGATGTCAACGATTTCGTCGAGTTCGACACCAGCTGGGAGGTTACCGACGACCTGGTGGTTCAGGCGACCATCGAACAGATCGCAGGCACGTCGGCCACCGACTCAGCCTTCATCTTCTCCTACCAAGTGGCGGTCGATGAGGCCGGCCACGAGGCGGGCGGCGATTCGCCGGAGTACACAGCGGCACTGCTCAACACCAGTAAAAACCTCGCCGCGATCATGGCGGCCATCGACGCATGGGAGGCCGCCAACCCCGGCCAGCAGTGGTCGATCATCACCACTACCGATCACGGACACCAGCCCCAGGCTGGCTTCGGCCACGGCTTCCAGTCACCCGATGAGACCGCCTCGTGGATCATCTACGACCGCGAAGGCGACGACACCGACGACGGCCGTCAGAACCTGGGCTATTCGAACACCGACATCACCCCGTCGATCGTGAGCCTGTTCGGCATCAGCCAGCGCTCCGACTTCGACGGTGTGTCGATGGACTTTAAGGTCCCCGGCATCGTTGCACCGACGGACCGCAAGCAATCGTTGACCGACGCTCTGGCCATGTACGGCTACCCCCAGGCTGCCGTCGACTTCGCTCTCAGCGTGCGCACGATCGTCGGAGCTGTCCCGTACTTCCTCAACGGGTTCGTTGAAGACATCACCGGTTTCCTGCAGGGTGTGGTCGACCAGGAGATCTTCCTGATCAGCACCCTGGCCCAGGTGGCGGAGTTCGCCGTCGGCTTCATCGGCGGTGCCCTCGTCGATGTGACGCAGGTGATTGCCGGCGTGGTCGCCAGACTGACCGGATCGGGTGTCATCCCGCCGACGGATCCCCCGCTGCCGCCGCCGACCAGTGCCTCGCTGTCGCCGGCCGCGGCGGTGCCTGCGTCCGTCCTCGTCTAGTCGGGCACGGACGTGCACGTCGGTCGCGTCGGAGCACTGGCGGTAGCACTCGGGATCGGGTGGGCGTTGACCGCCGCGACGGGTACCGCCGCGGCCCAACCCTCGGACGCGGCCGGCGATCAGGGATCGGCGAGCACCGCGCGGTCGTCGACCCGGGCGGACGCCGCCAAACCCGCTGCGGTCCGCCGCGCGGCGCCGTCGATCACCACAGCCATGGCGCTGCCCGCCGCAACGGCATCGGGTTCGGGAGGCGGATCCTCCGGTCCGGGTCCAAGCCACGTCCCATCGACGCTGGCATGGTCGGTGATGGCAGCGGCCCAGCGGGAGTCGCGAAAGACATTCCCGCTGCGGGCTCCTCGGCTGAATGCAGCCGTGGCGGCGACCGCCCCGGTGACGAGTCCCAACCTGCTGGTGAATCCGGGTGCCGAAGTCGGGGATCCGTCGTTGTCCGGCTTCAGCGCCGTCTCCGTTCCGGGGTGGACACTGACCGGCACGCCCACGGTGATCACCTACGGAACCCCGCGCAACGCCTGGCCGATCGGACTGAGCTTTCCGATGCCCGATCTGCCGCCGTTCATGAGCTTCCCGAAAGCCTCCAGCGGTCCGCCGGACGGCGGCGCGCAGTTCTTCGGCGGCGGCAACGTCGCCACCTCCAGCCTGACCCAGACCGTCGATCTCACCGCGGCCTCAGCCGATATCGACACCGGCACAGTGGCCTACACCCTGAGCGGATGGCTCGGCGGTTATCTACTGGACCTCTCGGCAGCCTCGGCCAAGGTGACCTTCCTCGACTCCAACAAGACCTATCTGGGCGCAGCCACGATCGGCCCGGTGACGGTACTCGACCGCTTGCTGCAAACCGGCCTTCGCGAACGCCAGACATCGGGACTGCTTCCCGAAGGCACCCGCTACGCGCAGGTGGTGCTCGATCTGCAGGCGGTCAATCTCATCCCGATCGGTTTCTCGGCCGACTACAACGCGGCCTTCGCCGACAACCTGTCGTTCACCATCGGTGCCGATCTGCCCGCCCCGCCGATCCTGTGCCCCCGATGTCCGCGGTCGAGTCCACTGGATCACGTCTTCATGGTCTACATGGAGAACAAGGGCTACGACGACATCCTCGGCAGCCCCAATGCGCCCTATCTCAACAGCCTGATCAACGCCTACGGCTTCGCCGACAACTACTACGGCCTCACCCATCCGAGCCTGCCGAACTACTATCCGATCGTCGGCGGCACCGACTTCGGCCTGACCTACAACTGCGCAGCGCCGTGCATCGACGCATCGACCACGTTGGTGTCCAACATCGACGCGGCGGGCAAGACCTGGCGCGGGTACGCGCAGAGCATGCCGTACCCGGGTGCCCTGGAGCCCTCCGGTGACTATTCGCCCGACCAACTGCCGTTCGCGGCGTTCAAGGGCATCGGCGACAACCCGGCCTACGCGGCGCAGCACCTCTTCCCGTTGGAGCAGATGGCGATCGATCTCCAGTCAACGGCTACCGCCCCGGATTACGCATGGTTCGCGGCGAACGAGGACTTCAACGGCGAAGGACCGGTCGACTTCCCCTGGGGCATGCTGAAATTCGTGATCAGCCAACTCTCCCCCGGACACCAGTACAACGTCGCAGCACTCGATGAGTTCCTGTCAAGCACGGTGCCCGTCGTCTTGAACTCGGTGGTCTGGAACGACCCGAACGAGAAGTCCGTCCTGGTGGTCACGTTCGACGAGGACAACAACAACACCTCGCTGGGCTTCGGCAATGAGGGCAACCACATCGTCACGGTCGTCATCCCCTCACCCGGTGCTGTGGCTGCGGGGATGCGGGGCGGGCCGTTCCTGGCCACCAATCACTACAACCACTACAGCCTGCTGCGGATGATCGAGGACGCACTCGGTCTGCCGCGCTGACCAACAATGACGCCTACGCCGCACCGATGAACGAGTTCTGGGACGGCGCCGGCCGCACGGGTAGCTCAACGTTGGTCTGAGGTCACTTCCCCGGCAGGATCTTCACCCGCGCTCCGCCGCCGGCCACCGGGATGGTCTGGCCGCTGACCCAGCCGCCGGCCCGCGAGGCCAGCCACAGGAAGGCGTTCGCCACGTCCTGAGGTGTGCCGGACCGGCCGGTCAGGTTGTTCGGGTGGGCGAGTGCGTACTGCGTCTTCTCGTCGAGGCCGACGTCGGCGTACCCCGGCGTGAGCACCGTGCCGATAACGATCGAGTTCACCCGGATCTGCTTGGCGAAGTAGTGCGCCAAGCTCAGCATCAGGTGGTTGAGCGCAGCTTTGGCCGCCGAATAGGCGAGGAACTCGAACGCCGGCGCCACCCCGACCATCGAGCCGGAGTTGGTGACGGTCGCGTTGTCGGCGGTGAGCAGATGCGGGCGGCAGGCGGCCGTCATCCTCATCGCGGCAAGGCAGTTCAGTTTGTAGCTCTCGACCATGTCCTCGACGGGGATCGCCAGCGGATCGGGGTACGGCTTGCCCCACCCCACGTTGTTCACCAGGGTGGAGATGCCGCCGAAGGCACCGACGGTCTCAGCGACCACCCGGTCGATGTCGGCGTCGCTGGTGACGTCACATCCCATACCGAGCACCTCACCGCCGGTGTCCGCGGCGATGGCGGCCGCGGTGGCGGCGGCCTTGTCGCCCTGGAGATCGGCGATCACCACTTTCGCCCCGGCCCCGGCGAAGGTCCGGGCCACGGCCTCGCCGATGTTCTGCGCGCCGCCGGTCACGATGGCCACCTGACCGTTCATCCGGAAGTCGGCGAAGGCGTCGAATGTCATGGGTCTCCTTTAGCTCCAGTGCGGTAGGCCGCAGGGTATCGGTCGTTTCCGCCCTGTGCGCCATACTTGCGCGGTGGGAACCTACGTGGTCACCGGCGCCGGATCCGGAATGGGTAACGCCGTCGTCGCACGGCTGCGCGAGGCGGGCCACAGCGTCATCACCGTCGACGTCAAGGACGCCGACATCCTCGCCGATCTGTCCACCGCCACCGGCCGGCGCGGCGCGGCCGCCGACGTACTGGCCGCATGTGCCGGGAGTCTTGACGGCGCGGTGCTCGCGGCGGGCCTGGGTCCGACCCCGGGGGCCGAGCGCATGATCACCGAGGTGAACTACTTCGGCGTCGTTGATCTGCTGGAGGCCTGGCGGCCCGCCCTCTCATCGGCGGAGCGGGCGAAAGTGGTTGTGTTCGCGAGCAATTCGACCACCACCGTTCCGGCGGTTCCCCGGCGGGCGATCCGCGCGTTGCTGGCCGGTGACGCCGACCGGGCGTTGCGTTCCTACCGGCTGTTCGGCCGCAACGCACCCGCGATGGCCTACGCAGCATCCAAGATCGCGATCAGCCGCTGGGTGCGCCGTCATGCGGTGACGCGTGAGTGGGCGGGGGCCGGGATCCGGCTCAACGCCCTGGCACCCGGAGCGATCATGACGCCCATGCTGGAACGTCAGCTGGCGACTCCCGAGGAGGCCAAGCACATTCACCGGTTCCCGGTTCCGGTCGGCGGGTTCGGCGACGCGGGACAACTCGCCGACTGGGTGGTCTTCATGTTGTCCGACGCGGCGGATTTCCTCTGCGGCAGTGTGGTGTTCGTCGACGGTGGCTCGGACGCCTACTTCCGGGCCGATGACTGGCCGCGGGCCGTACCGGCCTGGCGCACGCTGTCCTACCTGCGGCGCACCCGCCAATTCGCCGGAGGGAACACGCCATGATCCGCTCCACAGGCCTGCTGGCCGTGATGGTTGTCGCCGCCGCGGCCACGGTCGGATGCGCCGGGCCGGGCCCGGAGAAGCCGACCACCACAGATCCGCAGACCACGACCATCGAGGTGTCCTACGACGAACTGCTGAACCAGAAGCAGGTGGCGCGCACCGTGAGCCTGCGGGTCGGCGACTTCCTGCAGGTAAGCCTCGGGTCCAACGCCTCGACGGGCTTCCAGTGGGCACCCGATATGGATATCTCCGACCCCGAGGTGCTCGCCCAGACCGGCCACGAGGCGGTCGGGCCGGCTCAGGGCGGCGGACCCGGGGCGGCGGGCCGCGAGGTGTGGGTGCTGCAAGCCATGTCAGCGGGCACCGCGACGGTGATCACCCGGTACGGGCGGCCTTGGGATGGCGGCGAGAAGGACGCCTGGACATTCACCGCCGAGGTGACGGTCCGCTAGCCCCGCGAGTCACAACCGTCACTCCCGCCACTTGCTGCGTACCCTGGTCGGGTGCGCACCCCCTACCGCGTGAGGGCCGCAGCCGCGGTCGCAGGTCTGCTTGTGGTGGGCGCGGCACTGGCCGGCTGCAGCAGCACCGTCGACGGCATGGCCATCTGCCCGGGGTGCGGAATCAACTCCGAACCGGATTTCCCCACCCCCCGGCCGACGGCGCCGACCAGCCCGTCGGACCCCACGACATCCCCCGGTGACGGCACGCTGGCCCCCGATGCCACCGGCCTGGTGTTCATCGAGACCCGCTCCGGTGCGACCCGGTGCCAGATCTCAGCCGACACCGTCGGATGCGAGTCGGAGTTCACCGAGGCGCCCACCATCGACGGCGAGCCGGCCAACGGTGTCGAGGTGTCGGCAGGCGGAGACAACAGGTGGGTACTCGGCAACCTCGGGGCCATCCCCACCGTCTCCCTTGACTACGCCACCTACTACGCCGTTGGCTGGACCATCGACGCCGGCACCGGCGGCACACGGTTCACCAACGACGAGACCGGCCACGGGATGTTCGTCAGCACCGAACGCGTCGAATTCTTCTGAGGGTGTCCTAGGCTGATCGACGTGGACTTCCGCGTCTTCTGTGAACCTCAGCAGGGTGCCACCTACGGCGACCAGCTCGCGGTCGCCAAAGCCGCTGAAGCACTGGGGTTCTCGGCATTCTTCCGGTCAGATCATTACCTGGCGATGAGCGGTGACGGAATGCCCGGACCCACCGACTCGTGGATCACGCTGGCCGGTCTCGCGCGCGAGACCACCACCATCCGGCTGGGAACTCTGGTGACCTCGGCGACATTCCGTCACCCGGGGCCGCTGGCGATCTCGGTCGCCGAGGTGGACGCGATGAGCGGCGGCCGGGTGGAATTCGGCATCGGCGCGGGATGGTTCGAGGCCGAACACCGCGCCTACGCGATTCCGTTCCCGAGCCTGCGCGAACGATTCGATCGCCTTGAGGAACAGCTCGACATCATCACCGGGCTCTGGGACACACCTCCCGGCGAGCGGTTCAGCTACACCGGCGCGCACTACAGCGTGGCCGACTCCCCGGCGCTGCCCAAACCTGTGCAGCGGCCGTACCCGCCGATCATCATCGGGGGTGGCGGAGCCAAGCGCACCCCCGCACTGGCGGCCCGCTTCGCCGCTGAGTTCAACCTCGCCTTCCCCACCCTGGATTTCACCCAACTGCAGTTGGGCCGGGTCCGCGAGGCGTGCGACGCTGCCGGACGTTCTCCCGACGACCTGGTCTACTCCGCGGCGTTCGTGGTGTGCGCCGGGGCCAGCGACGCGGAGATCGCCCGGCGCGCGGAGGCGATCGGCCGGGCGAGCGACGAACTGCGGTCCAACTCCCCGCTGGTGGGCACGCCGGCGCAGATCGTCGACCAACTCGGTGCCTTCGCCGACGCCGGCGTGGGGCGGGTGTATCTGCAACTGCTCGATCTGTCCGACCTCGACCACCTTGCGCTGTTCTCGCACTCGGTGATGTCAGGCCTATAGAGCACTAGGGTTCACGTCGTGGCGCCTCAAGATCCCCCGGAGGGTGAGTACCCCGACAGCGAACCCACGCAGTACGCACACCTGGGCGATGCCGCGGGTGCGGATGACCCCACCGGCTTAGCCCCCAGCGCGTCGGACCCGACCGAGGCCGGACCGGCCCTGGCCTGGTCGCAGGACGACGACGGCTCCGGCGAGCCCGTGCCCTATGTCGGCGAGGATTACGCGGGGCAGAGCTACGCGGCGCCGTCCACCGCAGACCGCCCGACGATTTTTCTCGGAACCGACGACCAGGACACCGTGCAGGTCGCCGCACCGGCGCCGTGGTATCGCCGCCCGCCCCTGCTGTTCGGCATCGCCGCGGCGCTCGCCGCATTGGCCGTCGGCGGGCTGGCGCTGACTCTCACAAGTACCGACAGCACTCCGACGACCACGACGACCCGCGTCACCAAGCCCGGCGATGGGCCATCGACGTCCACCGTGCCCGTGCCACAGACGGTCACCGTGACCGGTGGGAACGGCCAGCCGACCGTCTCGACGATCACACCGACAACCACGTCCACCGCACCCACCACCACAACCGCACCCACGACCACGACCACGACCACGACGACGACGCCACCACCACAACGACAACCACCACGACCACCACCACGACGACGCCCACCACAACGACAACCACAACAACCACGACCCACCACCACGACCACTCGCACGACGCCGCCACCCACCACGACGGCGGAACCGCCGACCACGACCGCCGCCCCGCCGCCGACGACGACCGTCGAGCCGGTGGTCACCACGCAGGCCGTCATCCCCGCTGAGACGACACTGCCGATGACCAAGCCGGCTCCGGAGGAATAGGCCGACCGCGAGTTATGGCAACCCCTCTCGCACGGCAGAGCTGCGGGATGCGACTATGAACTGCAAACAGGCACAAGTTACCCGCCGGTAACACGACCTGGTTACCGACCAGTAACCCCTCAAGAGAGGGAAGCCGTGGATACGCAGACTCTTATCCGGCTGACCATAGGTCTGGCCATGACCGCCATCGTCGGAGTGTTCGCGCTCAAGCGTGTGCTGTGGCTGACCAAACTGATCCGGTCCGGTGCAGCCCACCGCCGACGAACGGGGACGCAAGAACCATCTCGGCGAACGGCTCGGCAATCAGGCCAAGGAGGTCTTCGGCCAGACCCGGCTGCTGCGCTGGTCGATTCCCGGCATCGCGCACTTCTTCACCATGTGGGGCTTCTTCGTTCTGGCCACGGTCTACCTCGAGGCCTACGGGGTGCTGTTCGACCCCAAGTTCCACATCCCGGTCGATCGGCAAGTGGAGCATCCTGGGCTTCCTGCAGGACTTCTTCGCCGTCGCGGTGCTGCTGGGGATCATCACCTTCGCCGTCATCCGGATGCGCGCCGAACCCAAGGAGCACGGCCGCGCATCGCGGTTCTACGGATCGCACACCGGCGGCGCCTGGCTGATCCTGTTCATGATCTTCAACGTCATCTGGACCTACGGCCTGTTCCGCGGCGCGGCGGTCGACGTCGGCAACCTTCCCTACGGACCGGCGGCGTTCTTCTCCCATGGTGGCGCCAAGCTGCTCGAACCCCTCGGCGTGCACGGCAATGAGATCGTCGAAACGGTGGCGCTGCTGCTGCATATCGGCGTCATGCTGGTGTTCCTGCTCATCGTGCTGCACTCCAAGCACCTGCACATCGGCCTGGCACCGCTGAACGTCACGTTCAAGCGGCTGCCGAACGCGCTCGGTCCGCTGCTGCCGATGGAATCCAAGGGAACCTACATCGACTTCGAGGATCCCGCGGAGGACGCGGTATTCGGCCGCGGCAAGATCGAGGACTTCACCTGGAAGGGCTACCTCGACTTCACCACGTGCACCGAGTGCGGCCGCTGTCAGTCGCAGTGCCCGGCGTGGAACACCGGAAAGCCGTTGTCCCCCAAGCTGATCATCATGGATCTGCGCGATCACCTGTTCGCCAAGGCGCCATACATCTTCAGCGACAAGGAAACCCCCGCCGAGAACACGCCGGTCGGCGGCGTCGGCGAGAACCTCTCCGGTGAGAAGCACGCCGAGGAGCATCACGTTCCCGAATCCGGCTTCGGCCGGGTGCCCGCCGATTCCCCGCTGCAGGCCAGCCGTCCGCTGGTCGGCGACGCCGCATCGCTCGGCGTGATCGACCCCGATGTGCTGTGGTCATGCACCACCTGCGGAGCCTGCGTCGAGCAGTGCCCGGTGGACATCGAGCACATCGATCACATCGTCGACATGCGCCGCTACCAGGTGATGATGGAGTCGGAGTTCCCCAGCGAACTCGGCGGGCTCTACAAGAACCTGGAGACCAAGGGCAACCCCTGGGGCCAGAACGCCAAGGAGCGGCTCACCTGGATCGACGAGGTGAACTTCGACGTGCCCGTCTACGGCAAGGACGTCGAGTCCTTCGCCGGCTTCGAGTACCTGTTCTGGGTCGGCTGCGCCGGCTCACTCGACGACCGCGCCAAGAAGACCACCAAGGCCGTCGCCGAACTACTGTCCGCGGCAGGGGTCAAGTTCCTCGTCCTCGGCGACGGCGAGACCTGCACCGGCGACTCGGCCCGGCGCTCCGGCAACGAATTCCTCTTCCAGCAACTCGCGTCGCAGAACGTCGAGACACTCAACGACCTCTTCGAGGGTGTGGAGCGGGTGGACCGCAAGGTCGTGGTCACCTGCCCGCACTGCTTCAACACCCTCGGCCGGGAGTACCCCCAGGTCGGCGGCAGCTACACGGTGCTGCACCACACCCAGCTGCTCAACCGGCTGGTGCGCGACAAGAAGCTGGTCCCGGTTGCCTCTGTCAACGGCAACGGCAGCGCTGGCACCATCACCTACCACGATCCGTGCTATCTCGGCCGGCACAACAAGGTCTACGACGCACCGCGCGAGTTGATCGACGCATCGGGGGCCACGCTCACCGAGATGCCGCGGCACGCCGAGACCGGCTTCTGCTGCGGCGCCGGTGGAGCCCGCATGTGGATGGAGGAGCACCTCGGCAAGCGGGTCAACCACGAGCGCGTCGACGAGGCGCTGACTCTCGACCCCACGACCATCGCGACCGGCTGCCCGTTCTGCCGCGTGATGCTGTCCGACGGCGTCGGCGACCGCGGCAAGGCCGAAGAGGTCGAGGTGGTCGACGTGGCCCAGTTGCTGCTGGGGTCCCTGGATCGCGGCACCCTCACGCTGCCGGAGAAGGGAACTGCTGCCAAGCTGGCCGCTGCTGCGGCACCGGCGGTCAAGCCCGCCGCACCGGCCGCTGGCACCCGAACCGGTAGCCGGTCGCCGCGGCACCGGCACCGGCGGCCGCACCTGCACCCGCGGCTCCGGCGGCACCCGCAGCACCGGCGGCCGCACCGCAGCCGGCGAAGGGCCTGGGCATCGCGGCGGGCGCCAAGCGTCCCGGTGCCAAGAAGGCCGCTCCGGCACCGGAACAGGCTCCAACACCGACCGCCGAAGTATCCGCACCGGCGCCCACCGAGGCAGCCGCGGCGCCGGCCGAACCGGCCGCGCCGGTCAAGGGTCTGGGCATCGCACCGGGCGCCAAGCGTCCCGGCGCCAAGAAGGCTGCGCCTGCAGCATCCGCTCCCGCCCAGGCCGTGCCGTCAGCACCGGCCACCGAGGCGCCCGCGGCTGAGCCCGCGCCGTCTCCGACGCCGACTGACACCGTCCCACCATCGACTGGCGGCGAGCAGCCACCGGTGAAGGGTCTGGGCATCGCGAAGGGCGCCCGCCCGCCGGGAAAGCGAAACTAGGTCAGCCAGCCCGTACTAGCCGATCTTCTTCATCTGAATGGCGACCTGGGTGACCTGACCACCCACACATTCGCCGTTCGAGTCGGCGGTGACGATGCCGTTCAGAGTGGCACCGTCCAGCGAGTACCGCAGGACGATGGGCGCGAAGCTGCCGTCCGGGCACACCATCGCGTCCGGCTTTGAGGTGTTGAACACCCACCGGCCGCCGGTCAGGGTTGCGACCGCCGTCCAGCCGCGGTTGCTGATGATGTTCGCGGTGCATCCATCGGTGGCGCAGGTCGATTGGACCGTCCAGTAGAACTCGTCGGATCCGCCGTCGATGTCGTACACGCCATTGAACAGGGGCAGCGCCATCGCGGGCCCGGCCGGGCCGATCGCGGTCAGCGCGGCCGCGGCACATGCCGTCGCCAATGTCTTGACTGTCAGGTTCATCGGTAAATGCCTTCCTTGTGGTGCTGCAGCAAGTTAACAGCCCGGAAAGCCCTGACAGCGGGGCCCGAATGAGGTGTAGCGAAACCGAGTCCGAGCTGTGACTGGTAATTCAGTTGCCCCCACGTGGGAGAATCATCGCCGTGAGCACCAACCAGCTGCCGTGGCATTCCACCAGCCAGCACCGGCGGCCGCGCACGTTCGCGCAGTCAAGCAAACTGCAGGACGTCCTCTACGAGATCCGCGGCCCGGTCCACGACCATGCCGCGCGACTCGAGGCCGAGGGCCACCGCATCCTCAAGCTCAACATCGGCAACCCGGCGCCGTTCGGTTTCGAGGCGCCCGACGTGATCATGCGCGACATGATTCAGGCGCTGCCCAACGCACAGGGTTACTCCGACTCCAAGGGAATCCTGTCCGCACGGCGCGCGGTGGTCACGCGCTACGAATTGGTCGAGGGATTCCCGCGCTTCGACGTCGACTCGGTGTTCTTGGGCAACGGCGTGTCCGAACTGATCACCATGACCCTGCAGGCGCTGCTGGACAACGGCGACCAGGTTCTGATTCCGGCGCCGGACTATCCGCTGTGGACGGCGTCGACGTCCTTGGCCGGCGGTACGCCGGTGCACTATCTCTGCGACGAGACCAACGGCTGGCAGCCCGATCTCGCCGACCTGGAATCCAAGATCACTCCCCGCACCAAGGCGCTGGTGGTGATCAACCCGAACAACCCGACCGGCGCGGTGTACAGCCGGGACGTGCTGGTGCAGATGGCGGAGTTGGCCCGCAAGCATGAACTGCTACTGCTCGCCGACGAGATCTACGACAAGATCCTCTACGACGACGCCAAGCACATCAGCCTGGCCACCGTGGCGCCGGATGTGTTGTGTCTGACGTTCAACGGGTTGTCCAAGGCCTACCGGGTAGCGGGTTACCGTTCCGGCTGGCTGGTGATCACCGGCCCCACGGAGCACGCGACGAGCTTCATCGAGGGCATCAGCCTGCTCGCCAACATGCGGCTGTGCCCCAATGTTCCTGCCCAGCATGCGATTCAGGTCGCGCTGGGCGGCCACCAGAGCATCGACGATCTGGTGCTCCCCGGTGGCCGGCTGCTGGAACAGCGCGACATCGCCTGGAACCGGCTCAACGAGATTCCCGGCGTCTCCTGCGTCAAACCCGAGGGTGCGCTCTACGTCTTCCCGCGGCTGGACCCTGAAGTGCACGACATCGTCGACGACGAGAAGCTGGTGCTCGATCTGCTGTTGGACGAGAAGATCCTGGTCACCCAGGGCACCGGCTTCAACTGGCCGGCGCCGGACCATCTGCGGATCGTGACCCTGCCGTGGGCCCGAGATCTCGCGAAAGCCATTGAACGCCTAGGCAACTTCCTGGCCGGCTACCGCCAGTAGACGCTCGCGTGTCGCACTCGCATTCCCATTCGCATAGCGGAGGTCCCGTTCCGCTGGGGCCGATCGCGGCCCGGGTGGTGTTCGCCGCGCTGACGGCGATCGGTCTGGCAGCGGTGATCGGAGCGATCCTGCTGTGGCCGTCGGGAACCAAGGCCGAGATTCCCTTGCCGTTCCAGAACGGTGCGGGCGGATCGGTCACCACCGAACGCGGGCACGTCCAGTCCTCCTCGCTTGCCGACTGCGGCAGCCCGTCGGCGGGCCGGGTGCTGACCGCCGATCCCGCACCCGGCCTCCCGGGCGGCGGCACCTGCGTGCAGGCCCTGATCGCCATCGAGACCGGACCCAATACCGGCGCCAACACGATGCTTGAATTCTCCCCCGGGCCCGGGCAACCGGATCTGCAGGCCGGCCAGAGCGTCCGGATCTTCCGCCAGATGGATCAGCAGGGCGCGACCGGCTACGGGTTCTACGACTACGAGCGGACCTGGCCGCTCACCGCGCTCGCGGCGGTGTTCGCCTTGGTGATCGTCGCCGTCGCCCGCTGGCGCGGGTTCCGGGCGCTGATCGGCATCGTGGTGGCGTTCGTTGTACTCGTCGGATTCCTGTTGCCTGCACTGCGCGACGGTGCTCCCGCGGTACCCGTGGCACTGGTGGCCTCCACGGCGATCCTGTTCGCGGTGATCTACCTGGCACACGGGATCAGTCTGCGGACCAGTGCCGCCCTGCTCGGCACCCTGACGGCGATGCTGCTGGCCGCCGGGCTGTCCTGGGCAGCAATAGAATTCACGCATCTGACCGGTCTGTCCGATGACCGAAGCAATGAAGTCGTGGCCTACATGGGCAATGTGTCGATCAAGGGCCTGCTACTGGCCGGCTTCATCATCGGCTCCCTGGGCGTGCTCAACGATGTCACGATCACCCAGGCCTCGGCGGTATTCGAACTCGCCCACGTTGGACACGGCACCAGGCGAGAGATCTTCCTGCGCGGAATGCGGGTGGGCAGCGACCATATCGCCAGCACGGTGTACACCCTCGTGCTGGCCTACGCGGGAAGCTCGCTGCCGCTGCTGTTGCTGTTCAGCGTCGCCGACCGTTCATTGGCCGATGTGCTGACCGGTGAGGGCGTGGCCACCGAGATCGCCCGCTCGGCGGTCGGCGGCATCGCCCTGTCGCTGGCCGTACCGCTGACCACCGCGGTGGCGGCGGTACTGGCCACCCCTAACCCCGCTCCAGGATCTCCAGCAGATAGCGGCCATAGCCGGACTTGAGCAGGGTTTGCGCGCGCGACTCCAGCTCGGTGTCCGTGATGAAGCCCTGCCGCCAGGCGATCTCTTCGGGGCAGCACACCTTCAGCCCCTGACGGGCTTCGATCGTGCGGACGAAGTTGCCCGCCTCCAGTAGCGAGTCGTAGGTGCCGGTATCGAGCCACGCCGTTCCCCGGGGCAGCACTTCGACGGTGAGCCGCCCGCTGTTGAGGTAGACCTGGTTGATGTCGGTGATCTCCAGTTCGCCGCGCGCCGACGGCCGCAGCTGCCGAGCGATCTCGATCACGTCGTTGTCGTAGAAGTACAGGCCAGGCACCGCGTAGTTCGACTTGGGCGTGGCGGGTTTCTCCTCGAGCGCCAAAGCCCTTCCATCGGAGGAGAATTCGACGACACCATACGCCGACGGGTTGGCCACCCAGTAGGCGAAGATCGCGCCGCCGTTGATGGTGCTGAAACGGTTAAGGGTGGTGCCGACGCCCGGTCCGTAGAAGATGTTGTCACCGAGTATCAGTGCCGCCGGTTCGGAACCGATGTGGTCGGCACCGATGATGAACGCCTGGGCCAGGCCTTCCGGCCGCTCCTGCACCGCACGGGTGATGTTGACGCCGAACTGCGATCCGTCGCCGAGGAGTCTCTCGAACGCGGGCAGATCCTCCCGCGTGGAGATCACCAGGATGTCGCGGATTCCCGCCATCAACAGCGTGGACAGCGGGTAGTAGATCATCGGCTTGTCGTAGACCGGCAGCAGCTGCTTGCTGGTGCCCTGGGTGATCGGGTAAAGCCTTGTGCCCGACCCGCCGGCCAGGATGATTCCGCGCATCGCCGGTTCAGGCCTGAAGGTCGGCGTCGGTCAGTTCGGTGGCGGCCAGTGCTGCAGCCAGATCATCGTGCCGGAACACCGAGGTGACGTGGTCGCGTACCACCCGGAAGGCGGACGCGGCGGTACCGGGGCTGCCGGACCCCGCCGCCGGGGTGATCTGCTCCTCGACCACCACCACGCCGTCATGGAAGTAGATCCGCCCGACCTCGATGGCGGCGGTGCTGCCCTGCGCCCACTGCCGAAGCGCGGCATGGCCCTGCGCGGCGCCGTGGGAGTCGCCGATCTCGATGTCGTCGCTCGACAGCGACGCCAGGGTGTCGAGGTCCCCGGTGTTCAGCGCATCATGCCAGGCCAGGACGGTGGCGATCTCCGACGTGCTCATGGGGTCAATGTGGTCACCGCAGCTAGAACGGTGTGCGGGCCAGCCAGGTGTCCCAGATATCCGGCTCGCCGAAAACATCCAGAGCGAGGTCGGCGGCATCGGCACGGCGCACCATGGCGAGCAGGAGGTCGCGGGCTGGGCCGCGTAACGCGGTGGTGGCGTGGCCGTGTTCCTGGTCGACGGCGATGCCATCGGGCCGGCCGTGGATGGTCCACTCCCCGGCTGAACCGAGCCCGGGGTTGGTGGCGTGCAGATGCAGCGACTTCCCCTCACCCACCGGACGGTCGTCACCGGACCGGATGACGGCGCGCTCCAGATACTCGGTGATCGCGTCGGCGGCGACCGCCGCGTCGACGTCGAACGGCGCCCCCAGTGCCAGGGCGGCATCGGCCCGGTGCACCAGGGTTTCGTGCAGGCGACGCCGGATCCACCATGCCGCCGGCCGGGGACCGAGAAACGTCCAGACCGGGGTCTGTGGTCCGGTCGCGTCGACGGCGTCGAGCAGTAAGCGTGGGCCGCTGCGCAGCCAGGCGATCACACCGTCGCGGCCGGCCGGTGGTTTGCCGCCCTCGACGGTGCGGGGATCGATCGCCTCCATCGGACTGCTCGGCCACGATCTGTGCCGACCAGCGGTCACCGCGGCCGACATGGCGGATCAGTTGATCGACTGTCCACTCCGGACAGGTCGGCACGGGTGTCGCGAGATCGGCGTCGTCCAGAAGTGCTGCCAGCGCGGCGTTCTCGTCCACCAGTAGTGCTGCGAAGTCCATCTGCGAAATCTACGCCGAACACCTCAGCCGCTGAAGCCCGGCCACAGCGGCAACACCGGGGTGGTCGCGGCAGTCGGCGGGGTGTAGACGGAGTCGTCGGGGGCGCCGAAGTCGTCGGAGGCGCCGGACTCCTGGCTCGGCGTTGGCGCCTCGGTCTGTGTGGGTGTCTGTGTGGGGATCTGGGTCGGCGCGTAGGTCGTCGACGGCGGCGCCGTTGTCGTCGGAGACCCTGACGGCGGCGAATAGGTGGGATAGCTCGGATATGTCGGATAGGCCGGCACCGACGTGGTGGAGGGATATCGGGGCCACGGCGTGCTGCGCACCGGGGCCTGGAAGATCGGGGGCAACAGCGCGGGCAGTATCGGCGCCAGCACGGCCGGCGGAACGACCGGCGGCGGAACCGCTGCCGGGGCGGGGATCACCGCCGGCGGCGCTGCGGGTATCGCGGGCACAGCAGCCGGAGCCGGTGGCGCCGCGGGAGCCGGTGGAGCGACGGCGATGACTGGTGCATTGACTGGTTCATTGGGTCGCTGCACGACTGGGGCGTCGGGTCGCTGAACGACGACGGTGCGCGGGGCCTGCTGGACCACCGGTACCGGTGCCTCGATCGTCTCCGGCGCCAATGACGGTGCTCGCAGCGCCGGAACCGGGGCATCGCCCCCGGTGTCGGGACGCTGCTCGGCAGCCGGCCGGATGCTCACCGCCAGCGAAATCACCAGGGACGCAACCCCAACCACGAAGATGGAGGCCAGTGCGCTGCCGACGAGCAGGAAGGGCTTCTGATCGGCTGCATCCCGTACCGGGACCGGGTCACCATCACCCTCATCACCGTCATCGGCACCCCACCGGTTGTGAGGCTCGTCATCGTCATCGTCATCCGGTACGGCGCTGTATCCGAGCGGACCCAGGTATCCGAGTTGGGTGATACCGGCGGCGGTCAGATCGGAGGCGGTCAGATCATCAGCCGGCGCGATACCCACCGTGGCCGCCTCGTAGCGCGGGGTGCCGGCGGCGGCCAGTGCGGCACCGCGGGCCAGCGCGAAGTCGGCGTCGCCCGGTGCGTGTACCGGCAGGGCGGTGAGTTCGGAGAGCTGCGCCGCAACCGCGGCGACGTCGACGCCGGAGCCCACCACGAACACCGCCTCCGGCGGTTCCTCGGTGCCGTCGAGGGCGGCGACCATGGCCTGCAACTCGGCCACCGCATCGGTGGTGTGCAGTCCGTGGCTGCGGACTCCCAGCACGGCGCCGTCGCTGGTGCGCACCACGGCCAGGGTGGCGATGTCATGCTCGAGGAAGAGCAGCGCCGTGCGCTGCACGCCGGTCGCCGCGCCGATCGCCTGGGCCAGTGCGCCGGCGGCGTGCAACTCCGACACCATGACGACGTCGTCGATTCCGTTGGCGCGCAAACCGTCGCGGAGTCGGGCGGCCTGGGCGTGGTCGGTCCAAGCCACCCCGGTGGTCACCAGCTGGTGCCCACCCTCGGCGGCGCTGTCCCGGGTGCCTTTGATCGCCGCGAGTGCCTGCGCAATCACATCGTCGGGACCACGGAACACGTGCGTGTCGACGGTGACGCCATCGCCACTATCGCCCTCGACCAACACCATTCGGACCGCCGCGGGTGTCATCGACACCCCGAGCACGATCTGCACTGCCGCCTCCATCCGATGAACCACCAGTGCCTGGTTCATCGCGGCGAACCCCGCCGGCGTTACAGCGGCAGGGGCGTCAGGTCGAGCGGATGAAGTTCACATAGGAGCGCGACGGGGTGGGTCCGCGCTGGCCCTGGTATTTCGAGCCCACCGCGGCGCTGCCGTAGGGATGCTCGGCCGGGCTGGTCAACCGCAGCAGGCACAGTTGGCCGATCTTCATGCCCGGCCACAGCGTGATCGGCAGGTTGGCGACGTTGGACAGCTCCAGGGTGATGTGTCCGGAGAACCCCGGATCGATGAAGCCCGCGGTCGAGTGCGTCAGCAGACCCAGCCTGCCCAGTGACGACTTGCCCTCCAGTCGGCCGGCCAGATCGTCGGGCAGCGTGCAGCACTCCAGGGTGGACCCGAGCACGAATTCGCCGGGATGCAGAACGAACGGTTCGTCCTCGGCGGCCTGGACCAGGCTGGTCGAGCTCGTCCTGTTGCTGGGCGGGGTCGATGTGCGTATAGCGGGTGTTGTTGAACACCCGGAACAGATTGTCCAGGCGCACGTCGACGCTCGACGGCTGCACCAGGGTGTCATCGAAAGGGTCGATTCCCAGGCGGCCCGCGGCGATTTCGCCGCGGATGTCACGATCGGAAAGCAGCACGCGTCAGAGCGTATAGCCCCCGCATCGGTGCAGGCCGGGTTGCTATCCTTCCTCTGCAGAACACGGCCGATGTAGTTCAATGGCAGAACATCAGCTTCCCAAGCTGAATACGCGGGTTCGATTCCCGTCATCGGCTCCATTCCTCGCAGATTCCGCATCCCTGCCGAAACGACCGGCAGGTCTCATTTCGGTTCCGGCGGCTTAGCATTCAGACGCTTTCCCTGTAGCGTTGACGGGTTCGTAATCACACCTGGTGAAATGGTCTGGAATTGTCTCTAGCAGGGAAAACAGCGCGGGTAGGGGCGGCGATGTTCGCCGTCGGACTGTCCCTGGCCGGTCCGCAGGCCTTGGGGACGGCCGCCGCCGACGGGGGCGATGCCGGGGCGGTCTCTGCGAACCCGGAAAACCCCGGCGTGGACTCTGGGGAGACCGGAAACCCGTCGGCCAAGGCCGGTGCGACGCGAGCAGGAGGGGCGGTCGGCAGACGCGAGTCGCAACTTCCCACGAAGGCTGCGAAGGCCGCGCAGGCAACCGAAGTTCCCGAGTCCGCGCAACCGACCACCCGCCCCGAGGCGGCCGACGACAACAGCCGCCGGTCCACCCAGCCACGGGCCGCACGCAACGCTGGCACCACCCGGTCGGCGCAGCAGGATCGGGCCGGCGTCACCGCGCAACCGGATTCACGTGGCCCGGCGCAACCTCTCATCGTTGCGCCGCAACCGGAGACCGCACCGGCCGCCGACACCCAGGCGGGTCCGACGACTACGGACGCGGTCGCTGCAGCGCCGGAATACAGCGCGGCCTCCCCCGCCCGATCCCTCGCGGTGGCGGGCCTGCCGACCGTCAGCGCCGCGGCGACCGGGGACATCTTCTCCACACTTTTCGGCCCGATCGGGTCACTGTTCGAGGGCGTCTTACTGCTTATTCGGCGCACCTTCTTCAACCAGGCGCCGACGGTGAGTCCGGTTCAGCTCACCGGGCAGACCACCGGGCTGATCACCGGCACCCTCGGTGCCAGCGACCCCGAGGGCGATCCGCTGTTCTTCGAGGTGATCGACTCTCCGCGCACCGGCATGGTCACCATCGGTGCCGACGGCAACTTCATCTACACACCGGGTCCCGACTTCACCGGCCGAGACAGCTTCAACGTGGCCGTCTCGGACGCCGGATTCCACATCAACCTGCTCGATCCGTTCCGCCCGGCCAGCACCGAGGCCTACACGCAGGTCGCGCAGAACGCCGTGGCGGCCATGCTGACGTTCTCCTTCGCCTATGGCGCCGGTTCGCAGTACTGGACGGCGGAAGCGCGTGACGCACTGGAAGCCTCTGCGGTGCGGCTGGCCTCATACGTCGTGGTCACCACGCCGACCATGCTCGCCTACACCGTCACCGCGGAGAATGCGCCATCGTCCTCCACCCTGGCCTCTGCCGGCAGCGATCTGTCGGGCACCGGATCCGGCTTCTTCCCCACCGTGGTGCAGGAGAAGATCCTCACCGGAATCGACCCCAACGGCTCGAAGGCCGACGGCGACATCGACTGGAACTTCGGAAACCCCTGGGCCTTCGGCACCCTGGTGAGCAATTCGCAGTACGACTTCACCTCCACCGCAATGCACGAGTTGCTGCACACATTCGGCTTCCTGTCCTACACCGACGAGGCGGGCTACAACACCGGCCGCAGCTGGACGACCTTCGACCAGTTCATCGTCACCTCCGACGGCACCGCGGTGATCAGCGACACCTACCGTTTCAATACCGCGTACAACAGCAACCTCACCGGCGGCAACGGCGGTCTGTACTTCGGCTGGCCCCAACGCGGTGGCCGCCTACGGCGGCTACGTTCCGCTGTACACGCCGCGACCCTGGGAGCCGGGCAGCTCGACCTCACACCTCGACGATGACACGTTCACCGGTTCGCAGACGCAGCTGATGAACGCGGTGACCGACAGCGGGCTCGGTATCCGAGTGCTCTCCCCGATCGAGCTGGGCATCCTCAAAGACCTCGGCTACACCGTCACCGACTCGCCGGTGTATGCGGTCGTCTTCCTCGGGTTCGCGTTCCTGCGCCGCAGGAACCGCGCCGCTTAACCTCCGGTCAGCTGATCAATGAGGTTGTAGCCCAACGGATCATCGGGCAGCACAAGGGCGAAGCCCTCCAGGAAGATGATCGCGATGACGTTGGCCGCGACGACCCCGATGAAAAGCCAGATGATGGCGGTCGACACCGTGCGCGCGGTGGTGCCGGCCGCCGGCGCCTGCGGGATCCCGCGCGGCATCAGCATCAGCATCACACCGACATAGATCATCACGATCGCGAAGGTGACGAACGCCCACGTGTAGAGGTGCAAACGCAGGAACGGCTCACCGTATCCGGGATCGCCGGGCAGGATGTGCAACTCGATCTGGCGTATCGACACCGACGCACCGGCCAGGACTCCGAGCAGCCCCATTCCCAGACCCTGGGCGTAGCGGGCGGTGGTCAGCGTGCCTCGCCGCGCCTGCATGATGACGAACAGCGCGCCCAGCGTCGCCAGGATCATCCCGTAGCGCTGCAGCATGCACAGCGGGCACGGGAACTCGCCCATGACGAACTGAATGTAGAAGGCGCTGATCATCACCACGCTGTAGGCGAGCACCCATGCGTGCAGACCCCAGTAGGTGATGAAACCCCACAGGCCGCTGCGGCCCTCGGCCGAGTCGGCGGCGGGTGTCGTCTCCGCGATCACCTCGGACATCAGAAGCTCAGATCCAGGACGGAGGTGACATGGAAGCGGAATAACCCGATCATCGCGACGACGCCGACGAACCACAGCGCGATGATCAGCTCACGCTTCGCCCCTCGCCAGATCAGCAGGGCGATCCCGAACAGCAAGACCATGATGAGAATGTCCACCCGCGAACCCTAAGACGCGGATGACTCCAGCGGGGTGGTTTAGCCCGGGAAAATCCGCACCCAGTCGACGAGCATCTCGGCCGGGTAGTTACCGCGTGATCCGTCCTTGCCGCCGGAACCGCCGACGGCCACGTTGAAGATGGGCTTGAGCATGTAGCCGGGGTCGTTGAACGGCCAGTCGTCGATCGAGTTCGCCGGCACCTCGAAGTACGGTTCCATGCCGGGCTTGTAGTCCTGCCAGAAGTACATCCCGGACTGATTCCAGGTCATCCGCCAGGTGTGCCAGAGACTGTCGACCGGGTACGGCTGCGTGGCGAAGGAGGTGCCGTCCAGGCGGGCGTGCACGGTCGTGCCGGAGGGCCATTCCATGTTGCCGTACCACTCGACGAGGTCGACCTCGCCGCCGCGGACGGGGTCATCATTGAGCACCCACCACGCCGGCCAGCAGCCGGGGGTGAGGCAGTTGAGCTTCACCCGCGCTTCGAAGGTGTGATTGATCGGGGCGCCGAAGTTACCGACCACCTTGCCGCTGACGTATTTACCGGGGGCCTCCCGGGTGGCGCGGATGACCAGGTTGGAGTTGCCGTCCAGAAAGACGTGTTCGCGGTCGTCGCGGTACTGACCCATGTTCTCCGGCCGGTCCCAGAAGACCGGGTTCTTAATGGTCTCGCGGCGCTGGGCGATCGACCACCGGGCCGGGTCGGGCGCAGATCCAGCGGGGCCATCGAACTCGTCACCGAGGAAGGTAGGCACAGCCGCCTCAGGCGCAGGCGCCGGGGGCATCGGAGCGCCGGGGGGCGGCGGGGGGAGCGGGGGTTCCGGTGCGGCCGGGACAGCGCCGGCCTCCGGCGTAGGAATTGCGACCGCCACCATCCCGAGGCCGGCCATCACCATCACACTGCGGCGATCTAAGTCGGACATGCCTTTTACTTTACGACGCGTCAGCGGGTGCGCAGACATCCGGGGGCGGGTGCGCCGCCGTACAGTTACCTCGGAATCGGGGCGTGCAACGCCTTCATCTGGGTAAACGTCACCCCCGAAGTGGTTCGGGGAAATAGCGGATTAGCATCATGGCGGTCAACCGCCGGGGATCGCCGGGCGGGTCGGGGAGGCGAGTGCGATGCGGGGCAACGGGGTGACCGATGCGGCCCGGGCTGTGATCACCGCATTGGTAGCCACCGCCGCCGCGGTGAGCGTCGCCCTGATCGCCACCATCAGCACCGGTGTCCAGCTTCTGACCAGCACCCTGCTGGTGATGGGCGGAAATGACAACCCAGCCGGGCTGACGCCGTCGATGCAACAGCAACTCGGCGGCGACCCGCTGTACCCCCGACGTCGAACCCGACGTGCTGCGACCGGTCGGGGTCTTCGGTCAGGGCTACATCGATGTCGAGCACAACCCGGATTCGCCGTATTTCGAGTGGGACTTCACCCGGGTGGAATGGCCGGCGCAGATGGGGCTGCCCATCCTGGGCCAGTGGACCTACGAGGCGTCTCAGCAGCAGGGCGTCCACAACATCGACAACGCCATCGCCGAGGTGCTGCCCACCCTCGGCCCCGACGAGACGGCCGTCGCCTTCGGCTATTCCCAAAGCAGCAACGTCATGGTCCGCGAGATGCGCGCCCTGCAGAGCCAGCCCGGCGGCGCCCCGGCGACCGAGCAACTGGAGTTCTTCCTGATGGCCAATCCCAACCGCCCCAATGGGGGCATACTGCAGCGCTTCTCCGGCTTCTACGTCCCGTTCGTCGACATCCGACTCGACGGCTCGACACCGACCGACACCCCGTATCAGACGACCGACATCAGCTGGCAGTACGACGGC
Organism: uncultured Actinomycetota bacterium; assembly: GCA_963780705.1. GTDB lineage: Bacteria > Actinomycetota > Actinomycetes > Mycobacteriales > Mycobacteriaceae > Mycobacterium. The sequence continues at coordinate 682,255 of CAWACU010000004.1, read as the reverse complement.
GCCGCCGACTTCCCGACATACCCGCTCAACCTGCTGGCCGTGCTGAACTCGTTCCTGGCGCCGCACGGCAACTACTACCCCGCCGACGTCGACGGCCCGCGCGCCTTCCCCGACTCAACCGTCGGCAATATCACCTACATCACGCTGAAGACGCCGCACCTGCCGCTGCTGACGCCGCTGTATTACCTCGGCTTCCCCGAGCCCCTGCTCGATCTGGTCGAACCAGCTTTGACGGTGATGGTGGATTGGGGCTACGACCGATCGATCAGCCCCGGCACGCCGACGACCGCGCGGCTCATCCCGCGGATCAACCCGATCACCGCCGCCGTGGATCTGGTCCAGGCCGTCGGCCAGGGCGTGCACAACTTCGTCGACGATCTGCGCCCGTCTGAAGCAGCGACCAAGCCTGCATCCATCAGTGCGGCGTCGCTTCGGCCGGGACCCGGATTCAGCCGGGGTTCCGCCACGGCCTCTCCTCAACCGGCATCATCGGCACGGCGGCCTGCGGCCGACCGCAGGGCTGAGCCTGCCGCGCCGCGCGGCCAACGGTCGCTGCGCGCCGCGAGCTAATTGATGGGGAAGCAGACCGCCACGAACGGGATCGGCGGACAGATCGAGATGGGCGGCAGCGGAGGCGATGGCGGCGCGTCCCACTGAGCCGGCTGGGCGGGGGCGGCCACACACATGTCGGTCGGTGCGTCGTGGACCCGTCCCGACCCTTTCACTGGCGAGACCATCGCGGTGATGGTCGAAAACTGTTCGTTGTCAACGCAACCCGCGGTTACGTAGGTTGCTCGAAGTCGCCCTCGTCATCATCATCCCGAGACGCCGGCGTGGCCTCGGCTGGGGTGGCATCGAGCACGCTGGCGTCGATGCCGTAGGGCAGGAACCGCACGTTCCGATGGGGATCGGTGTTGTGTTTGTTGCCCCGCAGCGCATCGAGTTCGGTCTTGTAGACCTGCTCCACGTGAGCTTTGCCCTCGCCATCGGAGATGTAGATGGCCCAGACGCCGTCACCGGTCTCCCCCGCGGTCTCCGGTTGCGGGCGGGGCCGCGACACCGGCCCGGAGCCGGGCCGCACGAACTGGTCGAAGAGCATGCCCAAACCGGCCCGCTCCGGAGAGGTGTTGAGGAATTGGCCCACCTGCTCGAACGCACTCCGCAGGCCTTCGCCCGCCTCACGAACGACGCGGTCGAATTCCTCGGGGTCGATGCCGAACGGCCCGTTCTTATCCATAGACGCCAGTGTGCGCCGTGTTTGCTGCCGGTGTCGACCTCCGCCGCCGCAGGAAAGCACAGGAGCACTACGCCGCGAGCGAAATCACGCCCTAGACGACGGTCAGGGGCAGTGAGCGCCGCGGCTCGAAGACGAACCCCGCCCCACCGCTGAACTTCGTGACCTGAACTTCGGAGGCCTCGGGAATCGGGGTGCCGGTCGCCTCGAACTCGGCGGTCCAGTCGGTGGCGGTGCCCTGCACCCGCACGGCGAGGTGCGGGTCGACGGCGGTGGCGATCGCCTGCAGCGGTTGCGGGTTGTCTGGCGTGCACAGCCCGATCCAGGCGCCGTCACGGTGTGCCGGCGAGGGTGCAACGTGCAGGCGGCCGCCGCCGACCTCACAGATCACGTATCCGGCCGGATTGAGTAGCGGATGCAGGGCCAACACCCGCAACAGACCCTCGGTGTCGCCGGACAGGTTGAGAGCGGCCCGGATCCGTTCGGCGGCCACTCCGGCGATCCCGGTGAGTTGCTTGACGCAGATCGAGGTGGCCAGGGCAGCGTCGTCACCCGAGCGTTGACGGACAGCGTGTACGAACGAGAGGTTGAGCAGGTGCATCTGCAGGCAGACCTCGTCGGCGATGCGCACCAGCGCCGAGTGGGAGAAGGCGCCGAAGTCGACATCGGAGAGCAGTGGGCCCGAGTAGTCGACGGCGCCGGGTTCGCTACCGGCCTCGATCGGCGCCAACTCCCACGTCGCGGCTCGGGTCTTCGCGATCACGTCCAACGCCGGGATGCTCTGAGCGTCCGGATAGGACTCGTCGATGGTGACGGTCCAGGCGCAGTGCGGGCGGCGATCGGTGGGCTGGCGCGGCGGCCGGTGAATCGGCCGTACCTGAGCCTTCGGATTCGTGGCCACCGCCGTCGCGTCGAAGGTGGGATCCTCAATGTCATGGCACATGCCGGTGACGTACTCCGGCCCCATCGGCTCCACGTCCAGCAGCGCACCGCAGTGGTCAAGGTGGAACTCACCGTGCCAGCGGTCATGGACGGTGTAGCGGAAGTCCATGAACTGCGGCGGCGCCCCGATATCGAACTGCAGGCCCTTGAAGATGGTGATGACGTCATCACCCTCGTAGCGCAATGCCTTCTGCATCCGCCTGGTGTAGAGGGGGCTGGCGCCGGCCCACTCCTCGATGGCGATCTGCAGCATCTCCTCGCGGCCGAATGACTGAATGCACCAAGCCATTCCGGAGCGGTCGATCAGCTGGCCGATCAGCAGCAGCTCGGGGACCAGCGTTGCCAGCTGCGCGCGGGACAATTCGGCGTAGCGGCTATCAGAGAAGCTCACGGCGTCAAACCTAGTTGAGAGGGTCAGCAGGTGTGTTGCAATGTCCGGCATGGCTGATCTGGAGACGATTGAGGCGATCAAACGGGTGAAGTACCGCTACCTGCGGGCCCTGGACACCAAACACTGGGACGACTTCGCCGACACCCTCACCGAGGACATCGTCGGCGAGTACGGCTCGTCGCTGGGCAAGGAGCATCGCTTCACCAACCGCGATGAGCTGGTGGAGTTCATGCGCACCTCGATGCCGGCCGGAGTCATCACCGAGCACCGGGTCACTCACCCGGAGATCACCGTGGACGGCGACGAGGCCGAGGCCACCTGGTATCTGCAGGACAGGGTGATCGTGCCGGAGTTCAACTTCATGCTGTTCGGCGCGGCGTTCTACCGCGACCGGTACCGCAGGACCGACGACGGCTGGCGGATCAGCGCCACCGGATACCAGCGCACCTACGAGGTCAGTCAATCCACCGAGGGACTGAACTTCAAAGTCAAGCCGGGTGCGGCACTGGCCTGAGCTATTGGGCGATCGCGATCACCGCGCCCGGCTGAAGCCACTGGATGATCTTGACCAAGGTCGCATCGTCGATCGCGACACACCCGGCCGTGGGCTCACCACTGGATGTGTGCACGAAGAACGCGCTCCCCTTGCCGGGGATGCGCTCGGGATTGACTCCCATGACGATCGCGTGCGCGTACTCCGGGATGTAGAGGTTCTCGCTGCCGATGGCGGGCGAGGTATCGAACGGACACTCCTGCTTCTTGCACACCTGCATGGTGTTGTAGTTCGCAGGGTCAGCCGACCACCAATAGTCCGGTGTCGTCTGGTAGTACTTCAGGCCGCCGCCCGGGGAGGGCTGCGTCCCGAAAGCGAAGTCCAGGCTGAACACCCCCATGGGCGTGGCCCGGGCACCTTCACGGGACTCCGGCGACATGCCGGCCGAACCGATGAACGTATCGATTCCGGTGCCCACCGGCTGCCAGCCCGCCGGGCCGCGCTGCCAGACGTCCATCTTGGCTGTCGACCCGCCCGTGCTGACCACCGAGAGAACCTGCGTAGCGGTACCGACCCGGGGAGCGAACCACGGCGTTTGAGCGTTGCCCAGCGGCGCGGACGCGACCGCCAGCGCGGCCATGCTGAGGGCAGCTATCAGCCGGAACAGGTTGTGTCGCATCCGCCCATGGTCCACGGGCGTCTGAGCGGGGGTCAAGTAAAGGTTCAGCCACGGTGTTCCCCACCGGGTGAATAGCGCACCCACGAACCCGCCCATACGATCCCGATCCATGTCGCAGGTGTGGACATGACGGATCTTCCCCCCGGTGAGTGGTCGGCGATGCTGGTGGGCCACCAGTGGCCTACCGGGGCCGCACTGGCTGCGCTGGCCGCCGCAGCCGATCGACGCGCCGCGGTGCACACCGCACAGGACGGCTACGCCGACACGTTGCACGCGATCCGTGTGGAGCACTTGGACATCCAGGAGGGCGTGGCCGCCGACGCTGCCCGCAGTATCTTCCGCAGTGGCGAGGAGACGGCCCGCACCATAGCGGCGAAGAATCTGGGCAAGCGGGCGTCCTACGTCGCCGCACTTCGGGCGGTCAGCGAACTGCGGTCGGACCTGGAGACGATCGCCGAGCACGGCAACGCGGCCATCCGGCGGGTGCTGGACTCCGAAGACTCAGCCGCGGCACAGGTGTCCGCCATCGTTGAAATCGTGACCGACGCGCAGCAGCACTCCAACGTCCGGGCGGCCGGCCGCTGCGCTGATGTGCTCGCGGCTGCGCAGCATGTCCTGAGCGCAGAACCGGCCGGGCACTCCGTACACCACTTCGCGGTGACCAACGGCGTCGATCTTCCGGGCGCCTTCGGGTCTCCGGTCAGCCACCGGGTCCACGCCGCCGTGGTCGCGATGATGTCGGAGCTGGGACCCGGGAGCGCGAGATCCGGCGATGACTGACGGTCAACTCACCGCCGACGTCGGGGGTTACTCACAGGCAGCCGCAGGAAATGTCATGCCGTCGGCTGTCTCGTCCGACCCGCTGATCAGCGGCGCCACCCCCATCGAACAGGTGCTGCGGATGCTGGGCCTGGCGGCCAATTCCGGCGACCCGGAGGACAACGCGACCGCCGCCGACGAGCACGTCCGGCGGTCGGCGATGACCGATGCGGCGGCCGAGGGCTTTGCCGCCCAGGACTCGATGGCGGCCGACGAGGTGACCGATGTCGTTCCCCAGGATCAATCGGCCGCGGCGGCGTCCCAGCAATTGCCCCAACTCCTCACCGGTGTCGTGGCGGCGGTGTCCGGCGGACTCAGCGGGCTTCTGCAGCCGTTGGGTCAGATCCCGCAGCAGATCGCGCAGGGGGCGCAGCAGTTGTTGCAGGCGGGCGCGGGTCTGTCGCCGGCCGCCGGCGCGGTCAACGACGACGAGTTCAACGGCATCGACGATGCGTCACTGCCGAGCGAGCTGCTTGATGAGGACTTGGGTTATGCCGCAGACGGTCTGGACGGCGTCGGTTCATCCGAGGGTGCAGCGGGACTCGGGGATACCGCCGGCATCGGCGCGGTTCCAGCACCGGGGGTCATGCTCGCTGCGCCCGCCACCCCGTCGGCCACCATCCCATCGGCTCCACCCCATCGGCTCTAGCCCCGTCGGCTTCAACACTGCCGGCGTCCGCCGCCGGTTCACCGACCCCGGCACCCGCAGCGCACATTCCCGCCGGCGGGCCCGGTGCCGGGATGACGGGCATGCCGATGATTCCCCCCGCCGGGCTGAATGGCGCGGGGGGAGCCGACCGTGACGAGAAGACAGACACCAAGCGCATCGCGACTCCCCCGCTTCGCAACGGAGCGCCCGTGCAGGGACGGATAACGGTGCCGCCGCCGCTCATCACCACCACGATCGAAGGCAAGCCGGTCGCCTCGCGGCGAATCGTGATACCCGCGGGCACGCAGACGGATTAGGACCACCCCGGGAGAACGGACGCCGGCTCACACCAGTGGACGTCCCGTTCGAATCCGCCAATTCAGATCGCGCAGCAGAACATTGAACGGAAAGGCACGCACAAAAGGCGGCGCGAGATCGTTGGCCAGCCGGATCGCTGCCATCAGACGGTCGAACTCCCGTTGCTTGGCGGCGGTCCAGTCGAACTGCATCTCGTCGCGGAACTTCTGCGGCAGGAACCCGGTGGTGATCAGCAACGCCACATTCTCGCTGAGATTCTGCAGGGGCGAGGGCAGCCGCACACCCTTCATCCGCGACACCGCGATGGGATAGAGGTACTTCCTCATGGTGTCGTCAATGGATACCTTCTCCAACGACTTCTGCCAGTAGGCGTCGAAGGCGACCCGGTCGGCAGGCCACATCTCGACGGGCACCTGCAGCGTGGTCCCCAGTGCCATCCCGTCGCGGTAGTGCTGATCGGCGGTCTCGTCGTCCATCTCCCCCACGAACGTCCGGTAGACGTCCACCCCTCCCTTGTACAGACACGCAGCGACCCACAGTTGCAGATCGCGATCGAACGCGTTGTAGCTCACCGGACTCTCATCGGTCGAAAACACCTGTGCATGAGAACGATTCACCGCGCGGCGGTACGCCTGTTTCTGTTCATCCGTGCCCCGGGTGGCGACGGCCAGGTAGGTGAACGTGGTGCGCGCACGCTTGATCGGATGACGATCGATCCGACCGCTGTCCACCCGGCTCTCCAGCACGCCGTAGCCCACTTCAGGGCGCGCCAGTTGCATGATCACGTTGGCCGGACCGGCGAGCAACGCCACACCCATCAACCCGTCGCCGAACCCGGCCGACTGCGGCAGCCATCGCGATCGGCGCCGCACAGCGGTCTCCGACGATCGACTGACCGGAATCTCCACAACGCCGCGAGAACCACGGACCATCACCTACGGCCACCCGTCGCTGATCGGAATTATCTGTCGAGATTGACGATAATCATTGTGAGCCGTGCACCGGTGGTGTCAAGATTGCGCGGTGACACAGGCACGTCCCTACGCCGGTGTGGATGCAGAAGACCGACAGGCCCGACGCCGTGCCCGCCTACTTGAAGCCGGACTGGATCTTCTCGGCCGCGATGTTGACCCCGCGGAGCTGACGGTGCGAGGGATCTGCGGCGAGGCCGGCCTGGCCACTCGTTACTTCTACGAGAACTTCTCCGACAAGGAGCAGCTGATCGGCGCTGTATTCGACTGGATGGTTGCCCGACTCGCCGCCACCACGCAGGCGGCGGTGGCGGCGGCACCACCAGAGGAGCAGAACCGCGCCGGCATCGCGAACATCGTGCGGACCATCGAGTCAGAGCCCCGGATCGGCCGGGTGATGTTCGGATCTCAGGTGACCAACCCCGCGGTGATCCGCAAGCGCCGCGAGTCCGATGCGTTCTTCGCCATTCTGTCCGGTCAGCATGTCGAGGCTCTGCTCCAGCGCCCGTTCAGCGAGGGCATCAAAGCCTTCTCCCATTTCGTGGTCGGCGGGGTGACCCAGACCCTCAGCGCCTGGGTGTCAGGGGAGTTGGCGCTGAATTCGGCCGAAGTCGTCGACGAGCTCAGCGCGATCATCGACGCCTTCAGCCAGTCGCGCCTCTTCGCCGACTAGTGCCGGTGAAGGTGCTGGCGCACTTCCTGCCCGGACCGACCGTCCTCGACATGGTCGAACCGGAGGCCGACTGGCTTGACGTCCGATGGTGTCACGAAGACGACGACGACACCTTGCGCCGCGAACTGGACCGGGCCGAGGTGGTGTGGCACGTCCTGCGGCCGCTGACAGGTGAGGATCTTCGGCGGGGCCGGCACCTGAAGCTGGTCCACAAACTGGGTGCCGGCGTGAACACGATCGACGTGGCAACCGCCACCGCACTGGGCATCGCGGTGGCCAATATGCCGGGAGCCAATGCACCCTCGGCCGCCGAGGGCACAGTGCTGCTGATGCTGGCCGCGATGCGGCGGCTGCTCGACATGGATCGCGAGACTCGCGCCGGCCACGGCTGGCCGACCGACCCGATACTCGGCGAGACGGTGCGCGACATCGGTGCCTGCACGGTCGGCCTCGTCGGCTACGGCAACATCGCCAAGCGGGTGGACCACATCGTGTCCGCGATGGGCGCGACCGTGCTGCACACCAGTACCCGCGACGATGGCTCGCCGGGGTGGCGGCCGCTGCCGAGCCTGCTCGCAGAGAGCGACATCGTCAGCCTGCACCTGCCGTTGACCACTGAGACCGAACGGCTCATCGACCGCGCGGCGCTGGACCTGATGAAGCCGACGGCGCTGCTGATCAACACCTCCCGGGGCGGCGTGGTCGACGAGGCGGCGCTCGTGACGGCACTGACCGACGGCCGCATCGCCGCTGCGGGGCTGGACGTCTTCGCCAGCGAACCGGTAGCCGCCGGCAACCCGTTGCTGGCGCTGGACAACGTTGTGGTGACTCCGCACGTGGTGTGGCTGACGCAGGACACCATGCGCCGATATCTGGCCGAGGCGATCGACAACTGCCGCCGGCTTCGCGACGGGCAGGACTTGCGCAACGTCGTCAACGGCGTGAACGTCGCCGGAGAGGGTGGCCGCGGGGTACCCTCGGTCCCAACCCACCGGTTAGTCGTGCACAGCCACACGGAGGAAAACGAGCGACATGCCCATTGCCATCGAACCCGAACACCTCGACCTCGCGAAGTCGGTCACGGCACTATTGGAGCGCTCGGCTCCTCCGGAGGTGCTGCACGCTGCATTGGAGTCGCCCGTCGAGAACCCGCCGGTGTATTGGCGTGCGGCCGCCGAGCAGGGTCTGCAGGGCCTGCACCTATCGGAATCGGTCGACGGCCAAGGTGCGGGCCTGCTCGAGTTGTGTGTCGTCATCGCGCAGTTCGGCTATGCGGCCGCACCCGGCCCGTTCGTGCCCTCGGCCATCGCCAGCGCGCTGATCGCCGCGCACGATCCCGATGCCAAGATCCTTGCCGCCCTTGCCTCCGGCGAGGCCATCGCCGCGTACGCCATCGAGTCCGATCTGACGGCCACCCGCCAGGGCGACACCCTCGTCATCCGTGGCGAGGCGCGGTCGGTGCCCTCGGCCGCCCAGGCGTCAGTCCTGGTGTTGCCGGTCGCGATCGACAGCGGTATCGAGTGGGCGGTGCTCGACGCCGCCGCGTGCGAGATCGAGCCGCTACGGTCGGTGGACCCGCTGCGGCCGGTGGCCCACGTGCGGGCCAACGCGATCGAAGTCAGCACCGATGCCCTCCTGGAGCGCGTGTCCCAGGCCGCCGGCCGGGCCATCGCCACCACGCTGCTGTCGGCCGAGGCGGTCGGCATCGCCCGCTGGGCCACCGACACCGCATCGGAATACGCCAAGATCCGTGAACAGTTCGGCCGCCCCATCGGCCAGTTCCAGGCGGTCAAGCACAAGTGCGCGGAGATGATCGCCACCACCGAACGCGCCACCGCCGCGGTGTGGGACGCCGCCCGCGCCCTCGACGAGGCGGCGGCGTCGGACTGGGACAAGCAGGCCGGGGATGGGGCAACCCACTACGAGTTCGCCGCTGCCGTCGCCGCCACCCTTGCTCCGGTGGCCGCCCAGCAGTGCGCCCAGGACTGCATTCAGGTGCACGGCGGCATCGGATTCACCTGGGAGCACGACACCAACGTCTACTACCGGCGCACGCTGGGGCTCGTCGCCGCCTTCGGCCGCAAGGGCGACTACCCGCAGCGGGTGTTCGACACCGCGGTCAGCACCGGTATGCGTCCCATCGAGATCGACCTCGACCCGCAGACCGAGAAGCTGCGCGATGAGATCCGCGCCGAAGTCGCTGCGCTCAAGGAGATCCCACGGGAAGAGCGCAACACCGCCATCGCTGAAGGCGGGTGGGTGCAACCGCACCTGCCCAAGCCGTGGGGGCGTTCAGCCGCTCCGGTGGAGCAGATCATCATCGCCCAGGAGTTCGCTGCAGGCCGGGTCAAGCGACCGAACATGGGTATCGCCGCCTGGCTGATCCCGTCGATCGTCACCTACGGCACCGCCGAGCAGCAACAGCGGTTCCTGCCGCCGACGTTCCGCGGCGAGATGATCTGGTGCCAGCTGTTCTCCGAGCCCGGCGCGGGATCGGACCTGGCCAGCCTGACCACCAAGGCCACCAAGGTCGACGGCGGCTGGCGGATCACCGGGCAGAAGATCTGGACCACCGCCGCGCAGTTCTCCCAGTGGGGTGCGCTGCTGGCTCGCACCGATCCCGACGCACCGAAGCACAACGGCATCACCTACTTCCTGCTGGACATGAAAAGCCCGGGCGTGGAAGTCAAGCCGCTGCGCGAACTGACCGGCAACGCACTGTTCAACACGGTGTTCATCGACGACGTCTTCGTGCCCGACGAACACGTGCTCGGTGAGGTGAACCGCGGCTGGGAGGTCAGCCGCAACACCTTGACCGCCGAACGCGTGTCGATCGGCAGCGACGAACCGTTCTTCCTGCCGAACCTCACCCGCTTCGTGGAGTTCGTTCGCGACGGCCATTTCGATCAGGTCGGACACCACCGGGCCGGCACACTGATCGCGGAGGGCCACGCAGCCAAGCTGCTCAACACCCGCTCAACGCTGCTCACTCTGGCCGGCGGTGACGCCATGCCGTCGGCGGCGGTCTCCAAGCTGCTGTCCATGCGCACCGGACAGGGCTACGCCGAGTTCGCGGTGTCGTCCTTCGGGATCGACGGGGCCATCTGGGAAGCCGACTCGCTGCAGGGCAAGTGGGCGGAGTACCTGCTGGCAAGCCGCGCGACGACGATCTACGGCGGCACCTCCGAGGTGCAGCTGAACATCATCGCCGAGCGCCTGCTCGGCTTGCCGCGCGACCCCTAATCGGGCGGGCCCAGCGGGGCCCGCGTTACTTGATCTCGATCTGGCGCAGTTCCCGCTTGAGGATCTTGCCGGTCGGGTTCCGGGGCAACTCGGCCAGGAAGAGCACCTCGCGGGGAACCTTGTAGCGCGCCAAGTGATCCCGCACGTACTCCTTGATCGCATCCTCGGTGAGCTCGGCGTTCTCCTTGAGTACCACGAAGGCGCGCAGCCGCTGACCGAAGTCTTTGTCCTCAACGCCGAGTGCGGTGGCCTCGATGATGTCGGGATGGCCGCTGATGAGGTCCTCCACCTCGGCCGGGAACACGTTCTCGCCGCCGGAGACGATCATCTCGTCGTCGCGGCCGCTGACGTAGAGCAACCCGTCCTCATCGAAGTAGCCCACATCACCTGAGGACATCAACCCGTCGATGACCTCCTTGCTGCCGCCACCGGTGTAGCCCTCGAAGGGGAAGAAGTTGCCGACGAAGATGCGGCCCACTTCGCCGCGCGGCAACTCCCTGCCGTGCTCGTCGAGGATCTTGACCTTGACGCCCCGGATGATCGGTCCGACGGTTGCGGGGTTCTTCTTGAGATCCTGCGGCCGGGCGATCGAAACGAACGCGATCTCCGTGGACCCGTACAGGTTGTAGACGACCGGACCGATGTCCCTCATCGTGCGGGTGGCCAGCTCCGCGCCGAGTTGCGAGCCGGAGACGAAGATGATCCGCAAGCTGGACAGGTCCGGTTTGGGATCCATCGCCTCCAGCGCATCGAGCATGCGCGACAGCATCACCGGGACGACGACGATGGCGGTCACATTGTGCGTGGCGACGTCGGCGAGCACGGTGGCCGGCTTGAAGCGGCGGTGCAGCACCAGAGTGGAGCCCAGTGTCATCGCGATGGTGGCGTGCAGATAGCCGAGCGCATGGAACATCGGTGACGGCAGCGATGTCACCTCACCGGCCTTGAACGGCACGTGCGACAGCACCCCGCCGATGGGGGCGAGCGTTGGCGGGGCGTGGCGGTTGGCGCCCTTCGGCGTCCCGGTGGTGCCGCTGGTCAGGATGATGAGCGACGAGCGCTTGGTGGCCTTGGGCGCTGGGTCGGTGCTGCTGCGTGCGATTAGTTCGGCCAGCGTCTCATCGGTACTGCCCGATGGTGTGTCAGCATCGGGGTTGGTGCTCAGTGCCCGCAGCTTTCCGATCGAGGTCTCGGCGAGTTTCACCGCGTCTGCGTACTCGTCGTCGTAAATGATGACCTTGGCGCCCTCGCGGGCGGAGACGTCGCGGATCTGCGGGCCGGAGAATTCCGTGTTGAGCAGGATGGTGCGCGCGCCGACTCGCCCACAGGCGTAATTGGCGATGAGGAACCAGCGGTGGTTACGGGCCAGGATCGCGACGCCGTCGCCGCCCCGAACACCCATTGCCAGCAGTCCGTTGGCGACGGCGTTGGTGGCGTCATTCAGTTCGGCGAATGTCATGCTGCCGTCGTCGTCGATGATGGCCGTGCGGTGCGGGGTCTTCCGCGCGTTGAGGGCGGGAATCATGCCGATCTCACCCCAGCGCCGGACGTCGGCGACCAGTGCGGCCAGATTCTGCGGGGGCTCCAGCCCGAAGGCACCCGAGGAGATCATCTTCTGCAGGTAATGCAGTTCGGCCGATCCACGTTCGGCCAGTTGCTGCACCTTGCCCAGGGCCTGTGCGGGCAGATCCGAGAGACTGAACATCCCTCCAGAGTAGGTGAGGCACCGAACTACGATCGGGGCATGGGCGGATCCCCGCCGGGAGGCGAAACGCTGGAGGTGGGCGGTCGCCGCGTCACCATCACCCACCCGGACAAAACCGTCTTCCCGGCCACCGCCGAGCGCGCGGAGATCACCAAACGCGATCTGGTCAGCTACTACCTCAGCGTGGCCGACGGGGCCCTGCGCGGTGTGGTGGCGCGGCCGATGATCCTCAAGCGGTTCGTCAAAGGCATCACGGCCGAGGCCGTGTTTCAGAAACGTGCGCCGGAGAAGCGCCCGGACTGGGTGGATGTCGCGGAGTTGCGCTACGCCTCGGGAACATCGGCCCGGGAGGCGGTGATCACCGATGCTGCCGGACTGGTGTGGGCGGTGAACCTGGGCTGCGTCGACCTCAATCCGCATCCGGTCCGGGCGTCGGATCTGGATCACCCCGATGAACTGCGCATCGATCTCGACCCGATGCCCGGGGTGGCCTGGGAGCAGATCATCGACGTCGCCCTGCTGGTGCGGGAGGTTCTCGAAGAGCACGGGCTGACCGCGTGGCCCAAGACATCAGGCTCCCGCGGATTCCACATCTACGCGCGTATCGCCCCGCGGTGGCCTTTCGCGCAGGTGCGTCTGGCCGCTCAGGCGGTCGCCCGCGAGGTCGAACGGCGCGCACCGGCTCTGGCCACCAGCCACTGGTGGAAGGAGCAGCGCCAGGGCGTGTTCGTCGATTTCAATCAGAACGCCAAGGACCGCACCATGGCGTCGGCGTACTCGGTGCGGTCGACGCCCGATGCGCGGGTGTCCACGCCGCTGCGATGGGACGAGGTGTCCGGCTGCCGGCCGGAGGCGTTCACCATCGACACCGTGCCCGCCCGGTTGACTCAACTCGGCGATCCGTGGGAATCGATGGACGACCACGTCGGGTCGCTGGAGGAGTTACTGCGCCTGGCCGAGGAGCTGGGTCCGGCGGAGCAACCGCCCAAAGGCGCAAAGCCGCTGATCGAGATCGCCCGCACCAAGACCCACGACGAAGCGCTGGCTGCGCTGGAGGTCTGGCGTGGGAGGCACCAGGGGGCGGCCGCGCTCCTGCATCCGCCGGACATCCTGATCGACCGCATGAGGGGACCGAGCTCGCTGTGGTACCGGGTGCGGATCAACCTCGAGCACGTCCCCGCACCGCAGCGGCCAGACTCCGAAGCGCTGATCGCCGACTACAGCCCCTGGCCGTGATCGGACATGAACGTATCGTGGTGCGGTGGCATCAGTGAGTCGCACGCGCATCGTCGCCGCGGCACCCCAGGCGGTATGGGATGTGCTCGCCGACTTCGGATCGATCAGTGCGTGGGCGGGCAACGTCGACCATTCCTGCGTGCTGGAGCACGGGCGGGACGGCACCCCGCTGGGGATGTCGCGGCGGGTGCAGGTCGGGCGCAACACCCTCGTCGAGCGCATCACGACGTTCAGCGCACCCAACTCTCATGGGCCCGGCTCTCATGGGTCCGGCTCGCTCGGCTACGACATCGAGGGCCTTCCGCAGCGGCTGCGCCGCCTCGCCAACCGGTGGGACGTACGCCCCGCGGGCGACGGACGTACCGAGGTGACGCTGACCAGCACGGTCGAGATCGGTGACAACCTGCTCGCACGGGCGGCGGAGAGAGTCGTCGGCCGGGCGATGGCCAAGCAGGCCGACGCGATGCTGACCGGACTGGCAGAGAAAGTGGAGGAAACCCGGTGACTGACAACCCGATGACTGACACCCCAAACCGTCCCGACATCGTCATCGTGATGACCGACGAGGAACGCGCCACTCCGCCGTATGAGTCCGACGACGTACTCACCTGGCGGGACCGCGCCCTGAGCGGACGCCGGTGGTTCGACGAGCACGGCGTGAGCTTCGCCCGTCACTACACCGGGTCGCTGGCGTGTGTGCCCAGTCGGCCGACGATCTTCACCGGCCAGTACCCGGATCTGCATGGCGTCACCCAGACCGACGGAATCGGTAAGTCCTACGACGATTCCCGGATGCGCTGGCTGCGCCCCGGCGAGGTACCCACCCTGGGCAACTGGTTCCGGGCAGCCGGGTACGACACGTACTACGACGGTAAGTGGCACATCTCGCATGCCGACCTCACCGACTCCTCGGGGCGCGCGCTGGCGACCAATGACGACGCCGGCGTCGTCGATCCGGCCGCCGTGCAGCGCTACCTGGACGCCGATCCCCTGGCGCCCTTTGGTTTTTCGGGATGGGTCGGCCCGGAACCGCACGGCGCCGGCCTGGCGAACAGCGGTGTACGCCGTGACCCGTTGATCGCCGACCGCGTGGTGGCCTGGCTGGAGGATCGCTACGCGCGCCGTCGCGCCGGCGATCACGACGCGCTGCGGCCCTTTCTGCTCGTCGCCAGCTTCGTCAATCCGCACGACATCGTGCTGTTCCCGACGTGGGTGCTGCGCAGCCCGCTGAAGCCGTCACACCTCGACCCGCCGCAGGTGCCGCCGGCGCCCACCGCGCAGGAGGATCTGCGCACCAAGCCCGCCGCTCAGATCGCGTTCCGGGAGGCGTACTACTCCGGATACGGCCCGGCCGCGGTGATCCAGCAGGTCTACGAACGCAACGCCCAGCGCTACCGCGATATGTACTACCGGTTGCACGCCGAGGTCGATGCGCCGATCGACCGGGTGCGCCGCGCGGTCACCGCCGGCTCGGACACAGGTGGCTCGAAAAACGCCGTGCTGGTGCGCACATCCGACCACGGTGACCTGCTCGGAGCGCACGGCGGGCTGCACCAGAAGTGGTTCAACCTCTACGACGAGGCCACCCGGGTGCCGTTGACCGTGGTGCGCATCGGTGAGCGATCCACCGCCCCGCGGGTGATCGCCGAGCCGACATCACACGTCGACCTGGTGCCCACGCTGCTCGGCGCCGCCGGCGTGGACGTCGAGTCAACGGCCGCCGTGCTGCGCGAGACGTTCTCCGAGGTGCATCCGCTGCCGGGCCGCAACCTGATGGACGTCGTCGACGGCGGTGCGGTGCAGGACGGGCGCGCGGTGTATCTGATGACCCGCGACAACATGCTGGAGGGCGACTCCGGCGCCTCGGGTCTGGGACGCCAACTCGGCCGCACGGTCGATCCGCCGCGGCCGCTGCGGATCCGGATCGCGGCGCACACCGCGGCGAACTTCGAGGGGCTGGTGCTCCGGGTCGGCGAGGACGTCTACGAGGACTCAGCGCCCGGCGGCGACGGGCACCTGTGGAAGCTGGTCCGCAGTTTCGACGACCCGTCGACGTGGACCGAACCCGGGGTGCGCCATCTGGCGGCCAACGGGCCGGGCGGTGAGGTGTACCGAAGCAGCCCGCTCGATGACCAGTGGGAGCTCTATGACCTGACCACCGACCCGGCCGAGGCGGTCAACCGGTGGGACGATCCGGATCTGCATCAGTTGCGGCAGTTCCTGCGCACCCAACTCAAGGAAGTCCGCACCGCCTCGGTCCCGGAACGCAACAAGCCGTGGCCGTACGCGGCGCGGCGTTCCTAGGGGCTCACCCCTCGCCGAGAGTGCGCGGAGATCGCTTTCGCGGCCGTTTTCGCGATCTGCACGCACTCTCGACAGCAGGCTGAACTACGAACCGCTGCCACCGATGCCGCGTCAGCGCACGGTCAGTGCACACCCTCCATGAGGGTGCTGATCCGCGGCGCGATCGCCCACACCACCAGGCCCACCAGCACGGCAGCGCCGCCGATGATGCCGAAATAGGCCGCTTCGTGGGCGGAGTCGTAGTAGCGGGCGAGCACCCCGGACATCGCGGTGCCCAGTCCGACGGAGAAGAAGTACAGCGCCATCATCTGGGCACGGAAGGCGTTGGGCGCCAATTGCGTGGTGACTGAGAGGCCGATCGGCGAGAGCAGCAGCTCGGAGATGGCGAAGGCCGCCATGATCGCCATCACCGCGAGCACCGGAACGGTGCGGCCGGTTGTGCCTGCCATGGTCAGGAACAGCAGGAATGCCAATCCCATGCCGATCACACCGTAGGCGAACTTGCGCGGAGTCGTCGGTGCGCGCCGGCCCAGCTTGGTCCACATCACCGCGAACACCGGCGACAGCAGGATGATCCATACCGGTTCGATGGATCCGATCCAACTCGACGGCGCCGTCCAACCGAAGATGGTCCAGTTCATCCGCTCGTCGGAGTAGACCGCCAGCACGGTGAAGATCTGCTGGAACAGTGACCAGAACACGGCGTTGGCGACGAACAGCGGAATGAAGGCCCGGACCCGGGTGCGTTCCAGCGGTGTGACCCGCGAGCTGGTGAGCATCACGGCGAAGTAGGCGATCGAGGCGATGAGAATCAAGCCGGTGGTGACCTGCGAGAGGTTGGCGAGCGTCACCAATCCGGTGGCGAGGCCTCCCGCGATGACCACGACCACCGCCCCGGCGACGACGGCAGCGCGCCCGAACGCGGAGCGCGACAGTGGATGCGGCACGGTACGGCCGTGACTGCCGAGGTTGCGCCGGAAGATGACGTACTGGGTCAGCCCCAGCGCCATGCCGATCGCAGCCGCGCCGAAGCCGTAATGGAAGCCGAGGCGGGTCTGCAGAAGTCCGGTGATAAGCGGGCCGGCGAACGCGCCGAGGTTGATACCGAGATAGAACAGCGTGAATCCGCCGTCCCGGCGCGCGTCCCCCTCGTCGTACAGGGTGCCCAGCAGAGATGACGCGTTTGCTTTGAGCGCACCAGCGCCGAGCGCAATCAGCACCAGTCCCACCGCGACGCCGGTCAGGCCGGGCAGCAGCGCCAGTGCGATGTGGCCGCACATGACCACCACACCGCCGTAGAACACGGTGCGTTCCATGCCCAGCACGCGGTCGGCAACCCAGCCGCCGAGCACGGTGGACAGGTAGACGAATCCGCCGTAGGCGCCGACGATTCCGGTCGCGGTGGTTCTCGGTAGCCCGAGCCCGCCCTCACCCACCGAGTAGTACAGGTAGTAGCCGAGGATGGTCAGCATCCCGTAGAACGAGAATCGTTCCCACAGCTCGACGCCGAAGAGATTGACCAGGCCGACGGGATGGCCGAACCGGGTCCGAACCGCCGCCTCGTTCCGCGGTTGCGCTCCGTCAGTCACCGGCTGAGCCTGCCACGGCCGCTCGCAGCCGGGCGTAGGAATCGTCGATGGCTTCGGCCAGGCCGGTGATGCCCGGCAGCGCCTGCGGATCGGTGCAGAGGCCGATTCCCACGTCGCCGGCGCAGGAGATCGCCGAGATGCGCAGTACATGGTGCGGCCCCGGTTCCGACGACGAGAACAGCTGCGCCACCCGCCGGCCCGCCACTGCGACGGCAGTCGGTGGACCCGGGACGTTGGAGATCGCCACACTGAACTCGCGGGCACTGCCGGCGAAACGCTGCACCGCACCACCGACGTGCCGGGTTCGGCCGAGAGCGTGGAAGAGGTCGTACAGCTCCACCGCGTCGCCACTGTTCTTGCGGGTACGTGTCTGTGAGCTGATCAGGTCGAGGCGAGCCAGCGGGTCGGCCTCCCCGACCGGCAGGTCGACGTTGATGAACGAATCGCGGTTTCCCATCTCGCCGGGTGCCTCGTCGCGGTGGTGCAGGCTGACCGGAATCTGGGCGCGCAGATGCTCGCCGGCGGCGGCGTCAGCTCCGAGCCAGTCCCGCAGGCCGCCGGCGATGACGGCCAGCAGCACATCGTTGACGGTCGCGTGGCTGGGCCGGGTGGCACCGATGGCCTTCATCTCGTTCAGCGGCGCGATGGTGAAGGCCAATTCGCGCGCCCCGCTCAGCGGGCGGTCGAACGGCGAGGCGGAGCCGCGATGCCCAAGTTCGCGGCGTAGCGCCGCGGGCATCCGAAACAGTTCACCGAGTGCGCTGATGTGTTGCGCGGGAACCGCACCCGGCGCACCCTCCCGCGTCGACGGCTCCGGTTGCTCATCCCAGAGCACCGCGTGCAGGAACCGGACAGCGGCGATGCCATCGGCCATCGCATGGTGGATGCGGACCGCGATCGCTTCACGGCCGTCGGCGAGGGGCCCGATCACATCGAAGGTCCACAGCGGGCGCCGACGATCGAGGTGCTGGGCCATCAGTGCGCTGACCGTCTGCCACAGGTCGGCATCACCGCCATCATGGCGGCGGACGTGATCTTTGATGTCGAACTCGGCGGCCGGCACCCAGCGCGGCTGCGCCCCGGAGGTGTCCGCGCGCTGCATGGCGCGGGGTTGTCCGGCAAGGCGGGACGCCACCGCCGCACGCAGTGCGCCGAGATCGATGGCGGCCGAGCCGGGTTCCAGAACGACGAGTTTGAGGGTGTGTCCGGTGATCGCCGGCGATTCCATGCTCAGGATGCGCGCATCGTCGGGGGAAAGCAGGTCGGCATCGTCGCCCGTAGTCACCGCGAAAGCCTACGAGGTGCCCGCCCCCGGTGCGGCAGTTGTACTCCCGGCGGGCGGTTACCTACCGTCACGGGGTGGCTGACGCGGCAGTACTCGGATTCGTCACCGGGCTGACTCTGATCGCCGCGATCGGCGCCCAGAACGCATTCGTACTACGGCAGGGCATCCGGGGCGAACACGTGGCGGTCGTCGCGGGGATGTGCGCCGCGGCGGACGTGGTGCTCATCGCGGCGGGTATCGCCGGCGTCGGGGCGCTGATCGCCGCCCACCCGCAGGCCCTGACCGTGGCACGGATCGGCGGTGCTGCATTCCTGATCGGCTACGGACTGCTCGCCGCGCGGCGTGCTCTGCGCCCGGCGACCCTGACGCCGGCGGCGGCGGGGCCGGCCCAACTCGCGCCGGTGGTCCTGACGTGCCTGGCGCTGACGTTCCTCAACCCGCACGTCTACCTCGACACCGTGATTTTGCTCGGCACTCTGGCCAACCAGCAGGGCGAGGCCCGGTGGTTCTTCGGCGGCGGTGCCGCACTGGCCAGCACGGTGTGGTTCTTCGGACTCGGATTCGGCGCGCGCCGCGCCGTCGGCGTGTTTGCCACAGCTACAACGTGGCGCATTCTGGACGCGGTCATCGCGGTGACGATGATCGCCCTCGGGATATCGCTGGCATTGACGTGACCGGCAGCTTCTGAAGAATTGATACATGGGGGCTGAGCCGCGAATCGTCGGATTGCGCGAACGCAAAAAGATCCAGACGCGCAACACCATCCGCCGGACGGCCCTGCGGATGTTCGAAGAGGACGGCTACGCGAGCACCACGATCGAGCAGATCGCGGAGGCGGCTGAGGTCTCGGCGAGCACCTTCTTCCGCTATTTCCCCAGCAAAGAGTCGGTTTTGCTGGCCGACGACTTGAGCACCGTCATGCTCAAAGCCCTGGCCGCTGCGCCCGCGGAGTTGTCGGCGGTCGGGGCGTTCCGGGCGGCGGTCCATCAGGCCTATGCGGAGATGAGCGCAGAAGGGTGGGAGATCGAACGGGTCCGGCAGCGGCTCATCTACTCACTGCCTGAACTTCAGCCGGCACTGCGCGAGGAGTACACCAGCCTGATCGCCGGTATCAGCGAGGCGATGGCACACCGACTGGGCCGCGGAGCACACGAATTGGACGTACGGGTCTTCGCTGGCGCAGTCACCGGGGCAGTGATGGCGCTGGGCAACCGCGGACCCTTCTCACTGGCCAACGTCGACGCGGCGATGGAGTTCCTCGAATCGGGTCTGCGACTGCAGTGATCGGCCGCGATACGTACCCGGGGCGCCCGACGTGTTTGGATTGCCGATGTGACAAGCGAGGTGGACACCGCGGCGCGGCGCGAGCCGGGGTTCGCCAGTGTCGGCAGCGTCTACTACCCGGGCCTGGTCGCGGTCTTCACCGCGCTGGTGATCATCTCCAACGTGGCGGCGACCAAGGGTGTGGCTTTCGGTCCGATCATCACCGATGGCGGATTCATCGTCTTCCCACTCACCTACATCATCGGCGACGTGCTGGCCGAGGTGTACGGCTTCCGGGCGGCACGGCGCGCGATCTTCCTCGGTTTCGCGATGAACGGCCTTGCCGCGGCGGCGTTCTGGGTGACGGTGTACCTGCCCGCGGCGGACTTCTACCCCAATCAGGAGCACTTCGCCAACGTCGTCGGCGCCTACACGCAGCTGATCGTGGCCGGTCTGGCCGGCTTCATCGTCGGCCAGACCATCAACGCGTGGACGGTGGTCCAGATCAAGGCGCGCACCAAGGAGAAGCACCTGTGGGCGCGGCTGGTGGGCTCCACCTTCGCCGGCCAACTCGGTGACACCCTGGTGTTCTGCGCCATCGCCGCCGGCGCCATCGGGATCACCAGCATCGGCGACTTCGTCACCTACGCCGCTCTGGGGTGGATCTACAAGACGGCCGTGGAGGTGGTCATGCTGCCGGTGACCTACCGGGTGATCGCCTACATCAAGCGCCACGAGCCCACCTACACCGCGCTGGTCTGATGGCATCGCCGATCCGCCCGGCCATCATGGACTACGGCGACCGCGCCCTGCTCCTCGAATGTGGCTCCGGCGACGACGTTCTCGCGCTCACCGACGCGGTGCGGGACGCCCACCTGCCCGGTGTCGTCGACGTCGTTCCGGCCGCCCGCACCGTGCTGGTGACACTGCGCGATCCCGCCCTGCAGACCAGCACCCGATCCCGGCTGGCTGGCATCGACGTCATCGCGACGGGCCGGCAGGTGGCCGATCACGCGACCCCGACGTGGTCATCGACGTCGTCTACGACGGCGCCGACCTCGCCACCGTGGCCGACCATCTCGCGATGGCGATCGAGGACGTCATCGACGCCCACACCCGGACACCGTGGCGGGTCGGATTCTGCGGCTTCGCACCGGGCTTCGCCTACCTGATCGACGGCGACCCGCGACTGAACGTTCCTCGCCGATCCGAGCCGCGCAGCCGGGTGCCCGCCGGATCTGTTGCGCTGGCCGGGCACTTCAGTGGCGTCTACCCCCGCGATTCCCCCGGTGGCTGGCAGCTGATCGGACGCACCGACGCCGCGCTGTGGGACATCAACCGAGCCCAGCCGGCTCTGCTCACCCCCGGCACCTGGGTGCAGTTCCGCGCGGGAGCGGCCCGATGATCCTGGAGGTGCTGCGCTGCGGCCCGTTGGCAACCGTGCAGGACCTCGGCCGTCCCGGTCTGGGGCATATCGGCGTCAGCACCTCCGGTGCCGCCGATCGCCGAGCGCACACGCTGGCCAACCGCCTGGTGGCCAATCCCGCCACCCACGCAACGATCGAGATCACCTTCGGCGGCTTCGCCGTCCGGGTGCTCGAGGGGGACGCCGAGATCGCCGTCACCGGCGCCGACGGTGCGCCGGAGGCGGACGGAATTGCGTTCGGGACCAACAGTGTTCACCGGGTGCGCGCCGGTCAGGTGGTCGTGGTGAATACACCGCGCCGCGGGCTGCGCAGCTACCTCGGGGTCCGCGGCGGCATCGCGGCCGATCCGGTCCTGGGATCGCGAAGCCATGACACCCTGTCTGGCATCGGGCCACCGCCGCTGCGTGCCGGCGACCGGCTCATCGTGGGTGCGGCCGCACCGGAATTCCCGCAACTCGAGCAGGCCCCCATCGCGGGTATCCCGGACGGCCCCGTGATCCTGCGCGCGGTGCCGGGCCCGCGCGACGGGTGGTTCACCGACCCTGATGCATTGGAGAGAACGTCGTGGACGGCGTCGGAACGCAGCGACCGGGTCGGCCTGCGGCTGACCGGCAAGCCGCTGACCCGGTGCCGGCCCGGCGAGGAACTGCCCAGCGAGGGAACCGTGCGCGGCGCGATCCAGGTACCTCCGAACGGCCTGCCGGTGATCCTCGGGCCCGACCACCCGGTGACCGGCGGCTACCCCGTCATCGGGGTCCTGGTCGATGCCGACACCGACGTCGTGGGGCAGTTGCGGCCGGGCCAGCCGGTGCGGCTGCGCTGGGCCCGGCCGCGTAACGCGGCGCCCGCCGGGCAATCGGTGTAAAGCTGAGAACGTGAACGCGCCGGTCCACACCGCCCGCCTGGTGCACACCAGCGACCTGGATGGCGACACCCTGCGCAATGCCAGGAATCTGTTGGTCAACGCCCATGACGGGGCGTTCACCGACAGCGACTGGGAGCACACCCTGGGCGGAATGCATGCGCTCATCGTCCATCGCGGTGCCCTGCTCGCCCACGGTGCGGTGGTCCAGCGGCGGCTGCTCTACGACGGTTGCGCACTGCGCTGCGGATACCTGGAAGGTGTTGCGGTTCAAGAACAGTGGCGCGGCCAGGGCCTGGGCAACGCGGTGATGGACGCACTTGAGCAGGTGGTCCGAGGCGGTTATCAACTCGGGGCACTGCGCGCACCGGGCGACTCCGCCTCCGGTACCCGGATCTACCGGCCGCGCGGGTGGCTGCACTGGCGCGGGCCCACCTCGGTTCTGGCACCCACCGGCCTGATCCGCACACCCGACGATGACGGCGTGATCTTCGCACTGCCCGTCACCGTCGAATTGGATGCAGGCGCGGAACTGGTCTGCGACTGGCGCGACGGCAACGTCTGGTAACCGTCCCGGTCGCGCGGAAGTCGACTTGACACCACGGAGCCGCTCGGGCACCTTAGGGTTACCTACCCTAATAGTTTGGAGTGCAATTCCCGTGCGCATGTTCGGTGTGGTGGCAGCGGTCGCCGTGATGATCGCCCCGCTGGCAGGGTGTTCAGCCGACCAGGAGCGGTCCCGGGATGCGCTCACGGTGTACTCGGGCCGGTCCGAGCAGCTGGTCGGACCGCTCTTCACGAAATTCACCGAGGACACCGGCATTCGCGTCGAAGCCCGGTACGGCGACAGTGCGGAACTGGCCGCCCAACTCACCGAGGAGGGATCCGCCAGCCCCGCACAGGTGTTTTTCGCCCAGGACGCCGGGGCACTCGGCGCCGTCGACCAAGCCGGTCTGTTCGCCCCCCTGCCCGACGCGGCAGCCGAGGCCGTCCCGGCCGCCTACCGCGCACCGAACCGGACCTGGACCGGTGTCACCGGTCGCGTCCGGGTGATCGCATACGACGCCGACAAGGTCCCCGCCGCCGACGTACCGCGCTCGGTCTTCGACCTGACCCAGCCCCGGTGGAAAGGTCAGGTCGCGATCGCTCCGACGAACGCATCCTTCCAGGCGTTCGTGACCGCGATGCGCCTCGCCGACGGCGACGACGCAACGCGGCAATGGCTTGAGGGACTGGTGGCCAACGACGTCCGCAAGTACGAGAAGAACGGACTCATCCTCGACGCGGTCAATTCCGGCCAGGTCCAACTGGGCCTGATCAATCACTACTACTGGTACGAGAAGAAGGCTGAGATCGGCGAGCGCGCCATGCGGGCGCAGATCGCCTTCACCGAGCCGGGCGACCCGGGAAGCCTGGTCAACGTGGCCGGGGCCGGCATCCTGAAATCCGCCGCCGACGATCCCGACGCCGCGCGCTTCGTCGAATGGCTGCTCTCCCCCTCGACCCAGAAGTGGTTCGTGGCCAACACTTTTGAGTACGCGCTGATCCCCTCGGTGCCCCCCGCCGCCGGCTTGCCGCCACTGGACTCGCTGCGCGGCCCTGATGTGGCGCTGGCCGACCTCGCCGGCCTACCGGCGACGCTGGCCATGCTGGAGGACGTCGGCCTGTAATGCCCTCCACTGCGACGCTGACCCGGTCATCGGAACGGCCGCGGACCGGACGCCCACCACGGCTGCTGCTGTTGGCAGGTGCCGCGACCGCTGCCTGTTCGGTGATTCCACTGCTCTATCTGTTCGTGCGCGCCGGCGGCGCCGGCTGGCAGCGCATCCTCGATGTGATCGCCCGGCCCCGCACCGCCGAGACGATCGGCACCTCCGTGGCCCTGATGCTGGTGGTCGTCGCCGGGTGCCTTCTCATCGGCGTACCCGCCGCGTGGTTGGTCGCACGGACGCGGTTGCCCGCCGAAAGGCTGTGGCTTCTGCTCCTCGCACTGCCGCTCGCCATCCCGTCCTACGTGGCCGCATACGCCTGGATCGCGGCGTTCCCGGCCATGCACGGCTTCTGGGCGGCGGCACTGATTCTCACGCTGGTCTCCTTCCCCTACGTTCTGCTGCCGGTGACCGCCGCACTGCGGTCCAGCGATCCCGCCGTGGAAGAAGTGGCCCGCGCTCTGGGTCGCGGCCCCGTCCGCGCCTTCGCCACCGCCACGCTGCCCCAGGTGTGGCCGGCGGCAGCCGGCGGGTCGCTGCTTGTGGCGCTCTACACGCTGTCTGACTTCGGCGCCGTCGCCCTGCTGCGCGTCGACGCGTTCACCCGCGTCATCTACTCGTCCTACCGCGCCAGCTTCGACCGGATCGGGGCGACGGTACTGGCGCTGGTCCTGGTGGCCCTGGCGGCACTGCTGGTGTTCGCCGAGCGACGCGTCCGCGGCCGAACCCGTCGCTGGCGGGTGGGAACCGGGACTCAGCGGCAGGCGGTACCCGTGGCGCTGGGGCGGCTCGCACGAACCGGGTCGATGCTGTGGCTCACCGCGGTCACCGTCCTGGCTCTCGGTGTTCCCTTCGGGTCGCTGCTGCTGCGCATGCTCGAGGGCACCCGCACAGCGCTGAATGTGCGCGAACTTCTGTCCGCCGCATGGGCGTCGGTCGGCGTTGCCGGCGCCGGAGCCGTGCTTGCGATGGCGCTGGCGCTGCCGGTCGGCATACTCGCCGGGCGCTACCGGACGCGGACGGTGAGCACCATCGAGACACTCGCATTCACCGGCCATGCACTTCCCGGAGTGGTGGTCGGACTATCCCTGGTCTTCCTGACCCTCGCCGTCGCGCCGTTCGCCTATCAGACCGTGGCCGTACTGGCCGTTGCATACGCCGTCCTGTTCCTGCCCAAGGCGGTCGGAGCTACTCGCAGCGCGACGGCCGCGGTGCCACCGTCGCTCGAGGAGACCGCCCGCACACTGGGTCTGGGACCTGTAAAGGCCTGGGCTGCAACCACACTGCGCCTCACTCTGCCGGGTGTCGCCGCAGGAGGACTCCTGGTTCTGCTGACAGCGATGAAGGAACTTCCCGCCACGCTCATGCTGCGCCCCACCGGACTGGACACACTGGCCACCGAACTGTGGAGCCGCACCGAGGTCGCCGCCTACGGGTCAGCGGCTCCCTACGCGGTCATGCTCGTAGCGCTGGCCGCCGTCCCCGCCTGGTTGCTCGGTCGGGCCATCGGACCGGTCCGCGACACTGAGGCGGTGACCGTGTGAGCGGTGTCGTGGTTCGCGGGCTGCGCGCCGGCTACGGCGGGGCAGACGTGCTCGACCATCTCGATCTGGCCGTGCCATCGGGATCGCTGGCGGCTGTGCTGGGCACAAGTGGTTCCGGCAAGACAACGCTGCTGCGGGTGCTCGCCGGCTTCATCCGTCCATCGGGCGGTTCGGTGTCCTTCGGCGAGCGTGTGGTCGCGCGCCGCGAGGCCGGCGCACCAGATGTCTTCGTTCCGCCGGAGAAGCGCCGGGTCGGCATCGTGCCGCAGGAGGGCGCGCTGTTCCCGCACCTGAGCGTGAGCGCGAACGTGGGGTTCGGCCTGCCCCGAGGCTCCCGTGCCCGCATCGACGAGGTGCTCGACATGGTGGATATGAGTGGCTACGCACAGGCCAGGCCGCACGACCTGTCCGGCGGTCAGCAGCAGCGGGTCGCACTGGCGCGTGCTCTGGCGCCCCGGCCCGACATCATCCTGCTCGACGAACCGTTCAGCGCACTCGATGCGGGGCTGCGCACCCAACTGCGCGCCGAGGTGCGGGAGGTGCTGCGCGCTCAGGGCACCACGGCGGTCCTGGTCACCCACGACCAGGACGAGGCTCTGTCCACCGCTGACCTGGTTGCCGTCATGCGAGACGGCCGCATCGTTCAGACCGGGACCCCGCAGGAGATCTACGAGGCGCCGGTCGACCTCGGAGTGGCCCGGTTCGTCGGGGATGCCGTGGAACTCCCGGCCACAGCCGACGCCGATGGCGTCTCGTGCGCGCTCGGCGAGATCGCGGTGGATGCGTCCGACCGGTCTGCCATGGGCGCCGCGACGAACGGCCATGCGGTCGTGGTGCTTCGCCCCGAGCAACTGGCGCTGTCGCCCGCCGATCACCCGGCAGGAGTCGCAACCCGCACCGGTGTGGTCCTCAACGCGGCCTACTTCGGGCATGACTCGCTGCTTCGGGTCGAGCTCACCGACGGCACGCGCATCCAGGTGCGGGTGCCCGGGGGCACTCCCGTGCCCGAACCGGGCGACCCGGTACGGATCAGCGTGACCGGCGAGGGACACCTCTTCGAGGACCACGGCCCGGGAAGTCCATCAACCCGGTAGCCCGATCAGTGGACACCGGCGGCATTGCAGCGCGGTTCTGGCTAGCATCGAGGCAGCGTTGTGATTCGCGCCACCTTTGACCTCGAGGAGAACCGATGTCCCGAGCCGCCGAACTCGCCGAACTGCATCAACTCGTGGGCAACCTGCGGCGGTGCGTGACGTCGTTGCAGCACCGCTATGGCGACGCGCCGGCGATGCGCCGGGCCGTCATCGACACCCAGAGAATCCTCGGTGACCTGGAACTTCTCGAGATGGATGCGGGTGAGCTCGAGATCACGTCGCACACCGTCATCACCTCCGGGGAGAAGGTCCAGGTGCCCGACACCCCGTATGACGCGGAGATGTGGCGCGACATCGACGACGAGGGAGTCGGGGGGCACTTCCGGCGCTGACCGCTTGGCGTTTCGCACTGTGACCTGGGTACCCTTCGGACAGTTGACGTGAAGGGGACCACTGCATCATGAGCGCACCCACAGCCGATCGGCGTGGCACCGGTGTCTTCTCGCCCGGACGGGCCCAGATTCCGCAGAGGACTCTGCGCACCGACAACTGGCTGAAGTCCCCGATCCTCAACGATCTCGGCTTCGCGGCGTTCATCATCTACGCGACCGTCCGGGCCTTCCAGCAGGACCACTTCTTCGTAGAGAAGTACCACTACCTCACCCCGTTCTACTCGCCGTGCATCAGCAAGGGGTGCGGGCAGGCCAGTGAATTCTGGCCGCAGATCCTGCCCGACGTGTGGTGGCTGCCGTACGCGGCGCTGTCACTGCCGTTCCTGCTGCTGTTCCGGCTGACCTGCTACTACTACCGCGGCGCCTACTACCGGTCGGTTTGGCAGGCCCCGACCGCCTGCGCGGTGGCCGAACCGCACGCCACCTACACCGGCGAGACCCGGCTGCCGCTGATCCTGCAGAACCTGCACCGGTACTTCTTCTATATCGCGGCGATCATCTCGGTGATCAACACCTGGGACGCGATCCAGGCCTTCCACTCCCCCTCCGGCTTCGGATTCGGGCTGGGCAACGTCATCCTGGTCGCCAACGTCGTCCTGCTGTGGCTGTACACCCTGTCCTGCCATTCCTGCCGGCACGTGATGGGTGGGCGGCTCAAGCACTTCTCCAAGCATCCGGTGCGGTACTGGTCGTGGACCCAGATCAGCAGGCTCAACGTCCACCACAAGCGGTTCGCCTGGATCACCATCGGCTCGCTGATGTTCACCGACTTCTACGTCATGCTCGTGGCCAGTGGCGCGATCTCTGACCTGAGATTCATTGGCTGACAGGCACTTCGGACCGGCACTTCTAGTGAGGACAACACATGGTTGAGGTGGAGCGGCATTCATTCGACGTTGTCGTGATCGGCGCCGGTGGCTCCGGTCTGCGTGCGGTCATCGAGGCGCGTCAGCGCGGCCTGCGGGTCGCGGTCGTGAGCAAGTCGCTGTTCGGCAAGGCGCACACCGTGATGGCCGAGGGAGGCTGCGCGGCGGCGATGGGCAACGCCAACCCCAAGGACAACTGGCAGGTGCACTTCGCCGACACCATGCGCGGCGGCAAGTTCCTCAACAACTGGCGGATGGCCGAACTGCACGCCCAGGAGGCACCGGAGCGGGTCTGGGAACTGGAGACGTACGGGGCGCTGTTCGACCGGACCAAGGACGGCCGCATCAGCCAGCGCAACTTCGGCGGACACACCTACCCCCGGCTGGCCCACGTCGGCGACCGCACCGGCCTGGAGATCATCCGCACCCTGCAGCAGAAGATCGTCTCGCTGCAGCAGGAGGACAAGGCCGAACTCGGCGACTACGAGGCGCGGATCAAGATCTTCCACGAGTGCGCGATCACCGATCTGATCAAGGACGGCGACCGCATCTCCGGAGCGTTCGGTTACTGGCGCGAGACCGGGAAGTTCATCGTGTTCGAGACGCCCGCGGTGGTGCTCGCGACCGGCGGTATCGGCAAGTCGTTCAAGGTGTCGTCGAACTCGTGGGAGTACACCGGCGACGGACACGCGCTGGCCATGCGGGCCGGCTCGGCGCTGATCAACATGGAGTTCATCCAGTTCCACCCCACCGGCATGGTCTGGCCGCTGTCGGTCAAGGGCATCCTGGTCACCGAGGGCGTGCGCGGCGACGGCGGAGTTCTGAAGAACTCCGAAGGCAAGCGGTTCATGTTCAACTACATCCCCGCGGTGTTCAAGGGCCAGTACGCCGAGACCGAGGCCGAGGCCGACCAGTGGCTCAAGGACAACGACTCCGCGCGCCGCACCCCTGATCTGCTGCCCCGCGACGAGGTGGCCCGCGCGATCAACACCGAGGTGAAGGCCGGACGCGGCAGCCCACACGGTGGCGTCTACCTCGACATCGCCTCGCGGATGACGCCGGAGGAGATCAAGCGCCGGCTGCCCTCGATGTACCACCAGTTCCTGGAGCTGGCCGAGGTCGACATCACCAAGGACGAGATGGAGGTCGGTCCGACCTGTCACTACGTGATGGGCGGGATCGAGGTCGACCCGGACACCGGGGCCGCGGCCACCCAGGGGCTCTTCGCCGCCGGCGAGTGTTCCGGCGGAATGCACGGCTCCAACCGCCTCGGCGGAAACTCGCTGTCGGACCTTCTGGTGTTCGGCCGTCGCGCCGGACTCGGAGCCGCCGACTACGTGCGGGGGCTCTCCAGCCGACCCACGGTGTCGGAAGATGCGGTCGAGGAGGCCGCGGCGATCGCGCTGGCCCCGTTCGAGGGTCCGCAGGGCAAGGCCAAGCCGGAGAACCCCTACACCCTGCATGCCGAACTGCAGCAGACGATGAACGACCTGGTCGGCATCATCCGCACCGGTGCGGAGATGCAGCAGGCCCTGGACAAGATCGACGAGTTCAAGGTCCGCTTCCGCAACATCGAGTCCGACGGCAAGCGCGCGTTCAACCCGGGCTGGCATCTGGCCATGGATATGCGCAACATGCTGCTGGTCAGCGAGTGCGTCGCCCGCTCCGGCCTGACGCGCACGGAGAGCCGCGGCGGCCACACCCGCGACGACTACCCGTCGATGGCCCCGGATTGGCGCCGCGCACTGGTGGTGTGCCGTACCGAGACCGATGACCCGGTGATGCCGACGGTCACCGCCACCCGCGAGGAGCAGACGCCGATGCGGGAAGATCTGCTGGCGCTGTTCGACATCGAGGAACTTGGGAAATACTTCAGCGACGAGGAACTCGCGGCACATCCGGGACGGAGAGCAGAATGAGTTACGAGGCGAAACTGCGGGTGTGGCGCGGCGACGATGACGGCGGCGAACTCCGCGACTTCGACGTGGCCGTCAACGAGGGCGAGGTCGTCCTCGATGTCATCCACCGGCTGCAGGCCGAGCAGACCCCGGACCTCGCGGTGCGGTGGAACTGCAAGGCGGGCAAGTGCGGATCGTGCTCGGCGGAGATCAATGGCCGGCCCCGCCTGATGTGCATGACGCGGATGTCGACCTTCGACGAGGCAGAGACCGTCACCATCACCCCGCTGCGGGCGTTCCCGGTGATCCGCGACCTGGTGACCGACGTGTCGTTCAACTACGAGAAGGCCCGCGAAATCCCGTCGTTCACTCCGCCGAAGGACCTGCAGCCGGGCGAGTACCGGATGGCGCAGATCGACGTCGAGCGCTCGCAGGAGTTCCGCAAGTGCATCGAGTGCTTCATGTGCAACAACGTCTGCCACGTGGTCCGCGACCACGAGGAGAACAAGGAAGCCTTCGCCGGCCCGCGGTACCTGATGCGCGCCGCCGAGTTGGAGATGCACCCTCTGGACACGTTGGATCGCCGCGACATGGCCCAGGAAGAATTCGGCCTCGGCTACTGCAACATCACCAAGTGCTGCACCGAGGTCTGCCCCGAACACATCAAGATCACCGATAACGCGCTGATCCCGATGAAGGAACGCGTCGCCGACCGCAAGTACGACCCGGTGGTCTGGCTCGGCAATAAGTTGTTCAGGCGCGGCGAAAAGTAGTTCTCCGCGACCGTGCGGTTTTCTTCAGAACACGCCGCGGCGGTGTAGAAAACCGCACGGTCGGTTACCCGGTGGGCATGACCACGCGCAGCGTCAACGAGATCCGTACTGCCATCCGTGAGCTGTCGGCGAGGCTGGAGTTGGCCCGCCGGGAGGGCCGGGCAGACGACGCCGCCGAACTCGACAGCCGTATCGCCGGGTATCGCGACGAACTGGGCAGGTGCCCCTAAGGCTCTAATCGCTGAGCCGGCGAAACCGGCTGCGGTGGAAGACCATCGGCGTCACCTCGCGATGCACCGTGATATCGCGGATGCGCAGAATCACGATGGTGTGGTCGCCGGCGGCGATCTCCTGGTCGATCTCGCTCTCAAGCCACATGCAGGTGCCGTGAACGAAGACCGCGCCGTCGTCGGTGGACGTCGTCTGAAGTCCGGCGAAGCGGTCTCCGGTCTTGGCCGCCAGCGTGCGCACCGCCTCGTCATGTTCTTCGCCGAGAACGCTGATACCCACCACGCGCAGCGCGGCCAGCCGAGGCCAGGTCTGGGAGGTGTTCTGCACACAGAACGACACCAGCGGGGGGTCCAGGGACACCGGGACGAAGGTGCTGGCCGCCATGCCCAGGGGCGCGCCGTCGACCTCCGCCGCGATCGCGACCACCCCGGACGGGAAGTGGCTGAAAGCCTCCCGCAGGGCCGCTGGTTCCAGATGCGCCGAATTCATCGCCCTCATCTTCACATCTGTGGTGGTGCGCGCGCCCGACGCGAAATAGGTCACATTAGGTTTGCGTTGAAGTTACCGGCGGGTATAGTTATCTACGTTACTGGTGGGTAACTTAATCGCAAGTACCCAACCCTAGGTGGCGTTCTCATCGAGGAGGAATTGTGGGCCACTACAAGAGCAATGTTCGCGACCAGGTGTTCAACCTGTTCGAGGTGTTCGGCGTGGACAAGGCCCTCGGCGAGGGCAACTTCACCGACCTGGACCGCGAAACCGCCGAGGAAATGCTCGGCGAGATGGCCCGGCTGGCAGAGGGCCCGATCGCCGATTCCTTCACCGACGGTGACCGCAACCCCCCGACCTTCGATCCGGCCACCCACACGGTGACCCTGCCGGAGTCGTTCAAGGCATCGGTGCGCGCATTCATCGACGGCGGCTGGGACAAGGTCGGCGTCATCGAGGAGCTCGGTGGCGTACCGGTGCCCAAGGCGCTGCTGTGGGCGCTGCACGAGCACGTGCTCGGCGCCAACCCCGCGGTCTGGATGTACGGCGGCGGTGCCGGCTTCGCCCAGATCCTGCATCACCTCGGCACCGACGAGCAGAAGAAGCTGGGCCACGCTCGCGGCTGAGCGCGGCTGGGGCTCGACCATGGTGCTGACCGAGCCGGACGCCGGTTCCGACGTCGGCGCCGGCCGCACCAAGGCGGTCAAGCAGGAGGACGGCTCCTGGCACATCGACGGCGTGAAGCGGTTCATCACCTCGGCCGACTCCGATGACCTGTTCGAGAACATCATGCATCTGGTGCTCGCCCGCCCCGAGGGCGCCGGCCCGGGCACCAAGGGCCTGTCGCTGTTCATGGTGCCGAAGTTCCTCTTCGACGGCGAGACCGGCGAGCCCGGCGAGCGCAACGGCGCCTTCGTCACCAACGTCGAACACAAGATGGGCCTGAAGGTCTCGGCCACCTGTGAGCTGACCTTCGGTCAGCACGGCGTACCGGCGAAGGGCTGGCTGGTCGGCGAGGTACACGAGGGCATCGCGCAGATGTTCGACGTCATCGAGCAGGCCCGGATGATGGTGGGCACCAAGGCCATTGCCACCCTGTCGACCGGTTACCTCAACGCGCTGGAATACGCCAAGGAGCGCGTCCAGGGCGCGGACCTGACCCAGATGACGGACAAGACCGCACCGCGGGTGACCATCACCCATCACCCCGACGTGCGCCGCAGCCTGATGACCCAGAAGGCCTACGCCGAGGGTATGCGCGCGCTGTATCTGTTCACTGCGACCTACCAGGACGCCGCAGTCGCGAAGGCTCTGCATGACGTGGAGCCCGAGTTGGCGGTGAAGGTCAACGACCTGCTGCTGCCGATCGTCAAGGGCGTCGGCTCGGAGCAGGCGTACGCCAAGCTCACCGAGAGCCTGCAGACCTTCGGTGGTTCCGGCTTCCTGCAGGACTATCCGGTCGAGCAGTACATCCGCGACGCCAAGATCGACTCGCTGTACGAGGGCACCACGGCCATCCAGGCGCAGGACTTCTTCTTCCGCAAGATCATCCGGGACAAGGGCGTGGCTCTGGCTCACGTCGCCGGCCAGATCGAGGAGTTCGTCCGCAACGAGTCCGGCAACGGCCGGCTCAAGACCGAGCGGGTGCTGCTGGCCAAGGCCCTGGAGGACGTCCAGGGCATGGCCGCGACGCTGACCGGCTACCTGATGGCCGCCCAGGAGGACACCGCCAGCATCTACAAGGTGGGACTGGGTTCGGTGCGGTTCCTGATGAGTGTCGGCGACCTGGTGATGGGGTGGTTGCTGCTCCGCCAGGCCAGCGTCGCGATCGCGGCTCTCGACGGCGGTGCGGCCGGCGCCGACGGCACCTTCTACGAAGGCAAGATCGCCGCGGCGTCGTTCTTCGCCAAGAACTTCCTCCCGCTGCTCAGTGGCACCCGCCAGGTCCTCGAGGCGCTGGACAACGAGGTCATGGAGCTCGACGAGGCCGCCTTCTGACCTGAGGCGACACAGAACCGCCCCGAAGCTATCGGCTTCGGGGCGGTTCTGTTTGCTGAAGCAGGAGTCTGACGCGCCGGTCGGCCGGCAAAGTGGCAGCAACACGCAACCGGCAGCGACTGTCAAAAAAATGTATCTATCAGGCAAAACAGCGGCCTGGTCCGGGGTGCGTAACAGCCATGAGGGCTGCTTGCAGCAGCTAGAGACTTAAGACCCTTCCACCCCTTTGGCGATTTGCTACGGTGGCCGGATGACGGTCGCTCCCAGCACGACCAACAATGCCGGTCAGCCCGCAGGTCGTGGCGCATTGACCAGTATCGTCGGACCCTTCACCAAGGCGGGCAGCTATTACGCCCGGTCCTGGGGTGCCTACCTCGGCGGCGAGCGGGGCGATCTCCCCCTGGCCCGTCCCACCCTGTCGATGGCATCCCATGCCCTGCGGGATGAGATCGTGCTCGTCGGTCTGCTCTGGCGCCGGCCGCTCAGCGATGCGGCGGCCTACGAACGGATCAACCACGAGGTCCGGGAGGCAATCGACTTCTACGGCGACAAAGGCTGGCTGGATAAGCCGCAGGAGTTCTTCCCCACTCCCCCGCCGCCCACCGACGTCGCAGTGCGGTCCTACGTCAAGGGTGGTCGCAGCCACGAGCGGATCTCGTTCGACAGCGGTTACGCGCCCCATCCCGGCGAGCCCGGGGCACAGCGATGGAACAGCTACCCGGGCAGCGCACGGGAGTACGCGATGGTGTTGCGTCACCGCGACCCGCGCCCCTGGCTGGTCTGCGTGCACGGGACCGAGATGGGCCGTGCCGGATTGGATCTCACCCTGTTCCGGGCCTGGCATTTGCACCACAATCTGGGCCTCAACGTCGCCCTGCCGGTGCTTCCCATGCACGGCCCGCGAGCCAAGGGCCTGCCGAAGGGTGCGGTGTTCCCGGGCGAGGATGTGATGGACGACGTGCACGGCACGGCGCAGGCGGTCTGGGATGTACGGCGGCTGATCGCCTGGATCCGCGCCCAGCAGCCCGGAGCACAGATCGGCCTCAACAGCATCTCCCTGGGCGGTTACATCGCCGCCCTGGTCGCCAGCCTCGACGATGACCTGACATGCGCAATCCTGGGAGTGCCGCCGTCAAATCTGGTGGAACTGCTAGGCCGGCATTCCGGACTGCACAAGACCGACCCGCGCCGGACCACCATCGAACTCGCCGGACCGATCGGGAGGATGGTCTCGCCACTGTCGTTGGAGCCCAAGGTGCCCGCGCAGGGCCGGTTCATCTACGCCGGGGTGGCGGACCGCATCGTGCATCCGCGACAGCAGGTCATGCAGCTGTGGGAGCACTGGGGCCGCCCCGAGGTGGGCTGGTATCACGGCGGGCATACCGGGTTCTTCGAAGCCAAGCCGGTGCAGCGCTACGTCGAGGCCGCCCTGGTCAAGTCCGGCCTGCTCGCCGGCACGCCCTAGCGGATCCGCGCCGGCGAGGGAGTGGCCACCGCTGGGATCCCCTCCGCCCCAGCGGCGGCCGCCTGGTGTCGGTGTCAGTACTTCACCAGAGGATGCCCCGCGCCACCGCCGGGTCGGGGGGTCAGACGGCGACGCGGAGCTATCCGGGCATTGGAGTACCCGGGACCTGCGGTGGCCAAACCCCTGGCCAAACCCCCGGGCCAAACCCCGGCCAAACCCCCGGTCACCTCGGACACATCACGCCTCCAGGATGGCGGTCACGCCCTGGCCGCCGGCGGCGCAGATCGAGATCAGCCCCCGCACCGGGCCTGAGGTCTGCGTCTTCTTCTGGGCAAGCTGTTTGGCGAGTTGCGCGACGATCCGACCCCCCGTCGCGGCGAACGGATGCCCGGCGGCAAGCGACGATCCGTTGACGTTGAGTCGGGTGCGGTCGATGCGACCCAGAGCTGAGTCCAGACCGAGCCGCTGCTTGCAGTACTCGTCGGACTCCCAGGCCTGCAGAGTCGCGAGCACCACCGACGCGAATGCCTCATGGATCTCGTAGAAGTCGAAATCGTCGAGACGCAAACCGTTACGCGCCAATAACCGGGGCACCGCGTAGGTGGGCGCCATCAACAGACCGTCGTCACCGTTCACGTAATCCACCGCGGCGGTCTCGGCATCGACGAAGTAGGCCAGCGGCGCGATCCGGTGATCCTGGGCCCACTGTTCGCCGGCCAGCAGGACCGCTGAGGCACCGTCGGTGAGCGGAGTCGAATTACCGGCGGTCATGGTCGCGTCCCCGCCCTTGACCCCGAACACCGGCCGCAGTGTCGCGAGTTTCTCCGCGCCGGCATCCGGGCGCAGGTTGTCGTCCCGATAGAGCCCGAGGAACGGCGTCACGAGGTCGTCGAAGAAGCCACGGTCGTAGGCGGCGGCCATATTGCGATGACTGGCCGCCGCCAACTGGTCCTGGTCGACGCGCTTGATGCCCATCTGTTTGGCGGTGATCGCCGCGTGTTCGCCCATCGACAGGCCGGTGCGCGGCTCTGAGTTGGCGGGAATCTCCACCCCCAGTGCAGCGGGCAACCGGCCGACCAACTTCAGCCGGTCGAGCGGTGGACCGGGATCGGCGCAGCGAGAGCAGCGTGCGGCGCAGGTCATCGCCGAGTCCGATCGGGGCATCGGAGGTGGTGTCCACGCCGCCCGCCACCGCCACCTCGTAACGGCCGGCCGCGATGCCGTCGGCTGCGGCGATCGCCGCCTGCAGACCGGTCCCGCAGGCCTGCTGGATGTCGATGGCCGGCGTATCGGGCGACAGTGGGCTGCCGAGCACACACTCGCGCATCAGATTGAAATCGCGGCTGTGCTTGAGCACCGCCCCGCCGATCACCGCGCCGAGGCGCTGGTTCTGCAGAGCAAAGCGTTCCACCAGTCCGCTCAGCGTCGCGGTGAACATGTCCTGATTCGACGCCTGCGCATAGGCACCGTCGGAGCGCGCGAACGGGATCCGATTTCCGCCCAGGACGGCCACCCTGCGTCGTTCTGCCACCACATCAACCTCCGGGAATTCGGGTTCGAGATGGGTACCCGGTGCCCATGGTACGCACCGTTCTTACTCTGAAGTAAGTTAGATTTCATGGCTCCTGATCTGTTGTCCCAGATGATCAGCTCCGCACCGGGGTCCTTTCTTGCCAAGCAGTTCGGCCTGCCCTCGCCCGAGCCGCTGCGCCGCTACCGCGCAGGTGAGCCGCCGCTGCCGGGCTCGCTGCTCATCGGCGGGCAGGGGCGGCTGGCCGAACCGGTGCGCGCGGCACTCGCTGAGGACTACGACGTCGTCGGCAACAACCTCGGTGGGCGCTGGGCGGACACGTTCGGCGGTCTGGTGTTCGACGCCACCGGCATCACCGAACCCCGCCACCTGAATGGGCTGTACGAGTTCTTCACCCCACTGCTGCGCAACATCGGACCGTGCGCGCGACTGGTGGTGCTGGGCAGCACCCCGCACGAGGTGGCCGACCCGCACGAGCAGATCTGTCAGCGGTCGCTGGAGGGCTTCACCCGCTCGCTCGGCAAAGAGCTTCGCCGCGGCGCCACCGCCGCGCTGGTCTATGTGTCCCCGGCGGCCAAACCGGCGGCCACCGGGTGCGAGTCGACGCTGCGCTTCATCCTGTCGGGCAAGTCCGCCTATGTCGACGGCCAGGTGTTCGGTGTCGGCGACGCCGACGCCACCCGACCGGTCGACTGGGACAGGCCGCTGGCCGGGAAGGTGGGGATCGTGACCGGGGCGGCCCGTGGGATCGGCGCCACCATCGCCGAGGTGTTCGCTCGCGACGGCGCCGCGGTGGTGGCGATCGATGTGGAGCAGTCCGCCGAGGCGCTTGAACACACGGCGGCCCGGGTGGGCGGAACCGCCCTGGCGCTGGACGTCACGGCCCCCGATGCCGTCGAGAAGATCTCCGGCCATCTGCAGGCCCACCACGGCGGCCGGGCCGACATCCTGGTCAACAATGCCGGCATCACCCGCGACAAGCTGTTGGCCAATATGGACGACTCCCGGTGGGATGCGGTACTGGCGGTCAATCTGCTTGCGCCACTGCGCCTTACCGAAGGCCTGGTGGATAACGGCAGCATCGGCGCGGGCGGCCGGATCGTCGGGCTGTCTTCGATGGCCGGTATCGCCGGCAACCGCGGGCAGACCAATTACGCCACCACCAAGGCCGGGATGATCGGCATCACCGAGGCACTGGCGCCCCGACTGGCGGACAAGGGCATCACCATCAACGCCGTCGCGCCGGGATTCATCGAGACCGCCATGACCGAGGCGATACCGCTGGCCACCCGCGAAGTCGGCCGACGACTCAACTCGCTGTACCAGGGCGGCCAGCCGGTCGACGTCGCGGAGACCATCGCGTACTTCGCCAGCCCGGCCTCGGGTGCGGTCACCGGCACCGTGATCCGGGTCTGCGGCCAAGCCATGCTGGGGGCGTGATGGCCGGCGGGCTGACGACCCTGATCCGCGCCGCGGCCGGATCGCTGCCGTTCGTGCGTCGCGGCCAATCGCTGCCCGACCGAACGGTGACGGTGGATGCCGTGACGATCGACCGGGACAACGTCGCCGCCTACGCGGCGGTGACCGGCCTGCGCTACGGCGCCAACGTGCCGCTCACCTACCCGTTCGTGCTCACCTTCCCGCCGGTGATGGAACTGGTCACCGGCTTCGATTTCCCGTTCGCGGCGCTGGGGGCGGTGCACGTGGAGAACACGATCACCCAGCACCGGCCGATCGCGGTGACCGATACCGTGTCAGTGCGCGTCCGCGTCGACAATCTGCGCGAACACCGCAAAGGGCTGCTGGTCGATGTCATCAGCGAAGTCTGTGTCGGCAGCGAGCCGGCGTGGGATCAGGTCACCACCTTCCTGCACCTGCAGCGCACCAGCCTGTCCGGGGAGCCCGCACCGGAGCAGCCCCCGCGGGAGAAGTTGCCCGCCCCCAACGCGGTCCTGCGGATCACGGCAAAACAGATCCGGCGCTACTCGTCGATCGGCGCCGACCACAATCCGATCCACACCAGTGCGCTGGCCGCCAAGCTGTTCGGCTTCCCGACCCCGATCGCCCACGGCATGTTCACCGCCGCCGCTGTCCTGGCGAACATCGAAGGACAGTTACCTGCCGCGCTTACCTACACCGTCAGGTTCGGCAAGCCGGTGCTGCTGCCGGCCACCGTCGGGGTCTACACCGAGCGGGTCGACGACGGCTGGAACATCTGCCTGCGCGATATGGCCAAGGGCTACCCGCACCTGACGTCGACAGTGCGCCCGCTGAGCTAGCCTGGGCTGCCAGCGGTACCGCTAGCGGGTGGCCGACGCGCCCTTGAGGCCGCGCCAGAACAGGTTGATCAGCAACTCCGATGCCTCGTCGACATCGGCGTCGCCGGCACTGACCCGAGCCGCCACCGCCTCGCCGGCACCCACCAGGGCGACGGCGATCATGTGGAAGTCGCTGTCCGGCTCCGGATTACGGGTGCCGGTCTCCAGCAACCGGGCCACCAGGTCGATGACGCGCTCCCTGCCCTCCCGCACAGTGTGCGCGAACGCCTGCGAACTGGTCGCCTGGGTGTAGAGCACGATCCAGGAGGCGCGATTGGCATCGATGTACTGCAGCACCGAAATGATGGTGCGCCGCAACAATTCCCGCGCGCCACACTTCAGATCGATGTCTGCGCGCACCGTGTCGATGAAACGACTCAGCTCCCTGCTCAGGCACGCACCGAACAACTCCTCCTTGGAGCCGTAGTACAGGTAGAGCATCGGCTTGGAGATCTGCGCCTGCGCGGCGATGGCGTCCATCGACGTCTCGTGATAGCCGTTGACCGAGAACATCTGCACGGCCGCGTCGAGCATCTGCTGCTCGCGCACCGCGCGGGGCAGCCGCTTGGTGCCGCCGGCTGTCACGCGCTGACCCGCTTACCCGCCGCAGCGCGCGCTGGGACCCTTGATGCCGGCCATCCGCAGCACCGATCCCTCCACTGCCGGCATCGCCAACTCGCCACCGTTGACCGCGCTTTCCAGCCGGTCCAGCACCGCGGGCACCTCATCGGTGGTGATCCACAGCGCCACATCGGTACCGGCCTGCAGCGCTCGCAGCACCGCCTCGGCCACCCCGTAGCGCGAATTGATCGCGGCCATGCTCGACAGATCGTCGCTGAACACCGGGCCGTTGAAGCCCGGTCCGCCGTAGCCGCCGCTGCGCAGCAGGTTCACCGCGGCGGGGCTGAGGCTGGCGGGCGTGTTGCCGGTGAGTCCGGGCACCTCGAGGTGGCCCATCATCACGCCGACCGCGCCCTGGGTGGTCAGAGTCTGGTAGGGCACGAGGTCGCTGGTCATCAGCTGATCCAGCGGCGGGGTGCTCACCACGCCGGCGGTGTGGGAGTCGCCGGAGCCCGAGCCGTGACCGGGGAAGTGCTTGAGCACCGGCAGCACGCCCGCATCGCGCAGGCCGCGGGCGAACGCCCCGGCGTAGGCGGTGACGGTGGCCGGATCGTTGGAGAAGGAGCGGTCGCCGATGACGGTGTTGGCGCCCTGATCGGACACATCCACGACTGGGGCGAAATCGACGGTGATGCCCAGGCCGCGCATCTGACGTCCCCGATCGAGCGCGATCTGGTAGACCTCGTCAGCGGTCTTGGTCTGCGCCAGGGTGCGGGCCGGGGGAATCGCGCCGATCAGCGAGGCCAGCCGCGAGACCCGGCCGCCCTCCTCGTCGACACTGACCGCCAGGGGCAGCGGCCCGATGTTGGCGATGTCGTTGACGGTGCCGTCAGTCAGCATCGACAGGTCGGTCCAGCTTCCGATCATGATTCCGCCGACGCGATAGTTGCCGACCACGGCGCGGGCGTCGGCGCCGCCCCGCACACCGACCATGAGCAACTGGGCGAGTTTGTCGCGGGTGGACATCGCTGCCAGCAACGCCGCGCCGTCCCCGCACGCCGGCGGGGCGGGAGCGGCGGGCATCGGAATCGATCCGGCCATCGGTGTGGCCGCCGCACTGGCCGGCGGGGAGACCTGCGCCGACGAGTCCGACTGGGACCGGTCTGTCGGGGCGGTGCAGCCGGCGACGACCAGGGGCACCGCGGCAACGACGGCGATTGCGCGAAGGGACAGCACGCTGGAAACCATGAAGTCATGCTGTCACGGCGCTCGCGCAAGTCCAACCGGACTCAGTGCGCCGCGCGTCGCGTGCTAGTTTGGCCACCATGGTTGACCTGCGAGGTTGACCCCGCGACCGCAGGGAGGGTGAGGCGTGACCCGATTCGTAGTGCCCGCCGCCGCAAGCACCGTGGTCGGCCTGCTGCTCGGCGCCGCCTCGGTATTCGGGGTGACGCTGATGATCCAGCAGGACACCAAGCCGCCGGTCTCACCGGGCGATCCCGCCTCCTCGGTGCTGAACCGGGTCGAGTACGGCAACCGCGGCTAGCCTGAGCACGCTCACCGCCTCCCCTCCCGTTCCGGAGGACGAGCGGCTCTCCCGACGGTGGCTGGGCGGCGTTTTCGCAGTTGCCCTGGTGCTCTGTTTCGCGCAATCGCCCGGCCTGACCGCACCGGACACCAAGCTCGATCTGACCGCCAACCCCCTGCGTTTCCTGGCCCGCGCCGCCAACCTGTGGAACAGCGACCTGCCGTTCGGGCAGGCGCAGAACCAGGCCTACGGCTACCTCTTTCCGCACGGCACGTTCTTCCTGATCGGCCACGAACTCGGGCTCCCCGGATGGGTGACCCAACGGCTGTGGTGGGCCCTGCTGCTGACCGCCGGGTGCTGGGGCCTGCTAAGGGTGGCCGAAGCACTGGGCATCGGCACCCGGACATCGCGCCTCATCGCGGCAGCGGCCTTCGCGCTGTCCCCCCGCGTGCTGACCACGCTCGGCTCCATCTCCTCGGAGACGCTGCCGATGATGCTGGCGCCGTGGGTGCTGCTGCCGGTGATCCTGGCACTGGGTCCCTCGCGGGGCCCCGACCCGCCATCGGTGCGGGTGCTGGCCGCCCGGGCCGGCGTCGCACTGGCGCTGATGGGTGCGGTGAACGCGGTGGCCAGCCTGGCCGCCTGCTTGCCGGCGTTGATCTGGTGGGCGTGCCATCGCCCGAACCGGCTGTGGTGGCGGTTCACCGGCTGGTGGGCACTGGCCTCGGCGCTGGCGGTGACGTGGTGGGTTGTGGCACTGCTGTCACTGGGCCGCGTCAGTCCGCCGTTCCTGGACTTCATCGAGTCCTCCGGGGTGACCACACAGTGGACGTCGCTGACCGAGGTGATCCGCGGGACTTCCGCGTGGACGCCGTTCGTGGCGCCGAACTCCACCGCGGCCGCGTCGCTGGTGACTCAGCCGGCCCTGGTGCTGGCCACGATTCTGGTGGCCGCCGGCGGACTGGCCGGGTTGGCCCTGCGGTCGATGCCCGCGCGCGGGCGGCTGGTGACGATGCTGGTGATCGGCCTGGTTCTGCTGACCGCCGGTTACACCGGGGCACTGGGTTCGCCGGTGGCCCATCAGGTTCAGCTCTTCCTCGATGCCGCCGGCGCGCCGCTGCGCAACATACACAAGCTGGAACCGGTGATCCGCATTCCGATCGTGCTCGGCCTCGCGCACCTGCTGGGCCGAATCCCGTTGCCGGGCAGCGCCGCCCGGCCGGTGTGGGTGCGCTCCTTCGCCCATCCCGAGAACGACAAGCGCGTGGCGGCGGGCGTCGTCGTGCTCACCGCACTGGCCGTGGCCACCAGTCTCGCCTGGACCGGTCGGCTCACCCCACCAGGAGCCTTCACAGCCATCCCCGACTACTGGCATCAGACCGCCGACTGGCTCGACGAACACAACACCGGCGAGCACAACACCGGAAGCCCTACACCGGGACGCGTGCTGGTGGTGCCGGGAGCTCCCTTCGCCAACCAGCTCTGGGGCAACACCCACGATGAGCCGCTGCAGGTTCTCGGTGAATCACCCTGGGGAGTCCGGGATTCCATCCCGCTGACCCCACCGCAGACCATTCGTGCCCTCGATTCGGTGCAGCGGCTGATGGCCGCCGGACGGCCGTCGGCGGGACTGGCCGACACCCTGGCCCGCCAAGGCATCTCCTATGTGGTGGTGCGCAATGACCTCGATCCGCAGGACTCTCGTTCGGCGCGACCGCTACTGGTGCACCGCGCCATCGACGGCTCACCGGGACTGGTCAAGGTCGCCGAGTTCGGCGAGCCCGTCGGGCCCGGAACCGTGGAGGGTTTCATCACCGATAGCGGACTGCGCCCGATGTTCGGGGCCATCCAGGTCTACCGGGTGGACCCCACGGGCCCGACGGACGCCGGCGCGGCGGTGCAACCCGGTGCGCCCTACCTCACCGACGCCGCCGCCCCGGTGCGCGTGGCCGGCGGGCCGGAATCGCTGCTGCGGATCGATGAGCGGCGCCGGTTACTGCGCCAGTCCCCCCTCGGGCCGATGCTGCTGCTCTCCGACGCCCAAAAGGCGGGGCTGGGCACCCCGGCCGGGGACGGGGTGATCGTCACCGACACCCCGGTGAACCGGGAAACCGACTACGGCCGGGTGGACGACCACTCCTCGGCGGTGCGTGCCCCCGGGGACCGGCGCACCACCTTCAATCGGGTGCCGGACTATCCGGTGCCCGGGGCGCCGCTGGTGAGCGGCCGCTGGTCCGGCGGGCGGCTCAGCACGTCGAGTTCATCCTCGGATGCCACCACGCTGCCGAATGTCGCCCCGGCCAGCGGCCCGGTCGCCGCCGTGGACCGCGACCCCGCCACCGCGTGGGTGTCCAACGCGCTGCAGCCCGCGCTCGGTCAGTGGCTGCAGATCGACTTCGACCGGCCGATCACCAATGCCGCGCTCACCCTCACCCCGAGCGCCACCGCGGTCGGCGCCCAGGTACGCAAGATCCAGGTGTCCACCACCGGCGGCACCACCACCGTCGGCTTCGACGAGCCCGGAGTCCCGTTGACCGTCGCCCTGCCCTACGGGGAGACACCCTGGGTGCGGATCACCGCCGTCGGGACTGACGACGGATCCTCGGGTGTGCAGTTCGGCATCACCGAATTGTCGGTCACCCAGTACGACGCCTCCGGCTTCGCCAACCCTGTCGATCTGCGGCACACGGTCGTGGTTCCGGCCCCGCCGGCCGGATCCCCCGTGGCCGCCTGGGATCTCGGGTCCGAACTGCTGGGCCGGGACGGCTGCGCCGACTCCCCCGACGGCGTCCAGTGCGCAGCCTCGATGTCGTTGGCCCCTGAGGAGCCGGTCACCTTGAGCCGCACACTCACCGTGCCCGTCACCACGAACGGCGCCATGGACGTCGTCCCCACAGTGTGGGTCCGGGCCCGGCAGGGTCCCCGGCTCGCCGACCTGGTGGCCGCCCCGGGCAGCAGCCGGGCCACCGGCGACGCGGATCTGATCGACATCGCGGGTTCGGCCTACGCCGCGGCCGACGGCGATCCGCGGACCTCGTGGACGGCGTCGCAGAGCGTGGTCCAGTACCGGTCGGCGCCGACTCTGACCCTCACCCTTCCCCGGCCTGAGGAGGTGACCGCGCTGCGCATCACTCCGAGTACATCCCCCGTGCCGACCCACCCCACCCTGGTGGCGATCGACCTCGGTGACGGCCCCCAGGTTCGGACGCTGGACAGCGGAGCCGGGACGCAGACCGTCGCGGTGCGGCCACGGGTCACCGGGACGGTGCGCATCAGCCTGCTCGAGTGGGATGACGTCATCGACCGCACTGCACTGGGCTTTGATCAGCTCAAGCCACCGGGACTCGCCGAGGTCACCGCACTGGGAGCCGGCGGCACCGCCCTCGGCGCGGCCGATGCGGCGGTCAACCGATCGCGTCGGGTCGAGGTGCCCTGCGGGCAGGGGCCGGTGCTCGCGGTGTCCGGGCGGTTCGTCCAGACCTCGGTGTCAACGACCGTCGCGGCACTGCTGAGTGGCGACCCCATTCCGGCCCGCGCATGTGACCCCACGCCGATCGCGCTGCG
Organism: uncultured Actinomycetota bacterium; assembly: GCA_963780705.1. Taxonomy (GTDB): domain Bacteria; phylum Actinomycetota; class Actinomycetes; order Mycobacteriales; family Mycobacteriaceae; genus Mycobacterium. The sequence goes on along the minus strand of CAWACU010000004.1, from coordinate 638,151 downwards.
GCCCGGTGACCAGGAGTTGCTGATCAGTCCGGGCGACGCGTTCATCACCGATGGGGTGCAGCTATCCGGTCCACTGGCCGACCGATTGGCCACGGCGGCAACGAGTCCCGCCGATATCGCGGCCTGGTCCGCCGACCGGCGCGAGATCTCGCTGTCACGGTCGGCGACGGCGCGCATCCTGGTGGTGCCCGAGAGCGTCAACCCAGGATGGACGGCGCGCACTCCCGATGGCGCGACCCTGACACCGATCGCGGTCAACGGCTGGCAACAGGGCTGGGTGATACCCGGCGGTGCTGCCGGACCGGTGACGCTGAGCTTCACATCCAACGGCGTTTACCGGGCGGGGCTGACCGTCGGCTTGGCCCTGCTTCCGGTGCTGCTCGCACTCGCGCTGGTTCCGGCGCTGCGGCGCCGCGCCCCCGGTGCCGCACCGCGGCCGTGGTCACCGCGCTGGGCGGCAGGCGCGGGGGTGCTGGGCGCCGGTGCGTTGATCGGCGGTGCCGCCGGGTTGGCGATCTTCGGCGCCGCACTGCTCACCGGCTACCTGCTGCGGCACCGGCAGCAGCTGCGAGACCGGCTGACGCTGCTGGCGGTTCCGGTGGGGCTGATCACCGCCGGGGTGCTGCTGTCGCGCTACCCGTGGCGCTCGGTCGACGGCTACATCGGCCATTCACCGTGGGTACAGCTTCCCGCGCTCATCGCACTCGGGGCGCTGTGCGCGTCGCTGCTGACCTTCCGGCGGACGGCCGATCAAACCGACACGGCCACAACTGCTTCGCCGTAGGGTCGAACCCATGAGCGTGGAAGTGGACACCGTGCGCGGATCGATCCCGACGGCCGACATGGGTATCACCCTGATGCACGAGCACGTGTTCGTGCTGTCGCCGGAGATCATCGACAACTACCCGGAGGCGTGGGGCGACGAGCAGGCCCGGGAGGAAGCCGCTGTCGAGAAACTCAACGCGCTCAAGGCAATCGGCGTGGACACCATCGTCGACCCGACCGTCATCGGGCTCGGCCGCTACATCCCGCGCATCCAGCGGATCGCCGAGCGCACCGACCTCAACATCGTCGTGGCCACCGGTGTCTACACCTACAACGACGTCCCGATGTACTTCCACTTCACCGGGCCGGGCACAGCACTGGGCGGCGACCGAAGTGATGGTCGACATGTTCGTCCGCGATATCACCGAGGGCATCGCCGGAACCGGGGTCAAGGCGGCGATCCTGAAATGCGCCACCGACGAGCCCGGCCTCACCCCGGGCGTGGAGCGGGTGCTGCGCGCGGTCGCCGGGGCCCACCGGGCCACCGGCGTGCCGATCACCACCCACACCCACGCACACAGCCGGCGCGGACTCGATCAGCAGCGGATCTTCGCCGAGGAGGGCGTCGACCTGAGCCGGGTGATCATCGGCCACAGCGGGGACACCACCGACCTCGACTATCTCGAAGAGCTCGTCGCCGCCGGTTCCTATCTGGGTATGGACCGCTTCGGCCTGGACAACATCTTGAGTTTCGATGACCGCGTCGGCACCGTCGCGAGGATGTGCGAGCGCGGCCATGCCGACAAGATGGTGCTGGCCCACGACGCCGCCTGCTTCATCGACTGGCTGCCCGAGGCGGCCCTGCCCGTCGTGCTGCCCAATTGGCACTATCTGCACATCCACAACGACGTGCTGCCCGCGCTGCGCGCAGCGCGGGGTCACCGAAGAACAGATCACCACGATGCTGGTGGACAACCCGCGCGCCATCTTCAGCCACGGGGGCGCCTACTAGTGATCCGGCGCGACGACGACGAGCATCCGGTTCCGCCGATCGGGACCGCGATGAGCCGGCTGGCCACCCAGGACCCCGATGCTCCGGCTGTGACGCACAACGGTCGCACCCTCACCCGCGGCGAGTTGGAATCGTCGACCAACCGGCTGGCCCGCGCCTACGCCGAACTCGGTGTGCGCCAGGGCGACTACGTCACCATCGCGTTGCCGAATTCCATCGAGTGGGTGAGCGCCGTCGTCGCGACCTGGAAGCTCGGTGCGATCCCGCAGCCGCTGTCGTCACGTCTGCCGGACACCGAGTACGGCCACCTGCTGGACCTGCGGGAGCGGGCGCTGCTGGTCGGCCGGCCGGATCCGCGCGGCATGGTTCCCTCGGTTCCCGGCGACTTCGAGCCCGCGCCGGCGGTCTCGGACGCCGCACTGCCCGAAGCGGTGTCACCGGCGTCTGAAGTCAATGGCTTCAGGCGGCAGCACCGGCCGGCCGAAGCTGATCGAGGCCGGCGTCAACGGCCGGTTCGCCGGGGACGTGGTGGCGGCGATGATGGGCAACCGCGCAAGCGACACGCAACTGGTGTCCGTGCCGCTGAGCCACAACACCGGGTTCACCTCGGCCACCACGGCACTGGCCACCGGTCAGCACCTGGTGCTGATGAGCCGATTCGACCCGCACGGAATTCCTTCAGCTCATCACCGACTACCGGGTCAACTACCTGGCGACCGTGCCCACGATCATGCAGCGGCTGCTGCCGGTCTACCGGGCCGACCCCGATTCCTACGACCTGTCGTCGGTGACCCGGTGGTGGCATCTGGCGGCGCCGTGCCCACCAACTGTCAAAGAGGCCTGGATCGACATCCTCGGCCCGGAGGTGGTGTGGGAACTCTACGGCGGCACCGAACTTCAGGCGCTGACGTTCATCAGCGGCACGGAGTGGCTGACACACCGCGGTTCGGTGGGCCGGGTGGTGACCGGCGAGATGCGGGTGCTCGACGAGAACGGTGCGCAGTGTCCGCCCGGAGTCGTCGGCGAGATCTACATGCGCCCCAAGCCGGGCAGCAAGCCGACCTACCGCTACATCGGCAGCACCGCTCGTCAGCATGACGGCTGGGACTCCCTCGGCGACCTCGGCTGGTTCGACGACGAGGGCTACCTCTACCTCGCCGACCGACGGGTCGACATGTTCACCGTCGGCGGCCGCAACGTCTACCCCGCGGAGATAGAGAACGCACTGGCCGAACATCCGGCGGTGCTGTCCTGTCTGGTGGTCGGTGTCCCGCACACCGATCTCGGTCAGGTTCCGCACGCCCTGGTGCACGCCTCCGCCGATCACGACCTCGACGAGGCCGGTGTCGCCGCATTCGTCGCCGAGCGGCTCGCCGACTACAAAGTGCCCCGCAGCGTCGAGTTCGTCGACACCCCGCTGCGCGACGACGCCGGCAAGGCCCGGCGGACAGCGGTCCGCGAGGAGGTTATAGCCCGCCGGACGGCCGGTGGGCTCATCTGACAGCCCGGCTTATCGCGCGACGTGAGCCGATGGCGCGCGACGTTATCGCGCGACCACGGGCTCCGGGGCGTCGGTGACCGAACTGTCCAGCGGTGGCGGCGCCGTACGCTCGCTGCTGCTGCGCCGGTATTCCCAGCGGCGCAACGCATTGCGGCACGGGGACTCGATCAGCGCGTAGCTCACCGCCGCCATCGCGAAGCCGAGCACGCGTGGTCAGCACGAAGACCACGACCAGGTCGCCGTTGAACATGAAGGTGCCGATCATCGGGAACACCATCACCAGCGCGGCGAGGTGCCAGACGAACAACCCGTAGGACCACCGGCCCAGAATCACCATCGACGCGCTGCCCAGGATCCGGTGCCGTGTCGTCCGGGCCTGTCGAGCACCAGCGGCGCCAGCAGCGCGCAGGCGACGATGGCTCCCATCGAGGTGCGCACCACGAACTGGCCCAGCGTGGCCGGAACCAGATCCTCGGGCCCGGCCAGCGGTGACGCGGAGATCAGATAGGCCACCACCGCGATGCCGTAGATCGCCCACGGGGTGCGGGCCAGCCGGTGCGGCCAGCCCAGTGGGCTGACCGTCCACTCCGCCAGCAGCATGCCGGCGGCGAACCAGGATGCGTAGGCCGGCGGCCAGTTGAGGAAGTTCACCCCCTCGGCGGTGTGGATCGGCAACAGCCCCCAGCCCAGGCTGGCCACCGCCACCGCGGCGATCACCGGCACCCGGGCGCGCACCGGCAACCGGTAGGCGAAGAACGCCAGCAGTCGGCAGCGCCAGGTAGAACGTCACCTCCACCGACAGGCTCCACATCTGGGTCAGTCCGGCGGTGAGCGTCAGCGGCACATAGACCTGAGTCAGCGTCAGATTGGCCAGCCACACGGTGGGGCTGGCGTGGTTGGCCTCCGGCAGCAGGGTCAGGATCACCACAACAGCCACCAGGTAGCCGGGCATGATCCGCACCAGCCGGGAGCGCAGGTAGTGACCGGTCGGCGGGCGGTGCCGCAGTCCGCGAGCCGCCGCGGCGTGACCGCGCCACAGCAGGAATCCCGACAGTGCGAAGAAGACCGCGACCGCCAGGTCGAACCGGTGCAGCAGCCGGCCGAGCACGCCGCCGGAGGTCCCGGTCTGGAACGCCACGTGGGTGAGCACCACACCCATCGCCGCGCAGGCGCGCATGCCCTCGACCGCCGGCAGGAAGCCGCGGGTGCCGCCCACCTGATCGGCCGGTGTCATGGCTGTCAGTCTGCCGGTGGATCACGTCGCAGCGAAAGCGGGTACCCAGCGATCCGCGCCGGGCCGCCGGTGACCTCCACTCTCGGCTGTTAGGGTCAGACCGGTTAAAAGCGCGAGGGAGGCGGATGAGGGAGGCCTGGTCAGCGTGAACCGCGCGAGCATGTTGCGTCTGGTGGCCTGCGGCATCATCGGCCTCGGGGCGGCCCTGCTGATCGCCGCGTTGCTGCTGTCGACCTACACCGCCGGCCAGATCCGCAAGATCCCGCTCGACATCGACGCCACCCTCATGTCGCAGCGGCACCGGAACCGCGTTGGACCCCGCATCGCTGTCGGCGAGACAGATTCATCATCGACCAGGACGTGCCACTGATCTCCCAGCAGGCCATGACCGTCGAGGCTCCCGCCAACGCCGAGGTTGTCACCCTCCAGGTCGGCACCACCGTGCGGCGCAGCGACAAGCAGCAGGAGAACGGTCTGCTGCTGGCCATGGTCGACACCGTGACGATCAACCGCAGCACCGCCGAGGCGGTGTCGGACGACGACCGTCCGGGCGGATCGGTACAGAAGCCGCGCAGCATCGACGACGACAAGCCGGCGACCAACGTCGCACTGCCGCACGAGGGGCTGTCCTACCGGTTCCCGTTCCAGACCGAGAAGAAGTCGTACCCGCTCTTCGACCCGATCGCCCAGAAGCCGTTCGACGCCAACTATGACGGCGAGGACGATGTCAACGGCCTGACCACCTATCGATTCACCCAGAACGTCGGCTACGACGCCGACGGCAAGCTCGTCGAGCCGATCAAGTACTCCTCGCTGTACGACAACGACGAGGACGGTGTCGTCACCGCCCGGGCCGAGCCTGTGGGGTCTCGAGGGTGACCCCGACGAGCCGATCACGATGACCCGGTTCTACGCGGCCCAGCGGAGCTTCTGGGTCGATCCGGTGTCCGGGACGATCGTCAAGGCAACCGAACGGGCCAACCACTACTACGCGCGTGATCCGCTGCGCCCGGAGATGGCCTTCGCCGACTACAAGCTGACGTCCACCGAGCAGACGGTGGAATCGCAGGTGTCCGCCGCCCGCGACGAGCGCGACCGGGTGGCGCTCTGGTCGCGGATTCTGCCGATCAGCTTCGCCGCCGCCGGGCTGGTGGCGCTGATCGGCGGAGCGGCACTGGGCCTGTTCAGCATGCGACTCGAGTCGGCGGTAGCCGGTCCGGGTGAGGACGACAGCGACCTCGACCTCGGCCTGTTCGGTCAGGACGAGACCGGTCCGATGCCGGCCGCCCAGGCACCCACCGAGAAGATCCCCACCCGGCGACCGGAGCCCCCGCCAACGGCTCGGTGACGCCGGTGACCCGCCTGAGCGGGGCACGCCGACTCGCGCTGCGGTGGGCCGTGCCGGGGTACGCGCTGGCACTGGCGTTCGCGGTGACCGGCCCGCTGCTGGCGCCGGGCTATCTGCTCCTGCGCGATGCGGTGTCGACGCCGCGGTCCTATCTCTCCGATTCCGCGCTCGGGCTCGGCGAGTGTCGCGCCACGGGCGGTGCCCCAGGATTTCGCCGTCGCCGCCCTGTCCGCGGTGATCGACGGCGGGGTTGTCGTCAAGGGACTTCTGATCGCCGCCCTGGCGCTGGCGGGCTGGGGGGCGGCACGGCTGGCGGCGCAGATCGTCGGCGAAGCGGGGTTGGCAGGTCAGTTCGTCGCCGCCACCGTGGCTATCTGGAATCCCTATGTGGCCGAACGGCTTCTGCAGGGCCACTGGAGCCTGCTGCTGGGCTACGGCTGCCTGCCCTGGGTGGCGGCGGCGGTGCTGAGATTGCGCACGGGCCCGCCCGGTGCGGCGGATTGGGCGGCCCTGGTCGGTTGGACGGCGCTGGCCGGGCTCACCCCGACCGGGTTGATCCTGGCCGCCATCGTCGGACTGGCGTGCGTGACCGTGCCCGGCGCCGGTGCCGCCCGACTGCGGTGTGCCGCGGCGGTGATGACGACCGCGGTGCTTGCCGCATCACCGTGGCTGCTGGCTTCGGCTCTCGGCGCCACATTGGGCGACGCGCAATCCGCAGGCGTCGCGCCGTTCGCAGCGCGGGCCGAGCCCGGCCTGGGCACCGTGGGCGCCCTCGCCGGCCTCGGTGGGCTGTGGAACGCCGAAGCAGTGCCCGCCACGCGCACAACACTTTTCGCGCTTGGGGCCACGCTTGTACTACTGACCGTTGTCATACTCGGCATCGCAGCGCTGCGGCACAATCCGAGTGCCCGGCCGCTTCTGCTGCTGGCAGTGGTCAGCGTGCTGGCGCCCGCGGCCATGGCCACCGGCCCGGGCTTGTCGGTACTGCGGGCCATCGTGGATGCGGCGGGAGGCCTGGCGGTGTTGCGGGACGGCCAGAAGTGGGTGGCGCTGGCGATGCCCGGGTACTCCGTGGCGGCAGCGGCCTCGGTGCTGACGATGCGGCATCGGATCCGTCCGGTGGCGTGGGCGGTGACGTGTTGCGTCGCGCTGATCGCTGTCCTTCCCGACCTGGCGTGGGGCGTGGGCGGGAAGGTCCGTCCGGTGCAGTACCCGCCCGCCTGGGAGCGGGTGGCGGTGCACATCAACGCCGATCCCCAGCCGGTTCTGGTGCTGCCGGCCGAGAGCATGCGCCAGTTCGGCTGGTCGGGTCCCGCACCGGTGCTCGACCCGTTGCCGCGGTGGGTGCGCGCCGAGGTGCTGTCCACCGGTGATCTGCTCGTCGGGGGCCAGACGGTGCCCGGCGAAGGCAATCGCGCCCGGGCGGCGCAGCAGGTGTTGCTATCCGGTGCCGACCCCGCGCTGCTGGCGGGGGCTGGTGTGGGCTGGGTGGTGATGGAGACCGGCACACCCGGCACGACGGGATCGGCCGCGAAGACGCTGAGCCGGTTACCGCTGGTCTATCGCGATGACGATCTGGCCCTCTACCGGGCGGGGGAACGAGTCCCGGCGCCACACCGGACACCCGTCTGGCGATGATCGGCGCGCACCTGCTGTGGGCCGGGATGCTGCTGGGCGCAGCGGCGGTGGCGGCGGTTCAGTCGCTGCGTCGGCCGTGCCGGCGCACCGGTTAGTCCGAGCGTCGGCCGTGCCGGCGCACCGGTTAGTCCAAGCGTCGGCCGTGCCGGCGCTCGTAATCCTCCCGGAGACCGGCGTCGCGCTCTCGTTCCCGTTCATCGACCAGGCTCGGATCGAGACCATGCTGGCGCAGCCGATGCGCCCGCCATATCTTGTCCAGCGCATGGGCGAAGTAGACGAACGGAATCAGCAATAGCAGCGACATCGCCAGGTGCATCCCGACACTGGCCGGAATCAGCCACAGCGGCGCGACCACCAGTACGGCCGGAATGCTGATCCGGAAAAGGTTGCGCCGCCACGCGCCCTTGCCGGTGAGATCGTTTCGCACCCAGTCGTCGTATTCGGCGGGCAGCACTTTGCCGTAGCAATAGGCGATGTAGGCCAATCGTCCCGGCTTCGCCTTGTCAGAGGACACCGCTGATCCTCTCTCCGCCATGCACCGATTCGAGAACTTTGTGCATCGCCACCGCACTTTGCGACCAGGAGAACTCGTGACTGCGGGCGGCGGCCTTGGCGCCGAGTTCCTCGCGCAGGACACCGTCGGTCAGCAGCCTCTCAAGCGAGGACACCAGTTGGTCACGGTCGTCGACCAGCAGACCGGTCACACCGTCGACCACCGAGTCGGTCAAGCCCCCCGAGCAGCGGTAACCGACGGTGGGGACCCCGTGCTGGGCGGCCTCGACCACCGCGAGACCCCAGCCCTCCTTGCGGGAGGGCAGAACGTGCACCCAACTACGTTGCAGCACAGCGTGTTTAGTGGAATCGTCAACGTGGCCGTGGAAGGTCACCGCGTGTGCGATGCCAAGCCGGTGCGCGTGCGCCACAAGTCGCTCCTGCCACCAGCCGCCGCCGACGACGTCGAGGTGCACCGCCGGGATGCGTTCACACATCACCGCCATCGCATCGAGGGCGTCTTCGATCTGCTTGTGCGGCACCAGCCGGGACAGCACCACCACCCGCGGGGTCGTCGAACGCTGCGGCGTCAGTGTCTGCGGCGGCGCCTGGTCCAGGCCGTTGCGGACGACGGCCACGCGTGCGCTGTCGACGCCGAGCTCGACCGAGATCCCTCGCCGAGGGCAGCGAGACGGTGACGTACTGGTTGCGGCGGTGCAGCCGCGGTGACAGCCAGGATTCGACGAACCAGCCGAACCGGCCGAGAACGGCGCCGGCAACCGGCCACTGATCACGGTGACAGTGGTGCACCAGCACGACCACGCGGCGGCCGAAAGCCAGGCGGGCCAGGAAGGGCACGCCGTTCTGGCTGTCGATCACCACGTCGGGTCGAACGTGACGGAGCGGGCCGAGGCCCAGCCGAGCGGCCACCATGGCCAAGCCGGCCAGGACGTAGACCGTGTGGCGCCCGCCGGCCCGGCTGACGTTCACGCCGTCGAGGACCTCGCGCCGCGCGGCACCGGGATAGCGGGCCGTGCGCAGGGTGACGTCGATGCCGGCGGCTGCCAGCAGCGAACCGATCCGCTGCAGATATGTCTCACTGCCGCCGCCCTGCGGGTGACCGGTGTCGCGCCAGCACAGCAGCAGCACCGAGCGGACGGGCCGCGTGGGGGCGGACGACGGGGCAGACATCGAGCTCAGCGTATCGGAGTTAAGGTGTGGCCGATGGCCGTCACCGACCTGTTCGCCAGGCGTGCGACGCTGGCCCGTTCGGTGCGGTTGCTGAGCCAGTTCCGCTACGAACGCAACGAACCGGCGCGCTTCTACGGCCCGCTGGCAGACGACACCGAGGCCATGGTCGCCGACCTGTGGAGCGGCACCGATCAGGGCCCTCACCGGGGCGCCACGGTGCTCGACGTCGGCGGCGGGCCCGGCTACTTCGCGACCGCGTTCACCGACGCCGGGTGGAACTACATCGGGGTGGAGCCCGACCCGTCCGAGATGCACGCCGCAGGCCACCTCGGGCGGGGCGGGCCCGGGTACGTTCGTGCGCGCGTCCGGGCTGGCGTTGCCGTTCGCCGACGCATCGGTAGACGTGTGCCTGTCCTCCAACGTCGCCGAACATGTCGTCGCGGCCCTGGCACCTGGGCGCGGAGATGCTGCGGGTCACCCGCCCCGGCGGTCTGGCGATCCTGTCCTACACGGTATGGCTGGGACCGTTCGGCGGGCATGAGACCGGGTTGTGGCACTACCTCGGAGGCGCCCGCGCCGCCGCGCGCTATACCCGGCGGCACGGCCATCCACCGAAGAACAACTACGGGTCGTCACTGTTCGCGGTGTCCGCAGCCGACGGCCTGCGCTGGGCGACGGGCACCGGGGCGCTGATCGCGGTATTCCCCCGCTACCACCCGCGATGGGCGTGGGGTCTGACGTCGGTGCCCGGTGCGCGGGAGCTCATGGTGAGCAATCTGGTGTTGGTTCTGCGGCCGCCAAACTGAAACCTGTTCTCATCGGCGGGCGGTCGGTACTGTGATCCCCATGACACAGACCGCTTACAAAACCGAGTACGACAAGCTTTTCATCGGGGGCAAGTGGGTCGAGCCGTCGACCGCTGACGTCATCGAGGTGCACTCGCCGGCGACCGGAGAGTACGTCGGCAAGGTGCCGATGGCCGCGGCGGCCGACGTGGATGCGGCGGTGCGCGGCGGCCCGCAAGGCCTTCGACGAAGGACCCTGGCCGCGGATGACGCCGCAGGAACGCCAAGCGGTGATCAGCAACGCGGTCAAGCTCATCGAGGACCGCGACGATCTGTTCAAGTTCCTGCTCAAGGCCGAGACCGGCCAGCCGCAGATGATCGTCGACATGATGCAGTACGGGGCCGCTCTGTCCGGCCTGCAGTACTACTCGACTGCGGCTGACAAATTCACCTGGTCCGATATCCGCGATGGCATCTATGGCCAGACGCTGGTGCTACGCGAGCCGATCGGTGTTGTGGGCGCGGTGGCGGCCTGGAACGTGCCGTTGTTCCTGGCGGCCAACAAGCTCGGTCCGGCACTGCTGGCCGGTTGCACGGTGGTGCTCAAGCCGGCGGCCGAAACCCCCCTGAGCGTCAACGCACTCGCCGAGGTGTTCGCTGAGGCGGGCCTGCCCGAGGGAGTGCTGTCGGTGGTGCCCGGCGGCGCGGAGACCGGTCGCGCGCTGACGGCCAATCCTGACGTCGACAAGTACACCTTCACCGGAAGCTCCGCGGTGGGCAAAGAGGTCGGCAAGCTGGCCGCAGAGAAGCTCAAGCCGTGCACGCTGGAACTGGGCGGCAAGTCCGCGGCGATCATCCTCGAGGACGCCGATGTGGACGCGACCCTGCCGATGCTGCTGTTCGCCGGGCTGATGAACTCCGGGCAGGCCTGTGTGGCGCAGACCCGGATCCTGGCGCCGCGGTCGCGCTACGAGGAGATCGTCGACAAGATCGCCGCAGCGGTGGCAGCGATGCCGGTCGGACTCCCCGATGACCCGGGTGCGGTGATCGGTCCGCTGATCACCGAGAAGCAGCGCGAACGTGTCGAGGGCTACATCAAAAAGGGTCAGGACGAGGGCGCTCGCCTGGTGACCGGCGGCGGCCGGCCCGAGGGCCTCGACAGCGGCTACTACGTGCAGCCGACGGTGTTCGCCGACGTCGACAACTCGATGACCATCGCCCAGGAGGAGATCTTCGGTCCGGTACTCGCCGTCATCCCTTACGAGGACGAAGAGGACGCGATCCGGATTGCGAACGACTCGGCTTACGGTCTGGCCGGCAGTGTGTGGACGACCGACTAACGACAAGGCGATGGAGATCGCCTCGCGAATCCGCACCGGCACCTACGCGGTGAACATGTACGCGTTCGATCCCGGCGCCCCCTTCGGCGGGTACAAGAACTCGGGTATCGGCCGGGAGAACGGACCAGAGGGCGTCGACGCCTACGTCGAACTCAAGAGCGTCCTACTGCCGTTCGGCTACACACCGAAGGTCTAGAACAGGCGGGCTCAGACCCGGGCGTCCGGAACAAGCCCAGTCAAAACAAGACGCGGGCGATCATCTCCGCGACGGCGGCGGGTTTGTCCTCAGTCCGTACCTGGCCCTCGATCTCGACGGTGTGCCGCACGGTCAGGTTGGCGGTGGTCGCGTCGACGGGTGCGACCTCGGCCAACTCCGAGCGCACCCTGATTCGGCTGTCCACCGGAACGGCGGCCAGGAACCGCACCTTGTTGAGCCCGTAGTTGATGACCAGTTTGGCACCCTCAACCCGGAAATTGTCCTTGCTCAGGGCCGGGATCAACGACAGGGTCAAAAAGCCGTGGGCGATCGGGGTGCCGTAGGGACTCTCGGCCTTCGCGCGCTCCACATCGACGTGGATCCACTGATGGTCACCGGTGACCTCAGCGAAGTCGTTGATGCGCTGCTGGTCGATCTGCATCCAGTCGCTGACGCCGAGTTCGGATCCGACCAGCGACTGCGCCTGCTCGATAGACGTGATGACCTGCATGGTTGAGCCTTCCCACGACACCGAACAACTATGATCTGGATCATACAGACCGGTGATACCACCTGCTCGCCACGGTCGTCATCAAGCCGCAACACACCACGCCCCGCGACGCGTTGCCATGATGGCGGAACAAAACTATGGTGATAAGCATAGTTATGGAGGCAGTCATGAAAGACACCGGAACACCGGCTGAGCAGACGCCCGGGCCGTGGGTGGTCGAAGTGACGATCGCCGGCTGCACATTCCGGCGGCGCGCCACCCGGCGCCGCGACCTGCTCGGGATCGGCTTACTGGCCCCGGCGCAGCTATCGCCGTCCAGCGCGGCATGACCACCGTCTCGCCGCCGACCGGCGAGCGCCGCACCCGCGGTTCGACCCGGACGACGATGCTGGCGAGCGCGGCCGACTTGCTGCGGGAGCGCGGCGCGGCCGGCGTCACCATCGACGCGGTACTGGCGCGCAGCGGGTCACCACGCGGGTCGGTCTACCACCATTTCCCTGAAGGTCGAAGCCAACTGCTGCGCGAGGCGCTGGAGTTCGCCGGCGAACAGATCACCGCAGCGATCGAGCAGGCCGCCGGCGGCGACGGCACCGCCCTGCTGCGCCGGTTCGCCGGACTGTGGCGCGACGCCCTGATGTCCAGCGACTACACCGCCGGCTCCCCCGTGCTGGCGGCCGCCGTCGGATCCGGCCCCGACGAACAACAGCTCACCGCGGTGGCCGGCGGCATCTTTCGGCGCTGGCGCGATGCGTCGATCGACGCCTTCGTCGGCGAGGGATTCGACCGTGCCGAAGCCACCGCACTGGCCCACACGACCATCTCCGCACTCGAGGGCGCGGTGGTCCTCTGCCGCTCCACCCGCAGCCTCGAACCACTCGACGACGTCGCCCGGCAGATGGAGTTCCTGATCAAGGCTCGCCAATTCGTCTCGCATTCGGAGGTTGTGGCGCCGGGAGGTTTCGGCGCCGTGACGACGTCACTGCCGCACGCCGAGGGAGTGGATCCGGAGACGCCGCTCAGCGTGCTGCGCCGGTTCGGCATCACCACCCTGGAAGAGAATTTCGACGACTTCACGGTGGTGGCCTCGATGCCGCTGGCCGGCATGGTCAACCCGTATACGGCGCAGCCGTCGCTGGCGGGGCTGGCCGTCCTGGTCGACGACGTCGCCGGCCGGGTCAACTACTACCGACGCGGTCGCGGTGTGTGGACCGTGTCGAGCGAACTGACCGTCGAGATCACCCCGGACGCGGTCGACGGCGTGCTCGCGGCGCCGGACGAGCCGGTGATCGCCACCGCGCGACCGCTCGGTCCGCCGGGAGCGACCCTGCTCTCGGTGTGCACGCTGACCCATGCCGGAACGGTGATCGGCGGCGGGACGGTGCACACGATGCCCCTGGCCGGCGGTCCCGAGGAGCCGTTGCGCCGCGGCGACGATCCACTGGTGCGCACTGCGCGGACGACGCTGGCGGAGTTGATGGCGGTCGAGCCGATGGGATGCGAGTCCGGCACCTACCGGATGCGTCAATCGCCTGATCCGATGGTCAACAACCTCATCGGGATCGTGCACGGCGGGGTGAGCAGCGCGGGCCTGGAGGTGGTCGCGTCGGCGGCGATCAACCACGAGCAGGACCGACCGCTGCAGACCGGGTCGATCCGGGTGAACTTCCTTCGGCCCTTCATCGCCGGTGCACAATCGGTTTATGAAGCAACGGCACTACGAATCGGCCGCACCAGCGCAGTCGGCGACGCACGAGCGGTCGGCGACGACGGCAAGGTGGCGGTCATCGCCCGCGTCACCGGCTACCGGTGAGGACGGCCGGCGTGGCTGACGATTTCGCGGTGCTCTGCGCGAACGAGCCGGAGTTGGCGAAACTGCGGGCTTCGCTGCGGGAGTTCTTGGAAGCCGACCGGGCCGAGTTCGGCTGGCAGGCGAGCGTCGATGCCTGGCTGTCGTGTTGGGATGAGCCGTTCAGCGCGCGACTCGGTGAGGCGGGGTTCCTCGGCCTGACCATTCCCCCGGAATACGGCGGACACGGCCTGGGTCACCTGCACCGCTACGTCGTCACCGAGGAACTGCTGGCCGCGGGGGCGCCGGTCGCCGCGCACTGGATCGCCGACCGACAGGTCGGGCCGGGACTGATGTCCTACGGAACCGAGGAGCAGCGCCAGCGAATCCTGCCGAGAATCGCTGCGGGTAAATACTTTTCGGCGATCGGCATGAGCGAGCCGCAGGCCGGCTCAGACCTCGCGGCGGCGATGACGAAGGCTGTACGAACCGATGGCGGCTGGATCCTGTCCGGTACCAAGGTGTGGACCAGCGGCGCACATCTGTCGCATCAGGTCGTGGTGCTGGCGCGCACCAGTCCGCTTGACCCGCAGCGCCGCCACGCCGGATTCAGCCAGTTCATCGTGCCGACCGGATCGCCCGGCATTTCCATCAGCCCGATCGTTCTGATGACCGGCGAGCACCACTTCAACGAAATCACCTTCGACGAGGTGTTCATCGGCGACGAGAATCTGCTGGGCGTCGAAGGCGACGGCTGGCGGCAGGTCACCGCGGAGCTGTCCTTCGAACGCAGCGGACCCGAGCGGATCCTCAGCACCGCTCCCCTGTTGACGGCTCTGGTTCGGTTGCTGGCGGCCCAGAAGGACGATCCGGGCGACCACACCGCTGCGGCATTAGGTGACCTGCTGGCCCGGCTGATCTCCCTGCGACAGATGTCGGTGTCGGTGGCCCGCGCCCTGACCGAAGGGCGGCCCCAGGCCAACGAGGCGGCGCTGGTCAAGGATCTCGGCACCCGGTTCGAGCAGGAATCGGCTGAGTTGGCCGCAGATCTGGTGTCCTACGTCGCCTCGGACACCCCGGGCCGGGCACATGTGGCCGCGCTCGCCGAGATCGCGCGCATTCACTCTCCGATGTTCACCTTGCGCGGGGGCACCAACGAAGTGCTGCGCGGCATGGTGGCCAAGGGCATGGGGTTGCGATGAGCGTCCTGGGTGGCGGGGTATTCGGCAGTGCGCCAGACGATCTCACCGAACTGCGCGGCTTGCTCAACGACATCGGTGCTCAGTCCTTCGACGACCGCATCGGCCACCGCTCGCTGCCGGATGCAGTCGATGACACCGCCTGGCGTCACCTCGAAGAAGCCGGTCTGACCCGGCTGGAGAGTGCCGCCGATTCCGGGGGCGGACCGCTGGAGGCCGCGGTGGTGCTGCGCGCACTGGCACGCCACGCGGTCACCGTTCCCATCGCCGAGACCGATCTGCGCGGCCTGGCTGGCCGCCCGGGCCGCGATCGACGTACCGCTCACCGGTCCACTGACGGTCGCGGTGGGTGATGCCCGTCGCCATGGTGACCGGATCACCGCGGCCCTTCCCGCGGTGCCCTACGCCGCCGATGCCGGTGCGATCGTCGTGGCGTTACGTGATGGCGACGACCTGTTGGTCACAGCCGTACGTCCGGGAGACGTGGCGATCACCACGGGCTACAACGCCGGTGGTGAACCGCGCGACACGGTGAGCATTGACGTCGCCGCCAGTGCTACGGCGCCGGTCGACTGTGGTGATGAACTGGCCCGCCGCGGCGCCTGGGCCCGGTGCGCGCAGGTGATAGGGGCGCTCGATGCCGCAGTGGAGTTCTCCCTTGCTCACACCCGTGAGCGCGAACAGTTCGGCCGTCCGCTGAGCGCCTTCCAGGCCGTGCAGCACACGTTGGCCGAAATCGCCGGCGAGGTGGAGCGGGCGCGCGCGGCGGCCAACCTCGCCGTCGCCGCGGCTGCCGAGCATGGATTCGACAGTCGTGAAACCGATTACGCCGTCACAGTCGCGAAGGCGACGCTCGGCAGGGTGGTGCCCACCGTCGTCACCGCCGCACACCAGCTGCACGGTGCCATCGGGGTCACCATCGAGCACCGGCTGTGGCTGGCCACCATGCGGGCGCGGGGCTGGATCGACGAATTCGGCGACACCGCCCACTACGCGCGCCGGCTCGGCCGGATGGCGTTGGAGACCGCCGACTCATGGGACCTGATCGTGGGCAACGTCACGCACCCGGTCGGCTAGGTGTTCGGGGTGCCCTGCTTCTCGCAGGGCACCCCGTCACCCGTTCAGCTGTCGCGGCCGCCGGCGGCCTTGCGCGAGGTGCGCTGCGCGGCCGACTTCTCGGCCGGGGCCGAGCTGTCCGCGGCGGCGGTGCTGCTGTTGTCAGCAACGGTGGCGCTGTCGGCGGCGGCGGGCGCAGCAGCCGGAGCGGCCTCGGCGGCTGCCGAGCGAACCGACGCCGCCGAACGCTCGGACTTGGCGGCCGCCGGCGATGCCGGGGACGTCTGCAGATCCGCCGTGATCTCCTTGACGAACGTCTGGACGATCGTGCGGGTACTCGGCACGAACACCGCCGCGACTCCGGCGGCATCCGGGGTGACGATCGGACCGGTCTGTACACCCGCACCGATGCTGAGGTTCAGCAGCGTGCCCGGGACGCCTGAGGGTCCCAACAGGCCCGTCGACGACGGAGTTCCACGCGCCCTCGATGTCGCCGCCACCCAGCGCGGCCACCGTGTTGGTGATGACCGCGGAGACACTGGCGGCCACCACCGAGGCCTGGGCCACGGTGACGCCGAGCAGCGTCGGCAGCGAGCCCACCAGCGTTGCGACCACGGCCGACGCGTGGGTCACCACATTCTGGAACACGAAGGTGCCGGTTTCCAGCAGAGCATTGCCGGCATCAGAGATCGCGGAGGTGATCGTCGCGAGGGCGCCGGGGATGTCCCCCATCAGGGCTTCACCGGCGGCGGTCCACACCGCCTGGGTCAACGTCTCGCCGGCGAAGAACACCGCATTGCCGGTGACATTGATGTAGTTCAGGCCGTTGTACCCCAGCTGACTGATGATCGGCAGCGCGTCGTCGATGATCTGCGAGATCAGACCCACCGAGCTGTAACCGCCCAGCGAGGAATCGGCCAGCGAGATGCGGGAAGCAGCGGATAGTTCGCCGGCGGGAGCGCCGAACGTGGTCCCGAAGTTGGCATAGGGCCAGTTGGCCGCAACGAGACGGGTTGCTGGCGGAGTCGAACAGGTAGTTGTTGGCCAGGTCCGCCGTGGCGAACAATTGGGCCAGCGGGCTGCGGAAGGCGGCCAGCGCGACCGATGAAACACTGATCGACGGCAGGGTCAGCGAAGTCGCCGGGGCCGGGGTCATGGCGATAGCGCCCACCGCGACGACCGCGGCGGTGCCGGCGGTCAGATGAGAACGCAGAGAGATGTGCACGGTTGTTCCTTTGGTGAGCGTGTAAACCGGTGAGCAGGTAGCGACCGACGAAGCTGACGCTACCTGCGGGTAATCGCAGCGCACGGAGAAACGCCGCAGATCCCGTTCCGGGCAAGGACGTTAGCTTCCCGTCCAGTTCGGCGGCTCGCTTCTCGGCGAAGGCGACCGCACCTTCCTTGGCGTCCTTGGAAGCGAAGACCGGCATGATGATCTTCATCTGCTCGCGCCACTGCTGCTCGGGACTCCAGCCGCGCGACTCCACGATGATCCGCTTGGTGGCCGCCACCGCCAGCGGGCCGTTGGCGGTGATCCGCTCGGCCAGCGCGATCGCCGCCTCCAGTGCGTGGCCCGGCTCGGCCAGCACATTGACCAGACCGAGTTCATGGGCCCGCTCGGCCGGCAGGTTCTCCCCGGTCAGCGCCAGTTCCATCGCAATGGCGTACGGGATGCGCTGCGGCAGCCGCAGCAACCCGCCGCCGGCCGCCACCAGGCCGCGCTTGACCTCAGGGATGCCGAAGGCCGAATTCCGGGCGGCGACGATGAGATCGGTCGCCAGTGCCAACTCGGTTCCGCCGGCCAGGGCGAACCCCTCGACGGCGGCGATGAGCGGCTTGACCGGCGGGCGCTCGGTGAAGCCCAGACCCCGGCCCTTCACCGCGACGTTCTCCCCGCGGGCGAAGGCCTTGAGGTCCATACCCGCGCAGAATGTGCCGCCCGGCCCCGGTGAGGACGCCGACCGACAGGCCGGGATCGTCGTCGAGGGTGTCCATGGCCGCCGCCAGGCCGTGGCTGACCGCGGCGTTGGCGGCGTTCTTGGCCTCCGGCCGGTTGATGGTGATGATCAGGATTCGGTCGCGCTTCTCGGTCAGGACTGCGTCGGTGCTGGCATCTTCGCTCATCCGGCGATGGTATCCAGCGGCATAATGACGACCATGCCCAACGAGGACATTCACCCGGAACTGCGCAGGGTCGCGCGGTTCCTTCCCACCCCGACCATCTCATCGCTGGTCCCTTCCGCTGGTGCGGAGGCTGACCACCGTGCGCCGGCCGAACGACTGACGGCGTCGAGGTGCTGACGCTGCCGTCCGGGTGCCGGTGTCCGGCTGTACCGGCCGGCGGGATCGACCGGCGAGACCCCCGGCGCTGCTGTGGATTCACGGCGGCGGCTACCTGATCGGCAGCCCGGAACAGGACGACGTGCTGTGCCGGCGGTTCGTCGAACGGCTTGGGCGTCACCGTCGCGGCGGTCCGCTACCGGCTGGCCCCGGAGTACCCCTACCCGCTGCCGCTGGAGGACTGCTACAGCGTGCTGACCTGGCTGGCCGGACTGCCCGGTGTCGACGCGGACGCGGATCGCGATCGGCGGAGCGAGCGCCGGCGGCGGCCTGACCGCCGCGCTGGCCTTTCTGGCCCGCGACCGCGGCGAGGTGACACCGGTGCTGCAGGTGCTGTCCTATCCGATGCTCGACGACCGCACCATCGACCCCGCGCTGGACAAACCCGGCTTCCGGTTGTGGAACACCACGAGCAACCGGTTCGGCTGGACGTCATACCTCGGCGGCGCCGACCGCGAGACGGCTGTGCCGGCCCGGCGCGACGGATCTGGACGGGCTTGCCGCCGGCGTGGCTCGGCGTCGGGACGCTGGACCTGTTCCACGCCGAAGACCTGGCCTACGCCGAGCGGCTCAATGCCGCCGGTGTCCGGTGCGAGGTGCACGAAGTGCCGGGCGCTTTCCACGGATTCGACGGGATCGCCCCGAAAGCCACCATCTCGCAGGCCTATTTCGACAGCAAGTGCGCCAGCCTGCGCCGTGCCATGGACCTGGTGAAGTAGGTATGTCCACGACGCTGACCGCCGAGCAGAACGATCTGCGCGACGCCGTCGCCGACCTGCTGGCCAAGCGCTCACCGGAGACCGAGGTGCGCCGGCTGATGGCCGACGACACCGGATACGACCCGGCCGTGTGGGCGGAACTGGCCGGGATGGGCCTGCTGGGCCTGACGATCCCGGAGCAGTTCGGCGGGTCGGGCGCCGGTGCCGCCGAACTGGCCGTGGTGAGCCGAGCAGATGGGCCGTGCGCTGCTGTGCGCGCCATACCTGTCCACCGCGGTACTGACTCCGTATCTGCTACTGGCCCTGGATGACGACGCCGAGTGCGCCGATGTGCTGCCGCGGATCGCAGCCGGGGAGCTTGATCACCACGGTGGCCTTCGCCGAGCCCGGCTCCGCTCGTCCGCCCCAGCATCCCGACACCACCGCGGCACGGACCGGCGACAGCTGGCAGGTGACCGGTGAGAAGACCTACGTGCTGGACGCTGTCGCTGCCGACAGGATTCTATGTCCAGGCCGAATCTGATTCCGGCACCGGGATTTTCGCCGTAGACTCGCGGGGCCGCCGGGACTGGCAGTGTCGCCGCTGGGCACCGTCGACCAGACCCGCAGGCAGGCCCGGGTCACCCTGGACGGCACCCCGGCCCGACTCGTCGGTGCGGCTGACGCCGGACGCGCCGCACTCGACATCGCCCTCGATCACGCAGCGGTGGCGCTGATCGCCGAACAGGCCGGCGGCGCAATGCACGCCATGCAGATGGCGGCCGACTACGCCCGCACGCGCTATCAGTTCGGCCGGGCCATCGGCAGCTTCCAGGCGATCAAACACATGTGTGTCGACATGCTGCTGGAGGCACAGTCGGCGCTGTCGGCGGCACGTCACGTCGCCGCGGCGTTCGACGCGGACCGAACCGGACCGGCTCACCGATCTGGCGCTGGCGCAGGCCTACTGCTCGGACGCGTTCGTGCTCCGTCGCAGCCACCACCATCCAGGTGCACGGCGGGATCGGCTTCACCTGGGAGCACCCGGCGCACCTGTACCTGCGGCGGGCGCGCACCGACGCCCAGATCTTCGGCGACCCGGCCTGGCACCGGGAACGCTACGTGCGACTGCGAGGAGGAGAGCTCATGACCGGCACTGACCCGACGACATCCGCGCCGAGGTGCGGCAGTGGCTGGCGCAGAACTGGGATCCCGCACTGGACCGGGCCGCAGTGGGCGCGGCGGGTGTTCGACGCCGGCTGGGCGGCGCCGAGTTGGGAGCCGCAGTGGGGCGGCCGTGGACTTATCCGAACCCCAATCTCGCGTCGTGGCAGCGGAATTCGCCGCGGTGGGTGCGCGCGGCACCGGTCAGGACCGCTCCGACCTGCTGGCCTGCACCCTCCACGACCTGGGCACCGACGAGCAGAAGCGGCGACTGATCCCCCCGTCGGTCCGCGGCGAGACGCGCTGGTGTCTGCTCTACAGCGAACCCGGCGCCGGATCGGATCTGGCCGGCCTGCGTACCCGGGCCGACCGCGACGGAGACGACTGGGTGGTCAACGGGCAGAAGGTCTGGACGTCGTTCGCCAAGACCGCCGACTACGGACTGCTGGTCGCACGGACGGACTGGGATGTGCCCAAGCACCAGGGAATCAGCTTCTTCATCTTCCCGATGCGCCAGCCCGGGTGTGGAGATCCGACCGATCCACCAGATCACCGGTGAGTCGGAGTTCAACGAGGTGTTCATCACCGATGCCCGCGTGCCGCACGCCAACCTGATCGGCGAACCCGGCGGCGGCTGGCCGGTGCTGCAACTGGCGCTGGCCTACGAGCGCCGGTTGATGGGCGATCTCGCCCGCACCTCGCGATCCAGCCGCGACCTCAAGCCGGACGCCGACAGCCTGATCGGCATGGCCCGCACCGCGGGTCGGCTGTCCGACTCCCACATCCGTCAGGAGATCGCGCGTCGTCGAGGGCTACGCCGCGGTCAACCGGTGGAACACCCGGCGCGCCAAGGCCACCACCGACCGCGCCGAGGCGGCCACCCTGCTGTCGCTGGGCAAGATCGCGATGTCCCGCATCCTGCATCGAGACCGCGGCGGTGCAGACCGAGATCGTCGGACCGGAGTCGATGCTCGCCGGCGCGGACCACCCGACCGGCGACGCGGTCACCTTCCGCACCCTCAACGCCTACTTCACCTCGATCGGCGGCGGCACCGACCAGATCCAGCGCAACATCGTCGGCGAGCGGGTACTCGGCCTGCCCAAGGAACCCGAACCCTTCAAGGACACCGCCTTCCGGGACCTGCCCAGCGGTTCCTGACCGCGAGGTGTGCCGGTGGTTTGCGTTCGCCGTCTTTCGGGCACTGAGGCAGCATGAAATTCACCTACATTGCCAGTCTCCTCGCGGCCTCGGCGGCGACCGCCGCCGCGGTGTTGATCGCTCCGAGTGAGCCGGCCGCGGCGGCGCCCTGCCCCGACGTCGAGGTGGTGTTCGCCCGCGGCACCGCCGAGCCGGTCGGCGTCGGCCAGGTCGGACAGGCGTTCGTGGACGCCGTCCGCGCGGAAGTCCCCACCCGGTCGGTCGATGTCTACGCGGTCAATTATCTCGCCAGCGATCAATTCAGCGACCGGATGGAATTCGCCCGCTCGGTGGTCGACGGGATCAGAGACGCCGGCGCCCACGTCCAGGCCACCGCGGCCAACTGCCCCGACACCAAGATCGTGCTGGGCGGGTTCTCCCAAGGCGCGGTGGTGGCCGGCTTCACGACCGCCGCCGAGGTGCCCCCGGGTGTGCCTGCCGACCTGGTGCCCACCCCGCTGCCCCCGGAGGTGGCCGATCACGTCGCCGCGGTGACGCTGTTCGGAATGCCCTCGGCCGGGTGGATGCAGTCCTATGGCGCGCCGCCGGTGGTGATCGGACCGCTGTATGCATCCAAGACCATCGAGCTGTGCTCGCCCGGTGACACCATCTGCGACGGCAGCGCCGGCGGGATGCCCAGCATCGCGCACATGATGTACGGCATGAACGGCATGGTGACCCAGGCGGCGACGTTCGCGGGTAACCGGTTCTAGCGCAGATGTACCGGGTCGCCGCCCCACGCGGTACGGATCTCGGCGTCGACGTCGTGCACGATCCGGTCGTGGTGGTCGATGATCAGGCAGGCGCGGTCGGCTTCCTGGTAGGGCGTCCAATCCGGTTCGCCCGGCGGCCCGATCGGCTTCGCGTGTGGCGGCGAAGTTGACCCAGCGGGTGCGGATCCGCTTGGACACCGCCTTGGCCGTCTTGGCTCCGCCGAGCTTGAGCGTCACATCCTGCGGCGCGCCGAGAGTGCCCCAGACATAAGGCAATTCGGTGGCGTGGGCGGCACCGACGAGCAGCAGCTTCATCAGCGGGCTGGCGTAGTCGAACCGGTACAGGTAGACCGGCGCCACCCCGTTGTGACCCTCGGCGAACCACACCGACGGCATCCGGAACCCGACGTCGCTGGCGATGCTCGATGCGCGCGGCCCTTCCTGCCGGTAGGTGGAGCCCAGTTGCTCCTCGGTGGGCAGCTGCAGGTCCGGTTGCTCGGCGGCGATCTCGTTGAACATCGACGTGATCGCCCGCGGGGTGATCGGCATCAGCGGTGAGCGCATCAGCCGGAACAGCGCGGCCTCGTTCTTGTTGGTGCCGATGATCAGCGGGACCGGATGGGTCTTGCCCTCGCGGGCCAGTTTCACCGGGTAGTCGCTGCAGCAGGTCGCCGTCGACGATCGGCACGAACGCCAGGGTGCCCGGGTTGCGCACCGGCACCTCGTCGAACACCTTCTTGGTGGCCGCCAGCAGCGCGGGGACGGGCGACCTCGGCGAGCCGTGTTCGGCTGTCCGCGGAGTGATTTCCAGGAAATTCGAGCACCTCGTCGGTGACCCGGCTGGGCGCGGCTGCGGTCGTAGACCGATGTGACCGGCGAACTCTGGGCGATCGCGCGCGGAGAACAAGCCCGCGGCCTGCGGGACCGCCAGCAGGGTGGTGACGATCCCGGCGCCGGCCGACTCGCCGAACACCGTCACCCGCGCGGGTCGCCGCCGAACGCCGCGATGTTGTCGCGGACCCAGCGCAGCGCCGCCAGCACGTCGCGCAGGCCGACGTTGGTGTCGAACCGCCCCGCCGGCTAGTCAGGTCGAGGAAGCCGAAGACCCCGAGCCGGTAGTTGCAGCGTGACGACGACGACGTCGCCGCGGCTGGCCAGCCGGCGACCGTCGTAGAGCGGCTGGCTGCCCGAGCCCAGCACGTAGGCCCCGCCGTGCACCCACACCATGACCGGTTTGGCGTCACCGGGCGCGGTTCCCGAGGGTGCCCAGACGTTGAGCGACCAGGCAGTCCTCGCTCTCGGCGGCACCGAGATCGATCGGAAAGTTCGGCACCGGCGGCTGCGGGCAGGCGCGGGCCGAACTCGGTTGCCTGTCGCCGGTTCGGTCCACGGCTGCGGTGGCTCCGGCGCGCGGAACCGCAGCTCGCCGACCGGTGGGGCGGCGTAGCGCACGCCCTTGAATGACATCGCCGTGCCGTCGTCGATACCGCGCACCGGTCCGTAGACGGTGTCCACACGGGGTGATGTCATCGCAGACCTCCTGGTGGGATTTCCTCGCCACTTAGGTTACCCGCGGGTCACTGTGGCTCAGAAATGCAGCACGCTGAACCGCCAGTCCAGCACCTGGCCGGCTCCCCGCCCGTCGGCCCCATGATCGCCCAGCGCGAACACCCGTGAACGCAGGCTCAACACGCCGCCGCGGTCACCGGGCAGCGGCTCGCGCCGCCTCGACCTGCAGGTCGCTGTAGAGCGTGTCGCCCTCGTAGACCGGACCGGTGTGATCGCAGGACTGCCAGCCCAGCAACGGTGGCGAGATTCGGCAGCAGCCGAGTGGCCTGGGCCAGCGCCAGGCCGATGGTGTGCCCGCCGTAGACCAGCCGCCGGCCACCTGAGGCGCGCGAATCATGATGGACAGCAGCGATATTCAGAGTCAGCCGGGCCAGCTCCGGTGCGGAGCTGACGACGTCGGCGGTGCTGCGCAGCACCGATCCGGCCAGATCGGGGTGGAAGTGCGGCCCTGGTACCCGGGGGCGGAACGCCTCGGCGTCCCAGTGCTCGGCCCCCGTCACCGCGGCATCCGCGGCCGTCGACTCAGCGCCGATTCGGGACAGGTCGTCGGCGTGGCCGGTGTGAGCTGCGCCTCGGACTCAGCGGCAGCATCGCGCAGCGGTGGAAGTCGAGCACCAATCCACCGATCTGGTCGACGGTCGTCATCCGCAGCGCCGCCAGACCGGTCGGGGCCCGGCCGGGCTTGATCGCTGTTCTGCTTGAGCCCGACCACCTCGGTTCGGGTGAACAGGGTGTCGCCGATGACCGGGAACCGGTGGAACGCCAGGCCGCGGTAGAACAGATTCGCCTTCACCCGCTGGGTCGCCAGCGTGGACTGGCCGATCGCGACGTCGCACACCAGCGCGGGATGAGCCAGCGCGCCCGGTACCCCGGTGACGGCGTGCGCGAGTTCGGCGTCAAGCGCCATCCGCAACCGGTCACCCACGATCGCCTGGTGGGCGGCGGCGACTCCGGGGGTCAGCGTCATCGACGGCGCACGAGTCGAACACCTGGCCGACGACGAGATCGTCGAAGAAGGGACCGCCGGATTCGCCGCCACCGAGGTTGCCGAACAGAGTCACCGCTGACCCTCGAATACAGTCACAGCTGACCATGCTGACAGCACCTGGCGGTCTGTCAATATGGCCGTACCGATGACACTCAACGACGAAGAGACCCTGCTGGTCGCGACCGTGCGCGCCTTCGTCGACCGCGACGTCAAACCGACGGTGCGCGAGGTCGAGCACGCCAACACCTATCCCGAGGCGTGGATCGAGCAGATGAAGCGGATCGGGATCTACGGGTTGGCGATCAGCGAGCGCTACGGCGGCTCGCCGGTGTCGATGCCCTGCTACGTCGACGTCACCCAGGAACTGGCCCGGGGCTGGATGAGCCTGGCCGGCGCGATGGGCGGGCACACCGTGGTCGCCAAGCTGCTCGAGAAGTTCGGAACCGACGACCAGAAGACAGGCCTACCTGCCGCGGATGGCGACCGGTGAACTGCGGGCCACCATGGCGCTGACCGAGCCGGGCGGCGGCTCGGATCTGCAGAACATGGCCACGCATCGCCCGCGCCGACGGCGACGACCTGGTGATCAGCGGATCCAAGACGTGGATCAGCAACGCCCGCCGCTCCGGCCTGATCGCGCTGCTGTGCAAGACCGATCCGCAGGCCAGCCCCCGGCACACCGGAATCTCGGTGTTGCTCGTCGAGCTCCCCCGCCGACGGGCCTGACCATCTCCCGCGATCTGCCCAAGCTCGGCTACAAGGGCGTCGAGTCGCTGCGAGCTGACATTCGACGGCTGCCGGGTGCCGGCGTCGGCGGTGCTCGGTGGGAGCCCGGGCGGGGGCTTCGCCCAGATGATGAAAGGCCTTGAGACAGGACGTATTCAGGTGGCGGCCCGGGCACTCGGGCGTGGCCACCGCCGCATTCGAGGACGCGCTGGCCTACGCGCAGACCCGGGAGAGTTTCGGCCAGCCGATCTGGAAGCCACCAGGCGATCGGGCACTATCTGGCCGACATGGCGACCAAGCTGACCGCGGCGCGCCAACTCACCCGCTACGCCGCCGAACGCTACGACAGCGGGCAGCGCTGCGACATGGAGGCCGGGCATGGCCAAACTGTTCGCCTCCGAGGCGGCCATGGAGATCGCCCTGAACGCGGTCCGCATCCACGGCGGCTACGGCTACTCGACCGAGTACGACGTGGAACGCTATCTGCCGCGATGCGCCGCTGATGATCGTCGGCGAGGGCACCAACGAGATCCAGCGCAATGTGATCGCCGCGCAACTGGTGGCCCGCGGCGGTCTGTGAGCGCCGGCCGGTCAGGAGACGGGCGTCGAGTACTTCTCGATGAGGCTCTGCTTGTAGAGCTTGCCGGTGTCGGTACGCGGCAGGGCCGACTCGAAGGAGATGGAACGCGGGCACTTGTAGTGCGCCAACCGCTCTCGCAGCCAGTTCAAAAGTTCATCGGCGAGGTGGTCGGAGGCCTCGGCGGGGTCGACGAGTTGCACCACACCCTTGACCGACTGACCCATCTCGTCATCGGGAATGCCGAACACCGCGGCGTCCATCACCCGAGGATGGACGACGAGGGCGTTCTCGGCCTCCTGCGGATAGATGTTCACTCCGCCGGAGATGATCATGTGGTGGCGCCGGTCGGTCAGATAGAGATAGCCCTCGTCATCGAGGTATCCGATATCGCCGACGGTTCGCCAGCCTTGTGTGCTGCGTGATGCGGCGGTCTTGTCCGGGTCGTTGAGGTACTCGAACGTCGCGGCGGTCTCGAAGTAGATCTCGCCGGGTTCTCCGGCAGGCAGTTCGTTCCCGTGCTCGTCGAGAATGTGAACGGCGCCGGCCATCGCGCGTCCGACGGAGCCCGGATGGGCGAGCCATTCCTCGGCGCTGATGAGGGTGGAGCCGATGCGCCTCCGATGAGGCGTAGTACTCGTCGACGATGGGTCCCCACCAGTCGATCATCTGCTTCTTGATCTCCACCGGGCACGGCGCGGCGGCGTGCATGACGCGCTCCAAGCTGGAGACGTCATAGGCGTTGCGGATGTCCTGCGGCAGTTTCAGCATCCGGGTGAACATCACCGGGACGAACTGGCCATGCGTGATGCGGTGGCGCTGGATCGCGTCCAACGTGCCCTCGGCGTCGAAGCGCTCCATCACGACAACGGGGATGCCGGCAGCCTGAAACGTCATCGACCACACGTTCGGCGCGGTGTGATAGAGCGGGGCGGGGCTGAGGTAGACCCCGTCGGGGTTGGCCCAGAACGACACCAGCGCGGTCATCAAGCCGGGCGCCTCCGACGGCGGCAGATGCGGCAGATCGCGCTTGATCCCCTTGGGTCGGCCGGTCGTGCCCGACGAGTACTGCAGCAGATCGCCTTCGATCTCATCGGCGATGGGCGTAACCGGCTGGTCTGCAAGGCATTCCGGGTAGCTCAGCCAACCGTCCAGCTCACCGCCCACTACCATTCTCACCTCGGGCAGACCGTCGGGCAGGTGCTCAGCCAGGCCGCCGAGAACCGCGCCCAACGCCGTCGACCCGATGATCGCCTTCGCGCCGCTGTTGTCGATGATGTAGGCGGCTTCGGCGGCGGTGAGGTGGGTGTTGATCGGCACGTAGTAGAGGCCGCTGCGCCGCGCGCCCCACATGACGGCGTGGTAGTGCTCGTTGTTCTCCATCAGGACCGCCACCACGTCGCCCTCACGCAGGCCGTGCGCGCGGAACAGGTGCGCCAGCTGGTTGGCGCGCGCCTCGAGTTCACCGAAGGTCACAGCCGTCCCGGAGGGGTAGAGGATGACTGCCGGCTTGTCGGGGGTGGCCTCGGCCTGCTCGCGGATCTGCATACGCCGCGGATCAGCCGTCGGCCAGGCGCTGCTTGAGGGCCTCGAATTCATCGCGGACGCCGGTGGGCAGCTTCTCGCCGACGAAGGTGAACCATTCCTCGATATCGGGTAGCTCGGCGCGCCACTCGTCGGCGTTGACCGCCAGTGCCTCGGCGACGTCAGCCTCATCGACATCGAGACCGCTGACGTCGAGATCGCCGGCACCGGGCACCGTGCCGATGGGGGTGGACACCCCGGTGGCCTTGCCCTCGACCCGTTCGATGATCCACTTCAAGACCCGGCTGTTCTCGCCGAAGCCCGGCCACAGGAAGCGGCCGTCGCCGCCGCGGCGGAACCAGTTGACGAAGAAGATCTTCGGCAGCTTGGACTCGTCGGCGTTCTTACCGAGGTCGAGCCAGTGCTGGCAGTAGTCACCGGCGTTGTAACCGAGGAACGGCAGCATCGCCATCGGGTCGCGGCGGATGGCGCCGACCTTGCCCTCGGCGGCGGCGGTCTGCTCGCTGCCGAGAGTCGCGCCGATGAAGACACCGTGCTGCCAGTCGCGGGCCTGAGTCACCAGCGGGACGGTGGTCTTGCGCCGGCCCCCGAACAGGATCGCCGAGATCGGAACACCCTGGGGAT
The DNA here is from genome assembly GCA_963780705.1 of uncultured Actinomycetota bacterium. GTDB lineage: Bacteria > Actinomycetota > Actinomycetes > Mycobacteriales > Mycobacteriaceae > Mycobacterium. The sequence goes on along the minus strand of CAWACU010000004.1, from coordinate 609,955 downwards.
CGTCCCACTCCGGTGCCAGCGTCGGGCATTGCGACATCGGGGTGCAGTACCGCGAATTGGGATGGGCGGCAACCTCATTGGACTCCGGGGTCCAATCGTTGCCCTTCCAGTCGACCAGATGCTGAGGATCTCCTTCGAGGCCCTCCCACCACACGCCGCCCTCGTCGGTGAGCGCGACATTGGTGAACACGGTGTTACCGGCGGCGATCGTCTTCATCGCGTTGGGGTTCGACGACCAGTTGGTGCCGGGTGCGACGCCGAAGAATCCGAACTCCGGATTGACGGCGTAGAGCCGGCCGTCCTTGCCGAAACGCATCCAGGCGATGTCGTCGCCGAGGGTCTCGGCGCGCCAGCCGTCGATGGTGGGCTGGATCATCGCGAGGTTGGTCTTGCCGCACGCCGACGGGAACGCCGCGGCGACGTAGTACGCCTTATTCTCCGGGGAGATGAGCTTGAGGATGAGCATGTGCTCGGCCAGCCAGCCCTCGTCGCGGGCCATCACCGAGGCGATGCGCAGCGAGTAGCACTTCTTGCCCAGCAGTGCGTTGCCGCCGTAGCCGGATCCGTAGCTCCAGATCTCGCGGGTTTCCGGGAAGTGGCTGATGTACTTGGTGTCGCTGCAGGGCCACGGGACATCGGCCTGGCCGGGCTCGAGCGGCGCGCCCAGTGAATGCAGCGCCTTGACGAAGAATCCGTCGTCGCCGATCTTCTCCAGCGCCGCCGCGCCCATCCGGGTCATGGTGCGCATCGAGACCACGACGTACTCCGAGTCAGTGATCTCCACGCCGAGTTTCGGGTCCTCAGCGCCCAGCGGACCCATACAGAACGGCACCACATACATGGTGCGGCCGCGCATGCACCCGCGATACAGCCCCGTCATGATCGCGCGCATCTCATCGGGCGCCATCCAGTTGTTGGTGGGGCCGGCGTCGACCTCGCGCTGCGAGCAGATGAAGGTCCGCGATTCCACCCGGGCGACGTCCGAGGGCTCGGAGCGGGCCAGGTAGGAGCTCGGCTCCTCGGTGTCGGAGAGCCTGATGAAGGTGCCGGCGTCGACCAGTTGCCCGCACAGCCGCTGGTATTCCTCGTCGGAACCGTCGGCGAACACCACACGATCGGGTCCAGTGAGCTCGGCGACCTCCCTGACCCAGGCCAGCAGGTCGGCATGCTTGGTCGGCGCGCTGTCCAGACCGGGAATGGTCGCTGAGGTCATCGGTATCTCCCGCCTAGGATTCGTACCGGGGAACAGGCCGTCTCACCCGTCGCGGGCAGTCGGCCTTTCCCCAGCTATTTGAAGATTAACGCGTGCGTGAAGCCCGTCGGTAATCGCCAGTATGTCCGATGAATCGCGGGTGTAATCCCGAACCGACCAGGAGCCGACCGCAGGGCTGTCGGCGGCCAGCACACGGGCCGCGAGGTGCTCGTCGAGCGCCGCGCGCAGAGCGGCGGTCAGCTCGACCACCCAGCGATCCGCAGCGGCCCGCTCACAGAGCAGCCCGCGCGCCCGCACCACCGCGCCGCCGATGGTCACGCCCACCGCGACGGCGCCGCCCATGACCGGGCCGCCCGGCGGCAGAACCTCGCTCAGTAGCCGGGCCGCCGTCAGGGTGGTTCCCGTGCCGAAACCGACCCCGATCAGCCAGCTCAACCGGTTCTCCAGGGCCGCGGTCCGCAATACCGGGACATCCACGTCGGCCCCAGCCGGTGCCACCGCCGAGCTGACACCGAGGTCGAAGTCCATCCCGTCCTGCAGCTCCCGGGCGAGCGCGGCCGCCCGGCTCGCGGCGCGTCGGGTGAATGCCGCGGTCTGGCCGCGGCGCAGCGAACCGGCGTCGTCGCGCAGTTCCGCCCGCAGCGCCGCGCAGCTGACGCGGATCTGTCCAGCCAGCCGCACCTGGGCCTGCCGGAGCCGGGTGCGGCCCAGAGCACGGTTCTGGGCCTCGGTGCGGGGCCCGGGGCCGTGCCGGCGCGCCCACACCCGGAGCAGACCGCGGGCCATGTCCCGGCCACAGGCGGCATGCACCGGCGTCACCGGCCCCTGGGCGTAATTGTTCCAGCGGGCTGCCTGGCCAACCAGGTCAACGGCGCTACCCGCGTCCGTACCGGTGAGGGCGATCGGCATCCCGGCGCCGCGCAGGAGATCCGCCGCGGCCCGCATCCGCGCCAGCGCGAGGTCATCGCCGGCGAGTATCTCGGCCAGCTGTCCGCCGGCCGGGTCGGCGGCCAGTTCGGCCAGGGTGGCCACCGTCTCGCTCAGCCTGGAGAAATACGCCTCTGCGGGGCAGTCGGGCATCCCCGCTGTCACTGTCGGAATCACCGCCGCCGTCACCGCAACATGGTGGCAGCGCGCCATGCGCCGCGCGAGTCACCACCGAAGGCAACTGTTGGGTATCAATCTCGTCCGCGGTGATGGCCGCGCGAGCTTCATGGGCCACCATGGATCAATGCCCGATGCCGTGTCCACTGAGACGGCCCATCGCCACCGCCGGGTGACCAGCTTCCGTTCGCGCCGCTCCGCACTGACCGACGCGCAGCAGGAGGTGTGGGAACGGCTGTGGCCCGCGGTGGGCCGCCAGGCCGACGACCCCGACCCCCTGGCACCTGCCACGTGGTTCGGCCGGACCGCTCCCCTGGTGTGCGAGATCGGCTGCGGCACGGGCACCTCGACATTGGCGATGGCGCAGGCCGAGCCCGATATCGACGTCATCGCCATCGAGGTGTACCGGCGTGGGCTGGCTCAGCTCCTCAGCGCGATCGACCGCGCGGGGGTGACCAACATCCGGCTCATCCGGGGCGACGCGGTCGATGTGCTCGAGAATCTGCTCCAGCCGGGCTCGCTGACCGGTGTTCGGGTGTTCTTCCCCGACCCGTGGCCCAAATCGCGCCACCACAAACGCCGGCTGCTGCAACCGGCGACCGTTGCGCTGATCGCCGACCGGCTGCGGCCGGGTGGTGTTCTGCACGCCGCCACCGACCATTCCGGTTACGCCGAGCAGATCGCCGAGGTCGGTGACGCCGAGCCGCTATTGCGGCGGGTGGGGTTGGGCGCGGAGACCTCGGCGCTGCCGATATCGGTGCACCGGCCGATCACCAAGTACGAGACCAAGGCCCGGCAGGCGGGCAGTGCGGTGACCGAATTCCTATGGGTGAGGCAACCATGACCGTGATCGACGAAGCCATCGGGGATGCGCCCACCGCCGGACCCCCGGACATGGACGTGCAACCGGCGACCAAACGGGTACTGCTGATCTGGGATGCGCCCAACCTCGACATGGGGCTGGGATCCATCCTGGGTGGCCGGCCCACCGCGGCGCACCGGCCACGGTTCGACGCGCTGGGCCGCTGGCTGTTGGCCCAGACCGCCGAGCTGGCCGCAGGGTGCTCGGAGGTGTCGTGTGAGCCGGAGGCGACGGTGTTCACCAACATCGCCCCCGGTAGTGCGGAGGTGGTTCGGCCCTGGGTCGAGGCGCTGCGCAACGTGGGGTTTGCCGTCTTCGCCAAGCCGAAGGTGTGCGAGGACAGTGACGTGGACGCCGACATGCTGGCCCACATAGCGCTGCGACGCGCTGAAGGACTGGCCAGGGTGCTGGTCGCCTCGGCTGACGGGCAGGCGTTCCGGCTCCCGCTGGAGGACATCGCGTGCTCCGGCGTGCCGGTAACTGTGCTGGGATTTCGCGAACATGCCAGCTGGGCGTTAGCGTCGGATAGTTTGGAATTCGTCGACTTGGAGGAAATTCCGGGTGTTTTCCGTGAGCCGCTGCCACGAATCGGTCTGGATTCGCTGCCGGAGCACGGGGCGTGGCTGCAGCCGTTCCGGCCGCTGTCCTCGCTGCTGACCTCGCGCCTGTAGTTCCGGCGCGCGGGTCGCCAATAGTTCTTCGTTAGGAGTATGCAGTGTTCGCCTGGTGGGGCCGGACGGTCTATCGGTACCGATACATCGTCATCGCAATCATGGTGGCGCTGTGTGTCGGCGGTGGCATCTTCGGCATGAGCCTGGGCAAGCACGTCACCCAGAGCGGCTTCTACGACGAGGGCAGCCAGTCGGTGAAGGCCTCGCTGCTCGCCGACGGCGCCTACGGCCGCGACACATCCGGTCACATCGTGGCGATCTACACCGCACCCGAGGGCAAGACGGTGGACGACCCGGAGTTCACGAAGAAGATCCTCGACAACCTCGACGCCGCGCAGAAGGATCACCCCGACGAGATCCTCCGCGCGATCGGATACTTCAAGAGCCCTGAGTTGCTCGCCAACATGGCAGACGCCGACAAGAAGCACGCCTTCATGTCGATCCAGCTCAAGGGCGACAACGACGACACCATCCTGAACAACTACAAGTTGGTCAAAGACAGCTTCAACATCCCCGGCATCGAGGTCGAGCAAGCCGGTCTGCAGCCGCTGGCCAGCGAACTCACCGGAACCATCGGCGAAGATCAGCAACGCGCCGAGGTGGCCGCCATTCCGCTGGTGGCCGTGCTGCTGTTCTTCGTCTTCGGCGGCGTGGTGGCCGCCAGCCTGCCGGCCATCATCGGTGGCCTGTCGATCATGGGCGCCCTGGGCATCATGCGTCTGGTGGCCGACATCACTCCGGTGCACTTCTTCGCCCAGCCGGTGGTGACGCTGATCGGCCTCGGCATCGCCATCGACTACGGCCTGTTCATCGTGAGCCGGTTCCGGGAGGAACTGGCCGAGGGCTACGACACCGAGGCCGCCGTGCGCAGGACGGTGATGACCTCCGGACGCACCGTCGTCTTCTCAGCGGTCATCATCGTCGCCTCCTCGCTGCCGCTGCTGCTGTTCCCGCAGGGCTTCCTCAAGTCGATCACCTACGCGATCATCGCCTCGGTCATGCTGGCGGCCATCCTGTCGATCACCGTCCTGGCGGCCATCCTGGCGATCCTGGGCCCGAACGTCGACGCACTCGGTGTCCGGACGTTGCTGCGGGTGCCGTTCCTGCGCAACTGGAAACCGACCAACTGGTGGCTGAACTGGCTGGCGGAGAAGACCCAGAAAACCAAGACTCGTGAAGAGGTCGAGAACGGCTTCTGGGGCAAGCTGGTCAATCAGGTGATGAAGCGGCCCATCCTGTTCGCCGCACCGATCCTGCTGTTCATGATCGCGCTGATCATTCCGCTGGGCCAGCTGTCCCTCGGTGGCATCAGCGAGAAGTACCTGCCGCCGAACAACTCCGTCCGGGTGGCCCAGGAGGAGTTCGACAAGCTCTTCCCGGGCTTCCGCACCGAACCGCTGACCGTGGTGATGAAGAACGACGACGGCAAACCCGTCACCGACGCCCAGGTCGCGGAAGTCCGCAGCAAGGCGATGGCGATCAGCGGCTTCACCGATCCGGACAACAATCCCGATGCCATGTGGAAGGAGCGCTCCTACCTCGACGGAGCCTCTAAGGACCCGTCCGTCAGGGTGATTCAGAACGGACTGGTGAATCGCACCGATGCGGCCAAGAAGATCGAGGAACTGAGAGCCATCCCGCCGTCCAAGGGGATTTCGCTCTACGTGGGCGGCACACCGGCGCTGGAGCAGGACAGCATTCACAGCCTCTTCGCCAAGCTTCCGCTGATGGTGCTGCTGCTCATCACCACCACGACGATCCTGATGTTCCTCGCGTTCGGTTCACTGGTGCTGCCGATCAAGGCGGCGCTGATGAGCGCGCTCACACTGGGATCGACGATGGGCGTGCTGACGTGGATGTTCGTCGACGGCCACGGGTCCGGGCTGATGAACTACACCCCGCAACCGCTGATGGCACCGATGATCGGGCTGATCATCGCGGTGATCTACGGATTGTCCACGGACTACGAGGTGTTTCTCGTCTCCCGGATGGTGGAGGCCCGCGACCGCGGCATGTCCACCACCGAAGCGATCCGCATCGGCACCGCCACCACCGGCCGGCTGATCACCGCGGCGGCCCTGGTGCTCGCCGTCGTGGCCGGTGCCTTCGTGTTCTCCGATCTGGTGATGATGAAGTACCTCGCGTTCGGTCTGCTGATCGCGCTGCTGCTCGATGCCACGGTCGTGCGGATGTTCCTCGTCCCGGCGATCATGAAACTGCTCGGCGACGACTGCTGGTGGGCGCCGAGGTGGATGAAACGCCTGCAACACAAGATCGGCCTGGGCGAGACGACACTGCCCGAGGAACACAAACGGCCGACCGAACCCGAGGACACCCTGGTGGCCGCCGGTGCACCCACGGCGCCCACCGCGCCCGCACCCGCAGCCCCGGCCGCTCGCCCGGCCCCGGAGCCGAGCCGTCCCGCGGGCGGATCGCGGCCACGGACACCGGCCGCTTCCGCTGCCACCGAGCCGGTCAGCGCTCCGGCTGCGGAGGCACCGACCACCCGCTTCGCCGCGGCTACCTCGCGCGACGAACGCGACATCGGATCGTGGCTGGGCGAACTGCGCCGCAAGACCGAACCCCCGGCTCCCCCGGCGCCCCCGGCGCCCCTGGCGCCAAAGCCCGACACGTCCGCGGAGCGGACCAACGTCATCGCCGCACCCGAGGACGCCACCACCGCGATTCCGGTAGCCGGCCGGCCTGTTCCGCAGCCTGCCACCGAGCAGATCCCGGCCGACGAGACCCGCGCGATTCCGGTCAGCCGGCCCGAGGGCGCTGATTCCGATGTCGCCACCGAGAAGCTGAACGCCCGTGGCAAGCAGGGCGGCGGGCTGAGCGCGCAGGATCTATTGCGGCGCGAGGGCCGGCTCTAGCCGCCCGAGAGGACCGGGCTAGTCAGCTTTAGCCGGGCCCACCGTGCCGGATTTGTGGGCCGGGCCCACGGTGCCGGATTTGTGGGCCGGGCCCACGGTGCCGGATTTGTGGGCCGGGCCCACGGTGCCGGATTTGTGGGCAGGGCCAACGGTGTCGGGCCTGGCATCGGCGATCAGCGCGTCGCTACTGCCGGAGATCTCGGCCGCCTCGACGGCCGGATTCGACGCGGCGAGCACCCTGATCGCACTGTTGAGGAATGCCAGTGCAGGAACAGCCAACAGCGCCCCGATGATCCCGCCGAGGACGGCGCCGGCCGCAATGGCCAGCACGATGGCCAGTGGATGGATGGAGACCGCACGGCCCATCACCAACGGTTGCAGCACATGGGCCTCCAACTGCTGCACGGCGATGATCAGGCCGAGGGTGATCAGCGCGTAGATGAAGCCCTTGGCCAGCAGTGCCACCACCACGGCCAGGAAGCCGGTGAGCACCGCGCCGACCAGGGGGATGAATGCGCCGAGGAACACCAGTGACGCCAATGGCAGCGCCAGCGGAATGCCCATGATCGCCAGGCCGGCGCCGATGCCGATCGCGTCGACCAGGGCCACCAGGAACGTCGCCCGCACGTAGCCGATCAGCGAGCCGAAGCCCGCCCGTCCCGCATCGCGCACCCGATCCCGGGTGTGGGCGGGCACGATTCGCGTCAGATAGGCGTAGATGTTGCGGCCGCCGTAGAGCAGAAAGATCAGCGTGAACAGCATCAGCAGGGCGCCGGTCACGATCTCGGTGATGGTGGCCGCGGTCGACAGCGCTCCGCTGGTCAACTTCTCCTGGTTGTCCCGCAGCGCCGCGACCGCGGTATCGCCCGCCTTGTCGATCTGCTCGCGGCTCAGGTGGGCAGGACCGTCGATGAGCCACTGGGTGGCGTTGTCGATACTGCGGGCGACCTGTTCGGTCAATCCCGGTAAACCCGAAATAAATTGGCTCACAACGAAACTCATGATCCCGCCGAACACCGCGAATCCGGTCAAGAGGATCAAGGCCACCGCGCCACCGCGCGGGGCTCCGCGGCGGTCCAGCCAGTCGACGGCAGGCAGCAGCAGAGCCGTGAGGATGACGGCCAGCGCCACCGGAACGGCGATCACCTTGAGTTGAATCAGCAGCCACAGCACCGCAGCGATGGCAGCCAGAATCACCAGCAGGCGCCACGCCCACTCGGCGGTCTTGCGCACGAACGGATCAACTGCGTCCTCGTCGCGTGCGCCGCCGGCCGGCATGGGGATCAGCGTAACCGGCCCCGCCGCGCCGCTACCCTGAGCATCGTGGCCAGCAACGCGTCGGTCGAGCGTGCCGTCGGCGAGGGCCGGCCCCGGCGGCGGTACTGGTGGGCCCGCTGGGCGGTGCTGGCGGTGGCCCTGGTGGTGCTGACCGTCGAGGCCAGCCTGGTCTGGGACCAGCTGGCGACGGCATGGCAGAGCCTGATCTCAGCCAACCTGTGGTGGGTTGCCGCGGCGATCGTGGCGGCGATGATGTCGATGCACAGTTTCGCTCAGATCCAGCGCACGCTGCTGCGCTCAGCCGGTGTGACCGTGCGGCAGTGGCGCTCAGAGGCCGCGTTCTACGCCGGCAACGCACTGAGCACCACACTTCCCGGCGGGCCGGTGCTATCAGCAACATTCGTGTACCGCCAGCAACGCCTGTGGGGCGCCTCTCCGGTGGTCGCTTCCTGGCAGCTGGTGATGTCCGGCGCTCTGCAGGTCGTCGGACTGGCGCTGCTGGGCCTGGGCGGGGCATTCCTGTTGGGCGCCAAGGACAATCCGTTCTCACTGCTGTTCACCCTCGGCGGTTTCATCGCGCTGCTGCTGCTCGCGCAGGCTGTCGCCACCCGCCCGGAACTGATCGACGGAATCGGCGTCAGAGTGCTGGGCTGGGTGAACTCCGTGCGGGGCAAGCCCACCGATACCGGTCTGAACAGGTGGCGCGAGACCCTGTCACAACTCGAGTCGGTGAGCCTGGGCCGTCGCGAGTTGGGCGTGGCGTTCGGCTGGTCGCTGTTCAACTGGATCGCTGACGTCGCCTGCCTGGCGTTCGCCGCCTACGCGGCCGGCGGGCATCCCTCGCTGGCCGGCTTGACCGTGGCCTACGCGGCGGCGCGCGCGGTCGGGTCGATCCCCCTGATGCCGGGCGGCCTGCTGGTGGTCGAAGCGGTCCTGGTGCCCGGACTGGTGTCCAGTGGCATGTCGCTGCCCAACGCCATCTCCGCGATGCTGATCTACCGATTGGTCAGCTGGATCTTCATCTCCTCGATCGGCTGGGTGGTGTTCTTCTTCATGTTCCGCACCGAGGGTGCGCTCAAGCCGGAGAAGGTTGTCGATGAGCTCGCCGCCCAGGAGCTCGCACAGACCGCCCGGGATCAGGCCCACCCGGCCCGGGTGGATCCGGCCGACACCGCACTGCAGGGTCCGCTGCCGCCGCCGGAGATTTCGCCACCCCTGACAGCCGAGCCGACAACATCGCGGGAGGACCGTGCCGAACCCTCGTAGAACCGTCTTCTTCGCGCTCGCCGCCGACGCGGCCTGCGTGGTGCTGTTCACCACTGTGGGCCGGCGCAACCACGACGAGGGACTGACCCTCGCCGGCATCGCCGAGACCTCCTGGCCCTTCCTCGTCGGGGCCGGGGTGGGCTGGCTGCTCGCCCGCGGGTGGCGGCGGCCCACCGCCGTCACCCCCACCGGGCTGACCGTCTGGGTGTGCACGGTCGCGATCGGCATGCTGCTGCGCCGCGCGACGTCAGAAGGCACCGCACTGAGCTTCGTGGTGGTGGCCAGCCTCGCCACCGCAGTACTGATGCTGGGCTGGCGCGGCGCAGTGGCCGCGCTGCGCCGGCGTGTCCCGAGCCGGGACTAGGGGGCTAGAGCTAGGGCGCTAGGGGGTGTCGTCGGGCAGGTTGTCGTTCGGAAGGGTGTCGGCGCCTCCGCAGCGGTTGCGCAGATCCACCAGCGGCTGACGAATCCCGGCAAGCTCCGCCTTCACCTGCGGGTTGGCGTCGAGGTATTGCTGGATCTGGGTGCGCAGTTCATCGCGCGGCGAGCCCTCCAGTCCGGTGAAGAAGGCGTTCACCTCGGGGCGGGTGAACAGGTACGCCGATGTCGCGGCCGAGACACCGGCGGAGACGCCGGCCAGATCCGCGGCCGTGCAGTTCGGCGGCGCCGCGAGGGCGCTGGGAGCGGTCAGGATCGCGCCGGCGGCGGCAGCGCCGAGTGCTGCGCCGACCAGACGGGCACGTGCCAACATGTGCGACTCCATTCGTTTGTGGGGTGGGCCAATCGTAGGGCAGCCCGGCGGTGATCGGGCCGAGGACCGCACAGGTCACTGCGGTAGGCTCCGATTCTTGCGGTGATTCGCTTCTCACGTGCGGGAGTTCGCCATCCAGCAGTACATGATGCGCCTCAGCGGCAGCCTGCGCAGACACCGCTGGCTGGTGCTGGGCTGCTGGTTACTCGCGCTGCTGCCGTCGCTGTATTTGACGCTGAGCGGCTCCAATAATCTGACCGGCGGCGGGTTCGAGGTGGCCGGCTCGCAGTCGCTGCAGGTGCAGTACGAACTCGAGGACCACTTCCCCGAACAGGGCTCCTCGCCGCTGGCACTGGTCGCCGCACCCCGCGCCGACGCCACCTACGCGGATATGGCGGCGGCCGTCACCACCCTCGAGCAGGCGGCCAAGCAGGTGCCCAGTCTTTCCCTGGTGCCCACACCGACCCAGCCGGCACCCGCACCCGACCGGCCCTACGTGGTGGCACTGCGGCTGGATTTCAATAACACCGGCGCCGTCGACGTCGCGCGCCAACTCCGCAAGGCGATCGGGGTCACCGGCGACCAGCCCGGGCGAACCGACAACGGACGGGTCCGGCTGTACGTCATCGGTCAGGGCGCGCTCGGAGCGGCGGCACAGTCCAGCACCAGAGAGGACATCGCCGCCGCCGAGCGCTGGAACCTGCCGATCGTCCTCATGGTGCTGGTGGCCGTGTTCGGCTCGCTAGCCGCCGCCGCGATACCGCTGGCGCTGGGCATCTGCACGGTCGCGGTGACCATGGGCGTGGTTTACCTGCTGTCGATGATTACCCAGATGTCGGTGTTCGTCACCTCGACGGTGTCGATGTTCGGCATCGCACTGGCGATCGACTACTCGCTGTTCATTCTGATGCGTTTCCGCGAGGAACTGCGGGCCGGACGTGACCCGGATCAGGCCACCGACGCCGCGATGGCGACCTCTGGTCTGGCGGTGCTGCTCTCCGGCCTGACGGTGATCGCCTCACTCACCGGGCTCTATTTGATAGACACCCCGGTGCTGCGGTCGATGGCCACCGGCGCGATTCTCGCGGTGACCGTGGCGGTGCTCACCTCGATCACCTTGACGCCGGCGGTGCTGTCGCGGTTCGGCCGAGCGGCCGCACGCCGGTCGCCGCTGCTGCACTGGTCGCGCCGGCCGGAGTCGGCGCAGTCGCGATTCTGGACGCGCTGGGTCGGCGCGGTGATGCGCCGGCCGTGGGCGTCAGCGGCGGCAGCGACGGCGGTGCTGCTGATGCTGGCGGCTCCCGCCTTCTCGATGACGCTCGGCAACAGCCTGCAGCGGCAGTTCCCCTCGTCCCACGAGATCCGCGGTGGAGTGGCCGCCGCCGCTGAGGCACTCGGGCCGGGGGCGCTGGGTCCGATGCGGGTACTGGTGACCTTCCCCGACGCCGACGCCGCCGACCCCCGCAACGCGCCCGTTCTGGATGCGGTCGGCCGGACGACGGGCCAGGCGGTCAACGTGGTGTCGGTCGCACCGCCGGTGTTCTCCGACGACAACCGCAGCGCGCTGCTCTCGGCGGTGCTGGCGGTGGACCCCGAGGACCTGCGGGCACGCGACACCGTCGACTGGTTGCGCGCCACCCTGCCGAAGCTGCCCGAAGCGTCGGGGGTGACCATCGACGTCGGTGGACCGACGGCGCTGATCAAGGATTTCGACGACCGGGTGGCGCAAACCCAGCTGCTGGTGTTCGCCTTCGTTGCGTTGATCGCTTTCGTCATGTTGCTGATCGCCATCCGGTCTGTGGTGCTGGCGCTCAAGGGCGTGCTGATGACCGTGCTGTCGGTCGCCGCGGCGTACGGCAGCCTGGTGGTGGTGTTCCAGTGGGGCTGGCTGGAAAAGCTCGGCTTCGAGCCGATCGGGTCAATCGACAGCACCATCCCGCCACTGGTGCTCGCGATGACCTTCGGGTTGTCGATGGATTACGAGATCTTCCTGCTCACCCGCATCCGGGAGCGCTACCTGCAGTCCGGGGAGACCCGCGACGCGGTCGCCTACGGTGTGGCCACCAGCGCCCGCACCATCACCAGCGCAGCGCTGATCATGATCGCGGTGTTCATCGGCTTCGCCTTCGCCGGTATGCCACTGGTCGCCCAACTCGGGGTGGCGTGCGCGGTGGCGATCGCGGTGGATGCGACCGTGGTGCGCCTGGTCCTGGTGCCTGCCTTGATGGCGGTGTTCGACAAATGGAACTGGTGGCTGCCGGCCTGGCTGGCCCGCATCCTGCCGTCGGTCGACTTCGACAAGCCGCTGCCGAAGCTGGATCTGGGCGATCTGGTGGTGCTGCCCGATGACATGGCCGCGGTGCCGCCACCGCAGACCGACCTGCGGATGGTGATCAAGGATGCCGCGCGGCTCAAACAGATCGCGCCTGACGCCGTCTGTGTTGCCGACCCCCTGGCATTGCGTGGCTGCGGTGTGTTCGCCGGCGACGATCCGGGGCGGCGATGACGCCGTCGCGGAACAGCCGCGTCGGCTGGTCTCGACGTTCAGACGCTGCACTCGACCGCGGGATCGGTGCTTCCGTCGGTGAGTTGCGGGCCGCCGCCCGCACCGCGCTCACTACGTCGGCCGCGCCAAAGGGACCCCACCCCGTGACCGTCTGGCGGGGCCGGCTGGCGGTCGCCCTGGACGCGCTGGAGACCGACGCGGCCGTCGCCCGGCGCAGTCCGGTGGAGACCACCTTCGTCCAGCTGCCCACCGGCGACCGGCTTCAGGTTCCCACCGCGGCCGAGACCCTTCGCCTCAAAAGCTATCTGGTGCTGTGCCGCAACACCCGGGCCGACTTCGCCGAGCTCGCCGACCTGACCGAGGCGATCGGCACCGAGGACGCCGCCGGCATTCTGGCCGGCATCGACCGCTACTACAGCTCCGGCCGGACCGAGCGGCAGTGGATCGCCACCCAGTTGGTGCGCCGGCTGGCCGACCCGTCGCCCTCGGATGCCGAGGGCGACGCACAGTCCGACGGCACACCCAGCGGCGAGCACCTCACCGGCGAGCGATGGAACGGCGAACGATGGAACACTGTCCGGCAGCGATGCCTGGCGCTCGCGGTCGCGATGCTGGAGGAGCCGAGTTGACCCGCCCCACCGAACCACCGGTCGATGACCGGCCGGTGGAGTTCTGGACGACCGCGTCGATCCGGCTCGCGCTCGAGAGCGGAGACATCGCCGTCTGGCAGCGCATCGTCGTCGCAGTCAAACGAGATCCGTACGGGCGGACCGCCCGCCAGGTCGAGGAAGTGCTGGAGACCGCGGCGCCATACGGCGTCTCGTTGGCCCTCACTGAAGTTCTGGCGCGGGCCCGCAGCCACCTGGAAGCCAACGAACGCACTGAAGCCGCCCGCCACGTGCGCCTGCTGATGGAGCGCTCCGGGCTCACCGAGCCGGAATTCGCCTCCCGCATCGGATCCAGCCGCGAGGAGTTGACCGCCTACCTCGACGGCACGGTCAGTCCGGCCGCATCGCTGATGATCAGGATGCGGCGGCTATCGGACCGGTTCGCCAAGATGCGCGCCAAGCGGCAGACAGACGCCGACGCGAGCCGACGACGCGGCCGGCGATGTGACCGCTACCCAGACGGCCTATGAGTAGGTCCGGGCCGACTGGGCCCGAGCCGACCGCCGAGGAACTGCGGGCCATTCTGCGCGACACCCGCACGGTCGCAGTGGTGGGCGCCTCCGACAATCCCGCGCGGCCCAGCAATGAGGTGTTCGGATATCTCGCGCGCCATAGCGATTATCGGCTCTTCCCGGTGAACCCAACCATCACCGAGGTCGGTGGGATCCCGGCCTATCCGAGCCTGGCCGCATTGCCCGAGATTCCCGACATGGTCGACGTCTTCCGGCGCTACGACGAGTTGCCGGGAGTCCTCACCGAAGTCCTCGCTCTGACGCCACGCCCGAAGTATCTCTGGTTACAGCAGGGCCTTCGGCATGAGGCCGTCGCGCAGGCGGCACGCGCAGCAGGTGTGACGGTGGTGATGGATCGCTGCCTGAAGGTGGACTACGCGAGATTCATCGCGAATTGATCGCCGCGGGGGTCACCGCGAATTGATCACCGCGGGGGGTCACCGCGAATTGATCGGAGCGACGTCAACCACTCGCCAGGCTTCGTCCGCTTTGGTAAGCGCTACCCGTAGTCCGAGCACCGCGATACTGGGCTCCTGGCCGGGTGCCTCCTGGGTGCCGCGGATCAGCACCGCCACGCTGGCCGCCGACGGTCCGAGGGCCTCCAAGCCGACGGAGACGGTCTGCGCCTGCGCAGAGACATTGCGTTTGGCCATATCGGCTGTGGCAGAACCGAATTGGGCCTTGAAGGCTTCGGCGCTTTCCGGCACCATGGTCGCCGCCGCACGCTCGATTGCTGATGTGGGGTCGGTCGGAGTGAAGGTGGCGGTCGCTTCGGCGACGTCGCTGGCGATGCGCACCACCTCGGCGGAGTCACGGGTGAAGGCCCGGTCCGGCAGCGTCCATGCGTTATAACCGACGACCGCTGCCGACCCGAGCGTCACCGCCGCCACCGCCACTGCGGCCAGTCGCAGCCCCGGGGCGTCGTCGTCGGTGCCCAGGGTCACCGAATCACGCCGGTAGAGAACGACATTGACGACGACGGCCTGCACCACCAGCAGACACAGCATCGAGCACACCGCAACCCACCACGACGGCCAGCTGAGCATCACCCCGATCGCGAGCAGTCCGGCGATCGCAGCCACCGGAGCGGCGACGTCGAATGCCAGTACGCGCAGCGCGTTCCTCATCGGACCGACTCCAGTCGCGAAATCATCGGCTTGCCATCCACCTCGGACACCCCGAGCCGAAGATTCCAGCGCACCGTGGTGGGCTTGCCACCGGCGTTCTCACTGACCGAGGTCGCCACCAGCAGCACGGTGTCGGTGCGCGTCGCCAACTCGGGAGCCAACTCCTGAGCCAGGGTGCGCGGTGGCGGTTTCCGGCCGTCGGGACCCGGCAGCTCGTTGTGCAGGGCCTCGATCGACACCGACTCGACCTGCCCGGTGGTGCGCGACTTCAAGGTCTTGACCACATCGCGGTAGGGGGCGATAGAGGCATCGAAGCCGGTGTTGAGTTCTCCGACCGTGCCTTCCCGTAGCCGTCCGAGACTGGCTTCGACGTTGTCGGCGTTCATGTTGATCAGCACCCCGGTCCACTCCGCGGCAGCCGCCATGGCCTCGGCCTGGTGCCGGCGCTCGCTGTCGTCGGCCCGGTGCCCGGACCACAACACTGCGACCAGCCCCACGGCGGCCAGCGCCACCAGCCCCAGCACCGCGGAGGCGACGCCGAATCCGGACCACACCGACGCCTCGGCCGGCGAGGTCTCGGGCTGGCTGTTCTCGTCGGGCTCGGGCATGCAGGGCAGGCTACCGGGCCTGGCGTGGCAGGCCGGGAAAGCCGTGGGTAAGGATGGTGGGGTGACGGTAGACACTGCGGGTTCCGGCCTCGACCTTGCCCATCTCGACACCGGCGTGCGTCCCCAGGATGATCTGTTCGGCCACGTCAACGGCCGCTGGCTCGCCGACTACACGATGCCCGCCGACCGTGCCACCGACGGTGCGTTCCGGGCGCTCTACGACCGCGCGGAGGAGCAGGTGCGGGAGCTGATCATCGAGGCGGCTTCCGTGGCCGCCTCCTGCGCCGCCGCGGGCGGCAGCGACGAGCAGCGCATCGGCGATCTGTACGCCAGCTTCCTCGACGAGCAGGCCGTCGAGGAACGCGGCCTGGCGCCACTGCACGACGAACTGGCGGGCATTGACGCCGCGGCTGATCCGAATGCTCTCGCGGCGGTGCTGGGCGCGCTACAGCGCACCGGCGTCGGCGGCGCGGTCGGCCTCTACGTCGACACCGACTCCAAGGATTCGTCTCGGTACCTGGTGCATCTGAGCCAGTCCGGCCTGGGGCTGCCCGACGAGTCCTACTACCGCGACGACCAGCACGCCGCGATCCTGGGTGCCTACCCCGGACATATCGCCGCGATGTTCGCCCTGGTGTTCGGCGGCTCCGCCGACCAGTACGCGGAACGCGCCGGGCGGATCGTGACCCTGGAGACCAGCCTCGCCGCCGCGCACTGGGATGTGGTGCGCCGCCGCGACGCCGACGCGACCTACAACCTGCGGACGTTCACCGACGTGGCGAGTTCAGCTCCCGGGTTCGACTGGGCGGGATGGGTGTCGGCGCTGGGGACGCCCACGGGTTCGGTCGCCGAACTGATTGTGCGCCAACCTGATTACCTGACCGCCTTCGCCGAATTATGGTCGCAGGCCCGGTTCGCCGACTGGCAGGACTGGGCGCGGTGGCGGCTGATCCATGCGCGGGCCTCGGTGCTGACCACCGCACTGGTGGAGGAGGACTTCGCCTTCTACGGGCGCACGCTGAGCGGGACCGAGCAGATCCGGGAACGCTGGAAGCGGGCGGTGTCGCTGGTGGAGTCACTGATGGGCGACGCGGTCGGCCGGCTGTACGTGGCTCGGCACTTCCCGCCGCACGCCAAGGCCCGGATGGACGAACTGGTGGCCAACCTGCGCGAGGCGTACCGGGTCAGTATCAGCGATCTGGAATGGATGACGCCCCAGACCCGCGAGCGCGCCTTGGCGAAGCTGGACAAGTTCACCGCGAAGATCGGGTATCCGGCGCACTGGCGGGACTACTCCGCGCTAGTCGTCGATCGCAATGACCTGTACGGCAACGTCATTCGTGGTGCAGCGGTGGAGTCCGATCGGGAGTTGGCCAAGCTGGGCGGTCCTGTCGACCGCGACGAGTGGTTCATGACCCCGCAGACCGTCAACGCCTACTACAACCCCGGTATGAACGAGATCGTGTTTCCGGCCGCGATCCTGCAGCCGCCGTTCTTCGACGCCGAGGCCGACGATGCCGCGAACTACGGCGGCATCGGTGCGGTGATCGGCCACGAGATCGGTCACGGATTCGACGATCAGGGATCGAAGTACGACGGCGACGGTCACCTGGTGGATTGGTGGACCGACGCCGACCGCGCCGAGTTCACGGCACGCACCACCACGCTGATCGAGCAGTACGACACATACGTACCCAGGGACCTCACCGGCCGCGACGACCCGCCGCACGTGCACGGCGCGTTCACCGTCGGGGAGAACATCGGCGATCTCGGCGGACTGTCGATCGCGCTGCTGGCCTATGAGTTATCGCTGGGCGGGCAGCCCGCACCGGTGATCGACGGACTGACCGGTGTGCAGCGGGTGATGTTCGGCTGGGCGCAGGTCTGGCGGACGAAATCCCGGGAGGCCGAAGCGGTGCGCCGGCTGGCCGTCGACCCGCACTCGCCGCCGGAGTTCCGCTGCAACGGTGTGGTGCGCAACCTGGACGCGTTCTACGAGGCTTTCGGTGTCGGCGAGGATGACGCGCTGTACCTCGAGCCGGAGCAGCGGGTCAGGATCTGGAACTAGCGCGCGAGCGCCCGGATCAGTAGAGCTGCCACTGCCAGTCGTCGGCGCCGTCGGGGGTGGTGTACATGCCCACGGAGTTCTTCACCACGATCGGGTCGCCGCTGCCGAAGTTGTCGTAGAACCACTTGGCGTTGGCCGGGCTCAGATTCACACAGCCGTGGCTGACGTTGCGCTTGCCCTGATCGGCGACCGACCACGGCGCGCTGTGCACGAACCCGCCGCTGTTGTCGATGCGAACCGCCCACTGCACCTTGATCTTGTAGCCGTTGGGTGAATCCACCGGAACTCCGTAGGTGGAGGAATCCATGACGAGGTCCGGGAACTTCTCCAGCACGTAGTAGGTGCCGTTCTTGGTGTCGTACTTACCGTCGATACCGGTCGAGACCGGGAAGGTCTTCTCCACCTTGCCGTTGCGGGTCACGGTCATCTGGTGGGTCTTGTCATCGACGGTGGCGATCAGCGAGTCCCCGACCCGGAAGCTGGAGCGGGCGCCACTGGCGTCGATGTTGACCACAGTGCCCGACGGCCAGAAGCTGTACGGCCGCCAGCGCACCTGGGTATCGGTGGTCCAGTAGAACGCCCCGGGTACCGCGGGCGCCGATGAGATGCGGATGGCCTGCTCGGCCAGCGGCCGGTTGGCGATGGGCCGCTGGAAGTTGATGATGATCGGCTTGGCCACACCGACGAGGGCTCCGTTGACCGGGTTGAAGGACGGCGGGGCGAACACCGGATCACCGGTGAACGGTTCCGGGTTCTGCCCCTTGACCGGACCGGTCGCCGCCGACTGGGGCGTAGCGGCCGGAGCGGCTGGAGGCGCAGCGGCCGGGGCGGCCGGTGGCGGGACATCCGCCGGCGGCGGAGGCGGGGGCGGCGGGAACTCTCCCGGCGGGATGAGATCGCCCGGCGGGGGCGGAGGCGGGGGCGGAAACTCCATCGGAGGCGGCGCCACATCGATGACCGGCGGGGGCGGCGGCTCGGGGTCGGCGAAGGCAGGGCCGCTCCCCAGACCCACCGCGGTGAATCCGACCACCGCCATCGCAGCGGCCAGAACGCCTCGCACCCGCATCAACGCACTCCTGTCGGTTGTCGGTGCACCAACGACGCGTACACCGGTTTGTGCAACAAGTCTGACACAGCTCGCCCGGTACCCCGGGCCCAGCAAACGGAGCTGAACGCCTTAGCGGCGCCGTCAATACCTTCCGAACTGCAGGGATCATCGGCCCCCGGGTGACGAGCGTTACTTTCCACTGGCGAAGAGATCCCGGCTCACCATGACAGCGATCAGCACACCGCCCACCAGCATCGCCGACGTTGCGAGCATCACCGGTTGGCCGGCATGTTCGAAAAGCAGGCCGCCGATCAGCGAACCGGCCATGATCCCCACCTGGAAGGCCGCCACGTAGAGACCGGAGGCTCCGTCGGGGTCCTCAGGTGCATGCCGCATCGCCGCCGCCTGCAGCATCGGCGGGACGGCAGTCGCTGTCGCTCCCCAGCCCAGGACGGCGACGACGCCGATGACCAGGGTGACCACCGTGACGTGAGCACCGAACCCGATTCCGGCCAGAACTGCCAGCGCGGCCGTCAGCACCGCCATGCAGCCGATGACCACAGCCCGGGGGCTGCGGTCGCCGGGCCGGGCCAGCAGTGCCATCGCGGCCAGCCCGGCCACACCGTAGGCCGCCAGCAGCCAGGCCAGATCCGGCCCGCTCACACCGACGACGTCGCGGATGATGACGACGATGAACGTGTAGGAGATGAAGTGACCGGTCACCCCGGCCAGGGTGAGCAGGCACATGGTGAGCAGACTGCGGTTGCGGTGGTGCCACGGCAGTCGCGGTCCGCGCGCATCTGCGACCGACGGGGCCGACGGGGCCGGTCGGCCGGCCAACGCCGGTAAGGCGGGCAACGCGAACCTCGCGGCCACGGTCACCGCCGCGGCCGCCACCGTGATCACGACGACGGCCAGCCGCCAGCCCCACAACTGACTCATCGCGGCGGTCAGCGGGCTGCCGACCACCAGAGCCAGGCCGGTGCCGATATAGACGGCCATGGTGGCGCGAGCGGCGTGGGTGGGCGGTACCAGCCGCAACCCGATCGGCGCGATCACCGACCACATCAGCCCGTGGGTCAGTGCGCACAGCACCCGCCCCAGCGACAGCACCGCGAAAGTCGGTGCGGCTGCGGAGATCACCTGCGACACCGTCAAACACATCAGGGTGACGATCAGGGTCCGCCGCCGCGGCCAGGAGGACGTCAGCCGCACCAGTGGCACGGTGGCCACCGCCGCGATCAGCGCGTAGCTGGCCAGCAGGGTGGCCACCACCGCCTCGCTGACCTCAAGGTCGGCGGCGATCTCCGGCAGAGCGCCCACCGGCATGATCTCCGCGGTCACATAGACGAACGCCGCCGCGGCCAGCACCGCCAGCGCAAGGGTGACCCGTGGGGTCCACGGACCGGAGCGGGTGGGGGCTGCTGGTGCGCTCAGGAGCGCACCAGCCGGGCGATCGCCGCGGAGGCCTCGGCCAGTTTCTCCTCGGCCTGCACGCCACCCTCGGCGACGGCATTGCTGACGCAGTGGCGGAGATGTTCGTCAAGCAGACCCAGCGCGACCGACTGCAGCGCACTGGTGACCGCGCTGATCTGGGTCAGCACATCGATGCAGTACTTGTCCTCGTCGATCATCTTGCCGATCCCGCGGACCTGCCCCTCAATGCGACGAAGACGCTTGGCGTAATTCTCCTTGCCGGCCGAGTACCCGGGCTCCGCAGCGGTCATTCGCCCAGCGTATCTGATACCCCCTAAGGGTATGTGGAACCGCGCCGCCGCGAAGCGCAGTTCATACTTGAAAACGTGAGCGATTCCCCAGACATCAAGCCCCGTAGCCGCGACGTCACCGACGGCCTGGAGAAGACCGCCGCCCGCGGCATGCTGCGGGCCGTCGGCATGGGCGATGACGACTTCGCCAAACCCCAGATCGGGGTGGCGTCGTCGTGGAACGAGATCACGCCGTGCAACCTCTCGCTCGATCGGCTTTCCAACGCGGTCAAGGAGGGCGTGTTCGAGGGCGGCGGCTTCCCGATGAAGTTCGGCACGATCTCGGTCTCCGACGGCATCGCTATGGGACACGAGGGCATGCACTTCTCGCTGGTGTCGCGGGAGGTCATCGCCGACAGTGTGGAAACGGTCATGCAGGCCGAGCGGATGGACGGCATGGTCATGCTGGCCGGTTGCGACAAGTCGCTGCCCGGGATGATGATGGCCGCCGCGCGACTCGACCTTGCGGCGGTGTTCCTCTACGCCGGTTCGATCATGCCCGGCTGGGCGAAGATGTCCGACGGCAGCGAGCGCGAGGTCACCATCATCGATGCGTTCGAAGCCGTCGGGGCGTGTTCACGCGGACTGATGTCACGCGACGACGTCGACGCCATCGAACGGGCCATCTGTCCGGGCGAAGGCGCCTGCGGTGGCATGTACACCGCCAACACCATGGCCAGCGCCGGGGAGGCGCTGGGCCTGTCCCTGCCGGGCAGCGCGGCTCCGCCGGCTCCCGACCGGCGCCGCGACGGCTACGCCCACGAAAGCGGCAAGGCTGTGGTGGAACTGCTGCGCCGCGGGATCACCACCCGCGACATCCTGACCAAGGAAGCCTTCGAGAACGCCATCGCGGTGGTGATGGCCTTCGGCGGCTCCACCAATGCGGTGCTGCATCTGCTGGCGATCGCGCATGAGGCGAATGTCGAACTGTCGCTTGCCGATTTCAGCCGGGTCGGCGCCAAGGTGCCGCATCTCGCCGACGTCAAGCCGTTCGGAAGCCACGTGATGAACGACGTCGACAAGATCGGCGGTGTGCCGGTGGTGATGAAGGCGTTGCTCGATGCCGGACTGCTGCACGGCGACTGCCTGACGGTGACGGGCAAGACGATGGCTCAGAACCTCGCGCACATCGCGCCGCCGGACCCCGACGGCAAGGTGCTGCGCGCACTGAGCAACCCGATTCACCCCACCGGCGGTATCACCATCCTGCACGGATCGCTGGCTCCCGAAGGCGCGGTGGTCAAGTCGGCCGGTTTCGATTCCAGCGTTTTCGAGGGCACCGCGCGGGTTTTCGACGGCGAGCGCGCAGCCATGGATGCCCTGGAGGACGGCACCATCATCGCCGGGGATGTGGTCGTCATCCGCTACGAGGGCCCCAAGGGCGGCCCGGGTATGCGGGAGATGCTCGCCATCACCGGCGCGATCAAGGGCGCCGGGTTGGGTAAGGATGTGCTGCTGCTCACCGACGGGCGGTTCTCCGGAGGCACCACCGGACTGTGCGTGGGCCACGTCGCCCCCGAAGCGGTCGATGCGGGGCCGATCGCATTCCTGGCCGACGGCGACCGGATCCGGCTCGACGTGGCCAACCAGAAACTCGACGTGCTGGTCGATGCGGCCGAGTTCGATTCGCGTCGAGCAGGATTCACTCCACCGCCGCCCCGATACACAAGAGGGGTACTGGCCAAGTACTGCAAGCTGGTGGGCTCTGCGGCCCAGGGCGCAGTATGCGACTGAAGAGTTGACACATAAGTCACAGCACACGGGCTGCTGAATCGCTGGCGGTGCCGTCGGGTTGTGGTGGACACCATCTCCCGGATTATCGGGGAAGTCGTGTGACAACGCGGTGGGACCGCGGCGACACCGCCGTGCCCAGGTCCGCACGGTCGGCATCTGGAAGAATCCGCCTGTGGGCCTGGTCAACTGGTTCGAGATCCCGGTGGTCGACTTCGAGCGGGCGATGGCGTTCTACGAGCACGTCTTCGAGGTCGAGTTGGAACGCGCCGTTATCGACGGCCATCCGATGGCGATCTTTCCCGAGACGGACGAGCCCGGGCGTGCCAACGGGGCACTGGCGGTGGGCGACAGCTATGTGCCGTCGGTCGGCGGTACCCGTGTCTACTTCCGCGTCGATGACGTTGAGGGCACGCTCGCCCGAGCGTCGGAGCGTGGTGGAATGCTGCTGTATCCGGTCACCGAGGTTGGCGAGCAGGACGTCGTTGCCGAGTTCGCCGACACCGAGGGCAACCGCATCGCCCTGTCAGGCCCCAAGTAGCAACCAGCCCCGGGTGTGGGTGACGGCGAGGTGTTACCGGGCGATCTGCGACTAGCTCACCGCTGATCGCGCTGCGGCGCGCTTGGCCCGGGGTGCGTCGTCGGCCTGACGGGCGACCTGCCGCGACTGGTCCGCGCGTGCCGTCGACGCCGCCGCAGCACCGGTCTTCTTCCGCGAGCTCACGCCGGCCGGCGGATCGGATTCGGTCACCTCTGCGCTGGGCTGCGCCGAGACCGCGGCGGTGACGTCGGACACCGCGGTGATCGCCGGCACCGCAGGACGTGGATCAACCGGATCGGTGTCGGCGGCCGGGGCGGTGCGCACCGGCGGCGGGTAGGTGATGGCCAGGTGGTTGCCGTCGACGGTCAGCATCGGGGCAGTCTGGCCGAAGCGCAGAATCGGGAACGAGTCCTGGAATCCGAC
Organism: uncultured Actinomycetota bacterium; assembly: GCA_963780705.1. Taxonomy (GTDB): domain Bacteria; phylum Actinomycetota; class Actinomycetes; order Mycobacteriales; family Mycobacteriaceae; genus Mycobacterium. The sequence continues at coordinate 586,936 of CAWACU010000004.1, read as the reverse complement.
CACCAGTGCCCGCAGCACGTCACCGGGTACCTGCAACCATTCCGCCGGGGTCAGCGGGGCCTGGGACAGAAACGGCACATAGTCGCCGGACTGCCGGTAGGTCCGGGTGTAGGTCCCGCCGTCGGTGGGTGTCACGACGTCGGTGTAGCCGGTGTTGACCAGGATCTCCAGAGCGGGCTGCAGGGCATCGGCCAACGGGGTGGGAAGTGTCAGCGGCACTCCGAGCGCGCCGAGGACCGCGTTGACCAACCGGGCGGGTAGGCGCAGCGGCTCCAGCAGGGGAAGGTCGTCGGGCGCGAACGTGCTGTAGGACGTGCTCGGTACGTCCGCCGTCACTAGCAAGCCCAGCCGGGTGTAGATCAGATCTTCGGAGGTGCCTTCGAACGTCGCGCCGCCGAGCAGATTGGTCGGCAGCACGGTCGCCACCAGGCTGTTGACCAACGAGAATGGGTTGAGCGTCGCCGGGAAGTCCGACATCGCGTTGTAGCCCCACGCCAGACCAATGGTTGCGGCGTTGAGGTCGAGTCCGGTGCTCTCCGCCGAGGTTCCGCCGATGCTCACGGCCTGAATGCCGAACAGGTTCAAAATGGGTCCGAACCGGGCGAAGAGGCCGCCGTTGGGTGTGCCCGGGTTATTAACCTGCAGCACAGCAAGATTCGTGACGTTCGTGCCCTGCACGCAGGTGGGGCCCGTGGTGCACGGCGCACCGGTCAGCGTGCTGACCTTTCCGCTGGGCTCCAGCGGGCTGAATCCCGGCGGCGTGGCGCCACCCGCGCTCGCCAGCAGCGCCTCGTACGCCAGCCCGGCGTTGTAGGCGCCCACCCCGGATCCGCCGAGGATGAGGGCGCCGAGCACGCCACCAGGCTGGCGCTTGAACGTCGCGCCGAGCGGATTGAAGCCGCCGAAGGGATAGGCGTTGACAGCATCCCCGAGCACCGGCGGGATCGCGGGCGACCACGCCAGGTTGAGCGTGATGTCGCCGATGACGTCCACATCTTGGATCACGACGGTGTCGACTCCCAATGCCGCCGCCACTGCGAACAGTGGGCCGGTGGTCACCGCCCCGAAGTCCACATCCGCGGCCGCCGGTGCCACCGGGGCAGCCACGGTCACCGCTGCGGTCAGTGCCAGCGACGCAGCGCCTGCAGCCGCGAACTTCTTCACCCTTGCCACGGCCGTCTCCCCATCCCTCATACCTGTCGCGTTCGACTCAGAACATACCTAAGGCCACGCTCACAGCAAATTTCACCGGCGCCCGCCGCGACCGGCTGACCCTTGCCAGCCAGGCACCGGTGCCGCACAGTAACTCAGGTGACGACTCAGGTGACCCGTACCGCACTGCGTATCTGTCCGTTCTGCGAGGCAACCTGCGGGTTGGTCCTCACCATCGACGACGGCCGGGTCACCGGTGCCCGCGGCGACCGCGACGACGTCTTCAGCCATGGGTTCATCTGCCCGAAGGGCGCCAGCTTCGCCGAGTTGGACAACGATCCCGACCGGCTGCGTGTCCCCCTGGTCCGCCGCGACGGCGAGTTGGTCGAGGCGAGTTGGGACGAGGCGCTGACCGCCGCCGTCGAGGGACTGCAGCGGGTCGCCGCGGCCACCGGCAGCACCTCGGTGGGGGTGTATCTGGGAAATCCCAACGCGCACACCATCGCCGGTGCGTTGTACGCACCGCAGCTGGTACGCGCACTCAAGACCCGGCACGTCTACTCCGCCAGCACGCTGGATCAGATGCCCAAGCACGTCGCCTGCGGCTACCTCTACGGCAGCCCGCTGGCGTTCACCGTGCCCGACGTCGAGCGCACCGATCACCTGGTGGTCATCGGCGCCAATCCGCTGGTGTCCAACGGAAGTGTGGCCACGGTGGCCGACTTCCCCGGCAAGCTCAAAGACCTGCAAGCGCCGCGGCGGCCGACTGACCGTCATCGACCCGAACCGCACCAGGACCGCCGAAGTCGCCGACCGCCACATCGCGCCGCGCCCCGGCAGCGACGGGGCACTGTTGTTCGCCGTCGTCCACGTGCTGTTCGATGAGGACCTGGTGGATCCCGACCTCGGCGGACTCGCCGGACACGTCACCGGCCTGGAACAGGTGCGCGCCGCAGCGCTGGAATTCCCGCCGGCGGCGGTCGCGCAGCACTGCGGAGTGAGCGAGCAGGAGATCCGCGAACTGGCGCGCGATATCGCCGCCGGCCCGCGCACCGCGGTCTACGGCCGCATCGGCACCTCCACGGTCGCCTTCGGCACCCTGACCAGTTGGCTTGTCGACGTGGTTAATCTGCTGACCGGCAACCTGGACCGTCCGGGGGGCGCGATGTTCGCCTCCTCGCCGATCACTTCGGCGCCGCGACCACCCGAAGCGGGCCGAGGTTTCACCGTGGGCCGGTGGCAGAGCCGGGTATCAGGACATCCGGAGGTGCTCTCGGAGTTGCCCACCGCGCTGATCGCCGAAGAGATCGAGACACCCGGTCGAGGGTCAGATCCGGGCGATGGTCACCGTCGCCGGCAACCCGGTGTTGTCGGCGCCCGACGGCGAGCGGCTCTCCGCGGCACTCGACCAGCTCGACTTCATGGTCTCCATCGACCCCTATCTCAACGAGACCACCCGGCACGCCGACGTCATCCTGCCGCCCCCGCCGCCGTCCTACAGCGCGCACTTCGACGTGGCGTTGTCCAACACCGCGGTGCGCACCACCGCCCGCTACTCCCCTCCGGTGTTCGCACTGCCCGACGGCAGACCCGATGAAGTGCAGATCCTGTCCCGGTTGGCACTTGGCATGCTCGGCCTCGGCGCCGACGCGGATCCGACACTCCTTGAGGACCAGATCATTACGGCGGTACTCGGCAAGGAGACCGCCGACGACACCTCACCGGTGGCCGGTCGCGATGTCGCCGAACTCACCGCACTGCTTACAGACGGCCCCGGTTATGAGCGGCGACTGGACATGATGTTGCGGCTCGGGCCCTTCGGTGATGCGTTCGGCGCGAACCCCGACGGTCTGACGCTGCAGCAACTCAAGGACAACCCGCACGGGATCGACCTGGGACCGCTCACGCCACGGATACCGGAGATTCTCCGGACCCCCTCGGGCGCAGTGGAATTGGCACCCGAACCCATCATGTCGGACATTCCCCGACTCGCTGAGTCACTGGGCTCGCGTACCGGAAGGCTTCCTGTTGATCGGCCGCCGGCACCTGCGCTCCAACAACAGTTGGATGCATAATCTGCCCGCCCTGGCCGGCGGCACCAACCGCTGCACCCTGCAGATCCACCCCGACGACGCCGCCCGGTTGGGGCTGACCGACACGGCGGTGATCACCGGGCCGGCCGGCAAGCTTGAGGTGCCGGTGGAGATCACCGACGCCATCCGTCCCGGCGTGGTGTCGCTGCCGCACGGGTGGGGCCACGACGCACCGGGCACCCGGATGGCCGTGGCCGCGGCCGCGGCCGGGGTGAACGTCAACAGCCTGCTGGACAGTTCACTGCTCGAGCCGCTGTCGGGCACGTCGGTGCTCAACGGAGTGCCGGTTGAGGTGATGGCAGCCGGCTAGGTGTTCTCCATAGCTGGCCGCTACGTCACCCGGGCGATGGCCAAGCCGTCCCAGCCCTTGGCACCCACGGTCTGGATCGCGGCGGCCTCCAGGTGCGGGTGTGCACCCATCATCTCCAGCATGTCGCGCACAGCGCGGGCCTGATGATCGTCGTTTGCCGGGTAAAGGATGCGCCCGGAGCGCACGACGTTGTCGACGACGATGACCGTTCCCGGCCGGCCCAAGCCGGATCGCCCAGTTCACGTAGGCGCAGTTGTTCTCCTTGTCGGCGTCGATGAACACCAGATCGAAGTCGCCGGCCAGCCCGGGGAGCGTCTCCAGTGCGGCGCCGACGACGATCTCGACCCGGTCGGCGACCCGGCGCGGCGCAGGTTGTTCGCGGCGCCACCTCGGCGTGGCGGGGGTCGTGTTCGAGGGTCACCACACTGCCCTCGGCGCCGACTCCGCGGGCCAGGCAGATCGTCGAGTATCCGGCCAGCGTGCCGATCTCCAGGACTCGGCGTGCGCCGCTGATGCGGACGAGCAGATACAACAGTCGCGCCGCTCTGCGGGGAGACCTCGATCGGCGGTAGACCCGCGCTCTGCGAGTCGGCCAGCGCGGCGCTCAGGGCGACGTCCTCACCGAGGAGCAGGCCGTCGAGCAGCGCATCGGTCGGCAGCCACTGATCGGGGCCGATCGACTCGCCGTGAGCATCCACATCACCACGGTAGCTCCGCCGCTCACCCCTGGCGGTTATCGCACACCCTCTTTGCCCCCTCTTTGACGTAGACCACCCGCAGCACATGTGCGGCTTCGGCACCCATCACCGCTTCGGCCAGTGCGCAGAACGTGGCGACGAAGTCCGGTCCGTGCGGCCGGCCCTCCACCACCGCACAGATGGTGAGCCACCTCATGCAGCACCACCAGTTCGCGTAAGGCCCAGCGTTGCGCGGGCCGGCACCGCGATCACCCCGGCGCCGCCGATGTGCTCGTAGTGCGCGGCCGTGGCGGCCCGCCGTGCCCGCACCGCCACCGTTGTCGGTGTACGGCCACTGCGCGGCGACCGCGGGTAACGCGAGCACCGAGTCGACGTAGCGCTGCACCGAGTCGACCGAGGCGAAACGCGCTTCCGGTGGCAGGGTGATCTGCGCGCCGAAGAAGTCGATCGCGCGGGAACTGTGCTGGGCGGCCCGATCGAAGAGGGTACGGACGAACTCCTCGGCCGCGTAGACGCGTGACCGCTGGGTGTCGCGTGCACTCACCGCGGCAGCCGGGTGCGTGCCCCCGGCAGTTCGGGACTGGCGCCGAGGCGGGCGTTGCGCCCGGCACGGTCACCGGCGCGCCGCGCGGCCGAGGAATACCCCGCCGAGGAGCTGGTGGCGCGCCACGTTCCACGCGCCTGGGACTGCGACCGGTAGTGGTTGCGCAGCTCGATCTCCTTGTTGCGCAACGCCAGTGCGGTTCCCGGTTCGCTGCGGAACGCTTCTCCGCCCGCACGGCGTCCGTTTGGCCTCGTCGCGCGCCTCGGCGAGGCGCTGCCCGATTCGCGAGCCGAAGGCGAGCTGGAAATTGAGCCGCGCGGTGATGGTCGGCGTCGGCCGGTGCGCACCCGGTGGCCAGGTAGGCGTCGCAGGAGCGGACCATCTGCACCACCAGGCTGGCGTATAGCGCGTGGCGTGGTGTCGATGTCCTCGGCGAATCCGTAGGCGTAGACGAACGTCGAGTTCGACGCGACATCGCAACTCACGTCATTGGCCGCGGCGATCGCCGCGAACAGCTGCACGTAGGTGCGCAGTCCGCGGCGACCCGGGCTCGCCGATGGTGATGGTCCGCTGGGTCGGCGTCTGCGCGGCGGTGCGGATCGCGGAGTGGGCGCGTGCGACAGCCAGGTCGATCGACGTCGCGGTGGCCAGCCGCTGCGCGGCCGTCATGAAGGCTTCGGCCTCGTGCGCGTTGTCGGTGCCCTCGGCCTGGCGCAGCAGCGCGGCGATCCGGGCCAGCATCTTGTCGTCGGTCATGGCGCCACGCTAAGGACCACCGCACGACAGCGGCGCTACGGACCGCTCGCGTCCGGTGCGGGTATCCCCACACCGGGATTCATCAACACCCACGCGGCAACCCTACTGGCTCACTTGGTGACGAACTGGTCCAGCGCGGCGGTCAGCTGCGCGGACAGTGGGTCCTGTTTGGCGTAGTTCGCGATGTTGTCGGTCGGGTCGTCGCGCAGCACATGGTTGACGCCCTTGAGTTCGACGAACTGCAGCGCGGTGTGCGCCAGCGCCCCGACGCAGCGCCGTCATGTCGGCGCAGTCGGCCTGGGCGTCGGAGTCCGAGCAGGTCAGCAGCACCGGGGTACCGGCCGGGATACGGGCGGCCAGCGTCAGCGGGTCGATCGCGATCGGCCTCGGCGACGGCTTTGACGTTGCCGGGGTTGACGATCGCGCTGAGCCCGTCGGGAAGCTTGGCCGGCGACGGTGCCCGACGTGCGGGCCTGCGTCGACCGCCGAGCGCCAGGCGGCGAGCACCTGGTCGGCCTGCTGCTGATTCTTGGCGCCGCTCGCGCACCGCGGCGGCCAGTCGGCGCTGACCCGGCTGGTGATGAGGTCGAGGTAGCGCGCGGACAGCGGCTGCAGCAGCGCCCAGCGAGTGGATCGTCGGCGCGCCCGCCGAGGTGTCGTCGGCCAGTGACATCGCGTGAATCGATGCCCTCCCCCACCGCGTACACCGAGATCCGGCCGGCGTCGGTGCCGGACTGCCCGGCGAGGAACCGGACGGCCGACTTCGCGCCGCCGGTGTAGACCGCGCTGCCGACGTCGGCGGGTGCGGCGGCGTAGCGGGCCCAGCCCGGTCGCGCCGGTGCCGACCTTGTCGTAGCGCAGGGTCGCCACGCCGTGCTCGGACAGGTACTCGGCGAGCTGGCGCATGTTGCCGACCGGACCGGCGACGTTGTTGTCGCCGTTGCGATCGGTGCGCCCGCTCTCGGAGATCAGCAGGGCGGCGGGTCCGGTTTCCAGTCCGGTGGAGCCGCCGTCGCGGTGCCGATAGGTGCCGTGCAGGGTCAGCCCGTCGGCGTCGAAGGTGACCTCCTCGTCGACCCAGGCCGCCGGCCTGTCGGTCGTCGAACAGCCGGCCAGTGCCGCGATCGTCAGCACCACCGCCAGCAGCGCCGCCGGCAAGCGCCTCACAGCCGGGCCGTGATCCACGAGGTGACGTCGTCGAGCACCCGGTCGCGCTCGGGCTCGTTGAACACCTCGTGGTAGAGCTCGGGGTAGACCTTGAGTTCGACGTCGCTGTGATCCCACGTATCGCACGAGCTGGCGGCTGCCGTCGGCGGAGACCAGACTGTCGTCCTCACCGTGCACCACCAGCAGCGGTGCGGTAATGCCCGGAGCCCGCCGGTGCATGGTCTCGCCGACCAGCAACAGCGCCTTGCCGATGCCAGCCGGGATCTTGCCCCGGTACACCAGCGGGTCGGCCTTGTAGTCGGCGACCACCGCCGGGTCACGCGACACCGGTTCGGCGTCGATCGACTCGATGGGCAGATCCGGGAGGATCGAGCCGACCGCCTTGCCGATCGAGCGCCTTGGCCTTCGAGACTCCGGTGTGCGCGGCGATCGCCGGACCGGACAGCACCATCAGGTCGTAGTCGTCGGGATGCTGCACTCCATAGGCGAACGACGATGCCGCCGCCCATGCTGTGCCCGAGCACGATGCGCTTCGCCCCCGGGTGCTCGGTGGTCGCGATCCCGACGAGGGTGCGGTAGTCGGCGACGTACTCCGACATGTCGCGCACCCTCACCCGCTTGCCGCCGGCGCGACCGTGCCCGCGATGGTCGAGGGCGTAGGTGGCGAGCCCGGCCTCACCGAAGCGCTGCGCGACGTGGTCGTAGCGGCGGGCGTGCTCGCCGTAACCGTGCGCCAGGATGACCACGCCGCGGACCTCGGTATCGGGCGTCCACACGTCGTAGACGATCGGAACCCCTCCAACGCCCTCGAAAGTCCGCTCCACCCGGGTTGTCACCATGAAGCGAGGGTAACGGCCACCCCGGCGCACGCATCAGCGCCCGGCATGCCTCCCAGCAGGCGTCAGTCGATGCCGACGATCTCCTGGGCGATGGCCGCCACTCGGAGTGGCCAACACCGTCAATACGGTGACCGGATCAGCGACGTCGTATCTGGCGGGCCATCCCGGTGCGGGCAACGTGCTCTCGACCGCCGTCCGGCAATCGCCGGCCCAGGCCGAGGCCGACGTGCGCGGGTATTTCATGGCGAATCCAGGCGAGTACTACGACCTGCGCGGGATTCTCGCGCCGATCGGCGATGTCCAGCGGAGCTGCAATGTGACGGTTCTGCCGCCCGTGCTGGCGTCCGCCTACGACAGGTTCATGGCGGGCTGACATGAAGAAGCCCGGCGGCACCCGCATGGGGCGGGGCCGTCGGGCTTCTTTTGCACTGTGCTGGCGGGCCTAGCGGTGGACGGTGGTGTTGCGTCGACCGGTGAGCGCGACGTACAGAGCGATCAGTAGTGCCGCAACCACGATCCCCACCAGGAATGGGATGACCTCGAATCCGCCGTTGGAGTTGGCGTATCCGAACTGGTGGGTGACCCAGGAGCCGAGGAAGGCCCCGACGATGCCGAGTGCGATGGTCATCAGCACTCCGATGCTCTGCCGACCGGGCATGACCAGTCGCGCGAGCGCGCCGATGATGGCCCCGATGACGATCGCCCCGATAATCGTTCCGATCATTGCTGCTCCTCTTGAGGTGTTCGGCGGTTCCGGGCGGCCCCGCGCTAGGTCCGGTATTCCCACTGCGGGACTCAGGTAACCCGGCCGCACCGGTTCTGCTGCGGTGCTTCGTGATCCGGCCGCGCCGGAAGAGTCACCGGGCTGTTACTAATGTTGACAGTGTTGCTGCTGTGGCTATCGTTGAACGGTGCCAAGTCCCGTCCACGTGTTGCGCCGCTGGGGCTGCGTCTGCCTGACGATGCTCTGCGTGTGGGCTGTCGCCGGCATCGCACCACCGGTGGCTGCGGCCGCGGCGCGTGACCAGCTGGCCCAGGCGATCGCCACGACTCGGGGCAGTTATCTGGTCTACAACTTCGGCAGCGGATTCCCCGCCCCGATGCTCGACGCCGGCGGGCGCTGGTACGAGATGAGCAACGGCGGACGCCTGATGATCGTGAAGTCGGCGTCGCAACGCCTGTCGCCGCGCCTACTGGTGGACAGCCACCAGGGCTTTCAGTCGCGCTGCGAGCGCACCCCGGGCGCACGCACGCGCGAGGGGTTGATGCAGGCCTCGGAAACCTACGCGCCACTGCAGGCGTGGCAGGTGCTCGGCCGGCCCACCATCGCGGTGAATGCGAACTTCTTCGACGTGCGCTCCCAGCAAGCCGGCTCCTGGAAGAGCCACCGATTGCAGTTCACCGCTGGGCGCGTACGTCGACAACACCGGCGGCCTGGGCCGGGCCAACCTGGCGGTGACCGGCACCCTGGCCTACGCCGGCAAGCAGGCGCTCTCCGGCGGTGACGAGGTGTGGACGGCGATGAGCACGCTCATCCTTCCCGTCCGTGGTGCACCGTATGTGGTCGCGCCGCGCTCGGCGCAGGACTACGACGCCGCCTCGCCGGTGATCGCCAGACTCATGGAGGCGGGCACCCGGTTCGTCGCGGTGAGCGGTCTCGGCCTGCTCGCACCGGGCGACACCGGCCAACTCAACGATCCGGGGCCGAGTGCGGCTCGGACCGCGGTCGGCTATGTCCGCGACCGCGACGAGATGTACGTCTTCCAAGGCGGCAGTTACACACCGGATCAGATTCAGGACCTCTACCGCGGCCTGGGCAGCGACACCGCGGTACTGCTCGACGGCGGCGGGTCCTCGGCCATCGTGCTCCGCCGCGACACCGGCGGCATGTGGGCCGGCGCCGGCTCCCCGCGCGGCTCCTGTGACACCGACCGCGGTGCTGTGCGACGCGCGCGAGCGTGCGCTGCCGAGTTGGCTCGCGTTCAACTGACGGGCGGAGGACTACGAGCTTCGGTGTGAGATCCAGCGATGTCACCGTCGTCATCTTGGTGACCCGCCAGTCGCGGCCGTAGCGCTTGAGCTCCAGCCGGTAGGACAGGTACTTCATCGACGGGATGTTGTTGGTCTGCGGGGACGTCGACGTGGTGTTGGTGTAGACGATCGCGGTGGCGTCGTCGCCGTTGCAGCGACTCGACTGCCGGCACCGACCACCTGGGTGTTGCTGGTCACCTTCGCCTGTTTGTTGGTCGCCGCGATGGCGTCGACGTACTTGCGGTACTGATCCTCGAAGTCGCCGCCGAGATACCTCGCCGAACGGTCGGACAGCTTGTCCATGTCCTCCGGGGTGTAGCTCCACAGCGTGGTGATCGCGTCGGCCGCGGTCTGGGCGATCGTGAGCTTGGTCGCCACGGTGGCACGGTCCATCAGGTAGGGCTGGACCGTCGCGCCGGCGAATGCGCCGGCGGCGACGAACACCCCTGCCGAGGTCACCAGTCGCGAGCACCTTCTTGTTGCGGGCGAACCACTGCCCACCGCGACGTTGTGTGACCGGCTTGTCGGCGAGCGGCGCATCGGCTCAGCCGCGGCTCTAGCGGCGCATCGGCTTCAGCCGCGGCTCTACGGCGCTCGGCTTCGACCGCGGCTCGGCGTCGCTCGGACTCATCCGCAGGCTCTACGTCCTCAGGCGTGTCCAGGGCGTCGAGTGCCGACTCGGTGTCGCGGTGCGTTCAGATCACCTGGATCAGGTCGCTGACCTTCCACTGCTCCCCTTCCTTGATCGCCGTGACCACCCAACGGCTGGCGCTGTCGATCTTCGTGCCGTCGGGCATCGTGGTGATCGTCGACGACACCGCGATGACGTTGGCGCTGCCGTCGTCGTTCCAGCGTTCGATACCGATCTCCTGCACCGTGCCGACACCTGGTTCGGCCTGGGCGACCTGGATGACGATCTCGTTCATCTTCTCGTCGTACAGCTTGGCGAATTCGCCGGTGCCCTGCGCCAGGACCTTGTCGGCATAGGCGTTGGCGTTGAACGGATCCGGGGAGGTGTACTGGGTGACGAACGACCGGACGAAGTCGATCACCGCCGCCTCCCGGATCGCAGCGCTGCGCTGGTTCTGACTGTGCGCGAAGATCATCGCGCTCACGGCGACGGCGGTGAGCACCGCCACCGCCGCGACGGTGATCACCCATGTCAGCGGCGACCGCCGCGGCGCGGTGATCGGGATCGGCAACGCCTCGCGGTGCCCGGTTCGATGCGACGGCGGGGACTCATCGGCCCTCCCCTGTCTTCGGGATGGAAGGTGCCGGCGGGGCGCCACCTGGCTTGGGCGGCGGCGGCTTCGATACCGACCCGGTGGGCGTCGCGGGAGCCGCGGGCTTGGGCGCTCCAGGCTTGGGCGCTTCAGGCTTGGGCGCTTCAGGCTTCGGGGCTCGGGCTTGGGCGCTTGCGACTCGGGTGCCTCTGGCTTCGGTGGCGTGAGCACCAGCAGATTCGACACCTGCCACTGCCCGGATCGCGACTTCTCGAAGTCGACCCGCACCGAGGCGGTGATGAAACGCTGCTTGGGTTGCGCCCCGCGCTGGCCCTGCAGCAGCAACAGCATCGTCGCCCGGTCGGAATCCGCCGAGCAGCACCGCGCTGTCTGTCACCCAGTAGTCGTTGTCGACCGGGCCGGCCTTGCGCACGGCCTCCTGCTGCGCGATCAGTTCGCGGACGGTAGCCGTCGGTGACCAGCGACTGTGCCCGGGCGAAGTCGTCGTCGACGTCGTCGGCGGTGTAGCTGAGCATGTCCGTCACGATCTTGGGCCCTTCGACGGCGATCTGCTCGCGCGTGTCTGTCCGACGGCCTGCTGGTGCCGGTAGACGGTCAGATACCCCAGGCCCGCCGCCAGCACGGCCAGCGCCGCCGCCGATCGCCAGGACCGCCCCGGCCAGCCGGCGCGGTCGGGACGCTCGCCGTCGACACGTACGCACCTCGGTGCGCGCGAGCAGGTCGGCGAACGTCCGGCCGCGGGAGTCCACCAGCGGCCACAGCCAGCCGAGTGAACAGCGGCAGCGGTGTCGAGCAGGTGGGCGAGGTCGCGCAGCAGCAGCCGCCACGGCCCGACGGAGCCGCCGTCGCGGTCCACGACGGCGATGCCGAAGACCGAGCGGCCGAGAGTCCAGCCGGTGACCGACGGGCAGCACCCATCGGTTGACCGCGATCGCCAGCAAGACCGCCGCGGCGAGCACCAGACATCACCCACCACAGCCAGCCACCGCAGCGGCGCCGACCAGCCGACGAGCAACAGGCGTGGCCAGACGCCGACCCCGAACAGGACGTCGATCGCGAAGGCGCCGGCCCGTGCCGCCAACTCCGCCGGCGGCGTACGCCGGCGCCTCGAGCTGGCGGCCTCGATGTCGAATCGGACAGCGTCGTCGAGCGCTGACCGTCACTTGCTCACCGGGTCGATGTTGTCGATCTTGTAGGTGCCGCCGTCGGGCATCATCTTGCACCCGCAGTCGGTAGCTCTGCTCCTGATCCTGGTCGCTCCGAGTTGGACATCGCCACCCGGATGGCCACCAGCACGTCGATCGAGCCGTCGTCGTTGTGCTTCTCGACGGCCGCGCGCATGTCGGAGACCTTCACCTGCAGCCTTGACCGTCTGGTAGGCGTCGACCAGCAGCCCGCTGTACAGGTTCGCCTGCGCGCCGAAGTCTCCGGTCGCGCATTCGATGATCTTGCGCTGGCTGTCGTCCATCGCCTTGACGTCGGGCGCCTGGGTGGCGGTGACGCAGTCCTTGGCCGCCGCCACGGCGGCGGCCTCGCCGCGATGGCCGCCGCCGCCGTCTGTGCGCGATGACCGCAGTCAGCGCGAGTGCACGCCGAGCGGCCGTCAGACGCCAGCAGCAGCGGCCGATCAGGCGAGAGCCGCGGCGCACCACGCCGCGAGTCGGCCAGCGGCCGCTGGCTCAGCCATTGGGCTCGCAGCGTCATCGGCGACCGCTGCGGTCTGGATTCGGATCTCGACCGTCTCGTCAGCGCGTGCAGTGGCGGGGTTGGGGTCAGCCGACCGGAGCCAGCATCTCCTTCCATCCGTCGTCTCCTGTACTGCTCGAGTTCTTGACGGTGTACTTCACACCGTCCGGTCCGACCAACTCGCCGCTCTGCGGGTTGTAGATCGCCGATGTATTGCTTGCTGCCGGAGTGTAGGTGCACGGGTTGGGTTGCTGTCCGTTGCACTGCACCGATGCCCTGGCCCGGCGGGCGTCAGCGGGTCACTCGTCGGCGGCGTCGGGCGGCGGCAGCAGGTCGGCCGGCAGCGGGTTCATCCCGTTGTTGATCGACGGTGCCGGAATCACCGTACCGGGGTTGACCGGCTGGTCGCAGCGCGCACCCGGGGCCGGGCAGGTCAGCGATCTGGTTCGGGTCGCCGTACCACGGGTTGGTGCCCAGCGGGGTGTAGGGCTCGTTGCTGCGGCACTCCATCGGGGTCGCCGCCCGCTTGCCCGGGACGTCGACGCACGGGAAGTTGCGCGCGCCGCGCACGACGTTGGCCGGGGTGTCCTTGCGGGATCTTGCAGTACAGCCCGTTCTCCACCGGCTTGCGGGCTGGTGTCGGCCGGGGCCCGCCACTGCGCTGGCGGGCAGGAAGCCCGGTCAGGCACGGCGGCGGCTGGTTGATCGACAGCGCGAAGTCCAGCGCCGCCTCGCGCGGGATACGGCGCCGACACGGTCTGGGCGACCGACGGCGCCCTGCGGCAGCAGCACCAGTGCCTGCTCGACGCCCTTGTTGTAGCGCTTGAGCATGTCGATGATGATCTCGAGATTGGCCAGCGTCTGCGGCAGCGCGTCCGGACATCGCGAACACGCGTGTTGAGCTGCTCGGCGGTCGGCGCGCGCCTGCTGCAGCCCGCTGCGCAGCGCCGTGATCCTGGGCCTGCGGCCTGGCGCGGTCAGCGAATTCAGGTTCGCCGCCCACTGCGTAGATGGCGTCCGCGGAGTCGACCTGGCTGTCGACGATCGGCGCGCGAGTTGTCGACGATGTCGTTGACGTCGCCGATGTTGTTCTTCAAGTCGCTGACGAACGACTGGGTGCCGTCGACCAGCCGCTGCAGCGTCGGGCCCAGACCGCCGACCGCCAGCGCGGTCTCGTCGAGCAGGACCGGGATCTTGTCCGCCGGGATCGCCGCCAGCGCCGTTGTTGGCGGCGTCGAGCGCCGGCCCGATCTGCACTCGGGCACGGTGCTCTTGGTGATGGTCTGCCCGGCGCTGGAAGTACTGTGCCGGGGTTGCCGGTCGGACACCAGGTCGAGGTACTGCTCGCCGACCGCGGTCACCGAATGCACGTTCGCGCTGGCGTCGACCGGGATCTTGTACTTGTCGCCGATGCTCATCGTCGCCCGCGCACCGGTCTCGGTGGGCTCGACGTCGGTGACCCGGCCGATCGTGACACCGCGGTAGGTGACGTTGGAGGTCGGTACAGACCGCCGAGCCGACGGCAGATCCGCCTTCAGCGTGTACTGGCCGATACCGGCGAGCGCTCGGCAGGCGCAGGTAGTACACACCGAGCACCAGCAGTGCGATCACCGTCAGCACGACGAAGACGACCAGCTGGGTCTTGATGAAGCGAGTCAGCATCTATCGTCACCTCACTCACTCGCCGCGCTCGACGAACGGTCCGCCGCCGTCGGTCATGTTCGGGTGCGGCGTGAACCGCACATCCGGGATCATCGTCTGCGGATCGCGACCCCATGACTGCTCGAGTGCGCGCAGCATGCCGCGACACACCGGTGCCGGTCAGGAACGCGTTGTCGATCGCGCTGAGCGTCAGGTCGAACGTCGGCGACAGGTTGATGTAGTCACCGCGGATCACCTTCGGGATGTTGTCCAGCGGGTACGGGCGCGGTGATGATCAGCTTGCAGCGCGTCGAGCAGGTACGGCGCACCGCCTTGCCCAGCTGCTTGAGCGGACGCTGCAGCAGCTCGCAGGTTGGTGTCGCAGATCGGCGCGCGCCGCCGACAGCGTGTCGCCGGTGACCTTGCTGAACCGGCCCAGCGCCATCACGGCGTCGGTGACCTGGTCCCGGGAGTCCGGCGAAATACTTGACCAGCGGCGGGAATTCGGTGAGCACCCGGTCGAGGGTGTTGTTGCGGCTCGCCACGATCGGCAACAGCTCGTTCGTCGAGTCGATCGCCCGGGTCGATGTCCTCGCGCTGCTTGTTGAGCTCGGTCGGTGAAGATGTCCAGCTTGCCGAGGAACGTCGCGGATCTGCTCGGCGTTGCCGGTCAGCAGGTTGTTGACCTCGGTCTGGATCACCTCGAGGTTCGGGATGCCGCCGCCGCGCAGCACGGTGGCGATGCTGGCCAGGGTGCGCTCGGTGGTCGGGAACGACGACGAGTTCTTCAGCGGGATGGTGGCGCCGTTGCGCAGCGGCTCGCGACGACGGATTCGGCGGTGCGGTCCAGCTCGACGTGCTGGGTGCCCAGGATGACTGGTCTGACCGATCTCGCGCAGTGGCGTTGGCCGGCAACTTGATTCCGGGCTCGCAGGTCCAGCGTCAGCGTCGGGACCCAGTTCTTCAGCTCGATCTTCTTGACCGATGCCGACGAACACGTCGGCGACCCGGACCCGGCTGTTGACGTTGAGCGCCAACGTGTCCGGCATCTGGACGTAGACCGTCATCGTGCCCTTGCCGCTGCCCGGGCCACCGGGCAGCGGCACGTTGGCGATGCCGCTGCCAGCCGCACGAGGTCAGCACCATCGCGGTGACCACCGAGCGCGAGGCCGCGCCAGCCGAACCGGCGCGCGGATGCTCATCGACGCGCTCACTGTCCAGCTCCCCATTTCAGCAGGCAGCGCGGGCCGGCCGGCGCCGGTGCCGCCGGAGCCGGTCCGCGGTGCGCGGCGGTCCGATCTGCTGCGATACCGGCAGCGGACCTGGGACCACGTCGGGCGCCGGGCGCCGGCGGCGGAGCCGGCCCCGGGTACCACGGCGGCGGCAGCGGGTTGTTCTGGTCGTAGGAGTTCGGCGGGGCGCCGCCGCGGCGGGCCGGCCGGCGGGTACGGACGACCGGGTCGGGGCCGCCCATCAGCGCGGCGAGCGAATCCGGGGTCAGCATGTTGGCGGTGAACGGCTGCACGTCGCACGCCCTGCATGCCCGGGGCCACGATCCAGCCCGGCTCGTGGTTGCCGTGCGAGAACAGCGTGTCGCGCGACCAGATGCCGGGCACCGTGGTGTCCTTGTAGCCCGGCGGCGGCTGCAGCCGCGGCTCGGAGTAGGCGACGTACTTGGGCAGCGTCTCGGCCGTGGAGAACTGGTTCACCCCGAACGGCGGGAAGTTGAACTTGATCGCGTCCAGGATCGGCGCCAGGTACTGCGCGCACAGCTCCGCGGAGTCCTGGTAGCCCAGCCGGCTGCCGGCCTGGATCGCGCTGCAGAGGAACTGCATCGGGTTGGCGAAGCTGGCGACCGCCGGGATGGCGACGATGGCGCCGTGCGTCGGGTGATAGATGTGTCTGCAGGTTGGCGGCGAGGTTCGGGTAGACGTGCAGCACGGTCTCGATGCCGTTGCGGGCTCGGGCTGCATCAGCTGCGTTGGTGACGTCGGCGAGGTTGTTGATGTCCGTGGTGAGCACCGAGCCGTTCTCGTCGACGAACTTGCGCGCGGTCGTCAGCAGAGCTGTCGATGTCCTGCACCGCGTTGGCCACTTCCTGGTCGGAGTTGGTGAACGAGTTGGTGAACGTCGCCAGGTTGGTGTTCAGCGCGACGAACTGCTGATCGCTCTGGTGCAGCGCGTTGACGAACAGCGCCAGGCTCTTGATGACCCCGAAGAAGTCGCCGCGGCCTTCGTTGAGCGCGGTCACCGCGTCGGACAGCGCGCGGAACGTCGTGTTGATCTGCTCGCCCTTGCCCTCGAGGCCGTTGGCGAAGCGACTTCGAGGAGCATCGCCGAACGGGCCCTTGGGCTGCTCGGGGGTGGGGCCGAGCTCGGTGAGCAGCTTCGGCGATCTGATTGCGGAGGTCGTCCCACTCGACCGGCACCTGGGTGCGCTCCAGCGGGAATGACGGCGTTGTCGGCCAGCACCGGACCACCGGTGTAGGGCGGGGACAGCTGGATCACGCGCGACGCCACCAGGCTCGGGTTCAGGATCGACGCGGTCGCGTTGGCGGGCACCTTGTACTTGCTGGCGTAGTGGAAGGTGACCTTCATCTTGTCGCCGGCCGGTTCGATCGCTGTCGATCGTTGCCGACCTTGACGCCCATGATCTGGACCCGGTCACCGGGATAGAGCGCCAAGGTGTCGGAGAAGTAGGCGACCACCGTGTTGGTGGTCGCCTTCTTGTACAGCTGGTAGCCGACGAGCGCGGCGACGACGGCCGAGGATCACCGCGAGCGTGCCGATGACCGCCGACATCCGTGGACATCTTCGCCGATGCGCATCGTTCGCCATCGGTTAGGCTCCCCCTCCCTGATCGATGGGCGCCAGGTCACCGACCGGCGGGACCTGCGGACCCGGTCCCGGTGGCGGGATCGGTCCGATAAGCGCGTTCGGCGGCGGAGCGTACCCGGAGTATCGGCTGCCGGACCCGGCATCGGAGCGACCGGCACGGTGCGGGCCCCCGGCGGGCCGGGCGCCAGCGGCGCGGTCCCGGCGCACCGGGCACGTCGGCGGACGAGCTCGCCGGGGACGGCCGCAGCTGGGCACACCGTGGTTCGCGAGCCGGCGGCCGGGTTCGGCGGCGAGATCGCGACGTCGGCGCATCGGGCCGAACTCACCGGTCCGCCGATACGGGCCCTGGTCGAGCCCCGCGCACGGCAGCGGATTGCCCGGTGTCGGGATGCCGTCCGCCGGTCGGCGTGTACGAGCACGGGTGAGCCGGGCCCGACGGCGGGGCCCGGGATGCTCCGGGGTGCCCTCGAGGACGTGCGGCGCCGGCGGCGGCGCGCCGTTGGCCTGGCGCTGGTGCCGTTGGGATCCGGGAACCGGAAGGCCGGCAGACCGGCGTTGCGCCAGAACTCCTCGGGATCGATGCCGCGCTTCTTGAACGCGGCATCCACCCACGGCTGCAGGATCTGGTACGGCAGCAGGTTCACCAGCAGGGTCTTGAAGTACGGGCCCGAGCCGATCGCCTCGGCCAGCGCGCCCATGAACTTCGACGCCGTGATGATCGAGTCGGCGAGGTCGTCCTTGTGCTTGACCAGCACGTCGCTGATCGTGCGCAGCTGCTCGAGAACGTTGATTGAGGTTCGGGTTGTCGTTGATGAAGCCCTCGAACTGCTGGGAGACCGCCGAGACGTTCTGCCAGCAGGTAGTCGATCGCGCTGGCCGCGCTCGTTGATCGCGGCCAGCAGTGTCTGGGCGTTGACCAGCAGCCGGTTGATCTGCTCGCTGCGGTTGCCCAGCACGCCGGCGACCTTGTTGGCGTTGGCCAGCAGGTCCTTGAACTGCTCGTCGCGCTTGCCGATGGTGTCGGAGAAGCGGGCCACGCCGTCGAGCGCGGCGCTCAGCTGCGGATAGGTCTGGATCGATGGTCTCCGACAGCACGTTCAGCGAGCTGCTTGACCGTCTCGAGGTCCCAGCCCTGCGGTGGCCTTGGTGGTCAGATCGAAGAAGGCGTCGTAGAGCTGGTACGGCGTGGTGGTCTGATCCAGCGGCAGGACGTCGCGTTGGCCGCAGCGACCTTGTTGCCGCGCGGCTCGATCTCGATGACTCGCTTGCCCAGGATGGTGTCGGTGCGGATGGACAGCCGGCTGTCGCGTGCCGATCTCGCTGCCGCCCAGCGTGAATCCGACCTGCACCTGGTCGCCGTCGATCTTCAGCGACTTGATCTGCGCCGACGTCGACACCGGCGATCCGCACCTTGTCGCCGGGTTGATGCCCGGCCGAGTCGGCGAACTGCGCGTAGTACATCGGCTTGCGCGAACAGCATCGGGACGCTGGCGAAGCTCTGGCCCACGGCCGATGACCAGCATCAGGATCAACGATGCCGAGTCAGACCGTTCCGGACCCGGTTGGAGCCCTCAAGGGTCCTCATTGCGGCGTGCACCTCCCCGTCGGCTGCTTGGTGATCTTGACGGTGCGCACCGGTCCGCCGGGCTGCAGGCCGTTGAGCTTCAGGGTGATGTCGCAGAGATAGAAGTTGAAGAAGTCACCGTAGATACCACCGGCGCGGCCGATGATCTTGATCGCCGTCGGGTAGCTTGGTCAGCAGCTCGTCCAGCTTCGCCGGCTCGTCGACCAGCGGCTGCTGGATGGTCTCGAGCTTGCGTGATGGTCTCCTGCAGCAGCGGACGGTTGTCGGCGAGCAGATCGGCCGAGCGTGCCGGCGGCGTTGCTGATGTCGGCGACGGCGTCGGCCAGCGGGTCGGCCCGGTTCTTCAGCCCGGTGATGAGCACCTCGAAGTTGTTGACCGTCTGGTCGAACTCCTTCTGGTGCTTGACCGTGGTGGCCAGCACGGTGTTGAGGTTCGTGATCACCTCGCCGATCGCCTGGTCGCGGTCGGCCAGCGTCGAGGTCAGCTGCGCGGTCTGGTCGCAGGATGTCGTTGATGGTGCCGCCCTGGCCCTGGAAGCACCGTGACCAGCGACGGTGGCGATGTTGTTGACCTTCTCGGGATCCAGCGCCTTGAACAGCGGCTTGAAACCGCCGATGAGCGCGTCGAGGTCGAGTGCGGGCTGGGTGCGCGCCATCGGGATGAACCCGCCCGCCGGCAGCACCCGGTCGGCGCCCTCGCCGGTGCCGCGGTCGAGGTTGACGAAGCGGTCGCCGATCAGGTTCGGTAGCGGATCTGCGCGGTGGTCGACTGGTACAGCGGCAGCGACCTGTCGACGTTGAGTGTCGACCTGAACACGCGCTGGCCGTTGTCGAGCAGCTTGACGCTCGGAGACCTTGCCGACCTCGACGCCGCCGGCACGGACGAACTGCCCGGACGCGCAGACCGCTGGCGTTGCTGAACTCGGCGGTGTAGGTGGTGGTACCGGTCGAAGCGCAACTGCCCGAACACGACGACGATGATGCGCGGTGAACAGCAGCAGCACGAGCGAGAAGCTGCCGAGCTTGATCGCCGTACCGGTGATTCTCATGGGTTGATCGTGTTCTCCCCGATCTGGCGTCCCCAGACGTACTCGGTGAGGATCGGCTGGCCGAGCTCGAAGTGGTTGTACGGGGCGAGCGAGGCACCGGTGTCGACCACCAGGTACGGCGCCGGCCAGAAGTTCCGGGTCGACCTTCTGCCAGCAGCCCGGCGCGCCGCCCGGGCCGCCGCGGGCGTTGACCCGCGGCAGGTTGTCCGGATACACGTACGGGTTGGGCGCACCGACGAGCTCGGCGACGGTCGGCCAGCGAGTAGCCGTTGCCGCCGAAGCGCAGCCAGCGCCAGCGGCAGCACCTCGGCGTAGTTGCGGATCATGCAGAACAGCTGCGGGGCTGTAGGTGTCCAGCAGCTCGCGAGGTGGGCACCAGGTCGCGACATGCCGGCGCACGAAGTACGGGGCGCCGCGCTCGAACACGTCGGCGCCGGTGTTGCCGAAGCCGGTCGCGGCCAGCAGCGCGGCATCGAGGTCACCCTGCTGGTCGTTGAGGGTGCGCGACGGTGGTCGAGCGCGTTGTCCAGGAGCGTCCCAGAAGTCCGGGCCGGCCTCGGTGTAGATGTCGGCCAGGTTCGGCGAGACTGCTGGATGTCCGTACTGCAGGCGGCGGCATCGCGGGTTGAGGTTGTCCAGAGCCGACGTTGGCGTTGCACGATCGACTGGCCGAACTTGGTGCCCAGACCGGTCGAGCGCCTCGGCGGTCGCCGACAGCGTCAGGTTCAGCTTGACCGGGTCGACCTTCTCGGCGAGGCCGGTCACCGTCTCGAACAGCGTGTTGAACTCGGTGGTCACGCTGCGCGCGTCGATGACGTCGGCGCTGCTGATGCGCGTCGTGGTCGGGTTCTTCGGGCTGGTCAGCGAGACGTACTTGTTGCCGAAGATCGTGCGTGGCCTTGATCTCGGCGTCGACGTTCGACGGGATCAGCTTGATGAACTTCGGGTCGACCTCGAGGGCGAGCTTGGCCGCCTGCTTGCCGTCGCGGTTCGAGCGGCCAGAACGCTCTTGACCCGGCCGATCTCGACGCCGTTGTAGGTGACCTTGGAGCTGGGGTCCATCACCAGGCCGGCCCGGCTGGACAGCATGGTCAGGTCGGTCTTCGGCGTGAGCTTGCCGCGGAACTGCAGCAGGACGAGGCCGTCACCAGGGCGACGATGATCAGCAGGATGACCAGCCCGCGAGCTTGAGCGGCGGGCGCGCGATCCGAGTTCAGGGGTGCGGTCATGGCGCTACACCGTCAGGTTGAAGTTCGGGTTGGTGCCGTACAGCGCCAACGAGGCGAACAGGACGACGAACTGCGACAGCGACCAGCGAGGCCCGCATCGAACGTGCCGACCGCCTCGCCGACGCCGACCGGGCCGCCGCTGGCGTTGTAGCCGAAGTAGCAGTGGTTGATCATCACGATCACCGAGATGATGATCACCACACGAATGACCAGAAGACGTCGTCGGGTCGCAGGAACGTGTGGAAGTAGTGCGTCGTAGGTGCCGGTCGACTGGCCGTAGAGCACCGTCGTGGTCAGCTGCGCGGCCAGGAACGCCATGATCAGCGACATCGCGTAGAGCGGGATGATGACGATGATGCCGGCGATGATGCGGGTCGACACCAGATAGCGAGATCGACTTGATGCCCATCACCTCCAGTGCGTCGATCTCCTCGGTGATGCGCATGGCGCCGAGTCTCGGCGGTCGCGCCGGCGCCGACGGTGGCCGCCAGCGCCTGGCCGGTCACCACCGGGGCGCGTCGACGCGGACGTTGACCATGGCGGCCAGGAAGCCGGTGAACGCCTCGACCCCGATGTTGCCCAGTGAGGCGAAGCCCTGGATGGCGATCAGCGAGCCGGCCGACAGCGTGACGAAGCCGACGATGGCGACGGTGCCGCCGACGACCGCCATGGCACCGGTGCCCATGCCGATCTCGGCGATCAGCCGGATGATCTCCTTGCGGTAGATAGCGCAGCGCGTGGGCGATCTGCCCGATGGCCTGACGGTGAACCAGCGCGACCTTGCCGATGCTGTCGAGGAACCGTGCTCGGCGCCCGGCCAACTTGCCCGACGCGAACGGGGGGAACCGCGGGCGGGACCGCCGTCTGTGAGGACTGCTGTCGCTGTCGCCATCTATCGCCCCGTCCCGAACCGCACACCGATGGTCGTGAAGATGACGTTGACCGCGAACAACGCGACCACGCAGAGCACCAGGGTCTCGTTCACCGCGATGCCGACGCCCTTGGCGCCGCCGCCCACCGTCAGGCCGCGGTAACAGCCGACCAGTCCGGCGATGAGACCGAAGGTCAACGCCTTGACGATCGAGATGACGACCTCGGGCAGCCCGGTGACCAGAGTCAGCGTCGAGAGTAGGCACCGGCCGAGATGTTCTGCAGGTAGACCCCGAAGATGAAGCTGCCGACCAGGCCGATGGTGATCACCGCGCCGTTGAGCAGGACGGCCACGAACGTCGACGGCGACCACGCGGGGCACCACCAGCCGGTGGATCGGGTCGATGCCGAGCACCTCGAGGGCGTCGATCTCCTCGCGGATGGTGCGGGCGCCGAGGTCGGCGCAGATGGCCGTCGATCCGGCGCCGGCGACCACCAGCACGGTCACCAGCGGGCCGAGCTGGGTCACCGAGGCCAGCGCCGCACCCGCGCCGGAGACGTCGGCGGCGCCGAACTCCGTGCAGCAGCATGTTGAAGTGAAGATGATGAGGACGGTCAGCGGGATGGACATCGCGAAGGTGGGCAGCAACGTCACCGTCATCAGGAACCAGCTGGACTGGACGAACTCTTTCCACTGGAACGGCCGGGCCAGCGCCTTGCCGGTCAGCACGCACATCTTGAAGAAGCCGCCGATGGCCTGCATCGGCCCGGTGATGCGTTTGCGGAGGTAGCCGCCCACACCCGGTTGACAGTGGTCACCGGGCACCCCTCTCGATGTATACGCGCCGGTCAGCGCGCTGGCGGTGGCAGGCCGTTCGGCACGCACCCTCCTTGACGCCGACAACGTGATGTACGTCTCCTCTACACGCGGTAGTAAGGCGGACCACAGGAATGTACCCGATGGCTGCGAGGCGCGTCACGATCGCAACGTGCACTATTTGACCACCCAGTCGCGTTGTCGCGTGGAACGTTCGCCGCGAAACGCACTCTGCGAAGCTCGGTTTTCAGGACTTTGCCGGCGGGGTTGCGGGGCAGTGCGTCGACGATCTCCAGCGCCTTCGGATGCTTGTAGCGGGCCAGCCGCTCGTTGAGGAACTCGGTCGAGGTCCTCCAGCCGGAGTCCGGCGCTCGCTGACGGCGGCCACCGCGACCGGCACCTCGCCCCACTTCGTCGTGCGGGCGGCCGATGACGGCCACCTCGACGATCGCCGGGTGGGCGGCCAGCACGTTCTCGACCTCGGCGCAGTAGATGTTCTCCCCGCCGGAGATGATCATGTCCTTCTTGCGGTCGACGACCCAGATGTAGCCCTCGTCGTCGCTGCGGACCAGGTCGCCGGAGTGGAACCAGCCGCCGGCGAACGCCTCGGCGGTGGCCGTGCGGGTTGTTCCAGTAGCCGGCCATCAGGGTCGGCGCGCGGTAGACGATCTCGCCGACCTCGCCGACCGGGACGTCGTTCATGTTCTCGTCGACGATGCGGGCCGCGACGGTGGGGATGACCTTGCCGACCGAGCCGAGCTTGCGGATGCGCGTCCTCGCCCAGCAGCATGCAGGTCACCGGCGACATCTCGGTCTGGCCGAAGGCGGCGAGGATCTTGCAGCCGGGGAACGTCTCGCGCCATCTGGCGCAGCAGGGTGTCCGAGGCCGGGGCCGCGCCCCAGGACAGCGTCCGCAGCTGGAGCTCGCGCGGGCTGGGCCTGCTGCGCGGCGCACACCGCCTGCCACTGCGCGGGCACCAGGAAGATGCCGGTGACCTTCTCGGCCTCCAGCACGTCGAGCAGTTCACCCGGGTCGAACGCGCCGAGTGGGTAGATGACGGTCGGGCGTGCCGAGCAGTGAGGCCGGGGAGCATGTTGCCGATGCCGGCGATGTGGAACAGCGGCACCCCGATGAAGCCGACGTCGTTGTTCGAGGTCGGCGCCGTTGGTGTAGATCGCCGTCATCGCCTGTCCGGCCAGGTTGGTGTGGGTGAGCACCGCGCCCTTGGGCCGGCCGGTGGTGCCGGAGGTGTACATGATCAGCGCCGGGCTGTCGTTGGGGATGTCGACCGGCTGGGGCGGGCTCGCCGTCTTCGGCGATCAGGTCCTCGTAGCCGAGCACGCCGTCGTCGGTGGTCGCGCGCCGGCGACGATGACGGTGGCCAGCGGCGGCGCGAGGTCGCGCACCGCCGTGGCGACGGCGGCCAGCATCGGTTCGGTGACCATGACCGCGGCCTCGCAGTCCTCGACCAGGAAGGCGAACTCCGGCGGGGTCAGCCGGAAGTTCACCGGAACCGCGATGGCGCCGAGCTGGTTGGCGGCCAGGCAGGCCTCGACGAACTCCGGGCGGTTGAGCATCAGGATCATCACGCGGTCGCCGGAGCCGACGCCGCGCCGGTGCAAGCGCGCCGGCGAGCCGGCAGACGCGGCGGTCGAGCTCAGCCCACGTGGTGGTGCGGCCGAGGAAGCGCAGTGCGGTCGCGTTCGGCTGCATCAGCGCGTGCCGGGCGAGCTGGGTGATCCAGTTCTGCCGGCGAGACAGATAGGGCTGCTCGGGTGCTCAGCGCGTCGTCCATTGCGTCCTAGCTTGCTCCACCGAGTGCGCGGCGCGGCAGGAAATGCCCGAAATCGACCGGTTACGGCGACAGTGCTCGGCGCGGGTCTTGAGATTTCCGGCGAGATGGTCGAGGGCGTCGTTGACGAGCTTCTTGACCATCAGGTTGGGCACCGCCAGCGAGGTCTCCACGTCGAGGTCGACGGTCAGCAGGCTCAGCGACCCCATGTCCACCACCGAGAACAGTTGGTTCTGTTTGGTGAACAGGTCGCCCTGCTGCATCACGGTCTGGATCTGCGCCGGGGCCCGGGTAGTAGACGGCCTGGATGAAGGTGCCCTCGTGACCCGGGATCGCGGTGTCGATCCGCAAGTTGGCTGGGCCGGCCGTCGTCGTAGCGGGCCAGGATGTAGACGCGCCTTGACCTCGTCGTTCCACTGCGGGTACGACTCGAAATCGGCGACGATCCCGAGGATCGCGGCGGCGTCGGCGTTGACCTCGACGGTCTTGCTCGACCAGCGGCATCAGATCCGTGCACCTTCGGCCGCGGTCCGCCCAGCGGGGAGTCGACACGGATCTTCTCGTCGCGGATCAGCCCGCGCAGCAGCGCGGTGCTGAACTCCGCGGCGATCTCCTTGGCGCTGCGCCGACCGTCGGGCCGCAGCCAGCGGTAGGCGCCCATGCGTCATGCCGATGTAGCCCAGCGCCACCACGTGGGAGTCGCACTCGAAGAACTCTCCGCTGGCGATGCCGCGGTCGATCAGGCCGGCCACGTGCTCGTAGACCTGGGTCTCCTTCTCCCGGACCTCGGTGACCTGCTCCTCGGTGAACCACTCGGTGATGTAGGGCTGCTCCTGGAAGTACACCGCCGCACCCTCGGGGTTGTCGGCGATGTTGGTCAGCAGCCGCACGGTGTACTGGTAGAGCGCCTCGCGGGCGGTCCAGGACGGGTCGTCGTGCACCGCTGCCAGCGTGTTCTCGGCAGCCCGGCGGTAGATGTCGAACAGGATCAGCGACTTGCTGGCGTAATAGTGGTAGACGGTCGCCTTGTTCAGACCGACGACGTCGGCGACGTCGTCCATCCGGGTGCCGTGGTAGCCGCGCGCGGCGAACAGCTTGGTGGCGACCGCCAGCAATTCCTCGCGGCGGGTCGAGCCGTTCTCCGGTGGCATAACCGTCCTCCCTATCAACTGGTTGGATAGTTTAGGCAATAGCGGGGGATCCACGGCGCGCTGCGGTCCCCCCGCGATAAGGCTGGCCGAGTCGGACATCGCACATGTGGAGGTAAGTCAATGGATTTCGACCCGAATCCGGACTACGACATGACCGACGAGGTCGAGTACTTCTTCAGCTGGCTGCCTTGGGCGCTGCGCGGTACCGACTGGACCGGTACGCCGGCATATCCGCCGGTCTAGCCCGCCCACGCGAAAGAGTCGACGCCGACGTCCACCTCATCGGTGACGGCATTGCCGCCTGATTCGGTGGGTCCGATCAGCAGCGGCCGCTCCTCATCCGTGCCGATGTAGGCGACAAGGTCCCCGGCCCAGACCGGCCCTTGGGCCAGGCCTGTAGTTTCGCCGACGGTGCGGGGCGTCGTGTCGCCCTTGTCGAGCACTCGCACCGTGCGCACCGAGCTCTGGCTGCGCGGGTCGGCGCTGGCTTCGGTGAATCCCACGGCACCGGATGCCAATGCGGCAACATCCTTGTAGAACTCCGGGCCGGAGAGCAGCGGCTGCGGTTTGGCCGGCGGCGTCACAGAGTAGATCCCGCCTTGGCGCAGAACGAAATTCGCGTCGGGAGAAGGCGGCATGTCCACCTGACCGTTGGCGAATAGAACCGAACCGTCATCGGCGAAGGCCGCTGCGAATGCATTGGCGTCCGTGACCACCGGGACCGAGGAACCACCGACGGCGTACACGTTGACATCGTTGGGGCGGACATCGCTGCGTCCGCTGACCCAGGCGATCTGGCGGCCGTCAGGGGACCATGCGTAGTCGCGGACGGCGAACATCGGCTTCGGCGGTGCGGCGACCGCGCCGGTGTCGGCCGCGGCGGTCTGCAGGAAGCCCCCACCGACCTGGGTGCTCTTGAGGAACGCGATCCGGTCACCGGACGGCGACCAACGTGGGCTATCGACCTGTGGATCGTCGGCCCCGAAACGTGGTGTCAGCCCGGCCGGGTCCACCAGTCGGCGGGCCGCCCCCGAGGCGACATCGAGCACCCACAGCTCGCCACCGGGCTCGGTGCCGTCGCTCTGGCGAATGAAGGCGACGCGCTTGCCGTCCGGAGCAGGCGACGGTTGGGTGTCGATGGGCCCGTCGGTGAGCTTGCGTCCCGGGGTACCCGCGGGATCGCTGACGTAGAGCTTGCCGCCCTTGGCGTAGAACAGGGCGGGCCGGCGATCCGGCGCCTCCATTCGATTGGCACTCGGGGCCCGCGCGGTGCCCTGCGTCGTTGTGCAGGCGGCCAGGGTCAGAACCGCCAGCGGGATCGCAAGGAACCGGGCGCGTCGCACAGGGTGTCACTTTATTGACTCACCGGTCACCAGTTGGAGGGCCGATAGTCCTTCAGGAACACCCCGTACAGGTCGATGCCGGCCTCACCGGACACGATCGGGTCGTAGACCCGGGCCGCGCCGTCGACAAGATCCAGCGGCGCGTGGAAACCCTCCTCGGCCAGGCGGACCTTCGTCGGGTGCGGGCGCTCGTCGGTGATCCATCCGGTGTCGACACTGGTCATCAGGATCCCGTCGGTCTCGAACATCTCCCCCGCGCTGGTGCGGGTCAGCATGTTGAGCGCGGCCTTGGCCATGTTGGTGTGCGGATGCCCCGGCCCCTTGTAGCGGCGGGAGAACACCCCCTCCATGGCGGAGACGTTGACGACGTAGGTGCGCCGGGCGCTCGATGCCGCCAGCGCCGGACGCAGCCGGCTGATGAGCAGGAAGGGCGCGACCGAGTTGGCCAGTTGCACCTCGAGCATCTCCAACGGCTCGACTTCGTCGACGTGCTGCGTCCAGCTGTTCACATGATGCTCGTCGGGCACGAGCCCGCCGGCGTCAATGGCGGTTCCCGCGGCCAGCCGCTGCAGCGAGGTCGATCCGGCGGACAGCGCGGCGACGGTCAACTCCTCCGCCCGTGAGGCCGCTGCCGCCAGGATCGGATGGCTGGCCACCGACGCCGCCAGCGCCTGCGGATGCGCGTCGTTGGTGTGCCCGAAGGTCAACAATTCCGGAAGCGGTCCGTCCGGCAGTGCCGTCAGCTCGGCTTCGGCCAGGGGGGCGTAGGCGCCGGGCGAGCGGCGGACGGTCTGCGCGGCGTTGTTGATCAGGATGTCGAGCGAACCGTCCTGTGCCACAACATCAGCCAGACCGACGACCTGGGCGGGGTCGCGTAGGTCGATGCCGACCACCCGCAGCCGGTGCAGCCATTCGCCGGAATCCGGCATGCCCGAGAACCGCCGCACGGCATCCCGGGGAAACCTGGTGGTGATGGTTGTGTGAGCGCCGTCGCGCAGCAGCCGCAGCGCGATGTACATGCCGATCTTCGCGCGGCCGCCGGTGAGCAGCGCGCGCTTCCCGGTGAGATCGGTGCGTGCATTGCGCTTGGCGTGGCTGAGCTCCGCGCACTCCGGACACAGCTGGTGGTAGAACGCATCGACCCGGGTGTAGTGCTGCTTGCAGATGTAGCAGGCCCGCGACCGCAGCAGGGTGCCGGCACTCGGCGCGCTCACCGACGCCGACAGCGGGATACCGCGGGTTTCGTCATCGATGCGATCGGGGGCACCGGTGGCGGTCGCGGCGACCACCGCGCGGTCGGCGTCGGTGATCTCGTCGCGCTTCTCACGGCGGCGGGTTTTCTTCACCGACTTGAACATCCGGGCGGTGGCCCGGCGCACGGCTATGTAGTCCGGATGCGACTCGTCGAGCTGGTCGAGTTCGGCCAGGACGGCGAGCGTCACCGCCAGCCGTTGGGGATCGATGCCGCCGTCAGAAACCACAGCAGAGTCTAACGAGACTAGGCTGAGCTGCTTGTGACTGACTGGACAACGACGGCGGCCCGACCGGATCCGATGCGGCTGCGCCTGGACTCCTACCCGGT
The DNA here is from genome assembly GCA_963780705.1 of uncultured Actinomycetota bacterium. GTDB lineage: Bacteria > Actinomycetota > Actinomycetes > Mycobacteriales > Mycobacteriaceae > Mycobacterium. The sequence goes on along the minus strand of CAWACU010000004.1, from coordinate 558,518 downwards.
CGTCGACGAGATCGCCGCCCGCTACGGCGATATGGATGCCAACGCCCACCTGAACAACCTGGCGCTGGAGTCGATGCACGAGAACGCGCGCGCGACGATGAACCGCGACGTCCTGCCGGAGGCCTACCGACCGGGCGCGCGCCGGCTCCGCCTGGTCACCTCGCAGAACGCCGTGCACTTCCTGGCCGAGGCGCACTGGCCCGCGCTGATCGCGACCGGCGCCGGGGTGGGCCGGATCGGGCGCACGTCGTATGTGGCCTCGACCGGACTGTTCCTCGACGGGGCAACTGCATCGGCGTGTGCGACACCGTCCTGGTGCTGCTCGGCGACGACGGTCCCAGTCGCCGCTGCCCGACGGGCTGCGCACCGCTCTGCAGACCCTCCTGCTCGGCACGCCGAAATCGACATGAGGGCTGGACATTTTCCCGATCCACAGCCCTGGTGTTGATTTCGGCGGGGTTTAGAGCGCTTTCAGCTCCTCGATGACCTCGCCCACCGACTTCTTGGCGTCGCCGAACAGCATCGAGGTGCCCTCGCCGAAGAACAACGGGTTCTCGATGCCGGCGTAGCCCGAGGACATCGACCGCTTGAGCACGATCACCGACCGGGACTGGTCGACGTTGAGGATCGGCATTCCGAAGATCGGGCTGGACGGGTCGTTGCGCGCCGCCGGGTTGGTGACGTCGTTGGCGCCGATCACCAAGGTCACGTCGGTGCGCGGGAACTCGCCGTTGATGTCGTCCATTTCCTTCATCGCGTCGTACTCGACGTCGGCCTCGGCCAGCAGCACGTTCATGTGACCGGGCATGCGGCCGGCGACCGGGTGGATGGCGAACTTGACCTCCACACCCTTGCTCTCGAGAAGGTCGGCCATCTCCTTGACGGCGTGCTGGGCCTGCGCGACGGCCAGGCCGTAGCCGGGCACCACGATCACCTGGTTGGCGTAGGCCATCTGGATGGCGGCGTCGGCGGCCGAGGTGGCCTTGACCGGTGCCCTGGTCGCCGCCGGCCGGGCCGCCGACGGCATCGCTGCCGCCGAAGGAGCCGAACACGATCGCCGGGATGGAGCGGTTCATCGCGACGGCCATCAGGTTGGTCAGGATCGAACCCGATGCGCCGACGATCATGCCGGCGACGATCATCGCGGTGTTGTTCAGCGCCAAACCTGCTGCGGCGGCGGACAATCCGGTCAGCGCGTTGAGCAGCGAGATGACCACCGGCATGTCGGCGCCGCCGATCGGGAACACCACGAACAGACCCATGATCCCGGCCAGCACCAGCAGCAGCACGATCCACCACCCCGCGGTGCCCTGCCCGGTCCGGCGTTGCAGCCCGATGTAGACCGCCGCGGCGACGGCGCACGAGCAGCAGCACGATGTTGGCGGCCTGGAACACCTTGGCGTTCTTGACGAATGCCTTCTCGACGTTCTTCGGGATGATGGTTTCCTGCAGTTTGGCGAACGCGACCAGCGAACCCCAGAACGACACCGAGCCGATGATCGCGGCGAACAGCGAACCGACCACCAGCGCGACCGTCGGGGACTGCTCGGGCTTGAACTGCGAGAAGCCCTTGGTCTCAATGAATTCCGCCCAGGCGATCAGCGCGACGGTGCCGCCGCCGACGCCGTTGAACAGCGCGACCAGCTGCGGCATCGCCGTCATCTTGGTCTTCTTGGCCGGCGGCACGCCGAGGATCACACCGATCGCCAGGCCGGCGACGATCAGGATCCAGTTGATCGAGGCGGTGTCGCGGACCTTGATCAGCGTGGCGACCACCGCGATGCCCATGCCGACGGCGGCGATCAAGTTGCCGCGCACCGCGGTCTTGGGTCCGGTCAGACCCGATCAGACCGTAGATGAACATGCCGAACGCGATGATGTAGAGAACGTCGACGAGGTAGTTCACTTGGTGAGCTCCTTGCCTGTCCTGTGCGGCCGGCAGCTCTTTCTTCTTGCCCTTGAACATGCCGAGCATGCGGTCGGTGACCAGGAAGCCGCCGATCACGTTGAGCGTGCCGAACACCAGCGCGACGAAGGCGATGATCCGCACGCCCCAGTGCGCGTCGGCCGGCAGCTTGCCCAGCACCAGCAGCGCACCGAGCACGACGATGCCGTGGATGGCGTTGGTGCCCGACATCAGCGGGGTGTGCAGGGTGTTGGGCACCTTGGAGATCACCGCGAAACCGACGAACCCGGCAAGCACCAGGATCGCGAGATTGGCCAGCAGTTGGGTGTACATCAGTTCCGCACCTCGCGGTCACACAGGAGGCCGAGATGACCTCGTCGTCGAAGTCCGGCGCCAGCGCGCCGTCGTTGATCAGCAGTTCCAGCAGCGAGGTGAGGTTCTTCGAGTACAGCTCGCTGGCGTGCTCGGGCATGGTGGCCGGCAGGTTCAGCGGCGAGGCGATGGTCACGCCGTGCTTGACGACGGTCTGGCCCGGCTCGGTGAGCTCGCAGTTGCCGCCGGTCTCCCCGGCCAGGTCGACCACCACGCTGCCGGGCTTCATGCCCTCCACCGCGGCGGCGGTCACCAGTCGCGGTGCGGGCCGTCCCGGCACCAGCGCGGTGGTGATCACCACGTCGAAGCCGCCGATCGCCTCCTCCAGCTTCTTCTGCTGCTGCGCGCGCTCCTCCTCGGTGAGCTCGCGGGCGTAGCCGCCCTCGCCGGCCGCGTCGATACCCGAGGTCGAGCCACTGGGCGCCGACCGAGCGCACCTGGTCGGCGACCTCGGGTCGCACGTCGTAACCGGTGGTCCGGGCGCCGAGCCGCTTGGCGGTGGCCAGCGCCTGCAGGCCGGCCACCCCGACGCCGAGCACCAGCACGGTGGCCGGCTTCACGGTGCCGGCCGCGGTGGTGAGCATCGGGAAGAACCGGGTGGACTCGCTGGCGGCGAGCACCACGGCCTTGTAGCCGGCCACGTTGGCCTGCGAGGACAGCGCGTCCATCGCCTGCGCGCGGGAGATCCGCGGGATCGCCTCGACCGCGAAGGCCTGGACCCCGGCGCTCTTCAGCGCGCCGATCTGGTTGTCGGCGTTGCGCGGCGCCAGGAAGCCGATCAGTGTCTGGCCGGAGCGCAGCCGGGCCACCTCGGCGGCGGTCGGCGGCGCGACCTTGACCACCACGTCGCCCGCCCAGGCGTCGCCGATCGTCGCGCCGGCCGCGGTGTAGAGCTCGTCGGGCAGCAGCGCCCGCTGCCCGGCGCCGGACTCGACCACCACCGTCGACGCCGCTGATTGACCAGCGTCGACACCGCCTTGGGACCAGAGCCACCCGGCGCTCGTCGGCCCCGATTCGGCGACGACGCCAACTGTCGTCTTGGTTTCTGTCATGGGTGTGCGTGTGCTTTCTCCACAGGAGACCAATGATCGAGCGGACGAGCCCGCTGCCTGTGACACCCTAACGGCTGGCCTGAGCCGGTCTTGCTGCAATTCCCCATCCGGGGGAGCCGGCGCCGCCGCGCCGCGGTGCCCTATCGTGGCGATATGGATTTCGCCATGTCCGCCAAGGCCGCCGACTACCACAAACGACTGACCGAATTCATGGTCGACGAGGTGCTTCCCGGCCGAGAAGTCCTACGACGAGTACCGGGCGGCGGCCGGCCCGAGCGACCTCACCGTTCCGCCGGTGGTCGAGGAGCTCAAGAAGATGGCCAAGGACGCGCGGGCTGTGGAACCTGTTCCTGCCCGCGGAGTCGGGGCTGACCAACCTGGAGTACGCGCCGCTGGCCGAGCTGACCGGCTGGAGCACCGAGATCGCGCCCGAGGCGCTCAACTGCGCCGCACCCGACACCGGCAACATGGAAGTCGCTGCACCTGTTCGCCACCGAGGAGCAGAAGCAAGCAGTGGCTCGAGCCGCTGCTGGCCGGTGAGATCCGCAGCGCGTTCTCGATGACCGAGCCGGCGGTGGCCTCCAGCGACGCCCGCAACATCCAGACCGCGATCGCTCCGCGACGGCGACGACTACATCATCAACGGCCGCAAGTGGTGGACCTCCGGCGCCAACGACCCGCGCTGCAAGATCCTGATCGTGATGGGCCGCACCAACCCCGACGCCGCCTCCCATCAGCAGCAGTCGATGATCCTGGTGCCCGTCGACACCCCCGGCGTGAACATCCTGCGCTCCACGTCGGTGTTCGGCTGGCAGGACCAGCACGGCCACGCCGAGATCGTCTACGACAACGTCCGGGTGCCGGCGTCGAACCTGCTCGCCGAGGAGGGCATGGGCTTCGCGATCGCCCAGGCCCGGCTGGGCCCGGGCCGCATCCACCACTGCATGCGCGCGATCGGCGTGGCCGAGCGCGCGCTGGCGCTGATGATCGAGCGGGCCCGCACCCGCATCGCGTTCGGCAAGCCGCTGGCCGAGCAGGGCATGGTGCAGCAGCAGATTGCGTTGTCCCGCAACGAGATCGACCAGGCCCGGCTGCTGTGCGAGAAGGCGGCGTGGACCATCGACCAGCACGGCAACCGGGCGGCGTCGCAGTCTGGTGTCCCAGATCAAGGCGGTGGCGCCGCAGATGGCGTGCAACGTCATCGACCGGGCCATCCAGGTGCACGGCGGCGGCGGGCGTCAGCGACGACTTCCCGCTGGCCCGGATGTACGGCTGGCAGCGCGCGATGCGGCATGTTCGACGGACCCGACGAGGTGCACATCCGCACCATCGCCCGCGCCGAACTCGGCCGGGAGCCAAGCGCCGCTGGCCGCGGCGGTGACCCGCGGGTGACTGCGACGCCGGCACGAAGGCTCTCCGGCGCGTGGAACTTCCGCGACGTCGCCGAGACGACCGGGCTGCGCGCCCGGCCGGTTGTTCCGGTCCAGCGAGCTGAGCAACCTCGACGACGCCGGCCGGCGACGCGCTGACCGAGCTGGGCATCACCGATGTCGCCGACCTGCGCTCGCCGCGCGGAGGTGGAGCGCCGCGGCGCCGGGCGCGGTGCCCGACGGTGTTGCGGTGCATCACCTGCCGTTCCCGGAGGTGTCGCACACGCACGACGGTGGGCAGGCGCCGCACGAGAGCCAGCTGGCAGAAGATGATGACCGAGTACTCCGACGAGGACGTCGCAGGCCGCGCGACCGCTGGATGACCGAGGAGTACGAGCGGTTCCCGACCCTCGGCGGTGCCCGGCGGGCGGTGCAGCAGATCATCACCCTGCTCGGCGACGGACCGGCCGGTGCTGGTGCACTGCTTCGCCGGCAAGGACCGCACCGGCTTCGCGGTCGCGGTGGCGCTGGAGGCCGTCGGAGTCGACCGCGACGCGATCCTGGCCGACTACCTGCGCAGCAACGACGCCGTCGCCGCAGCTGCGCGAGCGCATCCTGGAGTCCGATGCGCAGCCGCGAGGGCGATGACCGACGAGGTGATGTCGTTCGCCGAGTCGCGGCTGACCGACGAGGTGCTCGGCGTGCGCGAGGAGTACCTGGCCAGTGCGCGTCGGGTGCTCGACGAGACCCACGGCGGTCTGCGCCGGCTACCTGCGACGCCGCCGGCGTCAGCGACGACGACGTGGACCGGTTGCGCGCCCGGCTGCTGGGCTAGCGGCTCAGCACGACCCCGACCACCCACGCCGCGGTGGCGAGCAGGCCGGCGGCCAGTTCGACCCCGACCGACAGCGCCGCACCCTTGACCGCGTGCACCGTCGACGCCCAGGCGCGCCGCTGGTCGCGGCGGTGCACCAGTTCGGCCGAGATACACGCCGAGCACGAAGCCGATGACCAGGCCGACCACCGGGATGACGAAGAAGCCGATGACGCCGAGCACCGCGCCGGCGGCCAGGGTCGCGCCCGCTGACGTCGGCGGCCCGCATCCGTCGCACCGGCCAGAGGTACTTGACCAGCAGGCCTGCGCCGAGCAGCGCGGTGACCACACCGAGCACCACCCACGACACCGTGGTGTGCTCGACGAACGCCCACACCGCGATCGCGCCGTAGACCAGCAGCGTGCCCGGGCAGCAGCGGCACGAGGATGCCGACCAGACCGACGGCGATCGCCACCGCGGTCAGGATCAGCCCGCCGGTGCTCACTTGACGAACCTACCGAATTGCGCCATCACGGCCCGCGTACATTGGATTGCATAATCGCTTAATCCGTCAATCCGTTGGAGTGCCGTTGCCGAACAGAAGATCCCGGGGCAGTGATGACCGGCCGCTCTACGAGATCAAGGCCAACCTCTTCAAGGCTTTGGCCCACCCGGCACGTATCCGGGTGCTGGAAATCCTCTCGGCCGGCACCGCGCCCACGGCCGTCAGCGACATCCTTGCCGAGACCGGACTGGAACCGACGGTGCTCTCCCAGCACCTCGCAGTGCTGAAGCGGCACAACGTTGTTCGGTCGGCGCGGGTCGGCAACGCGGTCTACTACGAACTCGCTCAACCATCGGTCTCAGAGCTTCTGGTCGTTGCGCGTGCTTTTCTCGCGGACACCCTGAAGGCCCACCAGAACCAGTTGGAGGCGTTCGACGCCCTACCCCCCGTGGGCGGCCCGCGATGATGCTGCCCCACCGCACCGACTACGCCGAACTCCCACGGTCCTGGCGCCGCGACGTCCTCGCCGGCCTCACCGTGGGTGTGGTGGCACTGCCACTGGCGCTCGCCTTCGGCATCAGTTCCGGGGTGGGCGCGGCGGCCGGGCTGATCACCGCGGTGGTCGCCGGCCTGGTGGCGGCGGTGTTCGGCGGCTCGAATGTCCAGGTGTCCGGGCCGACCGGAGCGATGGCGGTGGTCCTGGCACCGATCGTCGCCCTGCATGGCGCCGGCAGCGTCGCGATGGTGACCGTTGCGGCCGGCATCTTCGTCCTGATCGCAGGCTTCACCGGCTTGGGCCGTGCCGTGACGTTCATACCCTGGCCGGTCATCGAGGGGTTCACCCTCGGGATCGCCGCGATCATCTTCCTGCAGCAGGTGCCCGCCGCACTCGGCACGACGGCACCGACAGGCCAGCGCACCCTGCTCGCCGCCTGGACGGTAGTGACCCACGCCGAATGGGCTTCGGCATGGCGCACCCTGGCGGTCGTCTGCTTCGTCGCCCTGCTCATGATCGCCCTGCCCCGCTTACACCGGGCCGTCCCCGAGTCGCTCACCGCGGTCGTGGCCGCGACAATCATCGTGGCGATCTTCGGTGTGCCGGTGGCCAGCATCGGCACGCTCCCGCACACCTGCCGGCGCCGGCCATGCCGCAGGCGGATCTCGGTGCACTGCGCACGCTGGTAGGTGCGGCGCTGGCCATCGCCGCGCTGGCGGCCATCGAGTCACTGCTGTCGGCGCGGGTCGCGGCCGCGATGTCGCCGACCGGAACCTACAACCCCGACCGCGAGCTGTTCGGTCAGGGGCTGGCTTCGGTGGCATCCGGGATGTTCGGCGGCATGCCCGCGACGGGGGCGATCGCGCGCACCGCCGTCAACGTCCGCGCGGGTGCGCGCACCCGGCTATCGGCGATCGTGCATTCGCTGCTGCTGCTCGGAGTGGTCTACCTGGCCACCGGCCCGGTCGCGACAATTCCGTTGTCCGCCCTGGCCGGTGTGCTGATGGTGACCTCCTTCCGGATGATCTCCGCGCAGACCGTGCGAAAGATCCTGCGCTCCACACGATCCGACGCGGCCATCTTCGTGTTGACCGCCGTCGTGACGGTCTGTTTCGACCTGATTGAGGCAGTCGAGATCGGCGTCGTCGTCGCCGCGTTCTTCGCCCTGCGCACCGTCGCCCGCCGCAGCAGCGTTGTCCGTGAGGACCTGCCCGCGCCGCACCGGCCCGGCGACGAACAGATCGCGCTGCTGCGACTGGACGGTGCGATGTTCTTCGGGGCCTCCGAGCGGATCTCGAACGCCATCACCGACGCCGACCGCCCCGAGGTGTCGGTGGTGGTCATCCGGATGTCCCAGCTAGGAATGCTCGACGCAACCGGCGCCCACACACTCGCCGAGATCGCCGAGGAACTCGAGGCCCGCGGGATCACCGTCATCATCAAGGGTGTGCAGCCCGAGCACATGGCCCTGCTCGCCAACATGGGCATCGTCGAAGCACTCCGCCATGAGAACCACCTGATCGACTCGCTCGAGGATGCGGTCGCCCACGCGCGGTCGCACGTGAAGCCGCCCGCCGCCGTCTAGGGCTCGAGGACGACCTTGCCGTACACCCCGCCGGCAGCGAGGCTCTCCAGGGCCGCACGGCCCTCGGCGAGCGGATAGCGTTGCGGTGCAGGAGGTCGCAGACCGTCGGCCACCAGCTGGGTGACACCGCGAGCGAAGCCGGACTGAGCCTCCGGATGCACCGCGAGGTACTCCCGCCAGCCCACCCCGAGCACCCCGACGTTGCGCAGCAGCAGCCGGTTCACCTTGACGGTGGGGATGCGACCGGCGGCGAAGCCGAGCACCAGCAGCCGGCCCTCGGTGGCCAGCGCGCGCACCGCCTCGTCGAACGGCTCGCCGCCGACCGGGTCGACCACCACGTCGGCACCGCTGCCGCCGGTGTGCTCCCGCACCGCCTTCGACCATCCATCGGTCATCGGCAGCACGACGTCGGCGCCGAGGCCGGCGACGAAGTCGCGCGCCTCCGGGCGGTGCACCACCGCGACGACGCGCGCGCCCATCGCCTTCGCGACCTGGATCGCCGCCGTGCCGACGCCGCCGGCCGAGCCGAGCACCAGCACCGTCTCCCCCGGCCGCAGCGCGGCGCGGCGGGCCAGCGCGAAGTACATCGTGATGTAGTTGACCAGCAGCGACACCGCCTGCCCGTCGTCGAGTTCGGCCGGCGTGCGGCATGCACGCTGCCCAGCGGGATAGCTGGCCCGCTCGGCCCATACCCGCCGAGCATCACCGGACCGCACACCCGGTCGCCGGGTGACGAACCCCGAACCCTGCGGCGCCGAGCGAACCACCCCGGCGACCTCGGTGCCGGGGATGAACGGCGGCTCGAGCGCAGCTGGTACTCCCCGCCGATCAGCAGCAGGTCCGGGTAAGCACACGCCGGCCGCGCGGACGTCGACGAGCGACGGAGTCCAGCCGACTCGACCGGCTCGTCGACGTCGGTGTAGACCAGCCCCGACGGCCCGCAGAGCTCTTGGGCGACAAGAGCTTTCACGCGTTACGAGCTTGAACGCGGCCGGCTCGGGCGCCGACAGGTCGTCGATCGTCGACCACTGCGCGGCCACGTCGTCGACGGTGGGCACCTGCGTCGAAGGTGACGCCCTCGTTCTGGAACAGCGCGGCGCGCTGCACCTTGCCGCCGCCGACGATGAAGACCGACGCGGTGTCGGGCACCTCCTCGGTGCACAGGTAGGCCACCACCGGTGCGACGTACTCCGGGGTCAGCTTCTCGAACACCTCGGGCGGCAGGATGTCCTCGGTCATCCGGGTGGCCGCGATCGGGCGCCAGCGCGTTGGCCTTGATGTTGTACTTGGCGCCCTCCTGGGCCAGCGTGTTGATCAGGCCGACCAGGCCGAGCTTGGCGGCGCTGTAGTTGGCCTGGCCGAAGTTGCCGAACAGCCCGCTGGTGGAGGTGGCGACCACGATGCGGCCGAAGCTCTGCTCGCGGAAGTGCGGCCAGGCGGCGCGGATCACGTTGTAGCCGCCGTAGAGGTGGACCTTGAGCACCGAGTCCCAGTTCTCGACGGTCATCTTGTGGAAGGTGCCGTCGCGCAGGATGCCGGCGTTGCTGACCACGCCGTCGATCTTGCCGAACTCGTCGATGCGCGGTCTTGATGATGTTGGCCGCGCCCTCGGCGTCGGCGACGGAGTCGTAGTTGGCGACCGCGCGGCCGCCGGCCTCCTTGATCTCGTTGACCACCTGGTCGGCCATCGAGTGGCCGGCGCCGGTGCCGTCGCGGGCGCCGCCGAGGTCGTTGACGACGACGCTGGCGCCCTCCCTGGCCAGGGTCAGCGCGTACTCGCGGCCGAGTCCGCCACCGGCGCCGGTGACGACGATGACGCGATCCTGCACTCCGGGCATTGATGGTCCTCTCGGCTGGGTGCGAACTCGAGCGCAATCGTAGCCAACCGGAGACGGCTGGAATTACCGGCGTTCGGCGATGACGAAGGTGGAGAAGCCGTCCTGGTAATCGCTGGCGACGGCACCTCGATCCACCGATCCAGACGGCGCATCTCGTCGACGGACGAGGTGCCGGTGGCGCGTCCAGCCGTGTCGCGTTGAGCCACTCGATGAGTTCGCGCGATGGGGGTCGTTGTAGGTCAGATCGCCGATGTCGACCTTGCGTTCGATGCCGAGGTCATCGGCCATCTTCTCCCAGCGCTGACGCATCTCCGCCCGGCGCTCCTCGTCGTGGTGGCGGACGGCCTCCGCCGAGACCCGGCTGCCCGGTGCGCTCAGTTCGGTGATCTGCTCGAAGAGCCGATCCTGGGCCTCGGCGGGCAGGTACATCAGCAGGCCCTCCGCCAGCCAGGCGGATGGGACGGGCGGAGTCGAAGCCGGCGGCTGTCAAGCGCCGCCGGCCAGTCCTGGCGCAGGTCGATGGGCACCTCGTGCACCTCGGCGACGGGTTCGGCGCCGTGCTCGGCCAGCGTCGCCGCCTTGTACTCCAGGACCTTCGGCTGGTCGATCTCGTAGACGACGGTGCCGGCCGGCCAGTCCAGCCGGTAGGCGCGCGAGTCCAGACCCGAGGCCAGGATGACGATCTGGCGGATCCCGGCGGCGACGGCGTCGGCGAAGTAGGCGTCGAAGAAGTGCGTGCGCACCGCCTGGTAGCTGAGCATGTTGGCGAAGATCGCGGCGGCCTCCGGATCGGCCGCGGCGATCCGCTCCTGCATCGCCGTCGTCGAGGATGTTCTCCCACATACCGGTGCCGGCCCCGGCGACCAGCAACCGGGCGTAGGGATCGCGGATCAGCGGATCGGGGCTGGTCGGTCTCCCGGGCGCGGGCGGCGGCCACCATCACCGCCGTCGATCCCGACGCTCGTCGCGATGTCCCAGGTGTCGTCGTGGCTGCGCAGGCTGCTCATAGCGGCTCCCGATCGTAGCGATACAGTTAGACCGGCTCATCAGCGTGGCGAAAGCGGCGTGGACAGCTATGGCGGCTGCGCACGAACGCCTGACCACGCAGTAGCCGCACGAACTGCTCGGTGATGGTGACCACGCGCTCCTGGTCGCCGACGAACCCGGCGTAGAAACCCAACCCCAGCAGCATCGCCAGCAGCATCTCGGCTGCGGCGTCGACGTCGACGGCCGGCGCAGATTCGCCGGCGGCTCGACGGCCTCGCGCAGCGCCGACGACACGAACCCGCGAGTGGCGTTCAGGATGTCGTTGCTCGTCCGGGCTGAGGTCTGGGTGGCGCTGCGACTCGAGTACCGAGGTCACCAGGAATGCGGCCGCCGAGCGGTCCTCGGTCCCTGGGCCGGCCACGGCGGCGCGGACGAACGCCCGCATCCGGCCGGCGAAGGTGCTCCCGCAGTCGTGCTTGCGCGACGCCGGCGTCGATGAGCATGGCCGTTCGTCTGCTCGACGACATCCTGGTACAGCGCGCGCTTACTCGGCGAAATAGTGATTGATGGCGGGGCGGGTCAGATCGGCGCGGATGGCGATCTCCTGGAAGGTGGCGGCGTCGTACCCCAGTTCGCTGAACACCTCACGGGCGGCGCGCAGGATCCGCCCGCGCGTCTGCGCCGCCTTAGCTGCGGGAGGTCGGCCCGGACCCCGCCTGGCGGTGTGCAGCACAATTGAAATTGTGCCACAACTGACCGACAAGTTTGACGAGAACGTCACTTGCTTATGTCTGTCACCGACTGGCGCCTCAGGCTGTCGTTACCCAGCGAAAGACCTTGTAACGCATGATTTTTGCACGGTCACGTCATGTGGTCAGCGTTTCGCATCCGGTACTGCGGACGCCCATCCCGCACGGCGGATCCACCGCCTGGTCGCAGGATCCGTGCGAGCACTGGATCAATCAGCCCGCCTGCGCCCCGAAGACGTCCCCGCTAAGGTTTGCCAGAGAAGCTACAGCAGCCGGCGCATGAACTTCATCGCCCGGTCGGTGTAGGGCGGGTACAGCAGGCTCGGGTCCGGCTTGGCCGGCTTGGCCAGCACCGCACGGCGGTGGCTGAGCGCCTCGAAGCCCCACTTGCCGTGATAGGCGCCCATCCCGCTGGCGCCCACGCCGCCGAACGGCAACTGCGGCACCAGGCAGTGCATGGCGACGTGGTTGATCACCGCGCCGCCCGAGGGCATCCGGTCGATCAGGCGCGCGGGCGCGATGCTGATCCGAGGTGAACACGTAGAGCGCCAGCGGCTTGGGCCGGGAGTTGACGAACGCCACTGCGGCGTCCGGCGAATCGACGGTGAGGATCGGCAGGATCGGACCGAAGATCTCGTCGGTCATCACCGGGTCGTCCGATCGGCGGGGTCGAGGATCACGGTCGGCTCGATCCGCAGCGCCGGACCGGTCCGAGCCGCCGCCGGTGACGACCTTGCCGCCGGTCGCGCTGATCAGCGCGACCAGCCGGTCGAACTGACGCTCGTTGACGATGCGCAGCGACGGATCCGTGCTCGCTCGGCGCGGAACTTGGCGATGGTCGCGACGATCTTCTCGGCAGCGGCGCGGCGATCGAGCGATCGGCCAGCACGTAGTCCGGCGCGATGCAGGTCTGCCCGGAGTTGAGCAGCTTGGTCCACGCGATCCGGCGGGCCGCGACGTCCAGATCGGCGTCGGCCAGCACCACGACCGGGCTCTTGCCGCCGAGTTCCAGCGTCACCGGCGTCAGCGTCGGCGCGGCCGCCGCCATGATCTTGCGGCCGATCTCGGTGCCGCCGGTGAACAGCGCGTGGTCGAAGCCCTGGGCCAGCAGATCCTGGGTGCGTCGAGGCGTCGCCCTCGACCACCCGGATGGCGTCGCGAGTCGAGGTACTGCGGCACCAGCCGGGCGATCAGCGCCGAGGTCGCCGGGGCCAGCTCCGACGGCTTGATCACCGCGGCGTTGCCGGCGGCGACCGCGGCCACCAGCGGCGCCATGCACAGGATAGAACGGGTAGTTCCACGGGCCGATCACCAGCACCACGCCGAGCGGGTCGTACTGCACCCAGGCGCGGCCCGGGCAGCTGCGCCAGCGGCAGGCCCTGCCGTTTCGGCTTCATCCACTTCTTCAGATGCTTGCGGGCGAACGCCGCCTCGGCCTTGGTGGAGCCGACGTCGCCGAGCCACGCCTCGAACGCCGGGCGGCCGAGATCCTAGCCGGTGAGCGCTGCGGCGATCTCCGGCTCCCGCTCGTCGCACATCCGCTCGATGGCCCGCAGCTGTTGCGGACCGCCACGTCAGCGGCCGGGTGCGTCCGGTGTTGAAGACGCGGCGCACCTCGGCCAGCACCGCCGGTAGCGCCACCCTCGCGTGGCCTGATCGCTCGTGATCTGGACAGTCATCGCAACTCCTCGTTGGATCCTGTCGGACTCCAGCTTGCCGCATCACCGGCGGACAGCGCCACATCCCCGGCAGTGCCAAGTGGCTGGATCCGCCGGTGCATCGCGGCCACCCGCCGACGTCTGGGAACTATGGTCTTCAGACATGGCCACCGTCGCCACCCGCGAGGCGTACTTCGAGACCGGCCTGGAGGTCCTCGCCGATCTGGGCTACGGCGGGCTGAAGCTGGCCGAGGTGTGCAACCGCCTCGGCGTCACGACCGGATCGTTCTACCACTACTTCGCCAGCTGGTCGCGCCTACACCCGCGACCTGGTCGCCTACTGGCGTGCAGGACCGCACGGTGCGGATGATCGACGCGCATCCGCGAGCGAGTCCGATCCGCGCCAGCGCATCGAAGGCGATCATCGAGATGGCGCTGTCGCTGCCGCACGGCGCCGAGGCCGCCATCCGGGCCTGGAGTTCGGTCGACCCGCGACGTGCACGCGGTGCAGGCGGAGGTCGACCAGCAGCGGTTCGACATCCTCTACGACTCGGCCCTGGAGATCGTCAAGGACCCGCGACAGGCGCGAGGTCTACGCGGCACTGGTCGGTGTACGTCTTCGTCGGCTACGAACAGGCGACCCTGCCGCGCGAGCCCGGATGTTCGAGTGGATCTGCAACCAGATGCTCGACGACCTGGAGGCCGGGCGCTTCGCCGACGTCCCGCACGTGACGTCACGCCCTGCGACCCAGTGATCATCACCCGGCGAGATCTGCTCGACGGCGCTGCGGCCGGCGCGACCCCGGCCACGACGGGTTGCGCCGGGCGCTGCGGGCGGCCATCGTCATCCCGATCGCCGCACGTCAGCTTCCTGGTGGCGGACAACTCCCAGACACCGGTGTTCGCCATCGTCGGCTCGATCGCGCTGCTGATCGTGGCCGACTTCCCCGGCACCGTGGCCACCCGCGCGCTGGCCTACGGCGGTCTCGGCGTCAACGGGGCGGTGCTGATCACCGCTGGGCACGCTGGGCGGCGCCGCATCCGTGGCTGGCGGTGCCGCTGTGCTTCGTCGTCGGGCGCGCTGGTGAGCTTCCTCGGTCTGCTCAGCGAGATCATCGCGGCCGGGCCAGCGCGCCACGCTGATGACGTTCCTGCTGCCGGTCTGCACCCCGCCCGGCCCGCTCGACGAACGGCTGCTGGGCTGGCTGCTCGCGCTGGCTGATCTGCGTGCCCGGCGGCGCTGTTCCTCTTCCCGCCGCGCTACAGCACCGAGCTGCGCCGACCTCGCCGCCGCGGTGTGCGCCGCGCTGGCCGACCGGATCGAGGGCGCCGCAGCGTCCGCCGAGCATGCGACCGCGGCGATGGACGCACTGCGCGCCAACTTCCTGGGCACCGCCTTCCGGCCGGTCGCGCTGACCGCCGGCAGTCGCGCGCTGATCCGGGTGGTGTCGAATCTGCAGTGGCTGTGCGACCGGGTCGACCGGCGACACCGGCCGGCTGCTCGGCCCGATCGCGCGACGCCGGCGTGCGCGGTGCTGCGCGGCTGCGCCGAAGTCCTGCATCGACCGGCGACGCGCCGCGGGCCGCGCCGACCTGACCGGCGTCGTCGCCGAGCACCGGGTGATCGGCTTTCACGCAGCTACGGCAACGACATCGTCGACATCCTCGCCGAGCCCGACGACGCCGCCGCCGTCGACCTGCGGCCGCGACGCTGCTGAGCCGGCGCACCATCGGCGCGACGATCGGACTGACCGGCCGCATCATCGCCACCGCGACCGCCGACCGACGCCCGGCCGGTGCTGGACCGGCTGCTGGGCCGCGAGCTGCCGGAGACCGGTGTCGCCGACCGGGTGCACAGCAAGCGCACCGCGGTGGCCGCGCTGGCTACGGATACCTGGTCGACCCGCTCGATCACCGTGCTCAACAGCCTGCGCACCGGGCTGGCCTGGCGCTGGCCGTCGTGGTCACGTTGTGTTCTCCGGTCCAGAACGGGCTGTGGGTGGTGCTCGGCGCGCTGTCGGTGCTGCGCAGCAGCGCGCTGACGACCGGGACCAACGTGGTGCGCGCGGTCACCGGCACCGTGATCGGGTTCGTCATCGGCGCGGTGGTCATCGCAGTGCTCGGCGTCGATCCCGTCGGTGATGTGGATGCTGCTGCCGCTGGTCGCCTTCGGGTCGACCTACGTGCTGGAGGTCGGTTCGTTCACCGCCAGCCAGGCCATGTTCACCATGATGGTGCTGATCGTGTTCAACCTGATGCGTCCCGACCGGCTGGCAGGTCGGCCTGATCCGGATCGAGGACGTCGTCGTCGGGCGCCTGGTGGGCCTGGTCGGTCTCGGTGCTGCTGTGGCCGCGGGGCGCCCAGACGTGCGGTGCAGCGGGCCATCGACGCGCCGTCGACGTCGTGTTCGCGGTATCTGCGGGCGGCGGTGCACCGGGTGACCCGCGGGGCGTCCGACGCAGACCGACGCCGCGGTGGCCGACACTGAGCCGCGAGGCGCTGACCGCGGCGCGGACCCTCGGCGACGCGGTGCGCGTCTACCTGTCGGAGACCAGCGGAACCATCGACGCCGGGCTCTGCTGGACGAGCGCCAACCGGCATTCCGCGGCTGCGCACGGCCGCCGACCTCATCGCCGACATCGTGCCGCCGCCGCCGGGGGTCTACCCGCAGGCCCGAGAGGTGCTGGAGGACCACACCGCGGCGGTGTGCGCCCGGATGGACGGCAGGCGACGCCGGCGGTCGCTGCCCGCCGATCAGCGACGAGTTCGTGCCCGCCCTGCGCGCCGAGGCCGGCGCCGGCGACCGGCCGTCGCCGCGGCCGCTCTGCCGCTGGTGACCGCGGCGGCCAACATCGGCGAACTGGAACTGACCTATCCCGCGTCGGCGAGTCGGCCAGCTGCCTGAGTCCGTTCCGCGCCTCAGCCCGAGGCACCGCCTAGCGCGGCCTGCGCGCGGCCGCGCCTCGGCCGGCTGGCTGTGCCCAGCACCGCCTCGGCGGCGTCGCGGCACTGCTGCAGCGTCACCGAGGCCAGCTTGGCGCCCACCGGGGTCACCGCCGCGGCGGCCGCCGACAGCGACGTCACGCCCAGCCCGATCAGCACGCAGGCCAGCAGCGGGTCGGCGGCGGCCTCGCCGCAGACCCCGACCGGCTTGCCGGCCGCCACGCCGGCCCGGGCGGTCTGCGCGACCAGCGCGAGCACGCCGGGCTGCCACGGATCGGTCAGCGTGGCCAGTTCGGCCGACATCCGGTCGGCGGCCATCGTGTACTGCGCCAGGTCGTTGGTGCCGATCGACAGGAACTCGACGTGCTCGAGGATCCGGTCGGCCAGCAGTGCGGCGGCGGGCACCTCGATCATCACGCCGGGATGCAGGCCGCGTGCGCGGGCCAGGTCGGCGAAGCGCTGGGCCTCGTCCGGGGTGGCGATCATCGGCGCCATCACCCACGGCGCGTTGCCGGTCTGCGTCGGCCGCCGCGGCGATCGCGTCGAGCTGGCGGGTCGAGCAGGTCGGGGTCGATGCTCGATGATGCGGAAGCCGCGCACGCCGAGTGCCGGGTTGGCCTCGTCGGGGTGGCCGACGAACTTCAGCGGCTTGTCCGACCCGGCGTCGAGGGTGCGGATCACGACCTTGCGGCCGGCGAACGCGTCGAGCACCTCGGCGTAGATCGCGGCCTGCTCGTCGACGGTCGGCTCGGTGTCGCGGTTGAGGAAGCACAGTTCGGTGCGGAACAGGCCGACGCCCTCGGCCGGGGTCTCGCCGCGCCGCGCGGGCCGCCGAGCCGTCCTGCGACGTTGGCCAGGATCGCGACCGCGTGACCGTCGGCGGTCGCGCCGGGCCCGGTCCAGCCGGCCATCGCCGCGGCGGCGACGTCGGCCGTCGGCGACCGCCGCGGCGGCCTCGGCCGCGGTCGGGGACGATGGTCACGGTGCCGCGGGTGCCGTCGACCAGCACCATGGTCCCGGCGGCGACGTCGTCGAGGCCGTCGACGGCGACCACGCACGGGATGCCGAGCTGGCGGGCGATGATCGCGGTGTGGCTGGTCGGGCCGCCGAGCGTGGTGGCCAGGCCGACGACGCGGTGCGGGTCCAGGCCGGCGGTGTCGGCGGGCGCGAGATCCTCGGCGCACAGGATCGACGGCTCGGCGGGCACCGGCACGCCGGGCTCGGGCAGCCCGCGAGTTCGGCGATCACCCGGTCGCGGATGTCCTGCAGGTCGGTGACCCGTTCGGCCATCAGTCCACCCATCTTGGTGAACATCTCGACGAACTGGGCGACCGCCTCGGCGGTGGCCCGCACCGCGGGCTTGCCTGCCTTGATCGCGTTCTCGGCCGCGCCGAGCCAGGCCCGGTCCTGGGCCAGTGTCGGCGGTGGCGGCCAGCACCTCCGAGGCCGACGCCGGTGGCGCTGGCGGCGCGCGTCGCGCAGCCGCTCGGCGACGGCGGCCGCCGCGGCGGTGAACCGCGCGGCCTCCGCGGGCCGGTCGGCCTCGGCGCACCTCGCCGCCGGGGTCGAGCTCGTCGAGCGTCGGGCAGCCGGCCGGCGCGGATGACGGGCGCGAACCGGACTCCCGGAACCACCGGGACGCCCTGCAGAACGGTGCCGGTCGGGCCGAGTGAGTAGGCGTGGAAGCGGCGGTCATGTGAACCAGATTACAACAAACCGTTGACAAGTCAACACGAACGGGGTAAAACAACACATATCAACATCAATGCGGGCATAACCCACATCGCACAACGGAGAGTCGTGTACCCGGAAGAACGTCAGCAGGCGATCGCCGCGCTGGTGATGTCGCAGGGCCGCGCCTCGGTCGCCGAACTGGCCCAGACCTACGACGTCACCACCGAGACGGTGCGCCGCGACCTCGCCGTCGCTCGACCGGGCCGGGCGTGCTGCGCCGCGTCCACGGCGGCGCCGTCCCGGTCCGGGCGCTGCACCTCGTCGAACCCGAGCGTCGACGAACGCGAGACCACCCGGGCCGACCACAAGGAGGCCATCGCCGCGCGCCGCCGCCGAGTTCTTCCCGCTAGCCGGCGCCAGCGTCCTGTTCGACGCCGGCACCACCACCGCGCGGGTCGCCGCGCTGCTGCCCGCCGGACCGCGAGCTGCGTCGTGGTCACCAACTCGGTGCCGATCGCCGCCCGGCTGGCCGCCATGCCGTCGGTGTCCCTGCAGCTGCTCGGCGGCCGGGTCCGCGGCCTGACCCAGGCCGCCGTCGGCGAGCAGGCGCTGCGCACGCTGGACACCCTGCGGGTGGACATCGCCTTCATCGGCACCAACGGCATCAGCGTGCGGCACGGGCTGTCCACCCCCGACAGCGACGAGGCCGCCGTCAAGCGCGCCATGGTCGCGCTGCGCCAATTACGTTGTGGTGGTGGCCGACTCGTCCAAGATCGGCCGCGAGGAATTCGTCAGCTTCGCCCCGATCGACCAGCGTCGACGTCCTGGTCACCGACACCGAGATCAGCGCCGCCGACCGCGCCGCAGCTCACCGAGCACGGCGTCGAAGTCGTCGTGCGCAGGAGGAGCCGCATGATCGTCACCGTCACCCCCAACCCGAGCATCGACCGCACCGTCACGCTGCCGGCGCAGCTGGTGCGCGGCGCGGTGCACCGGGTGCACGTCGGTGACCACCGAGCCGGGCGGCAAGGGCGTCAACGTCGCCCGCGCGCTGACCCTGGCCGGTCTCGACACCGTCGCCGTGCTGCCCGGCCGCCGAGCACGACCCGATCCTGGCCGCCCTGCGGGCCAGCGGCGTGCCGTTCCACGCCGTGCCCGATCGACGGCGCGGTGCGCACCAACCTCGACGATCACCGAAACCGACGGCACCACAACGAAAATCAACGAGCCGGGCGCGGCGCTCGACGCCGACGAGCGCTGAGCGCACTGACCGGCGCCGTGCTCGAGCGCGCGCGCATCGGCGACCACTGGGTGGTGCTGTCCGGATCGCTGCCGCCGGGCCTGCCCGACAGCTGGTACGCCGACGTGGTCGCCGCGCTGCGGCGCACGGCTGCAAGGTCGCCGTCGACACCTCCGACGCGCCGCTGGCCGCGCTGGCCGCCGGCTTCGGCCGCGCCGCCCCGGACCTGATCAAGCCCAACTCCGAGGAACTCGCCGGCCTGGCCGGGGTCGACGCGCCGAGTCGCTGGAAGACGCGCTGTCGCCGCAGGGTGATCCGGACCCGGTGGTCGCGGCCGCCCGGCAGCTGATCGACCGCGGCGTCGGCGCGGTGCTGGCCACCCTCGGCGCCGCGGGTGCGGTGCTGGTCGACGCCGACGGCGCCTGGCTGGCCACCCCTCCGCCGATCACGCCCGCGCAGCACCGTCGGCGCCGGCGACTCCTCGCTCGCCGGCTACGTGCGCGCCGACGTCGGCGGCGCCGACGCCGCCGCAGCGGCTGCAGATGGCGGTCGCCTACGGCAGCGCCGCCGCCGCGCTGCCCGGGTCGGCGCTGCCGACGCCGGCCCAGATCGACCTCGACGACGTGGCGGTCACGTCGATCTCGCCGTCGCCGACCCAGTCCTAACCAGAAGGTGCGCCATGACCGAACTCATCCCGATCATCAGCACCGATCTGGTGCTGCTCGACGCTCGACGCCGGCGCCGACAAGGAGGCCGTCATCGGCCGGCTCGCCGGCCTGCTCGCCGACGCCGGACGCGCCGACCGACGCGCGACGGCCTGACGCCGCCGCGCATGGCCCGCGAGGCCCAGTCGGCGACCGGTCTGCCCGGCGGCATCGCGATCCCGCACTGCCGCTCGGCGGCGGTCGACCAGCCCGTCGATCGGGTTCGCCCGGCTGTCGCCCGCGGTCGACTTCGGCGCCCCCGACGGCCCGGCCGACCTGGTGTTCCTGATCGCCGCACCGGACGGCGGCGGCGCCGAGCACATGAAGCTGCTCTCCAGCCTGGCCCGCGCGCTGGTGCGGCCGGACTTCGTCGCGTCGCTGCGGGCGGCCGCAGTCCGCCGACGAGGTGGTCGCGCTGGTCGACGGCGTGGTCAACCCGCGCCGGCGCCGCGCCCGCGGCCGCGCCGGCACCGGCAGCCGCCGGCAGCCGACGGCGAAGTCGATCGTCGCGATCACCGCCTGCCCGACCGGCATCGCGCACACCTACATGGCCGCCGACGCGCTGAAGCTGGCCGCCGAGCGGGCCGGGGTGCAGCTGCACGGTGGAGACCCAGGGCTCCTCGGGCAGCACGCCGCTGAGCGCCGACGACCATCGCCGGCGCCGACGCCGTCATCTTCGCCACCGACGTCGGCGTCAAGGACCGGCAGCGCTTCGCCGGCAAGCCGGTGATCGCCTCCGGCGTCAAGCGCGCCATCAACGAGCCCGACAAGATGATCGCCGAAGCCGTTGCCGCAGCGGACAATCCGAACGCGCGCGCGGGTGGAGGGCACCGCGGCGGCCGCGCGAGCCGGCGGCACCGTCGGGCGAACGTCGGCTGGGGCACCCGGACCCGGCAGATCCTGCTGACCGGCGTCAGCTACATGATCCCGTTCGTCGCCGCCGGCGGTCTGCTGATCGCGCTGGGCTTCCTGTTCGCCGGTTACGACATCGCCAACAAGCCCGAGGGCGCGACGGATTCGCTGGCGCACATCATCGCCACCACCAACTCGCTGACCAACCTGCCCGACGGCGGGCTGGCCCAGTACCTCGGCGCGGTGCTGTTCACCCTCGGCGGCCTGGCCTTCGGCTTCCTGGTCCCGGCGCTGGCCGGCTACATCGCCTTCGCGATCGCCGACCGGCCCGGCATCGCACCGGGCTTCACCGCCGGCGCGGTGGCGGTCTTCGTCGGCGGCGGCTTCATCGGCGGCATCGTCGGCGGCCTGATCGCCGGCTTCGCCGCACTGTGGATCAGCCAGCTGGACGGTGCCGCAGTGGTTCCGCGGCCTGATGCCGGTGGTGATCATCCCGCTGCTGCGCCTCGCTGGTCGTCGGCCTGCTGATGTTCCTGCTGCTCGGCCGCCCGCTGGCCGCCATCACCTCCGGCCTGACCAACTGGCTCAACGGCCTGACCGGCGGCTCGGTGATCCTGCTCGGCGTCATCCTCGGCCTGATGATGTGCTTCGACCTCGGCGGCCCGGTCAACAAGGCGGCCTACGCCTTCGCCACCGCCGGCCTGAACGTCGCCGACCCCGCGTCGCTTGCGGATCATGGCCGCGGTCATGGCCGCCGGCATGGTGCCGCCGCTGGCGATGGCGCTGGCCACCACGGTGCGGCCCGAGCCTGTTCAGCGAGCCGGAGCGGGAGAACGGCCGGGCGGCCTGGCTGCTGGGTGCGTCGTTCATCTCCGAGGGCGCGATCCCGTTCGCGGCGGCCGACCCGCTCCGGGTGATCCCGTCGATGATGGTCGGCGGTGCGGTCACCGGCGCGCTGATCATGGCCTTCGACGTCACGCTCAAGGCGCCGCACGGCGGCATCTTCGTGTTCTTCGCGATCGGCAACCTGATGTGGTTCCTGGTCGGCGCTGGCCGCCGGTACCGTCGTCGGCGCGCTGGCGGTCGATCGCCGCCAAGCAGTTCATCAAGCCCGAAGGCCGACGCGCAGGCCGAACGCCGAACGCGTCGCCGCCTGAGTACATCCCATACCGACCGACCGCCACCAAGAAGGAGCTCGCCATGCCCAGCAAGACCGTCATCGTCGGCTCGGCGATCGGACTGCACGCCCGGCCCGCCGCGATCATCTCCGAGGCCGTCGTCAACGCCGGCGTGCCGGTGACCCTGTCGCTCGACGGCGGCGAGCCGGTGGACGCCGGCTCGGCGCTGATGATCATGACCCTGGGCGCCGGCAACGGCGCTGCGGTCACCGTCACCTCCGACGACGAGGCCGTGCTCAACAGTCGCCGAGCTGGTCGAGCAGGACCTCGACGCCTGAGGCGCTTGACTGATCCAGAGTCCGGCTGGTTCTGCGGGCTAGGCCAGGCCCTTGAGCATCAGGTTCCAGTACATGAACGGCAGGCCGTACTTCTTGAGGTACCAGTACGCCCGGTGCGGCTTGGTCGGATCGAGCACCGGGAACGACGGCTCGAGGTTGAAGTCGTAGTCGAACTCCGCGAGCAGCATGTCGTGCGATGGACGTGACGATCGGGCACGACGAGTAGCCGTCGTAGCGCGCCGTCAGCGGCCGGCCCGTGAGGTGCGCGTCGATGTTCTCCACCACCACCGGTGCCTGCTTGCGGATCGCCGCGCCGGTCTTGGAGTTCGGCGACGAGCCGGCGTCGCCGAGGGTGAACACGTTGGGGTAGCGCACGTGCTGCATGGTGTGCTTGTCGACCTCGACGTAGCCGGTCGCGCTCACCGGTGGACAGCGGGCTGGTCTTGATCCAGTCCGGCGCCGACTGGCGCGGCACGGCGTGCAGCACGTCGAAGGGCAGCATGGTGTCGGTGCCGCCCTCGCCCGACCGCGGTGATCGTGACCTTGCGCGACGTCGGCGTCGACGGCGGTCATCTCCGACATCGGTGTGCAGGTGGATGCCGTAGTCGGCGATCACCTTGTCCAGGTTGTCGGCGATCGCCGGGATGCCGAAGATCCGCGGCGTCGGGCACCACCAGGTGGACGTCGATGTTCTTCAGCACGCCCTGCTTGCGCCAGTAGTCGGCCGCCAGGTAGGCGATCTTCTGCGGCGCGCCGGCACACTTCATCGGACCGGACGGCATCGTGAACACCGCTGATGCCCGAACGGGTTTCGCGGATGAAGTCCCAGGTGCGCGGGCGCGAGGTCGAACCGGTAGTTCGACGACACGCCGTCGCGGCCGAGCGTCTCCTCAGCCCCTCGGTGCGTGTTCCAGTCCAGCTGGATGCCCGGGCAGACCACCAGGACGTCGTAGCCGTAGGTCGACCCGTCGGCACAGGTGACCGTGTTGGTGTCCGGGTCGAACGCCGCTGGCGGCCTTGCGGATCCAGGTCGCGTCCTTGGGCATCACCGACGCCTCGGCCCGCTCGGTGGTCGACGCCTTGGCCTGGCCGCCGCCGACGAGCGTCCACAGCGGCTGGTAGTAGTGCTTGTCCGACGGTTCGATGACCGCGACGTCGGTGTAGCCCTTGCGCAGCAGGCGCGCGGCGACGGTGATGCCGGCCGTGCCGCCGCCGACGATCAGGACCTGGTGTTTGGCGGTGGTGCTCATGGCTTGTGTCTCCCTCGTTGTCGCTCAGGCGTTCTGGGTGGCTTCGTCCCAGGCGTTGTAGCCGCCCAGGATGTCGCTGACATCGGCGAAGCCGCGCTGGCGCAGCAGGCTGGCCGCCACCGAGGACCGGTAGCCGCCGGCGCAGTACACGACGGTCGGCTTGCGCGGGTCGAGCTCGCCGAGCCGGTCCGGCAGCTGGCCGACCGGGATGTTGACCGCGTTCGGCGATCATGCCCGGCCGCGGCCTCGCCCGGGTTGCGGACGTCGACGATCTGCAGCTCGGGAACGTCGGCGATCGCGCTCGTCGAGCGCGTTGGTGGTCAGCCGCGAGGCGACCTCGACGTCGTCCCGGTTGCTCGAACATCACCTGCGTAGGGCTCCTTGAGGTAGCCGATCACCCGGTCGAAACCGATCCGGGCCAGCCGGTTCTTGCCCTCCAGTTCCTGCCCGGGCTCGGTCAACAGCACGATGTCGACGTCGGGCTTGACCACCGAACCGGCGAACTCGGCGTAGCGGCCCTCCAGACCGATGTTGATCGCGCCCGCGCAGGTGACCCAGCGCGAACTCCTCCGGGCTGCGGCCGTCGACCAGCACCGCGCCGCCGTCGATCGCCTCGCGGACCTCGTCGTAGGTCATCGCCGTCGGCATCTTGGTCTCGTCGAGCAGCTCGCGGTCCTTGCGGTTGAGGATCGCGTTGTAGACGAAGTAGCCCGGCGCCGGCGGCTGGCCCTCGGTGACCAGCTCCACGAACGTCGCCTTGTCCGGCGCGCGCAGCGCGTAGTTGGTCTTGCGCTGCTCGCCCATCGTCGACCACAGGTCGGTCGACAGGTTCTTGCCGCACGCCGAGCCGGCGCCGTGCGCCGGGTAGACCCGGGTGGCGTCCGGCAGCGTCATCAGCTTGTTGTGCAGCGAGTCGTACAGCTTGTCGGCCAGCTCCTCGCGGGTGAAGCCGATCGAGGCCAGCAGGTCGGGCCGGCCGACGTCGCCGATGAACAGGGTGTCGCCGGTCAGCACGCCGTACGGAACGGTGTCGTCGGCGTGCTCGTAGACCACGATGCTCATCGACTCCGGGGTGTGGCCCGGGGTGTGGCGGAACTCCAGCTGTCACCTCGCCCAGCGAGTAGCGCTCGCCGTCGGCGACGCCCATCGACGTCGAACTCGGTCTCGGCGACCGAGGAGTAGACGATCTTCGCGCCGGTGGCCTCGGCCAGTTCCAGGTGGCCGGACAGGAAGTCGGCGTGGAAGTGGGTCTCGATGACCAGTTCGATGGTCATGCCGAGTTCCTTGGCGTCGGCGATGTACTCGGCGACGTCGCGCTGCGGGTCGACCACGACGGCGCGGCCGGTGGTCTCGTCGCCGATCAGGTACGACGCGTGCGACAGGCAGTCCAGGTAGTACTGGTTGAACTTCATGTTGCTCCTTGTCCTTCAGGTTCTACTTGCAGGTGTCAGGCGAGGGCGAGGAAGAGCTTTTCGAGTTCGGCTTCGGTCAGTGCAGGCCGTCGGCCGGAGTCGATCGGCGGTGGCGCATTCCCGCAGGCCGGTGGCGACGATCTTGAAGCCGGCGCGGTCGAGCGCCTTCGACACCGCGGCCAGCTGGATCACGACGTCCCGGCACTCGCGGCCCTGCTCGACCATCGCGATCACGCCGGCCAGCTGGCCCTGGGCCCGGCGCAGCCGGTGCAGCACCTCATCTATACCTACCGGGGTATCCATATCCCCATCATGACATACCCCCGGTGGTATGCGCAACCAGTTACCGCGCCGTGCGCGCACCCTGCTCGGTGGCGGAACCGTCGTGCACCAGTTGCCCGCCGGCGTTCTCCAGGTGGGCGCGGACGAACCACTGGAACTTCTCCAACTCGGCTGCCTGGCCGATGAGGAGGTCCTGGGTGTTCGCAATCGGCGTTCACAAACGGCTGATGTCCTGGACCGACAGTCGTGCGCCGCGGCGCGGCAGATAGGCCAGCCCGCTGACCTCCAGCAGGCGCACCGCCCGATAGCGGTGCGGGCGCATGGGTTCGAGCAGCTCGACCATCGCGGCGTCGTCGATGGGATGGCCGAGCAGCGTCCAGCCGATCATCGTCGACAGGTGGTAGTCGCCGACCGACAGCGCGTCGGCGTCGCCGAAGGCCCGCTGGGCGGTCTCGGCGGCAGTCCAGACCCCGACACCGGGCAGCGACGTCAGTGCCTCGCTGGCGTCCGCGGCCCGGCAGTGAGCCGTTCCAGTGCGTCGGCGCGCTCGGCGCAGCCGACGATGGTGCGGGCACGGCCGGGGTCGACGTTGGCGCGGTGGAACTCCCAGGACGGGATGCGCCGCCACACCTCGGCCGGCGGCGGCACCCGCATCCGCTCAGGCGCCGGTCCGGGCGCGGGCGTGCCGAACTTGGTGACCAGCAGCCGCCAGGACCGGAACGCGTCGACGCCCTGAACGCGTTGCTCGAGGACCGCCGGGATGAGCGCCTCGAGCACCCGGCCGGTGCGCGCCGATCCGCAGGTGCGGGACTCGTCGGCTGGGCCAGCGCGACCGTCGGGTGGGTCGGGCTGGAAGTCGGCGGCGTCGTCGTCGGCGCCCAGCAGGGCGGGCAGGTTCTCGAGGAACTCCGCCGCGCCGCTCACCCCAGGCCTGGCAGTCGCACGGTGTCGGCGGCGGTGCGGGTGATGCGGGCGGTGACCGGTCCGCTGCGCTGCAGGCTGGTGCGCCAGATGGCGCCGTCGGCGTCGATCTGGTAGCACGGATCGCCCGGCCCGCGCCGGTGCGGTGCCAGGGTGTGGCCCGGACTCACCGGTCCGGGGAAGGTGAGCGTGCGCTCCACCATCGCCGAAGCCTTAGGGGCGTCCGGTGATTCGGTCGGCGAGGACGGCGATCGGCGAGGTGTTCGTGCGCGGCCGGCGCCTTCGTGCCGGTCGGCCAGTCTTGTAGGCGGTGTAGAGGCCGCGCACGCCGAGCCAGCGCAGCGGTTCGGGTTCCCAGGCTCGTCGAGCGGTGGCCGACCCACGGCAGCGCGGTCAGTCGGCGTGGCGCGCTTGAGCACCAGATCGGCCAGCGTGCGCCCGGCGAGGTTGGTGGCGGTGACGCCGTGGCCGACGTAGCCGCCGGCCTCGCCGAGGCCGGTGGCCGGGTCGAAGTCGCACGCCGGCCGTCCAGTCCCGCGGCACCGCCAGCACGCCGCACCAGCCGTGCGCGATCGGCACGCCGCGGGTCTGCGGCAGCACGGTGTTCAGCACGCCGGTCAGGTGGTCGATGGTGGCCTGGCCGACGGCGCCGTCGTGGTCGATGCGGGAGCCGTAGCGGTAGGGCACGCGCGCGGCCGCCGATGGCGATGCGGTCGTCGGCGGTGCGCTGGGCGTAGAAGAAGCCGTGCGCCAGGTCGCCCAGGGTCTCGCAGCCGTCCCAGCCGATGCTGTCCCACAGCCTGCTGCCGGCATCGGCTCGGTGGCGATCATGGCGCTGTTCATCGGCAGCCAGCGCCGGCGCAGCCCGCGCATCCGCGCGGTGAATCCCTCGGTGGCGCGCAGGATCACCGGCGCGCGCAGCACCCCGTGCGGGGTCTCGGCCCGGCCGGCGGCTGATCGCGGTGACCGGGGTCTGCTCGTAGATCGTCGACGCCGAGGCGTTCGACGACGTCGGCCAGTCCGCGGGCCAGCTTGGCCGGCTGGATCCGGGCGCAGTGCGGGTTGAACGCAGCCGAGCACCGGGTTGTCGACCCGGATCCGCGTCGGCGGCCTCGGCGGCGGTGAGCATCTCGATGCCGTCGACGCCCCAGCTGCGGTCCTCCTCGACCTCGGCGCGCAGCCGCTGCGGCCTGGGCGGGCGTTGCGGGCGACCTCCAGGTTGCCGCCCTTGACGATGTCGGCGTCGATGCCTTCGCGGGCGGCGACGTCGATCACCTCGTCGACGGCGTCGTTGAGCGTCCGCTGCCAGGCGATCACGCTGTCGCGGCCGTGCTGCTTGGCCAGCAGTCCCGCGGTGGCCCGGCGGCAGCCCGGACAGCCAGCCGCCGTTGCGGCCGGACGCGCCGAAGCCGGCGAAGCGGGCCTCGAGGACGGTGATCCGCAGGCCGGGGTCGAGCTTGCTTGAGGTAGTAGGCCGTCCACAGCCCGGTGTAGCCGGCGCCGACGATGCAGACGTCGGCGTCGCGGTCGCCGGGCAGCGCGGGCCGCGGGTCCGGAAGACGGTCGAACCAGTGCGAGACGGCGCCGTTGCGGAGCATGGGAACGATCTTGGCAGAGGAACCGGTCACCCGCGCACTGTCAGAGCCTGATGGAAAGGTCGGGCCGTGGACGCAGAGGCTGGCGATGACGACCCGACACGTTTTTGTCGATGAGACCAAGCAGCGGGGATACCTCATGGTGGCCGCCTCTCACGACACGGCGGGGATGACGGCGTTACGTGCCACCCTCCGTGGACTGCTGCTCCCGAACCAGCGTTCCTGCACATGAAGAACGAGCGCGGCGGCCGCAGAAGGCAAATCGCGACGGCCATCGCTGCTTCTGGAATCCAGGCCACGGTCTACCGGGCTGGGCGGCGCTACGCGAGCGAGAAGCAGCGACGCGAAGCGTGCCTACGCCGCCTGGTGGCCGATAACGCCGACGGCGTCCACACACGGCTGATCCTCGACCAAGACGACACCCTGCTCCGCTGGGACAGGCAGAGGCTGATCGAGTTCACCCGAGCCGAGGACTGCCGGAGCACTGTCCGCTACGAGCACAGAAAGGGCTCAGCGGAATCGCTACTGGCCGTACCCGATGCGATCGCCTGGTGTTGGGCGAAGGGCCGGGAATGGAAGGCCTTGGTGCAGCCGGTGGTAATCGGGGAACGCGAGGTGTAGCCGGCCGCAGAAAGCGCGAAGCCCGAGCGCCACAGTCGTCCGGCTGGGTCTCGGGCTCACTTCCTGAAGCTCACCGCCTCAGGCGCTTCCAGGATACCGATCGCAGATGACACTCGCCACCGGCAACGCTTGCCCTACGTCGAGTAGCGGCGGGGCGTGGCATCGAGATCGCGTAGACGTCTTCAGCGGGAATCGCGATCTGGGCGCACTCTCGATGCGTCACTCCGCGCGGGAGCGCTGCTTGGCGGCGCGTAGCTGCACCCACCACCGGGCGGCCTCGCGGATCGACTCCTCGACCGGCGCCGGCTGCCAGCCCAGTTCCCGCACGGCCTTGCTGTGGTCGACCGGGGCCTCGGCGCGCATCAGCCGCAGCGCGTTCAGGGTCAGGCGCTCGTCGCTGCCGCGTCAGCCGCGCCTTGGCGGTGCCCAGCGCGGCCATCGCGTAGGCCACCGGCAGCGGGATGGTCCTGGTGGGCGCGGGCACGCCGGCCGCCTCGGCGGCGATGCGGACCACCTCGGCGTTGCTGATCATCTTCTCCGAGATCAGGTAGCGCTCCCCGACCCGGCCGTGCTCGGCGGCCAGGATCATCGCGCGGGCGGCGTCGTCGACGCCGACGGCCTCCAATTCGATACCGCCCAGCACGAACGGCAGCTTGCCGAACGCCGCGCCGGCGATGATGGCGCCGTGCGGGGTGCGGCCCCAGTCCCCGGCGCCGTAGGTGGTGGACACGCACATCGCCACGGCGGGCAGGCCCGCCGTCGCGGGCGCGGTCCAGCACCAGTGCGCTCGGCCTGCACCCGGGAGCGCACGTAGTCGGTGAGGCCTCGTTCGTCGGTGATCTCGTCGGCCTCGGTGGCGACGTGCCCGCGGCGCCGGTCGACCGTGGCGTAGCTGCTGGTGAAGACGAAGCTGCCGCAACGGGTGCTCGCGATGGACAGCGGCCGGCGACGTCGAGCACGTTGCGGGTGCCCTCGACGTTGGTGCGGTACAGCGGGGCCGGGTCGCGACAGCCAGCCACGGGTGTCGACGACGCAGTAGTAGACGTCGTCGCATCCGGTCATCGCCTCGCGCAGGACGTCGTCGTCCCAGATGTCGCCGACGAACCGGGTGCACCTCGAGATCGTCGATGCCGATGGTGTTGGCGTTCTCGCGCACCATGACCCGCACGTCGTGGCCGTCGGCGACCAGCTGGCGGGTGACGTGCGAGCCGAGAAAGCCGTTGGCGCCGATGACCAGTTTGACGGGCTCAGTTGTCACTGCGCGGCGCCGTACTGGGCGCATCCACGCGGCGGCCTCGTCGTCGAGGGTGCCGAGCTTGCCTGCGCCTTCTGGCACCACTTCATCCCGGCCTTGAGGAAGCGCAGCGGGTTGTAGATGTCCTCCTGGCGGCTCCACAGCCCGTCGCCGGCGTAGGTGATGATCGAGATGTTGGTGGCGCTGATGATGGTGCCGTCACCCGGGATCGCGCATCGGGTTGTCCAGTTCGCAGATGACCCGGCCGGTGTCCTCGTCGATGACCGACCACAGCGACGGAAACGACGTCATGTGGCTGCCGGGGAAGGTGGTCATGGTGCGGTAGATCCAGTCGCGGACCTGCTCGCGGCCCTTCATGGTGCCCATCGCGTGCTCGATGTAGTCGACGTCGGGGGTGTAGTGGGCCACCCAGGCGTCCCAGTCGCGGGTGCGGGCGGCGGCGTCGACGTGTGGCCTCGAAGGTGGCGAAGGCGTCGGTGAGCTCTGCGCGGGAGAATCGGGGGGCCGTCACGCGTCCAACCTAGTATTGTTCTGACGAGTCTCTAACGCGGGACGTTCGCCCGGGCAGGTGCGGAGGCAGCCGCCGGAGCACACTGGATAGTGACATGGCGCGACTACACCAAGAACCCGGACGGCGATCGCGGCGCTGACCCCCGAGCAGTACCGGGTGACCCAGCGGAACGGCACCGAGCGGGCCTTCACCGGCGAGTACTGGGACAACCACGAGCCCGGCATCTACGTCGACGTGGTCTCCGGCGAGCCGCTGTTCGCCTCGATCGACAAGTTCGACAGCGGCACCGGCTGGCCGAGCTTCACCAGGCCGATCGAGCAGGCCAACGTCGTCACCAAGCCGCGACTTCAGCCATGCTGTGGCCGCGCACCGAGGTGCGCTCGGCGCACGGCGACAGCCACCTGGGGCACGTCTTCAAGGACGGCCCGCGCGACGCAGGGCGGGTTGCGCTACTGCATCAACTCGGCTTCGCTGAGATTCATCCACCGCGACGACCTCGAGGCCCAGGGCTACGGCGAGTACCGCACGCTGTTCAGCACGAAGGAGGACCGACATGAGCGAATACAAGAAGGCCGATCCTGGCCGGCGGCTGCTTCTGGGGCATGCAGGACCTGATCCGCAAGCAGCCCGGCGTGGTCTCCACCCGGGTCGGCTACACCGGCGGACAGAACGCCAACGCCACCTACCGCAACCATCCCGGCCACGCCGAGGCCGATCGAGATCGTCTTCGACCCGGCGCAGACCGACTACCGCGACGCTGCTGGAGTTCTTCTTCCAGATCCACGACCCGACGACGCAAGGACCGCCAGGGCAACGACGTCGGCACCAGCTACCGCTCGGCGATCTTCTACCTCGACGACGAGCAGAAGCGCGTCGCGCTGGACACCATCGCCGACGTCGACGCCTCCGGGCTGTGGCCGGGCAAGGTCGTCACCGAGGTGACGCCGGCCGCCGACTTCTGGGAGGCCGAGCCCGAGCACCAGGACTACCTGGAGCGCTATCCCCAACGGCTACACCTGCCACTTCCCGCGGCCGGGCTGGAAGCTGCCCAAGCGCGAATCGGGCAAATGTACCGCGCCCCATGGGGGCCTTAGAAGTCGTCCGGGGGTCGACCGGGGGTCGTGGGGGACCCCGGGTCGAGGAGGCAGCCATGCGTGTCGTCGCATTCGCGCCGTCGCTGAGCGCCGAGGAGGACGCCGCCGGGGGCGTCAACCTGACGGGTTTCCCGATGACCAGTTGCTACGTCAACAACTTCCCGGCTCAGATCACCGTGCCGATGGTGGTGGCGGTCTGCGCGCTCGGCGGGGCGGACTACGACCCGGTGAAGCTACATCGTCGCCACCTCACCCGACGGTGAGCGAGTCGGCAGCCTGGAGTTCCGGCTGGCACTGGCACGACAACCCGCCCACGCCGGTGAAATTCCGGGTGTTCACCCAGTACCTGCCGATGCGGGTGGAGGCAGCCGGCGTCTACACCATCGGTCTCTACGACAGCCTCGACGACACCGAGACCGAGCACCTCTTCCCGCTGCCGGTCCTCCGAATGAACCCGCTGCTCGCCACCCGAACCTCCTAAGAACATTCGACCGACCCAGGAGAATCGTGACATGACCGACAATCCGCGCGCCGACCTCGTCGCCCAGCAGTACGAGAAGTGGCAGTACCCCGAGCCGATCCAGAACCTCGAGTCGTGGCTGAGCAACAACTGGCAGTGGTTCGACCCCAGCCACGCTCACCGCATGCTGTGGCCGGACCGGCCGTACAAGCCCGACATGGACATCCTGATCGCCGGCTGCGGCACCAACCAGGCCGCGGTGTTCGCCTACACCAACCGCGCGGCCAAGGTGGTGGCCGTGGACGTCAGTCAGCCGTCGCTGGACCACAGCCGCTACCTCAAGGACAAGTACGCGCTGAAAAACCTTGAGCTGCAGCTGCTTCCGATCGAGGACGTACCGAGCCTGGACAGGGATTTCGATCTGATCGTCTCCACCGGGGTGCTGCACCATATGGCCGACCCGGCGGCCGGCATGAAGGCCCTGGCCGACTGCCTGCGCCCCGACGGCGTGGCGGCGATCATGCTCTACGCCCGCTACGGCCGCGTCGGGGTGGAGTTGATGCAGTCCATCTTCCGGGAGATGGGGCTGAGCCAGGACGAGGAGTCGCTGCGGATGGTCAAGGAGGGCATCGCCTCGCTGGCGCCCAGCCACCCGTTGGCGAGCTACATGTCGATCGCGCCGGACCTTCAGTTCGACGCCGGACTGGTGGACACCTTCCTGCACGGCCGCGACCGCAGCTACACCGTCGAGGACTGCCTCGAACTGGTCGAGTCCGCCGGGCTGGTGTTCCAGGACTGGTTCCTCAAGACGTCGTACTACCCGCCGACGTCTGACCGAACCGGACAACGAGTTCTACGCCGCGATCAACACAGCTGCCGGACGCCACGATGTGGGCGGTGATGGAGCGCATCCGCACGCTCAACGCCTGCCACTTCTTCACCGTCAGCCGTCCGGAGCGACCGAATACGGCCTACCGCATCGACTTTTCGGCGACCGACGCGCTGGACTACATCCCGCTGATGCGGTTGCGGTGCGGCGTTCGCGGCCAGGAGATCGACCGCCCGGGCTGGAGCCTGCGGCTGAGTCCGACCCATCTGGCATTCGCGCAACTGGTGGACGGGGAGCGCACCATCGGTGAGATCGCCGAGCGGGTATTGCAGACCGGCGTGGTGGCCCGGGCAGATCAGTCCGAGCTTGGAGGCCATCGGCCGGGAGTTGTTCGAGGGTCTGTGGCGGATGCGACTTCATCGCCGTCGATCTGAGCCGCACAGCCCCTACGGCGTAGCGCGGCGGTGCACCACCACGCGGCCGCCCTTCTTCGGGGTGAACGCGACACCGCGGTTGTGCCACTTCTCACCGGGTGCGTCGGTGGTCTGGATCGTGACGTGGCGCAGCACGGTTCGTAGCACCACATCCATCTCCATGTTGGCGAAGGCGGCTCCGACGCAGCGGCGGGTACCGCCGCCGAACGGCACCCAGGAATAGGTGCTCGGTTTGGCGTCGATGAAGCGTTGCGGGTCGAAGCGCTCCGGGTCGGGGAAGACGTCCGGGTTCTGATGCAGCTGGAGCAGGCTGATCATGATCGAAAAACCCTGCGGGATCCGGTACTGGCCGAGTTCGTACATCGGCGCCGCGACATGGCGGCCGGCGAAGTCGATCACCGTTCGCGCCCGCTGCAATTCCAGGATCGTCGCCTGGCGGTAGGTGTTGTCATCACCGGTGGCCTCCTCCACCAGACGCGCGAGCACGTCGGGGTGCCGGGAGATTCGCTCGAAGGCCCAGCCGAGAGTGGAGGCGGTGGTCTCATGACCCGCGGCCAGCAGGGCCAGCAGCTCGTCGCCGATCTCCGAGCGCGTCATCTCTGAGCCGTCGTCATAGGTACTGCGCAGGAACAGCGACAGGACGTCGGTGCGCTCGCTCAGATTCGGGTCGCGGCGGGTGCGGGCGATCAGGTTGTCGATCAAGCCCTCGTAGGTGCGCCGGTAGCCGGCCAGCCGTGCCCAGGGGCTCCACGGGGCCGGGGAACGTTTGGGTGTGGGCAGCACCGACAGTCGCGATCCCAGGGTCACCCACTTGGGGAGCAGCTCGCGCAACTGCTGCAGTTCCGCACCTTCAGCGCCGAAAATGGCCCGCAGGATGACGTTGAGGGTGATCCGCATCATCGGCTCGAGGGTGGCGAACTCCTCGCCCTCGGGCCACGACGCCATCTCGCGCAGAGTCTCCTCTTCGACGATGCGCTCGTAGGCGGCGATGCTCTTGCCGTGGAACGGCGGGGTGAGCAGTTTGCGTCGCCGGCGGTGGTCGGCGCCCTCGAGGCCGAACACCGAGTCGGCGCCGAGCAACCGGCTCAGATTGGGCTGGATGTTGTGCAGCACGTCGGGACTGGTGGTGAAGATCTGCTTGGCCAGCGCGGGATCGGAGATCAGAACGGCGTCGCCGAACACCGGCACCGAGACGGCGACGGCCCGGCCGTATTTGCGGGTGAGGCGCTCGACAGTGCGCCGCCGGGATGCGACGAAGGACAACGCACCCAGCGCTCGTGGTACTCGCGGCGACGGCGAAGGCGGCAGCACGGCCTCACCGGCCGGACGGTCGAGGGCTGGCGCTTCGCTCATCACACCTCGCTCATCACCTGCGCGGTACCGGGCTGTACCACATCGTGTCCGGTCTACGGTACCGTTTCGTACCAGGCTCTGACAAGGGAGGAATGGGTGAGCGCACCGGTCGCCGATCAGGCCGCACCGAGCCAGGACTTCCGCCGCCGCCTGCTCGACGGTCTGACGTCCTCGATCGAGGAGCGCGGCTACCGGGAGACCACGGTCGCCGACATCGTGCGCTGTGCGCGTACCTCCAAACGAACCTTCTACGACCACTTCGCGCACCAAACAGGAGTGCTTCTTCGAACTGCTCACCGCCAACAACGAGGAACTGGTCGAGACCTTGCGTGCAGGCGGTCGATCCGATGCGCGCCGTGGCAGCAGCAGGTTCGCCAGGCCGTCACCGCCTACGTGCAGAGCATCGAGGCGACCCCCGCGGTCACGCTCAGTTGGATCCGGGAACTCCCCGCGCTCGGTGAGGCGGCGCGCCCGACTGCTGCGCCGCGGTTCCGGCCGGCTGGTCGAGGCGATCATCGAACTCACCGCCGGTCCCGGATTTCGCAGTGCCGGACTGCCGCCGCTGTCGCGCGCGGCCGCGGTGATCCTTGTCGGTGGTCTTCGGGAACTCACCGCGCAGATGGTCGAGGACGGCTTCCCGGTGACGGAGATGATCGAGCCGGCGGTGGCCGTCGCGACCGGCGCTGTTGAACGGCTCAGCGGTCGGGCAGTACGAACGCGAACGGCTTGGGGAATCCAAGACATTCAAGCCGCGCCGCGGAATGTCATCGACGGCGATCTCAACCGACCGGCCCGATGACGGTTCGTAACAGCGCAGCACCCGCCCGGACAATCTCGGTGAGCAGCACCCAGTGCCGTGGGATCGCGGCACCGATCAGCATGGCCACCGGCCACCCGTCGCCGACCGCGGCGCACGCCTGCGTCACAGTCACGGGCGGCAGGCCGCCACCGGTACGCCCGCGTGCCGTAGCCGCTCAGTGCCCGGGCCATTCCGGCCGGCGTGGTGCCGAGTGCGCGCGGCCACATCACGTTGACCGTGCGGTGCACCCTGCCCTGCTCCGCGGCGAACCACTGCTGGGCCCCCTCGCCCTGCAACCGCGCGCCGTAGCCGCGGGTCGAGCAAGGCACCGGCCATCACCGCGACACTGGGTCCGCAGGTCACACCGTCACGCTGGCGCAGCCACCATGGACGCCACTCTAGCCACAGGGCGTAGGTTGAGGGCCTGACCAGGGAAGGATGTTCATGGCCGAGACGATGCGCGCGGAGCGGTTCTACGCCGACACCAAAACCGTTGTGGTGGAGGATGTTCCGATTCCCGAGCCGGGTCCGGGCGAGGTCCTGGTCAAGGTCGCGTTCTGCGGCATCTGCCACTCCGACCTCAGCCTGATCAACGGCACCTTCCCCGCACAGCGGCCGGTGGTCACCCAGGGCCATGAGGCCTCGGGAACCATCGCCAAGCTGGGCGCCGGACGTCGACGGGCTGGTCCGAGGGTGACCGGGTGGTCGTCGCGGCGGGCCGGCCCTGCGGCGGCTGCCCGAACTGCCGGCGCGGCGATATCGGCCACTGCCTGCGACTACAGCTGATGGCGTTCGCCTACGACGGCGCCTGGGCGGAGTACACCGTCGCCCTGGCGGCCGGGCTGACCCGGGTTCCCGACAACGTGCCGCTGGAGCAGGCGGCGATCCTGGCCGACGCGGTGTCGACCCCGTTCGGCGCGGTGGTGCACACCGGCAAGGTCGGCATCGGCGAGTCGGTCGGGGTGTGGGGTGTCGGCGGGGTCGGCACCCACATCGTGCAGTTGGCCCGACTGGTGGGCGCGGCGCCGATCATCGCCGTCGACATCAACCCGGTGGTGCGCGACCGGGCGCTGGAACTCGGCGCCGACTATGCCTTCGACTCCCGCGACCCGGACCTGAAGGCCAAGATCGCCGAGGTCACCGGAGGCCGCAGGCTCGACGTCGCCTTCGACGCCGTCGGGCTGAAGGTCACCTTCGAGCAGGCGCTGGACTGTCTGACGGTCGGCGGGCGGCTGGTCGGTGTCGGGATGAGCGCGGAATCCCCGACGGTGGGGCCGACGTCGATGTTCGGTCTGACCCAGAAGCAGGTGCTGGGGCACCTGGGCTACGAGAACGCCGATATCGAGACGCTGGCCAGGCTGGTGTCGCTGGGTCGGCTCGATCTGTCCCGCTCGATCAGCCGGATCATCCCACTCGAGGACATCCACGACGGCATCGGACGCTCGAGCGGGCCGACGGCAACCCGATCCGAATCCTGGTGGCACCGTAGGAGGTCCCATGGTGCGCCGGTGCCGTCGCCCGACTGTGCCGATTCCGACACGCGTACGGCGTGTCGGTGACGACACCGCACAGTCGGTACCGGGAATCGCGACCTGTGGAGAGCGGCTTACTGAAACACGGCGGCGGTCTAGCATCACTGGAATGAGAATGCTGAGTTTCCGCGTCGCCACGCAGGACGCGGTCGCCGTCGAACGGTGGGCGCGGCGACTCGGCATCGGCCGCTCGGAGTTCCTCCGCGAAGCCCTGCGTCGCCGCCTGTCCGAGCTCAGCACGGAACAGAACGGCTTAGCGCAAGCCGCGGACTGGGGACCGGCCGAGGACTGGACCGACTGGGCCGATGCGACGCGGTGAGCTCTGGTTCGCTGCCACGCCGGGTGGCGACAGACCCGTGGTCGTCCTGACTAGGGATGCGGTAGCCGATCGCATTGGATCAGTCGTCGTCGCCGCCCTGACCCGTACCCGCCGGGGCCTGGAATCCGAACTTCCCCTGACCGCCACCGAGGACCGCGTCCCCAGCGACTGCGTCATCAACTTCGACAACATTCATACGATTCCTAGAACCGCCTTCCGGCGAAGGATCGCACGCCTCTCAACAACACGTCTCCACCAGCTGTGCAGCACCCTTCGAGCAGCGACCGGTTGCTAGCGATGCGCAACCCACACGCCGGTCGAGCCGTTCACCGACTCCGACGAGGCGATCGCCGCCGCTCTGCTGGACGTCTCGATGCCCGGCGCTGCTGATGTCGTGTGTGCACATGACCGACGACGAGGACGTGCGCCGCGCGCATCCTCGACGGACCGGTGCGGCCGCGCGGGAATCTTCCTCAACGAGGTGCAGGGCTTCATGTCCGAGGAGGACAAGAGCCGCGGCGCGCGCGCTCGCCCTCGGACGTGATCACCGACTACCGCGACCGCGGATGCCCCGAACCCGAGCCGGTCGACGCCCCGCTGCTCAAGCGGATGATGGATTGGATCGTCGCCGGCGAAGTCGCCGACGAGTACGTGCCGATGATGCTCGAGGAGATGGAGCTCGACGGCCGCGATGCTCGCGGCGACGACCTGCGCTCCGATCCCGAGGGACCGCAACGACTTCCCGGTGGTGGTCATCGGCGCCGGGCAGTCCGGGCTGCTGGCCGCGATCCGGCTCAAGCAGGCCGGCATCCCGTTCACCGTCGTCGAGAAGAATCCCGGGCGTCGGCGGCACCTGGTGGGAGAACACGCTACCCCGGCGCCCGGGTCGACGTCGGCAACCACTTCTACTGCTACAGCTTCGAACCGTCGGACCACTGGACCGAGTTCTTCGCCCGCCAGCCCGAGCTGCAGGCGCTACTTCGCACGATGTGATGCGACCGCCACGGCCTCGCCGACCACATCCGCTTCGACACCGAGGTCGCTCGGTGCCGCCTGGGACGAGCGACCGCGCACCTGGTCGGTCGACCGTGCGACGACGGCGACGGCGCGACCGAGACGCTGCGGGCCCGGGCGGTGATCAGCGCGGTCGGCCAGCTCAACGCGCCGTTCGTTCCCGAATCTCCGGGTGCCGCGAGCTTCGCCGGACCGGCCTTCCACACCGCCCGCTGGGACCACGACGTCGACCTCACCGGCCGCAACGTCGTGATGATCGGCGCCGGCGCGACCGGCTTCCAACTCGCCCCGGCGATCGCCGACACCGGTCGGGTCGCTGACGATCTTCCAGCGCACCGCGCAGTGGATGTTCCCCAATCCGGACTACCACGTCGCACGTCGGTGCCGGCGTGCGGTGGGCGCTGCAGGCATCTGCCGTTCTACGGCCGCTGGTACCGCTTCCTGATCTTCTGGCCGGGCTGCGACACCGGCCTGGTCGCGGCCAAGGTGGACCCGGACTGGCCCGATCAGCAGCGCGCGGTCAGCGAGACCAACGATCTGGCCCGGATGATGTTCACCGCAGTGGATCGACAAGCCAGCTCGACGGCGATGAGGAACTGGCCGCCAAGGTCATCCCCGACTACCCGCCACCGGCAAGCGCACCCTGCAGGACAACGGCAGCTGGCTGCGCGACGCTGCGCCGCGACAACGTCGACCTGGTGCGCTGCGGCGTCGAGCGCATCGAGGCCGACGCCGTGATCGCCACCGACGGCACCCGCTACCCCGCCGATGTGCTCATCTATGCCACCGGTTTTCGGGTCAACGACTTCCTGGGCTCGTTGCACGTCACCGGCCGCGGCGGGATGGACCTGCACCGGATGTGGGGCGAGAAGCCGGCGGCATACCTGGGCATCACCATCCCCGGGTTCCCGAACTTCTTCTGCATGTACGGCCCCGGCACCAACCTGGCCAGCGGCGGCAGCCTGATCTTCCACTCCGAGTGCGAGATGCGCTACATCATGGGGTGCATCGACCTGCTACTCGCCTCAGGCAACACCTCGATGGAGCCACGGCCCGAGGCCTACGACGACTGGTATGAGCGCTCGCAAGCGGAACTGAAGACCATGGTGTGGTCGCAGCCCAGCATCAAGCACAGCTTCTACAAAGACGCGAACGGGGTGGTGCACTCGCTGAGCCCGTGGCGGCTGGTGGACTTCTGGACGTGGACGCGGGAGCCGGATGCCGCCGCGTTCGTCCTGAGTTGATCGGCCCCATGAGTTGATCGGCCCCGGCGCCCTCGGCAAGGTCAAGAACCTCACCGGCCCGGGCATCACCGACCGGTTCGGTATGCGGTGCACCGACCTGGGCGCGTCCGTTGAGGCTCGCCGACGGCCACCTGGTGTCGGTGTTCGGCGACACCTTCTCCGGTGACCGGGTCGGTGTGGGCGAGTGGCGCTCACCGGTGATCCTGATCGGCAGCGGCGACGCCACCCACCCGATCATCTACACCCACGCCGGTGGCTCCGACGCGCGCTACGCCCGGCAGCTGTGGCATTACCGCCACCGGCCGAACCCCGGCCTGCTGCGGCGCGGCATCAGCACCGTGATCCCGTCCGATCTGCTGCGGGTGGGTGATGCGCTGTACCTGCACGCGATCGTCAACCGCGGCTTCGGCAATGTGGTGTGGACCGAGATCTGGCGTTCCGACGACAACGGCGCGACGTGGACCCAACCTCGGTGAGGCGGCCAAGTTCCCGGCCGATCTGTACGGCGGGCACGCTCAATGCTGGACGTGGGACTACGACCCCGACGACGGCTGGGTGTACGTGGTCTCGACCGGCTTCCAGCGCGACAAGGGCATGATCCTGCGCCGCGTCCGGCCCGAGCACATCGGCGACCGTTCGCGCTACCACGCCTGGGGACCGCACGGCTGGGGGCGAGAGGCGACGGTGATCACCCCGGCTGGTGAGACCTGGGGAGAGCTGTCACTGCGCCGTTTCGATTGCGGCACATGGGTTCTCGGGCGGGTTTCTGTCGTCGGCGTACTCGCTGGGCTACCGGACCCTTACTTCGCTCACCGCCCGACCTTGACGACGCCCCGCTGCAGCGGCCGGTGGTGGGCTGCACCTGGGACGACGAGGACCACGACGGCTGCCAGGTGGCCCAGCTCTACGGCGGATACGTGCTTCCGGGCAGCCGCCTGGACGTCGCCGGCGGCGTGGGTCTGGTGGTGTCGCAGTGGAACACCGCGCGCGGATGGCCCTACCGGGTCATGCAGTTCGCGGTCACGCTGCGCAACACCTCGCTCGCAGCGACGTGAAACCTGTAGAGTCGCTACCGCGGCGGCCGCCACATGCACCACAGCGTCGGTCCGCCGTCGGGGATCACGATCTCACCGGTGACCTCGAAACCGAACCGGTGGTAGTACGGCACGTTGTCGATATTGCTCGACTCCAGGTAGGCCGGGTGCGCCCTCGGCATCGCAGCGGTCCAGCCGGGAGCGCATCAGCGCCGCCGCCGAAGCCCCCGCCGCGCACGGAGGGATCGCTGCCGATCATCGCCAGATACCAGTGCGGCTCCTCGGGGTGCACGGCCTTCATCTGATCGGTCAGCGCACGGGCCCGCCCGAGCCGGCCGCGAAACGCCCGCACCACCGCGGGCAGCATGGCGATCTGCTCACGCGGCGTCTGCTCCCAGCGCCCGGGCGGATCCCACAGCGCGGCTGCCCCGATGCCGATCGGAGGACACCGCGACCTCCACCCCGGACGCCGGCCAGGAAGTGGTGGCGGGTCACCGCGCGCGAAGAAGCCCGGCAGCGCGGCGGCGCGGCGTACGGCGTCGGGCTGCAGCCAGATCATCACCGGGTCGTCGTAGAAGGCCCGGCCCAGCACCCGGGCGAGGCCGGGAACGTCGGCGCGGCGCGCTGACCGCACATCGATGGGCGTCATTGCAACACCGTAGTAATGCCCAGGGTCACCACACAGGTCACCACCACCGCGGTGGTCAGCCCGTAGACGGCGACAGCTCGCCCGGCTGGTGACGAAGGTGCCCATCAGGTCGCGGTCGCCGGCTCAGGCCGATCATCGCGAACAGCAGTGGCACCAGCAGCACCGCGTTGAGCACCTGGGTGCCCACCAGGATCGTCACCAGCGGCGCGTCGGGCGTCAGCACGATCACCGTGCCGAGCAGCGTGATGATTCCGTAGGTCACGTAGAACGTCCGGGCCTCGCGAGAAGGGATCGTCGACGGCCGCCTCGAACCCGGCGTACTCGCACACCGAGTAGGCCGTCGACAGCGGCAGGATCGACGCCGCCAGAAACGACGCCCCGATCAGTCCGACGGCGAACAGTGTGCGCCGCGGCCTCGCCGGCCAGTGGCTGCAACGCCACTGCCGCGTCGGCGGCGTCGGTGATGCCGCAGACCGTCGCGGTGCAGGGTTGCTGCGCAGGCCACGACGACGAAGAAGCCGATCACCCCGGTCAGCACCGCGCCGGTGATCACGTCGACCCGCTCCAGTGGCAGATCCTCCGGCCGCAGTTTCTTGTCCACCGCATAGGACTGCATGAACGACAGACCCCACGGTGCCAGCGTGGTGCCCAGCGTGGCGGTGACGATCGCGATCGCCTCACCGGTCATCGGCATGGTGGGCACCACTGTTCCGCGCAGCGCTGCACCCCAGTCCGGGTGCGCCAGCAGCCCGGAGGCGATGTAGGCGAGGAACACCGTCGACACCAACAGCA
The DNA here is from genome assembly GCA_963780705.1 of uncultured Actinomycetota bacterium. Classification (GTDB taxonomy): domain Bacteria; phylum Actinomycetota; class Actinomycetes; order Mycobacteriales; family Mycobacteriaceae; genus Mycobacterium. Next base: position 516,915 of record CAWACU010000004.1, on the reverse strand, counting down.
GCAGCCGCTCGACACGGTGGAAGCTGCCGCGCAGCACCAGCAGCGAGACGATCACCGCGGCCATCGGCACGCTGATGTAGCGGCTGATCCCGAACAGCTCGAATCCTGCTGCGATACCGGCGAATTCGGCACAGGTGGTGCCGATGTTGGCGACGACCAGTGCGGCGAGCACCGCGCCGCCCACCCGTACGCCGTAGCGCTGACGAACCAGGCCGATCAGCCCCTGACCGGTGACCACACCCATCCGCGCGGCCAGTCCGTGGAAAATCACCAGCGCCACCGTGGACAGCAGCAGCACCCACAGCAGCTGATAACCGTGGTCGGCGCCGAGCACCGAGTAGGTCGTGATACCGGCCGGGTCGTCGTCGGAGAGTCCGGCCAGCAGGCCCGGGCCCGACGACAGCCAACAGTGCGGCCAGCCGAACACCGCCGACGCGTTTGATCACTGTCACGGCCGCCGCCAATTGAGGTGCCGACGCGAGGACACCCGGGACCGCACGAACCGCCGGCCCAGCAGAGCCGGCCGGCGCATCCGGTCGCGCCACCGACCGGCATGCTCGGCAGGCATCGCGGCCACGATCCGATCGGCCTGACTTGGGAGCATCGCGCGCAGCATTCGCTCGCCGATCTCCGGGTGCGCCTCGGCGCACCACCGCGGCCGCCATCTGCGGATCCTTGGCGGAGAGGATCTCACTGGCCGAATCGGTGTCGACGCGGCTGACCAGTGCGGCCAGCCCGCGCGCGTCGAGCCGGTGCACCGCCGACCGCGGCGCGGCGAGTTGCACCGTGTGTCCCCGCTCGGAGGTCAGGTGCAGATCCGACCAGGCGACCACGTCCCCGGTGCGGATCGGTGTCATTCGGCGCAGCCCCAGCCGGCGCAGTACCGCGCCGAACCCCACCTCCACGCCGACCACCTCCAGGCCGGTTCGGCCGGCCCCGCCGGCGACGGCCAACACCACATCGGCCACCCGGGCCAGCCGCTGCCCGGCGACGTCGACCACCTGGGTGTCGAGCACGTCGCGGGCCAACAGGATCTCGTCGCCGGCCAGGGCGTCGACCGCCGCCGCGGGCGCTCCGGCAGCCAGTACCGGCCGGCCCGCCTCGAACCGGGCCACCGTCGTCCAGGACAGCAGCTGCGGAGGAGCGCCGCGGCGGCCGACCAGCAGACGGTCGACCAGCTGCGGACCGTTGTCGCCGTCGAGGCGCACAGTCAGGTCGATCAGCCGGCCGATCACCCCGTCGTGTCCGGCGCCGGTGACCCTCACCTCACAGCCGATGAGCTTGGCTGAGAAACAGCACGCGCCGAAGCATGCCGCATTCGCCCCCGCCGACCGGGGTAACCCGGTCTAATCCAACAACGGGGTCCAATGTGATCCTTCACAGCGGGGTCGGAGTTGCAGGGGCGAACAGGAGGCGATGTGCGGGCACTGCGGATAGTCGGCTTTCAACAGGAACCCGAACTGCTCGAAATCACCCGAACCGAAGCCCGGTCCGGGTGAGGTGGTGATCAAGGTCGGCGGCGCCGGTGCCTGCCACTCCGATCTGCACGTGCTCTACGACATGGACGTCTCGGCAGTGTGGCCGCTGCCCATGACGCTCGGCCATGAGAACGCCGGCTGGGTTCACGCGATGGGCGCGGGCGTCACCGGCCTGTCGGTCGGAGACGCGGTCGCGGTGTACGGCGCCTGGGGTTGCGGGCATCTGCGGGCGCTGCGCAGTGGGTATGGAGAACTACTGCGAGCAGCCCGTCTGGTCGGCGGCGGCGGGCTGGGTGCCGACGGCGGCATGGCCGACTACCTGCTGGTGCCCCACCAGCGGTATCTCGTGCCGCTGCCCGACGGGCTGGATCCGGTGACGGCGGCCCCGCTGACCGATGCCGGCCTGACGCCGTATCACGCGATCCGGCGGTCCTGGCCCAAGCTCACCCCGGATGCCACCATCGTGCTGATCGGCGTCGGCGGGCTCGGGCCACATCGGCAGTGCAGATCGCGCGGGCCACCACCGCGGCGCAGGTGATCGCCGTCGACGTCAAACCGGAAGCAGCTGGAACTGGCCCGTAAGGTCGGTGCCCACCACGCGGTGCTCTCGGACGACACTGCCGCCGCCACCATCCGCGAGCTGACCGGCGGTCGGGGCGCCGACGTGGTGATCGACTTCGTCGGCACCACAGCGACATTGGAGCTTTCCCGCGCCGTCGCCCGGCCACTGGCCGATGTCACGATCGTCGGGATCGGCGGCGGTGAAATACCGCTGTCGTTCTTCTCTCAGCCCTACGAGGTGAGCATCGCCACGACGTACTGGGGCAGCCGCGGCGAACTCATCGAACTGCTGGCGCTGGCAGCCCGCGGCGATGTCAACAGCCGAGAGCACGGTCTACTCCCTCGACGATGCCGCACAGGCATACCGCGATCTGCACGACGGCAAGGTGACCGGCCGGGCCGTCGTCGTTCCCTGACTGGAAGACTGAGGACCATGTGGGATTTCGAGACCGATCCGGACTATCAGGCGCAAGCTCGACTGGGTCGAGGAGTTCATGCGCGACGAACTCGAGCCGCTCGACCTCGCGCCGCTGGATCCCTACGACAAGAAGAACCCGGAGCTGATGCGGGTCCTGCGGCCGCTGCAACAGAAGGTCAAGGACCAGGGCCTGTGGGCGGCGCACCTGAGTCCCGAGCTGGGCGGCCAGGGCTACGGCCAGGTCCAGCTGGCGCTGCTCAACGAGATCGTCGGCCGCTCCCGCTGGGCGCCGTCGGTTTTCGGATCGCAGGCCCCGGACTCGCGGTAACGCCGAGATCATCGCGATGTTCGGCACCGAGGATCAGAAGAAGCGCTACCTGCAGCCGCTGCTCGACGGCGAGATCTCGTCGTGCTACTCGATGACCGAGCCGCAGGGCGGGTCCGATCCCGGCCTGTTCACCACCCGCGCGGTGCGCGACGGCGACGACTGGGTGATCAACGGCGAGAAGTGGTTCTCCTCCAACGCCCGCTACGCCTGCGTTCTTCATCGTCATGGCGGTCACCAATCCGGAGGCCCGTACGCATCAGAAGATGTCGCTGTTCATCGTGCCCGCCGAGACACCCGGGATCGAGATCGTCCGCAACGTCGGCGTCGGTGGTGAGTCCGCCGCGCACGCCTCTCACGGCTACGTGCGCTACACCGACGTCCGGGTGCCGGCCGACCACGTCCTCGGCGGTGAAGGGCAGGCGTTCGCGATCGCGCAGACCCGACTCGGCGGCGGGCGGGTGCACCACGCGATGCGGACCATCGCGTTGGCACGCAAGGCATTCGACATGATGTGCGAGCGGGCGGTCTCGCGGCAGACCCGGCAGGGACCGCTGGGCGATTTCCAGATGACCCAGGAGAAGATCGCCGACAGCTGGATCGAGATCGAGCAGTTCCGGCTGCTGGTGCTGCGCACCGCGTGGAAGATCGACAAGTACCACGACTACCAGAAGGTGCGCCGCGACATCGCCGCGGTGAAGGTGGCGATGCCGAAGGTGCTGCACGACGTGGTGATCCGCGCGATGCAGCTGCACGGCTCGCTCGGGGTGTCCGACGAGATGCCGTTCGTGAAGATGCTGATGGCGTCACAGTCACTGGCCTCGCCGACGGACCCACCGAGGTGCACAAGCTCACCGTCGCCCGGCGCACGCTCAAGGAGTACGAGCCGGTGGACGACGTTGTTCCCGTCAGCGCACCTGCCCACCCGTAAGGCCGCCGCGAAGGCACGGCTGGCCGAGTTGCTCGAACACGACGTCGCCGAGGTCTAGTCGGCCCGGCGGGTGACGGCCTGCCCCTCGTGAACCAAGGTGGCCACCCGCACCCCGTGGGCGTCGAAGAGTCCCGCGGTCATCACGCCGCGTCCGCGCCCGCCGCAGGTGAGCGTGACTCCAGCAGATTCCACTCGGTCGGCGCGGATCGGCCGGTGAAACCAGATCGACGAATCGGTGGTGGCGGCATGGTGGCTGCGATCGGTCATCGAGTGACCGTGCACCGCCAGCACCGGGTCGACCCCGTAGATGTCGGTGACGTAGACGGCGATGCAGGCATGCAGTACCGGATCGTCGGGGAGGTCGTCGGTGACCCGCCACCAGAGCCGGCGGACGAACTCCCCGCCAAGACGCTCGTCGCGGATGCGGATGTCGATCTCGTCGAGCGGCAGCGACGGCGCCGGGCCGATCGGGCCGGTGCGCTGCAAGCTGGTCGGGATCCTCCGCAGCGGTGCGAGTCGGAGTGCTGCCGGGCCGTCGGCGGGCACGGCGAACAGCACGGTGGCGCTGACCAGAAGGCGCTCGCCCTGGCGGCCGAGCACCCGCCGTGACGACGTGGTGCGCCCGTCGTGCACGTTCTCCACCTGATAGTGCACCGCAGTGCCGGCGTCGCCGCCGCGCAGGAACTGCACATGCAGGCTGGTCGGGACGCGGTCGGTGTCGACGGTGCGGCAGGCGGCGGACAGCGCCTGTGCGGCCAGTAGGCCACCGTAGGCGCGCTTGCCGGCGGGCCCATTGTGCGCGCCCGCGAACGAGTCCGGACCGTCCGGTGTCAGCGCCAGAAGCCCGGTGAGCACTCCGGTCACATTGCCACCGAACCGGATTCAGCCATGCCGGCGATCTCCGACTCAGCCATGCCGAGCCACTCGTGAAGGACCGCACCGGTGTCGCTCGCCGAGTGCCGGTGCGGGAGTGGCGGCGGTGTGGGCGCCGTCGACCGACATCGGCAGCCCGGGTGCGAGGTAGGTGCCGATCCGTGGCTGCTCCAGCGTGCTGAACAACGGGTTGTCGGTGACCCGCGGGCTGGCGGCCACCTCGGCGAAGCTCTGGTAGCGCTCCCACAGCACCGAAGTGCGCCGACAGCGCGGCGGTGATCTCGCTGCGGCGGTGTGGTTGGCGAACCAGGCGGCGAACAGTCCGTTGAGCACATCGCGGTGCTCGTAGCGCTGACCCTCGTCGGTGAAGTCCGCACCGAGCGCCTCGGCCACGGCGGCAACGGCTTTGGTGGTCCCGGTCAGCTCGGTCAGGTCACGGAAGTGGCGCGCGGTGAGTGCCACCACCATGAAGCTGACGCCGTCGCTGCTGGCGAAGTCGTGGCCGTACTGGCCGAACACCGCATTGCCCAGTCGGGGTCGCTGCGCGCCGTTCACCATCGCCTCGGTGAGGAAACCGAGGTTGGCCGCGGTCGCCAGGGCGACGTCGTCCAGCGGCAGGCGGATGCTGCTGCCGTGTCCGGTCGGCATCGCGGCGGCGCAGTGCGGCCAGGACCGCCAGCGCCGCGTACAGCCCGCAGCTGACGTCCCAGGCCGGCAGCACGTGGTTGATCGGGCCCGACATGCTCGGGCGGTCCGGTGACCAACGGAAAGCCGATGGCGGCGTTGACGGTGTAGTCCACCCCGGTGCTGCCGTCGCCGCGGCCGACGACCTCGAGATGGATGAGGTCGGGCCGCTGCGCCGCCAGCGTCGCATGCGAATGCCATTGCCGGCCGGCTGACATTGGTGATGAAGACACCGGCGTGAGCGATCAGCCGCGTGACCAGCTGCTGGCCCGCCGTCAGAGCGCATGTCGACGGCCAGTCGAGCGCTTGCCCTTGTTCAGACCGGCCCAGTAGATGCTGTCACCGTCGTCGGTCAGCGGCCAGCGGTGGTAGTCGGCGGCTCCGCCGATGGGATCGACGCGAACCACGTCGGCACCGAGCTGCGGCGAGCGTCATCCCGGCCAGCGGCACCGCGACGAAGCTGGAGATCTCGACGATGCGGACACCGGCCAGTGGCAGGGGTGCGGCATTCACCTGATGAGTATGGCGGTCACTGACTTTGATTCACGGAGAAGGGGATGCCGAGGCAGAAAATGGCGAACAGCAGCAGAAACCAGCTGGCGGCCTGCCAGATGGGCCAGACGCCCTCGGTCCGCCAGACTCGGTAGGTCTTCACCAGCCCGCCGACACCGCCGGCGAACAGGATGCCGGGAACCAGTACCGCGGCCAGCACCGAACGCCACACCACGGTGGCCGCGAATGCCGCACCCGCCAGCACCAGGATCACGACGACGTAGGTCACCGCCGCGCGCACCATCTCGGGGTCATGCCAGCGCTTCTCAACGTCGTTGGTGGTGCCGTCATTCGTCATGTGTTTCCTTTCCCTTCCACCCTAGGGCGGCGAGTAGGCCAGCGCTACGGTGAGGCAGGTGCGCGTGCTGCTGATCTCCGACACCCACCTGCCGCATCGCGGAAAAGATCTGCCCGCGCCGGTGTGGGACGCGGTCGACGCCGCCGACGTGGTGATCCATGCCGGTGACTGGGTGAGTGTGGATCTGCTCGACCGACTCGAGGAGCGGGCCGCGAGGCTGGTCGGCTGCTGGGGCAACAACGACGGACCCGAACTGCGGACGCGGCTGCCCGAGCGCGCCGATGCGACGCTGGCAGGCGTGCGCTTCACCGTGGTGCACGAGACCGGCGCGGCCTCCGGCCGGGAAGCCCGGATGGCGTCGCGTCTACCCCGACACCGATGTTCTGGTGTTCGGCCACAGCCACATCCCCTGGGATACCACGCGCGGCCACCGGGTTGCGCCTTCTCAACCCCGGCTCGCCCACCGACCGGCGCCGCCAGCCGCACTGCACCTACATGACGGTCGCGGTCAACGGCGGGGAGCTCGGCGGGGTGACGCTGCACCGCCTCGGCTGAGCTTTGCGCCCCTCACCCCGCTCTCGAAGCGGGTTACAGTCGGGCATGGACAAACCGAACCCGGGCAACATGCTGCTGTGCCCGAAGTGCGCCGGAGTCATGCACACCTACGAGCGCAATGGCGTGCACCTCGAGCAGTGCGACAGCTGCCGGGGAATCTTCCTCGACTTCGGCGAGCTTGAGGCGCTCTCGCAGTTGGAGAACCGGTTCGTCGAGGCGTCTCCGCCTCCTCCGCAGCAGCGCCCGCAGCAGCAGTATCCGCAACAGGGCTACCCGCAGCACGGCTACCCGCAGCAGGGCCCGGGGTGGAGCAGCCACGGCAACTACCGCTACCGCAAGGGCGGCTTCGGCAGACTGTTCTTCTCCAGCTAGTTGACCTCACCGAGCATCCGCCGGCAGGCCGCGAGTAACTCCACCTGCGACTCGTCAGCCGGGTAGCGCGCCCCAACCGCGGCGGCGTGCACCACCGCGGCCCGGGCCAGGGGCTCCAGCACGACCCACGGGTCGCCGGTGGCCGGCAGCGCTGGTCCGAGCCCGCTGCGGTAGCCGTCGATGAACTCCTGCCAGTGGTCGTGCGGGATCAACCCGGCCGCCCAGAACCCGGCGGGACGGGCCAGATCCCACGCCGGGTCGCCGATTCCGAGGTCGTCGATGTCGATCAGCTGCCACGGCCCGCCGGCTCGCCGCCCCAACTGGCCGAGGTGGAAGTCACCGTGGACTACGGCGGCCGGCCGGTCCCGCGGCGAGGTTTCCCAGGCGCGCGGCGGGAGGGCCTGCGCCGCGGCCCGGATGACCGGCGGTGCATCCGCGGGCAGGCGCTGCAGTGCGCCCCGGATCCGGTCGACGGCGCGGTGGCCGGGAAGCGCTGTTCCGTCGATCTCACGAGCGTGCAGCACCGCCAGCACCCCTCCGGCGGGTCCCCACGGCAGCCTGCCCGGGTTCCGCGCGACGGTGTACACCCGCGGCCACCGGGTCATCCAGCGCTGCTCCGGTGCTGCGGTCCAGGTTCGATGCTCAGCGGAGCGAGCAGACGGTCCGTCTGCGGCGCCCAACCGAGCGGCCGCCTGCACCCGGGCCGCCAGGGCGACGGGGTCGGTGCCGGCCCGGTGGATCTTCGTCACGACGTCGCCGTCGATGATGATGTCGGCGCCCGAGGTGGTGCGCACCTCAGTCAGCCGCGGTGTCACGCAGCCGGCGGCTCAGCCCGGTGGCGCGCACCGCCCGGCGTTGCATCGCCGCCCGCAGCTGGTCCGCCGAGCCGATCACCCGCACCTTCTCCCGAGCCCGGGTCACCGCGGTGTAGAGCAGTTCGCGGGTCAGCAGCCGCGAATCCTCCGGCGGCAACAGCACCGTCACCTCAGTGGCCTGGCTGCCCTGGCTCTTGTGAATCGTCATGGCGTGCATGGTCTCGATGTCGGCCAGCCGGCTGGTCGCGAAGTCGACCGGGCCGGTGGCGCGTCGGCCATCGACCGCGCGCAGCCGCCGTCGCGGCGGACCGTCACCCCGGTGTCGCCGTTGTAGAGCCTGAGCCCGTAGTCGTTGGCGGTCACCAGCACCGGCCGGCCGGCGATACCACGGCGACCACAGCGGCGCGTCGGTCTGCTCGGTCAGCCAGCGTTCGACCTGCCGGTTCCAGTAGCGCCACGCCGTACGGGCCGCGGCGGTGCGCGCACAGCATGCGGTGCTCGTCCAGGGTCGCCAGCGCCGCGTCGGCGTCGCCGAGCACGCGCGGCCTCCCGCAGCCGCAGGGCATGCGGCACAAGCACTTTGCGCAGGATGTCCGCGGGCTGGTCGGTGTCCACCCATTCGATGTGCTCGCCGCCGGCGGACAGCACCTCGAGGGCGGCGTCGGCGTCGCCGTCCGGATCGCCTTGGCCAGCGTGCCGATCGACGCGCCGAACCGGTGCGAGGTGACCAGCCGGGCGACCGGGCTGTCCGGCTGGACGCCAGACCGTCGACCAGGTCGGCCAGCACCGCGCCGGCCTCCACCGAGGCCAGCTGATCGGGGTCGCCGACCAGCACCAGCCGGGACTCCGGGCGGACCGCCTCCAGCAGCCGGGCCATCATCGTCAGCGACACCATCGACGTCTCGTCGACGACGATCACGTCGTGCGGCAGCCGGTTGTCGCGGTGGTGCCGGAACCGCGACGAGGTGTCCGGCCGGCTGCCCAGCAGCCGGTGCAGCGTGGTGGCTCTGCAGTTCCGGCAGCCGGTCTCGGTCGGCGGCGTCGAGCACGGCGATCTCCTGCTGCACCGCCTCCAGCAGCCGGGCGGCGGCCTTGCCGGTGGGTGCGGCCAGCGCGATCCGCAGCCGCGGCTGGCCGTCGCAGTTCGGCCTGCTCGGCCAGCAGGGCCAGCAGCCGGGCGACGGTGGTGGTCTTGCCGGTGCCGGGCCCGCCGGTCAGCACGGTCAGCGCCCGCGACAGCGCGACCTCGGCGGCCGCGCGCTGCTCGGCGTAGCTGTCGGGGAAGAGCCGCTCGATGTCCAGCGCCGCGCCCGGACCGGCGGGCCGCGGCCAGGGTCAGCACGTCGTCGGCGACCCGCTGCTCCTCGATCCAGTAGCGGTCCAGGTACAGCAGACCGGCTTCGAGGTGCAGCACCGGAGGGTCGGCGGCCAGCGGGCTGGCGGACACCGCGGCCAGCCACTCGCCGGGCTCGCGGCCACGGCAGGTCGGGCATGGCCGACCTGCTCGGCGACGTCGGCCAGATCCACGCACACCGAGCCGCCGCGCACCGCCCGCACCACGAAGCCACCGCCAGCGCGACTCGCTCGTCGGTCTCCTCGGCCAGCGCGGTGAGCCGCTGGGCGACCAGCACGTCGGCGGCGTCGATCACGCCAGCGTCGTTGAACTCGCGCAGCAGTCCGGTGGCCGCGACGCTGCGGCGCCAATCGTGGACGTCGGTCGACCGGGGCCGTCATGCCGCCACCTCCCGGCCGTCGAGCAGATCCGACAGCGCGACCACCAGCGCGGCCGGCGGCTGCCAGCCGAACACCCCGGCCGGGATGCCCGTCGGTCACCGGGGTGTCCGGGCCGCACATGCCGCGCACGAACAGGTACAGCACCCCGCCCAGATGCTGGTCCGGGTCGTAGCCGGGCAGCCGCCAGCGCAGGAACCGATGCAGCACAACGCAGTACAGCAGCGCCTGCAGCGGATAGTCGGAGTGCAGCATCGCCTCGGCCATGCGGGCGGGGCTGTAGTCGGCGGCGGTCAGCGGCGCCGTCCGGCTCGCCGAGCCAGTTGGTCTTGTAGTCGACCACCACGTAGCGGTGGCCCGCACCGGCGGGGATGCGCAGCACCACGTCGACCGAGCCGCTGAGATAGCCGCGCAGCGACTGGCGGCCCAGCGCGGCGTCGGTCAGCCGGTCGACGTAGCCGGCCAGCGGATCGTCGGCCGGCAGGTGCTCGGCCGAGCAGCCGCCCGACGTCGGCGAGCCGGATGTCGGCGACGCTGCGTCGCGCAGATCCCCGCCGGCCAGCGGGAACTCGAAGTCCATCTCGCGCAACCGGTCCTGCAGTCCGATCTGGCGCAGCGTCAGGTTGTCGGCCAGCGGGCCCAGCGGGGTGTCGTGCATCGGGACCAGCGCGGCGGCCAGGTCGGCGGCCGGCACGTCGACCGGCCACCACACCGAGTGCTTCGCCGATCTGGGTCTGCAGTTCGGCGGCGAGGTCGGCGGCGAACGGGTCGGCGGTCTCCAGCACCGCGTGCACCAGGGTGCCGAACTTCGCGCCCGACGGGCAGATCGCGCCATCGGCGACGGCACGTCGGCGCCGCGTCAGCCGGCGTCACCAGTGGGATGTCGGCGACCTCGTCGTCGAGTTCGACGACCTCCGGCTCGCTGCTCACCCCGGACGCGCTCCTGCGCGGCGCGGACCAGACCCGAGTACGACGTGCGCCGCCAGCGACGTGTCGATGCTGCGGTGGAAGTGCCGGGCGGACAGGTCCGTCGGCACCGGCCGCGACGCCGGCGGCGCGGGCGGCGGCGATCACCGACTCCTCGACGACCGGGCCGCCGGCCGTCCTCCCACTGCGCGAAGCGCGCCACGCGCCTCGTCGTCGGTGATCGTCTCGGGCTCGCACTGGTCGCGGCACCAGCCGCTCGCCGGGCCGGCGGTCCGCGCAGCAGCCGCGACAGCCCGCCGTTGGGTTCGTCCTTCGACGGCGCCCACCACGCCACCACCTGGGACTGCGCCCGCGTCATCGCGACGTACATCAGCCGGCTGTCGTCGCTGGCGGACTCGGCGCGGCCGAGCCGCTCGACCTCGCGGAAGTCCGGGCTCTCGCTGCCGCCGATGTGCAGGCAGCGGATGCCGTTGTCGTGGAACAGCGATCTGGTCGCGGCTCCTGCACGTTGCGGTTGAACGCGAACGGCAGGTAGACGATCGGGAACTGCAGACCCTTGCTGGCCCACACCGTCATGATCTGCACCGCGTCGGCGTCGCTGTCGAGGCGGCGGTTGCGTTCGGCGGCGCCGCCGCGTCTCCTCGCGCCGGTCGCGCAGCCAGTCCCGCAGCGCGGGCAGGGTGAAGTGCTCGCGGTGGGCGGCCTCCTGCAGCAGCTGGGTCAGGTGCGCCATATCGGTCATGTACCGCTCACCGCCGCGCCAGGACAGCACCCGCTCGGCCATCCCGCCGCAGCTGCGCGGCCTCGAAGACCGCGGCGACCCCGACACTCGCGGGCGTGGTCGGCCCACTCGCGGACCGTCTCGGCGACAGCGTCGGTCAGCGAATCACCGCCGTGCGGCAAGGTCTTCGGCGGTCTCGCCGAAGAACATCGTGGTCGCCGCGGCGCGGACCACGCCGGGGCGGTGCGGCTGGTCGAACGCCTCCAGCAGCGCCAGCCAGTCGTCGCAGGCGTCGGAGGCGAAGACGTCGGAGTCGCCGGTGTAGACCGCCGGGATGCCGGCCTCGGTCAGCGCGGCGAAGCAGGCGCGGGCGTCCTTGTGGTTCTCGACGATGACCGCGATGTCGCCGGCCTCCACCGGCTCGCCGTCGAACGTGGCGCCGCTGGCCAGCAGCGCGCCGATATCGGCGGCGAGATCGCGTGCCGATGTGGTCGCGCAGGTCGTCGATCGGGATGATCTTGGTTGCCGTTGCGGCCGAACGTGCTCCCGCGACACCACCCGCAACCGGAACGGGTCGTTGTGCGGCGCGCCGGCCAGTCGGCTGCCGTGGTGGTGCGCGTCGACGTCGTGCACGACGATGCGCGGGTCGCCCAGCTGCGGCGCCGCCGCAGCACCACCTGCAGCCGGTCGACCAACGCGGCGTCGCTGCGCCAGTTCGTGCCGAGGGTCTGCTTCTCGCCCGCGGTCTCCGCGGCGCGCAGGTAGGTGACGATGTCGCCGCCGCGGAAGGCGTAGATCGCCTGCTTCGGGTCGCCGATGAGGACCAGCGTCGAGACGACCGCTGAAGGCGCGGTCGATCACCTGCCACTGCACCGGGTCGGTGTCCTGGAACTCGTCGACCATCACGATGGGCCAGCGTCGGCTCATCCGCATCCGCGCCGGGGAGTCCGTCGGCGTCCAGCGCGTCGGCCAGCCGGGTGAGCAGATCGTCGTAGCCGAGGATGCCGCGGCGGCGCTTGCGGATCTCCAACTCGGCCTTGACCGCGTCGCGCGAACTCCACGCACACCGCGGCGTAGCGACTCCGGCTCGGGGTCGCGCGGCCGCAGCTCGGTCGACGGGTTGTCGACCACCTCGCGGGCGAGCTTGAGCGCGTCGCTCGTAGTCCAGCGGCGGGTGCGTCGCGCTCGCGGCCGAAGCGGGCGAGGTAGAGGTCGTCGACGATCTCGGTGACCAGCTCGTCGAGGCTCTCCACCAGCTTCACGCCCGCGTCGGTGTCGCCGGCCACGCCGAGCGAGGTGAGCACCAGATTGCAGAACTGGTGGATGGTGGCGATGGTCGCGGCGTCGAATCCGGCCAGCGCGTCGCGCAGGCGTTCGCGGCGCTGCGCGAGTTCCTCGGCGGTGCCGGTGAGCAGGTGGGTCAGCACCTCGTTGTCGCCGACCAGGTCGGTGTCGTCGAAGGCGGCGACGGCGTCGGCGATCTGGCGGCGCACCCGGTCCCGCAACTCCTGGGTGGCGGCCCGGCTGAAGGTGATGAGCAGCATCTGGTCCAGCGTCGCCACGCCCTCGGCGACGTAGCGGGTCACCAGGCCGGCCAGCGCGAAGGTCTTACCGGTGCCGGCACTGGCCTCCAGCACCGTGGTCGAGCCCGGCGCGGGCAGCGGGCCGACCAGATCGAAGCGACGCGGACCGATCATGGCCGGCATCAGTGCGCCCCCTCATCGCTGCAGCAGCGGCAGCCACAGCCGGGCGGCGTAGGCACCGAGTCGGTGCGTCTCACCGGCGCATTCCTCGCCGGGTCGCAGCGGCTGCATGCAGCGCCTTCAGCGGTGCGTCGGCACCCCACGCCCGCACATGCGCGGGCTGGGCGTCCTCAGCCGGGGTAACGGTCGGTGGAGCGCCACCGGTTGATCGGCCTCCTTCACCGGGTCGTCGCCGCAGCGGCGGGCCTCCGCCCACGCGTACGATGTCTTGAGCGGCAGCGGAATCGGCTCGCGGCGCCCGGCGTCGTAGATAGCCACCAGATCGGCGAGCAGGTCGACCGCCGGGACTCCGGCGGCTGCCCGAGTACCTCGCGGCGCGACCCGGGTGCCGCGTCTTGGAGCGGCCGATACACACCGCCGACCACGGCCGCGCCGGAGCGTGAGCGGCCAACGCCAGCAACGGAATCCACGACGCGAGCAGATGCTTGCCGTCGAGCTTGGAGTACGTCACCGACACCAGCGTGTCGCCGAAGACCGGGCGCGACGGTGCCGGTCAGCCGGCGGCCGGCGCCGAGGTCGATGTCGACGTCGACGGCCTGGGCTCGGCTCGGAGCGCAGCGGCATCGCCTCGTCGGCGAGCATGGTGGCCTGTCTCGCAGGATGTCCTTGGCCTTGCGCCAGCCGAGCTGGCCCGGCGGCAGGGTGCCGCGGCACCACTCGGCGTTGAGCGCCCGTTCGGGAGTCATCCCGCGCAGCATGTCGGTCGAGCATCCGGTCGCCGACGGTCCACTCCTGCAGAGCGTCGATCTCGACCGGCATCGCGTCGTCGACGCCGTCGACGTCGGCGGGGCAGCGTGTAGTCCAGCGCCCGGAAGAATCCCTTCACCGGATCCTTGAAGAAGCCGACCAGATCGGCCAGCGCGACGTCGCCGGCGGCGTCGGCGATCGGCAGCGGGCCGGCGACGAACGGCGGCTTGTCGGCGCGGTCGCCGAGCGCCGCCCGCGCCGCGCTGCAGCACGGTCGGGTCGAACGTGAACGGCTGATTCGGAGCGTGTGATCAGCGCGCCGGGCTCGACGTTGCGAACGTCGAAGGGCTGCAACGGATGCTGGACGACGATGCTGCTCGCGCACGCGTGTCCTCGGCGTGGTGGCGTCGAGGGCGTCGAGCAGTTCGGCCAGCGGTACCGCGGGCGGGCGCGGCTGACCGGAGTACTCGTTGGCGCCGGTGTAGGTGATCACCAGCGTCTCGGTCGCCGCGCAGATCGCGTCGAGCAGCAGTTGGCGGTCCTCGGAGCGGATGTCGCGCTCACCGGTCATCGGTTCGCGGGCCAGCACGTCGTCGCCGTCGACCACGCCGATCCGCGGGAAGACGTTGTCGTCGAGGCCGACCAGGCACACCACCCGGTGCGGCACCGAGCGCATCGGCACCATGGTGCACACCGTCAGCGTGCCGGTGCGGAAGTTGGCCCGGGTGGGCCGGCCGGCCAGGTGCCGGTCGCAACAGCTGCGTGGATGTCGGGCAGCCGCAGCACGCGTCTGCCGCGCGAGCGCCGGCCTTGGCCAGCACGTCGATTGAACTCCCGCTCCAGCTGGCTGATCTGCCAGGCGTCGGCGTCGTCGACCCGGGTGAGCGCGGTGATGCCCTCGGCGAGCGTGCTCAGCCACTGCGCGCAGCGGCTGGGCGCCGGTGAGCGCCTCGACGACGTGTTGCAGCCGTGTCGCACGAACTCGGCGAGCCGTCCCGGCCAGTTCGACGCTGTTGCTGCCGACGTCGTCCAGCGGCAGCGTGGTGCCGATCCAGGCGTGCGAATCGTCGGACATCGCGACCCCGGCCAGGATGCGATCGAGGCCGAACCGCCAGGTGTTGTGGACGAAGTCGACGTCGTAGGGCTTGCGGTGGTCCTGGTCGAACCCCCAGCGGATGTTGGCCTCACGCACCCAGTCGGTGATGTCCTCGCAGGTCGTCGTCGGTGAAGCCGAAGCGGGCCCGCACCGGGTCGGCGTTGGCGAGGTTGAGCACCTCGCTGGCGGTGACCCGGCTACCGGCCAGGGTCGAGCAACTGGGAGGCCACCGCCGAGCAGCGGGTTGGTCTGCACCAGCGACCGATCGGCCAGGCGCACCCGCAGCTGATGGGCCGGGTGGCCGTCGCGCACCACCTCGCCGAGACCGAAGTCCGGCGACGATCAGCGGCGCGTAGGTCTCGATGTCCGGGCACATCACCAGGATGTCGCGCGGTTCCAGGGTGGGGTCGTCGGCGAGCAGACCGAGCAGCACCTCGCGCAGCACGTCGACCTGGCGGGCCGGGCCGTGGCAGCTGTGCACCTGGACCGAACGGTCGTCGGCGCGCAGTGACTCGGCCGTGATGGCCGGACGGCGTTGGCCGCGATATCGGACTGCAGCCAGCCCAGCAGGGTGTCGGGATGCTCGCGCGCCCGGCAGGAACTCGTCGCGGCCCTGGCAGGCCGGCAGGCTGCGCTGCAACTCGCGCAGGTCGCGGCCGAGGGTGGCCAGCAGTGGGTGCTTCGCCCGCGCGGTGGCTCTCGTCGTCGCGGCGGGCGATCACCCCGCGCTGGTCGGCCAGCGCGGTCCACAGATCGGCGCTGGGGTGCGGCAGCCACAGGTGCACGTCGTGGTGCGTCGCCGAGGGCCTCCAGCAGTTCGATGTCGGTGGAGGGCAGCCGGGTGTGGCCGAACAGCGACAGCCGTGCGGGCAGGTCGGCGCCCGAGGTCGCGCAGTTGCACAAGGGTTTTGGCGTGCCGGACGTGCGGCGGGTCGATAGCCATCGTCGCGACGAGGCGGCGCCACAGCTCGCGGCTGCCAGGCGAGGTCGTCATCGAGGCCCTCCCCGTCACCGCCGCCGTTACCGTCGAGCCAGTCGGCCAGCAGTTGCGGGCGCTGGCGGGCGTAGGAGGCGAACAGGCCGGCCAGCCGCCGGGCCACGGCGTAGCGGCGGCCCTGCCGCAGGTCCTTCTCCACCGGGTCGGTTTCGCTGTAGCCGAGGTGGGTGGCCAGCGTCCGGCACCAGGGCTGGTCGAGCGCTGGCGTCGATGACCTCGAGCAGCGGCCACGTCATCGCCTCCGGGGACCACGGGTCGTCGTCGCGGGTGCCGGTGATCTCGGCGATCAGCGACGCCGGTGAGCGGAACGTCGACCCCGGCGCACACCCCGTCGGCCCCGGCGCCGCGGCCGAGGACGTGCGAGAGCCGCTGGGACAGCCAGCGCTCCACGCCGCGCGCGGGCACCACGACGAGATCCGTCGGCGAACGGATCGGCAGGAGGCGTGGCCAGCAGCTTCCCCAACCCGTCCGCGAGGATGTCGGTGCGTTCCGCGCGGTGTATGTGCAGGGCCATCGACGACCACCGTAGACCGGACCACCGACAGCCCGCGCTGTTTGACCATGGAGCCACCGGGTAGCCCGAAGGACCGCAGCATCCCGGCGACGTCGCGCAGCGGCGAATCCGGCTTGCGGCGCTCGGCCAGCGGCTGGCCCGGCTCTCCCTCGAAGTCGATCAGCAGCCACGTCTCCGGCGTCCGCAGCACCTGGCCCAGGTGCAGATCGCCGTGGACGCGCTGCACGGTGATCGGCTCATCGGCCAGCTTGGCGTAGCGCTCCTCGATCGCGGGCACGTAGTCGGCCGAGTTCAGGCACCGCCGCCGCGGCCGGCTCGAAGCCGTGCCCGCATCGCGTCTCGACCGGCAGCGTGGCCGTCGAGGTGCCCAGTGCCGCGGCCAGGTCGGCGTGCACCGACGCCACGGCCTCGCCGAGTCGGTACGACTCACCGGCGAAGTCGCCGCCGACCTCGTAGGCGTACAGGTCGCCCTCGGCGTACAGGTCGCGGGTGCTCGCGGTGGCCATGTCCCAGCCCTCGGCGGAGTTGGCCGCATACGCGGTCACCATGCCCAGCGGGCACGGCTCGCCGTCGGTCGCTCGTCTCGAAGGTGCCGAGCAGCCGGGCCACGTGCGGGTTGCCGGCCCGGCCCAGCACCCGGTTGAGCTCGATATCGGGGTTGATCCCGCAGGCCACCCGGCGGAACAGCTTGAGGATCGCCTGCTCGTCGAACACCACGCTGGTGTTGCTCTGCTCGGCGTCGGTCACCCGCGGCGCCGGCGTCGATGCGGCAGCTCCGCACCGGGCTCCTTGCTGAAGCGTACGTCGCCGACGGCCTGGCCGACGAGTCGATCAGCGACAGCAGGAACTGCGCGGCCGAATCCGGTTCGTACAGCGCGTCGTAGGCGGTGTGTTCGTCCACCGTTCCGATCGTCGGCGACCGGTCCGTACTCCGGCAGCGGAGCCGAATCCCACTGCACCACAACCTGATAGCGCTCCGTGGAGTCCGTCGGTGTAGGTGACGTCGACGAGCATCAGCTCCATGTCCGTCGCGCAGACGCGCACCGACGGTGTGGGCCGTGCGGACGATCAGGGTGCGGCTGCGGCCGGCATACCAGCGCTGATGCGGCAGCCACTCGGCTCCACGGAAGTTCGGCTGCGGCGACGGGTGTCATGGGCTTCTCCTCCGGGTGACTGCAGTTGAACCAGTAGAAGCCGTGGCCCGGCAGCGTCAGCAGGTAGGGCAACTGACCGATCCGCGGGAAGGGCACATGCCCGGTGAGTTCCACCGGTGTGTAGGACGCTCCAGTGCTGCAGATTCAACTCGATCGGCTGCGGGAAGCGGGACAGGTTGTTGACGCACAGCATCACCTCGCTCGCCGTCGACTCCCGCACGTAGGCCAGCACCGACGGGTTGGAGCCACCGAGCTCGCGGAAGGTCCCGACGGCGAATGCCTCGTAGCCGGCGCCGGACCGCCAGCATGGTGCGGGTCCAGTTCAGCAGCGACGTCGAACTGTCCCGCTGCGCTTCGACGTTCACCGACGGATAGCCGTAGATCGGGTCGAGGTTCGGCGGCAGGTACAGCCGGCCGGGATTGGCGGTGGAGAAACCGGCGTTGCGGTCCGGCGTCCACTGCATCGGGGTGCGCACGCCGTCGCGGTCGCCGAGCCAGATGATGTCGCCCATGCCGATCTCGTCGCCGTAGTAGATCACCGGCGACCCGGGCAGCGACAGCAGCAGCGCGGTGAACAGTTCGATCTGGTTGCGGTCGTTCTCCAGCAGCGGCGCCAGCCGGCGGCGGATCCCGACGTTGGCCTTCATCCGCGGATCCTTGGCGTACTCGGCGTACATGTAGTCGCGCTCGTCGTCGGTGACCATCTCCAGCGTCAGCTCGTCGTGGTTGCGCAGGAAGATGCCCCACTGCGCCATGCTCCGGGATCTGCCGGCGTCTGCGCCAGGATCTCCGAGATCGGGAACCGGGACTCCCGGCGCACCGCCATGAAAATCCTTGGCATCAGCGGAAAGTGGAACGCCATGTGGCACTCGTCGCCGCCGGTGTCCGGGTCGCCGAAGTACTCGACGACGTCGGCCGGCCACTGGTTGGCCTCGGCGAGCAGCACCCGGCCCGGGTACTCGTCGTCGATCACCTTGCGGCAGTGCTTGAGGAACGCGTGCGTCTCGGGCAGGTTCTCGCAGTTGGTGCCCTCCCGCTCGAACAGGTACGGCACCGCGTCGAGCCGGAACCCGTCGATGCCGAGGTCCAGCCAGAACCGCAGGACGTCGATCATCGCCTCCTGCACGGCCGGGTTGTCGTAGTTCAGGTCGGGCTGGTGGGAGAAGAAGCGGTGCCAGTAGAACTGCCTGCGCACCGGGTCGAAGGTCCAGTTGGACTCCTCGGTGTCGACGAAGATGATCCGCGCGTCGCGCGTAGCGGTCGGCTGGTGTCGCTCCACACGTAGAAGTCGCCGTACGGCCCGTCCGGGTCGCGGCGCGACTCCTGAGAACCACGGG
The DNA here is from genome assembly GCA_963780705.1 of uncultured Actinomycetota bacterium. Taxonomy (GTDB): domain Bacteria; phylum Actinomycetota; class Actinomycetes; order Mycobacteriales; family Mycobacteriaceae; genus Mycobacterium. The sequence continues at coordinate 498,126 of CAWACU010000004.1, read as the reverse complement.
TGGGTGTCGGAGGTGTGGTTCATCACCAGGTCGGTGATGACCCGGATGCCGCGGCGGTGCGCGGCGTCGAGCAGGGCGACGAAGTCGTCGACGGTGCCGAACTCGGGCAGCACCTGGTAGAAGTCGCGGATGTCGTAGCCGCCGTCGCGCAGCGGCGAGTCGTAGAACGGCGGCAGCCACAGGCAGTCCACACCGAGCCACTGCAGGTAGTCGAGTTGCTCGATCAGCCCGCGCAGATCCCCGACGCCGTCGGCGTTGGAGTCGTAGAACGCGCGCACCAGCACCTCGTAGAACACCGCGCGTTTGAACCAGGTGCGGTCGGCGGGCAGCGCATGCGCGTGCCCGAAGTCGCCGGCGGTCGGATGCTCGACGACCCGTGCTCGACGTGGCTGCCCTCGACGTGCTGAACCTCTCCACTACCCGGGCCGCGGTCAGCGCTTCATTCCCGAATGCCACTACCCCGCCGCGGCCGCGGTCGAACCGGCCGCTGGGGTCTAGTCGCGGACCCGCACGACGACCTTGCCGCGGGCGGTGCGGTTCTCCAGCGACGCGACCGCCGCCGCGGCCTGCTCGAACGGGTAGACCTCCGGCTGCGGGGCGGCCAGCTTGCCCGACGTCAGCAGCGCGGCCAGTCCGTCCCACTGCTCGCGCCAGCGCCTCGGGGTGGCTCATCGTCCAGGCGCCCCAGCCGACGCCGACGACGTCGATGTTGTTGAGCAGCAGCCGGTTGACCTTGACGGTCGGGATCTCACCGCCGGTGAACCCGACCACCAGCAGCCGGCCGGCCGGAGCCAGCGATCGCAGCGAGTCGGTGAACCGGTCGCCGCCGACCGGGTCCATGACGATGTCGACGCCCTTGCCGCCGGTGAGTTCGGCGACCGCGTCCTTGAATCCGTCGGCCAGCACGACGTCGGTGGCCCCGGCCGCGCGGGCGACCTCGGCCTTGTCCTCGGTGCTGACCACCGCGATCACCCGGCCCGGCGCCCAGCGCCGGCGCCAGCCGCAGGGTCGACGTGCCGATGCCGCCGGCGGCGCCGTGCACCAGCACCGTCTCGCCTTCGGCCAGCCGGCCGCGCACGGTCAGCGCGAAGTACACCGTCAGGTCGTTGAACAGCAGGCCGGCGCCGGCCTCGAAGCTGACGTTGTCGGGCAGCGGGAACGACCCGGTCGGCGCCGAGCACCGCGGTCTCGGCCATCGCGCCGCCGATCATCGTCAGCCCGGCCACCCGGTCACCGGGCTTGCACCGTGCGCGCCGGCGGGCGCCGAGCGCACCACCCCGGCCAACTCGGCGCCGAGGGTGAACGGCAGCTCCGGGCGGTACTGGTAGAGGCCGCGGGTCAGCAGGGCATCGGGGAAGGCCACCCCGGCGGCGTGCACGTCGACCACGACGCCGCCGTCGGCCAGCGGTTCGTCGACCTCGCCGAGTTCGACCGACTCCGGGCCGCCCAGCGTCGGTGACCCTGACGCGCGCGCATCAGGGCTTCTCGATGGCCAGCAGGTCGACCTGCAGCTCGCCGCGCGGCGTCCGGTAGGTGATGGTCTCGCCGGCCTTGCGGCCGAAGAGCGCCAGGCCCAGCGGGCTGTCGGCGGTCAGCGTGGTGTCCTCGGCGCCGGCCGGGGTCTCCTCGATGTAGTTGACCACCCGCATGGCGCATCTCCTCGCCGTCGGGACAGCGCAGCTTGACCTCGGTGCCGTTGGGCAGCTGACCCTCGACGGTCGGCGTTGCCGCCGGCCAGCAGCCAGGTCAGCCGGCTGATCTGCTCCTCGACGCCGGCCGAGATCCTCGGCGCGCTGCAGGGCGTCGGCGGCGTCACCGCGGTCGCCGACGGTGCTCGGCGTCACCCTGCAGATCGGCGCGCAGCTGGTCGCGGCGCCTGCGCAGGTCGGCCAACTCCGCCTCCAGGCGGGCGCGTTCCTGCTCGACGAAGTTCGTCGATCCCTGTCGCGACTCATGCACGACAAGGTACCGCCGCCGTCAAGTGGATCTACAGCGGTATCGTCGGCAACCGTGGCATCCCGTGACCATGGCGACCCGGGCGACGCCCCCACCATTCCCCCGCCGCTGACCCAGGTGGCCGACGATCGGCGCCCATCAGCCGCCGAGGAGGCGCGCACCATCGCCGCGGCCACCAATACCGCCACGCTGGCCAGCCTCACCGCCACCGGCGACCCGTGGGCCTCGTTCATCACCTACGGACTGCTCGGCGGCGCGCCGGTGCTGTGCGTGTCCCATCTCGCCGAGCACGGCCGCAACCTGGCCGGCGATCCGCGCGCCAGCCTGTCGATCATCGCGCCCGCCTCCGAATCCGATCCGCTGGCGCGAGTCGTATCACGCTGGCCGGCGTGGTTGAGACGCCGACCGGCGACGAACTGGCGGCCGCCCGCGACGCCCACGTCGCCGCGGTGCCGGCAGCGAAGTACTACATCGAGTACTCCGACTTCTCGCTCTGGGTCCTGCGGGTTGCGCGGGTGCGCTGGGTGGGCGGGTACGGGCGAATGGATTCAGCTTCGGCGGCCGAGTACTCCGCCGCCGAACCCGATCCGATCCGACCCCACGCGGCAGGGGCGATCGAGCACCTCAACGCCGACCATGCCGTGGCGCTCACCGAGATGGCCCGGGCGCTCGGGGGTTATCCCGATACCGCCTCGGCGATCTGCACCGGGGTGGACCGCTACGGCCTGGACCTCAAGGTCGACACGGCGCGCGGTGCGGCCTACACCCGCGTCGGCTTCGGCGGCCGACTGGATTCGGTCGACGAATTACGCATGGCCACAGTCGATCTGGTCGCACGCGCACGCGGCTAGCCGCCCGATCATGTTCCCCGCCCGGTGTGCTCCTGCAGTTCATCGATGAGTTCCGCGGCCGCCGCCTTGGTCATTCGCGACGGCACCTCGATGCCGGCCTTCCGGGCCAGGGTGTGCAGATGGCTGCGCTGCGGGCCGGTCATCGGCTCCTCCCCGGTGACCCAGAACGACTGAGCACTGCCGGGCTTCTCCTGCGGTGCGCTGTCATCAGCCATGATGGGCGTATTCCCGCCGCGGCCACCGTTTACTCCTTCGCTCACACCTTCGCGAGAACCCGCCGCAGGAACTCCACCTGGTCGGCCTTCACCTGCGGATCGTTGTAGATGGCGAAATGTCCGTAGGGGTAGCGCCGCAATTCCCCGCGGGGTGCGGTCCGGGCCGCCTGCACGCTCGGGCCCGGCGGGGTGGTGGTGTCGGCGTCGCAGACGCAGAACAGCACCGGCATCGTCAGCCGTGAGGCGTACCGCACCGGGCGGTAGCCCGCGACATCGAGCATGATCCGGGCGGCCACCTCGTTGCGCCACAGGGTGTTCGGGTTGACGATCGCCTCGAAACCCTGCTGCGCATCGGCCTCGGTCATGATCGCGAAGGTCCCGGGTGGCCCGACTGCCGGGATGTTGCGGGGCGCGCGGCCCAGCATCGCGCCGACACGGTCGGCCATGGCTGCCGCGCTGCCGCGCAGGACATTGCGCAGCGGGAGTTGGCGCATGACGGCGATGCTGTCGGTGAAGGGCGCCTGGGAGATCACCGCGGCGATCCGCGGGTCGGTCGCGGCCACCGCCAGCACGTGGCCGCCGCTGAACGACGAGCCCCACAGCACGATCCGATCGGGGTCGATGCCGTCGGAGCGCCGCGCCCAGTCGATGACGGCGCGGTAGTCCTGCTGCTGCCGATTGATGTCGAGCAGCTGGCGTGGCTGCCCGGTGGACGCGCCGAAGTGGCGGTAGTCGAACAGGATCACCGCGAAGCCGGCCCGCTGGAACGCCTCGGCGTACGGCGGCAGCCCGTCGTCGCGGGTGGCCGAAAAGCCGTGCGCCATGACAACGCACGGGACAGGTTCCGCCGCGGTGTTGGGTAGGTAAGTGTCGGGCCGGTAGAGGTAGGCGGCGAGTTGCTCGCCGTGCGACGGAATGCGGATATCGAGGCGCGGCGGTGCCACATTCATCTCCTTACCCCTGAGCTAGTCTTTTCCACGGTAGAGGGAGAGGAGACGGATGCATGGCTGATACCGACGAGCGGCAGGTCCTGGCCCAACTGGGCGAGGAGCGGGGCTGGAACCGGCGGATCAGCGACGAGCGCGCCGACATTTATATGAAGGGCACCGTCCGCATTCGGGTGGTCTGGGCAGGCGATCAGAACGTCAGCGGGGCCAGCCTGTTCCACGACCAGTGGTACGAGTCCTACACCCGCGACCCGTCGACGATCAGCGCCTGGCTCAGGCGCTGATCGACTTGAGCGCCTGGCTCAGGCGCTAGCGGGCTTGAGCACGGCGGCCAACTCACGCAGCGCCGGCCGCGGGTCCCACGCCGGGTTGCCGTCACCGAGCACCTGCACCACGACGTGATCGGCACCGGCATCCAGATGGGCGGTGACCGTCGCGGCCGCCTGTTCCACAGATCCCATGCCCACGATGCCGCGGGCGAGACGCTCCGATCCGCCCGGAACGAAGTCGGACTCGTCGAAGCCCTGGCGTAGCCAGGAGTTGCGGTAGTTCGGCAGCCCCGAGTAGATCTGCAGATGCAGGTGCGCGCGGCGCAGTTGTTCCTCGTCGTTCTCCCCGACGACCACCGCCTGCTCGGAGACCACCCATTTGTCCGGACCGAGGATCTCACGGGTCACGGCGGTCTGGCCGGGGTTGACCAGATACGGGTGGGCGCCGTCGGCGTGGGTGCCGGAAAGCTCAATCATCTTGGGCCCCAATGCCGCCAGCAGCCGGGTGGGCCGGCCGGCGCCGGGTTCGATCATCTCCGGCAGCGCGGCCATCCGGTCCAGGTACCCGCGCATGGTGGACAGCGGTTTCTCGTAGGTGCCGCCGAGCATGTTCTGCACCAACGGACCGTGGCTGACCCCGAGTCCGAGGACGAATCGGCCCGGATGCAGAGCGGTCAGGGTGCGCCCGGCGCCCTCCATGGTCCCCGCGATGCGGGCGTGGATGTTGGCGATACCCGTTCCGACGACGAGACGCTTGGTGGCCGCGAGGAAGGCCGCCGACTCCACCAGGCAGTCCTTCAGACCGACCTCGGGTATGAACAGCGACCCGAAGCCGAGTTCCTCGATCTCGCCGGCGACCTCGCAGGCGGCCTGCATCGGCCAGGTGTCACTGGCCCACCAGACACCGATGCGGGAGGGGAAATCGATGCGCGCGCGCTCGGGTGCAGTCACCCCTGAATTGAACCATCCAACCGTTCGGTAGGGCCGTCCGCGCGTCCTTTGGCAGACTGTCGCCATGGGCAGTGACGCGACCTTCGACCTTTCCACCGTGTTCCGCACCGTCGCGGAGACCATCCCGGACCAGCAAGGTGCTGATCTGGCGGGACCTGCGGCTGACCTACGCGCAGATGGACGCCCGCATCGACGGGATCGCGCACTACCTCGCCTCGCAAGGGCTGGGCTGCCACACCGAACGCGACCGAGCTGGCCGGCCACCAGTCCGGGCAGGACCACGTCGGTCTCTACCTGCGCAACGGCAACGAGTACCTCGAGGCCATGGTGGCGGGCTACCGCGCCCGGGTCGCGCCGTTCAACGTCAACTACCGCTACGTCGAGGAGGAACTGCTCTACCTGCTCGGCGACGCCAAGGCCAAGGCCCTGGTCTACGCCGCCGAGTTCGCCCCGCACGTGCAGTCGATCCGCGGCCGGCTGCCCGATCTGCAGGTGCTGATCCAGGTGGCCGACGACTCCGGCAACGACCTGCTGCCCGACGCGGTGGACTACGAATCGATCGTCGGCACACCCGCACCCGCCGGCGGCATGCCCACGCCCAGCGGTGACGACCTGTACATCCTCTACACCGGCGGCACCACCGGCATGCCCAAGGGTGTGCTGTGGCGCCAGCACGACATCTTCATGTCCGCCATGGGCGGCCGGCCGTTCATGGCCGGCGGTGAGCAACTGAACTCCTACGACGACCTCGCCGAGCAGGCCCGCACCCAGGCCGGCGTCCGGTCGCTGCTGCTGATCCCGCCGCTCATGCACGGCGCCGCGCAGTGGGGGGTGTTCAACACCATCAGCACCGGCGGCTGGATCGCCCTGCCCGACGACGTCGACCGCCTCGACGCCGACGCCGTGCTGCGGCTGGCCGAGCGCGAGCGGGTGCTGGGCATCCCGGTGGTCGGCGACGCGATCGCCCGCCCGCTGGTCGACGAGATCGAGAAGGGCGACTACGACCTGTCCGGCCTGATGGCCATCACCAACGGCGGCGCCACGCTGTCGCCGACGGTCCGCGACCGGCTGCTGGCCGCCCTGCCGAACCTGATGATCATGGACGCCGTCGGCGCCTCGGAGTCCGGCGCGCAGATGACCACCGTCGCCACCAAGGGCGCCGACATCGCAGACCGCGACGTTCACCGCACTGGCCGACACCACCGTCGTCTCCGTCGACTTCAGCCCGCGTGCTGCAACCCGGCGAGGGCGAGGGCTGGCTGGCGCGCCGGGAGTTCGTGCCGCTGGGCTACCTCGGCGACGCCGAGAAGACCGCGCGCACCTTCCCCACCATCGACGGTGTGCGCTGGTCGATCCCCGGTGACAAGGCGCGCCTGCTCGACGACGGCCGCATCGAACTGCTCGGCCGCGACTCGGTGACCATCAACTCCGGCGGGGAGAAGATCTTCGCCGAGGAGGTCGAGCGCGCCGTCGCCAGCCATCCCGTCGGTCTACGACGTCGTGGTGACCGGCCGGCCGTCGGAGCGCTGGGGCAACGAGGTGGTGGCGATCGTCCAGTTCGCCGAGGGCCGCAGCGCCACCGACGAGGAACTGGCCGCAGGCGTGCCGCGCGCACATCGCCGACTACAAGGTCCCGAAGGCGTTCGTGCGCACCGATCACGTCGTGCGCTCCCCGGCCGGCAAGGCGGACTACCGCTGGGCCAAGGCGATCGCGACCGAGGCCGCCGGCCAGGGCTGACCTAGATCTTGAGGTAGCCCTTGTCGGCGACCACCTGAGCGCCGGTCATCAGGGCCGAGGCGTCACTGGCGAGGAACAGCACCACCTCGCTGACCTGTTCCGGTGGTGTCAGTGAATCGGTGGGAAGTGCACCCGGCGAGAAGCTGTAGACATAGGTCGGGTGCTTCTCGAAGGTCGCATACATCGACACGTCGTTGCCGAGTGCGGTATCCACGCCGTAGGTGTGGATGGAGTTGACCCGGATGTTGTACTCGCCCAATTCGATTGCCAGTGAGTTGGTGAGCCCGACGACGCCGAACTTGCTGGCGCAGTAGTGGCCCGCGCCGGGTACGGCCTTGAGGCCGGCGGCCGAACTCGTCGCGATGATCGACCCCCCGTTGCCGGCCTCGATCATCGCCGGAACCGTGGCCGTGATCGTGTTCCAGAAGCCGGTCAGGTTGATGTCGATCATTTCCTGCCACTGCTCGGCCGGGATCTCCCAGGCCCGACCCCAGCTCATCACCCCGGCGTTGGCCACCACGACGTCGAGTCGGCCGAACTGTTCGATGGCGCTGGCGGTCACGCGCCGCTGGCCGGCCAGATCACGGACGTCGACCCGGTCGGCGTAGATCTTGGCGCCCTCACCCTCGACCAGCCGGACCGTCTCGGCCAGATCCTCGGGTGTGGCGGACGGATACCCGATGTGGGCGCCGACCGGCGCGCAGGCGTCGAGGGCGACGATGGTGGCACCGGCGCGGGCCAATCGGACGCAGTGCGCCCTGCCCTGCCCGCGGGCCGCCCCGGTGACGTAGGCGACCCGGCCCTCGAGCGGCCGGTCCGGTGCCGCGGTCATGCCGACACCGGCACCGGTCGGTCGGCTCGCGCCGACCGGGTGGAGAACATGTAGTCCGACAGCGGTGAGGTCCTGCTGAAGCGGCGCGATGCGGCGATGGTCTGCGGCTGGTGATACACCGTCTGGCCCAGAGAGTTGACGAAGTAGGTGTTCAGACCCGGGTTGCACTCGGTGAGGTAGAGCCGGATCGCCTTGCCGCGGCGGGCCAGTTCCTCATTGCGCTCGGTGAACGCCTGCGGTGTCACCTCGGCCACCTGCGCCCCGCGCCGGCGAGCTTCGGTGATGATCCGCACTGCGTGGCCGCACACCGTCTCCAGATAGTCGAACCAGGCGAAGCCGACGAACCCCAGCGGCCCGACCAGTTCCCACCGGTTCGGCATGCCCGGGTACGCGGTGCCCGCATAGCTCGCCAGACCGTGCGTGCGGTACTGCACCGCCAGGTCGATCCCGTCGCGGCCGATGATGGTGCCAGGCCGGTAGGTCTCCGGGTCGGTCCAGAGCTCGTAGCCGGTGGCCGCGACGATCGCGTCGGCCGGGTGCTCCACACCGTCGGTGGTGCGGACCCCGGTCGGGGTGATCCGATCGATCGCGGTCGTGATCAGTTCGGTGTTGGGCCGGTTGAAGATCGGCAGGAACGCACTCGAGATCACCGGACGTTTGGCAAGAATGCCGTAGCGCGGCAGTAGCTTTCGCCGGGTCGCGGTGTCGGTGACCGTGCGGCGCAGCAGCAGGCGGTAGAGCGCCCGGCAGTAGGCGTCGTACAACGGCATCAGCCGGACCAGCAGGCGGTCCGGCAGCCGCCACGCCAGATGCACCAGCGGGCCGACCAGCAGTAGGTCCATCATGGTGCGGCCGGCCCAGTTGACGGCGGGAAGAAATCCGGGCAGCCGCAGCAACCGGCGCCACCGCTGAGTGATCTCGAAGTCCACCTTCGGCAGCACCCAGGCCGGGGTGCGCTGGAACACGTCGAGGTGGCCGACGACCGGGGCCAGTGCGCCGGCGATCTGCACACCGGAGGATCCGGTGCCGATGAGTGCCACCCGCTTGCCGTCGGTGTCGAAGCTGTCATCCCAGTCGTTGGGCCGCAGGATCTTGCCGCCGAAGTCATCGATGCCGGCGATGGGGATGTCCGGTTTGGCGTTGATGTAGCCGCCGACCGCGCTGATGAGGAACCGGGCGGTGACAGTGCGGCCGTCGGCGATCTCGAGTCGCCACACGCCGCGCGTGTCGTCCCACACCTGGCGCACCACGTCCGCGCCCGTCTGTAGATAGCGGTGCACTCCGACCTGTTCGGCCACCTTGCGCAGGTAGGCCTGGATCTCCGCACCGGGAGCGAACAGCCGCGACCAGTTCGGGTCGCGCGCGAACGGGAACTGGTACCACAGCGACGGAATGTCGACGGCCAGTCCGGGGTAGTGGTTGTCACGCCAGGTCCCGCCCACCTCGTCGGCGCGCTCGAGAATGACGAAGTCCTCGATACCGTGGCGCTGCAGAAGGTGGGCGGCGGTGATCCCGCCGGGTCCGGCGCCGATGACCGCCACCTCGTGGATGTGTTCGCTGTCGTCGGTCACACCGTCACCGTAGCGATGAACCGCCCAGCGAGCGTGCGTGTCGGTACACAAACTCACCGTCAGGACGGACACGATGCGCACGCTCGTAGGATCGGGGGCTGTGCAGTCCGCCTGGGGTGACGACGTCGTCGACGGTCACTACGGCGGCCATCCCGGCCTGGTCTACCGGCAGCGGCCGCACACCTTCGCCGAACTGTTCGCCGGCGTGGAGCGCTGGGAGCAGCGCACGTTCCTGGTCCAGGGTGACCGGCGGATCAGCTTCGGGGAGTTCTTCGCCGCCGTCGCGGACGGCACGGGAGCGGCTGGCAGCCGCTGGCGATCGCGCCCGGCGACCGGGTGATGCTGCTGGGCTACAACAGCCCGGACTGGGTGCTGGCGCTGATGGCCATCTGGTCGCTGGGCGCGGTGCCGGTGCTGGGCAACCGGTGGTGGAGTCGTCCGGAGGCGGCACACTGGCATGGGCGTGGTCGACTCCGCGCGCCGTGATCACCGATGCCGCTGAGCTCGTCGGCGTCCGCGGCTCGCCGATCCTCGACATCGCCGGGTTGTCGGAGTGTTTCGGCGACGCGACCGGCGGACCGTCCGGAGATTCCCGGGCCGGGCGACGAGGACGACCCGGCGGTCATCCTGTTCACCTCGGGCAGCACCGGCATGCCCAAGGCGGTGGAACTGCCGTTCCGTTCGGTGGTCGCCAATCAGCAGAACGTGCTGGCGCGTTCGCGCCAACTGCCGCACCTGATCACCGGCGGACGGCCCGCAGGCGGTGAACCTGATCTCCACCCCGCTGTTCCACATCGGCGCCTTCGCCACCCTGATCACCCAGATCATCACCGGCGGACGGATCGTCCTCAACACCGGACGTTTCGATCCCGAGCAGGTGCTCGCGCTGATCGAACGCGAGCAGGTGCAGCGCTGGGGCGCGGTGCCGACCATGGCGGCCCGACTGCTCGAGCACCCCGACTTCGACTCCCACGACCTGTCCAGTCTGCGGTCGTTCCCACTCGGCGGCGCTCCGGTACCGCCGGTGCTGCTGGAGCGGCTGGCGCGCGGCGCTGCCGCAGTTGCAGGGCCGCGGGCATGGTCAACATGTGGGGCATGACCGAGGGCGGCGGGTTCTTCACCGTGGCCATCGGTGCCGACCTTGAGCGTTTCCCGAAGACAGTGGGCACGGCCGCTGCCCACCGTCGAGTTGCAGCATCGACGAGCGCCCGACGACGACGGCACCGGCGAGATCGCTGGTCCGCTCCCCCACGGTCATGCTGGGCTACGTCGGAATCGAGAGACGTCGCCAGACAATCGATTCCGATGGCTGGCTGCACACCGGCGATCTCGGCCACCTCAACGCCGACGGCTACCTGTTCATCGACGGCCGCAGCAAGGACATGGTCATCCGCGGCGGGGAGAACATCGCCTGCCCGCATGTGGAGGCGGCACTGATGCGCCATCCCGACGTGATCGAGGCCGCCGCCATCGGGCTGCCGCATCCCGACCTCGGTGAGGAACTCGCCGCCGTGGTGGTGCTACCGGCCGGGCGGGCGCGCGCCGACCGAGGAGGAACTCAGCCGAGCACATGGCCGGCAGAGGTGGCCTACTTCGCCGTGCCGACCCGCTGGATGATCCGCGCCGAACCGCTGCCGACGGTCGGCACCGAGAAGGTCGACAAACGAGCACTGGCGGCCGAATTCCGCTAGCGGCGGGCGAATTCCGGAGCGCGTTCTGCCCGGAAGCCGACACCGACGAACCGGGCCGGGATCACCGACAGCCACGGCAGCCGGCGCAGCAACGCGAGGAATGCAGCGGGCGGTTGGGCGTCGCCACCGGCCATGACAGGCCGCACCAGGATGCGGTGCATCGCCCGCTGCAGTCCCTGGGTCAGTGCGGCGGGCGGCAGCCGACGGCGCCGTACAGCGGCGAGGTCGCGGTCGGTGACTCTGCGCCGGCGCAGTGGGTCGGCCAGCAGCGTGGCCGCACCGACGGCATCCTGGACGGCGACGTTGATGCCCACCCCGCCCATCGGCGACATTGCGTGGGCGGCGTCGCCGATGCACAGCAGACCGCAGGTGTGCCACTTCCGCAGCCGATTGAGCCGGACGTCGAGCAGTTTCACGTCATCCCAGCTCTGCAGCGCGCTGACATCACCCTCGGGAACGAGGGCGGCGATCTCCCGGATGAACACATCCAAGCCGCGGGCACGCAGCCGCTGATCGCTGCCCTTGGGGATGAGGAAGGCAATCTGGAAGTAACCCTCCCGCGGGATCAGGATGGCCAACCGGCCCGGCGCTGTCCGCGGGATCAGACTGTAGGCGGCATCGGCGTCGCGCGGCAGCCGCAACCACCACACGTCGAACGGCACCGGCCACTCCTTCACAGATAGACCGGATTGGCTGCGCACGGTGGAGGTGCGGCCGTCGCAGGCGACGGTGAGATCAGCCCGTAGTTCGCCATCGCCGTCCGGCGAGGTGTACTGAACGCCGGTGACACAGTCGCCCTCGCGTAGCAGCCCGGTGACTTCATGTTGCATCCGCAACGTGAACGTCGGTTCGGCCCGGCCGGCCTCGGCGAGCAGGTTGAGCAGATCCCACTGCGGCACCATGGCGATGTAGGGGTGTGGCTGGTTCAGTCGGCGGAAGTCGACCAACGGCAGTTCCCGGATGCCATCGAAGATGTCGATATGTTCGACCCTGCTCTGCGGAACCGCGGCGAAGGAGTCCCACAGTCCGAGCTCATCGAGCAGCCGTAGCGTGCTGGGGTGGACGGTGTCACCGCGGAAGTCACGCAGGAAGTCGGCGTGCTTCTCCAGCAGGGTGACCTCGACGCCGGCTCTGGCCAACAGCAGACCCAGCACCATTCCCGCGGGCCCACCACCGACAATCACGCATGTGGTCGACTCGGTCATGAATCCACCCTAGTTCGCTAGATCTCGATCCTGGAGCCGATGATGACGGTCTGATCCAGCGGTATTCCGAAGTAGCCGCTATCGGCGGCCACATGAGAGATGCCGATATACAACCGCTTTCGCCACGGAGCCATTACCGGGTCGGGTCCGGCCGACAGGTCCAGCCTGGACAGGAAATACGAGGCGTTGTCTAGGTCGATAGCACCTTCGGTCCGGCTCGGATCGACGAGTCGAAGCGCATCGGACACATTCGGCCGTTCCATATAGCCGAACCGCGCCGACAGAAAGAAGATTCCGTCGCGGTGGTCACCGAGATCGTCGACATGGACGATTCGCTCAGTATCAGGTACCCGGGGGATTGGCGGAGTCTCGATCGTCACGATGATCACACTCTGATGTAGCGCGCGATTGTGGTGAACGGTGGCGCGTAACGCCAGTGGAGCCGTGGTCGGGCCTCGACTCAGGAAGACTCCCGTCCCCGGGGTGCGCGACAGCGGCGGTTGGCGATTGGCAATGTCGTCGATGAAATCGGCCAGAGAGCCCTCTGCCGTGTCGCGGGCCACTGCGGTGATCTGCTGTCCGCGCTGCCAGGTGGTCATCAAGGTGAAGATGACCAGGCCGACCAGAAGTGGCAACCAGGCACCGTGCAACAACTTGGTGAGGTTGGCGGCCAGGAACATCAGGTCGACGACGAGAAGCGACCCGCCCCCGACGACCACCGCCCAGACCGGGACCCGCCAGCGGATATGGGCGACGTAGAGGAACAGCAGGGTGGAGATGGTGATGGTGCCGGTGACCGCCATGCCGTAGGCGTATGCCAGCGCGGCCGAACTGCGGAACGCCAGCACCAGGATGAGCACGCCCACCAACAGCACGCCGTTGATCCACGGAACGTAGACCTGGCCGATCGAGGATTCCGAGGTGTGGGCCACCCGTAACCGGGGCAGATAGCCGAGTCGGGCGGCCTGGGTCGCCACGGAGTAGGCACCGGTGATGACCGCCTGCGAGGCGATGATCGTCGCGGCGGTGGCGAGCAGGATCATCGGGATCTGGGCCCAGTTCGGAACCAGCATGAAGAAGGGGGCAGTGACCAAGGACTCGTCGCCCAACAGCAGCGCGCCCTGGCCGAAGTAGTTGAGCACCAACGCCGGCAGGACCAGTCCGAGCCATGCCACCGTGATCGGCGCGTCGGCCGAAGTGGCCCATGTCGGCATAGAGCGCTTCGGCGCCGGTGACCGCGAGCACGATCGCGGCCAGCGCGAAGAAGGCGATGTGAAAGTGGCCGGCGACGAACTCGATCGCGTACACCGGGGAGAGCGCGCGCAGGATCTGCGGGTGGCCGCGATTCCGCGCACCCCGCAGATTCCGATCACGAGGAACCATACGATCATCACCGGACCGAAAAACCGGCCGACGATCGCCGTGCCGTGCCGTTGAACGCCGAACAGTCCGATGATGATGGCCACGGTGATCGGCATCACGAAGTCGCGGAGTTCGGGGTCGACGACCTTCAGGCCTTCCACCGCCGAGAGCACCGAGATCGCCGGGGTGATGATGCTGTCGCCGAAAAACAGTGCGGCGCCGAGGATTCCGAGGGTCGGCCAGCATGCCGCGTGACGACGGCCGCCGGACTTGCCGCCGATCGACGGACCAATGTGATGAGGGCCATCACGCCGCCCTCGCCGTCATTGTCGGCCCGCATGACCAATGTGACATAGGTCAGCGTGACGATGATCATCACCGACCAGAAGATCAGCGACACCACTCCGTAGACGTTGTTGCACGTTGATCGGGACCGGGTGCGGACCGCCGGGGTTGAACACCGTTTGCAGGGTGTAGATCGGGCTGGTGCCGATATCTCCGAACACCACCCCGAGAGCACCGACCACCAGGCCCGCCCGCAGCGACAGCGAAGCCTTGGGCGTGGGCGTAATGGTCGCCGAATCCATGGTCACAGGCCGTCCCTGCCCTTTTGCCGCGCCGCGCCGACCGCTGACGTCGGGTGATGCTACCGCGCCTTGACTTCGCCGCCTCGCCGACGAGATCTATGGATTCCGGTCGGGCATGGCCCCGGCGGGGCTTAGATTTCCCTCATGCGAGAACGACGTGTGCGCCCGGTGCGACGGGTGCTGGCCGGACTGCTCGGCGCCGGACTGGTGCCGGCGGCGCTGGCGGTGGCTCCGGTCGCCAACGCGGGACTGACGCTTGGGCCATTACAGCGCCTACGTCGACGGCCGCTACGACTTCCACACCTGGCTGTGGTCGATCAGTTCGTGCAATCCACCCGAACCTGCGGCCCCGTGCGCGATCGTGTCGGCCAATCCGATGCCGATCGCCAAGGCCTACCAGTGGTACAGCCGGGCGACGCTGGACAACGGGACCTACACGCTGATCGTCGACGTGCCGGACGGCCTGCGGTGCGGGGACGTCTACTACGGGCCGACGATCCCGACCCACGACGTGTACACCTTCGATGAGGTGACGCTGACCGGCAAGCTGGACTCGACCTTCGACGTCGGGTGCAACAACGCCCCGGGCGGCACCTTCACCTATCCGTTCAAACTGGTGCGTTTCTAGCCGTTCACTGGTGGCCGAGCGCCGGGCCGAACTGGCTCAGGATCTCGTTGGTGCGCCAGGAGATCAGCGCGGCGAACACCGCGAGCAGTCCGAGACTGAAACCCACCTGGATCAGCGTGCGCCGGGACTGCGGCGGGTAGACATACGCGGCGGCGACCGCAGCGCCGGTGATCAGTCCGCCGATATGCCCCTGCCAGCTGATGCCCGGGATGGTGAAGGTCATCACCAGGTTGATGACGATCAGACCGACGAGCCAGCGCACGTCGAGGTTCAGCCGCCTGGACGCCACCAGGGTGGCACCGAACAATCCGAAGATCGCACCGGAGGCGCCCGCGGTCGCCGCGCTCAGCGGTGAGAAGAGGTACACCACAACCGATCCGCCCAACGCGCTCAGTCCGTAGAGGCCGACGAACCGGGCCTTGCCCAGATTTTCCTCCAGCGGAGGGCCGAGCACGTAGAGCGCATACATGTTGAACAGGATGTGCAGGATCCCGTAGTGCATGAAGGCTGACGTCACCAGCCGGTAGTAGTCGCCGCCCGCCACCGTCGGCGGCCACAGCGAGAGCTTGCTCTGCAACCCGCGCGAGGCGATCTGCATGACGAAGACGGCGACGTTGATCGCGATCAACGTGTAGGTGACCACCGGCGTGCCGGTGCCCTGCACGGAGCCCGCCCGGGTGCGGGGTTGAGGCGTCAACGCCGCGGCCGCCTGGACGCAATCGACGCACTGGTGCCCGACCGAAGCGCTGCGCATGCATTCACCGCAGATCGGGCGGCCGCACCGCGTGCAGCCCACATAGGTCGGACGGTCGGGGTGGCGATAGCAGGCGGGAACACCCTGGGGGGCCTGCGGTTGATAGGGATAACTCATAGCGGCCCCGACGATACGCGCCGCCGGGTCAGCGCACCCCGCGCAGCAGTTGCCCCGGACGCGCCCCGGTGTCGACCCCGTGGCGGCGCGTCACCACGCCGCTGACGACGGTGGCGTCGTACCCGCGGGCTCCCTGGATCAGCCGGCGGCCTCCGGCCGGGAGGTCGTAAGCCATCTTGGGCACCCCGAGGGTCAGGGCATCCATATCGATGACGTTGACATCGGCTTTCTTGCCCTTCGCCAGCACGCCGCGATCGGAAAGCCCGAACAGGGTGGCGGTGTCGAGTGTCTGCTTGCGGACCACGTACTCCAGGGGGAACCGCGCGCCGCGGTGACGGTCCCGCACCCAGTGGGTGAGCATGAACGTCGGCAGCGAGGCGTCGCAGATCAGCCCGCAGTGAGCGCCGCCGTCGGAGAGTCCCGAGATCGCTGCGCGGTGCGACAACATCTCGTGGATCACGTCGTGATTGCCCTCGACATAGTTGAAGAACGGCAGCATCAGCACCGCCGTGCCGTCCGACTCCAGCATCAGGTCGTACATCGCCGCCAGCGGATCCTGACCACGCTGCTCCGCGATCGCCGCCACGGTGCGATCCGGCGTGGGCTCGTAGTCGGGCGGGTCGCCGATGGCATACATCGACGCCGCGCTGTGCTGGATGAAGGCGAACAGCGAATCGAACAGCGGCAGCGGCTGCGCCGGCAGGTCGGTCTCAGAGAGGATGGCCGCGCGCACCGCCGGGTCCGCGAGCCGCGCGACGAGGTCAGCCGGACTGAGTTCGGCCTTGAGCCTGCGGAAGGTCGGGCGGTGAGTGAAGGCGTGATAGCCCTCAAAGCCGAACAGCATCCCGAACGGACGTGCGGCGAACTGCGGGTGGATACGGATCCCGTCGTCGAACGCCGCTCCGGCGATGTCGAGCTGCTTGCGCCACAGATCGGGCGCGGACTGCGTCTGCACCATCGCGAACGACACCGGCCGGTCGATCTCGGCGGCCAGCCGGACCATCCAGTCCATCTCCCGCATCGGTCCGTCGACGTTCTCCCCGGCGGTGCCGTCCGGCGCCACCTCGAACACCGCCTGCCCCCCGGCGGCCATCGCCCGGCCGAGCGCGAAGAGTTCGTCCTCGGCGGCGTAGGTGCCCGGTACCGGTTCGCCGTCGACCGCCCGGTGCGCCTCGGTGCGGGATGTGGAGAACCCCAGCGCGCCGGCCTCCACCGCCTCCTGCACGATGCGCGCCATCAGCGCGATGTCGTCGGCGGTGGCCGCCTCATTGCGGGCCCCACGCTCGCCCATGGCGTAGCCGCGGACGGCACCGTGCGCCACCTGCGTGCCGTAATCGACTGCCAGCTGCTGCTTTTCGATGACATCGAGGTATTCCGGGAAGCTCTCCCAGCCCCACTTGATGCCTTCGGTGAGCGCGGTGCCGGGGATGTCCTCGACACCCTCCATCAGAGCGATCAGCCACTGCTCACTACCCGGTTTCACCGGCGCGAATCCCACCCCGCAGTTGCCGCTGACCACCGTCGTCACCCCGTGCATGCTGGACGGCTCAAGCAATCCGTCCCAGCTGACCTGGCCGTCGTAATGGGTGTGGATGTCGACGAACCCCGGGGTGACGATTCGGCCCGTGGCGTCGATGGTCTGGGCGGCTTCCCCAGGCAGTCCGGAGTCGTCGCCGTCGCGGCGCCGTACCTCCACGATGACACCGTTGGATATCCCGATGTCGGCGCGGAACGGCGTGGCACCGGTGCCGTCGACGACGGTGCCACCGGTGATCGTCAGGTCGTACATCACGCCTCCTCGAACCCTGTTGCCCCACCTCTCATTGACGTTAGCGTTGCCGGTGGGCTAACGGATCCGGATGCGTCAAACACCGGTATCTGCGGAATCACGCGTCAAATCCGTCAGTTACACCGAAAATCGGTAGAAATGACGTCGATGGCAACCAAATCTATGCGACTTGACGTGCTATAACGGTGCTTCCGCAACCCAGTAGCGAGTCGACTGAATCCGTAGTAGATTGACGACAGGTTGAGTTCAACAGCCTCCCCAGAGTCGGCGCCGCACCATCGCGGCCGCGTGATCCCACAATTTCTGCGACCCGGACCCTTGGAGGCGTCATGCTCGTTGGGAAGAACACCAGACCGCTCACGGTGGCGCGCCCGACGGCTGAGCGCCGCGAGCGGCAATCCGTACGGGCCCGTGAGTTGGGCGACAGGACCGTCCTGCTTGCCGTCACCGGCGATATCGACGCCGCCACCGCCTCAGGACTTTTCGATGATCTTGAGATGCAGGTCCAGGGCTATCGCCAAGTGGTGCTCGACTTGTCCGGCGTCGAGTTCGTCGGCGCGGCCGGCTATTCGCTCCTGCACCGGTTGCACGTGCACTGCACCCGGGCGTCGATCGACTGGGTGGTGGTGACCGGGATAGAGGCCCAGCGTCTGCTTCGAGTCTGCGATCCAGATGGAATCTTCCCCACGGCCGCCAACATCGTGTCCGCGGTGGCCGCACTGGCCCGCGGCCCGCACCGCACATCGCAGCTGGGACTGCCGAGCTGAGCGCGACCGCTGCCGAGCCCTACACTCGGAGCGTATGACGCCAGTCGGTCGGCGATTCAATGACGTCGTGACACGATTCTGGTCCTTCGCCGCACCCGCCTACGACCTTCCGTTCCTGCAACGCCTGGTCTATCAACCCGCCCAGGACGAGGTCCTGATGGCGCTTCGCGCCCACCACGCGCAGCGAATCGCTGACATCGCCTGTGGCACAGGTATTCTGGCCGCCCGAATCTCCGATGAGCTGCACCCCGACGAGGTCTACGGGGTGGACATGTCCGACGGCATGCTCGAACAGGCCGCCGCCCGCTGTCCCGAAGTGCACTGGCGCAGGGCGCCCGCCGAGCAGCTTCCCTTCGATGATGGCGCCCTTGACGCCATCGTCTCGACGTCGGCCTTCCATTTCTTCGACCAGCCGGCGGCGATGCGGGAGTTCCATCGGGTCCTGGCTCCGGGCGGGCTGGCCGCGGTGGCCACCATCAGCCCGCCGCAACCGCCGCTGCTGCGGCAGTTGTCCGCCGGACTCGGTAATCCGGCCCACAGCCCGTCGCGTGAGGAGATGCGCACACTGTTCATCGACGCGGGCTTTGCGATCAGCGATCAGCACCGCGTGCACCGGCCGCTGTGGACACGCGGGGTCTGGGACCTCATCACGCTGGGCACCAAAGGCTAGATCTACCCTGGCTTCACACGCCACCGCCCGGAGAGGACCAGCCATGGCCATCGAACTGCTCGCCCCCAGCATCGAGGTGGGTCTGGTGACCACCAACCTCGACGCGATGGTGGACTTCTACGAAGGCCTCCTCGGACTGCCGCACCAGGGCGACCTCGACTTCCCCGGCGGAACCATGAAGCGCTACGCCGCGGGCAAGAACGTGCTGAAGCTGGTCACCCTCGACCAGCCGCCCGCCGCCCCGGCGACCCCCGGCGGTGGCCCGGCCCAGGCCGGCATCCGCTACTTCACCCTGATGGCCGCGAACCTGGGCGCCATCGCGCAGCAGATCGCCGACGCCGGCTACGAGACTCCCCAGCCGCTGGCCGAGTTTGCGCCCGTGCCGGGCATGGGTTGGATGTTCGTCGCCGATCCTGATGGCAACTGGGTGGAACTCGTCGGGCCCATGTGATGACGTGAGCGATCCCGCCGCACTGCATGCCGGCATCGAGGTGCTCGGCCCGCTGATCGGCACCTGGGCCGGCGCCGGCCGCGGCGACTACCCCACCATTGACGGGTTCGACTACCTCGAAGAGGTGACGTTCAGCCACGTCGGCAAGCCGTTTCTGGCCTACTCGCAACGCACCCGCTCACCGGCGGGCCACCCCATGCACGCCGAGACCGGGTATCTGCGGGTGCCCACACCGGGACGGATCGAGATGATGCTCGCCCACCCCACCGGCATCACCGAGGTCGACGAGGGCACGGTGGTGACCCACGACAACGGCACGGTCGTGATCGACGTCCACTCGACGACGATTGCGTTGAGCGCGACCGCCAAAGACGTCTTCGCCGTGGCCCGCGAGGTGCGTGTCACCGGCGACGAACTGAGCTACACCGTGTCGATGGCCGCCGTCGGCCATCCGCTGCAACAGCACCTGTCCGCCACCTTGCGCCGCCTGCCGTGACCGGCGACTCGCACGGCAGAATCCCCGTCCCCGCCGATCTCGACGCAGTCACCTCGATCGGTCCCGAGGACCACTCCGAGGTGTCCGAGGTTGCGGTGCAACGCATCTGGGCCGCCGCGAGGCACTGGTATGCAGCCGGGATGCAGCCGGCCATCCAACTGTGTCTACGACTCAACGGCACAGTGGTCCTCAACCGTGCAATCGGACACGCCTGGGGCAACGGACCGGCCGATCCGCCAGACGCCGAACGCATCCCGGTGACGACACGGACACCGTTCTGCGTGTATTCCGCTGCCAAGGCGATCACCACCACCGTTGTTCACATGCTGACCGAACGCGGCTACTTCTCCCTCGACGACCGCGTCTGCGACTATCTGCCCGACTACACCAGCCACGGTAAGCACCGCACCACCATCAGGCACGTGATGACGCATAGCGCCGGTGTGCCGTTCGCCACCGGCCCCCGGCCCGACCTCAAACGGATGAACGACAGCGAGTACGCGCGCGAGAAACTGTGCGAGCTCAAGCCGATCCACCGGCCCGGGCTGGTGCACATCTATCACGGCCTGACGTGGGGACCGTTGATCCGCGAAATCGTTTCAGCTGCAACGGGGCGCAGCATCCGCGAGATTCTCGCCACCGAGATACTCGACCCGCTGGGCTTCCGCTGGACCAACTACGGGGTGGCGGACTCCGACGTGGCACTGGTGGCACCGAGCCATGTCACCGGTACGCCGCTGCCCGCTCCGGTCGCGGCGGCACTGCGCACCGCACTGGGCGGCTCGATGCAGCAGATCATCCCGTTCACCAACACCCCGCTCTTCCTCACCAGCGTGGTGCCCTCCTCGAGCACGATCTCGACAGCGGACGAACTGTCACGCTTCGCCGAGATCTGGCGGTACGGCGGTGAGCTCGACGGTGTCCGGGTGATGAGTCCGGAGACGCTGCGCGCCGCGGTGGCCCAGTGCCGGCGACTGCGGCCCGATGTGGCTACCGGGCTATCCCCCATCCGGTGGGGAACGGGATTCATGTTGGGATCCAAGCGGTTCGGTCCTTTCGGGCGGAACGCCCCCGCGGCGTTCGGGCACACCGGACTCACCAATGTCGCGATCTGGACTGATCCACAACGAGGCCTGTCGGTGGGGCTGGTGAGCAGCGGTAAACCCGGACCGCACCCGCAGGCGGGGCGTTACACCGCGCTGTTGGACGCCATCAACACCGAGATCGCTCCCCGGCGCAATTGATTGTCCTGAGTGAATTGTCGCCAGCGGGTGGCACCGCTAGCGTGAGCGGCATGGGTGAGTCGCTGCTCCAACAACAGCTCGACGAGGTCCGCGCCCTGCTGGCGCGGGCACGCGAACTGTTCGGTGTGGATCCATTGCCGCCACCGCCGACGATCGCCGGCGAATCCACCGAGTAGACACCCGCTCATCAGCGCAACTGGTGCTCGCGAAGCACCGCTTCGGCGCGGGTGAGGTCACCGGGCTGGGGTATCTGATCCGACGGCGTAAACCCGGCATCGATGATCTCGCCGCGGATCGCCATCACCGCCTTGAGGTGCGAGACGTCAGCGGCCAGCAGCACGGCGGCGGCCAGCGTCTGCGCATCGGCATCCAGAGCGGCCTCCGCAAGGGCGACGCTGTGCAGGTATCCGCCACGACAGGAGCGGAAGACCACGGTCCCGCTGGGGTGAACGGCGTCGAAGCCGGGATCGGGCTCGGTCACGAACCGTCTCCGGTGACATCGCGAAGCAACGCGGCGGCGTCGCCGTCATGGAACTCCCACGAATCGGCGGCAGCAGCGAGCTTGTCGGCGAGGTCCGCATGAGCGGCGGCCTGCTGCTGGTAACAGGTGCGGCGCTCACCGAGCAGGTCCCGTCCGGCGTCGCGCAGTTCGGCGAAGATCGGTCCCAGCGACTCCAGCGCTGCCCGCACATCGGCGTCGGCGGAACCCGCGGCGCTCAACTGCTCGGCGGTCGCGCGGTGATCCCGGGCGGCCTGCCGCAGATCGGCGGGCACCACGTTGATGTGTTCGGCCATGGCGTTCTCCTGATCAGTCGGCCGGGGCGACCGGCGGTGCGGGCGGTAGCGGTGCAGGCGGTTGGGCGTTGTCGGTATCGGATGCGGTGCTGGGCGGTGCAGGAGGATGCTGCCACCCTATGAATCCCGGCCGGTTCACGGTTTCGATCGGCTGAATCTGGTTGTCCAGGAGAGCTTTGCCGTTCCCGAGGGCCAGCGCGTGCCGGTCGGTGAAGATCCCGACGTCGCCGGCGACGAGTTCGCCGGTATCCAATGGCGCGCTGACAGATGAACCGGGTGCCGGAATTGCGATGTCCTGCTGCGCGAAGGCGTCGGCGATCGGGGTTCCGGCCACTGCGGCGGCGATGACGGCGGCCAGTTCGGGGCGATCGGCCGGGCCGGGGCGATCGGCCGGGTCTGGTGGGGGGTCCTCCGCCGGATCGCCGGCCTCGTCGCCGGCGGGATCGAGCTCGGGATCGGGCTCGGGTTCGGGACCATCGGGGTCACCGCCCGCCCGCTGGGCGGCGAGACCGGCCAGATTCGACAGCGGCGCCAGCGGAGACAGCCCGCCCAAGGACGGAATCGCGGGGGCGCCGCCGAAGGACGGCAGGGCACCCGGTGGCGCACCGGCGGCAGCCGGGGCCGGCGAAGCGACCGGGTCGCCGACGCCTGAGTTCAGGCCGTCATCAAGTCCGCCGCCCACACCGTCCGACAGGCCGGTGTCGAGGCCGGCATCAAGGCCGGTTTCGAGGCCAGCATCAAGGCCTAAGCCGACCGGACCTGCGGGCGCGGTGACCTCAGGCCCGCGACCCGGCGGTCCGGCGTCCTCGGCTCGCGGCTGTGTCAACGGCGGAGCAGTGACCGCCGGAATCGCGCCGCCGGTCGAGGTTTCCGAGGAACCGGACGTCGCGTACAACGACGCCAGGGCGGCGGCCAGCGTCGCCTTGGAGGTGTCGTCGAGGTCGGCCTCTTCGACCACGGCCCGGATGTCGTGCAACTTGTCGATGAGGTAACGCTGAAACTCCCGGGCACCGGCCGGGGTGTCGAGATCGGTGCGGGTGCTGATGGCCGCCTCGATCTGCTGCTGCAGTGCTTGCAGGGACGACTCGCCCGCGGCATGCGCGGCGTGGGCGTTGAGCACCGCGGTGACGACCTGCAGATCGACTGCGGCAGTTACTGAGTTCTGCCTGGCCAGCGCCGTCTCGGCGGCACGGATGGCGTCGGCCGCCGCACCGGCCGGTTGATCCGGCGCAGGTGGTGCCGGGCCCTCACGGGGGAACACAGGGGCGACGGTATCCACACCACGCCGAGCCCACAATTCACCGCTGTGCGGTACCCCGGTAGCGCTCGGAAAGCTGTTGCAGAGCAACTACCTTCGCGTCGATGGCTGCCTGCGCATCGGTGAGAATGGCGCTGATCTCGCGGTTGCGCTCCACCAGGAAAGCACCGAGCTCCCTGGCGGCCGCTGCGCCGTCGATGTTCCTGCCGGCAACGGCGGCGTCGATCGCGGACCGGACGGCATCGATGCGCCGCACGCTGTCCATCCCGTCCTGCTGCGCGCTGCGCAGCAGGACGGCGAGTTCGTCATCGGCGGCGGCGAGTTCGCCGTCTCGGACAGCAAGTGCGGCGCGCACAGCGTTCAGTGCGTCGCCGGTTGCACCGTTGCCGCTCACCATGGTGGGTGAGGCTACAACGGTCGCCGGATCGCCACCGCGGGTCCCAGTGGACTGATCCGTACGGTCGCCCCCGAGTACGGCGCTTCGATCACGAGGTTGTTTCCGATGGCCATCTGCACGTGCCCGGTGTGCGGGAATACCAGATCGCCCGGGCGGACCTGTGCGCGCGGTACCGGGACACCATCGGTGATCTGCTCATAGGTGGTGCGCCGGAGGGGAACCCCGGCCTGGGCGTAGGCCCACTTGACCAGACCCGAGCAGTCGAAGCGGTTGGGTCCGGTGGCGCCCCAGACATACGGGCAGCCCAGCCGGGTCAGGGCGGCGCGCACTGCGGCTTGCGCCCGTACGTTTGGCCGTCGTCCCCGTTGCGGCCCTGTTCCATAGCGCAAAGCCAGCAGAGCTGCCCTCCGCCGGCGAGCACGGCGGCGAGCCGCGAGCACGTGGCGTCGCTGGTTGCGCAACCGGACCACGCGGCGCTGCAACAGTTCCCGGGCGGCGATCGGGTTGGCGGCGACGGCGCTGTCCGCCCGGGCTGCGGCCAGGATCGCGGCCGTGCCCCGCCCACCGTCGGCATGGTCGCGGCGGGCGTCATCGATGATCCGCACCAGTGCGGCGTCGGCCCGGCCGGCGTCCACACCCTGAACCCGATGCGCGGCGGATGCCTCGCCGTAGGCCGCCGACAACGCCCCGGTGGACGCAAGCGGACGGGTGTAGTCGGCGGCCGATGTCAGCGCGGGCGACTGGGCGGCCTGTGCGAAGAGTGCGTGCGCCCGCGCCAGCAGTTCGATCTCGTCACTCACCGGCCGGCCTCGACGAAGGCGCGGACCCGCGGCAGGGCACCGGGCGGGATCACCCCGCGGTTGCGGATATTCCATAGTTCCTCGGACCCGACGCCGATGAGGGCGGCGATCACCGCCTCCGGCAGGTCGGACTGGGCGCAGGCACGGTCGAACCGGGCGCCGATGGCGGCCGGCAGTCGCGCGAGCAGGCCGGTGCGGACGTCCTCCAGTTCGGCGAGGTAGCCCATCAGTCGGGGCGCTGCCTGGGCTCCGGCATTGACCGCCACCCGCCACGAGTTGGCGGCCAGCATCTCGGCTTTGACGCACTGGGCGACCACGGTGTGAATATACGTCTCGTATTCGTTTGACGTCTCCGCTGGTAGACGCGCTATCAAGGAATGAAGCGACTCCAGGTGAGCCTCGGCGTGCGCCTCGAGAACCTCAGCGTCGTTATGCCGGCTCACCGACGGTGCGGGGGGCTGGCCGGACGTCCCGGGTCGGGTTGAGCGGTGCTCAGGATGTCGGTGAGTTCGGCGTGTGGATCATCGGCCACCATCAGTCGCGCGTAGGTTCCCGGGGGCAGACCGAGCCCGTTCTCGACCTTGTGAACTGTGCCTTTGTGCGGTTTTCGGGCGCCGCGTTCCAGGTAGCTCAGCCCCATGATGCTGACTCCGGTGGCGGCGGCGAGGTCGGCCAGGGACCAATCCCGGGACTCCCGGAGTGCCCGGATGGCCGCGCCCGCCTGCTCGCGGCTCACCGTGGGGCTCCAGCCATAGCCGGAGCGTACACAGCAATCACGTTTTATACGTTTCTGTGTACGTTTGTGTTGCCGATCGGCGTCTGTATGTATACGCTTTTGTAGTCGAATCCCTAGATGTAAGGAGTTTGCGATGGAAGACCGCCCGTGTTCGACCGACCCCGATCTGTGGTTCGGCTACTCCGATGACGACGCCAGCGACGGGGCGGCCAAGGCCCGGGTCTACGAACAGTCCGCCACCAAGGCCCGGACCATCTGTCTCCGCCGCTGTCCGCTGGCGCACCAACGAGCAGTGCGCCGGCAGAGCGGTCGAGGCCGGCGAGGAGTACGGCGTATGGGCCGGTATCAAACTGCCCGGCGGGCAGTACCGCAAACGCCATCAGCTCGCGCGGGCCCATGACGTGCTGCGCAACATCGCCGACGGCGTGATCAACCCCCGCGAGCTCCCGGAAAGCGTCGACCTGCTCTCCCGCGGCGAGGACATCGCGGTCCAGCAGAGCACCGTCGTCCACCTGCCCTGGGGGGGACGGGTGTCAGCAGCGTGATCGGTGAGTGCTGCCGCGGATCCCGGTTCAGGAGTAGGACACTGGAGGCATGCGGATCGTGGTGGCATTGGCGGTCGCGGCACTCGTCGCGCTGATCGCGGCACTGGTCACCGGAAGCACCGTGCCGGCCGTCGCGGTGGTCCTGCTCGCCGGAGCCGGAATCGTGGTGCTGTTGCGCGACTGGCGCGCCGAATCCCCGCCGACCGAGGATCTGCCGACGGACGCCGACGGGGCGCCCCGCGCCGGTGACTTCTCGCCGGACATCTCCACCGAGCCCGACGGTCCGTCCTCAGACGCCCGCGCGGATCAGCTCTAGGGTCCCCAGCTCCCGGATGGCCTGGCTACCGCGTACCAGCATGGTCAGCGCCATATCGTCGCCGCGGTCGGTGGCGGCCGAGAAGGCGAAGCCCAACGTCGTGATCAGCGGGACCTGCAGCATGCCGAAACGGTAGTCCTGCCAACACATCTCGCGGTCGTAACCGATGACGCCACGGGCGATGAGCGCATCGTGGTAGGCGTCCACCAGGGCGCGTTCCCCGGCGGCGCGATCAGCGGGCTGCAGACTGGTGGCCAGGAAGTAGGACAGGTCGCGGGCCGGTAGCCCGACCGCCAGCGTCTGCCAGTCGACCACGTGGACCTGCGTGCGCTGCGGATCGAATAGCAGATTGTCGATGCGGTAGTCACCGTGCAGCAGAGTGAACCGATCCGGTGCGGCCATCAGCCAGTCGGCGATCAGCGCACCGGACTCCTCCACGGTGTCGCGATCCTGCGCGCTCATCCGCGAGCCCAGCTTCTCCAGCGTGGTCTGCACCGCCAGGGCGGTGATGTCACCGAGTCCGCGGGCGCCGGCTTCGTCGGGCTTGGGCATGACGGTGCCGGCGAAACTCAGCCACGCCGGGTCGCACCAGCGCGGACCGTGCAGTCCGGCCAGCGCTGTCACGGCCAGTTCAGCCTCCGCATGGGTGCAGCCGCGGATCTGATCGCCCTGTTCGGCCGGGGCCATGTCAGCGAGCAGAAGCACGAACTGTGCGCCGTCATCGGCCATCGCGCAGTGGTAGCACCGCGGCAGCGGCACGTCGACGGTGTCGGCCACCTCGGTGTAGAAGGCGTGTTCGGAGCGGTAGCTCAACGCCACCCGTTCCCGCACTGCCTGCTCCTGAGCCGGTAGCTTCACCACGAAACTGGACGGCAGGGCGGTCGGCGAGCCGTACTGCGCCGCAACGCGGTAGGTGGCGCCCGTCTGGCCGGTGCCCACCGGGGTGATCTGCACCGCGGCGACATCGGCGCCGAGTACCTCCGCGAGCCAGTCGGCGCTCACCTCCTCGGGCGAACAGGGAATCAACACGGTCCTCCTCAGATCCGTCAGCGCTGCTCGCGCTGAGCGCCCAGCGGGCGGTTCGGCCGGACGCCGCGGTAGATGGCACGCCGCACGATCACCGGCATCAACACCCGGTCGACGGCCCGCCGCGGGATCCGGTAGGGCCGGCCGTTGGGGGCGAAGACTTCGACGCCGTCGGACTGGGTGCCGATCACCGAGCCCCACCGCCGCCGCGGTGCCCGATAGGCCTTCAGCGGCCGGCCGGCCGCCTCGGCGCGGATGTTGTGAGCCAGGATCGCGTCGGCGCGATTGCGGGCCGAGGACCGCAGCGGGTCGGTGGCCGCCACGTCGCCGATGGCGAAGACACCCCGGTGCCCGGGGACGCGCAATTCCGGCGTCACCGTGACGAAGCCGCCGTCGTCGAGAAGCTCCGGCGGCAGCCAGTCGGTGTTGGGCGTGCACCCGACCGATCGCCCACACCACGGCGTCGGCGTGGGCGGGCGGCTGGCCGGTGCTCCAGACGACCGGCTCGCTGGTGATCTCGTCGGCGGTGAACCCGTCCGGCAGCACGGCCCGGTGTCCGGGATGTAGGCCGACACCGAGCCGGGTCATCCTGCGGCGCAGATGTTCCCACGTCTTCGGATGGTGCTCCAGCAGCGGCCGCTCGCCCGGGTAGTACAGATCGACCCGCTTTCCCGGCCAGCGGGCGGCGGCGTTGGCGGCCACACTCACTGCGGCTGCTCCCCCACCGATCACCGCCACCGACCCGGCAGCGGACAGCCGGTCGTGGTCGGCGATGACAGCAGCGGCCGCGTCCGCCTGGGACTGCAGCTGCGGCCGACGCCAGAATCCGTTGCTCACACCCGTGGAAATCACCAGCGCGTCATAGGGTTCGGCGACTGATGTCCCGTCGGGGCGCTCGGCATGCACCACCCGGCCGGCGAGGTCCACGCCGGTGAGCCGCGCCTGCACGGTACGGATGGGGTCCAGCGCCCGGTACCGGTCGAAGGGCACCAGATAGTCACGTGCCCATTCCGCCGGGCGGGCCAGCCGCACTCCGAGTTCCTGGCCGCTGACCAGAGCCGGGTTGGCCGATATCCCCACCACGTCAGCGAAGCGGGCCAGCCGGATCGCGGTCAGCACACCGCTGTCCCCAAGGCCGGCGATGACCACCCGCGGGCGGGTCACGCGACCTTGCGGGGCGGGCGGGGAACCAGTCGGGACACCCGCCCGATGACGTCGGCGTACTGCGGCCGCCGCTCCAGGCTGCGCTTCTCCATCAGCGGGATGCTGGCCCCGAGGAACATCGCCAGCATCACCGCGGCGCCGATCCACAGCCACCACCAATCCGCCGGTGCCGCCGCGATGCCGAACAGCGCCATGGACACCCAGAAGCTCGAGCTCACCGAAATAGTTGGGATGCCGTGACCAGGACCAGAGCCCCCGGTCCATCACCGGCGCCGGGACGGCCGGCGGCCACGAACCGGCGCATCTGGGTGTCGGCGGCCAGCTCCAATGTCACCGCCGCGATGCCGACCGCGAAGGCGATCCAGGCCAGCCACATCAATCCCGAACCGGGGCGTGGTGACGGCGACGTAGACCGGAATCATGCCGACGAACACCTGCAGCGTCGGGAACAGGTGGATGCCGAAGAAGTCGGCCGCGAACTCGAACCGGCCCGCACCGTCGCGCAGCAGCGGGTACCGCCAATCCTCGTGGTGCAGACCGGGGAAGCCCATGCACCCAGTTGTGCGTCAGGCGCACCGCCCAGTAGCCCATCACCACCGCCAGTAACCAGCAGCGCAACGCGCCCTCGCCGGTGAGACCGATCGGGCCCTGCCACCACCAGTACGCGAACAGCAGCGGCGGGATCACGCTCCAGTAGGCGTCGTAGAAGCTGGAGTTGCGGTAGACCCGGCTGAAGACGAACACCACCACGGTGGCCACCACATCGGCGATCAGGGTGTCCAGCCACAGCCGGCCGGTGGCCGGTCCGAAGTACAGCCACCCGCAGCCGCCGCGACCGCGAGAATGTAGGCGAGGGTGACCAACGCCAGTGACCGGCCCCTGCTCATCCAGGCCTCCTCGACACAGACCCCCGACGGCGTCTCCTGACGAGATGTTAGACGACGACCGATTTGGGTACAGCGGCCCAATGACTGCAACGTTGCCTGCCGTCCTGCGTGTTCGCCGTCCGTACCCGCCACGGACCGGTCCGCGCGGCAACCTGATCTACCGGATGGTCACCACCACCGATCACAAGCTGATCGGCATCATGTACATGCGTCGCCTGTTTCGTCTTCTTCTTCGTCGGCGGGCTGATGGCGCTGCTGATCCGCGCCGAACTCGCCGCGCCCGGACTGCAGTTCCTGTCCAACGAGCAGTACAACCAGCTGTTCACCATGCACGGCACGGCGATGCTGCTGTTCTACGCCACCCCGATCGTGTTCGGCTTCGCCAATCTGGTGCTGCCGCTGCAGATCGGCGCGCCAGATGTGGCCTTCCCGCGGCTCAACGCACTGTCGTTCTGGCTGTTCGTGTTCGGCGCGACGATCGCGCTGAGCGGATTCATCACCCCGGGCGGGGCGGCGGACTTCGGGTGGACGGCCTACACCCCGCTCTCGGATGCCAGTGCACTGCCCCGGGCGTCGGCGCGCGACCTGTGGATCCTGGGCCTGGCCGTCGGCGGTCTGGGCACCATCCTCGGCGCGGTGAACATGATCACCACCGTGGTCTGCATGCGCTGCCCCGGCATGACGATGTTCCGGATGCCGATCTTCACCTGGAACATCTTCGTCACGTCGATCCTGGTGATCCTGATCTTCCCGCTGCTGACCGCCGCGCTGTTCGCGCTGGCCGCCGACCGCCGCCTCGGCGCGCACGTCTACGACCCATCCAACGGCGGCGCGTCGCTGTTCCAGCACCTGTTCTGGTACTTCGGCCACCCCGAGGTCTACGTCGATCGCGCTGCCGTTCTTCGGCATCATCACCGAGATCATCCCGGTGTTCTCCCGCAAGCCGGTCTTCGGTTACGCCACCCTGGTCTACGCGACGATGGCAATCGGGGCGCTGTCGATGGCGGTGTGGGCGCACCACATGTTCGTCACCGGCGCCGTTCTGCTGCCGTTCTTCTCGTTCATGACCTTCCTCATCGCGGTGCCCACCGGCATCAAGTTCTTCAACTGGATCGGCACGATGTGGAAGGGCCAGATCACGTTCGAGACGCCGATGCTGTTCTCGTTCGGCTTCCTGGTGACGTTCCTGCTCGGCGGGCTCACCGGAGTTCTGCTGGCCAGCCCGCCGTTGGATTTCCACGTCAGCGACACCTACTTCGTCGTGGCGCACTTTCACTACGTGTTGTTCGGCACCATCGTGTTCGCCACCTACGCCGGCATCTACTTCTGGTTCCCGAAGATGACCGGCCGGCTGCTCGACGAACGGCTGGGCAAGCTGCACTTCTGGCTGACCTTCATCGGCTTTCACACCACCTTCCTGATGCAGCACTGTCCTCGGCGATCAGGGCATGCCGCGCCGCTACGCCGACTACCTGCCGAGCGACGGTTTCCAGATGCTGCAATATCGTGTCCACCGTCGGGGCGTTCATCCTCGGCATGTCGGTGCTGCCGTTCATCTGGAACATTTTCAAGAGTTGGCGCTACGGCGAAGTCGTCGTCGTCGACGACCCGTGGGGTCACGGCAACTCCCTGGAGTGGGCGACGAGCTGCCCGCCGCCGCGGCACAACTTCACCGAACTGCCCCCCATCCGTTCGGAGCGGCCCGCCTTCGAGCTGCACTACCCGCACATGTCGGCGCGGATGCGGGAGGAGGCGCACATCGGCAGGCACGCCACGGCCCTGGAGTCGCCGACCGGGATGGGGCCGAGGACCGAGGCCGATCGCTGAGTCGTATCGTGGCTACATGAGCACCGTCGCTGACGCCGACCGGGTCGCCGACCTGGCCCGGCAGGTCGTGCGCCGAACACGACCCCAAGAAGGTTCCGATTCCGGAGTTCCTCGGCGCCTGCTACGACGCCGGACTGTCCTGGGTGCACTTCCCCGAAGGCCTCGGCGGCCTCGGGGCTGTCCCGCGGTCTGCAGGCCGTCGCCGACGCGCATCCTGCAGGGCGCCGGCGGCCCGGTGCCGCTGGGCCTGAACCCGATGGGCTACGGCATGGCCGCGCCGACCGTGCGCGAGCACGCCCAGAGCGACGACCTCAAGAAGGACGTTGCTGCGCCCGCTGGCCACCACCGAGGACATCTGGTGCCAGCTGTTCTCCGAACCGGGCGCGGGCTCGGATGTGGCCGGCCTGGCCACCTCGGCGGTGCACGACGGCGACGACTGGGTGATCAACGGTCAGAAGGTGTGGACCAGCCTGGCCCACCGCGCCCGCTGGGGTCTGCTGCTGGCCCGCACCAACCCGGACGCCCCCAAGCACAAGGGCCTGACCTACTTCGTCCTCGACATGCACGCCCCCGGCGTGGAGACCCGGCCGCTGCGTCAGCTGACCGGACAGGCCGAGTTCAACGAGGTCTACATCACCGACGCCCGCATCCCCGACACCCACCGCCTCGGCGCGGTCGGCGACGGCTGGCGGGTGGCGATGACCACTCTGATGAACGAGCGCAGCGCGCTGGGCGCCAGCGGCAGCCGCCGCGGCGGCGGCACCATCTCCGAGGCCGTGTCGCTGTGGGCGTCGCGGCCCGACCTGCAGACCCCGGTGCTGCGGGACCGGCTGACCCAGCTGTGGCTGCGCTCGGAGGCCCAGCGGCTGACCTCCGAACGGTCCCGGGCCTCGGCCACCGTCGGCGGCCCCGGCCCGGAGGGGTCGATCGGCAAGATGGTCGGCGCCGAACTCAACCAGCACATCTACGAGTGGTGCATGGATCTCCTTGGGCCGGAAGGCATTCTGTACCACGGGTACGCGCATGACCGGCGCCACACGCGCGACGGCGACTGGCGCGGCCCGATCCAGCAGCGCTACCTGCGCAGCCGCGCCAACACCATCGAGGGCGGCACCTCCGAGGTGATGCGCAACATCCTCGGCGAGCGGGTCCTGGGCCTGCCCGGAGACCTGCGCGCCGATTCCGGCATGCCGTGGAAGGAGATTCCGCGTGGCTGAGACTGCATAGCGCGTGAGTTCACGTTCACCGAGGAGCAGCAGCAGCTGCGCACCGCGGTGCGCAAGTTCTGCGCGGACAACTTCGACGAGCAGACCGTGCGACGCCTGATGGAGTCCGAGCCGCCCTTCGACGCGAAGGTGTGGCACCGGCTGGGATCCGAACTCGGCGTGCTCGGGCTGTCGGTGCCCGAGGCCGACGGCGGCGTCGGCGGCTCCCTGGTCGATCAGGCCGTCGCCGTCGAGGTGTTCGGCGCGACGCTGGCCTGCGGACCGCTGTTCGGCACCGTCTTCCTCGCCATCCCCGCGCTGGTGGCCTGCCCGGCCGGGCCGGCCCGCGACGAGCTGCTCGCCGAGTTGGTCGAGGGCACCAGCACCGCGGCCGTTCGCCGTCGCCGACAAGGCCGGGGCGTTCGACCCGTCGGCGGTGACGGTGTCCGCCGAGGACGGCGCGCTGACCGGCACCGTCGCAGCGGGTGGTCGACGCCGGCGCCGCCGACGACCTCCTGGTCGCCGCAAAGGATCCGGCGGGCGTCGGCCTGTACGCCGTCGACGCCGACGGCCTCGGGTGTGCACGCACCCCGCTGGTCACCATGGACCTCACCCGCCCGCAGGCCGACGTCGAGTTCACCGACGCCCCCGCCCGGCTGCTGGCCGGCCCGAGGAGGCCGAGCGGGTGATCACCCATGCGCTGCAGGTCGGTTCGGCGCTGCTGGCCGTCGAGCAGGTCGGCGCCGCCCAGCATCTGCTGGACCTGTCCGTCGAGTACGCGAAGTCGCGGCTGCAGTTCGGCCGGCAGATCGGCTCGTTCCAGGCGATCAAGCACAAGCTGGCCGACATGCTGGTCGACCTCGAGCACGCCCGGTCGACGGCCTACCACGCGGTGTGGGCGCTGAGCGACGCATCCGACGACCCGGCGCTGGCGGCCAGCATCGCCCAGGCGACCGCCTCGGCCGCGTTCAGCCGGATCGCCGCCGACACCATCCAGGTGCACGGCGGTATCGGGTTCACCTGGGAACACCAGGCGCACCTGTACTTCAAGCGTGCCGCCACCGACGCCGCGCTGCTGGGCACCGCCGAGCAGCACCGGGACCGGGTGGCCGAGATGGTGCTGGACACCGCCGTCGGCCACAGCGGCGCGGTGCGGGTCGCCACCGGCTGAGCGGCGCGGTGAGCGTCGCCACCGGTTAACGCGATTTGGGCGCGGTTTCGGGCGCGGTGCGCACGGTTTCGCGCCCAAATCACGCCAGGATGGCGTCGATCGCGCGGTAGATCCGCTGCTCGCTGACCGGGCGCGGGGTGCCGAGCTGCTGGGCCCACAGGCTGACCCGCAACTCCTCGATCATCCGGGCGATATCGCGGACATCGTCGGCGGTCGCCCGGGTCGGCGAAAGTGCTTGCACGCAGTTCGTCGTAGGCGTCCTGCACGGCGTGCACGCGGTCCATCCGCTCGCGGTCGGCGGCCAGGCCGTGCGGCAGCCGCTCGAGCCGCCGGCCGATGGCGGTCAGGTAGCGGGTGAGGTCGGCCGAGGTGGGCCGCGCCGGTGGCGGTGACGAACCGCTCGGCGACAGCAGCCGGTCCAGCTGCGCGCGGATGTCGGCGATGGCCTCGGCCTGGCGCGGCGGCGGCTGCGCCGGCAGCGCGACCTGCACCTCATGCAGCGCGGCGAGCACCTTCTCGACCCGGCCGACGATGTCAGCGGTCGTCGACGCGAGCCGCTCGCCACCCGGTCCCGCAGCGGCGTCGAACTCGTCTTTCGGTCCACACCGGCTTCGGTGACCAGCACGTCGACCGCGGCGTCGGCGCAGTCGTCCAGCAAGGCCGCCAGCGACCCGTCCGGGTTGGTACCGAGCACCAGACGGCGTCCGTGGATCCAGTGCCCTTCTCGACCGCCTTGACCGGTGACGGCGCACTGACAGCCGCAGCAGCCGGCGCGTCCCGGCGCGCATCGCGGCGTCGCGTTCGGCCGCGGTGGCGAACACCGCGATGTCCACCGCCGTGCCGCGCGTCGACGAACGCCGGATAGCCGCGGACGGCGTGCCCGCCCACCGTCGCGCTCGACACTGCGCGGCAGCTCGTCGAGATCGTCGGGCCACGCCGCGCAAGCCCGGTGCGTTCCAGCTCACCGGCCGACGGCGTGCGGCGACCGCGCGCCGGGTCTGCGCCGGCCAGCTGCGTCCTGCAGGGCTTCGAGGTCCTTGCCGCGGGCCACCTCGGTGCCGTCGGCGGCCTTCGACGGCGAAGGTCACCCGCAGATGCGGCGGGCAGCTTGTCGAGGTCGAAGGCGCTGATCGGTACCAGCACTCCGGTGCGCCGGCGCAGTTCGCGCTGCAGCGCCTCCAGCAGCGGCTCGTCGCCCGGGCTCGATCGCCGGCAGCACCGCGCGGGCGGTGTCCGGCGCGGGAACGAAGTTGCGCCGCAGGTCCTTCGGCAGCGACTTGATCAGCGCGGTGACCAGTTCCTCGCGCAGCGCGGGCACCTGCCAGCCGAACTCGTCGCCACCGAGGCGGGCCAGCACCTCGACCGGAACGTGCACCGTGACGCCGTCGTCGGCGGCGCCCGGTTCGAACCGGTAGGTCAGCGGCAGCGACAGGTCCCCGGCGCTCCAGTTGTCCGGCCGGTCGGCGTCGGCGTCGTCGACGCGCAGCAGATCGTCGCGGGTGAAGGTCAGCAGATCCGGGGTCTTGTGGCGCTGCTTCTTCCACCAGCCGTCGAAGTGCCGGGCCGAGACCACCTCGGCGGGGATGCGGGCGTCGTAGAAGGCGTAGATCTCGTCGTCGCCGACCAGCAGGTCGCGGCGGCGGGCGCGCTCCTCCAGCTCGGCCAGTTCCGCGCGCAGCCGCGGCGTTGTCGCGGAAGAAGTGGTGGCGGGTCTGCCAGTCGCCCTCGACCAGGGCGTGCCGGATGAACAGCTCGCGGGACACCACCGGATCGACGTCGGCGTAGCCGACCCGGCGGCGCGGCACCAGCGGCAACCCGTAGAGCGTCACCCGCTCGTAGGCCATCACCGCGCCGCGCTTGGCGTCCCAGTGCGGCTCGCTGTAGCTGCGCTGCACCAGGTGTCCGGCGACCCGTTCGACGATCTCGGGTTCGATGCGCGCGGCGATGCGGCCGTAGAGCCGGCTGGTCTCGACCAGGTCGGCGACGACGATCCAGCGCGGCGGCCGCTTGGTCAGCACCGAGCCGGGTGCCAGCACGAACTTCGGAGTTGCGCGCGCCGGTGTAGTCGCGCGAGTCGCCCTCGCGCAGCCGATGTGCGACAGCAGTCCGGCGACCAGTGCGGCGTGCACGCGGCCGGGTCGGCCGGCTCCGGATCGCCGGATTCCCGGATGCCGATGTCGCGGGCGATGCTGCGCAGCTGCCCGGTCAGGTCCTGCCACTCCCGGATTCGCAGGTAGTGCAGGAACTCCTCGCGGCACATCCGCCGAAAGGCACTGCCGGACAGTGCTTTTCGCTGCTCGCCGCAGATACCGCCACAGGTTCAGATAGGACACGAAGTCGGAGTGCTCGTCGGCGAACCGGGCGTGCTTCTGCGCGCGCCGCCTCCTCGCGGTCGGCGGGGCGTTCCCGCGGATCCGGGATCGACAGCGCCGCGGCGAGCACCAGCACCTCGCGCACGCAGCCCTCGGCGTCGGCCTGCAGGATCATCCGGCCCAGGCGCGGATCGACCGGCAGCTGCGCCAGTCGGCGGCCGATGTCGGTGATGCGCGCCGTCGGCGTCGAAAGCGCCGAGTTCCTGCAGCAGCTGGCACGCCGTCGCGGATGCTGCGCTGCTCCGGCGGGTCGAGGAACGGGAAGTCCTCGATGTCACCGAGCTGCAGCGCGGCCATCTGCAGGATCACCGCGGCGAGGTTGGTGCGCAGGATCTCCGGGTCGGTGTAGCGCGGCCGGCCGTCGAAGTCCTCCTCGGAGTACAGCCGGATGCACACGCCCGGGCGCGGTGCGCCCGGACCGGCCGGCGCGCTGCGCGGCCGAGGCCTGCGAGATCGGTTCGATCGGCAGCCGCTGCACCTTGGTGCGGCGGCTGTAGCGGGAGATGCGCGCGGTGCCGGGGTCGACGACGTAGCGGATGCCGGGCACGGTCAGCGACGTCTCGGCGACGTTGGTGGCCAGCACGACCCGCCGCGCCGGCCGGTGTGCGGCGCGAACACCTTCTGCTGCTCGGCGGTCGGCAGCCGCGCGTACAGCGGCAGCACCTCGGTGTTCGGTCGAGCAGCCGCGCGCAGCGCCTCGGCGGTGTCGCGGATCTCCCGCTCACCGGACAGGAACACCAGCACGTCGCCGGGCGGTTCGGCCTCCAGTTCGCTCGACGGCGTCGACGATCGCCTCGGTCTGGTCGCGCAGCTCGGTGCGCACGACCTCGTGGTCGGGATCGTCGGGATCGTCGCCGTCGTCGGTCCGGAACCGGCACTTCCAATGGGCGGTAACGGATCTCGACCGGGTAGGTGCGGCCGGACACCTCGACGATCGGCGCGGGCCATCCGGCCGGAAGTGCGCGGCGAACCGCTCGCGGTTCGATGGTGGCCGAGGTGACGATCACCTTGAGGTCGGGCCGGCGCGGCAGCAGCTCGCGCAGATAGCCGAGCAGGAAGTCGATGTTGAGGCTGCGTTCGTGGGCCTCGTCGAGGATCAGGGTGTCGTAGCGCAGCAGCCGGCGGTCACGCTGGATCTCGGCGAGCAGGATGCCGTCGGTCATCAGCTTGACCAGCGTGCGGTCGCTGACCTGGTCGGTGAACCGCACGGTGTAGCCGACGGCCTCGCCCGAGCGGGGTGGCCGAGTTCGTCGGCGATGCGCTGGGCGACGGTGCGGGCGGCCAGCCGGCGCGGCTGGGTGTGGCCGATGGTGCCGCGGATGCCGCGGCCGAGCTCGAGGCAGATCTTGGGCAGCTGGGTGGTCTTGCCCGAGCCGGTCTCGCCGGCGACCACCACCACCTGGTGCTCGCGGATGGCCGCGGCGAGCTCGTCGCGCGGCTCGCTGACCGGCAGATCCGGGTAGGTGATGGCCGGCACCGCCGCGGCGCGGGCCGCGACGAGTGCCTCACCGGCGGCGACCTGGCGGGCCAGCTCGGCAAGTGTGTCGGCCGCGGAGCGGTCCGCAGCCGTGACGTCAGCCGGCGGCGCAGCCGGGCGGCATCGCGGAGCATGAGGCCGTCGAGCCGCGCGCGCAAGGCCGCGACGTCGGCGGCGGACGCCTGGGACGCGGGCACCTGAGACACTGGGATCAGGGTAGTTGGCGCCGCAGAGAAGGGGCATGCCTGTGACCACAGCGCTGATCGTCGGAGGTCTGCTGCTGGTGGGCGTGGGCATGGTGGCCAGTCAGCTCTTCCGGCTCAGGGACTGGCTCAACCGTCAGCCGCCGCCTCCGCCGTCGGACGGACCCAGCCCACCACCGGTCGACGACGAGGATGACTAAAGCTTGATTGTGAGCTGGTCGTAGATCAGCGGAGCGATCCTGGCCGCCATGTAGGCGTGCCCGGCGTCGGTGGGATGCACGCCGTCGCCGCCGATGAGGTCCGGTCGGCCGACGAACCATCCCTGCGCGATGGGGTCGATGAACACCGCGCCGACTGCGGCGGCCTGGTCACGCAGGCTGTCACGGATCTTCAGCACCGCCGGCGGCGGACTTGCCGTAGGCCACGGCGGGCCGATCACCAGCAGCTTGGCCGCCGGTGCTGCATAGCGCGCCAGCAGGAACGCGTCGGCGGCGAACCGGGGAAGCCGCTGCGGGTCCACCGGTTGGTCGTTGCGCGAGCCGAAGAACAACACCAACTCGTCGCCACGGCGCACCGCCTGTGCGGTGAGATCCTGGAAGACGTTGCCGCGCCGCCCGGGTTGCCCGTAGCCCGCGCCGCCCTCGGCGGCGATGTCAGCGTCGACCTCCACGCCCTGCGGCTGCCAGTAGCTGCCAGGCGACCTGGCGGCCAGGATCGAGGTCCGTTACCGCCCTCGCCTGACCCCTCGGTGTAGGAGTCGCCGATGACGGCGATCTTCGCGGTCTCCGACGCCCGCGCCACCGGCGCGCTCGACACCGCGGCCACCCCCGAACCCGCGGCCAGCGCGACGGCGATGACGGCAGCAGCACCACGCAGCGCCGCCCGGCGCTCGGGGTCATCGGCCGCGGGCGCGGCCGGCACGGCGCCGTGGACGTCGCGGGTGTCCACCATGCGCCGCATCCACCGCCGTGCCGGCTCCTCCACCCAGTGGAACAGCGCCATCGCAGCCAGCACTGCAACGATGATCAGCCCGACCACCACGATCTTGGCTACCGACTTGGGCATCACGATGGTGTACTGGGCCACCACCCAGTTCCAGATCGTGTGCACCGGCTCGTGAATCATGTAGAGACTGAACGAGATCTGGCCGCCGTAAACCAGAGGCCGGGTGGACAGTATCGCCGGCAGCGTGCCGGATCCGATCGAGAGCGCGACCACCAACGGCATGAACAACACACCCATCAGCGCGCCGGAGTCCACCATGCCCGACACCGGATTGGCGTCGAAGTAGTACAGCCCACCGGCGATCGCAGCGACCAGAAGCACTGAGAGATACCCCGCGGCGCGGCGGCCCCGCTCACCGATAGCCACAGTCTGCGCACCGCGGCGCACGCCAGCGCGCCGGCGGTGAACTGGGCGATGATCCGAGGCAGCCAACTCCACGGCGTGTAGAGCACGCCGCTGGCCAGCAGCAGCAGCGTCGGCGGCAGCGCGGCCACAAACGCCAGCCAGAACAGCGTGCGGGCCCGCGACGCCCGGGCGACCCGGAACACAACCACTGCCAGCACCCCGAACAACAGGTAGGCCAACCATTCCGCACTGATCGACCACGCGGGCCCGTCGAAGCTGGTGCCGTCGAAGAACGGCGAGAACCACAGTTGGACCATGAACAACTGACGCACGTAGCTGATCGCAGTGAGCTTGTCCGCATCCGGTGACGGCACCGTGCCGACGTGCAAAGTCACGATGATCCACAGCGCGGCCAGATGCATCGTGACGAGGTAGACCGGCCACACCCGGGACAGCCGCAGCCACAGGAAATGCAACGTCTCGCGGGCCGACCAGGACGGCCCCATCCGGTCGAGATAGTTCCACGTCAGGACGAACCCGCTGAGGATGAAGAACAGGTCGACACCTTGGGCGCCGGCATCGAGCAACGGAGCCAGGTCGTCACGCAGCCGGGGAGAGGCCTCCCACAGCAGCGGCCGGAAATGAAAGAGCACCACCCACAGCGCGGCCACAATGCGCAGGCCAGTCAGCGCTTTGATCTCTCCGGTTCGCACGGCACTCATTCTCAGGGTCGACCGGGCGCCATAAACGTTGCGACACTCCAGCCCCGACCCTCGGCCAGCCTAGCAACCGCTAGAGAACGTCGATGATCTCGTTCTTGAGCGCCTCGGCCTGAGTGCCGAACACCGCCTGCACGCTGGTACCGACCTCGATCACACCCATCGCACCGAGTGCCTTGAGCCGGTCGGCGTCCACCTTGGAGGTATCTGCCACCTCCATGCGCAACCGGGTGATGCACGCGTCGACGTTGACCAGGTTCTCCCGCCCGCCGAAAGCCGCGATGAGCTGCTCGGCCCTGCTGTCGGCCAGGACCGCCGTGCCCGCCGCGGCCGCTGTTGCACCCACCGGGATCGCGGTGGCCGAGTCGGGGCCTGCGCTGAGGTTTGCGCTCTCCTCGGCCTCGAACTCGCCCTCCGGTCTCGCGACCGGGCGTGCGCATGTTCCACTTCGTGATCGCGAAGCGGAACAACACGTAGTAGATGACGAAGAAGACCAGCCCCATCCCGATCAGCAGTGGGACGTTCTTCGCCGCCGGCGCGGTGCCCGTAGAGCAGCAGGTCGATCAGCCCGGCGGAGAACGAGAAGCCGAGGTGGATGTCGAGGAGCGTAGGCGATCGCGAGGGACAGCACCGGTCAGCAGCGCGTGTATCACGTAGAGCGGGAACGCCACGAACATGAAGGCGAACTCCAGCGGTTCGGTGACACCGGTGAGGAACGCCGTCAGTCCGGCCGCTGACAGGATGCCGAACGCGACCTTGCGCTGGCGCTTGTTGGCGACATGGATCATCGCCAGCGCGGCGGCCGGCAGTCCGAACATCAGGATCGGATAGAAGCCGGCGGTCAGGTGGCCACCGGTGGGGTCTCCGGCGGTGAACCGCGGTAGTTCGCCCGTCACGACCGTGCCGTCGGGTTTGGTGTAGCTGCCGTACAGGAACCAGATGTAGGAGTTCAGGATGTGATGCAGCCCAATGGGAATCAGCATGCGGTTGGCGAATCCGTAGATGAATGCGCCCAGCGCTCCGGCACCGCCGATGAACTTGCCCAACCCGGTCAGCCCGGCGTCGAAGAACGGGTAGAAGTAGCTCATCGCGAACGCCACCAACAGGATCGTCAGCGACACCGCGATCGGCACGAACCGCCGGCCGCCGAAGAAGCCGAGGTAGGCCGGCAACTGGATGGTGTGGTACCGGTCGAAGAGCACGGCGGTGATGCAGACCGACCACGATCCCGCCCAGCACGCTGTAGTTGATCAGTGCCTGATCTCCGGCCTTGTCGACGACGCCCTCGAGCACGAACGGCGACATCGTCTTGAACACTGCCTGCATCACCAGATAGCCGACAACCGCGGCCAGCGCGGTGGATCCGTCGGCCTTGCGGGCGAAACCGATCGCCACACCGACGGCGAACAGCAGTGGCAGATTGTCGAACAGTGCCCCGCCGGCGGCGCTCATCGCCTGGAAGAACGGGCCGATCACCGGGGCCTTGATCCGGCCCAGCAGGTCGTCCTGGCCCAGCCGCAACAGGATCCCGGCCGCCGGCAGCACCGCGATCGGCAGCATGAGGCTCTTGCCGAGGCGTTGCAACTGCGCGAATCCCGGAATGTTGAGGCCCGACTTCGCTTGCGGCCCTGCGTTTTTGCTCGTACCACCCATGTCGGCCGGCCTTCCTCTGGTTCGCTGCAGGGGAAGCTTAGACCAGAATCACCCGACGTGAGAGGCGGTTTTGGCCCCCAGATCCACCACGGTCCCTATTCTTCTCGTACACAGGAGACGAAGGAGTCCCCCTTGAGCACGACACCCGTCCTGGCCCCCGTCGAAGGCCGTGCGCTATCCCTCTCCGAGGTTCCCGACCCGGTGTTCTCCCAGGGAATGGTGGGTCACGGCGCCGCGGTCGAGCCTCCGCAGCAGGTGGTCGACGCGGTCGCGCCGGTGAGCGGCAAGATCCTCAAACTGCTTCCGCACGCCTACGTGATCATGACCGCCGACAATGTCGGCGTCCTGGTGCATCTCGGCCTGGACACCGTCAACCTCTCCGGCGCCGGGTTCACCGCGCACGTCGCCCAGGGCGACACCGTCACAGCCGGCCAGAAGATCATCACCTATGACGTGCCGGCGATCATCGCCGCCGGTTTGAGCCCGGTCGTTCCCGTCGTGGTGATGGATGAGCGCGATCCGTCCAACGTCGCCGTCGGAGATGAGGTCAGCGCCGGCGGCCCGATCGCGGCCGGCGCAGTCCTTTTCACCGCCAGGAAATAGGCTCCGGCAATGGAAGTCGTGATCCTGCGCGACGAGGCGGAGATCGGCGCTGTCGCCGCTGACGCCATCGAATCACTGCTGACCCGCAAGCCGGACGCGGTGCTGGGTTTGGCCACCGGGTCTTCGCCGCTGCCGATCTACGACGAGCTCACCGCGCGCTGCTCTGCGGGGCGGATGTCGTTCGCGCGCGCCCGCGGCTTCACCCTCGATGAGTACGTCGGCCTGCCGCCGGACCATCCCGAGCGCTACCGCAACGTCATCGACACCGCGTTCGTGTCCCGGGTGGATTTCCCCCCGGGCGCGGTGGCGGGGCCCGACGGGCTGGCGACCGACATCCCGGCCGCGTGTGCGTCCTACGAAGAGGCGATCCGCTCGGCCGGCGGCATCGACCTGCAGATCCTCGGCATCGGAACAGACGGGCACATCGGGTTCAACGAGCCGGGGTCGTCACTGGCGTCGCGGACCCGGATCAAGACGCTCACCCGGCAGACCCGCACCGACAACGCCCGTTTCTTCGGCGGCAACATCGACGCGGTGCCCACGCACTGCCTCACCCAGGGACTCGGGACCATCATGGCCGCCCGGCATGTGCTGCTGGTGGCCACCGGCCGCAACAAGGCCGAGGCCGTCCACCAACTCGTGGAGGGTCCGGTGTCGGCGCTGTGGCCCGCGACTGTGCTGCAGCACCACCCGCACGCGACGGTGCTGATCGACGACGCCGCCGCTCGCCGGTTGCAACTGGCCGACTACTACCGCGAGACCTACCTGTCCAAACCGAATTGGCAGGGAATCTGAGGTGCTGCTGACGGTCGGCACCGTACTGACCGGCCGGGAGTTGTTGCGCCCCGGCTGGATTGAGGTTTCCGGCCAGAGGATCACCGGGATCGGCGCCGGCCCACCACCCGGCCCTGCGGACCGCGAGCTGCCCGCGGCGACAGTGGTGCCCGGTTTCATCGACACCCATGTGCACGGCGGTGGCGGCGCGAGCTTCTCCGGCGGCGCGGCCGAGACCGCGGCTGCGGTGGCGCTGCACCGCCGGCACGGCACCACGACGCTGATCGCATCGCTGGTCTCGGAGGCTCCTGAGGATCTGCTTCACCAGATCCGCGGACTAGCCGAGGACGTGCGCTCGGGGCTGATCGCCGGTATTCACCTCGAGGGGCCGTGGCTGGCTGAAAAACGTTGCGGTGCGCACGATCCGGCGTTGCTTCGCGATCCCGACCCGGCCGAATTGAGCCGGGTTTTCGGCGCTGCGCAGGGCACCATCCGGATGGTGACGCTGGCTCCGGAGCGCACCGGTGCGCTGGACGCGATCCGCATAG
The DNA here is from genome assembly GCA_963780705.1 of uncultured Actinomycetota bacterium. GTDB lineage: Bacteria > Actinomycetota > Actinomycetes > Mycobacteriales > Mycobacteriaceae > Mycobacterium. The sequence continues at coordinate 455,209 of CAWACU010000004.1, read as the reverse complement.
TGGTTGACGCCGGTGCGGTGGCCGCGGTCGGGCACACCGAGGCCACCTATCAGCAGACCCGTGACGCGATCGATGCCGGCGCCACCGTGGCCACCCATCTGTTCAACGCGATGCGACCCATTCACCACCGCGAGCCAGGGCCGGTGATCGCCCTGCTGGAGGATCCGCGGGTGAGCGTTGAGGTGATCGCGGACGGCGTGCACGTGGATGCCGCGCTCTACCGGCATGTGAGCCGCAGCGCCGGGGATGACCGGGTGTCACTGGTCACCGACGCTATGGCCGCCGCCGGGATGGCTGATGGCGCGTACCGAATCGGTCCGCTGGCGGTGGAGGTGGCCGACTCTGTGGCGCGACTGGCCGGCACCGACACCATTGCCGGCAGCACGGCCACGATGGATCAGTTGTTCCGGTTCGCCGTCGCCGGCAGCGGGCTGCCGCGCGATGAGGCGCTGCTGACAGCAGTGCGCCAGTCGTCGGTCAACCCGGCACGGGCGCTCGGTCTTCCCAGCGCCGAGCTGACCGCCGGATCGCGGGCCGATCTGGTGGTACTGGACGCCGACCTGATGGTCACCGACGTGCTGTTCGGAGGCACGTGGACAAGCGGATCTGTCTCAAGCGTCTAACGATTGCGTTGTAGCTCGGCAACTTCGGCCGCTGCGGCTCGCACGTGCGTGTACGGCTGTGGTCTGGTGGATTCTGTTATGAATTCCTCCACTGTGCGTAAGTCAGGACTGGCCGTCTCCGCCGCTGCGGGGTGCGCGCTCGTCGCCATCGGTGTGCCCCTCGCGATCGCGGCTCCCACCGCCGTGGCGCCATCGGATGGCCAGGGCTACGTCAACTCCACCGCGCGGTGCACCGCACCGGATACCGCGGTGATCTTCGGAACCACCGACACCTCCCGGGTGGCGGTCTGCAAGACCGCTGGCGGCGAATACCAGTACCGCGGCGTGCGGGTGAGTGACGGCGCCAAGCTGATCGCCGCGGCGACCCAGACCACGGGTAACACGTTCGTGGTCAAGTACGACGGGGCGACCTACACCGTGACGCCGCAGGCGCTGAGCGTGACGATCAACGGCAACACGTTCCGGACCGAGACCTGGGCGGACTACCACGGCCCGCAGGCGCCGGCATCGACCTCGGGGACCACGTCGAGCACCTCGCCGTCGGCGACGACGTCGGCCACCACATCCCCGACCACCTCGGGAACGGCCGCACCCACCACGTCGGCATCATCAACCCCGTCGACCTCGTCAGCCCCGAAGACATCAGCGTCCGCTACCTCGGCTGCGCCGCTGCCACCGCCGTTGCCGGCCGAGGTGGGTGCCAGCAAGTCAGCGACGGGCTAACGCCGAGAGGCAGCGAGTGAGCAGCTAGAGGCCGAGCGTCTTGGCGATGATGTCGCGCTGGACCTCGCTGGTGCCACCCACGACGGTGCCCACCACCGTGGCACGCAACTGTTCCTCCATACCGCCCTCGACGGCGTAGCCCATCCCGCCCATCATCTGCATGCCCTCCAGCGCGGCTGCTTTGGCGAGTTCGGTCGACTTGAGTTTCACCATGGAGGCCTCACGCGGCATCAACATGTCGGGGTTCTCATCGACTCGTTGCGCCACGTCGTGTACGAGCAACCGGGTGCACTCGATCTCGGTGGCCAGATCAGCCAGACGGTGTGAGAGTGCCTGGAAGGAGCCGACCGGCTTGCCGAACTGCTCGCGGGTCTTGACGTAGGCGAGGGTGTCGTCGAAGGCGCGGCGGGCCTGCCCGATGGCCAGCGCGCCGATGATGACGCGTTCGGTGTTGAGTCCGCTGATCAATTGCGCCCAGCCCTGGCCCTCGACGCCGACGATCCGATCCTCGCCGACCTCGCAGTCGGTGAAGAACACATCGTTGACCTCCATGCCCATGGTGGAGATCGGCCGGATCTCGACGCCCGGTGTCGAGGTGGGCACCGAGATCATCGAGATGCCCTGGTGCTTCTGTCCGGTATCGCTCGTCCTTGCCACCAGCAGGATGTGGTCGGAGTAGTGCGCGTTGGAGATCCACGTCTTCTGGCCGTTGATGCGGTAGCCGCCGTCGGACTTCTCCGCCTTACAGCGCAGCGAGGCGACGTCAGAGCCCGATCCCGGTTCCGACATCGCGACGGCGGCCGGGGTGCCGGCCAGCACCGACCCGATGATCTCCTTCTTGAGGTCCTCGGTGGCGGACTTGAGGTACATGTGCGAGACGATCAGGGTGACGCCGTAGCTGCCGAGCGGGATCTGGTTGTAAGTCAGCTCCTCGAGGAACAGGCACGCGTCGAACAGACCCCCGCCGGACCCGCCGTACTCCTCGGGGATGGACAGGCCCAGGAATCCGAGCTCGGCGAGCTTGCGCGCGATATCCATATTGGTGTGGGTCGTGCCGCCGTTGGTCAGCGCTAGTCGCTTCTCGCGGCTGCCGCATTCCTTCGCAGCGAATTCGCGGATGGTGGAGACCAGGCTCTGCTGTTCGTCGGTCAATCGGAGGCTCATGGCCCCACGCTAACCGAACAGTCTCCAGACCGGTCTGATGGGCGGCGGCAGCCACTCACGGTCGAGTGCGGACTGCTCGGGCACGTACATCCGCAGGTACGCGCTGAAGGAGCCGAACGGCGCCTTGAGCCAGTTCGCTCCGGGGTCTTCGGGGTCGGTGCGGGAGAACACGATGTCGATCGATCCGTCGGGCCGGTAGACCAGTTCCTCGGGGCGGCTGTTGCTCACACTGAAGCGGCCCACGGCGTTGGGCACCAGCTTGCCGTCGGCGTCGTAGACGGTGACCGACCAGAACGCCTCGGCCGGCGGCAGTTCGTCGGCGCCGAAGTGCAGCGTGTAGGTCTTAGCCGGCAGGACCGAGACGAGCGGCAGGTACCAGGAGTCCAGCAACCCGGCCTGATACATCGCCTCCTCTTCGGTGTTGGCCACCAGACCGACCTCGGCCACCCCGGCGCGCAACAGGTAATCGGTGCCGTAGTCGCCGATGTTGGCGTTCGGGATCGCCCAGCCGTGATTCTGCAGCGCCGAAATCCACTGTTGCAGTTGCGCCAGCGCGGGCAGCAGCGCGGCGGTCACCTTCACCGACAGATCCGCCGCCAGCAGCGACAGCGGACCCAGGCCCGCATCGGAGACCTGCAGGCCCACACCGACGCCGATCCGCGCCAGCTTGGCCAGTTCCGGATCATCGGCCGCGGGCGGCGGGTTCTGGGTCATCGCCTCACTGATGCCGTTGAGGTAGGCGATGCCCGACGGATTCGCCGGCAGCACAGCGTTGTTCGGTCCCGTCACCCCGGTCGGGGTGAGGGTGTACTGCCGAATGAGCGCGATCGCCGACTGCTGATCGGGCTCATTGCCGGCCAGGGTGCGGCCCAGCATCAGCATGCTGGCGTAGGGCACCTCCACCACGGTGGCGCCGGGAACGTCGACCGCCGGGCCGCCGGTCCAGGTGATGGCGTATTCACCTGGGCCGTAACCCGTTGTGCGCGAACCGATATAGGCCGACACGTTGATGTAGGGGTCGGTGAGCTGGAAGCTGAAGTAGCGGGTGCCCATATCGGGGATGGAGAGCACCACCGGGCCGCCGGAGAGGTCCAACTCGGCCAGCGAGTAGAAGGTGTCGACGTTGGGCCGCTTGCCGCCGCCGATCGCCTGCCAGATCGGGTCCACATCCGGGTTGGCGAAGGTCGTGAGGTTGATCAAGGTGTTGAGGCTGGGCGCTTCGGCGCGGACCCGTTCGTACTCCATCAGCGGATAGCCGTAGATGTAGGCCTGGGCGGCCAGAATGGCCGACATGATCGGGCCCGGTGGGCAGTCGGCGATGGCGTTCACCGTCGCCGGAGTGGCGACGCCTGCGGGGACAGCGCTCATCTGGGCTGCGGCGTTCCGGGCGGGTACCGGCCTTGCCGCCCTCACCGACGCGGACGCTGACTGGAGTCCGGTTGCCGGAGCTGAGACTGCCTGGGGTGCTGGGACTTCCGGTGTCACCGTTTCCGGCTCCACGCGGATCGCCGCGCTGGACCGAGCCACCGTGGAGGCAGTGGCCGATGCGGCCGGTCCCCGATTACGTACGGCGGTGACCCGGGCGGACGCGCCCGGTGACCGCGCCTCGGCATGTCGCGGCGCCGGACGCTGCGCCGACTCATCGCGGCTGGCCGTCGGCGCTTCGCCGCTCCCGTCATCGTCGGCGGCCGCAGCCACACCCGCTCCACCGAGCAGTGCGGCGGCACCGAGGCCGGCCGCGATCACTGACGCTTCGATCCAGCGCCGCCCGTGTTCAGTCATCGTGGTGTCCGTTTCATCTCGCGGTTGGCGCTAAGTGCCGATGGTGATGCCGAAGAGTCCCGCAATCGACTGGGCCCAGACCAGCCCGCCCACCAGGCTGGCTGTGGTCACCAGGCCCACGTCGGCCGCCAGTGGGAGTCCGATGGCGTTGATCAGTCCACCGATCACGTCGCCTCCGAGGATCTGGTTGACCGCATTGAGGGCCAGTGCGACGTTGTAGGCCGGCAACGAGACAAGGAGTGCGTTGGCGATGTCGGCGGTCGGCAGAAATCCCGAGTACAGCGACGCCAGCGCCCCGGAGATACCGTTGGCCACCCCGGTGACGAACTCACCCGCGGCGGTGAGGAACCCGCCGTTCGGCAGGGTCAGGGACGGCAGCGTCGGCAACGAGATCGCGGCGAGTTCCTGCGCGATCGATCCGGTGGGCCCGAAGGCCGCGATGAAGTCGGTGATGCCCTGCACCACCCCGGCGGCCAGATCGCCGATCACCTCTAGTGGGCTGACCTCAGGGAAGAGACCGAAGGGCATCTGCTCATTCGCCGGGGGCTGCGTGGCGGTCTCGAACCCGTGCGCGGGGTCGCCGTAACCGAGATCCACAATCACCTTCAGGACAGGCTGGATCAGATCGGCAAGCGGGTTTCCGATCAGCGGCAGCAGTCGCAGAGGCTGCAGCAGTGGCAGGTCCTCGGTCGGCATGAAGAAGTAATTCTGGGTCGCCGACGTACTCGGCAACTGGATCGCGTTAAGAACTTCCTGATCGGTGAGGCAGAAGGTCCTGCAGTCGGCGGCGGGAGCGTACTTGGTGTGGACGTAGACGATTCCGAGGCCGGCGTTGAGCACCGAGAGGAAGTTCAGCGGGTATCGCGGGAAGTCGGCGAAGCCATCGTATTCGCGCGTGTAATTCGTTGTGGGATAGGCTTTTTCAGGTGTCGCACCGTAGAACTCCAGACCCAGGCTGGGTAGCTGGAGTTCGGGGAACCGGGAGAGGAACCCGCCGTTGGGATTCATCTCGTTGCCCACGAAGATGAACGAGATCGAGTCCTGCAGTCCGTCGGGGATCTCCGGATCGGGATACGGCGAACCCGGCGGGACGAAGCCGGCCTGCAGCAGGGAACCGATGATCGCGCTCTGGGAGTATCCGAACACTGTGGTCGGTGTGCCGTCTGGCAGCAGTGCCAGCGTGTCCGACAGGATCGTCATGCCCTGGTCCACCGAGGTATTCAGCGGCAGGCTCTTGACTCCGGTGATCGGATACAGCCCCTCCGGGGTGAACACGACCTGAGGCGTGAGCGTCCCGTCGGGACTGTTGGGCGTGACGTAGTACTGCATCACCCTGTTGACGTAGTCCACCGAGGGAATCGGCACTCCGCTGGGTCCGAGGATCAGCGGCTGGGCGGGTGAGGCTGCGGCAACGGCCAGTGGCTGCGCAGGCTCAGCTAGCGCCAGTTGCGGCGCAGGTGGCACCGTGGCGGCGATCCGGACTGCGGCTGATGTCCGCACCGGTTCGCCCGTTAGGACACCCGCAGATACCGTCGCCGCGGACTTCACGGCCGCCGCCGACGGTGTGCGCGTCACTGAGCGCGCCGGGCCTGCGGCCACCGAGTGCCGGCCGGTGCCGGCCGCCGGGGCCGACCGGGTCTCGGCCGCCGCCGAACGGGTCTCGGTCGCGGGGCTGTCGTCCTGCGCCCAGGCCGCCGCCGTTCCGCCGAGTACAGCGGCCCCAACCCCCAGAGCCAGGGCTAATCCCCCGACCCTGCCAACATACGAGCAGGCACTCATAACAGTCTCTTTCGCTCACTACCGGGTGCGCCCCAGCAACCTTGAGCGGAGAGTAACCGAGATCGACCGTGCGCCGGGCCGTATGGTCGGTGCATGACGGATTTGATCGACACCAAGTTGGAGCAGCACTCGTCAACCGCTCTGGGCATCTTCCGAATCGTCATCGGCTTTCTCTTCGCCCTGCACGGCACCGCAAAGCTGTTCGGGTGGCCGGTCACCAAAGGCGGGATTGTGCCCTTCGGCACCTGGCCGTACTGGTGGGCTGGCGTGATCGAACTCGTGGTCGGGGTGTTGGTGATGATCGGCCTGTTCACTCGCATCGCGGCGCTGCTGGGTTCGGGCACGATGGCGTTCGCGTACTTCACCGAGCACCAACCCGGTGGCTTGCTGCCCATCGAGAACGGCGGCGAGTTGGCGACGTTGTTCTGCTTCGCCTTCCTGCTGCTGGCCTTCGCCGGCGGCGGTGCCCTCGCCGTGCAGCGCCGGCGCTAGTCGGCGCTAGAGGACTCAGTCGCCACGATGCGCGGCAGCGTCCCGGCCGGAGCGCCGGATGCCAGGCCGCCGAAGTAGGCGCCCGACCACATCCACAGGCCCGCCTGCAGGCGCAGGGAACTGCGGCCGAGATCGGTGTCAGCGTCGGCGTAGGCCTGCATGCTCGACAGCACGGCCGCCTTGCTCACCATCAGATACGTCGAACTGAGTTCGACGAGAGCCTCGTAGGACCGCGGTGAGAAGGATCCCTGAGCGGCGATGAGTTCCCACACGAACCGGCCAGCCCCGGTGGCGCTCTCCAGCAGCGCCGTCCATGCCGCCATCTCCCACCACGCCGGCGAACGCGGGGTACCGAGCTTGTTCAGCGCCTCGTCGTAGCGGGTGGCGATCTCCACGTCCACGGTGCTCGAGGAGCAGGAGAGGAATCCATCGCATGCGAGGCTTCCCGGCGCCGGCGTCACACCGGGCGGCGGGTTCTCCAGCAGCACTTCCAGATAACCGCGGTTGTAGCCGTAGACCGCAAGCAGAATCGGGACCGACACGTGCGCAACGCTTCTGACGATCCAGCCGTTCGGGCTGACGGCGGCACCGGTGATACCTGCGGCCATCATGTCGAAGAGCCGGATCCCCATAGTCGACACGGTGAGGTCCGCGGGCGCAGCAGCATCAGGCTGCGACTGAGCCGGGGCGTCGCGCAGGTTGTCGCGCAACCAGATTCCCCCGAAGTACCCCGAGGCGGTCAGGTTGCCGAGTTCTTCGCGCACCTGCACCGCCGTGACGTCACGGTCGGCCAGCACCTCGAGGCTGGACACGGCAAGATCACCGAAGAAGAATCGTGCCGAGTCCTCGGCGTCCCCACCGGCGGCGACGTAATCGGCGGCGCGGCGGCCGATCGCATCATCGGAAACAGTGAACGACGAACCTTCGCGCAGCGGAAGCGGCGGCAGGCTCACCGAGACACGGGCTGTCTGCGCCGCGCGCAGTTGGACGGCGGCGACGTGCTTCCGCGGCGCGGTGGCGGGCCGCGCCTCCCGCACCGACCGAACAGCATGATCGGTCGGTGCCGCAGATCCGTCCGAGTCCGGGGCAGCCGAAGCCACACCACAGGCCACGACGCCCGTCCCGACAAATACGCCCGCGCCGAACATGGCCGCGAGCGCCGGAACCCGGAACCTCCCCGCGAGAGCCAGAGCTTCGCGGCGCGATCGATGACGCGTCACAAACCGGAAGCCTAGCCGCTGCGATCACCCGCCAGCCGGTCAGGATTTGGCGGCCACCAGCGTCGGATCTCCCACCCCGATGGTGATACGCGGGTCGCCGGCGGGATCGAGCCAGGTCAACACCGAACGCATCTCCTCGCGGCCGATCGCCACGCAACCCCAGGTCGGGCTTCCATTAGTCACGTGCAGGAAGATGCCGGACACCTTGCCGGGAATCCGCTGCGGGTTCACCGCGATGTTGACCGCGTAGTCGTAGACCGGGCCGGAGTCGTAGAGGTTCTCGGTGATCGAGGACGGGTTCTGAGCCGACCGCACGTGGGTGTTGTAGGTCGGCGAGCTGGCGTCCTCATCCCACCAATCCTGATCGGTGGCCTGGAAGTAAGGCATCTTGGTGCCGGGATTCGGCTGGCGGCCGAAAGCCTGATCGAAGGCGAACGTCCCCTCCGGGGTGCGGTACACGCCATCGGCCGGGGCGCCGATACCGAGTTCGCCCACTATCGCCTTGGTGGGGCCGAGCACCACTTTCCATTGCTGGCCGACACGTTGGAACGCGGTGAGGGTTCCGGTTGTCGCGTTCGCCTTCGGCACACCCACCACAATCCACTGGGTCGGTCTGTCCGGCCGGGGCCGGCGCCGCGGATGCCGGTGCCCCGAGCGTGAGTGCCATCAACAGCACGCTGAACACGGACGCGATTTTGGCCAGGGTGGTGCGCGGTTTCACTGACCTGAGGCTAGTGCGCCGTGATCACGGAAGCGGCTCAGCGTGATGTCGCTTAGGAGGCGGAGGTGGCTGGTTTCACTCGCACGTGATTGAGGTGAAGCAGGTCGACAAGCCGCGTGACAATGCGCGGCGCGTCCTGCAGTACGACCGTGCGGCCATCTGCATGCGCGGACCACTCGAGTTCCAGGAGATACCGATGGCCGATGAACTTCACGTCGCGCGCATCGACGAGAATTTCATCGTCGGAGAGCAGCGGCCAAATGCGCTGTAGCGCCGAACGGAACGCCTCGGCATCCACGGAGTCGATCTCACCGGCCAGCGCCAAGTCGGCCCCCGGCTCGGCGAAAACCCGGAACGCCGGACCTGCCCCGCCCACCAGTGGGTGCAGACAGATCAGCCCGCCGGCGTCGATTTGAGTGAGGTCGTAGGCACACAACGCCGAGACGGGCAGCAACGCCATCTGCTGGTCGATGAGAAACTCGAACTGGGCGAAGGTATCCCGCTGATCCGGCCGCTGCGCCACCGAGGTCGCGTCGACTACTGCGCGAAATCCTGTGTAGCCCTGTGCGATCGCATTCTCGACAGCGGCGACCCGGGCTGCCACTGCGACGTGCGGATCGACAACGTCGCCTGATGGCACGGCGTAGAACTCCAGGGCGTCGGTGATCTTGACGTCACCGGTGTCTACGGGCAGCAAGGAGAGTTCGGCGCGCAATTGCTCGCGGTTACCTGAGCCGACGTATTCCACCCACTGGTTCTGCGCAAGGCCGTCAGCGATGTATTCCGCTGCGCGGATGAGGAATTCAGACCGGTCGCGGTAGCCCCACCCGAGGTGGCCGAACGGGATCAACCCGGCCGCGGAGTCGACGGTGCCGTGGCGGCGATTCATTCGACGGCCGCCGATGGAGGGGCCAATCGAAGGTGCACCTGGATCGTTGTACCGTCTGGGCTGGTGTGGATGCGGACGAGATCGGCGAGCGCGTTGACCAGAAACAGGCCTCGTCCGCCGGTGGCGCGCGTGTCGGGAAGGCGGCGGCCCGCCAGCCGATCGTCAAGGCGCCCGCCGTCACTGACCTGACACACCAAGTCTCCGTCGCTGCGCCACAGTGAGATCCGGCAGCCTGCCGGCGTGTACTTCAGGCTGTTGGTGGCCAGTTCGCTGACGATCAGTTGCAGATCTCCGAGGCGGTGTCCCATCAGTCCCATCGACTCGGCGTAGTGGGTGGTGAACGTCCGCGCGGGACTCAGATCTGCGATCGTCTCCAGCGAGCAGGTGGCGGCCGAAGGGTCAGCGGGCAGCAGCTGGTTGTAACGCTCATAGGCGTTCTCGCCCGCATAGTGGTCGCTCGAGACCGGCGTTCCCCCGCGCCAGATGAGTGGATGCGTCATGCGGGCGTCGGCGATAAAGCTCTGCGGTAGCCGGGCTTTGTCGTAGGGGCACAGCGTCAACACGTCACGTCCGGCGAAGGCGGTGTTCCACAACGCCTCGTTCTGGACGCAGGCGGCGTACTCGTCGGCGCTGCGGCCTCCGGGCCACACAGGCTCGGCGATGAGCCGCACCCGTTGGCCGGAGTGCTCGTCGCACAGCTCCTCGAATGCCGGGAAGGTTCGGGCGGGGTTGCGGCCCAACTCGGCCATATCCGACATGACGACCCGGTCAGCTGTCGTCCCCAGCGCATCGCGGAGCAGGGCCAGTTTGTCGGCGGGCACTGTCACCAGTACCGGCTCGCCGTTGGCAATGCCTTCGAGGACGGCGGGCACCAGCGTGCCGAGGTAGTCGCTGTCGTCGCGGTAGAAGAAGGCGGCGTGGACCAGCCCTGGCGTCTGCGCGCTGACCACCATAAGACCCCCTCGGCCCAACCCTTTATCGAGGATACTCGCGGCACCCCGTCTCGTCGCAGACATGGGGTCGCGGGGTCAGAGGCGGTACAACCGCACCGCGTTCTCCCGGCCGATCAGGGTCGCCACCCGGATAGCGTCTTTGCGACTCCACTCACCGCGGGCGACGAAGTCAGTCAGCACAGCGGTGATCCCATGCCGCCACAGCACCGAGCCGAGGTAGTGGAGTTCGGGCGGCCCGAACGCATCAGATGAGTACAGAAGTTTGCGAAAGGGCGTGAGCTCCAGGGTCCGGGCGATGAATGAGCCGGCCCGGGCGCCGAGGTGGTTGATGCTCAGTCCGGTGTCGGCGTAAACGTTGTTGAACGCCTGCGCCAGGTAGCCGGCCTCGCGTTCGTAGGGGTAGCAATGCAACAGCACGATCGGCGTCTGTTGCGAGTTCCGTAGGAAATCCAGGAGCAGCAGCGGGTTGGTGTTGTGCAGATCGCAGTCGCGATCCCCCAAGCCGACATGGAATTGCAGGGGCTTTCCCAGACGCAGCGCCTCGTGGATGCCGAACCGCAGCAGTACCCGATCGGTCAGGCGAGTGCCACCACTGTCGCGCCACCTAGCGGCGGCGGTCATCACCTCGGCGCCGGTGGGGGCCGACAGGTCGCCGCTGAAACCGCCGCGGTAGGCCAGCACCGTCTTGGTGGCGGCCGCACCGGCTGCCCTGGTTTCCAGGATGTCGCGGTACGCCTCGGCGTAGTCCCCTCCGGCTGCGGCGGCCTGCTCGGCCACCTGTTCGAGGCGAACAATCTCATGCACCTGGCCACCTGTGGTCCGCGATAACTCATCGAGGCCCGCGACGCGGTCGGTGAGGCCGGTGTCGACCAGCCAGTCGCTCACTGATGCTGCGGTGAGGAAAACCTCTGCCAAGTGAGCTGCGGAGTAGCGGCTTCGGCGGTTCCAGTAGTCGTCGGCGTCGGCGTGCGCCGTAAGCCCCAGAAGCGGGGCGCAGTGCGCGCGGACCGCGAAGCCCAGTTGGGTGTCGAAGGCGGAGTCGAAATCGGCCAGATCCTCGGTGTTGGCCTCGTTGAGGCCGTTTTCGAAAGTGTGGCGATCCACCTCCGCGGTCCAGAAGCCATGCATGTGGTTGTCGACCAGTTGTAGAGCGCTGACGTGATCGGCCAGGTTGCCGGTGGTCACAGGCTCCAGGCCATCCGGAACTTATCGGCGAGTTGCGCCGGGGAAAGCTCACGGTAGTGCTCATCCTCCCAGCGGCGCACGGCAACGGTGGCGTCCACAGCCGCGTCGCCAAGGATCCCGCGGATGGCTTGTGAGCAATCCAGGGCCGACAGCATCTCGGCCTGACTGGTGGTGAGGGCCGCGATACCGCGCTGCGCGCGTTGCCCGGGCGTCAACGAGTCGGGATCGACGGTGACTTCCGGCGGCAGTGGCACCGAATCCAGGATTCCGCCCAGTGCCAGACCGAGGATGGCCGCGGTGGCGAAGTAGGGGTTGGCCGACGGATCGACGACCTTCACTTCGACGTTCGCCCCGTGCGGATTGCCGTGCGTGGCCGGCAGGAACCGGATCGCCGCTTCGCGGTTCTCGGTTCCCCAGCAGACGTAGGCGCCGGCCCAGTTTCCCGGGCGCATCCGCAGACCCGACACGATCGACCCGCAGAAGATCGCCTGTGCCTGCACCAGGCCCGCAAGAATTCCACCGATCGCGGATTCGCCGTCGGGTGTCATCCCCTGTGCACCGGTTCCTCCGGAGAACACCGGGGTTTCACCGCGCGACAGCGAGACATGCTGGTGCGCACCATTTCCCACCGCACCCGCGAACGGCACCGGGGAGAAACTCACCCGCGCCCCGTGGTGACGGGCAACCCGTCCCAGGATGATTCTCATCAAGACAAGCTGATCCGCCGCAGCAACCGGCGATGCGGGGGCCAGCGAGATTTCGAACTGGTTGACGCCGTACTCGGGATGAAACTGCTCGATGCCGACTCCGGCCGTTGCCGCCGCCGCCACGACATCCCGGATGAACGCCTCGTGCTCAAGCACACCCGCCAGACCGTATTGAGCCCATAGGTCACCCGGCAGCCTGCTGCCGTCCGGTCCGACCAACAGGAACTCGATTTCGTGACCCACCCGAGCATGTAGGCCGGCATCGGCCAGTCGCGCAACGACGCGGGACAGCGATCCGCGGGCGCATTCGGGCACGGGTATGCCGTCCTGATCGACGAAAAACCCTGGTGCCCAGGCAAGTCCACCGCCGATGGGCCGCAGGCCTTCGGGGTCGATCCGCACCCGGTGATCACCCACCACGCTGATGGCGTCGGTGAACGCGATGCCGCTCTGGTCAATGGCGAAGCCGTGCCAGGTGGGGCTCGCTCCAAGTCCCGGATCGACAAACGCCGTCGCCCGTTCGATCGGCACGGTTTTGGCCAGAGTCAGACCGGCGGGGTTGACGACCGTCCCCACCACGGTGCCCACCCCGTTGGCCTGCAGATCGGTGAGCGTCGCACTGAGCGTGGACTTGGCCATCGGTCGGCTACCGAACGTCCACCGAAATCGACGGCCACCCGGCTGCACCGTCGGGCATCGGGTCGGCGGGCTCGCCCGTCTGCACGGTGCCGGTGCTGTCGGTCGCCCGGACGGTGATGGCGTGCGGGCCGGGGGTGGCCTGCCAGTCGAAGGTCCACAACCGCCAGGTGTCCTTGGAATACGCGGCACCGAGTGTGGCCGGCTGCCAGGGGCCGTCGTCGATACGTACCTCGACGGCCTTGATACCGCGGTGCTGCGCCCAGGCGACACCGCCCAAGTCACCGGCCCGGCGTTCAGTCGCGAACCGTTGCGGGGTACGTCGATGCGTGATCCGGTCTTGATCGGCGCCTGTGCCGACCAGCCCAGCTTGGTCCAGTACGCCTGCGCCCGGTCGAAGCGGGTGAGTTCGAGATCCACCACCCATTTGGTGGCCGAGACGAAACCGTAGAGACCGGGAACCACCAGCCGGGCCGGGTAGCCGTGCTCGACCGGCAGCGGCACTCCGTTCATCCCGATTGCGAGCAGTGAGTCGCGATCGTCGGTGAGTGCCTCCACCGGTGTCCCGACGGTGAAGCCGTCCACCGACGTGGACAGCACCATGTCGGCGTCCGGACGGATACCGCTGGCGCGCAGCAGATCCCGGATGCGGTAGCCGGTCCACATCGCGTTGCCGATCAGCTCCCCGCCCACGGGGTTCGACACGCACATCAGGGTGACGGCCTTCTCCACCGGCTCGAACCGGTCCAGGTCGGCGAAGGTGTAGGTGATCTCCTCATCGACCATGCCGTGGATGCGCAGCTTCCAGTCCGTCCGGGACAGTTGCGGCACACTCAACGCGGTGTCGATCCGGTAGAAGTCGTCGTTGCCGGTGATGAACGAGGGCAGTGCAACACGCCTTGGGTTCCACCTCCGGCGGAACCGGGTGCCGCCGGCGAGGCGACTTCCGGTAGCGCGAACGACTCGCGGTCACCGGAGACCGACTTCCGCCGCCGGCTCACCACACGCCGGCACGCCGCTAAGTGCACCGGCGGCCAGTGCCACGCCATGCCAGCAGAGACCGGCGACGGTGCGAATCCGGTATCCGTGTCACCCGGTCTGGCCGGGTGAGCCCGCGCAACACCACGATCCCCACCACAGTGCCGACCACCGTCGGAATCACGTCGATCGGAGTCGCGCCCGGTCACGCGACAGCACTGCCGCACAGCCGGCAACACCTGCCGCGCAGGATTGCCAGGCTGCCCAGTGGGACGCGGGAGCGCTCCCAGATAGCCGCCACTGCAGCCAGCACCCCGATGACCAGCAGCACCATCACCGACAGGAATAATTTGTCGGAGGTTCCAAAGGTCTGGATCGCCCATTCCTTGGCGGGCCCGGGGGTCAGGTTGATCACCGCGGTACCGACGGCGGTGCGCGCGTCGGAGGCCGGCGAGAAGAATGCGGCAAGCAGTTGGGCGACACCGAGTGCCACGGCGGCCGCGGCAACGCCGGCCCCCATCCGGGCGGACACCGACGGTCCGACATGTGTTGCTGGCATCGGCTCAACCTACCTTCGTTCGTCCCTCGCTACGGGAGTGTTTCCTGGACCCTGGCACTGCGCCCGACTGCCTCCTGTCCCCCAATCGGCCCCGTCGTGGATGAACCGGCCATCGGCTGATCGGTGGAGAAGAATCGGACCGATCGCCCGATAGGAACTCGCGGCGGTTGCTGGCTAGATAGATTGTGTCGTCCGACCGTACGGGCGCGGAAAGGAACACCATGTCTACATCTCGCATTACCCGCGGCGTTGCGCTGCTGGCCGGGGCCGTGGCGGTCACCGGCGCGCTGGCGGCCTGCAGTACCACCACCGAGAAGCCGACCGAGTCCCCCAGCCCGTCAATGTCCGATCCGATGATGCCAACGGAGAAGCCGACACCGACGGAGAAGAACGTGACCCCCGGCGGCATCAACCCCGGCGGAATGACCCCGGGCGGCGGGAACGGTTCCTTCACTCCGACGGTCACCGCCCGTCCCGCTCCAACGGCCCTGCCCGGCAACGTCATCACCGGTGGCTGAGTAGGTCGATCGGGCAATGAACTGGTGGTCGCGCCGGCGCACCGCGCTGGCGTCAACTCTCGCTGTCGTCACCATCGCCGGGGCGGTGACCCTCACCGGGGAGCACCGCCCCGGTGCCTCGGCGGGGCCGGCCGCGATCGGCGGGCCGTATGCGGCCATGCTGGCCGACTCGACAGACCTCGGCCCCAGCCGGGGCACACCGGTCCGGCTCACCGCTGCGCTGAACGGCACCGAGCGCCCGGGCGCGCTGATCACGTGGGCGCAGCGCTCCGGGCTGTCAGTGCGGTGGCGGCCTGGCGACACCTGGGCCCAGGTGGAGGGCGACGGCGGGCGGATAGAGGAGGCTCTTAAAGTCCCGGTCCACGACTACCGCGGCCGGCGCGGACAGCTCTACTACGCCTCACCCCGGCAACCTGTGGTTCCGACCGGACTGAGGACCGAGGTAGCCGCGCTGGGCCGCATCCTCAGTTACACCCCGCATCACGAATCATGGCCCGGGCCGTTCCCGAAAGAGGTTCCCGGCCAGGGCCTTACACCTGATGCGCTGCTGCAGGCCTATAACGTCCAACAGTTACGCGACGACGGCTATACGGGCGAGGGCAGCACCGTCGTGGTATTCGGATTCGATGGATTCGATCAGGCTGATCTCGACACGTTCTCGACAACGTTCAACCTTCCGCAATTCACCCCTGAGGTGGTGGGAGATCGGCCGTCCGAGGTACGCGGTGAGACCACCATGGACCTCCAGGCGGTGCACGCGCTGGCGCCGGATGCCAAGAAGGTTCTGATCAACGCGCGTCCGACAGTCACCGGCGATGCGCCGTACGTCCGGATAGCCGAGATGATGGAAGACACCACGGCCCGCTACCCGGGCGCGGTGTGGAGCTTTTCCATCGGATGGGGCTGCGACAAACTCATCACCGCCGCGGACCTTGAGCCGGTGCGGGCCGCGATGCGCAACGCCCACCGCACCGGCACCACCGCCTTCAACGCCAGCGGTGATCTGGCCGGACTGGAATGCAAGGGCGGTGAGCAGTGGTCCTCGCCGCCGAATGACGACAACGTCGGCCTGGACGCAGTGGCGTCCTTACCGGAAATGACCAATGTGGGTGGAACCACGCTGTCGACCGACGCCTCCGGCGGCTGGCTGGCGGAGCAGGCATGGTTCGACGCACCACTGTCACAGGGCACCGCCGGCGGAGTGTCGGCATTGTTCGACCGTCCGGCGTGGCAGAGCCAACTGACCATCGACCAGGGTCCGGGCCGACGATTGACCCCGGACGTCTCGGCGGTCGCCGACCCCTTTACCGGCATGAAAATCGTCTTGGGCCAGCAGGTCATCGTCGGTGGCGGCACCTCCCTGGCCGCACCGATCTGGGCCGGCATTGCCGCTGTGATGAACCAGTACCTGACCGAGAACGGCGGCCGGTTACTGGGCGAGGTGAACCCACTGCTGTATCGGATCGCCGAAGGCGCCAGGCTGCCGGCATTCCGCGACATCGTCCTCGGCGGAAACGCCGTCGCCCTCGCCGGACCGGGCTATGACCTCGTCACCGGACTCGGCACTCCCAATGTCGACAACCTGGTTCGCAACATCCTCGTGCTTCAGAAGCTGCTGCCATGACCACCGCGCAGACGCCCGTTCCGACCGTCGAGTGCCGCCGGTGCCAGGTGGATGTACCGGCGGGCAATTTCTGCGGCCGCTGCGGCAGCGATCCTGCAGCCGAGCCCGGCAGAGGCGCGGTGTGGATGCGCCGCAAGACCTTCGGTGCCGCTCCCGGCGAAGGCGTGTTGCTTCCCCATCTGGCGAGCTCACTGTTCCCGCACCTGCCGAGTGGGTCACGTAAGCCGTTCCGGGTGATCATTGCGATGGGCGCCGTCGGCCTGTTGGCGGCCGCGCTGCTGCGTCTGCCGTCGATGGGGATCGCGGTCGGTGCGCTCGGACTTCCCCTTCTATTCGTGCTGTACCTGCGCGCATCGGGCGCCGAACGCGACGTGCCCCGCGCGTCACTGGCGATGGCTGCGCTGCTGGGTGCGCTGCTGGGAACGACCTGGGTGCTGGTGAGCGGTCAGGTGATCGCACACAGCTACGGGGTTCCGATGTCGGTGGGCCTGGCCTTGCATCATCTGCTTCGAGAAGGGTTGATCGTCCCGACGGTCGGGATGGCGATGATGGTCGTGCCCACGGTGTTGACTCGCCTGCTCCGGCCACAGAGCCGAGAGTCACTGGACGGCTTCATGATCGGAGCCTTGGCGGCACTGATCTTCACCGCGGCGGCAAGCCTGACCCGGTTGGCCCCGCAAGTGGCGACCGGCCTCATCGCGCATGCGCGACCCGTGCAAGGGCTGGTCATCGAGGCCGTGCTGTGCGGGGTGACGATCCCGATCAGCGCCGCGGCGGCCGGCGGGATGGTCGGCGTCGCACTGTGGTTCCGCCCGCGCGGCTCGCACGACGGCCGAGTGAGGCTGACGCTGGGACTGCTGGCTGCGGCAGCGCTGCTTGCACACGCGGCGGTGGGTGTCATCGACATTATCGGCGTACCGCAGCTCACGATGGCATTGCTGCACCTCGCCATCACTGTTGCGGTGCTACTGGGGCTGAGGCTGTCACTGCAGATCGCGCTGCTGCACGAATCCCCCGACCCGATCCAGCAGGATCAGCCGCTGCTGTGTCCGCACTGCGAACACGTTGTACCCGACATGGCGTTCTGCCCGGCCTGCGGGGCCGCCACGCGGGCGTCCTCAGCGCAGTCCCGGCGCGAACGCCGCGGCCCGCAGCGACCGCAGCAAGGGTCGGGTGCGGAGTTGTCATCCACTACCGGGGGGCCCGAGCAGACCTATCCCGGCTACGCGCTGCCATCGGCAACCTACGCGGCACCCGCCGTGCGGCGCCCGCGGTTCAGCTGGCTACTGGGCCGCTGGGGTGTGACGGTCACGGCCGCGGCGGTGGCACTCGCCGTCGCGGCACTGGTACTGACCCCGACCATCACCCACTACATGTGTCCGCCGGAGTGCGGCCGCCCGCCGACCGGAACGCCGGTGATGGCGCTGCCCCGTTTCGAGCCTGCCGGAGGCGAGTTCTCGGTGGCCTACCCCGCACCAGGCTCGATATACGAGATCACCACCGGTAAGAACGGAGTCACCGCGCGATTGATCGCCGGCGACGGTGGTGTGCTGCAGGTGTTCTCCGAACCAGCCCGCGGGCGGTCTGCTCGAGACATCACCCGGGCAGTGATCAAGCGGGCTTATCCCGATGCCAAGCTCGCGTTCGAAATTCCCAATGCGATGGTCGGCTACGAACCCGGATACGGCGAGATCGCCGACGATTGGCCGCAGAATGCGGGGGCCACCTACAGCCGGGTCCGCATCCTGGTGATGACCTCGGTCAAGAACGACCTGGCCCTCGTCGCGTTCGCCACCGGCCCGTACCACGCGTTCGGACCTGACTTCGGTCCCGGCCCGCCGTCGGGCACCAACCTTCAGATCGCACAGGACATGGGTAAGTACGTCAACAGTTTCCGGTGGAACGGCGACCCCGAACGATGACCACGAACTCCGGAGACACCCGGTGATCCGCAGTCCGGGCGCCCTGGGCCCAGTCAAACTGGCGGGTCTGGTGCTGCGTGAGTTGCGGTATGACCTCCTGGCAGTAGTGATCGTGGCGACTGCGATGGTGTTACTCGGCAGTGCGCTGCCGTTGCAGGGAGCGGCCGCGGCCGTTCCCCTGCTGGGCGTGGTGGTGTCGATCTTCATCGGCTTCCGTAACAGCACTGCCTTCAACCGGTGGTGGGAGGCGCGAACCCTGTGGGGCACCGTCGTCGCGAACTGCCGCGCGCTCAACAACGCGTTCACCGCGGTCGACGACTGCTCCGATGAGATGGCAGTGACGATCGACCGGATGCGGCGCCGCCAGGTCCGCCATGCGTGGCAACTGGCCGCAGAGTTACGTCGGATTCCCACCGCCGCCGCCGTCAGGAATCTGACGCCGGAGGATCCCCCGGACGCCACAACGGGCCAACTGCTGAACCTGCAGGCGGCCGAAGCCCGGGACCTGGTGCTGGCCGACCACATCGACCGACAGGGCCGGGTGATCTTGACGAACCTGAACACCGCGCAGGCCACCGCCGCCGGCGGACTGGAGCGGATTCGCAACCAGCCCATCCCGCTCTACTACGCGTTCTTCGTCCGTGGCCTGGCCTGGTTCTTCGGAATCATGGTGTGCACCCGGATGGATGCCGGGGCGCACATGACCGTCAGCGGAGTCATTGTCGGGATTCTCATCATGGCTCTCTTCGTCGTGGCCGAGCGGTTGGGCTACTTCGCCGAGGAACCGATGAGCAAAACCGTCTTCGACCTGCCGATGGACCACTTCTGCGCGGCGATCACCGCCGACCTGCTCGGTACCGGGAACCCGCTTGCCCGTCCGCCGCAGGATGCGGCAGCAGTGATCTGGACATAACTCCGCGAGAAACACCGCTTGAAATGAATCAGTCGCTCCACCAAAGGAATTGAGGTTGACATGACACAGAACACTCCGGACTACTGGCGCGTCAGCCGACGGACTTTTCTCGCCGGCAGCCTGGCCGCCGGTGCCGCGCTGGCCGCATGCAGCCGAACAGCGAGCCCCGGAGCGAACCTGACAGACACAACCCACCACGGTCAGCCCGAAACTCGCCGATGCCATCAAGGCTGCTGAGGCGGCCCGACCGCACACCGGCCGCACCGTGAGCGCGACGCTGACCCCACGTCCGGTCACGGTCGACATCGGCGGCAAGGTGGTCAAGACCCTCGGCTACGCCGACACCATTCCCGGTCCGCTGATCCGCGCCAACGTCGGCGACGAACTCGCAGTGACGCTGAACAACCAGACTGCGACAAGCCCACCTCGATGCACTGGCACGGCATCGCCCTGCAGAACGACATGGACGGCGCGGAGCCCGCGACGCCCGAATGTCGGTGTCGGTGCAATCATTCACCTACCGATTCTCGGTGCCCGATGCCGGCACCTACTGGGCGCACCCGCATGTCGGCGTGGAGTTGGACACCGGGCTGTACCTGCCGCTGATCGTCGACGACCCCAAGGCACCCGCCGACTACGACGCCGAGTGGATCGTGATGCTCGACGACTGGACCGACGGTGTCGGCCGGTCGCCGCAGCAGATCCTCGACGATCTGAGAAGGGCGGCATGGGCGCGATGGGGCGGCATGGGTGGGATGGGCGGCGGCATGGGCGAGACCGGCGCGGGCGGCAGCACACTGCTCGGTGGCGACCCCGGCGACGTCACCTACCCGTACTACGTCATCAACGGCCGAATTCCGGACGCGCCCACCTCCTTCCGGGCCAAGCCCGGCCAGCGGATCCGGCTCCGGATCATCAACGCCGGCGTCGACACCGCATTCCGGGTCGCCTGGGCGGGCACCGGATGAAGGTCACCCACACCGACGGTTTCCCCGTCGTGCCGACCGACGTCGACGCCCTGCTGATCGGCATGGGCGAGCGCTACGACGTGATCGTCACCGCCGGCGACGGGGTGTTCCCCCTCGTCGCGCTGGCCGAGGGCAAGAACGCCGCTGGCGCGCGCCCTGCTGTCCACCGGGGTCGGGCAGCGCGCCGCCCGTCGGCTTCCAGCCGCCCGAACTCAACGGCAAGATCGGTACCGTCGACATGTTCACCGCCACGCCCGAAGTCGCAGCTGAAGTTCACCAAGTGCCGACACCGAGATGGTGGCCGACCTGACCGCCGCCGACACCAGCTACCAGTGGGGCATCAACGGCCCCTATCCCGACAACAAGCCGTTCACCGTCTGGCAGGGCCAGCAGGCCGCGATGACGTTCACCAACAAGTCCGCGGATGTGGCATCCGATGCATCTGCACGGCCACACCTTCGCGGTGATCAACGCCGACGGCACGCTGGGTGCGCGCAAGGACACCGTGATCGTGCTTCCCAACCAGTCGGTGAAGATCGCGATCCTCGCCGACAATCCCGGCTACTGGCCGATGCACTGCCACAACGCATATCACGCCGAGGCTGGGATGCTCACCACCTTCGACTACCTCACCTGAGTCGGACGCCGGCGCCCAGCGGATAACCCAACCTCGGCGGCCAGTGCGGCGCCGACCCGCTTGGCGATCCGGACGCGGCGATCGCGATGGCCAGACCCATTGCGCACCAGTACAAGCCGAGCATCGGCGGTGCGGACCAGGTCGGCGGAGTCCTTGACGCTGAACCACAGCACGGCGACGATCACCAGCCGCGCCGGCGGCCGGCAGCACCAGATCCGGCCGCTCTCCCCGTCCCGCCGTGCACCGACCGTGAACCGCGGCGCGCCGACGAACCACATGGCGGCGATCTCCACCAGCAGGTAGCACACCATCAGGCACACCGAACCGGCGACGGCGAACAGGAAGTAGGTGTCGATCGCCGGGTTGCCGGTGATGGCCGGCGGCCATCCGGTGCAGCCAGCACGCCACATTCGCCGCCGCGCGCCACCGACGACGACCAGCCAGGTCGCCCGGCGCGGGCCGCCGGTCGCAGGATGGATGTGCGCCAACGACTTTCGGGCCGAAGCCGTCGCGGCCGAACGCGAACAGCATCCGGCCCGACGTGGCGGCGGTCGCCAGGTGGCAGCCGAACGCGCTCGACCGTCGCGGTGAGAATCACCAGCAGGCTGAACCACTCGCCGATGTAGGTGTTGCCGAGGTCGCCCAACGTGTTGGCCGAATGCTCGAAGGCGTCCAGCCCGGCCTTGTCGGTGCCGAAGCCGATTGTCTGGGCGAACATCACCACCACGAACAGCACACCGGTCAGCACCAGCGTGCCGATCAGCGCGCGCGGGATGTTGCGTTGCGGATCGGCGGTCTCCTCCCCCATCGACGCGCACGCCTCGAAACCCGCCCAGCACAGGAACGCCGCGACCACGCCGCCGAGCACCGCCGACACCGAAACCCCGGACGACCGAGAAGGTGCTGAAGTCCATACCGGTCGGCTGCGGCGCCGCCGCGGGCGAAGATCACCACGGCCAGCACCACCATCGCGACGATGCCGACGCCTTCGATCACCAGCAGGATCTTGGCCAGCAGTCGGGCCTCGCGGCCGGTCAGCAGAACGAGAGCGCCGCGGCGATCACCACCGGCACCAGCCACGGCACCTGATACGGACTGCGCCACTCCCTGTTGCACCTCGGCGAGAAACGAGTTGGCGAACGCCGCCGGTCAGCGCCAGGGTGCCGATCGAGAAGCCGACGTAGGCGCCGAGCATCGCGAACCCGGAGAAGAAGCCCGCGCGCGGTCCGACCGTCGCCCCCACCAAGGCGTAGGCCGAGCCGGCGTGGTTGAGGTAGCGGGTCAGCCGCACGAAGCTGTAGCCGACCAGCGACACCCCGACCAGACCGATCACGAACACCAGCGGGATCGCCTTGCCGACCGTGCCGACCAGTCCCTGACCGTTGCCGGACATCGCCAGCGTCGGCCCGACGGTGGCGACCGACAGCGCAACGGCCACCCAGAACGGCAGCGTGCGGCGCGGCAAGGAGTCCTGCGGTGTGGGTGTTGACGACATCGGCGGTGTCTGGGCCCGGCTACGCCAGGACGAGGCGCTCCTCGACCGGCTCGTCGGGCACGGTGACCGTGACGATCGTGCCGCCACCGGGACGCTCCCCGAACTCGACCGATCCTCCGGTCGCTTCGACTGCGACCATTAGTGACGCAAGTCCGATGTGTCCCTCGGTGACCCGGCGAGACAGGATCTCCGGATCAAATCCGATTCCGTTGTCTGTGACCATCAGCGAGGTGGCGCCATCCTTGCGATGCAGAGCTACCTCCAACTGCGTTGCGCGCGAGTGCTTGTGGGCGTTGGTGAGAAGCTCACGAGCGGCACGATGAATCAGAGTCTGTGCCTCGGGCCGGCCCACCTCGTCGATATCGTCGTGCACCGGTGTCCCCCAACGCTGCTCGTAGCGTTGGGCGACCTCACGCACCGCAGCGCTAAGTCCGACCTGTGCCAGAACCTGCGGGTGCAGTGTGCTCACCGTGGTGCGCAGTGCGGTGACGGTCTCCGCAGCGCCGCGTCAAGCCGGTCGAATCCCTCACGGCTCGGGTGGTCCCGCAATTCGTCGAGATCCAGCCGCGCGGCCAGCAGATTCTGCAGCGGCCCGTCGTGCAGTTGCTCGGACAGTTCGCGGTTGTTGCGCTCGTCGGCGCGCATCGACTCGGCGAGTAGGCGGCGGCGCACGTCGAGCAGCATCAGCACCCGCGCCCGCCGCCGCGCCAGAGTGAACGACAACGCGGTGATCGCCGCGGTCAACCACAGCAGACAGCCCACCTGGACGTACACCAGACGCCGGGATGCTGATCGCCCATCTTCTGGTCCCGGGTTGCGTAGACGGCCCACGCCAGCAGGTAGCCCAAGCGACGCGCTGAGTCCCAATAGCGCCGGTGATCACCGGGCTGTCCAGAAAGGCCACCGAGATCGGCAGCAGGAAGAAGATCGGATACAGCGAGATGGTCGCCGGCCCCGAGGCGACGCACAGTGCGAGCACGACGACGACGTCGACGAAGATCGAAGCCCATCCGAACCACCAGCGGGTCGGGCCGACGCAACACGAAGAACAGCCAGGCCAAGCGAGCCGCAATGGCATAGGCCACCAGCACCGCGTTGAAAGCGCTCTCGAACCAGTGGGCGACGTGGGTGTGGTAGACCAGCAGTGCGATCAGCGACGATCAGCACCAGCCGCAGAATCGACCGGATCCGCAGCGGCTCGCTGGTCAGAAAATCGAGGGCGCGGCCGACGAGTTGTCGCACGCGCTAGTCCAGCAGTCCCCGGCGCATCGCCTCGGCGACGGCGGCCGCCCGGTCCCCGACACCCAACTTCTCGTACAACCGCTGGACGTGGGTCTTGACCGTCGACGGCGCGAGGAACAACTGCTTGGCGATCATCGGGATGCTGCCGCCGCTCGGCGATCATGCCGAGCACCTCGCGCTCGCGCGCACTGAGCGTCGGGCCCGGCCGGCTCGGCGCGACGGCGGATCTCGACGGCCAACCCTGACGCCAGTTGCGGCGTCGACGACGTCGCGGCCCTGCGCGCAACTCGATCACCGCGTCGACGATCTCCGAGCGGGACGACTCCTTGGGCAGATACCCCGCCGCGCCCTGCTGTAGCGCGTGGTAGACGATCGCCGCGTCGTTGTTCGCCGACACCAGCAGAACGCGAGTCGGCAATTCGTCGCGTAGGACGGCGGCCGCGACCTGGCCGCCGTCCATGCCCGGCATCTGATGATCCAGCAGCGCCACCTGCGGCCGGTGTTCCTTGATCAGCGCCAGCGCGCCGAGGCCATCCTCCGCCTCAGCAACGACATCAACCAGCCCGCTGCCGGTCAGCGCCCGCACCAGGCCATCCCGGAACAGCGGGTGATCATCGGCGACGATGACCCGCACCCTCTGGTTGTTGACGGTCTCTCGCATCAGCCGATCGTCGCACAGCCTCCCTGGATCAATAACGACAACCGCGATGGATTCAGCGGGGCGCAGCTCGTCACCCAGGTCGCCCAGAGCAGGTGTCGCCACTGCAGCCGATCGGCCACCCGCGGGGGCCACCGCACCACCGCTACGCCGATCGCTATCGCGGGGCCCGTTTCCCACGGACGCGGGCGGTCCACCAGCCGAAGCTCGGGGCGGTGTCGGCGAACCACCTCAACTGCGAAGGTGTGGCGTTGATCAGCGGGGTGACGATGCCAAGGGCCACCAAGGCGATGACGACAAGCAGCGGTCCGACGGCCGTGGCGACCGCGTCTCGACGCGCAGTACCTACGGCAGGTGACCCTAGGTCCTCCATTTGGTGGACAACAAGATCGGCCGGGCGCTGGCCCGACTGACGGACAGAATCCGGTCCCGGCGTGGGCGAGAGTCGAATCAGGCCGAACGACCTCGGTCCGGGAGACAACCAGGAGGAATCATGAACCGCACCGCCAACCGCCGCTTCGCAGCCCGCATTGCCCGCCCCGTCCTCGCGGCCGGAATCATTCTCG
Source organism: uncultured Actinomycetota bacterium (assembly GCA_963780705.1). GTDB lineage: Bacteria > Actinomycetota > Actinomycetes > Mycobacteriales > Mycobacteriaceae > Mycobacterium. The sequence goes on along the minus strand of CAWACU010000004.1, from coordinate 430,255 downwards.
GCGGCATGACGCTCGGGCTCGCGCCGCAGGCATCCGCCGAACCCGCGCCCGCACCGCAGTGCAGCAGCATGGCGATGCCCGACACGCAGGCCGGCGCCAGCAACCCCAACCCGCTGACCAGAGCCGGGCAGGTCGGCGCGGCGGGTGCCCCCGCCTCGACGAACGGAAGCATGGACATGAACTGCCAAGCCGTCGGACACGGCTGAGCAGACCCGTCGAAGTCAGTGGCCCACAACCTAGGCCGCCCCACACAAGGAGACCCACATGTTCACCACCATCGCTCGCCGCATCACCTCCGCCCTCACCGCAACCGCGGTCGCGGCCGGACTCGTCGCCGGGGTCGCTCTCGGCACGACCGCCCCGGCGACAGCGGCCCCGACAACAGCGAACTGCACCGCGTCGGCACCCGCGCCCCAGTCCGGTACGCGAAACCCCAATCCGCTAACCCGGGCCGCACAGGTCAACGCCATCAAGGCGGCCACCGCCCCGCCGAGCGTTTCCAGCGTGTCCTGCCTGGGTCACTGAGTACCGTTCGCACGACGTTCGTCTATCCAAGCTCTGATCTGGCAGAAGGAGTCCCGTGCCCGAATCACGACGTCGTGAGTTCCTCGCCGCGGCCGGTATTGCCGGACTCGCCGCGGCAGCCGTCGGCGGTTGTTCCAGTTCAGAGCGCACAGTCGTGCATGGCGAGCACGGCATCAGCGAGGACACCGTCGGCCTCACCCCTCAGCAGGCGATGACCAAGATCGAAGACGGCAACGCCAGGTTCGTCGCGATGAAGGAGATTGAGCCGAATGTCAGCAGTGACCGCTTGATGGCGGTGGCGCGCGGCCAACGGCCCTTCGTCGGCGTTCTGGGATGCGTTGACTCCCGCGTCCCGCCCGAGTTGGTGTTCGACCGGGGACTCGGTGACATCTTCGACGCGCGCATCGCTGGGGCGATCCCCGTCGATCCCGCCATCGGTTCACTGGAGTTCGGCGTCGAGGAGTTCGGCGTCCCGTTGCTCGTGGTGCTCGGCCACTCCGACTGCGGAGCGGTCACGGCGGCGGTGAAGGCCGTGCAGTCGGCTAAGACGGCAGCGCCGGGAAAGATCGGGGCGGTCATCGATCCGATCGTCCCGGCGGTCCAGGCAGTTCAGGCCCGCGGGATCACCGGCACCGCGCTGGTCCCCGCGGTGGTCGAGGAGGTGGTCCGTCGCGGGGTCGCTGCCCTCGATGCCAGCCCACTGCTGCGGGAGCGGCGCGCCTCCGGAGCGCTGATGATCGCCGGGGCGGTCTACGACCTAGTAACCGGACGGGTCAGCTTCGACAAAACCTAAGGACAAATCATGAACCGCTCCATCCATCGCACACGGCCGATCAGCGTCCGCCGATGACTGTGCCGCTGCTGATTTCCCTGGCGCTCGTGTTCGTGATGGGCGTCGCGATTCAGCGCGGTAACACCTGCACCGTGGTGGCGTTCGATGACGTGGTACACCGTCGGTCCTGGGACCGGCTGCTGGCCATCGTCTACTCCTGGTTCTGGGTGGCCGGCGGGCTGGCTCTGTTGGCGTTGACAACGGGCCGGCCGCCGGCCGCCACGGTGGTCCCAGTGACCCTGTGGTCGGTGGCCGGCGGAGTCCTGCTGGGCATCGGTGCGGTGATCAATGGCGCTTGCACCACCGGGACGATCGCTCGGATCGGATCGGGCGAGTATGCCTTCGGGCTGACCTTGGCGGGGTTCTACCTCGGCTGCCTGATCGCGCCCCACGCCTTCGGGCGGCAGGCCACCACACATCTGGGCTCAGCAGCAACCGCAACCTCTTTGGACCACCCGGTGATCGCACTGCTCGGATTGGCAGCGGTCGTCGCGATCACCCTGCGCAGGCTTGTGCTGGGTCCACATGAGAGTTTCCGGGAGTTCCTCCGTCACGCCTGGGATCCGCGAACGGCGACATTGATCATCGCGCTGTTGTTCGTCGCGGTAGTACAGCTCTTCGGTCCGTGGGCCTACACCGACCTGCTCGGTGACCTCTCCCGCGGTGCGCGAGACGAGGCCGCCGCACGGTCGGCACTTCTGGTCGCACTGCTGGCGGGCGCGATAGTGGCCGGACGTTCCCTGCGGGGCACACGGCTGATCGGGCCGCTAGCCCCCAGAGCTATGCGGTGTTTCGTCGGCGGGACGATCATGGGCAGCGGGTTCGCTTTGGCACCAGGGGCATTCGACGGTCTGACGCTTTACGGTCAACCGCTGCTGCTGTTGTTCGCCTGGGTGGTGATGGTCGCCTCCTATGCGTCGATCCTGCTTGGCGTCTTGTATCTGCGGTCTGGCTTCGGCGCGTGGATCAAGGCGCGGCGCGGGTAGAAGGGGTTATCCGGCAACTGCTTTCATCCGCAGCCCGGCCAACGCCAGCTGTGCGACCTCCCCGACGATGATGAACACCAGCAGCCGATAGATCCAGCGCGCCATCGCCGGGTTCAGCGCCAGCCGGGCCGCGACGAGACCGCCGAAAACCGCGCCTACCGAGAGAGGCGCGGCCGCCACCCAGTCGACGTTGCCTCCTACGGCGAGCACCACCAGGGACACCGAAGCGATGACGGTGGCGATCGCCGCCTTTGCCGCGTTGGCCGAGACCACGTCGAAGCCGACCGACACCACCAGTGCGATCAGGAGGTAGGTCATTCCGTCCAGGACGATGAACCCGGCCCAGATACTGATCAGGAAGATCCACAGCAGCTGTATCGGGCCGACGTGCGGTTCGGCCCCCTGCGTCATCAACCACCGGGAAGGTCGGATGGCCAGCAATGCCAGCGCCACCAGAAGGGCGCCCACGATCGCGAGGTGCAATTGCGTCGGTGACACGATCTCCGAGATCGCCGCACCAGCCCACGGCTCCGAACGCGGCCACGATCATCAGCGGCCGAACGATCGGCCACTGGATCCGGCCGGCCCGCGTGAAGGTCACCATGGCGGTCACCGCACCGGCCAACACGGCAACCCGGTTGGTCCCGTTGGCGAGTTCCGGTCCCAACCCGACGGCGAGAAGGACGGGCAGCGACAGAGCGGACCCCGACGAAGCCAGCGTGTTGGCAAACGCCAGGCCGACCCCCGCCAGCAGCAGAATCACCAGTGATTGGGTCGGCGACACCGCGTTAAGGGTATTAGGCAAGTTGCCTGTTTGGGGTGGGATACGGACCGCCGTGGCGGGTAAGTTGAGAGTTTCCCGGCCGAAGGGATTCGACTCATGTCCAACCATTTCACCGGTCTGAGCCTGGGCCCACCGATGGGTGATCAGCGCCTCGATCTGTGTGACCTGTACGCCTTCTCTTCCCCGGCGAAGCCCGAGCACACCGTGCTGATCCTTAACGCCAACCCGAACGCCGACGCTTTGCACCCTGAGGCGATCTACCGGTTGGCGATCGACAATGACGGTGATCTGCGCGACGACATCGCGTTCAGCTTCGTCTTCTCCGAACCCGTCGACGGCCGCCAGTCCGTGGACGTCTACCTGGCCACCGATGACGACGCCGAATCCCCCGAGGCGGTCGGCGAGCGGATCTTCACCGGCGTCGAGGTGTCCTTCGGAGCGACGCCGAACATCGCCGTGTCCGATTCGTTCACCTTCTGCGCCGGCGCCCGCAGCGACGCCTTCTTCTTCGACTTCGACGGCATCAAGAATCTCTTCGACACCTCCGGGGGACGAAACTTCACCGCGCCGCACCTCGGCGACACATCCCCCTGGACCGGAGTGGACTCCAACCTGGCGGCCAACGTGTTCTCGATCGCGATCGAGATGCCGACGAGCGCGCTCGGTGCGAACCCGGATGTCCGGATCTGGGGTCGCTGCAGTCTGCGTGGCGAGGACGGCGAACTCCTGCACGTGGACCGGGCTGGGCATCCGTCGGTGAGCAGCTTTTTCAACACCGACGAGACCAAGGAGGCCTACAACGCCGGTGAGCCGGTCGATGATCGGGAGCGCTTCATCGGGCAGTTCATCCACTTGATGGGACACACCGGCGGGTACAGCCGTGAGGAGGCCATCGCCGCGATCGACGCCGAGGGCACGCTGCCGGACATGCTGACCTACGACCCCTCCCGTCCGGTGAAGTATCCGAATGGCCGCACCTTCACCGACGACGTCATCGATTACCGATTGGCGTTCCTCACCAAGGGCGACTGCCCACCCAGTGGCTTGTCGCCGCACACCGACACACTGCGCGAGTTCCCCTACCTCGGGCCCCCGCATCGGGGATAGCGGATCCTAATCCGGAACCGGATTTTGCCCTGCGCGACAATTGGTTCATGCCCACGCCACGTCGCATCCTCGAGGAGGATGAACTCAAGCCCTATCAGGTTGAGCTGCTCAAACTGCAGCGATTTCTGGAGGACGAGAACCGCCGGATGATCGTGCTGTTCGAAGGCCGCGACGCCGCCGGCAAGGGCGGCACGATCCGTCGGGTCACCCGCTACATGAACGAGAAGCACTACCGCGTGGTGGCGCTGGGCCGGCCCAACGAGGACCAGCGCAGCCAGTGGTACTTCCAGCGCTACGTCGCCCAGTTCCCCAGCGGCGGGGAGATCGTGCTGTTCGACCGCTCCTGGTACAACCGCGCCATGGTGGAACCGGTGTTCGGCTTCTGCACCGACGAGGAGTACCGCAACTTCCTCAAAGGTGTGGTCGGCTTCGAAAAGGACCTGGTTCGCCAGGGCACCATCCTGGTGAAGCTGTACTTCAGCGTCACCAAGGAGGAGCAGGCCCGACGCTTCGAGCGCCGCCGCGACGATCCGCTGCGGCAGTGGAAGCTCAGCGAGATCGACGTGCAGGCCCAGGAGCACTGGGACGATTTCACCGACGCGAAGTACCAGATGCTGCGCCGTACCAGCACCGCGGATGCGCCATGGACCATCGTGCGTTCGGAGGACAAGCACAAGGCCCGACTCAATGCGATGCGCGCCATCCTCAACGCGGTGCCCTATCCGGGCCGCGCCGAGGACGTCGACCTGGTGCCCGACCCGGAGATCGTCATCCCCGCGGCGCAGGAACTGGCGCTGATGGAAGCTGACCGGATCCGCAGCGGCAAATTCACCGGGTAGATCTCGCCGCGCTGGGAGGTCTACACCAAGCTGGCCGACTCCGATACGTTCTTTGAAGCCACCCCTGCCGGTTCGGCTGGGGGCTGCTGCGGGTAGACGATCGAGAGTGCGCGTAGATCGACTTTTCACCTGCTGATGCGATCTGTGCGCACTCTCGATGAGTGGAGGATGCCCGTGCCGTCCCTATTGCTCTCGAAGCGCGACCTGGAGTTCCTGCTCTACGACTGGCTGCGGGTCGACGAACTCACCAAGCGGGACCGGTTCGCCGAGCACTCCCGGGAGACCTTCGACGCGGTGCTGGAGTTGTGCGAGCAGTTGGCCACCCGCTACTTCGCCAACCACAACAAGAAGAGCGACGCCCACGAGCCGACGTTCGACGGCGCCACCGTCACGGTGATCCCTGAGGTCAAAGAAGCCCTCGACGCGGTGGCCCAGGCGGACCTGGTCGCGATGACCGCCGATCAGCGACTTCGGCGGTGCGCAGTTGCCGACCACCGTGGCGCAGGCCGCGCTTCGCCTGGTTCGCCGCGGCCAACATCAGCACCTCCGGCTACCTGATGCTCACCATGGCCAACGCCAATCTGCTGGCGACGTTCGGCACCGATGAGCAGATCGACACCTTCGTCACGCCGATGCTGGCGGGCCGGTTCTCCGGCACCATGGCGCTCTCGGAAACCCAGGCCGGCTCGTCGCTGGCGGACATCACCACCCGCGCCGAACCGCAGGCCGACGGCAGCTACCGGCTGTTCGGCTCCAAGATGTGGATCTCCGGCGCTGAGCACGAGATGACCGACAACATCGTCAATCTGGTGCTGGCCAAGATTCCCGGCGGCCCGGCCGGGGACCAAGGGCATCTCGCTGTTCATCGTGCCCAAATTCCTCGTCAACGCCGACGGCTCGATCGGTGAGCGCAACGATGTGGCGCTGGCCGGCCTCAACCACAAGATGGGTCAGCGCGGCATCACCAACACGGTGCTCAACTTCGGTGACGGCACGTTCTCGCCCGGCGGGAAGGCCGGTGCGGTCGGCTACCTCGTCGGTGAACCGCACCGCGGTATCGCCTACATGTTCACCATGATGAACGAGGCCCGCCTCGGGGTGGGCATGGGTGCGGTGGCGCTCGGGTACACCGGCTATCTGAAATCCCTGGAGTACGCCCGCCAGCGCCCCCAGGGCCGTCCGGTGACGTCCAAAGATCCCGCCGCACCGCAGATCCCGATCATCGAGCACGCCGATGTCGACGCGGATGCTGCTGGCGCAGAAGGCCTACGTCGAGGGCGGATTGGCGCTGCTGCTCTACTGCGCCAAACTCGTCGACGAACAGCACACTGCCGACTCCGATGAGGAGCGCGACCGGGCCACCATGCTGCTCGACATCCTGACCCCGATCGCCAAGAGCTGGCCCTCACAGTGGTGCCTGGAGGCCAACAGCCTGGCGATCCAGGTGCACGGCGGCTACGGCTACAGCCGCGAATACGACGTCGAACAGCATTACCGCGACAACCGGCTCAACCCCATCCACGAGGGCACCCACGGCATTCAGAGCCTGGACCTGCTCGGCCGCAAGGTCGTCATGCGCGGCGGCGCCAATCTGCTCGCGCTCGGTCAGGCGCTCTCGGAGACCACCTCCGCGGCCCGCGGACGCGGCGGCGACATCGTCGAGTTCGCCGACCAACTCGATGCTTCCTGGCAGCGACTCGTCGGTGTCACCGCGTCCATGTTCGCCTCCGGAGACATCGACGCGGCACTGGCGAACAGCGTCGTGTACCTGGAGGCATTCGGCCACATCGTCGTCGCGTGGATGTGGCTGGAGCAGATGCTCGCCGCCGACGGCCACACCGGTGACTTCTTCGACGGTAAGCGCCAGGCCGGCCGGTACTTCTTCCGTTACGAACTGCCGAAAACCGCTCCGCAGCTTGATCTTCTGGAGTCCCTCGACCGGACCACGTTGGAGATGCGCGACTCCTGGTTCTAGGCGGAGTTAGAGATCGAGGTGCAGGCGAAGGGCGTCATCGATACCGGTGAGATCGTCGGTCGTCACTCGGCCTAGGAATCGGGTCAGCCGCTCGACCGCGACGGACCTGACCTGTTCCGCCTGCGCCTTGGACGCACTGAGGAGTCCGGTTATGCCGACGGGCAGCAGAACTTGGAACGGGTAGACGTTGGTGACATTGCTGGTCACCGGAATCACCGTCACCACGCCATAACCCAACCGAGCCGCGGTGGCGTTGGCACGGTCGTTGCTGACCAGAACAGCGGGCCGGATCTTGTTGGCCTCACTGCCGCGAACGGGATTGAAATCGACGAGCCAAACATCACCTCGCCGCATCACCAATGCCGTCCGCTGCGCCGTGCTGCCATACCAGCTCATCGTCGGACCAGTCCGACCACGCGTTGCGGTAGTCCTCCTCCAGTGCCGGGTAACGCAGCATCCGGATGGCGCGTTGCAACCCGGCGGATCGAGACTGCAGGCCGACTCTGGCGACGTAAGCGTCCAATTCCGCCAGATCCTCATCGGAGAGGCTGATACTCAACTTCATACCGCAATGCTACCGCGGTAGCACCGCGCTCAGGACTCCTTGACCCGTGAGTACCAGATCCGGTCGGCGACCAGCGACGATGTCGTCGGAGATCGCCGAGATCCGGCGGTAGAACTCGCGCCGGGCGATGACGACGCGGATGTCGGTGATCTCCAGCAGATCGCCGGCGGCCTGGCGATAGATCCGCTCCAGATTGCGCTGCGACTTCACCGCGGCGTCGGCGGCCTCGGTGGCCGACGGTGGCGAGTTCGCTGCGCTGCTCGTCCAGGGCGTTGAACGCCGTCCGCAGATGCTCGCACACCCTCGGCGAGCAGGACGGCCATCTCGGCGGTCGCCTGATCGGGCGGGAACTCCATGGCCTCGGATTCGCGCACGGTGTTCTTGGCGCCGTTGATCACCTTGTCGAGATCGCGGGACAACTGGAACAGATCCTCGGGCTCCAGCGGCGTGGTGAACGCCTCGCTGACGGCGTCGACGAGGTCGCGCCGCACTTCGTCGCACTCGTGCTCGGCCTCCCGCACGTCGTCGGCGCGGGCGATGTCCCCGCCGCCCACGTCGGCGAAGGCGTCCATTCCGCTGCGCGGTGATCTCGGCCTGCTTCTGCAGCATGCCGATGACGTCGGGGGTTTCGCGGAAGGAACCAGCGACTGCCTTTGCTTTGTGCTCATCACAATGCTCTCCATCCGAGAAGGACGACGACCGCCAGCAGGGCGGCCGCCGGAATCGTGGTCAGCCACGCGATGCCCATCTCCCGCACGATCTCCCAGCGCACGTGCTTCCACCGGCGCCGGCCCGCCGCCGACACCGACCACCGAGGAGGCCACCACCTGGGTGGTGCTCACCGGAGCGCCGATGAGCGAGGCGCCGAGGATGACGGCGGTCGACGAGGCCTGGCTGGCGAACGAGTCGATCGGGCGTGAGGCTGAAGATGCGCTGGCCGATGGTCTTGACGATGCGCCAGCCGCCCGAACGCGGTGCCCATCGTCAGGGCGACGCCGGTGAGCGACCTTCGCCCACAGCGGCACGCGTCAGCGTCGTCGGTGTGGCCGGAGGCCAGCAGCAGCACGGCGATCACGCCCATCGACTTCTGCGCGTCGTTACCGCCGTGGCTGAACGACAGCCCCGCTGCCGCAACCCAGCCGCCGCCGCGGACCGGGCCGATCCACCGGGTCGTCCACCGCCGCGACATCAGCCGCAGCAGTCGCAGCAGCAGGAAGGCGAAGGCGAATCCGAGCGATCGGCGAGATCAGCAGTGCGACCAGGACGCCGATGACGCCGGTCGGGTGCCAGCCGTCGAAGCCGCCCCATTGCACCGACTGCAGTGCCGCCGTAGCCGGAGAGGACGCCGTCGGCGATGGCCGCACCGACCAGCCCGCCGACCAGGGCGTGCCCCGACGACGACGGCAGTCCCAGCCACCAGGTGAGCAGCGTTCCATACCGTCGCCCCGGCCAGTCCGGCGCCGACGACCGGCACCATCTGGCTCTGCGGGACGGTGACGATCTTGCCGATGGTGTCGGCGACGGCGGTGCCGAGCAGGACGGCGCCGGCCATGTTGAAGACCGCCGACAGCGCGACGGCCTGGCCCGGGCGTGGCTCCCCGGGTCGCCACCAGGGTGGCGATCGCGTTGGAGGCGTCGTGGAAGCCGTTGGTCAGGGCGAAGGCCAGCGCGAAGCCGATGGCGATGAAAAGCCCGACTTCCACCGAACCTCCCGCAAGTCGGTTAAGTGAACGTGCGTTGAATGCGCAGTGAACATAGCAAGAACCACGCTCAGCCGAGTATTACGACAGCAGCCATGACGGCGCCGAACACCGCAGCAGGTACGGCCATGCCGGCGAGGAATGCCAGCCCGAAGCGCCGGCCACCAGCCGCCAGGGCGAGGACACACTTGACGATCAGGTTCGAACCGAGTGCCGCAGCGATGGCGACCAGAGCGGTGTCGACCGTGATGTCACCTTTGGCGGCGAGGCTGGCGGCTGCGACCGAACCAGCGTGCGCATCGGCCAGACCGGCAGCGAAAGAGCCGAGCACCGCACCCCGTGGACCGAGAACATCAGCGCCCCAGCGTCCGACGAGCAGCGCGAAGATCAGAACGGCGGCCAGGATCAAGGCGGGACGGAGCGCGAAGGGGCGCCCTGTGGCCACCATCGGCTCGTGCGCCTGGCCGTCTGCGCTCGGCTCGGTGGTCGCGCTACCGCGGTAGACCACAGCGGCGATCACCGTCAGAACAAGCGCCGCGGCGGCCACCGGCGGCCACAGCCGGCGCAGCACATCCGGGTCGACGACGCCGATCACCACGACCAATTGCACGAAGGTGGCCAGGCTGGCAGCCAATGCACTCGCCAGCGGGGCCCGCACCGTTGCGAGGGTCCGGCTGAGCCGTCCCATCGACGCGGTCGTGGCACTCGCCGATACAAAGCCGCCGGCCAATCCGGTCACGATCAGGCCGCGCTGAGGACCCAGCGCCCGAACGCCGATGTACCCCAGCCAACCGATCCCGGTCAGCAGGACGACTAGTAGCCATACCTTCGCGGGGTTGAGCACGCCGTAGGGGCCGAGCGGCTGGTCCGGCAACAGGGGCAGGACGACGAACGCCACCACGAAGAACTTGATGGCGTCCTCGAGCTCGACCTCGCTGACGATGTCGCGGGCGAATCGGTGGATACGGGTCTTCGAGACCAGCAGACCCACCACCACAACAGCTAGCGCCACGGCCAACGCAGGGCGGGTGTAGGCGAGGACCCCGAGCAGATATGTGACGATCGCGGCGATCTCGGTGGTGGTTCCCGGATCGTCCTCGCTGGTGCGGAAGTACGCGAGCACCATCAGCGCCGCGACGCCTGCCAGGCCGAGGACCACCGCCCATTGGCTGAAGCTGGCCGTAATGGCCCCCGCGAGGGCCAGCAGCGCGAAGGAGCGCGACCCCGCGGGCAGCCGGTGAGTATGGGTGCGTTCCCGCTCGAAGCCGAGCAGCAGGCCGATAGCCGTCGCAACCAGGAACGGCTGGATCTGCTGCCAGGTCAACAGCTACTCCGGCACCTTGATGCTCTTGGGGACCATGCAGGCGACGGTCTTATCGCCGCCGCTGAACCGGTCAATCCGACAGTCGAGCACCATGGTGGCGAGGTGGTAGGCGTCGTTGCGGGTCATGTCGAGATTGGCGGCCATCGAGTCCAGTGCCGCGGACGCCGCGATCTTCATGGCATCAAGGGTCTTCGGTGCGGTGCCGGTGGAGACCCAGGCGGTGGCCGTGTCGGCGGTGGGCAGATCGGCCGCGCGCGGGGTGGCCGGGTTTTTAGCGTCCTTGGGCACGACGCAGTAGGTGCCGAGGACTTCGTCGACCACCTGGGAGATCCGGCAATCCCAGGTCTTGTCGAGCACCGCCTCGGCGTCCGCCGTGGAGAGTTGTAGCTTGCTGCTGATCAACGCGACCGTCTGGGACCTGCTGAGGTCGAGGGCCTTGTCGAGGTCGGTGTCGTAGCCGACGGCCACCCAACTCGTCGGCGTCTCGACGGTGGGCCAGTCCTGCGGTTGCTTCTTGATCAGATCGACGGTGACGTTGAGTTCGGGGTACCAGGTCTCCAGGGCGTCGAGGTCGATTTCGCCGTTGCCCTGTTTGGCGTGCGAGTCACCGGTCCAGATCAGTCCACCGGTGACCTGTACCGGCAGGTAGGTGACGCTACCGACCTGCATCATCGGGAGGTCCATGTTGCCGCCGTAGCGCCCTGGTTGCTCGGTGCTGCATTTGCCGTCGGTGCACGACGGCCCGGAGGTGTCAGAGCGGCCCACCCCGAGGACACCGGGGAAAGGTTCCAGCGGCACAACGACATTGGGCGAGAAACGCAACTGCATTTTGTCGGTGTCGAGGTAGTAGCTTCTGACCTCGTCCGGGAACTCGTCGCGGAACAGGCCCTTGCCCTTGCCGGTGTTGTTGGTGGCGTAGTTGGGCAGCCGGATGCGGTTGATGCGGATCGCCAGAACATCGCCGGGCTCGGCGCCGTTGACGTAGATGGGTCCGGTGACGGTGTGCGGGCCGCGGTTCGGTACCGCGCTGTTGATCTCCTCGATCTGACCTTCGGTGATCCCGGGAGCGACCTGCCCGCCGCCGCCGGACATCGTCTCGATGGCGACTGTGTCACCGGGGTCGATGCGCAACACCGGTTCGATGGCGTTGTCGAAGACTCCCCACTGGGTGGTCTGCGGTGTGGCCGGGAGCATCCAGAACCGGTGGCCGTCCTTGGCGAGCGGCTTGGCCTCCATGTTGGCCTGATCCGGGGGGCCTTGCAGATAGGTGATGGCGTAGTCCGGATATGGGCCGTCCGGATAGGGCCCGTCCGGATCACTCCCGGCTTTTTGGGTGCTCGGCGCGCACGCGGCCAGCAGTGCGCACAGCGTCACCGCGGCCGTCGCGCGCGCCTTCGTCATTCGGCTGCGGTTACTTATCCCTGTCCCTACGGCCGGGCTGCGGCGGGGGCGGCGGAGCTGCCTTGGTGGTCGGCTCGAATTTGCCACCCGTCTTCGGGTCGTACGTGCCCTTCTTAGGGTCTGCCATGTTGCTGCCTCTCAATAGTCCCCTCGGTAGTCACGCTATCGGAGCGTCATGGCGGATAAGTAGAGTTCGCTCCAATAGGGAGGTGCAGGGATGGCAGGCGGTCTTGTCGGCTTATTGGATGACGTAGCGGCTCTGGCGAAACTGGCTGCGGCGTCGGTGGATGACGTCGGCGCGGCCGCAGCCAAGGCCAGCATGAAGGCCGCCGGTGTGGTGGTCGACGACGCGGCCGTCACACCGGCGTATGTCCGCGGTCTTGCTGCCGAGCGCGAGTTGCCGATCATCCGGCGCATCGCCATCGGCTCGCTGCGCAACAAGCTGCTCATCATCCTGCCCGCGGTTCTGCTGCTCAGCGCGATAGCGCCGGTGGTGGTCGAAGTGATCCTGATGTTCGGCGGATGCTTCCTGGCCTACGAGGGCGCCCACAAGATCATCCACGCGCTGCGCCATGACGACCACGACCACGATGCGCCGGTCGCGCAACTCGGTCCCGATGCGGAGTCGGCGACCATCTCCGGCGCCATCCGCACCGACTTCATCCTGTCGGCGGAGATCATGGTGATCGCCCTCAAGGAGGTCATCACCGAGCCACTGGTGTCGCGCGGGGCGATCCTGGTCGTCGTCGCGGTGGGCATCACGGCGGCGGTCTACGGGGTGGTCGCGCTCATCGTGAAGATGGACGACGTCGGCCTGCGCCTAGCCGAGCGGCCCTCGCGCGGGTCGCAGCGGCTGGGCCGGCTGATGGTCGCCGGTATGCCCAAGGTGCTGTCCTGGCTGTCGGTGATAGGGATCGCCGCGATGCTGTGGGTGGGTGGCCACATCCTGCTGGTCGGACTTGACGAGCTGGGCTGGGCTGCGCCGTATCACCTCGTGCACCTGCTTGAGGAGGCCGTGCACGGGGTGCCCGGTGTCGGCGGGGTCCTGGCCTGGGTCGTCAACACCCTGGCCTCGGCGCTGGTCGGGTTGGTGGTCGGCACATTCATCGTGCTGGTCGTGGAGCGCCTGCCGTTCCGACGGACGGGAAAGTGACCGCATGGCCTTCATCCACATTGTGACGTTCAAGTGGCGCGATGATGGTGTGGACGGCGCGGCCATCGCTGACGCCCTGCGCGGTCTCGCCGCCCGACTCGAGGGGGTGCAGAGCTACGTGTGCGGCTCGGACGCCGGCCACGCGCCCGGCGCCTACGACTTCGCGGTGGTGGGCACCTTTGACGACGCCGAGATGTTCACCGCGTACCGGGATCATCCCGAACACCAACGGATCCTGCAGGAGATGATCCTGCCGAACGTGGAGTCCCGCACCGTCGTCCAGCTCCAGGACTGATCAGCGGACTGGTTTACCCGCTTGCGTTGCGGACCAGTTCGATGGCGAACTGATTGATGAAGGCACCGGCCTGGGGATCGCCGCGATCACATGACCCGTCGGATTCACCGACCCGTTTGAGCCACAGGTACGCATCAGCGTGCGCACCGGCGGTATCGGTCGTGGGCTTCGCGCCCAGCGCGCGGCCGCGGGGGTTGCACCAACTCAACGGGGCGTCGGGCAGTGGACCTGCACCGTTGCGGGAGGTATCGATCACGTAGTGCGATCCGCCGGTAAGTCCAGAAATCGTTTCGCCGTAACCGATTTCCTCTTCGGTGGTGTAGTAGTTCGTGATGTTGAGGCTGAAGCCCCTGGCCTTGCTGACCCCGACGGTGTTGAGACGATCCGCCATGACTTCGGCGCTGACCCAGCGGGAGTGCCCGCCGTCGATGTAAACGGCTGCGGCCGGGTTGGCGGTGAGGGTGTCCACCGCGTAGCTGATCAGATCGAAGCGTTCCTGTTGCTGGTCGGCCGAGAGGCAGTCGGCCATGGCGAGCGCATCGGGTTCGAGGATGATTGCGGCCGGCATCGATCCCAGCCCGGCAGCGATGGAGTCAATCCATCCGCGGTAGCCGGCGTCGCTGGAGAACCCGCCGGCGGCGAAGCTGCCACAGTCGCGGTACGGGATCGCGTAGATCGCGAAGATCGGGGTGGCACCGGCCGCCTGCGCCGCTCCGGCGTATCGCGACACCGTGTTGGTGACCGTGGCCGCCGGGAATGCGTGGTCGAGCCAATACGCCTGGGGAGTGTTGGCGATCTCGGTGAGTTCCGGGCTCGGCGGGTTGGCGTTCTTGGCCGCGGTCATGGCCCGCGAGATGGGGTCGACGTAGAAGGGCCGGCCGGCCAGTGGGTTGCCGTCGTCGGCCAGGGCCACCGGGCACCCGAGGCCGGCCACCGCCGCCACCACCACTAATGGGGCTATCCAGCGGGCGGCGGAACCTAGTGCGGAAAACATCACCTGGGAAAAATAGTGCAACTCGGCTGCGTGCACCATTCGATTGGTCGAGGCGGATTGGATGCGTGCGGTCCTCGGCAAATAGGATCGACTCCGCGATGACGGACAACGACCTCGAGGTTCGCCCGGCCGCCACTGGGAAGGTTGCGGACCGGGTGGCGGCTGAGGCTCTGCGCCGCCGGACGTTCGCCGTCATCAGCCACCCCGACGCTGGTAAGTCGACGCTGACCGAGGCGCTGGCCTTGCACGCCCGGGTGATCACCGAGGCGGGGGCCATTCACGGCAAAGCCGGCCGCCGCACCACGGTGTCGGACTGGATGGAGATGGAGCAGGCCAGAGGCATCTCCATCACCTCCACCGCGCTGCAGTTCCCCTACCGCTCCCCCGACGGGCAGGACTGCGTCATCAACCTGCTCGACACCCCCGGCCACGCCGATTTCTCCGAAGACACCTATCGGGTGCTCAGCGCGGTGGACTGCGCGGTCATGCTGATCGACGCCGCCAAGGGCCTCGAGCCGCAGACACTGAAGCTTTTTCAGGTATGCCGGCACCGCCGTATCCCGATCATCACGGTGATCAACAAGTGGGACCGTCCGGGCCGCCACGCCCTGGAACTCCTCGACGAGATCCAGCAGCGCATCGGTGTGAAGCCCACCCCGTTGACATGGCCGGTCGGGATCGCCGGTGACTTCAAGGGTGTGCTGGATCGGCGAACCGGCAACTACATCCGGTTCACCCGCACGGCCGGCGGTGCCACCGCGGCACCGGAGGAACACATCGCCCCGGAGCGCGCGGAGGAGGCCGCCGGCATCGACTGGGTCAACGCATCCGAGGAATGCGAGTTGCTCTCCGCGGACGGCAGCGACTACGACCAGGAATCCTTTCTGCGGGGCGAGACGACGCCGGTCCTGTTCACCTCGGCGGCGCTGAACTTCGGGGTGAACCAGTTGCTGGACACGTTGGTGCGTCTCGCGCCGCCGCCGACCGGGCAGCTCGACGTCGACGGCGATCTGCGCGCGGTCGACTCGGCCTTCAGCGCGTTCGTATTCAAGGTCCAGGCCGGGATGGATTCCGCGCACCGCGATCGGATCGCCTACGCGCGGGTGTGCTCGGGGACCTTCGAGCGCGGCGATGTCCTCACTCATGCCGCCACCGGTAAGCCGTTCGTCACCAAGTACGCGCAATCGGTGTTCGGGCAGCAGCGCTCGACCCTGGACAGCGCATGGCCGGGCGACGTGATCGGTCTGGCCAACGCGGCGGCACTGCGTCCCGGCGACACCCTCTTCCGCGACGACCCCGTGCACTTCCCGCCGATCCCGAGTTTCTCCCCGGAACACTTCGCCGTCGCCCGGGGCACCGACCCCAGCAAGCACAAGCAGTTCCGCAAAGGCATCGAGCAACTGGCGCAGGAAGGCGTGGTGCAGGTTCTGCGGTCCGACCGGCGCGGCGATCAGGCGCCGGTGTTCGCCGCCGTCGGTCCGATGCAGTTTGAGGTGGCAAGCCACCGGATGGCGACGGAGTTCAGTTCGCCGATCGCCTTGGAGCCGCTGCCGTATGCGATCGCCCGCGCCGTTGATCCCGAGGATGCGCCGTTCGTGAATCAGCAGGTGTCTATCGAGGTGCTGACCCGAACCGACGGTGTGATGCTCGCGCTGTTCAGCACGAAGTGGCGGCTGCAGGGGTTCCAGCAGGACAACCCCGACGTGCGATTGAGTTCGCTGGTGGCCGCCGGAGACTGAGCCGCCGGCTCACACCGGTAATTGAGCCCGGGACTTACACCGGCAGCGTCGTGCCTGTCTCCTGCTCGGCGAATTCCCACAGCCGTGCCGCGTCCGCGTAGTCACAGGCCACCGCGGCCCGCCCGCTCAGCGTCGGGCCGCCTTTGAGGCCCAGTCGGCTGTCGATACCGACGTAGCTTCCTGGTGGGATCGGCTCGGTGATGCAGTACAGCGTGGGCGCCGCGCCGGCATCAATGTCGTTGGCCAACGCACCGGCGGCCGCCTTGACCACGGTGTGAAACGCCGCCATCACGCCGTGATCGGAGACGTTCGACAGATTCGACGCCACCCATCCGGGGTGGGTCAGATAGCTGCGCAACGGGGAACCGGCGGTCCGCAGCCGCCGGTCGAGTTCGAGCCCCCACAGCATCGTGGCCAGTTTCGAGCGGCCGTAGGCCGCTAGCGGCGACCACTTGCGGGTGCGCAGGTGCGGGTCGTCGAAGGCGAACGTGGCCGTCTTGTGCGCATCGGAGCCGACATTGATGATCTGCGATCGCACCCGAGGAAACAGAAGATTGGTCAACGCGAACGGTCCGAGGAAGTTGGTGCCCAACGTGGTCTCAAACCCGTCGACCGTCTCGGTTCGATGCTGGGCGACCACACCGGCGTTGTTGATCAAGATGTCCACGTCGCCGTCGAGCAGATCCGGGAACGCCCGCACCGACGCCTGATCAGCGAGATCGAGCTTGACCACCGCGGTGTCGCCGCCCATCTCGGCGGCGCGCTGGGCGCCCAGCTCGGGATTGCGCACCGCGAGGATCACCTGGGCGCCGGCCCGGGCGAGTGCCGTCGCGGTGCCCAGCCCCACACCGTTGGTGGCGCCGGTCACGATGATGCGGGTGCCGCTGAGGTTGCCGAGTCGGCTCACCGACCACTGTGTCGTCACCGTGGTGAGCGTAACGACACCGGCGCGGCTACAGCTGAGCTACGCGGCCGTTCTCGACGGCCCACGATCGGTCGACCTTGACGTTGGCCAGCATGCGGCGGTCGTGTGTCACCAGCAACAGCGCACCGTCATAGCTCTCCAGCGCCTGCTCGAGCTGCTCGATGGCGGCCAGATCGAGATGGTTCGTCGGCTCATCCAGTACCAGCACATTGGTTCCGCACGCCTGCAGCAGTGCCAGGCCGGCGCGGGTTCGCTCGCCGGGCGAGAGTTCGTCGACTTGGCGTTCCACGTGATCGGCGCGCAGACCGAACTTGGCGAGCAGGGTTCGCACGTCGGCAGTCGTCCACGTCGGCACCCGCTGCTCGAAGCGGTCGACGAGTCGGCCGGGCCCGGCCAGATCGGCGCGGGCCTGGTCGATCTCACCGATGGCGACATTGGCGCCCAGGCTTGCGCGGCCCTCATCGGGTGATCGGCGGCCCAGCAGCAGGCGCAGCAGCGTCGACTTCCCGGCCCCGTTGGGACCGGTGATCCCGATCCGTTCGCCGGCATCAACCTGCAGCGACACCGGGCCCAGGACGAAGTCACCCTGTCGCACCACGGCGTTGTCGAGGGTGGCGACCACCGAACTGGACCGTGGCGCGGCTCCGATGGTGAACTGCAGTGCCCATTCCTTGCGCGGTTCGGCGACCGCCTCGAGTCGGGCGATCCGGCTCTCCATCTGACGCACCTTCTGCGCCTGCTTCTCGCTGGACTCGGTGGCGGCGCGGCGACGGATCTTGTCGTTGTCCGGAGACTTGCGTATCGCATTCCGAACACCCTGGCTCGACCACTCCCGCTGCGTGCGTGCGCGGGCCACGAGGTCGTCGCGTTTGTCGGCGAACTCCTCGTACTCCTCGCGGCGGTGCCGGCGGGTGACCTCACGCTCTTCCAGATAACTGTCATAGCCGCCGCCGAACACCGTGGTGGTGTTCTGCGCCAGATCGAGTTCCAGCACCCGAGTCACACTGCGGGCGAGGAACTCCCGATCATGGCTCACCAGCACCACACCACCACGCAGGTCGCGGACGAAGTCCTCCAGCCGGGCCAGACCGTCAAGATCCAGATCATTGGTCGGCTCATCGAGCAGAACGATGTCGAACCGGGACAGCATCAGTGCGGCCAGCCCGACCCGGGCCGCCTGCCCACCCGAGAGCGCGGTCATCGGCGTCGCATCCGGTTGCACGACCGTCGAGTCCAGGCCCAGATCGGCCAGTACCGCGGGCAGCCGTTCGTCGAGATCGGCTGCGCCGGTCGCGAGCCAGTGGTCCAGCGCTGCGGAGTAGACGTCGGCCGGGTCCAGCCCGCCTACCGCGGCGCCATCCGCCAGGGCCGCGGCGGCCTCATCCATGGCCCGGGTCGCCGCAGCGCACCCCGTCCGGCGGGCGATATAAGCCGCGACCGTCTCACCGGGTATCCGTTGGTGCTCCTGCGGCAGCCACCCAACGAACGCGTCCGCCGGGGCGAGGCTCACGGTGCCCTCCAGTGGTGCGAGGTCTCCGGCCAGGATCCGCAGCAGGGTGCTCTTGCCCGCGCCGTTGGCGCCGACGACCCCGATGACATCACCGGGTGCCACCGTCAGATCCACACCCTCGAACAGGGTGCGGTGCGCGTACCCGCCGGCCACGTCCTTGGCGACGAGCGTTGCGGTCATGGCCCCTATCGTCGCAGCACCGCAACCGCAGCAGGGCCGCGCATTAGGGTGTTCACGTCAGCCTCGGCGAACCGGCTGGCAGAACAGTAGGGCGAATTCATGACCGACAGCATCAGAGGCCCCGGCGCTCGAAGCCCGGGTCGGCCACTACTACCAGATGGACGGCACCTACCTGGTCGGCCGCGAGAAGGTGCGCGAGTACGCCCGCGCCGTGCAGGACTACCACCCCGCGCACTGGGATGTCGCCGCCGCCGCGAAGCTGGGTTACTCCGAGCTGGTGGCGCCGTTGACCTTCACCTCGACCCCGGGCATGTCCTGCAACCGGCGGATGTTCGAGTCGATCGTCGTCGGCTATGACACCTACGTGCAGACCGAAGAGGTCTTCGAGCAGCACCGGCCGATCGTGGCCGGCGACGAATTGCACATCGACGTCGAATTGACGTCGGTACGCCGGATCGCCGGCCGGGATCTGATCACCGTCACCAACACCTTCACCGACGCCGCCGGCGAGCGGGTGCACACCCTGCACACCACCGTCGTCGGCGTGACGTCCGAGGACATCAATCCGGCGGTCAAGGCGGCCGTGCAGAAAACGATGATGCATGACGTCGACATCATGGGTGTCGACGGTTCGGATGCCGACTACGTCAAAACGGTGCGCCCCGAGGGCGAGGTGCGGATTGCCGACGGCTCAGCACGTACGCCGGCGACTGCGTCCTTCGACGACCTTGACGGTCGGCGATGAGCTCCCCGTCCACCACACCCGGCTGTCCCGCGGCGATCTGGTGAACTACGCCGGGGTGGCCGGAGACGCCAATCCGATTCACTGGGACGAGGACATCGCCAAGCTGGCCGGGCTGCCGGATGTGATCGCCCACGGGATGCTCACCATGGGCCTGGGGTCGGGTTTCGTCTCAGCCTGGTCCGGCGATCCCGGCGCGGTGACCCGCTATGCGGTGCGACTGTCGGCGCCGGCGATCGTCTCGGCCACCGAGGGCGCCGATATCGAATTCAGCGGCAAGATCAAATCCCTGGACCCCGAGACGCGGACCGGTGTCGTCCTGGTCGCCGCGAAGTCCTACGGCCGCAAGATCTTCGGCCTGGCGACCCTGGACATCCGCTTCCGCTGATCTGACGCACACGCTTCGCCGTGACCGACTCCGAGGACTCCCCCGTCGCCAGCCGGAAACCGCACATCCTGCGATTGGTGTTGTTCGCCGCTTGTCCTGCTGACGATGTTCTATCTGGTCGCGGTACGCCGGGTCATCGACATCGAAGCCGTGCGCAGCGCCGTGGCCGCGAGTGGACCCATTGCTCCGCTGCTCTACATCCCGGTCTCAGCGCTGTTGGCAGCGATCTTCGTCCCCGGTCCCCTTCTGGCGGCCGGGAGCGGCTTTCTGTTCGGGCCGGTGCTCGGAACCGTCGTCACCCTGGGGTCGACGGCGACGACGGCGGTGATCGCCGCGCTGATCGGCCGGCGGGCCGGACGGGACAGCGCCCGGGCGCTGATCGGAGAACAGTGGGCGCAGCGCATCGACACGCAGATAAAACGACGGGGCCTGTGGGCGGTGGTCGGACAGCGATTCGTACCGGGCATCTCCGATGCGATGGCGTCCTACGCATTCGGAGCTTTCGGAATGCCCCTGTGGCAGATGGCGATTGGCGCGCTGATCGGATCGGCGCCGCGGGCGTTCGTGTACACCGCGCTCGGTGCCTCGATATCGGATCTGACCTCTCCGCTGGCCTACGTGGCGATCGGAGTGTGGTGCATTACCGCGATCATCGGCGCCTTCGCTGCCCATCGCGGGTATCGCAGCTGGCGGGCCGAGCGCTGAGGAACTAGGGGCGGTTCCCGAGGTAGATGGTCGCCGCTGACCGCCCCCGGGTCAGCGGGTTGTCAAACCACACCGACTCGGCCTCCACGTCGGTGAAGACCGAGGCGAGCACCGCGGTGAACTCCTCATCCGGTGGATCATCGGACCACATGGCGAACACGCCGCCCGGGGCTAGCCGCTCGGATACCGCGCGGAGGCCGTCACGGGTGTAGAAGTCGGCGTGGGGTAGGTGCAACACGTGCCGCGGCGAGTGATCGATGTCGAGCAGGATGGCGTCATAGACGCGGCCGGGCGTGCGCGGGTCGAATCCCACCGCATCGGTGGCGGCTGCGAAGAAATCCGCACAGACCAGCGTCACGCGGTCATCGCCGGCAAGCCCGGCCGTGTCCGGCAGGAGATCTTGTTCGTGCCACGCGATCACCGCATCGGAGAACTCGATCACCGTCAACGCCCGGACCCGATCACAGCGCAGTGCTTCTTGCGCCGTGTAGCCCAATCCCAGTCCGCCGACGAGGACGTCCAGCGCTGTCCCGGGGGTCCGGGCGAGGCCGAGTCGCGCCAACTCCTTCTCCGCGACGGTGAACAGGCTCGACATCAGGTGCTCGTCATCAAGCTTGACCTCGTAGATATCGGCGCGCAGCGACAGGTCGAACCGGCGCCGCAGGCTGATCACACCCATCGGGGTCTGCTGCCAGCCCAACTCCTCGAACCGTGCGCTCATGCCATCTCCATCTCCGCCGAATCCGGCGACTCCATCTCCGCCGGATCCGGCTCCTCGACCGCGATACTGGGTCCATGGCTATCGCCTCGCCGGTATCCGATCGCCTCACGGTTGTCGCTCTGCTGTTCCTGACCTTCGCCACCGGCCTGGTGGACGCCATCAGTGTGCTGGTGCTCGGGCATGTGTTCGTCGCGAACATGACCGGCAACGTGATCTTCCTCGGGTTCTGGTTCGTCCCCCACTCGGGTGTCGATCTCACCGCCGCAGCGGTGTCGTTCGTCAGCTTCCTGATCGGTGCCATCATCGGGGGCCGGTTCGTCCGGCATCTCAAGCACGATCAGCGGTGGTGGCTCACGGTGGCGCTGGGCGCCGAGGTGGCGGCGTTGCTTACGCTGGCCGGCCTGGCCGGCGCGGGCGTACTCACCTACCACGGCAGCGGCCGGTTGATTCTGATCACCGGCCTGGCGATCGTCTTCGGGGCGCAGTCCGTCGCCGCGCGTCAGTTCGGCATCCAGGAGCTGAGTACCACCGTGCTGACCGCCACCATCGTCGGTATCGGTTCCGACAGCCGCTTGGCCGGCGGCACCGGTCAGGGCGAGAAGTTGCGCTATTCGGTGGTGCTCACCATGCTCGGCGGCGCGATCGTCGGTGCAACGCTGTCGAGATTCGTTGTGGCACCGGTGATCGCGCTGGCCGCTCTGAGCGTGGCAGCCGGTCTGGTGGTCTTCCGGTATGGAGCGCGCCGTCAGGAGATAGTGTGAGGGTCTGAAGAGGTACCCACCGCGGGAGTCCGGGGCAACCGGTCTGAGAAGGCGACATACGTCCGTCGCCGACCGCACAACCGTCCGGGTAATGCCGGGTAGGGAGCGTGCATCATGATCGTGCTTTTCACTCTCTGGGGTTACGGCGTCACCCTCATCGAAGCGGCCTCGGTGGTCCTGGCCTTCCTCGCCATCGGCCTCGGCATCCAGGGCACCCGCTGGACCTGGCCCCTCTACTTTCTGTCGAGCCTGCTCTACGGCTGGCTGTTCGTGGAGTCCCACTTGTATGCCTCCGGGGCCGTGCAAATCGTCTTCATGGTCGCGGCGGTGTGGGGCTGGTTCTCCTGGGGCCGTGACGGGGTCCGCGTCCCGAGCCGGCTGACGGGAGTCCAGCGCCTGATCGGTGTCGCCGGGATCCTCATCTCGTGGGCGGTGGTGGTGCCGTTGCTGCAAAGCGTCGGCGGCGCGGGCACCTGGGGGGATGCGTTCATGTTGGTCGGGTCGCTGGCCGGTCAGGTGCTCATGGTGCTGCAGAAGGTGGAGGCCTGGCCGACGTGGATCGCGGTGAACCTCGTGGGAACGGTGCTCTACGCCAGCCAGGGTCTCTACTTCACGTCGCTGTTCTACGCCGTGCTCGTCGTCATGGCCGTCATCGGCTGGCGGCAATGGTCCGCACGCGCAGCACACCACACCGCTGGGGCGGCGGCGCCCGCCCATGCCTGAGCCGGCGCGGCCGGGGCTGATCTCTGTGGTGGGTGGGGAGTCCACCGGCAAGTCGACACTGGCCGCGGAATTGGGACGGCGCCTGCCCGGCTTTGTCGTCTCAGAGGCGCTGCGGACCTGGGTCGAGGAGCAGGGCCGGGTGCCACTGCCTACCGAACAGACGGCAGTGATGAACGCGCACCGCGAATCGGAAATCTCCGGCCTGCGGCACGCGGAGCAGACCGGAGCGTCATGGGTGGTCTCGGACAGCGGTCCGCTGATGACGGCCGTGTACAGCATCCAGTACTACGACGATGCGTCTCTGCTGCCGCGCGCGCTGGAGTGGACGGCGCGCAGCACCAGGGTGCTGTGGTGCCAAGACGACTTCCCCTGGCAGCCCGATCCGCAGCGCGACGGCCTCCAGGCCCGGGCCACCTCCCAGCAGATCCTCGCGGAGGTTTTCGCCGAGAACCCACAGTTACCGGTGCTGGCGCTGCGTGGCTCGCTCGAGGAGCGCGTCGAGGCCGTCCTGAGCGAGGTGGCTGCAGGCGCCCCTAAGGTGCGCTGACGGACTTCGATCGTGGTGGCCGCGGCGAGGATCGCATCGTTGACCGCGGTCGGGGTGAGGCCCACCATCGTCTTCTGGACGCGGCTGGCAATGTCGAGCAGGTACCGGCTCTTGGGCCGTCTGGCCGTCAATGCGTGATCGACGGCGTCGACCACCTTCTTCGGATCGGCAGCCAGCTTCTGCATGCGGGCCGCCAGTTTTCGGGTGCCGGCGAGGTGAGATGCGTAGAGCGACCGATGCTCCTGGGTGAGCTCTGCCACCATGCGGTCGTGCTCGTCGAGCACCCCTCCCCACATGTCGGTGCGGATGGGCCCGGGCTCGACCAGCGAGACGCGGATTCCCCACGGCCGCAGTTCCATCCGCAGCGAATCGGCCAGCGCTTCGAGGGCGAACTTCGACGCGTTGTAGGCGCCGGTGCCGGGTGTGGCGATCAGTCCGCTGACCGAGGAGATGAAGACGATCCGGCCCTTGGCGGCGCGGATCTTCGGCAGTACCACCTGCGTCACGCCGATCTGCGCGACGACGTTGACATCGAGTTGCCGCGACAGATCCTCGAGGGCGAGGCCTTCCACGGGGCCGTTGACGATGATCCCGGCGTTGTTCACCACGGCGTCGAGTTGGGCGGGCAGTTGCGCGGCCAGGCCGCTCAGGGACTCCCGGTCGGTGATATCAAGCCGGGTCGGATGGACGCCCGGGATGCGCGAGAGTTCCTCCAGCGCACTGTCCGAGCGCGCGGTGGCGTAGACATCCCAGCCTTTCGTGCTCATATGCCGGGTGATCGCCAGCCCGATTCCGCGGTTGGCGCCGGTCACTAATACCGAGGGCATGGCATCTCTTCTCTGGTTGTGGGTAGACCTAATCTTTGTTGACGATCGTCAGAAGTCTTTCAAGGGTCACCAACTGGTCGGCGTAATCCCCCTCCAGCTTCGCCAGCAGGGTCGTGATTCCCACCGCCCGATGCTTGCTCACCCGTTCGGCGACGGCCTGCCGGGTGCCCACGAGATTTGTGAGACGGCCGAGGTCGATCGGCACAGCCGCGCGGGCCTCGTCTCGCTGCCCGCTCTGCCACAGTTCGGCGACTGTCGCGACCTGCTCGCCGTAGCCCAGCCGGGTGAACGCGTCGTTGTAAAAGTTGCGGCCGCGGTCCCCCATCGCCCCGATCGTGAACGCATACCCGTCGGCGTGCCGGCGGGCGGCCGCGTCTGCGGATGCGTCGTCGTCGTGGAACTCCACGGCCACCGGTGCGACGAGGTCGAGGTCGTGAAGAGTCCGGCCGGACTGCTGTGCGCCCTCGCGCAGCGGGCCGAGGAATACCTCGGCGGCCTCGGGGATGAAGGCATTGCCCAGCCACCCGTCGGCCACCTCACCGGTGAGCCGCAGATTGCGCGGTCCCATCGCCGCCACATACACGGGTACCGGCCGCGGCCGCACCATGGGTTTGAGCGCTGCGCCGCTGCTGTCGGGCAGCGGCAGCGGGTAGATCTCACCGGGATGTTCGAGACGTTCGCCGCGGCTGACGATCCGAATGATCTCGATGGTCTCCCGGGTCGTTTCGACCGGCTTGCGGAAGCGAACGCCGTGCCAGCCCTCCATGACCCGTGGCCCGGAGGTTCCGACGCCGAGAAGGAAACGGCCGTCGGACAGCTCCTGCAGACTCAGCGCGGAGGTCGCCAGCATCGCCGGGCTGCGGGAGCCCAGTTGCACCACGAAGGTTCCCAGCCGCAGCGTCGACGTCTTGGCGGCGAGGTAGGCCAAGCCGGTCAGCGCGTCGTACCCCCACACCTCCGGGGTCCACACCGAATCGATACCCAGGCGCTCGACGGCGACGGCGAACTCGGCGGCCCCGGGTAAGCGGGGATCAATCATCGTCGCCACCCGCATACGTGGCACGCTACCTCCATGCGTTATCGCGACCAGCCGACTATCGAGGTGACCCAGCGTGTGCACTGCGACGTCGCCACCGCTTGGGGCTACGTCACCGATATCACCCTGCCCGCGCGATGCTCCGCGGAGCTGCAGTCGGTCGACTGGCTCGACGATGCCGGCCGGGTCGAGGTGGGTGCCCGCTTCCGTGGCCGGAACAAGAACGCCGCCATCGGCGATTGGGAGACGGTGTGCGAAGTCGCCGAGGTCGAGGACGGGCGCCGCTGGGTGTGGAACGTCCTCGGGCATGACGGCCCGATCGCCAGTTGGGGTTTCGAGGTCGAGCCGGCCAGCGACGGTGTCCTGATCCGGCAGTGGGCACGGATGGGGCCGGGTCCATCGGGTCTCAACATCGGTATCGCTGCACAGCCGGAGAAAGAAGCGCGGATCGTGGCGCGGCGGCTGTCGGAATGGCAGCAGAACATGCAGGCCAACCTCGACTGGATCCGCGCGCAAGTCGAGGCCGGGACATGACCACACTGCGCGACGCGGTCGGTCTCGCCAGCGCGGACAGCGGCCTGGCCGTGGTGTCGACGTTGCGGGCCGATCAGAGCATTCAGGCCTCGCTGATCAACGCGGGCATCCTCGCGCACCCGAAGACCGCGCAGCCCGTGCTGGGCTTCGTCACCTACGGACCGGTGAAGCTGGCCAACCTACGGGCCCGATCGCACGTGGCGGCGACGTTCCGCGCGGGATGGCAGTGGGCGACGGTCGAGGGCACAGCCGAACTCGCGGGACCCGACGACTCACCCGACTGGCTCAGCGGCCCCGATCAGCTGCGCCTGCTGCTACGCGAGGTCTTCGTCGCGTGTGGTGGCACCCATGACGACTGGAACGAGTACGACCGCGTGATGACCGAGCAGCGCCGCACCGCGGTGCTCATCACGCCGACCCGGATCTACGGCAACCCGACTGCGTAATGGTGTCGGGATCACGACTCGCCCGGGTCTGCGCCGCCGGTGCAACGGTGTTCAGCGTCACCGTCGCCAGTGCGTGCGGGCATGCGGTGCAGCCAGCGTCCGACCCCCCGAGCGTGGCCGCTTTCCCGCCGAGAACACCGGTAGCCATTCCATCGACACCACCTGAAGCGGTGCTGCCCGCGGGTGATTTCACATCCGTCGCCAATCTGGTGAACGCCGATATCGCCGCCCGCCGGCTGCCCGGTGCCGTTGTCCAGGTCGGCCACAGCGGGAAGATCGTCTACCGGCAGGCATTCGGTGAGCGCAGGCTGGCCAGTGAGCCGGGACTCGATGGAACGCCGTCGCCCGCTGAACCGATGACCGAAGTCACGATCTTCGATATCGCGTCGCTGTCGAAGATCATCGTGACGACCACCGCCGTTCTGCAGCTGTACGAACAGGGCAAAGTCGCTCTCGACGAGCCGATTGCGACCTATCTTCCCGAGTTCAACACGGGCAACGATCCGCGGCGGGCCCAAGTCACGCTGCGCATGTTGCTCACCCACACCTCCGGCATCGGCGGCGACCTGAGCCGGCAGGGTCCGTGGGGGCTGGTGGCGGCCGACAAGGCCGACGGCATTCACCGGGCACTCACCGCCCCATTGGAGTTCAACCCCGGTGAGACCTTTCATTACTCCGATATCGGCTTCATCATCCTGGGCACGCTGGTCGAGACGATCAGCGGCGAACCCCTGGACGTCTACGCCCACGACAACATCTTCGCGCCGCTGCGCATGGCCGACACCCGTTACCTCCCCTCAGCGACAGCGTGCGGGCCGTACCGAATCCTCGGCAACGCAATCGCTTTCGACCCGGATGCGGCGGCGTCGCGTAGCTGCCCAGCCGATGCGTGGAGCACCGATGTGTTGGCCCGCGTGGCACCCACCGCGCGCGACGAAGATACGCCTGGCATCAACCCCGACATCGATCGTCTTTTGCGGGGCACCGTTCATGACCCGACTGCACGGCGGATGGGCGGGGTCGCCGGCAGCGCGGGGGTGTTCTCCACGGTGCAGGATCTCGGAAAGTACGCCCAGGGACTGCTTGATCGCCTCGCCGGACGCCCGAGCACGTTCCCGCTGACGCAGTCGACGCTGGAATTGATGACGACACCGCAGCAGCCCGCGACAGTGGGCGGGGCCCTGCGCGGATTCGGCTGGGACATCGACACTTACCAGTCCACCCCGCGCGGCACTATCTTCCCCGTCGGCAGCTTCGGCCACACCGGCTTCACCGGGGTGACGATCTGGATGGACCCCGGTTCCGACACCTACGTGATCGTGCTAGCGAACGTGATCCATCAGCGCGGCGGACCACCCGTGGTGACGCTCAGCGGAGATATCGCCACCGCGGCGGCACGGGCACTGCACCTGTACGGCAGTTAATACGCACGGCGCTTCAGCGGTCGAATCGCTCGCGATTCCGCTCAATCTGCGGGTTCGCGGCGATCGCCCAGTTCGCTACAGCCATAACCGGATTGATGAAGCTGGAACCGAGATCAGTGAGCGAGTACTCGGTGTGCGGCGGCACACCGGAGTGCAGCGTTCGCTCAACCAGGCCGTCGCGTTCGAGCTTGCGAAGGGTCACCGTGAGCATCCGATGCGAAATCCCCACCACCGCGCGCTGCAGCGCATTGAAGCGCAGAGGTCCCCCGCTGAGGCCCAGCACCACCAGAAAGGTCCATTTGTCACCGATTTGGCTCAACGTCTCGCGAACGATGCGGCACTCGGCACTGTCGCCGACGGCCACTCGGGGGCCTTCTGGCGTGTGCGTAGTGGCGCAGTTGTCGTCTGCGGTGACGGTTCGCGTCGTGACTGCCACGGTTACCTCCAGATGCGCGCGCACTTCCAAGTGCGTTCTTGCGACAGGCCCTAGCCTTCAGGGACCATCATGGCAGTTACTCCGGGTGCGTACCTCGCTCCTCCGAACCGGCAAGGACCTCCATGGCAGCATTCACCGACTCCGAAGTGGCCTACCTTGAGGGTCAACCGCTGATGCGCTTCGCGTCGGCCTCTCCGACGGGGCGTCCCGATGTGGCGACTGTCGCGTTCTCCATCGACGGCGACGACATCGTCACGTCGGGTTTCGATATCACCAAGACAGTGCGCTACCGGAACATTCAAGGCAATCCCGTTGCGGCGGTCGTGATCGACGACCTCGCGTCGGTCGATCCGTGGGCTCCCCGGGGCATCAAGGCCCGCGGTCCGGTGCGCATTGAGGAAGATGCCGATGGCCAACGATTCCGCATCACCCCTGAGGTGATCTGGAGTTGGGGGATCAACGAGGTCACGGCGGGGATTCCGTCGATAGAGCGCAGACAGGTACACCTGTGACCCCGGCGATCCATAAATTAGAGAGGCACTACACATGGCTGTTTTCATGGTGACCGGCGATTTCGATCCCGAGGCTGACCTACCGCAGATGAACTCGGTCCTCGCCGAGGAGGTGGCCCAAGTCCAAGCGCTGAAAGCCGAAGGACGATTGGGCTCGGTGCACATCTCAGTTACGCGCGGCAGGGTCTTTCTGGAAATCAACGCGGGGGACGCTGCCGCGGCGCGGACTACCGTAGAAAGCCTGCCGATGGCCAAGTGGTGGAAGATCGACATCTACCCGACAGTCGGACCTCCGGGGTAGCCCCCTTAACAATGCACGTTTCCGAGTTGGCAATGGCATCCGTTACCTCTGCGGCAGCCCGTCAGCGCAAACGTCGAGCCTTCGGCGCATATCGGCCACTTCCCCGGCGTCAAGCCTTGTGCAACTCAGTTCTTCGGCCATGGCCGGGTTGATGTAGTCCATCGCCGATGCGCAGTCCGATCGGGCCGAACTGTGGAACGCCGTCGCCCCGGTGAACTCCGCCAACTCGACGATGTTGGCGGCCCTGACCCCGGAGCCCGGCATGATGGTGATCCGATCACCGGCCGCCTCGACGAGCGCCCGCAGCATGTCCTTCCCCAGATCGGCGGTCGGACGCAGGCCACTGGTGAGGATTCTGGTGCACCCCAAGTCGATGATCTGCTCCAGGGCTCGCATCGGATTCTGCACCCGGTCGAACGCCCGGTGAAAGGTGACCTGCATCGAGCCGGCGGCATCGATCAGCCTGGCGCACCGCTTGGTGTCGACGCTGCCGTCTTTGCGCAGCATCCCGATCACCACACCGTCGCAACCCAGTTGCCTGCACTGGTCGACATCGGCGGTCATCGCATCGAATTCGGAGTCTGAATAAAGGAAGTCACCGCCGCGCGGGCGGATGATCGGAAACAGCTGGACCGACGTCGCGTGCCGGGCGGCCGCGATGACCCCGTAGGACGGGGTGGTGCCACCGTCGTGAGGATTCGCGCACAGTTCGATTCTGTCGGCGCCGTGCTGCTCGGCGATCAGACACGACGCCAGGTCAAACCCGATGACTTCCAACTCCATCACGGCATTATCGTTGGTTCACCAGCCCCAAACACCTGGTGCTGTGAGAAAGGTTGCGGTCGATGATTCGTGCGGTATGGAACGGAGCGGTCCTGGCCGAATCGGCGGACACCGTTCAACTCGAGGGCAACGACTACTTCCCGTCGGCCACCGTGCACCGGGAGTTCCTCAGCGACAGCTCCACCACCACGGTGTGTCCGTGGAAGGGGACGGCGCACTACTACACGGTGACAGTGGACGGTCAGGTCAACCCGGACGCCGTCTGGTACTACCCGGACCCGAGT
This sequence comes from uncultured Actinomycetota bacterium, assembly GCA_963780705.1. Classification (GTDB taxonomy): domain Bacteria; phylum Actinomycetota; class Actinomycetes; order Mycobacteriales; family Mycobacteriaceae; genus Mycobacterium. The sequence goes on along the minus strand of CAWACU010000004.1, from coordinate 400,251 downwards.
GCCCGCGCCCAACAGATCGCCGACCACGTCGCGTTCTGGAAGGGCGTGCGAATCGAGCGGGACTGACGACGCGCATCCGGTGCGGGTATCTAAGCTGCTGCCATGCCTCGAATCACGATCATCTTTTCGCTCATCTACATCGCCCTCGGCCTGGGCGGGTACTTCCTGACCGGCGGCGTCCACAAGACCGCGCTGATACCGGCCGTCATCGGCATTGTCCTGCTGATCCTGGGTCTGCTCGCCGGCAACGAGAAGCTGCGGATGCACGTCATGCACGCCGCCCTGCTGATCGGCCTGCTGGCCCTATTGGGCACCGCCAGGTCACTGCTCAAGCTGCCCGCCGCCTTCGACGGCACCGCGGAGCGTCCGGGCGCGGTCTTCGCCCAGGCGGCCACCGCCGTCCTGTCGGTGGCGTACCTCGGCCTCGGGGTGCGGTCGTTCATCGCCGCGCGGCGCGCCCGCGCGGCCTGACCTCCCCGCTCCACCGATGTCCGGCACCGACCCGATCTGTCTGCCGGGCACGGCCTTCGCCGAACGCGGTGGACGGCGTGCGCCGCGGCGAGCACAGCGTTGACGAGGCCGCCGACGATCTGATCGGCCGGTTGACCGAGGGTGAACTGCTGTGGCTGCTCGACGGTGACCTGACGATCCTGCGCGGCATGCGCGAGATGTCCGAGCGGTACAACAAGGTGCCGTTCGAGGCCGGCCGGATCGACCGGCTGGGCATCCCCGGCATCCGCTTCACCGACGGCCCGCGTGGGGTGGCGCTGGGTTCCTCGACCGCGTTTCCGGTGGCCATCGCCCGCGCCGCGAGCTGGGACCCCGACCTTGAACGCGCGGTCGCCGATGTCATCGGCGCCGAGGCCCGCGCGCAAGGTGCCAACCTCTGGGCCGGCATCTGCATCAACCTCGCCTACTCCCCCGGCTGGGGGCGGGCTCAGGAGTCCTACGGCGAGGACCCACTACTGCTGGGCACGATGGGAGCCGCATCGGTCGAGGGCGTCAACCCGTGGGTGATGTCGTGCGTGAAGCACTTCGCGCTCAACTCGATGGAGGAGGCACGCTTCCGGGTCGACGTGCGAGTCGCCGAGGACGTTCTGCGTGAGGTGTACCTGCCGCACTTCCGCACCGTGGTCGAGGCCGGTGTGGACTGCGTGATGAGCGCCTACAACTCGGTGAACGGATCGTGGGCCGGAGAGAACCGGCATCTGCTCACCGACGTCCTGCGCGACGACTGGGGCTTCACCGGCTTCGTTCTGACCGACTTCATCTGGGGCCTGCGCGACCCGGTCGGCTCAGTGGCCGCCGGCCAAGACTTAGAGATGCCGTTTCGCCAGCAGCGCGCCGCGACACTGCCGGCGGCTCTGGCGGACGGAAGCCTGAAGCGATCCGACGTCGAACGGGCAGCCGCCCGCCAACTCGGCGCGCAGATCCGGCTCGCGCTGCGCGTCCGCCCGACGCCGCCCGCCGATGTGGTGGCTTCGCGAAGAACACCGCCGCCTGGCGCGGGACGTGGCGCGCCGTAGCGCGGTCCTGCTGCGCAACGCGGTGGCCGATGGAACACCGGCACTGCCGTTGGCGGCCGAGTCGCTGTCGCGGGTGGCGTTACTCGGGCGACTAGCCGACCGACCCAACCAGGGCGATATCGGCTCGTCGATGGTGAGTCCCGCCGTCGTCGGTCATCGATCCTCGACGGGCTGCGGGAACGTCTGGGGTCCAAGCTGATTCACGTCGGTGGCTCCGATCCGGCGGCGGCCGCAGCGGCGGCCCGCGATGCCGATGCCGCGGTGGTCGTGGTGGGACTGTCCTCAGTGGACGAGGGCGAGTCGATGATCGGCGTGGACACCGCATCGACGCAGTTACTCGGTGGCTTCGCCCGATTCCGGCCGATCGCCGCGGTGCTGGTCCGGGTGGCAGCGCAGGTCGCCAAGCTCAAGAAGTTCGGCGGTGACCGGCGCGACCTTCGGTTGCGCGCGAAGGACATCGCACTCATCGACGCGGTGGCGAAGGTCAACGCGCGCACCGTCGTAGTGGTGATCGGCGGCGGGACCATCGTGGTTGACCCGTGGGACGGCGATGTCGCCGCTGTGCTGCTGGCGTGGTACCCGGGCATGGAGGGCGGTCACGCGATCGCCGACATTCTGCTCGGCGACGCCGAACCGTCCGGCCGGCTTCCGGTGGCGATCCCGCACCGGCAAAGCGATCTGCCGCAGGTGGATTGGGACGCCACCACTGTCACCTACGACCGGTGGTGGGGGCAACGCAAGCTCGACCGCGACGGGGTGGCCGCCGCCTATCCACTCGGATTCGGTCTGGGCTACACCACCTTCCACGTGGCGGACCTGACCGTCGGGCGACTCGACGGCGAGAGCTTCACCGCATCGGTCACCGTCACCAACACCGGAGCCCGTCCCGGACGGCACGTCGTGCAGATCTACGCGGTGCAACCGGCGGACACCGGTCGGCCCGTCCATCACCTCGTCGGATTCCGGTCGGTACATCTGGGGGCGGGGTCGAGCGAGCGGACCGTCGTCGAGTGCTCGACTCGTCCTGTGCAGCGGTGGACCGGCGAGGGTTTCGCGCCGCCGGCCGACGATGTCACCATCCGGGCCGGCTCGTACGCCGGTGATCCGGCGGCGGTCGACGGAGTCCTCTCGGTACAGAGTTAGCGCGGTGTGGCGAGCCGGCAACGGCGAATCTTCCACCAGAAGTTCGCCCGGTGTTCAACTGACCGCACCGGCGTAGGCGGACGCGGCATCTAGGCTCGCCATCTACCTCTACCCAGGAGACACCATGCAGACAGCCTCAAAACCGTTGTGTTCGGCGCTGGCAATCGCCGGGGTCGCCGCGCTGTCAGCGGTCGCTTGCGGTTCGTCCAACAACGCTGCGCCAAGCGCCTCCTCAGCCGTAGCGGCCACCACATCCGCGACGTCCCCATCCATGAATCCGGTCAAGGTAAACGGTGAGGATGAGGTGGCCGGGTCGATAGATTCGGTTTCAGGTAACAGAGTCGAGGTGAGCGGACCGAACGGATCTGCGTCGGTGACGTTTGCCGAATCAACGAAGGTCATGGAATTGACGCCCGCCAAACCGGCGGACATCACGCCCGGCCTGTGTGTCACCATCCGACCGGCAAGCGGTGCAGAGGGCGGGACCGTCACAGCGAACGCCGTCGTAGTCGGCGCATCCAGCGGAGGCGAGTGCAAGAAGACAGGCGGCAGTGACAACGCGGGGCTTCCTGCCACTGCGTTGGGAGGCTTCCGCGGCACGGTCGAGTCGGTCAGTGATACCACGATCCTGTTGACGACACTCGGACCTGACGGCAGCTCCACGAAAACCACGGTCGAATACAACGACACAACCCTGTTCGCTGACCGCCACCGGGTAGCGAGCGATGCCATTGTCGAGGGCAAATGCATCATCGCGGGCGGGACCAACGACACCGGAGGTGTGTTGCAGGCGTTGACCATCAATCTGCCGCTCGTGGTTGATGGCGCGTGCCCGACACCTAAGGGCGGCTGACTTCCCGATCTTGACCTAACCGCCGGCCAAGGCGGCGCTCAGTTCACCGTGATGTGCACGTGGTCGAAGTGGCTGGCCACCCGCCACATCGTGTACGAGACGCCGAAGCGTGCCGCCTGAGCTTGAACGTCGGCGTTGATGACATCACCGAGTGCCATATTGCCGCCGATCATGATGTCAATGGCGCGGCCACTCGGGTGATCAGGCAGCGGGTCCGAGCGCACACCGCCGATGGAACTCACACCGGGGTAGGTCGCCATGATGTACGCGGCAAGCGCCCTGGCGTTGGGGACCAGGCCGCCCATCCCGACGGTGGGGACGGGCGAAGCGAGGCCCAGGGCCGCCACGACCTCCGCCGGCACGGCCTGCGCGGCCTGCTGCGCGGGCGCCAACGTCGCATTGCGCACCAGCACCGCGGTGACCTGCGAGCGCAGTTCAGCTTGTTTGGCCTGCAGGTCCGCTCGCACGGCGACGGCCTCATCCACGGCCGCCTTCGCGGCTGCCGCGGACTCCGCCGAGGACGCCGCGATGACCTGCGCCTGCTGGTCGATCTGCCGGAAGCTCTTCAACTGCTCGGCCATCGTGGTGCCCACGAGGCGATGGATGGACAGTTTGTCGATCAGGTTCATCGGCGATGCTGCAGTCAGGATCGCATTGAGGCCGTCGGTCCGGCCGCCCGTATAAGCCGCGGCGGCAACCTTGTCAACGGCGCCCTGGCGGGCGACCAGTTGGGCGCGGGCGGCGTCGAGGGCGGCCAAATCGTCGGCATATTGCTTATCGGCTGCGCTGACCAGTTGCAGCTTCCGGTCGAGCTCCTGCTGCGCAGCGCGGATGCTCTCGGTCAGTTGTTGCGTCTGCTGGGAGAGGTCGCCGAGATTGGCTGCGCTGTCATGGGCGGGTTCGGCGGATGCGACACCGGCCAATGTTGCGCTGAGGACTGCGATTCCGACCGCCGCGCTGACGAGCGACTTGGAGTGAAACTTCAAGACTGTGCATCCTTTGACTGCCGTCGACGTCTTCTTCGCCGAACTGCCTGTCCCTGTGCCACAGGTCTCGGAAAGGTTACGAAACGGCAACGGCTTTGTCCACCCGGTGACCAGGAACTGCTTTGAACTGGTCTTTCTCCGGCCGGCATCGCACCCGGCGGCTCAGCGCAGTACCGCGGCAGCGGCCAATACAGTGACCCGGTGAGCGAGATGGGTTTCGGCATGTCGACTGCCGGCGTGCTGCTCAGCGACGGCGGGCTGGCGACCGAACTCGAGGCTCGGGGTCACGACCTCTCCGACGACCTGTGGTCGGCGCGTCTGCTCGATGAGGCTCCGGAGGAGATCGTCGCGGTGCACGAGGCGTTCTTCCGCGCAGGAGCGCAAATCGCGACCACCGCCAGCTACCAGGCCTCGTTCGAGGGCTTCGCCCGACGGGGAATCGACCGCGGCGGCGCCGAACGGCTTATGCGCCGCAGCGTCGAGTTGGGGAGGTCCGCCCGCGACACATCGTCGCCGGGCGCATGGGTGGCGGCTTCGGTCGGGCCCTACGGGGCGATGCTCGCCCACGGCGAGGAGTACATCGGCCGCTACGGGCTCAGCGTTGCCGAGTTGATGGCATGGCACCGGCCGCGGCTGGAGGTGCTCATCGACGCCGGCCCGGATGTGCTGGCACTGGAGACGATCCCCGACAGCGATGAGGCGCAGGCTCTGGTGGAGTTGGTACGCGAACTGCAGGTGCCGGCCTGGCTGAGTTACACCATTGACGGCCAGCGGACGCGGGCCGGACAATCGCTTGAGGAGGCGTTCGCCGTGGCCGCCGACGTGCCCGAGATCGTCGCCGTCGGCGTCAACTGCTGCGCGCCCGCCGACGTGCTGGGCGCCGTCACCACCGCGCACCGCGTCACGGGTAAGCCGGTGATTGTCTACCCGAACAGTGGCGAGGTGTGGGACGGGGTGAATCGCAAGTGGGCCGGCACCCCCGGCTTGGACTCGGGCCTGGCGATCGACTGGGTGAGCGCCGGGGCCCGGATCGTCGGGGGGTGTTGCCGCGTGCGTCCGGATGACATCGCCGCGATGGCGGCGGCACTCGCGGGGCCTGATGCGCCTGCATGATCAGCAAGCTGATCAACGGGGCCATCGGCTAGCCGGGCTCCGTCCGCACTCCGCCGCACGTGATGGGTGTGGGACAGGTCTGTTTTCCGATCGTGATCGTGTCGGTCAGCGCGGCCTCCACTGTGGACGGCCGTTGCATTGTTAACGTCGCGCGGTGCAGGACTCATCTGGGATGGCTCGGCAAGTGCGATCGCGGCCGCTTTCCCGGCGTGACGCGCTCCGCTACGCCACCGCCGTGTCGGCGATGGCCGGTCTCGGTGCCGCATCAGCAAGTGCCGGCGCGCCCGGAGGCCTCGGCCGCTGCTCCCATGCTGATCGACTACGCCATGCGCCAGATTCCGGCCGCGGACATCCGGGCTGCCGGCTATGCCGGGGTGATCAACTACGTCTCGATGTCGCGTCCCGGGTCCAACTTCGGCGCCAAGCCGATCACCCGGCCCTACGCCGAGTCGCTGACCGCCGCCGGGTTGGTGATCGTCAGCAATTACCAGTACGGCAAGCCCGGCGGGACGGCACCATCGGACTTCACCCGCGGGTTCGCCGGCGGCGTCGCCGACGCGAAGACCGCCTGGCAAATACACACCGCGGCGGGCGGCGGCCAGAGCGCACCGATCTTCTTCAGCGTCGACGACGACATCAGCCGCGAGACCTGGAACACGTTGGCACTGCAGTGGTTCCGCGGAATCAACTCAGTACTGGGCGTGCAGCGCACCGGGGTCTACGGCGGCATCGACGTGTGCCAGTGGGCTGCCGCCGATGGCGTCATCGGGAACTCGCGCACGCCCGGCCGCCGGTGGTCCTGGCAGACCAAGGCATGGTCGGGCAACCGGATTGATCCCGCCGCCGTTCTCTACCAGCGCATCGTGGCCACCGCGTCGAATCCAGGCCCCCTGGTCGGCGGCATCGAGGTCGACGTCAACGACGTGCTGGCCCAGGATTGCGGCCAGTGGAACTTTCATCCGTGAGGTCGTAAGCCCGCTGTACGAATGGGGTCAGTGCGTTCCGCGCCGCACTAGGGGTGCCGCGCGGATGGCCTCAAGCGCGAGTCGCGGCGAGTCACTCTTACGCATAACCGTCAGATCGTCGGCAAGCGTTCCCTCATCGGAAAGGAAGCGGACCAGCACCGCAGGCGGCACCCGCTCGAACAGACGGTAGAACGTGGCCGGCGCACGGTCAGGACAGCTGCGCAGATAGGACAGGAAGATGGTGTCGAGCGCTGTGGTGCGCGGGCTTCGCGCTGGGGGTGGCTCGGCACATCCACCAGCACGCAGCGCGGACACCACGCGCGGCGCAAAGTCGCGGACGAAGCGCTGCACCGCCAGGAAGGCATATCCACTCGAGGGCTTGACATGCCCACCGGCCGTGCCGATGCGAACAACTCTCGGGCTCGGCCACGGGTCGAACGGCTCCGTCGTCATCGGAATCACCCCGCTCTCGACCGAGATCGTCTCGAACACCACACCTGGTCGGCGCCGCGCGAGCCAGTTTTCGATGGCCGACTCGTAAACAGCGTCGGGCAGTAGTCGTCCGGTGAAGAACGTGCTCTCGACGAGCGCAGTGTGGGCGTCGAACGGCAAGACGTAGATGAAGTGGATTCCGTGCTCCTGCGAGACATCGAAGTCCATGAGAGTCGCGGTGCCGGTCTCGAAGACGGGTTCAGTGCTGCGGAGAACGCGTCCGCGAAAGTGCTGCAGCAGGTTGACGTCTTTACCGTCATCGGCGGCGGGCGGCAGCGGCGGCGGCCGCGAGTCCATCGCAAGGCGCCCGCGCAGCATGCCCGTACTGGTGTGAACCTCGACGTGGTCACCATGACTTACGAGATTCGCGACCGTCACGCCGTGCATGATCTCCACGCGCGGGCCCGCGGCGGCAAGGCGCTCGAGCGCAAGGTCATAGAAGCGCTCTCCGGGGATTCTGCAATAGGAGATTCCCGGTGCAGAGCGGACTACCTCGTCGGCGCCGTTGCGAACGTGCCAGTGATTCCAGCGATGGGTGATTGCGGCCTCGAAGGCATGCGGCACAAGGTCGAAGAAACACCAGGTGCGGTCAGCACCGCTCAAGGTTTCACGTGGGTCGACGAGCAGGATGCGGGCGTCGTCCGGCATGCCGGCGTCGAGCAGGCCTACCGCGAGCGAGAGCCCGGAGAGCCCCGCACCCGCGATGATCACATCGGCGTCAAGCGCAGGGCTCACGGGAGGCTCAGTCACACGAATCTCCTGACCGGGGCGAAGCTACGCCTGGTCCGACGTGGGACTGGAGTAATCCCAAGACAGCGTTCTCACTGGTGTCACGCGGATGTAGGCGGCACCCGGTCTCGGTTCGGTAGGCCATTCGGCCTCCGGCACGCCGCGCGCCCGAGCACCCTCCCTCGCGAGCTGAACTGCTTCGCTCGCTTCGCGAACGATGCGGGCATGACCCTGGAACATCACTCCCCGGATATCCGCCATGCTCGAGCCGTCTTCGAGCAAAACGCTCACGTTCGGGTTGGCTTCGACGTTGGCGACTTTGCGTGTCCCGTCTCGCACACCCATGATGACGTCGCGGCCGAAGCGAAAGTATCCCAGCGGCACCGAGTGCGGGAATCCATCGGTGTCGATAGTGCTCAGGATCGCCCAGGCTGGGCGGCTGTCCAGATACGCCTCAATTTCGTCGTCACTGAGTTTTCGCGGCATGGCTAGAGGTTAACAAGGGCGTTATGTGGCGGGGGGCCGATGAATTCCAGTCCGGCGTCGATGGCGGGGCGGTGGCGCAGGATTCGGTAATGCGCTAATCGGCCGAGGCCGCGTGTGGCCAGGAGGCGTGCACCCGGCCAGGCCGCTGCGACGCGTTCAGTGCCGGCAAAGGGGCTATCCGGGTCGTCGGGGTCATGGATGAGAAGCAGCGGCGGGTAATCCGCTTTGCGACCCGTCCACGTCAAATTCGTCTGGTGCAGCTGCATACCGATCCGCTTCTCAAGACGACGGTGCAGGCCGGAACGGATCCGGCGCCCGAAGTTGTGGCGTGCGGCGAACAGATCCAGATAGAGCCAGAACTCGCCCATCGGCGCCAGGAATACCAAGCGCCCGACCGGTGCGCCGTCAGCCGCCGCCAGGACGGTCGAGTTCGCTCCCAGTGAGTGGGCGACCACCGCGTGTGCGGGCCCGTGGGTTTCGATCATGGCCGCGATGGCGTTGGCGCACTCGATGGCGGTGGTACGCCCGGGCGCGAGCGCACCCGGATCGGACTCGTTGTGGCTGGGCAGGTCGAACGCGATAACCCGATACCCCGCCTTGACAAGCGGTTTGACGAACACTGCCAAATGCGCGCGCTGGCCGCCCCAACCGTGCACCAGATACACCGGCGGCCCTTCGCCCCATTCCTCCCCGGCGACTCGGTGCCCATCCCAGTGCGCCTCGACCGGCCGTCCCCGTGACACACCCGGCGGCATGCGCAAAGCCGACTCGAGAACCGGCGGCGTGCACCACAACTCGACCGCCCACCGCGATCCCACAGCCGGCGCCAGTCGCTCAAGTAACCAGAAGAGGCGGCGCACCCGGGGAGAGACGGGCGGCACGACGCCGGATCCCTCAACGTCGAGCGGCGCCAGCTCGCCGGCCTGTGCCTGTTCCGGCCCTGCTCCGAATGCCCCCTCAGTCATCAGCTGCGATCGTAGATTGTCCGCGCACCTAGGTGCCCATGACTGCCAGACCCCACTTGAGATGTTCGCTGCGGACCGATGCGATCCGTCCGCCCTGCACAGCTGGCTTGGGGTCGGATATCGGTCCACCACAGAGGCGGATCTGTGCCACCGTCGCATCCAGATCCGGTGTTTTCAGTGCCACGCCAATGATCGCGGGTTCCCGACCACTCTCGACGACCTCGATAAAGGCTTCCCCGACACGGTAGAAAGCCATCTCCGGACCTTCCGGCCCGCGTGGGTGAAAACGCCTGCGCGGCGTTGAACCCAGCACCGCGTTGAGTGCGTCGACCGCGGAGTCCAGATCCGGCACGGTGTAGACGATGTGGTCGGCGGCGGTAACGCCGCAGGGGTGCGTGGTCGGGGCTGCCACAGGACTTGTGACGGTCCGCACGCCGAGAACCGAAGGATCCGAATGGATCTCGTCGAATCCCCAACCGCTTTCGCCGATGCTGCAACGGATCCGACCGACGGTGACTCCTCCCCCGTCGACGACGAAACCGAGCGCCGTCCATGCCCGCTCATCGCCGGGTACGCCCAGCCACGTCAGAGTTGGCATAGGTGGTTAGTCGGCGAGCTTCGGGAGACCCTTTGCGATCGCGGATGCGAGCACCTTGCCGACCACTGCGGCGAGCCCGGGTATGGCTGAGTCGAAACCGATCGTGTAGTCGAGTCGCGTGCCGCCGCTGGGCGTCGGTGTCAGCTCCTGGCGGCCCCAGTGGCCCTTCAGTGGACTGCCTTTGGTGATCTTGTATTCGATAAGGGTGTTCGGCTGGGCGGTTGTCGTGGTCTCCTCGAATGCCGGAAGGGGACCCAGCTTGAGGCGGCGGACCGAGCCGGCGCCATTGCGCGAGGTGGCGCCGTCGCAGACGCGCGTGACCGTGGCACCGAAGACCGGGCCGAGGTTCTCGTGCTCGGCGAGCTTGTCGAACACGGTCTGGGGGTCGGATTTGAACTCGTGAGTGATGTGGACGCGCTGGGGAGTGGCCATGGGTTCGGATACTAGGACTTCGAGGGGGTGGTCCGGCGCTCCCCCGCTTCGATGTGTTGTCAGTCAGGGGTTTCGCTGTGAGACGCGATTCGCGCAGTCCGGTCGAGCTGTCGGCCCGTTGCTGTCACCACACTTTGTCAGTGCCTACGCCGCGACCCTCCCGTTTACCTCATGCACCAGTCGGATGCGCGCTTAGCGGGTTCAGCCAGCGAAGCCCCGGAAACCGCGTGAAATCTGAATCGGCAGAAGCTAGTTCGACCCCATTCTCGATCGCGAGCGCCGCCAGCTGCGCATCGGGCACGAGATTGCCGGTGATCTCGAAGTGCTCGCAGAGTTTCTCGTAGACCCTCGCTGTGGTCTCGGTCGCAGGTGGGATCCACACCACCGGGACCGCAAGCCATTCCGCTACGTACCTCCAGGCGTCGTGGCCAGACAAGGGATTGTTGGCGACCCGTGGATGGGTGGCGATTCGGAGGAAAGCACCGATGGTCTGCCAGGGCAATCCGACTCGACTATCGCCGTCAAGCACCTCTTCCAGCCAGGACGCGGCGGCGGCGTTGTGGGCACTGTTCTCGTCGACTGCGTATAGCAGCAGGTTTGCGTCAACGATCATCGTCGAGCAGATCGAGCACGTCGGCGATGTTCGTGACGTCCACCTTCAGGCCGATGCGAGAGGTCCGATGCTGGTATTTGACCGCGGTGGATGAGGGACCCCTGGCCATACCTCTTCGCGCCAGTAGATTCAGGGCCTCGCTGAGGCCCATCCCTTCGCGGCGAAGACGCTCGATCTCGCCAGCGACATCGCTGTCAATCACCACCGTGGTCCGCATGAAACCACGATACAAGGCAGCGCATCATGATGCATCGTTGCCGGCACTGCCGTGCTTGAGCATGGTTTATGGCCGGATCCCAGCCACTAGAAATGTCCTCGGAGGACACTCCGGGGGCCATTTCTTTTGTCCGATATAGTGCGCGGATGCCCGTCGCACGGTCCGGCCACCGGCTGACGCTGAGCGCTTTCCTGGCGTGCGTCATGCTGTTGTGCGGCGCGCCGACACCGGTGTCGGCGGCTCCGGCCGCGGCAGGCGTGCGTCCGGGCATCGAGGTCTTCCTCGATGACGTGCCGGCTGCCTTGCGCGGCAAACGGGTCGGCCTCATCACCAACAACACCGGCGTCGACCGGTCAGGCACGTCGGACATCGATCTGATCGCCCAGAGCGACGACCTGACACTGGTGGCCCTGCTGGCGCCGGAACACGGTATCCGCGGCACCGCCGAGGCGGGTGTCACGGTCGGTGATGGTGTCGACGCGAAGACCGGCCGTGCCGGTCTACTCGCTCTATGCGGCGCAAGGGCACAGCCCGACTCCCGAGATGCTCAAGGACGTGGACGTCCTGGTCTATGACCTTCAGGAGGTCGGCGGACGCACCTGGACGTACGTGTCGACCATGGCGCTGTCGATGCAGGCCGCGGCGCGCAAGGGCATCCCGTTCGTCGTTCTCGACCGGCCGAATCCGATCGGCGGCGACATCGTGGAAGGCGCCCTGCTGGACCCGGCCTTCGCGTCGTTCATCGGCATGTACCCCATCCCCGCGCGGCACGGCATGACGGTCGGCGAGCTGGCCACGCTGTTCAACCGGCAGCAGGGTATCGGTGCGGACCTGACCGTCGTTCCGGCGCAGGGGTGGCGCCGCGGGCAGTGGTTCGACCAAACGGGTCTGCCCTGGGTGAACCCGTCACCCAACCTCCGATCGCTGGCGGCCGTGACGAGCTACCCCGGCACGGTGTACTTCGAGGGCACCAATCTCTCGGAGGGCCGCGGCACCGACCGGCCCTTCGAGCAGATCGGGGCGCCGTGGCTGGATGCAGCGGCGGTGGCCGCGACGATGAACGCGATGGGCTTGCCGGGCATCGCCTTCCAGGCCGTCACCGTCCCGGTCGCCGACACCGCCGCCAAATTTCCCGGACAAAGCATCCCGGCCATCCGGTTAGCCGTCACCGATCGGCAGGCATACCGACCGGTCCGCACGGCGCTGCTGCTCATTGACACGATCCGCAAACAGCATCCGGGGGACTTCGCCTGGGGGCCGTCGATCGACGCGCTCACCGGATCAGATCGGGTGCGCCTGGCGATAAACGCCGATCGACTCGCGCCGCTGCTGGCAGATTGGGACCGGGCGGCCGCCCAGTTCCGCGCAAGCCGGGCGGGGTACCTGTTGTACAGCTGAACCGTTACATCGTGTGTCGGTGTCGGGCGATGTTGTTGTGTTCGCCTTCGCGATCGAAGCGTAGCGTGTCGTCGTGGTCTCGTGCGCGCGAGACACCACAGCAGCTGGCGGAGAAGCAGCAGCAAGCTGTAGGTTCTCAACGCTGATGGCCCATGCCGCGATCCTGACCGACGGCTTTCCCGTCTTTCTCATCAAGGTGGCGAGGGCCTTTTTCTCATTTCAATGGCAAATCCGTGACAACCGCACGGTTGTGTAGTTGTCGACCCGTGGTTGAGGTGACGGTTCATGGGGTTTGGGATGAGATCGCCGGGTTGACTATCTGCCGCAGGATCCGCCCGCTGGAAATGATCGCCTGGCCCACAACACTATTTGCTATGGACGCGGAAGAAGGGACGGCGGAAGTCGCCCAGCCAGAAGGCCAGTTCCTGGATAGCGGACCAGTGGCAGACGTGGATGGCGTAAGCGGCCGGGCGGTCGGCTTCTTGTTGGCCGGTCCACTGGTGGACGCGTTCGGGCTCACCACGGCGTTCCTCGCACTGGCCGGACCGATCCTGGTCATCGCGCTGGTGTGCCCGTGTATTCCTGGGCTCGGGAGTTCGACGGGGCGCATCACTGAGGGTCAGAATTAAAGCGTGCACTCCTACCGCGTCTCCTCGGATCTGGCCGCCGACCCTGACGTCGTGTGGCGGCACGCCACCGATCTGAACGGCGTCAACTCCGAGTTGATGCCACTGGCGCGGATGACGGTTCCAACAGGGCTTGTAGGCGCACGACTGGATGACCTGCCGGCGGGCCGCAGTGCCGGGCGCAGTTGGCTGCTGTTATTCGGCTTGATCCCCGTGGACTTCGATGACCTCACCATTGCCGAGCACGGGCCCGGTCGTCGATTTCTCGAACGCTCCACCATGCTGACCCAGTCCCGGTGGGAACATGAGCGCACCGTGGCGACGGTCGTCGGTGGGTGTCGCGTGGTCGACCAGTTGGACTGGCAGGGCAGGAACCTTGCACTCGGTGCGCTCTACCGGTTGGCCGTTCCGATTCTGTTCAGTCACCGGCATCGACGATTGCGCCGGCGCTTCGGAGTCCGGTCGCGGTGAAAGCGAAGGGCGTTGCCCCGCGCCGGTGAACAGCGTCGACCAGTAGGGCTAGAGAACGGTTAAGCCGGGCACCGGGAGCTTGTCGGCTGCCGCGCTGACCAGTCCGCCGCGAGCCTCGTGCTGGCGTCGCCATTCATCGATGAAGTCCAGTACTGCGTGGTCGGTGTAGCCGGTGGACATGAGGAGGACGACGTGGGAGCCCGGGGGCACCGCGTCCAGGGCCGTGTGCAGCCGGGGCAGGCACAAAAACGTGCATGTCCCGTGGATCGTTACCCGCCAGTGGTCGTCGGTGACGGCCTCGACGGAGATATCAGCGCGTGCGACTCGGTAGAGCGTCATCACTACCGAGAGCGCCAGGCCGAGAAGCACGCCTTCGAGGAGGTTGAGGAAGACCACGCCGACCAGGGTGATCAGGTAGACCGCGAGATCGCCAGTGCGCCGAGCGGTCTCGATATGGGTGACCTTCACCAGTTGAATGCCGATGACGATGAGCAGCCCGGCCAGCGCGGCGGTGGGGATCTGCTCCACCAGCCCGGCGAACGGCAGTGCGAACAGTAGAACCCAGATGCCGTGGAGAACGCTCGAGGCGCGGGTCCGCGCTCCCGCTGCGACGTTGGCGGAGCTGCGCACGATGACCCCGGTGATCGGCAGGCCTCCGATGGCACCGGAGAGCATGTTGGCTGCTCCCTGTCCGATCAGTTCCCGGTCGAGGTTGCTGCGGACCCGGGTCTGCATCCTGTCGACCGCGACTGCTGTCAGCAGGCTCTCCACGCTGGCGATCAATGCCACGGTCAGCACACCGACGGCGAACCCGCCCCACAGGCCGTCGGGCAGGCTGGGCGGTTGCAGCGCATCCAGTAGCGAGCCGTCCAATTCGACGCGCGGTATGCCGAGATTGAATATCGACGAGACGATGGTGGCGACCAGGATGGCGACCAGGGGCCCGGGGATTTTGCGCGCACGCACCGGAAGGCGCTGCCACGCAATCAGAATCGCGATCACCAGCAGTCCGATCGCCGTCCCCGGCAGGTTCGCTCCGATATGCGAGGGCAGCCTAATGAGGTTGTGCCAGGCCGAACTGTATGACTCCCCACCGAGCAGGACGTGCATCTGTTGCAGCGCGATGGTGATCCCGATGCCGGCGAGCATCGCGTGGACCACCATCGGCGAAATAGCCAGAGCGGCGCGGCCCACTCTGGTCAATCCGAACAGAATCTGAAGGAATCCGGCGCACACCGTGATCGCGCAGGTGACCGCCCAGCCGAACTCGGCGACCAGACTGGCGACGATGACGGTCAATCCGGCTGCCGGCCCGCTGACCTGCAGCGGCGAGCCTCCCAGTGCACCCGCGACCACGCCACCGACGACCGCGGCGATCAGACCCGCCAGCGGCGGGGCGTCCGAGGCCATCGCGATGCCCAGTGACAGCGGCAGAGCCACCAGGAAGACGACCAGAGAGGCGGGCAGGTCGTAGCGCAGGAACACCGATGATGTTGCGGGAGAATCGGTGACGGGGCTCTGCCTTACCGCACCTCTGACAGCCAGACTCATCCCGCCAAGCTAACCGCCGATGACCCAGGTGCTCCAGCGATGCTGCCGGATACATAGAGCATCCATATCTGGATGCTAGGAGTTACCGTCCCGCAGTCCCTGTGCGCGTTTGCAGTTGAGCGGCCCACGTTGCACACGCCGAACGATGGACGCCTCGCGGATCTGGTTGTGGCAGAGCACGGCGGCGCGATCAGATCCAGCGCCGCACTGTCGCGCAGTAGGTCGTATATGCAGATCCGAACCGGCCCGACAGGACCCGTTCTTCCGGGATGATCTGAAGGCGGGTGATGGTCGGCACGAACAGCACCGCGATGCCCACCGAGATGGGGTTGCTCAAGAAACACCCCAAGGCCAGCAGTCCCAGCAACATCGCCAAGTACATCGGGTTCCTGCTCACGCGATAGACGCCGGTGGTGACGAAGGCGGACGTTCGGGTCAAGTCGAGGGGGTTCACCGATGTTCGCTGCTTACGGAACCCCTGCACGGCAACAGTCATCACGAACATTCCCGCAGCCGCAAAAGCGAATGCCAGTGCCGCCCGCGGCGGCAGGGGGATATCCAGTTTCGGCGTGACCGTGGAGGTGATCCACATGAGCAGCGCGAAGGCTGCTGTGAGCAGGACAGGCGGAACCCGCCGTGGGCGTCGCATCGTCATCTGCGAGACCTCAATGCTTCTCGTCGAACACCACAAGGGTGTGCGCCAGCGCGCCGTCGACGAAGTAGGCGCGGCAGGTGAAGTGGTCTTGGATGGTGGATTCGACTTCGGTCTGGGCATTGACCACCCCGGAGACGTTGAGCACGGTGATGCGTGAGGTGTCGACACCCTTGAGCGGCTCTTCCAGCGTCACCGGGAACAGATCGCGGCCTTCGAGGTCGAGGCTGCTGTCTTCGGTGCGTACCTGCGAGAGGTGCGCTTTATCGGGGGCGGCCAGCCGTTTGGTGACATCCGATTCGCACCGCTGTTGGGCGGAACTCTCGGCGGAGGGCCCAGACGGCTGCGAGCCCGGCAGTCGCAGGGCACCGACGCTGAGTGCGACCGCGACCGCGACCGCGCCGAGGGTCACCAAAGCGCCCGTCAACAGAAGCCGTCTGCGTCCTGCGGGCTGGTCAGCGTCCTGCTTGCTCATTGCCCTCCCTACCTTCGCTGCCCACTTTCCCCGACGTTTCCTATCCGGCGTCCGGCGGGCGTGGCCCCAGCGGCTCACGGTGGCCGGACTCCGGTGCGGGAAAACGCAACAACCGCAACGCATTTGCCACCACCACGAGTGTTGAGCCTTCGTGGACGAGTACGGCCAGCCCGATGCTGAGTCCGAAGAGGGTAGCGGGGATGAGAAGCGCGACGACACCGAGACTGGCCAGGAGGTTCTGGCGGATGATGCGGCGGGTGCTTCTGCTGAGTCCGACGGCAAACGGCAACGCATCGAGGTTATCGGCCATCAGGGCGATATCGGCGGTTTCCAGGGCGACGTCGGATCCGGCGGCGCCCATGGCGATCCCGACGGTTGCGTTGGCCATTGCGGGGGCATCGTTGACCCCGTCGCCGACCATAGCGACCTGATGCTCCTCACGCAGTCGCTTGATTGCCTCGACTTTGTCCTCAGGCAGCAGATCCCCCCAGGCCTCGTCCATGCCGGTCTGCGCGGCGATCGCGTCGGCCACTTGTTGGTTGTCCCCGGAGATCATGATCATCCGGGTGATGCCCAGCTTGCGCAGGCTGTCGGCGACGGTGCGCGCGGATTCGCGGGGGGTGTCCATCAGGCCGATCGCGCCAAGGAATGTGCCGCCGCGGCGCACCACCATGATGGTGCGGCCCTGCGTCTGGGCTTGCAGGATGCCGGCCATCAGTTCGCTGGGCATCGTGGGTCCCCCCAGTTGGCTGAACAGGACGGGCTTGCCGATGTAGACCTCCTCCCCATTGACCGTGCCCCGGACCCCGCGTCCGATGAGCGCTTCCACTCCGCTGGCCACCAACGGGGTGTCGTTGTTCAGGCGGGTGCGGCCGTCACGCGCGACGGCCGCGGCCAGGGGATGGTCGGAGAGTTCCTCGACTGCCACACAAACCTGCAGCAGGTCGGTCTCGTCCACGCCCGGTGCGGGGAGCACCTCGACGACGCGGGGCTCACCGGTGGTCAGGGTGCCCGTCTTGTCGAAGGCGATTGCGGTCAGTCCGCCCAGGCTCTCCAGTGGGCCGCCGCCCTTGATCAGCACGCCGGCGTTGCCGGCACGGGCCACGGCGGCCAGGACTGCACTCGGGGTGGCGATGGCCAGCGCGCAGGGGCTGGCCGCGACGAGGACTGCCATGGCCCGGTAGAACGACGTTGCGAACGGCTCGTGGGTTACCAACGGCGCCAACAGGAGTACGGCGACCAAGCCCAGCACAAGGGGTACGAAGATGCGCTCGAACTTCTTGGTGAGCCGCTGGGTCGGCGAGACCTGCGTTTCGGCCTCGCTGATCATCGTGACCACGCGTGCAAGGGTGCTGTCGGCCGACGGCCGCGACACGACGATGTCGAGGGCACCCTGGCCGTTGATGGTTCCGGCGAAGACCCGGTTCTGGTCGGGCAGCCCGTCGGGGTTGGCTGCGGCCCGTTGGCGGTCCGGTACCGCAGACTTATCGACCGGAACGCTCTCGCCGGTCACCGGTGCCTGGTCGACGCTGCTGCGGCCCTCGATGACGAATCCATCCGCGGGAATCCGGGAATTGGGCTTGACTGCGACGACGTCACCGACATCGAGTTCGTCCACCGGAACTTCGGTCACCTCGGCGCCGCGGCGGACCATGGCGGTTTTGGGTGCGATGTCGGCCAGCGATTCGATCGCCCGCCTGGCCCGACCCATCGCGTAGCCCTCCAACGCGTGGCCGATTCCGAACAGGAACAGCAGCAGCGCGCCTTCGGCGAAGTCGCCCAACGCCGCCGCCCCCAGGGCCGCCACCAGCATGAGGAGGTCGATTTCGAAGCGGCCTGCCCGGATCGACTCGAATGCCTCCCGGGCGGTGAAATACCCCCCCGTCGCGAAGGACAGCAGATAGAAGACCAGCGAAAGCCACTGCGGCGCAGCCGATACGAAGGACAGACCGAATCCGACGGCGAGGAATACTCCGCAGGCGATGGCGAAAATCAGTTCGCTCCTGTCGCCGAACAGCCCTCCGTGGTGGTGCTCTTCCCCTTCAGCGACCGAGGGGCGGTGTTCCCCGGTCGGTGCCGGCGGTCCCGGTGGGACGGTGAGTGCCCGGTCAGGCTGTACGCGCACACCCAGTCCGGCGAGTTGGGCGCGCAGGTCCTGCTCGCCGATCTGTTCGCGGTCGAACTCGATGCGCAGAGGCCCATCCGACCAGGCGCGGGCCTCCAGCACACCGGGGACTCTCTCCAATTCGGCGGTGATGCGCTCGGCTCGCCGTGGCCGCTTGAGTCCGCTGGCCTGCCACACCACGTGGCCGTACCGGTCGGTGATCTCGGCGCCCGCACGAAAGGCCAACTCGCGCAGGGTGCTGACGGTCAGCGCGTCGCGGTCATAATGCAGACACAGCTGCGCGGGACCGTCGGCTCCGGTGACGATGTGCGCCTCGTCGACTCCTGGCGTTCGCGCTAATGCTTCAGACAGCCGGTCCATGCAGCCGTCGCCGTCGTCGTGCCCGTCGGGCAACAGCGTCGACAGTTCCAGTTCAAGCTTTGTGCCCACGCGGTCTCCTCCGGTTCACAGCGCCCCCCAGGGTGGGCAGCAAATGCCAGCCCCCACGGGCTCTGGTCCAGCGACCCTGGGGATGCCGGATGGGTAGAGTAACCCGAAATCTACGTACCTCGATAGTAGAGAGGTCCGGGATGGAACTCGACGCACGGGAGGGTCGCGGCACCGGTGTCACCAGCCACACCCAATGAGCGCCCCCGCCGCGGGTCCCGCGTCCAACCGCCTGAGCGGTTGGGCCAGCTCGGTGGGCATGCCGCTGACCGTGTCACGACGCACCCGCTGACGCAGATGGGCGACCCCAGCGATGCGGGACCGGGGGCCGGTCGGCGCCTGCGACTGCTCTCTGCGGTGGCCGGGCTGTGCGCGATCGTCGGGGCGGCGGCGGTGACATGGACCAGTGTGGGGCGGCCCGCCCCTGACGGCGCTGCCCCGCAGTCCGTGACCGCTGATCGCGACCACGACAGGGTCCTCGAGGTGCGCCCCGGCGACAGTGTGCCGGTTGTCGAAGAACGGTTGGCCGCGTTGGGCGTGGTGGACGCGGCGCAGTCGTTCGCCTCAGCGGCACGGTCACACACGCCGCCGATGGACACCGTGGAACCGGGTTTCTATGTTGTCTCACCGGGGCGCCAGCCCGCCGCTGTCGTGGAACAGTTGATGGATCCGGCCAGCAGGGTCGGAGTAGTCACCGTGCAGGCAGGCCGACAGCTCGACGACGTCACCGACCCGGCTACCGGATCGGTCACACCGGGATTGCTCTCCGAGATCGCCCAGGCGACGTGCGTGCCGACCGGGGGCGGTCGACGGTGCGTATCGGCTGAGGATCTGCGGCAAAGCGCCGCGCAGTCTGATACCGCGGCGCTGGGCATTCCCGACTGGGCCCGCGATCCGGTAGCGGCCATGGCCGGCGATCACCACCGACTCGAGGGATTGATCGGGGTGGGCAGATGGAACGTCGATCCGACGGCCACGCCCGCGCAGATTCTGTCCACGTTGATCTCAGGCAGCGCGGCCCGATACGACCAGAATTCCCTGCTGCGCTTCGCTGCCCGGGAACACGGACTGCGCGAATACCAGGTGCTGATCGTGGCCTCGCTGCTTGAGCGTGACGGTCGACCCGGCCAGTATCGGCAGACCGCTGTCGAGATCTATGAACGCGTGCGCAACGGTGGTGACGAAGGGCAGCTTCCGCCGGTGCCGGTCACCGTGCCCGGTTCCGAGGCGCTCTACGCGGCCGAGCATCCGAACGGCTGATCAAGCGTGGCGGCTGGGTGCTCTCTGTGATCCCGCGCACTAGGCCAGGCTGAAGCCCCAGTCCAGAACGGATCGAGCCTGACCTTCTAAATCGCCGTGGCTGTACATCAGGACCGCGACCAGTCGCCTTCCGTTGCGCTGAGCCATCGCGACGTAGGTCTTGCGGGCTAGGTTGGTGAAGCCGGTTTTGCCGGCGATGAATCCGGGGTAGCTGGAGAGCAGCGCGTCCTGGTTGGCGATCTGCCGCGTCCCGCCCCTGCCGTCCGGGAACAGTGCCGCACGCTGGTGCATGATCTGAACCAGCAGAGGGTATTTCAGCGCAAAGCGGTAGATCACCGCCAGGTCGTGCGGGGAACTGACCGATTCCCAGCCCGGCCCGTCGAGCCCGGACGGCGAGTTGGAACGGGTAGAGCGGGCGCCGACAGCGGCAGCTTTGGCGTTCATTTTGGCCACCGCGATCCGATAGCCCCCCAACATGTCGGCGAGCATATTGGCCGCATCGTTGCCTGACACCAGCAGCAGTCCGTCGAGTAACTGACGGACGGTGTAGACCTGACCGGCGACCAGACCGGCGCACGAGCATTCCACCTGGGTGTGTGACTGGTTGGCCCGCGCGGCGGCATCGGGCCGTAACTGGTCGAGGACCACCATCGCCAGCAGCGGCTTAATGGTTGAGGCCGGCGCGTAGGCGCCATAGGCGTCTTGGCCGGCGAGGATCGCTCCGCTGACCATGTCAGCCACCAGCCAGGCCTGTGCCGGGCCGCCGGGCGGTACAGCCAGAGGCTGGTTGGCGTTGGGCTGAGCCGCGCTGTGGGGAACGACGTGAGCCGGCGAGGCGGTCAGGATGCAAACAGCGGCGGTCACAAGTGCGGTCACGCGCCGCCATCGGTACATGATGGTCGACCCTAGTGGCGCTGGGCCGCGGCGAGGACTCAGTGCCGTCTCGAATCAGGCACAGCGTGGTGGTTGGAGCACCCGGGCTGCGTCCGAAGAGTGGCACCGCTGAAAACCGTTCCGGAATATAGCTCAACTACTCGCGGGAACGCTAAGACGACATTCAAATCCGTTGCGCGAAATCGTCTTTCGCTGGAGGGCGGGCCGGTGTTCTTCTTCTCGCCGGGCCGGGGATGGTTTGCCATTGCGGGGTGTCACGACGGGGCGCACACCCAGGTCGTGCAGGGCGTCTTCGACGCGTTTCTCGCAGTAGCCGCGGTCGGCGGTGACGATGCGTCGGGAAGGTTGCCGACCTCGACGGAGTGGTCGAGCACGATGCCGTCGTCGGTGACTGGCCGTTGTGGCCGAACTCGACCGGTTTGCCCAAGCGGACCT
This sequence comes from uncultured Actinomycetota bacterium, assembly GCA_963780705.1. Classification (GTDB taxonomy): domain Bacteria; phylum Actinomycetota; class Actinomycetes; order Mycobacteriales; family Mycobacteriaceae; genus Mycobacterium. Next base: position 378,820 of record CAWACU010000004.1, on the reverse strand, counting down.
CGGCGTTCGGGCGGGCACCGCTTTCGTGCAGGCTGACTCGCCGGTCGGCGCCGGCGGGTGTCTGCTCGGCTACCCGCTGGTGGGTCTGGGTGACGATCTGGTGGGTGAGGGCGACCAGTTTCTGCAATTCGTTGACCGCTGGCACGAGTCGGCCCCGGGGCCGGCAGGCGGCGGCGTCCCGCTGACCACGGGCGGCCAGTTGGGCGGCTTTGACCTTCCCTCGGCGGATCGCCTGCTTGACGTTGATGAGCAGCCGCTGGGCATCACAAGCGGCGGCGCGGGCCAATCCGGCCAGCTCGCCGCCCGTGGCCAGCACCGCCGCGGTGGCTTCGCCACAGCCCATTACCGAGCCTGAGCCGCAGTTTGGCAGCGACCGCATGAGCACGGTTGGCGGCCGCGCGGGAACGGTCACGCACCCGGGTGCGCACGGCCGGCGTCCTGAATCCGCTTGGCAGCCGACCCGATTCGGCGCACCGCTTTGGCCAACAGCCCCGAATCGGTCGGGTAGGCCAGATTTGCCGGCACCACCGTGGTGTCGGTGCGAACCCTATTGGTGCGATGCACTTTGGCCTCGGCGGCCTTGGCCAACAGGGCCTCGTTGAGCCTGTCGACAGCTGCCGAACCGCTGCGGGTAATCAGCCTCATCAGCGTGGTCGGATGCGGCAGATGCCCGTCGAGCGGGATGCGGCACGCGTGCGACTTGGCCGCCGCGGGAATCCGGGTCAATACCGTGGCGGCGGGCTACATCGACAGGCCAGAGCGAGAGCAGGGCCCGGGAAATGGTTCCCGGTGTAGCGTCCGCAACAATCGGTGGAGCGCCCTCGACCGCCGGCTGACCCGGAACGGAGCCCATGACGTCCACAGCTGCTGACACCGGCCGGGCAGCAGTCCCGTCGCTGCTGCTCGGCTTCGCCGTGGCGGCCGGCGCGGTTGCGGTGTATGTGCTCACGGCACTGTCCCCCGCGACGGCCACGACCGTCGCCGAGGCCGTCGGCTACTTCACCGCCACCCTCGCGGGCGCGGTGTGCCTGGGTGGCCTGGTGCTGGTTGTCATCACCGCCCGCCCCGACGACCGCGGGGTCCTGGACCTGGCAGCATTCCGGGCACATCTGGTGGTGGAACGGGTGGCTCCGGTATGGGTGATCGCCGCGCTGGTCATGGTGGTGGTGCAGACCGCCGCGGACGCGGGCGTCTCCGCGACCCGGTTGCTCGTCAGCGGCCGGCTCGCCGCCGCGCTGGAGGCGTCGGAGACCGCGCGGGGGTGGGTGGTCGTCGTCGTGGTCTCGGCGGTGCTCGCCGTCACGGTGCGGCTGACGGTGCGGTGGGAATGGCATGTGCCGCTGATGATTCCGGCTCTGGTGGGGGTGGTCGCCGTCCCGGTCACCGGAAACGCCGGTCAGGGTCCCGACCACGACTATGCGACCAGTTCGGTGATCGTCTTCGCCGTCGCCGTGGCCGTGTGGGCCGGCGTGACGATCGTGAACGCCGCGGCGCCGAGCGATCCCGCCGTGCGCCGCCGCGTCACGGTCACGGCCCTGGCCGCGGGGTCGGTCGCGGTGATCTACGGCCTGCTGCTCCTGGGGTTACGGGCCCGGGCGAGATCTCACGAGCGGGTACGGCGTGCTCGGTCTGTTCGTCGGCGCGGTACTGGCCGCTGGACTCGTGGCCGGGGTGGTCGCACTTCGCGGGCGGCGCAGCATCCCGGTGCCGGCGCGGCTGGCCGCGGCGATGGCCGTGCCGGCGGGGCTGTCCCTGATGGCGATTCAGACCGCGCCCGGCCTGCTGGCGACCCGGCCGAGCATCTGGGACGTCCTGCTGGGCTATGAACTGCCCGGCGCCCCGACCGCGCTGCGACTGGCGACGTTCTGGCGTTTGGACACCTTCCTCGGGGTTCTGGGCCTTGCCCTTGCCTGCGGGTACCTGGTCGGCGTGGTCCGGTTGCGTCGGCGGGGTGACCGGTGGCCGGTCGGCCGCACGGTCTCCTGGCTCGCCGGTTGCGCGGCATTGGTGGTCGCAACCGGTTCGGGGGTGCGGTCCTACGGATCGGCGATGTTCAGCGTGCATATGGCCGAGCACATGATGCTGAACATGTTCGTGCCGGTTCTGCTGGTCCTCGGGGCGCCGGTCACCCTGGCGTTGCGGGTGCTGCCCAGCGCCGCGCCGGGGACGCCGCCCGGTCCGCGGGAATGGATTGTGCGCGCGGTGCATGCGCCGTTCACCGCGTTCCTGTCCAGTCCCGTCACGGCGTTCGTGTTGTTCGTCGGCTCGCTGTACGTCGTGTACTTCACCCCGTTGTTCGACACCCTGGTTCGCTACCACTGGGGACACGAGTTCATGGCGGTGCACTTCCTGATCACCGGCTACCTGTTCTACTGGGGCATCATCGGCGTCGATCCCGGACCGCGCCGACTGCCGTTCATCGGCAGGCTCGCACTGTTGTTCGCCATCATGCCGTTCCACGCATTCTTCGGTGTCGCGATGATGACCATGACATCGGTCGTCGGCGGGAACTTCTATCGCGGACTGGCCCTGCCGTGGGTGGCCAACCTCAACGACGACCAGCATCTCGGCGGCGCCATCGCCTGGGGCGCAAGCGAAGTGCCGCTGATCATGGTGGTGGTCGCCTTGGTGACGCAGTGGGCACGCCAGGACCGGCGCACCTCGACCCGCTCAGACCGGCACGCCGACGCCGGCTACGACGACGATCTGGCGTCCTACAACAACATGTTGCGCGAACTGGAACGTCAGCGCACTCGGGACGTCAGGAGACCGTGACGTGGACGTGGTTGAAATGATCCGGCACACGCCACATCGTGTAGTCGATACCGAAGCGTCCTGCCTGCCGCTGGAGGTCGGCGTTGATTGCGTCCCCCAAGTCCATGTTTGTGCCAGTCATGATGTCCAGGGCGCGGCCACTGGGGTGGTCCGGAAGCGGGTCTGCGCGGACCCCACCGATGGACTGCACACCGGGGAAGGTGGACATGATGTAGGCAGCCAGCACACTCGCGTTGGGCACCAGCCCATTCATCCCGATCGCGGGGACCGGTGCGACCAGATCTGACGCCGCGATGACGGAGCCTGGCAAGATGACGGAGCCTGGCGATACGGCTTGTCCAGCGGTGTCCAGCATGAGGCCCTTCGCTTGCACCGCGGCGATTCGGCTTCGAAGCTCTGACTGCGTGCTCTGCAGATCCGCTCGCACCTCGGCAGCCGCTTCAACGGCAGCCGCGGCTGCGGCCGCAGACTTGGCGGCTGTGGCTTCGCGGAGCTTTGCCTCCCGCTCAGCCTGTCGGAATCCGCGCATCCGCGACGACATCTCCGTGGCCATCACCCGTTGAACGGACAGCTTGTCGATCAGGCCCTTGGGCGTGGTAGCCGTAAGGAGCGCGTGGAGACCATCTGCGCGCCCGCCGGTGTAAACCGCGGCCGCGAGAACGTCGACGGCCTGCTGGTAGCTGGCCAAACGCCCGCTGGCGGCATCGAATTCTGCCAGATCGACGGCGTGCGCCTGATCGGCGCGCGTGAGTGCTTGAAGTCTGTTGTCCAGAGTCGCCTGCGCTGTTTGAACAGTCGCGGCCAGCTGCTCAGCCTGCTGAGACAGTTCCTTGAGCTCCACCAGCGGGTCATCTTGCGGGTCGGCAGCGGCGGGACCGCACCACGGCGGGACGAGCAGCGCAAGCGCGGCGATCGCGATGACGAAACGAACACCGCCAGCCCGCCTTGCCGCACGCGGGGCAACGAAATCCAAGACCCGACCCTCCCTTTCGCCACTAGTCGACCGACCCGTCACATGAGGTCTCGAAAAGATAACGAACGCACGGCCGCGCTGTCTAACCTCCAGCGGAGCCGCGTACCCCAGCCGCGCTCGGGGCTGGTCAGCGGACGTCGGGATCGGATGGGAACCCTCGGCTGTTTCGCTTCTGCCCGTCTCGGCGAACAGTCCGCTGACACCCGCACGGGCGGGCGGAGCAGGTTCCACGTCTGGCCGTCACCACAGGGACCTGTTGCCGTCCCGGCGATGCCCGCCGCGAACGCCAGCTCTTGAAGCCTCGCCTTGCCCCAGGATGCCGTACTCGTCGATCTCATAGACGTGGGCTGCGCCAATGTCGAAGAACATGCCGACCACTCGCACGCGACCAGCTTGCACCGCTTCAGCCAGCATGGGATGGCGGGTCAGACGTTCTACTTGAACCGCGACATTGACGATGGCGAGCTGGTCGGCCGAGCTGAAACCCTGCAGTTCGGCGCTCATCCGGGCGGGGTGATGGTTTTGGTAAGCCAGGACACTGTCCGAGGCGTGGCGGAGCCACTGGGCCACCGCAGCGTGGGGGCTCTTAGAACCCGGCAACAAGGCCTTCATCGCGCCGCAGCACGAATGACCGCACACTACAACGGAATTCACGCGCAGTTGATTGAGCGCGAAACTCAGTGAGGCGTCGACCGACCCATCGTTGACGTCGGCGGGAACAAGGTTGCCAACGTTGCGGACGGTGAACAGATCGCCCGGGCCGCTGGAGGTGATGACATTGGGCAGAATGCGGGAATCGGTGCAGGTGAGGAAAAACGCATCGGGGTCCTGGACGTTTACCAGCTCGGCGACGTGGGGTCGCAGGGCATGGGACCCGCGCTGGTTGTACTCCGTGATGCCATCAATGATCGACGCACCGGTACCGACGGTCTCGCTTCGAGGCCACGACCGCCATGGAACCAAGCCCATGGCGCGGGAGCTGAAGTGGCGCTGCGGCGGCTTCAGTAGCGCATGATGCAGCTCAGCCTGGCTGGACTCGATGATCATGACCGTGCCGCCGCCAGCCTCGTGGGCGCGTTTCCACTCAGAGATGGCCTCGGAGCAGGCGCGGTCGATGTAGTCGGCGTTGATGGAGAGCGTGGTGTGCGCCCCTGCGTCAACGGTGCTCAGCGTCGCGGTGAGTCGTGGGAGCGACAGAAAGCTCAGCGACCCGTCGAGAGCGACGTGCCACTGCCGTGAACCCTGTGTGCCGAAGGGCCGGGCTTCCATGTGTGTGCGCATCACCCGGGCAACCAGGATGCTGATCGCCACCAGGAGTCCAATGCCGACACCTTCGAGCAGATTGAGGAAGACCACGCACACGATCGTGATGGTGTAGACCGCGAGATCGCCGGTGCGCCAGGCGAGTTTTACGTGCGCGAGCTTGACCAGCTGCAGGCCGATGACGACGAGCAGGCCAGCCAGCGCTGCCTTGGGGACCAGCTCGATGAGGTTGCTGAACAGCGAGGCGAACAGCAGGATCCACACACCGTGCAGGATTGCTGAGGATCGCGTTCGTGCGCCGGCGGCCACGTTGGTGGAGCTGCGGACGATGACCCCGGTGACGGGTAGACCACCCAGGAAGCCTGACACCACGTTCGCGCTACCTTGACCAAGCAATTCGCGATCGAGGTTGGTTCGTGGTCCTGAGTGGAGTTTGTCGACGGCCACAGCGGACAGCAACGATTCGACGCTGGCGATCAGCGCGACAGTCAGCACGCTGAAGATCACGCCCGGCCAATCACCATTGGCGGGTCCGGTTAGCGTTGGCAGGCTCAATGCTTGGAAGAAGTCACCCGTCAGGGAGATTCGCTCCGCCGGTGAGTCGGTGACAACGGCCAACACCGTCGCCACGGTGATGGCGGCCAAAGCTCCCGGGACGACGCGCGCCTTCGCTGGCAGCTTGGGCCACAACACGAGGAGCGCGATCACCACGGCGCCGATGATGACGTCGGACAGGTGGTGGTTGAGGACCGATCGCGGCAGCTCCGTGAGGTTCTGCCAGGCAGAGCTTTGCGATGTACCGCCCAGCAGAATGTGGAACTGCTGCAAGGCGATGGTCACCCCGATGCCGGCAAGCATGGCGTGAACCACTACCGGTGCGATGGCAAGGGCAGCGCGCGCCCGCCTGCTCAAACCGAACAGGATCTGCAGCGCGCCCGCGCCGAGGGTTATCAGACAGGTCATCTCCCAGCCGAATTTGTTGACGATCTCGGCCACCACGACGGTGAGGCCCGCGGCGGGGCCACTGACCTGCAGCGGGGACCCGCCAATCGCCCCCGCGACGATACCGCCGACGACGGCGGCGATCAGGCCTGCCATCAGCGGTGCGCCCGAGGCAATAGCGATACCCAGAGAGAGCGGCAACGCGACGAGGAACACCACGAGCGAGGCGGGAAGGTCGTGTCGCACGTTCCCCCGGAGGATTGCGAGCGATTCGTGGAGCGACGGGCGCGGTTCAGCACAGCTCTCGGAGGCCCGACCGGGAAGTCGGGTGCGTTCCTTCTGTGAGCCTTCGTTCATGATGGAGTCACTTTCTGTGAACCATCGCCGAGACGACGGCGACGGAATTCGAATGAGATGGCGCCGAACCGGAGCAGGTGTGTGCTACCGCCTGCCCCCCCGGGCCGGGGGGCTGGAGACCGGACGATCCGCCGCGGAGGGCAATGTCGCACCCGGCCTGATGGCGTTCTGCCGGGCGGCACGGCAGTTGCCCAGCTCGCCTGGGCGGCAGCCTGCGGCGCCGTTCGCCGCCCCCAGACGATTACGGCTCTCGACGGTCCAGCAGTTCCCGGTGACCGGGTCCAACTGCCCCCCGCAGGCGGCACTCGCCGTAGGCGCGGTGTAGACGGCCGCCGACAGCGCCAGTCCGCCGGCGAGGATCGCAGCTGAGATGCCCGTCAGGTTGATGGCCCCGACATGAGCGAATCCTGATCGCATAAGTTCCTCCTGAGTGGTTACGTACGTAGTTGTTACGTATCAACTGCAACGTACGTCCCGTCCGCCCCAGGGGGAACATCGTTTGCGTCACGGGATGGCGACGGTACCGTCACGACGGGGGAACTGCCCATCGCCCTTAAATGGTTCTGGCACTGAGGATTTCGAGTCGAACAGTGGCCGAAGTACTCGCTATGATCATCTACGGTGCCGCTACGTATATCATCGGGGCCATGCCGCGCGGCCCAGGGTTGCGCAGCGTGTAACCGCCAGACCAACAGCCCGGGACCGCTTCTTACCGACGTCATTGGAGGATTTACCGATGGCCCCTGTCACGCGAATCCTTCTGACGGCCTTCGCGGTCATCACCCTGCTCGTAGGGACGGGCGTGTATCTGTCCGTTCGGGGCGACGACACTGCCACCACTCAATCCGACAGCGGCCCACCGGGTCAGTTGGTCCGCGACAACAGCCATCGTCTCGGCGAGGCGTCACGTGAGGCCGTCACCCTGGTGGAATTCCTGGACTTTGAGTGCGAGGCGTGCCGCGCCGCCTTCCCCATGGTCGAGCGGCTGCGCAGCGAATACGGCGAGCGGCTCAACGTCGTTGTCCGCTACTTCCCCATCCCGTCGCACTTCAACGCCGAAAGGGCGGCGCGTGCGGTGGAGTCGGCAGCCCAGCAGGGCAGGTTCGAGGCCATGTACAAGAAGATGTACGAGACCCAGGCCGAATGGGGCGAGCGCCAGACACCCGCGGACTCACTGTTCCGGGAATTTGCCACCGAGCTCGGTCTGGACTTGGCCCGCTACGACGCGGCCTACAGCGACCCCGCAACGCTCGAGCGGGTGAAACTCGACGTGGCCGATGGCAAGGCCCTCGGCGTCAGGGGCACGCCGACGTTCTTCCTCAACGGGGACAAGCTGAAGTTCAACGACTACGGGGAGCTGTCGGCGGCGGTCGAACGCGCCCTCAACCAGAAGTCGTGACCGGCGACCACACCGCGGGGGCCGACCGGCAGCGGCACTAGCACCTCAGGAAGTTCAGCATCTACTATGCCGCTACGTAGATACGATGGCCTGCCAGCCCCGTAAGCGGTCGGCGAACAAGGGAAAGGTGTCTCACCCGATGGGAGGTGGCATCCTGCGGCGCCGGCTTAGGACCGCGATCGTCGAGGTTCTCGTCGCTATCGTGGCGGTGACAGCGCTCCCGATCACGACCTCGGCTGCAGCCGAACCGCGACTTCCAGAACCTGCACCGAGCGACATCCTGACGATTCCCGCTCCCGCTTCATCGGATCCGGCCGATCCCGGGGCCCCCTTGGGGCCGCCAATGACCACACCAGGAACAGCAGCGGCCGGCCAGAATCCGGACCCGTACCTGGGACCGCCGGTCTTCGCTCCCCCCACGTTCAACCCCGTGAACGGCGCAGTTGTTGGCGTTGGCAAGCCCATCATCATCAATTTTCAGATTCCGATCACCGACCGCGGTCTCGCTGAACAGGCTGTCCGCATTTCATCAACCCCCGCCGTTGCGGGAAAGTTTTACTGGATGAGTACCACCCAACTCAGATGGCGTCCGATGGAATTCTGGCCGGCCAACACCGCGGTCACCATCGACGCGGGCGGAACGAAGTCGAGCTTTCGCACCGGTGATGCGTTGGTGGCGACCATCGACAACGCGACCCTGCAAATGAAAGTCACCCGCAACGGCGCCCTGGAGAGGACGATGCCGGTATCCCTGGGCAAACCGGGCTATGAGACACCTAACGGGACCTACTACGTTCTCGAGAAGTTCGCCGACATGGTGATGGACTCCTCGACCTACGGCGTTCCCATAACATCCGCCGAAGGCTACAAAATCAAAGTCCGGCACGCTGTGCGGATCAACAACGCCGGCATCTTCGTCCACGGGGCACCCTGGTCGGTGGCAGACCAAGGCCGTCGCAACGTCAGCCACGGCTGTCCCAACCTGAGTCCCAGCAATGCGCAATGGTTTTTCAACACCTTCGGAAGCGGCGACCCAGTCGTTGTGCGGAACTCCACCGGTGTTTACAACGAAAACGACGGAGCGCAGGACTGGCAGCTATGACAACGCCGCCGCATCTACGGCCACCCGGCGGCAGAAGTGCAACCCTGTTTCGCAAGCGTCGGCTCCAATGCCATGCTGGCTGGGTCCAGGCGCGTCGACAGACCCGAGGCGACGCGTGACGTCGTAAGCTACCTACTGACTAGGTCAGGAGGTCCGACAATGGCTCGGGTGCGCGGCTTCGGGGAACTCGAAGCGACGGTCATGGACCGTCTGTGGAATCGCGGGACCGACTCCGCCACCACGGTCAGGGAGATTTTCGACGAGCTGGGCGCCGAGCGACATATCGCCTACACGACGGTGATGTCGACGATGGACAACCTGCACAGCAAAGGCTGGCTATCGCGGGAACGCGACGGCAAGGCCTACCGCTACCGGCCTACCCTCACGCGCGAGGAACACAGCGCGCGACTGATGCTGGAGGCGCTGAGCGGAGGGGGACGTTCGGAGGCGGTCCTCAACCACTTTGTGGCGCAGATCGACGCGGAGGAGTCCGCAAGTTTGCGTAACGCCCTGCGGCGCCTGTCGGGCAAGACCGGTCGACGGTGACGATCGCTGCAGCCTTGCTGCTCTACGTTGCCGCCGTCTTGATGATCGGGCCCACGGTTTTGGTGCGGATCACTGCAGTCGGCTGGGCGCCGCGCTTGGCGATCACCGCCTGGCTGACGGCCATCGTGACGGTGATCGGCTGCTCAATTGCCGTCGTCGGGCTGCTGCTCGTCGAGGCCGCCGGGCACTGGGACGGCCCCGACGAACTGCTGGTGTCGTGCTTGGAGCGCCTTCGCGCGATCGCACTGGGGCACGGCGGCGGAGTGGCCCAAGTCGTCGCGATCGCAGCGATGGCTCTCACAGTCGCGAGCCTGATCGCAGTTAGCATGCGGTTCGGCCGGGCGCTGAGCCGGATGCGCAGCCACACCTTCGCCCACGCTGATGGCGTGCGTCTGGTCGGCAGACCAATCGGAAGCGATGTCATCGTCATAGACGCGCCCACACCTGCGGCCTACTGTGTCGCAGGTCGGCCGCCGGCGATCGTTGTCACCACCGCAGCGTTGACCGCGCTCGACCAACGCCAACTCAACGCCGTCATTGCTCACGAACGTGCTCACCTCAAGGGGCGTCACGCATACCTCGTCGCCGCCGTGCGCGGGCTCACTACCGCTCTTCCCACCATCAGACTGTTTGCCGGTGCGGCGATGCACGTCAGTTCTCTACTGGAGATGTGCGCCGACGATGCCGCCGCCCGCGCCTATGGGCGCCGACCTCTCCTCGATGGGCTTTTGACTCTGTCCGGCGCGGGCACGCCGGCTCACGGTTTGGCTGCGGCTGGAATTGCCGTGCTGGCCCGCGCCCAGCGCCTGTCAGACCCGCCCGGCGGCCTCGCCCGAATCCGGTCCTGTTTCGCGCTCTGCGGTGCCGTTGTAGCGATGTCTGCGACACCGGCGACCATCGCGGTGCTATCTCTGTCGGGTGCTTTGATCTGCTTCGCGTAGGCAAGGAAAGCTCGCCGCTATATGGCAGATCCCCCCATCCGTCGCGAGAGCGACCGGTCTCCTGCACAGGGCGCGCGCTCGTGTGGCTGTGCCCACAGCAGTCGGGGCATCCAGCGGCGCCATTGCCGTGGCTCGCACGCGCTAGTCGTCCTCTGCGTCGGCGTGTAGTCGATGGCCGATCCCTAAGGTTGGGGAATCCGAGATTCGCGCCGGTGCGCCGTAATGGGGTGGTCTTAGTTGCCAGGTCCGAGCAGGATGCGGCTGAGTTCTGTTGTCGTCGTAATGCCGTCGTCGTAGCCACCTTCGTCGCCGAGGGCGTTCATGACCGCCAGCGTGTAACGCTGTTGGGGTCCGGCGAAGCCGACAGTGTTGACCACCCAGCCGCCTTCCTCCTGTGACCAACCGTTCTTGTTACCGGGACTCATCGCCGGTCCGGCTCCCCAAACTCCCCATTGTTGGCGGCCGTCGACGCGCTGCATCTCAGCGACCACCGCGGCTGCGTCGGGCCGGTCGAGGCCGGTGAGAACGAAGTTCATGAGAGCGTCGAAGTCGTCGGCGGTGCCTTTTTGAAATCCCCAGTCCGGGAAGACGTCCCCGAAGCCTGGTTGTGGCCGCACATTGTCCATGCCGTAGCGCGGGAAGTTGGTGTTGAATGCGTGGGTCGGTCCGCCGTACCGCGACCACAGGGTATCCGCGGCCTCGTTGTCGGAGTGGCGGAGCATGGCCGCCATGAGGCGACGGTCGGCATCGGTGAGTCGCAGGGCGCCCACGCGCTCGCGGGCAAGCAAATCGGCGACCATCGCCAGTTTGATCGTCGACGCAGTCCAGATGGCAAAGCCGGCGTTGGCGTTGCGGAACTTCATTCCGGTCGCTCGGTCACGCAGCACATAGCCGACGGTTCCGGGGCGGCCGGCAAGGTATGTGTCTGCGGCGGCGATTCGCTGGCTCAAGCCGCAGTCAGCAGTGGACGGTTCACAGCCCGCGCGGGCCAGGGGTTGGGTTGAGCCAGTAGCGACCAGCAGAAGCAAGGTAACGGCCAAGACGGACGGAGCTCTCCTCGGACTCCTTGGCACAGTCTCGCTCCATCCGGGTTGTCGGGACACCTGGCTTGTCGGCCAACACCGCGCAGTTGTGACGACACTATGGACGACCAAGCGGCGGATGGTTCGGACGCACCGCAGCACCATAAGTTGTTAAGCAAGCGTTATTCGCGGCCTCCCGACGCGGTCGAGACGTCCAGCCGCCGAGATCACCGACCCCCCAACCAACCCTAGGTAACTACTGCTCTACTACATGGGTTAGTAGTAGAAGCATTTTCCGTCGTCACCGCCCCGGGGCGTGCGGTGGTTTGGTGTTGGTTGTGTGAAGATTCGCTCAAGACGCGGTATGACGCGGCCCGCGCGGCACGATACGAGGATGGATCGTTTACCCGGCCTCGCCCGAGCGGCGCTGACCTCGGCTATCGCGCGCTGGTGGTCGATGACGAGGCCGCCCCGGCCGACGTGGTCGCCAGTTATCTGCAGCGCGATCATTTCAAGGTGACGGTCTGCCACGGCGAGGCTGAGGCGTTGGCGGTGGCCCGCGAGGTCGACCCCGACGTGGTGGTGCTGGACCTGGGGTTGCCGCGTATCGACGGGCTGGAGGTGTGCCGGCAACTGCGGACATTCTCCGATGCCTTCGTGGTGATGCTGACCGCCCATGACACCGAGATCGACACCATCGTCGGGCTGTCGGTGGGGGCCGATGACTACCTCGCCAAACCGTTCAGCCCGGGCCGCTGTCGATCGAGGTGGCGAGCCGTCAGGTATTCCTCGACGAGGACCCGATCCCGTTGACCCGCAACGAATTCGACATCCTGGCCGTGTTGTCCTCGCGCCCCGGTGCGGTGTGGAGGAGCCGCCGGCTCATCGACCCGGTGTGGGGCGCCTGGGTGGGCAACGACTACCCGGTCGACGTCCACGTCGGGCACCTTCGCCGCAAACTCGGCGACGACCCCGCCACCGGGCGGTTCGTGTTCACCGTCCGCGGGGTGGGCTACCGGATGGGAACCAGGCGATGACGACGCGACCGGGAATGGGGATGCGCGGGCGGCTGCTGGCCGCCCAGACGCTGGTGCTGCTCGCCGGCGGGGTGACCACCGGGGTGGTCGCTTCGGTGGTCGGGCCGCCGCTGTTCCGCGAGCACCTGCGCCAGGCCGGGGTGGCGCACAACTCCAACGAGCAGTTCCATGCCGAGCAGGCCTACCAGCACGTCACCGCGCTGTCGATCGCGGTGGCGATCACCGTGGCCGCCGCGACCGCGTTCGTCGTCACCGCCTATCTGAGCCGGCGCCTGCACCGTTCCGTCGTCGAACTGTCGCAAGCGGCATCGGCGATCGCTGAGGGCCGCTACGACATCCGCGTCGCTTCGCCGCGACTGGGAGACGAATTCGACGACTTGGCCGGCGCGTTCAACCAGATGGCGCAGCGCCTCCAATCGGTGGAATCCACCCGACGCCGCATGTTCGGGGACCTGGCCCATGAGATCCGCACCCCGGTGGCCGTGCTCGAGGCCTACCTCGAAGCCGTCGAGGACGGGATCAAAACCCTTGACCCCCAGACAATTGCGATGCTGCGCGAGCAGACCGGTCGGCTGGTGCGCTTCTCCGTCGATGCCGCCTCCCTGGCCCACGCCGAGGAATCCCATACCGCGATCACTCCAGGATGGGTCGACACGGCCGAACTCCTCACCGCACTGTGGGCGGTGTTCGCCGACCGCTACGCCACCAAGAAGGTTGCCCTGCACACCCACGTCGGTGATATCGCACGGATCTGGGCCGACCGGCAACGGCTCACTCAGATAATGGGCAACCTGCTCGACAACGCCCTGCGGCACAGCCCCGCCGGCGGGGACGTCACTCTCACCGCTACCCGGCGCAGCCAGGAGATGGTTATCACCGTGACCGACGGTGGCGACGGGATCCCCGCAGAGCACCTGCCGCACGTCTTCGAACGATTTTATCGCGCCGACTCCGCCCGCGACCGCGGCCACGGCGGATCGGGTATCGGACTGGCGATCGCCAAAGCGTTGACCGAAGCCCACGGCGGCCACATCAGCGCGACCAGCCTCGGCCCCGGCCGGGGTGCCACCTTCACCGTGACGGTGCCGATTGCCCTCAGTGCGAGGGCGTGCCGACGTCGTAACCCGCGGCCGCCACCGCCTCGCGCACTGCACCGTCGGTCAGATCAGACGTGCTCGTCACGGTGACTGGTGAATCACTCCGGCACCACCTCAACCGCCCAGCCAGGGCAGGGCGGCGTCACCGCAAGCACGGCTGGGGAATACATTCGCCCCACATTTCTGACGTCGTCGAACGTGGAGAGCGGGCGGGCGTAAGACTGTGCGAGCTTCCTTTGGATCCGTACCCAGCCGGGCTGGATTCTGGCGAAGTCGTGCACTCCTTCTCGATGACCCGGCGCGACTGTGGACAATGGAGGTCGGCGGCGTCGTGGCGGAGCGCGTCTGCGGGGTTTCGTTCGTGATCAAGCGCTGCAGGGTGATACCGGTCGACCAGCAACGGACAGGGCAACTCGCCGTGACGCTGTTGGGCGCCGCTTACACGGTGAACAGGTTCTACATGCTTTTCGGAGGATGAGGTGGGTTACGTATGGGCCGTCTTACCGCGATAGCAGGAGCCAGGCATCTGCGGCGGCGTGCGCTACTGGTCGTGCACCTGGCGGTCCTGCTCGCCGTGGTGGTCGCGATGCCCAGTGCGTTGAGTTGCCCGCCGTTGCTGTGTGCCCATCGCGCCGAGTCGGCTCCTCTGGCCTCCCGCGCCGTGGTGCCGCCGGCTCCGGTCGAACTGTCAATGAGCCTTGCACCGAGTGCGCAGAACGTCGATCCGCTCGCACCGGTTACCGTCACCGCGACCGCAGGAAGTCTGCTGAGCGTGAGGATGGTCAACGACGCCGGCAAGCCCATCGAGGGAGTGACCACCCCGGACAACACCGTGTGGAAACCCACGGTGCCGCTCGGATACGGGCGCACCTACACCGTCACCGCCACCGGCCTGGGCGCCGACGACGTCACCCGGGCCCTGGTGTCGAGTTTCACCACGCTGGTGCCCGGCAATCAGGCCGCGGTGCGGTTGACCACCACCGGCAACCAGGATCTGGGCGAGGGTGGGACCTACGGCATCGGGACCGTCGTCGTCGCACGCTTCGATGAACCGATCCCTGACCGCGCCGCCGCCCAGCGCACCCTGCGGGTCACCACCAGCCCGCCCGTCGACGGCGCGTGGACCTGGGTCAATGACGCGACCGCGCACTGGCGGCCGCAGCACTACTACGCCCCGGGAACGACCGTCACGGTCGCGGCCAACATCTACGGCGTCCCCCTCGGTGGGGGGCTTTACGGGCAAGCCGACGCCGGCGTGACGTTCCGCATCGGCGACGCACACGTCTCGATCGCCAATGACATCACCAAACAGGTCAGCGTGTTCAGCAACGGAAGATTGGTGCGCACCATGCCGACGTCGATGGGCATGGGCGGCAGCGAGACCATCGGGGGTCGCACCATCAGCTTCTGGACCCAACCCGGGATCTACACCGTGATGGACAAGGCCAACCCCGTCGTCATGGATTCCTCCACCTACGGGCTGCCGATCAACTCCCGGCTGGGCTACAAACAAACCATCAACTGGGCCACCCGGATCAGCACCGACGGCATCTACCTTCACCAACTCGAGGACACCGTCTGGGCCCAGGGCAACACCAACCTCTCCCACGGATGTCTGAACCTCAGCGCCGACAACGCACGCTGGTTCTACGACTTCTCCCAGCCCGGCGACGTCGTCGAGGTCCGTAACACCGGCGGGGCGCCGCTGGAATTATGGCAGAACGGCGACTGGGGAGTGCCCTGGCCGCAGTGGCTGGCCGGCGGTGCAACCGACGCGACCACCCAACAGGCTCCGGCACTGGTCGTCGGCGACCCACCGCCACTTTCGCTCGGAAAGCAGGGAGCCGGTGGGCCAGCACCACGGTGACCGGCCGGCGAGTCGGCGCCCATGGCTGTTTGACCGCCGCCGTGATCGCGGTCGGCGCGGCCCTGGGCACCATAGCGGTGGCCACCGGCGCGCTACGGCTGGGAAAGCCCGCCGACTCTGCCCCCTCTGCCGACCAGTTAGCTCAACAGCGTTGCCAGTCCGACGTGCTCAAGCGGTTGGTCTCCCCGACACAGCCACGATCTCTGATGTCCACACCGAAACCAGCACTCTCGACATCAACGGTCGGGACTTTTTCCTCGCTGACCGCCAGCGAGCCGCTCAAGGGCGTCGACGTCTCGCGCGTATCAGCGTGCTGAACGTGTCCGGTGTGGCCAACGCTCCCAGCGAAGTCGGCACCACGATCCAGGACGACTTCGACTGCCGCGCCTACTTCGTCGACGGCGCACTGGCCCACACCGTGGTCGTCTTCGACCGCGGCCACGGAGGTACGGCGCGACTCGCAGCAATGAGTCTCCGCCCAACAGCTCACAATCAAACTGCAAGCCGTGATCGACGCCCTCGGCGACCAGAACCCACCCGGCGAGGGATCAGAACAAGCGGACCTTCGCGGCAGGGGTAGGCACAGCCGCGATCCGATCGGGCAATTCCGCCGCGGCGAGCTACGCCGCGAGGCACCGGGTCCACCCGTCGACGTTCGGGTGTCGGCGGCGGCACCAGAGCCGGCGGCCGCCCAACGCACCAAAGCCGTCGCTGAAACCGGCTGGGCCCCGAACACCTGCTTCGGTATTGGCCCGGATCAGAGTTCGGGGACTTCGCCCGACGAGGCTTGATCAGCGGTTTCCCGCATGGGCGGCTTCACCACCATCGCGCAGTGCCGACAGCACTTTGTCGGGGTGGCGGGTGCTCACCAGCCAGTACGGCGTCGGGTCGTCGGGGTCGTCCAGGACGACCAACACCATCGGACCCACCCAGTTGCGGTGCAACACGTAGGCGGCCGGGTCGAGCTGACGGCCCAGGGCGGCGAACTTCGCCGAGCGCGGGACGGCTGCCGATCGCGTCATCACCGAGGCCGGCAGGTGGGCCGGCCCAGCCCACAGTTCGACCTCGGCGCCCGCGCCGATGACCTGCACCTCCATCCGCCCGAGCGACAGCAATACGCCGATGGCCGCCGGGGCCAGCATCGCGTAGGGCAGCCAGTCGGGAAGATTGCGGACGCCCATGTTCACCTCGGCGGCCAGCAGGGCCGACAAACCCAGGCCGATCGGCCACCACCACCACGGCACCCACAGCCGCTCCCGATACCGCACAGTTTGGGTGGCGACCTGCGAACCAGACACGCGACCCAAGGATAGTCTTTGCCCTCGTGCACAGCACTCTCGCGGTGAATCCGCGACAGCGTCGAGGCGGTGTCGAGGCGAGAGAGTTTCGAGAAGATCGCCCGGGCATCCCGTCACACGAGGTCTCGTCGGTGCTGAGCCGCACCCTCCCCTGCAGTACATCCGTGACGGCATCAGCGAGAAGTTGCCGTGCCGTTGCGATCAGTGACTGCTTCTTCATCGGGTTCCTAGGTCACCGGGTGTGATCGGCGTGCGAGTCCACGCTGGCAGTCACCCAAGGCTTGGGAGCCCACCTCGGTATCCCCACGCGGCGATGGCCACCCACGTTCTCAACAAATCCACCCGCCTGGTCGGCGGCCTTGGGTGTCGCGATGGTTGCAGCGGCGGGTCGGCCGGTCGCGGAGGCCTGACCTGGATTCTCGGCGCGTTCACCGCGGTCCTGTCGGTCTATGTAGTCACCGATGCCATCGCCGGCCGAGTCACTGCCGACCGCGTCCTCACCCACTCCGCTCGCCGCCGGGGGCTTATTCGCCTGGATCGTGTGGCGGCGGGGCCGCCCTGATTGGAATCATCCCGACCAGACTGTGATCGCGGACTCCGATGAGATCGTGCTGCCCGAGAAGGCTTCTCGGGGACGTCGACATGGACACCTGCGCCCCAGCGACGGCTGCGCAGCCTGAAAATGCCCGTCAGAGCATGACTGCGAACATGATGGCCATGCCGGCCGCCATGGCGAGTGGGCACAGTATGTCCACAGTCTTATGGGGGATGAGGAAATTGATCCTTCCTGATCTCGTTCTTGTCCATCCACCGCCGCGCCGATAGAACTACGGTCTATCTACGTATATAGTTGCTGCCGGCACGCATCCCCGCAAGCCCGCTACCCGGCATGGGGGCACGGCCCACTGCCCTGCCTCAGATCAGAGGTTCACTGATTTCTACGAAGGACTTGCTCGAATGGCACCTTTCACGCGCATTCTGCTGACGGCTTTCGCAGTCGTCGCCCTCGTTATCGGCGCGGGTGTCTACCTCTCGGCCCGAGATAGAGACGCCTCCGCCGGATCGCAAGTGCAGGTTGATGACGTGGGGCAACTGGTTCGCGACAACAGCCGCCGCCTCAACACAGTGCCGAACAGTGACGTCACCGTCGTCGAGTTCCTCGACTTCGAGTGTGAGGGGTGTCGGGCGGCCTTCCCGATGGTCGAGAAACTTCGATCCGAATACGGGGACCGCGTCAATTTCGTCGTCCGCTACTTCCCCATCCCGTCTCACTTCAACGCAGAGCGGGCTGCCCGCGCGGTCGAGGCGGCAGCCCAGCAGAGCAAGTTCGAGCCGATGTACAAGAAGATGTACGAGACACAGAGTCAATGGGGTGAGCAGCAGAAACCAGCCGATTCCATATTCCGCAGTTTTGCAAGTGAACTCGGTCTCGTCATGCCCGCCTTCGATGCGGCCTACAACGACCCCGCGACACTCGATCGCATCAACTTGGACGTCGCCGACGGTAAAGCGCTCGGCGTCCAGGGCACTCCGACCTTTTTCCTCGATGGACATCGCTTGGAATTCAAGAGCTACCAGGATGTGTCGGCGGCGATTCAACAAGCGTTGAGGGAATAGCGGCCGGCCATCGGCGACGGTGGTACGTCGGGTCGCCGTTGCATCTTCGCTTGGCACAACACTGATTCAGCTGTACGGCCCGTCGCAGAAAGCGCGCCCACTGTTCTGTAGCCGAGGTTGCTGGGGACGTTGCCATGTCGGCTGAAACCGCGTGGGGTGGCGTTGCCCCGACTACTGCGGAACTCGGTGTGGGAGAACCAGATTCCGCCGAATACCATCGACGCCTGCAACGGCAGGGCGTCTATTGAAAGCCTCTCGCTCTGATCGGTCACTTGGCGGGCAGATTGTTTGTCGAGTGTCTCCCGCAACATGGAGTCGAGTAAATTGGCAGCGAGTGCTTGAGCCCCTTCTGGATGCCCGTCCACCAACATGTCGATCACTTTCAGTGCAAGACCCCGGTACTCAATGACGTCGTCCTCGGAGGTAGTTTCGACGCCTCACGACACGCCGCGACAATCCGCTTCCATCGGCGTCCGAGAATGCGGCGCCGCTCTTGCTTTGACGCGGCAGCTATTAAGGCGTTGAGAACGTCCCGCGGCGGCACCCATGCGTGGGCGAGCACCTGATGCTCAACATCGATGTCAAGGTGTACTCCCTGGCTCAGCCCCGCACACGACCTTCGGCGCGGGGTCGTACCGAACCGTGTGCGTCTCGGTACGGATTGCCCCGGTAGCGATCTCGCGCAGTGTGCGGGTGTCGGTGATGGTGAACCCGGACGTTCCGCCGCTGGTGCTGCACTGCTGGCCAGCAGGAATGGTCACCGTGCTGGGGGTCGTCGCGTTGGTCCGTGAGCTCTGAGATGACGTCACCTCGAAGCGCTTGACCCCCGACAGTCGCACCGTGACCGAACTGGGCGTCCACTCGGTCTCGATCAACACCGCCGCCAGACCGTCGTTGCGGAACTTCAGGTCGATGTCGTCGCCGGACACAGTCGCCTCCCGACCCGCCGGGTAACGACTGATGTAGAAACTGTGCTCCTGGTGTTCGACGTCAACCATGCCGGCGAAGTACGCGGCATTGAACAACGTGGTGGCGACCTGCGAGACGCCACCGCCGACGCCGCGCGCCGGGCGGCCGTTCTCGATCACGCCCGCCTCGACGTAGCCGGCCGCGGTGCTGCGCGGGTTCGTCGCCGCGTTCAGGCTGAACGTCTCGCCCGGCCCGACCACCGCGCCGTCGATCTGCCCCGCTGCGCGCTTGATGTTCACCCCGGAGTCGGTGGCGAATCCGCTGGTTTGGAACTCGCCGATGACACCTGGGACGCCGAGTGCCTCTAGATCCGCAGTCGTGAATCGTGCCGGCTGGTCGGCGTACACGGCGGCGATCTCGCGATCACCGGTGCCGGTCAACGCGGATGGGAGATCCGCCAGCGTGGTCTCGTAGTCGATGCCCCGACCGTCCTGCGACGGCACCACCACCGCCGTCCCGGACGCGAAGTCGAGCGCCGCGTCGCGGCCCGGGATCTCCGAGGCGGCGAGCTGCGGTCGGAGCGCATCGGCGATGGCGGCGAGGTTGATCTCCGGTACGAGCGCACCGGCCTCGGCGCGGAAGGCCAGTGCCGCGGCGACGACCTCCGTGGTGATCGTGGCCCGTGCGCCGCCGTCGCCGACCACGGTGACCGGCGCCGACACCGCGGGTCGCGCGACCTGGTCGACTGCGGCGGCCACGTCATCGGCCGTCGTACTCGCAGGGAGTTCGACGACCGGCAGCGCCACAGCCTGACCCGTCGCCCAGTCACGCTTCAGCGTTGCGGCTGCGGCGTTCACGTCGAGCTTCTGGCCCGCACGCGGGTCGACCGGAACCGGCCTGCCGTCTACGAAGCCGACCGAGCCCTCGACCGGACTCCTGTCGACGGTCGGTGCGAGTTCTTTCAGCGCAGCGGTCAGCGCCTCGTCGTCAACCGTGGAGACCACGCCGACCTCCCGCTCGGTGAACAACGACGTGATGCGCGTGATCGGGTTGAGCGGCTGGGCACCGGTCTCCTGCGCCGTGCGCGCCCAGTCGACCATCAGCCCCACGTTCGTCGGGTCGATCTCACCGGGCGCTGACCCGACGGTGATGGCCACAGGTCGCGGGGCGCGCGGGGCGAGCTCAGCGCGCAGTCGCTGCTCGGCGTCGTCCACGTTCATGCCGCCGATCTGCACACCCGCCGCGGTCACCCCCCGAGGAACCGCTCCTGACGTCACAACAAGGTCGGCGAAGTAGATCAGCCCCAGCACCGCGGTGACCCCGGCGAGCCCCAGGAGTTGCCGCGAGCGACCATGCGCCCCGGGGCGGTCGGCGTCAGGCTTACCGGGCGTGCGCGAGTCAGCCCCGGCCCGCGACGGATCCGTCGCAGCTGGGGGGCCTGGTTGCTTCGCCACGCTATGCGCGCCGCCACCGCCTACTGAGACGTCAGTGGACTGCCGCTCGGGCAACACGCCGGTTCCTCCAGACCATCTCGGATTGCGGACCAACCGACTTCATGCTCTGGCGACGCCATCGTTTGACGGCGGCCGAGCACGCGCCACGTCAGTGTTTGGCCGACCGGTTCTGCAGACCGCTGAAATGACGACGTCCCAACCAGGAATGCGGATCGATGACGGGCCAGCCCAGTGTGCGGAGGGCGGCTCATTCGGGGGGCATGACTTTCCGTCGGTGCCGCCGTGACTGCCAGAACGCGATCACCGCGCCGAGAAGTAATCCGATGACCGCCGCGGTGATGACAGTTCCTTTGGTGTCCGATCCGAGGGGGCCGGAGGACGTGGGCGGGGCCGTGGCCGTTGGTGAGGCGCTTGTCGTTTGTGAGGCGCCGGGCGACGGTGACTCCGGCTCGGCGGGCGCGGGCGTCCCGGCGACGGTGAAACTGACGGAGCCCGACACCGGGTGGCCGTCTTCGGACACGACGCGGTACCCGATCGTGTAATCCCCACCCTCGGGCAGGTTGGGACTTACAGAGGCGCGGATCTCCGGACCTGCCACCACCGGGGTGCCTGCGACCCAGTTGCGACCATCACTGCTGTTCACGACGACGTTGGCGAACGTCGGGTTGATGTCTTCGGTAAAGGTCAAGGTAACGACGGTCGGGGCCGCTCCCTCAGTGGCACCATCAACGGGATCGGAGCCCGCGAGCGCGGTGTGCGCCGCGGCGTTCCCAACTCCCGAAGCCAAACACGCGGACGCGACCACGGCCACCACCAATGCACGCGCTACGGTATTCACGTTTCCTCATTTCGATGTCCAGTAGCACTCATCAGCAGGCTATCGAGACCGTGCATCCGCAGTCCACTTGCCAACGTACTTACCCGGCACGATTGATGTCGTTTGTGGTCATCCACACCCCTCAGGGTCGCAATCTCGATTCGAGCATCATCGACCCGCTAGCAGGATGCGGCTGAGTTGCGTTGTCGTGGCGACACCGTCGTCGTAGCCGCCCTCATCGCCGAGCGCATTCATGACCGCCAAGGTGTATCGCTGTTGCAGCCCGGCGAAGCCAACGGAGTTGACCACCCATCCACCTTGCTCTTGTGACCAGCCGCTCTTGTTGCCCGGTGTCATCGCAGCACCGGCGCCCCAGACTCCCCACTGCTGCTGGCCGTCGACGCGTTGCATCTCCGCAGCCACCGCAGCAGCGTCGGCCGGCGCGAGGCCGGTCAGGACGTAGTTCATGAGTCCGTCGAAGTCGTCCGCGGTGGCCTTCTGGAATCCCCAGTACGGGAACAGGTCACCGAATCCGTTCTGGGGAGGCACATTTGGCATGCCGTAGCGCCGGAAGTTCGCGTTGAAGACCTGAGCCGTTCCGCCTAATGCGACCACAATGCGTCCGCCGCCGCGTTGTCGGAACTGCGCAGCATCGCGACCATCTGGCGCCGGTCGGCATCGGTGAGCCGAAGCGCGCCCGTCCGCTCGCGAGTGAGCAGGTCGGCGACCATCGCCAGTTTGATCGTCGATGCCGTCCAGATGGGCGTGCCGGCATTGGCGTTGCGGTACTTGGCACCTGTCGCGCGATCGCGCAACACGAGTCCGATCCGGGCCGGGTCGCAAGGTAATGTTCGGCCTCCGCGATTCGCTCGCGCATAGCGCACTCACCGTTTGACGGTTCACACGCCGCCGTCGCGGTCGGCTGGCTTACGCCGGAGGCGAGGAGTGGCAGGATCCAGCTCAGCGCGGTGATAACCAGGGTTCGTGGGAACATTCGATGCAAACCTCGTCTGTGTTGGCTGCCGAGTCCCCAAGATGGGTCAACTCGGCTGCCGGCGATTGCGGACACGCAGGTTCGATTCTCGTCATCGGCTCCACGAATCGTGCGCAACCTCGTCAGGACGGCACTGACCGCGGGACTTCAATGCTGTTTTCTTGCACGATTATCGGGTCACCAACGTTGACCGTGTTGAAGTACCACGCGGCGTCCTCGAGGCTCAGGCCGACGCAGCCATGGCTGACATTCTCTAACCCCAGCGAATTGACGGCCCACGGAGCGGAGTGCACGAAGAGGCCACGGCTGGTGAAGCGGACGGCGTAGTCCACCGTGAGCAGGTATCCGTCGGGAGCGTCGATGGGGATGCCGACGCTGCTCGAATCCATCACCACATCGCGTTCCTTGGCCAGCACCGTGTAGGTCCCGACGGGCGTCGGGTACTCCGGCCGACCCATTGAGGCGGGGAACACACCCGGTTCTCCCCTGCGGGGCCGGTGGTGAGGCGCCGGCAGCGCAACGGGTGGTCCCGAATCGACTCCGTCGATGGTCACGGTGAACGTGCGCTCCGAGATGTTGGCCACACCGACGACAGCAGCACCCGTGGTCAAGGTCGTGGACCGGCCTCCCACCGACAGCGCGACCGTGGTCCGCGCCGGCCAGAATCGGTCGGGAACCCACTGCACGGCGTCGCTGCCCTGCCACTGGTACGTGCCGGTCATCGCGGGCACCGTCGTGACGTCGAGGGCACGCTCGGCCGCAGGCCGGTTGTCGACGGGCGTTGTGAACGTCACCACCACGGGGTGCGCCACACCCACCACCTCGCCCGGCGTGGGTAGAACCGACGCGATGGCATAGGCATTAGCGCGGGTCGCCGCCAGGCTGACGTCGGCCGGGCCCGCAACCAAACTCGTCGCCGTCACGATCACTGCGAGAACACGTTGAGCTACCGCCCGCATGGCTCCCTCTCCCGTTGAAATGACAAGGTCGGCAAAATGATTGTATTTGGTGATTCGGCGAGCGAAAGAGTAAGCGCGCATTAGCAATTCGATCACTCCCTTGTCACGTTTTCGACACGGCGCCCACCCGGCAACGGTGGATTCCTCGCGGCCGACGCCGAACTACCGCACCTAACTTACGGTGCAGGAAAACGCCGATGCGCCAGCTCATTTGAGCTGGGGCGACAGCGAAAGGCATGGGCCTCAGTGCCGTTGAAGGCCCTAGGTCTTGATTATCGCGCCGGTGTTACGTCGAGTTCGGCGTACATGCCGGAGCCGTAGTGCCCGGCGATGTTGCAGAGCAGTTCGTAGCGTCCTGGTTGGAGGGTGAGGGTGGTCCAGCCCATGGTTCCGGGTGCGATGCCATCGCCCTCGCCGGCGCCGCAGGTGTGGGCGGCTTCGCCGAGGCTGCCGGTCTCGTTGACTTCCCAGTTGGCCCCGACGGGCCGTTGGCCGGGGTTCTGGCCCGGGCCCAACGGCATGACGACGACTTCGTGGGGCAGCCAGCCGTTGTTGGCGACCCGCAGCGAGACCTGGCCGGCGGGCACCGAGGTCGGGTTGATGGTCAGGCGCATCATGCCCATCCCCATACCGGGGCTGTTCGGCCACGCTCCTTGGGGGCCCATCATGGGTCCGCTATTCATGCCCGGTCCCATCATTCCGGGTCCCATCATGGGTCCGCCGTTCATGCCGGGTCCGTTCATGCCGGGGCCCATCATGGCGCCCATGTCGGAGGTAGTGACGTCAACGACCGCTCCGGGCAGCGCCGGGGGTGTGCAGGGTGCGGGCTGGGCGGGCAGCGGTCCGCCGTAGCCGGGAGGCCCGGCCATCGGGGCGAAGCCGGGTCCGGCTCCGGCACCGGCCATCACGGCGGTGGTGCCGATCCCGAGAGCCAGTGCGGCCGCGCCGATCAACAGGCCAGTCCGCAGACGGTTGTGGTTCATGGTCGTACTCACTGGTGTTCCCGCAACACAACGATGCGTCGCCGGTATTCCTCATCGTCGATCTCTCCGCGGGCGAACCGTTCGGCGAGAAGGTCTTCGGGTCTGCGTCCGGGCTGTGGGCCAGGAGCCGCCGGTCCGTGGTGGTGCCCGGGGCCGCCCAGGTAGCGCACCGCCGCCACGATCGCGGTGATAACCAGGGCGAAGAACACGGTCAGGACGATCGCGCTCAGAACCCAACTACCCCAACCCCACCCGCCGTAGCCGTAGCCGTGGTGCCACATACCTCCGTTACCGCACATCACCAACCCCCTCCGTGGGTTAACCCGGGATGGCGCCCCCAATATCTCCAGCATGCGCCGGTTCGACCCAAATGTCACTAAATGCCGATAACATCGCCCAATGGCGATCCATACGATGTCCGGTGCGGTGACGAGGGTGGAGTTGGCGCCGGCGGCCGCTCTGTTCCGCTCGCTGGGTGATCCCACCCGGCTGGCGATCCTGCGCCGCCTCGCGATCGGGGAGGCCCGGGTCGGCGAACTCGTCGAGGAAATCGGGCTGGCCCAGTCCACGGTGTCCAAGCACCTGGCCTGCCTCAAAGAGTGCGGCCTGATCGACTCCGAGCCGGTGGGCCGGGCATCGCTGTTCCGGCTGTCCCAGCCCGCGTTGATCGACCTGCTGGCCAGCGCCGAGACGGTGCTGCAGTCCACCGGACAGGCCGTGGCCCTGTGCCCCTCCTACGGAATCGCCAGCTGCACAGAGGATCCCGATGACTGTTGAGCATCCCAGCGCTATCGCGCCCGACGCCACCCGGCGGCTCGTCCTGACGCGCCGGATCCGGATGCTGGTGGCCGCGACCATCAGCTACAACGTGATTGAGGCGGCGGTCGCGCTCACCGCCGGGGCCCATGCGTCTTCGACCGCGCTGATCGGGTTCGGCCTGGACTCGGTGGTCGAGGTGTCCTCGGCGGCGGCGGTGGCCTGGCAGTTCTCCAAGCCCGACCACGAGGCCCGGGAGAAAGCAGCACTGCGGGTCATCGCGCTGTCGTTCTTCGCCCTGGCCGCCTACGTGAGCGTGGAATCGGTGCGGGCCCTGTCCGGTTACGCCGAGCCGCGGCCCTCGATCGTGGGAATCGTACTGGCCGCGGTCAGCCTGGTGGTGATGCCACTGCTGTCCTGGGCCCAACGCCGCACCGGACGCGAACTCGGATCACGCTCAGCGGTAGCCGATTCCAAACAAACCCTGCTGTGCACCTACCTGTCGGCAGTCCTGCTCGTCGGACTTGGCCTCAACAGCCTCTTCGGCTGGTCCTGGGCCGACCCGATCGCCGGCCTCATCATCGCCGTGATCGCGGCGAAGGAAGGCATCAACGCTTGGAGGGGCGACACCTGCTGCCCAAGCCCGACGCGACCCATGACCGTTGGCGCCCAGGACCACTGCGACTGCTGTGACGGCTAAGCGTTTGGCTCCGGAGCCTAAGTGGCGCTGAAGTGGGCCTGGGCGCTGCAAGCGGTGTGTGGCTTGTCCGGGGCGAGAACGACTCTCCCGTCAGTCGTGTCCGATGCCGTATGTTGCCTCGGCGTTGGCGCGGTGACGACGAGCCGAGGGTTTGACGACGGTAGAGGGCACAGGTGGCCGAGGAGACCGAAGAGGGATCCGCCCCGGCGGTGGTGAGTTTGGCGACGATCGCCGCGCAGGGGGGCCGGCTTGGATGTCTGGGCTTCGGTGGTCCGCCAACGCATATCGCGATGTTGCGCCAGTTGTGCGTGTCGCGGCGGGGCTGGCTGGGCGCCGAGGACTTCGAGGACGCGATTGCCGTGACGAACCTGCTACCCGGCCCGGCGTCGACCCAGTTGGCGATCTATACCGCCTGGCGACTTCGTGGGGTGCGGGGCGCATTGGTGGGCGGCGTGGCATTCATCGTGCCGGGGTTGATGGTGATCGTGGCGTTGGCGGCGTTCTTCCTCTCCGGTGGTACGCCGGGCTGGGCGCGCGGCGCGGCTGCCGGAGCCGGTGCATCGGTGGCGGCGGTCGCGGTGCAGGCGGCGCTGGGCCTGATCCCAGCGAGTTGGCGTCGAGTCGGTCCAGTCCATGTGGCGCGGGCGCGGTGGGTGGGGTACTTCGTCGTCGGCGCGACCGCTGCAGCACTGACCGGACCGTGGCTGGTGGTGGTGTTGATCGCCGCCGGCGCCATTGAGATCGCCGCCCGCACAAGGTTGTTCCGAACCCCGGCGCACGCGTGGCCGGTGCTTCTGCTCGCAGCGGGCCCGGTCATGGGCGGGCTGCCCGCGTTGGCCTGGACGGCGTTCAAGGTCGGCGCATTGTCCTATGGCGGCGGGTTCGTCATCGTCCCGTTGATGCAGACCGACGCGGTCAACCGCCATCACTGGATGACCGACGGCCAATTCCTCAACGCGGTCGCGTTGGGGCAGATCACCCCCGGGCCGTTGTTGCAAACGGTGGCGGTGGTCGGTTACGCAGCGGCCGGGATCGGTGGCGCCCTCCTGGCGGCCCTGCTCGCGTTCACCCCGTCGTTCGTCATGATCATCGGCGGTGGCCCGCATTTCGACGCACTGCACGCCAACGGGCGGGTGCAGGCGTTTCTGGGTGGTGCCGGTCCTGCGGTCATCGGGGCGATCACCGGGTCGGCGATTCCGCTGGCGTTGACTCTGCAGTCGCGATGGCAGTACGGCGTGCTGGCGGCGGCCGCGGTGGCCCTGCTGGTCGCGCGCCGCGGTGTCGTCACCACGTTGGCCGGCGCTGCCGCGTTAGGTGTCGGCGCCTACCTGCTGGGGCTACCGGTCGGTTAGTGATGACTTCCCAGCGCACCGGTGGACTCAGTTGAACATATGACCCGCAGAGAGCATCGCCTGACACGGACGAACATGACCTGATGGGGTGGTTTCTGTCCCCTGAGGCTCGCCCTGCCTGGTGGGTGGTGTTGGGGAGGAAAGTGGCACCGCCAAGATGGCGACGCCGTCCACGGCGTTGAGACCCAATCGAAAGGGGCGGCTCCAGCCACTTCTCCTCGTAGCCGCGTCACCGTCGAAAGGGCCGAGTCAGGCCCCTCGGGGGGCGTACATGATGACGCCGACGCCGGCCAAACAGATGAGGGCTCCGGTGATGTCCCACCGATCGGGACGGTAACCGTCCAACGCCATTCCCCAGAGCAGGGAGCCCGCGACGAAGATGCCGCCGTAGGCGGCCAGGATGCGACCGAACTGCGCGTCGGGTTGCAGGGTTGCCACGAAGCCGTAGACCCCGAGTGCGACGACCCCGGCGCCCATCCAGATCCAGCCGCGATGTTCACGTACCCCCTGCCAGATCAGCCATGCCCCACCGATTTCGGCGATCGCCGCCAAGACGAACAGCAGGATGGAACGCGCCACGGTCATGACGAAGACCTTAAAGTCCAGCCCAACAGTTCGGGCCGGGGAGATCCCCGCGTCTTGCCTCACCTGCACGCCGCTCCTAGTATTTGCGTATGAATGCAGATAGTGGAGGGTGTGGTCGCCGGCTGCCCGCCGATCAGGTGGACTTGGTGGTCGAGGTGTTCCGGATGCTGGCCGATGCCACCCGCGTTCAGGTGTTGTGGGCGCTGGTGGACCGGGAGATGTCGGTCAGTGACCTGGCCTCCCACATCGACAAGCCCGCGCCATCGGTCTCGCAGCATCTGGCGAAGCTGCGGATGGCGCGACTGGTCCGCACTCGCCGGGAGGGCACCACGATCTTCTACAGCCTGGAAAACGACCACGTCGGGCAACTGGTCACCGATGCGGTGTTCAACGCCGAGCACGCCGGACCGGGCGTTCCGGGCCATCACCGTGATGCCGCCGATCTGGCCACCCTGCACCCCGCTACCCCTGCTCAACTGAATTCGGCCCGATCGAAGGAACACCGCCCATGACCCACGACGTCGAACCCACCGGCGACGGACACGGACACTCCACCGGACACGATCAAGGGCACGGCCACGGCGCGGGACATCACCACGGTCCAGACCACGACCACGACCACCCGACGGGTATTCGCGGCGCGATAAAGGAGATCTTCGCTCCGCACAGCCACGACGCCTCCGACAGCATCGACGGCGCCCTGGAATCCAGTGCCGCCGGCATTCGAGCGGTCAAGATCAGCCTGCTGGCTCTGGGCGCGACGTCGATCGCGCAGCTGGTGATCGTGGTCATCTCCGGGTCGGTCGCACTGCTGGCCGACACCATCCACAACTTCTCCGACGCGCTGACCGCAATCCCGCTGTGGATCGCGTTCGCGTTGGGCACCAAGGCCGCGACCCGGCGCTACACCTACGGATTCGGGCGTGCCGAAGACCTGGCCGGGCTGTTCGTGATCGCGATGATCACCCTGTCGGCGATCATCGCCGGGGTCGAATCCGTGCGCCGGCTGATCCACCCGGTCCCCATCGAGCACGTCGGCTGGGTCGCCGCGGCCGGCCTGATCGGGTTCCTCGGCAACGAACTCGTCGCGGTCTACCGCATCCGCGTCGGACGCCAAATCGGCTCGGCCGCACTGATCGCCGACGGCCTGCACGCCCGCACCGACGGATTCACATCACTGGCCGTGCTCTTCGGTGCGGCCGGGGTGGCACTTGGGTTTCCGCTGGCCGACCCGATCGTCGGGTCTGCTCATCACCGTGGCCATCCTGGCCGTGCTGCGCACTGCGGCGCGTGACGTGTTCCGCCGGCTGATGGACGGAGTGGACCCCGCACTGGTCGACACCGCCGAAGCGGCACTGGCCGCGGAACCGGGGGTCACCGCGGTGCGCAGTGTGAAGATGCGCTGGATCGGGCATCGGCTGCACGCCGACGCCGAACTGGACATCGACCCCACTCTCAGCCTGGCCGAAGCCCACCGCATCGCCCACGAGGCCGAACACACCCTCACCCACGCCGTCCCGAAACTATCCAGCGCCTTGGTCCACGCCTACCCCGCGACCACCGCCACGAGCCGTGACGCCGCCGCCCAGTAGTTCATTGAGTATTCATGCGCAGCTGGGCATGAAGTGCGGATGGTGTTGCCGCTCAGCAACGTTCGGAATATTTGAGGAGTGATCGTGACCACGGACCCGCAACACCCAGGCGCCGGGTCGTCACCAAAGACCGCGCACGGCGCCGTCGCGACGAGCGATCCCGGCCGCGACAAAGGCCATGCCCACGCCCACGGCGAGGGCGATGGGCACGGTCATGGCGTGGCGGCGGATGCCGACCGTCGATGGTTGGCGATCGCGCAGTGGTTCATCGTCGGGTTCATGGCCATGAGTTGGGCTGCGGTGAGTGCGCGGGGGACGTCCTCCCCTGCGCACCCGGGCGGCGACGCCGCCGGCCATGGTGCGTTCGTGCAGCAGAGCCCGTTCGAATTCGGCCAGCGCCGACCACGTTCAGCACCAATCGTCCTGTCGCGCTGGTGGTGTCGATGCGCTCAGCAAAAGATCGCAGCCCTACGCCACGCCCGGCCAGGTCCGCGATGAGGTTCAACAAGTCCGGCAGGGCTCCCACACGAAGGCGTAATGGCTAAATCGCTGACCTCGCCGTATGAGGCTGGCAGGACGGGGAGCGGCGCCTGTAGGTTCCGCTTTCCGTTGGCGAAGTGACACCTTGCTGAGCTATGTCTTCTGCGATTTCCGCCCACTTGGCGAGCGGGTTTTTCCGCTTTTCGTGGCGAATCCGAGAACCGTACGGTTGATCAGATCTGATCCCGGCGAACAATCGTGCTCCATCTTCGATGCGGGTCCGGCACGCCTCTCTGGATTTCGCAGATGTGGCGCGAGCATGCAGTAGCGTGCAGAAGCCCGGACGGCTCCTCAAATGCCGGTGGTGCCGTCATCGCGTGAGTGCATTGATGATGACGGGGAGGTACCGACGAACCTGCTCCCGGTCGCTGGCTTTCTCGCGCTCAGTCAGCTGGACGTACCGCGTCTCGATCTGAGCTTCCCAGCGCGCAGCCAGCTCGGCCGGGATCACCAAGGATCCATCTTGCTGGCGCTCGCAGTGATCATGGACGTACCGCTGCCAGTGCGCCCAACGCTCGTGCTCGATCGCCGCAAGCTCGTCGACGAGCTGCTCGCTCTCCAGAACCTTGCGGATCGCGTCGGTCGGTGGCATCAGATCAGGTCCTGCTTCACAAGCTTCCAGTAGTGCTGTCCCAGGACGGTGAGCTCACACGACTTGCACTGCATCGCTGCGTGCCACATGTGCGGCGCGCCGACCGGACGGACCAGGTTCACCTTGACCAACTCCTGCAGCACCGCGAAGTCGGCGCTCTTGGCCGGGTCCGGCGGCGGGACCGAGTCGTCCTCGTTGCCTGTGCGCTCGGGCTCGTAACTCGGATCGAGCTGAAGCTCCATGGTCGGTTGGTTGAACAGGACAGTGAGCTGTTGCAGCTTGACGAGCTCGATCGGTGCGTCTGCCTCCCGCAGCGAAACGAATTTCTTGATGTTCGTCTTGAACACCGGTCTCTGAGCCCAGGGGCCGAGGGACTGGTCGATGTGCGCGTAGACGCTGCCGGGGGTCACGTCGCCAACGAGATTGGCCGCAGCGCCGTTCAGTGCATCAACGAGCAGGCTCGTGAATACGCCCGACCCACCGGACTCCATCGCGTACTGCTCAGCCGTCGACGCTGTCAGGATCGTGACTCCCTCCTTAATCTCGGCAACCTGCTCCGCGGCCGGGTTGGTGCCGGCGACCCCGCTGTGGCAGCTATCCAGGATGATCACCTTGTTCTTCGCCGGCGACCTGTTGGCGAAGGCCATCACCTCGTTGAGTGAGAGGCCGTCGTGCCCGGAGGCGCAGTCGCTCGCACATAGGTACCCGCCGGCCCCGTCGATGTAGCCGTGCCCCGAAAAGTACAACAGCGAGATCTCGGCATCGTCCTTGAACAGCTCCTGGACCGCCTCGCGCAGGTCGGTGCGGGACACCGCTGCTCCCGGGCCGGTGGCCGTCATCAGCCTCGGCTGGGGAAAGTTGAGCGTGCCGTCGGCGTGACGTTCCAGCGCGGCCTTGACGGTGTAAGCGTCGTTCACCGCGCCGCTAAGCGACTGGATCTGGTCGTAGTGGTCGATTCCGACGATGAGCGCCTTGCGCGTGTCCCTAGGCATCAGAGCGAGTCGATAAAGCCGGCGATGTTCGCGTCGGTCCAGGGCACCGTCCGGACCCCAGCGAGGTTCGTACGGTCGGTGGAATAGGCCCAGATGCCGAGCAGTGGCTTGCCCTCCTCGTTGGCGCACTGGATCTCCCACTTCTGCCCTGAGGACGTCAGCGAGTTCTTGCTCACGAGCGCGATGACTCCGTGGGAGCGACGGATGCGCGTGCGAACTTTGTCCTTCCATCCTGAGTCGTACGGCTCCTTCACCGACATGTCGATGAATTCGTACGGCGAGCGCGGGTGCAGCGACTGCCCTTTCAGCAGGTCGCGCATACGCTCTTCCTCGATCGCGAACGCGACGAACACGGTCTTCTTGTCGACCATATGTAATCCCCCTTATCCAGCTGAGCCACGCCCGCGGACGATCGCTTAAGGACTCAGTCGAAGGCTATAGGCCACCACTGACATTTCGCCGAACCCCGCTTCCGGGCGGCGAACGGCTGGTTCGAACAATGCGGGCCGATAGTCTGGACTCGTCGTCGATTTTGTTCCCGATTTGATCTGGTCAACCAGCCAGACACCTGTCACAAGCTCGGCTCACCCCATGGAGCCTCGTGATCTGGAGCTTGCAGCACTGCTGGTGCTCCTGCGGCGGTGGCCGGGTGGCGCGGGCTGGAATGAAATTGCGATAGAGGTCGCCGCCAGACGGAGCGCAATCGACACCCTCGCGGAACTGCCGGGCGACACGCTGTTCGCCGATTCCGAGACCGAAGCCTGGCTCGAAGACGCTCAACAGACCGTTCGGCAGTGGCGCTCGGCCGGCTACCACCTTGTGACAGTCCTCGACGAGGACTTCCCGCAGCGGCTGCTGGAAATCAGAGAAACCCCGCCATTCCTGTTCTATGAAGGCAAGCTGCGAGAGCCCGACCCAGGCGTGTCTGTCGTCGGTTCGAGAGAAGCATCGGATGAAGGCCTGCGCTTTGCGGCCGACGCCGCGCGACTGCTCGCATCCGAGGGGCTCACTGTTATCGCCGGTCTCGCCAGCGGAATCGACACTGCTGCACACCGGGCGGCCCTGGACGCCGGCAGCCGGACGGTGGCTTTCGTCGGCACCGGGATTACCAAGCACTACCCTGCCGCGAATGCCGGTTTGCAGAAGGAGATTGCGTCGCGAGGACTTGTGTTCTCGCAGTTCTATCCGGATGCGCCGCCGACCAAGCAGACGTTCCCGATGCGCAACGCGACGATGTCCGGGTACGGCCTGGCCACGATCGTCGTTGAGGCGGGCGAGTTCCCCGGCACCCGAATCCAGGCGCGCGTGGCGGGCCAACACGGGCGTCCCGTGATCCTGACCTCCAGGGTTGTGCGGTCGACGAACTGGGGCAGGGAACTCGTCGGCCGACCCGGCGTTCACGTAATCGATTCGCTCGACGAACTTGCGCAGGTGGTGAACGACATTCGCACAGCGCCAGAACGATTGCGGAACGCACTCGAAGCGCTGGTCTCGGGGTGATGCGGAAGTTCCCCCCCAATGTCTCAACGGTCGGCGTCAACCTCGCCACGGTCGCCGGCAGCTACCTGCATACGGTGACGCAGGGCGACTGGCAAGCCTGCGCGACCTGTGCGCTGCCAGTCCAAGGGCTATACACACTGCCCCCAGTGCTCAGCCCACATCAATGGAGGCCTTGCCCTTGCAGATCGGACCGGCTATCTGGTGTATGCCGACCAGCCGAACTCTCAGGCGTACCGAATGATGTTCGGTTACAAGCAGCAGCGTCAGATGAGCGTGGCACCGTTAGGGCCTGTTTGAAAAGCCCATCGGCCGGCTTTCCGCGAAGAATTCTTTAGCTAACCTAGGTAGTTTCTCAACCAAATGGCAATTTGGCCAAGCTGATGTCATCGAAATGAGAAAATGGTCATCGGCCGTGAGAACCTACAGCTCTTGTAGGTTCCGCTTTCCATTGGCGAATGCCAACCGCTCTGATCAGCGCAGCCGTCGGGATTCCGCCAACGATGGCGAAGTGCTTTTTCCGGTTTTTGTGGCGAATCCCAGAAACGCACGGTTGTCCAGGTCTTGGCTGCCGCGGAAATTGCGGCACCGGTGGGCCGTCAGCGCTTCCTCGCTAACCGCCGACCGCTCATTACGTCCGCGCCCGGTGAGGAGGTGACCGCATCGCCAGGCTCTCCCGGCTCGGCGATCATCGCGCGCGGCCAGCTGGCCCCGCGCTGAGGTGACGTTTACCGCTGTCCGGCCGGCGCCATCGGCATCGGCATTGACGAGGGCGGGGTCGATGCCCGGGAGCTACCGGGTGCCATCCCACCGGGTCCCATGCCGGGCATACCGCCGGGACTCATCATCCCGGGGCCCATTCCGCCGCCCTGCATCATCGGGCAGCCCGCGCCCATGGGCCCGCCCGAACCCATCTGGCCGCTCTGGACGCCGCGGTGCCATCCGTACCCGCCGGTTGCGCGGGCGGCGAAGAAGCCGGAGAAGAAGACCACGGCGACGATGAACAGGATCCCGGCGACGATGCCCACCCAGGCCAACACCTGGTACAGCCGGGTGTTGGGGCGGCCCCTGGGTTCGGTGGTGTCGGTCGGGTCCAACGTCGCGGTGGTTGGTGTCGATTCGGTCATGGTGGCGATCCCTTCGGGTTGTAGATCCGGGCCTTCGGCCCGGGATTTCTGATGGCGCGCTTGTGTCTAGCTGATTCGGCGCTGCTGGTGCCCGCCGAGCCGAACGGCGATCGGCAGGCGGAAATCGTCGCGGCTCACGGAAACCACCGCCCTCTGCCGTGTCAGCGCCGCGGGGTGCTGTGCAGCACCTCAAGGCGGTTGCGGTACTCGGTGTCGTCGATCTCCCCGCGAGCGAACCGGCAGGCCAGCACTTGCTCGGGTGTCTCGTAGTCCCTGTAGTGCGGGGTCGCGGTGACGCGGGTCTGGGTGGCACCGGTGCTGTACCGGATCAAGGCGATGATGCCGACGATGATCAGGACCCAGAACAACACCATTCCGATCACCATGCCTGCGTATCCCCATCCGCTCATGTCGTGGTCGGACCAGAACATCATGGGAACGTCTCCTTTCTCTTCCACCTCGATTTCTATCCGAAAGCTGCGATGTCAGCCGCTGTAGTTGAGGGTCGTCATCATCCCGGCGTCCATGTGATAGCCGTTGTGGCAGTGCAGCATCCAGACGCCGGGGTTGTCGGCGACGAGCCTGACCGTCACGGTCTGCATGGGCTGTGACGATGACGGTGTCCTTGCGCGGCCCGGGACTGCCGTCGGCTTTGATCACCTGGAAGGTGTGGCCGTGCAGGTGCATGGGATGCCACATCATGGTCTGGTTGGTGAAGGTCAGGGTGGCGTTCTGGCCCTGCGTGGACGGTCAGCGGGACGGTCTGGTCGTAGGGCCGGCCGTTGATCGTCCAGTCGTAGTGCATCATCGTGCCGGACAGCCGGGCCTGCAGAGCGAGGTCGCTGTTGGTGGGCAGCTGGACCTGCGGGTGCGGCGGTGAAGGTGTCGACGGTGCCGACCCGGCGCGGTCAGTTCGGCGGGCCGGAAGGCCGGCGTCGGGTGCGCTGCCCGGCGCCGGTGGACAGCAGGGCGCGGGCGACGGCGTTCTTCCCCTCGGCCGAGGCGACCAACGGGAACACCCCGTCGCCGGCGGTGACGAGGACGTCGTAGCGCTCCCCCATGCCGAGCAGCAGCGCATCGACGTCGGTCGGCACGACGGGGAAGCCGTCGGTGTGGGTGACGGTCATGCGATGCCCGGCCAGCGCGACCCGGAAGGCGGTATCGGCGGCGGCGTTGATGATCCGGATCCGGATGCGCTGCCCGGGCTTGGCGGTGAATGTCGTCGCCGCGGCGGGGATTCGGCCGTTGATCAGGTAGTAGGGGTAGCTGACGTCGCCGCCGTCGCCGCCGAGCAGGTCGCTGGCTCCGCGCCCACCGCCGCACCCGGGCATCCCGGGCATCGAACCCATGCCGCCCATTCCCGGCATGCTGCCCCATGCCGCCCATGCCGGGCATCCCGGCCATGGCCATGCCCGGATCGGCCGCCCATGCCCATCGACCGCAGCCCGCTTGAAGATCTCCTCGGGACTGGCTGCCGACTCCGGAGGTCCAGTCGTCGAGCATCACGATCCACTCGGCGTCGTAGCGGCCCGGCTCGGCCGGGTCGTCGATGATGACCGGCACGTAGAGGCCGTAGTCGGTGTCCAGGCCGGTGTGCGGATGCGCCCAGTAGGTGCCCGGGTACGGGCGAGGTGAACCGGTAGGTGAAGCTCGACGCCGGGTCGATGTTGGGGGTGGCCGGTGCGGCGCCGTCCATGTCGTTGCGCAGCGCGATGCCATGCCAGTGCACCGACGACGGGTGGTCCAGACCGTTGTCGACGGTGACGGCGATCTCGTCGCCGACGTTGGCCCGGATCAGCGGACCGGGAACCTGGTTGTTGTAGGCCAGGGTGCGGGCGCGGGTCCCACCGAGGTCGACTGTCGGCGGCGCCCGGGGACAGCCGGGCGGTCGACGGTCTTGCCGGTGTGCGGGCGGGCGGCCTCGGCCGCGGCGATCGCACTCGGTGCGATGCCGCCGCGTCGGGGCGGTGGCGGGGGTGGAGCGGCTGCACGCCACCAGCGCCGCGCCGCCGAGGACGGCTGGCGGCCAGAAAGCCGCGCCGCGTCAGCGGCGCCGCCGCCAGGGGCGCTCGGGTCATCACCGGTCCTGTCGTTGTGGGGCTGCGCTGTCCACTGTGGTCCGGCGGGTGCGGGGGTTTGGTGTTGGTTGTGTGAAGATTCGCTCAAGACGCGGAGTGCGGCGCGGCTCGGGACGGCACGATGAAGGCATGGACTCTCTACCCGGTGCCGCCGGCGGTGGCGCTGACCTCGGGTTATCGCGCGTTGGTGGTCGACGACGAGGCCGCCCTGGCCGACGTCGTCGCCAGCTATCTGCAGCGCGAGCATTTCGAGGTGACGGTCTGCCACAGCGGAGCCGAGGCGTTGGCGGTGGCCCGCGAGGTCGACCCCGACGTGGTGGTGCTGGACCTGGGGTTGCCGGGTATCGACGGCGCTGGAGGTGTGCCGACAGCTGCGGACGTTCTCCGATGCCTACGTGGTGATGCTGACCGCCCGCGACACCGAGATGGACACCATCGTCGGGCTGTCGGTGGGGGCCGACGACTACATCACCAAACCGTTCAGTCCGCGGGAGTTGGTCGCCCGGATCCGCGCCATGCTGCGCCGGCCGCGCACGGCCGCGGCGACGCCGCGGCGCAACGGCTGCCGATGCGCAGATGCCGCCCGCCCGCGTCTTCGGGCCGCTGTCGATCGACGTGGCCAGCCGGCAGGTGTTCCTCGACGAGGAGCTGATCCCGTTGACCCGCACCGAGTTCGACATCCTGGCGGCGTTGTCGTCGCGGCCGGGTGTGGTGTGGAGCCGCCGCCAGCTCATCGACGCGGTGTGGGGTGAGCCGTGGGTGGGCAACGACCACCTCGTCGACGTCCACGTCGGGCACCTTCGCCGCAAACTCGGCGACGACCCCGCCGATCCGCGGTTCGTGTTCACCGTCCGCGGGGTGGGCTACCGGATGGGCAACCGGGCGATGACGCCGCGGCCGGCGGATGCGGGATGCGCG
Organism: uncultured Actinomycetota bacterium; assembly: GCA_963780705.1. GTDB lineage: Bacteria > Actinomycetota > Actinomycetes > Mycobacteriales > Mycobacteriaceae > Mycobacterium. The sequence goes on along the minus strand of CAWACU010000004.1, from coordinate 341,739 downwards.
GGCGGCTGCTGCTCGCCCAGACACTGGTGCTGCTCGCCGGCGGAGTCACCACCTGGGTGGTCGCTTCGGTGGTCGGGCCGCCGCTGTTCCGCGAACACCTGCACCAGGCCGGGGTGGCACACGACTCCAACGAGCAGTTCCACGCCGAGCAGGCCTATCAGCACGCCACCGCCCTGTCGATCGCGGTGGCGATCACCGTGGCCGCCTCGACCGCGTTCGTCGTCACCGCCTATTTGAGCCGGCGTCTGCAACACTCCATCGCCGAACTGTCGCAGCAGCCGCGGCGATCGCCGAGGGCCACTACGACATCCGCGTCGCCCCACCGCAACTGGGAGACGAATTCGAGAACCTGGCCGGCTCGTTCAACCAGATGGCGCAGCGCCTGCAATCGGTGGAATCCACCCGCCGCCGGATGTTCGGCGACCTGGCCCACGAAATCCGGACCCCGGTCTGCGGTCCTGGAGGCCTACCTGGAAGCCGTCGAGGACGGCGTGAAAACCCTTGACCCTCAGACGATTGCGATGCTGCGCGAGCAGACCGGGCGTCTGGTGCGGTTTTCCGCCGACGCCGCAGCGCTGGCCCAGGCCGAGGAATCCCACACCGCGATCGCCCGGGGTCCGGTCGACACGGCCGAACTCCTCACCGCACTGAAGGCGGCGTTCGCCGACCGCTACGCCGCCAAGGCGGTTGCCCTGCACACCGAAGCCGGCGATACCGCGCCGATCTGGGCCGACCGGCAACGGCTCACCCAGGTACTGGGCAATCTGCTCGACAACGCCCTGCGGCACACCCCCGCCGGCGGGCACGTCACTTTGACCACCACCCGGCGCGGGCCGGAAGTGGCCTTCACTGTGACCGACGACGGCGACGGGATCGCCGCAGGGCACCTGCCGCACGTCTTCGAACGGTTCTACCGGGCCGACTCCGCCCGGGACCGGGGTCACGGCGGATCGGGTATCGGACTGGCGATCGCCAAGGCGCTGACCGAAGCCCATGGCGGGCACATCAGCGCGGCCAGCCGCGGACCCGGTCAGGGCACCACCTTCACCGTGGCGGTGCCGGTCGCCTCTCAGAGCGAGGGTGTTCCGACGAGCTCGTAACCCGCGACCGCCACCGCCGCGCGCACCGCATCGTCGGTCAGAGCAGCCGTGCTCGTCACGGTGACTGGTGAATCACCCTGCGGCACCACCTCGACCGCCACCGCGGTGACACCACCCAGCTTCTCCAGCTCCGCGGTCACCGCACCAGCGCAATGCCCGCAGGTCATTCCGCGCACCTGATAGGTCCGGGTCTGGGACATCCCAACCCCTACAGGGAGGACAGGATCTGGTTCATGGTGTCGATCTCTTTCTGCTGGCTGTCCAGGATCGCCTTGGCCATCGCAATCGCATCGGGGAACTGACCGTTCTTGATCTCGTCCTGGGCCATGGTCAGCGCACCCTGGTGATGGGCGATCATCCCGGTCAGGAACAGCTTGCTGGCCTCGACACCCTGGGCGGTGGTCAACGCGTCCATCTGCGCCGGCGACATCATGCCGTCCATCCCGGACATGCTGCCGTGATCCATCCCGGGCGGCATCATCGACCCGCTGGGCATCGGCATGGTGGTGCTCGTTGGGGTACCCGATCCGTTCATGCCGGGCATCCCGCTCATGCCGCCGTGATCCATCCCGGGCATTCCGCTCATGGGCGGCATGCTGCTACCGCTCATCCCCGGCATCCCACTCATCGGCATGCCCCACTGGCTCATCCAGCCTTGCAGGGTAGTGATCTCCGGGCCTTGGGCGGCCTTGATCTGCTCGGCAAGATCGACCACGCGGGGGTCGATGCCCTGCTTTCCGAGGATGATGTCGCTCATCTCGATTGCCTGCTGATGGTGCGGGATCATCCTGTGCGCGAAATCCATGTCGGCCTGGTTGTGGGCGGCCGCCTGGGTTGTTGCCGAGATCTGGGTCGACGTTGACGCCGGTGGACCGGCCTCTGTGGTCGCCGACTTGCTACACGCCCCGATGGCGGCCACCGCGGCCAACGCCACCACGCCGATCGCCACAGTCCTTGTCCTGTTCACGCCACTGCCGGTCACACGCATCCCCTTCGTCGTTGAGATCGCTTCCCAGACCAGCCTTCCCCAGACTGGTGCGGGTCTTTTGGTCGTTCTGTGAAGATTCGATAAAGAACCGACCTACTCGTCCCTCTGGGTGGATACCGGTGCCAGATTCGGGAAGTGGACAGCAACGACACACCGGAGGGAACCCGCATGAGCATTGCTATTTCGACGTCGCTGCACTCCTCGTTCGCCGATGCGGTGGCCCGCACCCGGCAGGCCCTGGCCGGTCAGGGGTTCGGCGTGCTCACCGAGATCGACATGAAAGCCACGCTGAAAGCCAAACTGGATCAGGACATGGAGAACTACTTGATCCTGGGCGCCTGCAATCCGCCACTGGCCCACCGGGCGGTGAGCATCGACCGCCAGATCGGGTTGTTGCTGCCCTGCAACGTCGTCGTACGCACCGACCCCGACGATGCCACCCGGGTGCTGGTGGAGGCGATGAACCCGCAACTGCTGGTTCAAGTGACCGGGAATCCCGCATTGCAGGACGTCGCCGATGAGGTCACCGGCAAGCTGCGCACCGCGATCGAAACACTGACGCCCACCTCGGCGTAGCTGCTGGCAGTCACACCGGGGTGGGCGTCGGCCCCAAAGCAGTTACTGCGCTGGCATGCAGCGCGGGGCCCCTAAATTTCAAGCACTTCGAGGGCTATCCGTGACCGATGGGCGGGCAGTCCATCGGCATGTCGCCGTTGGGCGCCGGCTGCTGGTTCACACCACCCAGTTGCCCCGGTCGCGTCAGTGGGTTGCCCGAACCGGGGTCTGTCTGACCGGCGGGTGGATGAGCCATCTGGCTGCACTCCGTAGTGGGCTCGGCCGCAGCTACGGGGGCACTGCCGAGCAGTAGCGACAGACCGAACGCTGGGGCAGCAGCAATGACGGTGAGGCGACGGGTGCCTTTTCTGACTGTGGCAGCTGATCTGGTGAGAACTCCGGCCACGCGCGGCTGGGATGTGAACATGGGACCCTCCATACTGTGTTTGGTTGTTGTCTGAGTCTTTGAAATCCGACCCCGTCCCGGGGTTTAGAGCTGTTTGGCCGGCATCGCCCCCCGGCGCTTCCCGGGTTTCATTGGGTGACCGTTACGGGGCCGGGGTTGCTAGGCGCCGCCGGGGGTGCCGGAAGTTTGAGGCCCTTGAGCATCAGGGCGTTGACGGCCACGATGAGGCTGGATCCCGACATCGACAACGCGGCGATCTCCGGGCGTAACACAAGCCCGAACGCCGGTTGGAACACCCCGGCTGCGATCGGCAGCGCGATCACGTTGTAGCCCACCGCCCACCACAGGTTCTGGCGCATCTTGCGCAGGGTGCCCCGCCCGATCCGCAACGCGATCGGCACATCGAGGGGATCGGAGCGCATCAACACCAGATCGGCGGTTTCGATCGCAACATCGGTGCCCGCCCCGATCGCCACCCCCAGGTCGGCCTGCGCCAGCGCGGGAGCGTCGTTGACGCCGTCGCCGACCATGGCGACCTTGCGGCCCGCCTTCTGCAGGTCGGCGATCTCGGCGGCCTTGTCCCCGGGCAGCACCTCGGCGATGACGGTGTCGATGCCGAGTTGGTCGGCGATGCGGCGCGCGGTGGCCTGATTGTCACCGCTGAGCATCACGACCTGCACACCCAGGTCGTGCAGGTCCCGGACCGCGGCGGCGGAGGTTTCCCGGGCGGCATCGGCCAGCGCGATCACACCGACTCCGCGGCCGTCGACGGCGACGAGGACCGCGGTGCGCCCGGTCGAGGCCCAGTTCGTCGCGGCGGCCCATCAACGCCGCCGGGACGTCCACGTCCTCGTCCACCATCAGTTTGCGGTTGCCGACGGCCACCCGCCGGCCGTCCACCGTGGCCGTGGCCCCGTGGCCCGGCACGTTGCGGAAGCCGGTCGCGGACGCGGCGGTCGCTCCCCGTGCGGTGGCGTGGCGCACGATCGCCGCGGCCAGCGGGTGCTCGGACTCTTTTTCCACCGCCGCCACCAGGCCCAGCAGTTCGGGCTCGCTGATTGCCTCGGCGACGAGGTCGGTGACTTCGGGCTCGCCTTTGGTCAGGGTGCCGGTCTTGTCCATCACGACGGTGTCGATGCGCGCCGAGGTCTCCAGGGCGGTCGCATTCTTGAACAGCACTCCGCGTTTGGCGCCCAGACCGGTGCCGACCATGATCGCCGTCGGGGTGGCCAGACCGAGGGCGTCCGGGCAGGTGATGACCACGACGGTGATCGCGAACAGCAGTGCGGTCTGCACCCCTGCCCCGACGGCCCACCACACCAGGAAGGTCACCGTCCCGCCGATCAGCGCGACGAGCACCAGCCAGAACGCCGCCCGGTCGGCCAACCGCTGCCCGGGGGCCTTGGAGTTCTGCGCCTCCTGCACCATCGCCACGATCTGGGCCAGCACGGTGTCGGAGCCCACCTTGGTCGCCCGTACCCGCAGTGTGCCGGTGGTGTTGATCGACGCCCCGATCACGGTGTCCCCGGCGGCTTTGGACACCGGCAGGCTCTCCCCGGTCACCATCGACTCGTCGACCTCGGAGGCGCCCTCCTCGACGGTGCCGTCCACGGCGATCTTGGCCCCGGGCCGGATCAGCAGCAGGTCCCCGGCCACCACGTCGGCGGTGGGCACCTCCACCGGCTCGCCGTCGCGGATCACCACCGCCATCGGTGGGGCCAACTCCAGCAGGGTGCGGATCGCCTCGTTGGCCCCGCCGCGGGCGCGCATCTCGAACCAATGTCCCAGCAGCACAAAGGCTGTCAGCACCGATGCGGCCTCGTAGAACACCTCGCCGCCGCCGGTGAAGGTGACCGCGACGCTGTAGAGCCAGCCCGCGCCGACTGCGACGGCGACTAGGACCATCATGTCCAGGGTCCTGGCGCGCAGCGCCCGCCAGGCGCCGTCGAAGAAGATCCACGCCGAGTAGAACACCACCGGCAGGCTCAACAAGAAGCTGAACACGTCGTCGCGCAGCCCGAACGGGGCGGGCACATGGAACCCGAGCATGTCGCGGCCCATCGGCGAGAACAGCATGATCGGGATCGACAACACCAGCGCCACCAGGAACCGGTTGCGCATATCGCGCGACCATGGCGTCCATCGACATGCCGGCGTGTCCGCCGTGGCCCATCATCTCGTGCGGGACTGTGCTGTGTCGCCGGGGCGTGATGGGCGTGTTCGCCGACTACCTGATGGTCGGCGGGGTGCTCTGCGGGCGGGCCGGCAGGCTCTGACATCGGGTCGCACATGTGGTCGGGAACCGAGCGGCCCGCGCAGTGGAAGCCGCACTCGCGCACCCAGTTGGTCAGGTCGGCCACGGAGGTCGCCGTTGAGTCGTAGGTGACCGTCGCGGTCTGATTGGCCGCGTTGGCGTGCACCCCGGTCACCCCCGGGCGGCGCGTCAGGGCCGACTCGACCACCGCGGCGGAAGTGGCCCAGTGCAGGCCGTGAACGTCGAGTACCGCGGTCGAGGTGGGCATGAATCTCCTTAGTGCTGCGGCCCTCGTCATGGCTTCCCACCGGGTCCTGCCGGGAAACTCATCCACGCCGAACGCCGTCTTCGGTCCACTTCGACCGTCCTCCCCGCTCGCTGCAGGGGCGGTAGTGGTTTGATAAAGATTCAACGAAGATTGCTCGAAGCGCAGTTCGGGACGGCCGGATCGGGCACGCACGCTGCTACCGTCGGCATCATCATGGTCACCCGACGGACACTGCGCAGCGCCCGGTTCTGGGCGGCGATCGGACTGGTGTTCGTCGCGCTCTTCAGCGCGGCACCGGCCAGCGCGGCCTCCCCGGCCGCCCCGCAGGTCGACCACCATGTGACCGCTGACGGCCACCACGACCAGCTTGCCTTCACCGACCACGCCCATATCGGCGCCGCCGCGACAGCTGATGCTCAAGACGAGGTCGGCGACATCGTGGCCTCCCGGTTACGCCCCGCGTTGCTGGCCGTGGGCCTGCTCTTCGCCGCCGCACTGCTGTGGGGATTGCTGCCCCGGGAGACGCCCCTGGTCGGGCGGGATCCCCCGCGCGGGCCGATCGTGGTTTCTTCGGGCCGTGACGTTCTGGCCCGGCTGTGCATCTCGCGTCGCTGATCGGATAGCGCAGACCGCTCGACCCCGCCACCCGGCGCGGGTTGGTCGGTCGGTGACTGTTGTCCACTTCAGCGGCCGCGCTTGTCGATCGCGGCCTGGCATGGAAGCGATCCCCCGATGACCTCTGTTCTTCCTTTCGACCCCCCGCACCGGCGCCGCACCCATCCGCGGCTGCTGCATGGCCAGGACCCCGCCGCAACGATTGCCGCCACGGTGGGCAACACCCCGATTCTGCATATCACCACCCCGTTCACCGGTGGCGATCGAGGATTCTGGGCCAAACTCGAAGGCTTCAATCCGGGCGGGATCAAGGACCGCCCCGCGCTGCACATGGTGGAGCGGGCCCGCGCCCGCGGAGACCTTGCCCCCGGGTCACGGATCATCGAGTCCAGCAGCGGCACACTGGGTTTGGGCCTGGCCCTGGCCGCCAAGGTGTACGGGCACCCGGTCACCGTGGTCACCGACACCGGGCTGGAGCCGATCGTGGCCCGGATGCTGTCGGCCTACGGCGTCGTGGTCGACCAGGTCAGCGAGCCACACCCCGACGGCGGATGGCAGCAGGCCCGATGCGATCGGGTCGCACAGTTGCTTGCCGAGGACCCCGGCGCCTGGCATCCCGACCAGTACAACAACCCCGACAACGTCGACGCCTACCGCGGACTCGCCCTGGAACTGCAGGCCCAACTGGGCCGCGTCGACGTTCTGGTGTGCTCGGTGGGCACCGGAGGGCACTCGGCGGGGGTGGCGCGGGTGCTGCGGGAGTCCAACCCCGGCCTGGAGTTGATCGGGGTGGACACGGTCCGGTCCACGATCTTCGGGCAGCCGGCCGGGCCGCGGTTGATGCGCGGGCTGGGATCGAGCATCTATCCCCAGCAACGTGGACTACGAGGCATTCAACGAGGTCCACTGGGTCGCCCCCGGCGAGGCGGTGTGGGCATCGCGGGAACTCGCGGCGGCTCAGTATGCGACCGGCGGGTGGAGTGTGGGCGCGGTCGGCCTGGTGGCCGGATGGGCGGCGCGAACCTACCCGGCCGGGACCACCATCGCCGCGATATTCCCCGACGGTCCGCAGCGCTATTTCGACACCGTCTTCAACGACGACTACTGCCGCGAGCATGGACTGCTGGATCAGCAGCCGCCGCCGTCGGAGCCGCTGACGATTGCCGATCCCACCGAAACGGTCATCGACTTCCTGGACCCGGTGCGCCACGGTGGTCGACCCGACCCGGGCGGTGCGCTGATGGGCGTGGTCGCTTCGTGGCGCAGTTTCGGCTGGCCGAGCCGGTTGCTGATGATCAACCAGTTCGGCATCAACCTCGGCTTCTACATGCTGATGCCCTACCTGGCCGGCTATCTGGCCGGGCCGCTGGGGTTGGCGGCGTGGGCGGTCGGCCTGGTGCTGGGGGTGCGCAACTTCTCCCAGCAGGGCATGTTCATCGTCGGCGGCACCCTGGCCGACCGGCTGGGCTACAAACCGCTCATCGTGGCGGGCTGCCTGCTGCGCACCGCGGGCTTCGGGCTGCTGGTGTTCGCCCAATCACTGCCGGCATGGTGCTGATCGCCTCGGCGGCAACGGGTTTCGCCGGTGCGCTGTTCAACCCGGCGGTGCGCGCCTACCTGGCCGCCGACTCCGGGGAGCGCCGCGTGGAGGCGTTCGCAGCTGTTCAACGTCTTCTACCAGGCCGGCATCCTGGCCGGGCCGCTGGTGGGCCTGGCGTTGATGGCCGTCGACTTCCGGGTCGACCGCCGCCGCGGCGGCGCGCGGTGTTCGCGCTGCTGACCATCGCCCAGCTGTTCGCGCTGCCCCGCCGCGACCCCGACCCGGTCGAGGACCAGACCTCGATGCTGGCAGGACTGGCGCGCCGTGCTGGCCAACCGCTCGTTCCTGCTGTTCGCCGCGGCGATGATCGGCTCCTACGTGCTGTCCTTCCAGGTCTACCTGGCCCTGCCTCTGCACGCCGCGGACCTTGCACCCCAGCACCAGGCGCTGCTGATCGCCGCGATGTTCGTGGTGTCCGGCGTGGTGGCGGTGGCCGCACAACTGCGGATCACCCGCTGGTTCTCCTCGCGCTGGGGAACCGAGCCGCTCCCTGGTCATCGGCATGACCGTGGTGGCACTGTCCTTCACCCCGCTGATCCTGTTGCCCGACACCCGGTTCGGGACACCTGCTGGCGATCGCGGCGCTGCTGCTGAGCACCGCCGTGCTGGCGATCGGTTCGGCCGCGGTGTTCCCCTTCGAAATGGACACCGTGGTGGCCCTGTCCGGCGGCCGACTGGTCGGCACCCACTACGGCTTCTACAGCACCATCGTCGGCGTCGGCATCCTGGCCGGCAACGTCGCCACCGGGGCGCTGATGCAAGCCGCCAGACCAGCACAGCCTGGGAGTACTCGTGTGGACGGCGCTGACCGGCATCGGACTGCTCTGCACCGCCGCACTGCACACCCTCGCCCGCAACGGCCACCTCCGGGAAGCCCACCTGGCAACGGCGAACCCATGACAAACAGCCCCGCACGGAAACGGGGTCCCGACGAGCAGAAACCCGCACGACACCGACTGGAGGAACTCATGTTCACACCCCCGCACCGCACCGCCGGAAAGCTCACCACGGCCCTGCAACAGCCACGGCGCAAAACCCGCGCTGTCGCGGTCATCGCCGCCGCCCCCGCCGTCGCCCTGTCATTGCTGGGCAGTGCACCCTTCATCGAGGACGACTCCACAACCAGATGCAGCGTCATGGCTCATCCGCCCGCCGTTCAGACAGACCCTGGCGCCGACAACCCCCTGACCCGACCGGGGCAGGTGGGCGGCCTGAACCAGCTACCGCCACCCAACAGCGACATGCCGATGGACTGCACACCCATCGGCCACGGATAACCCTCTCAATTTCCGAAACGAGTCGCTCGGCACGCCGAGCGTCCGCGCACCACACCCAACACCCAACACCCAACACAACGGAGGTACCGATGTTCACACCCTTGCGGCGCACAGCCGGAGTCCTATTGGTCAGCGCGGCCGTGGCCCTGATTTTCAGCCCGTCGGCGGCCGCCCACGTCGACGCCACCCTCGATGGCACCGGCCCGGGCGGATTCGGCGTGGTCACCCTGGGGGTTCCCACCGAGGCAGGTAAGCCGCCCACCACCAAGGTCGAAGTCCGCATCCCCGAGGAGACACCGCTGCGGACGGTGCGGGCCGAACCGGTCGCGGGCTGGACGCTGGACATCCAGAAGCGCAAGATCGACCCGCCGCTGCGCAAGGACGACGGAACCCCGGTCAACGAGGTGGTCAGCACAGTGACCTGGACAGCGGCCCCCGGTGGCGGCATCCCGCAAGGGCAGTTCCAGGAATTCGCCCTCTACCTAGGGCCCATGCCCGACGCCGACACCTTCGCCTTGCCCACCACACAGACCTTCTCCGACGGCTCCAGTGAAGCGTGGACCGAGCAGAGCACCGGCGGCGACAAGCCCAAGTTCCCCGTCCCCACCGTGACCATCGGGAAGCAGGCCACCGGCGGGCTGCTGCCCGTCATCGCCTGGACCGCGCTGGGGTTCTCGGTCGTCGGATTGGGCCTGGGGGTGTTCGCGATCGACCGGGCCTCCCGCCGGCCCGCCGGCGGCGACCCGTCGTCGGACACCCGGGCACTGACCCCCGACCCCGCGGTGCACTGACGCGATGCGCCGGTCAACACTCGCCGTCTTCGGTGTCGTCGTCGCCCTTGTCGGCTCGGGATGCGGTTCGACGGCGACACCCCCGCTGGAATCATCCGCGTCGGAAAATGCCCCCCCGCTGACGTCCGCGGCCGGCGTTCCGAGCGCCCCGCCCCAGGTCGGGACACTCCTCCCTGTGAGCATCGCCGGGGGCACCGTGACCCCCACCAACGCCGAGGCAACGGCGGTTGCGGGGGAGCCGATCACACTCGAGGTCAACAGCGATGCATCCGACAGCATTCACGTGCATTCGATTCCCGAACATGTCTTCGAGGTACAGGCCCGTCCCGGTCAGCGCTTCGAGTTCACCGTCGAGGTTCCCGGTCAGGTGGACGTGGAGTTGCACGATCTGAACAGGACCATCGTCACCATCACGGTCCGGCCCCGATGAGCGAGGCAGGCGAGACCGTCCTCGCCCACGGGGTGGGCGGTTCCACCGATCTGCCGATCCCCCTGAACTATGCCCTCGTCGGCGGTGTGTGGGCACTGATCCTGACCTTCGCCGTCGTCGCGGTTGCCTGGCGCACACCGAAGTTCGACCCGGCCAAACCCGGGCGCGCCTTGCCGGGCTGGGTGACCACCGCCGTGGACTCGCGCCCCGTGCGCAGCATCCTCGCGGCGGCGGCGCTGCTGGTCACGGTGTGGGTTGGCATCGCGGCGATCTGGGGACCGCAGAACGCCGATAACGCCCTGCCGGGCTCGTTCTACGTCCTGCTCTGGGTTGGTCTGGTCGCCGTCTCGGTCCTCCTCGGGCCCGTCTGGCGGGTGATCTCCCCGGTGCGCACCCTCTGGGGACTTCTGGGCGGCAAGCGGACCGGGCATCCACCTCGGGGATACCCGCAACGCTGGGGATACTGGCCGGCGGCGGCAGGCCTGTTCGCGTTCGTGTGGCTGGAACTGGCCAGCCCCGATCCCGGCTCACTGGGGGCGATCAAGCTGTGGATCCTCGCCTACGCCATCGCCATGTTCGCCGGCGCGGCGGTGTTCGGGTCGCGGTGGTTCGCCCGCGCGGATCCCTTCGAGGTGTACAGCATGACCGTGTCCCGACTGGCGCCGTTGCGGCGCAACACCGCTACCGGACGCATCGTGGTGGGAAACCCGCTCGATCACCTGCCCACCCTGCCGGTGCGGCCCGGCACCGTCGCGGTGATGGCGGTGCTTCTCGGCTCCACGGCCTTCGACAGCTTCTCCGGGTTCACAGGCTTCCGCAACTTCGTCGACCGCAACGCCGCCGGCGTACCGCTCGTCGGTGAGTGCCGGCGGCGGCTCCGCAATCAGGACCGTTGGCCTGCTGGTCTTCGTCGCCGTTGTGGGCGTGACGTTTTCGGCCGCGGCCCGCGCGACCGGCGGCGTCACCCGCGAGCAGCGCCGCGAGTTGCCCGGCCGGCTGGCGCACTGCCTCATTCCGATCGTCGTGGGCTACATCTTCGCCCACTACCTGTCCTACCTGGTCGAGCGCGGCCAGGAGACGGTGGTCCGTCTGGCCGACCCCTTGGGCCGCAGGCTGGCAGCTGTTCGGGCTCGATTCCGGCGACGTGGTCTATGTGCTGTCGCTGAACCCGACGCTGCTGTGGACCATCAAGGTGGCCTGCGTGGTCATCGGCCACGTCGTGGCGTGTCCTCGCCGCCCACGATCAGGCGCTGCGGGTGATACCGGTGGGCCACCAACTGACCGGACAACTCGCCATGATGCTGGTGATGGTCGCCTACACCCTGACCGGGTTGTACCTACTCTTCGGAGGATGAGCGCAGTTGCACACCGGCCGAACTGACCGCGATAACCGGACCAGACATCTGCGGCGGCGTGCGCTACTCGATCGTGCACCTGGCGGTCCTGCTCGCCGTAGTGGTCGCGATGCCCAGCGCGTTGAGCTGCCCGCCGCTGCTGTGTGCCCGTCACGCCGAGTCGGCCCCCGACTCCCACCGCGCCGTGGTGCCACCGGCTCCGGTCACGCTGTCGATGAGCCTTGCACCGAATGCGCAGAACGTCGATCCGCTCGCACCGGTCACCGTCACCGCGACCGCCGGGACCCTGCTGAGCGTGAGGATGGTCAACGACGCCGGCAAGCCCATCGACGCGGTGGTGACCCCGGACAACACGGTGTGGAAACCGACCGTGCCGCTGGGATACGGCCGCACCTACACCGTGACCGCCACCGGCCGCGGCGCCGACGAGACGACCCGGGCCCTGGTGTCGAGTTTCACCACCCTGGTCCCGGGCAATCAGGCCGCGGTGCGGCTGACCACCACCGGCAACCAGAATTTGGTCGACGGCGGCACCTACGGCGTCGGCACCGTCGTCGTCGCGCGCTTCGACGAACCCGTCCCCGACCGCGCCGCCGCCGAGCGCGCCCTGCGGGTCACCACCGACCCGCCGGTCGAGGGCGCCTGGACCTGGGTCGACGACGCAGACCGCGCACTGGCGGCCCCAGAACTACTACACGCCGGGCACCACCGTGACGGTGGCGGCCAACATCTACGGCGTGCCCCTCGGTGACGGCCTCTACGGGCAGGACGACACCGCGCGTGAGCGTTCCGCATCGGCGACGCCCACGTCTCGATCGCCAACGACATCACCAAGCAGGTCAGCGTGTTCGACAACGGAAAGCTGGTGCGCACCATGCCGACGTCGATGGGCATGGGCGGCAGCGAGACCATCGGCGGGCGCACCATCAGCTTCTGGACCCAGCCCGGCGTCTACACCGTGATGGACAAGGCCAACCCGGTCGTCATGGACTCCTCGACCTACGGGCTGCCGATCAACTCCCGGCTGGGCTACAAGGAGACGATCAACTAGGCCACCCGCATCAGCACCGACGGCATCTACCTGCATCGAACTCGAAGACACCGTGTGGGCGCAGGGCAACACCAACATCTCCCACGGCTGTCTGAACCTCAGCGGCGAGAACGCCCGCTGGTTCTACGACTTCTCCCAGCCCGGCGACGTCGTCGAGGTCCGCGACACCGGCGGAGCGCCGCTGGAACTGTGGCAGAACGGCGACTGGAGCGTGCCGTGGCCGCAGTGGCTCGCCGGCAGCGCAGCCATCCCAGCCCGCCGCCACGGCTGCCGGCAACAGCGCGGCGAGCACCTTCACCGGACAGACCAGGAAGCCGATGAGCAACCACCACGGTGATCGGCCCGGCGAGTCGCCGCCGACTCTGGTGGACCGCCGCGTTGATCGGTGTCGGTGCGGGGGCCGCCGCGATCGCCGTAGCGGTCGCACGGGTGCGCTGCAGCGGCAGGTCCGGCGAACTCGCCCCCTCTGCCGCAGCAGCTGGCCCAGCAGCGATGCCAGTCCGACGTGCTCAGCGATTGGTCTCCCCCGCCAAAGCCACCATCTCGGAGTCCGCACCGAGACCAGCACCCTCGACACCGACGGCCGGGACTTCTCCTCGCTGACCGCCAGCGAACCGCTCACCGGCATCGACGCCTCGCGCATCACCGTGCTCAACGTCTCCGGGTGTGGCCCACGCACCCAGCGAAGTCGGCTCCACGATCGAGGACCACTTCGACTGCCGCGCCTATTTCGTCGACGGGGCACTCGCCCACACCCTGGTCGTCTTCGACCACGGCCACTAGCGTTGACACCCTAGTTGAAGCACCACACAGGCAAGGGGGCTTCGCCTGGCCACCGCACGATTGCCTCACCGCCGCGACGCTGAGCGTGGCCTGCTTGAGCCTGGGCGCCTGTTCGGGACGCCAAAACGCCGCCCCCTCCGCACCGCCACCGGCCGCCGCGACCGGTTCGGTGTGGGTCGCCGACGAAGGCGCCGACAGCCTCAGTGTCATCGACGCGGCCACCCACTCGATAGCCATGACCATGACCGGCATCAACGCCCCGCACAACGTTCAGGCCGTTCGCGACGGCGCAGTGGTGTACGCAACCAGCGGCGCCGACATGGTGGTCGCCATCGACCCGATGACCTACCGGGTCACCGCCACGGCCCCGACCGGATCCCACCCCGCCCACGTCATCGAGGCACCCAACGGCAAGGTCTACGTCACCAACGCCGGGGACGGCACTGTGTCGGTGTATCAGGGGCAGGGCCTGATCCCGGCCGGCCGGATCACCCTCGGCGGGATGCCGCACGGGACTGCGGCCGGCCTCCGGAGGTTCAGTGATCGTGGTGGCGAACATGACGGACGGCGCCCTGGACCTGATCGACCCGGCCACCGACCGCGCCGTCGGCGCAGTGCCGGTGGGCACATCCCCCGTACAGGTCGCCGTGAGCGCCGACGGCCGATACGCCTACACCGGGATCACCGATCCGCCCAGAGTGGTGAAAGTCGATCTGTCCCAACGCAAAGTGCTCGAAGCCGCGGCCGTGCCCACCCCTGCCGTCCAGCTGTATCTGACCCCCGACGAGAAGACCATCGTGTCCGCCGACCAAGGCAAGCCGCGACAAGCCGGGCCACACGCTGTCGGTCATCGACACCGCCGCGATGACCACCCGGTCAACCGTGCCCACCGGATCCGGCCCACACGGCGTCGCGATCGACACCACCGGACACTTCGCGTGGGTCACCAACAGCTACGACAACACCGTCTCCGCCATCGACCTGACAAGCCTGTCGGTGTCGGCAACCATCCCGGTCGCCGCCGCACCCAACGGCATCAGCTACTCACCCCGCCCACCGGCGCCCGCAGCTGCCGCCACAACCACTCTCGACATCCCAGCACACACCACCGCCGCCCCACAGGAAAGCCCGCCCGACCCGCACAGCGGGCACCACTAACTCACCGGTGCGGCAGCCTCAGTCGTCGTGATGGTGTTGGTGACCGTCAGTCTCGCCACCTGAATCCGACTCCGGCGATTCCGACTCCGGCGACTCCGATTCCGGCGGTGCCGTTTTCGCCCCCGGCGCCACCACCGGCGAATCGGCCGGAGCCGAATGGCCCTGATCGGCATCCATGTCGAGTGACATATCCGTCACCGGCAGCCCCTGGCCGTCCTGCTGCAACGGCAGTGGCGCTGTCCTCACGCCATTGGCATCGGGAACCTGCGCCTCCAAGGGATGCTGGTGACCCTCCATGTTCGCCTCGGGAGTGGCGTGGTGCCCACCTTGCGCCTCCGCAGCAGCTCCGTGGTGATGATGACCATGACCCTGCAGGCTTGCCGCCAAGCCAACCGTCACAGCTCCCGCCATGATCGTGCTCGCGCCCATCAAAACCACTGACCTACCCAAACCCGAGACCTCGTCAGCCTGATACTTCCGCGACCACGCCCACGCCGAACCCATGACGACATAGCACTGCAGCAGCAGCACACAGATCCCCGCGGCCCCCACAGCCTCGGGCTCACCGGCCGCCGGCCCAAAAGGCGGTCCGCTAACGCACGCCATCACCCACAAACCAGCCGCCCCGACATTGGCCGCAATCCCGGCCGACAGCACCAAAGCCCCCGGCCGCGACCACGCGAAAAAAGCCCAAACCAGTTGGAACGTCGCCAATGCCGCGAAGAAAACCCCGGAGGGCAACCAATCCCGCCAATGCATCGGTGTCACCGCAAAGTGGATGACGGCCGCACCGAAAGAAGCAACCGCCGCGCACCGCGCAGCGAGCCGGCTATCGGTCCTCGTCAAATCCCTGGCGCCCACAGCATCGACCGTGACAGGGCAGAGCAATCAGCGCGAGCACCAGCGCATAACAATCACGTCCCAGATCACACCGACGTCAACCACAACAACACACTTCCAGCTGGGTAGTCGGACTAACAACCACCGCAGCCTTCAGCGTGGCACTTCCAGCCGGCACCGTCAACGAAAGGCTAGCCAACTAAGTTAAGCCGATCATTTTCCGACGGATCCGCCATTTCTCCAGTTGTTGTTGGGTAGCAGTCCTAACAACTTTCCGGCAAAATTGCCTACGCTTTGCCACCAAAAGCGGAAGTCTGCCATCGAAAAGCGGAACCTACACGACCTAACAACTTTCCGGCAAAATTGCCATCGCTTTGCCACCAAAAGCGGAATTTTGCCATCGAAAAGCGGAACCTACAACAGAGCTGGCGGCTACCGCGCCATATTCGTAAACCGCGACAAATGCAGCTGGTGCGCAACGGTGATCGTCTTCGTCGGACCGTTGCGGTGCTTGGCCAGAATCAGGTCCGCCTCGCCGCCACGTGGATCGTCGCGCTCGAAGGCATCGGGGCGGTGCAGCAGGATCACCATGTCGGCGTCCTGCTCGATGGCTCCCGACTCGCGAAGGTCGGACAGCATCGGCTTCTTGTCGGTGCGCTGCTCCGGACCGCGGTTCAGCTGGCTCATCGCCACCACCGGAACCTCGAGCTCCTTGGCCAAAAGCTTGAGCTGCCGGGAGAATTCCGAGACTTCCTGCTGGCGGGACTCGACCTTCTTGCCCGAGGTCATCAGCTGCAGGTAGTCGATCACGACGAGCCGAAGGTCGGACTTCTGCTGCGAGCCGGCGCGCCTTGGCCCGGATCTCCATCATCGTCAGGTTCGGCGAGTCGTCGATGTAGAGCGGCGCCTCGCTGATCTCGCTCATCCGCCGGGCCAGCCGGGTCCAGTCGTCGTCGCTCATCCGGCCCGAACGCATGTCGGCGAGCTTGATCTTCGCCTCCGCCGACAGCAGCCGCATGACGATCTCGGTCTTGCTCATCTCGAGCGAGAACACGACGCTGGCCATCCGGTTCTTGATGGAGCACGACCGCAGGAAATCCAGACCCAGCGTGGATTTACCCACACCCGGCCGCGCCGCGACGACGATCATCTGACCCGGGTGCAGACCGTTGGTGACCTCGTCGAGTTCGGTGAAGCCGGTCGGCACCCCGCGCGAGATCCCGCCGCCGGAGGCGATCGCGTCGATCTCGTCCATCGTCGGCTGCAGCAGCGTCTCCAGGGCGACGAAGTCCTCGGCGGTGCGCCGCTCGGTGACGTCGTAGATCTCGGCCTGCGCGCGGTCGACGATCTCGTTGACGTCGGCTCCCTCGGCGCCGGCGTAGCCGTACTGCACCACCCGGGTGCCGGCCTCCACGAGCCGGCGCAGCAGTGCCTTCTCGGCGACGATGCCCGCGTAGTAGCCGGCGTTGGCCGCGGTGGGCACCGTCGAGATCAGGGTGTGCAGATACGGTGCACCGCCGATGCGGCGCAGCAGTCCGCGGCGATCGAGCTCGGCGGAGACGGTCACCGCGTCGGCCGGCTCGCCGCGGCCGTAGAGGTCGAGGATCGCGTCGTAGACGTTCTGGTGCGCTGGGCGGTAGAAGTCGCCGGGGCGCAGCCGCTCGAGCACGTCGGCGATGGCGTCCTTGCTCAGCAGCATGCCGCCGAGCACGGACTGTTCGGCAGCGAGGTCCTGGGGCGGCTGGCGGCCGAAATCCTCTGGCGGCGGGGGAGAGTCTGTTCCCTGCTGTCCGAGATCATCGACGACCGCCATCGGGCTACCCCGCCTCCTTCACCACATGCGCCCAACTGTCGAACGCAAGTTCGATCCATCAGGACTTCACCATAAGTCGCGAGCACCGACAACTTAGCGTCGCAACGGTGTTTCACACGATGCCCAGGGGAACGCTAGACGTTGCTGGAAACAGAACAAACCAGGCCTGTGCATCAACCTGTTAGTGGCCTGTGGATAGCTGGGCGCAACTGTGTTGGCGGGTTGTGGAGAACCTGTGGATCACTGTGTTTTTGTCGGATATTTCTCCACGTAAACCGCAGAGTAACGCCGCTGTCAGCCTGTGGATGAGAAGTGCCACGGCGTGTTGGTCCGAGTTGCCGTTTCGGGCGTGTTGCATTTCGCTTACCCAATCAAAGGGTTAACAGCCGGTTACGTTAACTGTGTCACACCAGCCCGTCGCGTTCGCCACGCGCTCGCCACACGTTCGCCCCCAACGACAAATCCCCGGGGCGGCCGTGAGCGGCCACG
The DNA here is from genome assembly GCA_963780705.1 of uncultured Actinomycetota bacterium. Lineage (GTDB taxonomy): Bacteria > Actinomycetota > Actinomycetes > Mycobacteriales > Mycobacteriaceae > Mycobacterium. The sequence goes on along the minus strand of CAWACU010000004.1, from coordinate 323,966 downwards.
TCCCGGGGATTTCCGGTTTCGTTCTAGTGCTGCCCGACGATGTCGAGGGTGACGTCGACGTCCACCTCGGGGTGCAGATGGACCGCCACGGTGTGGCTGCCGGTCTCCTTGATGTGGGCCTTGGGCAGGCGCACCGAGCGCTTGTCGAGGTTCGGGCCGCCGGCCTTCTTGACGGCGTTGACGACGTCGGTGGCGGTCACCGAACCGAACAGCTTGCCGGTGTCGCCGGCGACCTTCATCGGCAGCGAGATCGCGCCCAGGGCGTCGATGGCGGCCTTGATCTCGTCGGCGTGCTCGCGGTCGCGGACGGTCTTGGCCTCGCGTGAACGGCGGATGTCGTCGGCCTGCTTCTGCGCGCCGCGGGTGGCCACGATGGCCAGACCGCGGGGCAGCAGGTAGTTGCGGCCGTACCCGTCCTTGACCTCGACGGTGTCGCCGGCCTCGCCCAGGTGGTCGACCTCAGCGGTGAGGATCAGCTTCATGGGTGTGCTCCGTTTCTAGCGCGTGGCCGACGTGAACGGCAGCAGCGCGACCTCGCGGGCGTTCTTGACGGCGATGGCGATGTCCCGCTGGTGCTGGACGCAGTTGCCGGTGACCCGGCGCGCACGGATCTTGCCGCGCTCACTGATGTAGGTGCGCAGCAGCGCGGTGTCCTTGTAGTCGATCGTCTGCAGCTTGCCCTTCTTGGAGCAGAACACGCACTTGCGGGTCTTGATCGGCTTGTCCGGCGCCGGACGCCGCTTGGTGGGTTTGGCTTTCATCTCTTACATCTCTTTCGTTCTCGATGTCGCGTGCCGCGGCACGCGTTGGGGTTGATCAGAAAGGGGGTTCGTCGTCACTGCCGCCGAAGGATCCCGACGCCGGGCGCGCTGCCCCACGGGTCTTCCTGGCGAGTCGCTGCCGGCCGCGGCCGTGGAACCGCCGCCGCCGCCACCGCCGCCGCCGAAGCCGCCGCCACCGCCACCGCCGCGCGAGGCCTTGTTGACCTTGGCGGTGGCGTAGCGCAGCGACGGGCCGATCTCGTCGACCTCGACCTCCATGACGGTGCGCTTCTCGCCCTCTTTGGTCTCGAAGGAGCGCTGCTTGAGCCGGCCGGTCACGATCACCCGCGAGCCGCGGGTCAGGCTCTCGGCCACGTTCTCGGCGGCCTCGCGCCAGATGCTGCAGCGCAGGAACAGCGCTTCGCCGTCCTTCCACTCACTGCTCTGACGGTCGAAGATGCGCGGGGTGGACGCCACCGTGAAGTTGGCGACGGCCGCACCGGACGGGGTGAACCGCAGTTCGGGGTCGGCGGTCAGGTTTCCGACGACGGTGATGATCGTGTCACCGGCCACAAGGTCCTCCTGGATTTGAGCGAGCGCTGGTCTGACGAGCGCTAGGTTGACGAGACGCAGTGTCGACGAGCCGTACGTACGGGCTCTGACGCTTCGCAGCGAGCGACTCAGTGCTTGTCCGTCCGCATGACCTTGGTGCGCAGGACCGACTCGTTCAGGTTGAGCTGACGATCCAGCTCGGACACGGTGGCCGGCTCGGCCTTGACGTCGACGATCGGCGTAAATGCCCTCGGCATGCTTGGCGATCTCGTAGGCCAGCCGGCGCCGGCCCCAGATGTCGACCTTGTCGACCGTTCCGCCGTCACTGCGGATCACGTTGAGGAACGTGTCCAGCGACGGTGCAACGGTGCGCTCGTCGAGAGTGGGGTCGAGAATGACCATGATTTCGTATGGACGCATGGAAACCTCATCACCTCCTATGGTCGTGTGCGGCCACGCCCGGATGGCGTGGCAGGAGGGTCGCCTGCGTCGGCAACCGGCTCAGGTTACCGGAGCGGCGTGCTGATCAGCGAAATCAGTCGCGCTGGCTGAAGTACTCCAGCGCCAGCAGCCGGGTGGCCTCCGAGGCCTTGTCGAGAGCGCCGGAGTCGAACGGCGGCTGCGGGTCGTACTCGATCATCAGCTGGCTGGCCTCGGCGGCCTGCCGGTCGACGAGCAGTTCGACCAGTCGCAGCGCCATGTCGATTCCGCTCGACACCCCGGCGGCGGTGATGATGCGCTGCGGCAGGTGCTCGACCACCCGCTGCGGGGTGTAGACGGCGCCCAGCGAGTCCGAGGAAGTCCGCGGCACCCCAGTGCGTGGTGGCCGTCAGTCCGTCGAGCAGTCCGGCGGCGGCCAGCACCAGGCTGCCGGTGCACACCGAGGTGGTGAACAGGGTGTGCTGCGGTGGGCTTGGCGCACCCAATCCAGCATCACCTCGTCGCGTCATCAGGGTCCGGGTGCCGACGCCGCCGGGGACCAGCAGCACATCGGGTCGGGGCACCTCGTCGAAGGTGGCGTCGCAGATCAGTCCGAGCATGCCGTTGTCGGTGCGGACCTCGCCGCGGCGCGTGCCCGACGAAGACCACGTCGATGCTCGGGTACCCGCTGCAGCACCTCGTAGGGCCCGATGGCATCCAGCGCCGTGTTACGCGGAAACAGGGCGATCGCGACCTGCATCCGACACCTCCTCTCGTGCGTTGTCTGACGACGCGGCCGCAGCCGCTGCGGCCACCACGCGCGGGAAGTCATCGGCGGCGCGGTCGAACACCCCGCCGGACGGGTCGTCGACGCCGTCGCAGCGCACCAGATCCTCTGCCGGACGGTAGATCTGGCGGATCACCAGCACCACCAGCGCCACCACCGCGACGTCGCGCAGCAGCACCGTTGCGGTGAACCACTGCTCGGGCAGACCCTTGTTCTGCTCGCCGTAGAGATACAGCATCCGCGGCACCCACACCAGGGCGTCGATGGTCATCCAGGCCAGCAGGATTCGGCGGTGCGGCAGCGCCAGCACCGCCAGCGGCACCAGCCACAGCGAGAACTGCGGACTCCACACCTTGTTCACCAACAGGAACGCGGCGACCACCAGGAAGGCCAGCTGCGCGACCCGGGGCCGCTGCGGCGCGGTCAGCGCGATGTAAGCGATTGCCGGCGCAGCACAACAGGAACACCACGGCGACGACGGCGTTGAGCACGACCGGCGGCTGCCAGAACCCGAGGTTCGGATCGAGTCCCGGCCAACCGGTGAACGACTTGATGACGTTGTAGAGCGAATCCATATCGTGCGGTGCGCCGGGTGTTGAGCCGGAAGAACTCCGACCAGCCGCGCGGGTACAGCAGCATCACCGGCAGGTTGATCGCCACCCAGGTGATGGCAGCGCCACCGCGGCGGTGCGCACCGCGTCGGCCAGGCGGCCGGTGCGCACCCCGAGCAGCAGCAGCGGCAGCAGCAGCAGCGCCGGATACAGCTTGGCGGCCACCCCGAGCCCGATCAGCACGCCGGCCAGCGTCGGGCCGGCGACGCGCCCAGGCCAGCAGGCCGCCGGTCGCCAAAGCCGTTGCCAGAGCGTCGAAGTTGGTGAAGATCTGGAAGATCAGAATCGGCGAGGCGGCCACCAGTGCGGCGTCCCAGATCCGCCGGCCGGCCAGCATCGCGCGTCGCCCACACCGTGGCCAGCCAGGCCAGTGCCAGACCGAAGGCGGCGATGTTGAAGAACATCACCACCTCGGCCACCCCGGTCAGCACCGGCAGCTTGGTGGCCTTCGCCACCGCGGTGTAGGTCTTGGCCAGCGACATCGACACGTACTGGTAGACACCGGTCAGCACCGGATACTCCATGTAGCGCACCGCGGGCGTGCCGTCGTACTGGGTCTGCGCGGCTGGCCCTCGGAGTCCAGTTCGAGCCAGCTGGACTTGTACGGAAACTTGCCCTGGCTCAACAACTCCGCGCCGTAGAGCGGCACGGTGTCGGAGTAGCACAGCTCGTAATAGGCGCGCTGGTTGTCCCAGTTGGCCACCCGCTGGTCCGGCGTCCCGGTGCCGATGGTCTGCAGGCACGGCGACTTCGTGGACCATCCGAGCGCCAGCAACACCAGCGCGATGAGGAACATCACCCGCAGCGGGGTGAGCACCCGGGTGCGGCCGATCAGTGCGTGCCGGCCCACCGGTCCGCCGACGCGTCTCGGACAGCGCCGCGCCGATCGCATCGGTGCGGCTGGGCAGGTCGCGATCGTCGGTCGCTGCGCAGATCGTCGGCGAGCGGGAGCGGCGAGACCGTGGGACGCGACCCGTCACGGTCGGCGCCGGCGGCGGCCGCGAGTCACGGAGGCGGGGCGGTCCCGGAGCGGCCGGCGGCGGCGGACGGGTACGGCGGCGGAGGCGGCGGCGCCGGGGCGGCAGCGGTCCCGGCGGGAGGCGGCGGCGGCGCGGGAACGGCGGTGGCGCCGGCCCGGCGGCGGCGGCGGGGCGGCAGCGGGATGGTGACACCCGGCAGCACCTCGATACCCGTCGGCGGGGGCGGGGGCGACGGCGGCAGGCCGTCGGCGGGCGGGGGCGGCGTCGACGGGCGCACCGGTGCCGGCGGCGGGGGCGGCGGCGCGGGAACGCCGGCGTAGCCGCCGACCTCGGTCGGGGTGGGGAAGGACTCGAAGTCGGTGCCCTGCAGGGCGCCGTCCATGGTGGCCTTCCAGATGTCGGCCGGCAGGCCCGGATCCGTAAACCGAGTCCGCCCCAACTGTTCACCAGTGGTATGTCACCCTTGACGGTGCCCGACCCACACCGCGGTGGACAACTGCGGGGTGTAGCCGACCATCCAGGCGTCGCGGTTGGCGCCGGTGTCGCCGAGTTGGTGGGTGCCGGTCTTGGCCGCCGCCGGCCGGCCGCCGGACAGGGTGTGGCCGTTGGAATAGCCGGGGATCGGCTGCATCGCCGCGGTGACGTTGTCGGCCACCGCCTTCTCGATGCGGCGCTCGCCGGAGTTGTCCTCACCGGCGGCGTCGAAGAGCACCTCGCCGTCGGCGTTGACGACCTTCTGCACGAAGTGCGGGGCGTGGTAGATGCCCGAGTCGGCCAGCGTCGCGTACGCCGACGCCATGTCGATGACCCGCGTCTCGTACTTGCCCAGCACCACGCCCGGTGCCGGGCGGTCCGCCCAGTGCCGTCCTCGGACAGGGTGTAGTCCACGCCGGGGAAGCTCTCGGCCACACCGGCCCGGTGCGCGGCGTCGGCGACGTCCTCCGGGCCGTTGCGCAGCTTCAGCATCAGCCGGTAGTAGACGGTGTTCAGCGACTGCTTGAGCCCCTCGGCGATGTTGCAGGTGCCGCAGCTCGCGCCCTCGGAGTTGTTGATCGTCAGCTTGTCGTCGACCTTCAGCGGCGAGCTGTCCACCTGGTAGCCCAGGCCCATGCCCTGCTCGAGGGCGGCCACCAGGGCGAACACCTTGAACGACGAACCCGTCGGCAGGCCGGCCTGGGCGAAGTCGAAGCCCTGGCGCGTCAGTGCCGCCGTAGTAGGCCTTCACCCCGCCGGTGCGCGGGTCGATGGACACCACCGCGGCGCGCATCTCCGGCATCTGGCCGTCGAGATAGGTCGCCGACGGCATCCTCGGCGGCCTCCTGGGCCTGCGGGTCGATCGTCGTGGTGATCTGCAGGCCCTGGGTGTTCAGGGTCTGCTGGTCGATGTTGAACAGCTCCAGCAGTTCCTTGATCACCTGGCGCTCGATGAGCCCGTTGGGGCCGGTGGTCAGGTTCGCCGTCTTGGCCTGATCCGGCGACACGGTCTGCGGGAAGACCTGCTGGTCGCGTTCCGATTCCGACAGCGCACCGATGGTGACCATGCCGTCGAGCACCCAGTTCCACCGCGCCGTCGCACCCTCGAGGTCGACCGCTGGGTCCAGCGTCGAGGGCCGCTGGATCAGCGCCGCCAGCAGTGCGCCCTCAGCGACCGATGAGTTGGTCGACCGGCTTGTTGAAATACGCCTGCGACGCCGCGGAGATCCCGTAGGCGCTGCGGCCGAAGTAGATGATGTTCAGATATGCCTGCAGCACTTCGTCTTTCGACCACTGCTGGCTCATCTTGGTGGAGATCACCAGTTCCTTGGCCTTGCGGATCAGGCCGCCGAAGCCGGTAGCGCTGATCGCCGACGAGAGCGTTCTTGACGTACTGCTGGGTGATCGTCGACCCACCCTGAATGTCGTTGCCGAACAGGTTGTTGCGGAGCGCGCGGCCGAACCCGGTGATGGAGAAGCCCGGGTTGGTGTAGAAGTCGCGGTCCTCGGCGGCCATCACGGCATTGCGCACGTGCACCGGCACCTGGTTGATGTCGACGTCGACGCGATTGCCCTCGGGCGGAACGATTTTCGCCAATTCCGAGCCGTCGCTGGCCAGGATCGTCGAGACCTGGTTGGTGCGGATGTCGCCGGGTTTGGGCACGACGACGATCAGATAGGCCATGCCGAAGGTGAGCATCGGCAGCACGACGAACACCACGGCGGCGGCAGCCAGCCAGCGCTGCCGCCCCAGCCACGAAGGCGGTGCCACAGACCCGGCTGCGCCGCTGATCCGGGCCGGCGGCGGGACCGGGGCGCTGGCGGTGGGGGGCGGTGCGGCGGCAGGTGGTCCTCCGCCGTCCATCGCGGCCTTGACTGCCTGCACCTGCTCACGCTGCGACGGCGGGCCGGAGGCGCGCACCGGGGCGATGATCGCTGTCAGCCGGTCGTCGGGGGGGATCTGTCGGCGGGCCGCGCGGGTGACGGCGTCATCACGGCTCGGCGCGGTGCCGGGGTCCGGTGGGCGCGCGGTCAGCCGGCGGCGGTGCGTCGGCGGGTGACCGGTCCTGGCCGTCTCCGCTATTCACTGGCCGTGCGCGCCCGTCGAGTGCGAGGCGAGCCCTTCGTCGAGCGGGGGGCGCCGAGCACGTAGGACTTCACCAGATGATTCCAACTGCAGGTGCGGCACACCTCGACGACGTGGACGGCGAACTCCTCGAACCGGGTCGCCAGCAGAACCAGTTCCTCGGCGCTGCGCGCCGATCCGGAGACCGCGCCGAGGTGCTCACCGAACACCCACGACACCAACGTCAGTTGCTCCTTGCGGCAGATCGGGCACATGATCGAGCTCTGTTTTCCGTGGAACTTCGCCGCGCGCAACAGGTAGGGGTTGGCGTCGCAGACCTCGGTGACACCGGTGCGGCCGGAGTAGACCTCGGCCAGCAGGGACCGCCGCCGGAGCGCGTAGTCCACCACCTGTCGCTGCAGTCGCACGGTGACCAGAGTACGTCGGGGCTTCCCGGCGGGGTGTGCGACCGACCGCACAACTCCTACGATCACTCAGATGGCGACCGGTCAGACCTCGAGTACGCGAGCCAAGGACAGCGACCGCACCGACATCTGCCAGATCCTCGACACCGCGCTGGCCGAGGGTCAGCTGTCCATGACCGAGCACGCGCAGCGGGTCAAGACCGCGACCAACGCCGCCACCATCGGCGAACTACGCGGGTTGATCGCCGACCTGCAGACGGGCAATGCGCCCGTACAGCTTCCGGCGCTCAAACCGGCGCCGCTGACCGGGCCGCGGGCCGCCTGGGGCGTTCGTCTTGCGACAGCCGGCGTGCTGGTGCTGGTCGGTGTCGGCATCGGCTGGGGGCTCTACGGCACCACGAGTTCACCACTGAGCGTCACCGCCGATCCCGGCGCCGCGCCCGACGGCGTTGCGCCGGTGGTGCTGACCCCACCGCGCCAGTTGCAGTCCCTCGGCGGGCTGTCCGGGCTGCTGCAACAGATGCGCACCAAATTCGGCGACACCATGGGATACCGGCTGGTCATCTACCCCGACTACGCGGTGCTGGAGCGGCCCGACCCGGACGACGAGCGGCGCACCTTGAGCTACACCTACCGCGGCGGCTTCGACGACCCGTCGACCGGGCCGCGGAGCAGCGACGCCGTCCCGGTGGACCTGGCAGCGTTCGACGCCAGGGCCGTCGTCGGGGTCCTGCGCGGCGCCCCGGAGACGCTCAACATCAAAGCCGACGAGGTGACCAGCACCTATCTGATCGTCGAGCCGGCCCGCGACCCGACCACCCCGGGGGCGGTCTCGATCGCCGTCTACGTCTCCAGTGACTTCGGCAGCGGCAACATCACCCTGGGCCCGGACGGGTCCGTCAAGCGCATCGGCTATCCGTAAGCCCTAGAACAGCGCCGGTTTGGCGGCGAATATATCGGGCCGATACAGTTTGTGGAGATGTTGAGTTAACTCTAACGAACGAGTGGAGGTGAGGGGATGCTGGAGCTCGCGGTTCTGGGTCTCCTCCAGGAGTCCCCGATGCACGGCTACGAGCTGCGCAAGCGGCTGACCGGCCTGCTGGGGGCGTTCCGCGCCTTCTCCTACGGCTCGCTCTACCCGGCGCTGCGCCGGATGCAGGCCGACGGGCTGATCGTCGAGGACGCCGCGCCCGAGGGCACCACGGTGCTGCGCCGGGCCCGCCGGGTCTACCAACTCACCGACGCCGGCCGTCACCGCTTCACCGAACTGGTGGCCGACACCGGCCCGCAGAACTACACCGACGACGGATTCGGTGTGCACCTGGCGTTCTTCAACCGCACCCCGGCAGAGGCCCGGATGCGCATCCTGGAGGGCCGCCGCCGCCAGGTCGAAGAACGTCGCGAAGGCCTGCGCGAAGCCATCGCGCGCGCCAGTAACTCACTCGACCGCTACACCCGCCAGCTGCATCAGCTTGGTTTGGAGTCCAGCGAGCGGGAAGTCAACTGGCTCAACGAACTGATCGCCGCGGAACGGGTGGCACAGAGCCGCCCGGAACAAGGCTGAGAAACACCGGAAGTACACGAAGGAGAACGTCCATGACCAACGAAGTGCGCGTCGCCATTGTCGGCGTCGGCAACTGCGCGTCCTCGCTGGTGCAGGGCGTGCAGTACTACAAGGACGCCGACCCGAACTCGACCGTCCCCGGCCTGATGCACGTCATGTTCGGCCAGTACCACGTGCGCGACGTCAAGTTCGTCGCCGCGTTCGACGTCGACGCCAAGAAGGTCGGCTTCGACCTCTCCGAGGCGATCTTCGCCTCGGAGAACAACACCATCAAGATCGCCGACGTGCCGCCCACCAACGTGATGGTGCAGCGCGGCCCGACCCTCGACGGCATCGGCAAGTACTACGCCGACACCATCGACCTCTCCGACGAGGACCCGGTCGACGTGGTGAAGGTGCTCAAGGAGAACAAGGTCGACGTCATGGTGTCCTACCTGCCGGTCGGCTCCGAAGAGGCCGACAAGTTCTACGCGCAGTGCGCCATCGACGCCGGCGTGGCGTTCGTCAACGCGCTGCCGGTGTTCATCGCCTCGGATCCGGTGTGGGCCAAGAAGTTCGAGGATGCCGGCGTGCCGATCGTCGGCGACGACATCAAGAGCCAGGTCGGCGCCACCATCACCCACCGCGTGATGGCCAAGCTGTTCGAGGACCGCGGCGTGCAGCTCGACCGCACCATGCAGCTCAACGTCGGCGGCAACATGGACTTCCTGAACATGCTCGAGCGCGAGCGCCTGGAGTCGAAGAAGATCTCCAAGACCCAGGCCGTCACCTCGCAACCTGCAGAAGGAGTTCAACACCAAGGACGTGCACATCGGCCCGTCCGATCACGTCGGCTGGCTCGACGACCGCAAGTGGGCCTACGTCCGCCTCGAGGGCCGCGCCTTCGGTGACGTGCCGCTGAACCTGGAGTACAAGCTCGAGGTGTGGGACTCGCCGAACTCGGCCGGCGTCATCATCGACGCGGTGCGCGCGGCCAAGATCGCCAAGGACCGCGGCATCGGCGGCCCGGTGATCGCCGCCTCGGCCTACCTGATGAAGAGCCCGCCGAAGCAGCTGCCCGACGACGTGGCGCGCGCACAGCTTGAGGAGTTCATCGAGGGGTGACTCCTCCGCATCGAGAGTGCGCCTGGATCGCGACTTCCCGCAGACACGATCTGGGCGCACTTTCGCGTTAACTAGAGCATCGTGGACGAGTTCGCCTACCTGCCCGGAGAACGCCGAGCAGGCCGGCGTCACCGGGCCGCTGCCCGCGTCACCCGCGTCGAGCGCGGCGACATCAGCGCGCTGCGCTGGGGCGCCGACCCGGCCCGGGTGGTGTTCCTGCACGGCGGCGGGCAGAACGCGCACACCTGGGACACCGTGATCCTCGGCCTCGGCCTGCCCGCGCTGGCGATCGACCTGCCCGGCCACGGCCGCTCGGCCTGGCGCGAGGACGGCGACTACGGGCCCAAGCTCAACGCCGAGGCGGTGCGACCGGTGATCGCGCGAGCTGGCGCCCGACGCCGATCTGGTGGTGGGCATGTCGCTGGGCGGGCTGACCGCGATGCGCCTGGCCGTCACCGCACCGGAGCTGGTGCGCGAGCTGGTGCATGGTGGACGTCACCCCGTCGGCGCCGGAGCGCCACGAGCAGATGACCAAGGCCCAGATGGGTGCGGTCGCGCTGGTGCAGGGCGATCGCAGCTTCCCCAGCTTCGAGGCGATGGTCGACGTCACCGTCGCCGCCTCCCCGCACCGCGATCCCGGGAGTCGTTGCAGCGCGGGGTGTTTCACAACTCCAAGCAACTCGACGACGGCACCTGGACGTGGCGGTACGACACCTTCCGCAAGGGCGACGGGCTTCGAGGGCCTGTGGGATGACGTGCCGCTGCTCACGCACGCCGACCACGCTGGTGCGCGGCGGGAAGTCGTTCTTCGTCAACGACGACGACGCCGCGCGGTTCGCCGAGATCGCGCCGGGCTTCCAGGAGGTGATCGTCGTGCCCGACTCCGGGCATTCGGTGCAGGGCGATCAGCCGCGGGCACTGGTGGAGATCCTGCGCAGCGGTGCTTGCACCGCTAGGCGTGCGCCAACCTGAAGCATGAGCTTCCCCATCCGCATCGGCGTCCAACTGCAGCCGCAGCACTCCAGCCACTACGGCTACATCCGCGACGCGGTGCGCCGCTGCGAGGACATCGGCGTCGACGTCGTCTTCAACTGGGACCACTTCTACCCGCTCTACGGCGATCCGGACGGCGCGCACTTCGAGTGCTGGACCATGCTCGGCGCCTGGGCCGAGCAGACCTCCCGCGTCCAGATCGGCGCGCTGGTGAGCTGCAACTCCTACCGCAACCCCGAACTGCTGGCCGATATGGCGCGCACCGTCGACCACATCTCCGAGGGCCGGCTGATCCTGGGCATCGGCTCGGGCTGGATGCGCAAGGACTACGACGAATACGGCTACGAGTTCGGCACCGCCGGCAGCCGGCTGGACGATCTGGCCGCCGCGCTGCCCCGGATCAAGTCACGGCTGGCCGAAGCTCAACCCGGCGCCGACCCGGCAGATCCCGATCCTCATCGGCGGGCAGGGCGAGAAGAAGACGCTGCGGCTTGTCGCCGAGCACGCCGACTCCTGGCATTCATTCACCAACGCCGATACCTACCCCGGCAAGGCGGCCGCGCTCGACGGCGCACTGCGAGAGCGTGGGGCGCGACCCGTCCACCATCGAACGCTCGTCCGGCGTGGAGGGCCGCGACCCCGACACCATGGTCGCCAACGCCGAAGCGCTCGCGGGCCTTGGGGTCACGCTGATGACGGTCGGCTGCGACGGGCCGGACTACGACCTCGGGCCGGCGCAGACGCTGATCCGCTGGCGGGACGGGCGCTGACCCGTCGCAAGACCGGCCTAACTACAACGTCCGATATTGCAGCAGTCCGGGGTTGATATTGCTGCTGACGAACACCTTGGTGGTTCCGTTCACCGTCCCCGACACAATCCCCGTCGGATTGTTCAGGCCGTCGACACCCGGGGCGATGAACGCGCTGGTCCCCCAGTTGAGCGGGATTCGGGTCGCTGATGTCGAGTGCGGTCACGGTGTCCTCCCACTGGTTGGCGATGTACACCTTTGACCCCGCGATCGTCATGGCGATCGGACCGTAGCTGTACTGGCCTGCGTTCGGGGCGAAGGTGCCGGTTCCTGGGGCCTTGGTCGGGGTCCCGAGGCTGATGGTGCGTACGCCGGCGGTGCTGGATCGAGCTTTCGATGAGGGCCAGACTCATGACCGTCAGCGAATTGTTCCAGCCGTTGGAGACGATCCCGTAGTTGCCGTCCGGGGTGATCACCATGTCCAGCGAACCGTAGTAGAGATTGCCGTTGCCGGCGGCCGGGACCGCCGACCCCGTCCCGATAACTGTCGGGCTGCCCTGGCCGGCGCTGGTGTCAAGCGCCGTGACCCTACTCAAACCGCCTTGGTTGTGTTGGACCACATAGGCCCGGGTACCGCTTGTGTTGAACACCACCGACGACGCATTCTGGGCACCCAGATTGCCAGCGCCGACGCCGGCAGGCACGTTCGCGACAAAGCCCAGATCGCTGGTGCGGTAGACGCTGACCCCCGCTGTCGGGTTGAACTGAGCGACATAAAGGAAGTCGCCGTTCGGTGAGATCGTCAGGCCGATCGGGCCGTCCAGACCGGTGACCTGGACGCCTTGGTAGGACAAGGTCGCGGTGTCGAAGACGCCTATCTGGCCGTCGGTTCCAAACGGACTCTGGGTGTTGCTGATCCCGACATACAGTTTGGTGCCGTCGAGGCTGATCGCCGACCCCCACAGCGGGTTCGGGGCGTTGGTATTTCCGGGTGCGGCGCCGTTAAGACTCGGTAGGCGTCGTCCATCTGCATGGTGGTGGTGTTGATCCGCACGATGGTCCCGAGGGAAGAGCCTGCGGAGGCCCCGAGGGCGGCGCCGCCATTGTTGACGAAGAGGTATTGCCCGTCCGGGGTGAGCGACATACCGCTCGGGAAACGACCGCAGACGCCCCCGCACTGGGGGAGGGCCGACGCCCCCATGGTGATCTGGCCGTTGGGGGGCACCACCCGGCCTGTGCCTTCGGAGCCGGACGCGCCTGCTGTCCCGCCGGCGCCGCCGTTGCCCCCCGCTCCGCCCGGCCCGCCGGTTCCGAAGGGCTGGCCGGTGCCGTCGAAGCCGTTGCCGCCGGTGCCGCCGTTGCCGCCGGTGCCGCCGGCGACCACGCGTCGTGCCGCCGGTCCCGCCGGCCCCGCCGACCGCGGAGCTGGCGTCGAGGGTGGTGGCGTTGCCGCCGACACCGCCTACGCCGCCGGTACCCGCGGTGGTTCCGCCGGTCCCGCCGAGCACCGCCGTTGCCGCCGGTCGCGCCGCCCGCGCCGGTGCCGTTGCCGCCGGTGCCGCCGTTGCCGCCGTTGCCGGAGACCGATCCGCCCGCACCGCCGGTGCCGCCGCCGCCGCCGGCGGCGAACCCGCCGGTGGCCGGTGGTGGTGCCGGTGCCGCCGGCGCCGCCGTTACCGCCGTTGCCGTACGAGCCGCCCCTACCGCCGGCGCCGCCGTTGCCGCCGGTGCCGTTGGTGGCACCGGTGACGGCCGCGCCGTTGCCGCCGTTGCCGCCGTTGCCGGCCGTCGCGCCGTTGTAGGCCGCGCCGACGGCGCCGGTCGTGCCCTGCTGCCGCCCGCGCCGCCGGCACCCACCGCGCCGCCCGCGCCGCCGGCACCGCTGGTGCCGGGGTTGCCGCCGGTTGCCACCGTTGCCGCCGTTGGGTGTTGCGACGCTGCCGCTGGCGCCATCGCCGCCGTCGCCGCCCGCCGCGGGTGCACCGCCGGTGCCACCCGTACCGCCATTGCCGTTGGCTCCTACCGTGAAGCCGGCCTTCTGGACCGCGCCACCGGCGCCGCCGCGACCGCCGGCACCACCGATACCGCCGGCACCGCCGGTGCCGCCGGCCTGACCGGACGCTCCTGCAGCCACGCCGTTGGCGCCGTCGGCGCCGGTGCCGCCGGTTCCGCCGCCGCCGCCCGCGCCACCGAGACCGCCGGCACCGCCGTTACCGGCCTCGACACCGCCCCTACCGCCGGCGCCGCCGGCGCCGCCGGTGCCGCCCGTGACGCCTGCGGAACCCGAAGCGCCAGGCGTCGCACCGGACGCTCCGACACCGCCGGTGGCGCCGTTACCGCCGGCACCGCCCGTGCCACCAGCGCCGTAGGCGCCGCCATCGCCGCCATTGCCGCCCGCGCCGCCGGATGCCCCTGCGGTGACTGCGGTGAAGCCGGTGCCGCCCGCGCCGCCATTGCCGGCCACGCCGGAGAACGCCGCGCCGGTGGATCCGTCGGCCCCGACCGCCCCGCCGGCTGCCGCCTCCGGCGCCGCCGGTCCCGCCGGTACCGCGTGCCCCCGGGTTGCCGCCCGTGCCGCCGTTGCCGCCGGTCGACGTCGTCGCGTCACCGGCCGCACCGGTACCGCCGTTGCCCGGGGTGCCGGGCGCGCCACCGGCGCCACCCGTACCGCCGGTGCCATCGACGCCGGCGGTGAATCCGACCGCCTGGAACGTGCCGCCGAGGCCGCCCTGGCCGCCCTGCGCCGCCGACGCCGCCGTCGCCGCCGTCACCGCCGATTTGACCCGATGCTCCCGCGACGGCCCCGCTGGCGCCGGCGATGCCGGTACCGCCCGCGCCGCCGGAACCGCCCGCACCGCCGAGACCACCCGCGCCACCGTTACCGGCCAGGGTGCCGCCGCGACCGCCGGCACCGCCGTTACCGCCGGTGCCGCCGCCGGTGCCCGCGGAACCTGCCGCGCCCGCGGAGGCGCCGAGGCACCCCGGGTGCCGTTGGCTCCCGCGCCACCCGCACCGCCCGTGCCGCCGTTGCCGATGAGGCCGCCGTCGCCACCGTTGCCGCCGTTACCGCCGGAGGCTCCTGCCGTCACCGCGGTGAAGCCCCCGCCGCCGGCGCCGCCATTGCCGGCCGCACCGGTGATCTCGGTGCCGGTGACACCCGTGTCGCCGGCTGCCGCACCCGAACCCGCACCCGCCCCGGCCAATCCGGCCGCGCCGCCGGAGCCTGCCGTGCCCGGGTTGCCGCCGGTGCCGCCGTCGCCGCCGTTGGGATTGGTGGCGTCGCCGGCGAAACCGGTGCCGCCGTCGCCGGGTCGACCCGCGTTGCCGCCCCGCCCGCCGGTGCCGCCCGCCCCGTTGGAGCCTCCGGCCGCCGCGGTGCCACCGGCACCGCCCGCGCCACCGAGCCCGCCGGTGCCGCCGTTACCGCCGCGACGCCCCGGGTACGCCGGCCGTCACCGACGTTGACCCGGTGGATCCGTTGCCGCCGTTGCCGCCCGCGCCGCCGGTGCCGCCCGCGCCGGCCACACCGGTGCTGGCGTAGCCGCCGGTGCCGCCCGCGCCGCCGGACCCGCCGTTACTGCCGTTACCGTTCTGGCCGCTGCCGACATAGCCGGCACCGCCGGTGCCGCCGAAGCCACCGCTGCCGGCGACACCCGTCGTGGTGCTGCCGCCCGAACCGCCGTCGCCGCCGGTGCCGCCAACGTTATTGGCCAGCACAGAGTTCCAGCCCGCGCCGCCGTTGCCACCCGCACCACCATCACCGGCGACGCCCGTCACACCCGCCGAGGCCGCTCCGCCGCCGCTACCGCCTGCGCCGCCGATACCCGCGTCACCGCCGTTGCCGCCGGCCCCGCCGGCTCGATTGGCCAAGGTCGGGTTGCCGGTGCTGTTTCCGCCGTTGCCGCCGCGTCCACCGGTACCGCCGACGCCGCCGTCGCCGCCGACGCTGTCGGTGCCGGTGGTTGAGCCGGTGCCGCCGGCCGCCCCGGCGCCGCCGGGTCCGCCCGCGCCGCCGCTGCCGCCGTTACCGCCGGCCAGACCGGAGGTCCCCGAGGCGGGGCTGAAGCCCGCACCGCCGGTGCCGCCGTTGCCGCCGTTGCCCGCCGCGCCGGCATTGCCGCCCGCCCCGGTCGAACCGGCGCTGCCGGATGTCGTGCTGCCGCCGCGACCGCCGGTACCGCCGGCACCCGCCGCGCCGCCAGTGCCGCCGACGCCGCCGTCACCGCCGTTGACGCTGCCCGCCGTTCCGGTCACCCCGGCCACGCCCGCGCCGCCGGTGCCGCCGCTGCCACCGAGGCCGCCGGCACCGCCGAGGCCGCCGTCACCGGAGATGGTTCCGCCGGCACCGCCGTCACCACCGACGCCGCCATTGCCGCCGGCGACACCGGTGGCGCCCGACGCGCCCACCGCGGCGCCGTTGGCACCGGCCGCGCCGAGTGCGCCGTCGCCGCCCGCGCCGCCTCGGCCGCCGGCGCCGGTGGATCCGGCTGCGCCGCCGTCGCCACCGCGCCCGCCGTCACCACCGGAGAGTCCTGCGTCGCCGCCGGTGCCGCCTCGCCGCCGCTGACCCAGTCCGCTGCCGGCGCCGCCGGTGCCGCCCGAACCGCCGGCCCCGCCGGTACCGCCGTCACCACCGCGACCGCCCGCGCCGCCGTTACCCGCGCTGCCGCGGGCGCTGCCGCCGAACCCGCCGGCCCCGCCGGGGCCGGTGTCGGTGCCGGTGCCGCCGTTACCGCCATTGCCGCCGTTGCCGGAGACCGCACCGCCGTCACCGCCGGAGCCGCCCGAGCCCGCGGTGCTGCCCGCCCCGCCGGTGCCACCGTTGCCGCCGTTGCCGCCGTTCCCGGCGCCCAGTGCGGCACCGCCGGTGCCGCCGTCACCGGCGACGAAACCTGTTGCGGCAGTGCCGCCGTGGCCGCCGTCACCACCGTCACCGGACAGCGTTCCACCGGTGCCACCGGCGCCACCCCGGCCACCGGTTCCCGCGCCGCCATAGCCACCCGTGCCGCCGCGGCCACCGTCGCCGGCCGTGCCAGCCGCGCCGCCCGCACCGCCGTTACCGCCGGTGCCGTTGGGGTTGTTGTAGCCCGCACCACCGGCGCCACCATTGCCGGCCACGACAGCGATGGCCGCGCCGCTGGATCCCGTTGACCCGTCGGAGGCGGTGCCACCCCCGGCCGTTCCGCCGATGCCACCCACGCCACGCGCACCGGGGTTGCCGCCGACTCCGCCGGGGCTGCCGTCGGGGCTGTTGGCGGTGCCGTCCGAACCGGTGCCGCCGTCACCCGGGGTTCCGGCCGTGCCGCCGGCGCCGCCGTTGCCACCGTTACCGGACAGGCCCGCGATGCCTGCGGCAGCGGAGCCGCCGAGTCCACCGCGGCCACCCGCACCGCCGGTGCCGCCATCACCACCGGTGCCACCGTTGCCGGCGATGGCGCCGGCGATACCGGTGCCGCCCGCACCGCCGAGTCCACCGACACCACCGGTGCCACCCGCGCCGCCGTTGCCGGCCTGCGAACCACCACGACCGCCGGCGCCGCCATCACCGCCGGTTCCACCGGCCACACCCGAGGATCCCGCCGCGCCCGCGGCCGCGCCGGACGCGCCGATACCGCCATTCGCGCCGTCACCACCGCGGCCACCGAGACCGCCGTTGCCGTGCGAGCCGCCATCGCCGCCGGCGCCGCCGTTGCCGCCCCGCGCACCTGCGGTCACCGCGGTGAACCCGGCACCGCCGTCACCGCCGTTGCCCGCCACCGGACCGGAATAGGCGCCACCCGAGGCGCCGCTGGCGCCGGAGTTCCCACCGGCCCCGCCACTGCCGACCGCACCGCCCGCACCGCCGGCGCCGCGCACACCGGCATCACCACCGTTGCCGCCCGTGCCGCCGTCGGGAGTCGCGGCGTTACCCGCAGCGCCGCTGCCGCCGTCGGCGGGTGCGCCGCCCAGTCCGCCGGCTCCGCCGGTTCCGCCGTCGCCGTTGAGTCCTGTACTGCCTTGCCCGCGGGTCACACCACCCGCGCCACCACGCCCACCCACGCCGCCCGCACCGCCGGTCCCGCCGGTGCCGCCGGCCTGGCCGGAGGCCCCAGCCGAGGCCCCGTTGATGCCCGCGACACCCACGCCACCGTTACCGCCCGCACCGCCGACACCACCCACACCGCCGGCGCCGCCGTTACCGGAGATCGTGCCGCCGCGCCCGCCCGCGCCGCCGTTGCCCGCGGTCCCGCCGGTCAAACCGGAGGCACCCGAAGCGCCCGCGGCCGCACCGGCCGCGCCGTTGAGAGCGGCCACACCGTTACCGCCCTTGCCGCCCGCACCGCCGTTGCCGTACGCGCCGCCATCCCCGCCATTACCGCCGTTACCACCCGAGGCGCCCGGGGTGGTGGGGGTGTAGCCATCCCCGCCATCACCGCCGTTCCCGCCGCCGTTGGACCCGCCGGCACCCTCGGCACCCGCGCTGCCATCCACACCGCCGACACCACCCACACCGGCCTTACCGCCGGCGCCCGCAGCGCCGGCCGGCCCGCCATCCCCACCGGTGCCGCCGTTGCCGCCATCCGGGTTCGAGGCGTCGCCGTCGAACCCGGCACCGCCGTTGCCACCGGGACCGGCGGCACCCCCCGCGCCGCCGGTCCCACCGTCACCATTGCGCCCGGCACTGCCGAGTCCCCGTGCAGCACCGCCATTGCCGCCGTTACCGCCCGCTCCGCCCACACCACCGGCCACACCCGCCCCGCCGGTGCCGCCATCGCGGGCGCCCGCGGTGCCGTCCGCGCCGGGGGCGCCGATGCTGCCCGGGCTGCCCGTACCACCCGCACCGCCGACACCACCCGCGCCGCCGTCCCCGGACAGCGTTCCGCCCAGACCGCCGGCACCACCGTTGCCGCCGAACCCGGCGACGACACTGACCGTGCCCGCCGCCCCGTTACCGCCCTTACCGCCCGCACCGCCCTGGCCGGTGGTGCCCGCGTTACCGCCATCGCCGCCGTTGCCGCCCGGGGTGCCCGGTGCGGCATTGACGTCGGCGGCCGCGTCGTAGCCCGCGCCGCCGTTGCCACCGTTGCCCGCCCCGCCGACGCCGGTGTTACCCGATGCTCCGGAGGCACCCGCGCTCGCACCGGCGCCGCCGGCCGCCCCGCCCTTACCGCCGACACCGGCCGCACCACCCACACCGACCCCGCCGTTACCGCCGGTGCCGCCATGCGGGTTGAGCGCATCACCGTCAGCGCCGTCACCACCATCACCCGGGCTGCCGCCGTTACCGCCCACGCCGCCGGCGCCGCCGTTACCGGCCGCCGCGGTCGGTGCGGAGAAGAACAACAGGAACCGGCTGGTGCCTGCTTTCCCGCCGACACCACCGTCACCGCCGTTGCCGCCACCCGACCCCGCGCCGCCGTCCTGCCCACTCGCACCGGGGGTCTGCCCGTCCACACCGTTGGCGCCGATCGCCCCCGTACCGCCCCGGCCACCCACACCACCGGCCCCGCCGGCACCACCGAAGCCGAAGACCCACGACCCCTGCCCGCCGTTACCACCCAGGCCGCCCTGCCCGCCGTTACCACCGAGTGAGCCCGCACCACCCGGGGTGCCCACACCACCGGCACCACCGGAACCGCCCGCACCACCAGAGCCGACCACCGAGAACAACCCGGTGCGCCCCCCATCTCCACCAGCACCACCAGTGCCCGACGACGTCGCCGCCGCACCACCGGCACCACCGAGCCCACCGTCACCGACCCAGAAACCACCCCGGCCGCCATCACCACCATGACCGCCAACAGCCCCGGTACCACCGGCACCACCGTTACCGGCGCGGGTCCACCCCGACAACAACCCCGCGTTACCGCCGTTGCCGCCATCCCCGCCGACCGTGCCCGCACCACCAGTGCCACCCGCACCGGCCGAACCCAAGAACGCCAAAAACGCGGTACTGCCACCCCGGCCACCATCACCGGCCGAACCCGGCCCCGTCCCCGACGCCGACCCACCGCGCCCGCCCGCACCACCGTCACCGATCCAGCCGCTGTTACCGCCCGCACCACCGTTGCCGGCGTCCCCGGACATCGCATTCGCGCCGCCCGCGCCGCCGGCGCCGCCACTGCCGAACACCGACAGCACCCCGGCGCTACCGCCCTTGCCGCCGTCACCACCCGACAGGTTCAGCGCACCTGCGCCACCCGCGCCACCATTGCCGCCGTGACCCAGCAGCAGACCACCCCGACCGCCGTCACCACCGGCCTGACCGGCCAGACCCGCACCGCCCGCGCCGCCGTTACCGAGCAACCCCGCGTTACCGCCGGAGCCGCCGTTGGCGCCGTTACCGCCCGAACCGAACAACCCACCATTGCCGCCATCGCATGCTGTTGTGCCCGTGCAGGATTGGGCCGTCCACGAATACCCGTTGCCGATCAACACACCAGCATTCGGATTATCCGATGTGCCATCACCAACAAAGATCCGAATCAAACCCGACACCGGATCACCCACCGACACCGCCGCCGGCGGATTGACCACCAGAACCGAATCCTCCCGGCGGCCACCGGCCGGCATGGTCCACAACAACGGCGTCGCCACAGGCGCATCACCACCACCCAGCCACGCCAGCAGGCCGGCGCCAAGGCCGTTCACCGCACCCGACGCGCCCGTCTGCGGTTCAGCGGACTCCACCCGTGCCTGCGGGTTGTCGGCGCGCACTGGCAGCAAATCCACCTGCGGGAGCAGGGGTTCCACGACCTCCGCGGCGTCTGTGCCCGTTACTTCGGCGTTCGTCGCCACCGCAGCCGACGGGGCGGCGACCGTCTTCGGTGAGGCCACCGGCACCGGGACCTCCGCTGAGGGGACAGCGGAGGTTCCGGTGCCGGGGCTGCTCTGTGCGGAGTTATCCGCGGTGGTGGCTATCCGCGGAGTCCTCGCCTCCCGAATGCCCACCCGTGTCGGGGTGATGTCGTTCTCAGCGCGGCCGATGGTGTCAGCGGAGGTCGCGCCGCCCCGCCCACCGGTTTGAGCGCGCGCGTCCGTTCCGCCGCGGGAGGGCGCCACCCGAGTCGAATCCGAACCCGCGCCCGCCGTATCCGACGCGCTCGCGCCACCTGATCCAGTGGTATCAGCGGCTGCGATCGGCATCGCCGCGATCGCCGACCCGATGCCCAGCGCCACCGCCAGCGCACCGACCCGGCCGACGTAACTCGACGGACTCGTGCTTGACGCTTCAGTCGCCAGGACCGCGCGCCGCCCGTACTCGATCGGCCGCACCCGCCCGCCCGACTCCCGACGATGCCGACCCGATTCCGACGGTGACCAACCCATGACACGCTTCCCCTCAACCCGTGCGCCGGCGGAGTCCCGGCAAACGGATAGTGCCCGAGCGGGACCGGGGATCGGCAGGTCAAGCGACGTAAGGTAAGTCGGTTATCGGAAAGGCCGTTAAATTCTAAGGTGATTATTCTTCGACGGACACGAAGAATAAATTAGCTGCCGTATTTCCGTTCGGCGATAAAGCCTTTTCACTACGGTTTTTCGCGACACTCAGCCCTTGCTAATACTAGTGTTCAATGAAAAGCGCGACGGGAGCGGGCCTCGTGGTCCCAACGTCGCATCCTGATGCGCGCCAACGTAATTGACTCGGGGATGGCTGCCTTTCAGCGGGATAGCGATTTGGGCGTAGCCGACTGGGCGAGGTTGAGGACCGCTCGTTTCCCATGGCACGATTCGTAGTCCTAGTACGATTACGGGCGCGCGATGCAGTCTGCAAACGAATCGCATAACGACATCCATTTAGGGCAGAAGGCCGGGATATGGCTCACGACGAACTGCGGGGCGACCTCGGGGCGGCTGCTGGAGCGGCGGGGGGCAAACTGCCGGACCTGGAGCCACCGGCCGGCAGATACACGGCGGAGCTCTCCCGGTCGCTGAGCGTCAGGGAAAACATCCTGATCACGCTCTCGGCAATCACCCCGGCGTCAAGCCTCTTCGTCATCGGGCCGGCGGTGATCAACGGGGTAGGCGGCGCGGCGGTGATGGCCTACACGATTGCGGCACTCGTCGGCGTCTTGGTGGCTCTGTGCTACGCGGAGTTGTCGAGCGCCTACCCGATCACCGGGGGGGAGTACGCATTCGTCGCACGGACCCTGGGCAAGCCGGCGGGGTTCGCGTTATTCGTCCAGACACTTGTGAGTGGGGTTTTCGTCGTGGCGGTTCTGGCCGACGGAGCGGGTACCTACCTGGCTGTCCTGTGGCCGGATATCGACGGCAGAGCCGTCAGCATCGCAATCATTCTGCTCACCACGATCATCGGTTGCTTCCACATCCGGCTCAATGCCTGGGTGACGGGTGCCTTCCTGCTCCTCGAGATTGCCGCACTGGCCATCCTGGCGACCGTGGGTTTTCTCAATACCAGCCAACCGATATCGACCCTGTGGACGGCAACGACGGCCGGCGACGGCGGTGTGCTGGTGGCGGCAAGCGCCGGGCTGGTGATTTCCTACACAGCGACCGCCCTGTTCTCTTACAACGGCTACGGGACCGCGGTCTACTTCGCCGAGGAAACCCGTCATGCCTCGATCCGGATCGGCCGCGCCATTCTCTGGTCCCTGGTGATCGCCGTCCTCGTCCAACTGATACCGCTGATCGCCGTGGTGCTCGGCACCCCCGGAATGGCCGAGTTGGTCAGCGCCGAGGATCCGCTCTCCTATTTTCTCCAGGCCCGCGGCGGAACCACAATCAACACCCTCGTGAGCCTCGGCATTGCGATCGCCGTCATCAACGCGGTGCTGGCATGCACGCTTCAAAACGCACGGCTGCTCTACTCATCTGCACGAGACCGCTCCTGGCCCGAGGGCGTCAACAGAGCTTTGCGGCGCATCCACCCGCGGGCCAAGACTCCCTACGTGGCCACCGCCGTTGTCGGCGTCGCCGCAGCGGTACTGCTGGCCGCCGTCCCGTTCGACACCCTGCTGATCATCACCGGCGCAGGCGTTCTGATCACCTACGGCTTCGTCGCCGTGAGCGCACTCATCGGCCGAGTCAACGGAAGCACCAAGCGGGCCACCTTCGCGATGCCGCTATGGCCGGCCGTTCCCCTCCTCATGCTCGCAGCGATTTTGTTCATCACCTACGAGAACCTGGTCAGCGACTGGGTTCCTGTCGCGGTCGCTGCGGCCATCGCCGCGGTCGGGTTGCCGTACTACTACCTCTTCATTCACGATCGTCGCGGTGATCGCTGGATCCTTCCCGATCCGGCAGATGATTCCGAGTCCGGCTGAGGTCTCACTTAGTGCCGAGCTCGCGGCATCCTGTTGCGCTGCGAGCGTAGCTGAACATCAGCTCGATGCAGCGCTCATACGGCAGCGAGGCGTTCGACTCGATGATGTGCATGCAGTACGCGTCCTCGAGGCCGACAAGATTCTGCGCGATCTCGATCGTGGGGTCGGTGACGGTGAAATGCCCCTGTCCCACGCCGAGTTCGAGGATGCCGACATAGAGCATCGCCTGCTTGTCGAAGGATCTCGTCCGCAGGAGCGCACCGCGTGGGTCGCCACGTTTGGCGTTGTCGATGTGGTAGAGAGCGACTGTGATTGGGTCATCAGAAGATTGAGGTACTCCTCCGCGGATCATCACGTCCATCTTCTCGCGCGCGTCGTCGTGCAGGGCGATCGCTGTTTCGCGCTCGGTGA
The DNA here is from genome assembly GCA_963780705.1 of uncultured Actinomycetota bacterium. GTDB lineage: Bacteria > Actinomycetota > Actinomycetes > Mycobacteriales > Mycobacteriaceae > Mycobacterium. The sequence goes on along the minus strand of CAWACU010000004.1, from coordinate 300,806 downwards.
AGAACCGGTCGACGGCTAAGGCGTGGACTTCGGTCCACAATCCGTCAAGGTCGTCGAAGTAGTAGTGCACGGTCGCCGTCGAGACGCCAGCCACCTCAGCTATATCTCGGACGCGCAACCCCTCGATACCGCGCTCCTGGATCGTCGTGAGGGCGATCTGCACCAGCTGCGCCTTGCGTACAGAGTGCTTCAACGGTCTAACCACGTTGCTCAGTGTGCCGCATCTATTCGCACCAACCAAAGGTTGATTTTCTTGACTTGGAATCGACAAATCTACAAATCTGCAGCTAGCTCGACAGATTGCTGGCGATATGGTTTGATTCGAAGTCAGATAATAAGGACCGGCTGGGAGGGGACCCACGGCCATGCAGCCTCGTGCCGCGGCGACACGCGAGAAGCTCTTGGAAGCAGCCGTTCGGCTGTTCAACCACAACGGGTACCTCGAGACCACCCCCAAGCACATTTCCGACGCGGCCGGCCTCACCACCGGCGCGTTTTATTACCACTTCAAGTCCAAAGAAGCCCTCGCCGCTGAAATCATCGACCAAAGCTGGCCGAAAGCTGAGCAGCCATTGGCCAGCTACGTGGACCCGCACGGTTCGGGCATCGAGCGTCTCATCGACGCGGAGTTCGCTGCCGTCGGCTTCGCCAACCGCGATGTCATGCAGCGGATCGGGGTCGATCTCAGGATGGCGATCGGGCACCTCGGTGCGCCGGCACACCGGACGTGCCAAGAGCGGGTGGAAGCCTTCTCACTGTTGGTGGCGGCCGCATTCCGGGAATCCGAACTGCGCGACGGCATCACCCGCAAGCACGCCGGTGAGCTGCTGTGGATTGCATCGAACGGCGCTCAGATGATGTCGGACGTATTAGAAGAGACGGGCCCAGCTCTCTTCGACCGCCTCGGCATGGCGTGGAAAGCCGCGCTGCGCACAATCGTCCCCGACGAGATGGTTTCGCGCTTAGAGGAGTTCGTCGACGAGGCCGTCGCGCAGTACGGGCAGGATGAAACAGCCGGACGGGTGGCGTAGTCATGCCCGGACCGAAGCCTCGCGCCCTTGAGACGCGCCAGCGGATTCTCGACTCCGCGTCCACAGTGTTCATTGAAAAGGGCTACAGCGAGGCCAGCCTGAACGACATCGCCGAAAGGGCGTACGTCACCACCGGAGCCTTCTACTACCACTTCGAATCCAAGGACGCCGTCGCCACCGCGCTGGTCGAGCAGAGTTGGCCACAGGTCGTCGAGGCGGTGAACAGATTTTTGCATGCACCGTCACCCGGCCTGGAGAACATCATCGCCATGACCTTTGCCCTGGTGGACATGATGGCGAATGACAGGTCCGCCTGGCTCGCCTTCGACCTCGACTACCGATTCGGACTGGCCAGAGGCGAGAAACGGTTGAGCTACTCCGACCGCGTCGGAATCTTCACCGAACACCTGACCGTCGCACTGACGCGCACCGAACTGCGCGAGGATGTCACACCGCACCAGGCCGGCACCGCCATCGTGAACAACCTGTACGGACTGGTGCTCGACGTGCCTGCACGGGTCGGCGATGACCTCCGGCGCTGACCCCGGTGAATCATTGAGAGGCCTCGCGGGCAACTGGCGGATTCTGTTGCATGGGATCGCCCCCGCCGACTCGCTGCCCTATTACCGGCAGTTCCTGACCCGAACCACCGAGCTTTACGAACGGCGTGCTGCGGCCGTCTAACGGCACCTCGGCACCTAGTACGATTCGGCTTGCGCCGGGCTCGATCGGCGGCCCGCACGCGCTGATAGATCTCTGGTTGCGAGAGAAGACTCAGGCAATGACTCACGATGACCTCACCTGACCTCCCCAGGCCGGAGCCGTCAGCCAGCAGGTACACAGCGGAGCTCTCCCGGTCACTGAGCCTCCGGGAAAACGTCCTCATCACGCTGTCCGCGGTCACACCGGCGTCGAGTCTTTTCATCATCGCGCCGGCGGTACTCAACGGGGTGGGCGGCGCGGCGGTGATGGCCTACACGATCGCGGCCGTGATCGGCGTCGCGGTAGCCCTGTGCTACGCCGAGTTGTCGAGCGCGTACCCGATCACCGGCGGTGAGTACACCTTCGTCGCCCGCACCCTCGGCCGGCCGGCCGGATTCGCGCTGTTCATCCAGACACTGGTGAGTGCGGTGCTCATCACCGCGCTCCTGGCGGAAGGCGCGGGTACATACCTGGCTGTCCTATGGCCGAATCTGAACGCCAAGGCGGTCGGAATCATCGTCATTGTCGCTGCCACAATCGCCGCCTGCTTCAGTATTCGGCTCAATGCCTGGGTCACCGGCGCCTTCCTCGTCCTCGAAGTTGCAGCGCTTGCGGTGGTGGCGGTCCTGGGTTTCCTCCATGCGAGCCAACCGATTTCGACGATATGGACGGCGACGGCAGCGGGAGATGACGGCGTGCTGGCGGCGGCGAGTGCGGGGCTGGTCGTGTCCTACACCGCGACCGCCTTGTTCGCCTACAACGGCTACGGGACGGCGGTCTGCTTCGCCGAAGAAACGCGGCAGGCCAGCAGAACGATCGGGCGTGCCATCCTCTGGTCATTGGTGATCGCAGTGCTCACCCAACTGATCCCGCTGATCGCCGTGGTGCTCGGCTCCCCGAATATGGCGGAGATGGTCAGCTCAGACGATCCACTCACGTACTTCGTTCAGTCCCGCGGGGGCACCGTGATCGCTGACCTCGTCAGCCTGGGCATCGCGATCGCGATCATCAACGCCGTGTTGGCCGGCACTCTGCAGCACGCTCGGAAGATTTACTCCTCGGCGCGGGACCGCTCCTGGCCGGACATCATCAATAGACCGCTGGGCCGCGTCCACCCGCGGTTCAAGACTCCGGTCGCGGCCACCCTGGTGTTCGGCGTCCTGTCCGCCGCGCTGCTGGCTGCCGTCCCGTTCGACGTACTGCTGGTGGTAACCGGAGCAAGTCTGTTGATCACCTACGCCTTCGTCGCGCTGAGCGCGCTGACCGGCCGGATCAACGGAAGCACCCGACGCGCCGTCTTCAGGATGCCGATGTGGCCGTGGATTCCACTGGCGATGCTCGCGGCAACGTTGTTCATCACCTACCAGAATCTCGTCAACGACTGGGTGCCTGTCGCGGCCACGGTCGCCATCGCGGTGATCGGACTGCCTTACTACTACCTCTACATCCGCCGCCGCGGTGATCGCTGGACACTTCCGGACCCCGTCGACGATTCCGAGTCCGCCTAAGAGGCGGGCCCTTCGGCCTTCACTAGGTACCGAGTTCGGCGCATCCGGTGGCGCTGCGGGCATAGCCGAACATCAGGTCCAGGCAGCGGGCGGGCGGAAGGGCGGCGGTTCTGGAGATGATGTGCAAGTCGTAGGCGTCTTCCAGTGCGACGAGATTCTGCGCGATGTCCGGCGCAGGGGCGGCGAGGGTGAAATGTCCCTGGCCCACACCGCGCGCGAGAATTCCGACGTAGACAACGACCTGCTGATCGTTGTAGCTGGAGCGGAGCTGCACCTGATCAGGTTTCGTGCGCCTCGTGACGCCGACCTGGTACGCGGCGACCGTGACAGCGTCGTCCGCTGAAGGCGCGATCCCTGCTCGGACCATCGCCGACAGCTGATCGCGTGCGTCTTCGAGCGCGGCGATCGTCGCTTGGCGCTCGGAGATGTATCGGTTGACTGCCAGTGCGTGGATTTCACCCGACAGCCCGTCGAGATCCTCGAAGTAGTAATGAATCGTGCCCGTCGAAACGCCGGCCGCCTCCGCCACATCACGGATACGCAATCCGTCGAAACCGCGCTCCTGAATCATCTCCAGCGCGACCTGTACGAGCTGAGCTTTCCGCTCAGCGCGCTTGGACGGCGTTGACATGTGGTTAGTGTGCCGGGTTTCTGTCGATTGGACGGATAGTTCGTTTGGCCTTGAGACGGGCGTGTCGGCAGCGCGCGGCCTCACGGCCCGCCTCCGCTCGTCCTCGGGCCCTGGTAACTAATACACCCTCAAGCACCGACTTCGTTAGGCTCCGGCAAGCAATCGCACTTGAGGGGGTGCACGGTGGCCGGTCAAACCAGATCGGCGGAGACGCGTATGCGGATCGTCGACGCCGCGGCGCGGCTGTTCGCGGAGAACGGTTACCTCGAGACCGACCTGAGGGCCATCTGCCAGGCCGCCCATGTCACCTCCGGTGCGTTCTACTACCACTTCACCTCCAAGGACAAACTCCAGAGCGCCATCATCGAGCAAGCCTGGCCGCAGATACTGGCTCTCTACAAGGCCTTCCGCGGGACGCCGCGGCCGACTCTGGAGAACGTCATCACGATGACGTTCGCTGCGACGGCGCTGTATCGGCAACGCGCTGATTGGTGGTGCGGGTTGCAGTTCGTGCATGCGATGGTCAGTCTCGGGCCGCAGGCCCGCCGCGACGTAGGTGAGCGCTCCGAAACCTTCGCGGAACTGATGACGGCCGCCATCTCCGCCGATGAGCTCTCCGACGCCTTCGCCCCCGAGCAGGTGGGCGATCTGCTCTTCCTCGGCATGACCGGGTCCACGATGACGTCGGACTCCCACGGTGCCGACCACTCCACCGCGCTGAATCGCCAGACCCTGCTCTGGCGGGTGCTGCTGGCAGCGATTGTTCCCGCGGACTCGGTACCGCGTTTCCAGCAGTTCCTGACCGAGACCGCCGCGCGGTACACCAGCGCCGTCAGCGACGTCGAGACGCTGCACAAGGAAGTTCGTGCCGATATCGAACGGGTGCGCCATAAAGAGGGCATCGACCTCCACCGGTTCTATCGCGAAATCGGCCTTGGCGTCGACTGAGCAGTCACGCTCGGATCCCGCGGGAAACCGTTAGACTGTCAAACCATGTCCGAGAGCCCGGCACAGGTCACCGCTTTGGCCGGCGACCTGCAGCGGGTGCTCGCCAAGCTCGTCACGGTGGTGCGCCGCGGCGCCATCACCCCGGGCTCTCAGCCCGACCTGACCATGGCGCAGATCTCAATTCTGTTGACGCTGTTGGACAGTGGGCCGATCCGGATGACCGAACTCGCCACCCGGGAGCGGGTGCGCACACCGACCACCACGGTGGCCATCCGGCGGCTGGAGAAGCTCGGCTTGGTCAAGCGCACCCGTGACCCGTCGGACATGCGCGCGGTTCTGGTGGAGGTGACGGCGGAGGGCCAGGTTCAGTACACCGAGGCTCTCGAGGCACGGCGCACCCACCTCGCGGAACTGCTGCGCAGACTTTCCGATGATGAGCGGGCCGATCTTGTGCGCGCTCTCAAACCGCTCGAGCGGCTGAGCGCCGTCGAGGACTGACTCAGCCCAACCAGTCCAACACCGCGGCCGCGGTCCATGACTGCTGCATGCTGCCCAGCGGCTCGCCGGTGAACGGCTCGTAATACTCGGCGAAGGTGCCGTCGCTCGCTTGCCGCAGACCCTCCCGGCGCAGCAGTGCCGAGCGCTCCGACCATCCCCGGCGGGCGAACGCCCAGGAGAACAGCCACGTCATCACCGGCCACACCGGCCCCCGCCAGTACTCGCGCGGACGAAAGTCCTTCGACACCGGAGACGTCGACGGGATGAGTGCAAACCTCAGGTCCGGATGGGCGCAGAAACGCGGGCCCTCCAGCAACCGCAGCAGCGCGCGCTCCCGGTCGTGCGGCAGGCCACCGCACAGCAGTGGGGCGAACTGAGCGACGGTCTCGGTCACGATCGGTGTGCCCGCGCGAACATCGAAATCCCGTGCCGCACCGGTCCGCAGGTCGGTGGTGTCGACAACACCGTCCCGGAACCGCTGCGCCCACGAATACAGATCGCGCACATCAGCGTTCGGCCGTTTGTGATCCTCGCCAATGTTGGCCAGCACTTCACAGGCGACCGAGAAGATGGCCGAAAAGAACGCATCCTCGACGGCGAAACTCATCACCTCGGGCAGCCGCTCGTCGTCGTAGCGGGCCGCCTTCATCTCCTCGAGCAACCACAGATAGCGGTCGTACTCGCCATCGGAGGGCCGCTGGCTCGGGTCGGTGATGATCTGTCGATCGGCGCGCTCATAGTCGGGCACACCGCCGGGAACCACTGCGGCGTAAGCGGAGTCCCAGCGCGGCGAGTTATCCATGCCGGATTCCCAGCCGTGGTACAGCGTGATGCGGCCTCGCTGCTGCGGATCGCGCGCCTCGGCCAGCCAGCGGTGCCAGCGCATCAGGTCGTTCCACCGGTCATCAAGGAACTTCTCGGCCACCGCGCGGGTGGAGCGTCCCTGGACCCGGGCGCGGTCGAGGATGCGCTGCACGGCGATGGCATGCACCGGCGGCTGGGTGATGCCGGAGGTCTGCCGGCCCTGCGGCGCGTTGGCGGCGAACTGCGCACACGCCCAGCGGTCCGGCCCGGGGAAGTACCCGTCCATCCCGGGGGCGAAGACGATATGCGGGATCATGCCGTTGGCCCACTGCGCCGACAGCAGCGTGTCCAGCTCCACGATCGCGCGCTCCACGCTCAGTGACGCCAGACCGACCGCGACGAACGCGGCATCCCAACTCCACATATGTGGGTACAGCCGCGGCGCCGCCGAGGTCATCACGCCGAGATCGTTTCCGCGCAACAGATACGCCGCACGGGCGGCGAGCTGTGTCGGCCCGAAGCCGGCGTCGAAGGCCATCCGCTCATTCTGCGGTGCGCGGCGGCGAATTGCCGGTCGATAGGGTTTGCGTCATGCCCTGGCTGCTCACGACGATGCGGAGCGCAGCGATGAGGAGGAGTGGCGGACGATGCCCTTAGCGCTCATCACCGGAGCCGGCGGCGGGATCGGGGCGGCGATCGCCGAGGCGCTGGCACCCACGCACACCCTGCTCCTGGCCGGCCGGCCGTCGGCCCGCCTCGACGCGGTGGCGGACCGGTTCGGCGCCACCACCTGGCCGCTGGACCTCACCGACGATGAGGGCATCGAGTCGGCCGCCGAGGTGCTCGCCGAACTCGACGTGCTGGTGCACAACGCGGGGGTGGCCTATCCCGGCACGGTGGCGGAATCCACCCCCGACCAGTGGCGGGCCAGCTTCGCGGTCAATGTGACCGGTGCTGTGGCACTGACCCTTGCGCTGCTGCCGGCATTGCGGGCGGCGCGCGGTCAGGTGGTGTTCGTCAACTCCGGCTCAGGCCTCAACGCCTCACCCGGGCTGGCGTCGTACTCGGCGAGCAAGTTCGCGCTGCGCGCGTTCGCCGACTCGCTGCGCGCCGACGAGCCGCTGCTGCGGGTCACCAGCGTGCATCCGGGCCGGGTGGACACCGAGATGCAGCGGGATCTGGTGGCCTACGAGGGCGGCGATTACGACCCGTCGCGCTTCCTCACCCCGGAAACCGTCGCCGGGGTCGTCGCGCAGGTGGTCGCCACGCCAGCGGACGCGCACACCCACCAGGTGGTGATCCGCCCCCGCGGGCCCCGCCCGGGGTGATTCGGGCGCGTTTTCGTGCGCTCAGCGCTCGTCAACGCGCCGAAATCGTCAGACGACGAGGTTGACCAGTCGTCCGGGCACCACGATCACCTTCTTGGGTGTGGCTCCGCCGAGGAAGGCCTGCACCTTCTCGTCGGCCAGTGCGGCGGCCTGCACAGCGGCCTGCTCGGCATCGGCGCCGACGGTGATGTGGCCGCGGACTTTGCCATTGACCTGGACCGGGTACTCGACGGTGTCGGTCACCAGATAGGACTCGTCGGCGTCAGGGAACGGCCCGTGCGCCAGCGAGGTGTCATGGCCCAGCCGCCGCCACAGTTCCTCGGCGAGGTGCGGCGCCAGCGGTGCGGTCATCAGCACCAGCGGTTCCAATGCCGCGCGCGCGGTGACGCCGTCCTTGGTGAGGTGGTTGGTGTACTCGATCAGTTTGGCGGCCGCGGTGTTGTTACGCAGATTCGTGTAATCGTCGCGTACACCGGCGATGGTGCGGTGCAGTGCCCGCAGTGTCTCCTCGGTCAGCGGATCCTCGGAAACCCTTGTCTCGCCGGTCGTTTCGTCGATCACCAGGCGCCACACCCGCTGTAGGAAGCGGTGGGCGCCGACGACGTCCTTGGTGGCCCACGGCCGCGATGCCTCCAGCGGGCCCATCGACATCTCATACACCCGCAGGGTGTCCGCGCCGTAGGACTCGCAGATCTCATCCGGGGAGATGGAGTTCTTCAGGCTCTTGCCGATCTTGCCGAACTCCTGGAACACCTCTGTGTCGCCGTCGGGGCCGGGCAGGAAGAACTTTCCGCTGCGCTCGACGACGTCGCCGGCTGGAACGTAGGAGCCGCGGGAGTCGGTGTAGGCGAAAGCCTGGATATAGCCCTGGTTGACCAGCCGGCGGTACGGCTCGCGGGAGGTGACGTGGCCCAGGTCGTGCAGGACCTTGTGCCAGAAGCGCGAGTACAGCAGGTGCAGAACGGCGTGCTCGACGCCGCCGACGTAGAGATCGACACCGCCGGGGTCGCGCGGGCCGTGGTCGGCCGGACGCGGACCCATCCAGTACGCCTCGTTCTCGATCGCGCAGAACGTCTCGGCGTTGTTCGGGTCGGCGTAGCGCAGTTCGTACCAGGAACTGCCGGCCCACTGCGGCATGACGTTGGTGTCGCGGGTGTAGGTCTGCAATCCGTCACCGAGGTCGAGTTCCACGTGAACCCAGTCGGTGGCCTTGTTCAGCGGGGGCGACGGCTCGCTGTCGGGACTGTCGGGGTCGAACGACACCGGGGAGTAGTCGGCGATGTCGGGTAGCTCCACCGGCAGCAGCGATTCCGGCAGTGCATGCGCGCGCCCGTCACTGTCGTAGACGATGGGGAACGGTTCGCCCCAGTAACGCTGCCGGGCGAAGAGCCAGTCGCGCAGCTTGTACTCCACGCGGCCGTGGCCGCGGCCGTCTGCCTCCAGACGCGCGATGATCGCCTTTTTGGCCTCTGCGACATCCAGGCCGTCCAGGTAGTCGGAATGCACGAGGACGCCGTCGCCGGTGTAGGCCTCCTGCGAAACATCTCCTCCGGCAATGACTTCGACGATCGGCAGACCGAATACGTGCGCGAAGTCCCAGTCGCGCTGATCATGCCCGGGAACGGCCATGATCGCACCGGTGCCGTAGCCCGCGAGGACGTAGTCGGCGATGAACACCGGGACCGGCTGGCCGTTCGCGGGATTGGTGGCGTAGCTGCCGAGGAAAACCCCGGTCTTGACCTTGTTCTCCTGGCGTTCCAGATCCGATTTGGCCGCGATCGAGCGGCGGTAGGCCGCCACAGCGTCGGTCGGGGTCGCCGCTGCGCCAGTCCAACGGGGGTCCGCACCCTCGGGCCACTGCGTCGCAGTGATCTGATCGACGAGGTCGTGCTCGGGGGCCAGCACCAGATAGGTTGCCCCGAACAAGGTGTCGGGCCGGGTGGTGAACACTTCAACCTCGGCCGCTCCGACGGTGAACAGCGCCGCGGCGCCGGTGGAGCGACCGATCCAGTTGCGCTGCATCGCCTTGACCTTCTCCGGCCAGTCCAGGACGTCGAGATCCTCCAGCAGGCGATCGGAGTAGGCGGTGATCCGCATCATCCACTGCCGCAGGCGTTTACGGAACACCGGGAAGTTGCCGCGTTCACTGCGCCCATCGGCGGTGACCTCTTCGTTGGCGAGCACCGTGCCCAACCCGGGGCACCAGTTGACCAAAGACTCGGTCCGGTAGACCAACCGGTGGGAGTCGATGACATCGGCCCGCTCACCGGCCGACAGCTGCGACCAGGAGCCGCCGCCATCGAGCTTCCGCTGCCCACTGTCGAATTCGGCGACGAGGTCGCTGATCGGGCGGGCCTTGTTCGCCGCCGCGTCGAACCAGGCGTTGTAGATCTGCAGGAAGATCCACTGCGTCCACTTGTAGAAGTCGGTGTCGGTGGTCGAGAAGGTGCGGCGCTGATCGTGGCCGAGTCCGAGCCGACCGAGTTGGCGGCGGAAGTTGGCGATGTTGGCATCGGTGCGGGTACGCGGATGGGTGCCGGTCTGCACCGCGTACTGCTCGGCCGGCAGGCCGAAGGAGTCGAATCCCAAGGCGTGCAGCACGTTGCGTCCGGTCATCCGGAAATACCGCGCGTAGACGTCGGTGGCGATGTAGCCGAGCGGGTGGCCGACGTGCAGGCCCTCGCCGGACGGGTAGGGAAACATGTCCTGAACGAACATCTTGTCCGCGGGTACCGGACGGCCGTCCGTCGGCGCCAATGACCCCACCGGGTTGGGGACGTTGAAGGTGCCCCACTGGTGCCAGTTCTGCTGCCACTGCGCTTCGATCCGGCCGGCCGACTCGGCGGTGTAGCGGTGTGCCGGCACGTCGGCGTTGGTCGGCGAGTCGGTCACGAGGGACAGGGTATCTGCGCGTGATGCTGGGCAACGGGCCGGTATCGGTTGCGTTGCAGCCATGTCAGGGCTTGGTTCCAGGTCGGTTCCGGAGCCACTTTGCGCGGTTCGGGCTGGTTACATTCGCCGCTAGGACAACTGTGGGCCACCCTTGGCCCGACCGTGTGAGAAGGACATCTGCGATGAACAGCATTGCCCGTAACTGGCGGGTAGTCGTTGGTGGTGTGGCCGCCGGGTCGGCGGCTCTACTCGGGTTCACCGGCGTGCATGCGTCGGCCGAGCCGGTCCTGCCTCTACCGCCCGCGCCTGCCCCGGCGACGGTGACCCAGACTGTGACGGTCACCCCCCAGGCCGCTGCTGCTGCCGCACCTGCGGCGGCCGTACCCGCCGCGGTGCCCGCCGCCGCGCCCCTTGCGGCTGCCCCGGCCGCGGCTCCTGCAGCGGTACCCGCTGCCGTGCCCGCCGCTGTTGCACCTGCGGCTGTTGCACCTGCGGCGGCCCCGGCCGTCGCGCCCGAACCGCAACTGCCCCCGGCCACGTCGGGCACGCTCGCGGAGTTCTTCGCCGACAAGGGCGTGGTGATGGAGCCGCAGAAGGCGGAGGGATTCACCGCCCTGAGCGTGGTGCTGCCCATGCCGACCGGCTGGAGCGTGGTGCCGGATCCCAATGTCCCGGACGCGTTCAGCGTGCTGGCCGATCGCCAGGGCGGTGATGCGCTCTACACGTCCAACGCCCAGCTGAAGATCTACAAGCTCGTCGGCGATTTCGACCCGCGCGAGGCAATCAGCCACGGCTATATCGACAGCCAGAAGCTCTTCGCGTGGCAGTCGACCGCCGCATCGATGGCCGACTTCGGCGGGTTCCCCTCGTCGGTGATCGGCGGCACCTACCGCGAGAACGACGTGACGCTCAACACCTCGCGCCGGCATCTGATCGCGCAGTCCGGTGCAGACCGGTATCTGGTGTCGCTGTTCGTCACCACGTCAGCCAGCCAGGTCGTGGCGACCGCGCCGGCCACCGACGCGATCGTCAACGGGTTCAAGGTCATCGATCCGGCAATCATCCCCAAGGTTCCCGCCGCTGCCGCCGCCGCTCCGGCTGCGGCTGCACCCGCCGGGGACCCCGCGGTGGCCCCCGTGGCCCCGTCGGCCCCGGTGACCGCGGCATCCGCTCCGGTTGCACCGGCCGCCGCCGCATCAGCGCCGGCTGGAACCGCACCCGCTCTTGAGGTTCCGACCCTCGTCACGCCCGTGCCGGCGGCCCCTGTCCCGGCGGTGACGGCGGCCCCGGCAGCAGCATCGCCCGCCGGCTAACACGGTTACGGGCGGCTCGTATTGTGAGCGCCATGGTCATCGGCGCAGTGGTATTCCTGGTGCTGGCCGCCCTGATCGGCGGATCCGGGCTGTGGACGCTGACCCGGCCCTCACCCGCCGACGTCACCGGCCAGGTGATGCGGCTGGTGGCCCCCACCCAGGTGGCCGCCGCCGTGATGCTCGCCGCAGCCGGTGTGATCGCGCTGCTGGCCCCGTCACGGGTGGGCATTGCAGCGCTCGATCGTCGGGGTCGCCGGTGCCGTGGGTACCGTGGCCGCCGGCTCCTGGCAGGGCGCGCGCTATGCCGCGGCGCCGGGAAGCGGCGTCGGTCTGCGGGTCCGACGGTGGCTGCGGCGTCCTGCACGAAGACCTGCGGAGACTAGTTCCGGCTGACGTCGATCGGGATGGGTCGCCAGCAGCGCCATCGGCAACGGCTGGCGGCGAAGCACCCGCGACCACAGGTCCACCCGCGGCTCGCACCAGAACGTCGGACGGCAGCGCGGACAACACGATCCAGTCATCGCGCTCGATTTCGCCCTCGAGCTGGCCGATAGTCCACCCGGAGTAACCGGCGTAGATCCGCACGCCCTCCACCGAGGCCGCAATCACCTCCGGGTCGGCGTCGAGATCCACCATGACGATGCGGCCGGCGACGTGGCGCAGCCCTGCCATCCCCTCGGGGTCCACCCCGACACGCAAGGTGCCCAGGCACAGCGCGGCGTCCCGCTTGACCGGGCCGCCGATGAACATCGTCTTCGGTTTGGCGGCGAGATCAGACCACTGCGGCAGCACGTTGTGAACCGCGGTCTCGCTGGGACGGTTGAGCACCACCCCGAGGGTGCCGCCATCGTTGTGCTCGACGACGTAGATGACGCTGCGACGAAAGGTCGGCTCCAGCAGATCGGTGTTGGCCAGCAGCAGCGTGCCCGCCCGCACCTTGTTGGCCGCGGGCGCTATGAAATCCTCGGGATCCTCCGACTGCGCCACCTCACCATCATGGCACGCGAACAGATGCCGAGCAGGCAGGCGAAAGGCCTCCGTTTGTACTGTGGGACAGTGGTCGCCACACCCGATTCCGGCACGCCGGCCGACACCCTGTGGCGGACCGTGCGCGGGCTGCCCGACTTCTCCCGACTGCTCGCGGTGCGCGCTGCCAGCCAGTTCGGCGACGGCCTCTTCCAGGCCGGTCTGGCCGGCGGGCTGCTGTTCAACCCGGAGCGCGCCGCCTCACCCGTGGGCGGTCGCCGGGGCCTTCGCGGTGCTGTTCCTGCCCTACTCACTGCTCGGCCCGTTCGCCGGTGCGCTGCTGGACCGCTGGGACCGCCGGGTGGTGCTGATCTGTGGCCAACGCGGCGCGGGTGGTCCTGGTCCTGGTCGTCGCCGCGCTGCTGGCCGTCGGGCACGAGTGATCTGGTCGTGCTGTGCGGGGCGCTGGTCGGTCAACGGTTTCAGCCGGTTCGTCACTTCGGGGCTGTCGGCCGCGCTGCCGCACGTGGTGCCCCGCGAGCAGGTCGTGACGATGAACTCGGTGGCCACCGCCGTCGGCGCCATCGCGACGTTCCTGGGCGCCAACTTCATGCTGGTGCCGCGCTGGCTCGTCGGCGACGGGCGACGCCGCGGCGGCCACCGTCATCGTCTTGGTGGCCGCACCCCGGTCGCTGTCGCGCTGCTGCTGTCGCTGCGGTTCCGTCCCCGGGTGCTCGGGCCGGATCACACCGCCGTGCACGGGCTCGCCGTTCTACGCGGTGGCCACCGGCTGGGCCTACGGACTGCGCGCCGTTGCGCGCTACGGCTCCATCGGTGGCGGCCACCCTGGCCGGTCTGGCCGTCGCATCGCATGGTGTTCGGCATCAACACGCTTCTGGTGCTGGTGCATCGTCCGGCACACCGGGGTCGAGCGGGTATCGCCGGCCTGGGCACCGCCGTGGTGTTCGTGGCGGCGACCGGCGTCGGGTCGTTTCTGGCCACTCGTGCTGGCGCCGGCGGCGATGCGGCGGTGGGGCCGCTACGCGGCCGCCAACATCGCACTGCTGTGCGCCGCGGTCATCCAGACTCGCCGGCGCCACGCTGGAGCTGCCGGTGATGATCGGTGTGCGGGTTCTTCCTCGGTGTGGCCGGCCAGATGGTCAAGCTGTGCGCCGACTCCGCCATGCAGATCGACGTCGGCGACGCGCTGCGCGGTCACGTCTTCGCCATGCAGGACGCGCTGTTCTGGCTGGCGTTCATCGTCGCGATCACCGCGGCGGCCGCCGTGATTCCCGACGACGGGCACTCGGCGGGGCTGGCGCTGGCCGGCTCCGGTGCTCTACCTGGTGGGACTCGCGGCGCACGCTCGGTCATCGGCCGCCGCCGCACGCCGGCGAACTAGGCTCACGCCATGGCCACCGCCGGTCCGATCGTCGACGATCTGCAGGCAGAAAGCGACGCCCTCGACGCCCTCGTGTCCGGGATCAGCACCGACCAGTGGGCCCTGGCGACGCCCGCCCCGGGGTGGACCATCGCCCACCAGATCGGCGCATCTGCTGTGGACCGACCGGGTGGCGCTGCTGTCGATCACCGACGAAGCGGCCTTCAGCGAACTGGTCGCCGCCGCGCTGGCCGACGTGGACACCTTCGTCGACGACGCCGCCGACGAGCTGGCGGCCGCCGCACCGCACGAACTGCTGGCCGACTGGCGGCGCACCCGCGACGAGCTGCACGCCGCGTTGCGGACCGTGCCCGACGGCCGCAAGCTGCTGTGGTTCGGCCCGCCGATGAGCGCGACGTCGATGGCGACCGCCCGGCTGATGGAGACCTGGGCGCACGGCCTCGATGTGGCCGACGCACTCGGTGTCGACGGTGGCACCGTCGGCGCGGCTGCGTTCGATCGCCCACCTCGGCGTGCGCACCCGCGACTTCGCCTTCACCGTGCACGGGCTGACCCCGCCCGCTGAGCCGTTCCGGGTGGAGCTGCGCGCGCCCGACGGCGAGCCAGTGGGCCTGGGGACCCGAGGACGCCGCCCAGCGGGTCAGCGGTTCGGCGCTCGACTTCTGCTACCTCGTCACCCAACGCCGGCCGCGCAGCCGAGTTGGACCTCGTCGCCGTCGGCCCGACGCCGACACCTGGCTGGGGATCGCCCAGGCCTTCGCCGGCCCGCCCGGAGTCCGGTCGGGGCTGAGAGAACTGCCGCGCCGTCGGCAGAGCCGTCTCCGTCGGTGTCGGCCAGCATGACGTCCCAGCGCCCGTCGCCATCGGTGTCGACGTAGCCGGCTCGATCGGCCGCCGGTGACTCAGTGCCCGATCGGCCAGACCGTCGCGGTCCACGTCCAGCAGCCGGTCAGCCACCCCGTCACCATCGACGTCGGTCCGGTGTCGGCGCCGGTGTGTTCGACCCCGTCGAGGCCGAACCAGCGCAGCGGCCCGGCCGCCGCGCCGCCGGCCACCGTCCACGCGCCCGACCCGTCATCGGTGTAGCGGGCCTCCGGCCGGCCGTCGTCATCGAGATCGAGGTCGGCGTGGTCGGCCGTCCCGTCATCATCGGCAGCACGTCGTCGAAGGCCGTCACCTCGAATCGAGACCGTCGCCGTCGAGATCCCGTCTCCGTCGGGTCGATGTCGGCTGGCCGGTCCAGATCGACGCCGTTCCGTCTCCGGCATCCAGGCAGTAATCCATGCCCTATTCGACGGCGGTGCCACGCCGTTCGTTCCACCACGCCAGTAATTCGGCTGCGGCCTCATCGCGCCGACAGCGGTCCGCGATCCAGCCGCAGCTCCTTGAGGAAGTTCCACGCCTCGCCCACCTGCGGCCCGGCCGGGATGTCGAGGAGCTGCCATGATCGCGTTGCCGTCCAGGTCCGGACGCACCCGGTCCAGATCCTCCTTGGCGGCCAGCTCGGCGATCCGCGCTCCAGATCGTCGTAGTTGGCCTGCAGCTGCGGCCGCGCGCCGCTTGTTGCGGGTGGTGCAGTCTGCGCGCACCAGCTTGTGCAGCCGCGGCAGCAGCGGGCCGGCGTCGGCGACGTAGCGGCGCACCGCCGAGTCGGTCCACTTCCCGTCGCCGTAGCCGTGAAAGCGCAGGTGCAGGTACACCAGCTGGGAGACGTCGTCGACCATCTGCTTGGAGTACTTCAGCGCCCGCATCCGCTTGCGAACCATCTTGGCGCCGACCACCTCGTGGTGGTGGAAGCTCACTCCACCGTCGGCCTCGTGGCGGCGGGTGGCGGGCTTGCCGATGTCGTGCAGCAGCGCCGCCCAGCGCAGCACCAGATCCGGGCCGCCGCTGTCTCCGCTGTCTCCGCCGCCGTCGCCGGACTCCAGCTCCATCGCCTGACGCAGCACCGTCAGCGAATGTTGGTAGACGTCCTTGTGTTGGTGGTGCTCATCGATGGCCATCTGCATGGCGCCGATCTCCGGCAGCACCACATCGCCCATCCCGGTCTGCACCATCAGCTCGATACCGGCCACCGGGTCGGCGCCGAGCAGCATCTTGTCCAGTTCGACGGCCACCCGCTCGACGGTGATCCGGCCCAGCTGCGGCGCCATGGCGACGATCGCCTCGCGCACCCGATCGGCCACGCCGAACTCCAACTGGGAGACGAACCGCGCGGCGCGCAGCATCCGCAGCGGGTCGTCGCCGAAGGACATCTGACGGCTGTGCCGGGGTGTCGAGGATCCGGTCCCGCAGCGCCGCCAAGCCGTCCAGCGGGTCGAGGAACTCCCCCGGCCCGTCGGCGGTGATCCGCACGGCCATCGCATTGACGGTGAAGTCGCGGCGCACCAGATCGTCGTTCGAGGCGAGTCGCCGAAGCGCACCTGCGGGTTGCGTGACACCTGGTCGTAGCTGTCGGCGCGGAAAGTGGTGATCTCCAGCCGCAGTCCGGCCTTGCCCGCGCCCGACGGTGCCGTATTCGATACCGGTGTCCCACAGCGCGTCGGCCCACGGCCGGATGATGCTGCTGCACCTGCGGCGGGCCGGGCGTCGGTGGTGAAATCCAGATCGGTGGTCAGCCGGCCGAGCACCGCGTCGCGCACGCTGCCGCCCACCAGATACAGCTCGTGGCCCGCCTCAGCGAACAGTCCGCCGATCTCGCGCAACAGCGGCCCCTGCTTGTGCAACGCCACGGCGGCGCGCACACGCAGCTCTTCGGTCGGCGTTGCGTCGGGCACGTCCGGTGAGCCTAGTGCTTCTCCTCCTGCGCCCCCCACCGGCGAGTGTGCAGCGCGGAGGGCCCGGCGGTGCCAGCTACTATCGCTTGGGTGTCGGAGGGCGAACGGGCCAAACCGCGGCGGCGGCGTGGCCGGCGCCGCGGCAGCCGCGACGCTGGTCCGCCACAAGCCTCCGCTGAGCATGCCGGTGCGGGCGCAGACCCGCCCGCACCCCCTGCCGCCCCAGACTCCGCGGACTCCTCCGCCCCCCACCAGCGGCCCCGGCGCCGCGACGGTTCCCGGTTGCGCACCGTGCACGAGACCTCCGCCGGCGGCATCGTCGTCGACGACGTCGACAAACCCCGTGAGGAACAACTCGCCGCGCTCATCGGCCGGGTGGACCGGCGCGGCCGGATGCTGTGGTCACTGCCCAAGGGGCACATCGAGCAGGGCGAGACCGCCGAGCAGACCGCGATGCGGGAGGTCGCCGAGGAGACCGGTATCCGGGGCGATGTTCTGGCCGCCCTGGGCAGCATCGACTACTGGTTCGTCACCGACGGCCGGCGCGTCCACAAGACCGTGCATCACTATCTGCTGCGGTTCTCCGGCGGAGAGCTATGCGACGAGGACGTCGAAGTGACCGAAGTCGCGTGGGTGCCGGTCGCCGAACTGCCGCACAAGCTGGCCTACGCCGACGAACGGCGGCTGGCCAAGGTCGCCCACGAGCTACTCGAACTGCTGCAGAACGACGGGCCGGCTGCTCTGCCTCCGCTGCCGCCCAGTCGAGCCCCGGCGGCGTCCACAAACCCACTCGCACGCCGGCAACCGTGCTTCCGACGCGGCAGTCGGCCATACCGACCGCCGAGCGAACGGCGGCGGTCCGGGGTCGTGACGGCACCGGGAGCCGGCCGGGCCCGCCGGATCGCCCTCGTGGTGGGCCTGTTCATCGTGCTGCTGGCACCCGGCGCAGCGCCGCAGGCGACCGGGGAGCCCGCGGCGCCGGAGTTCCTCTCCGTCCGGGTCGACAGCGTCACCCCGGATGTGGTGACCACCTCCAGCGAGGCGATCGTCACCGTCGTCGGCACCGTCACCAACGTCGGTGACCGGCCGGTCCGTGAGGTGGTCGCCCGACTTGAGAACGCACCGGCGGTGACGACGCCGGCGGAGCTGCGCACCAGTCTCACCGGCGCCGACGGTCAGTTCCAGCCCGTCGGTGAATTCGTCTCGCGTCGACAACACAACTCGACCGCGGCCAGGCCGTCGGGTTCCGGTTCGCGTTCCCTTTGCGATCTGCGGTCCAGCCCTCCCTCGGTATCGACGAGCCCGGCGTGTACCCACTGCTGGTGAACGTCAACGGCACACCCGACTACGGGTCCCCGGCGCGTCTGGACGCGCGCCGCTTTCTGCTACCGGTCACCGGTGTACCCGCCGATCCGCTCAGTGCATCGGGCAACGCGGTGGCAGACGTCGCGGCGGCAGACACAGTGGCCCCCGACACCACCAAACCGGTGGCGGTGACGATGCTGTGGCCACTGGCGGACAGACCACGGCTGGCCCCGGGGGTGCCCGGCGGCACCAACCCGGTGCGGTTGATGAACGACGACCTGGCGGTATCGCTGGCCCCCGGCGGGCGGCTGGACACCCTCCTGGGTGCCGCCGAGTTCGCGATCAGTCCTGGCGCCATCGACCCGGCGACCGGGGTTGACCGACTGCTCTGTCTGGCGATCGACCCGGACCTGCTGGTGACCGTCAACGCCATGACCGCCGGCTACGTGGTGGCCGATGCCCCCGACGGCCTGGGCACCGCGGCCCACCCGGGTGCCGGGCAGGGTGCTGCGGTGGCCTGGCTGGACCGGCTGCGTGGTCTGGCGCGACGGTTGTGCGTCACCGCCACGCCCTACGCGCAAGCCGACCTCGGCGCCCTGCACCGGGTGGGCGATCCGGCGTTGGCCGCGGCGGCCACCACCACCGGCGCCGACATCGTCGACAAGATCCTGGGGGTGCTCTCGACTGCGGGGAGCCACCATCCTCGGCGACGGCCCGCTGACCGACACCGCGCTGGCATTGCTCACCGCACAGGACGCGACCGTCGCGATCGCGCCCGGCGGAGGCGGCCCTGCACGCCGGGTGTCCGGCACGGTGACGGTGGCGCCGTTCGAACCAGCCATCGGCGCGGCATTGGCCGCCGTCGGCACCGACCCGACGGTGCCGACCTACCTCGACTCCGAGCTGACCATCGACGTGAGTCAGGACTCGCCGGTGGCCCGCCGCCAGGATGCCGCCGCCGCGATCCTGTGGCCGATGCTGAGCCCCGGTGACGAACCGCGCACGCAGATCCTGGTACCGCCGATGAAGTGGAGCCCGCAGCCCGACGATGCCCGGCTGATCCTGTCCACCCTGGCCAATGCGGTGCGCTCCGGGCTGGCTGTTCCGCGGCCGCTTGCTGCGGTGATCACCGAGTCAGCGGCGGCCTCGCCCGAGACCGATCCGATCACGCCGCCGAGCGAGGACCGCGGCCGGTTCGACGACGACGTGGTGGCCACCATCGCCGCGCAGATGCAACGACTGCGCGGCCTGGACGCCGCCCTGACCACCGACCCGCGGACCGGGTTGACGGGGCGTCAGTACACCGCCCCGCTGCGCGAGGACATGCTGCGGGCGCTGAGTCAGACTGAGCCGCCGGCAGGACGTAATGACATTGCGCGCCAACGTCTCTCGGTGGTCGGCGCGACCATCGCCGACCTGTTCCGGGCGGTCACGATCGTCAATCCCGGCGACTCCTACACACTGGCCAGCGAACGCAGCGCGCTGCCACTGGCCCTGCGCAATGACCTCGCCGTCCCGATCCGGGTGCGGTTGTACGTCGACGCCCCGCCGGGTATGTCGGTGACCGACGTCGGCGAGCAGGAGTTGCCGCCCGGATACCTGCCGCTGCGGGTTCCCGTTGAGGTGCACATCACCCAGCGCGTTGCCGTCGACGTCACGCTGCGCACACCCGACGGTGTGCAACTGGGCGATACGGTGCGGCTGTCGGTGCACTCCAACGCCTACGGCAAGGTGCTGTTCGCCCTGACCCTCGGCGGCGGGGCGGTGCTCACCCTGTTGGTGGGCCGCCGCCTCTACCACCGCTTCCGCGGTCAACCCGACCGCGCGGACCTCGATCGCCCCGCCGGCCGGCATCAACGCCAGGACCTGCGATGAGCGCCGCACCGCAACCGCCCACCCGCACCCCCCGGGCCGAACTGACCGACGCCGCGGTGGTGTCCCGCTCCTGGGGGATGGCGCTGGCCACCCTGATCAGCCGGATTACCGGGTTCATCCGGATCGTGCTGCTGGCCGCGATCCTGGGCGCGGCGCTCTCCAGTGCGTTCTCGGTGGCCAATCAGCTACCCAACCTGATCGCGGCCCTGGTTCTGGAAGCCACCTTCACCGCGATCTTCGTCCCCGTGCTCGCCCGCGCCGAACGCGAAGACCCCGACGGCGGCGAGGCCTTTGTCCGCCGACTGGTGACCCTGGCCACCGCACTGCTGCTGGCCGCCACCGTCACCTCCGTCGCGGCGGCACCGCTGCTGGTCCGGCTCATGCTCGGCGCGGACCCGAAGGTCAACCAGGCATTGACCACCGCCTTCGCCTTCCTGCTGCTGCCCCAGGTGCTCTTCTACGGACTCTCGTCGGTGTTCATGGCGATCCTCAACAACCGCAACGTCTTCGCGCCGCCGGCTTGGGCACCGGTGATCAACAACATCGTGGCGATCGCCACGCTGGGGTTGTTCGTGATCGTGCCAGGCGAACTATCCGTCGACCCGGTGGAGATGGGCAACGCCAAACTCCTGGTACTGGGCATCGGGACCACCCTGGGGGTGGTCGCCCAGACGGCGGTACTGCTGATCGCCATCCGCGCCGAACGGATCAGCCTGCGGCCGCTGTGGGGAATCGACGCCCGGCTCAAGCGGTTCGGGACGATGGCCGCGGCGATGGTGCTCTACGTATTGATCAGCCAGATCGGCTTGGTTGTCGGCAATCAGATCGCCAGCACGGCGGCGGCGTCCGGCCCGGCGATCTACTACTACGCCTGGCTTGTCCTGATGCTGCCGTTCGGCATGATCGGTGTGACCATCCTGACCGTCGTCATGCCGCGGTTGAGCCGCAACGCCGCGGCCGACGACACCCGCGCCGTGCTCGCCGACCTGTCGCTGGCCACCCGGCTGACCATGGTCACCCTGATTCCGGTGGTCGCGCTGATGACCGTCGGCGGCCCGGCCATCGGCAGCGCGTTGTTCGCCTACGGCAAGTTCGGGGAAGTCGACGCCAACTATCTCGGCATCGCGATCGCACTGTCGGCGTTCACGCTGATCCCCTACGCACTGGTGCTGCTGCAGTTGCGGGTGTTCTACGCACGCGAGCAGCCGTGGACTCCGATCGTGATCATCGTGGCCATCACCGCGGTGAAGATCGTGTTCTCGCTACTGGCACCTCACCTCACCGACAATCCCGACCTCGTCGCCGGCTACCTCGGTGCGGCCAACGGACTCGGCTTCGTCGCAGGCGCGGTACTGGGCCACCTGCTGCTGCGGCGCTCGCTGCGCCCCCCGGGCGGCCGTCTGCTGGACACCGCCGCCGTACGCACTGTCCTGGCCACCACCGGCGCGGCCGCCATCGCCGCGCTGGTGGCCTTCGGTGTCGACCGCATCCTGCACCTCGACCTGCTGACCACCCGCAGTGGCGGTGCCGGGTCGATGGTCCGGTTGCTGATCCTCGGGGCGGTCATGCTGCCGATCGGGGGCGCGCTGATGCTGGCCGCGCGGGTCCCCGATGCCCTCGCCGCCCGGACGGCCATCATGCGGCGGCTCACCGACCAACCCGAGTCCGGGCCCCCGCGCCGCGACTCCCACCTGCCCCAGAAGTCAACCCCTGTCACGTACGCTCAAACAGGCATTTCGCACGACTGGAGAGGACCGGCGCTGAGCGACGAATCTTTCGGAGCGCCACCGCCCTGGGACCCGGCAACCCGGGCCCCGGCCGCGGACGCGACGCGCAGGATCACCCACCAGAGCGCCGACGACTTCCAGCCGGATGTCGCCGGCCGGCCATCGGATGGACCCGGCCCGCTCCCCCGCTACGAAACAGGTCCCGCCAGCAGCTCCCTGATCGCGGGCGCAAGCATCGCCGATGGCCGCTACCGGCTCCTGGTGTTCCATGGCGGCCCGCCCGGATTGCAGTTCTGGCAGGCGCTCGACACCGCACTCGATCGGCAGGTCGGCCTGACGTTCATCGACCCCGACGGGCGGATGCCGGCCGGCGATGTTGCTGTGGCGCTCCAACAGACCCTGGCGCTGAGCCGAATCGAACGGCCGGGTCTGGCCCGGGTTCTCGACGTCACCCCGACCGCCACCGGTGGTCTGGTCGTCTCGGAGTGGATCCGCGGCGGTTCGCTGCGGGAGGTCGCCGGCACTTCACCGTCGGCCTTGGGCGCCGCCCGCGCCATCCAGTCGCTGGCCGCCGCCGCGGACGAGACGCACCGCAACGGGGGGGCGCTGTCCATCGACCATCCCAGCCGGATCCGGGTCAGCATCGACGGGGACGTCGCGCTCGCCTTCCCCGCCACGCTGCCCGGCGCCACCCCTGAGTCCGACGTTCGCGGGATCGGTGCTGCGCTGTACGCGCTTCTCGTCGACCGCTGGCCGTTGCCCGAGACCGGCACCCCGAGCGGACTGCGCCCCGCCGAGACAGGCCCCGACGGCCTAGCCGGTCGAACCGCAGTCGCTCAACCCCGAGATCCCGTTCCAGATCTCCGCCGCGGCGGTGCGCGCGGTGCAGCCCGGCGGCGGAATCAGCTCCGCCCCGACGCTGCTGCACCTGCTCACGCAGGCGACTGCCGCCGCTGAGCGCACCGACCTGGTCGCGCCGGTGGGACCGGCGACCCCGCCGCCGGTGCGGCGGCGATCACCGGAGGACGCCGAGGCAGCTGCCGCCCAGCGCCGACGCAATCTGTTCATCGGCATCGCAGCGGGCGGCGCGGTCCTGCTCATCGCGCTGATCGTCCTAGCGTCGGTGCTCGGTCGCATCTTCGGCGATGTCGGAGGCGGACTCAAAGGCGATCAGCTCGGCCTGAACACCACCTCGACGACGGCCCCCGCCGGCAGCACCGCAACCGGTGGCACGGTGAAACCCATTGCCGCCACGGTGTTCTCGCCCGATGGCGGCGCAGATGCGCCCAATCTGGCCGGGCTCGCGATCGACGGCGATCCGACCACCGTGTGGCCGACCGACACCTACACCGACACACCACCGTTCCCCAACTTCAAAAACGGCGTCGGCCTGATGCTGCAACTCCCCCAGCCCACGGAGGTGGGCGAGGTGACCGTCGCGGTGTCCAGCACCGGCACCCAGGTGCAGATCCGGTCGGCCACCAGTGCGAGCCCGGCCTCGCTCGAGGCAACCACGCTGCTGACCGGACCGACCGCACTCAAGCCGGGGTCCAACACCATCGCCGTTCCCGACGCCGCGCCGACGTCGTATCTGCTGGTGTGGATCTCGACCCTGGGTCAGACAGCCGGTAAGAATCGCACCGACGTCTCCGAAATCACCGTCCGCGCCGCCTCCTGAACACGGAGGCCTGAACACCGAGGCCTGAACACCCGCGCTCGCGGGTGAAGTGCCGCGGGGCGATGCCGTGGTTAGTGTCCGCCCGGTGGGCAGCGCCACCGATGACACACCTACCAGCGACACTCCTCTCGACGACACACGCAGTGACGCAGACCTGCTCTCGGCGCACCTCGGCGGTGATCGGCACGCGTTCGCCGAACTGATCGACCGGCACCGTCCCCGGCTGTACCGGCTGGCCCGGCGGACGCAGCCAGACCGCCGAAGACGCCGACGACGCCCTCCAGGATGCGCATGCTCGCCGCGCACCGTGGCGCCGGCGGCTTTCGCCACGATGCCGCGGTGGGCAGCTGGCTGCACCGCATCGTGGTCAACGCCTGTCTGGACCGGCTGCGCCGCAACGCCGCCGGCCCACCGTCACACTGACCGACGACGACCGCGCTACTCCGATCTGCCATCCCGACCACGCCGCACGGTGTCGAGACCGCGATAGTGGTGCGACAGGCACTGCATGCGGCTGCCGGCCGCTCAACGGGCGGCGGTGGTCGCCGTCGACATGCAGGGCTATTCGGTCGCCGAGGCGGCGGCCTACTGCTCGGGCGTTCGCCGACGGAACGGTCAAGAGTCGCTGCGCGCGCGCCCGAAGCCGGCTCGCGGTCCTATTGCGCCCGCTTGCCCCTGCCACCGAGACCTGAGCGCAGACTGGGCGGGTGCACACCGTCATCGCAGCGCCGCACGGGCCCGACCCGCCCATGCCGCACGGCCACGCTGCCCGGCCCGTCTGGGTGAGCGCGGCCGGACTTCGTCGTGCTCGCGGCAGCTGTGCTGGCCGCCGTGGGGACCCTGGTGTCGGCTGGGCCGGTTCCCAGCACGCCGAGCAGTGCCCAGAGCATCACGGTGACCCCGACCGTCGCTGACACGGCGGTTCCACCCCTCACGGCTGCCGGCGGGAACACCCCCGCCTACGCTGTTGTTTAACCGCGTGGCGTACACGCCGCGGACGCTTGGCAGAAAGGCTGGCATGCCCGACCAACCCATTCACGACGTGATCGTCATCGGATCCGGCCCCGCCGGGTACACCGCCGCGATCTACACCGCGCGGGCCGAACTCAAACCGCTGGTGTTCGAGGGCACCTCGTTCGGCGGCGCGCTCATGACGACCACCGAAGTCGAGAACTTCCCCGGTTTCCGCGCCGGTATCCAGGGCCCAGAGCTCATGGACGAGATGCGCGAGCAGGCGCTGCGGTTCGGCGCCGACCTGCAGATGGAGGACGTCGAATCGGTGTCGCTGGACGGGCCCGGTCAAGAAGGTCGTGACCGCGGGCGGCGAGACCCACCTGGCCCGTTCGGTGATCCTGGCCATGGGCGCGGCAGCCCGCTATCTCGACGTGCCCGGCGAACAGGAACTACTCGGCCGCGGCGTCAGCGCGTGTGCCACCTGCGACGGCTTCTTCTTCAAGGACCAGGACATCGCCGTGATCGGCGGCGGCGACTCCGCCATGGAGGAAGCCACCTTCCTCACCCGGTTCGCCCGCAGCGTCACCCTGGTCCACCGGCGCGAGGAGTTCCGCGCCTCGAAGATCATGCTGGAACGCGCCCGCGCCAACGACAAGATCACCTTCCTGACCAACACCGCCGTCGTCGCGGTCGAGGGCGACACCACGGTCACCGGCTTGCGGGTCCGCGACGTGCACAGCGGCGAGGAATCCACCCTGGCGGTGACCGGGGTCTTCGTCGCCATCGGCCACGATCCGCGCTCCGAGCTGGTCACGGACATCGTCGAGGTCGACCCGGACGGCTACGTGCTCGTCCGCGACCACAGCACCGCGACGTCGGTGCCCGGCGTGTTCGCCGCCGGCGATCTGGTGGACCACACCTACCGCCAGGCCATCACCGCCGCCGGCAGCGGATGCGCCGCGGCCATCGACGCCGAACGGTGGCTGGCCGATGCGGACGACACATCGCACAATCCTGACAACGCAATGATCGGAGCCCAGCAGTGAGCGAGTCGACAACCCTGGCGGTATCGGACGCATCTTTCGCCGACGATGTTCTCAAGAGCGCCACACCGGTGCTGGTGGACTTCTGGGCCACCTGGTGCGGGCCCTGCAAGATGGTGGCGCCGGTCCTGGAGGAGATCGCGGCCGAGAAGGCCGGTTCGCTGACGGTGGTCAAGATCGACGTCGACGCCAACCCCGCCACCGCGCGGGACTATCAGGTGGTCTCGATTCCCACGCTGATCCTGTTCAAGAACGGCGAGGCGGTGAAACGCATCGTCGGTGCCAAGGGCAAGGCCGCGTTGCTGCGCGAGATCGCCGACGACCTCTGAGCACGTCGGGCCCCGGACGGTAGAGACCCTTTCGTAACCGGCGGCAGGTCGGGAGGGTTTGACGGAAACCGCGTTACTTCTGCGACAATCCTTGCCATGCCCAGTCCCCACAATGGCCCCGGCGATGCCGAGTCCTGGCGGGGCGCCGCGGCCGGCGAGACGTTCCGCCGCGGTGACCGCAGCAGCGCGGTACTGGAGATCCGGACGGCGCTGGCCGCGCTGGGCTTGCTGGACAGTACAGACGACGACCTGACCACCGGCCGGCACGTCACCCCCGATGTGTTCGACGACGATCTCGACCACGCGGTGCGCGCATTCCAGCAGCGGCGCGGCTTGCTCGTCGACGGGATCGTCGGCGAGGCGACCTACCGGGCGCTGCGAGAGGCGTCCTACCGGCTGGGTGCCCGCACCCTGGCCCACCAGTTCGGCGCACCCATGTACGGCGACGATGTCGCGACGCTACAGGCCCGTCTGCAGGACCTCGGGTTCTATACCGCCCTGGTGGACGGCTACTTCGGTCTGCAGACGCACAACGCGCTGATGTCCTACCAGCGGGAGTACGGGTTGGCGCCGGACGGGATATGCGGGCCGGAGACGCTGCGCTCGCTGTACTTCCTCGGCTCGAGGGTGACCGGTGGTTCGCTGCACGCCATCCGGGAGGAAGAGCACGTACGCCGCTCCGGTCCGCGGCTGTCGGGCAAGCGGATCATCATCGACCCGGGCCGTGGCGGAAGCGATCAGGGCATCCTGGTCTCCGGTTCCCAGGGCCCGATCAGCGAGGCCGACATCCTGTGGGACCTGGCCAGCCGCCTCGAAGGTCGAATGACCGCCATCGGTATGGAGACCTTCCTGTCCCGGCCGGTGAACCACAGCCCCGCCGACGCCGAACGCGCCGCGACCGCCAACACCGTCGGCGCCGATCTGATGATCAGCCTGCGTTTCGAGCGCCAGGTGAGCCCGGCAGCCAGCGGTGTCGCATCGTTCTACTTCGGCAGTTCACACGGATCGGTGTCCACCATCGGGCGCAACCTCGCCGATTTCATTCAGCGAGAAGTGGTGGCGCGCACCGGATTACTGGATTGCCGCACCCATGGCCGGACCTGGGACCTGCTGCGCCTGACCCGGATGCCGACCGTCCAGGTCGATGTCGGCTACATCACCAACCCGCGCGACGCCGCGATGCTGGCCACCCGGGAATGCCGCGATGCGATCGCCGAGGGCATCCTGGCCGCGGTCAAGCGGATGTATCTGCTGGGCAAGAACGACCGGCCGACGGGCACCTTCACGTTCGCCGAACTGCTCGCCCACGAGCAGTCGGTGGAGCAGGGCCGCCCCGCCGTCTAGGGGCTAAACGGGCTGGCCGACGCGCTCACCCTCCAGGAGGCGTTCCAACGCCGCCTCCACCTCCGCTTTCCACCCCAGGCCTTTGTCCAACTCCAGGCGCAGCCGCGGGAAGTAGCGGTGCGGAGCCACCACGGTGAAGCCCACGTCCTCAAGAAATCCCGCGTCGATCATGCACGTCTCGAACGAGCAGTCACCGAGCGCACGGACCGCTACCCGCAGATCAGGATCGGGGTCGGCGTCGAGCAAGTCGATGGAAGCGGCGGTACGGCCGAAGGCCTCCAGCGCACGCACCCCGCGCTTGACGAGCGCGTTGACCACCTGGCTGATCAACTGCGCCGGCAAGTCGTGGCCTTCACCGGGCTCGACGCCCATCGAGGTGAGCAGCACCGCATCGGAGCTCACCGGGCCGGTCGGCATCCGCAGCGCCCGCGGCACCGCCCGCGGCGGGGCGTAGAGGGCATAGCCGCGGCACGAGTCTTCGCTGTCGGTCGGGCCGTCCTCCGGGACCTCCGCAGCCACCTGCCCACACGAACCCCACTCCAGCATGACCATCGACAGCCACGCTTCTTTCTCGAACTCGGGATCCGGCAGGTAGTCCGAGCACGCCGTCTCCGGGTCGACCTCCCAGAAGACACACCGCCGGGCGTGCTTGGGCAGCTGCTCGAACGCCGCGAGTCGCAGCGGACTGATGCGAACGGACACTAATCTCCCGGGCTCTTCGCGGTGCGGGCTGGCACAGCAGCATCTTCAGGATAGGAGAGCCGGCGGCATCCCGGCGAGGATCGGGCCTGGGCCGGCAGGCGCATCGGCCTCATTCCTGAAAGTCCCTGCAGCACTTGGTTTTTCAGTTTGGCCGAATAGCTACGACCCCGCCATAGGGGCCTTTTTGTCACAGTGACGTAACGGCCGAATGTGGTGGGTGCCGACGAAAACGGCCTACCGGACCGCCGACGGGTCCATCAGCGCCACGATGCGCTGCAGATCCTCGACCGACCCGAATTCGACCACGATCTTGCCTTTGCGCTTGCCCAGGCTGACCCGCACCCGGGTGTCGTAAGTGCCCGAGAGCCGTTCGGCGACCTCCTGGAGCCCGGGCATCTGGATGGGCTTGCGCCGCGGCGGGGTCGGCGGCCGAGGTCCGCTCCGGTTCGCCAGTGTGACGGCCTCCTCGGTGGCCCGCACCGAGAGCCCCTCAGCGACGATGCGGGCGGCGAGTTCCTCCTGAGCTTCCGGACCCGCCTCCAGCGCCAGTAGCGCCCGGGCGTGGCCGGCGGACAGCACGCCCGCGGCGACCCGTCGCTGCACGGCAACCGGCAGACGCAGCAGGCGGATCATGTTGGAGATCACCGGACGGGACCGGCCGATGCGCGTCGCCAGTTCCTCATGGGTGACGCCGAATTCGTCGAGCAGTTGTTGGTACGCGGCGGCCTCTTCCAACGGGTTCAACTGTGCGCGGTGGATGTTCTCCAGCAGCGCGTCGCGCAGCAGGTTGTCCTCGGCTGTCTCACGCACGATTGCCGGAATGGCAGTCAGGCCCGCCTGTTGCGAGGCCCGCCACCGCCGCTCCCCCATCACCAGCTGGTAGCGGCGCTTGCCATCACCGTCGGCGGCCAGCTCGCGGACCACGACCGGCTGCATTAAACCGAACTCCCGGATTGAGTGCACCAGCTCCGCCAGGGCGTCCTCGTCGAAGACCTGCCGCGGCTGGCGGGGATTCGGCTCGATGGCCGTCGGGTCGATCTCCCGGTAGACGGCGCCGATACCCTCGCTCTCGGTCCCTGGACCGCCGATCACCACGTCGGCAGCGGCGTCGCCCATCCGCGGGCCACCGTCGGAGGGCCCGGTCGGGATGAGTGAGGCCAGCCCGCGGCCGAGGCCGCCCTTGCGCCGTGATGATTGGGTCATGCCTGTGCCTCCGTCGGAGCGGGCCGGTGTGCCAGTTCGCGGCTGGCGTCGAGATAACTCATGGCACCCCGCGAGCCCGGGTCGTAGTCGATGATCGTCATGCTGTAGCCGGGGGCCTCGGATACCTTAACGCTGCGCGGGATGACGGTGCGCAGAACCTTCTCGCCAAAGTAGTTCCGGACCTCCGTCGCGACCTGATCGGCCAATTTGGTGCGGCCGTCGTGCATGGTCAGGATGACGGTGGACACCGACAGCGCCGGATTCAGGTGAGCTTTCACCATCTCGATGTTCTTCATGAGCTGGGAAACGCCCTCCAGCGCGTAGTACTCGCATTGGATGGGAATCAGCACCTCGGGGGCGGCAACCAGGGCGTTGATGGTTAGCAGTCCCAGCGACGGTGGGCAGTCGATGAACACGTAGTCGAAGTCGGTCTTGTCCAACTCCAGCAAGGCGTTGCGCAACCGGTTC
The DNA here is from genome assembly GCA_963780705.1 of uncultured Actinomycetota bacterium. Lineage (GTDB taxonomy): Bacteria > Actinomycetota > Actinomycetes > Mycobacteriales > Mycobacteriaceae > Mycobacterium. The sequence goes on along the minus strand of CAWACU010000004.1, from coordinate 271,378 downwards.
TCCCTGGCCACCATGCTGACCAATTCGATCTCCGCTCCAGCCAGATCGATGGTGGCCGGTACGCAGAAGAGCCTCTCGCTGTGCGGACTCTGCCGGATGGCGGCTGCCAGGGGGATCTCGCCGAGCAGTACTTCATAGGAGGACGGCGTGCCTGAATGGCGGTCCGAGATGCCCAGAGCCGTGCTGGCGTTGCCCTGCGGGTCGAGGTCGATGACCAAAGTCTTCAAGCCCTGCACGGCGAGGGCGGCAGCCATGTTGACCGCGGTGGTCGTCTTCCCCACGCCGCCTTTCTGATTGGCCACGGTGAACACGCGGCGGCGGGCCGGTCGGGGTAACTGGCCGGCGGCGGTGTGCAGCACCTGCATAGCGCGCTCCGCGGCAGCGCCGATGGGCGTGTCGATATCGCTCGCGCCCGCCCATGTTTCACGTGAAACCGGCGCAGCCGGTTCGGGTCCAGTCACAGTGCTCTCCTCTCCGCCGCGCGTCGCCGACGTCGCCGCTCCCCCGCACGCTCAGGCAGGATCCGTTCACTTCGGCTCGCGACCACGACAGTGGTGGGCGGGTCCAGATATCCCGATCCACATCTCACCACCCGCACCCCCGTGGCGCCTAACCTTGTCATCGCTGCGAGGCACTCGGCCACTTCATCGTCGGCGCGCTCCCCCTTGAGGGCGAGCATCCGCCCGCCCGGACGGAGCAGCGGCAGGCTCCAGCGAGTCAACTTCTCAAGGCTCGCGACCGCCCGGGACGTCACGGCGTCCGCTCCCCCGACGGCGTCCCGCACCACCCGGTCTTCCGCCCGACCGCGAACGACGCCGACCGTGATTCCGAGTTCGCTCGTCACCATCTCAAGGAACTCGGTCCGCCGCAGCATCGGCTCCACCAGGGTCACCCGGAGATCGGGCCGCGCGATGGCCAACGGCAGCCCGGGGAGTCCGGCGCCGCTGCCGATATCGACCAAGGTCTCGTTGGGCTCGAGGAGCTCCCCGGCCGCCGCGCTATTGAGGATGTGCCGCTCCCAGAGGCGGTCTACTTCGCGGGGTCCGAGCAGTCCACGCTCCACTCCCGGACCGGCCAGCAGATCCGCGTAGCGCTGCGCTGCCGGCATCCCGGTTCCGAACACCCTCACCGCGGCATCGGGCGGGGGTGGCGCGATGGCGTGTTTCACGTGAAACATCCCTCCGCCGCCATGGAACTACACCGATGTAACTCTTGCTGTCAGTCCTTGAGAACAACGACGCGGCGGGCGGGCTCCACGCCTTCGCTCTCGCTGTGCACCCCGGCCACGGCCGCAACCGCGTCATGGACGATCTTGCGCTCGAAGGGGGTCATGGGCGCGAGCTCCTCGCGCTCCCCGTTCTCTGCCACCCGCCGGGCCACCTTGTCGCCCAGCGCGCTCAGCTCCTCCCGGCGCCGGCCGCGCCAGTTGGCGACGTCCAGCATCAGCCGGCTCCGCTCGCCAGTCTTCTGGTGCACGGCGAGCCGGGTCAGCTCCTGGAGTGCGTCCAGCACCTCCCCGCGCCGCCCGACCAGCTTGGTGAGATCCTCGCCCCCGTCGATGCTGACGATGGCGCGGTCGCCCTCGACGTCCAGATCGATGTCTCCGTCGAAGTCCAATAAGTCAAGGAGTTCCTCGAGATAGTCGCCGGCGATCTCGCCTTCGGCGACCAGCCGATCCTCCGGGTCGGCCGCCTTGCTCGCCGGTGCGGAGTCCTGCTCCTCGATTTCAGTCTCGGTCGTCTCAGTCTCGGTCATATCAGTCTCAGTCATCTCGGTCTCTCCCTCTCTGGCCGGATCGCACTGTCCGGTCAACGCTTGTTGCGCTTCTTGGTCTTGCTACCTGGTCGCGGTGTCCGGCTCGCGGACTGGTTGCGATTAGTGGGTGGCTTCGTCGGCGGCTGCGCCGGGGCCTCGGCGGTGGCCGTCTCTGGCACCGGGTCCTCGGAGGGCTCACCGTCCGCCTCCGGCGCGGCGGCGCCATTGTCGGATTTGCGCACCTTCGGTTTAGCGCCGGGCACCGGGGCATTTGATGAGCGGCGCGCCAAGGCCTCTTCCTTCTTGGCCTCTTCCTCTTTCTCGATCTTGCCGAACACCAGATGCTGCTGGCCGAACGTCCAGATGTTGTTCGACACCCAGTAGATGATGATCGCGATCGGCAGGAACGGCCCACCAACCACCACGCCGAGCGGAAAGACATACAGCGCCAGCTTGTTCATCATCGCCGTCTGGGGGTTGGCCGCCGCCTCCGGACTCTGGCGGGCAATGGACGCGCGACTGTTGAAGTAGGTCGCGATCCCGGCCAAGATCATCAGCGGGACAGATACCGCCGCGACCGCGGGGCGGCTGAACTCGGTGTAGGCCGCCAGCCCGTGCTGCTGCGTGATCGCGGCGCCGATCGGTGCACCGAACAGGTTCGCGTCGAGGAAATGCCCAACGTCAGTGGCGCTGAAAAAGTAGTTGCCGAGTGAACGGTTCTCGTCTACCGAAAGTCCGAGCCTGCCGAAGCCGGTCTGAGTCCGGTTGAACGACATCAGCACGTGGTAGAGCCCGAGGAAAACCGGTATCTGCGCCAGCATGGGCAGACATCCCAGCACCGGGTTGAAGCCGTGCTCGCGCTGTAGTTTCTGCATCTCCAGCGCCATCCGCTGACGGTCTTTCCCGTACTTCTTCTGCAGCGCCTTGATCTGCGGCTGCAACTCCTGCATCTGCCGGGTCGTCCGGATCTGCCGGACGAACGGCTTGTAGAGCAGGGCGCGCAGGGAAAAGACCAGGAACATCACCGTCAGCGCCCACGCGAAGAAGTTATTCGGGCCAAGCAGGAACGCGAACAGCTTGAACCAGAGCCACATGATCCCCGACACTGGGTAGTAGATGTAGTCGAGGCTGAACCAGTCAAACGACATTGGTGCTCCTGAGCTGCGGTTCTATGGCATGGGAGGCCGAAGGGCGTTGCGGTATCGGATCCCAGCCACCGGGGTGCCACGGCCCGCATCGGGCCAGCCGGGTCACGGTCATCCAGCCACCGCGCACCAACCCGTATTCGGTGAGGGCATCAACGGCATACTGGCTGCACGTGGGGATAAACCGGCACGAGGCCGGCCGCAGCGGCGAGATCATGTGCCGGTAGACCTCGACGAGGCGGATCACCGCTCGTAGCAGGGGATTCACCGGCCGGCGCCCATCAGAGCCCGGGCCCGTTGCACAGCCGCGGCGATCTCGCGCTCCAGCCGCGGCGATTCAGCATTCCGGCAACTCGGCAGCGCCCGGATCACCACTCGGTCACCAGGATCGAGATCGTCGATCACGGTGCGGGCCGCGTGCCGGAGAAGGCGGGCGACATGGTGGCGGTTGACCGCATTGCCGACGGCTTTGCTGACCACGAACCCCACCCGGGGTCCGTCAACGACATCGGGTTCGTGCCGTGCATGAATGATCAGATCGCGCTGAGCAACCCGAATTCCCTGCTTGACGGTGGCGCCAAACTCGGCTGAACGCGTCATCCGATATCGCGCCGGCAGCACGTTGACCAGACCGCGGATCAGGCAGACAGCGCGCGACGGCCCTTACGGCGCCGCCCGGAAACGATGGCGCGCCCGGCCCGGGTACGCATGCGCAACCGGAAACCGTGAACGCGTGCCCGGCGGCGGTTGTTCGGCTGGAAGGTGCGCTTGCCCTTGGCCACGGCTGTCTCTCCTCGTCATGTTCCACAGAACCCGGCCGCATTCCGCGCCGTGCCCCGTTCAAGCTTCGCCCGTAACCGGCGCGGCCCCGGAGGACTCCGGTCGCTGCCGTATCGCCGACGTGCGGGCGACTGTTCGAGGGTACTTAGCTCACTTGCGCAGGTCAAACCGCACTCAATGTGCCCGGTGCGAGCGGCGCTTCCCAGTATCTGCTGTTTTGTTGGCAGCGCTGAGGAAACCTGTTAACTTCTGGCGGAACGCTAAGACCGAAAAGACCGATTGCCCACTTTCGCGCACACAGTGAAAGCACCGTCGTTATGCTGCGATCCCAGCATCGACTCCGCTGTACACAGCTGTGGATAACTATGTGGACAGTTGCACGTTGTACCGCTTCTAGCAGGTAGGGGGTTCATCGGTGAGCGATGCCCTCAGTTCCGACTTCGCCGCGGTGTGGAGTTCTGTGGTCTCCGAACTCAACGGCGAGACCGACATCCTCACCGACCCCGCCGGCCCGGCCGACACCCCCCTTACCCCTCAGCAGCGCGCCTGGCTCAAACTTGTCCGGCCGCTGACTATTGCCGAGGGATTCGCCCTGCTCTCGGTACCTAGTCCCTTCGTGCAGAACGAGATTGAACGCCATCTGAGAATACCGATCATTGACGCCCTCAGCCGGCACCTCGGCGAGCGGGTCGAACTCGGTGTGCGGATCGAACCCTCCGACGGTCCCACCGACGACAACCCCGTTGACGACGACCTGGACGAAGTCGACGAGGACCGCGAGGCATTGGCCAGCGCTCACGAAAGCTGGCCCAGCTACTTCATGGAGCGACCCCGTAACTCCTCCGCCAACGACGCTGCGGAAACCAGCCTCAACCGGCGATATACCTTCGATACCTTCATCATCGGGTCCTCCAACCGCTTCGCCCACGCGGCGGCCCTGGCGATCGCCGAGGCACCGGCCCGGGCTTATAACCCGCTGTTCATCTGGGGGGAATCCGGCCTCGGGAAAACCCACCTGTTGCATGCCGCGGGTAACTACGCCCAGCGCCTGTTTCCCGGAATGCGGGTCAAATACGTCTCCACTGAGGAATTCACCAACGATTTCATCAACTCGCTGCGTGATGACCGCCGAGTGGCATTCAAGAAGAGCTACCGCGAGATCGACGTCCTACTGGTGGACGACATCCAGTTCATCGAGGGCAAGGAAGGCATCCAGGAGGAGTTCTTCCACACCTTCAACACCTTGCATAATGCGAACAAACAGATCGTCATCTCCTCTGACCGCCCGCCTAAGCAGCTTGCGACGCTTGAAGACCGCCTGCGGACGCGCTTCGAGTGGGGGCTGATCACCGATGTACAGCCTCCCGAGCTTGAGACCCGGATCGCCATTCTGCGCAAAAAAGCCCAGATGGAACGCCTGGATGTCCCAGACGACGTACTGGAACTGATCGCGTCCAGCATCGAGCGCAACATCCGCGAACTCGAGGGGGCGCTGATCCGCGTGACAGCCTTCGCCTCGTTGAACCGAACGGCCATCGATACCGCCCTGGCGGAGATCGTGCTCCGTGACCTGATTGCCGACGCCGGCACTACTCAGATCAGCGCCGCGATGATCATGGCCGCGACTGCCGAGTACTTCAACACCACGGTCGAGGAGCTTCGCGGTCCCGGCAAAACCCGCGCCCTGGCTCAATCCCGTCAAATCGCCATGTACCTATGCCGTGAGCTCACCGATCTCTCACTACCCAAGATCGGCCAGGCCTTCGGACGCGATCACACCACGGTGATGTACGCACAGAGGAAAATCTTGAATGAGATGGCGTCCCGCCGGGAGGTCTTTGATCACGTCAAGGAACTCACCACGCGAATCCGCCAGCGCTCCAAGCGCTGAATTTCCTCCCAATCGGTGAATCCATCGGCCATCCGCCGAAAAAACTTTGGCAACATCGGTATCACCCACCACATCCCCAGGGTGTGGAGTAGCTGTGGACAACCGCGGGATGATTCACCATCCGGGCTGGATGACACCGAACAACATCGCAGATATACACAGCACATGGGCCGGCGCCCACGAATCATCCACAAACCATCCACAGTGCAACACGGGTCACCAGCAGGGCAGCAACGGGCTTGTCCACAACGCCAACAGCACCTACTACTGTTGCTTGTAAATATCTAATGGTTTCTCTTTAGAAGATCACCCTGGGGACGAACAGCCGGCGCAACCCCCGACAGCGCCTGCCGATCCTTGGCTGTCACCCTGCTTGAATACCTTTCAAGATGCTGTTCGACGCTCTACGGTTGGTCATCGGAGCGCCGTGGCAGTGGCGATGATCCAGGGGCGTTGTTCGGGGAGTTGAAGGGATTTGATGGACGTGGTGACCACGACGGTCGGCTCCGACTTGAGATTTCGGTTGGTGCGTGAAGATTTCGCCGACGCGGTTGCTTGGGTGGCCCGCTGTCTTCCGACGCGGCCGACTGTGCCGGTTCTGGCCGGAGTTCTGATCACCGGCACCGATGAAGGCTTAACCATCGCCGGCTTCGACTACGACGTGTCAGCTCAAGTCGTCGTCCCGGCTGAAATCGCGTCCACCGGAGCGGTGCTGGTATCCGGACGTCTGTTGTCAGAGATCACCAGAGCCCTGCCGGCCAAGCCAGTCGATGTCAGCGTGGATGGCACTCGTGTTCTTTTGACCTGCGGAAGTGCGAAATTCTCACTGCCGGCGATGCCAGTGGAGGATTATCCAGCGCTGCCGGCGCTGCCCGAGGAGACCGGTGTGATCTCTGCGGATGTTTTCGGTGAGGCGGTCAGCCAGGTCGCTGTTGCCGCCGGCCGCGATGACACCCTGCCGATGCTGACTGGAATCCGGGTGGAGATTTCCGGCGAAACAGTGGTGCTCGCCGCAACCGATCGCTTCCGCCTGGCTGTCCGCGAGCTGACATGGTCGACTACCAATCCGGGTCTGGAGGCTGCAGTCCTCGTCCCGGCCCGCACCCTCGCTGAGGCCGCCAAAGCAGTCACACCCGGATCCGATGTGCACCTGGCGCTGGGCACCGGCTCCGCGGTGGGCGAAGAGCGGCTACTGGGGATCCGCAGCTCGGGTAAGCGAAGCACCACCCGTCTCCTGGACACCGAGTTCCCGAAATTTCGTCAACTGTTGCCGGCCGAGCACACCGCGCTGGCCACCGTCGGCGTCGCTGAACTCAGCGAGGCAATCAAACGTGTGGCACTCGTCGCCGATCGCGGTGCCCAGGTTCGGATGGAGTTCACCGACGGGTTATTGCACCTTTCGGCCGGGGCTGACGGTGTGGGCCTGGCCGAAGAGGACCTCGAAGTGGATTTCGTCGGCGAGCCGTTGACGATCGCCTTCAATCCGACGTACTTAACTGACGGCCTTGCCTCGCTGCACAGCGACCGGGTGACGTTCGGATTCACCACGGCCAGTAAGCCGGCCGTGCTGCGGCCGGCACCCGAGGATGGTGGGCCCAGCGGTGTAGGCCCGTTCCCTGCCATGCACACCGATTACGTGTACTTGCTGATGCCGGTGCGCCTACCGGGCTGACCGGCGCACATCGAACCCGAGGAAGGCGCGCGCGTGCAACTTGGTCTGGTGGGCCTGGGAAAAATGGGGTTCAACATGCGCGAGCGGCTGCGCGAGAGCGGCCATGAGGTCATCGGCTTCGACCCCCGCCCAGAGGTCTCTGACGTCGCCACGCTGGCCGATCTGGCCGGCGCCCTCACCGCACCGCGAGCTGTGTGGGTCATGGTTCCCTCCGGTCCGATCACCAACGAGACCATCGTGGCGTTAGCCGAGGTCCTCGAACCAGGGGACATCGTCGTCGACGGGGGCAACTCCCGCTACACGGAGGACGGTCCGCACGCTGACCTGCTCGGACAGCGCGGCATCGGATTCGTGGACGCCGGGGTCTCGGGCGGCATCTGGGGGCGCACCGAGGGCTACGGGCTGATGGTTGGCGGAAGCCCGGAGGACATCGCGCGGTTGATGCCGATTTTTGACGCGCTGCGGCCGGTCGGCGACGCGGCGGACGGGTTCGTCCATGCTGGTCCGGTGGGCGCAGGACACTACGCCAAGATGGTCCATAACGGCATCGAGTACGGCCTGATGATGGCCTACGCGGAAGGCTATGAACTGCTGGCCGCCGAGCCGCTCATCACCGACACCCAAGCCGTCATCCAGGCTTGGACGAACGGCACCGTTGTCCGCTCCTGGCTGCAGCAACTTCTGGCCAAGGCACTCAAGGAAGACCCGGGCTTCGTCGACATCTCCGACTACACCGAAGACTCCGGCGAAGGCCGGTGGACGGTGGAGGAGGCGATCCACCATCGGGTGCCGACGCCGGTGATCGCGGCGTCACTGTTCGCCCGATTCGCATCACGCCAGGAACAGTCACCGACTATGAAAGCGGTGTCGGCGCTGCGCAACCAATTCGGCGGCCATGCGGTCAAACGCACCCCGCTCTCCGGCTGAACACCGTCCGCACCATGTATGTCCGCCACTTGGGATTACGCGACTTCCGGTCCTGGACCGATGTCGACGTTGAACTGGGTCCTGGCCGGACCGTCTTCGTCGGGTCCAACGGCAACGGCAAGACCAATCTCATCGAGGCACTCTGGTACTGCGCCACCCTTGGATCCCACCGTGTGGGTACCGATGCGCCGCTGATCCGCGCAGGCGCAGACCGGGCTGTCATCTCCACCATCGTGGTCAACGACGGCCGCGAACTGGCCGTTGATATCGAGATCACAGCCGGCCGAGCCAACAAGGGGCGACTGAACCGCTCTCCGGTACGCAGCACACGTGAGGTCCTCGGTGCGGTGCGAGCGGTGCTGTTCGCACCGGAAGACCTCGCCCTGGTCCGGGGCGACCCGGGGGAACGCCGCCGCTACCTCGACGAACTGGCCACTGTGCGCAGACCGGCGGTCGCCGGGATTCGCGCGGACTACGACAAGGTGCTCAAGCAGCGCACCGCGCTGCTCAAGTCCGGGTCCCGACTACGGTCCGATCCCGCTGCATTGGAAACCCTGGATGTGTGGGACGGCCATTTGGCCGCGCACGGTGCGCAATTGATGGCGGCCCGGCTGGATCTGGTCAACGAACTGGCACCACAAGTGGAGAAGGCCTACCAACTCCTGGCCCCCGCCTCCCGGCCGGCGGCGATCGGTTATCGAAGCACGATCGACCTGGCCGACCAGCAGTCCGTGAGCGATGTGGAATACCTGCGGACCGCCCTGCTCGAGGCCTGCACGCGCCGGCGGGCCGCCGAACTGGACCGAGGCATGTGCCTGGTCGGTCCGCATCGCGACGACCTGGAATTGCGGCTCGGAGATCAGCCGGCCAAGGGCTTCGCCAGCCACGGCGAGTCGTGGTCGATGGCACTGGCGCTCCGGCTTGCCGCCTACGAACTGCTGCGCACCGAGGGCAGCGAACCGATCCTGATCCTCGATGACGTCTTCGCCGAATTGGACACCGCCCGGCGCCGCGCTCTCGCCTCCGTCGCGATGGCCGCCGAGCAGGTACTGATCACCGCGGCGGTGGAGGAGGACATCCCGGCAGACTGGGATGCCACCCGGATCGCGGTCACCATGACCGACGGAGAGACGGGCAGACAATCCGGGGTGCAGCTGTGACGGACTCCGACGAGCCCCAGGACGGTCCCCCCGAACACCTGGGCTCGGTACCCGGAATGGACCTGGTCCGGCGCGCTCTGGAAGAGGCCCGGGCCGCGGCCCGCGTCCAGGGCAAGGAGGTTGGCAAAGGACGCCGGTCCCCGGCCGCCAAACGGGCGTCGCCGCGGGGCAGCCGCCGGAGATGGTCCGGACCCGCCCCCGATGCCCGTGACCCTCAGCCGCTCGGGCGGGCTGCCAGCGAGCTGGCCAAAACCCGCGGCTGGTCGCCCCGGGTGGCGGAGGGATCGGTCTTCGCCCGGTGGAGCGAAGTCGCCGGCGAGCAGATCGCCGAGCATGCGACTCCGACGGCGTTACGTGACGGCGTGCTGCACATTTCGGCGGAGTCCACCGCGTGGGCCACCCAGCTGCGCATGGTGCAGAAACAACTACTGGCCACGATCGCCGCCGCCGTCGGGGACAAGGTGGTGACCTCCCTGCGGATCACCGGCCCGACAGCCCCGTCTTGGCGGAAGGGGCCGCGGCACATCTCCGGCCGCGGGCCCCGCGACACCTACGGTTAGCACGCCACCGGACGTCCTTCGGGGCACTGTTATCACAGTGGCCTCACAGCCACCAGAACGTCAGACGCGGGCGTGTCAGCCGTCCGATGGCATCCGCATTCGCGATATCGTCCGCACGGCTCAAATAGGTGTGCAGAAACGCTGCCGCAGAATCGGTCCTGTCCCCCCTTCCCGGTAGACTGCAGGTACGACGTTTACGCGGCCTTCGGCCGTGTGCCCGCGAATCCAAGGAGACCTCCCCACCCGTGGCTGCCCCGAAGAAGAAAAAAGACGAAGGTTACGGCGCGGATTCCATCAAAATCCTCGAGGGCCTTGAGGCTGTCCGCAAACGACCGGGCATGTACATCGGCTCCACAGGGCGACGCGGACTACACCACCTTGTCTGGGAAGTCGTGGACAACGCGGTCGACGAGGCGATGGCCGGGTTCGCCGACCAGGTCGACGTCCGGCTCCTCGACGACGGTGGGGTCGAGGTCACCGACAACGGCCGTGGCATACCGGTCGCCATGCACGAATCCGGTGTCCCGACCATCGACGTCGTCATGACGGTTCTGCACGCCGGCGGCAAGTTCGAAGAGGGTGCATACCAGGTCTCCGGCGGACTGCACGGCGTCGGCGTCTCGGTGGTCAACGCGTTGTCCACCCGCTTGGAGGCGGACGTCTGCCGGGACGGCTACGAGTGGTTCCAGAGCTATGACCACTCGGTGCCCGGCAGCATCAAGCAGGGCGAGAAGTCCACGAAGACCGGCACCACCATCCGGTTCTGGGCCGACCCGAACATCTTCGAAACCACCAACTACGACTTCGACACCGTCGAACAGCGCTTGCGCGAGATGGCCTTCCTCAACAAGGGCCTGACCATCAATCTCACCGACGAACGGGTCGGGGACGAAGAAGTCGTCGACGAAATCGTCAGCGATACCGCCGAGGCACCGAAGTCCGCCGACGAGATCGCCGCCGAGAAGACCGCACCCGCTAAGAAGGTCATGCACCGCACCTTCCACTACCCGGGCGGACTGGTCGACTTCGTCAAACACATCAACCGCACCAAGCAGGCGATCCACACCAACGTCGTGGACTTCAGCGGCAAGGGCGAGGGCCACGAGGTCGAGGTCGCGATGCAGTGGAACAGCGGATACCAGGAATCCGTCTTCACCTTCGCCAACACGATCAACACTCACGAGGGCGGTACCCATGAAGAGGGGTTCCGGGCGGCGCTGACCACCGTTGTGAACAAGTACGCCAAGGACAAGAAACTTCTCAAGGAGAAGGAGGCCAATCTCACCGGCGATGACATCCGTGAGGGCCTGGCCGCGGTGATCTCGGTCAAGGTCGCCCAGCCGCAGTTCGAAGGGCAGACCAAGACCAAGCTCGGTAACACCGAGGTCAAGTCCTTCGTGCAGAAGATCTGCAACGAGCAGCTCAACCACTGGTTCGAGTCGAACCCGTCCGATGCGAAAATCGTTGTGAACAAAGCGGTCTCGTCGGCTCAGGCGCGCATGGCGGCACGTAAGGCCCGCGAGTTGGTCCGCCGCAAGAGTGCCACCGACATCGGCGGTCTTCCCGGCAAGCTGGCCGACTGCCGCTCCACCGATCCGAAGCTGTCCGAGCTGTATGTGGTGGAGGGCGACTCGGCCGGCGGCTCGGCCAAGAGCGGCCGCGATTCGATGTTCCAGGCGATCCTGCCGCTACGCGGGAAGATCATCAATGTCGAGAAGGCCCGCATCGACCGGGTGCTGAAGAACACTGAAGTCCAGGCCATCATTACCGCGCTCGGGACCGGCATCCATGACGAGTTCGACATCTCGAAACTGCGCTATCACAAGGTGGTGCTGATGGCCGACGCCGATATCGACGGCCAGCACATCACCACTCTTCTCCTGACCCTGCTGTTCCGCTTCATGCGGCCGCTGATCGAAAGCGGTCACGTCTACCTGGCCCAGCCGCCGCTCTACAAGCTCAAGTGGCAGCGCAGTGAGCACGAATTCGTCTACACCGACCGCGAGCGTGACGCCGTGATGGAGGCAGGGCTGAAGGCGGGCAAGAAAATCAACAAGGACGACGGCATCCAGCGCTACAAGGGTCTCGGCGAGATGGACGCCAAGGAACTGTGGGAGACGACCATGGATCCCGCCCACCGGCTGCTCCGCCAGATCACCCTCGATGACGCGGCCGCCGCCGACGAGTTGTTCTCGATCCTGATGGGCGAGGACGTCGAAGCCAGGCGCAGCTTCATCACCCGCAACGCCAAAGACGTTCGCTTCCTTGACGTTTAGCACCAAACACCGCACTTAAGATCCGGCATGCTCGCTACAAGAGGACCAGATGACTGACACCACGTTGCCGCCCGACGGACCGCCCGCAGACCGCGTCGAACCGGTCGACATCCAACTTGAGATGCAGAACAGCTACATCGACTATGCGATGAGCGTGATCGTCGGCCGTGCGTTGCCCGAGGTGCGCGACGGCCTCAAGCCGGTACACCGTCGAGTGCTCTACGCGATGTACGACTCCGGATTCCGGCCGGACCGCAGCCACGCCAAGTCGGCGCGTTCGGTCGCCGAGACGATGGGTAATTACCACCCGCACGGCGACTCCTCGATTTACGACACCCTGGTCCGGATGGCGCAGCCGTGGTCGCTGCGCTACCCGTTGGTCGACGGACAGGGCAACTTCGGGTCGCCGGGCAACGATCCACCGGCGGCGATGAGGTACTGCGTCACCGGCGATGCGCTGGTTCGGTTGCCGCTCGGCCAGACAGTGCGCATCGCGGATGTGGCGCCGGCGAAGCCGAACAGCGACACTGCTATCGACCTCAAAGTTCTGGACAGAAGCGGCAATCCCGTAACAGCGGACCGGCTGTTCCACTCAGGTGAGCATCAGACCTACACCGTGGCGACCGCGGAGGGATTTTCGGTCACCGGGACCGCGAACCATCCGCTGCTCTGCTTGGTCGATCTGTTCGGTGTACCGACACTGCTCTGGAAGCTCATCGAGGAGATCGCACCGGGCGACCGTGTCGTCCTGCAACGCACCCAGCCCACCGAGCTCGGTAGTGCTGACTGGAAAGACGCCCTTACCGGGCTGCTGCTGGGAGCCTTCATCAGTGAGGGTTTCGTCTCGAAGAACAGAGCCGGTTTCAACAATCTCGACCGTGAATTCTTTGCTGCCGTGCTGACCGCCTACGACGCCGTCGTCGGTGGCCCCCGCTATGTATCTGAACGGATCATCGCGTCCGGATCAAATCTCCTCGAACTCGACATTCATAACCTCGACGCGATCGCCTTGAGTCCGCTCGCCGAGTTGACCGGAGTGCGCTCGGCGGACAAGTACATCCCCGATAGCGTCTGGTGTTCTCCCGCTCCGGTGAAGCGGGCATTCCTCACCGCGCTTTTCGAGGGCGATGGGTCATGTTCAGCTCTGCCTCGCAACACCATTCAGGTGTCCTACTCGACTCGAAGTGTCCGGTTGGCCTCGGACGTCCAGCAGATGTTGTTGGAATTCGGCGTAGTCGCCAGTAGGTACCGACATGCCACCGGTGAATACAAGGTTGTCATCACCAACCGCGCTCAGGCTGAGCTGTTCGCGACGCAGATCGGTTTCGGTGGGGCGAAGCAAGAGAAGCTGACCGGCCTGCTGGCAGATCTACCCGCCCGCGCCGCCGGGGCCGACAGGGATCGAGTCCCCGGCCTCGCGGAGTTCATTCGCGCCCACTGTGGAAGCCGATGGGCAGACAAAGAGTGGCTGCGTAAGCACAACGTCGACGGAATCCAACGCTGGCGCCGCGACGGCGAGGAAATCCTGAGCCACATCGCGGACCCCGACGTCCGCGCCGTGGCAACCGAACTCACCGACGGCCGGTTCTACTTCGGCACGGTGGCCGCCGTCACCGACGCCGGGATCCAGCCCGTGTACAGCCTGCGGGTCGATACCGACGATCACTCCTTCATCACCAACGGGTTCGTCAGCCACAACACAGAGGCTCGCCTCACACCGCTGGCCATGGACATGCTGCGTGAAATCGACGAGGAGACAGTCGATTTCATCCCCAACTACGACGGCCGGGTGCAGGAGCCCACCGTTCTGCCGAGCCGGTTCCCCAACCTGCTCGCCAACGGGTCCGGTGGTATCGCCGTCGGCATGGCCACCAACATCCCGCCGCACAACCTGCGCGAGTTGGCCGAAGCCGTCTACTGGTGCCTGGAGAACTACGAGGCCGACGAGGAAACCACTCTGGCGGCGATGATCGAGCGCATCAAGGGCCCGGACTTCCCGACCTCGGGCCTGATCGTCGGCACCTCCGGCGTCATCGACGCCTACACCACCGGCCGCGGCTCCGTCCGCATGCGTGGCGTCGTGGAGATCGAAGAAGACTCCCGCGGGCGCACCGGCATCGTCATCACCGAACTGCCGTATCAGGTCAACCACGACAACTTCATCACCTCCATCGCCGACCAGGTGCGCGACGGGAAGCTCGGTGGCATCTCCAACATCGAGGACCAGTCCAGCGACCGGGTGGGCCTGCGCATCGTCGTGGAGATCAAACGCGACGCCGTGGCGAAGGTGGTGCTGAACAACCTCTACAAGCACACCCAGCTGCAGACGAGCTTCGGCGCCAACATGCTCTCGATCGTCGACGGTGTGCCGCGCACCCTGCGCCTGGACCAGATGATCCGCTACTACGTCGAGCACCAACTCGACGTGATCGTGCGGCGGACCACCTACCGGCTCCGCAAGGCCAATGAACGGGCCCACATCCTGCGCGGCCTGGTCAAGGCGCTCGACGCCCTCGACGAGGTGATCGCGCTCATCCGCCGATCCGACACCGTCGACACCGCCCGGCAGGGCCTGATCGACCTGCTCGACGTCGACGACATCCAGGCCCAGGCCATCCTCGACATGCAGCTGCGCCGGCTGGCTGCCCTGGAACGTCAGAAGATCGTCGACCAACTGGCCGAGATCGAGACCGAGATCGCCGACCTCGAGGACATCCTGGCCAAACCGGAGCGCCAGCGCGGCGATCGTGCGCGACGAGCTCGCCGAGATCGTCGAGAAGCACGGCGACGACCGCCGCACCCGGATCGTCGGCGCCGAGGGCGAGGTCTCCGATGAGGACCTCATCGCCCGCGAAGAGGTCGTCGTCACGATCACCGAGACCGGCTACGCCAAGCGCACCAAGACCGACCTCTACCGCAGTCAGAAGCGGGGCGGCAAGGGAGTGCAGGGTGCGGCCCTCAAGCAGGACGACATCGTGCGGCACTTCTTCGTCTGTTCCACCCACGACTGGATCCTGTTCTTCACCACCCAGGGCCGGGTGTACCGGGCCAAGGCCTACGACCTTCCCGAGGCGCTGCGGGCAGCGCGCGGTCAGCACGTCGCCAACCTGCTGGCCTTCCAGCCCGAGGAGCGCATCGCGCAGGTCATCCAGATCAAGAGCTACGAGGACGCCCCGTACCTGGTGCTGGCCACCCGCAACGGGCTGGTGAAGAAGTCCAAGCTGACCGACTTCGACTCCAACCGTTCCGGCGGCATCGTGGCGGTCAACCTGCGCGACGGCGACGAACTGGTCGGGGCCGTGCTGTGCTCCGCCGACGACGATCTGCTGCTGGTCAGTCGGCGAAGGGCCAGTCGATCCGGTTCTCCGCCACCGACGAGGCACTGCGGCCGATGGGCCGGGCCACCTCCGGCGTACAGGGCATGCGTTTCAACACCGACGACCAGCTGCTGTCGCTCAACGTCGTACGCGAGGGCACCTATCCTGCTGGTGGCGACCGCCGGCGGCTACTCCAAGCGCACCGCGATCGATGAGTACACCGCCCAGGGCCGCGGCGGTAAAGGGCATCCTGACCATCCAGTACGACCCGCGCCGTGGCAGTCTGGTGGGCGCCGTGGTGGTCGATGACGACACCGAGCTGTACGCGATCACCTCCGGCGGCGGAGTGATCCGCACCGCGGCACGTCAGGTTCGCAAGGCCGGACGCCAGACCAAGGGCGTTCGCTTGATGAACCTGGGCGAGGGCGACACACTGATAGCCATTGCCCGCAACGCCGGAGGAGCACTGGGCGAATCCGACGACGCGAGGAATGCGGACACCGAGGCAGACGCATAGGCCACGGGTCAGCAGCTAAGGAGTGGTGGTGAGTTCACCGAACGAGCCGGGCCAGCCCGGGCTGGGCGATCGCCCGGCCGGTGCGGATGGCTCGACCGATGTCCCGCCGTGGCCCAACGGCGGGACCGACGTCCCGCCGTGGCAGAGCGGCGTCCGCCGTCCCGATGGCGCTCCGGCACACGCGGCCGCCGAGCAGCCGATGCGTTCCGGTCCCGCTCCGGCGGCGGGCGACCCCCGGGCCAGCCGCTATGTCACCGGGGTCTGCCGCGCCGGATCTGTCTCGTTCGGCTCGGTGCCCCAGCGGCCCGATCCCGAACCGCCGGCCCCTGAGCGGGTGGAGACGCGGACCGAACGCATCGAGCGCACCGACGTCGTTCCCGTGGAGCCCTATCCCAGCGAGCTGCCAGACCTGTCCGCCCCGGCTCCTCGGCCGCCAGGTTCAGCGCCGCCCGCCCGCCCCGCCCGTCCGGCCGGCCGGCCCGGCGATCGCGGATCGGGATGGCGGCCGGCCGCGCGGGCCGGTGCGGGCCAGCATGCAGATCCGCCGCATCGATCCGTGGAGCGCGCTGAAGGTCTCGCTGGCTGCTCAACGTCGCGCTGTTCTTCGTCTGGATGATCGCGGTGGCGTTCCTGTACCTCGTCCTCGGCGCGATGGGCGTGTGGAGCAAGCTCAACAGCAACGTCGGTGATCTGCTCACCAGCGGTAGCGGCGGTGGCGGCGACATCTGGTGTCGGCCGGGTTCGATCTTCGGTGGTGCGGCGCTGGTCGGCCTGGTGAACATCGTGCTGTTGACCGCCATGGCCACTGTCGGCGCCTACATCTACAACCTGAGCACCGATATCGTCGGCGGCGTCGAAGTCACCCTCGCCGATCTGGACTAGCGCCGCTGCGGCGCACCCTCGCCGAGTTTGGGGAGCCCACCTGCGGTGCGGTAATCTCGTCGCTCGTCTGCAGGGAACTCGGGCCTATAGCTCAGGTGGTTAGAGCGCTTCGCTGATAACGAAGAGGTCGGAGGTTCGAGTCCTCCTAGGCCCACGATGTCCTGGTCAATGCGGAGGCGGTCGCGTAGGCTCGTCATGCTCGCGGCGCTGACGTCGCGCGGGTGCGGCCTCGCTCCGACCGCGCCGCCGCGGCGAGGTCTGGCACACCCTGGCTCCGACCAGCCGACCGGTCGACGACGAGGGGCCTTAGCTCAGTTGGTAGAGCGCTGCCTTTGCAAGGCAGATGTCAGGAGTTCGAATCTCCTAGGCTCCACAGCAGTATTCGACCGCGTCACCACCCTGCGGTCGGCTCCGATTGCGGCCAGTGGCACACTGTGGCCCGTGACCACAAGCCCGATCGCGACCGCGACCGCGACCCTGCACACCAACCGCGGCGACATCAAGATCGCCCTCTTCGGTAACCACGCCCCCAAGACCGTCGCCAACTTCGTCGGCCTGGCGCAGGGCACCAAGGAGTACTCGACCCAGAACGCCTCCGGCGAGCAGCGCCGGGCCGTTCTACGACGGCGCGGTCTTCCACCGCGTCATCGACGGCTTCATGATCCAGGGCGGCGATCCCGACCGGCACCGGCCGCGGCGGCCCGGGCTACAAGTTCGCCGACGAGTTCCATCCCGAGTTGCAGTTCGACAAGCCCTACCTGCTGGCGATGGCCAACGCCGGCCCGGGCACCAACGGATCGCAGTTCTTCATCACCGTCGGCAAGACGCCGCACCTGAACTCGCAAGCACACCATCTTCGGCGAGGTCGTCGACCCGGAGTCGCAGAAGGTCGTCGACGCGATCGCCACGACCGCGATCGATCGCAACGACCGGCCCGACCGACGACGTCGTGATCGAGTCGATCACGATCTCCTGACCCGGCGCGCGCCGGCGGCCGGTCACCGGCCGGCGTAACCGGCGTCGGTCAGCGCGTCGAGCACGGCGAGCGGGTCGCCGCCGAGATCCCAGCGGCTCAGCACCAGCAGCGATCATCGGACGTGTCGATCTCGAGTAGTTGCACCTTGCGGCCGCAGGCGGCGGAACTCGGTGATGCGGATCGACGCGATGTCGCGGTGGCGGAGTGTGCGGGTGCGCCACCATCCCCGGTAGACCAACCCCTCGTCGGTGAGTCGCGAGGCGGGGCCGTGCGCGCCACGATCCGATGGCGAAGAGCAGCAGACCGACCGCGGCGACGGCGGTGAGAATCCGGCCGGGGATATCGGTGGCCACGCACCAGGCAGGCCAGCGCCATCAGGAGCCCGCCGACCCCGATCAGGACGATCGCGACGGGGCGGCGGACCCCACGCAGACGGGGTTATCCACAGGAGTTATCCACAGTGGGGATGAATCACACGCGTTGTGATTGCCGTCACCGCCACCGCATGGTGAGCAGCAGGCCGGTGATCATGAATCCGAAAGCGATCGCGTAATTCCACGGACCGAGGTTCGACATCCACTCCAGCGCGTCGGGGGTGTTGTAACCGGAGGCCGCCAGCTGGAACACCAGCAACCACACCAGGCCGATCAGCATGAGCCCGATGAAGAACACGACGAACCACACGGGTGACGGCCCGGCCTTCACCTTGACCGGCGTGCGGCTGACCGAGTTGATGGTGAAGTCGTTCTTCTTGCGGACTTTGGACTTGGGCATGGCTACCTTCCAGGCGCGTCGGCGCGACGATGATGCCGGGTCAACTATGAGGTTAACCCAGCAGCGGTAGCCTGTGGGCGTGCGGGTCTTGGTGGTCGACAACTACGACAGCTTCGTGTTCAACCTGGTCCAGTATCTGGGCCAGTTGGGTGTTGAGGCGCAGGTGTGGCGCAACGACGACCCCAGGCTGGCCGGGGAGTCCGAGGTTGCCGCGGCCGCCGCCGGGTTCGACGGCGTGCTGCTGAGTCCCGGCCCGGGAACCCCCGAACGAGCCGGAGCGTCGATCGCGCTGGTGCATGCGTGCGCGGCGGCGGGCACGCCACTGCTCGGGGTCTGCCTCGGACACCAGGCCATCGGCGTCGCGTTCGGTGGCGTCGTCGATCGGGCGCCGGAACTGCTGCACGGCAAGACCAGCACGGTCCATCACACCGATCGCGGTGTGCTCCATGGCCTTCCGAATCCGTTCACCGCCACCCGGTACCACTCGCTGACGATCCTGCCGGAGTCGGTACCGCCGGTTCTCGAGGTCACTGCCCATACCCGCAGCGGAGTGATCATGGCTGTGCGCCACGTCGACCTTCCGATCCACGGTGTGCAGTTCCATCCGGAGTCGATCCTGACCGAGGGCGGCCACCGGATGCTCGCCAACTGGCTCGGCTATTGCGGCGCGGCGCCGCAGGAGTCACTGGTGCGCACCCTGGAACAGGAAGTCGCGGCCACCGTCCGCCATGCGATGGGTTCGGCTCCGCTCGCCGACGCCTCGGTGCTCGGGGCGGGCGGCCGAAGCTAAGACGCGAACGACAGGGTGATCGACCCGGTGAAGTCGACCCCGCTGCCCGGTGCGGGCAGTTGCGCCACCACCGCGTTGGTCCGCTGACCGCTGTTCGGTATGTCGGGACCCTTCACCAGCACACCGGTCCATCCGAGTCCGCGCAGGTTCGGTTCGGCGTCGACCCAGAACTGACCGGTCAGGTTCGGCATCACGAATTGATTGCCCTTGGAGACCTTGAGGGTGATCTGCGAGTCCAGCGGTGCGGAGGTTCCGGGTGCGGGTTCGACGGCGATCACCTCTCCCGCGGGCCGGGGACTGTCAACGGGATCGGTGAGGATGGTCGGGAAGCCGACGGTATTGAGGTTGCGGGTGGCCAACTCGGCGATCTGCCCGGTGACGTCGGGCACCTCGCCGGTGGCAGGTCCGCTGCCCACCACGATGGTGATCTCGTTGGTGATCGCTGAGGTCTGATTGGCCGGCGGGACGGTGTTGAGCACCTTGCCCTTCTGGTCCGGCGCAGAAGGCGCATCGGACTGTTTGAACTTGCCGAAGCCGACCGCACTGAGCCGCTTGACGGCGTCGGCGTAGCTCAGTCCCTCCACGCTGGGAATCTCGCGCTGTTCCGGCCCGGTCGAGACGTTGAGGGTGATCTCGTCGCCGGCGGCGACGGTGCTGGCCCCCGCCGGATCGGTGCCGATGGCGTGGTCGGGCGGCACCGTGCTGTCCGGCTTCTGCTGGGTGCGGACTTTGAATCCCTTGTTCTGCAGGTCGGCGATCGCGTCGGCGGAGACCTGACCCCGCACATCGGGCACCTGGATCGAGCGCGGCTTACCACCGGCGAGGTTGATCACCAGCGTGACGACGACGGTGAGAATCGCCAGAACCGATGCCACCACCAGCCAGCGCCCGACCGGGCCGCCGCGGCGCGGCGAGTAGTCGTATCCGCCTGATGTCGCCGTCGCGCCCGGCGCGCCCGCCCGGCCGCGACGACATCATCAGGGTCCGCTCGGCGGGGGTCAGGACCTTGGGCGCTTCAGGCTTCTCCCCGCTGTGCACCCGGACCAGATCCGCGCGCATCTCCGCCGCGCTCTGATAGCGGTTATCGGGATTCTTCGCCAGCGCCTTGAGCACCACGGCATCGAGTTCGGCGCTGATGCCGCCATGTTTGTGGGAGGGCGGAACCGGGTCCTCCCGCACGTGCTGATAGGCGACCGCGACGGGCGAGTCACCCACGAAAGGCGGTTCCCCGGTGAGGAGTTCGTAGAGAACACATCCCAGCGAGTACACATCGGAGCGGGCGTCGACCTGCTCCCCGCGGGCCTGCTCCGGCGAGAGATACTGCGCGGTGCCGATCACCGCTGCGGTCTGCGTGACGCTGTTGCCCCCGTCGGCCAGCGCCCGGGCGATACCGAAGTCCATCACCTTCACCGCGCCGGCTTTGGAGATCATGATGTTGGCCGGCTTGACGTCGCGGTGGACGATCCCGTGCTGGTGACTGAAATTCAACGCCTGGCAGGCGTCGGCGATCACCTCAAGCGCACGCCGCGGCGGCATCGGACCGTCGTTGTGGATGATGTCGCGCAGCGTCACCCCGTCGACGTACTCCATCACGATGTAGGGCAGCGGCCCACTGGACGTCTCGGCCTCACCGGTGTCGTACACGGCGACGATCGCGGGGTGATTGAGCGCGGCGGCGTTCTGCGCCTCGCGGCGGAATCGCAGATAGAAACTCGGGTCCCGGGCGAGGTCGGCGCGCAGTACCTTCACCGCCACGTCGCGGTGCAGACGCACGTCGCGGGCCAGATGCACCTCCGACATCCCGCCGAAGCCGAGGATCTCACCCAGCTCGTAGCGGTCCGAGAGGTGCTGCGGGGTGCTCATCGCGGCCACTCGTCAGTTAGCGCCGCGCCGATGATCCGCACCGGGCCGTCGCCGGTCCAAGCCGAGGGTGCCATCGGCGGCGCGCCCTCGGGCGAGACCGGTTCCACGGTGTCGGTGATGGTCTGCTCGATCGGGATGTTGTTCCGCTTCTCCCGGTCGGCCAGCACGATGAGGATGGCGCTGATAATCGCCAGTGCACCCAGTACTCCGGCGGCCCAGAGCAGCGCCCGCTGCCCCGCGGTGAACGCTCGCCGCGCCGGCGGCGGCGGGCGGTGCGCGGGAAGCGAACGGGACCGGGCCTCGGGCGCCGGCGGGCGCGGTTCGGGCGCGGCCCGCTTCGATCCGGGGATGGCGGCCGGGCTGGCCTTGATCGTGGGCGCGTTATTCGGGCGTGGCGGCCGGCGCCCGGCCCGCACCGCGGCCACCGCGTCGGCGAACTGACCTCCGTTGCGGTAACGCATACCGGGGCTCTTCACCAGGGTGATTTCAATGAGCTCGCGCACATTGGGAGGCAGATCAGCCGGCAGCGGCGCCGGCGTCTCCTTGATGTGCTTCATCGCGACGGTCAGCGCGCCGTCGCCCATGAACGGCCTCTTACCTGAAACCGACTCGTAGCCAACGACTCCCAATGCGTACACATCGCTGGCGGCGGTGGCGTCGTGGCCGAGCGCCTGCTCCGGGGCGATGTACTGCGCGGTGCCCATCACCATGCCGGTCTGGGTGACCGGAGCCGCATCCACCGCTTTGGCGATACCGAAGTCGGTGAGTTTCACCTGCCCGGTCGGGGTGATCAGAATGTTGCCCGGCTTGACGTCGCGGTGCACCAGGCCTGCCGCGTGGGCCACCTGCAGCGCCCGGCCGGTCTGCTCGAGCATGTCCAGGGCGTGCCGCAACGACAGCCGTCCGGTGCGCTTGATCACCGAGTTCAGCGGTTCCCCGTTGACCAGTTCCATCACCAGGTAGGCGGTGCGGCCCTCGCCGTCGATGTCGGTCTCGCCGTAGTCGTGCACCGCGGCGATGCCGGGGTGGTTGAGCATGGCGACGGTGCGGGCCTCCGTGCGGAAGCGCTCCAGGAACTCCGGATCGCAGGAGAATTCCTGCTTGAGCACCTTGACCGCGACCCGGCGGCCCAGCCGGCTGTCCACGGCCTCCCAGACCTGGCCCATGCCGCCGGTGGCGATCAGCCGCTGCAGCCGGTAACGGCCCGACAGCGTCACTCCCACGCGGGGGCTCATTGCTTGCCTCGCTGTGCTCGGCTGCGGCGGCTCACTGACACTTCCCGCAACGCCGCGGCGATAGCTGCACGCCCGATCGGCGCCGCCAGCGCACCACCGGTGGCCGACAACCGATCGCCACCGTCCTCGACCACCACCGCCACCGCCACCCTCGGGTTCTGCGCCGGCGCGAAGGCGATGTACCAGGCGTGCGGCGGGGTATTGCGCGGATCGTTGCCGTGCTCCGCTGTTCCGGTCTTGGACGCGATCTGCACGCCGGGGATCGCCCCCTTCTGCTGGGTGAACTGTTCGGCGCCAACCATCAAATCTGTTAGCTTAGCCGCGACCTGAGCCGAGACGGCGCGCCGCTGCTGGACCGGCGCGGTGGTGCTGATGTCGGAGAGATCGGGTCCCTCGAGTCGCTCCACCAGATAAGGCTGCATCACCACGCCGGCGTTGGCGATCGCCGCCGCCACCATCGCGTTTTGCAGGGGCGTCACCGCGACGTCCTTCTGCCCCATGCTCGACATCCCGACGGCGGCAGCGTCCGGCATCGCGCCGACGGTCGACTCGGCCACCTGCAGCGGGATCGGCGCCGGCGGGGTGTCGAATCCGAAGGAGTCGGCGGTGCTGCGCAGCGCATCAGCACCCAGTCGCATGCCCAGTTGCACGAAGGCGGTGTTGCAGGACCGCTCGAATGCTTCACGCAGCGGAGCCGTGGGGGCGCCGCCGCACGGGTTCCCCCCGTAGTTCTCCAGCGTGGCGGTGCTGTCCGGAAGGGCGATCTGCGGCGCGGCGGTCAACTGCTCGGCATCGGTCATCCCCGCCTGCAGTGCTGCGGCGGTGGTGATGACCTTGAACGTCGACCCGGGCGGGTAGCGCTCGGATACCGCCCGGTTGGTCAGCGGCGAGTTCGGGTCGTCCCGCAGCCGTTGCCAGGCCTCGCCCTGGGCGTCGGTGTCATGGGTGGCGAGCAGGTTGGGGTCATAGGACGGTGCGGACACCATCGCCAGAATCTTCCCGGTGGCGGGCTCCAGCGCGACCACCGAGCCGCGGCATCCCCCGGTACAGCCCTGCTGCATGGCGTCCCAGGCGGCCTGCTGCACCCGTGGCAGCAAGGTGGTGTCGACATTGCCGCCACGTGGGTCCCGGCCGGTGAAGAAGTCGGCCAGGCGCTTGCCGAACAACCGCTCGTCGGAGCCGTTGAGGACGGGATCCTCGGCGCGTTCCAGTCCGGCGCTGGAGAAGCGCAGCGAGTAGAAGCCGGTGACCGGTGCGTAGGCCAACGGTTCGGGATACACCCGCAGGAATCGGTAGCGGCCACTGGTCGAGACCGAGTACGCCAGCAGTTGGCCGCTGGCGGTGATCTGGCCGCGTTGGCGCGAGTACTCGTCGAGCAGCACGCGCTGGTTGCGCGGGTCCGATCGCAGTCCGTCGGCGCGGAAGACCTGGGTCACCGTGGCGTTGACCAACAGCAGCACGACGAGTGCCATCACCACCATCGAGATCCGGCGCAGTGGAGTGTTCATGTCCGCCCGATCACTTCGGTGCGGGCGGCGGCGATCGGGGTGGCGGTGCTGATCGGCCGGCGCGCGGCGTGACTGATCCGGACCAGGATGGCCAACAGAATGTAGTTGGCCACCAGAGACGAACCGCCGTAGGACATCCAGGGGGTGGTGAGTCCCGTCAACGGGATCAGCCCGGTGACCCCGCCGACGACGATGAACAACTGGATGGCCAGAGTCGAGGCCAGGCCGGCGGCCAGCAGCTTGCCGAAACTGTCGCGAACGGCGATCGCGGTGCGCAGTCCGCGCACGATCACGATCGTGTAGAGCAGCAGCACCCCGGCGAGGCCGACCAGTCCCAGTTCCTCACCGACCACCGAGATGATGAAGTCCGTCGATGCCGCGGGGACCGTACCCGGCTGTCCGTTGCCCAGACCCGTTCCGAACACGCCCCCGGTGGCGAAGCTGAATTTGGACTGCACCATCTGGTAGCCCGCGCCCTCGGGATCGGCGAACGGGTCGATCCAGGTCTGCACGCGGCCCCGCACATGGCCGAACAGGTGATAGGCCACAACGCTTCCCGCGCCGAACAGTGCCAGACCGATGGCGACCCAACTGAACCGTTCGGTGGCGACGTAGACCATCACCAGAAACGAGGCGTACAGCAGCAGAGAGGTTCCGAGGTCCTTCTCGAACACCATCACCCCGACCGAGATGATCCACGCGCCCAGCAGCGGAGCAAGGTCCCGCGGGCGTGGGAGGTCCATCCCGAGGAAGTGGGTTCCGGCGCTGACGAACAGATTCCGTTTGGCGACCAGAACGCCGGCGAAGAAGACCAGCAGAAGGATCTTCGAGAACTCGGCCGGCTGAATACTGAAGCCGGGCAGGCGAATCCAGATCTTGGCGCCGTTGGTTTCCGAGAGGCTGGCCGGCAGCAGGGCCGGGATGGCGAGCAGCACCAGACCTGAGACACCGCAGATGTAGTCGTAACGCGCAAGCAGACGGTGATCGGTGAGGAAGACGACCACGAGCGAGAAACCCACCACGCCGAGGAGCGTCCACAGCATCTGCTGCCCTGCGCTCGGCCCGCCCTCCGGGCCGCCCGCGACGAGATCGAGCCGGTGGATGAGCACCAGACCCAACCCGTTGAGCAGAGTGACCACCGGCAACAGCAGCGGGTCGGCGTAGGGCGCGAAACGCCGGATCGCCAGATGTGCGCAGACGAACAGCGTCGCGAATCCCAGGGTGTAGGTCAGCAGATCCCAGCTGACGCCCCGCTCCTGATTCGCCTCGACGATCAGCAGGGCGACGCCGGTGATGACGGCCGCGAAGCCCACCAGGGCGAGTTCGGCGCTCCGGCGGGTGGGAAGTGGAGGCGCGAGGCTCACCGGCGCCTGCGGGGCGGTGGTCACGCCGCACTCCGGACTTGGCGCGGACTCACGCCGCGCTCCGGCAGTCGGTGCCCGGTTTCTGTTGCGGCACAGGAACAGCCACCGGGGCCGGCGGTGGTGTCGGGACCGGAGCGGCCACGCTGGACGACGGCGTGGTCGGTGATGTGGCCGACGGTGCGGTTGGTCCCGGGCGCGGGGTGGTCGCCGGACGCGCCGGGGGCGGTGGCGGGGTGCAGACCGGCAACAGCGAGCCCCGGGCCAATTCGCGCAGTTGCCCGATGGCGTTCTCCAGACTTCCGGCCGGAAGGCCGGCCGAGACCTGGGCGCGTTCCGAGGGCCGCAGATCCTCGAGCAGCATCAGTTCGCAATTCAGTGCGGTGCCCGCCTGGCCGTAGCTGATCTGGGAGAGCTCGTTGCGATCGTTGAGACAGCCCAACTGGTAGGGCTCCTGCAACCGGATACCCAGGAACGAGCCCTGGATGCCCCGCATGATGGCGACGTCCTCGCCGTACGCGCCCACGTAGTAGTAGCCGCGGATGATCCGGTAGCCCAACCCGATCCCGGCCAGCACCACCAGTGCGAGCAAGATGGCGGCGATGAGGTTTCGCCTGCGTGATTTCGGCTTGACCGGCGGTTCGGGTTCGGGCACGGGCTTTTTGGCGACCGCAGGACGTGGGGTGATGGCCGAGGCGCGGCCGGCCGAGGTGTTCGGCGGGGCGAGATCGTCGTCGGTGCCCGAGACCGCGCCGGCCAGGATGGGCTGGGTCTGGCCGCCGTAGTCGTGCTCAACGACGTCGGCGACCACCACGGTCACGTTGTCCGGTCCGCCGCCACGCAGTGCCAGTTCGATGAGCCGGTCGGCGCTTTCCCCGACATCGGCGAGCTTGAGTGCCTCGAGGATGGTCTCGTGGCTGACCGGGTCGGACAGGCCATCGGAGCACAGCAGGTAGCGGTCGCCCACGCGGGCCTCGCGCATGATGAGCGTCGGCTCCACCTCGTGGCCGGTCAGCGCGCGCATGATCAGCGACCGCTGCGGATGACTGTGTGCCTCCTCGGCGGTGATGCGACCCTCGTCGACGAGGGTCTGAACGAAGGTGTCGTCCTTGGTGATCTGCGCGAGTTCACCGTCGCGCAGCAAGTACCCGCGAGAGTCGCCGATGTGCACCAGCCCGAGTCGGTCACCGGCGAACAGGATCGCGGTGAGCGTGGTGCCCATCCCCTCCAGTTCGGGGTTGTCCTCCACCTCCCGGGCGATGGCTGAATTCCCCTCGTGCACAGCCTTGTCCAGCTTGCTCAGCAGATCGCCGCCGGGCTCGTCGTCGTCGAGGTGCGCGAGATGGGCGATCACCAGCTGGGAGGCGACTTCGCCGGCGGCGTGACCCCCCATGCCGTCGGCGAGCGCCAGCAGACGCGCACCGGCGTAGACCGAGTCCTCGTTATTGGCGCGCACCAGCCCGCGGTCACTTCGGGCGGCATAGCGCAGGGCCAGTGTCATGGGCGCAGCTCGATCACCGTCTTGCCGACGTGCACCGGCGTGCCCATCGGGACCCGTGCCGCGGTGGTGACCTTCGAGCGGTCCAGGTAGGTGCCGTTGGTCGATCCCAGATCCTCGACGTACCAGTCCGACCCGCGCTGCGAGAGCCGGGCGTGACGGGTCGATGCGTAATCATCGGTGAGCACCAGCGTGGAGTCGTCGGCCCGGCCGATGAGCACCGGCTGCGAACCGAGGGTGATCCGGGTGCCGGCCAGCGCGCCTTCGGTGACCACCAGATAACGCGCCGCCGACCGGTTCTGCCGTGCCGGTGAACGGGTTCCCCGCAGAGGCAGGCCGCGGCGCACCATCACCGCACCGGTGGGTGCGTAAATGTCGTTGCGCAGGATGCGGAGCACAGACCAGATGAACAGCCAGAGCAGAAGCAGGAAGCCGCCGCGCGTCAGCTGCAGCACCAGTCCCTGCATGCGGTGTCCTCCGTCCTGCTGTATCTGCGGTGGTGCCGGCCGGAGCCGACCGGTCCGGCGGCAACGTCACAGAATACTTGGACACCGCACGCCCGATGGGCGAAGCAGCACGGCCCGGAGCCCGCCGCAGACTCGCCAACCTCAGCGAAGGTGGACGATGATCTCGGAGTGGCCCACCCGGATGACATCGCCGTCGGCGAGTTGCCACTCCTGCACCGGCGCGTTGTTCACCGTTGTGCCGTTGGTGGAGTTCAGATCCGAGAGCATGGCCACCTGACCGTCCCAGCGGATCTCGAGATGCCGTCGCGACACCCCGGTGTCGGGTAACCGGAACTGCGCGTCCTGGCCGCGGCCGATCACGTTGGCGCCGTCGCGCAACTCGTAGGTGCGGCCGCTGCCGTCATCGAGCTGCAGGGTGACGGTGTGGCCGGTGGCCGCGTACTCGTCGGCTGCCGGCTGTCCATAACCGGCCTGCTGGCCGTACTCGTAGCCCGACGGAGCCGCCGGCGGCGGGTATCCGCCCGGGGCGCCCTGGTCATAGTTGCCGTACTGCGGCTGCTGGCCATATTCGGGTTGGCCATATTCGGGTTGGCCGTACTCGGGCTGTCCGTACTCCGGACGGCCGTACCCGGGCTGCTGCGGATAGCCGGGCTGCTGTTCGGGGTAGGCCGGGCGACCGTAATTGGGATCGTCATAGCGCGGGCGCCCGTAGTCGTACTCGCCGGCCGGGGGCGGATAGGCCCCACCCGGGGGCGGTCCGTACGGCGCCTGGCCGCCGTAGGACGGCGGAGGCGGTGGCGGGCGGTAACCCTGGTCATAACCGGGGCCGCCGTAGTTGGGCGCCGGGGGGCGCTGGTCATAACCCGGGGCGCCCGGGGCGCCCGGGGCGCCATAGCCCTGGCCGCCGGGGCCCGCCGGGGCCGTAGCCCTGGTCGGGGTAGCCACCCTGGTCGGGGTAGGCGGGCCGGGGCGGGGGTGCCTGCTGGTAGTTCGGCGGCGGGTAGCCGTGCTCCGGCGGCGGGTAGTGGCCGCCCTGCTGCTCGGGAGCCGGTGCGCGCTGCTCGTCCTGCGGGCGACCGTACGGATCGTCGTAGTACTCGTCGCCGGGACGGCCCTGGCCTTGGCCGCCGCGGTAGCCGGGGTTGTCAGTCATCGCGGGTACTCCTGTTTCTGCGGTGTACGCATGGTTCGATTCTGCTGGTGCGGCTGCGGCAGCAGACGGGCGGGGGTCGGCATCGGGGATCGCGTCACCTCTGGCGTCAGGGTTGACCAGCGCACGGGCGCGGTATTGACCGGTGAGCAGGGCTTCGGACTGCTCGAGTCGGACGACGACCTCGCCGTAGGTTTGCCACCCTTGCTCGTGAATGTACCCGGCCAGGTGCCTGGCGAAAGCCCGTGTGGTGAGCTCGGAATCGGAGTGCAACCGGTGGAAGTCGGCGGAGCCGAGAGTGATGACGTATTCATTAGGTGCGAGCAGCCGGCCGCCCGCCAGCGTGCGGACGCCGTCGGAAGCTTCCCGGCGCAACAGCGCTTCCAGCTCGGCGGGCACGATCGAGCCGCCGAACACCCGGGCGAACACGTCGCCCAAGCCGTCCTCGAGCATGCGCTCGATGCGTTGAACCAGACCTTTCTGGTTGCTCATCGGACCGCCCCTTCTCTGCCGTCCATGGTATCGGCCGGCCGCGCGATAGCGGCGGAAGGCAGACTTAGGGAATTGGATCCGCGCAGTTCAGGGTGGGTGCGGGCGCGCCGCAGCGGGCCCCGGCCATCGTCGGCTGCGGGGGCCGCCGACTTGGGGATGACACTGCACACCGTGATACGCTCCGCGGGTCTTTTGGGCGAGTGGCGGAATGGCAGACGCGCTGGCTTCAGGTGCCAGTGTCCTTCGGGACGTGGGGGTTCAAGTCCCCCTTCGCCCACAGATGCTTTGAGCGGGGCCGGGTGAATCCGAGTGCGGATTTCCGGCCCCGCTCGCTGCGTTCTGCGCCCCGTACGATTGGAGTGCATGACCACCAGCCGTCGCGCTCCGGGTCTGTTCGCGGCAATCGGCGGTGTTCTAGTGAGCGGCGGCCTGCTGGCGGCCGGCCAACTCCTCGCGGCCCCGACAGCCAGCGCCTGCCCCAGTGGCTTCTTTTCCGACCCCTTCACCGGGCAGTGCTATACCCCCAACTCGCTGCCGACCGTCGCCGGCCACCCGTGCATCCCCGGCAAATCGCTGGGGACCTGCCTGGGCATCTTGCAGAACCAGTCACCACCCGGCGGCGGAGCGCCGCCCGGCTGGCCGTGGCCTTAGATCCTGTCGAAACCGATCACAGTGTCTGTGCGCCAAACGGGCTAAGCCGCGCCCGCCTACTGCGACGCACGATGTTGCTGAGACAAACGGTGCACACGTGGAAAAAATTGTCCACAGAATGAATTGACGCACTTCACAGCTATCGCAATACTGTGCCGATGGAGGGGGTAGACGACCGGGGCAGTGTTAGCGACAAGCAACTCGTCGATGACGTTCTTCGAGATCTCGCTGAGGCCGCCGACCGCTGGGAGGCGCTCCTCGAGCAGGCTGACACCATCACCTACAGCGTCGACATGGGAGACGTTGCTGCGGTCGCCAACTCTGACGGCAAACTTCTCGACCTGAGTCTGCATCCCAGTGTGACGACGACCTACAGCCACCACGAACTCGCGCAGCGGCTCAACGTCGCGTTCGAAGCACTGCGCGAGGAGGCACAGGACGACTATCGGGCCCGGTACGGCGGAACCCTGCAATGAGCACGGCTACCGGAGGGAGTCGGCCGTGCCGCTGAACCTTTCCAACCGCGACCAGAACTCCGGGCACCTCTTCTACAACCGCCGGCTGCGGGCCGCGATCACCCGGTTCTCGGTGCGGATGAAGCACGACGACCGCAAGCAACAGGCCGCGTTGGCGCTGTCGGCGATCTTCGTGCTGCTCGGCTGCGGCTGGATGGCGCTGCTGCAACGTCATGAAGCCGGCCGGCCTGGTGGGGCAGTCGGCGCATCGTCGGTAACCGCGACACCGGGGCCCTCTACGCGAAGATCGACGGCCGGCTGCTACCCGGCGCTCAACCTGACCTCGGCGCGGCTGGCGACGGGCAGTCACGCGGCACCCACCTGGGTCAAGGCCGCCGAGATCGACAAGTACCCGACCGGACCGATGATCGGCATCCCTGGCGTCCCCGATGACCTGCCGGTCGTCGGCAACCCGGTGTCGGCGTGGGCGGTCTGCGATACCGCGCCCGCCCGCGGCAGCGGCGGGAGCCGCCGTGGTGACCGCCATCGCCGGCGAGCTGCCTGCCGGTGGACGCGCAGAACCGATGACGCCGAACGCAGGCGATCCTGGCCACCCACGACGGCGCCACCTACCTGATCTGGAACGGCCAGCGCAGCCCAGCATCGACTCCGGCCGATCGCTCGGTCACCTTCAACCTCGGCCTCGACCCGGGCGTCACCCGGCCGATCGAGCTCTCCAACGCGCTGTTCGACGCGATGCCGGCCACCGAACCGCTTGTCGTCCCGGCGATTCCGGAGGCCGGCACGCCGTCGCGCTGGTTGCCGGGCTCGGTGGTGGGCCGTGTGCTGGAGACCAGGGACGCCAACGGCGACGGTGAGCGGGCTTCTACGTGCTGTTGCCCAACGGCGTGCAGAAGATCACCGGCTTTCGTCGCCGACCTGCTGCGCACCGCGAACAGTCAGGGATCCACGACACCGCAACTCGTCTCCCCCGACAAGCTGGTCGAACATCCCCGAAGTGCAGGTTCTCAACGTCGGCTTCTACCCGACCGGCAAGCTGCATGTTCGTCGACACCGACGGCCAACCCGGTCACCTGCGTGAGCTGGAAGAAGCAGTCCACCGACCCGCAGGCGCAGATCACCGTCTTCAGCGGCCGGGGCCTGCCGACGCCGCCGAGCCTGGACTCGCCACATCGTGACGTCTGGTCCGCGACAACCGCGACCGCCGATTCCGTGGAAGCGCAGCAGACCCTGATGCTGCCCGGCGCCGCCAACTTCGTCGCATCCACCAGTGCGGCCGTCACCGCCGACACCCGCGAAAGCCTCTACTGGGTGTCGCCGCAGGGCGTCCGCTACGGCATCGAATGGGACCAGAGCACCCTGCAGGCCCTGGGCATCGATCCGGCCGCGCGCCGTCCAGGCGCCGTGGCCGATCGTGCGGACCTTCGCCGCCGGGCCGGCGATCAGCCGGCGCGACGTGCCCTGCTGGCGCGCGACACCATCGACGCCGGCGGCGCGGGGCCGGTCGCAGCTGGCGGTGACCGCAGACCGCGGGAAGGTGGATAGCGATGTCCAAGCGAGGTTTCGTCCGGGCGCCCCGCATCGCCCGCACCGGCCGTGCCGCCCGCCCGGGTGCTGGTGAGTCCACCGCTGGCGCTACCCGAGCGCGAGCCGCGCAACATCCTGCTGATGATCGCGGCGCCCGCACTGCTGGTCGGCATCATCGGAACGCTGGTCGTGATGTACACCTCAGGTGTCCGTTCACTGCAGTCCGGCTTCTTCCCGCTGATCGGGCTGGTCGGGTTCGGTGCACTGATGTTCAGTGGCCGATTCGGCCGGGTCGCGACGGATCAGCTGGGGCGAGCAGGAAAAGCAACGCCGAATCTACCTGCGCCAGCTCGACGAGGACCGTGACGAGGTGCAGCGGGCGGCGCAGCAACAGCGACGCAGCCAGCTGTTCGTGCACGGTGACCCGCAGAGACTCGACACCGATCATCGGCGGTCCGCGGATGTGGGAGCGCCGGCCCGCCGATCCCGACTTCCTCGACGTGCGGCTCGGCATCGGTGTGCAGTCGACCGCCGACTCGGCGGTCTCGCTGCAATGGCCGGAGGTGCCGGTCGGCGAGGAGCTCGAACCGGTGACCGGTCGGGCGCTGCGCGATTTCATCCTGGAGCAGAGCAAGATTCGCGATATCGGCAAGGTGCTGAGCCTGCGGTCGCAGACCGGGTTTCAGCTTCGTCGGCGACGGACCTCGACGAACTGCACGCGCTGATGCAGGTCGGTGCTGTGCTCGCTGGCGGTCTACCACAGCCCCAGCGACGTCAAGCTGATGGTGGTCACCCGCCACCCCGAACGTGGTCATGGCTGGTGTGGTTGCCGCACAACCAGCACGACGAGATGTTCGACGCGTGCGGGCTTGCGCCGCCTGGTCTTCACCTCGCCCGACCGAACTCGAGGAGGCACTGGACGCCGAACTGCACCGCAAGGGACGCGGCCCGTGGGCGCCGCCGAGCTGGATCGAGTCCGACCACCACTGCTCGTCACCGACCTATGGAGGCTCGTCCGTGCGACCGGCGCTGGGTCCGCACTGGGTCATCGTCGACGACAACGTCGGCACCCCGGAGCAGTGGGAAGGCGTCACCGGTCAGAAGGGGATGGCCGGAATCACGGTGCTGCGCTTGGCGACCCGGCCCGGAGACGGGGTCGGGTTCTCGCGACGTGCGACGAGCGGTTCGAACTGCGCGAGGGGCGGCTTCGCCACCGCGACGCCTTCTACGCCGTGGCCGACATGCTCGCCGAGAGCACGGCGAGCCGGTACGCGCGAGCGCTTGGCGCGGTGGTCGCCGATGACAGCCGGGGAGCTGTCCGGAGACCGACAGCCAGGGCGGAGAACTGCTGCGCGCGTTGGGAATCACCGATCCGCGCAGCCTCGACGTCGACCGGCTGTGGGCCGACAGCCGGGGCCGCGGCGATCCGCGTTGGGCGCATGATCCCGGTGGGCGTGAAGCCCGGCGGCGAACTGCAGTACGTGATCCTGCGGGCCAAGGACTTCGGCGGCTACGGATTTCACTCCGTGGTGATCGGGACCTCGGGATCCGGCAAGTCCGAGTACTTCCTGTCGCTGTGCAACGGGATCGCGCTGACCCACTCGCCGGAGACCTTCATCGTCATCTTCGTCGACATGAAGTTCGAGTCGGCGGCCCAGGACCTCGAGGGCCTGCCGCACGTCGCGGCGTCGCTGTCCAACCTCGGCAAGGACGACCGCCACCTCGCCGAGCGGATGCGCAAGGCGATCGACGGTGAAATGGCCCGACGCTACGCGGCTTTTCAAGGATGGCCGGTGCGCGCGACGCCAACGAGTACGAGGAGATGCGACTGGCCGGCCGAGATCTCGAGCCCGTCCCGATCCTGCTGGTGATCATCGACGAGTACCTCGAATTGTTCCATCACCATCCGGAGTGGATCGATCTGGTGATCCACATCGGCCAGGAGGGCCGCGGCTGCAACGTCTTCTTCACCCTCGGCGGTCAGCGGCTCGACCTGTCGTCGCTGAGCAAGGCCAAGAGCAACATCGCCTTCCGGGTCGCGCTGCGTGCGGAGACCGCCGAAGACTCCCGCGACGTCATCGGCAGCGACGCCGCGCTGCACCTGCCCTCCAAGGAGAACGGCTACGCGCTTGCTGAAGGTCGGCCCGCGTGAACTGGAGCAGTTTCGCTGCTTCTATGTCTCCGCGCCGTTCGTCGTGCCGAAGAAGGCGGCGATCGCCGACACGACCGTCGCGCGTCAGCTTCACCCAGCCGCGGCCGCTGACCTGGGAGTACCAGCCGCTCAGCGAGGAGGACAGCGCGGCGCTGCGCTCGCCGACGTTGACCGGACGAGACCCGACGAATTCCTCTATCACTCAGACGGATTCAAGAAGAAGAAGCTGCTCGACGTCATCCGCGAATCGCTGGCTTCGCACCCGGCGCGACCGCCGCACCAGATCTGGCTACCGCCGCTGGAAGTCAGCGAGACCGCGGATGCGTTGGTGCAGACTGCTGGCGCGGCAAGCCCTGGTGGGTCGACTACGGTGACAACCCCGGACTGGTCTTTCCCGGTCGGCATCGAGGACTTCCCGGAGGAGCACGCTCAACGGGTGCACGTCATCGACGCGGAGATGGACAACGTCATGGTGGTCGCCACCGCACAGCGCGGCAAGTCGACGACGTTGATGACGCTGATCACCGTCGGCGGCGCTGATGTACCGACCCGAACGGGTCACGTTCTTCTGCGTGGGCGCCTCGCTGTATCCGGTGGAGGACTATCCCGCACGTGGCCGGCGTCGTCAGTCTGACCGACACCGAGGGTGTCTTCGCGCACCGTCGCGACTATCGAGGGCTCATCCGGGCGCGGGAGGCATCGTTCAAGCGCTATCAGATCGACATCGCCGAGTTCCGCGAGCGCCGGTTCGGCGCCGCACGGCGGCGGCGCGCACCGATCCCGAAGACAAGTTCGGCGACGTGTTCCTGGTGATCGACAACTTCGGTGACCTCTACGACAAGGACAACGGTCTCGGCGATCGCGCCATCGCCATTGCCCGGCAGGGTCTTTCCTACGGCGTGCACGTCGCGACCAGCGCCAGCGGCTGGCTGGTCGGCCAGAAGCAGGCGTCTGCTGAACGTCGCCAACGCCCGGATTCAGCTGCGGCTGAGCAATCCCGACGAGACGCAGATGGGCACCGGCATGGAGCACCGCCGGGCAGCCCGGCAGACGCTGGACCGGCCAGGCTTCGGTGTCACCCGGATCGGCCATGAACTGTTGATCGGGGTGCCCGAGATCACTCGGCCCCGACGGCGAGCGGATCAGCACCCGCGAGGTCGGCGCGGTGATCTCTGCGCAGACCGGAGCCGGCAAGGTGCGAGACGCTGGCCCGGCTCCCGCAGCGGATCGCCCTGGCGCGAGATCATCGTCGCCTATCGCGGCGATGCCCGGCGGCGACGGGCCTTCGACATCCCGTTCGCGATCGGGGAGAGTGCGCTGCAACCGGTGGCGCTGCCGCAGTCCGCAGGTGCCCAACCTGCTGGTCGTCGGCCGTCAGGGCTGCGGGAAGACCACGGCACTTGCCGCCCTCGGGCAGGCGATCAGCCGCCAGGCTGTCCCCTGAGCAGGCGCAGATCACGATCATCGATCCCGAAGACCAGCCTGATCGGCAAGATCGGGGGCCCGCCGTGCGCGGCCTACGCCTACACACCCGACGACATCG
Source organism: uncultured Actinomycetota bacterium (assembly GCA_963780705.1). Lineage (GTDB taxonomy): Bacteria > Actinomycetota > Actinomycetes > Mycobacteriales > Mycobacteriaceae > Mycobacterium. The sequence goes on along the minus strand of CAWACU010000004.1, from coordinate 236,033 downwards.
ACCAGGTGCTCGCCGAACTTGCGGGGCTACTGGCCGACCGTCTACCGCCGGCCGGACTCAGCCAGGATGAACTGCTCAGCAGAACGACATGGGAGGGTCCGCACCACTTCGTCCTGATCGACGACGAACACGAACTGCGGTCGAATCCGATGCTCGGCAAGGCCGGCGGCGACCGCACCGCTGTGGAATCTCATCGAGCGCAGCCGCGAGATCGGTCTGCACGTCATCGCCGCGCGGCTGCCGGGCAACTGGGCCGGCGTCTCGGCGATGAGCCCGTTCCTGCAGAAGCTGACCGGATCCCGGGCGCCGACATTGTTCATGGACAACGACCCGCAGACGGTCAAGGTGTTCGGCCGGACCAGTGCCCAGCAACTGCCGCCGGGCCGGGGTCTGCTGGTGAGCACCGAAGGGGCCATCGAGGGTGTGCTGGTGGCTACGCCCGGCGCTACTGACTCAGAGCGTGGTCGATGAGGATCCGCGCCGCCTTGCGCGCGTGTTCCCACGGTGCCGGGTCGTCGAGGGAGGTACCCAGGGCGGCGGCACCCTCGTAGAGCACCGCCAGCTGCTGGCCGAGCAGCCGAGGGTTGGTCGCGCCGGCCTCTTTGGCCAACGCGGTCAGGCTGTCGGTGTAGTCCCGCTTGACCTGGTGGACGATCTCGGCCACCTCGGGCATCGCCTCGGCGGCCTCCACCGCGGCATTGTGGAACGGGCAGCCCCGCAGCTGGCCGTCCGGAAGTGAGCGGTCGAAGATGCCCAGCAGCCGTGCGCGAGGTGACCGGCCGGCATCGCGGGCCGAGGGGCTGATCGGATCTCCAGCGACCTCCTGGATCCCCCGCAGGTACTCCTCGACCACTGCCGTCTTGCTGGGGAAGTGTTGGTACAGAGTGCGTTTGGACACCGCGGCCTCGCTGGCCAACTTCTCGACGCCGGTGGCGTTGATCCCGTCCCGGTAGAAGAGTCGCGCGGCCGCATCAAGGATGCGCTTGCGCGCGCCACGGCCGCCGACCGCGGCTTCGGGGTGCTGAGTACCCATGACACCAAGTATACCGATGGGTTTACCTTTTGCCGCAACCTTGCTACTGTCGGGGCCGCGGCCTAGTACACCGCTCAGTTTACTTTTAGGAGGATGCACCGTGACGTCACTCGCCGACCGGGCCGTCCTGGTGACCGGAGCCAACCGGGGCATGGGTCGCGAGTACGTCCGTCAACTCCTCGGTCGCGGTGTAGCCCGGGTTTATGCCGCGGCCAGGGAGCCGCGTTCGGTGGATGTCCTCGATCCGCGGGTGGTGCCCCTTGCACTCGATGTGACCGACCCGGCCTCGGTGGCTGCGGCCGTGAAGGCCGCACCGGATGTCAGCGTGTTGATCAACAACGCCGGCATAGCCCGGACGGCCTCGGTACTGGCCCCCGAGACCACGGCATTGCGTGAGCAACTGGAAACCAACCTGTTCGGCCCGCTGGCGATGGCCGCCGCCTTCGCCGATCAGATCGCCGAGCGCTCCGGAGCCATTGTCAACGTGTCCTCGATCCTTGCCTGGCTGCCTGTCGGCGCGAGCTACGGAGTCTCCAAAGCCGCCCTGTGGAGTGCCACCGACTCGATGCGCATCGAACTCAGCCCCCGCGGTGTTCAGGTGGTGGGGGTCCACGTGGGTCTGGTGGACACCGATATGGCGGCATTCGCCGACGCCCCGAAGTCCGATCCCGCCGATGTGGTGCGCCAGGTGCTCGACGGCGTCGAGTCCGGTGACCAGGAGGTCCTGGCGGATGAGGGAAGCCGTGAAGTGCGCCGCCAGCTGGGCACTCCGCTCGACGCACGATGAACGATCAATTCAGGTGAAAGGCATGTGATGGCATCCCCGAACGATCCACTGGAACTGCCCTGCGGATTGACCCTGCCCAACCGGCTCATGAAAGCCGCGATGAGCGAAGCGCTCGCCGACAAGAGGCACGCCCCCGATGGTCGGCTCAAGCAGCTCTACCGCACCTGGGGCGAGGGCGGCTACGGGCTGCTCGTCACCGGCAACGTGATGGTCGACCGCACCCAGTTGGGTGAGCCCGGCAATGTGGTGATCGAGGACGACCGCGACCGGGATGCGCTGACCGGATGGGCCAAAGCCGCCCACGACACCGGGGCCCCGATCATCGTCCAGCTCAATCACCCGGGACGCCAGTCCAACCCGTTCGCGCTCGGCCACGTTCCGGTCGCCCCCAGTGCGGTCCCGCTGAGCCTGCCCGGTTCGCCCACGCCGAGGGAGCTGACCGGCGCGGAGATCGAGGACATCATCGAACGCTTCGCGACCGCGGCAGCAGTGTGCGAGGCCACCGGATTCGACGGTGTCCAGCTCCATGCCGCCCACGGCTATCTCATTACGCAGTTCCTGTCGCCGCTGTCCAACCTGCGCACCGACGAATGGGGCGGCGATCCGGCACGACGGATGCGGTTCCTCCTCGAGATCGTGCGCCGCGTGCGGGCACGGGTGTCGCCGGGCTTCGCGGTCACCATCAAACTCAACTCCGCGGACTTCCAGCGCGGTGGCTTCACCGAGGACGATTCCCGCGACGTCGTCACAGCCTTGGCCGGCGAAGGAATCGATCTGATCGAGATCAGCGGCGGCAATTACGAGTCGCCTGCCATGTCGGGTGCCGTCGAGGAGACCGAAGTGTCGTCCAGCACCCGCGAGCGCGAGGCCTACTTCCTCGAATACGCGCGCACCGTGAGGAAACTCGCAGCCGGCGTGCCACTGGCGGTCACCGGAGGCTTCCGCTCCCGCAGCGCCATCATCGAGGCGCTCGCGAGCGGCGACTGCGATGTGGTCGGCATCGCCCGTCCGACGGTGATCATGCCTGACGCAGCCTCGGCGATCCTCACGGATCGCACTGATGTATTGCCGACGCATGAGATCCAGTACGGGATGCGCGGTCTGCTGGGCAAGCTTGTCGACCTCAAGACATTCGACGGCGTCCTGAGCCTGGCATGGCACACCGATCAAATCCATCGCCTGGGTGCCGGACTGCAGCCGGATATGGGTCGTGGCCAGATCGCCACGACGGTGGCCATGCTGCGCCGCGGCGGCACAGTCTCGCTGCGCCCCAAGCGAAGCGCGCGATGACCCGACCGCACTACGACCTGCGATCCCTATCTCGCCCGCAACCGGCGCGTGCGGGCTGCGCTGCACGAACTCGACTCTCGTACCCCACTTGCACCGAAAGGCCACTGATGGCCTCCTGGAAAGACACACCCAACCGCACGATCGACGTCGGCGGCACCTTCTTCACCTACCGCGAACTCGGCACCTCATCGGGGGTTCCCGTGGTGTTCTGCCACCACCTGACCGCCGTCCTCGACGACTGGGATCCGCGGGTCATGGACGGCATCGCCGAACACCACCGGGTGATCGCCTTCGACAACCGCGGCATCGGCGGGACCGCCTCCAAGGTTCCCGGCACCGTCGAGGAGATGGGCGCCGACGCCATCGCCTTCATCCGCGCCATGGGCCTGGAACAGGTCGATCTCTTCGGCTTCTCCCTCGGCGGCGGAGTCGCCCAGATGGTGGCGCTGCAGCAACCCCAACTGGTCCGACGGCTGATCCTCGCCGGGACTGGTCCGCGCGGTGGCGGCGGCATCGACAAGATGGCGATCATCGTCGGTAAGGCCTATCTCAAGGCAGCCCTGACCCGCAGCGACCCCCGCAACTTCCTCTTCTTTCCGCGCAACCCCGAGGGGAAGCGGGCCGCGACGGCTTACCTCGCTCGGCTCAAGGAACGCACCAGCCAGCGCGACAAACCCATCTCGATGCAGGCCCGCATCGCCCAACTCACAGCCATCCGGCACGCCGGTCAGTGCCCACCCGACGACCTCTCCGTCATCACCCAACCGGTCCTGGTGGCCAATGGCGACAATGACCTGATGGTGGCCAGCAGCCACTCCGCCGACATGGCGCGGCGCATACCGAACGCCAAACTGATCATCTATCCCAACTCCGGACATGGCGGGGTCTTCCAGCACCACGAGACCTTCGTGCCGGAGGTGCTGCGTTTCCTCGGCGAGGATCGCCGGTGACTGACCGCGAGGCCACCGTTGTGTGGCGTGACCCCGCTGAGGCACTCGCCGTCCTGCCGGAACTCGACGGGCTTGAGTTCATGCGCAAGATCGCGGCGGGCGAGCTGCCCGGGGCGCCGATCGCCGGCCACTTCGCCATGGACGTACTTGAGGTGGGACCAGGCACCGTCACCTTTCGGTGCCGGCCCGATGAGTCCCACTACAACCCGATCGGCATGGTGCACGGCGGCCTGGTCTGCACCCTTCTCGACTCCGCCCTGGGATGCGCCGCGCACACCACGCTGCCGGCGGGCACCGGCTACACATCCATCGAGATCAAGGTGAACTACCTGCGCGCGGTCACCGCCGACAGCGGACCGCTGCTCTGCACGGGGAGGGTCACCAAGCCCGGGCGCCGGGTCACCTTCGCCGAGGGCGAGGTGCTCGACAATCAGGGCAAGGTCGTGGCGACGGCGTCGGGAAGCCTGCTGATCTTCCCGCTCCAGAGCAGCTGACCGAAGTGGCCGATTATCTCACCCTCGACGTCTACGACCGGCCGCCGAGTGGGCGGCGGCGCTGGAGCAGCAGCGTGCAAGCGGCTCTGCGGCAGGGAATTCCAGGATTGCGCGCGGCAACGGTAAACCACTCCAATCACCTGACGCACACGCTGGACCCGACGGGTCTCATCCGGTCCGGCCGCGCTCTCATCGCCGCATGGGACTCACCCGAGTCGGCGCTGGCGGCATTCCGCGGACCGCTCGCCGGAGCGGTGACATCGCCTCGGCGGTACAGCCTCGACGGTGAGATCGTGCGGGCGCGCACTGAGAAGCCCGGCGACGACTGGTACGGCTGGAACCCGTCGGCCGCGGGAAGCAGAACTCTGTCCTCGGACGAACCCCTGGTGGTGATCGTGCACGGCATCCTCAAGCCGCGGCACCTCGTCGGCTTCCTCAAGAACAACGTCCACGCTGCGTCCCGGGCGAGGTTTCATCCCGGGCATCGCGGCAGCGTTGACGTCTCGTCGCGGCTTCCTTTCGAGCACACATCGGTGAGCCTCTGGAGCACCGCGAAACTCGCGCGCGACTACGCGTACGCGCCCGGCGGTCACAAGCACGCCATGGACCATGCGCGCGCCGCTGACACCCACCGCGTCGGCGTCTACCTTCAGGTGCGGCCGCTGGCGAGTTCCGGCGCGCTGGGTCTGGATACGGCGGCGTTCCCCGACCTTCCACCGGCCGCGCGAGCTTAGAACTGCGGTGGCGGAGGGATTTGAACCCCCGGACGGTGTTAGCCGTCTCTCGCTTTCAAGGCGAGTGCATTAGGCCGCTCTGCCACGCCACCGCGCACCAGAGTAAACGGGGCAGCCTGCGTCCTGCGGTCGGCCGCTAGGCGCGACCGCCGGTGTCTGATGATTCGGCCGCTAGGCGCGGCCAGCTGTGTCTGACGATCGGCCGCTAGGCGCGGCCGAATTTCGCCTCGGGCGCCGTCGTCCGCAACGCCGCGCTGATCCGCCGGCAGTTCTCGCCCATCCCCGACATCTGCGGCCGGGTCAGCGGGCCGAGATAGTGCTCGCGCACGGCGTTGGCATAGGTGACCAAGGCCTCCTCCACGACGGCCCGGCCATCCTCGGTGATGCCGGCCAGCACCCCGCGGCCGTCGTCGGGACTGGCCTCCCGGCGCACCAGGCCGGCCGTCTCGAGCCGGCGGATCTGGCGGGTCACCCGGCTGGGCAGCGACAGCAGTTGCTCGGCGAGGTCCCCCATCCGGGCCGCCCCGGTTTCGGAGCGGTGCAGGATCTCCAGCAGTCGCACATCCACGAGGCTCAGCTTGTGCTGATCGGCGAGCCCCCGATTCAACGTTCCGTACAGCCGCAGGGCAGCTTCGAGGAAGTTCTGCCAGGACCGCTGTTCGGCGATGTCCAGGCCCGGCATTTCACTTGCTGTCCGCCCCGCAATAATCCCGCCCACGGCCTCATCGTAGGCGACGAGCGGCCTGTTCAGGGGCCGAAGTTACGCACCGGTAGCTTCTAATTCATGCGCGCCATCACCGTCGAGGGCCCCGGGCAACTGCGGTGGCAGGAGGTGCCGGATCCGCGGGTCGGTCCCGGCGAGGTGTTGCTGGCCGTGACTGCCGCGGGGATCAACCGGGCGGACCTGCTGCAGGCCGCCGGCAAGTATCCGCCGCCACCGGGCGCCAGCGAAATTCTGGGCCTGGAGGTCTCCGGCCGAGTCGCCGACGTGGGCGCGGGCGTCACCGAACTCACTGTGGGGCAACCGGTCTGCGCGCTGTTGGCCGGGGGCGGCTATGCCGAGTACGTGGCGGTGCCCGCGGGGCAGGTGATGCCGGTGCCCGCCGGGGTCGAGCTGGCAGATGCGGCGGCGTTGCCGGAAGTGGCGTGCACAGTCTGGTCGAACCTGGTGACGGCGGCACGGCTGCAGCCCGGCGAGGTCGTGCTGCTGCACGGCGGCGCCAGCGGGATCGGGACCCACGCCATCCAGGTGGCCCGCGAACTCGGCGCCACCGTGGCGGTGACCGCCGGGTCGGCGGCCAAGCTCGAGCTGTGCAGTGAACTCGGCGCGCAGATCCTGATCAACTACCGCGACGAGGACTTCACCGAACGGCTTCGGCAGGCCACCGGCGGCCATGGTGCCGACGTGATTCTCGACATCATGGGAGCGGCCTATCTGGACCGCAACCTCGCCGCGCTGGCCACCGACGGCCGGCTGGTGATCATCGGGATGCAGGGCGGTGTCACCGCGGAGTTGAACATCGGCGCGCTGATCGGCCGGCGGCTCAGCGTCACCGGCACCGCTTTGCGCGGCCGGCCCACGGACGGTCCGAACGGCAAGGCCGCCATCGTCGACGACGTGGTGGCGTCGGTCTGGCCGATGATCACCGCCGGACAGGTACGTCCCGTCATCGGCGCCCGCCTTCCCATCGAGGACGCCGGAGAGGCGCACCGACTGCTCGCCTCCGGCGAGACATCCGGGAAGATCCTGCTGACCGTCCCGGGCTCAGCCCAGTGATGCCAGCGCCCGCAGCAGGTGATCGACCTCGCCGGCGGTCGTGTAGTGCGCGAGGCCGACGGTCACCGCACCCCCGATCTCGTTGACCCCGATCAGGTCGAGCACCCGTGAGGTGGGGTTGGAGATGGCGAGCACACCGTTGTCGGCCAGTCGCTGAACCACCCGCTCGGCCGGTACGCCCTCGACAACGAAGCTCACCACCGGGATCCGGTCGGCGGGTTCACCGATCACCGTGACCAACGGCAGCGACTTCAGCGCGGACAGCAGATAGTCGAGCAGCCCGTCGAGATGCGCCCGCGCCGAGGCCAAAGACTGCGCAAGCCGTTCGGGGCGGCTGCCTTCGGCGGCCTCGTCCAGGGCGGCCAGGTACTCGATGCTGGCGACCATGCCGGCCAGCAGCGCGAACTGGTGCGCGCCGAGTTCCAGCCGCGCCGGGCCGCTGGCATAGGGATTGGTCGAGACGGACCCGAAGGTATCGATGAGCATCGGGTTGCGGAACACCAGTGCGCCGACCGGCGGACCGCCCCACGCGGCGGCGTTGAGGGCCACCACGTCGGCCTGGGTCTCGCCGATATCGAGCAGCCGGTAGGGCGCGGCGGCGGTGTGATCGACGACCACCAGCCCGCCCACGTTGTGCACCAGTTTGGCCACCGCGCCCACGTCGGTGACGGTGCCCAGCGTGGCCGAGGCGGACGGGACGGCCACCAGTCGGGTGTCGTCGGTGAGCAGGCCCTCCCACTGCGAGATCGGCAGCTCACCGGTTTCGACGTCGACCTCGGACCATTTCACCCGTGCGCCGTTCTGGTCGGCGGCGCGCAACCAGGGTGAGATGTTCGCCTCGTCGTCGAGGCGGCTGAGGATCACCTCGCTGCCCAGTCCGGACCGCGTCGAGGACGCGTTTGCCAGCGAGGTGAGCAGCACCGCCCGGTCGGCGCCGAGGACCACTCCGGTGGGGTCGGCGTCGAGGAGATCGGCGACGGCGCGGCGGGCAGCCTCGAGAACGGCCAGGCTGCGCGCGGCCGCCGGATGCGGGCTGGCGATGTTCGCGGTGGAGGCGCGGAAGGCGGTCGAGACGGTGGTGGCGACCGACTCCGGGGTGACCATGCCGGCGGGTGAGTCGAATCGGATCCATCCGTCGCCCAGAGCGGGATGCAGACCGCGCACCCGGGCGACGTCGTAAACCATGTCACCCACCTTCGACCGTTCGCGACCTGCGTAGTCGCAGATCGGCGACCGGATCACCCACCCGACACCGGTCCCGGATCGCCTCACCATACTAGGGCAGTGAACTTCGGCTCCGGAGTGCTAATCGCGGTCCTGTTACTGGCCGTTCCGGGAGCCGTCGTCGCGCGGGCAGGGGGGCTGCGCTGGCCGCTGGCCCTCGCGGTCGGGCCGGTGCTGACCTACGGGGTCGTGGGTCTGGCGACCGTGCCGTTCGGCGCGCTCGGGATCCGGTGGAACGCGCTCAGCGCGCTGATCACGTTGCTGGCGGTGACGGTGCTCGCTTCCGTCCTGAGCCGTCTATTCGGCGGTCATCGTGCGCCGCCGGCGCCGCCGGTCGGCTCGCCGTGGCCGGAGCGGGTCGCGGCCGCCGGTGTGCTCCTGGGCGCGGCCGCGATCGGCCTGGCCGCGTGGCGCGGCCTGCCTGATTGGCAGTCGGTGCCGAGCACCTGGGACGCGGTCTGGCACGCCAACACCGTCCGCTGGATCCTCGACACCGGGCAGGCCTCACCCACCCATATGGGTGAGCTTCGCAACGTCGAGACCCAGGCGGCGCTCTACTACCCCACGGCCTTTCATGCGCTGGCTGCGGTGCTGGCCGAGATCACCGGCTCGGCCGCGACGTCGGCGTACACGCTGAGCGCACTGGCCGCGGCGGTGTGGCTGTTTCCGCTGAGCGCCGGGCTGCTGACCTGGCAGCTGCTGATCAGCCGGACGACGCGGTGGCGCACCGCGGGCGCGGCAGCGACGGCCGCCGCGCTGTCGGCCTCCTTCACCGCGGTGCCCTACGTCGAGTTCGCCACGGCGTCGATGCCCAATATGACCGCCTACGGCCTAGCCGTGCCGGCCTTCGTCCTGGTCTCCTCCACGCCGGCCCACCGCGATCGGATCCCGCTGGCGGTGCTCGCCCTCGTGGGTGTGTTCTCGGTGCATCTGACCGGCGGGGTGGTGGTGGTGACGTTCCTGGCAGCCTGGTGGCTGCTGGAGGCGCTGCGCCGGCCGGCAGCGGGTCGGATGCGGGACTTCGCGACCCTGCTCGCGGTTGCCGCACCCGCCCTGGCGGTTTTGCTGCCGCAGTTCCTCGGGGTGCTGCAGCAGACCGAGATCATCACCGGGCACACCTTCTTGACCTACGAGGGCAAGAAGAGCGCGGTGTTCGACGCCGTGGTCCAGCACACCCGCCATCTCAACGACTTCCCGATCCAGAACGTCATCATCGCCCTGGCCGGCACGGGGTTCGTGCTGCTGCTGTTCAAGCGAATCTGGTGGCCCGCCGCGGTGTGGCTGTTGCTTGTGGTGTCGATCGTGCACGCCTCAGCCCCGTTCGGCGGACCGCTCGGCGCGGCGACCGCCGTCTACAGCGACCTCTTCTACAGCGACCCGCGCCGGCTGTCCGCGGTGATCACTCTGCTGCTCGCGCCGATGGCGGGCCTGGCGCTGTTCTCGGTGACCCTGCTGGTGGTGGCGTGGTTGCGCCGGACGGTGCAGCGGCGCAACGCCGCCGACCCCGGACGGCGGTTCTGGATCGGGGCCACCGCTGCTGCGCTGTGCGTCGTCTCGGTGGGACTCGCCTGGCACTACTTCCCCCGCCACCGATTCCTGATGGGCGACAAGTACGACCACGTGATCGTCAGCGACTCCGACCTGCAGGCCTTCGCGTACCTGTCCACGTTGCCGGGCGCCCGGGAGACCATCATCGGCAACGCCAACGTCGACGGGACGGCATGGATGTACGCCGTCGCCGGGTTGCATCCGCTGTGGACCCACTACGACTATCCGGTCCAGCAGGGCCCGGGCTACAACCGATTCATCTTCTGGGTGCACGCCGACGACGCCGACAGCGATCCGCGGGTGGCCGACGCGGTCCGGGCGCTGAACATCCGGTACGTCATGACCAGCACCCCGATCGTCCGCGGGTTCGTCGTGCCGGACGGGCTAGTGTCTCTGGACAAGTCCGCGTCGTGGGCAAAGATCTACGACAACGGCGGTGCCCGCATCTACGAGTGGCGCGGGGCAATGCAGTGACTGACACGACGACGACCAACACGAACGACGACCAACACCACCGACCGACGCGAACGACCGACACGAGGGAATGCTGGAGCTCATGACGGCGAACTCTGACGACGACGGCATCGAGGTCATCCCCGGACCCAGCCTTGGCACCGAAGCGGGCGAGGCGGCCGAGGGCGACGAGGCGGGCTCGATCACCGATCTGGTTGAGCAGCCGGCGAAGGTCATGCGTATCGGCACCATGATCAAACAGCTGCTCGAGGAGGTCAAGGCCGCACCGCTCGACGACGCCAGCCGCGCCCGGCTGCGCGCGATCCACGCCACCAGCATCCGCGAGTTGGAGGACGGCCTCGCCCCCGAGCTGCGCGACGAACTCCAGCGGCTGGCGCTGCCGTTCTCCGAGGACACCGTTCCCTCGGACGCCGAACTGCGGGTCGCCCAGGCTCAGCTGGTCGGCTGGCTGGAGGGCCTGTTCCACGGAATACAGACCGCGCTGTTCGCCCAGCAGATGGCGGCCCGCGCGCAGCTGGAACACATGCGCCAGGGCGCGCTGCCACCCGGGGTGCCGCAGCAGGGCGGGCCGTCCGGTCATGGAACCGGGCAGTACCTCTAGAGCCGACGGTGACTACTGCCTCAGATCCCTACATCGAGACCCGTGACGCCTGGGTCGAGTTCCCCATCTTCGACGCCAAGTCCCGGTCGCTGAAGAAGACCTTCCTCGGCAAGGCCGGCGGCACGATCGGCCGCACCGGCGACGACGTGGTCGTGATCGAGGCGCTGCGCGACATCACCATGACGCTGCGCATGGGTGACCGGGTGGGCCTGGTGGGCCACAACGGCGCCGGCAAGTCCACGCTCCTGCGGCTGTTGTCGGGGATCTACGAGCCGACCCGCGGCCGGACCGTGGTGCGTGGCCGGGTGGCGCCGGTGTTCGACCTCGGCGTCGGAATGGACCCGGAGATCAGCGGCTACGAGAACATCATCATTCGCGGGCTGTTCCTGGGGCAGACCCGCAAGCAGATGGCCGCCAAGGTCGACGAGATCGCCGAGTTCACCGAGTTGGGCGACTACCTGGCCATGCCGCTGCGCACCTACTCCACCGGCATGCGGGTGCGGCTGGCGATGGGCGTGGTCACCAGCATCGACCCCGAGATCCTGCTGCTCGACGAGGGCATCGGAGCAGTCGACGCCGACTTCCTGCGCAAAGCGCAGACGCGGTTGCAGGCACTGGTCGAGCGGTCCGGGATCCTGGTGTTCGCCAGCCACTCCAACGAATTCCTGGCCCGGCTGTGCAAGACGGCCATGTGGATCGACCACGGTGTCATCAGGATGGCCGGCGGGATCGAGGACGTGGTGCGGGCCTATGAGGGCGAGGACGCCGCCCGGCACGTCGCCGAAGTGCTGGCCGAGACATCCCAAGAAGGCTGGGCGGCCCGGCCATGACCGTGTGCGCCGTCGTCGTCACCCACCGACGCCCCGACGAACTCGCCAAGTCACTCGATGCGGTGACCACCCAGACCCGGATGATCGACCACCTCATCGTGGTGGACAACGACTTCGGCCACAGCACCGATGACCGGGTCCGCGATCTGGTCGCCGGCCAACCGGTCGCCACCACCTATCTGGGGTCGCGCCGAAACCTCGGCGGCGCAGGCGGTTTCGCCCTCGGCATGCTGCACGCGCTGGCACTCGGCGCCGACTGGGTGTGGTTGGCCGACGACGACGGCCGTCCCCGCGATGCCGAGGTGCTGGGCACCCTGCTCGACTGCGCGCAGCGGCATGGACTCGCCGAAGTGTCACCGCTCGTGTGTGATCTTGACGAACCTGATCGGCTGGCGTTCCCGCTGCGGCGCGGTTTGGTGTGGCGCCGCCGCGTCGACGAGTTGCGCACCGAGGGGCCGGATCAGAATCTGCTGAGAGGTATCGCGTCGCTGTTCAACGGCGCGCTGTTTCGCGCCGAAACCATTGAGGCGGTGGGGGTTCCGGATCTGCGGCTCTTCATCCGCGGTGATGAGGTCGAGATTCATCGCAGGCTGGTGCGCAGCGGGCTGCCGTTCGGGACCTGTCTGGACACCGTGTATCTGCACCCGTGCGGCACCGATGAGTTCAAACCGATTCTGGCGGGCAGAATGCACACCCAGTACCCCGACGATCCGGTCAAACGGTTCTTCACCTACCGCAACCGCGGGTACGTGCTCGCCCAGCCGGGGCTGCGCAGACTTCTGCCACAGGAATGGTTGCGGTTCGGCTGGTTCTTCCTGGTGACCCGCCGCGATCCCGCCGGCCTGGCCGAGTGGATCCGGTTGCGGCGGTTAGGCCGCCGCGAGCGGTTCGGTCCCCCCGGTGATCAGGGGCGCCGGCGGTGACCTTCATCGATGCGGCCAGTCAGTCCAAGACCATGCGCCGCGCCTGGGGTGACCTCACCGAGGGCTTCACCCGCCGCGAGCTGTGGCTGCACCTGGGCTGGCAGGACATCAAGCAGAAGTACCGCCGATCGGTGCTGGGCCCGTTCTGGATCACCATCGCCACCGGCACCACCGCCATCGCCATGGGACTGCTGTACTCGAAGCTGTTCGGTCTCGAGCTGTCCGAGCACCTGCCCTACGTGACGCTGGGACTGATCATCTGGAACATGATCAACGCCGCGATCCTCGAGGGCTCGGAGGTGTTCATCGCCAACGAGGGTCTGATCAAACAGCTGCCCACCCCGCTGAGCGTGCACGTCTACCGGTTGGTGTGGCGGCAGATGATCCTGTTCGCGCACAACATCGTCATCTTCGTGATCATCGCCGTCGTCTATCCCAAACCGTGGTCGTGGGCCGATCTCACGGTGATCCCCGCCCTGCTGCTGATCATGGCGAACTGCGTGTGGGTGTCGTTCTGCTTCGGGATCCTGGCCACCCGCTACCGCGACATCGGGCCGCTGCTGGCCGCGCTGGTGCAGCTGCTGTTCTTCATGACGCCGATCATCTGGAACGCCGAGACCCTGGAGCGTCAGGGCGCGGGACAGTGGGCGAAGATCATCGAGCTCAATCCGCTGCTGCACTATCTCGACATCCTGCGGGCGCCGTTGCTCGGCGCCCACCAGGAGCCCCGGCACTGGATCGTCGTCGGAGTCCTCACCGTGCTGGGGTGGTGCGCCGCCGCACTGGCGCTGCGTCAGTACCGCGCGCGGGTGCCGTACTGGGTCTGATCAACACCGCGTGTGATGACCCACGGTTTAACAGACCCAGGTCAGCCCGGGACGCTGCCGTCCGCAGGCTCCGGACCGAACCGGAAGCGTCGCGCGCTGATCTCCTCCGGGGTGATCCTCACGTAACGCAGTTTCGTCGTCGCCACCCACGGCATCAGCTGCGCCCGGTCGGCCTCGTGGATCTCCTCGGCGGTGGTGAGCATCCTGGCGGTGCCGCGAACGATCACGCTCCACCCCTCGTCGGCGGTGTGATCGTCGGCCTCGAACAGCACCTGGTCGTTCATCACCGTGGTGAACAGCTTGGTGCCCTCGGCGGTGCGGAACAGCACTGAGCGCTTCTGGGTGACGAAGTTGACCGGAAAGATCTCGAGCTTCCCGCCGAACGACGTCACCAACCTGCCGAGGGTGACGCTGGACAGAAGGTTCCATGCCGCATCATCGGCCAGCGCCGTCACCGGGCCATCAACACCAGTCATGGCCGCATCGTCTCCAGCACGGCGCCGGTGCGCAAGGGCCGAACGGCACTCACGACCGGCCTCGCGTGAGGTCCGCCATCTCCGCCAGCATGTTCTGCCGCGCCGGTGCCTCCCAGCGACGTCGGCCCACCTCGGTGCGGAACACCGCCGGCGCCTCGAGCAGTGCCGCCAGAACCTGGAGGCGGCCCTTGGCGAAGACGGCGTCGTCGATATGGGCGTACTCCGAACGGATTGCGGCGGTGTTGCGCCGGTAGGCCTCCGGGCCCACCGCCAGGGCCGATAGATCGGCGTCGGAGAGCACCTCCCCGTTGTGGTCACCGGCAGCCGGGTCGTGGGTGACGGTCAGTCGCACCAACCGCGCCACCTCGTCGACCAACCCGGCACGCACACCGAGCCGGGACAGCTCGGTCTCCGCGCGCCGGGCGCTGCGCTCCTCATCGTCGGGCCGGCCGTCGTAGACCGAGTCGTGGTACCACCCCGCCAGACGGACCGCGTCGATGTCGTCGGCGCAGGTCGCGAGCTCATCGACCGCAGCCAGCACATCCCGCAGGTGCGCGACGCAGTGATAGCGGCGGTGCGACTGCGACCATGAGGCGAGCAATCGCTCGCCGGTCGCGACCGCATCCGCCGCGGCGGTGTGCGGGCCGATCAACTCCGCCCACGCTCCCATCAGGTCGCCCACCACACCATGGTGCCTTCCGATCGGCTCCGCCGGAAGCCGCGGGCCGTAAGCTTCCGGCGATGGCTGACACCGCCCCACCGACGCTGAGCCTGCGAACCCAGGCCCTGCGATTCGTGATTACCGGGGGGTTCTCGGCCGTCGTCGACTTCGGCATCTACCTGCTTCTCTATCAGGTGGTGGGCCTGCAGGTCGACCTCGCCAAGGCGATCAGTTTCGTGGCCGGCACCGCCACCGCGTACCTGATCAACCGGCGCTGGACGTTCGCGGCCGCGCCCAGCCGGGGCCGCTTTGCCGCCGTGATGGCCTTGTATGCGCTGACATTCGCCGTCCAGGTCGGCATCAACCACCTGTGCCTGCGGCTGTTCGATTACCAGGGGTGGGCGGTGCCGGTGGCGTTCGTCATCGCCCAGGGAACCGCCACGGTGATCAACTTCGCCGTCCAGCGTGCGGTGATTTTCCGGTCACGGGCCTGACCGGGCCCGCACGGTACCCTCGTCACGATGTCCGCAACGACGACCATGCAGCGGCTGACCGGCTGGGCGCGCACCGCGCCCAGCGTCGCCGAGGTCTTGTCGACCCCTGATCCCGAGGAGATCATCAAAGCCGTTGCCCGGGCGGCCGACGAAGCCGCCGACGGCCGGCACCGCGGCATCATCGCCCGCGGACTCGGCCGCTCCTACGGTGACAACGCCCAGAACGGGGGCGGCCTGGTCGTCGACATGACCGCGCTCAACCGCATCCACAGCATCGACGCCGCCACCCGCATGGTCGACTGCGATGCGGGTGTGAGCCTCAACAAGCTGATGAAAGCCGCACTGCCGTGCGGGCTGTGGGTACCGGTGCTCCCGGGAACCCGGCAGGTCACCATCGGCGGTGCGATCGGCTGCGACATCCACGGCAAGAACCACCACAGCGCCGGAAGCTTCGGCGACCACGTCCGCTCGATGGACGTGCTGACCGCTGACGGTCAGGTCCACACCGTCACCCCGGATGGAACCGGGGCCGATCTGTTCTGGGCCACCGTCGGCGGCAACGGACTGACCGGGATCATCCTGCGCGCCACCATCGAGATGACGCCGACCGAGACGGCGTACTTCATCGCCGACGGCGACGTCACCCGCAGCCTCGATGAGACCATCGCCTTCCACAGCGACGGCAGCGAGGCCAACTACACCTACTCCAGTGCCTGGTTCGACGCGATCAGCGCGCCGCCGAAACTGGGCCGCGCGGCCATCTCCCGCGGATCATTGGCCCGGCTCGATCAGTTGCCGCCGAAGTTGGCGCGCGATCCGCTGAAATTCGATGCGCCGCAACTGCTCACATTCCCCGACATCTTCCCCAACGGTCTGGCCAACAAGTACACCTTCGGACCCATCGGCGAACTCTGGTACCGCAAGTCGGGCACCTACCGCGGCAAGGTCCAGAACCTGACCCAGTTCTATCACCCGCTGGACATGTTCGGAGAGTGGAACCGCGCCTACGGCCCGGCCGGGTTCCTGCAGTACCAGTTCGTCGTCCCCACCGAGGCGGTGGAGGAATTCAAGGCGATCATCGTCGACATCCAGGCGTCCGGTCACCACTCGTTCCTCAACGTGTTCAAACTGTTCGGCCCGGGAAACCAAGCGCCGCTGAGCTTTCCGATCCCCGGCTGGAACGTCTGCGTCGACTTCCCGATCAAAGCCGGCCTCGGCCGGTTCGTCGCCGACCTCGACCGCCGGGTGCTGCAGTTCGGCGGACGCCTCTACACCGCCAAGGACTCGCGGACCGATGCCGCGACCTTCCACGCCATGTACCCGCGCATCGACGAGTGGATCGCGGTGCGCCGCCGGGTCGACCCGCACAACGTGTTCGCCTCGGACATGGCCCGACGGTTGGAGTTGCTCTAGATGGTTCTCGACGCGGTGGGCAGCCCCCAGACGATTCTGCTGCTCGGCGGCACCTCCGAGATCGGGCTGGCGATCTGTGAGCGCTACCTGCGGGACGCCCCGGCGAGGATCATCCTGGCCGCACTGCCCGGGGATCCGGGCCGCGACGGTGCGGTCGCGCAGATGACGGCTGCCGGCGCCAAGTCGGTCACGGTGGTCGACTTCGACGCCGTCGACACCGCGACCCACCCCGCGGTGATCGACGAGTGCTTTGCGGGCGGAGACGTCGACGTCGCCATCGTCGCCTTCGGACTGCTCGGCGATGCCGAGGAACTGTGGCAGGACCAACCCAAGGCTGTCCAGATCGCCCAGATCAACTACACCGCAGCCGTCTCGGTGGGTGTACTCCTCGGCGAGCGGATGCGCCGGCAGGGCTTCGGGCAGATCATCGCAATGAGTTCGGCCGCCGGGGAACGGGTGCGCCGGTCCAACTTCGTCTATGGGTCCACCAAGGCCGGCCTGGACGGGTTCTACCTCGGCCTCGGCGAGGCGCTGCGCGAGTACGGCGTCCGCGTTCTGGTGATCCGGCCGGGCCAGGTGCGCACGCGGATGAGTGCGCATGTCAAGGAGGCCCCGCTGACCGTCGACAAGGAATACGTCGCCGATCTTGCCGTCACATCCTGCGCCAAGGGCAAGGATCTGGTGTGGGCGCCGGGCACCTTCCGCTACGTGATGATGGTGCTGCGGCACATTCCGCGGCCCATCTTCCGCAAGCTGCCGATCTAACTCGCCCACTCCGGATGCGCATCGCGTTGGCGACCGCCGGCCAGATGGCCGCGGCAACTCTGATCGCGGTGGCCGTCTCGGTGGTGTCGCTGGCCGCCATCGCCCGGGTGGAGTGGCCGGCGTTCCCGTCGTCGAATCAGCTACATGCGCTGACCACGGTCGGACAGGTGGGGTGCCTGCTCGGCCTGCTGCTGGTGGGCTGGCTGTGGCGCCGCCGCAGGATCTGGCCGGCACGCATCGGCGCGGCGGTGTTCCTCTCCGGGTTCGCGGTGGTGACGCTCGGTATGCCACTGGGTGCAACCAAGCTCTATCTGTTCGGCATCTCGGTGGACCAGCAGTTCCGGACCGAGTATCTGACCCGGCTGGCCGACAGTCCGGCGCTGCGGGATATGACCTACGCCGGTATGCCGCCGTTCTACCCGCCGGGCTGGTTCTGGATCGGGGGGCGGGCCGCTGCGCTCACCGGCACTCCGGCCTGGGAGATGTTCAAGCCGTGGGCCATCACCTCGATCGCGGTCGCCGTCGTGGTGGCGATGGTCCTGTGGTCGGAGTTGATCAGGTTCGAGTACGCGCTCGCGGTCACCGCGGCCAGCGCTGCGGTGACACTGGCCTACAGCTCACCGGAGCCCTACAGCGCCGTCATCGCCGTGCTCATCCCCCCGGTGCTCGTCCTGGCCTGGGCCGCTCTGCGCAGACCATCGGGAGGGTGGGCGGCCGTCACCGGAGTGGGGCTGTTCCTGGGCTTCACCGCGACGTTCTACACCCTGCTGTTCGGCTACGCGGCCTTCACCGTCGCCATCATGGCCGTCGTCGCGGCGGCGGTGCGCCGCGCGGCGGGCCCATTGCTGCGAGTGGCGGTGATCGCGGTGATCGCGGCCGCTGTCGGCGCCATCACCTGGTTGCCCTTCCTGGTCCGCGCGGTGCGCGGCCCACTGAGCGACACCGGCAGCGCGCAGCACTACCTGCCCGGCGACGGGGCGGTGCTGACGTTCCCGATGTTGCAACTGTCGCTGCTGGGCGCCCTCTGCATGCTCGGCACGGTATGGCTGGTCTGGCGGGCACGCACCGGAGTGCGTGCGGCGGCGCTGGGCCTCGGGGTGCTGTCGCTGTACGCATGGTCGCTGCTGTCGATGCTCACCACGCTGGCCGGGACCACGCTGCTGTCCTTCCGGTTGCAGCCCACGCTGACGGTGTTGCTCTGCGTCGCAGGTGTATTCGGCTTCATCGACGTCGCGCACGCAGCAGCGCGGCGGTGGAACCGGCGGGCGCTGCCGGTCGCGGTGGCGGTCGGGCTCATCGGCGCGATCGGCTTCAGCCAGGACATCCCGCACGTGCTGCGGCCCGACCTCACAGTCGCCTACACCGACACCGACGGCTACGGCCAACGTGGCGACCGCCGGCCGCCGGGGTCGGAGAAGTACTACCCCCGCATCGACGAGGCCATCCTCGAGGCCACCGGGAAGCCCCGCGACGAGACGGTGGTGATGACCGCCGACTACAGCTTCCTGTCCTACTACCCGTACTTCGCGTTCCAAGGGCTCACCTCCCACTACGCCAATCCGCTGGCGAACTTCGACGGCCGGGCCGCCGCCATCGAATCGTGGGCCGACCTCACCAGCGCCGAGGAGTTCACCGCCGCCCTCGACGCGATGCCCTATCAGCCGCCGTCGGTGTTCCTGCTGCGCCGCGGCGGCGCGGCCGGCTCGGCGCAGGCCTACACCCTGCGGCTGGCCGAGGATGTCTACCCCAATCAGCCCAATGTGCGGCGCTACACCCTGGAGCTGGACGCCGCGCTGTTCGCCGCCCCGCACTTCACCGTCACAGATATCGGTCCCTTCGTGCTCGCCGTCCGAAACCCGCGTGATGGCGCGGGGAATTAGCATCTAGCCCCGTGACGGCGACGAGGGCGAACTATCGAACCGCCCGTGTGGTCGCCGCGGCCGCGGGCCTCATCGGCGTCGCGTGTGCGATCCTCACACCGTTCCTGCCCGTCAAGCAGACCACCGCGCAGCTGAACTGGCCGCAGAACGGCACGCTGAGCAGCGTGACCGCTCCGCTGATCGGTTACGTGGCAACCGATCTGACGATCACCGTGCCATGCAGCGCCGCGCGCGGACTCGACACCGCCGGAACAACGGTGTTGCTGTCCACCGTGCCCAAGCAGGCGCCCAAGGCCGTCGACCGCGGACTGCTGATCCAGCGCGTCAACGATGATCTGGTCGTCGTGGTGCGCAACACCCCGGTGGCGGTGGCCCCGATCAGCGGTGTGCTCAGCCCCGCGTGTCAGAGGTTGGTGGTCACCGCCCGCGCCGAGACGGTGACAGCCGAGTTCATCGGCCTCAGCGAGGGACCGGACGGCGACGAGCCCGGCGCGCCGCTGCGCGGTGAGCGTGGCGGCTACGACTTCCGCCCGCAGATCGTCGGGGTGTTCACCGACCTGGCCGGCCCGGCCCCGCCCGGACTGAGCCTGTCGGCCACCATCGACACCCGCTACACCAACTCCCCCGGCGCGCTGAAGATGGCCGTGATGGTCGTCGGTGTCCTGGCCACCCTGCTGGCCCTGATCGCCCTCCATGTCCTCGACACCGCCGACGGCAGCCGCCACCGCCGGTTACTGCCGAACCGGTGGTGGTCGCTGAACCGGCTCGACGGTGTGGTGCTGGCCGTGCTGGTGTGGTGGCACTTCGTCGGCGCCAACACCTCCGACGACGGCTACATCCTCACCATGGCGCGGGTGTCGGAGAACGCCGGCTACATGGCCAATTACTACCGGTGGTTCGGCACGCCGGAGGCGCCGTTCGGCTGGTACTACGACCTGCTCGCGCTGTGGACGCACGTCTCGACGGCCAGCGTCTGGATGCGCCTTCCCACCCTGCTGATGGCTCTGGCCTGCTGGTGGCTGATCAGCCGGGAGGTGATCCCCAGACTCGGCGTGGCCGTCAAATCCAGCCGCGCCGCCGCCTGGACCGCCGCGGGAATGTTCCTCGCGGTCTGGCTGCCGCTCAACAACGGACTTCGCCCCGAACCCATCATCGCCCTGGGCATCCTGGCGACCTGGTGTTCGGTGGAGCGCGGGGTAGCCACCAGCAGGCTGCTGCCGGTGGCGGTGGCGTGCATCCTCGGCACCCTCACACTGTTCTCCGGTCCGACCGGCATCGCCTCGATCGGCGCGCTGCTGGTCGCCATCGGACCGCTGCGCACCATCGTGGGCCGCCGCAGCCGCCAGTTCGGCCTGCTGCCGCTGCTGGCCCCGATCCTGGCGGCGGGCACGGCGCCGATCATTCTGATGTTCCGGGACCAGACCATCGCCGCGGTCGCCCAGGCCAACGCGCTCAAACGCGCGGTCGGGCCGAGCCTGAGCTGGTTCGACGAGCACACCCGCTACGAGCGGCTGATGATGGCGACCCCGGACGGCTCCATCGCCCGCCGGTTCGCGGTGCTGGCGTTGATCGTCGCGCTCGCGGTGACGGTGGCGATGATGTTGCGTCGCGGCCACATTCCCGGCACCGCAGCGGGTCCGAGCCGGCGGATCATCGGGATCACCGTCATCTCGTTCCTGGCAATCATGTTCACCCCCACCAAGTGGACGCACCACTTCGGGGTCTTCGCCGGGCTCGCCGGATCACTCGGTGCGCTCGCGGCGATCGCGGTGGCCCCGGCGGTGATGCGGTCGCGCCGCAACCGGATGGTATTCGCGGCGGTGGTGCTGTTCGTGGTGGCGCTGTCCTTCGCCAGCGTCAACGGCTGGTGGTACGTCTCCAATTTCGGTGTGCCGTGGTCGAATCAGTTCCCCGAATGGCGGCTGGGCTTCACCACCGTGCTGCTGGGCTGCTCGGTGCTGGCTCTGATCGCCGCGGCGTGGCTGCACTTCCGTGCCAACGACCCCGACCGCCCGGACTCCGGACGCCGGCGGGTACGGCTGGGCCGCTCACCGCTGGCCGTGGCGGCGTGGGCGCTGGTCGTCTTCGAGGTCGTGTCGCTGACCCTGGGCATGGTCAACCAGTACCCGGCCTGGTCGGTGGGGAGATCCAATCTGGAGGCACTGACCGGCAAGACCTGCGGGCTGGCCGACGACGTGATGGTCGAGCAGGACCCCAACCGCGGCATGCTGACCCCGGCAGGGGTCCCGGTGGGGGTGGGACTCGGTGCGGCCAGTGCAGCGGGCTTCTCCCCCAACGGAATACCGGCCGACGTCTCCGCGGACCCGGTGATGGAACCGCCCGGCGGCGGCAACTTCATCGACACCGCCGACGACACCGCCACCGCGACCGAAGCCGGCAGCGGGGGTGGCACGATCGCTGCGGCCGGCGTCAACGGGTCGCGGGCCCGACTGCCCTACGGCCTCGATCCGGCCAGCACCCCGGTGATGGGCAGCTGGCGGTCCGGTGTCCAGCAGCCCGCCGCGCTGCGCTCGGCGTGGTACCGGCTGCCGCCGCGTGAGTCCCTCGGGGCGAGCGCGCCGCTCCTGGTGGTCTCGGCAGCCGGCCGCTTCGACCCCGACGAGGTCGTCGTGCAATGGGCCACCGATGCCGGTGCGGCCGCGGGCCGCCCCGGCGGGGCGATGTCCTTCGCCGACATCGGCCCGGCGCCCGCGTGGCGCAACCTGCGCGCTCCGATGTCCGCCATCCCCTCCTCGGCCACCCAGATCAGGCTGATCGCCACCGATGACGACCTCGCTCCGCAGCACTGGGTCGCGGTCACGCCGCCGCGCATCCCGACGCTGAACTCGCTGCAGCAGGTGGTCGGATCCGGCGATCCGGTGCTGCTGGATTGGCTCGTCGGCCTGGCCTTCCCCTGCCAGCGCCCATTCGGGCACAGCAGCGGCGTCACCGAAGTGCCGAAGTGGCGCATCCTTCCCGACCGGTTCGGCGCCGAAGCCAACTCCCCGGTGATGGACAACATCGGCGGTGGCCCGCTGGGCATCAGCGAGTTGCTGTTCCGGGCGACCACCGTGCCGACCTACCTCAAGAACGACTGGTTCCGGGACTGGGGCGCACTCCAGCGGCTCGCGCTGTTCTACCCGGGTGCGGTGCCGGCCCGCTTGGACCGCGGCACTGTCACTCGAACCGGCTGGTGGAGTCCGGCGCCACTGCGTCCGACTTGAGCCCGGGGCTGCGTCCGACTTGAGCCCGGGGCTGCGTCCGACTTGAGCCCGGGGCTGCGCCCGACGTAAGCGCTGCTGCACGACGCGCCGTCCGTTCCGCGGCCGGTCGGTCGCCTACGATCGACGCTCGTGCCCAGCGAGCGAGTCGATTCCACCCGGATCGCCCGACTCGTCGCCGTCATTGCGGGTCTGGCCGGTGTGCTGCTGTGCGGGCTCACTCCGCTACTTCCGGTCACCCAGACCACCGCGACCGTGCTGTGGCCGCAGGCCCCCGGACCCGGCGGAATGGTCGGCAACATCACCGCACCGCTGGTCTCCGGCGCCCCCCGGGCGCTCGAGGTGTCCATCCCGTGCACGGCGATCGCCAGCCTGCCCGCCGCCGGCGGGCTGGTGTTCGGCACCAACCCGCCCGACGGTATCGATGCATCCCGTAACGGACTCATCGTGCGTGCCGCCGGGGACTCCGTTGTCGTCGCCTTCCGCGATACCGTCGCCGCGGTCGCCCCGCGCGCGGCTGTCGCCGCCGGTGCATGCAGCGAACTTCGGGTGTGGGCCAACCCGGGCGTGGCGGGTGCGGACTTCGTCGGCATACCGGGTGCGGCCGGCACCTTGGCGCCGGATAAGAAACCCCAAGTCACCGGGGTGTTCACCGAGCTGAAAGTGCCTGCGGTTCCTGGCCTTTCGGCGCGTATCGACATCGATACCCGATTCATCACCTCGCCCACGCCGCTGAAACAACTCGTCATGGCGGTGGGGCTGCTGTGCGTGGGCGCCTCGATCGCGGCGCTGTGGATACTGGACCGCCGCTGGGGCAACCGCCGGACTGCGCGGGGTTCCCGGCACCGGCTGCGGCACTGGTTCACCGACACTGCTGTCATCGGCACGCTGCTGGGGTGGCATGTCATCGGCGCCATCTCCTCCGACGACGGCTACAACCTCACCATCGCCCGCATCTCCAGCGACGCCGGCTACGTGACGAATTACTACCGCTACTTCGGCGCCAGCGAGGCGCCGTTCGACTGGTATCAATCAGTGCTGGCGCAGTTGGCCTCGGTCAGCACCGCCGGGGTGTGGATGCGTCTGCCCGCCACCGCGGCCGCCATCGGCAGCTGGCTGATCCTGAGTCGCCATGTGCTGCCGCGTCTCGGTCCCGCCGCGGGTGGACTGACCGGCAGCCGGGTGGCAGTCGGCACCGCCGGGGCGGTGTTCCTGGCTGCCTGGCTGCCGTTCAACAACGGCCTGCGCCCCGAGCCGCTGATCGCGTTCGGTGTGCTGGCGGCGTGGATGGCGGTGGAACGCACCATCGCCACCCGCCGGCTGGTTCCCACCGTCGTCGCGATCGTCATCGCGGTGCTCACCGTGACGCTGGCGCCGCAGGGACTGGTGGTGCTGGCGCCTCTGCTGGTTGGGGCGCGGGCGGTGATCCGCATCATCGGCCGCCGCAGACCCGCCGACGGCGTGCTGGCGCCGCTGGCGGCGCTGACCGCCGCCGCCTCGCTGATCTTCGTCGTGGTGTTCCGCGATCAGACGCTGGCAACCGTGGCGGAGTCGGCGCGGATCAAGTACGTCGTGGGGCCCACCATCTCCTGGTACCAGGATTTCCTGCGCTACTACTTCCTCACCGTCGAAGAGAACGTCGAAGCCTCGCTGACCCGCCGCTTCGCCGTCCTGCTGATGCTCCTGTGCATGTTCGGCATGCTGGCTCTGCTGCTGCGCCGCGGCCATGTGCCCGGCCTCGCGCGTGGGCCGGTGTGGCGGCTGATCGGCAGCACCGCGCTGGGGCTGCTGCTGCTGACCTTCACCCCGACCAAATGGGCGGTGCAGTTCGGAGCGTTCGCGGGGCTGACCGCCGCGCTCGGCGCAGTGACCGCATTCGCCTTCGCCCGGATCGGTCTGCACAGCCGGCGCAACCTCGCGCTGTACGTGACCGCGCTGCTGTTCGTGCTCGCCTGGGCCACCTCCGGTGTCAACGGCTGGTTCTACGTCGGCAACTACGGAGTGCCGTGGTACGACCGGCAACCGGTGCTGCTGCACCAGCCGGTGACGAGCATGTTCCTGGCACTGGCGGTGATCACCGGTCTGATCGCCGGCTGGCTGCACTTCCGGATCGACTACGCCGGCCACACCGAGGTGAAGGACACCCGCCGCAACCGGATGCTGGCCTCTACGCCGCTGCTGGCGTTCTCGTTGGTCATGGTGCTTCTCGCCGTCGGGTCCATGGCGAAGGGTTTCGTGCAGCGCTATCCCGCCTACACCACCGGCAAGGCGAACCTGGCCGCGCTGCAATCGGGGCTGAGTGGAACCAGTTGCGCGATGGCCGATGACGTCCTGGTCGAGGCCGACCCGAACGCCGGCACGCTGCAACCGGCACCCGGACAGAGGTGGGGTCGCTACGGTCCGCTCGGCGGTGAGAATCCGGTGGGGTTCACCCCGAACGGGATCAGCGACACCCTCGATCCGGTGGCACCGTTCGTGGCCAACCCCGGCACCGTCAACTCCGACGGCTCACCGAACAAGCCGAACGTCGGCATCGGCTTCACCGGCGGCACCGGCGGTGGCTACGGTCCGGTCGGCGTGAACGGCTCAAAGGTGTTCCTGCCGTTCGGCCTTGACCCCGCCACCACCCCGGTGATGGGCAGCTACAAGGAGAACACCGTGGCCGCTAAGGCCACCTCGGCCTGGTACGAACTCCCCGCCCGCTCACCGCAGCGGCCGCTGTTGACGGTGGCCGCCGCCGGGGCGATCTGGTTCTACGATGAGGAAGGCGAGTTCCACTACGGGCAGTCGCTGAAGCTGCAGTGGGGATTCCGTCGCGACGATGGCAGCTTCGAGGCTCTCGACAAGGTGCAGCCCATCGACACCGACGAGCAGTACGCCTGGCGCAACCTCCGATTCCCGATGGCGTGGGCCCCGCCGGAGGCGACGGTGGCGCGCATCGTCGCCGACGATCCCAACCTGTCCACCGATCAGTGGTTCGGGTTCACCCCGCCGCGGGTGCCGGTGCTGCAGACCGCGAACGAGTTCCTGGGTAGCCAGACGCCGGTCCTGATGGACATCGCCACCGCCGCGAACTTCCCCTGCCAGCGGCCGTTCTCCGAACGCCTCGGCGTCGCCGAGATCCCCGACTACCGGATCCAGCCCAACCTCAAACAGGTCGTGGTCTCGTCCAACATGTGGCAGTCCGCCCGCGCCGGCGGGCCGTTCCTGTTCATCCAGGCACTGCTGACCACGTCGACGGTGCCGACCTACCTGCGTGACGACTGGTACCGGGATTGGGGCGCGCTCGAACGCTACAT
Source organism: uncultured Actinomycetota bacterium (assembly GCA_963780705.1). Classification (GTDB taxonomy): domain Bacteria; phylum Actinomycetota; class Actinomycetes; order Mycobacteriales; family Mycobacteriaceae; genus Mycobacterium. Next base: position 210,332 of record CAWACU010000004.1, on the reverse strand, counting down.
CCGCGTACCGGCCGCACGCGCCCCGGCGGCAGTCATCGAGCAGGGCAGCGAGCGGGTGTTCGGGTGGAGCCGCAACGGACCGATCCGGGCGCTGCCATGACCGGTGTGAGGGTAAAGAGATGACCGCGACGCTGACGGCCAACGCGCGCGACGCGGCCCATCAGGTGACCATCACCCGCTGGGTGGCCGGGGTGGCGGGCCTGCTCGGGTTCGTGCTGGCGCTGCTCACTCCCCTGCTGCCGGTCGTGCAGACGACGGCCACTCTGAACTGGCCGCAGAACGGTCAGCTGACCAACGTCACCGCCCCGCTGATCTCGCTGACCCCGGTGTCGGTGACGGCGTCGGTGCCGTGTGAGGTGATCCGCACACTGCCCGCGACGGGCGGCCTGGTGCTCGGACTGGCTCCGCCGAAAGGCAAGGACGCCCCGCTCAATTCGCTGTTCGTCACCGCGACCGCCACGCGGGTCGACATCACCGACCGCAACGTCGTCATCGCCAGCGTGCCCCGTGCACAAATGGGCTCCAGCCCACGGGCGCAGATGAATACGCCCGCCTGTGAGCGCATTGACATCACCTCCACCGAAGCGGGGACATTTGCGACCTTTGTGGGTCTGCCGCCGAGCACTGACGCCGCAGAAGCCGACGAGGACTCCGCTCAGACCGGTTCGCAGTATCTGCGCAGCGGATTCAAGGATCCGAATCTGCGGCCGGCCATCGTCGGGGTCTTCACCGACCTGCAAGGCCCCGCCCCCGCTGGACTGAGCGTGTCGGCGACCATCGACACCCGGTTCTCCACCAGGCCCACCGAGATCAAGCTGGCCGCGATGCTGCTTGCGATCACCGCCACCGTGGTCTCGCTGCTGGCGCTGTGGCGACTGGACCGCCTCGACGGCCGCCGGATGCACCGCCTCATCCCGCAGCGCTGGCGAACCTTCACCGCGGTGGACGTCACCGTGGTGGGAGCCTTCGCGGTGTGGCACGTCCTGGGTGCCAACTCCTCCGACGACGGCTACATCCTGGGCATGGCGCGGGTCGCCGACCGGGCCGGCTACATGTCGAACTACTTCCGCTGGTTCGGCAGCCCGGAGGACCCGTTCGGCTGGTACTACAACGTGCTGGCGTTGATGACCCATGTCAGCGATGCCAGCATCTGGATCCGGCTGCCGGATCTGGTGTGCGCGCTGATCTGCTGGCTGCTGCTCTCGCGCGAGGTGCTCCCGCGGTTGGGCCCGGCGGTGGTCAGCAGCCGTCCGGCGTTGTGGGCGGCGGGCCTGGTCCTGCTCGCCGCGTGGATGCCGTTCAACAACGGCCTGCGTCCGGAGGGTCAGATCGCCACCGGCGCGCTGATCACCTATGTGCTCATCGAACGTGCGATCTCCTCGGGGCGGCTCACGCCCGCGGCGTTGGCGATTATCACCGCCGCCTTCACCCTCGGCATCCAACCCACCGGCCTGATCGCCGTTGCCGCGCTGATCGCGGGCGGCCGACCGATCCTGCGGATCCTTGCCCGCCGCCGCAAGGTGGTGGGCACCTGGCCGCTGCTGGCGCCGCTGCTGGCGGCCGGCACCGTGATCCTGACGGTGGTGTTCGCCGATCAGACTTTGGCCACGGTGCTGGAGGCGACGCGCATCCGCACCGACATCGGGCCGAGCCAGGAGTGGTACACCGAGAACCTGCGCTACTACTACCTCATCCTGCCGACCGTGGACGGTTCGCTGTCACGGCGGTTCGGATTCCTGATCACCGTCCTGTCGCTGTTCGTCTCGATGTTCATCATGTTGCGCCGCAAGCGCATTCCCGGTGTGGCACGCGGCCCGGCCTGGCGCCTGATGGGCGTCATCTTCGCGACCATGTTCTTCCTGATGTTCACGCCCACCAAGTGGGTGCACCACTTCGGACTGTTCGCCGCTGTGGGCGCGGCGATGGCGGCGCTGGCCACCGTGCTGGTGTCCCGTTCAGCACTGCGGTGGTCGCGCAACCGGATGACGGTGGTCACCGCGGTGCTCTTCGTTCTCGCACTGACATTCGCCACCACCAACGGCTGGTGGTACGTGTCGAGTTATGGAGTGCCGTTCAACAACGCGATGCCGCGGATCGCCGGAATCAGCGTCAGCGCGATCTTCTTCGCACTGTTCGCGCTCAGCGCGCTCTACACGGCGTGGTTGCATCTCAGCACCGGTGATCGGGGCGAGGGCCGGATCGCCCGCGCCGTGACAGCGGCGCCCATCCCGGTGGCCGCGGGTTTCATGGTGATCGTCTTCATCGCCTCGATGACCGCCGGCGTGGTGCGCCAGTACCCGACGTACTCCAACGCCTGGGCCAACATCCGAGCCTTCGCCGGGGGCTGTGGGCTGGCCGACGATGTGCTCGTCGAGCCCGACACCAATGCCGGCTTCCTCGCGGCCCTACCGGGCCGGTACGGGCCGCTGGGCGCACTCGGCGGTGCAGCACCGGTCGGCTTCACCCCGAACGGCCTGCCGGAGAAGATCGTGGCCGAGGCGATCCGGGTCAACAACCCGATGCCGGGCGTGGACCACGACTGGGAGGGCCCGTTCACGCTCACGACGCCGGGCGTCAACGGCTCGACCGTGCCGCTGCCCTACGGACTTGACCCGGCCCGCGTTCCGGTGGCGGGAAGCTATTCCGGTGCCGCTCAGCAGCAGAGCACGCTGACGTCAGCCTGGTACGAACTTCCGCCTGCGGACCCGGGTCGCCCGCTCGTGGTGATCACTGCCGCCGGCACCATCGCCGGCAACAGCATCCTCAACGGTTTCACCGAGGGGCAGACGGTGGTGCTGGAGTACGGCATACCGGGTCCGGCCGGTGACCCGGTGCCGGCCGGGCAGCTGGTGCCCTACGACATCGGCCCCGCGCCGTCCTGGCGCAACCTGCGGTACCCGCGCGCGGCGATCCCCGCCGATGCGACGGCGGTCCGCATCGTCGCCGCGGACAAGTCGCTGTCGCTGGGCGACTGGGTCGCCGTCACCCCGCCGCGGCTCCCGCAGCTGCGCACGGTGCAGGAGTACGTGGGATCGCAGCAGCCGGTGCTGATGGACTGGGCGGTAGGCCTGGCCTTCCCCTGCCAGCAGCCGATGCTGCACGCCAACGGCGTCGCGCAGGTGCCGACGTTCCGCATCACCCCCGACTACACCGCCAAGAAGCAGGACACCGATACCTGGCAGGACGGCCGCAACGGTGGATTGCTGGGTATCAGCGATGTGCTGCTGCGCGCGCATGTGATGGCCACCTACCTGTCCGAGGATTGGGGCCGGGACTGGGGGTCGCTGCGCAGGTTCGACACCATCGCCGACGCCGCACCGGCCGAATTGGAACTGGGAACCGCAACCCGCAGCGGTCTGTGGAAACCCGGCCGGATCAGGATCAAAGCCTGACGTCGAGGCGGCTGGAACCAGCGGCTATTAGGCTCATGCGTAGATTGGGACGTGCAACCGGCTCGTGTATGAATCGGTGCGTCTAGGAAGGCACAAGGCGATTCCGGCGGAACACACCTCGGCCGCAGCCGACGTCCACACCCTCGAGCCGATGCAGCGCGAGTATCTGAGCGCGACGATGCAGCGGGTGTCGCGGTCCTTCGCCCTTGTGGTGCCATGCCTGCAAGCTCCGCTGCAGGAGTACTTTGCCACCGCGTATCTGCTCTGCCGAGCGCTCGACAACATCGAGGATTGCGCCCGGGGGCTGGGCTGGCAGAAGCAGCGGTTCGCCGAGTTCCGCCGACTGCTCTGGGAGCCGCAGGCGGCCCCGGCGCAGCTCTCCGAGTGGCAGGTCGATGAGTGGCCGGGACTGTCGGAGGACGAGCGGGCGCTGATGACCGCCGACGGCGGAGCGCCGCTGTGGTCGGTCTACGAGTCCTTCCCGGCCCGCATCCGCGCGATCCTGCAAACGTGGATCCCGCGCATGGCCAAGGGCATGGAAGAGGTGCTCGACCCCGCGCAATCCCCGCCGGTTGTGGTCAGGCAGGGGGTGCGGGTGCTCTCGACCGCGGCGGCCTACAACGACTACTGCTACACGGTGGCCGGCACCGTGGGAGCGATGGGCACCGAACTGGTCATCGATCACTACGGTCTGCCAGACGAGCTGGCCAGAACCTTGCTGGCGGGCAGCGAGGCCTGCGGGCGCGCGCTGCAGAAGACCAACGTGCTCAAGGACTTCGCCGAGGATCTGCAACGGCAGACCTGCTACCTGCCCGACGAGTGGTTGGCTGAGATCGATTACGCACCCTTGGGGATGGGTGGTGCACCCGCTGACTGGACAGCGCGGGTACTCGGGGACATCCTGACCGAGTTGCGCAGCGCCACCGCCTACGTTCTTGATGTGCCGCACCGTGCGGCGGACTACCGGGTGGCCTCGCTCATGTGCCTGCTGCCGGCCTACGAGACCCTTCGCAGCGCGGCGCTGCATCGGCGCGAACTTTTCACCGCGGGACATCAGATCAAGATCACCCGCCCGACCATGGCCCGATGCGTCGCGGATGCGGTCGCGCTGGCAACCGACGACGACGCCATTATGGGACGTAGCCGCGATCTGGAAACCCAGATCCGTGCCGCGCTCTCGTCGGGCGAACCGGCGAGCTGACCCCCCGGCGACGCGGGGCTACAGACCCGCTTCCGCGGGCTCGGGTGCCGGTGCCACCGCGAGAAGCGGCGCACCGACGGTGATGTCACCGCCGCTGATGTCCTCCGTGGATCCGAACTTCTTGCCGTTCATGACGATCACCGGTGTGATCAGCGAGTAGCCGGCGTCCTCGATGACCTTGCGGTCGAAGGTAACCAGCGGGGTGCCCGCAGTGACTTTCTGTCCTTTGGTCACGTGCACATCGAAGCCGGCGCCCTTGAGTTGCACAGTGTCGATTCCGATGTGGATGAGCACTTCGAGGCCGTTGTCGAGGACAAGGCCGAAGGCATGGCCGGTCGGCTGCGCGGCCACCACCATGCCGTTGCCGGGTGCGTACGCGGTGTCACCGGAGGGCATCACCGCAACTCCCGGACCCATGGTGCCCCTGCTGAAGACGGGATCCGGTACGTCGGCGAGCGGGACGACCATGCCGTCGAGCGGGGACAGCACCTCGCGCACCATCCCGGCCTCACCGGCCGCCTTCGTCTCCGCGGCTGCGATCAAGGTGCCGGTGCTCGCGGCCGCCAGCGGTCCTTCCAGATCGGCGACCGAGACACCGGCGGCCTGCAGTTCGGCAGCCTGCTCCGGGGTCCGGTAGCCGGACAGGATCACCAGAATCATCGAGGTGAAGAAGGCTGCGAAGATCGCCACCGTGTACAGGCCCATATTGCTGAACGCCGGGATGGTCAGCAGCGAGGTGAACACGAATGCCTTCGTCGTGACACCGCCGCCGAGACCGATGATCACGCCGCCCACCAGGCAGCCGGCCAGCAAGCGTGGATAGATCCTCTTGAACCGCAGGTGAATTCCGTACAGCGACGGCTCCGAGATACCGCCGAGCAGACCGGCCGCCAAGCCACCCATCGCGGTCTGGCGCATCTGCTTGTCCTTCTCACGCCAGGCCAGGAACAGGACGCCGGCAGTGGCGCCGAAGCAGGCGAAGTTCCATGCGCCCATCGGGCCTTGGATGAAGTCGTAACCCAGGGTCTGGATGTTCACCAGCATGATCGCGTTGATCGGCCAGTGCAGACCCAGCGGAACCATGAACGGGTAGGCCAGTGGGATGAGTATCGCGAAGATCAACGGCGAGAAGTCGTTGACGGACTTCAGGAATCCGCCGAGAGCCGCACCGGTGTAGACACCGATCGGACCGATCAGGAACGCCGTCAGCGGAATCATGACCAACATCGACAGGAACGGCACGAAGATCAGCTGGATGTTCTCCGGAATGACCCGCTTCAGGAACTTGTACAACAGTCCAAGGACGGCGGCCATCAGCAGTGGCGGAAAGACCTGCGAGCTGTAGTTGAAGATCGTCAGCGGCAGGCCGAGAACCTGCACGACATCGACCTTGGAACCGAACACAGTCGTGGGCTCGGCGAAATCCTTCATCGCCGCGAAACCGGGCAACATAACCACAGCCATGATGCCGAACCCCACCCAGGGATCGGCGCCCAGTTTCTTGGCGGCGTTGTAAGCGACCATCAGCGGCAGGAAGACGAACACGCCCTGCCAGCAGAGGTTGATGAACTGCCAGGTCGGCGAAAGCTGGCTGGCCTCACGGGGATCAGCCCAGTTGGGAATGACATCGAGTGTGCTCATCAACGCCATGAAGGTGATGAACAGCGACGCTCCCAGCAGCGCGCCGAGAATCGGCCGGAACGAGTCGGACAGGAATTCGAAGAATCCGTCCAGCCAGGCGAACTTGCCACGGGGACCTTTGGCGCGGGCGGCCGCCTTGATCGCATCGGCGTCGGCGGCACCGCCGCCGCCCGCCATCCCGGGCAGCGACTTGATGTCGTTGTACACGCTCTGCACCGCGCCGCCGATCACCACCTGATAGCGGTTGCCGGCCTGCGGGACGGCGCCCATCACACCGGGCACCGCTTCCACGGCCGACTGGGTGATCCCGGAGGCGTCGCGCAACTGAAAACGCAGCCGGGTCGCGCAGTGCGAGAGACTGACGATGTTGGCCGCCCCGCCGACGCTCTTGACGATGTCCGCAGCGGTGTTGGACGCCATGACAGACCCCTTTTGGTATCAGCTCCGGATTTGTGACTCCGGTCGGCAACTGCCGAGCGCAGTGATGCTATCGGCGTGGCCGTGCCACGGTGGCCGATTCCGACCCAAAGCTGCCCGCTACCCGACGGCAGGTGCCCGGGGCTGGGTGCGCAGGCGCTCAGGCGTCGATGACCACACGGTGGGAGCACCCTCGCCGGCCTCCTGGACGTTGCGCCGGGCGCAGTAGGCGCTGGTTCCCGTCTCGTCCACCGCTGCGGCGCCGAGGACGGCGCAGTCGGCGCCCAGCACCACCACCGGCAGGTCCATCCGCGCCGAGACCGCCGGAGGCGGCGGCGTGCCCGGCTCCGACCGGATGGCCGCGCCGCGGTCGTGTGACAGCAGCGCAACGGCCCCACCCGCCGCGGCGGCCAGCACCGCGAGCCCGAGGGCCACCGCGATCACTCGCCGCCGCCGCTGTGTCCCGTGCCGGCGATGACGCGATGATCCGCCGGCCCCGGCTGCCCCGGCTGCACTGCCGGCGAGAGCCGCCTGCATCGCCGCCGCGAAGTCGCGGCAGCTGTCGAATCGGTCCGCCGGATCCTTCGCCAGCGCCCGGGCGAACACGGGACCGAACATCGACAGGTCGGCCCGCGCCATCGGCGGCGGGGCGGCGCCCAGATGCTGTCCGATGACGACGGCCGGATTGGTGTTGGTGAACGGCGCCGCACCGGTGAGCAGGTGGAAGGCGGTGGCGGCCAGCGAGTACTGATCGGCGCGGCCGTCGATCAACTCGCCCTTGAGTTGTTCAGGGGCCGCGTAGGCCACCGTGCCGATGGTCATGTCAGCGCCGGTGAGATCGCTGGCCTGGCCGACCCATCGGGCCACCCCGAAATCGACCAGCATCACCCGGTCGTCGCCCGGACCGCCCAGCAGGATATTGGCCGGCTTGATATCCCGGTGCAGCACCCTGCGGCCATGGGCGTAATCGAGCGCATCGGCCACCGCGGTCACGATGCGGACCACGTCGGCGGGCGGGATTCCGTCGGGGTACCTGCCCTCGAGCATCCGGCCGGCGTCGATGCCGTCGACCAACTCCATCGCGATCCACAATCTGGCGTCACAGTCGCCGCGATCGAAGATGGTGACGATATTCGGGTGCCGCAACGCCGCCACCATCTCGGCTTCCTGGTCGAACCGCCGCCGGAACTCCTCATCGTCGCTGACGCCGGCACCGAGAACTTTCAGGGCATCGCGACGCGGCAGGCGGGGATGCTGCGCGAGGTACACCTCGCCCATACCCCCGCTGCCGAGGATGCGCACGATGGTGTACCCGGCGAAGACCTCACCATCGGCTAACGGCATCAGCGCAGGGTGATTACCCGGCCGGCGGAACGTGGGCCTTCAGATGCTCCAGCGCCCCGGCGCTCAGCCGGGCCAGCTCCTCGATCTCGTCGGAATCAAGTGCGGCGGTGTAGATCTCGGCCATCCGGCGATTCGTCGCCTCCTCGACCTCCGCGTAGCGCTTCTTCTTGTCCGCGCCATCGGCGAAGGGTTCCGGCCAGCCGAACATCCGGGTGTACTCGGTGCCACCGTGCAACATGTGCGCCTCGACCGGCGTGATCCCCGACATGTTGAGAGCGTTGAAATGCACGTCGCCGCGCAACTCCCGCAGCACGAACATCACCTGCAGGGCCCGCGCCGCGTCGTCGTCGGCCAGCGGCATGGCGCGGTCAGCCGGCGAACATCGGCAGGCCGAGATCGGATGTCGCGGAGATGACCTTCTGTCCGAGTTCGGCGATCCGGGCCGGACCGTGGGATCCGGCGAGGTACTTACGGCCGAACGCCGCCACCTGATCCCAGTACACCGCTGCGGCGCCGGCCGCGCCGCGCACGGCGACGCCTTCGTCCCACATCGCCCGGACGAAGCCCGGTTCGAAGATCGTGAACACCGCCGCCACCGTCGTGCCGGTGGCTTCGCCCAGCACTCCGCCGCGTCCGGCGACGTACCCGGCGAACGGGTTCTGGTAACCGGCGGCCATGCTCTCGGCGAAGGTCTCCGGGTGCAGCATGAAGATGCCGATGGCCTCCCCCATCGCCGCGCCGGCCTCGCCGACTGCCTGCCTGATCTGTGCCTCGCTCACGTGCAACTCCTGGCGTAGGGCCGGCTCGTCATTGCCGATTGCCGGCGGCCTCACGGAGCCTAGTCGGGGTAATCCATCGGCACGCGCAGAGTGTTCAGTGTCAGCGCGAGCGCATCGTATTGACCCACCAGGGTGACGAACTCGATCAGCTGGCGCCGGTCCAGATGATCGCTCAGTTGCTGCCAGGTCGAATCGGAGATCATCCGGGCTCCGATCAGCTCATCGACGCCCGTGAGCAGGATCCGCTGCCGGGACGAGAGGCCTTCGGCATCCGGCCCGGCGAAGATCGCGTCCTGTTCGTCGGCGCTGACACCGCGCCTCAGCGCGATCCGGCGGTGCTGCTGCAGTTCGTAGGAACTGGCGCGCAGATGACCGACGCGCAAAATCGCGAGTTCGGTGTCCGCCTCGGGCAGCCGTCCGCGCCGAAGCAGCATGCCGCTGAACGGCAGCCACGGCCAGAACAATCGCTTGTGCTGGGCCAGCACCGTGAACAGGTGAACCTCGGGAACGCCCCACACCCGGGCCGAGAGCCTGCAGAACAGCCAGCCGAACAGGCCGAGTTCGGCCCGGCCGCCGGGTGCGACCCTCGGCGGGATCAGTGCGGGAACCGGCTCGGGCCGGGCCACCGCGGGGTGCTCTTCCGACGCCATGTTCTGCCCTTTCGCCAGCGGCACCAACGGTGCCCTCCCCGCTGCCATTAGACCAGCCCATGGCCTGCACGAGTCCGGCCGTGACCCCGACCGGGTCGGCTAGGCTGGGTTGAGCTTGTGCGGAGGCGTTTTCGCGCAACCCACGGCGGCGCAGCCGCCCCCTTCGGCGCGGCGCGCGCCCGGCGACATCGGACAAGACAAGGAACTCGCGTGGCTGGACCCAAGGTCACACCGATCGCGGTGATCGGCATGGCCTGCCGGCTGCCCGGCGGAATCGACTCCCCTGAACTGTTCTGGGATGCGCTGCTGCGCGGCGACGATCTGATCACTGAGATCCCCCCGGACCGCTGGGACCTCGACGAGCACTACGACCCCCAGCCGGGCGTTCCCGGCCGGTCGGTGTCGCGATGGGGCGGATTCGTCGACGACGTGGCGGGATTCGATGCTGAGTTCTTCGGCATCGGGGACCGGGAGGCGGCGGCGATCGACCCCCAGCACCGGCTGCTGATGGAGACGGCCTGGGAAGCGGTGGAACACGCCGGAATGGCGCCGTCCGCACTGTCTGAATCGCTGACCGGAGTGTTCGCCGGACTGTGCCACGACGACTACACACAGGTGACCAACGACGCCGGCGCCATGGAGGGCCCCTACGGCTACACCTGCACCCCGTACAGCATGGCGTCGGGCCGCATCGCCTACGCGATGGGCCTGCGAGGCCCTGCGCTGTCCATCGACAGCTCCTGCTCATCCGGTCTGCTGGCGGTGCACCTGGCCTGCCGGAGTCTGCATGAGGGCGAGAGCGATTACGCGCTGGCCGGCGGCTGCCAGGTGATCCTCGAACCGGCCGTCAGCGCGTCGGCGTCAGCCCAGGGCATGTTGTCCCCCACCGGCCGCTGTCACGCCTTCGACGTCGCCGCCGACGGCTTCGTGCGTTCCGACGGCTGCGCGGTGGTGCTGCTGAAGCGGTTACCGGACGCGCTGCGCGACGGCGACCGGGTCCTCGCCGTGATCCGCGGAACGGCCGCCAATCAGGACGGCCGCTCGGTGACGATCACGACGCCATCGCTGGACGCCCAGGCCGACGTCTACCGCGCTGCCCTGGCCGTCGCCGGGGTGGATGCCGCCACCGTCGGCATGGTCGAGGCCCATGGCACCGGCACACCGGTCGGTGACCCGCTGGAATTCGGCGGCCTGGCGAAGGTCTACGGCACCGACGGAAACCGCTGCGTAATCGGTTCCGCGAAAAGCAATCTCGGCCACACCGAGTCCGCGGCGGGCACGGTCGGGCTGATCAAGGCCATCCTCGGACTGCGCGCCGGCCTGGTGCCCGCGATGGCACATTTCACCCGGTTGCCCGATGAACTCAGTGAGATCGAGACGGGACTGCTGGTCCCGACAGAGGTCACGTCGTGGCCGACCCCCGGCGACCAGCCGCGCCGTGCTGCGGTGTCGTCGTTCGGGATGTCCGGAACGAACGTGCACGCCGTGCTCGAGCAGGCACCGGCCGGATCGGAGGAGCCTGCCGCACCCGCGAGCGGGCCCTTGTTATTTGCCGTGTCGGCCACCTCCGATGAGCAGTTGCGGCGGACGTCACTGCGACTGGCCGATTGGGTGCAGCAGCACCAGGACGATTTCTCGGCGGCCGACCTGGCGTACACGCTGGCGCGTCGGCGTGGGCACCGATCGGTGCGCGCGGGTGTGCTGGCGACGAGCCTGCCGGAGTTGGCCGACGGTCTGCGGGAGCTCGCCGGCAACGAGGTTCCCTATCCCCCCGCGGTCGGACAGGACGACCGCGGACCGGTGTGGGTGTTCTCCGGTCAGGGCTCGCAGTGGGCGTCGATGGGCGCGGAGTTACTGGCCACCGAGCCCGCGTTCGCCGCACGCATCGCCGAACTCGAGCCGCTGATCGCCGCCGAGTCCGGGTTCTCGGTCACCGAAGCGATGTCAGCACCCGAGACGGTGACCGGGATCGACCGGGTCCAGCCGACGATCTTCGCGATGCAGGTCGGGCTCGCCGCCGCGATGGCTTCCCACGGGGTGAGCCCGGGTGCGGTCATCGGGCACTCGATGGGCGAGGCCGCCGCAGCCGTGGTCGCCGGCGCACTGTCGCTCGGCGACGGTGTGCGGGTGATCTGCCGTCGCTCGCGGCTGATGTGCCGACTGTCCGGGGGCGGAGCGATGGCCTCCGTCGAGCTGCCCGCCCAGCAGGTGCGCGACGAACTCACCGCCCGCGGAATCAGTGATGTCGTCGTGTCGGTGTTCGCCTCGCCGGAGTCCACGGTGATCGGCGGCGCGACCGACACCGTCGCGGAATTGGTCGCGGAGTGGGAATCCCGAGACGTCATGGCCCGCCAGGTCGCGGTGGACGTCGCCTCGCATTCCCCCCAGGTCGACGCCATCCTCGCCGATCTGGCCGAGGCGCTCGCGGATCTGGCGCCGATGGCCCCGACGGTGCCGTACTTCTCGGCTACGCTGCGAGAACCCCCGCGCACTGCCGCCGTTCGACTCCGGCTACTGGGTGGACAACCTCCGGAATCCGGTGCGATTCGCAACGGCGGTGCAGGCCGCACTCGAGGACGGGTACCGGGTGTTCGGTGAGCCGGCCCCACATCCCCTGTTGACCCGCGCGGTCGAGCAGACCGCCACCGCGGCCGGAATCTCGATCCACGCCGTCGCAGCCATGCGACGTGACCAGCCACTGCCGCAGGGGCTGCGGGGGTTCCTCATTGATCTCTACGCCGCCGGCGCAGCGGTCGATTTCTCCGTTCTCTATCCGGGCGGATGCTTGGTGGACGCACCGCTGCCGACCTGGACCCATCGCCGCTTCCTGCTCGAGCCGGCCGCCGGGGACCACCCCTCGCGCGGCGGGTCCACCGCCGCGGTGCACCCGCTGCTTGGCGAGCACGTCCGGCTGCCCGAGGAACCCGAACGGCACGCTTGGCAGAACGACGTCGGCGTGGGAAGGCTGCCGTGGCTGGCGGATCACAAGGTCAACAACGTCACCGCCTATCCAGGTGCTGCCTACTGTGAGATGTCTTTAGCGGCAGCGGAATTGATGTTCGGTGACGCCCACGAGGTGCGCGACGTCCGGTTCGAACAGCTGATGCTCCTCGACGAGAGCACCGGAGTCACCGCCACCGCGGCGGTCGGTCCAACAGGTGCAGCGGAGTTCGCCGCGCAGACGGACCTGGACGGGGAGCGCATCCGCCACGCGGTGGCGACCCTGGCGGCAGCCGACGACGACGGCAACGCCTCGACGGCTACCCGCCAGGACATCCCCGCATTGCTGTCGGCACACCCCAACCGGATCTCCGGAGAGGAGTTGCGGGGATGGTTCGCCGCCCGGCGGATCCAGTTCGGACCCGCGTTCACCGGCCTTGCGGCCGTGCACACCGCCGACGGTGATGTCCGGTCAACACTGCTCGCCGAAGTGACGCTGCCCAGCGACATCCGATCGCAGCAGGCGGGGTACGGCATCCACCCGGCACTGCTGGACGCCTGCTTCCAAGCGGTGGCCGCCGCCGTGAGCACCCCCGGCCAGTCCGAGGGCGGACTGCTGCTTCCGCTCAGCGTCGCCCGCTTGCGCCGGATCGGTCCCGGCCGGGACGCCCGGTACTGCCTGATCCGGGTGATCGCGGCGGATGCCGGCGCTATCGAAGCGGACCTCGACATCATGGACGCCGACGGCGAGGTGGTGTTGCACGCCGCCGGCCTGAAGATGGGCACCCAGGAGACCAAGAACAGCGAACGCGATCGCGTCCTCGCGGAGCGCCTGCTCACCGTCGGCTGGAATCAGCAGCCACCCCCGGCCACCCCGGCCGGCTCCGATGCGGGCACCTGGCTGCTGGTCTCCGCCGATGACGGCGACGGGTTCACCGGGCAACTTCGCGATGCGATGACCGCCGGGGGTGCCGAGTGCCGGACAACAACTGCTGCGGAGTTCTCCGGCGCCTTCCTCGAGGCCGACCCCCGCGCTGCTTCGTTGCGGGGTGTGGCGGTGATCGCTCCGCCGGCTGCAGGCGAACCCGACGCGCAGAGCCTGGATCGTGCACGCGATCTCGTCGCATCGCTGGTCGCCATCGCACGCGAACTTCCGAATGCCGAGGGTGAGCCGCCGCGCTTCTACGTGATCACCCGTGACGCACTCGACGTCGCCCCGGGCGACGCGGTCAATCTCGACCACGGCGGGGTCACCGGCCTGCTGCGCGTCATCGGCGCCGAGCACCCCTCGCTGCGGCCCACCCAGATCGACATCGACGCCCACACCGACGGCGCAGCGGTGGCCGCGGAGTTGCTCAGCGGATCCGATGAGGACTCCACCGCGTGGCGCAACGGTTCCTGGTACACCGCCCGACTGCACAGAAGTCCGTTGCGGCCGGATGAACGGCGCACCGCCACCGTCGACCCCGAACGCGACGGCATGCGGTTGACCATCCGCACCCCCGGTGATCTGGACACCCTCGAGTTCGTCACCGCGGGCCGCCAGCAGCCACAGGCCGGGCAGATCGAAGTGGCGGTCGAAGCCTCCAGCGTGAACTTCGCCGATGTGCTGCTCGCGTTCGGAAAGTACTTCGCCGCCGACGGGCCGCGCCAGGGACTCGGTGTGGACTTCGCGGGGGTGGTGACCGCAATCGGTGCCGACGTCGATGACCTCAAGGTGGGTGACCGGGTCGGCGTCATTGCCGACGCGGCAGGGTGGAGCACGTTCGTCACCTGCGATGCACGACTCGCTGCGCCACTGCCGCAGTCCCTGACCGCGGTGGCCGCCGCCGCGGTATCCACCGCATACGCCACCGCGTGGTACAGCCTTCATGATCTTGCCCGGATCAAATCGGGTGACCGCGTGCTGATTCATTCCGCGACCGGTGGTGTCGGACAGGCGGCGATCGCCATCGCACGCAATGCCGGAGCGGAGGTCTTCGCCACCGCCGGTAGCCATGATCGGCGCGAGCTTCTTCGCACGATGGGCATTGGGCATGTATACGACTCGCGGACAACGGATTTCGCAGAGGAGATCCGCCGCGACACCGACGGCTACGGTGTCGATATCGTGCTCAACTCGCTGACCGGAGCGGCGCAGTGGGCGGGGCTCGACCTCCTGGCCTTCGACGGCCGTTTCGTGGAGATCGGCAAACGCGACGTCTACGAGCACACCCGTGTCGACCTCTACCCGTTCCGCAAGAACCTGGCGTTCTTCTACGCTGATCTGCTGTCGATGAGCGCCCATGCGCCGAACAAGATCGGCGATCTGCTGCATACGGTGTACGGCCTGGTCGCCGACGGCACACTGCCCACACCCGAGCACTCCGTAAGACCGCTGACCGAGGCCGCGACGGCCATCCGGGAGATGAGTGCCGCACAGCACACCGGCAAGTTGATCCTCACCGTTCCCCGCGAGAAGCAGACGGGAGTCGCCGTACCGCCGACCCAGGCAGGGGTGTTCCGCAAGGACGGCTCCTACATCGTGACCGGCGGAGTGGGCGGACTCGGATTGTTCCTCGCGGCCGCAATGGCATCGGCCGGCTGCGGCCGGATCATCCTCACCTCCCGTTCCGAGCCGAACCCGCAGTCGCAGAAAACGATTGATCGGTTACGTGCCAACGGTGCCGATGTCGTCGTGGAGTGCGGCAACATCGCCGAGCCGGAGACCGCCGCCCGGCTGGTCTCTGCCGCCACCGCCACCGGCCTGCCATTGCGGGGCGTGCTCCATGCCGCCGCTGTCGTCGATGACGCGACGCTGAGCAATATCACCGACGACCTGATCGACCGCGATTGGGCGCCGAAGGTACATGGCGCCTGGCACCTGCACAACGCCACGGCCGGGCAGCCGCTCGACTGGTTCTGCAGTTTCTCCTCCGTCGCGGCGCTGTTCGGTTCACCCGGCCAGGGCGCCTATGCCGCGGCCAACAGTTGGCTGGATGCGTTCACCGCGTGGCGACGCGCTCAGGGGTTGCCCGCCAACGCGATCGCCTGGGGCGCATGGGATCAGATCGGTCGCGGCGCCGATCTCGCGCAACGCGGCGACACCGCGATGATCACCCCCCAGGAGGGTGCGCACGCGTTCCGCGCACTGCTGCGCTATGACCGCGGTTACTCGGCCTATCTGCCGCTGACCGGAGCTCCGTGGCTCACCGCGCTCGCCGCGAGAAGTCCCATCGCTGAGGATTTCGGTTCGGCGGATGCCGGCGACGAGTCGAGCGCCGCCGCGATACTCGCCGAGCTGGACACGCTGGAACCGGCAGAGTGGGCGGATCGGTTGCGCAGACTCGTCACCGATCAGGTGGGCCTCATCCTGCGCCGCGCGATCGACCCCGATCGCCCGTTCGCCGAACACGGACTGGACTCGCTGGGCAACCTGGAACTGCGCACCCATATCGAGAGCCAGACCGGCGTCCGTGTCACGGCCAAGACCATCGTCACCTTCAACACCGCACGCGCACTGGCGGGGCACCTCACCGAAGCCCTCTCCGGGAACCAGGAGAGCTAACGCGGGCGGGAATACTTGGGATTGGAGAAGTGGGGCTGGAGCGGTTCAGCCTTCCACCAGATATCCCGATACCGCGAGCATCACCCGCGTCGGCACGAACCGGGTGAGCCCGCGCCAGACGACGGCATTGACAGCGCCGTCGACGAAGCTGGGTTTGCGACCGGACAGCGCCCGCATGGTGTTGTCGACGACCTGCTTGGGCGTGCGGGTCATGTGGAAGGTGTCCGACTTCTTCGCGGCGATGACCGCAGCCTCACCCGCCGCCTCGAAGAACCCGGTGTCCGTCATTCCCGGACACACGGCCAGGACACGGACACCGTGTTGGCGTTCCTCTTTCCACAGCGCCTCGGTGAACGACAACACGAAGGCCTTCGAGGCGCCGTACACCGCCATCTTCGGCAACGCCAGAAACGCTGATGTGGACGCCACGTTGATGATGGTTCCGGCGCGTTTGGCGCGCATGCCAGGCAGGTACCGGGCTGTCGTGCCGACCAGCGTGCGGCAGTTCAGTTCGACCTCCCGTTCCAGGCGCTGCGGATCGGTGTCCGCGACATCACCGTGCGTTCCGGCGCCGGCGTTGTTGACCAGCACCGTGATCTCCAAGCCGAGGTGATTCGTCTGCTCCCAGAGCGTCCCGGCCGCGTCCGGGTCCGAGAGGTCCAGCGCGATCACGGTGACGTCCACGCCATTGGCCGCCCGCAGTTGGCCGGCCAGAGCGTCGAGTTTGTCCGCGCTGCGGGCGACCAGGACGAGGTCGTCGCCGCGGGCGGCGAACTGCCGTGCGAACTCCGCGCCGATCCCAGTCGAGGCGCCGGTTATCAACGTCACCATGCTGCTATCCAAGCAGGCCGCATTGTTGTCGCCCTCGCCCCCGCGCACGTAGCATCGTGGAGTGCGAGGTCCACAGCGGCTCACCGGCCTCGACGCCAGCTTCCTCTACCTCGAGACCGCCAATCAGCCCGTCCAGGTCTTCGCCGTGCTGGAACTGGACACCTCCACGATCCCCGGCGGATACGACTACGACCGCTTCTGCGAAGAATTGCGAGTTCGGATGCGGGGGGTGCCGGCGTTTCAGGAGAAATTGTCCGACAACACCTTCGACATCGATCACCCCGCCTGGGTCCTCGACACCGACTTCCGCATCGAGCGCCATGTGCACCGCATCGGCATTCGGGCACCCGGCGGTCCGGCGGAATTGGCGGAAGTCTGCGCGCCGCTCAGCAGTCTTCCGGTCGATCGGAGCGGCCCGCTGTGGGAGATGTGGGTGATCGAGGGCGCCGACGGCCCACTCGACGGCGACCGGCTCTACGTCCTGCTCAAGATGCACCATGCGGCGGCCGACGGCGTCACCTACGCGGAGTTCCTATCGCAGCTGTGCGGTGACCGGCCCGACCCGCCGCCACCGCTTCCGGTTGAGCCGGCCCAGGTGGGCACCGAACTGCAGATGGCCATGACGGGCCTGGCGGCTTTCCTGTTGCGGCCGGTTCGCCTGCTGTCCACGGTGGTGCCCGGCACCGTTCGCGCCGTGCGCGACATCATCAGTCGCACACGGGCCGGCCGCGCGATGGCCGCCCCGTTCTCTGCTCCTGCGACATCGCTGAACCGCCGCTTCTCCACCCGCCGCAGCGTTGCCTTCGCGCAACTCGAACTCGATGACGTCAAGAAGGTCAAGAACCACTTCGGTGTCACCGTCAACGACGTGGTGATGGCATTGGCATCCGGCGTGGTGCGCCAATTCCTGCTCGAGCGCGGTGAATTGCCGAGCGTCATCGTTGGTCGCACTGGTGCCTGCCTCGGTCCACGAAAAGACCGATCGGCCCGCCCGCAACAAGGTCTCCGGCATGTTCACCAGGCTTCAGACCCAGATCGCTGATCCGGTCGAGCGCCTCATGGCGCTGGCCGAGGCGAACACCATCGCCAAGGAACAGTCCTCGGCGATCAGTGCGACGCTGCTGCAGGATTGGTTCGAGATATTCGGTGCCGCGGCCATGGGTATCGCCAAACGGATGTACGGGTTCATCACGCGATTTCGTCCGATGTACAACGTGATCGTTTCCAACGTCCCGGGTCCGAGGGCGGCGACGTACTTCATGGGCGCTCACGTTGCGGCGGGCTATCCGTTCGGGCCCGTCCTGCTGGGGGCAGGTCTCAACATCACGGTCTGGACGGTCAACGGCACGCTGTACTTCGGATTGATCGCACCCCCGGAGTTGGTACCCGATCTGTCGGGGATGGCCGATGGCCTATCAGAGATCCTCGGCGAACTCCTCGCCGAGGTCGGCTGACCACAGAAGCGTCCGCTACTCCGTACCCCGGCCGTACCGGGACGGTATGGCGGTCAGGATTTCCTGGATCGCACCGACATAACGTTCCCGTTCTTCGCCGTGGCTGTGATAGGTGATCACCAACCGGCCGTCGTAGGTTCCCACGGAGTACATGTCGATGCCGGCCGCAGTCGACGCGAACAGCACTTCGACGTCGTACTGCTCGACGGTGAGACCGGGTGGCGTGCGTACCGGAGGCATCTCTCCGGCATCCGTGGTCATCACGACGTCGGGTAGACCAGGCGGGTTCCCCTCGTACTGCTCGCCGAAGTGCAGGAACGACTGCGCGATCACGCCCTCGGCCAGATCCGATCGGAACGCCTCGACGATGTCGCGGGCCAGATCGATGACGTCTGTCTTGGCATTAATCTCCGCGAGGTACATCGCCATCCCCAGCGGGTTGGTGGCCTCAGTCGCCCCGACCGGCGGAGTGAGGAAGAAGCGCAGATCAACCGGATAGATGTAGGGAATGGGAAGGTGCGGTGTCTCCCGGATCGTCCACTCCGCCATCAGAATTGCGGCGGCCACCATGGCGTTGAGACTGATCCTGCGATCAGCGCAGATATCGACCAGGGCCTGGCTCTCCTGTCGGGTGAGCCGGCATATTGCGGACGGTACGCGGACCGACTGCGGTCCGACGCGCCCGGCGTTGCGCCTCGACGGGGGGAGGTCGTAGGCGAACATGGCCGGCAGGAATCGCTCCAAACCGAACCGTTGAAGTTTGACGATGCCGCGCTCGGACAGCACCGTCTCCAACGGCTCCGGGATGGGCTCGGCCTTGACCGCACCGATGCCGGTGCCGGTGACGAGATCGGTGTACCAACCGAACAGCTGGTCCAGTAACGCGAACTGATGGTTCGCATCTGCAAGGGCGTGGTGGGTGAAGAGCGTGAGCTCGGACCGATCCTCCCCCACGCGCAGCCTTAGGTTGACCAGCGCCTCGGATTGACTCGGCAACCGCTCGACGGGGGCTTCGTCGATCTTCTCCAGCCAAATCCCGGGATGCTCGTAGTCGTCGACCATGATCTGGTGCCGGCCGTCGGCGCCGCGTTCCAGGTGACCGGCATGCGCGGGATGCACCCGCATCAACGTGTCGAAGGCCTTCGACATCGCGGACACGTCCACCGGTCCGCGCAACATCACCGTGAAGCCGATGAAATTCTCCGCCTTCGCGTAGAACTCCTCGCTGATCGACAGATACCGGATCGGCGTTGAGCCAAACACCTGGTGCCTTTCTTCTCTTTCCTCGGCTGAATCAGCGACTGGTGCTCGCCCGGCGGTAGCCCACGATGATCGGCACCAGCGCTACCGCGAACATCGCTGCGCACCATACGGCTGTGACGATCAGCGGCGACAGCACCGGCCCGCCTACCGCGAGTCCGCGCATGGCGTCGGCGGCCGGAGACATCGGTTGGTTGCGGACCGCCGACTGGACCCAGTCCGGGTACAGCTCCACGGGAACGAAACCGGTGCAGAAGGTGGCGCCCAGAATGATGACCGGCTGCACCGCCTCCACCATGATGCCTTTCGGCCAGAACAGCGTGGCAGCGGTGACAAGCGATGAGAACGCCACACCGAAGAACACCGGGATCATCACCCACAGCACCGCGCTACCCACCCCGGAGTGAAATCGGAAACCCAGCGCGATGCCGGTGCCCAGTATCACCAGAGTCGTGAAGAGCAGACGTACCGCTTCCGCGCCGAGTCGAGCCAGCAGTCCTGCGGCCCGGTGGATGGGCAGCGACCATAGCCGGGCCAGAAATCCATCGAGGCGTTCCGCGTTGATGCCGACCATTCCGATCGTCGATCCGGACATCGTGGCCAGAAGTGCCACCAGTGGGACGCTGCGGTAGAGGGCGTCCTCTCCGGTGACGGCCGTGATGGAGTCACCGAATACGACTTTGAGTGTGAGCAGGAATGCCACCGGCAGCAGCACAGCGTGCACCACCGTCATGGGGTTGCGAACGGATCGGACGAGCAGTCGGCCGGTGAGCACGGCTGCTTGCGACAGCAGAGCGGACATAGGATTCCGCTCGTCGGACCTCGGCCCGTCGACGAGTGCGACCATCACGACCGCCGCCGGTAGACCATCACAGCCCACGGCACCGTGATGGCCACGATGGCGATAACCCAGGCCAGCGCCGGCCAGATCACCGACCAGGTCACAGGTGCGACGGTGTCAAAGGCGCCGCCGGCGGCGGTGCCATCGGCGTCGCCGGCCAGTGACCGCATCGCATAGATGAGCGCGGAGATGGGCTGGTTGTCCACAACCGGCTGGATCCAATCGGGAAACCGTTCCAGCGGTTGGACTCCCACCGAGAGAAATCCGAAGATGAGTTGCGGCAGCAGCAGCCACTGCGCGGTGGCCGCCGGATCCCGCGATTTGGTGCCGAGGGTGTCACCCAGCAGCGCCAGTGCCAAACCGATGAGCAACGCCAGCACGCAGAACAGCAGCGCGTTCACCGGGCCGCGATAGAAGCGGAAACCGATGATGTAGCCGCACGTAAGTGCGACGGCCAGACCGATGAGACAACGGTAGACACTGGCCGTGATCCGGGCCGCCAGTGGCGTCAGCAGCGGGATGGGCAGGGACTGGAAGCGCCGGTTGATCCCCTGCACCGAATCGGATGCCGCGCGGAACGCCGTCGAAATCGACGCGAACGCGATGGCCTGCATCACGATTAGCGGAACCAGGAATTGGGCGTAGCTACTCATTCCCAGATCCGGACCGTCCATCAGACGGTTCAACGGGATGTAGAGGCTTGCCGTCACCGCCACTGATACCGCAACGCCGACGGCGAGCTCACCGTTGCGCCATGACGGTCCGATCAACCGTGCCGTCAGGACCCGCCACTGCGCGATCCCGGACGGTACCGGCCTGTTGTCGGACAGCACCGTCACCGGGAGACCCCGGTGGGGTACATCGGAACCGTCAGGGCTTCACTGGCCGAATCCCCGGTCAACGACAGGAACACGTCGTCGAGTGAGGGCTTGCGCAGGCCGATGTCGTCCAGATCGATACTCGCCGCAGTCAATCTCGACAGGGCCGCGCCCAACGTTCCGGGTCCATCCGGCGCGGGAATACTCACCCGATCGGAGTCTGCGGTGATCGCGGCCCGGCTGGCCGCAGGAAGCAGTGAACCCAGAGCATCGGCAACGGCGTAGACGTCGGCGGGGTCGCTGGGCACGATCTCGCATACCGTCCCGCCGGTCCGCTTCTTGAGGTCATCGGCGGTGCCCTGGGCGACGATGGTGCCCCGGTCGATGACGATGATCCGGTCGCTGAGGCCGTCGGCCTCCTCGAGGTACTGGGTGGTCAACAGGGTCGCTATCCCGGCGGCCTTGAAGGTGGTGACCAAGTCCCAAATAGCCTGCCGCGAGCGCGGATCCAGCCCCGTGGTCGGTTCATCGAGGAACACGACCTCAGGCCGGACCACCAACCCGCAGGCGATGTCGACGCGCCGCCGCATACCGCCCGAGTAGGTGCTCACCCGGCGCCCGGCTGCGCCTTCGAGGTCGAACTCCCCCAACAGCTCACGAGCCCGGATCCGGGCAGCGGACTTCGGCAGGCCCTGCAACCGGCCGAACATGACGAGGTTCTCGTAGCCGGTGAGCATGTCGTCGAGTGCCACGTGCTGACCGGTCAGCATGATCGAGCGCCGCACCAACGCCGGCTCGGTGGCGACGTCGTAGCCGGCAACCCTGGCGCGACCTCGGCTCGGCTTGGTCAGTGTGGACAGGATCTCGACCGTCGTCGTCTTGCCCGCGCCGTTGGGTCCCAGCAGCGCAACCACCTCACCGCGGCGCACCTGGAAGGAGATCTCACGCAACGCATCGACCGAACCGAAGGACTTGCCGATGCCCTCGACATCGACACCGATTCCTGCGTCGGACTCTGGCATCGCTACCTACTCATCGTCGTCGAACACGGCGGCCGAGAGATCGACGAGCGCCAGCGCTTCATCCTCGGCCTCGCTGTCATCGGTGTCACCGTCGCCGGCAAGTGCGTTATCGAGCAGTTCTATCAGGGTGGTCCCGAACTGCGCGGCCAGTTCTGACACAGTGGCCTCCGACACCCGCCGACCGTCGTACCACCAGTCGAGATGAATCACTCCGCCGAGCCGGTAGGACCGCAATTCCAGGGCATGTCCCAGGCCGGGCACCGTCTCCCGGACCGTGCGCTCGCTGTCGCTGTCGAACTGCACGGCAGCGTCGTTAGCGGCACCGTCCTGCCATTCCGGGATCATCCCGAGGTAGGACAGGAAGATGTCCGCGCTACC
Organism: uncultured Actinomycetota bacterium; assembly: GCA_963780705.1. Classification (GTDB taxonomy): domain Bacteria; phylum Actinomycetota; class Actinomycetes; order Mycobacteriales; family Mycobacteriaceae; genus Mycobacterium. The sequence continues at coordinate 187,817 of CAWACU010000004.1, read as the reverse complement.
GGCGGCCCCCAGTAGGCGTGCGGTCGGTGCGTGGAGATAACGCAGCAATCCGTAGCCGATCCCGTGGTGAGGCACCGCCTTCACGGTTCGGCCGACCTCCTCGAGCAGTTGCACAGCGCTGGCCCCCGACTCGCCGATGCAGGGCAGGGCGATCGGATAGATCGTGGAGAACCAGCCGATCGTGCGGCGGAAGTCGACCTCCGGCCGCAGCAACGCCCGTCCCGTGCCGGCAAGGTCGACGGTCGCCACGCCTTCCCCGACGGTCGCGGCGAGGCACCGCGCCAAAGCGGCCAGCAGGATCTCCTCGATGGAGGCCTGCATCACCCGGCGGGCGTTGTCGATCTGCGAGGTCTGCTCGGGTGTGAGCGCGACCGCCACCCTGGTCATCTCGCCCGCCGCCGGCGAACCGTCGGGCACGACAGTGGTCCCGGTGCTCGCGAGCCGTACTGATGCCGCCGCCTCGGCGTCGATCCAGTAGCCGCGCCGTTCGATCACCGCCGGGTGGGACGCGAGCGCTGAACATCGCTGCGACCAGTCCCGCCAACTGGTGGTCACCGGCTCAAGGGTGATGTCGTCTCCGGCGATCCGCTGCCCGAATGCGGTCAGCAGGTCGGTCATCAGCACCTCGCGCGAAGTGAGGTCATCGACCATGCCGTGCACGGTGAGCACCAGGAACCGCCCGGTGCCCGCTGTGTCGGCCACATAGGTCGCGGTGAGCGGTGAGCTGGTCAGATCATGACCGGCGAGCTCCTCGGAGACGATGGCCGCCAGGGCCTCTCTCTCCTCGGGGGTATCGGTCCCTGCTGTGATCGTGCGCTGGGTGAGATCGGCGAAATCGCCCGCCTCACTGATGTGCTGTTCCCAGATCCCGGCACGATTGACGACCCGCATCCGCAGCGCATCGTGATGGTTGATGACCGCTGTCAGAACGGCCTCGACGACCTCCGGGGTCACTCGGGAATCGATGCGCAGGACCAGTGGTGCGCGCCACCGGCCCGGCTCTGCCAAGCCCCCGTCGAGGAAGCGCAGGATGTTCGGCGGTACGGCGGGATCCAGATCACCGGTGTCCTGACTTGCCAACCCTCCGGCGGCGTGACGGGCAACGAGGGCATCGGTCAGCGCGGCCAGGGTGGGATTGTCGTAGAGGTCCTGTGGCGTGAGTTCGACGCCCTCGTGGGAGGCGGTCATCGCCACGCCGATCGCCACCAGCGAGTCGCCGCCGATCTCGAAGAAGTTGTCACCCGCGGCTACCGACTCGACGCCGAGGCACTGCGACCAGATCCGTTGCAGGGTGGCCTGCATCTGCGCGTGGGCGTCTTTCGCGCCACCGGACTGGCCGGCTGCCGACGCAGTGTCGGTGACCGCCGCCGGGGCTGAACCCGTGGGTTTACGTACGCTGCTGCTGTCGGGATCAATCCAATAGCGTTGCCGGGCAAAGGCGTAACCCGGCAGGGTGACGCGTTGTGGATCTGCCCCGTAAAGCCGTGTCCAGTCCACCTCGACCCCGGCGGCCCACAGCTGACCGAGTGCGAGCAGGAATGCGTCGCGGTCATCGCGGGTCTGCACCGGGTGGCGCATCAGCCGAACCGCGCGGTGGGTCTGCGACCATCCCGGCATGCGCACCGCCGAACCGGTCAGGCTGCCGCCCGGTCCCACCTCGACTAGGACCCGCTGCGGGTCCTCAAGCAGGGTCTGGAGTTCGTCGGCGAACCGCACGGTGGACCGGATGTGGCGGGCCCACCGACTCGGATCGGTCGCCTCCTCGTCGGTCATCCATGTCCCGGTCAGGTTCGACAACATCGGGATCTGCGGCGCGCGAAGTGTCAGCGTCGACAGAAACTCGGTGAACGGCGCGAGCACCGAGTCCATGGCCTGGGAATGGAATCCGTGTGAGGTGCGGACGCGGCGGGCGACGATCCCTGCCGCGGCGAGTCGGTCGGTGACCTCACGGATGGCCTGCTCCGGGCCGGCGAGTACGCAGCTGCCGAACTCGTTGATCGCCGCCAGATCCACCTCGCCGGTCAGATGCGCGGCGATGTCGTCGTGTCCCGCCGCAACCGCCACCATGGCACCGGCAGGCGCGGCGTGCATCAACCGGGCGCGCATCGCAACAACCTTGATCGCGGTCTCCAGGTCGAAAACCCCTGCCACCGTGGCCGCAACGAGTTCGCCGATGCTGTGGCCGACCAGCGCCGTCGGCATGACCCCGTACGACATCACCAGGCGCGCCAACGCATATTCGACCGTGAACAGCGCGGGCTGAGCCAGGTCAGTCGATTCCAATGAGGCACCCTCGAAGACCTCGGCCTTCAGGTCGATCGCCAGTTCGGCATCGAATCCAGCGACGCACTGGTCGAAGACCGCGCGGAATTCCGGTTCGGTGTCGTAGAGCCCTCGCGCCATACCCACGTGCTGGGACCCCTGCCCAGGGAACACGAATGCGGCGTGTGCGGCGCCGGCCGACGCACCCGCGGCCGCCTCGCCGACCCAAACATTGTCGTGCTCGCCGGCGCCTAGCACGGTGACGGCATCGGCTCGGTCGGCGACCACGGCCGCCATGCGGACCTCGTGGGTGCGGCGGCTCTCCAGGGTGAATGCCACATCTGACAGCGACACGTTCTCATCGCGCGCAAGTTCGGTGGCAAGGGCGGCCTTGGCGTCCTGGAGCGACTCGCGGGTCCGGGCGGAGAGCAGCAGCACCTGCGGTCCGCCGGGATCCGAGGCATGGGCGGAGGTCGCAGGTGCCTCCTCCACGACGACATGCGCATTCGTGCCGCCGACACCGAAGGAGCTCACGCCGGCCCGCCGCGGTGTGGCGGACTCCCACGGCGTGTAGGTGTTCGCGATCACGAAGGGCGTGTTCTCGAGGTGCAACTCGGGATTGGGGGCGGTGTAGTGAACCGTCGGCGGAATCGCCTTGTTCTTCAGACACATGATCGTCTTGATCAGGCCGGCGACGCCGGATGCCGCATCGAGGTGGCCGATGTTCGACTTCACCGAGCCCAGTACGCAGGGTCCGGTGCGGTCGGTCTCGGAGGCGCTGAACGCCTGCCGGAGGGCCTCGATTTCGATGGGGTCGCCCAGTGGAGTGCCGGTGCCGTGCGTCTCGACGAAACCGATCATCGACGAGTCGACCTCGGCGACGGCCTGTGCTTCGGCGATGACGTCGGCCTGGCCGGACACCGTGGGCGCGGCATAGGTCATCTTCTGTGCGCCGTCGTTGTTGACCGCCGAGCCGCGGATGACCGCGTGGATGCGGTCACCGTCATCGAGGGCCGCCTGCAGCGGTTTGAGAATCAGTGCCGCCACGCCGCTGCCGAAAATCGTTCCATCGGAATGCGCGTCGAAGGGCCGGCAGTGACCCGACGGCGAGACCATCGCGCCGGGCTCATAGGTGTAGCCGACGTGATGCGGTACGCGGATCGCCGAGGCACCGGCCAAGGCGAGGTCGCATTCGCCGGACAGCAGACTCTGGCAGGCCAGATGCACGGCGACCAACGAGGATGAGCATGCGGTCTGCACCGACATGCTGGGTCCGCGCAGATTCAACTCGTGTGACACCCGGGTGGCCAGGTGATCCTTGTCGTTGAGGAGTACGAGGTTGAACATCTCGACGGTGATGCCTTCGCTCACCAGGGTTTTGGTGTCGCGATGCGACATGAGGTTGTCCATCAGGTAACCGCTGGCGGTGCTGCTGGCGAACACACCGATCGACCCGTCGTAGCTGTCGGGGTCGTACCCGGAGTCCTCGAGGGCGTGCCAGGCGGTCTGCAGGAACAGCCGCTGCTGCGGATCCATCATGCGGGCGGTGTAGGGGTTGATCCCGAAGTACTCGGCGTCGAACTCGTCGATACCGTCGAGCAGGGGCGCGCGCCGGACGTAGGTCGGGTCCGCCAGCGTCGCGGCGCTGACTCCCGCGGCGGTGAGCGCCTCCTCGGACAGCGTCTCGATGGACTCCTTACCCGCGCACAGGTTCTCCCAGAACTGCGTCACCGAGGCGGCACCGGGAAACCGGCCCGCCATGCCGACGACGGCGATCGCACTGGGCGGCAAGCCGGCAGCATCGACAGCATCGGACTCTGAAGAGTAGGAATCCTCGGTGGTCACACCACACGTCCTTTCCGTCTGCCCGCCGCGGCCCCCTGGCGCGCCTTCGCTCGCTGCTGTGCCCGAGTGCCGATGCCGGATCGGCCCGTGGGCGCAGCCTCGCAACCCATCCGCTCGCACAGTGCGTCGGTCAGGGAGGCGATCGTCGGGTTCTCATAGATGAACGCCGCCGGCAGGTCGACACCGAGGCTCGCGCTGAGGTTCCGCTGAAGCGTGACACTCATCAGCGAGTCCATCCCGAGTTGGAAGAACCCCGCCTCGGGGTCCAGGCGCCCACCGGGGGCCAACCCGATCACCGCTGACGCCGACGCCAGGATGTGCTCGGCCAGTAGCGTCCGGCGATCTGCGGGCGGGCACTCGCGCAGTGCCTTGCTGAACTCGCTCTCGGGCGCGGCCGCGTCAACGGCGGCGCTGCATTCCAGAACGTCATCGACGATGCGCAACGCGCCGCGCGTGCGATAGGCAGCAGCCAGCAGTGGCCAGTCGGCGGCGACGACGGTCATCCGCACCGGTGCGCCGGTGCTCATCGCCAGTGGCAGTGCGCGGATCGCCACCTCGTCGGCCATCGGCTCCAGACCGGTGTTGGACATCACCTCGCCGGCCTCGGATTGCATGTCCGCCAGGGACTTCCACAGTCCCCAATTCACCACGGTGGCCGGAAGACCCAGATTGCGCCGCGCGTAGGCGAAGGTGTCGAGGAAGGTGCTGGTCGCCGTGTAGTGGGCCAGCCAGCGTGAGCCGAGCAGACCCGAGATCGACGAGAACAGCACGAAATGGCGGACCTTCGTCCGCAATGACAGCGTGTGCAGCACCCCGAGCGCGTCCAGCTTCGGCGCGAACATGGTGCTGACATCCTCATCGGTCATATCCGTCAATGTCACCGGACCGCCGGCGAATGCCGCGAGATAGATGCCGTCGAGCGCGGGCAGATCCGCGCCGAATCGGTCGAACAGTGCGGTCATGGCCGCCTCGTCGGTGACATCGGCAGCCACCTCAACCAAATTCACCCCCGACAACGCGAGTTGGCGGCCGAGATCACCCAACCGGTCGCCGGGGTTGCGCGATACCGCGACGATCGTGCCGGCGCCCATCTCGGCGAGCTGACGGATCAGATACGGACCGATATGGCCGGTGGCCCCGATGACAAGGTGGCTGCCCTCACCCGCCAGCGCGGCATCGGACACCGCCGGGGTGCCGGCCTGCAGGCGCGGCACGTGCCGCACCCCCGACCGGTAGACGATCTGGTCCTCGCCGTCGCCGGCGGCGGCCTCATCGCGCACAACTCGGGCTGCCAGAACAGCGGGCATCGACTCGTCGACGTCAATGACACCGCCCCAGATCTCGGGGTGCTCAAGGGCCAGCGTGCGGCCCAGTCCCCACAGCACGGCGTGCGCGGGGTTGGCCCGGTCGCCGTCGACGACGGGTTGGGCGTTGCGGGTCAGGAAGAACAGCTTGGGCCGAGATTCAACCGAGGAGTCGGGAGAGCTCAACTCGACAGCGATGCGCCGGGCCTGGTTGAAAAGCCCGTAGGCCGCGGCGATGTCGAATGACGAGCCGTCGACAACCGGGGCGTAGAGAACGTTGTCGACACGCCCTGGCGAGCCTCCCGGTGCACCACCGAGTTCAGCACCGAGTTCAGCGGCGAGATCCTCATCCCCGTAGACGCGCCAGGACCCGGCGGAGCCGGCTGAGCCGCCTGTGCCGGCGGCGGCGGCGGGCAGCGGACGGCTCGGCCACCTGGGCTCGTAAAGCCAGTCGATCGGCACCGGACTGTCCGCGGCGGACAGCGCCCGCCCGCGGTGCGCACCCGCACCCGAGGGCGCCGGTGTGAAGTCGAGCCAGTGCCGGGTGTGGCGCCAGGGGGTGGCCGGCAGCACCGGATGGGGCTCAGCCGGATGCTCGCCGACCGGCGGCCGGACGGTGAAGGTCGCGTTCACCGAGGTGTGGAAAGCCTTCGTGTCACCCTGATCGCGCTGCAGCGTGCCGAGCACATGGTGGTGGGTGTTGCCGCTCTCGTTGAGGGTGTCGGCGATGGCCTTGGTGAGCAGCGGGTGCGGGCTGATCTCGATGAAGGTGCAGTGGGTAGCGCCTGCGGTGGCAATCGCGTCGCTGAACCGGACCGGGTTGCGCAGGTTGGCCACCCAGTGATTGGCGTCGAACTGCGGGGCGTCACCGGCGTTCTCGACCGTTGAGATCACCGGAATCACCGGGAACCCGGGGATCAGGTCCGCCAGTGCGTCCTTCAACTCCGGCAGGATCGGATCCATCAACGGGTGGTGGGACGCCACTTCCATGTTGACCCTGCGGGCGAACACGTTCTGCTGCGTCGCCGCGGCAATGACGGCTTCGACTTCGGCGGTGGGTCCGGCGACGACGGTCTGCCGCGGCGAGGAGAACACCGTCACCGCTACGCCGGGGTGGCCGGCAATCAACGCCTCAGTGGCAGATGCGTCGAGTTCCAGCAGTGCCACCGCGCCCTTGTCGGTCAGCGCGGACATCAGCCGCGATCGCGCGGCGATCACCTTCAGGCCGTCGGCGGGAGTCAGCGCCCCCGCGACCACCGCCGCGGACACCTCCCCCATGGAATGCCCGATCAAGGCGTCGGGCTCGATGCCGTAGGAGCGCCACAGCGTGGTCAGCGCCAACTGCAGACCGAACAGAACCGACTGGACCCGCACGGACCCCTCGACCGGCTCACCATTGGCCAGTACGTCCATCAGCGAAAAACCAAGCTGTGCAGTGAATTCCGCGTCAAGATCGCCCACCGCCTCGGCGAAGACCGGCTCATCGGCGAGCAGTTGCCGGCCCATACCCACCCACTGCGATCCCTGACCGGAATACACGAAGACGGTCCCCGGGCCGCAGGCTCCCTGGTGCGGCCCCACCACACCGCTGGCGACCTGTCCGGCCGCCAGCGCACGCAGGCCGGACACGGCGTCGTTGCGGTCGGCCGCGCAGACCGTCGCGAACATCGGGTGATGAGTGCGGTGGTGGTTGAGCGTGTGCGCCACGTCGGCCAGCGCCACCGCGGCTCCGTCGCCGGTCATCCAATCGGCCAGCATCGCTGCCGTCACCGCCAGGCGGTCGGGATTCTTCCCGCTCACCACCAGCGTGGTGACAGCGCGCGGGGCGGTAGGCAGCCGGATCGGCGCGGGCGGCGCCTGCTCCAACACCACATGCGCGTTGGTGCCGCCGAAACCGAATGATGACACTCCGGCCAGGCGGGGGTGTCCGGTCGCCGGCCAGGCAGTCACCTCGTCGGCCACCTTCAGCCGAAGTTCGTCGAAGGGGATGTGCGGATTGGGGTTGTCGAAGTGCTGATTGGGCGGAATCTCTCCGCGCTGCACCGCCAGTGTGGCCTTGATGAGGCCGACGATGCCTGCGGCCGCCTCGAGGTGGCCCAGGTTGGTTTTGGCGGCCCCGATGAGCAGCGGGTCGTGCTCCGGCCGACCGCGCCCGTACACGGCCCCCAGCGCGCGCGCCTCGATGGGATCACCGAGGAGCGTCCCGGTTCCGTGTGCCTCCACGTAGTCGATCTGCGCGGGTTCCACGCCGGCGTCGGCGCAGGCGGCCCGCAGGACGGCGGCTTGGGCGGCCGGGTTGGGTGCCATCAGGCCGTTGGACCGGCCGTCCTGGTTGACCGCCGACCCGCGCACCACCGCAAGCACCCGATTCCCGTCGCGCAGCGCGTCGGAGAGCCGTTTGAGCACGGCGACCCCGCAGCCCTCGCCGCGGACGAATCCGTCGGCCGCCGCGTCGAATGCGTGGCAGGCACCGGTGCGCGACATGGCCTCGGCCTGATCGAAGCTGCGGGTCACCACCGGTGAGAGCAGCAGGTTGACTCCCCCGGCGATGGCAAGCTCCGACTGGCCGGTGCGCAGACTCTGGCAGGCCAGGTGCACCGCCACCAGTGAGGAGGAGCAGGCGGTGTCGATGGTCAGCGAGGGGCCGCGGAGGTCCAGGAAATACGACAGGCGGTTGGCGATGATGCTCAACGCACCGCCGGTGGCGGTCCATGCCTCGATCCCGCTGAGGTCACGCGAGGTCAGGACCCCGTACTCACTGACGCAGGCGCCGACGAAGACACCCGTCTGCGAGCGCTGCAGGGATTCGGCCGGGATGCCGGCATGTTCGAGTGCCTCGACGGTCACCTCGAGGATCAGCCGCTGCTGGGGATCGATGTAGTCGGCCTCGCGCGGCGTGATGCCGAAGAAGTCGGCGTCGAAGCCGGCGACGTCAGACAGATACGAACCCCATCGGGTGGTATCTGCGAGCACCTGCGCCGTGCGCGGCGTGCCGTCGTCGAACGCCTGCCACCGGTCGTCGGGCACTTCTGTCACCGCCGAGCGGCGTGCAGTCATGAAGTCCCACAGTGCATCCGGGCCATTGACGTCGCCGGGGAATCTGCATCCGAGGCCGACGATGGCGATCGGCTCGGTCATGCCGACGGCACCACCCTCGGCGCCGTCGACAGTCGGGGCATCGGGGTGTGTCAGCGCGCGGGCGAGGCTGGTGACGGTCGGGTTCTCCCAGATGTCGACCGGTGACACCGGCCGGCCCAGCAACTCCGACAGCACTCCGGACAGCACCACGCCGTCACGTGATCCGACTCCGAGTTCGTTGAACGGGATGTCAACATCGATCTGCTCCGGATTGCAGCCGACATTGGTGACGAGGTAGTCGACCAGCCAGTGCCGGAGGTCGGCCTCCTCATCGCCGGATGAGGTCATACGGCCACCTCATTGCCGAATGAGGTCATACGGCTCACCTCATCGCCGGATGAGGTCATACGGCTATATCCAGGCGGAGGAACTCCCCCTCACGGTAGATCTCGGCGCAGGACGAACGGCGGATCTTGCCGCTGGTGGTGATCGGGATAGACCCCGGCGACACCAGCACCAGATCACCCATGCGCAGGTTGTGCGACTTCCACACCGCCGAGGCCACCTCGTGCTTCACCGAGTCGAGCTCCGGGCTGGACTTCACCTCCACGATCGCGACCAGGTTCTCGGAGGTCTCGTCCTCCACGGCGATCGCGGCCACCCGGCCGCCGGTGATCTCGCGGATCGTCGCTTCGATGTCCTCGGGATAGTGGTTGCGGCCATCGACGATCAGCAGATCCTTGAGTCGGCCCATGATGAACAGCTCGCCATCGGACATCGACCCGAGATCACCGGTGCGCAGCCACGGCCCGGCCGGGGTGCCTTCGGACGGGTTGTTGATCCGTCCGCGGAAGACCTGTGTGGTCAACTCCGGCTTGCGCCAGTAACCGAGCGCAACGTTGTCGCCCTGCGTCCAGATCTCGCCGATGGTGCCGGCCGGCACCTCGAGGCACGTCTCGGGGTCGACGATGCGCACCGGGTAGGCCTGCGGCGGGCCGTAGCTCACCAGTTGGGTACCGCTCTCCTGCTCGTCATCGCAGCGGGTGGCGACGCCGGCGGCGAGCTGCGGCAGGTCGAAACGGGCCGTGCGGACGGTCTCCGAGATCGGCGGAGATGCGACGTACAGCGTCGCCTCGGCCAGGCCGTAGGACGGCCGGATGACCTTCTCGGTGAGACCGAACTTGGCGAAACGATCGATGAACCGCTTCACGGTGCCGTAGTGCACTCGCTCGGCTCCGCTGAGAATCCCGTGCACCCGGCTCAGGTCCAGGCCCTCCATGTCGGCATCGGAGGTGCGGCGCGCGGCGAGCTCGAAGGCGAAGTTGGGTGCACCGGAGAAGCACAGCGGGCTCTGGGCCATCAGCTGCATCCAGCTCGCCGGCTTGGCCAGGAACGCCAGCGGGCTGGTCAGCACCGCGTCGCAGCCGGTCACCAGCGGGGAGCAGACGCCCATGATGAGTCCGAGGTCGTGGAAGAAGGGCAGCCACGACACCACCGAAGTCTCCTGCGGCACCGTGCCGCCGTACTCGATGAAGTAGTCCGCCACGATCTGCTCGATATTGCTGGCGACGTTGTGGTGCGAGACGATCACGCCCGCCGGTGTGCGGGTCGACCCGGAGGTGTACTGCAGGTAGGCGGGGCCGGGACGGGAATCGTCGGTCTCATCGAGCTCGCGGGTCAGGGCGACGTCGATGACGTCGACCTCGATGACGGTGGGGGCGGGCCGACCGCCGTGCGGATTGGCGTACTTGTTGACGTCGGCCACCGCCGCCGACGTGGTCAGCACGACCGTCGGGAGCGCTGTCCTCCAGCGCGGACTCCGACCCGCTGGTCGTGGACGCCGAACATCGGCACCGACAGCGGTACCGCGATCATGCCTGCCTGCATCGACGCGTAGAAGGCGACGATGTAGTCCAGGCCCTGCGGGGCCAGAATCGCCACCCGGTCGCCCTTGGTGGCGGTCCGCCGCAGTTCCTCGGCCAGCGACAACACCCGTCGGTACAGCTGTGACCAGGTCAGGGTCTCAGGGTGGCCGGTGCCGAACACCACGCCGTCCATGAAGGTGTAGGCGACCTTGTCGCCTTCGGCGGTGGCACGCTGGCGGAGCAGGGCAGGAATCGACGCAGTGGGGTGGGACATTAGCTGGTTAACTCTTTTCGCTCAGAGCGCTTGACGAAAGGCCCAGTTCATCCGCACTGTGACGAACTGGCCCGGCAAAGTCGAGGGTACGTTGTCCTTCGGTGCAGTGCCCGGTTTTCTAAGGATTTTATCAGGTAAAGCCCGGACTGTCGAAGGCGTCGCGGAGGGGTCCGGCCGCGTGGGCCTTTACGGCTGGGCGGACCCGCGCAGGCGCTGCTCCACCCAGTGCGCCAGCCCGGGCAGATTGTCGTTCATATAGAAGTGGCCGCCGGGGAAGCTCTCCAGGTCGAAGTCAGCCGTCGTCCGCTGCGCCCAGGGCGTCATGAGTTCGGCGGTCCCCAACTCGTCGTCGGTGCCCATCAGCCCGTGGATGGGACATGAGACCACCGCCTCGGGCTCGCGGTCATAGGACGCCACGGACTTGAGACCGCGCAGGGTCGGCAGCAGGGTGGCGGCGAACTGGTCGTTGTTGAGGAACTCCGGGTTGGCTCCGGTGACCTCGCTGATCAGGCTCAGCAGTTGTTGATCCGAACCCGCCAGTTCGGCTCGGCGGGGCCACAGTCCGGGAGCGGCGATCGCCGATACGAACAGCGCGTTGATCGGGTTGCCTGCCTGCTCGAAACGTAGGGCGACCTCGAAAGCCAGCAGGCCGCCCATGCTGTGGCCGAAGAACGCGACCGGGCCCGGTTGCGCTTCGTCCGGCTTGAGCATCGCGCACAGCCGGTCGGCGAGATCCGGAATGGATGTGTACTGCGACAGATCCTTCCCGGCGCGCTTACCCGGGTACTGGACCGCGACACATCTGGTGCCGGGGCTGAACGCCCTGGCGAACGGGACGTAGAAGTCGGCAGAGCCGCCGGTGTGCGGGAAGATATAGAGCCGCGCTTCGGGGGCGCTCACAACGCGACGGCCATTAGATGGGGATCAGGCCGTGCTTGCGCTGGATGCGCTGAATCTGCTTGTCCCGCAGCAGCCGCAGGGAACGGCGCAGCAGCAGCCGGGTCTGGTGCGGCTCGATCACGGCGTCGATGTAGCCGCGTTCGGCGGCGACGTAGGGAATCGCCATATTGAGGTTGTAGCCCTCGATGAAATCCGCCCGGATCTTCTGGACCTCGGGTGCGGTCGGGTCCGGGAAGCGCTTCACGAGAAGTTGCGCCGCACCCTCGGCGCCGATCACCGCGATGCGCGCGGTGGGCCAGGCGAAGTTAAGGTCGGCGGTCAGCTGTTTGGACCCCATCACCGCATAGGCGCCGCCGTAGGACTTGCGGACGGTGATGGTGATCTTCGGAACGTCAGCCTCGACGACCGCGTAGAGGAACCGGCCGCCGCGCTTGATGATTCCGTTCTTCTCCTGCTCCACGCCGGGAAGGAAGCCCGGTGTGTCGACGACGAACACCACCGGGACGTTGAACGAGTCGCAGAAGCGCATGAATCGGGCGGCCTTGTCGGATGCCTCGTTGTCGATGGCGCCGGACATGTGCATCGGCTGGTTGGCGATCACGCCGACCGGCCTGCCGTCCACCCGGGCGAATCCGGTGATCATCGCCAGGCCGGCCTGGGCGGTGACGTCGAGGAAGTCGCCGTCGTCGAAGATCCGGATCAGGATCTCGTGCATGTCGTAGGCGGTGTTGTCGGCGTCGGGCACGATGCTGTCGAGTTCGAGGTCGTGCGGGGTGATCTCCGGCTCGAGACCGGGGTTGATCACCGGGGCGTCGTCAAAGGTGTTGGGGGGCAGGAACTCCAGGAAATCCCGGACGTAATCGAACGCGGCCTTCTCCGAGTCGACCACCTGATGGATGTTGCCGTAGCGGGCCTGGTAGTCGGCGCCGCCGAGTTCGTCGAGGGTGACGTCCTCGCCGGTGACGTCCTTGATGACGTCTGGACCGGTGACGAACATGTAGCCCTGGTCGCGGACGGCGACGACGAGATCGGTCTGGATCGGTGAATACACCGCGCCGCCGGCGCACTTGCCCAGGATGATCGAGACCTGCGGCACCACGCCGGAGAGAAGTTCGTGACGGCGTCCTAACTCGGCGTACCAGGCCAGCGACGTCGCGGCGTCCTGGATGCGCGCGCCGCCGGAGTCGTTGATGCCGATGATGGGGCAACCGACCATGGCCACCCACTCCATCAGCCGGGCCACCTTGCGGCCGAACATCTCCCCGACGGTCCCCTGGAAGACGGTCTGGTCGTGGCTGAACACCCCGACGGGGCGGCCGTTGATGGTGCCGTGCCCGGTGACCACGCCATCGCCGAACAGTGCGTTCGGATCTCCGGGAGTCTTGGCCAGGGCACCGATCTCGAGGAAGCTGCCCGGATCCACCAGCTCGTAAATCCGGTCCCGGGCGCTCGGGAGACCCTTCTTCGCCCGCTTGGCGATGGCCTTCTCGCCACCGGGTTCCTTGGCCAGTTCCAGCTTCTCGCGGAGTTCGGCCAGCAGTTCAGCGGTGGTCTTCGGGGTGGGAGATATTTCGGCCGTCACTTCCCCTGCTTCGCTTCGCTGTGGATCCGGTTGATCGCTGCGCTCAGATGTGCGCCCACCTTGGAAATGTACGGCTCGTCGATGGCCTGGATGTGCTCACCCCCGATCGGCACCACCTCGAGATCGGAGGCGAATTGGCCCCAGCCGCCGTCGGGCTGGCGGATCCCGTAGCGCGGCTCGAACATGATGGCGTCGTCGTGATAGCGGTCAGCCATGTACAGGGTGACGTGGCCGTCGAACGGCTCGATGTTGGCGGTGTCGAGGGCCCGGTTGTCCAGATACGACGTGCGCTGATGCTCGATCACGCCACCGGGGATGTTCACGCCGCTGTCCTTGACGGCGTCAAGAACGAACCGCACCTGACCCTCGTCGTCGAGCTGCTCGAGTTGCTCGTACGGAATCGGCGGAATGTCGACGTTGAAGGTGCGCTGTGCGAACAGTGCGTAGCGATCCCAGCGGGCGCGGATCTCCTCCTTCGTCTGCGGAACCTCCTCGCCGGCGCGCACCGTGTCGATGAGCCCCACGAACGCCACCTGGGCTCCGGCCCGCTCGAGCCCGACGCCACAGGCGTAGGCCAGCGCCCCGCCCAGCGACCAGCCGGCCAGGATGAACGGGCCCTTGCCGCCCAGTTCGAGCAGCTTCGGAACGTACTGGGCTGCGCGCTCCTCGATGGAGCCCTCCACCCGCTCGAAGCCGTACACCGGGGTGTCGGCGGGCAAATGCTTGAGCAGCGGTTCGTAGACCACCGTGGAGCCGCCGGCGGGATGGAACACGAACACCGGAACGCGGTCGGACCCCTCCGGCCGGGCGCGCAGGGTGCGGACGAACCCGTCCAGTTCGCCGGCCTCCATGAACTCGCGTACCGCGGTCGCCAGTTCCTCGATGGTCGCCGCGGCCTTCACCTGCTCGGCGGTGATGGTGCCTTCGCAGCGTTCGGTGAGTCGCGCGGCGATCTTGTCCGCAGTGCCGTCGTCGACGGCCGGGAGCGGGTTGAAGATGCCACCGGGTGACTTGCCGGTGACGATGGCCCAGGTGGCGAAGGTGACACGCTCAGCGGCCTCGCGCGGCGGGACGTCGGTGCCCAGCGCGTCGACGACGGCCTGCTGGGTGAGCACTTTTGCCGCGGCACCGGCTGGGCTGGCGGCGTCCGGGCCGGCCGGGTTGGTGGGCGGGGGCGGCGCGGGGATACCGGGGCCGGCCGGGTTGGTGGGCGGGGGCGGCACAGCAGCAGAGCCCGCATGCGCCTCGGGGTGCTTTTCCGCGAGTTTGGCCGCCAGCGCCTCGGGGATCTCGCCGGCCGCCAGTTGGGCTGCTTCGGCGGCGATCTCTTCGGGCGTCAGCGTCTTCTGGTGCTCGGCCAGTGCGGCAACCTCATCGCGGTGCTCGATGGCGTAGATGATCAATTGCTCGACGGCGTAGAGGTTGGCGTCGCGCACCGCGGTCAGCTGGATCGGCGGCATGTCGAAGTCGTACTCGACACGGTTCTTGATCCGCACCGCCATCAGCGAGTCGAGGCCGAGTTCGATCAGCGGCACCTCCCACGGCAGGTCCTCGGGCTCATAGCCCATGGCGCTGCCGACGATCAGGCCGAGGCGGTCGTGGACCGACTCCGCCCCGTCGGGTGACCACTTGCCCAGACTCGCACCGACACCGGCTCCGGCTGCCAGGTTGTCGGTGAGGACGCCGTCACCCCCGGCTTCGGGTTCCGCCGGCGCTGAGACCACCGACTCGGCGACCGCGACCCCGGTCGCGACGGCGGCCGGCAGTGCGGACACAGCACCTGACCGGCTGACGATCGCGTCGTACACCAGCGTGAAGGACTCGTCGATACGCGCGTGCACCTGTACCGATGCGCCGCCGGGGTGGCGGGTGAGGGTGGTGACCAGTCGTGCTCCCTCGCCGGGCAGTGCGCGCTGTTCCGATGCGGTCAGGGCGGCATCCGGAACCACCTGGGCAGCAGCGGCTTTCACCAGAGCGGCCAGATCGGTGGACCCGTCGCCGGCGTACTCCCACACATGCCGGCCGTCCGGCATGGCGACGTGGGTGCCCGGCATCATGGATGAGCCGTCGGCGGAGAACCGCGCGTTGAGCCAGTGCTCTTTGCGCTTGAAGTGCGTCGGCGGGATGTCGGCGTAATCCTGCGGGCCTGCCGCCCGGGAGAACAGGGTGCGGAAATCCAGATCGTGGCCGTAGACGTAGAGCTGCGACATGGCTGCGACCATCGAGTCGACCTCGTCGGTCTTGCGGGCCAGGGTCGCGATCAACTGGCCGTCGTGCAGGCCTGCCGCGGCGGTGGTCAATCCGACCTGCATGAGCGCCACCGGGTTGGGCGCCAGTTCCAGGAAAGTGGTGTGCCCGTTGTCCACGGCGTTGCGAATGGCGTGGGTGAAGTAGACGCTGTGCCGCAGCCCCTTGCGCCAGTAGTCCACGTCGTGGATCTGTTCGCCGGGCCGGATGTAGTTGCCCTCGTGCACGGTGGAGAAGTAGCCGATCTTCAGCGGCTTGGATTCGATGCCCTGCAACTCGGCTGCGAGCTCGCCGAGCAATGGATCCATCTGGGTGGTGTGGCTGGCGCCCTTGGTCGCGAACTTGCGGGCGAAGCGGCCTTCCTTCTCGCAGCGTTCGATGATCGCGTCCACCTGGGCAGGCGGTCCGCCGATGACGGTCTGGCTGGGTGCGGCATAGACGCACACCTCCAGGCCGGGGAAATCGGGGAAGACGGTTGTTATCTCGTCGGCGGAGTACTCGACCAGTGCCATCAGCCGGATGTATTCACCGAACAGCATCGCTTCGCCCTCGCCCATCAGATGCGAACGCGCGCAGATGGTCCGGGTGGCATCGGCCAGCGACAGACCGCCGGCGAAGTAGGCGGCGGCCGCCTCACCGAGGGACTGACCCACTACCGTGGCGGGTTTGGCGCCGTGGTGTCTGAGCAACTCGCCCAGGGCGATCTGGATGGCGAAGATCACCAGCTGCACCACTTCAATCGGGTACTCGCAGGTCTCATCGGTGTAGTCGATCGAGTCGTCGAGGATCAGCTCAAGGATCGAGTAGCCGCGCTCATCCTGAATGAGGCTGTCCACTGTGTTGATCCACTCCGCGAAGACCTCGTCGCGCAGGTACAGGCTCTTGCCCATCTTGCGGTGCTGGGCGCCGAATCCGGCCAGCACCCACACCGGCCCGTTGGTGACTGGGCCGTCCGCGCTGTAGACCAGCGGGCTCTGCTTGCCATCGGCGATCGCGCGCAAGCCCTTGATGGCCTCGTCGTGATCGTGTGCCATCACCACGGCGCGGGAGCGGCCATGGTTGCGCCGCGAGAGCGACCGACCGATCGACTCCAGCGACGATGCCCGGCCCGCCGGGCTGTCGATCCAGTCGGCCAGTTCGGCGGCCGCGGCACGCTTGCGGGACGTCAGAAAGCCCGAAATCGCCAGTGGCACGACGGGAGTCGGCAGTTCCTCTGCGTCGAGTTCCTCGCGGGCAATCTCGAGAAGGCGCAGCGCTTCGTCGGTGAGGCCGGGAAGCTCCGGCTCAGCCTCGTCGGCCTGGCCGTATTCGAAGTCGAAGTCCGTAGCGGCGACGAAGTCCTCGTCGTCATCGTCCTCGACCAGTACGCCCCCGACGTAGACCGCGTCGGCGGGGACTGCCACGCTTTCCGGCGCGGATTCAGGCGCGGGTTCGGGCTCCACCAGATCCTCGGGCAGCACCTCACGCAGCACCAGGTGGGCGTTGGCCCCGCCGAAACCGAACCCTGACACCCCGGCGATGGCGTGCCCGCTGTATCGCGGCCAGTCACTGACCGTGTCGGCCACCTTGAGACGCACGCCGTCGAAGTCGATATACGGATTGGGGCCGGCGTAGTTGATCGACGGCGGAATCTTGTTGTTGCGCAACGACAGGGCCACCTTGGCGAGGCTGGCCGCACCGGCGGCCGACTCGAGGTGGCCCAGGTTGGACTTGACCGCGCCGAGCAACGCGGGTTGGTCGGCCGGGCGTCCGCGGCCGATGACGCGGCCGAGGGCATCGGCTTCGATCGGGTCGCCGAGGATGGTGCCGGTGCCGTGCGCCTCGATGTAGTCGACGGTGCGTGGATTGATTCCGGCGTCGCGGTAGGCGCGTCGCAGGACGTCGGCCTGTGCATCGGGGTTGGGAGCGAGCATGCCGTTGGAGCGGCCGTCGTGATTGACCGCACTGCCGGCGATGACGGCCAGGATCTCGTCGCCGTCGCGGCGCGCGTCGGCCAGCCGTTTGAGTACCACCATGCCGCCACCCTCGGAGCGGGCGTAGCCGTCGGCGTCGGCGGAGAACGATTTGATCCGGCCGTCCGGAGCCAGCACCCCGCCGACCTCGTCGAAGCCGAGCGTCACCGCGGGAGTGACGAGCGCATTCACTCCGCCGGCGATCACCACATCGGCCTCGCCGGTGCGCAGCGCCTGCACACCGGAGTGCACGGCGACCAACGACGACGAACAGGCGGTGTCCACCGCGACCGACGGGCCCCGGAAGTCGAAGAAGTACGACACCCGGTTGGCGATGATCGAACTGGCGGTGCCGGTGATGGCGTAGGGGTGCGCGGTGCGCGGGTCCATCATCGCCAGGTAGCTGTAATCGTTGGTGGAGCTTCCGACGAACACCCCGACGCTCTGGCCGCGCAGGCTCGAGGCCGGGATGCGGGCGTACTCCAGCGCCTCCCACGTGAGCTCCAGCGCCATCCGCTGCTGCGGGTCGATGTTGTCGGCTTCCATCTTCGACAGCGCGAAGAACTCGGCGTCGAATCCCTTGATGTCGCTGAGATATCCGCCGCGGGTGCGGGCCTTGCGGATCCGCTCGGCCAGCCGTGGTTCGTCCATGAACTCCGACCACCGGCCCTCGGGCAGGTCGGTGATGGCGTCGCGACCATCCAGCAGCGCCTGCCACATCACCCCGGGGGTGTTCATATCGCCGGGGAACCGGGTGGCCAGTCCGACGATGGCGATCTCAGCGACGTCGCGGACGCGGGTCCAGTCCTCCCCGTCGAGGGAGGCATCGGCCTCGGACTCGGGCTCACCCTCGATGATCACCGTCGCCAGCGCCTCGATCGTGGGGTGCCGGAATGCCACCGTCGCGGTCAGCGTCACCCCGGTGAGGTCTTCGATATCGCTGGCCATCGCCACCGCATCGCGTGAGGACAGGCCGAGTTCCACCATCGGGGTGGACTCGTTGATCGACTCAGCGGGCTGCCCGACGGCGTTGGCCACCCAGTTGCGCAGCCACTCCCGCATCTCGCCGACGGTCATATCCGTTTGCGGCGCGCTCAATTCCTTCTCTGGAGCCAGGACGATCTCAGCCTGGGGTTCTGGCGCAGCGTTTTCCGGCAGATCCGAGTCGGTCACATCCGAGTCAGGCACGTCCGAGTCAGGCATCGCCGGTGTCACACCTCATCGGGGAAGGCGTTGGCGACCTTCCCGGATCGGAGGCTGCCGTCGAGGTAGGCCGAGCGGCAGGCACGCCGCCCGATCTTGCCGCTGGAGGTGCGAGGGATCGCCCCGGCGGGGGTGAGCAGAACGTCACGCACGGTGACACCGTGGCGCACCGCGATGGCGGCTCGGATGGCATCGGCAACCGGCTCCAGGTCCATCTTGTGTGCGCCGGCGGCCCGTTCAGCGACGATCACCAATTGCTCAGAGGTGTCGCCGGCGTCCCGCTTCAGACCGGCGTGCGCGTTGGCGAACACCTCGTCGGGCAACTGATTGGCCGGGACCGAGAACGCGGCCACGAACCCGGTCCGCACCGCCTTGGTGGACTCCTGGGCGGAGTACTCCAGATCCTGCGGGTAGTGGTTGCGGCCGTCGATGATGACCAGATCCTTGGTGCGGCCGGTGATGTAAAGCTCGCCGTCGTGATAGGCGCCGAGATCGCCGGTGCGCACCCACGTCGCGTCGTCGGTCGCGCCCTGGGCATGCGACGGGCTGGTGCGTGACTTCAGGATGTTCTGGAACGTCGCCACCGTCTCCTCCGGCTTGTTCCAGTAACCGGTGCCCATGTTCTGGCCGCTGATCCAGATCTCGCCGATCTGACCGTCGGGAAGCTCGCTGGCGGCGTCGTGGTCGACGATCACCGCCCACTCGGCGACACCGATCTTGCCGGCGCCCGCCTGCGCGACTGCCGCCGGAGAGTCGTCGGGTACCGGAACGAACCGGCCGGCGTTGAGCTCATCGCGGTCGACGGAGATGATCGTCGGTTCCTCCGACGACGGGGTGGTCGACACGAACAACGTCGCCTCGGCCAGGCCGTAGGACGGTTTGATGGCCTTGGGGTTGAAGCCGAACGGGCGGAACGCCTCGTTGAACCGATGCACGGTCGCCGCCGAGATGGGCTCGCTGCCGTTGAGGATCGCCTTGACATTGGACAGATCCAGCGGCTCCTCGCCGTCCTTGGGCACACCGCGTGCCGCGGCGTGGTCGAAGGCGAAGTTGGGCGCCACCGAGATGGTGCCGCCGGTGTCTCCGGGCTGCCGGGAGATCTCGCGCATCCAGCGGATCGGGCGGCGAACGAATGCGGCCGGTGTCATGAATGTGAAGTAGTGGCCGATCATCGGAGACAGCAGTGCGGTGATCAGGCCCATGTCATGGAAGAACGGCAGCCAGCTCACGCCGCGGTCGCCTTCCTCGCCTTCGAGGGCCTCGATCACCTGCACGACGTTGGTCGCCAGATTCGTATGGGTGATCTGCACGCCGGACGGGATCCGGGTGGAACCGGAGGTGTACTGCAGGTAGGCGATGGTGCTCTCGTCGACCTCGTAGTGCTCCCAGGTGGCGCCGACTTCGTCGGGGATCGCGTCGACGGCGATCACCCGGGGGCGTTCCTTGGCCGGCCGGGTCCGGAAGAACTTGCGGACGCCCTCGGCGGAGTCGGTGGTGGTGAGGATCGCCGCGGGGCTGCAGTCGTCAAGGACGGCGTGCAACCGGCCGACGTGACCCGGTTCGGATGGGTCGAACAGTGGTACGGCAATGCGACCGGAGTAGAGGGTGCCGAAGAACGCGACCAGATACTCGAGGTTCTGCGGGCACAGGATCGCCACCCGGTCCCCTGGCTTGGTGACCTGTTGCAGTCGCGCGCCGACGGCGCGGTTGCGGGCACTGAAGTCCGCCCAGTGCAGATCTCGCGCCACGCCGTCGCGTTCGGTGGAGAAGTCCAGAAAACGGTATGCCAGCCTGTCGCCGCGGACCTTGGCCCACCGCTCGACGTGCTTGACCAGGCTCGCGCCTTCGGGGAAGGAGATGAGTCCGTCCTTGATGAACGGGTTATGGAACGGCATACCACTCTCCTGTCAGACCGTGCGGTCTCTGGCCGGTCTGTCGCGAGTCCGCAATGGGCGAGCATCGCGGTGCGCCACCGGTCCCCCTGGCGTGTGGCACCAAACCCCTCAGATCGTACAGAGATCCTGCTGGCCACATGTGGTCCCCGCGGGTTCGGCCATCCCCGCGTGGACCGGTTTGTCGTCGACCTATTTCCCTAGTCTTATTTTCTTCTTAATGTTAGGCCTCCTAGCGGTGCGGGCCAAATCGCATCGCCGGAGCGCGCTGAGTTATCCGTGCGGCGGTCGCGGCGCGTTCTCGATGACGCTGCGAGCCCAATTCAGTGTCCACGACGTGGCGGTTTGCCCGTCGAGGTTCCAGAACTCCGGCGTGTTGTAGAACGCGTGCACGGGCGCACCGGCGCCACCGGCGAGGACTTCAAGGGTCTGCGGCAGGTTGACGATGTTGAACGCCGACTGCGGCGCGGCGCAGATGAGGTCGCCCGGTGCGCAGATCTGGAAGGTCCGGTTGTTCAGCGCGCCGAAGCCGCCCGGCCGGGCACCCGTCATGGTCAGCCCGAGTGCGGAGAGCGTGGGCACCTCACGCAGGGTGATCTCCGCCCCCTGTCCGGGCGGGTTGAGCCCCACGTCCTGGCCGATACCGGGCTGACGCCGGCCATCGGCGATCAGCGCTGCACCGAGCACCAGATCCTCGTCGACCGGCCCGCGTCCGTTCCCGATGTCACTGACTAGATCCCCGGCGATCACCGCACCCTGGGAGAAGCCGACCAGCACGTAGCTTGTCAGCGGGCAGCGGTTGTTCATGTCGGTCATCGCACGCACGGTGGCGCGGGTGCCTTCGGCACGGCTGTCGTTGTAGGACATCTGCTTGTCCGCTGCCAGCGGGTTGTCGAACTGTGCGGTGTAGGGGACGGTGTACACCTGCACCCGCTCGGCGCCGAACTGCTGCTGAATCGGGCGAGTCACGTTGAGCAGCAGGGCAATTGGGAACTGACCGGGATTGAGGGGGTCGTCGGTCGGTGAGGATTCCCAGGTTCCGGGTACCGCGATCATGCTGACGTCGGGGCAGCTGGCGTCCTGGAAGGCCGGCCGTGGTTTCTTGCCGGGCTGGCTCGTCGGGGGCACCGCGGTCGGCGGGATCGCCGTGGTCGACGGCTCGGGCCGGCGCACGATGATCACGATGACGGCGACCAGTAGAAGCACCACCACGGCCACCGCTGCGGCGGCAGCCATGGCGAGGATGCGGTGGCGTCTGCGCCGCGTGGCGGTCCGGTTACGGGGTCGGGGCTTGCCTGCCATCGCTTAGCAGAGTCGCTGGGTGGCGATACGGATGTAGGTGGCGATGGCCGCATCGGCCGGCACGCCGTAGGGCGGCTTCGAGGACACCCGGGCGTCGGCCACGTCGCTGCGCACCATCGGTGCCACGTAGTCCCAGACCGCCTGGTCGCTCTGGCCTGCCGCGCGGGCCTGGCAGACATAGGAGCCGATGCTCAGCGCCCGCAGTTCGTTGGACGGCTGCACTCCCGCCGCGCCCAGATCGTCCAGGTACCCCCGCTGGGCGGGTGTCAGTTGCAGCGGAGCGGGCTTGGTCTGGGTGTCCGGACCGGCCGCCACATCCACGCCGCCGGCGAACCCGCCGGAGCGGTCAGAGGCCTGCTCGGTGGGCAGTGCCACCGTGCTCACGAGGTCCGCGCCCGACCCGCAGCCGGCCAGCAACCACGCCGTCGGGACGATGACACCGGCGATCCGCAGAACCGACGACGGCGCCAGCAGCGGACGCTTTGCCGTGGGCGCGTGTTTGCTGGGCGAACCCCCGCTCGAGCGCTGCACCCCACCACAGTACTGGGTGCGCGCCTGTACCCGGCATCCGCGCGATTGCGGATGGTTAACGATTGGGGAGCGTGGACGGCTACCCGATGACGGCGGCGATATCGCCGGCCATGGCGCCGAGCTGTCCCGCCCAGGTGCCCCAATCGTTGCCGCCGCCGCCGCCGAAGTCGAAGTGTCCGTTTTTGCCCAGCAGCGAACGGTAGTGCGCGTAGAACGTCCGGCTACTGCCCTGCGCCTGGTCGCAGCCGCCGATCATTGCTGCGGGATCGCTGCACGTCATCTCGGCAGGGCTGAAGACCCACAGCCTGGTGTTGTTGGCGACCAGCAGGTTGACGTGCACGTTGGGGTCACGGAACTTCCACCGGCCCAGCTGCGGTGCGCCCCACATGGCCTCGACGTTGCCGCCGCCGTTATTGATGCCGGTCGAGATCAGACCGTTGAGCTGGGTGTTGGACGGGGTGAGGAAACCCGACAGCGAGCCCGCGTAGCTGTAGCGGTCCGGATGGAAGGTCGCCATGGTGACGGCACCGGTGCCGCCCTGGGAGGCGCCGACGATGGCGTGCCGGTTGGGTGCCAGGCCCTTGTTGGCGGCCATCCAGTTCGGCAGCTCGTCGGCCAGGAACGTCTCCCACTGCTTGCTGCCGTCCAGTTCCCAGTTGGTGTACATGGTGTACGCCCCACCGGCCGGAGCGGCCACCGACAGACCGGTCCCGGCGAGGGTGTTCATCGCGTTGCCGGCCGTCACCCAGTTGCTGACGTCCGGAGCGGCGTTGAAGGCGTCCAGGAGGACAACCATGTGCGGCCCGCCGCCCTGGAACGCGACGGGAATGTCGCGGCCCATCGCGGCGGACGGAACCATGAGGTACTCCACACCCGCGGCAGCGGCTGTGGGTGCCACACCCACCGCGCCGACCCAGCTGCCGAGTGCCACGATCGCGGTGCACAGGACGCGAAACAGTTTGGTCACAGCCATGCTCCGTAGTGAATCACATGCACCTGCGGGCGGTTCTGGGATTGGTGGTGATACTCCCGGTGGTGCTAACCGGCCGGGGCCGCCACCGGTGCGGGAGGTGAAGGCTGCAGTAAGGGGGGCTGAGCCGCACCCAGAACGCGCTGGATGTCGGGCTTCATCTGCTGAAGCTGCTGACCCCAGTAACCCCAGCTGTGGGTTCCGTTGGCCGGGAAGTTGAACACCCCGTTGCTTCCGCCCTGCTTCAGATAGGTGTCGCGGAACGTCTTGTTGGTCCGCAGCGTGAAGCCTTCGAGGAACTTGGCGTTGATCAGGTTGCCCGCGGTCGCGCCGGAGTCGAGGTCGGATTGTTTGCCGTCGCCGCAGTACACCCAGATCCGGGTGTTGTTGGCGATCAGCCGGCCGATGTTCACCATCGGGTCGTTGCGCTTCCAGGTGCTGTTGCCGCCCGGGCCCCACATGTCCTCCGGCTTGTAGCCGCCGGCGTCGCCCATGGCCAGACCTACGAGCTTCGGCCACCAGCCCTCGGAGAGATTCAAAAAGCCGGACAGCGACGCCGCGTACAGGAACTGCTCGGGGTGCCAGATCGCCAGCGTCAGGGCAGCCGATCCCGCCATGGACAGCCCGACTGCAGCACTGCCGGTCGGCTTCACCTGGCGATTGGCCGCCAGCCAGGAGGGCAATTCACTGGTCAGGAAGGTCTCCCACTTGTAGGTGGAACAGCCGGCGTTGCCGCAGGCGGGCTTGTACCAGTCGCTGTAGAAGCTGGACTGCCCGCCGACCGGCATGATCACCGACAGCCCCGAGTCGAGGTACCACTCGAAGGCGGGGGTGTTGATGTCCCAGCCGCTGAAGTCGTTCTGCGCCCGCAGGCCGTCGAGAAGGTAGACCGCCGGGGAGTCGGCGCCCCCGCTTTGGAACTGGATCCGGATGTTCTGGCCCATGGCTGCCGACGGCACGTCGAGGTACTCGACCGGCAGTCCCGGGCGGGAGAAGGCGCTGGACGTGGCCGAACCGCCGGACAGGCCCACCAGAGCCGGGAGTGCCGCGGCGATCGCCACGGCCGCCAGGGCCCGATGCCGCCATGATCGCCTGTCAACCGATCCACTACCCATCCAAAACACCTGATCGCCATCCTTTTCTGGTGCGGTCACTGGCCGCGTTGCCGCCGGGTAGTGAACCACAGGCGGCGGGCCGATTTCGAACCGTATATCGGCGCGCAGATGCCCCGGCGTTACCGCCCCGGGTTCGCTACGGCCCGGTCGCGGGCAGCCCGGTGTAGGGCGGTGCCTCCGCGGGAGGCTCGGCGACCCCGCAGCGCAGCAACTCATATCGGGGCACCCGGTCAATGCGATAGCGGGTGAACGTCCACGCCCGGTTGAGGTTGCCGATGAACCTCGGACGGCTCATCGGATCGCGAATCGAGGACAGCATCTCGACGGTCTGCGGGCAGGCCAGTGCCGCCTGGGCTTCGCGGATCCAGCCCTCGTCGAGGTACGGGGGAATCCAGGGACGCTCCTTGAGCCAGGGGCCCTCGGCCACGGCCCAGTCCGCGAACAGATTCTTGTCGTGGCCGATGCGGCCGTCCTCCAGGCGGGCGGTATGCGCCGCCAGCGGATTGGCCAGGCCGATCTGATCGATTACCCGGGTGTTCAGGCCGACGTTCATGCCCACCATGCCGAGGTTGGTGAAGAACACCGTGTGCGGGGCGACCTCGGCTCGCCAGGTGTTCATCGGCACCCCCGGCGGTGGCGGTGGCGGCGGCAGTGCCGGCACCACGTCCCAGACGTCGTAGTTACCGGACGGCAGCAGCAGCGCCCCATCAGGGGTGTTGTTCAGGGCCACCAGGATCGCGCGCATCCGCGGGTAGTCCAGGTAATCGGCCGCAGTCAGCGGGTGCGAATGACCCGTCGCCTGCGAATAGAAGCGGCGTTCGTCGACGATGCCCGAATAGGTGACTCTGGTTGCGTCCGAACCCATTCCGGGCGAATTGGCCGCCCACGCGGCCCAGCCGGCCAGGCCGAGCCACAGGGCCGCAATAGTGGCGCGTCGCCGATCCTGAGTCCACCGGCCGGCCGCGGGAATCGTTAGCGGGATCACTGCGATCGGCGCCAGCAGGCAGAACAGCGGCGCAAGCAGCACCCGCCCGTGCATGAAGTCCCCGCCCTGGCGGATCCAGTACAGGCCCTGCACCACGCCGCTGAGCACCATGAAGACCACTACGGCCGACGGGCTCTGCACACGGCGGGACGCCGGGCCGGGCGTTGCGGCTGCCGCCGGGGCCACCGCCCCTGCCAGCACAAGGGCCAGCGTGATGAGGAGCAGAGCCGGAAGCCACAACACATAGGGCGAGGTGAAGTTCGACAGGTAGGCCAGACCCTGATCCCATTTGCTGCCCGAGGCGTCCTTGGCCAGCGCGGTCTGCGGCACCAGCAGGCCGTAGTAACCCATCCGGAAGATCTGGTAGGACACCGGCAGCAGTCCCCCGGCCAGGACGATCAGCAGCGCGACGGCGCCAACCGGTTGCCGCGACGACCATCATCACCAGCGCCAGCCCGCCGATCAGGGCGAGTTCCGGGCGCACCAGAACACTGAGGCCCGCGACGAACGCCAGCGCGGCGGTGTGCCCGGGTCGGTACCGGCCTGCTTGCTGCGACCAGCAGATCAGCATCCACCACAGCAGTCCCAGCCAGGCGGTCACCAGGCCGTTCTCCAGGCCGGAGGTGGCGAAGTCGCGGGCCGGCGGGATGGCGATGTAGACCAGCGCGCCCGCGGGCAGGAACAGCGTGCGGACCCCGACCAGGTGCGGTGCCCACAGCCGCGCGGTGCCCAGCATCGCCATGGCGACACCGGCCACACTCAGAACCAGCGCCAGCGCCAGCGCCACGTATTCCATTCGCAGCGGCCCGCCGATGACACTGCCCAGGTAGACCAGATAGGTCCATGCGGTCGAGGTGTTGGACTCCACCCGTTCGCCGGCATTGAACACCGGACCGTTACCGGCGAGGAGGTTACGGACGGTGCGCAGCACGATGAGTCCGTCGTCGGCGATCCAGCGGCGCTGCCAGATACCCCAGGCCCAGAGCCCGGACACCACGACCACGGTCGCCCACAGGCTGATACGGGTGGCGACGGTGTAGGGGAAGAACGCCCGGAGTCTGGGCCGCAGAATCATTGCGCCCGAGGCCGATTGGGGATCGCTGCGGCTGGCGGCCGGCGCGCTAGCTGACGACGATGGCGGCAACGACTGTTCCGATCCAGGCCAGTGCCAGCAGTTGCAGGACACGGTCGCGCAGGGCGATCTCTTCCGGCTCACCGGCCAGGCCGCCGTCCACATCGACGGCGTACCGCAGGATCGCGACGGTGAACGGAACCATCGAGATGACGAACCAGGACCCCGTGTCGCCGTCCTGCTCGAAGGCCCACAGCCCGTAACAGAGCACCACCGCCGTGGCCGACAGCGTCCAGACGAAACGAAGGTAGGTGCTGGTGTAGCTCTCCAGCGATTTGCGGATCTTGGCACCGGTGCGCTCCGACAGCTGCAGCTCGGCGTAACGCTTACCGGCGGCCATGAACAGCGAACCGAACGCCATCACCAGAAGGAACCACTGCGACAGCGGGATGCCGGCAGCGACGCCTCCGGCGATCGCGCGAATCAAGAATCCTGATGACACGATGCAGATATCAAGCACCGCTTGGTGTTTCAGGCCGAAACAGTAGGCCAGCTGGATGGCCAGATAGACGGCCATCACCAGGGCGAGCTGCGGGGTGACCCACCACGAGATCAGCAGACAGCCGATGCCCATCGCGACTGCGATTCCGTAGGCCAGCCCGACCGGCAGCACACCGGCTGCGATCGGCCGGAACCTCTTGGTGGGGTGTTCGCGGTCGGCCTCCACGTCGCGTGCGTCGTTCACCAGATAAATCGAGGAGGCGGCCAGGCAGAACGCCACGAAGGCGATCGATACCTTGAACAGCACGTCGCGGTAGTCGTAGCTGACGTCGCCGCCCAGGGCTGCCAACGGTGCGGCGAGCACCAACAGGTTCTTGACCCACTGGCGTGGACGGATCGCCTTGACGATGCCGGCCGCCAGGTTGCTCGGGGGCCCGGTCACGGGTGCCTTACTCATGAGTCTGCGCTCTCCTTCCGGGGCCCACCGAGGTGAGCGGCAGTCGCTGCGACCGCGGCGCCGACACCCATTCCGGCGAGCACATCGCTGGGATAGTGCACGCCGAGTACCAGGCGGGATGCTGCCATCAACGGCACCACCACCAAGGGCAGCGGCGACCGCGTGGCCCGGCACAACAGAATAGCCGCGGCGGTGCTGGAGGTGGCATGCGCGGACGGGAAGCTCAACGCGCTCGGAGTCGACACATTCACGGCGATCGCGGGGTCGTTGGGCCGGGCCCGCCGCACCACCATCTTGATCATGATCGCGGCAGCGTGGGCGGCCAGCGCTCCGACTCCCACCAGTAACCACTCCCGGCGACGTCGCCGGGACAACAGCGCCCCGCCGGCCGATAGCGCCACCCATCCGGCCGCGTGCTCACCGAAGTGCGACATGGTGCGAGACGCGCTGACGACACCGGGTGTGCCGAGCGCGGACTGGACGCTCACCAGTGCCGCGACCTCGTCAGGCATCGACGCGCGAATCGTCGGAAAGAACCGTCTCCCACTTCTGCGTGCTGGCCAGTACCGGCAGTGCCTCCCGATAGACCCGCCGCATGTGGTCGTAGCGGCGCGCCAGTGCGATGTGCCGGCGCAGCGATTCCTTGAGCAGATCGAACATCTTCGCCCGGTCGCGCTGGCGGTAGACCACCCCGCGGCCGTCGGCGGTGGTGACCGTGACGCCGTCAACATTGCACAGCAGGAACCAGCGGGCATCCTGGGTGGCCACGTTGAGTTGCGGCCGATCGTGGTGAGCCGGGTCCGCCTCCCGAAGTTGGGTGATGAGTCCGCGGGCGAGCCGGAAACCGATCGCCGGTAGTGACACCGGCGGCTTGTGCGCTCGGGTCCGGCCGCTCGGCGCGGGCAGTGACGTGGCACCGGGCAGCACCACCGCATCGGGGTATTGCTGCCTCAGCGCTTTGACGTCAGGCAGCGCGGATTCCAGAATCGAGAAAATATGCTCCGGGCCGGCAAGGAAGTCGTCGATCGCCTTGTTCTGAATCGCCACGGTTGAATATTCAAGGCACAGAAGGTGTTTGATGGTGGCCTTGAGTGAGCTCTTGAGTAGCCCCCGGACCGGACCGTCCCAGTGCAGAGCGGACACCACGAGCCGGTTGCGCAGGTGGAAGTAGGCCTGCCAGTCGATCGCGTCGTCCTTGTCGCTCCACGCCATGTGCCAGATCGCGGTCCCGGGCAGGGTCACCGTGCCGTAACCGTGTTCGCGGGCGCGAAGGCCGTAGTCGGCGTCGTCCCACTTGATGAACAGCGGCAGCGGCTGACCGAGCTCCTCGGCGACGCGGCGGGGGATCATGCACATCCACCAGCCGTTGTAGTCGACGTCGATGCGGCGGTGCAGCAGCTTGCTGCGGTCCTCGACATCTTCTCCGTCAAGGGGGTAGGTGGCGAAGTCGTGGTCGTACTCGGTGAAGGGAGCGTTGGTCCACATGAAGTTCGACTGGTCGACCACCTCCCCCATCACGTGCAGGTGCGACGGTTCCTGGAGATTGAGCATCTGGCCGCCGATGAGCGTGGGTGATTCGGCGAAGCGGCTGAGCGCCAGCGCGCGCAGGATGGAGTCCGGTTCGATGCGGATGTCGTCGTCCATGAAGAGGATCTGCTCGCAGTCGGTGTTCTTCAACGCCTCGTACATGACCCGGCTGTAACCACCGGAGCCGCCGAGGTTCGGCTGGTTGTGGATTGACAACCGATCGCCGAGCGCGGCGGCGGTCTCGGGGAATTCGGGGTGATTCCTGGCTTTCTCGGTTCCCTGATCCGCAACGATCACCGCGCCGATGACGTTGTCCACCAGGGGATCCGAGGTCAGTGCCCGCAGCGCATTGACGCAGTCGGCGGGCCGATTGAACGTCGGGATACCCACGGCGATATCGGCCCGGCCCGGAGCCGGGACCGGGGCGTACCAGGCCGCGCTGTGCAGCGTGATCCTGCTGTCGGTGGTGATGTCGAACCAGATCCAGCCACCGTCTTCGAACGGGGCCAGTTCGATCTCGAACTCCGCCGACGCCGCCGTCGACGAATCGGGACTGACCACGTTGGTACCGCCGACGCTGATCCGGGCACCGTTGGCCTTGGACCGGTAGACGTCGACGCGCGCGCTGCCGGTCAGCTCCACCCGCAGCACCACCGAAGTCAGTGTCGACCAGCGCCGCCAGTAGCTCGCCGGGAACGCGTTGAAGTAGGTGGCGAACGACACCTCGGACTCCGCGCCGATCTCCAGGCAGGTCCGGCTCACGGCGTGGGCGCGCCGGGCGTTGGTATCGGACTCCTCGATGTAGAGCTTGCGGACGTCCAGCGGCTCGCCCGGCCGCGGCAGGATCACGCGCGCCAGCAGGCTGACCGCCCGAGACGGTCCGCCCGTGATCGGACCGGAGGGAATGTCGCTCATGCCGGGCCACCTTCGTTGCCGCCGCCGTTGCTCAGTGGCACGCCGTCGTGCAGGTGCGGTGCGAGCACGTTGTCGAACATGCTCAGCGCGCTGGCGATGGCCATATGCATGTCGAGGTATTGGTAGGTGCCGAGCCGCCCGCCGAACACGACGTTCGCCGAGGCCGTCTCGTCCCGCGCCTTGGCCCGGTAGACGGCCAGCATCGTTCGATCGGTGTCGGTGTTGATCGGGTAGTAGGGCTCGTCGTCGTTCTCGGCGAACCGGGAATACTCGCGCATGATGACCGTCTTGTCAGTCGGGTAGTCCCGCTCCGGGTGGAAGTGGCGGAACTCATGAATCCGGGTGTACGGCACCTGCGGGTCGTTGTAGTTCATCACCGGCGTGCCCTGGAAGTCGGCACAGTCGAGAACCTCGAGCTCGAAATCCAAAGTGCGCCAGCCTAACCGGCCCTCATCGTACTGGAAATAACGGTCAAGCGGGCCGGTGTAAATCACCGGCGCATCGGGGCTGGCCGCCCGCAGCCCGTCGCGCACGTCGAACCAGTCGGTATCCGTGCGCACCTCGATCCGCTCGTCGGCCGCCATGTTCTGCAGCCAGGCGGTATAGCCGTCGACTGGCAGGCCTTCGTAGGTGTCGTTGAAGTAGCGATTGTCGAAGGTGTAGCGAACAGGCAGCCGGCTGATGGTGGAGGCAGGCAGTTCCTTGGGGTCGGTCTGCCATTGCTTGGCGGTGTATCCCTTGACGAACGCTTCGTAGAGCGGGCGGCCGATCAACGAGATCGCCTTTTCCTCGAGGTTCTGCGCATCGGCGGTATTGATCTCCGAGGCCTGCCCGGCGATCAGGGCACGGGCCTCGTCGGGGCTGTAGTAGCGGCCGAAGAACTGCGACACCAGGCCCAGCCCCATCGGGAACTGATACGCCTGGCCATCGTGCATGGCGAAGACCCGGTGCTGGTAGGAGGTGAAATCGGTGAACTGCCGCGCGTAGTCCCAGACCCGCTCATTGGAGGTGTGAAACAGGTGTGCCCCGTAGCGGTGAATCTCGATGCCGGTGGTCGGTTCGGGTTCGGAGTACGCGTTGCCGCCGATATGGGAGCGCTGCTCGATCACCAGGACTCGCTTGCCGAGTTGGGACGCGGCCCGTTCGGCAACGGTCAGGCCGAAAAAGCCTGAACCAACGACGAGAAGATCGAATTCGCCCACGGCGCCGGTCCCGGTATTTCGTCCGGGATTTGTCGAAGTCATCGGCCTATACGTTATCCGACGCAACGGCCGGCATACCGCAGCGAGAGTGGGCCGGTGTGCGCAAACGAGCCCGGGTCGGGGGCGCGGGAGCAACGGGGCAATGTCGCGATTGGCTCACGATTGCGCATCGTCACTCCAGTCACAGCAACCTCAGACGTAACATCAATCGCGTCAGCTTCGTCCTCGGCAGAAAGCCGGTCGGCGGGGTTGGCGACGAGGTTTTACACAAGGTGATTCCGCGTAGCGCAGATTGAGGAGACTTCCGTGCCGAACCGACGTCGACGCAAGATCTCGACAGCGATGAGCGCTGTCGGCGCCCTGGCCGTCGCAACACCCTTCGCGGCGGTGGCTGTCATTCAGCTGACCGGCGACGGTGCGGCTACACCGCAGCACCGTGAATTCACCCGGGCCGCTGTCGTCACCGACTTGCCCAACGAGATCATGTCCGCGCTCCAGCAGGGTCTGGCGCAGTTCGGGATCAACCTGCCGCCATTGCCGACCGGACTCAGCCCCGCCGGCGCGCAGCCCGTCCAGATCGGCCCTGGCCTGACGGCTCCGGGTTTGACGACGCCCAGTTTGACGGCGCCGGGGTTGACGACGCCCAGTTTGACGGCGCCGGGGTTGACGACGCCGAGTCTGACCACGCCCGGTCTGACCACGCCCAGTTTGACGGCACCGGGGTTGACGACGCCGAGTCTGACCACGCCCGGTCTGACGACGCCGAGTCTGACCACCCCCGGTCTGACGACGCCGAGCCTCACCACGCCCGGTCTCACCACCCCGTCGGCGGCGGCGTCACTTCCGTCGCTCACTGATCCGGGTCTGACCACGCCGGGCTTGACCACGCCTGGACTGACGACGCCGAGCCTCACCGATCCGGGGCTCACCACGCCGCAGTTGGGGCCGAATCCGGCCCTCACCAGCCCGTCGGCCATCGGTATCGGCCTGCCTACTGAGCAGCCGATCTCGGCCCCGCTGGGCCCGGTGGCCGGCACGTATCCCATCCTGGGTGACCCGTCGATCGGGATGCCTCTGGCACCCGCTCCGGCAAGCGGCGGCATCATCGGCGATCTGAGCAGCGCAGCCAATCAGCTGGGCGTCGGCCAGGCCGTCGACCTGCTCAAAGGCATCGTGATGCCGAGCATCACCCAGGCGATCCAGAACGCGGGAGCCGCTGCCGCAGCGGCTCCGGCGGCGGCAGCCCCGGCGGTTGAGGCCGCCGCCGACGTCGCCGCCGTCTCCTAGAGGCCTGCACCGAAACGGCACCGCAGGGTGGGACTGGCCGGCAAGGCCGAGGCACCCGGAAAGGCCCCTGCGGTGCCGTTGCAGGTGGGAACAGTTATCCCTTTCTTCACATTGTCATCAATAGCCCGTGTCGAAACGTCTGCACCATAGGACACATACGTAACATCGCTGTGTGCCTGCCCGCCGTCGAGCGCCGACGACCCTGTTCACCGCGATCGCGGCAACAGTGGTGATGGTGCCGCTGGCGGTCAGCAGCGTGACGGGGTCAGACTCGCCGGGTCCGGTGAGCGCTCAGGACACCATCCTGAGCCAGCAGCCACTGGCCGGTGTCGGCGGAGGCGAGACCGTTCGGGAGATCAGCCAGCCGACGCCGTTCTCGATGGTGGCGCTCACCGGAAGCGATCTCAGCGGGACCTCCGCCCGGATTCGCGCCAAGCGCCACGACGGCTCATGGGGCCCCTGGTACACCACCGAACGATTCGAGCTGGGCTCCGAAGACGTCGAGGGGGACGGCACCCACGGCACCGACCCCATCTATGTCGGTGCCACCACCGCAGTCCAGATCGCGGTCACCCGTCCGCTCGGCGCCCCGGTGACCACCGAGCCGCCGCAGACCGGTCTCGACGCCGGCCGCGAACTCGGGTACATCCCCGCCACCAACACCGAGCCGCTGACCCAGACGATGTCAGCCATCCTCATCACACCGCCGGAGAGCCCGGTCGACACGCAGTGGACCCCGCCCACGGCCAATCTCGCACCCGGTCAGCCCCCGAACATCATCAGCCGGGCGCAGTGGGGTGCGGGCAACTCCTACCGGTGCGGTGGGCCGTCCTACGGGGACGGTCTGCGAGCCGCGGTTCTGCACCACACGGCCACCGGCAATGACTACGCGCCGGAAGACTCCGCAGCGATCATCCGGTCGATCTACGCGTACCACACCATGACCTTGGGATGGTGCGACATCGCCTACAACGCGTTGGTGGACAAGTACGGACA
The DNA here is from genome assembly GCA_963780705.1 of uncultured Actinomycetota bacterium. GTDB lineage: Bacteria > Actinomycetota > Actinomycetes > Mycobacteriales > Mycobacteriaceae > Mycobacterium. The sequence continues at coordinate 154,553 of CAWACU010000004.1, read as the reverse complement.
GGTCTTCGAGGGCCGCGCCGGCGGTATCACCAAGGACGTGATGGGCTCTCACACCGGCGGATTCAACCGCGACGTCTGGGGCGTCTCCCTGATCGGTGACTTCGAAGACGTACCGCCGCCGGACATCATGGTCCGCACAACAGGCCGGCTTCTCGGCTGGCGGTTGAGCCTGGACCGGGTCAACCCCCTCGATACCGTGCGACTGAAGTCCGCCGGTGGCTCCAACACGCTGTTCCCGGCGGGGGCGACACCTGTGCTTCCGGAGATCTTCGCGCACCGCGATGTGGGTAACACCGAGTGCCCGGGTAACGCCGGATACGCCGTGCTCGATGAGATCCGTTTATTGGCAGCGAATTTCAACAAACCGCCCGATGTCTTCGACGCCCTGCGCGGAGGGGCGATCCTGGCGCGGTGGGAGGCCGACGGCGGTGTCGCCAGTCCGCTGGGCGCGCCGACCTCGCCCGAGGCGGCCGGTTACGGTGCGACGCGCTACGCCACCTTTGAACGGGGAGCGATGTACTGGTCCCCGGATAGCGGAGCCCAGCCGCTGACCGGCGCCATCTATCAGGCGTGGGCATCGCTGGGCTACGAGCGCGGTGCATTGGGGATGCCCACCAGCGGTGAGATCGCCGAACCTGAGTGGATCGTGCAGAATTTCGCCCACGGCACACTGAACTTCGATCGCCTGACACGCAATGTGGTCCGGGTCATCGACGGGGTCAGCCTGGTCCTGCCGCCACCGCCGGTTGACGGGCCGCCCACTCAGCTGGAGCGGTTCAGCCGCATCCAGTTGAACTGACCGGCTCCCTTACAGCCACCACCGTTCGAGTACCCGCGCGACGCCGTCGTCGTCGTTGCCTGCGGTCACCTCGTCAGCCGCGGCCACCGCCTCGGAATGGGCGTTGCCCATCGCGACACCGTGGCCGGCCCAGCGCAGCATCGGGACGTCGTTCGGCATATCGCCGAAGGCCACCACGTCCTCGGCGTTGACTCCCAGCGGCCGGGCGATCTCCTCGATACCCATCGCCTTACTGATCCCGACCGGACTGATCTCGACCAGTCCGTCGTTGGTGGAGTAGGTGATGTCACCGAGCGAGCGGACGTGTCCGGTCAGTGCCGCTGCCAACTCGGAACTCGGCATTCCGGGCTTGCGGACCAGCAGCTTGATCGCTGGTGCGCTGAGCAGATCGGAGTAGGACACCTCGGTGTTGTCCGGATTGAGCCAGGCGTGTTCGTAGCCCGGTGCGCTGACGAATTGCGGGGTAGCGGTGTCGTGGGCGGTGCTCCCGACCCGCTCCACGGCCAGACCCGCGCCGGGCACCACCCGGACGGCGATCTCGGCGAGTTCGGTCAGCGCGTCCACCGCGAGGGTGCGCGCCGAGATCACCCGGTCAGTGGCCGCGTCGTAGATGACAGCCCCGTTGGCGCAGACCGCCATGGGTGCGAATCCCAACTGTTCGACGACCGGTGGGATCCAGCGCGGTGGTCTGCCGGTGGCCAGAACGAACGTGGCACCCGCCGCGATGGCCGCCAGCACCACCTCGCGGGTTCGAGTAGTGATCCGTTCGGTGGGATCGAGCAGTGTTCCGTCGACGTCGGTGGCGATCAGGGCGGGCAGCATCAGCGCGAGGCTCCGCCGTCGCGTTGCTCGCGACGGGCGGCCCGCTCGGCCAATTCGGCCGCTTCCAGTTCGGCCGCCTGGGCGGGCGTCGGGGCACCGCCGCCGAGTCGATGTGGGACCCAGAACTCACCGGGCGGGTAGGGGCCGTAGGCGTCCTGCACCTGCTCGAGCAGATGCTGCATGCGGGAGCGCAGCAGTGCGGTCAGTTCGGTGGGCGGCAGTGTGGGGGGGATGGGTTCGCCGACCGCCACCGAGATCGGCACCTTGGGCCGCCACATCTTCTTGGGATGGTCCTTGGTCCAGATGCGCTGCGCGCCCCAGACGATGTGCGGGATGATCGGCACGTCGGCGGCGATCGCCATCCGTGCGGCCCCGGATTTGAATTCCTTGAGCTCGAAGCTGCGGCTGATGGTCGCCTCCGGGTAGACGGCGACCGGCTCGCCGGACTTGAGCATTGCGACCGCGGCGTCGAAGGACGCGGCGCCGCTGCTTCTGTCGACCGGGATGTGGCGCAGCTTGCGCATGACCGGCCCGGTGATCTTGTTGTCGAAGACCTCCTTTTTGACCATGTAACGCAGCAGCCGGCGAGGGCGGAGGCTGTAGAAGGGCAGCCCGGCGAAGGTGAAGTCGAGATAGCCGGTGTGATTGATCGCCACCACGGCGCCGCCGGTGGCCGGTATGTGCTCCATCCCGGTGATGGTGATCCGCAGTCCCTGGATACGCCAGAGCGTACGAACCCCGGCGATGACAGTCACGTATGCCGGCTCCACAGCAGCCAGCCTAGTGGTCCGCGCGGCGGTTAAGCTCGTGAGGGCGCATCCACCAGTGGGAGGGATATCCGTGCAGGTCACCAGCATCGGTCACGCCGGCTTCCGGCTCGACACCCGGGCCGGCAGCGTGCTGTGCGATCCGTGGGTCACCCCCGCCTACTTCGGTTCCTGGTTCGTCTTCCCGGACAACAGCGGGCTGGACTGGCCGGCGATCGGTGACTGCGACTACCTCTATATCTCGCATCTGCACAAGGACCACTTCGATCCCGCACTGCTTGCCGAGCATGTCAACAAAGACGCGGTGGTGCTGCTGCCGGAGTTCCCGGTGCCCGACCTCAAACGCGAACTGTCCGAACTGGGTTTCCACCGGTTCGTCGAAACCGAGGATTCGGTGAAGCACCGCGTGTCCGGGCCCAAGGGTGAGTTGGACGTGATGATCATCGCGCTGCGTGCCCCCGCCGACGGGCCGATCGGAGACTCCGGCCTCGTGGTCTCCGATGGCACGACGACGGTGTTCAACATGAACGACTCCCGACCGCTGAGTCTGGACGCGCTGGCGGAGTTCGGTCACGTCGACGTGCATATGACGCAGTACTCCGGCGCCATCTGGTACCCGATGGTCTATGACATGCCCGAGCGCGCCAAGGAGGCGTTCGGAACCCAGAAGCGTCAGCGCGGGATGGACCGTTGCCGGCAGTACATCGCCGATGTCGATGCCACTTGGGTGATCCCGTCGGCAGGTCCGCCGTGCTTCCTCGATCCTGAACTGCGCGACCTCAACGACGACCACGGTGATCCGGCCAACATCTTCCCGGACCAAATGGTGTTCCTCGAGCAGCTGCAGACCCACGGTCACTCCGGTGGACTCCTGATGATCCCTGGTTCGGTCGCCGATTTCACCGGCTCCCAACTGATGTCGCTGACGCACCCGCTGCCCGACGACGAAGTGACGAGCATCTTCACCACCGGTAAAGCCGACTACATCGCCGCCTACGCGCAGCGCATGGCGCCGGTGCTGGCCGCGGAGAAAGCCCGCTGGGCGCCGGCCGGCGGTGAACCGCTGCTGGAGGGCCTCCGGGCCTGCTTCGAGCCGATCATGCTCGCCAGCGACCAGATCTGCGACGGCATCGGCTACCCGGTCGAGTTGAAGATGGGTGCTGAAACAGTCGTCCTGGACTTCCCGAAACGCACTGTGCGCGAACCTATCTCAGATGAGAAGTTCCGGTATGGATTCGAGATCGCACCGGAATTGGTGCGCACCGTGCTCCGCGACTCCGAACCGGACTGGGTCAACACCATCTTCCTGTCCACCCGGTTCAAGGCGTGGCGGGTCGGCGGCTACAACGAGTACCTCTACACCTTCTTCAAATGTCTCACCGATGAGCGCATCGCCTACGCCGATGGGTGGTTCGCCGAGGCGCATGACGACACCTCCACCATCACGATCGACGGCTACGAGGTACAGCGGCGCTGCCCGCACCTCAAGGCCGATCTGTCGAGGTTCGGGGTGGTCGAGGGGACGACGCTGACCTGCAACCTGCACGGCTGGAAGTGGGATCTCACGACGGGGCGGTGCCTGACCAGCAAGGGCCACGAGCTGCGCTGCTCACAGATGTGACCCGGCCGCCGCGGCAGTACTACGACGACGGCCTGGTCCAACTGGATCGTCAGGCGCTGACCCTTCGCCGGTATCACTTCCCGTCAGGAACCTCGAAAGTGATTCCGCTGCAGTCCATCCGGCGCTACCAGGCCGAGCCGCTGGGTCTGTTCGTGCAGCGACTGCGGATCTGGGGTAGCTCCGACCTGCGCCGCTGGCTTCCCCTGGACGTGCAACGCCCACTGCGGTCGACCCTGATCACTCTCGAGGTTCCGGGTACCTGGCCGAGTCCGGCGTTCACGCCGGCCGATCCGGACGCGTTCCTCGCCGTGTTCGACGAGGTGCTGGGCCGCTAGATCGCGCCTCCGTCGGCCGGCTGCCGGACCAGCTGACGCAGTTCGGAGGAATCGGGGCCGGCGGTGTCGTAGACCCGGACGATCGCCTCGTCTCCGGGTTGCAGATAGGTCGACTCACCCAGGGTGGTGTAGCGGGTGGCGCCGATGCCGATGAGGACCCTGCGCGGACGGCCGCAGGCCACCATCAACGCACCGACATCCTCCAGCGGTGTCTCCGGTGACCCCTTCTGGTTGGCCAGCCGTTCGACGACCCAGTCAAGGAGGACCTCGCCGTAGTAGGAGTAGCCGAGCAGTGGACTGTCCACGCCGTACTCGTGATGAACACCGTCGGTCGTTCGCAGATGGCACATCAGCCGAAGTGTCGCCGTCGGTCCGTCGGGAGTGAGGTCACCGATGTCGAAGAACTCGGCGGCCACACCCTTGGAGGCCGGTCCCCAGTTCTTCTTCACGCTGATCTTCGGGGCGCCCGGACGCCGGATCGAGCAGTCGTTGAAGGCGCCGAGCGCGAACGGGCGCAGCGTCACCACGGTGTCGGCATCCCACACCACCTCGCATGCCAGGGCGACCTCGGGCTCGATCTGCAGATTCAGCGGACCGTCGGACTCGCTCACCGCCGGCACCATCAGCGTGTTATGGGACAGCGGAAACTGGCCGAGGAAGCTGTCGTGGCCGGGGGCATACCAGGGAAAGATCCCCTTGGGGGCGTTCCCGTGACTGGCAACGCTGGCGAAATCGCCTGCTTCCCCGGCTTGTTCGAGGTGGCCGGCGAAATTGCCTGCCACACCGAAGCCGAACCAACCGCGCACCTCGTCGAGGTCCATGTCGATCACCTACGCCAGCACCTCCGTCCCGACGTAGGGGACCAACGCCGCGGGAACCCGGACGCTGCCATCGGGCTGTTGGTGGTTCTCCAGGATGGCGACCAGCCACCGGGTGGTCGCCAGCGTGCCGTTGAGGGTGGCGGCGATCTGCGGCTTGCCTGCAGCGTCGCGGTAGCGGGTGGACAGCCGCCGAGCCTGGAACGTCGTGCAGTTCGACGTGGAGGTGAGTTCCCGGTACGCCTGCTGGGTGGGCACCCAGGCCTCGCAGTCGTACTTGCGTGCCGCCGAGGAGCCGAGGTCGCCGGCTGCCACGTCGATGACCCGGTAGGGCACCTCGATCATTTCCAGCATCCGCCGCTGCCAGCCGAGCAGCTTGCGGTGCTCCTCCTCGGCCTCCTCAGGGCGGCAGTAGACGAACGCCTCCACCTTGTCGAACTGATGTACCCGGATGATCCCGCGGGTGTCCTTGCCGTAGCTGCCGGCCTCGCGGCGGAAGCACGACGACCAGCCCGCATACCGCAGCGGTCCGGCGGAGAGGTCCAGGATCTCGTCGGAGTGATAGCCGGCCAGCGGAACTTCTGACGTGCCAACGAGATACAGGTCATCGGAGTCGACCCGGTACACCTCGTCGGCGTGCGCGCCGAGAAAGCCGGTGCCCGCCATTACCTCGGGCCGAACCAGAACCGGCGGGATCATCAGGGTGAAGCCGTTGTCTACGGCCAGTCGCACGGCCAACTGCAGCAGACCCAACTGCAACAGTGCGCCGCGGCCGGTCAAGAAATAAAACCTCGCCCCGGACACCTTGGCGCCCCGTTCGGTGTCGATGAGTCGCAGCGCCTCACCGAGTTCCAGATGATCCTTCGGGTGCTCGATCACCGGTGGGCTGCCCACGACCTCGAGGACCTCGAAGTCGTCCTCACCGCCGGCCGGGACGCCGTCGAGGACGACATTGGGAACGGCCATGTGCGCCGCGGCGAATATCGCGTCGGCGTCGGTCTGCCGAGTTTCGGCCTGCTTCACCTCGGCGGCGAGACGCTTGGCATCGTCGAGCAGCGCTGGCCGCTCCTCCGGCGAGGCCGATCCCACCTTCTTGCTCGCAGCCTTCTGCTCAGCACGGAGTGTGTCGGCCGCCGAAACGGCCGCGCGGCGCGCGATATCGGCGGCGAGCAGCGCATCCACCAGGGCTGGATCCTCGCCGCGGATCAGCTGTGACTGGCGCACCGCGTCAGGGTTCTCGCGCACCAGCTTGAGGTCGATCACGTACTGCACCCTAGCTTTCACCCACAGCACAACCCCGTAACAGTCGCTCACCAGCACTTGTGGCTCTCCGGAGCCGACCTGACACAATGGTCGGCGATGTTGCAGCTATTCGAGCGTGCCGATGAACGGGCCGAATCCGACGGCGGCGGGGGCCGGTTCGGGGCGCTGCACGCAACCTCGACGCGCCGCGCGCTGCTGCTCACCGCACTGGGGGCGCTGCTGATCGCCGGTGTGGTGACCGCCTTGCCGATCGGCGGCCGGGGACCGCTCGGGTCCTACGCCGCGTCGGACGGCCCGACGGCGGCGGCCAACAAGACCTTCGCCGACGCCGCCCCGGGCGATTGCCTGAACTGGCCGGATAACGCCCCCGACGCGGCGGCCATCGTCGAGTGCACTCAGGAGCACCGCTTCGAAGTCGCCGACAGCGTCGACATGCGCACCTACCCGGGCAGCGAGTACGGGCCGGATGCCGCGCCGCCCTCGCCGGCCCGCATCCAGCAGATCAGCCTCGAGCAGTGTGAACCTGCCGTTGAGCGCTACCTCGGTACCAAGTACGACCCGAACAGCCGATTCAGCATCAGTCTGCTGTGGGCGGGGGACAAGGCCTGGAAGCAGTCCGGCGAGCGCCGGATGCTGTGCGGGCTGCAACTGCCCGGGCCGGGCAATCAGCAGGTGGTCTTCACCGGACGGATCGCCGACCTGGATCAGTCCAAGGTGTGGCCTGCGGGCACCTGCCTGGGTATCGAACCGGCCACCAATCAGCCCACCGACGTCCCCGCGGACTGCTCGGCCCCGCACGCGATGGAGGTCACCGGCGCGGTGAACCTGGCCGAGCGGTTCCCCGACGTGCTGCCGTCCGAACCGGATCAGGACGCGTTCATCAAGGACGTGTGCACCCGGATGACCGATGCCTACCTCGCGCCGGTCCAGTTGCGGGACACCACCCTGACGCTGATCTACAGCACCGTGTCGCTGCCGAGCTGGACCGCCGGCAGCCGGCAGGTGTCATGCAGCATCGGGGCAACCCTGGGCAACGGCGGCTGGGCCACGCTGATCAACAGCGCGAAAGGCCCACTGCTGATCAACGGACAGCCGCCCATTCCGCCGCCGGCCATCCCGGAGGAGCGGCTCAACGTACCGATGCCGCCGATGTCGCTTCGCCAGCAGCCACCTTCGGCGCCTCTGGCGCCAGTCGAGTCGGCGCCTCCGGCGCCAGTTGAGACAGCGGCGCCTCTGGCGCCAGTCCCGGCAGCGCCCTAGTGCCGGTCCGGATGACTCCGGAGCGTTTCGAGGAACTGGTCTGCGACGCGTTGGACCTGATTCCGGCCCCGCTGGCACAGGGCATGGACAACGTCGTCGTTCTTGTTGAGGACCGCCATCCGGAGGATCCGGAACTGCTCGGCATTTACGAGGGCATCGCGCTCACCGAACGGGACTCGGCCTATTCCGGGGCGCTGCCGGACGCCATCACGATCTACCGGGACAGCGTGCTGGAGGTCTGCGACACCGATGACGACGTCATCCACGAGGTGGCCGTCACCGTCATCCACGAAGTCGCCCACCATTTCGGCATTGATGACGACCGTCTCCACGAACTCGGCTGGGACTGACGCGGACGGTTGATGCACCGGCGCGGCATCCTGTGCTCCACCGACTGCGGTGCTAGTAAAGGATTCATGGGTGCCGACTGTCGTGAATGCCTCGCCGGTCTCCCGCACTGTCATGGCACGCTGATCCGCCATCCGGGTCAGCACTGGCAGTGCACGGAACCGGACTGCACCCATCCCGACGCGCTGATGCACTCATTGAGCATCGACTGTGAGGCGATCGGTTGCGAATGCGGTGAGCGCGACGACCACGTGATCGCGGTCTAGGCGCACCGTCAGCCCATGGGGTCGGCTGATTCCAAGGCGTCGGCGACGGGGTGGACATCGGGTTCGGGGTAGAACGGCGGGAACTTCGATCCCCACTGCACGCAACTCCATCGGCCGTCGGTGACCGGCAGCAGGGCAACCGCCTCGGTGTTGGCCAGATGATGTTCGAGGGCAAAGCTGCCCTCGACCCCGGCCAGTACGGCGGCGGTCAAGCGGATCGCGGCGCCGTGACTCACCACGACGACGTCGCCGGACCAGTCCGGGTCGTCGAGATAACGCCGCCGCAGATCGGTCACGACCGGTAGGTAGCGATCAAGAACCTCGACTCCGCTCTCACCACCCGGCAGGGCGACCGCGAGATCGCCCTCGTGCCATCGCTGGTAGGTCGCGTTGAACGCCGCGATCGCGTCGTCGTCGTTCCGGTTCTCCAGATCGCCGGCCTGAACCTCGTGTATTCCGCCGACTTCGGTTGGTGCGAGGGAGAATTCGGCGGCGATCTCCGCGGCGGTCTGCCCGGCCCGCAGCGCCTCGGAGTGCAGCAGCAGACCGGGGGCGTCACCGCGCGTGCGGGCGAAACCCCGGGCCTGTTCGCGCCCCAGTTCGGTGAGGTCGGCGCCCGGCGGCCTGGTGTCGAGCCTGCGCTCCACGTTGGCGTGCGACTGACCATGCCGCACCAGGATGAGCCGACCGCTCACCGGTGACCCCGTCGCAGCCGCTGTAGCCACTCGTCGGCCTCGTCGAGTCGTGGGGGCATCGCGCCGACACCGGCGGCCGTAGGCCACGAGCCGAGGTACCGGACGTCATCGCAGCGGCGATTCAGCGCCTTGAGCGCCTCGGCCACCGCGCTGTCGTCGATGTGCCCGGCGCAGTCGAGGAAGAACATGTAGGTGCCGAGTTCGGTGCGGGTGGGACGCGACTCGATGCGGGTGAGATCGATGTCGCGGATGCCGAACTCGCTCATCGCCGCGACCAGTGCGCCGGGCGTGTTGCCGATCCGCAGCACAACCGAGGTCCGGTCGGCACCGGTGCGGGCCGGGGGTGGGCCGGGACGCCCCACGAGGACGAACCGGGTGCGGGCATTGGGTTCATCCACCACGCCGTCGGCCAGCGTGGCCAGGCCGTAGCGCCGCGCGGCCAGCGCCGTGCTCACTCCGGCGTCACTGCGGCCCTCGGCCACGTCACAGGCGGCGGCGGCATTGGAGTTGGCGGCCACCACCGCGGCGCCGGGCAGGTGCTCGGCAAGCCAGTGCCGGACCTGGGCCGCGGCGACCGGGAACGCGGCGACCGTGCGCACCTGGCCGGCCGCGACCCCCGGACGGGTGACGATGCTGAACGCGACATCGAGGGTCAGCTCGCCGTAGATCTGCAGCGGTGAGCCGGCGGCCAGGCTGTCCAGGGTCGGCAGCACGCTGCCCTCGATGGAGTTCTCGATCGGTACGCACGCGTAGTCGGCAGTACCGGAACGAACGGCCTCCACGGCGGCCGGGGTGCTCTCGGCGGGCACCGGGTCAGGCGGTTCGCCGCCGGGAATCACTCCATTGGCGGCCATCGTCAACAGCGCCGTCTCGGTGAAGGTCCCCTCTGGTCCGAGGTAGGCGATGCGGGCCACGAATCAACAGTATCTGTGCCACCGGCCCACCTGTGCCGCCCTCGGGGGTGTCGGTGCGCTCAGCCGGTTACCGTGACCTGGTGAGCGGCAGCCCCGGCGACCCGGTCGAGGCCGGCCGGCACGCCATGCGTATCGAGGTCGCCGTGATGCTGGCGGTGACCTTCGGGGTCAGCGCGGTGGTTGCCGTCCTGCAATTGGCGGACGCGGTGCTCTCCGGTCTGCCCGGCTACCGGGTGCGGCTCAATCCCGATCAGTCCCGCCACGACCTGGTCAACCTGGGTCTGAACCTCGCCTCGGTCGGACAGCTGGTGGCCTGGGGGTTGCTGGGTTTGTACCTGCTGTGGCGGACCGGCATCCGTCCGCGCGACATCGGCCTCGGGCGGGTGCGCGTGGGGCCCGACCTGCTCGGCGGGCTCGGCCTGGCCGCCCTGATCGGCATCCCCGGGCTGTTGCTGTTCCTGGTCGGCCGGGCAGTGGGGCTCAACGCCGATGTGGAGCCGTCGGCGCTGCAGGACACCTGGTGGCGCGTTCCCGTTCTGGTGCTGGCCGCCTTTGCCAACGGTTTCGCCGAAGAGGTGGTCGTCGTGGGCTACCTGATCACCCGGCTGAAACAACTGGGGTGCAGTCCGCGCACCGCAGTTCTGGCATCGAGCGCCTTGCGCGGCCTCTACCACCTCTACCAGGGATTCGGTGCCGGGCTGGGCAACGTGGCGATGGGCCTGGTGTTCGGCTACGTATGGTGCCGCACCGGCCGGCTGTGGCCACTGGTGATCGCCCACGGCGTCATCGACACCGTCGCGTTCGTCGGCTACGCACTGCTTGCCGGACGCCTCAGCTGGCTCGGGTGATCCGCCGCTGCGGTGAAAGTGCTCCTGCGGCACGTAAATTGACCTGGTGAGCGAGTACCGCCCGTCGGCCGCGGACGCGCCGACCGAGCGGATTCCGCGGGTACGGCCGCAACCTGACCGCGAGCCGCCCCAGTTCATCCGCCGCGACGCGCCACGCCCGGCCCCTCCGGGTGCCCGCCAGCCCGTGCCGCCGCCCACTGTTCCGCGTCCGGCGGCGCCACCGGGGCGGCCGGCGCAGCGGCCCGCCCGGCCCCAGCGTCCACAGACGATCCGAGCGCAGCCCGATCCGAACGCAGCGCGCCGCAGCACCGCCCGCGCCGTGCGACCGGTGCCGGCCCCGGTCTCGCGACCGAAGAAGACCTCGCGTCGCCGCAGAGGGTTCGGTCGACGAATCCTGTTGGCGGCTATGACCTTTGGATTCCTGGCCGCCACGGTGGTACTGGGCACGGCGGTGTGGATCGAGGCGAACCTGCACCGCATCGCCGCCATCACCGACTACCCGGAGCGCCCAGCCGCGGGCAGCGGCACCAACTGGTTACTGGTGGGTTCGGACAGCCGGGGCGATCTCTCACCCGAGCAGCAGGCCGAACTGTCCACCGGTGGTGATCTCGGCAGCGGCCGGACGGACACCATCCTGCTGGTGCACATCCCGGGACTCGCATCGGGTCAACCCACAACGATGGTGTCGATTCCCCGCGACTCCTACGTCGCTATTCCAGGCTGGGGCAGCGACAAGATCAACGCCGCATTCGCCGAGGGCGGCGCGGCACTGCTGACCCAGACCGTCGAGCAGGCCACCGGGTTGCGTATCGACCACTACGCCGAGATCGGATTCGCCGGCTTCGGTGGGGTCGTCGACGCGCTCGGGGGAGTGCAGCTGTGCCTGCCTGAACCGCTGCGCGATCCGCTCGCCGGTATCGACCTTCCGGCGGGCTGCCAGATGGTGGACGGCGCCAACGCCCTGGGCTACGTGCGCAGCCGGGCGACTCCGAGGGCCGACCTGGACCGGATGCGCCACCAGCGCGAGTTCCTGTCGGCGGTGCTGGCCCGCGCCACGTCGCCGGAGCCGTGGATCAATCCCTGGCGGTGGTACGCGGTGCCGCATGCGGCCGTGGGGGCGCTGACCGTGGATACCGAGACCCACGTATGGGACCTTGCCCGGCTGGGCTGGTCGCTGCATGGCCGTCCCACCACGGTGACGGTCCCGATCGGCGAGTTCGTCGGCAACGAGTCGGGTGCGGTGGTGGTGTGGGACTCGGAGTCGGCCGGCGCCCTGTTCGACGCCCTGTATCGCGACTCGGCGGTTCCCCAGCAGGTGATCGACGCGCAGCCGTAACAGCTAATCGCGCCCCGCGCCGGTGAGCCCGTTCTGCAGCCAGGCCTTCGTCCGGCCCGGATGATTCGTGGCGATCCAACCCACACCCAGATCGCGGCAGAACTCGACGTCCTCGTAGTGATCGACCGTCCAGCAGTACATCGCCCGGCCCTGTGCCGCAGCGCGATCCACCAGTTCCGGGTACTCCCGCAGAGTGGCGATCGACGGACCGACGGCCGTCGCGCCGACGGTGGTGGCAGCTCCACCGCCGAGATAGCGCGAGGTCTCACCGAGCAGGACCGTGGGCAGCATCGGCGCCGACCGGCGGATCCGCCAGACCGCGGCCGCGGAGAAGGACATCACCACCGCGCGCGCAAGATCGGCTGACGGCGGGGAGGCGATGCCGTAGCGATGCAGAAGGGCCAGCACCTTGCTCTCCACCAGACCGCCGAAGCGCACCGGATGCTTGGTTTCGATGAACACCTTCACCGGACGGTTCCAGTCGAGCACCAGCCGCAGCAGGTCGTCGAGGGTGAGCAGTCCGGTGCCGGCGCGCGAGTCGCCGGGTCGGGCGCTGGAGTGCCAGGCGCCGAAGTCCAGCCGCCGCAGTTCGGCCAGTGTCATCTCGCTGACCAGTCCGCTGCCGGTGGATGTGCGGTCCACCCGCCGGTCATGCACACACACCAAGTGGCCGTCGCGGGTCAACCGCACATCGCATTCGACCCCGTCGGCGCCCTCCCGCAAGGCCAGTTCGTAGGCGGCGAGAGTGTGCTCGGGCCGATCGGCGGAGGCACCGCGGTGCGCAACCACGAATGGCTGGCCCGCGGGGGCGGCGTCTGCCGTCGACATAGTCCTATGCTGCCGGTTCGCGGTCCCCGGACTCAACAACATCACGGGATTCGTCATTCAGGGAGGTGTTCCCGTCCCCGGTGTCCCCGTCGCTGGCGTCCCCGTCCCCGGTGCCCTCGGCCACGACAACCCAGCGGTGCAGCGGGCGCTCCACGGGCCTGCGGACGAAGACGTCGACCACCCGCAGCAGGAGTAGCAGGGTCGCCAGGCCGGCCAGGTAGGCGATGATCACCGTCACGGTGTTGTCGGCCACGCCCTGCGGGTCGGTGGCTCCACTGGTCCAGATGGCCCACAGGCAGACCCCCGTCGAGAAGACCCACGCGATCCACCACGTCATCACGGGGGTCTTCAGCCGGGATTGCGAGTGCTCAGCCCGGGCGAGTTCGATGACGAACACCGGTGCCCACACCAGATTGACCACCGGAACCATGCAGCCGGCCCACAGCGCCCACTCGGGCCGGGGGTCGTCGAGGCCATGGGAGCCGAACACCGCCGCGCGCCGGCCGATGAGCCAGGAGGTCGACACCGCGGCGGCGGCGATCACCGCCGCGATGGCGGCAAGACTCGTCAGGATCCCGAACAGCAGGGCGCCGTTGGCCACCAGCGGATGTAGCAGGGTGCTGCGGTTGATGAGGAGCAGCAGATAGCGCATGACGTGCGCGGCTGCCGCGAGGGCGAACACCACTGCCGCGGCCAACACGGTGGCCCGCACGGCCGTCTCGGATGCCGTTCTGCGCGCATGCTGGGGCGCGGGAGCCTGCCACGCGCCGCGATCGATGAGTCCCCAGCGCGGGATGGTCGCGTATCGCGGGGTGGGTCCCAGGGTCCGGGGCGGACGCCGCGGCGGGGGAGGAGGCCCGGGCCGCACCGCGATCCACCGGAATCCCGCCGGCGGACGGGCCGCCGCGCGCTTCTGGTTGGCCGGGAAGACCGGCGGCCGACTGGTCGCGCCGACGGGTTGCTGTTCGGTGGGACTCATCAGCGGTCCGCTGCACCGTGGGCACCACGTGCGTTCCTGATCCCGTACGTTCCACCGGGTCCCGCAGCGTGAGCAGACCTGGATCACCGGACCAGCCTAGCGACGCCGGTCCGGCCGCCCACGAACGGCTTTCCCGGGCGCCCGCCCGGCCCGCTTTGTGGCACGCGGTGCCGGATGGGCGCGGGCCCCTGCGCAGCAATGGCACTGCTATCCACAGTTTCCACAATGTTGTCCACAGGCGGTGGGTCGATAGCCGCCTACTCAGCACGCATTGGTCGCCCCGGACCGCCGAGACTGTGGATAACCCGACTCATTCGGACGGTGTTGATCAACAGCCCCGTGAGTGGGCGAGCGAATTTCCTCGCGTGGCTAACAGCTTCTCGGCCCGCCGGACTCACCGCGCGACACGCCGTTACCCGGATCGCTCACGTGAGTGCCGCCGGGGGTACCTCCCGTGAAAGCCTTTGAAACCCCCGAAGCGGGCGGGCTATGATCGCCTCCCACACGGCTGTGACATATTTCACGGGGGTTGATGATGCAGGTAAGGACACACTGATGGCGTCCCCGTCGTTTGAGAGTGGACCGGTAGCCGATGTGCCCTGGGCCGGTTGTTCGTCGACGTTCACCAGGTCCTACACGCTCGCGGCCGTGCGGGCCGGCGTGATCGCCCTGGTGCTGCTGGGCGTGCTTGCCCTGATCGTGTTGTTCTGACCGCTGCGCCGTCCGCCGTTTCTTGCGGTGTCCGCGGCGATGGAGCAATGTTGTGGATGCTGATCGTCAACAGCCGACCACCTCAACACCAACTCAATAGGAAGGAACTCCGTGGCTGACTACACCCTGCCGGAATTGGACTGGGATTACGGAGCGCTGGAGCCGCACATCTCCGGCCAGATCAACGAGTTGCATCACAGCAAGCATCACGCCGCCTACGTGGCCGGCGCGAACGCCGCCGTCGCCAAACTCGAGGAGGCACGCGCCAACGACGACCATGCTGCGATCTTCCTCAATGAGAAGAACCTCGCGTTCCACCTCGGCGGCCACGTCAACCATTCGATCTGGTGGAAGAACCTGTCACCCAACGGTGGGGATAAGCCCACCGGAGATTTGGCGGCCGCTATCGATGACGCGTTCGGCTCCTTCGACAAGTTCCGCGCCCAGTTCACCGCCGCTGCCAATGGGCTGCAGGGTTCGGGATGGGCGGTGCTGGCGTACGACAGCCTCGGCGACAAACTGCTGACCTTCCAGTTGTATGACCAGCAGGCGAATGTTCCGCTCGGGGTCATCCCGCTGCTACAGGTCGACATGTGGGAGCACGCCTTCTACCTGCAGTACAAGAACGTCAAAGCCGACTACGTCAAAGCGTTTTGGAATGTCGTCAACTGGGACGACGTCGCCAAGCGCCATGCGGCGGCGACGTCGAAAACCAAGGGCCTGATCTTCGGCTGAGTAGCCGTCGCAGTAGGCCACGAGGCGCCGCACCCATCTCGGGTGCGGCGCCTTCTGGTTTGAGTCCGTCCTGTGGTTTGAGTTTGTCCCCGCCGAGCACTCGTGTCCTGTTGCATGCCGGCCCGGCATGGCCCATGCTGTGGCGAACCGGCCGCTGTCGTGTCGCACAGGTATCAGCTGTAGCGGAGGCGAGATGGAGAGCAGTTCAGAGCGCTCTGTAGAGATTGCGCCGTTCCACGCCCGGGGTTGCCTGAAGGGGTTCGTGGTCTCGGGTCGCTGGCCCAACTCGACCAAGGAATGGGCCCAACTGTTGATGGTGGCGGTCCGCGTCGCATCGGTGCCCGGTTTGCTTTCCACGACAACGATCTTCGGCGCGCGTGAGGAATTGCCCGACGCGCCCCAGCCGGGGACGGTCGGCCTCGTCCTCGCCGAGGGCACCGTCGTGGGGTCCGGAGCCATCGCGCCCGGGCATTTCGCCGACCGGCAGCCACCGGCGTTGCTGATGCTGCATCCGCCCTCGGAGACCACCCCCTCGCTTCCCGAGTGCTCGGGAGCCGCCTCCGGGTGCGTGCTGCTTCCGGGCCTGCCCCACCTGGGACTGGAGCATCGGGCCGCCTGGGTCGAAGCCGAGGCCGACGGCACGGTCACGGGCATGGTCAGCCGAGTCGGAGTCGACCCGATCAGCCATCCCGACACGGCGATACTGGCGATGCTGCTCGCCGCCTGAGGGCGGGCCCATGCCGCCCCGGGCTGCACCAGCTAACTGTTTCTAAGCAAAAATTCAGCTAAATCACAGTAGCCCGTGCGTGCTGACAGGGCCTGTTCGCGGGTCCCGAGTCCGGATCACCGCTTTGCCGTAAGAAGACTTCTCGCCGGTTTTCAGCTGGGAAAAGTCGCTCGAGACGTGGTCAAAACCTACCGCGCCTGTGCCCTAGGCGATTTGCCAGGGAATGAAAGCTGTAGATAAAGTCGTGTGATCGGGTGTTTGCACTTGGTCGTCAGCATTACTGCGGTTACGATCAGTCAGCAAAGACACCGAGGGCGATTCGAACAGCAATGCTGTCAGCGGGAGGAAATACATGAGCACGACATTCGCGGCGAGACTCAACCGGCTCTTCGAGACGGTTTACCCCCCGGGTCGTGGGCCGCACACCTCCGCCGAGGTCATCGCCGCGCTGAAGTCGGAGGGCATCACGATGTCGGCGCCGTATCTGTCCCAGTTGCGCTCCGGCAACCGCACCAATCCGTCGTCGGCAACGATGACTGCGATTGCTAACTTCTTCCGGATCAAGCCTGAGTACTTCACCGACGATGAGTACTACGAGAAGATGGACCGCGAGCTGACCTGGCTCGCGCACATGCGCGACGAAGGCGTCCGCCGCATCGCGGCGCGGACCGTGGGGTTGTCCCCGCAAGCCCAGCAGAAGGTCGTCGAGACCGTGGACGAACTGCGCCGCGTGGAACTGCTGGAGAGCTAACCGCTCTCCCGCTCTCCGCCGATATCGGCGTTGTCGCGCACCGCGTAGCGCGCGGGTACGGCGGGCAGGTCCCGGTACTGCCGGGCGATCTCGAGGATCCACTCCCGGTCCGAACAGTCGGGTGGCTGGCGCAGCCACTGACTGCCGGGAAAATCAGCGCCGGCCTCATCATCTCCGGCGTGTAGCCAAGCGGCGACGGCCCGGGCCTGGTCCGCCGCGCTCACCCCCACCGGTTCCCCGCCGGGCTCCTCGCCGTCGCGCGTGGCGTGCAGCGCTTCGAGATACAGCGAGTCGGAGATCGTCGAAAGACGTTCTGCCACGCGGAACACCAGCGGGCCGCGGGGGCGTATCCCGATGCCGACATCGGGGTGTCGGCGCGCCATCTCCTGCAGCAGGGGATCGATCAGCCGGAGCTCGCGGCGTGCGCCAACCCAGTCCTCCACCGAGGGCAGCAGTGATCCGGCCGCAACGACGCTCAGCGCGCACAGCAGCATCGTGGCCGCCGTCCCGATCCCGACCAACGGGGTGCCGCGAACCGCACGGATGAGGATGAAGGCGCTCGCCGCGACGATCAGCGCCGTGCCGGCGCTGAACAGGAACAGGGCCCGGCCGCGCCGGCTCGGGTTGGACAGCCGGATGCCCACCCAGGTCACCAGCGTCATCGCCAGCAGCACGTACAGCAGCGGTATCAGCCATCCAGTGCCGGTGTCCATCGCACGCGACACGTATTCCCTGGGCGCCATCTCAGGCTGCCGCGGCGCGGTCAGGAACATGCCCAGCGACACCGCCGCGATGACGGCAGCGATCGCGTACTGAATGACCGCCAACCGCCGGGCCGGTGCCGGCGCGCGGGTAGCGGACACGGAGGTGATCATGACGCAACTGCCGGCCGCGGACACCACGAGTGCCACCTGGCTCAGCGCAATGGCGATGTTGGGCCAGCCGATCGCGGTGTCCACCAACAGGGTCAGCGGAGGCCAGTTGAGCGCGGCCAGCACGGCGAGGCTGCCCAGCGCGACGATCATCGCGCCGCTGACCACCGACTGCCGATTGACCAGAGCCCAGCCGATGCGCAGACCGGTGCCCAGTGCCAGCAGTCCCGCGACGACCCAGACGATCAACCGAACGCCTCGCCGAGCCGCACCGCCACGATCGACGCCCGATCGCTCGGCAATCGACCCAATCGGTACAGCAGCAGCGCTGCGAAGTCCTCCGCTTCCTGTTCGGCCTCCTCGCCGGCCGGTCCCATGCAACCGGTCCGCTGATTGAGCATGTAGCTGATGAGGTCGTCGCTGGCCAGTTCGGATTCCGCGCGGGCCAGGTCGGTCACCAGCATCCCGTCGTGCCCGAGCACGAGGTGGCCGAGCTCATGGGCCAGGGTGCGCTCGGCTGTGGGCAGTCCCTGCTGGATGAGGAATTCGTCGCGGTCGGAGAACTGCCGCCACTGACCGGACACCCCCGGTGGAAGATCTGCCGTGCTGATCTCGATCGGACGGCCGCGGTGTGCACCGACGGCGGCGACAAGGCGATCCAGCGATACCACGCCCTGCCCCGGGGCAAGGTCAAGGACGTCGTTGACGGCTTTGGTGACGCGTTTGGCTGCGGGCATCACACACCTTCCGTCATGACAGGAACCGGGCCGTTCCGGCGGCACGCAGAGCGAAGCCGGACCTCGCCTGACGGTAGCCCACGAAGCCACCCACTCCGGCGAGAGTCACCAGACCGGCTACTCCCAGAAATGCCAGCGCCGTAATCTCCGCAACGCTGGCCGACTGAAGGTAGGCGGGGTAACCCAGCCGAATCGGATTCACCTGCGCCGCAGCGGGTTGCGGGTCGACGGTCGGAGCAACAGGTGGTGCGGTCCGCAGCGCCGAAGCGACGGGAGGCGCCGGGGCGACGGCCGGTGCCGGCGCGGGGGAGGGCGGCGGGGGGCCGGCCATCGGTGCGATCGCCGGGGGTGCCGGCGCGGCCGCCTCCGGTTGGGCGGGAGCCACGCCGGTGAGCATCCGATTGGTGGCGGTTCCCGACACCGGGGGGCGGGCGATCAGGGGCGCGCCGAAACCCGCCGCCGCCACGATGATGCCTCCGCCTCCGCCCCCGCCTCCAACTCCGATGCCCGCGCTGGGGGTGAGCACTGGGGTCCAATCCGGCCAGTGACAATCCCAGCCGGGATGGTCGGAGTCGGTGTCCCCGGGGGCGGTGACTTCTGTGTTGTCCGGGCGCTGCCAGGAGCCCCGGCCGGCAGCCCTCGGGTCCCGGGAGGTCCGTTCGATGCGGCGCGGACCCGGATTGCCCGCTGCTGCATCGGTGTCCGAGCCCCGCGCGGCTTTACCGCCCGGATCGCCATCAGCCGCGGCCGGGCCGGTACCCACGGCGCCCGCGAACACCACACCGACGGCGACGGTCAAGCTCACTGCCAGAGCGCGCCGACCCGACCGGTTCACGGATACTTCCTCGATTGCACTCCCGTGCCGCTAGGCGCCGGGGGTTTGCGGATGCCGTACCGATTGTCCCATATCCGCAGGTGGGGAAACCGTGCGTTAGACCAGGCGATAAGGTTTGACGCACTGATCGGGAGCCGTCCTCCCCGATCGCCGACGACCACCTCCGGAGGCAGCCGCGATGGGCCTGTTCACCAAGCGCAAGAGCCGCGCCACCCGCCGCGCCGAGGCCCGCGCGCTGAAGTCCCGGGCCAGACTCGAGGCGAAACTCGCCGCCAAGAACGAGTCAAGGCGCATCAAGACGGCCGGGCGCACCGAGGACAAGGCGATCAAAGCCCAGCTGAAGGCGCAGCTCGACGCCGACCGGACCGCCGTGAAGGTGGCCCAGACCGAGCTTCGGACCGCGCGCGAGGGCCGACTCATGTCCCCCGGCCGGGTACGCCGACTTCTGGCGGTCTCGCGGCTGGTCGCCCCGGTGGTCGTGCCCGTCGCCTACCGGGCGGCTGTGGCCGCCCGCGGTGCAATCGACGAACGCCGCGCCGACAGGCTCGGGGTGCCGCTGACCGCGCTGGGTCAGTTCTCCGGCCAGGGTGGCCGGCTGTCGGCCCGCATCGCCGGTGCTGAGAGTTCGCTGCGCAAGGTTGCGGCGAACAAGCCGAAGGACTCCGAGACCCGGGCCTTCGTGGCCGCCATGACCGAGCGGCTGACGGCCCTGTCCGCGGCGGTCACCGCCGCGGAGAACATGCCCGGCCAACGCCGCCGCGCCGCCCAGCAGTCCATTGCCGATCAACTCGACGGCATCGAAGCGGACCTGATGTCCCGGCTCGGGGTGGTGTGAGTGGTGACGTCGTTGCTGCGCGTGGTCGCCTGTGCGCTGATGTGTGCCGCCGTCGCTCTCACCGGCATGCCGGCCGCGTCAGCCCATACCGCCCTGATCTCATCTGACCCGGCCGCGGACACCGCGCTCACCGCCGGCCCCGCTGCGGTGAGCGCCACCTTCAACGAAGATCTGCAGCCCTCGTTCGCGGCGATGACGGTCGTCGGGCCGGATGCCAACCTGTGGTCTGTCGGGGACCCTGAGGTCAGCGGTGCGGTGGTGAGTGTTCCTGTGCGGCCGCTTGGCCCGTCCGGCAAGTACACCGTCAACTATCGGGTGACATCGGCCGATGGGCACGTTGTATCAGGGTCGTGGTCGTTCTCGCTGACCACGGCCACCACCGCGGCGCCAGGTCCGCCGGCAGCGACTGATGCGCCGGCTACTCGGATCCCCTTGTGGCCCTTCATCGTTGGCATTGGCGTGCTCGTCGCCGCTGCAGCGGCATGGGGACTGCGCCGACGGTCATGAGGCTGGCAGAATCGATATTGGCGCGTGCGGCTGACCACGGTCCGCACCGACTCGAAGGAGCGCTCACATGACAGACCCCCAGGGTCCGGCCGAACCCACTGCAGACCCGCAGGTCCGGGCGAGCCCGCTGCAGACCCGCAGGGTCTGGGCGAGCCCAAGGCGGACCAGAACCCGCCCGCGAAGGCGAAGCTGCCCGCCAAAGCGGCGAAGAAAGCGCCCGCGAAGTCCGCTGCCAAGAAGGCGCCCGCGAAAGCAACGAAGAAGGCTGCCCCTCGCAAGGCCCCGGCGCCGAAGGCCCCCAGCGCGCCGCAGGCACTCGAAGCGCGCCCCTCCGCCCCGGCGATCGAGCCACCTCGGGCTCAGGTCGCACTGACCAGTGGCGCCGGCCCGGCCCCGCGCTCACCCGCTGTCCCACCTCCGGCCGACCACGGCAGCACCGCGTTGCGGCGCGGGCTCACGATCGCCCTGGCGGCTCTTGTCGCGGTCCTGCTGCTGCGCCGGCTGCGGCGCGGCTAGACGCCGGTCGCGATGGTCGAATTTCGCCCCACCGCCGATCTCGTCGATGACATCGGGCCGGATGTGCGCAGCTGCGATCTGCAACTGCGTCAGTACGGCGGTCGGCGTGAGTTCGCCGGCCCGATCTGCACTGTGCGATGCGATCAGGACAACGCTCTGCTGAAGTCGGTGCTGTCCGAGCCCGGGTCCGGGCGGGTGCTCGTCATCGACGGCGGCGGCTCACTGCACACCGCACTGGTCGGCGACGTGATCGCCGAACTGGCACGGACCAACGGGTGGTCCGGTTTGGTTGTGCACGGTGCCGTGCGCGACGCGGCCACCCTGGGCACCCTCGACATCGGTAT
This sequence comes from uncultured Actinomycetota bacterium, assembly GCA_963780705.1. Classification (GTDB taxonomy): domain Bacteria; phylum Actinomycetota; class Actinomycetes; order Mycobacteriales; family Mycobacteriaceae; genus Mycobacterium. The sequence continues at coordinate 133,084 of CAWACU010000004.1, read as the reverse complement.
CAAGGCGCTGGGTACCAACCCCCGCAAGAGCAGCAAGACCGGCGCCGGTGAGCGTGACTGCGTGGTGAGCTTCGGCGGCGTTGATTTCGTGCCGGGGGAGTGGGCGTTCAGCGACGACGACGGCATCGTCGTGGTTTCCGACGCCGTGTTGTCTGACAACTAGTGTGTTTGGAATGTCGGAGCAGTACCCGCCGGCCAGACCCGCCGTCGCCCGTATGGCGCTGTTCTGTCTTCTCGCCGGGGTGTTGACCGCGGGATTGCTCTTTCCGGTGGTCGGCGGAGTCGGCGTCGCCAGCAACCGCGCGTCCGAATCGGTGTCCCAGGGTTCGGCCGACATCGTCGGCGGCGATGTGCCGGCCGTGTCGACGATGGTGGATGCGGCGGGCAATCCGATCGCCTGGCTGTATGTCCAGCGACGGTTCGAGGTGCCGTCCAACCGCATCGCCGACACCATGAAGCTCGCGATCGTCTCGATCGAGGACAAGCGCTTCGCCGACCATAACGGCGTGGATCTGCAGGGCACGCTGACCGGTCTGGCCGGATACCTCAAAGGAGCGGTGGACAGTCGCGGCGGATCCACCATCGAGCAGCAGTACGTGAAGAATTTCACCCTCCTGGTCAGCGCCGAAACCGAACAGGAGCGTCAGGCCGCGGTGGAGTCCACGCCGACCCGCAAGCTGCGGGAAATCCGCACGGCGCTGGCGCTGAACAAGGTGCTGTCCAAGCCGGAGATCCTCACCCGCTACCTGAACCTGGTGCCCTTCGGCAACGGCTCCTACGGCGTTCAGGATGCCGCGCGGACGTATTTCGGTGTCGACGCCGCGCGACTGAACTGGCAGCAGGCCGCCCTGCTGGCGGGGCTCGTCCGGTCGACCAGTTCACTCAACCCCTACACCAACCCGCAGGGCGCGCTGGACCGGCGCAATCTCGTGCTCGACACCATGATCGAGAACCTGCCGGATTACGCGGATGAACTCCGCGTCGCCAGGGAGCAGCCACTGGGCGTTCTGCCCCAGCCGAATTCACTTCCCCAGGGCTGCATCGCGGCCGGCGACCGTGCCTTCTTCTGCGACTATGCGCTGGAGTATCTGGCCCGCGCCGGCATCAGCAAGGAGGAGGTGGCCCGAAACGGCTACCTGATCCGCACGACGCTGGACCCGAAGGTGCAGAACAGCGTGAAGCAGGCGATCAATGCGGTCGCCAGCCCGACGCTGGACAGCGTCGCCAGCGTCATGAGTGTCATCCGGCCCGGTAAGGAATCCCACCGGGTGCTGGCGATGGGGGACAACCGTGGCTACGGCCTCAAGCTAGAGGCCGGGCAGACGGTTCAACCCCAGCCGTTCACCCTCGTCGGCGACGGTGCGGGGTCGATCTTCAAAGTGTTCACCAGCGCGGCGGCCCTGGAGATGGGCATGGGGATCAACGCCATGCTCGACGTCCCGCCGACCTTCGCCGGGGCCGGACTGGGGGAGAGCAATACCCCCGGTTGCCCACCCAAGACATGGTGTGTGAAGAACGCAAGCGGATACCGCAGCCCGCTGTCGATGACCGACGCACTGGCGCTCTCTCCCAACACCGCCTTCGCCAAGCTCATCGCCCAGGTCGGGGTCGGCCGGACCGTGGACATGGCGGTGAAGTTGGGACTGCGGTCCTACGCCGAGCCCGGCAGCGCCCGCGAGTACCAACCGAAGAGCGACGAGAGCCTGGCCGATTTCATCAAGCGACAGAACATCGGCTCGTTCACACTCGGCCCGTTCGAAGTCAACGCCCTGGAGCTGTCAAACGTTGCGGCCACCCTGGCGTCGGGTGGACGGTGGTGCCCGCCGACCCCGATCGACAAGATCTTCGACCGTCGCGGACAGCAGGTCGCCGTCGCGACCCAGGCGTGTGAACAGGTGGTGCCCGAGGGTCTGGCGAACTCGCTCACCAACGCGCTGGCCAAGGACACCATTACGGGAACCGGCGCCGCCGCAGCCGGCTCGGCGGGGTGGGGGCTGCCGATGGCGGGAAAGACCGGGACCACCGAATCCCATCGTTCGTCGGCATTCCTGGGCTACACCAATCAGTTGGCGGCGGCCAGCTACATCTTCGACGACTCCCCGAAACCGGCTGCGCTGTGCGCCTTCCCGCTGCGCAAGTGCGGCGGCGGCGGAAACCTCTACGGCGGCACCTCGCCGGCGCAGACCTGGTTTCTGGCGATGAACCCGATCGCCACCAACTTCGGGCCGGTGGCGCTGCCGCCGACTGATCCGCGCTATGTCAACGGCGCACCGGGCAGTGCGGTGCCGAGTGTGGTCGGACTTAACCTCGATGCCGCCAAGAAACGTCTCAAGGCGGCCGGCTTCCAGGTAGCCGACCAACCGACGCCGATCAACAGCTACTCCGCCCGTGGCGTCGTGGTGGGCACCACGCCCGCCGGAACCGCCTTCCCCGGCGCAGTCATCACCATCAACACCAGCTCCGGGGTCGCGCCGGTGCCGGTCTACACCGCCCCGCCGCCCCGTGACGACGATTACGTGCCGGGGCCGCCGCCTCCGCCGCCTCCGCTGGATGCGCCCCCGCCGCCACCGGAGTTCAACGTCATCGAGATCCCCGGGCTGCCCCCGATCACGATTCCGGTGATGCCGCCTCCACCGCCACCACCGGCGCCGGAGCCACCACCCCCGCCGCCGCCTGCGTTCGAGCCACCACCTCCGCCGCCGGAGCCGCTGCCCCCCCCCCACCCCCGCCGGAGCCGCTGCCACCGCCGCCGCCGCCGCTCCCGCCGCCACCGCCCTGACGCGACTCAGGGGGCGGCAGCCCAGGCGAGTAGCCGTTTCGCGGGCCACGTGTTGACGATGCGATCAGCGGGCACGCCGACCTCGAGTGCCCGGGCGGCGCCGAAGCCCAGGAAATCCAGTTGGCCGGGGGCGTGCGCGTCGGTGTCGATGGCGAAGTTGCAGCCGATCTCCATTGCCAAGGTCATCAGCCGCGTCGGCGGGTCGCGGCGCTCCGGACGGGAGTTGATCTCCACCGCCGTGTTGTGATCGCGGCAGGCGGTGAACACCGCTTCGGCGTCGAACTGCGACTCCGGTCGTGTCCCGCGCCCGCCCGTCACCAGCCGGCCGGTGCAGTGCCCCAGCACGGTGACGGTTCCATCGGACACCGCCCGCACCATCCGGCGGGTCATCGCGGGAGCATCCATCCTGAGCTTGGAGTGAACGCTGGCCACCACGATGTCCAGCCGGGCCAGCAGTGCCGGATCCTGATCCAGCGTGCCGTCCTCGAGGATGTCCACCTCGATCCCGGTCAGGATGCGAAACGGTGCGAGTCGCTCGCGCAGCTCGTCGATAACGTCCAGCTGATGCGAGAGTCGCTCGGCGGAAAGGCCGTTGGCGATGGTGAGCCGTGGGGAGTGGTCGGTCAGCGCGCAGTACTCGTGGCCGAGGGCGGCCGCGGTGGCCATCATCTCTTCGATCGGCGCGGAGCCGTCCGACCAGTCCGAGTGGCAGTGCAGGTCGCCGCGCAGTGCGGATCGTATGTCGCCTCCGCCGAGATCGTCTGCATTGCAACGCAACTCGACCAGTGCATCGGGTTCACGCCCGGACCACGCCTGGGCGATCACGGCGGCGGTCTTGGGTCCGATACCGGGCAAGGTCTGCCAGCTCCCCGCGCGGCCGTGCCGCTGGAGGGTTTCGGCGTCGAGTTCGGCGATGACGTCGGCGGCCCTGCGGTAGGCCATCACCCGCCGCGGTTCCTCACGGGCGCGGTCCTTGTAGAAGGCGATCTGCCGCAGCGCCGCCACCGGGTCCATCACCTCAGTGTGCGCGGGGCTAGAGGGTGACGTCGAGAGCCGCCATTCCCCGAAGGGTGACGTGCGGCTTGTAGGCGGGCTCCGCCGCGAGGCGTGCGCCTGGGAAACGCTTGGTCACCGCGGTCAGCGCCGCGGCCGCCTCCAGTCGGGCAAGCGGTGCGCCGAGGCAGAAGTGCGGTCCCAGGCCGAACGCGAGGTGGCGGACCGCCGTGCGGTCGGGATCGAATTCGTCGGGCCGTTCGACCACCGCCGGGTCGCGGTGGGCGGCTGCCAGGAGCAGCATCATGATGTCACCCTTGGGAACGTCGACGCCGTGGATCGTCATGTCGTCGCCGGCCACCCGGCCGACCAGTTGCACCGGCGGGTCGTAGCGCAGGGTCTCCTCGATGATCGCCGATGCGCACGCGGGATCGCTGCCCAGCGCGGCCCAGTGTTGCGGGTGGCGCAACATCGCCAGCACCGCATTGGCGATGAGATTCACCGTCGTCTCATGGCCGGCCACCAGCAGCAGGTTGCAGGTCGCGACGATCTCCTCTTCGGTGAGCTGGTCACCGCTCTCCTCGACCGCGATCAGCCCGGACATCAGATCCTCGCCCGGCTCGGACCGGCGCCGCTCCAGCAGCTCGCGCAGATACCCCCGCAACCACAGGCCGGCTTCGAGCCGCTCCTCCATGCCCTGGGTCTGGCCGGTGAAAGCGATGAAGGGGTCCAGGCCCTGAGCCAACAATGTCGAGGCGGCGCTGAACTCCGGTTCGTCTTCCAGGGGCACCCCGAGCAGCCGGCAGATCACCGCGACCGGCAGTGGGTGGGCGAGGTCGGCGATCGCCTCGAAGCGTCCCGCGTCCTCGACTTTGTCCAGCAGTGCGCCGACCATCGCGGCGAGATCGGCCTCGAGAGCCTTCACCACCTTCGGCGAGAACGCCTTGCTGACCAGCTTGCGCAGCCGGGTGTGATCAGGGGGATCGAGGAACAGGAATCCGGGAACGCCGAAGGGCCGGGCCGGCTGGCCGGCCGCGATGGCTTTTTGCGCCGATGTGGACTTGAGCCGGTCACTGCAGGAGGAGGGGTGACGCAGCACCGTGTCGCAGTCGGCGAAGTCGGCGAACACCGTCAGGTTCGACTCCGGCAGCTGCAGCGGGGCCTGCTCGCGCAATTGCCGGTAGACCGGATAGGGATTGGCCCGGTGGGCGGGATCGAGCAACTGCAGCAGCAGGTCCTGCGGGGCGGTGGTCATCTGGTCCCTCCGAGTCAAGAGTCATGTCCCGCGTAGTAGCGGCCGAGGAAGTCGTCGCGCAGTGCGTCGAAATCACCGGCGCCGATCGCGTCGCGGATGCGGTCGACGAGGCGAATGATGAAGCGCTCGTTGTGAATCGTGCACAGCGTCGCCGCCAGGATCTCCTTGGCCTTGAACAGGTGGTGGATGTAGGCGCGGGTGTAGTGCGCGCAGGTGTAGCAGTCGCACTCGGCGTCGATCGGGGTGAAGTCCCGCTGTAACGCGCGCCGGTGATGTTGTAGCGGCCGTCCGGTGCAGTACACCGCGGCGTTGCGGGCCACCCGCGACGGCGAGACGCAGTCGAAGGTGTCCGCGCCCGCCGCGATCGCGGCGAACAGGTCGTCGGGCTCGCTGATGCCCGAGCAGGTGCCGCGGCTTGTCGTCGGGCAGTTCCTCGGTGCACCACCCGACGATGGTGGCCAGGTTCTGCTTCTCCAGCGCGCCGCCGATCCCGTAGCCGTCGAACCCGCGGCCGTCGCCGTCGACGATGCTCTCCAGTCCGCGGCAGGCCTGGCGGCGCAGGTCCTCGTAGTGGGCGCCCTGCACCACGCCGAACAGCGCCTGCGGCGGCCGGGACGCCGGGTCCAGCGCGCTGCAGCCGGCGGTGCTCGTCAGGCAGCGCTGCGCCCAGGCGTGCGTGCGGGCCAGCGACTCCTCCTGGTAGGCGCGGGTGTTCACCAGTGTGGTCAGTTCGTCGAACGCGAAGATGATGTCCGCGCCGAGCTGGTGCTGGATGCCGATGGACACCTCGGGGGTGAAGCGGTGGGTGGAGCCGTCGAGGTGGCTGATGAAGGTGACGCCGTCGTCGTCGACGTGGGCCAGTCGCTGCTTGCCCTTGGCGATCAGGTTGTCGGCCTGTTCGCGGTCGGGGTCCTCCATGAGCACCTTGCGGAAACCCGCGCCCAGCGACATGATCTGGAACCCGCCGCTGTCGGTGAACGTCGGGCCCGGGCCAGTTCATGAACGCGCCCAGGCCGCCGGCCTCGGCGACGATGTCCGGTCCCGGCTGCAGATACAGGTGGTAGGCGTTGGCCAGCACCGCCTGGGCGCCGAGTTCGCGCCATCGTCTCGGGCAGCACCGCCTTGACCGTCGCCTTGGTGCCGACGGCGACGAAGGCCGGGGTGCGGATCTCGCCGTGCGGGGTGTGGATGACTCCGCTGCGCCCGCGGCCGCCTGGGAGTCTCGCGCCTCGACGGTGAAGTACGGCACGCCCGTCATCTAACCAAGAGAGCCGGAAGGATTAGACGCCGTGCGCAGTGGGCATGACTGATGCGTCAATTCAGACGGACGGCTCGCGGTGGGTCGTCCGAAACGAAAGGAAGAGCCCATGATTGCGTGGGATTGATCAGTCGGCGTCGGGGGCGCCGCGATCCTGGTGGCCGGTCTGGTCGGCTGTTCCAGCGACAAGAAGGCCGACGGCGCAGCGACAGATCAGGGCGCAGCCCGGACATCGGCGAGTCGGCGATCGTCACCGGCGTCGGCCACCGCCGCGGCCGGCACCGCGAAGGTGACCATCGACGGTCAACCGAAGGAACGTCGCAGGGCCAGGTCGCCTGTGCACGTCGGCGGTAGGCAATCTCAACATCGGCATCGGCGAGCAGCGCCACCGGCATCGCGGTGGTGATGGCCCACGACGCCTCGAAGCGTGACCTCGGTCGGTCTCGGCAACGTCAACGGCGCCGTGCTGGGCTTCCAGGACGGCGTGGCCGGCGGCGCCAGCGCCTCGGCCACCAAGGACGGCAACACGCTACACGATCACCGGCACTGCCACCGGGGTCGACATGGCCAATCCGATGCAGCCGATGACCAAACCGTTCGAGATCGAGGTCAGCTGCCCTTAGCGGGTTTGGAACGGGTGCAGCGCGTTTCGATGGGGCGGTCCGCTTACGCGGCGCGGCTTTCTTCGTCGCGGTCGCTGTCGCCGTTGCCGTGCCGGCGGTGCCCAGTGCCGCTCGAGGCCGGCCAACGAGTCCTCGAGATGGCCGAGGATGCGCTGCAGACTCGGCACGCTGCGCCGGCACCCGACCAGTCCGAAATCGAGGTTGTCGGCGTTGTTGGACAGGGTGATGTTGAGCGCCTGACCGTCCAGGGCGATCGAGAGCGGGTAGTTGCCATCGAGCCGGGCTCCGTTCCAGTACAACGGTTCCCGCGCTCCCGGCACATTCGAGATCACCAGGTTGAACGGCGGGGCGAGCGCGGCGCGCAGAAACGGGGACACAGCGACAGCAGCAGCGGGGAGACGTTGAACGCCGACAGCGCCATCTGCTGGAGCTTGGGCAGTTGCACGAAGACGTCTTTGTTGCTGCGCATCGACGCTGCTGCACCGCCGTCCAGACGTTTCGCCGGGATCGTCGAGATCGGTGGCCAGACTGGCCAGGATGGCGCCGACCTGATTGCCGCCGCTGGAGTGCATCGTCGCGCAGGCTCACCGGCACCATCGCGATCAACGGCTGGTCCGGCAGTGCGTTCTGTTCCAGGAGATAGGCGCGCAGCGCGCCGCCACACATCGCCAGGACGACGTCGTTGAGCGTCACCCCGGCGGCCTTCTTGACCGCCAGGAAGCGCTCGATCGGCCAGGACTGCGCGGCGCATCGCCGGGCGCCGCCGATCGGCACGTTGAACATCGTCTTCGGCGCGCCGAACGGCAGGGTCAGCTGCTGCTCCATCAACCCCTTGCCGCGCCAGATGGTAGGGTCGGAGGGCCCGAGTCCCAGAACGGATTCCGGCAGCGTCCATCACGCTGCCGATCGGTGACGGGCGTTGCGCGGCTCGGCTCTGGCGCCCATTGAGACCCCACATCATCCGGATCTCGTGGTCGTCGGGGTCGTGGCGAGCGCCCGGCGCATCATCCGCATCGCACTCACCCCGTCGAGCAGGGCGTGGTGGATCTTGGTGTACACCGCGAACCGGCCGTCGTTGAGCCCTTCGACGAGATGGCTCTCCCACAGCGGGCGGTGCCGGTCGAGCAGCGTGCCGTGCAGTCGCGAGGTGAGTTCGAGCAATTCGCGCACCCGGCCAGGGGTGGGCAGCGCCGAGCGGCGCAGGTGGTATTCGAGGTCGAGGTCTTTGTCGAACGCCCAGTTGAGGTTGGCGATACCGCCGAAGAGTTCGGCCGGATGTTTCCGGAAGGTGGGGCGACATCGTCGCGGGTGAGTGCGTCCTGATAGAGCTCGCGGAGGAAGTCCGGCCCGGCGCCCTGCGGAGGCTCGAACAGTTGCAGACCGGCGACGTGCATCGGATGCTCGCGGGATTCGCCCAGCAGGAACATCGAATCCAGCGGCGATATCAGTTCCATGGTGTCCTCAAGTTCACGACTCCCCCTCGATTTCCCATTAGACCGGTTGATGAACCAGTCGGGGCGTGCTTAGGGAAAGAGGATTCTCGAGTGATCTCAGGACGGATTCAGCGGCGGCCCGACGCACCGCGACTTCAGCCTCGGTCAACTGGTCGCTCTTGCTGGAGAACTCCTGACGCTGTCGGAGTTACCAGGGAAAGCTCGTGCGTGGCGCTTGGCACGAATGGCGGTGGCGGAGGGATTTGAACCCTCGGACGGGGGTTACCCGTCACACGCTTTCGAGGCGTGCTCCTTAGGCCGCTCGGACACGCCACCGCGAGCGATCTTACGGTTCGGTGCGGACTAGCCCAAATCCCGCTGCCGGGCGAAGAATTCCTCCAGCAGGCCCGCGCACTCCTGCGCCAGGACCCCGCCGCGGACCTCGGGCCGGTGCGTGAGCCGCCGGTCGCGCACCACATCCCATAGCGAACCGGCCGCGCCGGTCTTGGGCTCCCATGCCCCGAACACCACCCGGGCGACCCTCGCCAGCACGAGGGCGCCGGCGCACATCGTGCACGGCTCCACCGTCACCGCCACGGTGGCGCCCTCCAGTCGCCATCCGTCGCCGTTGAGCCAGGGCCGCCGCGCGCAGGGCGAGGATCTCGGCGTGCGCCGTCGGATCGCCTAACGCCTCGCGGCCATTGGCGGCGCGGGCTAACTGGGTGCCGTCGGCGGCGAACACCACCGCGCCGATGGGAACGTCCTCGGGCGCCGGCCCGACGCGCCGCGGCGATGGCAGCCTCAACCATCGCCTCGTCAGTCAGGTGCGGGGTCACCGATCGAGTCGGTCGAGCACCGCGGCGAACTCGTCGGTAAAGCCCATCTCGCGGGCGATGCGTCCGAGTTGTTCGTCGGCGTACAGGTCGATCTCTCCGAGGATCACGCTCAGCACCGCGTCGGGCAGGCCGATGTCGGCGAGCACCCCCAGGTCGCCCTCCTCGAACGGGTCGGCCTCCTCGAGGTCTTCGGCGGCGACGTCGGCGTCCAGTTTTTCCAGGGCCTCGGCGGCGATGTCGTAGTCCAGCGCGGCGGTGGCGTCGGAGAGCAGCAGTCGCGTCCCCGACGGCGCGGGGCGCACGATGAGGAAGAATTCGTCATCGATGTCGAGCAGTCCGAACACCGCTCCGGCGCTTCGCAGTTCCCGTAACTCGGTCTCCGCGGCGGCCAGGCTGGTCAACGCTTTGGGGCTCATGGGGGAGCATCGCCATGTTCCGTTTTCCCGCACGACGGCGACGGCAAAGCCGTCCGGGTCCTCCCGGGCGTCAGTTCGCTGGGCCGCCATGGGCGCTTACGCTAGTCGCACGGCAGCCGCGTTGACCACTGAAGCCCAGGTTGACCGGTAAGTCCGCCGCGATGTGCCAACCTGGAAACGTGACCAACCCAGCGGTGTGTGTGCTCGGGCTCGGATTGATCGGCGGGTCGGTGCTTCGGGCCGCGGTGGCCGCCGGCTGGGAGGGGTTCGGCTACAACCGTTCGTTCGAAGGGGCCGCGGCAGCCCGCAGCGAAGGGTTCGCCGCCTCCACCGAATTAGGCGAGGCGCTGACGTGGGCCGCTGAGCGCGAGGCCCTCATCGTGCTGGCGGTTCCGATGCCGGCGGTGAGTCCGTTGCTTGACGCGATCCGGCACACCGCACCCGATTGCCCGCTGACCGACGTCATCAGCGTCAAGGGCCCGGTGCTGGCAGAGGTCCGTTCTGCAGGCCTGCTGGACCGCTACGTCGGGGGCCATCCGATGGCCGGCACCGCACATTCCGGCTGGCCGGCCGGCAACGCTCGACTGTTCGACGGTGCGCCCTGGGTGATCAGCGTCGATGAACATGTGGACGCCGCCATCTGGTCGCAGGTGATGAACCTGGCCCTGGACTGCGGCAGTTTCGTGGTCGCGGCCAAGTCCGACGAGCATGACGCCGCCGCCGCCGCCATCTCGCATCTGCCGCACCTGCTCGCCGAAGCGCTGGCCGCATCGACGGGCGACGTCCCGTTGGCCTACGCGCTGGCCGCGGGGTCATTCCGCGACGGAACGCGGGTGGCCGGCACTGACCCCGATCTGGTGCGCGCCATGTGTGAGGCAAACGCCAACGAGGTGCTGCCGAGGCTCGACCGTGCCCTGGAGTTGCTGCACGCCGCCCGAGACTCGCTGGCGGGCAAGGGCTCCGTCGCCGAGATCGTCGAGGCGGGCCACGCGGCGCGGGTGCGTTTCGAGCATTTCGCGCGCCCGGACATCGTCACCATCACGCTCGGTGAGGAGAACTGGCGTGAGGCGCTCGCCGCGGCCGGGCGGGCCGGTGCGGTGATCAGATCCGCTCTGCCAGGCCCGGGTAATCGAGGATGAAGCCGTCGCGATCGACCACGACGCTGGTCTCAGCGACCGGGGAGTGCAGTTTGATGCCCTCGCCAGTGGCCGGTCCCGGGCTGCTGTAACTGATCGATGCCGCTGCGACGGTCAGCTCCGGCAGATACACGTAGACCACCGGCAACGTCACCGAATCCGCGCGTCGGTGCAGGCCTGCGCGTCGGATCGGCAGCGCGTTGAAAAACGGGCTGAGCACCATGTCGACGTCCATCGCCCCGTCGTAGCCGAACCGGGACTGACCCTCGTGGTCGGTCACCAGCCACATGTTCTCCTCATCGCGCGCGATCGACAGCTGCCGGTCGCGTTCGGCGAGGGTGACGTTCAGCGACAACCGCTTGGTGGCGCCGCTGTCGTCGGTCACCAGATCGTAGGAGGCACTGAACGCCGGGTGCTGCGCGGTGGCGGCGGCAACGATGCGCCCCAGCGCCTTGATCCGGTCGCCCGCCAATTGCACCCGGGTGGACTCCAGGCGAGTGCCGTCATGAGACCGCCACGTCAGCATCGCCGGCCAGTCGGTCGCCGCAGCGTCGCCTTCAGTCACCACCCCTCCACGGTAAGCGACGGATCGCGGGTCGGCGCACCGCGCCCGCCGGTATCCACACGCATCTCGTCGTCCAGCAGTGGCTGGGGCAACCGCCGGCGCAGCCGGCCGGAGCCGGGCACCGAGGCCCAGACGGCCATGGCCAGCAGCCCGTCCAGGATCAACGCGAGCACCGTCACCAACAGCGCACCGACCAGAGCCAGATAGAACTGCCGCACCTTGATGCCGTCGATCAGATACCGGCCCAGCCCGCCCAGGCTGGCATACGCCGCGATAGTCGCGGTGGCTACCACCTGCAGGGTCGCCGTGCGCAGGCCGCCGAGGATCAGCGGCATCGCATTGGGAACCTCGACGCGCATCAGCACCCGTCGCTCGGTCATGCCCATCGAACGGGCGGCGTCGGTGACCTTCGGGTCGACGTTGGCGATGCCGGCGTAGGTGCCGGCCAGTAGCGGGGGAATGCCGAGCAGCATCAGCGCGATCGTCGGCGGCAGCAGGCCCAGGCCCCACAGCAGCACCCCGAGCAACAGCACGCCGAGGGTCGGAAGCGCACGGAGTCCGTTGACCGCGGTCACCACCAGGAAGGAACCGCGGCCGGTATGCCCGATGATCAGGCCGATCGGTATCGCAATCAACGCCGACACCGCCACCGCCACCGCGGTGTACTGCAGATGCTCGATGATGCGTGCACCGAGTCCGGCGTTGCCGGCCCAGTTCTCCGCCGAGAAGATGTAGTCCAACGCCTGCTGTAGAAAGTTCACGCCGCCACCGTTGTCCTCGACTGTGCGCGCGCCCACGGTGTGAGTGCACGGCCGATGAGCAGGATGAGCATGTCGATGAGGATGGCGAGCAGGAAGATCGCGATGATGCCCGCGATGATCTGATCGCTTTTGTCGGACTGGTAGCCCTCGGTGAACCAGGTGCCCAGGCCGCCGATACCGATCACCGAGCCGACGGCGACCATCGAGATGTTGGTGACGGCGACCACCCGCAGTCCGGCGATCAGAACCGGAAGCGCCAGTGGCAGTTCGATTTTCAGCAGCTGACCGAGGCGGGTGTAGCCGACTGCACTCGCGGCGTCGCGCACCCGACTATCCACCGCGTCGAGCGCCTCGGGGACCGCCCGTACCAGCAGCGCTGTGGTGTAGAGCGTCAAGGCGATGATGACGTTGGCCTCATCGAGGATGCGGGTGGGGATGATCAGCGGCAGCACCACGAACAGCGCCAGCGACGGGATGGTGAAGATGACGCTCGCCGTCAGGGTGGTCAGCCGCCGCAGCACGGTGTTGCGCCACACCAGCGCACCGAGTGGCACCGCGATCACGATTCCCAGCGCCACCGGGATCAGTGACAACCTCAAGTGGATCAGGGTCAGTGCCCACGCGGTGTCGAGGTGGTTCAGTAGGTAACGCACGCGCTCTAGTCCGGTTCGGTCCGGCGTTGCGCGGCGAGCGCGGCGATGACCTCGTCCGCGCTGACACCGCCGACGATCGCGCCAGACTCGTCGATGGCGACACCGATCCCCGATGGGGAGGACAGTGCCGCGTCGAGGGCCGCGCGCAGGGTCCCGTCCGGTGTGAACAGGGATCCGCCTGCGGTGACGCTGTCGTAGAGGTCGCCGCCCGCTCGGTGGGTGGCGACTCCATCGGCGTCGATCCAGCCGAACGGGGCGCCGTCATCGCGCACCACGAGCCGCCACTGCCCGGGATCGAGTGCCAGGCCGTCGATGTCGTCCTCACCGGCGGTGGGAACCGGGTGCAGCGCAAGGCCTGACGCGGTGAAGAACTGTAGGGCGCGGTAGCCGCGGTCGGCGCCGATGAACTCGGCGACGAAGTCGTTGGCCGGGTGCTCCAGCAGCCGGGCCGGCGCGTCGTACTGCTGCAGCGCGCCACCGCGACCGAACACCGCGACGGTGTCCCCGAGTTTGACGGCCTCGTCGATGTCGTGGGTCACGAAGACGATGGTCTTGCGCAGATCGCTTTGCAGCCGCAGCATCTCGGTCTGCAACTCCTCCCGGACCACCGGGTCGACGGCGGAGAACGGCTCGTCCATCAGCAGGATGGGCGGATCGGCGGCCAGCGCGCGCGCTACCCCGACGCGCTGCTGCTGACCGCCGGAGAGTTGCGCCGGGTAGCGATCACCGAGCTTGGGGTCGAGGCCGACCCGCTCGAGCACCGCATAGGCGGCGCGCCGGGCGGCGCGGCGCGACTCTCCCTTGAGGATCGGCACCGTCGCGACGTTGTCGATCACCCGCTGGTGCGGCATCAGGCCGCCGCTCTGGATGACGTAGCCGATGCCCAGGCGAAGCTCCACCGGGTTGAGTTCGGCGACGTCACGGCCACCGACGCTCACGGTGCCCGACGTCGGGTCCGTCATCCGGTTGATCATCCGCATCGACGTGGTCTTGCCGCAGCCGGACGGCCCGACGAAGACGGTGAAGGCCCCGTCGGGGACCTCCAGGGTGAGATCGTCGACGGCGACGGTACCGTCGGGGTAGCGCTTGGTGACGCCGGTGAAGGTGATCATTCAGCCGCCCACCGGCTTGTCGAATCCCTTGGCGCGCAGCCAGTTACGCGCAGCGTCCTCGGGATCGATCCCTGTGTTTCCCGACACCGCGGTGTTGAGCTCGATGAGGTCCTTGGTGGTGAGCTTCGCCGATACCGCGTCCAGGACCTTCTTGAGCTCGTCGGACATCTTCTGCGAGCTCACCAGTGGCACGACGTTGTTGGCGAGGAAGTTGTTCTTCGGGTCCTGCAGAACCACGAGCTTGTTCTGCGGGATGGCCGGCGAGGTGCTGAAGATGTTGGCCGCGGTGACCGTCCCGCCGAGCAGCGCGCGCACCGTGGCCGGGCCGCCGCCGTCGCTGATGGAGACGAAGTTGTCGGCCTTGATGTTCAAGCCGTACTTGGCCTTGAGGCCGGGCAGGCCCTGGGCGCGGCTGGTGAACTCCGAGGGGGCGCCGAACTTGACCTCGGCGGCGTAGGGCACCAGATCGGCGATGCTGGTGAGCTTCCACTTCGTCGCGGTGGCCTCGGTGACGGTGACGGTGTCGGTGTCGTTGGCCGGGGCCGGGGTCAGGACGGACAGGTCGCCGGGCAGCGCGCGGTGCAGCGCCAGCTCCACGTCGTCGGGCTTGGTCACGGTGCTCTTGGGGTCGAAGTAGCCGAGCAGGTTGCCGGTGTACTCCGGGATCAGGTCGATGGAGTGGTCGCGCAGCGCCGGGATGTAGGTCTCACGGCTGCCGATGCCGAACTGCCGCACGACGGTGAATCCGTTGGTTGTCAGCGTCTCGGCGTAGATCTCGGCGACGATCTTGGATTCCGGGAAGTCCGCGGAACCCACCACGACCGATTTCAGGTCGCCGGAGGCTGCGCCGCCGCCCAGCGGGTTGGCACTGCCGCAGCCCCCCACCACCGGAACCAGCGCCGCCACCACCACGGCGGCCAGCCTGCGCAGGGACGGTTTCATCGGCGCCCTCTCCCCTCGTTTGCTCGACCCTAACCGCTGCCGGGAGCCGTTTTCAGACCCAATCGCCGCTTTGGTGGTTTTCAATCCCGGCCCGCAACGGCGAAGATGACCCCATGAACAGCGATCCCGTGACGCCGGACCAGCCCCCCGCTGCCGCTGCTGAGCCCGACCCCGCCCACCTCCCGGAGCCGACGCACCCCGCAGACGTCAAGTTCACCCGCACCGCGGCGCTCTGGGCGTCGTTGATTCTGGGATTCCTGGTGCTGATCGTTCTGCTGATCTTCATCGCCCAGAACACCGCCTCGGCGTCCTTCGCCTTCTTCAGCTGGCGTTGGGACCTGCCGCTGGGCGTGGCGATCCTGTTCGCCGCGGTGTGCGGTGGGCTGATCACCGCGTTCGTGAGTGCGGCCCGGATGTTTCAGTTGCGGCGCGTCGCGAAGAAGAACCTGGAAGCCGCGCTCAAGCGGTAGGTCAGCGCAGGCGGTTGGGCAGCAGATCCCACACGTGCTCGACGCCGTTGACGCCGGCGACCGACCACCTTCCCTTCCGGGAGTAGCGCAGCGCGGTCACCGAGGCGTAGTCGATGGGAAACGACAGCAGCGTCGCCGTACCGAGGATCTCGTGCAACACCACGTTGATCACTCCCCCGTGGCTGAACACCGCGACGGTGTCGCTGTGTTCGGCGGCCGTGACGATGTCGTCCAGACCGGCGCGGATGCGTGCGCGGAACTCATCGGTATCCACCGCCCCGGGTAATTCACCGGCGGCCATCTTGTCCCAGTCGTCCGGCCGTTCGGTGCGGACCTGCTCCAGCGGAATGTAGTGCGACATGCCGCGGTCGTACTCGGCGAGCCGGTCGTCAATGTCCACGGCCATGCCCAGCGCGGTGCTGACCGGCTCGCGCGGTCTGCACCGCCCGCCGCTGGGGGCTGCTCACCAGCCGCCGGATCGGAAACCGCGCCAGCGCGTCAGGCAGCCGCCGTGCCTGTTCCCAGCCCTCCTCGGTCAGTTCGGGGTCGGAGCCTTCGCCGGCTTCGGTGCGCAGCGGCAGCGCATGCCGGATCAGCAGGAGGAGCATGCGTGCAACGATAAAGTGCCGTCCATGAGCGGTGACACGAGCTACCCGGCGGCACTGTTCGACCTCACCGACCGGGTGGTGCTGATCACCGGTGGCAGCCGCGGACTGGGCCGCGAAATGGCGTTCGCCGCCGCCCGCTGCGGTGCCGATGTGGTGATCGCCAGCCGCAAGTACGACAACTGTGTGGCAACGGCGAATGAGATCGAGGCCGAAACCGGCCGAGCGGCAATGCCGTATGCCGTGCACGTCGGCCACTGGTCGGAACTGGATGGCCTCGTCGATGCCGTGTATGAGCGTTTCGGCAAGCTCGACGTTCTGGTCAACAACGCCGGCATGTCGCCGCTGTACGACTCGTTGAGCGAGGTCACCGAGAAGCTGTTCGACACCGTGGTGAACCTCAATCTCAAGGGCCCGTTTCGGCTGTCGGTGCTGGCCGGCGAACGGATGGCCGCGGCCGGCGGTGGGGTCATCGTCAATGTCAGCACCCACGGGTCGCTGCGGCCGCACCCGTCGTATCTGCCCTACGCGGTCGCCAAGGCGGGCCTCAACGCCCTCACCGAGGGATTGGCCAAGGCATACGGACCGGCGGTGCGCGTCAACACGTTGATGCCCGGACCGTTCCTCACCGATGTCAGCAAGGCGTGGTCGTTCGGTGAGGAGAACCCGTTCGCCGGGTATGCGTTGCAGCGCGCCGGTGATCCGGCCGAGATCGTCGGCGCCGCGCTCTTCCTGATGTCGGATGCGTCGAGTTACACCACCGGGTCGATCTTGCATGCCGACGGTGGCTTTCCCTGAGAGTCACGCCAGTGACGATGTCGAGTTAAGTCACGGCGTGACGATATTGAAGGCGGGGTCGGGCCGGTCCAGAACCGCCACCAGTGCCTGAAGCGCGCTTGCGTCCCCGGTGATGTCCAGACCCGGTGAGGTGACATCGCCGGCTGCGACCGCCATCAGCCGCAACTTGCTCGCGCACGTGACGGTGGCTGTCGCCGTCGCCGGGTCGGCCGCGCGCCGGCGATAGACGAGCACGCCGTTACGCAGCGTGAGGCGGTAGTTGGTGTCGATGTCGGCGAAGGTGACGTCCAAGGCGATGTCGAGATCCCATGCCCGGGGGCCGTTGACCGAGATCGCCAGGATGTCGAACATCTGCTCGGGGGTGAGCTGGCTGAGCATGGTCGGTGCTGTTGTGGTCACCGGGGTACCGAAGTTGCCGGTCCGAAGTTCGGTGCTCCCGGAGAGGAAGAAGTTGCGCCACGTTGCGCACTCCGCGCCATAGCCCAATTGCTCGAGGGTGTCGGCGTACAACTCTCGGGCTGCGGTGTGGTTCTCTTCGGTGAAGATCGCGTGGTCCAACAATGTTGCGGCCCAGCGGAAATCACCGGAGTCGAAGGCCTCCCGTGCGATGTCGACCACGTTATCGATACCGCCCATCGCTGCCACGTAACGCGGGCCCGCCGCCTCAGGCGGATGCTGCCACAGGCGGGCGGGGTTACCGTCGAACCAGCCCATGTAGCGCTGATAGACCGCCTTGACGTTGTGGCTCACCGAACCGTAGTAGCCGTGGGTGTGCCAGGCCCTCTCCAGCTCCGGCGGCATCGCGAACGTCTCGGCGATCTCGATACCGGTGTAGCCCTGGTTGAGTTGGCGCAACGTCTGGTCATGCAGATAGGCGTACATGTCCCGTTGCAGCGACAGGTATTCCACGATCCGCTCCCTACCCCAGGTGGGCCAGTGATGCGACGCGAACACCACCTCGGTGCGGTCGGCGAAGGAGTCGATTGCCTCGGTGAGGTAGCCGGACCAGGCCCGCGGGTCACGCACCAGGGCGCCGCGCAGGGTCAGCAGGTTGTGCAGGTTGTGGGTGGCGTTCTCGGCCATACACAGCGCCCGGAACTTCGGGAAATAGAAATGCATTTCGGCCGGCGCCTCGGTACCGGGGGCCATCTGGAACTCGATGTCCACCCCGTCGAGGGTGTGTGTCTCACCGGTGGTGGCGATGTCGATGGTGGGCACGATGATGGCCACCTCGCCGGTCGACGGCGCCTGGCCCAACCCGCATCCCACCTGCCCCCGCGGGCCGCGGTCCACGGCGGTGCCGTACATGTAGGCGGCGCGACGCGTCATCGCGGTACCGGCGTAGACGTTTTCCTGCACGGCGTGCGCGGTGAATCCCTCCGGCGCGATGACCGCGACCTTGCCCGCTTCCACGTCGGCGACGGTGGTCACTCCCAGCACGCCGCCGAAGTGGTCGACGTGGGAGTGGGTGTAGATCACCGCGCGCACCTCACGCGGCCCACGGTGGGTGCGGTATAACGACAGTGCGGCCGCGGCGGTCTCGGTGCACACCAGCGGGTCGATGACGATGATCCCGGTGTCGCCCTCGATGAAGGTGATGTTGGACAGATCCAGGCCGCGCACCTGATAGATGCCCTCGACCACTTCGTAGAGGCCCTGTTTGGCGGCCAATGTCGATTGGCGCCACAGACTGGGGTGCACCGACGACGGCGCCTCGCCGCCCACGAAGTCGTAGGAGTCGTTATCCCACACCACCCGGCCGTCGGCGGCGGTGATGACGCATGGCTCCAACGCTCCTAGGAATCCGCGGTCGGCGTCGTCGAAGTCGCGCGTGTCGTCAAACGGCAGCGTGCCCAGGTGACCTTGGTTGGCGGAAGCGATCGAGGGTGAAGCGGGCTTATGGTCCACTCCGCGCATCTTTCCCTGCCGATGCTGAATGTGCCATGGTGAACTCACTGGCGCCGGAGTAAGCCCGCCGACTCCTACAATCACCGCCATGGGTTTCGTCGAGATCATCGAGACGATCGGCAAGACCATCGACATGGTCGGTGTCGCGGTGATCGCCGTCGGTGCGTTGGTCGCCGCGGTGGCGGTGATCCGCGACAGCAGGCGCGGCACCGTCGACGTCTACCGGTCGTTTCGTCAGCGGCTCGGTCGGTCCATCCTGTTGGGCCTGGAGTTCCTGGTCGGCGCGGACATCATCCGGACAGTGGCCGTAACCCCCAGTGCCCAAAGCGTGGCGATCCTCGGCGGCATCGTTTTGATCCGGACCTTCCTGAGTTTCACTCTGGAACTCGAGGTCACCGGGTACTGGCCGTGGCAGAAGAACCGGCAGCAGCAGCAGCCGGTTCCCCCGGTGAGCCGGTGATCAGCGACGGCCGGCGCCGGCGGCGCGACCGAATCGTCAACGCGATACGCAAAAGTCCGCCGGCCGCCCTGGCTGCACCGGACGTCTATCCGCCGACCGAGGTCGCTGCCATGCTGCGCGAGATCGGCATAGCGCTGGTCGAGGTGGCGCAACCGACACCCATCGTGGAGAACCGGCTGCAGCGGATCGCGGCGAGGTACACCACCGAGTCGGTGCGGGTGGTGGTCCTCCCGACGACGCTTCTGATCCAGATCGGGGACAACGCGCTGGAAATCGACGGTTCGACGCGTTCGTCACTGCAACTCGATGCCGCAGGACGCATCGACGACATCGCCAGCCTCGCCGAGGCGGGTGCCGTCTCACCGACCGAGGCCGTCGCGGCTGTCAGCGCCGCACGCACCATGGCTCCGCGGTACGGCAAGTGGGCGATGATCCTCGGATACGCCGTCACCACAGTGGGTTTCGGCATCATGATCAATCCGACATGGGCATCGCTACCGGGCTACTTCTTCCTCGGTCTGGTGGTGGGGACGATCGTCATGTTCGCCACACCGGCGCTGACACCCATCCTGCCCACCCTGTGCGCGATGGTGGTCACCCTGCTCGCCACCTGGTTCGTCGCCGATACCGCCAACGACGGACTGCTGAGGGTGATCAGCCCCGCCTTGGTGGCCACCCTGCCCGGGATGGCGCTCACCACCGGCGCGACGGAACTTGCGAGTTCGCAGATCATCTCCGGATCCAGCCGGCTGGTGTACGGCATCTCGCAACTGGCACTGCTGGTGTTCGGTGTGGTGATGGGGACGATGATCGCCGGCGATCTCGGTCCGCAGGACCCGTCGGCTCAGATGGGCGCGTGGTCGCTGTACGTCTCCATCGTGGTTGTCGGAGTGGGCCTGTCGATTTATCTGTCGGCGCCGCCGGGATCGCTGTTCTGGTTGATGGGCGCGATCGCCGCGGCGGTGCTGGGCCAGAAGTTCGCCGAGATGTTCCTATCCGATCCGCACGCAGGGTTCGTCGGTGCCATTCTCTCGGTGCTGTTCGCGATGCTGGCCGCCCGGATCAAGACCTCACCGCCGGGGGTGGTGATGCTTCTCGCGGCGTTCTGGTCCCTGGTCCCGGGCGCGTTGAGTTTCATGTCGGTGAGCCAGGCGGCCACCGGCGGCAACGCCGACGTGTCCAGCATGAGCACCTCCGGGGCGGCGATCCTCTCGATCGCGTTGGGCACCCTGGTCGGGTGGAGCATCTTCTCAGCGCTGGACAGTCGCTTGCCGTGGTCGGAGAATATCGTCACCGGCGCGTGAGGTAGCTTCGGCTTCGTGGAGGACCTGACCCACGACGCATCGAAGGTCGCCGCCTGGATGTCGCAGCAGGGTCTGGGTGAGGGTCCTATCGAGAACGTCGCCGAGATCACCGGCGGAACCCAGAACATCATGCTGCGGTTCACCCGGTCGGGTCGCGACTATGTGTTCCGCCGCGGACCGCGTCACCTGCGCCCCGTGAGCAACTCGGTGATTCTCCGGGAGACCCGAGTGCTGCGCGCGCTGGCAGGCACCGACGTTCCGCACGCCGGACTGATCGCGGTTTGCGACGACCCCGGTGTGCTCGGCGACGCGGTGTTCTATCTGATGGAGCCGGTGGACGGCTTCAACGCCGGAGCCGGGCTGCCCGCCCTGCATGCCGCTGATGCCGGTGTGCGCCACGGCATGGGCTTGTCGATGGCCGATGCCGCCGCGCGACTGGGCGCAATCGACCATGTGGCCGTTGGTCTGGCTGACTTCGGCAAGCCGGAGGGTTTTCTGGAGCGGCAGGTGCCGCGTTGGCTGTCGGAACTGCAGTCCTACTCCGACTTCGACAACTATCCCGGACCAGATATCGGCGACGTCGACGCCGTCGCCCGCTGGCTGCGGGAGCATCAGCCTCAGCAGTTCCGGCCCGGCATCATGCACGGCGACTACCACGCGGCCAACGTGATGTTCTCCCCCACCGGACCCGACGTGGTCGCCATCGTCGACTGGGAGATGTGCACCATCGGTGACCCGCTGCTCGATCTCGGCTGGATGCTGGCCACCTGGTACCGGCCCGGGCACGAACCGGTGCTGCCCAACCAACTGATGGTGGCCGGTGATCTGGCCACACCCGATGAGCTGGTGGCGCGCTACGCCCAGAACACCGACCGCGACCTGTCGAACATCGACTGGTACGCGGTGATGGCCTGCTTCAAGCTGGGCATCATCCTGGAGGGCTCGCATGCACGGGCCGCTGCGGGTAAGGCCCCCAAGGAAATCGGTGACATGCTGCACACCGCAACGGTCCGGCTGTTCGAACGAGCACGCCGGATCATGGAGGGAGACTGATGATCGACTTCGAGATACCGGCAGAGCTGGCCGCCCAGCGCGACGAGATCCGTGACTTCGTCGCCGAGGAGATCGTTCCTTTCGAACGTGACCCGCGGCTCACCCGGCACGGCCCCAACGAGGAACTCCGCAACGAACTGGTGGCACTGGCCCGCAAGGCGGGGCTGCTGACGTTTCAGGCTCCGCGGCGATTCGGCGGCCGCGAGCCCTCGCACCGCGAGCAGGCGGTCTTGTATGAGGCGGCCGGCTGGTCGACGTTGGGTCCGGTGGCGCTGAACTGCGCCGCACCCGATGAGGGCAACATGTTCATCCTGTCCAAGGTCGCCAACGCCGAACAGGTGGAGAAGTTCCTGGTGCCGGTGATCGACGGCCGGCAGCGGTCGGTGTTCGCGATGACCGAGCCCGGCGGGGCCGGGTCCGATCCCGGACAGCTGGCCACCGAAGCCGTCTTCGACGGGACCGAATACGTGATCAACGGCCACAAGTGGCTGATCACCGGAGCCGACGGTGCGCGCACCTGGATCATCATGGCCCGTGTCGTGGCGAACCAGCACGGCCCGGATGGGCCGACGCTGTTCCTCTGCGAGGGCGATACCCCTGGGATCGAGCTCGAACGGGTGATGGACACCATGGATCGCAACTACGTGCAAGGCCACGGCGTGGTGCGCTTCACCGATCTGAGACTGCCGGCCTCGGCGGTCCTCGGCGAGGTGGGTCAGGCGCTGCGCTACGCGCAGCAGCGGCTGGTGCCGGCCCGGCTCACCCACTGCATGCGCTGGCTTGGGGCGGCCGAGCGGGTGCACTCGATTGCCGTCGAGCACGCCCGCACCCGGACCGCGTTCGGTAAGCCCCTCGGTGAGCATCAGGGTGTCGGTTTCATGTTGGCGGACAACGAGATCGCGCTGCAGCAATGCCGGCTGGCGATCTGGTGGGCGTGCTGGACGCTGGACAACGGCGCCAAGGGCCGCCACGAGAGTTCGATGGTCAAGGCCTCGGTCTCCGAGGAGCTGTTCAAGGTCGCCGACCGCTGCGTGCAAATTCTGGGCGGCATGGGCATCTCCGATGAGACCGTCGTCGGGATGATCTTCTCCGATATGCGCGCCTTCCGGCTCTACGACGGCCCCACCGAGGTGCACAAGTACGCCATCGCCCGGCAGGTGCTGCGGGACCCATCGTGAGCGTGCTGGATTCCTTCCGGCTGGACGACAAGGTCGCCATCGTCACCGGTGCCTCATCGGGTCTGGGCGTGGCGTTCGCGCAAGCCTTCGCCGAAGCCGGCGCCGACGTCGTGCTCGGCGCACGGCGGGTGGAGAAGATGGCGCACACCGCCGCACTGGTGGAGCAGGCCGGCCGGCGGACCTACACCCGCAAGACCGACGTCGCCGACCCCGAGCAGTGCCGGCAACTGGTCGACGCCGCGATGGCCGAGTTCGGCCGGGTCGACATCCTGATCAACAACGCCGGGGTGGGCACCGCGGTGCCGGCCAGCCGGGAGACCCCCGAGGAATTCCGCGCGGTCATCGACGTCAACCTCGGCGGTGCCTACTGGATGGCACAGGCCTGCGCCAAGGTGATGGGCCCCGGCAGTGCGATCGTCAACATCGCCAGCGTGCTCGGCCTGACCACCGCGGGGTTGCCGCAGGCCGCCTACAGCGCCTCCAAGGCCGGCGTGATCGGACTGACCCGCGATCTGGCCCAGCAGTGGAGCGGGCGTAAGGGCATCCGGGTCAACGCGCTCGCACCCGGATTCTTCGCCAGCGAGATGACCGATGAACTCAAACCGGGCTATCTCGAGGGCCTGCTGCCACGGATCATCCAGGGCCGCCTGGGTGACTCCGCCGAACTCGCGGCGACCGCGGTCTGGCTGGCGTCGCCGGCCGCCGGTTACGTCACCGGGCAGACGATCGTGGTCGACGGCGGCATGACCATCGCCTGAGACGGCGGGGCAAACATCCGATCCGGGTCACCGCAGCCGGTGCGCAGCCGATATCCTCGCCAGGTGACTGTAGGAGAACACGTTCGGAGATCGCTGGACCACTGGAGTGCCAAGGAGTGGGACAAGTCGGTCTCGCAGGCGTTCGACGCCGTCGCCGAGACCGGGCGTAAGCGGTACCCGACACTCGGTGTGGCGGCCCGGTTCAAGCGGACCCTGCGCGACGAGATCGACATCTTCGGCGCGATGACGGCCTCGGACTTCGATTTCGTCAACTCCCGCTTCCCGGTGCCGGTGCAGACCGACCTTCCCGACGGCAAGCCCGACATCGCCGATGTGCTCTACGGGGTGCACCGCTACCTCGACGGCCACCAGGACGAACTGCCTGCCGGATGTGAAGTCACCGCGCACGCCGATAACGTGCCGATGTTCCTCATCTCCCGCGGCAAGTTGCGGTTGCGCGCGTCCGCCACGCTGGGCCTGCTCGCGGTCGCGGTGTTCGCGCCGGAGAACAAGGGCGAGTCCATCCCCGACACCTACAACCTCGGCTGGCAACAGCACCTCTTCCACATCTGCGGATGGTGGGGATGGCAGGACCACTTCCGCGACATCACCGCCAAGGCCGCCATTCCCCAGCATGTCTTGGACTTCGGCCCCGAATGGGCCTACTGGGAACCGGTGCGCTGAGCGCCGGCACGATCTCAGGCGAGTTCCGACCAGACCTCTAGCGCCTCACCGAGATAGCGCCGCCGGGTCTCGGTGACGCGGCGGCGATCGGATTCGCTGACCGTCGGGCCGCCGAGGAGGCGGGCCACCACGCAGTCGGCATCGTGATAGGTGCGCAGCGCGCCGGTACCGCGTGCCTGTAATGAACTGTCGAGAAGGATGATCGGCGTGGTGCAGTCCGGGCACAGGTTGTCCGTGCCGACGAGGTAGCGGGTGCCGTCGTCAACGCCGATGTACACCGCGGTGTGAAAGTCCTTCGCCCGGAGTTGCACGATTTCGCGGGTCGTCATGATTTGTCCTATACCCGCGCTCTTTACCTGCATAACCGCCCGGTGAGGTCTCAGCTCGTTCCGTCGGTCTCGGAAGCCCTGAGCGACTCACTCCTCGACTGGCGGGCCCGCAGTATCTCGGCGGGGTTGATCGACTCGACGTCAGTCTCGATGTAAGGGTCGACAGCCCCGGCGTAGACCGGTGGGCCGCCAACGCCGTAGATCGGCTGCACTGCTGTGCCGAAGGGCCTTGCTCCGCCGCCCGTGACGTAGGAGATGGCATCGTCCCAACCCGTCGGAATGGCGATGGCGAAATCCACGAGTGTCTTGAATGGGTTCGGAAAATACGTATAGCGCGCCGGAGTGGGTTGGCCGGGGTTGATCGTCCGGTCATAGCCGGTCTCCACGAGGACCCTCAGCGGAGGATCGAGTGCCTTGGCCAACGCCATTCCCACGACCGGAATCTGCGATAGCGGAATGAGAAGGGGCAGAAGAGTGGTCGGGCCCAGGTAGTAGGTCGTGTCCTGGTAGTAGCCCTGCAGCAGTGGTGGACCGTCGCTGTAGAGGTAGTCGTCATGCAGGAAGAGTGCGCCCAGCAAGGCGTTCAGCGTGGCGACCATGTTCAGCGGATTGGTGGGGAAGTCCGTCCAGCCGTCGTACTGGCGTGCTAAGTCCACCGTGAGCAGTGGTTGGGTCGGGGACGAATCCGTCGGTGTGGCGCCGGTGAACGATATTCCCAGGTACGGGATGTACGCGCCGACGAACCGTTCCAACAGGCCGCCGTTAGGCCGGCCCTGATTCGAAACGAGTACAAAGCTGACCGTGCTATCGGCGGGCTGCGCGATCAAGGCTGCCTTCACGTGGCTGGCGATGATGGCGCTCTGGGATATCCCCAGCACCACATAGGACGAATCGACTACTTTTTGAAGGCCGGTGTTTGTGTACGGAGCTGTCGTGACCGTGCACGCGATGCCGCGCAGACAATCTGCCAGGTTGGCGGCCCCCTCTGCCACCGACGCGTCGAAGGTCATATCAGTCAGCCCGGTGAACGGCCGCAGTTGCTCGGGCGTGTACACCGCCGCAAGCGAACATCCAGGTCGACTTCCTTTGCACAGACCGGTGGGTTCGATGTAGTACGCATTTGCCTCATCGACGAAGTCCTGGAGAAAGTCCGGGCTGGCCGGTCCGATGCTTAGCACCTGGTTCGTCCCGCCCATGATCAGTGCCGTCGCGGCCGACTGGACGTCGGTGAGGCTCTCTGGCGGCGCTGACACGATCGAACGCATCAACACGATCAGGCACACCGCAACGCGGACACAGAGCTTGAACAGGACACAGAGCTTCAACAGTTCCCCCACCCCTAGACAAAGGGGTAGAGGCGACGCCAAGCCCGACGTTCGTTATTTCTGCGGAAGTTCCCCAACCCCGCGTTTCAATATGCCATAAAAAACCGCTGTGCATAAATGGTGTTATGTTCACCAAACAATTCACGTGTTTGGTGAACAAAGCAATTTAATCCGGTCGGCTGACATCCATTATCGATGTTTATCGCCGCTGCTGAGCGCGGGTTACGAAACCAATTGACACTAAAAGAAGAGCAGCCGACCAATTAGTTGATCGTCCTGACGGAATGGTTGGTGCTGCGTACGAACTTGCTCAATATAGTGATTGGATCTGCGAAATCGGATGCGGAACCGTTGCTGGAAAGTGCGCCCGAAGGGATTCGAACCCCCAACCTTCTGATCCGTAGTCAGATGCTCTATCCGTTGAGCTACGGGCGCCGTTCTTCAGTTGTTCGTGGCTGCATGGTTATCAGCCGCGGCGGAGGCGAGAGGATTTGAACCTCCGGTCCCCTTTAAGGGGGACAACTCATTAGCAGTGAGTCCCATTCGGCCGCTCTGGCACGCCTCCTGAACCACATGAGCGTACCGGAGCCAAAACGCGCCCCGAACCGCCGGATGCAGAGAGTACACACCGCCGCTGTGCACGCCCAACCCGTGCAGGAAGGGGGCGCACCTAAACTGATCCGGTGACTGCCCGCCTACGCCCCGAGTTGGCCGACCTACCGGCCTACACCCCGGGTAAGACGGTGCCGGGCGCGATCAAGCTGGCGAGCAACGAGACCGTGCACCCCCCGCTGCCGAGCGTGCGGGCCGCCATCGCGGCCGCCGCCGACACCATCAATCGCTACCCGGACAACGGCCACGTCGAACTCAAGGAGCACCTGGCCCGGCACCTCAGCCCGGCCGGTGACGTGCGCCCGGAGCACATCTCGGTCGGCTGCGGATCGGTGAGTCTGTGCCAGCAGCTGATCCAGATCACCTGCGGCGCGGGTGATGAGGTGATCTTCGGCTGGCGCAGCTTCGAGGTCTACCCGCTGCAGGTGCGGGTCGCCGGCGGCGTGCCGGTCCAGGTTCCCCTGCGCGATCACACCTTCGACCTCGATGCGATGGCCGCGGCCATCACCGAGCGCACCCGGCTGATCTTCGTGTGCAACCCGAACAACCCCACCTCCACCGTCGTCGACCCCGATGAGCTGGCGCGCTTCGTGGCCGCGGTGCCCTCCGATGTCTTGGTGTGCATCGACGAGGCCTATGTCGAGTACATCCGCGACGACCTGGTGCCCGACAGTCTGGCGCTGGCCCGCCAGTACCCCAATGTCGTTGTGCTGCGCACATTCTCGAAGGCCTACGGACTCGCGGGCCTGCGGGTGGGCTACGCGGTCGGTGACCCGGAGGTGATCACCGCGCTGGGCAAGGTCTACGTACCGTTCACCGCCAGCACCATCTCTCAGGCTGCGGCGATCGCCTCGCTGCAAGCCGCCGACGAGTTGCTCGCCCGCACCGACGCTGTCGTCACCGAGCGCCGGCGAGTCAGCGCCGAGCTGAGCAATCTCGGCTACACCTTCCCGCCGTCGCAAGCCAACTTCGTCTGGCTCCCGCTGGCGGCGAGCACGCCTGAGTTCGCCCGCGCCGCTGCCAAAGCCCGAGTGCTCGTCAGGCCCTACGGCGAGGACGGGGCCCGGGTCACCATCGGGGCAAAGCACGAGAACGACGCATTCCTGGCCTTCGCGCGACAGTGGGCTGCGGAGGGCGGTTTGGTCGCCGGCTAGGCGCGCGTCGTAGCCTGTTCCACCATGAGCAGCCGTGAAGCACTCGCCGTTGAGGTCAAGGACAACGTCGCCCAGGTGACCCTGCTGGGACCCGGTAAGGGCAATGCCATGGGTCCGGCTTTTTGGGATGAGATGCCGGTGGTCTTCGCTGAACTCGACGCCGACCCCGAAGTGCGTGCCATCGTGATCACCGGCTCGGGTAAGCACTTCTGCTTCGGTCTGGACCTGATGGCCATGGGCGGCACGCTGCCCTCGATGGGCGGCGGCGAGGTCAGCGCCCGGCCGCGCGCGACTTTTCACACGACCGTCAAGAACATGCAGCAGTCGATCACCGCGGTGGCTGACTGCCGCACACCAACGATCGCCGCGATCCACGGTTGGTGCATCGGCGGCGGAGTGGATCTGATCAGCGCGGTGGATATCCGCTACGCCAGCGCCGACGCGAAGTTCTCGGTGCGCGAGGTCAAACTCGCGATCGTCGCCGATGTGGGCAGTCTCGCTCGGCTGCCCTACATCCTCTCCGACGGGCATCTGCGTGAATTGGCCCTGACAGGCAAGGACATCGACGCCGCCCGCGCGGAAAAGATCGGACTTGTCAACGAGGTGCTACCCGACGCCGAGGCTGCCCTGGCGGCCGCGCATGCCACCGCCGCCGAGATTGCCGCGAACAGTCCGCTGACCGTGCGCGGCATCAAAGACGTCCTCGATGAGCAACGTGTCGACGACGTCGCCGCCAGCCTGCGGTACGTGGCCGCGTGGAACTCCGCATTCCTGCCCTCGCGTGACCTCAAGGAGGGCATGGCGGCGATGTTCGAGAAGCGCAAGCCGGAATTCACCGGCGACTGACGGCTGCGTCAGATTCGGTTTCGACTCCGCATTCGCCAATTACCCACAGGCGCTTTGGCAACACAGTTAGTCTGCCTTCAGGTCGTCGGGTTCTGAAGGGAAAAAGTCATGTCTGCTTCGCGTTTTGTAGGTCGGGTCGGCGGTTTAGCGTTCGCGCTCGGGGTAGGTGTCGCAATCTTCTCTGGGCCGTCAGTCGCCTCCGCCGACGCCGGTGACACAGAGCCCGCGGCACCCCAGAGCGGACGCTCCGGTGCCGCGGCGGCGGCGTCGGAGTCCAAAGCGACGAGCCCGGCCCGCGGTAGCCGTACGTCCCGCACGAGTGCCGCACAGTCGGCGTCAGCGTCGGTGGCCCGTGCAGTGCCGGCATCCAGTGCGGCGAGGACCAGCACCATGGTGTCGGCCACCGCCGCGGCCAGCGCGACCGAGCCCCAGTCCGCGTCCACCGATGCGGTCCCGGATCCACTGGCTCCCGTCACCGCCCCGCTCGACTGGGCGATCGCCGCGGCCACCAGCCGCCTCGGTGCCGCTTCGGCCACCGCCAACGCAGCAGTGACCAACGGCACCCTCACCGTCAACCCGACGACCGCGTTCGCCGATGGCATCTATCTGGGCAATCTGAATGCCGTCAGCACGAACGCCGGCGCGACGCTGACCTATTCCTTCGTCAGCAGCAGCGCCGGTGGAAAACTTGATCTCGGCACGGTGCCGGCGAGCCTCGAAATCGGCGGGCCGCAGAGCTACACGCTGTTGCCCTACGCCAACTGGCTTGATGCGGGCGGCGTTAAGGGTGCCCAGACCTTCACCGTCCGGGTCAGCGAGAGCACCGCGTTCGACAAGTTCGTGGTGGGCATCCCACTGGTCGGGGCTTTGGCGGCACCCATCATCAGCCTGCTGCAGCAGACGCCGCTGATCAGCTCGCTGCTGGCGCCGATCATCGGCTCAACGGTGCTCGCAACGGTCGAGATCAACGTCGGGACAAACGCGCCCGGTGAGACCCCCGTCGCCTACACCTACAAGGTGGAGTCCTTCGACGGCACGTTGATCAGCACCAACTTCTTCCCCGCATCCGGTCTGGCGGCGGGTGAGACCGCGAACACCGTGCTCAACGGGCCCGGCCTCGGCTCGCCCGGGGAAACCAATCCCTACGACCTGGCAGGCACCTTCGGCTCGGTACCCGGAGTCGCCCTTATGCGCGGTGAGGGTTACAACGTGATCACCTGGGATCCCCGCGGAGAGTTCGCCTCCGGTGGGGTGTTGCAACTCGACAACCCGTTCTTCGAGGGCCGCGACGCCTCGGCGATCGTCAGTTGGGCAGCGGAGAACACTCCGGCCGTGCTGAACGGGCCGGGCGACCCCGCTGTCGGCATGGTGGGCGGGTCCTATGGCGGCGGAATTCAGATGGTTACCGCCGGCACAGACCCCCGCATCGATGCCATCGTGCCCAACGGCAACTGGTACGCCCTGGGGGACGCGCTGTACCCGTCTGAGGAATTCAAGACCGCCTGGGCCGCTCTTCTGCTTCTCGATCTGGTGGAGGCCGGCGCGCGGATCAACAATCAGATCTACCAGGGAGTGCTGACCGGATCGCTGTTCGGCTTCCTCACCGAGACGGCGCAGGCGGTCCTGGCCAGCAGTGGACCGACTTCTCTTCTCAATCAGCTGCAGAGCCCGACGCTGCTGGTCCAGGGCACCGTCGACGCGCTGTTCCCGCTGGATCAGTCGGTGCTCAATGCAGAGGCCATCACGGCCAACCCGTTTGGCACCGTGGTGAAGCTGGCCTGGTTCTGCGGCGGTCACGGTTCTTGCTCAACCGGGACGCCCCCGGCCCAGCAAGGCATCCTCTTCGACGCGACTTTTGCCTGGCTGGACCAGTACGTCGCCGGGGACGGTCAGGGTGCCGACGCCGTCCCGGTGTTCCAGTGGTGGGACCAGGACGCCGTGCGCTACACCTCGGATCTACTGCCCTTCGAGCCCGCCTTTAATCAGCCCGCCCCGTACAGCACCAGCAACGCCGGCGGCACACTGGGCATCATCCCGATCCTCGGCGGCTCAGGTCCGAACTCGGCCTTCTCGTTCCCGTTCAGCCTGATCTTCCCCACCCCGGCCGCTAACGCGATCAACGTCGCGTTGACCCCGGACGCCGGTGATCAGATCGTCGGCGCGCCCCAGGTGAGCTTCACCTACTCGGGTCTGGGCACCGGAGGGGCGGTCTACGCGCAGTTTGTGGACGACGCCACCGGCCTCGTGGTCGGCAATAACGTGACCGCGATACCGATCATTCTCGACGGACGCGAACGAACGGTATCCGTGCCGCTCAACGACATCGCCTACACGGTCGGCGCAGGCGACTCGCTGACTCTGCAGATCGCCAGTTGGTCCTCGATCTTTGCGAACGCGGCGATCGGCGTGGTCAACATCTCCGACATCCAGGTGGATCTGCCGCTGCGGGCTGTTCTCTAGCCCTATGCCGCGAGATTCGACACCAGGGCTGTGCGGGCGACCGCGATCACAGCCCTGATGTCGATCTGGCGGGGCTAGGTGGGCTGGCGGGCTAGGTGGGCTAGGTGGGCGCGCGTCAGCGACGTAGCCGGTGACGCTTCTTGCCGGTCGGGCGTTGGTTGAGCAACGCACCGGACTCGGGCTCGGTGTCCTCGGTCGGGGTTACCTCAACCTCGGCAGCCTCGGCAACCTCGCAGCTCGCGCGTCGACTTCCTCGGCGTCCGACGATGACGTCTCCTTGGTCTCTGGGGTCTCGCTGACCTCGATGTCCGGCGGAGCGTCCTCGACCTCTGGCGCGGTGACGGTCTCATCGGTCGCCGTGCCGCGTTTACGAGAGCGCTTCTCTTTCTTCGGCTTGTCGGCCTTGACCTTCGCCGGCTTGGCCGGGGCCGGCGGCTTCTCGGCGGTGAACGACAGAACGAACGCGAGGATCGCCAGGACCGCGATCGCCCCCGCCGCGCCGTAGACCGCGAACAGCCACGGTGCCGGCGACTTCCAGCCGCAGCCAGATCTCGACGACCGCGGTGGCGATGATCAGCACCCCGGCGACCACATGCAGCACCGCCGACCACGCCCGCAGGCGCAACGCCAGTTCGGGTGCCTTGGGTTCGGATGTCAGCGAGCGCTGCAGGGTCAGCATCACCGGCACCGCCGCCGCCGCGATGGGACGCCGGCGGCGATCCGTCCCGACGGTCGCCGAGCGTGGCCGGGAATGTCACCGGTCAGCACCCACCAGCGGGGAATGACGAACACGACGTAGAGGACCGACGCCGAGGGCGGAAAGGGCGAGGTGCAGTTGCCCTGGCGGCGCGCCGCCCCATGCACTCCTCGATTGCAGTGGTCCGGGGTGCGACCGAACGACAGACCGCACCCCGGACGGGTGCGGAGGATAGGGGATTTGAACCCCTGAGGGCTATTAACCCAACCCGCGTTCCAGGCGAGCGCCATAGGCCACTAGGCGAATCCTCCGTCGGCAATGGTAGCCGACATCGGCGACCGGCATCTCGACCGGCTGTGACTGGCGTGACCGGCCGGTATTAGACTCGCCGTGGACCCCGCGCGGCGTCCAACCTGTGAACTCCCCCAGGGCTCGGAAGGCAGCAAGGGTCAACGGGCTCTGGCGGGTGCGCGGGGTCCCCTTCTCGCCTCGGACACGGCGAATCACGGCGTGACGAAAGGCGCACGGTGTCGTTTCAGTCCCTCGGCCGTGAGGAACTGCAGGTCGAGCATGATCTGCAGCGTCGCAACTACGACGAACTCCGGCCAAGAAGCTCGCCCTCGACCTCACCCGGGGTAAGCCGTCGACCGAACAACTCGACCTGTCCAATGCGCTGCTGACACTGCCCGGCGACGGGAACTACCGCGACGACGAGGGCACCGACACCCGCAACTACGGCGGCCAGCACGGTCTTGCCCGGGCTGCGGGCCATCTTCTCCGAACTGCTCGGCATTCCGGTGCCGAACCTGATCGCCGGAAACAACGCCAGCCTTGAGTTGATGCACGACGTTGTCGTGTTCTCGATGCTGCACGGCGGGCTGGACTCGCCGCGGCCGTGGATCCGCGAACCGGTGGTGAAATTCCTGTGCCCCTCCCCCGGCTACGACCGGCACTTCGCGATCACCGAGAGCCTCGGCGTCGAGATGATCGCCGTGCCGATGCTTGAGGACGGCCCCGACGTCGATCTGATCGAGGAGCTCGTCGCCACCGACCCGGCCATCAAGGGAATGTGGTGTGTACCGGTCTATTCCAACCCCACCGGCGCGGTGTACTCGTGGGAGGCGGTCCGCCGGCTTGTCCAGATGAAGACCGCGGCAGGCGACTTCCGGCTGTTCTGGGACAACGCCTACCCCGTGCACACCCTGACAACCGAATTCATCCGCCAGGTCGACGTGCTCGGACTAGCGGCCGAGGCCGGCAACCCGAACCGTCCCTACGTGTTCACCTCGACCTCGAAGATCACCTTCGCCGGCGCGGGGGTCAGTTTCTTCGGTGGATCGCTGGGCAACATCGCTTGGTATCTGCAGCACGCCGGGAAGAAGTCGATCGGGCCTGACAAGGTCAACCAGTTACGGCACCTGCGCTTCCTGCGCGACGCCGACGGCGTCCGCCGCCACATGATGGGCCATCAGAAACTGCTGGCGCCCAAGTTCGCCCTGGTTCTCGACATCCTTGATCGGCGTCTGTCGGATTCCAAGATCGCATCGTGGACCGATCCGGCGGGCGGCTACTTCATCAGCCTCGATGTGCTGCCGGGTACCGCCAAGCGCACGGTGGCGTTGGCCAAGGATGCGGGCATCGCGGTCACTGAGGCCGGGGCGTCCTTCCCGTGCCGAAAAGACCCCGACGACACCAACATCCGGATCGCACCCAGTTTCCCGCCGCTCTCAGATCTGGCCGACGCGATCGACGGCCTGGCCACCTGCGCGCTCCTGGCGGCGGCGGAATCGCTGCTCGTAGGCCCAGACGTCACAGACGGTCGGTAGCCTGCTGCCGTGGCCCTCTACCGCAAGTACCGGCCGGCGACCTTCGCCGAGGTGGTGGGTCAAGAGCACGTCACAGAGCCGCTGTCGACGGCGCTGACCGCGGGCCGTATCAACCACGCGTACCTCTTTTCGGGGCCGCGCGGCTGCGGTAAGACGTCGTCGGCCCGAATCCTGGCCCGGTCGCTCAACTGCGAACAGGGGCCGACACCGACTCCGTGTGGGGTGTGCGATTCGTGCGTCGCCCTCGCGCCCAATGGCGGCGGGTCGTTCGACGTGGTCGAACTCGACGCGGCCAGCCATGGCGGTGTGGATGACACCCGGGAATTGCGCGATCGGGCGTCGTTCGCGCCGGCACAGTCGCGTTACCGCATCTTCATCGTCGACGAAGCGCACATGGTCACCACCGCCGGCTTCAACGCGTTGTTGAAGATCGTCGAGGAACCACCGGAACATGTGATCTTCGTGTTCGCCACCACCGAGCCGGAGAAGGTGCTGCCGACGATCCGCTCGCGTACCCATCACTATCCGTTCCGGCTGCTGGCGCCGAAAACGATGCGCGGGCTGATCGAGAAGATCCTGGAATCGGAGCACATCGAGGTCGACGACGCGGTGTACCCGCTCGTTATCCGCGCCGGCGGCGGATCGCCGCGCGACACCCTCAGCGTGCTCGACCAATTGCTTGCCGGGGCCGAGGACAACCGGGTGCACTATCAGCGGGCGCTGGCCTTGCTGGGCGCCACCGACATCGCCCTGATCGACGAGGCCGTCGACGCGCTCGCCGCGGGGGATGCCGCCGCCCTGTTCGGCGCGGTGGAGTCGGTGATCGACGCCGGGCACGACCCGCGCCGCTTCGCCGTGGACCTGCTGGAGCGTTTCCGGGATCTCATTGTGCTGCAGGCGGTTCCGGATGCCGCCAGCCGCGGTGTGGTGGATGCGCCGGAGGATGTGCTGGACCGGATGCGCGATCAGGCCGCGCAAGGTAGGGCCGGCCACCCTTGCCCGGTACGCCGAGGTGGTCCATGCGGGTCTTGGTGAGATGCGCGGCGCCACCGCCCCCCGGCTGCTGTTGGAGGTGGTGTGCGCGCGGCTGCTGCTGCCGTCGGCGGCCGACACCGAATCCGCTCTGCTGCAGCGCGTCGAGCGCATCGAGACGCGGCTGGACATCTCCATCCCGGCCGGTGAGGTGATCGCCGCCGGGTCCAGTTCGGCTGGCAAGCAGTACGTTCGCAAGACCGTCGCATCGGATGTCGCATCAGACGTGGCGCCTGCCGAGCGCGCCGCGCCGGTGCCCGAGCCGAAGCCCGAGCCCGAGCCCGCCCCGATGGCTGAGGCTGAGCCGGCAGCCGAGCCCGAGCATGAACCTCAACCCGAGCCTGCACTTGATCCCGTGCAAGAGCAGCCGGTTGCGCCGGAGCCGGAACCCGAACCGCAGCCCGAGGCGGTGCCTGCTGCCCCTGCCGCCGCTCCCGGTCAACTTGATGCCGCGACGGTCCGCAGCGTGTGGCCGACGGTCCGCGAGAAGGTCCGCGACCGCAGCAAGCCGCTCTACGCCATGTTGGATGCGGCGATCGTGCGTGCGGTCGAGGGCAGCACTCTGGTGCTGGCGCACCCGGCGCCGACCCTGGCCAAGCGGCTGGTGGAACAGCACAACGCCGAGGTGATCCGGGATGCCCTCAAAGACGCGCTCGGGGTCGATCTGGCAGCTGCGCTGCGAAGTCGGTGCCGGGGAACCGGCGCCCGCGCCGGCCGCACCGCCACAAGCCGACGAACCGGACCCGCAGCGCTCCGAGGAGGATGAGCTGATCGCCGAGGCTGTCCGCGATGACGAGGATCCCGCGCCGCGCCGCGACCCCGATGAGGCGGCGCTGGAGCTCTTGCAGACCGAGCTGGGCGCCCGACCGATCGACAGCTGAAAACCGCAGAGGAGCAGTGATGGGACAGGTCAGCGCGTCGAGCACGATCCTGATCTACGCCACCCCGGCCGCGGCGCTCGACGCCATCGCCGACTACCGCACTGTGCGCCCGAAGATCCTGTCGCCGCAATACAGCGACTATGCGGTGCTTGACGGCGGTCAGGGCCGCGGCACGGTCGCCTCGTGGACGCTGCAGGCCACCAAGTCCCGGACCCGCCAGGTGCGGGCCGAGGTCGACGTGGCGGGCCACACCGTCATGGAGAAGGACGCCAACTCATCGCTCATGACGAACTGGACCGTCGCCCCGGCCGGAACGGGATGCTCGGTGACGGTGAAGAGCACCTGGAACGGCGCCGGCGGGATCAAGGGTGTCTTCGAGAGGACCTTCGCGCCGCTGGGCCTGCGACGAATCCAGGGCGAGGTGCTGGCCAACCTTAAGAAAGAACTCGAAGCCGCGAACGCCTCTTAGCTAGCTGGTTCGGGGCGGCTGGGTCTGCAGGAACGCCACCACGCCTCGGGCCACGGCGTCGGCGTACTTCTGCCGGCCCTCTTCGGACTCCATCAGCGTCGAGTCCACCGGGTTCTTCATGTTCCCCAGCTCGACCAGAATCGACGGGTACTGGGCCAGGTTGAGGCCGGCGATATCGGCGCGGGGGTTGAGACCGTTGGAGCCGATGTAGGTCGCCGGCGGGATACCGGAGCCGGCGAGGGACTCCCGCATGGTGCGGGCGAACTGCACCGAGGGTCCGGCCTGGACCTGATTCAGCGGCGGGTTGGAGTACAGGATGTGAAAGCCGCGTCCGGTCGCCGGGCCGCCGTCGGCGTGAATGGAGACCACGGCGTTGGGCTGCAGCGAGTTGGCCATCGCCGCGCGCTCGTCCACGCACGGACCCAACTGGTCGTCATTGCCCCGCGACATCGCGGTGCGAACACCGAGCTGCGTGCAGGGCCTGCCGGATCCGCAGGGTGGTGTCCCAGGTGAAGGTGTGCTCGGGGTAGCCGCTCTCACTGTTGGTGCCGCTGGCCTGGCAGTCCTTGGTGCCGCCGCGGCCGTTGGACACCTGGCGGGTGATGGAGCCGTCGTTGGCGCCGTTGTGGCCGGGGTCGAGGAACACGATCATCCCGGCGACACTGCCGGGTGCCGCCTGGGTTACCGGGGCGGTGAACGTCGATGCGGCCAGCAACAGCCCGGTGGCGGTGACGGCCCCGACACGCAGGGGAGCGAACTTCAGCACGGGCGTCACCGTAAACCGCAGCCGACTAGGCTGGAAAGTCACCGACCGCCTGAAACTCCAGGCTGCAACGAAGTCGAGACCACAACGCAAGGAGTCCGTCATGCAACCCGGAATTCCGCCCGGAAACCCCGGCAACATCGGACCGTTCGGCCAGCCGGTGCCGCCGCAGGGACTCCAGGGCCTGCAGGATCTCCAGGCCGCCCTGGTGCAGGCCCAGCAGATGCAGCAGCAGCTTGTCGAGGCGCAGAAACAGATCGCGCAGACTCAGGTGCAGGGCCAGGCCGGCGGTGGGATGGTCGAAGCCACCCTCAACGGCCAGGGTCAGGTGGTCTCGATCCGGATCGATCCGCAGGTGGTCGACCCCAACGATGTGGAGACGCTGCAGGATCTGCTCGTCGTCGCGCTCGGCGACGCCGCGGAGAAGTTGCGGGAAGCCGCCAAGGAGATCCTGGCGCCGGTGGCCGCCAAGGCGGGCCGACCGCTTCCGGAGTCGTGAGGTGTTTGAAGGTCCCGTCCAGGACTTGATCGACGAACTGGGCAAGCTGCCCGGTATCGGGCCCAAAAGCGCACAGCGGATCGCCTTCCACCTGCTCTCAGTCGAACCGCCCGACATCGACCGGCTCACCGCCGCGCTGGGCAGGGTGCGCGACGGAGTGCAGTTCTGCGAGGTGTGCGGCAACGTCTCGGAATCCGAGCGGTGCCGGATCTGCAGTGACTCACGCCGCGACGGCTCGCAGGTCTGCGTGGTCGAGGAGCCCAAGGACGTGCAGGCCGTCGAGCGCACCCGGGAGTTCCGCGGGAGGTACCACGTTCTCGGTGGCGCACTGGATCCGCTGTCCGGCGTGGGGCCTGATCAGCTGCGAATTCGCCAGTTGCTCAACAGGATCGGCGAACGGGTCGACGGGGTCGAGATCACCGAGGTGATCATCGCAACCGACCCCAACACCGAGGGAGAGGCGACTGCCACCTACCTTGTCCGCATCCTGCGGGATATCCCGGGACTGGTCATCAGCCGCATTGCCTCCGGTCTGCCGATGGGCGGCGACCTCGAGTTCGCCGACGAGTTGACGCTGGGTCGGGCGCTCTCCGGCCGACGCGCAATGGTCTAGGACCGCGTTCTCAATTCCCTGACGGCGGCGTCAATCGCAGCGATACGCTTCGCCGAACTCAGCGGCGGAGAACATCATGATCGAGCAGGCGGCCACCCTAGAGCGTGGCGTGGTACGCGCCTGGTTGCGAGCAGGTCTGGTCGCGGCCGCACTGGGTGCCGCGGGGTTTCTCGGCGGTCATGGTGTGGCGGCAGCCGAACGCCCGGATCGCCCCGGACCGGACCGCGGAGCGCTTCGGGCGGGCCCCGCGAAACCGGCCGCCACCGCGCCGACGCGGCCCGCACCACGCCTTGCACACCGCCCCAGCGGGTCACAGCAGGCGGCGCGGCTGCCCGATGTCCGCGCGGAGCTGTCAACCTCCGGCCCGCGAATCACCGCCTCTGCCCAGTTAGCCGTCCCGCCCGGGCCGATCCAGTCGGCCATCCTCGGGATGCAGGCCTACGTCTACGGCTACCCGCTGCTGGAGTTCGAGAATTTTCGGTCGCAGGCACCGGGTCTGAACACACTGTGGTCGCTTACCGAATTCGCCGAGCCCTCCGTGATGCCGATCTTCCGTCCGAATACCGACACGCTGTACTCCAGGGCGGCGCTCGACCTCAGCGGCGGACCGGTCGTGTTGTCCGTCCCCGACATGGGCGACCGGTACTTCAGCTTCCAGTTGAACGATCCCTATACGAACGTCGTCGATTACCTCGGCACGCGCGCAACTGGTTCGGGACCCGGGACCTACGCCATCTCCTGGTCCGGCGGACCGGTGGTGGCGGTGGAGGGCGCGACGACGGTCACGGTGCCGTTCCGCAACATGATGCTGCTCGGCCGAACCCTGGCAGGCGATGTGACCGATCAACAACTCGCCGTCGCGTTGATGAGCGACTACCGGCTGACCGCCACCGGGGTCACCGGTAGCCCGCCGGCCGCCGTCTCCGCTCCGGCCGGCCTGGCCGCGCTTGACGCGATGAGTGCGGCGATGGAGATCAATCCGCCGCCCACCGCCGATAGCGCACAACTGCAGGCAATCGCGCGGATCGGTGTCGGCCCTGGACTGCGTATCGCCGATGCGGGCCTGGCGCCGCTGTCGAAAGCCGCTGCAGATTTCGGTGCGCGGCTCGCAGCGGTCCTGCTGCCCCTGCTGAGCAACCTGAACCAGTACTCCACGGCAGTGCTGAACCGCGGCTGGGCCGCCCCACCCGCCGCGATCGGTGATTACGGCACCGACTATCAACTGCGGGCCGGGGTGTTCTACGTCGGTCCATGGGCCAATACCGTTGACGAGGCGATGTATTCGGCAGGTCTACTCGACCAGAACCTCCAGGCGCTGACCGGGAGCAACACCTATCTGCTGCGTTTCGCCCCGGGACTTGAGCCGCCGGCGACGGCGTTCTGGTCAGTCACCGTGTACGACGAAGCCGGCTACCTGGTGGAGAACGGCGCCAATCGATACAGCGTCAGCAACAGCCGGCCCGAGGAGTTGGTGCGCCGGCCCGACGGCTCGGTCGACATCATCTTCGCCGCGCAGGACCCCGCGGATCCCGCCGCGAACTGGTTGCCGGTCCCTGAGGGGATTTTCAGCGCCTACCTGAGGATCTATCTGCCGCAACAGGCGGCGCTGGAGGGCAGCTGGACGCCGCCACCCATTGCTCGGCTCCAGTGATCCGGTCTCACATCCGCCTGGGCGCGGCCAGACGCTCCCGCCGCAACTGATCAACCTCCGGAAGATCAAGCGGGTCGAGCGGACCGACGACCGCGCGGAGAAGCATGTCGGCCAACTCCGGGTTGCGCGCCAAGCAGGGTCCGTGCAGGTATGTGGCGATGACGCTGCCCTGCACCGCACCGTCGAATCCGTCGCCGAGCCGATTACCCGCACCGGTGACCACTGCGGCCAGCGGCCGGGCATCCGGGCCCAGAGTCGTTCCGCCCCGGTGGTTTTCGAAGCCGGTGAGGCGCTGGGTCAACCCATCGATCAGCGGTGTGGACACCACCTCACCGATGGTGCGCTCGGTCTGGGGTGAGGTGGTGACATCCAGCAGGCCGACCCCATCCACCCGTTCGCCGGAGGAGGTCTCGTACCAGTGCCCCAGCACCTGGATCGCCGCGCAGATCGCCAGCACCGGCGCGCCGCGCGCCGCCGCCCGTTGCAGCCCGGGATGTCGTAGCAGATGTTTGGTGGCCAACCGCTGGGCGTAGTCCTCGGCGCCGCCGAGGGTGTAGAGATCCAGTGAGTCCGGGACCGCGTCGTCGAGGGTGATCTCGATGATCTCAGCGGCGATGCCCCGCAACCGCAATCGCTGCCGTAGCACCACCGCATTGCCGCCGTCACCGTAGGTGCCCATGACATCGGGAAGCACCAGACCAATCCGCACCCCGTCAGCCATGCCGCTTCTCCAGTGCACGCTGCAACTGTAGAAAAGCCGTGTAGTTGGCGACGACTTCCACATGGCCGGGTGGGCAGGACTCGATGGCTTTCACCGTGTCGTGGACAAGCGAGTGCTCGACACCGGCGTAGCCCAGTCGCACCGCCAGGTCGGTTCCCCGTTCGCCGGCGGCTACCACCGAGGTTCCTTCGAAGTGCTCAAACCGCACGTCCCACAGCCAGGACAGGTCTTCGCCGTCGGGGACCTGACCGTTGACCGAGATCACCAGCCCCACAGCGGATTTATCCACCATCGATAGTGACTCCTGCCAACCGGCGGGGTTTTTGGCCAATAGCAGTCGCGCGGTGTGTGTACCGACCTGCACCGTGCGGTAGCGTCCGGCAACCTCGTCGACCGCTGATACCGCGGCAACGGCGGCGCTCGGCTCGGCACCCATCGCGACCGCCGCGGCGACTGCCTGTGCGGCATTGCCCCGATTCACCGCACCCGGCAGTGACAGCCGCATCGGGATCGTTAAACCATCTGGGCCGTAAAGGTTTTCGTCGTCGAAGCGCCACTGCGGATCAGGCCGCCGGAAGTCGGCTCCGGTCGAATGCCACCGCGACCCATCGCGGACGATCACCTCGCCGCTGCGAGGACAACTCACCGAGTCGGCCGCCCATCCGCCGCCGGCGGCGACCCACACCACGTTCGGGCTGTCGTAGGCGGCCGAAGTCATCAGAACGTCATCGCAATTGGCCACGATGACCGCCTCCCGGTGACGCGCCAGTCCGGCACGCAGAGTGCGTTCGATGTGGTTGATCTCACCCACCCGGTCGAGCTGATCGCGGGACAGGTTCAGCAGCACGATCACCGCCGGATCCACCGCATCGCACACGTGCGGCACATGCATCTCATCCACCTCGAGCGCCGCCAGGGGTGCATCGCGAGCCGAGGCGAGCGCGGCCACCAGGCCGGCATCCATGTTGGCGCCCTCGCTGTTGGTGGCGACCCGTCCGATGGTGGACAGAGCTGAGGCCACCATGCGGGTCGTGGTGGATTTTCCGTTGGTGCCGGTCACGACGGCGGTGCGCCGGCCGGCCCCCAGCTGGCCCAGCACGGATCGGTCCAGACGCATCGCGACCAGGCCGCCGATCATCGCTCCGGCGCCGCGCCCGGTCACCCTGGAAGCCCAGCGTGCGGCCGATCCGGCGCCGAGGGCGGCGCGCCCCCGCAGGGTCATCCCGGGGCGGGGTCTGTTGGGCGCCATCGCAGGGAGTTTATGCCGGTCACGTATCGGAACGCCGACACGGATGGGGATGTGCGACGGGCTGTCAGGCCCGCGTGCCATCCTGACGGTTGTGAGCCACACCTGGGGCCGGCCGGCCGACGACCAGCGTGACGGCTGGGTTGTCGTCGATGTGGAGACCTCCGGTTTCCGTCCCGGTCACGCCCGGGTGCTCAGCGTCGCGGCCCTCGCGCTCGACGCCGGCGGGAATGTCGAACACTCCGTCGTCAGCCTGCTCAACCCGGGTGTTGACCCGGGCCCCACGCACGTGCACGGCATCACCGCCGAAATGCTCGAGGACCAACCGACTTTCGGCGATATCGCAGACGCCCTCGCCGAGTTGATGCACGGCCGCACCCTGGTCGCCCACAATGCGCAGTTTGACTACTCCTTTCTCGTCACCGAGGCGGAGCAGGCCGGTGTCGCGCTCCCGATCGACAGCGTCATGTGCACCGTCGAACTCGCCCGCCGGCTCGACCTCGGCGTGGAGAATCTTCGGTTGGAGACCCTCGCCCGGCACTGGGATGTGCCGCAGACTCGTGCCCACGACGCCTTCGATGACGCGCTGGTGCTCTCCCGGGTGCTCGCGCCCGCCCTGGAGCGGGCCCGCGAGCGCGATATCTGGCTGCCGGTGCGGCCGGTGAGCCGGCGGCTGTGGCCCAACGGAACCATCACCCATGAGGAGTTGCGGCCGCTGAAGATGCTGGCGTCGCGGATGCCGTGCCCATATCTCAACCCGGGCCGCTA
The DNA here is from genome assembly GCA_963780705.1 of uncultured Actinomycetota bacterium. Taxonomy (GTDB): domain Bacteria; phylum Actinomycetota; class Actinomycetes; order Mycobacteriales; family Mycobacteriaceae; genus Mycobacterium. Next base: position 91,212 of record CAWACU010000004.1, on the reverse strand, counting down.
CGTGCGCGGCGGGCCCTTGGTGCAGGGCATGCGGGTGGCGTTGTCCGCCGAGGTCAAACGCACCCACGAAGAGCTTGTCGAGCGGATCCTGCATGCCGGGCTGGCGTACACCGAGGCCGTCGGCCCGGAGACTTCCCTGGTGGTCTGCAATGACGCGCTGACAGGTCAGGGCAAGGGCTACCAGGCCCGGGAACTCGGCGTGCCGACGGTGTCCGACGAGCAGTTCATCGCGCACGCCCGCGCCGTGGCCGACGGCACCGGCATCGACGACTTCGCCCCCGCTGACGGCCAGCAGTTCGCCCTGTTTTAGGCCGGATCAGCCGCCCCGGGCCGCCCGGTTCACCGCGGAGACGACCGCCCGCAGGGATGCCGTGGTGATGGAGGTGGCGATCCCGACACCCCACACCGTGCGGCCGTCGACCGAGGCCTCCACGTAGGCCGCCGCGGCCGCCTCTTCGCCGGCCGACATGGCGTGCTCGGAATAGTCCAGGACGTGGACGTTGATCCCGACGGCACCCAGTGCGTTGACGAACGCAGCCAGTGGCCCGTTGCCCTCGCCGCGGATCTCGGTCTCGACCCCGTCGATCTTCACCACCGCCTCGATGACGTCGATGCCGCCGTCGACCTCCGAACCGATGACCCGTTGGCGGATGCGTTCCAGTGGCCGCACCGGGGAGAGGTACTCGTCGGCGAACGCGTCCCACATCTCCTTGCTGGACACCTCACCGCCCTCGCCGTCGGTGATCTTCTGGATCACCTGGCTGAACTCGATCTGCAGGCGGCGCGGCAGCATCAGGCCGTGGTCGGCCTTCATGATGTAGGCCACCCCGCCCTTGCCGGACTGCGAGTTGACCCGGATGACGGCTTCGTAGGTGCGTCCGACGTCTCTGGGGTCGATCGGCAGATAGGGCACCTGCCAGAGGATGTCGTCGACGTCGGAGTCGGCTTCGTCCGCGGAGATCTTCATCGCGTCGAGGCCCTTGTTGATGGCGTCCTGGTGGCTGCCGGAGAACGCGGTGTACACCAGGTCACCGCCGTAGGGATGACGCTCGGGCACCGGCAACTGGTTGCAGTGTTCGACGGTGCGGCGGATCTCGTCGATGTTGGAGAAATCGATCTGCGGGTCCACGCCGCGGGAGAACAGATTCAGCCCCAGGGTGACCAGGCAGACGTTGCCGGTGCGCTCACCGTTGCCGAACAGGCAGCCCTCGATCCTGTCCGCGCCGGCCTGGTATCCCAATTCCGCTGCGGCGACGGCGGTTCCGCGGTCGTTGTGCGGATGCAGACTCAGGATGATCGAGTCGCGGCGGGCCAGATTGCGGCTCATCCATTCAATGGAATCGGCGTAGACGTTGGGTGTGGCCATCTCCACGGTGGCTGGCAGGTTGATGATCAGCGGCCAGTCCGGCGTCGGTGAGATGACGTCGGCGACGGCATCGCACACTTCTTTGGCGTAGACCAGTTCGGTGCCGGTGTAGGACTCCGGGGAGTACTCGTAGCGCCACCGGGTTCCGGGGTGTTTGGCTTGTTCCTCCAGGCATTTGCGCGCGCCGTCCGTGGCGATCTTGCGGACTTCGTCGCGGCCGGCGCGGAACACCACCCGTCGTTGCAGGATCGAGGTGGAGTTGTAGAAGTGCACGATCACATTCGGCGCACCGTGGCACGCCTCGAAGGTGCGCTCGATCAGTTCGGGCCGGCATTGGGTGAGAACCTGGATGGTGACATCGTCGGGAATGGCCCCGTCGGTGATGATCTCGCGGACGAAATCGAAATCCGTCTGACTGGCCGACGGAAATCCGACTTCGATCTCCTTGTAACCCATGCGCACCAGCAGATCGAACATGCGGCGCTTGCGGGCCGGACTCATCGGGTCGATCAGTGCCTGGTTGCCGTCCCGCAGGTCCACCGCGCACCACATCGGTGCGTGCTCGATGACGGTGTCGGGCCATGTGCGGTCCGACACTCTGACGGGTTCGACCTCGTCGGCGAACGGGCGGTAGCGGCTGACCGGCATCGCCGAGCCGCGCTGGGTGTTCCACGACGGCTGCCCCGGACGGGGCGGGCCGGACGGTGTGGTGATGGTGCGGGCCGAGACGTACGCGTCGACTGAGGCCTCAGATGAATGGGTGGTCACGATTTCGCTCCGGGAAGTTGTTGGGGGACTTCAGACCGGCGCATCGCGAAGACCCGCGACGGGAAGCCGGTCTGGATCAGACCCCGCCGCGGCGTCCGAGGAGGAGCACTCGCTGCACACTGACCACTGTACTCCGCCTCCCTCACCAGGCACAATCGCCCAGATGACCCCGCCTCCGGTCCCGCAGCCCCGCCGTTCGGTCATCGATGGGGTGGCAGCCGCGGTACTCACGGCGCTGGCGGCGCTCGCCGCACTGAGCTCGGTGGGATTCTCACTGTTCTTCGTGATGGCCACCGACTCGTGCGACCCGGACACCTGTAAAGGCTCTCGGCTGGCGTTTGCGTACATCGTGACCTGGGGTGGTGTGGTGGGGGCGGCGGTGCTGGCCGTGGTCGGGATGGTCGCCGCCGAGCGGCGCGGGAAGGTGTTGTGGATCTGGCCGGCGCTGGCGCTGGTGGTGGTGGCCGCGACCTTCGCCGGCGGAGCCGCGCTGGCGACCTCGGTGGCGCGCTAGGGCCGCTGCGCCCAGGGCTGGCCCCAGATGCCGCTGAAGGCGACGTCCTCCAGTGGCATGCGGTTACGGGGCAGGCTGTCGCGTTCGGCGATCTCGGCGCTGACAACTGAATAGTCGGCCAGCGCGCCCACGGCTATGACCATCAACGGCCGCACCTGCGCGGGGACGCCGAACGCGGTGCGCGCACCATCGACGTCGAAACCTGCCATCGGATGACTGATCAGACCGCGGGCCACCGCCTCGATGGCCAGGGTCGCCGCGGCGGCACCCGCGTCGACACCGGCGTACAGCGCGGTCTTGTCATCCTCGCCTTCGTCGGCGCACACCAGAATCAGTGCCGAGGCATCGCGCGCGTAGCCGTTGCCACGATTGAGCAGGTCGGCGAGTGTCCGGTACGTCTGGTCCCCGCGCGCGCCGACGACGAACCGCACCGGCTGGCGACGGCCCCAGGTCGCGGCCCACCGGGCCGCCTCCAGCAGTCCGGTCAGGTCCTCGGTGGTCAGCGCCGCGTGGGCGTCGAAGGCTCGCGGACTCCAGCGATCCGCGATCGGTGGGTGGATCGGGACCCGGGTACGGGCCCTCCGGTCAGCGGGCGGTGGAGGCATCGGCACGGAGGGTACCCGCAAGTCCTCGCGGGAAAGCCGACGGCGCGCACCCCTTATCCTCATAGATGCAAACCCGGCCTGGAAAGGGCAGACAGTGGCGCTCGTCGTGCAGAAGTACGGCGGATCATCGGTGGCCGACGCCGAACGGATCCGCCGAGTCGCCGAGCGCATCGTCGAAACTCGCAAACAGGGCAACGACGTCGTGGTGGTCGTTTCGGCGATGGGCGACACCACCGACGACCTCCTCGACCTCGCCCGGCAGGTCTGCCCGTCGCCGCCGCCACGCGAACTCGACATGCTGCTGACCGCCGGGGAGCGGATCTCCAACGCTCTGGTCGCGATGGCCATCGAGTCCCTCGGCGCCCAAGCCCGCTCCTTCACCGGCTCGCAGGCCGGGGTCATCACGACCGGTACCCACGGCAACGCCAAGATCATCGACGTCACGCCGGGGCGGTTGCGCTCTGCGCTGGACGAGGGCCAGATCGTGTTGGTGGCCGGCTTCCAGGGTGTGAGCCAGGACAACAAGGACGTCACCACCCTGGGCCGCGGCGGCTCGGATACCACCGCTGTCGCGCTGGCCGCGGCGTTGAACGCCGACGTGTGTGAGATCTACACCGACGTCGACGGCATCTTCACCGCCGACCCGCGCATCGTGCCCAACGCACGGCGACTGGACACCGTGACGTTCGAGGAGATGCTCGAGATGGCAGCCTGCGGCGCGAAAGTGCTGATGCTGCGTTGCGTGGAATACGCCCGCCGCTACCACGTTCCGATTCACGTCCGGTCGTCGTACTCCGACAAGCCCGGCACCATCGTCACCGGATCTATAGAGGACACCGCCATGGAAGACGCCATCCTGACCGGAGTTGCCCACGACCGCAGCGAGGCCAAGGTCACCGTCGTCGGTGTTCCCGACGTTCCGGGCTACGCCGCCAAGGTGTTTCGCGCCCTCGCCGACGTCGACGTCAACATCGACATGGTGCTGCAGAACATCTCCAAGGTGGAGGACGGCAAGACTGACATCACCTTCACCTGTTCACGCGACTCCGCTCCCACGGCGGTCGAGAAGCTCACCTCATCGCAGGGCGAGATCGGCTTTACCAGCGTGATCTACGACGACCACATCGGGAAGGTGTCCCTGGTCGGCGCGGGGATGCGCAGCCACCCCGGCGTCACCGCGACCTTCTGCGAGGCACTGGCCGAGGTGGGCATCAACATCGACCTCATCTCCACCTCGGAGATCCGGATATCGGTGCTCATCAAGGATTCCGAACTCGACAAAGCCGTCGCCGCCCTGCATGAGGCGTTCGGCCTCGGCGGCGACGAGAAGGCCGTGGTCTATGCGGGATCGGGCAGGTAGGGAAGATGGTCAGCATCGGTGTGGTCGGCGCCACCGGTCAGGTGGGTGTCGTCATGCGAAAGCTGTTGGAGCAGCGCGACTTTCCGGCCAGTGATGTCCGGTTCTTCGCATCTGCCCGCTCCAAGGGCCGAAAGCTGGCCTTCCGCGGCCGCGAGATCGAGGTCGAGGACGCCGAGACCGCTGATCCGTCCGGCATCGACATCGCACTGTTCTCCGCCGGCGCGACCATGTCGCGGGTTCAGGCGCCCAGGTTCGCGGCCGCCGGCGCGATCGTGATCGACAACTCCTCGGCCTGGCGCAAAGATCCGGATGTCCCCCTCGTGGTCAGCGAGGTCAACTTCGACCGGGATGTGCGCGCCAAGACCCTCGCGAAGGGCATCATCGCCAACCCGAACTGCACCACGATGGCGGCTATGCCGGTGCTCAAGCCCTTGCACGACGCGGCCGGTCTGGTCCGGATGATCGCCTCCACCTATCAGGCGGTCTCGGGCAGCGGACTGGCCGGAGTCGAGGAGCTGGCCACCCAAGCCCGCGCGGTCATAGACGGGATCGAGCAATTGGTGCATGACGGCGGCGCGCTGGACTTCCCGCCGCCCAAGCAGTACGTCGCGCCGATCGCGTTCAATGTGGTGCCGCTGGCCGGGTCGCTGGTCGACGACGGCTCAGGCGAGACCGACGAGGATCAGAAACTGCGAAACGAGAGCCGGAAGATCCTCGGCATCCCGGACCTCGCGGTGAGTGGCACCTGCGTCCGGGTCCCGGTCTTCACCGGTCACTCGCTGTCGATCAATGCCGAATTCGCTCAACCGATTTCACCGCAGCAGGCCCGCCAACTGCTCGCGAGCGCACCTGGGGTGCGGCTGGTCGACGTACCCACACCCCTGGCGGCCGCGGGTGCCGATGACTCGCTGGTGGGCCGAATCCGCCAGGACCCGGGAGTCTCCGGCGGCAGGGGATTGGCGCTGTTCGTCTCCGGTGACAATCTGCGCAAAGGTGCGGCCCTCAACACGATCCAGATCGCCGAGTTACTCGCCGCCGGTATGTGATCCGGTGCCGCAACGCCGCTGCTCCGCGGCGCTGACCTTGCTGTCACCGTCCGCCGGCGACCATGATGGGTGAATGACCGCAGCCGAGGAATCCGCCACCGCACCCGTCCCTCCCGCGCACGAACACCCGCACGGTCATCTCCACCACGGCCGGCCGAATAGGCTTTATCAGACAGCCGCCTGGGTGGCCATCATCGCCGGCACCGTCTTCATCGTCGGCGCGGTGTTCCTCACCGGTTTCACGCTCGGCCGGCACAGCGGCGACGGCGGCTGGGGCCATCACAGCCGCATCGAACGGATGGGGCCGCCGATGGGGCCCGGAATGATGGGGCCGGGAATGATGGGGCCCGGAATGATGGGGCCCGGAATGATGGATCCGGACGACTCACCGCGCCGCCCGGCCCCGTCCCCCTCGCCCACACCACCGCCCAGGCCCTGACACTCCAGACCCTCAGCTCCAGGTGTGCACCGGTTCGTTGCTGTGCATGAGATCGCAATACCGGCGCAGCATTTCCGCCAGGGCCTTCGGCCGGTTCATGCCGCGCTCTTCAAGGTCGGTGACCGTCTGCACCTGCCACGCCGACCCGGTGCGACCCGTCTTCGCGCGTCCCTCGATGACACCGAGGTAGCGGTCGCGCACGTCAGCGGCCACCTTCCAGCGCCGTAGGCCCTCATCAGCCATCGGGAGCAGGTGGCGCAGCACCAACTCGTCGGGTGTCACCTCGCCCAGTCCCGGCCAGTACAGTCGCGCACCCATACCCTTGCGGGCCGCCTCAAGGAAATTGTCCTGTGCTGCAGAGAAACTCATCTTGGTCCACAGCGGCCGGTCGTCTTCGGCGATGCTGCGTAGCAGTCCGTAGTAGAACGCCGAGTTCGCCATCATGTCGACGACCGTCGGTCCGGCCGGAAGCACCCGGTTTTCCACCCGCAGGTGCGGGCGTCCGTTCACGACGTCGTACACCGGGCGGTTCCACCGGTACACGGTCCCGTTGTGCAGCCGAAGCTCGGAGAGCATCGGGGTGCGCCCGGCAGCCAATTCGGCGGCTGGATCTTCGTCGGAGAGCTCCGGCAGCAGTGTCGGGAAGTAGCGGACGTTCTCCTCGAACAGATCGAAGATCGACGTGATCCACCGCTCTCCGAACCACACCCGTGGTCGCACACCCTGGGCCTTGAGCTCATCAGGGCGGGTATCGGTGGCTTGGGCGAACAGCTCGATTCTCGTCTCGGCCCACAGGTGGCGGCCGAAGAAGTAGGGCGAATTCGCCCCGAGCGCCAGTTGCGGGCCGGCGATCACCTGGGCGGCGTTCCAGTTGTCGGCGAACTCGTCGGGGGAGACCTGCAGGTGCAATTGCATGCTGGTGCAGGCGGATTCGGGGGCAATCGACTCGGCGTGCATGCTCAGTCGCTCCGCACCCGAGATGTCGATGAGGATGTCCTCGCCGCGGGCGGTGAAAATGGAGTCGTTGAGCGCCTGATAGCGCATTGACGGGCTCATCCAGCTGCCGGTGAGGTGCTCGGGCATCAGGGTCGGCAGGATCCCGATCATCACGATGTGGGCGCCGTCGGTGCTGGCCTTGGTCTCCGCCGCGTTCAGGCTGGCCCGGACTTCCCCTTCGAGTTCCAGCGCGGTGCGTCCCGGCAGCGGCCGCGGCGGAACGTTGAATTCGATGTTGTAGGCGCCCAGTTCGGTTTGATAGGCCGGATCGGCGATAGCGGCCAGCACCTCCTGGTTCTGCATCGCCGGCTGGTAGTCGCCGTCGACCAGGTTGCACTCGATCTCCATCCCGGTCAGCGGCCTGTCGAACTCGAAACTGGATTCGGTCAGCATGGTCTCGAAGACGTCGAGACACACCTGAACCTTCTGCCGGTACTGCTGCCGATGCGCCCGGCTGTAGCTGGTGTGCCTGACCTCTTCACCCACGATGACGATGCAACCTGGTCGCTGCCATCCGCGCAAGGGATCACCCCGCGCGGCGGGCCACCACGATCTGCGGGCCGAACCCGGCGGGCCGCGCATCGACCTCAACGCCCGCGTGGTGGCCCAGTTCCCGGAATGCCGACGGGCTGTAGGTCCGCAGCGAACTGACCAAGCCGTCGTGGGCGAACGGCCACACCGGGGCCAGCGGCGCCATGGTCGCCAACCGGATCAGGTGCAGGGCTGCCGGCGGCCGGGCCATGTCGATGACGAGCAGCGTGTCCGCCACCCGGGTTCCCTCGGTGAGGACCCGCGCGGCAACCGGCGGCGGCAGATGATGAAACGACTGGGCGAACACCGCGATATCGAACGAGTTGTCCGGCGCATTGATCTCGGCGGCGTCGATGACGCGCACGTCTGCTCGCGGGTGGTCGCCGAGTTCGCCGGCCGCGATCGCGGCGACCGACTCAGGATTCACATCCGAGACGGTGACCCGCGCCGTCGGATGCTCCTCGAGCAGCCTGCGCGACAGGGCGCCATGGCCGGCACCCAACTCCAGGATCCGGGGGTCGGGTACTTCGGCCACTTCGTCGAGCACCAGGCGGGCGTTGCGGTCGTGCTCTCCGAACAGCGAACCCACCCGCTCCAGCGTCGCCACGACACCGCGCTTGATGGACGCGTCGACATCGGAGCGGTCGAGGTACTCGGGACGGTCGGTCTGCAGCATCCGGTCCAGCCACGAGGCGTCGGGGCCGCCGCGCGGCATGGTGGCCAAATCTGGAAGGTGAATGCCCATATGAACCATGATCGGCGATGGCAGACTGCCGTGCAGTATCGCGTAAGGACCCGAGGAGCACCGTTGGCCGACTTCGTCGCCTCCATCGACCAGGGCACCACCAGCACCCGGTGCATGATCTTCGATCACAACGGCATCGAAGTCGGCCGCCATCAGCTCGAGCACGAGCAGATCCTGCCGCGGGCCGGCTGGGTGGAACACAACCCGGTGGAGATCTGGGAACGCACCCAGAGTGTGGTGATGTCCGCGCTGAACAACACCAGGCTCTCGGCCACCGACCTGGTGGCGCTGGGAATCACCAATCAGCGCGAGACCACCCTGGTCTGGAACCGCAAGACCGGCAGGCCGTACTACAACGCCATCGTCTGGCAGGACACCCGCACCGATCACATCGCGGCCGCCCTGGACCGCGACGGCCGTGGTGATGTGATCCGCCGCAAGGCCGGCTTGCCACCGGCCACCTACTTCTCCGGCGGCAAGTTGCAGTGGCTGCTGGATAACGTCGATGGGCTGCGCGCCGACGCCGAACGCGGAGAGGCGCTGTTCGGGACACCCGACACCTGGGTTCTGTGGAACCTCACCGGCGGCGCGCAGGGTGGTGTGCACGTCACCGATGTCACCAACGCCAGCCGCACCATGTTGATGAACCTGGAGACCCTGGACTGGGACGACGAGCTGTTGGGCTTCTTCGGGATTCCGCGCGCGATGTTGCCGTCGATCCGCCCGTCTTCCTCGCCGGAGCCGTACGGCATGACCCACCCGGACGGGCCCACCGACGGTGAGGTTCCGGTGACCGCGATTTTGGGAGACCAGCAGGCGGCGATGGTCGGCCAGGTGTGCCTGAAGCCGGGGGAGGCCAAGAACACCTACGGCACCGGCAACTTCCTGCTGCTCAACACCGGCGAGAAGATCGTCCGCAGCAAGAACGGGCTGCTGACCACGGTCTGCTATCAGTTCGGAAGCGCCAAACCCGTTTACGCCCTTGAGGGTTCGATTGCGGTGACCGGGTCGGCGGTGCAGTGGCTGCGCGACCAGCTCGGCATCATCAGCGGTGCCTCCGATAGCGAGACCCTGGCCAGGCAGGTAGAGGACAACGGCGGGGTGTACTTCGTGCCCGCCTTCTCCGGACTGTTCGCTCCCTACTGGCGGTCGGATGCGCGCGGTGCCATCGTCGGCCTGTCGCGGTTCAACTCCAACGCTCACGTGGCGCGAGCCACCTTGGAGGCCATCTGCTACCAGAGCCGTGATGTGGTGGATGCGATGGCCGCCGACTCCGGGGTGCCACTGGAGGTGCTCAAGGTCGACGGCGGGGTCACCCTCAACGAGTTGTGCATGCAGATCCAGGCCGACGTGCTCGGAGTCGACGTGTCGCGCCCGAAGGTGCCGGAGACCACCGCGCTGGGTGCGGCGTACGGCGCCGGCCTGGCGGTGGGGTACTGGTCAGACCCCGAAGACCTGCGCGCCAACTGGCACGAAGACCGCCGCTGGACACCCACCTGGACCGAGGAGCAGCGGGAGAAGGGCTACGCGGGGTGGCGTAAGGCCGTTCAGCGCACCCTGGACTGGGTCGAGGTCTAACTGGAAGAGTGTCGCCTATGACGGACACCGCCACTGACCTAGGTAACCTGCCGACCGGCGACGCAGCGAACGAGAGTGACGCCGGCCCGTTCCACATGCGCGGCAACTATGCGCCGGTGCCCGATGAATTGACCGCCTACGACCTTCCGGTCGAGGGCGCGATCCCGCCGGAATTGGACGGCTGGTACCTGCGCAACGGATCCAACCCGCGCGCGGCGACCGGTCACTGGTTCCTCGGCGACGGAATGATCCACGGCGTCCGTATCGAGAACGGCGCAGCTAAGTGGTACCGCAACCGCTGGGTGCGCACCGAGAGCTTCGAGCAACCGTTCGGGGTGTACAACGCCGATGGCACCCGCAACCTCCGGTCGTCGGTGGCCAACACCCACGTCGTCAACCATGCGGGCAAGACCCTGGCACTGGTGGAGTCGTCGTTGCCGTATGAGATCACCAAAGACCTCGAGACGGTCGGCTGCTACGACTTCGGCGGCAAGCTCAACGACTCGATGACGGCACATCCCAAGATCTGTCCGACGACCGGCGAGTTGCATTTCTTCGGCTACGGCAATCTCTTCCAGCCTCACGTCAGCTACCACCGGGTCGACGCGGACGGGGTGCTGACGGTGAATCGGCCGGTGGAGGTCCCGGCGCTGACCATGATGCACGACTTCGCGATGACCTCCGAGCACGTGATCTTCATGGACCTGCCGATCGTGTTCAACCTCGATATCGCGATCAGCGGCAAGGGCGACATGCCGTTCCGCTGGGAGGATGATTACGGCGCTCGGTTCGGGGTATTGCGCCGCGACGATCCCTTTGGAGAGGTCCGCTGGTTCGACATCGCGCCGTGCTACATCTTCCACGTCGCCAACGCCCACGTCGATGGCGATTCCATTGTGCTGCAAGCGGTTCGATACCCCGAGCTGTGGCGCGACAACGGCGGGTTCGCCCAGAGCGGTGTGCTCTGGGAGTGGAGGCTCGACACCAGGACGGGTTCGGTGAGCGAGCGGCAACTCGACGAGCGTGCGGTGGAGTTCCCCCGCATCGACGACCGGCTGGCCGGTATGCCCGCCCGTTACGCGGTCTCGGTCGGAGACGCCACACTGGTGCGTTACGACATGACCACCGGGGCGGCGGTCGAGCACGCGTTCGGTACTGCTGATGCCCCCGGCGGACCCGGTGAGGCGGTATTCGTGCCGTCGCCCTCCGGTGCGGCGGACGAGAACAACGGCTGGTACATCGCCTTCATCTACGACCCCACCGAGGACAGCAGCGATCTGGTGATCCTTGATGCCTCCGACTTCGCCGGCGCTCCGCTGGCCAGGATCCGGATGCCGCGCCGGGTGCCGTACGGCTTCCACGGCAACTGGATTCCCAACGCCTGACCCGGGCCATCGCCGGGGGTAGCGTCAGTCACCATGGCCGAACTCAAGGACCGTTTGAGAGCAGATCTCACCGAGTCGATGAAGAATCAGGACAAGCTGCGCACGGCAACGCTGCGCATGATGCTGGCGGCAGTCCAGACCGAAGAGGTGTCCGGCAAGCAGGCCCGCGAACTCACCGATGATGATGTCATCAAGGTCCTGGCCCGCGAGTCGAAGAAGCGCGGCGAAGCCGCCGAGATCTACACCCAGAACGGCCGTGGTGAACTTGCCGCCGCGGAGCATGCCGAGGCCCGCATCATCGACGAATACCTACCGACGCCACTGAACGACGCGGAGGTCGCCGACGTGGTGGACACCGCCATCGCCCAGATCGCCGAGCAACTCGGAGAGCGTCCGTCGGCGAAACACCTGGGATTGGTGATGAAAGCGGCCACCGCCATCGCCGCAGGCAAGGCGGATGGTTCCCGGCTGTCGGCGGCAGTTCGAGAGCGACTGTAGAACCCAGGCCTCGGGGTTGAACGCCTCGGGGTTGAACGCCTCGGGGTTGAACGCGGCCCGATCGGGATATTCCGACCGCCATGACCGAACCGACCTCCGACGCCGAGGACTTCGCGGACTACATCGACGATCATCAGAAGAAGGCCCCACCGGACCGCGCCGAGGTGGACCGCGCACATACCCCGGATGTTGATGAGGGGCAGCAAAGCGAACCTCCGGACTAGGACAGCAGGGGGTGGTTCGCGCGTCCCTGCCACGCCTGGCGGCCCCGGCTCGGGCCGGCGCGGAAACGAGTTCGAAGGACTTCATAGGCATCTAGGCCTCGATCCGATTGAGCCGGATGCGCGGGGCCCGCTCGGTGAGCAGATCGAGGACAGCCATCGACACCGGCCCCCGGGCCGTGGGCAGAGCTGGCTCAAGGGCTAGTGGCGCATACGTCACCGGTGCGGGTTTCCCCCGCGACCGGCTCGCTAAACCCCTGTGCCCGCCGGACCGCACGGGGGCTGCTACAGCCGGAAGGTACGGTTTTCCTCTAGGAGGACCCATGACAACGACGACGAATCGCGGCCCGGTGAAAGCGCTGGTGGCGATCACCTATCTCACGATGATCGTGACCAATTACCTGGCCAACGCGCTGCCACTGAACGGCCGGAGCACCGGCGACATATCAGAGGCCTATCCGAGTCTCTTCACACCCGCAGGGATCACCTTCTCCATCTGGGGAGTGATCTATCTGCTGCTCGGGGCGCACGTGCTGTATCAGTTGGGCCTCTTCCGCGATCAACCGGAGACGGCCGAGCAGACCGCACTGCTGAACCGCGTCGGTGTGCTGTTCTCGGTGTCGTCGGTCGCCAACACCGCATGGGTGTTCGCCTGGCATTACGACCTGATCCCGCTGTCGGCGGTGCTGCTCGTGACGATCCTGGTGTGCCTGGCGTTGATCGTCACCACGCTGCGCAACGCGAATCTCGTCGGACGCCAACGGTGGCTTGTCGGCGTGCCGTTCAGCGTCTACTTCGGGTGGAGCACGGTCGCCGTGGTCGCCAACATCACCGTGCTGCTGGTGAGCCTGGGCTGGGACGGCTTCGGACTATCGGATTCGACCTGGGCCGCGGCCATGGTTCTGGTGGCAATGGGTATCGGCACGCTCACCATGATCCGCAACCGTGACGTGGCCTACGGCCTGGTGCTGATTTGGGCCTACGCAGGGATCCTGTTGCGGCAGAGTTCAGCCGACGGGTTCAACGGCCGCTACCCGGAGATCGTCGCCGCTGTGATCGCCTCGCTGGTGATCTTCGTTCTGGCGGAGGCGACGATCCTTCGGCGCCATCAGGTGGGGGTCGGGCGGGTCGAACGTCAGTCGAACTCGAGCTGAATCAGCGAGCAGTCGTCACCGAACGTGCCGGCCGGAGTCAGGGCGCGCAGTTCCTCCACCAGATCGTCAAGTGCCCGGCCTCCCGACTCGGCAAGGCGGATGGTCCTATCACGGAACTCGGCCTGCGTCATGATCCGGCCACTGCGCAGTGGGATCTCGCTGGCTCCGTCGCTGTAGATCAGGATTCGGCATCCTGGCGGGACCGTGTACGAACAAGACTCGAAGTTGGCATCCTGGAACATCCCAACTGGAAGGGAGCGGCTGGATAACTCCGTCAGCACTACCCCATCGCCGGTTGTGAAGTTGAACGCCAGGGCTGGGGGGGCACCGGCGCTGGCGTAGCGCAAAGTGCGGCTTGACGATTCATAGATGCCGTACCACATCGTGAAGTAGTGATCACCCTGTTCTTCCATTGCGAAGAGCCGGTTCAACTCGGTCACGACCACCTCAGGTGCGAGCAGGGTCTCCCCAGCCAGTGATCCCGAGCGCAGCATGTTGTGCAGGGACACGGACAGCAGCGCGGGCTCGATGCCATGTCCGGACACATCGATGAGATACACCTGAAGATGGTCGTCGTCGATCCAGGAGTAGTGGAAGCAGTCGCCGCCGAGTTCCTGGGTCGGAATGTAGTGCGAGGAGATGGTCACGGTGCCGCTGAGGCCCCGCGGCATGATTGACGACATATAGACCGCCGCGCTTTCCAGTTCCGCTGCCATGCGGTCGCTTTGGTCCTGGAGGCGTTGGGCTAATTGATGATTGGTTCTGTCTGCTTGGACCGCGACTGAAATGTCCATGATCTGGGAGATGAAGTTTTCCACTTGCCCGTTCTCATCCCGGATGCAACTCACCGAGAGATCTCCCCAGATCGGGCGGCCGTCTGCACCGATGTACTGCTTGACCATCCGGTAGGAATCCAGTCGGCCTTCCAGAATGTCGTTGACCTTCTCCTGGTCCGCCGCCAGGTACTCCGGGGCGGTCAGTTCCTGCCAGGTCTTCTGTTTCAGTGTCTCGGCGTCGTAGCCGAACAATTGGCATAGCGCGTTATTGACGTCGGCGAACCGGCCGTCCGGTGTGATGAGGCACATGCCGATGCCGGCATCGTCCATTGACCGCCGGTAACGCTGTTCAGCTCGGGCCTGGTTCCGGCGTGCCTCCTCGGCTGCGCGGAGAGCCTCCAGTTCGGTCTCGTCGATCAGCCGGAATGCCACTGCGTAGCCGTCTATATGGCCCTGTGCATCACGGAAAGGCTTGATGCGCAGGTGCACCCACTTGACGACGCCATCCACGCCGACAACTCGTGCACGCTCCTTGATCACCCCATCCTTCAGCAGCCTCTCCACCCGTGCGGTGTACGCAGTGGCTTCCTCGGGCGGGATGATCTCCTCAACCGCCCGTCCGATCCACGCGGCGGCCGACGCGCCAAGCACATCTTCGACCGGTCCTGAGACCAGGGCGAAGCGGCCGTCGCGAACGTGACAGACCACCTCGCCGACGTTCTCCTCGAGCAGACGGTAGCTCTGTTCCGATCCGGCCATGCGTTGCGCGGTGAGGAAACGATCCGTCACCTCGCGCCAGGTCACACTGATGCAATCGGCACCGGCGGGGGTGACCCGGATGTCGAAGCGACGGGCAGTGGCGACATCTTCGCCAGGGAACGCAAGGTCGACAAGAGTTACCGGGTGATCCTGCTCCAAGCATCGGACGTAGTCGGCCATCAGATCTGATGTCCCCGGTTCGATGCTCGCCGTAAGCATTGTCTGGCCGACCAGATCGGCTTCGTCGGCGTCCAGAAGGACACAGGCAGACCGGTTGGCGCTGCGACAGACAAAATCGACCACCCGCCCGCTGGTGTCGCGGACCGCCTCCAAGAGGGTCTGTGGCTCGGGCATCGCATCGGCGTTGACCTGAAGCAGGGTCCGCGCTGATTCTCTGACCCCCAAAGCGGTAGACGGGACCGAGACATCATCGAAGATCCACACCCGCCCATCGACGCCGTCAGTGCGGACCTGGCGGGACGACACCCGCACGGCGGTGGGGTGCTTGCTGAAGTTCCACGTGCATTCGACATCGGCGGACGCGTTGGCGAGCGCGGGATCCGAGGGTAGCTGTGGGGCGCCGATCGCCCTGGCGTTGAGCCGTGCAATCGCGGACATGACATCGCCTGCGCGGTGCTCTCCTGCCGGCAGGCCCAGCAAACCCGCCGCAGCAGCGTTGACGGCCGCGCGATCCCGACTGTGGTCGACCAGAGCGAGCCCCTGCTGGAGATCATCAAACGATGCCAGAAGGAGCTGTGCTATCGGATCACGCTCGTCGATGGCCACCCCCCGCGGCATGGTGGAAAAAGACCCCGACCGGGCACCGGTGATCAAGGTCTGCTTCCACAGTCGGGGTGGCGGGATTCGAACCCACGACCTCTTCGTCCCGAACGAAGCGCGCTACCAAGCTGCGCCACACCCCGCGTGAAGCCCCGACAGCCTATCGCACCGGCGCGTGCCGAGGCCAAACGCGCCTAGGGCCCGGTGCCGGCCGCCGTGACCGGCCACGAGCAGGTCGCGTTCAAACTCCTCGAGCACCTCGGCGTAGCCGCCGGGCAGCCAGGTCGTGGGCCGCCAGCCAGCCGTCGTCGAAGTAGGTGTCGGCGTAGCGGTCGCCGCTGTCGCAGATGCAGGGTGACCACCGAGCCGCTGACCCCGGCGGCCACCATCTCGGCCAGCAGTCCGAACGCGCCCCAGACGTTGGTCCCGGTCGACGGTCCGACCCGCCGGCCCAGCACCCGCGACACCTGATGGGCGGCCGGCGACCGAGGCGGCGTCGGGCACCTGCACCATCCGGTCGATCACCGCCGGCAGGAAGGACGGTTCGACCCGCGGCCGGCCGATGCCCTCGATCCGCGACGATGCGCCGTGGTCACGACGTCGCGGCGGCCCTGGCGTAGGCCGGGAAGAACGCCGAGTTCTCCGGATCGACCACGCACAGCCGGGTGGGGTGGCCGCGGTAGCGGATGAAGCGGCCGATCGTCGCGCTGGTGCCGCCGGTGCCGGCGCCGACCACGATCCAGGACGGCACCGGGTGCCGCTCGGCCTGCATCTGCGTCGAAGATCGACTCGGCGATGTTGTTGTTGCCCCGCCAGTCGGTGGCCCGCTCGGCAGTTGGTGAACTGGTCGAGGAAATGCCCGCCGGTCTCCTCGGCGATGCGCTGCGCCTCGGCGTAGACATCAGCCGGCGCTTCGACGAAATGGCAACGACCACCGTGCTTTCTCGATGAGCGCCACCTTGCGTGCGGCTGGTCGAGGCACGGCATCACCGCGACGAACGGCAGACCGAGCAGATGCGGCGAAATAGGCCTCCGACACCGCCGTCGAACCCGAGGACGCCTCCACGACCGTGGTGCCCTCGGTGATCCAGCCGTTGCACAGGCCGTAGAGGAACAGCGAGCGCGCCAACCGGTGCTTGAGGCTTCCGGTGATGTGGGTGGACTCGTCCTTGAGATACAGCGCGACATCCGCACGCTCGCACCACGCAGACGGCAGCGGATAGCGCAGCAGGTGGGTGTCGGCGCTGCGGCGGGTGTCGGCCTCGATCAGGCGGATGGCCTCGTCGACCCAGCCCCGGGGCGCGCTGCGGGCATGCTGTCGTCACGATCGGCGCTAGTGCACCGACGCGGTCGGGGTGGAACGCAGCACGGTGCGGCGTAGTCCGGCTCGCGGCCGCCGGTCGGTGCGGCCACCAGGGTCAGCAGCGTGGCCTCGGGCCGGCAGCAGAACCGCAACGGCGCGAACGGCGAGGTGCCGATTCCCGCCGACACGTGCAGGGCGGTCTCGGCTCCCCAGTTCGACGCACCCTTGGCCCGCGAGCGGTCGAGATCGCAGTTGGTCACCAGCGCGCCGTAGAACGGCAGGCACAGCTGGCCGCCGTGGGTGTGGCCGGCCATGACGAGCTGGTAGCCGTCGGCGGCGAACCGGTCCAGCACCCGGGTGTAGGGCGCGTGGGTGACGCCGAGGCTGAGGATTGGCCGTCGGGTCTGGGCGGCCCGGCGATGGTGTCGTAGCGGTCCCGGCCGAGGTGGGGGTCGTCGACGCCGGCGGCGGCGATCGTCAGCCCGGCGACCTCGAGTTCGCGCCGGTTGTGGGTCAGATCCAGCCAACCGCGCTCGGTGAACGCGGCGCGCAGGTCCTGCCACGGCAGCGGATTGCCGTGCGCGCGGTGATCGCGGATCGGTGAGGTACTTCGCCGGGTTCTTCAGCTGTCGGCGCGAAGTAGTCGTTGCTGCCGAAGACGAACACACCCGGCACCGACAGCAGATCGCCCAGCGCCTGCACCACCGGCCGGCACGGCCTTGGGGTGCGACAGGTTGTCGCCGGTGTTGACCACCAGATCCGGTTCCCAGTTGGCCAATTCGCGCAGCCACGCCTGCTTGTGCCGTTGGCTCGGACGCATGTGGATATCGCTGAGGTGCAACACCCGAAGCGGTGTGGAGCCGGGCGTCAGCACCGGCATGGTCACCTCACGCACGACGAACGCGTTGCGTTCGACCACCGTGGCGTAGCCGACCGCCAGCGCGGCGGTGCCGGCCGCGGCGATCAGCAGATGTTCTCAAGGCGTGGGCGGCCATAGCCGGCAGACTACTGCCAGTCAGCGCGTCGGTGGAAGCGATTTCGCCGTCAGCCGCCGCCTCACGGCGGTGGCGGGGGCTTCCGGTGGCGGGGGCGGCCCCGGCGGGGGCGGCGGGGGAACCAGAACCGGAATGGTGATCGGCGGCAGGCCCGGGGATCTCGACGACCGTCGATCCGAACTCCGGGGCATACCCGGCGGCAGCGGGGGCGGCGGCGTCACCCGGTGGCGGTGACGGTGGCGGCGGCGGTGGCGGCGCAACGCCGTTGCTGACCACCAGCGTGACGATGATCCCCGGGACCGATCTGACCGCTCGGCGACGGTGCCGATCACGGTTCCGGCCGAGGCGGCGCTGTTGACCGATGCTCACCTTGTCGGCGACCTGGAAACCGGAGGCGCGCAACTCTTCTCGCGCGCCGGTCCTGGCTCAGGCCGCTGACGTTGGGCACCCGGGAACCGGGTGCGCCGTCGACGTAGCGCGGATCGGTCGGCGGCAGGGTCACCTCGCCGAAGTTCTCGGCGATCGGCGTCATCGCGGTGAACCAGGTCTCGGCGGGCTCCTTGCCGCCGAACAGATCGCCGTCGTCGCACTGGCGCAGCGGGAACGAGCACAGGTCGCTCGGGTTCGGGGAATCGTCGTAGATGTAGTTCACCGCCGCGTAGCGGTTGGTGTAGCCGAGGAAGCCGGCGGAGCGGTGCGCCTCGGTGGTTCCGGTCTTCGCCGACATCGGCAGCGTCCAGCCCGCCGAGTTGGCCGCCGGTGCGCCGGTGCCGCTGACGGTGTCGCGGCCCAGCGCGTTGGACAGCGTGTTGGCCAGGCCCTCCGGCACCACCTGCTCGCAGGCCTCGGCGTTGATGGCGATCTCGTTGCCGCGCCGGTCGTAGATCTTGTCGATCGGGTTCGGCGGGCACCACATTCCGCCGGAGGCCAGGGTGGCCGCGACGTTGGCCAGCTCCAGCGGGTTGACCTCGAAGGGCCCGAGCGTGAACGAGCCGATGTTCTGCCGCTTGATGAAGTCGGCCAGGCTCTCGTTGTTGTCGGGGTCATACGCCGCGGGCGGTGCCCGGATCGGTGTAGGACCGCAGCCCGAGTCGGACGGCCATGTCGACCGTGCGGGACACCCCGACCTGCGAGATCAGTTTGGCGAACGCGGTGTTGGGTGACTTCGCCAGCGCCTCGGTGACGCTCATGGTCAGGTAGCGCGGGTCTTTGTAGTTCTCCACGCACCAGGTCTCCTTGGGGCAGCCCTTGGCGCCGCCCTCGCCGAGACCCTTGGCGTCGAAGCGGCCGGGCACGTCCAGGGTGGCGTTGATTCCCAGACCGAGATCCAGCGCCGCGGCGGTGGTGAAGATCTTGAAGATGGATCCGGCGCCGTCGCCGACCAACGAAAACGGTTGCGGCTGAACGGTTTGCGCCGGGGTCGGTGTCCAGTCCGTAGGTGCGGTTGCTGACCATCGCGATCACCGGGATGGCTGGTCTTGCCGGGCAGAACGACGTTCATCACGCTGGCGATGCCGTGAGGTCCGGCGCGGCGAACGAGTCCACCGACTTCTTGACGTCGGCCTGCACGTCGGGGTCCAGCGTGGTCTTGATCAGGTAGCCGCCCCGGGCGACCTGCTCCTTGCTCAGGCCGGCCCGGGCCAGGTACTCCTGCGACGTAGTCGCAGAAGAACGCCCGGTCGCCGGCGGCGATGCAGCCGCGTGGCAGTTCGTTGGGCCGGGCCAGGATGCCGAGCGGCTGTCTGTTTGGCGGCCCGCAACTCGTCCGCCTTGTCGGGCAAGCTGCTCGATCATGGTGTCCAGCACCAGGTTGCGCCGGACCAGAGCGCCGTCGGGATTGATGTAGGGGTTCAGCGTGCTGGTGGACTGGACCAAGCCCGCCAAGCAGTGCCGACTGCGCCCAGTTGAGGTCCGACGCGTCGATACCGAAGTAGGTCTGCGCGGCGTCCTGGATACCGAACGCGCCGTTGCCGAACGACACCAGGTTGAGATAGCGGGTCAGGATCTCCGGCTTGGTCAGTGTCTTGTCCAGGCTCAGCGCCATCCGGATCTCACGCAGCTTGCGCGCGGGCGTGGGCGCCACGGCGGCCCGCTTCTCCGCGTCGTTCTGCGCCACCACCAGCAACTGGTAGTTCTTGACGTACTGCTGCTCGATCGTCGAACCGCCGCGGGTGCCGAAATCGCCCGAGGCGTAGCCGGCCAGACCGGTCAGCGTGCCCTTCCAGTCCACGCCGTTGTGCTCGGCGAACCGCTTGTCCTCGATGGAGACGATGGCCAGCTTCATGGTGTCGGCGATCTTGTCGCTGGGCACCTCGAACCGGCGCTGGGAATACAGCCACGCGATGGTGTTGCCCTTGCGTCGACCATCGTGGTCACCGCCGGGATGTCACCTTCGAGGACCTGCGCCGACCCGTTGGCCACGATGTCGGACGCGCGGTTGGACATCAGCCCCAGGCCGCCGACCACCGGGAAGAGCAGCGCCGCCACGATCACACTGGCCAGCAGGCAGGACCAGGCCAGCTTGATGATCGTGGGAACGGTCGGTGGGCGTTCCGACATGGGCTACAGCGTACTGAGCGCTGTTCGGCGTCTCAGCCTGGCTCGGCCGGCCCGCCTCGGGGCCGGGCGGATAGCCGAAATTTCTGACGTCTGTGTCACAAAAGCGCAGTTCATGATCCGACTGGACGCTTGTGCCAAAAAACCTGTGATTCGACTGTTGCGCAAACGAGACCTGACCACCTAATTTAAGCGCACAGTGCGACGCAGGTAACACTCGACTGCGCAGTGTGGCGTAGATCGCACCGGCGACTACATCGGAGGAATTCGCCGCCAGATCAGGCGGCTCAGACGAAGGGGATCGCCCGTGTCGGGGACTCGGCCCGCTGCCCGCAGAACAATCTCAGTATACAGTTCAGGGGGGCGACGGGGAAGCCCGGATCGCCTGGGTATCCCAAGCCCTGTGCCGGTCGGCCGATCCCGACCAGCTCTTCGTGCGCGGGGCCGCGCAGCGCAAGGCCGCCGTCATCTGCCGGCACTGTCCGGTGATCACCGAATGCGGTGCCGACGCCCTGGACAACCGGGTGGAGTTCGGCGTCTGGGGCGGTATGACCGAGCGTCAGCGTCGCGCCCTGCTCAAGCAGCACCCCGAGGTCGCGTCCTGGTCGGAGTTCTTCGCCGCCCAGCGCAAGCACCGCAGCGTCAGCTGAACCCGCGCGGGGAGCCGCCGTTACGTCTCGCCGGTGATCTGATCGGCGATCGCCTGCAGCGCGTCGAGGTCGGACACGTCGAACGGCAGTGACGGCACCCCCACCACCCGGACGTGCGGGTTGGCGCCGGTGAACCGGGACAGCAGCCGCACCTCCCGCTTGGCGGTCTGGCCGCGGTCGGCGTGAATGCGCAGCACCGCGATGGTCAGTGCGTCCCCGTTGTCGCCCGTGCCGCTTCGCTTCGAGGTCGGCGACTCCGTCGATCGCCCGTTCCACCGTCAGCGAGCACAGCATCGGATGGGTGCGGTTGAGGATCAGTCCGGCCAGCGGCATGCCCTCCTCCGAGAGTCGGTCGACGAAGAAGGTCGCCTCCCGCAGTGCATCCGGCTCGGCGGCGGAGACCACCACGAACTGGGTGCCCCGCCGCTTGAGCAATTCATAGGTGCGATCCGCCTTCTCGCGGAAACCGCCGAAGGTGGAGTCCAGCGACTGCACGAAAGTGGCGGCGTCGGAGAGCATCTTCGAACCGAGCATCGTCGACACCGCCTTCATCGCCAGGCCCATCACACCGGTCACCAACTTGCCGAATCCGCGGCCCGGTCCCAGCAGCAGCTTCCACAGCCGGCTGTCCATGAAGCTGCCCAGCCGCTTGGGGGCGTCCAGGAAGTCCAGAGCGTTGCGCGACGGCGGGGTATCGACCACCACCAGATCCCAGCGGTCCTGTGCGAGTAACTGGCCGAGCTTCTCCATGGCCATGTACTCCTGCGTGCCGGCCAGCGATGTCGCGACCGTCTGATAGAACTGATTCTCCAGAATCGCTTGTGCGCGTTCAGGTCCCGAGTACTCGATGACCATCTCATCGAAGGTGTGCCGCATGTCGAGCATCATGGCGTGCAGCTCCCCGGAGACCTCCGGGCCCAGCGGCACCTGCTGCGGAGTGTTGCCGAGCTCCTTGATGCCCAATGCCTGAGCGAGCCGCTTGGCCGGGTCGATGGTCAGCACCACGACGGTGCGGCCGTACTCGGCGGCGCGCACGGCCATCGCGGCCGCGGTGGTGGTCTTGCCGACGCCGCCGGCGCCGCAGCACACGACCACGCGATTGGACTTGTCGGACAGGATCGACTTCATGTCCAGCGCCGGAGGTGCTGCCGGTCGGCTCATCGGACGCCCTGCTGGGCAAGCGCTTCGGCCAGTTCGTACAGGCTGCCCAGGTCCACGCCGTCGGCGATGGTGGGCAATTCGAGTCGGGGCACGTGGAGCCTTTCGAGTTCGCTCGCGCTCTCCGCACGCGCATCAATCCGGGTGGCGTGCTCGATGGTCTCGGTCAGCAGCCCGGCGAATTCCGTGTCGTTCAGGGTGATGCCCGCCCGGGAGAGTCCGGCACGGACCGCATCGGCGTCGATATGGCCGTCGGCGGCCTTGGCGAGGTCCGCCGGCGGCAGGAACGGTGGGATGTTGCGGTTGATGATCACACTGCCGATCGGCAGATCGAGGGCCTCCAATTCCCGGATCGCCTCGATGGTCTCCTGGATCGGCAGCGCCTCGAGCAGCGTGACCAGATGGATCGCGGTCTGGTCGGAGTGCAGCAGCTTCACCACACCTTCGGCCTGGGTGTGCACTGGTCCGCCGGTGGCCAGATCGGCGACTGCCTTGGTGACGTCGAGGAAGCGACCGATGCGTCCGGTCGGTGGCGAGTCCACGACGATCGCGTCGTAGGAGGGGCGCTTGGCGGAATCCACCCGGATCGCGGCCTCCTTGATCTTGCCGGTGAGCAACACGTCGCGCAGTCCCGGCGCCACCGTGGTGGCGAACTCGACCGCCCCGATCCGGCGCATGGCCCGGCCGGCGAGGCCCAGGTTGTAGAACATCTCGAGGTATTCCAGGAACGCGGCCTCGAGTTCGATGGCGAGGGCGTTGACGTGCCCGCCCCCGTCGGCGGTGGCGACCTTGACCTCCTCGTACGGCAGCGGCGGGACATCGAAGAGCTGCGCGATACCTTGGCGCCCTTCGACTTCCACCAGAAGCACCCGACGCCCGCCGGCCGCCAGGGTCAACGCCAACGCGGCCGCCACGGTGGTCTTGCCGGTGCCGCCCTTGCCGGTGACGAAATGCAGTCGGGCCTTGGTCAGCCGGGCCGGCCAGCCGACTGCGCCGGCATCACTCGATTTGGTCGCCATCACGCCCATGCTATCCAAGCCGCGACGGCCGCCGGGCCTTCTGGAGGTGCGGGATAGGCTTCGCCCATGAGCGAAGTGACCACCTGGGAGTACGCAACCGTGCCGCTGCTGACCCACGCGACCAAGCAGATCCTCGACCAGTGGGGCGCCGACGGCTGGGAGCTGGTCTCGGTGCTGCAGGGTCCCACGGGTGAGCAGCACGTCGCTTACCTGAAGAGGCCGAAGTGAGCGCATCGGCCAGGCTGGCCGAACTCGGCGTCACCCTACCGACGCCGGCCGCCCCGCTGGCGGCCTATGTCCCCGCGGTTCGCACCGGAAACCTGGTGTACACCTCGGGCCAGCTGCCACTCGTGGGCGGTGAGGTGACCCACGCCGGGAAGGTCGGCGCGCGAGGTGACCCCCGAGGCCGCCAAGACGGCCGCACGGACCTGCGCGCTGAACGCCTTGGCCGCCATCCACGCGCTGGTGGGCATCGACTCGGTCACCCGGGTGGTGAAGGTGGTCGGATTCGTCGCCTCGGCACCGGGCTTCAACGGACAACCCGGGGTCGTCAACGGCGCCTCGGAGTTCCTCGGCGAGGTGTTCGGTGACGCCGGCACGCATGCGCGCTCCGCGGTCGGGGTCGCCGAACTGCCACTCGACGCTCCGGTGGAGGTCGAACTCATCGTCGAGGTGAGTTGACGGCAAGGGATTCCGGGCCGGTGGATGTCGGGGCGGGCCATCCCGCCTACGGCGTCCTGAGGCCGGTCACCGACACGGCGTCGGTGCTGCTGTGCGACAACCCCGGCACCATGACGCTGGAGGGCACCAACACCTGGGTGCTGCGCGGTCCGGGCAGCGACGAGGTAGTCGTGGTCGATCCGGGACCTGACGACGGCGCGCACATCGACCGCATCGCCGCACTGGGCCGAATCCCCCTGGTACTGATCAGCCATCGCCACGGTGACCACACCGACGGCATCGACCGCCTCGTCGCTGCCACCGGCAGCGTCGTCCGTTCGGTCGGAAGCGGCTTTCTTCGCGGACTGGGCGGTCCGTTGAGCGACGGCGAGGTGATCGAGGCCGCCGGACTGCGGATCACCGTGCTCGCCACTCCGGGCCACACCGGCGACTCGCTGAGTTTTCTGCTCGACGATGCCGTGCTGACCGCCGACACCGTGCTGGGCCGCGGCACCACCGTCATCGACGACGAGGACGGCAGCCTGGCGGACTATCTGGAATCGCTGCGGCGACTGCAGGGCCTGGGCCACCGCAAGGTGCTGCCCGGCCACGGCCCCGAACTCGCCGATCTGTCCTCGGTCGCCGCGATGTATTTGGCGCATCGGGAGCAGCGGCTGGAGCAGGTGCGCGACGCCCTGCGGGCACTCGGTGAGGACGCGACGGCGCGGCAGGTGGTGGAACGGGTCTACGCCGACGTCGACGAGAAGCTATGGGATGCAGCCGAATCCTCGGTCCGCGCGCAACTGACGTATCTGCGGGAGAACTAGCGCGCGCTGGCTTTGATTCTCGCTCGGTCGCGCCTCGCTGGCGCGAGTCTTACCTCGCTCGGCGTGCCAGACGCTCAGAGTCGCAGATGAGAACGCTCTTGCCCTCCAGCCGGATCCACCCGCGGTGGGCGAAGTCGGCCAGCGCCTTGTTGACGGTCTCCCGCGACGCCCCGACGAGCTGGGCGATCTCCTCTTGAGTCAGGTCATGGGTGACACGCATGGCACCGCCCTCCTGGGTGCCGAAGCGCTGAGCCAGTTGGAGAAGCTGCTTGGCCACCCGGCCGGGGACGTCGGTGAAGATCAGGTCGGCCAGGTTGTTGTTGGTCCGGCGCAGTCGCCGGGCCAACACCCGCAGCAACTGCTCGGCGATCTCCGGCCGGTCGGCGATCCACGCCCGCAGCGCGTCGCGGTCCATCGACACCGCCCGCACCTCGGTGATGGTGGTGGCGCTGGAGGTCCGCGGTCCCGGATCGAAGATGGATAACTCGCCGAACATGTCCGACGGTCCCATGATGGTCAGCAGGTTCTCCCGGCCATCGGGGGAGCGTCGGCCGATCTTCACCTTGCCGGTGATGATGATGTAGAGCCGGTCGCCGGGTTCGCCCTCGTTGAAGACCGTATGGCCGCGCGGAAAATCCACCGGCTGAAGTTGTTTGGTCAGCGCCGAAACAGCGCTGGGATCGACCCCCTGGAAGATTCCGGCCCTGGCCAGGATCTCGTCCACGTTGTCTCTCTCCTAGCTCGTCGGTCCCCAGCGCTTCGGAGAAGGCAGGCGCGCACATCCCCGACCATCAGTCTAGGAGTTCACACTCCGCGGGGAGGCCTCAACGCTACACAGGATTTGCGATTTGCGACGGACGAAACAACGGATTCGGGCGCGTCGGCAGGCCCGGTTCGTCGGTCAGCAGCACCCCATCCAGCCGGCCTGATCGGCCGCCTCCGTGCCCGTCCGCCCGTCCGCCCGGCTGTCCGCGGCCCGCCAAGTCGTTCAGTGTTCGCTGGGCCGCGTTTTCGCGTGCCGTGTGGGCTGCCTGCTCGAGCAGGGCGACGACCTGGCCGGCGCTCGGGCGGTCGCCGTGCATCACACTCTCCAACCGCTGCATGGCGAACGCGCAGACCATCAGCAGCACCGGCATGAGCGCCGCGATCAACCAGGACATAGCCGGGTAGTTAACCGGTGTCAGGTCTCGTGGCGGTCACGAATTGTCACCGGTCTGTCGGCGGTCGGGCGATCACCTACCCTGGCTCCCGTGGCCAGGCGGAGGTCGGCATCGACCAAGTGGGAATCCGAGACACACCTCGGACTGGTGCGGCGTGCGCGGCGGATGAATCGCACCCTCGCCGTCGCATTTCCGCATGTGTACTGCGAACTCGACTTCACCAACCCGTTGGAACTCACCGTGGCCACCATCTTGTCGGCGCAGAGCACCGACAAGCGCGTCAACCTCACCACCCCGGCACTCTTCGCCCGCTACCGGACGGCGCCCGATTACGCCGGCGCCGACCGCTCCGAACTCGAGGCATTGATCCGGCCGACCGGTTTCTTCCGCAACAAGGCCAACTCGCTGATGCGGCTCGGTGCAGAACTGGTCGAACGGTTCGACGGCGAGGTGCCGCGCACCTTGGGGGAGTTGGTGACCCTGCCCGGCGTCGGGCGTAAGACCGCCAACGTGATTCTGGGCAACGCCTTCGACATCCCCGGCATCACCGTCGACACGCATTTCGGGCGGCTGGTGCGGCGTTGGGGCTGGACTGAACTGACCGACCCCGTCAAAGTGGAGCACGCGGTCGGTGAGCTGATCGAACGCCGCGAGTGGACGCTGCTGAGCCACCGTGTGATCTTTCACGGCCGCCGGGTGTGCCACGCCCGCAAGCCGGCCTGCGGAGTGTGCGTGCTCGCCAAGGACTGCCCGTCTTACGGCACCGGACCGACCGACCCGCTACTGGCCGCGCCGTTGGTGAAGGGCCCCGAGGCCGAACACCTGCTGGCGCTGGCCGGGCTGTAGAGGGATACGCGAGCGGCGGATGCGAACCTCGACGCGGTGGACCATGGCGACGCTGGCGGTGGTGGCCGCTCTCGTCGTCGCACTGGCCGCCCAGCTTCGTGATTCCACCTCGCCATCCGGTGAGCCGCTCACCCCGCAGGCCGGCCGGACGCATCGCGACGCCGACACGGTCGAGGCGCTGGCCGGGCCGAGGCGGCAGGCGGCGCTGCCGGCCTGCCCGGCCCCTCGCGGCGGACCGGGTCCGGACCAGTTGCGCGATGTCGTCGTCGAATGCGCAGCGGACGGATCGCTACTCAACGTCGGCGCGGCCCTGGCCGACCGCACCGTGGTGCTCAACATCTGGGCGTATTGGTGCGGCCCGTGCGCGCAGGAGTTGCCGGCGATGGCCGCCTACCAGCAGCGCGTCGGCGATGCGGTGACGGTGGTGACGGTGCATCAGGACGAGAACGAGATGGCTGCGTTGCTGCGGATGGCCGAGCTCGGCGTGCGATTGCCGGTGTTGCAGGACGGTCGCCGCAGCATTGCCGCAGCGTTGGCGTTGCCCAACGTGATGCCTGCAACGGTGGTTCTGCGCCGGGACGGTAGCGTGGCCCAAGTGTTGCCGCGGCCGTTCGCCACGGCCGATGAGATCGCCGCCGCGGTGCAATCGGCACTGGACTGACGCCGGTGGCAGGCGCTGACGGCATGGTGGAGGACGGGAGCCCGAAGGTGAGCGCAGTACATTCGCTCACCCCTGCGGCCTCGCCGCCGTGGCTGGCACCGCTCGTGCACAACGTCGAGCGGGTCCCGCACGCGTATCGCCGCCGGGTGCCGCCGGAACTGCTGACCGCAATGACCGGCGCACGAAGCGCGTCGGAGGCGGCGCGATCCGGGCGTGACGCCGCGGTCCTGGTGCTGTTCTCCGGCGCCGCCGGGCATCCGCCGGGCGGCGTGCCTGACGACGCCGATCTGCTACTGACCGTTCGGGCCAATTCCCTGCGCCACCACGCCGGTCAGGCGGCCTTCCCCGGCGGTGCGACCGATCCCGGCGATTCAGATCCCGTCCACACCGCGTTCCGTGAGGCCCGCGAGGAGACCGGGATCGACCCGGGTCGGCTGCGGCCGCTGGCCACGCTGGAACGGATGTTCATTCCGCCGTCGGGATTTCATGTGGTGCCGGTACTGGCCTACTCCCCGGATCCGGGCCCGGTGGCTGTGGTGGATGAGTCCGAAACTGCGGTGGTGGCCCGGGTCCCGCTGCGCGCCTTCGTCAACCCACGAAACCGGCTGATGGTCTACCGGTCCGGCGGGCCGGCCCGTTTCGCGGGACCGGCGTTCCTTCTCAACGAGATGCTGGTCTGGGGATTCACCGGTCACGTAATCTCGGCGATGCTCGATGTGGCCGGATGGGCACAACCGTGGAACACCGACGATGTTCGGGAACTGGACGAAGCAATGGCGCTCGTGGGCGATGGCGCCGCCGAGGCCCCGGCGCTCGGCGCCGACGATAAAGAGGAGTCGCTGTGACGAGTTCGCAATGGCTGGACATTGCGATCATCGCGGTGGCGCTCATCGCGGCGATATCCGGTTGGCGGTCCGGTGCGCTGGGATCGCTGCTGTCCTTCGTGGGAGTGATCCTGGGAGCCATCGCCGGGGTCATGCTGGCACCTCATCTTGTCGGCCACATCGACTCCCCGCGGGCCAAACTGTTCGCCGCGCTCTTCCTGATCCTCGCGCTCGTGGTCGTCGGTGAGGTCGCCGGCGTCGTATTGGGCCGCGCGGTGCGCAACTCGATCCGCAGTGGCGGAGTGCGCGGGGTGGACTCCGTCGTCGGTGTCGCCCTGCAGTTACTCGTGGTGATGGTGGCGGCCTGGCTGCTCGCGACGCCGCTGACATCGACCGATCAGCCGGGTCTTGCGGCAGCCGTGCGCGGGTCCAAGGTGGTCGCCGAGGTGGACAAGTACGCCCCGGACTGGCTGCGCGCCGTTCCCAAGCGAATGTCGGCACTGCTGAGCACCTCTGGGCTTCCCGATGTCCTCGAGCCGATCGGCCGCACGCCCATCCAGGCGGTCGAACCCCCCGATGCATCACTGGCCGATAGCCTCGTCGTCGGCACGGCGCGGCCCAGTGTGGTCAAGATCCGTGGCGTCGCGACGGGCTGCCAGAAAGTGCTGGAGGGCACCGGCTTCGTGGTGGCTCCCAACCGGGTGATGTCCAACGCACACGTGGTCGCCGGTTCGGACAGTGTGACGGTCGAGGCCGAGGGCAAGAAGTACGACGCGACGGTGGTGTCCTACGACCCCAACGAGGATATCTCGATTCTCGCTGTGCCCGACCTGCCGCAGAAGCCCCTGGTGTTCGCCGACCAGCCGGCCAAGACCGGCACTGACGCGGTTGTGCTCGGGTTCCCCGGCGGCGGCGATTTCGCCGCGACGCCGGCGCGGGTTCGCGAGATCATCGAACTCAGCGGCCCTGACATCTACAAGACCACGACGGTCAACCGTGAGGTCTACACCATTCGCGGCACCGTCCGGCAGGGCAATTCCGGCGGCCCGATGATCAACCGTGCCGGTGAGGTGATCGGCGTGGTGTTCGGGGCTGCGGTCGACGACAACGACACCGGCTTCGTCATGACGACCAACGAGGTATCCCGGCAGTTGGCTCAGATCAGCAACACCGCGCCGGTGCCCACCGGAACCTGCGTCAAGTAGTAGCGGTTACAGCGACGCGAAAAACCGCTGCAGGTGCTCGTTGACCTGGTGGGGCGATTCCTCGTGCGCGTAGTGCCCGGCACCGGCCACCGACAGGAACTCTCCGTCAGGGGCGTAACGCCGGCTGCCCTGCACGGGGTCGTTGCGCACGTAGGGATCGTCCTCGCCGCGTAGATGAAGCAGCGGGATGTCGATCCGGCGATCCATAAGCGCCATGAACCTGCGCCCTTCGTTGCGGAACTGACTGCGCACCGCCCACCGCTGGTATTCCAGGGCCGAGTGCGCGGCTGACGGAATCTGAATTGCCTGCCGCAGATAGGGCATCGTGTCGGAAAAGTCTTGGGAAGCTTGCCATTTCAGTGATGAGCGGCTGCGCACCAGGGCCTCGAGTTCGATAGCGTTATCGCGTGTCAACAGGCGTTCGGGCCAGCGGGGAATCTGATAGCGCAGCAGGGTGGGCAGGAGAGCACGGCTCTGTTCGCGGCAGGTCTGCACCGAATGGCGCAGCGCGGCCGGGTGCGGTGAACTGACCAGAGCGATGGCCCGAACCATTCTCGAGTGCAGCACCGCGGTGGCCCAACAGACCAACCCGCCGTCGGCGTGGCCGACCAGGGTGGCCGACCGGTGGCCGAGAGCGCGAATCAGTCCCGCGGTGTCGCCGGCCAGGGTCCAGCCGTCGTAGCCGCGCGGCGGTTTATCGCTGCCGCCATAACCGCGCAGGTCCACGGCGACCACCCGGGCGCCGGACAAACCACCCAACTGGTGTCGCCACGACAACCAGAACGACCCGAAGCCGTGCAACATGACGACCAGCGGCTTGGCCGTCGGGGGAGTGTCATCGCCCGCGTCGCCAAGCGCCTCGGCGCACTGAAACCGGATCCCGTTGGCGTGCACATCGAGATGACGCCAGGAGCCCCCGATCCGGGTGACCGAGGGGTCCGGCGGGACCATCACCAGCCGGACTGGTCAGGGGTCACCTGGTCCGGCACTGCAGGGGCGGAGGCGGGCTGAGCTTTGAGGTGGCCTGCACTGCCGGGTGTGAGCGCGGCAGTGGTCTCCTTCACCGATGCGATGGTTTGCTGCGGACCGCGGATCCGCCGGACCCTCAGCCAGCCGATCAGGGCCAATACCGCCGTGGTGACCAGCATCAGGACGAACACGATCAGGAATGCCGCCCACCGCCAGATCCAGGTGTCCAGCAGTTCGGCGAGGAAGAAGAACATGAAAAAGGTGGAGTAGATGAAAACGACCAGCGCCAAGATGAAGAAGACGCTGCCGGTCAGCCCCTTCTTCACATCACGGGTGATCTCCGCCTTGGCCAGTTCGACCTCGGCGCGCACCAGTGTCGAAACCTGGCTGGTGGCGTCGCGCACCAACTCGCCGATCGAGGGATCGGCGGGCATCGCATGAGGATCCACCAGCGGTATCGACGTCGCACTGGCGGGCACCCCGGTCTTGCGATCCCGATCGGTCACGGTTGTCCTCCAACTGCTCGTGCGTTCGGGACTTCATGTTGCCATGCCCGACCCAGGCGGGGGATACCCATCGTCGTGTTACGCAAGTTACTGGTGTGATCAAGCTAGACTGGGCAGTCGGGTCAGATGACGATGGAGGTTTGCCGTGTTCACCGCACATCGTGCGCGTCGGCGATCCGCGGCCGTGGTGTCCACGGGCACGGTGTTGGCGGCCACCGCACTAGCGGGGGTGACCCTTCTGGGTGGTGCCACGCCGGCTGCAGCCGACGGCAAGGTCGCCATCGGAGGAGGTGCCGGCATCGTGGTCGAGGGCGACACCTACTGCACGCTGACGGCCATCGGCAATGACCGCAGCGGTGCCCTCATCGGCTTCACCTCCGCTCATTGCGGCGCGCCGGGAGCGCAAGTCGCCTCCGAAACATCACCGGACAGCGGTGTGATCGGCACAATGGTGGCCGGCAACGACGCCCTCGACTACGCGGTGATCCGCTTCGACCCGGCCAAGGTCGATCCGGTGTCGAACTGGAACGGCTTCGCCATCGACGGGCTCGGACCCGATCCCGCTTTCGGCCAGGTGGCCTGCAAACTCGGCCGCACCACCGGCTATTCCTGCGGGGTGACCTGGGGTCCGGGTGAGGAGCCGGGCACCATCGTCAACCAGGTGTGTGGGCAGCCCGGTGATTCGGGGGCGCCGGTCACGGTCAACAACAGACTCGTCGGGATGATCCACGGGGCCTTCACTGACGGACTGCCGACGTGCGTCATCAAATACATCCCGTTGCACACCCCGGCGGTGACGATGTCGATGAACGCGATCCTGGCCGACATCGCCGCCAAGGACCGCCCGGGCGCCGGATTCGTCCCGACGGCCAACCCCGCGCCGGGGCCGGCATAGCCTGAGACCGACATAGCCCGAGGCCGGCGCCAGGTCAGTTCGCCTTGCTGGACCGGATCGCCTCAAACACTCCGGGGTCCAGCAGGGTCGAGGTGTCGCCCAGTTCCCGTCCCTCGGCGACGTCACGCAGCAGGCGCCGCATGATCTTGCCGCTGCGAGTCTTCGGCAACTCCGGCACCACATGGATCTCGCGCGGCTTGGCGATCGGTGAGATCTCACGGGCCACCTCGGCCCGCAACTCCTCGACCATGTCCCGGGTCGACATGTCGGCGTGGTGCTCCTTGAGGATCACGAACGCGCAGATCGCCTGCCCGGTGTGATCGTCGGTCGCCCCGACCACCGCCGCCTCGGCCACCCCGGCGTGCCCCACGAGCGCAGACTCGACCTCGGCCGTGGAGATGCGGTGACCGGACACGTTCATCACATCGTCGATGCGGCCCAGCACCCACACCTCGCCGTCGGTGCCGTACCGGGCCCCGTCGCCGGCGAAGTACCACCCCTGATCGGCGAACCGGGACCAGTAGGTCTCGATGAACCGTTCCTCGTCACCCCAGATCCCACGCAGCATCGACGGCCACGGCTCGTCCAGCACCAGATACCCGGTGACGGGTTCGCCGTGCTCGACGGCAGGCGCCAGTTCATTGCCGTTGTCGTCGACGATCTTGGCCGAGATACCGGGAAGGGGGCGCATCGCCGAGCCGGGTTTGCAGGTGGTGACACCGGGCAGCGGCGAGATCATCGCCGCACCGGTCTCGGTCTGCCACCAGGTGTCCACGATCGGTGTCTTGTCCGCGCCGAACACCAGCCGGTACCACCGCCAGGCCTCCGGATTGATCGGTTCACCCACCGATCCCAGCACCCGCAGGCTGGAGAGGTCATGTTCGAAGGCCAACTCCCGGCCCCACTTCATGAACGTCCTCACCAGGGTCGGGGCGGTGTAATAGATTGTGACACCGTACTTTTCGATCACCTGGAAGTGCCGGTGTTCATCCGGAGATGATGGGGTTCCCTCGTAGACGACCTGCGTCGCACCGTTGGCGAGCGGGCCGTAGACGATGTAGCTGTGGCCGGTGACCCAGCCGATGTCTGCGGTGCACCAGTAGACGTCGGTCTCCGGTTTGATGTCGAACACATAGTGGTGTGTGTAGGACGTCTGGGTGAGATAGCCGGCGGAGGTGTGGATGATCCCCTTCGGCTTGCCGGTGGTTCCGGAGGTGTAGAGCAGGAACAGGGGCTGCTCGGAGTCGAAGGCTTCAGGGGTGTGCTGCGGTGAGGCCTTGTCAACGGTGTCGTGCCACCACAGGTCACGGCCCTCGGTCCACGCCACGTCGATTCCGGTGCGGCGGACCACCAGAACATTGCGCACACAGGGTTGACCGGCGACCGCCTCGTCCACCGCGTCCTTCAGCGATACCGCGGCACCTCGCCGGTATTGCCCATCGGTGGTGATGACGAGTGTCGCCTCGGCGTCCTCGACCCGTGCCCGCAGTGCCGATGCGGAGAATCCGCCGAAGACCACGGAATGCATGATCCCCAGCCGCGCACACGCCAGCATTGCGATGATGGCCTCGGGCACCATCGGCATGTAGATCGCCACCCGGTCGCCGGCCACCAGGCCCAGTCCGGTCAGTGTGTTGGCGGCCTTACAGACCTCGTCCTTGAGTTCGGCGTAGGTGATGGACCGCGCATCGCCGACCGGCTCACCTTCCCAGTGGATCGCGACCCGCTGGCCGTGGCCGGCCTCGACATGGCGGTCCACACAGTTGTAGGCGACGTTCAGCTTGCCGCCGACGAACCATTTGGCGAAGGGGGCTGCCGACCAGTCGAGAACTTCGGTGAACGGGGTGTCCCAGGACAGTCGGCCCGCCTGCTTTGCCCAGAACCCCAGCCGATCGGCCTCGGCCTCGCGGTAGAGGTCGGCCGTCGCATTCGCATTCGCGGCGAAGTCAGCCGACGGCGGGTAGTAAACGGGAGCGTCTGTGTGCGCCTCAGTCATAAACCGAGCGTAGTCATCGGGGGTCGTCGCGCGCGGTGTCAATCGCGCACAGATAGCGTGACTCTGCGTGACGACCGGTGGTTCCCGGGGGCGCACCCGTGACCTGTTGGCCCCACTGGTCGAACTGCCCGGTGTGTCCGAAGCCGCCGAGGCCGCGCGGGTGGCGCTGGGCAAGGCTCATCGGCACCGGACGAATCTGCGCAACTGGCCGGTGACTGCAGCCGAGTCGGCGGTGCGCGGGGCCCGGTCCTCGTCGGCGCTCGATGGTGGCGGCGTGCAACTCGACGCGACGTCCGGATCCGACGACCCGGTGCTGTCGGGCGCGCTGCGGGTGGGTCAGGCACTCGAGGCTGGGACCACCAGTCTGGTCGGCGTCTGGCAGCGTGCTCCGCTGCAGGCGCTGGCTCGACTGCACGCGTTGGCCGCGGCCGATCTCGTCGACGATTCCCAACTGGGCCGCCCGCGTCAGCAGCCCGAGATCAGTCCCCGCCTCGACCTGTTGACCCGCCTCGTCACCGGCGAGAGCGCGGTGCCCGCACCCGTCCTGGCTGCCGTCGCACACGGCGAGTTGCTGACGCTGGCACCGTTCGGGAGCGCCGATGGTGTTGTCGCACGGGCGGTTTCACGGCTGGTGACGATCTCTTCCGGGCTCGATCCGCACGGGCTCGGCGTTCCCGAGGTCTACTGGCTGCGCCGGGCCGATGAATACCGAACCGCCGCCGAGGGCTTCGCTCGAAGCGGACCCGAAGGAGTGGGTCCGTGGCTGGTGATGTGCTGCCGGGCTCTGGAAGACGGTGCGCGAGAAGCACTGTCGATCGCGGAAGCGGCGAACCAGACATGAAAACGGGCGGCGCTCCGAACTGGGTTCGGCTCGCCGCCCGCCAACACGGATCCGTGGTTACCAAGCGTGCTCGGTGGGTTGCGTGGGTCGGCCTCGGCGATCCTGCGGTGAGTTTCAACTCTGCGCTCCACCCATAGAGCCAGGAACATTCACTCCCGCAGTTACGCAGGCCCGCAACACTTTTGCCATCTCCGCGGCGTGCTCCGCGTGGGTGCCCGGTACCGTGCTGGGTCGCCTGGCCCGGGAGGCAGAGCCTTCTCTTCCGACGCTGTCTTGGCCGCTCCAAGCTTCCGTGCCTCCTTTGTACTCCGTGACGTCCGTCACATCAAGGGTCGAGACAAAACATTCACCTGCCGTTGCGGAACTGGTGCCGGCGGCCCGAAAAATGGCAGACCGCGCCACCTGGCTGCGACTGTAAATTCACAGGAAAAACGTAGTTTTCAGCGTCGCAAGATGCTTGCCTCGGCACGGTTCTCCGTGTGTATAGTGAGGGCCACTCGGCGTAAGCCGGGTGTGCATCAGCCCGACCCCCCGGGGCTGATACACGACGACCCTCGCCTCCTCCCCCCCTGGCGAGGGTCGTCCTTTATCCACAGCCCATTTCCTACCGACTGGCTACGTCTCGCTGCGCCCAGCACGGTGATGGGTGTGGCCGGGACGACTGTGGTGCTGACGCTTCTCGGCGATGCCGATCTGTCCGCCGACGCCGACCGGGTTGCTGCTGCCGCCGGTATGCGGGTGATGAAGGCTGCGGAGCCGGCCAGGATGAACTGGTTGGCCGCCGCCGCGGTGCTCGTCGACGAAAACTCCGCCCTGCGCTGCGTGCGCGAGGGATTGCCACGTCGCGAGGATGTTGTCCTGATTGCCGCCGCCGAACCGTCGCCCTCGACATGGTCTGCGGCAGTGCAGGTGGGCGCACGCAGCGTCGTCATTCTTCCGGCGCAAGAAGCCGCACTGGTCCGGATCCTGTCCGAGGCGGGGGACCCCCGGTCCCCGCATCAGACATCGGGCCGGCTCATCGCTGTCGTGCCGGGACGTGGAGGCGGTGGCGCTTCGGTGTTCGCCGCGGCACTCGCACTGTGCGCACCCGATGCCGTACTCGTCGATCTCGACCCGTGCGGTGGTGGGCTGGACCTGCTGCTCGGTGTCGAGTCCGAACCGGGTCTGCGGTGGCCCGATCTGAGCGCGCCGGGCGGCCGGCTCAGTTGGACCGCGGTGCGGGAAGCCCTACCGCGGCGCGGCGATACCGCCGTCCTGTCCGCCACGCGCGCCTGTCACCCGATCGACGCAGAGGTCTTCGTGGCCGTGGCCGAGGCCGCCCGCCGCGGCGGCGCCACGGTGGTGTGCGATGTGCCTCGTCAGTTCGGCGCGGCGGCGGTTCACGCGCTCGAACAGGCCGACCTGGTGGTCGTCATCACCACCTGTGACGTCCGCGCGATTACGGCTGCCGCAGCGGTGACCGGTGCTGTTCGCGTGATGAATCGCAATGTCGGCCTGGTCGTTCGCGGTCCGGCGCCCGGTGGGCTGTCGGCGCGCGAAGCCGTCGACGTGGTGGCGGCCCCACTGTTGGCCGCGCTGCGCCCCGAGCCGATGCTGTCCCGCCGTCTCGAGCAAGGCGGGCTGCGACTGGGGCGGCGGTCGGTTCTGGCCGCCGCCGCCCGCACGGTGCTCGACTGTGTGGATCGCGCGCCGGGGCGAACCCATGAGTGAATCCCTGATCGACCGGGTCCGTGAGCGACTGGTTTCTCAATCCGGTCCCGTGCGTCCGGCTGCTGTGGCGGCGGCGATCCGAGCCGAGTCCGCAGGTGTTCTCGCCGACACCGACGTCCTGAGCAGCCTGCGCCTGCTGGAGAAGGAAATGACCGGCGCCGGAATCCTCGAACCGCTGCTGGCGGGTGAAGCGACGACCGATGTCCTCGTCACCGCACCCGACGAGGTCTGGGTGGACGACGGAAACGGATTGTCGCGCAGTGATATCCGCTTCGCCGATGAAGCCGCCGTCCGCCGGTTGGCACAGCGGCTCGCCATCGCCGCCGGCCGCAGGCTCGATGATGCCCAGCCATGGGTCGACGGCCACCTCGCCGGGGTGGGTTGCGGACGCTTCGGCGTCCGGCTGCATGCCGTGCTGCCCCCCATCGCGCCGGCCGGAACGTGCCTGTCATTGCGGGTGCTTCACGCCGCCACCCAGAATCTCGCCACGCTGACGGCCGCCGGGGCCATCGCGGCCGACGCCGAAGAACTGCTGCGCGGAATCATCGAGGCCCGGGTGGCTTTCCTGGTCTCCGGCGGAACAGGCGCAGGGAAGACCACCCTGCTGGCCGCGATGCTGGGAGAGATCGCCGCACACGAGCGCATCATCTGTGTCGAGGACGCCCCGGAGCTGGCGCCGCGGCACCCGCATCTGGTCCGACTGGTCGCCCGCGCGGCCAATGTCGAGGGCGTCGGCGAAGTCACCCTCCGCGACCTCGTCAGGCAGGCGCTTCGGATGCGTCCCGATCGCCTCGTCGTCGGTGAGGTCCGGGGAGCCGAAGTGGTCGATCTGCTGTCGGCACTCAATACCGGTCACGCCGGCGGCGCCGGCACCGTGCACGCCAACAGCGCGGCCGAGGTGCCAGCCCGCCTTGAGGCGCTGGGTGCCCTCGGCGGGCTGCCCCGCGGTGCCCTACACAGCCAGTTGGCCGCGGCCATCCAGGTTGTGGTGCATGTCAGCAGAGGTGCCTGCGGCCGCCGTGTGGAAGAACTTGCCGTGCTCCGCCGCGGGGCCGACGGACTCCTCCAGTCCGTGCGGGTGTGGCACGCCGAGCGGGGATTGGGCAGCGGTGCACCGGCGCTGCGA
Organism: uncultured Actinomycetota bacterium; assembly: GCA_963780705.1. Taxonomy (GTDB): domain Bacteria; phylum Actinomycetota; class Actinomycetes; order Mycobacteriales; family Mycobacteriaceae; genus Mycobacterium. The sequence goes on along the minus strand of CAWACU010000004.1, from coordinate 53,784 downwards.
GCGCTTCTGGCCGCACGGGGCGTGGCATGACGGGCCATCCGGTGGCTGCAGCGTTGCTCGCCGTCGCGCTGCTGATCGGGCCAACGCGCCGACGGTGCCTCGGCGGCGTGAAGACGCCACACCGCACCCGGCGAACGGCGGCGGTGGTGATGGTGACCGCGATCGCGCTGGGCGCCGTCGTGGTGCTTGCCTCCCCGGCGGCAGCCGTCGCCGGTGCGCTGGCGGCGACGACGGCTGGCCTACGAGTCCGCCGTCGCTTCCGCCGGCGGAGCCGCCGCAGCCAGGGTGCGGCCATGGCCGCGGCTCTGCAGACCGTGGTCGGTGAACTGCGTACCGGGGCTCACCCGGTCCGCGCTTTCGACATCGCGGCCAGCGAAGCCGGTGATGCCGGCGGCACCGTCGCGGCGGAGTTACGCGCCCTGGCAGCCCGGGCGAGACTGGGGTCAGATGTTGCGGCGGGCATTCGGGAACTCGGATCGGCGTCCGCGCTTCCAGTTCACTGGTCACGCGTCGGGGTCTGCTGGAGGTTGGCCGCAGATCACGGCCTGCCGGTGTCAACGCTGATGTCCACCGCACACCGCGACATCGTTGAGCGACAACGGTTTACCGATCGGGTGGACGCCGCCCTGGCCGGACCCCGCGCCACCGCTGTGATCCTGGCCGGATTGCCGATCCTTCCGGTGGCGCTCGGCCATCTGATCGGTGCCCAGCCCCTGCGCTATCTCCTCGGTGGCGGCGGGTGGCTGCTCGTGACAGGGGTGACGTTGGTGTGCGCCGGATTGGGATGGGCTGACCGCATCATCGACCGGCTGGCGACATGAGCACGGCGGCGGTACTGCTCGCTGTAGCGCTCCTGACGGCGGCAGGTCCGCAGCAACTCCGGCGCCGCGCCGGACGGGCCGCTGCGCCGATGTCCTCGGAGTGCCGTAAGCGCACCGATGTTGATCCCCTCGCTGCGGCGTCGACCCTCGACATCTTCGCGGTGTGTCTCTCGGCGGGCATGACGGTGTCGACCGCCGCCGCGGTCACGGCGTCATCAGCGCCGCCGGGGTTGCGGGATGTCCTGCAGCGCTCGTCCGATCTCCTGGCACTGGGCGCCGACGCCGACACTGCGTGGTCCACTTCGACATCATCCGACCCGGCATCCGACCCGGCATCCGACCCCGTGTGCGAGTCGTTGATGAGGTTGGCGCGCCGGTCGGCGGTATCCGGCGCCGCGCTGGCTCAGGGCGTTGCCGAGCTTGCCGAGCAAGCCCGCGAAGACGCCGCCCAGGCTGCCGCGGCGTCCGCTGAGCGGGCCGGCGTGCTGATCGCCGGACCGTTGGGCCTGTGTTTTCTGCCGGCGTTCGTGTGCCTTGGCATCGTTCCGCTGGTCGTGGGGCTGGCCCGCGATGTCTTCGGCAGCGGTCTGCTATGACCGTCAGTCGTATTCACCGGAAACCCAAGGAGAGGAAATACATTGATCCACAACATGTTCCGGATGGTGCAGGCGCGAGCGAGCCTGTTGATCGCCGACGAGACCGGCATGTCCACGGTCGAATACGCGATCGGAACCGTCGCCGCAGCCGCGTTCGGAGCGGTCCTCTACAACGTCGTCACCGGCGACTCGATCGTCGGCGCCTTGACCAACATCATCAGCCGCGCGTTGACCACGCGGGTCTAGGCGGTGACGCCGGCTTCGCCACGGTGGAAGCAGCACTGGCCATCGCGACGATGGTCGGGTTGGTGGTGCTGTGCGCTGCCGGGATCACTGCGGCCGCGCTGCAGATCCGCTGCGTCGACGCAGCGCGGGAGGCCGCCCGGCTGGCCGCCCGCGGGGACCTTGCCTCCGCCGCCGTCGGCCTGGCACCTTCGGGTGCGTCGCTGGAAGTTCGCCGCGAAGGGGATTACTTCCTGGCTCGAGTCAGCGGCCGCGCCCCCCTGCTGCCCGGCCTCGTCGTCGCGGGGGAGGCGGTCGCGGCGGCCGAGCCGGATCGCTGACGACTCCGGCGTAGCCACGGTCCTGGCGGCGTTCGTGATCGCGGCCCTGATCAGCGTCACCCTCGGCTGTCTGTGGACCTCGGTCGCTGTGCTCTCGCGACACCGGGCCCAGGCAGCAGCCGATCTCGCCGCACTGGCCGCGGCACGGCGTCTGGCTGCCGGGCCGGAGGTTGCGTGCCGGGAAGCGGCCGCACTGGCTGCGGCCATGGGGGCGACTGTCCACAATTGCACTGTCGAACGACTCGACGTGGTGGTCACCGCGGGCCTGCCAATGCGCGGACCGTTCGGTGGCGAAGCCCGCGCCACGGCGCGGGCCGGGCCGTCGGGAAGCTAGCCGACTACCCCTTCTGCGGCCAATCCCGACTCGGCAAGTTCCCCATCGCTGGGCAGCCGCAGCGACAGTATCCCCGCGTAGATGCCGTCATCGAGCTCGACCTGGTGGATGGTGACGTGGACCGGCGTCCATCCACCGCCGTTGGCCGGCAGGCGGAGCACTGCGCTTGTTACGCCGGACCTCAGCTCGTCCACCATCCGAGCCGACAACAGCCGATTATCGTCGGGATGCATCTGCACATGGACGCGCCAGTCGTAATAGGGGCATGGCTCGTCTAGCCACTTCAGCAAGGTCCAGGTGTTGAGATCAACGATCGCCCGGTGCACGCCGGGCTGAGCCATCCCATCGAGAATCCGGCGTGCCAGATGGTCACCGGGAAGCGTAGGTTCGCCGACCGATTCAACGACGTTCATCGCCCGGGCGATGAGATGCTCGCTGCCATCCTCCATTGCTTCCAGGATGATGCGGAAGCAGAATCCCACCCGACGGAACTGCCCTGTCGGATCCTTCCAGACCCAGGTCGCGGAAAAGGTACGGCCGGGAGCCGGATCGATGGACCAGGAGAGCGCTTTGGCCTCACCCTCGTTGACGACGCGGATCGGGATGTCCTCCACAAGCGACCGGCCGGTGAGTTTCTCCACCGCCGGGTCCCTACCAGTATTCACCAGGAAATCCGTCGTGACGCTGCCCTCGCTGAGCGTCAAATCGGCTTTGTAGACACCGGCTGTCGGACGTTCAACCGGCTCGACGTCCGCGGACCCGCACCACACATGCACGCCGTGAACGCGGCCATCGGTCATGACGACCGGCTCGGTGCGGATGACCCGATTGGTCTTCGGGGTGATGCTGGCGAGCCCGTTCCCAGTCGTGACGGTCTCGGCGATGGCCGTTTGGATTGCCGCCAGATTGGGATTGCGCCGAAGGAAAACGCCGAGTGGCACGAAATTCTTGACCTGCCGGCCCTGGCCCACGACCACGGGCTCTTCGCCGAGGGTTTCCACCAGCAGCCAATCCCGGTTCACAGCCCACAGAGTAACCGCCGCAGGCCTCCCGCCGCACCCTGGGTGTTCCTGAATCCGCAGGTAGATCGACTGAACTTTGCTAAGAGTGACGCAGAGTTCAGTCATCTGTTGCACGCCTGCCGCCCCGACGGCGTAGTTTTCAGCTACATCCCGTTCGCGGGATTGCCGACGGATCGTGTTGTCCGACCGTTCGATGCTCAGGCCCGGATGTGGCCGACTGCCTCCAGAAAACGGGGCAACTTTTTTGCCGTGCGCTCGCCCTGCCGCGACCGTCGACCGTTGTTCGAGGGGTCGGCCGGCGCCCCCGCGTCAGGGTGAGCCGTCGGCGATCTCGTCGAGAACCAGGCGCAGCACGCGGATCGCTCCGGCCTTGTCCAGCGGGTCGTTGCCGTTCCCGCACTTCGGTGACTGAACGCAGGATGGGCAGCCGCTGGGGCATTCGCATGCCTCGATCGCCGCCAGGGTGGCTGAGAGCCACGTGCTCGCCAGCCGGTAGCCGCGTTCGGCGAATCCCGCGCCGCCCGGATGTCCGTCGTAGACGAACACCGTCGGCAAGCCGTCCTCGCCCAACGCGGTGGACAGTCCCCCGATATCGCCCCGATCGCAACTCGCGACCAGCGGCAGCAACCCGATGGCGGCATGCTCGGCGGCGTGCAGTGAGCCCGGCGTTCGCGTCATATCGATTCCGTTGTCCTGCAATGCTTCCGGCGTGATCGTGTACATCACCGCCATCGTCGGGAGTTGTTGGGCGGGCATGTCGAGATCGGTGAATCCGAGCACCTCACCGGACACGGCCCGCCGCAGATAGCCGATCACCTGATGGGTGACCGACACCGGAACCAGTCCCAGGGTCACCGCGTTGTAGCCGATCCGTTCCCCGGCTCCGGTGACGGTGATGTCGGTGATCTCCCGGGCGAAGGTGGAGTACCCCGGGTCTTCGGCGTGCACCAGTGCGACACCACCCTCGAGATCCAGGGTGTCCACGACGTAACTCTCGCCCTGATGCAGGTAGACCGCGCCAGGGTGCACGGTTGCGGGCGCCTGGCCGGCCTCGGTACTCCCGACCATCCGGCCGGTGTCGGCCTCGACGATGGCGACCTGGCCTCCGGTCGTACCCCGAATGTCCACCCGATCGTGTGGATCAACGTCCGCCGCCGGGAAGTATTTCCCCGATCGACGCCGCAACAGGCCCTCGCTGACCAGGTCGCGGGCCACCGGTTCGACGTTCCACGCCAGCACCTCGGCATCCTCCAGGGGCATTTCGGTGGCCGCGCAGAGCAGTTGCGGTCCCACCACGTAGGGGTTGGCCGGGTCGATCACCACCCGCTCGACCGGTTTCCCGAGCAGTGCCTCGGGATGGTGCACCAGATAGGTGTCGAGCGGATCGTCACGGGCGATCAGCACCACCAGCGCGCCCTGGCCGCGACGGCCCGATCGGCCGGCCTGCTGCCAGAACGAGGCAACGGTTCCGGGGAAACCGGCCAGCAACACGGCGTCGAGCCCGGCGATGTCGATGCCGAGTTCCAGCGCGTTGGTGGTGGCCAGCCCGCGCAATTCGCCGTCGGACAGCGCATTCTCCAGCGCGCGGCGGTCCTCCGCGAGGTAGCCGGCGCGGTAGGAGGCGACCGCGTCACACAACTGTGGTGCGATCTCGGCCAAGCGTGCCCGCGCGCTCAGCGCCGTCAACTCCGCCCCGCGGCGGGATCGGACAAAGGTCAAGGTGCGGGCACCCTCGGCCACCAACTCCGCCATCATGCGCGCTGCCTCGGCCCCGGCTGAGCGCCGAACCGGTGCCCCGTTCTCGCCGAGGGCGTCCTCGCGCAGTTCCGGCTCCCAGAGTGCGATGGTCCGCGAGCCGTGCGGTGAGCCGTCATGGGTGACTTCCGCGACCGGCCGGCCGATCAGTTCGGCTGCGGTGGCACCCGGTGACGCGGTGGTGGCGCTGGCGAAGATGACGGTGGGTCCCGCGGTGCCGGGGGGACTGTATCGCGCGGCCAACCGGAGCAGCCGACGCAGGACCATGGCCACGTTGGATCCGAAAATCCCTCGGTAGTAATGACATTCGTCGACCACGATGTAACGCAGTCCGCGCAGGAACACCGCCCAGCGGGCATGGTTGCGAAGCAGGGACAGGTGGATCATATCGGGGTTGGAGAACAGCCAGCGGGACCGTTCGCGCGCGAATCGCCGGATCTCGGCGGGGGTGTCGCCGTCATAGGAGGCCGGTACCGCGTCGTCGATACCGGCGGCGGCCACCAGCGAATGCGCGGTGCGGAGCTGGTCATGGCCGAGCGCCTTGGTGGGGGACAGATACAGGGCGCGGGCCCGCGGATCACGGGCCAGGGCGTCGAGGATCGGAAGCTGAAACGCCAGCGATTTGCCTGACGCCGTGCCGGTGCTGATCACCACGTCCTGCCCGGAGCGCGCCAAATCGGCCGCGTGCACCTGATGCGACCAGGGTGCGGTGATGCCACGCCCACCTAACGCCGCCACGACCTCCTCGGTAGCCCAGCCGGGCCAGGCGCACGACTCCGCGGTGCGGGCCGGTATCTCGGCCACGTGGCGCAGCGAGGCGGCAACCGAGTCGGCGTCGGCCCCGCCGCACGCCGCGGCCAGCAACTCGCTGCCGAAAGTCATGGTCGTCCTTGCCGTGGTCGGGAGCCGGCGTCCAGCGTGAACGCGGACGGCGCAATTCTGCTCCGAATCTGTCCTAACAGCGCCGGACGTGATTTGATGGCGTTGGTCGCAGCTTCTGTGTTCGTGTCTGGCACATCGCAGGATCTTCGTTGCGGTCGCGGTTCCTGCGAGGGTCGGTGAGCCGGGGTGAGCCCGGCAACTCTCTACGAAGGATGGCGGTCCAACTGGCCCGGCCTGCCGAAACATCGGCGGACTGCACTCGTAGTCAGAGAAGGAAAGTACGAAAGATGCCACAGGGAACTGTGAAGTGGTTCAACGCGGAGAAGGGCTTCGGCTTTATCGCCCCGGAGGACGGCTCCGCCGATGTATTCGTCCACTACACGGAGATCCAGGGATCGGGCTTCCGCACCTTGGAGGAGAACCAGAAGGTTGAGTTTGAGGTAGGCCAGAGCCCGAAGGGTCCGCAGGCCACGGGCGTTCGCGCCGTCTGACATATCGACGACAACACCCTCGCGCGTCCGTCACGGGCGCTGCGGGGGTGTTTTCTTTTGTGTGACGCCGGACCTGCTGCCCTACTGTCGAACCGTGAGCCAGCTGTCCTTCTTCTCGGCTGAGTCGGTGCCCCCTGAGGTCGCCGACCTCACCGGGGTGCTGGCGGCATCGGGGCAGGTGGTCACCGTGGGTGCGGGGGCGCGGCTGTCGGTGGTGGTCGACAGCATGTGGCGGGCCGTGGCATTGGCCGAGATGATGACCGCTGCCGGCCTGCAGGCCGAGATCACCCGCACTGAGGAGGACTCCCCGCTGGTGCGCACCGCTGTCGACGCCCGGTTGATGTCCATCGCAGCCGGCTGGACCCGGGGGGCGGTCAAGACGGTTCCCCCGCAGTGGCTGCCCGGCCCGCGTGAACTGCGGGCCTGGATCCTGGCGGCGGGCCACCCCGACGCCGACCGGTATCTGCTCGGTTTGGATCCGCACGCCCCGGACACTCATTCCCCGCTGGCGTCGGCGCTGATGCGCGTCGGTATCGCCCCGACGCTGATCGGAACGAGGGGCTCCCGGCCGGCGCTGCGGATTAGTGGCCGGCGGCGGCTGTTGCGCCTGGTGGAGAACGTGGGGGAACCGCCACGGGACCCCGAGGCGTTGGAGGCGTGGCCCTCGATCTGAGGCGGGGTCGGCGGCTTCATCATTAGGGAGGTCAACCGGGGAGCCATCCGGGACCAACCGGGGAGTCGGTTTGCATCCCCCTGCCAGGGGGTGCCACATTGTGTGGTGCGCCGGATGGCGGGGGTATCGGTGGGTCAAGAGTGGAAGTGGGGCGTAAACGCAGGTGGCTGGCGACGATCGAAGCGTCCGGCGGCTCGTCATTGTCGAGTCGCCTACTAAAGCACGCAAGATCGCCGGGTACCTCGGCCCCAACTACGTTGTGGAGTCCTCCCGCGGGCACATCCGGGATCTGCCCAAAGGCGCCGCCGACGTGCCGGCCAAGTACAAGGCCGAGAAGTGGGCGCGCACCGGGGTGGACGTCGACAACGACTTCGAGCCGCTCTATGTGATCAGCCCGGACAAGAAGGCCATCGTGGCCGAACTCAAGAGCCTGCTCAAGGGCGTCGACGAGTTGTATCTGGCCACCGACGGTGACCGCGAAGGCGAGGCCATCGCCTGGCATCTGCTGGAAACCCTCAAGCCCAGCGTCCCGGTCAAGCGAATGGTGTTCCACGAGATCACCGAACCCGCGATCCGTGCGGCGGCCGACAATCCCCGCGACCTCGACACCGATCTCGTCGACGCCCAGGAGACCCGGCGCATCCTCGACCGTCTGTACGGCTATGAGGTCAGCCCGGTGCTATGGAAGAAGGTCGCCCCGCGGCTCTCAGCCGGCCGGGTGCAGTCGGTGGCGACCCGGATCATCGTCCAGCGCGAGCGCGAGCGGATGGCGTTCCGCAGTGCTTCGTACTGGGACGTGCTGGCCGACCTCGACGCCAGTGTGTCCGATCCCGGGGCCACGCCACCGCGGTTCACCGCCCGCCTCGTTGCCGTGGACGGCAAGCGGGTGGCTACCGGCCGCGACTTCGACTCGGTTGGGGTAGTGCGCAAGCCCGATGAGGTGCTGGTGCTCGATGAGTCCGCCGCCACCGGACTGGCTACCGGGCTGCGGGGTGCTCCGCTCACCGTCGCATCGGTGGAGGAGAAGCCGTACACCCGTCGGCCGTATCCGCCGTTCATGACCTCGACACTGCAGCAGGAGGCCGGCCGCAAACTGCGCTTCTCCTCTGAGCGCACCATGAGCGTCGCGCAGAAGCTGTACGAGAACGGCTACATCACCTACATGCGCACTGACTCGACCACGCTGTCGCAGTCGGCCATCGAGGCGGCCCGCAACCAGGCCCGTCAGCTCTACGGCGAGGAGTACGTGCATCCCTCTCCGCGTCAGTACACCCGCAAGGTGAAGAACGCCCAGGAGGCACACGAGGCGATCCGCCCGGCCGGCGACACCTTCGCCACCCCGGGGGCGCTGCACGCCGAACTCGATGCCGACGGCTTCCGGCTCTACGAACTGATCTGGCAGCGCACGGTGGCCTCGCAGATGGCCGACGCGCGCGGCACCACGCTGAGTCTGCGCATCAGCGGGACCGAGCCGGATGGACGCGAGGTGGTGTTCAGCTCCAGCGGGCGCACCATCACCTTCCCCGGCTTCCTCAAGGCGTACGTCGAGACCGTCGATGAGCAGGCCGGCGGTGAGGCCGACGACGCCGAAAGCCGCCTTCCGCAGCTGCGGCAGGGCCAGCGGGTCGACGCCGTCACGCTGACGCCGGACGGGCACTCCACCAACCCTCCTGCCCGCTACACCGAGGCGTCGCTGATCAAGACCCTCGAGGAGCAGGGAATCGGCCGTCCCTCAACCTATTCCTCGATCATCAAGACCATTCAGGACCGCGGATACGTGCACAAGAGGGGCAGCGCGCTGGTTCCGTCCTGGGTCGCCTTCGCCGTGACCGGCCTACTCGAGCAGCACTTCTCCCGGCTGGTGGACTATGACTTCACCGCCGCCATGGAGGATGAACTCGACGAGATCGCCTCGGGCCACGAGCACCGCACCAACTGGCTGCACAACTTCTACTTCGGCGGCGAACACGGAGTGCCGCACTCGATCGCCCGCGCCGGTGGTCTGAAGAAGCTCGTCGGCATCAACCTGGAGGAGATCGACGCCCGGGGCGTGAACTCCATCGTGCTGTTCGACGACGAACAGGGCCGGCCGGTGTATGTGCGGGTCGGTAAGAACGGCCCGTATCTCGAGCGCATGATCACCGGTGACGACGGCGAGCCGACGCCGCAGCGGGCGAATCTGAGCGACGAGATCACCCCGGACGAACTGACCCTGGAGTTGGCCGAAACGCTGTTCGCCACACCGCAGGAGGGTCGCGTCCTCGGCGTGGATCCCGACAGCGGACACGAGATCGTCGCGCGCGACGGCCGCTACGGACCGTATGTCACCGAGGTGCTCCCCCCGCCGCCCGATGACGACGGCGGCGTCACCGCCAAGAAGGGCAAGAAGCCCACCGGACCCAAGCCGCGCACCGGATCGCTGTTCGCTTCGATGGACGTGCAGACGGTGACACTGGAGGACGCGCTCCGGCTGCTGTCGCTGCCGCGGTTGGTAGGCGTGGACCCCGCCACCGGCGAAGAGATCACCGCGCAGAACGGCCGCTACGGCCCATACCTCAAGCGCGGCACCGATTCTCGTTCGCTGGCGACCGAGGAGCAGATCTTTGGCATCACCCTCGACGAGGCGCTGAAGATCTACGCTGAGCCCAAGCGTCGCGGCCGCCAGGGCGTGGCGGCCCCGCCGTTGCGCGAATTGGGCAACGACCCGGCCTCGGGTAAGCCGATGGTGATCAAGGACGGCCGGTTCGGGCCCTATGTGACAGACGGCGAGACCAACGCCAGCCTGCGCAAGGGCGACGACGTCCTCAGCATCACCGACGACCGTGCTGCTGAACTGCTCGCCGACCGCCGCGCACGCGGACCGGTGAAGAAGGTCGCGAAGAAGACCGCCCGCAAGGCCCCGGCCCGTAAAGCGGTCAAGAAGGCCGTCAAGAAGTCCTGAAGAAAACCCGGGCTGCGGTGGTTCTCACACCCGCAGCCCCACACCCACCAACGCGATCACGCCGAGGCCGGCGATGAACGCCGCCATCACCCCGGCAATTGAGTACGGCATGGCGCCGAACTCGGCACGTAGCGCTCGCATCGCCTGACGGTGCTGGAGCGAGGCCAGGGCCAGCGCCGTCAAACCGGCGACGATGAGCAACACCGCGAACATCTGCGGGCTGACCACCGGTTGCCGTAACGACTCCTTGGTCTCCAGATACCGGAGGAACTGATAGATACCGAATCCGAAGGCGATCATGGACGTGCAGGTGCGCACCCAGGCCATCAACGTGCGCTCAAGCGCCAGTCGGGTGCGGTCGGCCGCGAGCCGGGTGGATGCGTCCGACGTTCGGAGGGGCCTTCCCTGCGGCACGGGCGTCAACGTGACATCTCCGGCAGGTCGGCGGGCACCGCCAGGTTCAGCGGCCGTGCCAGTTGCGTCGGCGCGGTCCGGCCGCGCAGATCGACGATCTCGCCGACGTTCCAGCACAGCGCCTCAGCATCGAGTGCCCCGCTGACCGCGATCGCAGAGGCCAGCACGTGGCCGGGTTCGAGCTTGGCCAGTTCGGTCAGCCGGGCCGCCTCGTTGACCGGGTCGCCGATGACGGTGTATTCGAAGCGGGCCTGGGCGCCGATGTGTCCGGCGATCGCCCGTCCCGCCGACACCCCGATGCCGAACTCGGTCTGGCCCAGCACGGAGACGAGTTCATCGTGCAACTCCCGTGCCGCGGCCAGTGCGGCACCGCTGGCGTCGGGGTGCTCGAGTGGCGCGCCGAAGATGCACAGCGCCGCGTCACCCTGAAACTTGTTGACGAATCCGCCGTGTCGCTGGACGGCGTCGACGACGACCCGGAAGAACTCGTTGAGCACGCCGACCACCTCGGCCGGCGGGCGGGTGGCGGCGAGTTTGGTGGATCCCACGAGATCGACGAACAGCACTGCGACGTCGCGCTCCTGACCCCCCAACTCGGTCCCACGTTCAAGTGCACGGCGGGCGACGTCCTCACCGACGTAGCGGCCGAACAGATCCCGCATGCGCTGACGTTCGCTGAGTTCGCGAACCATGTCATTGAACCCGGCTTGCAGCAGGCCCAACTCGTTGGCGTCGTAGATCTGCATGTGCGCGTTGTAGTTTCCACGCTGCACCTCACCGAGCGCCCAGCGCAACTGGCGAAGCGGATCAGCGATGGCCATGGCCGCCAGGACGTTGCCGGCCAGTCCGATCGCCAGCGCGGCGATGGCCATCAGCAGGATTGGGGTGAACAAGCCCTCCGCTGATGAATCCAGCAGGGAGAACTTGCTGGCCGCGATCGACAGCACGATGAGGAGCAGCGGCACTCCCGTGGAGAGCACCCAGGTCAGCACCAGCCGCAGCACCACACCGGGTCTGCGGAAGTTCTCCGGGAGCCCGGAGCGCAGCGCGGCGACTGCAACGGGGCGCAGCACCCGTTCAGCCTGGAGGTATCCGATGATGGCTGCGGCGATGGCACCGAGCAGAATTGCCACCGCCAGAATCGGCACCGCGCCCCGGGCCACCGACCAGCTGGCGGCGATGAACACCACCGCACCCACTAGCCAGATGGCCATGCTGATCACGAAGCGGTAATCCGGCATCCGCAGCGCTCGCAGGCGGGCCTGTTCGGTGTCCGCAGGATCGTCCTCAATCAGCAATGCGTCGCGGCGCTGCCAGCGGAACACCGGCGCCATCAGCTTCATACTGATCACAGCACCCACGGTGAATGCGGTCACCGAATATCCGATGAAGAAAGCCAGGTTCGCCGTCGGAAGGTCCTGCAGTTTGAGGCGATCCGCCGGCGGTAGGCCGAATCGCAGGAATCCCAGCACGAGCAGACCGCCGATGATGTCGGCTTGCAGCATTCCCAGCGCGAATACCGGCCAGGGCGTGCGTGCCACCCAGCGGACGAAGTCGCGTATCCGCCCGCGCTTGACCGGCGCGCTGCTCACCTGCCCACCGTAGCGTTTCCGGGCGGTCGATCCGACCCCTGCGCGATGCCTGCGACCTGCTGTGTCGTGACCGGGAAGTAAGGTCATCTCACGATGTCCAGGGTTTTTGGGAGGCTGGTCGGTCAAACCGCAGTGGAGACGGAGTTGCTGGCCGCCGCGGCTGCCGCGCGCCGTGATCCATCTCACGCGGCGCCCCCCGGCGAGCCGGCCGGGTCGATGACGCACGCCTGGCTCATCACCGGTCCGCCCGGATCCGGTCGATCGGTCGCCGCCCTCTGTTTCGCCGCCGCCCTGCAGTGCACCTCAGACGGTGAGCCGGGCTGCGGCGAGTGCCAGGCGTGTCGGACGACCATGGCCGGCACCCATGCCGACGTCCGGCGCGTCATCCCCGAGGGACTGTCGATCGGCGTCAGCGAGATGCGCGCCATCGTCGCCACCGCCTCACGGCGGCCCAGCACCGGGCACTGGCAGGTCGTCGTGATCGAAGATGCCGACCGGCTGACCGAGGGCGCGGCCAACGCGCTGCTGAAGGTGGTGGAGGAGCCGCCGCCGGCCACGGTGTTCCTGCTGTGTGCGCCGTCGGTGGACCCCGAGGACATCTCGATCACCCTGCGGTCCCGCTGCCGGCACGTGGCGCTGGTGACGCCGACCGCCGACGCCATCGCCGGGGTTCTGACCGACACCGACGGGATCAGCGCTGAGGACGCGGCGTGGGCCGCCGCCGTCAGCGGCGGTCACGTCGGCCGGGCCCGCCGGCTTGCCACCGATCCGGAGGCGCGGGATCGTCGCGCTCGCGCTCTCGGCCTCCCGCGTGACGCAGCGACACCGAAGCGCGCCTACGCCGCGGCCGAGGAATTGGTGGCCGCCGCCGAACAGGAGGCGCGCGCCTCGACACTGGGCCGAGACGAGGCGGAGTCCGAGGAGCTGCTGACCGCTCTCGGAGCCGGCGGCACCGGACGGGGCTCGGCGGGCGCCCTGCGGGGTAGCGCAGGCGCCCTCAAAGAACTCGAGCGACGGCAGAAGTCGCGCCACACCCGTGCCTCCCGCGACGCCCTGGACCGCGCACTGATCGATCTCGCCACGTATTTCCGGGATGCCCTGATGGTGGCCGGCGGAGCCGACACGGTGACCGCCAGCCATCCCGACATGGCAGACCGGGTGGCGGCCCTGGCCGGCCACGCCTCCCCGGCGCAACTGCTGCGCTGTATCGAGGCGGTGCTCGCCTGCCGGGAGGCGCTGGCCACGAATGTGAAACCCAAGTTCGCCGTGGATGCGTTGGTTGCCACCGTGGGCCGGCAGCTGGGGCGTGACGGGTAGACTCTTGCCTCGGCGCCCAGGCGGATCGGGCGCCACGCCGCCTTAGCTCAGTCGGCAGAGCGATTCACTCGTAATGAATAGGTCGGGGGTTCGACTCCCCCAGGCGGCTCCACTTTTTCCAGGCGATAAGCGGGTCCGGCGGCTCCGTACGCCGTTCGGTGCGCACGATCTGTCAGACCCCGCTGGGACAATCGTCGTATGCCCGAGACAACGCCGCACGAGACAACGCCGCACGAGACAACGCCGTCCCAGCCCTTGCCGGACGCCATCGACCTCGCCGATCTCGCCGACCTTTCTGATCCCGTCGCGGCGGTCGTCGCCGTCGAGTTGACCAGCAGCTTCGTCCGACTCTGTCTGTGCCAGACCGAGCCGATGGTCGCCAGGCTGGCGTGCAACGAGGCCACCCTGCGCAAGCCGGGCGGTCTGGAGCTGGAGAAGCGGACGCTGTCCAAGGAGCTGTTTCGGCTCATCGACAGGACAGTGTTCCGGCAGTTGAGCGCCGCCGTGCCGTTGTCGCACGCGGAGTTCGCGCTCTCCCGCGTCGAGACAATGTTGCGTGAGCAGTTCGCCGAGATCGCCGGAACCGCGGCGAGCTATCTGCTCAGCGATGACCGCGATACGGCAATTCAGATGGCCGCCGTTGCGATCACCATGGCGGCCCGTGAGGTGCGCGCCCAAGTGGCCGATGTCATCGCTGCGACTCGCGTTCAGGACGAATCCGAGGATCAGGACGAGGACGAGGAGGTCTGACTCCTCACCGCCCTGCCACGTAGCCCACCGGGCCCGATGCCACGCATACCGTCAGGGCAGTCGTCGCGGCCCGTACGGTGATTGCGTCACCGGCTCCGGAGAGGCGCACGAAGGTCCGGTTGAGTCCCGGCTTCACCGCGACCCGGGTTTCCGGCCCCTCGGCCAGTGACAGCAGCAGCGTGCCGTCGGTGTTCGCCAGATAGTTCACCTCCGCGGTCCACTCCGCCGGCAGCAGGGGTCCGTCCAGCGGCATCCGTGCCGGTGAGTCGGGCTGCACGAAATAGCCGCACTGCGGTTGCGGTCCGGGCGCCATCCTTCGCACCCACGTCACGTCGGCGTCGACGACCCGGCCGCTGCTGTCGAGCATCCGCAGCCGGTCGGTGAAGCCGGCGAACTCGGGACGCTCGCGCAGCAGGGCGAACATGTGGCTGGCCAGATTCTCCGGGCCGACGACGCGTTGCAGGATCAACGGGTCGACTTCCTGATCCAGCATCGCCGACGGTGACTGGGCCCGCGCCTCGGCCAGGCCGCGAACTGCGTTATGCAAGTAGCTCTTTGTCGGATTGTTCTGCCAGCTGGTCAGGAATGTCGCGGTCGACAGCCCACTGCTGGCCAGGAAAGCCAGCACCGCGGTGAGGATGATCGCGTGGCGCCGCCGCGAGGCGTCCAGCCACTGCGTTCCGGCCCGGTTCGCGGCGCACAGTCCCACGGCCGCCAATAGCGCCAGGACCCAGACCAGATCAGCCAGATAGCGCAGGGTCTGCGCCAATTCCAAGGCGGTGAACGCCGACGAGCGCATCAGATAGATCGGCACTTGACAGGCGATCGCGTAACCCAGGGCGACTAGCCAGACCACGCCGACGCGCTGCTTGCGCAGCAGCGATACCGCCACCACGGCCGCTAGGGCGATCCAGCCGAGAACCATCGCCGCCACGGGCGGAACCGCCCACGGCGACGCCGGATCCCAGCGCTGCCACTGCCACGGACCACCGATGAGTCCCGGCACGATGGCATGGGTCACCGAGCGGCGCAACAGATCCCACGTCATCGACAGGTCAAGGCTCCAGCGCTGCTGATCCACCACAGCCAGATAGAGCCCGACCCATGCAGCCGTGCACGCCAGTGCCGGAACCCACAATGCGGTGCCGGCTCGCCAGGCGCAGCGCAGCGCATCACGTTCGCCCGCGACGTGATAAAGCAGCACCACGATCGCGAACGCCACGAAAGGGATCACCGCGGCCTTCTCGAAGAACATCAGTCCGCCCAGATACGCCAGAGTCCCGGTCACCGCGTATCGGCGGTTGCCCGTGCGGACCAGCAGAACCGCGTCGCCGCACACCCATGCCATGGCCGCCAGCATCGGCAGGTAATTCAATCCCGCCGCCCACCAGGCGAACGACGGCACCGCCAAGGGAGTGAACAACGCGAAGGTCAGCGGCACCAGCAGCACGGGTCGCCAACCAAGGATCACATAGAGCGCGCGCAGGAGCGCAAGCGATGCGGCCGCCTGCAGGAGCAGAAGACTCATCGCTGGCCAGGCCCAGACCAGGGGAGCGAGGTGGGCGATCAGACCGCCGAGCAGGAAGGCCGCCGGCATCACATGACCGTCGTGATCGTTGAGCAGATACCCGGCCGACAGCAACGGCTGGGTGCCGGCTCTTCCGATGAGGATCAGGTCGTCCCAGTAGAAGTATCCGCCGAAAGCCAGCACCGCGCGGACCGCCAGTTGCACACCGATCAGGGCGATCGCCGCCGCTGCTACCGGCGGCAGACGCGGTGTGGCAACCGACACCGCAACGACTGTACGGGGGCGTCGGGGAGGCGGATCGGTATGGTTGGCGCGCATGCGGGCTTTGGTGACCGGCGCGGCCGGCTTCATCGGGTCGACGCTGGTCGACCGTCTGCTTGCCGACGGACACAGTGTTGTCGGTGTCGATGATCTCAGCCGTGGCCGGCAGTCCAATCTCGACCACGCGCGCACCCGCGACTTCGAGTTCGTTCAGGCCGATATCGTCCACGCCGATCTGAACACCATGCTGGCACAAACGCAGCCCGAGGTGGTCTTCCATCTCGCAGCGCAGATCGACGTCCGGCGATCGGTCGACGATCCGGAGCACGACGTGACGGTGAACGTGTTGGGCACGGTCCGTCTGGCCGAGGCGGCGCGGCGCGCCGGCGTCCGAAAGATCGTCAATACCTCCTCCGGTGGTTCGATTTACGGAGTGCCGCAGCATCTCCCGACCGATGAGACAGTTCCGGTGGATCCCGCATCGCCGTATGCGGCGAGCAAGGTGGCCGCCGAGGTATTCCTCAACAGCTTCCGTCGTTTGTACGGCATGGAGTGCACTCACATAGCGCCGTCGAATGTCTACGGCCCCCGTCAGGATCCGCACGGCGAGGCCGGGGTGGTGGCCATCTTCGTCCAGGCGATGCTGTCCGGTGAACCCACCACGGTGTTCGGTGACGGCACCAATACCCGCGACTACGTCTACGTCGATGATGTGGTGGATGCCATGGTGCGTGCCTCCGCTGCGGTGGGTGGGGGCCGCCGATTCAACATCGGCACCGGGGTTCAGACCAGTGACCGCGCGCTGCACACCGCTGTCGCGGCGGTGGTGGGCGCACCGGATGAACCGGTCTTCGCTCCTCCGCGACTCGGCGATCTGACCAGATCGTGTCTGGCCGCGGACTCCGCGCTAACGGTCGCTCGGATGGCAACCGCTGGTAGACCTTGAGGCCGGCTTGGCGCGAACAGTCGACTACTTCCGCGGTCAGCCCGGCTAACCCTCGGGTCTCTGTGCGTTCTGCAGGGCGACCGCCCGCGCCAGCTGGGCGTAGCGCACCTCGAGTTCCTTGAATCTCAGATACGTACTCAGCGTGGTGAAGACGAACGCGATGATGAGCGCATAGGACAGTAGATCCGCTCCGCGGTCCACCCCGAGCCAATTCGCCACGATGGTGGTGTCGTCCGGTCGTAGAATCGCGTACACCGCCGCGATGACGAACAGCACATAGCCCACTTTGACCCAGGCCTTGGCCTTGGCGTTGGTGCGGGAACGCAACAGATACACCAGCAGTGTGATCACGGCCGCGATCAGCAGCACCTGGATGACATTCATCGCCGCATCCTTCCTCGGAGGAATCCGTCGAAGACGATGTTGACCCCGTTCAGCAGCGGTTGGCCTTTGGACATCGAGTAGTCGGTGTAGAGGATCTCCACCGGTACTTCCGCCACTCGCCAACCGTTTTCGTCGATCAGGGAGATGAATTCGCCGGCATGGCTCATCCCATTCATGGTGAGCGCGAGATTGTCGGCGACCGTGCGGTTGAACACCCGCAGCCCGTTGTGTGCATCGGTCAGGCCGAGCCTGCGGCTACTCGGGCTCAGCCATGCCGCAGTCCGCAGGATCAACTTCTTCACCGCCGGTGTGTGGCTGGCGGCAGAGCCGGCGAATCGCGTACCGATCACGATGTCGACACCTGCGCGGGTCAGCCGGTCGATCATTGTCAGGACATCGGTGATGCGGTGCTGACCGTCGGCATCGAAGGTGGCGAAAATCCTCGCACCCGGTTGCCGCCGGGCGTACTCCACGCCGGTCTGGATGGCCGCGCCTTGTCCGAGGTTCACCGGATGGCGCACCACATGCGCCCCCGCCGCCAATGCGGTGGAAGCGGTGTCATCGGAACTGCCGTCATCGACACATACGACATGGCTGAACTCGGAGCGCAACTGCGTGATCACCTCGCCGATGACCGTGCTCTCGTTGAAGGCGGGAACGATGATCCAGACCCCGCCTGTGTCGATCCGCCCGGTATTGATGTGCTCGGTGTTGATGCCCATCAAGCTACATTCCCCGTCAGTCCGCCCGGGCCAATGCCGCGGTGTGTACGGCGATCCCGACCAGCGGGCCGCACAGCAGGGCCACCACGGTGCGTGTCTGCAGGTCCAGTGGCAGCGTCAGCAGCGCCCCGGCGGCCACCGTCGCGCCGACCCAGCCCACCGAGTACGCCCGGTGCAGTGCGGCAGCCACCGTCGCGGCGCCGGTCAGCGTCAACAGCGCCACCGAGACCGCACCGGCGGTGAGCCATGCCAGCAGCGGCCCGCCGGTCTCATACTCGGCGCCGAACGCCGTCCGTATCACCCACGGTCCGACCAGGCCGGCGGCCAGCACGCCCACTGCTCCGACACCGGCCACGAGTGCTGCCGGGGCGACCAAGGCGCGCAGACGCGCTCCCCGGTGATCGACGAAATAGGCGATCAGATTGCCCTGCATCGCGGTCAGCGGAACCAGCAGCGGGGCGCGGGTCAGGGTGACCGCGAGGATCACCACGCCGCCAGCGGCGCCGAGTTCCCCTGAGGTGGCCTTGAGAAGAACCGGGAATCCCATCACCAGTACCGCACTGGCGCCCGCCGCCGCGATCGAGTGCGATGCCCCGCGCAGGAACGATGCCACGCCCCCGGCGGTGCGCAACCGGGCGGCTGAGCGGGCGGTGGGGGACAACAGCAGCAGCAGCGCCCATGCCACCGCGCCGGCCACCGTCGCCCAGAGGAATCCGCCGAGACCCCAGCCGAGGACGAAAGTCGCCGCGGCGATCGCCACCCTGATCGCGGCATCGGTGACCATCAGCGAGCCGTACTGGGTCCAGCCACCCACCCCGGCCAGCATCCCGAGCAGCGTGGCGTGCAGGCAGAAGCCGCCGAGTCCGGCCGCCAGCAAGGTGACCGACAGCGTGGTGGACTCGGTGAACACGTGGGCGGCCCACAGCGGTGAGGTTGCCACGATCGTCGCCGCCGCGGCGGCACCGACGCCGGCCGCCACCAGCATCGGCCGGGTGTGCGGGCCCGCGCCGGTTGGCACATAAGCGGCGGACCGCACCTCCCGGGTCGCCTCCTGCAGTAGTCCGTTGGCGGCGCCGGTGAACAAACCGAACGCGCCCCAGAACACCGCGAACACCGAGAATCCGGCCGGCTCCAGGTCACGAGCCGCCAGGTACAGCACCGCATAGCCGCACACCGCCGTCAGGACGGTGGCGACACCCACCCGGGCCACACTTCCCCGGGCGCCCGGTCCGGCCGGGCTGAGCGCACCGAAGGGCGCATCGAGTGGCGCGGCGGCGTCTGTCACAGCGGCGGGACTTCGGTTGAATACAGCCACGCATCCCACAGCGGACGGAGCGACACCTGCGCGTAGTTGGCCGCCATCCCGGTGAAGTCGTCGGTGACCACCGTGCCGTGCCGGTGGCGTGTCGTCCACTCGCGAAGCAGGTCGAAGAAGCTGCCATCGCCGACGACACCGCGCAGCACATGCAGAGTCAACGCGCCACGTTTGTAGACCCGATCGTCGAACATGTCGGGCGCTCCCGGATCGGTCAGCAGCAGATCCTGCGGCGCTGCGGACAACCGCTCATGGTGCCTCCGGGCCAGTTCATCGGCCGTCGGTCCGCCGGAATGCTCCGACCACAGCCATTCGGCGTAGCAGGCGAAGCCTTCGTGCAACCAGATGTCGCGCCAACGGCGCGCGGTAACACTGTTGCCGAACCATTGGTGGGCCAGTTCGTGAGCGATCAGCCGTTCGTGGCTTCGCGTCCCGTCGCAGTGATTCGCACCAAAAATCGAAATACCCTGCGCCTCAAGCGGTATTTCCAGATCATCATCGGTGACCACCACGGTGTAGCCCGCTGCGAACGGGTACGGCCCGAACAACTTGATGAACAGCTTCATCATGTTCGGCTGACGTGCGAAGTCGTGGTCGAAGTTCGATCGCAGGCGCTCGGGAAGCACCGCAGCCATCGCGACGGGCGCTTTGGGAAGCCGGTGATCGACATAGTTGCCGATCGCAAGCGTCACCAGGTAGGTCGACGTCGGCTCCGGTTGTTCGAAGGTCCAATCGGTCTGGGCGGCGCGGACCCTGCGCGAGACCAGTTCCCCGTTGGACAGCGCGCGGTACGGACTGTCGGTGCTGATCGCGATCCGATAGCTGGCCTTTGCGCTCGGGTGGTCGTCACAGGGGAACCAGGACGGCGAGCCGTTGGGCTGCCCGGCCACCAGCGCACCGTTGGACAGTTCCTCGAATCCGACTGTGCCCCAAAGTGAGTTGATCGGATGCGGAGAACCGCCGTAACGCACCACGACACACAGCGCAGCACCGGGCGGCAGGGCCGCATCCAGCTTTATCCGAAGCTTTCCGCCGGATGTGGCGAAATGCGCTGGGCGGCGACCGTTGACGAGGACCTTGCTGACCGTCAGCGAGTCCGAGAGGTCGAGAGTGAATGCCCGCAGCGAGGCAAGGGTGACGGCGGTGATGTTCGCCGTTCCGGTCAATCGGTGGCTGGCGACCTTGTACTCCAGGTCTAGGTCATAACGCGATACCCGGTAGCCGAAGTTACCGCTACCCGGCACATAGGGGTCGATGACAGGAGCTTGACTACCACCCTTCTTGGCCGGCCGCTTCACGCCGCGGCCCGCCCGGTGGTGCGACGCTGCCGCGCCGGAGATTTTTTTCTCCGCCAGGGCGCGATGGGGTTGCCCTGCCATCGGCTTGAGGCCGGCACCTCATCGCCGCGCATCACCAGTGAAGCGGGTCCCACTGTGGCGCCGGATCCGATGCGCGAGGCGGGCAGTGCGACGCAGTGCGGGCCGAGCGTGGCGCCCTCGTCGAGCACCACGGTGTCCATCCGCATGATCCGATCGTGGAATAGATGGGTCTGCACCACGCAGCCGCGGTTGACCGTGGCGCCGTCGCCCAGGCTCACCAGATCCGCCTCGGGAAGCCAATACGTCTCGCACCACACGCCCCGGCCGATGCGCGCGCCCAAGCACCGCAGCCAGAGATTCAGCACGGGTGTTCCTGCGGCGGCTCGGGCGAACCAAGGTGCGGCGACGGTTTCGACGAAGGTGTCGGCGACCTCGTTTCGCCACACGAATGATGACCACAACGGTCGCTCGCCCGGCCGGATCCGTCCCACCACAGCCCATTTCGCCACGACCGCGCTGGACCCTGCCACCGCGCCCGCGAGCAGCAACAGGATTCCGCCGGATGCCGCCGCCCAGCCGTAACCGGCCTGCACAGCGATACCCTGCAAACTCAGCAGCATCGCCGCTCCGATGGCGAAGCTCACCATCACCGGGATCAGCCGACATGTCTCGACGCATGCCCGCATCACCCTCAGGCGTGTCGACGGGGCGAATGTCAGTGCGGCATCGGCCTGGTCGGGTCGGCGTCGCAACCTGATCGGCGGGCTTCCCAACCACGAGGACCCGCTCTTGGCTTTGGTGGGGGTGGCCGATAGCACCGCCACCAGTCCGTCGTCGGGAACCCGGCGGCCGGGCTGGGTGATACCGGAGTTGCCGAGGAACGCTCGCTTACCCACGCAGGCCCGGGCGATGTGGATCCACCCGCCGCCGAGTTCGTAGGACGCGACCATGGTGTCGTCTGCCAGGAAGGCGCCATCCTCGACCACCGTGAACTTCGGGATGATCAGCGCGGTCGAAATCTCGGTGTCGCGCCCGATCTTCGCTCCGAGCAGTCGCATCCACGGCGGAGTCAACAGGCTGGCGTAGATCGGGAAAAGGTGGTCGCGTGCGGCGTCCATCAACCGCTCGGTTGCCCACAGTTGCCAGCCTGCGCGGCTTCGCACCGGGTGATATCCCTCGCGCAGACCGATGGAGAGCAGACGTACCCCGATGACGGTCAGTGTTGCGTAGACCGCCAGTGCCGCGATGGTGGCGACCGGGATGAACGGCGCCGCCGCGGCCAGCGCGCGCATCGGCGTGGTCGACTCCCGCGCCGCCCAGACCAGCACAGCCAGGCCCGCGGCCACGGCGGCCAGGGGCAGACCGGCCAGCAACACCGAGGAGATCCCGTAGATCGGAACCCAACCGAGTGCGCGGGGGGGCCGCTGATCGGGCCAGGGGTGGTGGGCCTTGCCGGCCTTCACCGCCGGTGATCCCTTCCAATACTGACCGCTCTTGACCTTGCCGATCACCGCCGAGCCGGCGGCCACATCGGCGTCGCGGCCCACGTCGGCGCCGGGCAGCAGCATCGTGCGAGTGCCGATCGTCGCGTCCTTACCGACGGTGATCGGACCGACGTGGAAAACGTCCCCATCGATCCAGTGCCCGGTGAGATCGACCTCGGGCTCGACCGAACTGCGGTGACCCAGGGTCAGCATGCCGGTCACCGGCGGGGCCGAGTGCAGATCCACGCCCTTGCCGACCCGGTTCCCCAGTGCCCGCGCGTAGTACACCAGCCATGGGGCGCTCGCCAGGTTCTCCGCGCCGCTGGACGCCACCACCTGCTCGGCCAACCACACCCTCAGATGTTCGGAGCCGCCTCGCCGATAGCTTCCCGGCTTGAGACCCGCCGTCAGTAGCCGGGCGCACACCACCGCGATGCTCATCCGGCCCGCCGGGGTGATGAACACGACGAACGCCGCCGCCACGATCCGCCAATCCAGGGTCACCAGCCACGGCACCGGATACAGGTGCGCCGCGACGTTGTTGGCGACGGCCAGCCAGGTCAGCCATCCGGCCGCGGTCAGCGTCGCCAGCGGCAGGGTCAGCAGTACCTGGGCGATCCGGGTAGCCCACGGCACCGCGGCTACGACCCGGGGCTGCGCCGTGACCGGCGCGCTGTCGCCGCCGAGTTCGGTGAGGAACCCGGCCAGGGACCCCAGCCGGGGATGGTCGTAGAGGTGGGCGACCGTCATCTCCGGATAGTGCGGCCGCAGGGCGACCACCAACTGCGCGGCGGCCAGCGAACCGCCCCCCAACGCGAAGAAATCAGCCTCGGGACCGTCGACGACTGTGCCCAGGACGTCCTGCCACAGCGCGGCGAGCCTGCCCATGGTGCCGCCGAGCTGGGCGCCGACGTCGGGGACATCGCCCGGCGGTGGCCAGGGCAGTGCGTCACGGTCCACCTTGCCCGAGGTTCGGGTGGGCAACTCGTCGACCAGGACCAGCCGCGGCACCAGTGCGGCCGGTAGCGACTCGGCAAGATGCGCCCGTGCTGACGCCAGATCGAACCGCGGATCCGCGGAGGCGATGTAGCCGACCAGAATCGGTGTGCCGCTTGAGGATCGGCGCACTGCCGCCGCTCCGCCACTGACACCCGGGCAGATGAACCAGCGCGGAGTCGACCTCACCGAGCTCGATCCGCCGGCCGCCGACCTTCACCTGATCATCGGCGCGCCCCTGGAAGTACAGGCCGTCGGGTTCCAGTTGCACCAGATCGCCGCTGCGGTAGGCGCGCGGCCACCCCAGCGAGGCCATCGGAGAATACTTCTCGGCGTCCTTGGCGGGATCGAGGTAGCGGGCCAGGCCGACCCCGCCGATCACGAGTTCGCCGACCCCACCCGGTGGCACCGGTTGTCCGGCGTCGTCGACGACGGCGAGGTCCCAGCCATCCAACGGCAGACCGATGCTGACCCTGCCGCCGTCCAGTTTCGCGCCGCACGACACCACCGTTGCCTCAGTGGGCCCGTAGGTGTTCCACACCTCCCGACCTTCCACCGCCAGGCGCTCGGCGAGTTCCGGCGGACACGCCTCGCCGCCGAAAATGAGCAACCGCACCGCCTCGAGCGCCTCGGCCGGCCATAGCGCCGCCAGTGTGGGCACCGTCGAAACCACGGTGATATCGCGGGCCACCAGCCACGGCCCCAGATCCATCCCGCTGCGCACCAGCGCCCGCGGCGCCGGAACCAGGCACGCTCCGTGGCGCCACGCCAGCCACATCTCCTCACACGACGCGTCAAAGCCCACCGACAGACCCGCAAGCACCCGATCATCGGGACCAATCGGGTTGTGCTGCAGAAACATTCGCGCCTCCGCGTCGACGAACGCCGCGGCGTTGCGATGCGTGACGGCCACACCCTTGGGGACGCCGGTGGAACCGGAGGTGAAGATGATCCAGGCGTCATCGCCGGCCTGCGGACAGCCCGCACTCCAGCCGCGGGATTGCCCCGGGCCGCGGCGCAGTCCTGATTCGGTGATCACCGCCGCAACCCCGGCCTCGGTGAATACCAGGTCTGCGCGGTCGTCGGGATCGTCGGCGTCCACCGGCACGTACGCGGCCCCTGCCGACAGAACCGAAAGGATCGCCATGTAGAGCGAGTAGCTGCCCGAGGGCATCCGGATGCCGACCCGGTCCCCGCGGCCGATGCCGCGGGCGGAGAGCCAGCGCACCCCCGCCTCGATATCGGCGATTATCTCGGCGTACGTCAGTTGTACGTCGCCGTCGTCGATGCCGGTGGCGTCAGGCCACCGGTCGGCCGTCTCGGCAAGGATGTCGAGCAGTGTTCGTGGCTGCGGCGCGTTGCCCGACCGCAGGTACTGCGGGGGAACCTCGGGCGTCGCCACGACTGTGAATCCTAGGGCGCGGTTCGCGCCGTGACGCCGCACCTGAGACACTGGAGTGGCAGAGGGGAATATTCCTTCGCCGCGGTGTCGTCACCACGTCGACGTTCCGGATCGCCGGTCGGTCGTCCGGTTCCGTGGGCCGCTGACAGCGGCGGAAGAGACCTCGGGCAGGGGATTGGTCGATGGCCGGAGGTCTGCTGACGTGAATGTGTCCACACTCGAGTGGGCGATCACCCTCGGGGCGACTCTCGCTGTGCTGGTGTTCGATCTCCTCGTCTCCGTACGGCGCCCGCATGAGCCGAGCCGGCGCGAGTGCGTGATCGCACTGTCGATCTATGTCGGACTCGCCATCGCCTTCGGGTTGTGGGTGTGGAACTTCCACGGTGACCAGTTCGGGTTGGAGTTCTACGCGGGCTGGCTCACCGAATACAGCTTGTCGATCGACAACCTGTTCATCTTCATCATCATCATGGCCAGCTTCAATGTCCCCAAGATCCACCAGCAGCAGGCACTGCTCGTCGGCATTGTGCTGGCCCTGATCTTCCGCGGCATCTTCATCGCGCTGGGAGCGGTCGCCATCGCGCAGTTCTCATGGATCTTCTACATCTTCGGCATCTTCCTTGTGGTGACCGCGATCCGGCTCGCCCGCGACACCGAGCACAGTGACGACGCCGACAACGCAGTCGTGCGGTTCGCCAAGACCTACCTCAACACCACCGACCGCTGGGACGGCCTGAAGCTCTACGTCAAAGAGGGCAACAAGCGGCTGATGACGCCGATGTTCCTGGTGATCGTCGCATTGGCCACCACCGACCTACTCTTCGCCGTCGACTCCATTCCGGCGATCTACGGACTGACCAGCGAGCCGTACCTGGTGTTCACCGCCAACGTGTTCGCGTTGATGGGTCTGCGCCAGCTCTACTTCCTGCTCGGCGATCTGCTCAACCGGCTGGTCTACCTGTCCCAGGGCCTGGCGTTCATCCTGCTGTTCATCGGCGTCAAGTTGCTGCTGCACGCATTGCACGAGAACGAACTGCCGTTCATTAACGGCGGTGAGCCGGTAGGTGTGCCGGAAATCCCGACGCTGCTCAGTCTCGCGGTGATCGTGCTGACGCTCTTCCTCACCATGGTCGCGAGTCTGGTGAAGACCAGGATGGCCAGCCGGAACTGAACCGGCGCCTCCCAGGCCCAGTTGTCGCGGCCCTCAGGCCCAGTTGTCGTAGCCGCCGTCGGGGCCGAGCATGCGTTCGAGCCGGCTGCGATTGAGCTTGGCGATCTCGTTGCGCAGAACCTTGCGCTCCGTTTCGGCGTCGTTGTGCATGCGGTCTTCGATCGCCGCGATCACCTCCCGCGTGGGACAGCCGGCGGTCAGCGATCCCACGTGCATCACAACTCGAAGCCGAAGCGGCGGGCGTATGTTGCCGCTGCCCGGCGCAGTTCCTCCATCACCTCTGCGCGCGGGTCCCATACCGAGCACTGCTCGGCGTGCGACCAGGCGCTGCCCGGCCGGCTGCCGACCCGCGGGTAAGCCTGCATGATCTCGCTGATGGATGCCTCCGAGAGCGCGAACAGCACCGCATCAGCAGTGCGTGAACAACGCGTCGCGGCTGGGATAGGGCCGTCCCCGTGCCAGGTCCCCGGCCATCGTCACGCTGTTACAGCACTCATAGAGCGCATGCACGGCTTTGCGTCTCGGCAGTCCGTTGAAGGCGTCCAGGCCGATGCCCTGGTGTAACAACACATGACGAATCATGGGCGGTGCAGAGCACAGCCGAGTTACCCCGCGTTACAACGAGGAAAACTCCTGCTGTCTGCTCGTCGGGTCAGTGGTGACCTTCGGTGGTGAACCGCTGCCGGGAACGTTCGATCTCGGCCTCGGCCTCGGCACGGCCGACGAAGTTGGCCCCCTTGACGAACTTGCCCGGCTCGAGGTCCTTGTAGTGCACGAAGAAGTGCTTAATCGCTTCGAGTTCGAAGCTCGGGACGTCGGCGAGATCGGTGATGTGATCCCAGCGCGGGTCGCCGGCCGGAACGCAGACCACTTTGTCGTCGCCGCCGGCGTCGTCGACCATCTGGAACATGGCGACTGGCCGCGCTTCGACGATGACACCCGGATGCACCGACTCCGGGAGCAGGATCAGGGCGTCCAGCGGGTCGCCGTCCTCGCCGAGGGTGTCTTCGATGTAGCCGTAGTCGGCCGGGTAGCCCATCGGTGTGTAGAGGTACCGGTCCAGGCGAAGGCGACCGGTCTTGTGGTCGATCTCGTACTTGTTGCGCTGGCCCTTCGGGATCTCAATCGTGACGTCGAACTGCATCGCGAGACTCCTTCCCGCCCGTTTCGCGCCATTGTGGCCCGGTGGCGACGGGGACTAACCCTAATGGAGCGATACCCTTGGCTACCGCGCCCTTGGCGAACCTGGGCGCAGAATGGCACAGACCGGGGGCGTAACGCCGACCCGCCAACCACGAGGGAGCGTCATGGGCCGCACGCGGGCACGTGGCCGCCATGCGTTGCTGGCCGCGGCTGTGCTGGGGGTGGTGGCGGTCGTGGTCGCCGCGGCGGGCCTGCTGAGTTCCGGCGGCAGCAGTAGCGCCCAGGTTCCCCCGCCGCGCGCGCCGGCCAGTGCCAAGCCGGCAGTGGTGGCACTACCGGATTCGGCGGCCGTGCCCACCACGGCGGGACTGAGTGCGGCATTGGCCGCGGTTGTCGCCGACCCCGATCTCGGCAACCTCACCGGCCGGGTCACCGACGCGCGCACCGGCGATCAGATCTGGGAGCAGCGATCCGATCTGCCGATGCAACCCGCATCCACCATCAAGGTGCTCACCACCGCTGCCGCCCTGCTGACTCTCGATCGCAATGCCCGGTTGACCACCACCGTTGCGGCCGCCGACCAGACCCGCTTGCCCGGGGTGGTGGTTCTGGTCGGCGGCGGGGATCCGATCCTGTCGGCCGCGCCGCCGGGTGAGGAGTCCTGGTATCGGGGGTCGGCCCGGATCGCCGATCTGGCCGATCAGGTCCGCAAGAGCGGTGTCGTTCCCACCGCCGTGCAGGTGGACAACTCGTTGTTCACCGGTCCTGACATGGCGCCCGGCTGGGATCCGGCGGACATCGGCGGCGGCGATATCTCGCCGATCCAGTCGGTCATGCTCGACGCCGGTCGGATCCAGCCCACGACAATGGAATCCCGACGATCGCCGACCCCCGCCCTCGACGCCGGCCGCGCGCTGGCAGTCGCGCTCGGCATCGACCCGGCCAGGGTCACATTCGCGCCCGGTCCGGCGGGCGGTCGTCAACTGGCCTCCGTGCAGTCGGCACCGTTGATCGAGCGATTACGGCAGATGATGAACGCCTCGGACAACGTGATGGCCGAGACCATCGGCAGGGAGGTGGCCAAGGCCACCGGGCGGCCGCTGAGCTTTGCGGGCGCCACCGACGCCACCATCACCACGCTGGCGTCGGTCAAGATCGATATGACCGGGGCCTCGCTGGTCGACTCCAGCGGTCTGTCGGTGGCGAACCTGCTCACTTCGAAAAGCCTCGACGAGGTGATCAACGTCGCGGCCGGACCCGGGCAGCCGGCGTTGCGGCCGATGGTGGACCTGCTGCCGATCGCCGGTGGCAGCGGCACTCTCTCCGAACGCTTCATCGGGATTGATGCGCGCGACTCCGCCGCCGGCTGGCTGCGTGCCAAGACCGGCTCGCTGACCAGGACGAACGCCCTGGCCGGCATCGTCACCGACATCAGAGGCCGGGTGCTGACGTTCGCCTTCATCTCCAACAACGCCGGGATGACCGGCCGCACCGCCCTGGACGCTCTGGCCGGAACGTTGCGCACCTGTGGATGCGGGTCATGATGCGGGTTCCCGGCCCGCTGTCATGAGCGACTCCTCGCAACTGACCGTCGGCCGCGCCGTCGACTGGAAGTTCGCGGGGACTGTCGGGGCCCGGCTGGCCCGCCCCGGTCCGCCGGCGACCGAGTACACGCGCCGCCAGGTCATCGAGGATCTGGCGCAGGCGTCCCGCACCGCCGAGGGTCCGGTCCGGGAGGTCACCGGATTGTCGGTGGACGCACCGGTGCCCGATGCGTGCATCGTTGACCGCACCGGGTGGATCCGAGCCGCATCGGAGTCCATGCGTGTGATGACCGGCGGCAGCCCAGCTATGTCCGACCACCCGCCGGCCAACGCCGTCACCGGCCGCATCGCCGGCGCACAGACCGGTGCGGTGCTCGCCTTCATCTCCTCCGGCATCCTCGGCCAGTACGACCCGTTCACCGACGCCGATGCCGGCGGCAGCCTGTTGCTCGTCTATCCGAACGTCATTGCCGTCGAACGCCAACTGCGGCTCCCGCCGCGTGATTTCCGACTGTGGGTGTGCTTGCACGAGGTCACCCACCGGGTGCAGTTCACCGCCAATCCCTGGCTGGCTCAACACATGTCGCGCACCCTCGATGTTCTGACGTCTGACTCCGGCGACCTGGGGCAGATCGTCAGCGGACTCGCATCCTTCGTCAAGGACCGACGCGCCGGGCCTCCTGACGCCCACTCCTCCGGGGTGCTCGGGCTGCTGCGCGCGGTGCAGGCGCAGCCGCAGAGACGGGCGCTCGATGACCTTCTGGTGCTCGGCACGTTGCTGGAAGGGCACGCCGACCATGTGATGGACGCCGTCGGTCCGGCGGTGGTCCCGTCGGTGCAGATGATCCGTCACCGCTTCGACGAACGTCGCCAGCGCCGCCAGCCGCCCCTGCAACGGCTGTTGCGGGCGCTGCTGGGAGTGGACGCCAAGCTGAACCAATACACCCGCGGCAAGGCATTCGTCGACCACGTGGTGAGTCGAGTCGGGATGGCGCGCTTCAACGCCGTGTGGTCGGGCCCGGACACCCTTCCGCAGCCGGCGGAGATCGAGGATCCGCAGCGGTGGATCGACAGAATCCTCTAGCGAACCGTTCGGCGGAGATCCTGCGCCGCGCGGTGGCCGACTTCGCCTCCGGCCCGCTCGCCGGGGTGGATTCCTGGTGCGTGGCGCTCTCTGGCGGCCCGGATTCGTTGGCGCTCACCGCCGCCGCCGCCGCGGTGCTGCCGACCACAGCGCTGATCGTCGATCACCGACTGCAGGCCGGCTCCGAGGCAGTGGCCGCCACCGCCCACGACCAGGCGCTGGGCCTGGGCTGCGTCGGGGCCCGAGTGATCCCCGTCGTGGTCGGCACCGCCGGCGGGCCGGAAGCGGCCGCCCGGACCGCCCGCTACGCCGCCCTCGACCGTGCCCGGGCCGGCGCGCCGGTTCTGCTGGCGCACACTCTCGATGACCAGGCTGAGACGGTGCTGCTGGGCCTGGGGCGCGGCTCGGGTGCCCGGTCGATCGCCGGGATGCGGCCGGTCGACCCGCCGTGGTTCCGGCCACTGCTGCGAGAGCGCCGGGCCACCACCCGGGCCGCCTGTGCCGAGATCGGTCTGCGCGCCTGGGA
This sequence comes from uncultured Actinomycetota bacterium, assembly GCA_963780705.1. Classification (GTDB taxonomy): domain Bacteria; phylum Actinomycetota; class Actinomycetes; order Mycobacteriales; family Mycobacteriaceae; genus Mycobacterium. Next base: position 23,808 of record CAWACU010000004.1, on the reverse strand, counting down.
CGACCCCCACAACGCCGATCCCCGATTCACCCGGGTCCGTCTGCGCCGCGAGGTGCTGCCTCTGCTCGAAGAGGTGCTCGGGCCGGGCGTGGCCGAGGCACTGGCCCGGACCGCCGACGCGCTGCGCGAGGACAATGATGCGCTCGACGCACTGGCCGCGCACCATCTCGCCGGTGCCGCCCGCGGTGATGACCTCGAGGTGTCGGCGGTGCAGGAGCTGCCGGACGCACTGCGGCTGCGGGTGATCCGCGGGTGGCTGCTCGCCGGCGGCGCCACTGGACTGGCAGCGGTCCACATTCGCGGGGTTGACGCACTGGTCACCTCCTGGCACGGCCAGGGTGGTGTGGCCGTGGGCTCGACGACGCCGGCTGCGCGGCTGTTCGCCGAGCGCAGCGGCGGCACGCTCCGGCTGCGGCTTCAGCCGGTGTGATTGGTCGCACCGGGGGTGTCATGGCACGCTGTGTCCGTGCCAGCGCATGAGCTGTATCCCGGTGACATCAAGTCGGTGCTGGTGTCCGAAGAGCAGATTCAGGCCCGCACTTGTGAACTCGGGGCGCTCGTCGGACGCGATTACGCCGACGGACTGGCCGGTCAGGACCTGCTCCTGGTGACCGTGCTCAAGGGCGCGGTCATGTTCGTCACGGATCTGGCCCGCGCGATCCCGGTGCCCACCCAGTTGGAGTTCATGGCGGTCAGCTCCTACGGATCGGCGACTTCGTCCTCCGGTGTGGTGCGCATCCTCAAAGACCTCGACCGAGATATCGCTGACCGGGACGTGCTGATCGTGGAGGACATCGTCGACTCCGGGCTGACGCTGTCCTGGCTTCTGCGCAACCTGGCCACCCGCCATCCGCGTTCCCTGAAGGTGTGCACGCTGCTGCGCAAACCGGATGCGGTGCGCGCTGACGTCGACATCGCCTACATCGGCTTCGACATCCCCAACGAATTCGTGGTGGGCTACGGACTGGACTACGCCGAGCGCTACCGCGACCTTCCCTACATCGGCACCCTGGATCCCAAGGTCTATCAGGGCGGCCCGATCTAGCTTCGGTTCAATCTAGTTCTGGCTCAACGTAATTCCCACACCCCGGTCACTGAGAAACTCACCGTCTGCCGGCCGGGCTCCAGCGGAACGTCGGCCGCCATCGCCTCTGCGCGACCGCCGGCAACCGGCGGCGGCGGACCGCCGCGTTCCTCGGAAATCGACATGACCTTGCCCAGCGATAGTCCCGACAATTCGGCGTACTGCTGTGCCCGATTCCTGGCGTCGGCGAACGCCCGCGAACGGGCGTCCCGCAACAGGTCCGAATCGTCGTCGATCGAGTAGCTCACCGAGTTGATTCGGGTCGCGTTGCCGCCCGCGGTGATGACCGTCGCCAGCGTGGACGACGCGGCGTCCAGCTCGCGAATGGTGACCTTGATCGAGTTGCTGGCCCGGTATCCGGTGACGACGGCGTTATCCCCGTACTGGGGTTGAAGGCTCACACCGGTGGTGCTGATGTCGGCGTCGTCGATTCCGCGGGCGGCCAGCGCATCGAGCACCGCCCGCTGGCGCTCGCTGCCGGCATTCATCGCCGCCGTCACATCCGGTGCCACCACCTCGACGCCGACATCGGCGGTCAGCGTGTCAGGAACACCGGTCACCTCGCCCGAGCCCACGACAGTCACCTGGCGGGCCTGGGAGTCCAGTGGCGGTGCGGTGTCGCAGCCGGACAACACCACCGCACCGGTTAACGCCAGTGCCGCACAGACCGCGGAACGTTTCATGTCCACCTCACATCGGATAGGAAATTGAGTAACTCGGTGTTGATCTCCGCGGGGCGCTCCTGCTGGATCCAGTGCCCGGCGCCCTCGAGCAGCACTTCGCGGTACGGTCCGGTGACCACCTCGCGGGCTCGATTCGTCTTGGTGAAATTGAGGACGGGGTCGGCGGTGCCGCCGACGAAAAGCGCCGGGACGGCGATGGTCCGGGCCGGCGGATCGGCCATGATCTCCCAGTTGCGATCGAAGTTGCGGTACCAGTTCAGCGCTCCGGTGAATCCGGTGCGGCTGAACTCACCGACGTAGTGGTCCAGCTCGGCGGTGGTCAGCCAGTCCGGCAGCCGCTCGGGTTCGCCCAGCCGGTCGATGAACCCCTGCGGTCCGGGGGCGAGCATCCGCAGCGCAGACGCCTCGTCCTGCGGTGCCCGCATCCCGCCCAGCATGCGGCGCAGGGACCGATGCGGGTCGGCGGCCATCTCGGCGTCGGCTGGGCCGGGTTGCTGGAAATAGAGAATGTAGAAGAAGTTGTCGCCGAAGATGCGCCGGAACGCCTCGGTGGGCGGGGTCAGCGGGCGAGGAACCGGCGGGACGCTGAGGCCGGCCACCGCCGCGACCCGGTCAGGGTGCAGCAGTGGGGTGCTCCAGGCCACCACAGCGCCCCAGTCGTGGCCCACCACTGCGGCGCGACGGGCGCCGACCGCGTCGAGCAGGCCGACCACATCCCCGGTCAGTGCGGCGATGTCGTAGGCCTCCAGCCGCTCGGGGCGCGACGATCCGCCGTAGCCGCGCTGGTCAGGGGCCAGCACGTGGTAGCCGGCCGCGGCCAGGGCTGGGATCTGATGCCGCCAGGAGTAGGCCAGTTCCGGGAAGCCATGGGTCAGGACCACCGCCGGACCATCGGCTGGGCCGGCCTCGAGCACTCGCAGCGTGACCCCGTTGACCTCGACGGTTCGTTCGATCACCGGAGCGGCGGGGCTGACCACGTCGTGTAGCCAAGCACACCCGCTCAAGGGGGCCAACGGCGAAGGTAACGTGAAAACAAACCCTGACGGAAACCATCGGGGGTCTTGTGGGCGTTGATGTAGCGGTAGCCTGAAATATTCCAGCCATAGGAAGGACAGGGGCCCTTCGCGGCCGCATGCTCGATGAACCGCAAAACTGTTATCCGCACGCTGACCGTGGTTGGCGCCGTACTGGTGCTGGGCTGGCTGTTCTTCTACCTCAACGACGACACCCGCGGGTTCAAGCCGGTGGACACGTCGGTGGCGATGTCCCAGATCAGCGGCGACAACGTCAAGATCGCCCAGATCGACGATCGTGAGCAGCAGCTGCGCCTGGAGCTCAAGAGCGCGACCGACGACACCGCGAAGTCCACCAAGGTGATCTCGAAGTACCCCACCGGCTACGCGGTCCCGCTGTTCGAGTCGCTGACCGCCAAGGGCATCAAGACCAACACCATGGTCAACCAGCCCAGTGTGCTCGGTTCGCTGCTGATCTACATGTTGCCGCTGCTGCTGCTGGTCGGCTTGTTCGTGCTGTTCTCCCGCATGCAGACCGGCGGCCGGATGGGCTTCGGATTCGGCAAGTCCAAGGCGAAGCTGCTGTCCAAAGACATGCCGCAGACCACCTTCGCCGACGTGGCCGGTGCCGACGAGGCGGTCGAGGAGCTCTACGAGATCAAGGACTTCCTCCAGAACCCCGGTCGCTACCAGGCTCTGGGCGCCAAGATCCCCAAGGGTGTGCTGCTCTACGGCCCGCCCGGCACCGGCAAGACCCTGCTCGCCCGCGCGGTGGCCGGTGAAGCGGGCGTGCCGTTCTTCACCATCTCGGGTTCTGATTTCGTGGAGATGTTCGTCGGCGTCGGGGCCTCCCGGGTGCGGGACCTGTTCGAGCAGGCCAAGCAGAACTCGCCGTGCATCATCTTCGTGGACGAGATCGACGCGGTGGGCCGGCAGCGCGGAGCCGGCCTCGGCGGCGGCCATGACGAGCGCGAGCAGACGCTCAACCAGTTGCTCGTCGAGATGGACGGCTTCGGTGAGCGCCAGGGCGTCATCCTGATCGCCGCCACCAACCGGCCCGACATCCTCGATCCCGCCCTGCTGCGGCCGGGCCGCTTCGACCGCCAGATCCCGGTGTCCAGCCCCGACCTGGCCGGCCGCAAGGCCGTGCTGCGGGTGCATTCGCACGGCAAACCGCTGGCCCCCGATGCCGATCTCGACGGGTTGGCCAAGCGCACCGTCGGCATGTCCGGTGCCGACCTCGCCAATGTCATCAATGAGGCCGCGCTGCTGACCGCTCGGGAGAACGGGACGATCATCACCGGCGCGGCACTGGAGGAGGCCGTCGACCGAGTGATCGGCGGTCCCCGGCGCAAGGGCCGGATCATCAGCGAGACCGAGAAGAAGATCACCGCCTATCACGAGGGCGGCCACACCCTCGCCGCCTGGGCGATGCCCGACATCGAGCCGATCTACAAGGTCACCATCCTGGCCCGCGGCCGGACCGGCGGGCACGCGGTGTCGGTGCCCGAGGACGACAAGGGTCTGATGACCCGTTCGGAGATGATCGCCCGGCTGGTGTTCGCGATGGGTGGGCGGGCCGCCGAGGAACTGGTGTTCCGCGAGCCGACCACCGGGGCGGTCTCCGACATCCAGATGGCGACCAAGATCGCCCGCGCGATGGTCACCGAATACGGCATGAGTTCCAAGCTCGGCGCGGTGCGCTACGGCACCGAGCACGGCGACCCGTTCCTGGGTCGCACGATGGGTACCCAGGCCGACTACAGCCACGAGGTGGCCCGCGACATCGACGACGAGGTGCGCAAGCTCATCGAGGCCGCGCACACCGAGGCGTGGGCGATCCTGACCGAATACCGCGACGTGCTCGACGTCCTGGCCGGCGAACTGCTGGAGAAGGAAACGCTGCATCGCACTGAACTCCAGGCCATCTTCTCCAACGTGGCCAAGCGTCCGCGCCTGACGGTGTTCGACGACTTCGGAGGTCGTATCCCCTCGGACAAGCCGCCGATCAAGACCCCCGGGGAACTGGCGATCGAGCGCGGCGAACCATGGCCGCGGCCGATGCCCGAGCCGGCCTTCAAGAAGGCGATCGCGCAGGCCTCCGCCGCCCACCAGTCCCAGCAGCCGCCGGGAAACGGCAACGGGGCCCACGCGCGCGGACCGCAGCACGGCCAGCCGGACTACCGCAACGGTCCGGCCCAGCCGGACTACCGCAACGGTCCGGGCCAGCCGGACTACCGCAACGGTCCGGGCCAGCCGGACCATCGCAACGGCCCCGATTACGGAGCCCCTGCGGGCTGGCGGGCGCCGGGTTGGCCGCCGCCCCCGCAGCAGGGTTACTGGTATCCGCCACCTCCGGGGTGGGGCACGCCCCAGGGTCAGCAGCCGCCGCCGGCGCCGCCGCACCAGCCGCATCACACGCCGACACATTCCGGCTCCGGATCCACCACCGGTGATGATCCGGGCGACGACAGCGGCCGGTCCACGCCGGCCGGCAGTTGATTGACGAAACGGAGCTGGAATGCCCAAGCGTGACTCGGTGACCCTTGATGTCCCGTTGTTCGACCAGGAACGGGCCGAGGCGGCCGTCCGTGAACTGCTGCTGGCTGTTGGTGAGGATCCCGACCGTGACGGGCTCAAAGCCACCCCGGCCCGGGTGGCCCGGGCTTTCCAGGAGATGTTCGCCGGGCTCTACACCGACCCGGACACGGTGCTCGACACCACCTTCGACGAGGGGCACGACGAACTCGTGCTGGTGAAGCAAATCCCGATGTACTCCACCTGCGAGCACCACCTGGTGGCCTTCCACGGTATGGCGCACGTCGGATACATCCCGGGAGAGGACGGCCGGATCACCGGGCTGTCGAAGCTTGCCCGCGTGGTGGATCTCTATGCCAAACGCCCCCAGGTTCAGGAGCGTCTGACCGCACAGATCGCCGACGCGGTGGTTCGCAAGCTCAAGCCCCGCGGCGTCATCGTCGTCGTTGAGGCCGAGCACCTGTGTATGGCGATGCGAGGTGTCCGCAAAGCCGGTGCGATCACCACCACGTCGGCCGTACGAGGGTTGTTCAAGACCAACAATGCGTCTCGCGCCGAGGCGCTGGATCTCATCCTGCGCAGGTGAGTGCGCACCCGCCGCACGTGCAGGTGATGGGTGTCGTCAACGTCACCGACGACTCATTCTCCGATGGCGGACGCTATCTCGATCCCGGGCGGGCCGTGGACCACGGCCTGGCCCTGGCTGCCGACGGCGCGGCGATCATCGATGTGGGTGGTGAGTCCACCCGGCCCGGAGCGGTCCGAATCGACACCGAATTGGAAGTCGCCCGCGTCGTTCCGGTAGTGAAAAAGCTTGCCGCACAGGGTGTCACGGTCAGCATCGATACCATGCATGCCGCTGTGGCACGCGCCGCGCTGGACAACGGCGCCAGCATCGTCAATGACGTCAGCGGCGGCCAGGCCGACCCGGCGATGGCATCGGTGGTGGCCCAGGCCGGTGTGCCGTGGATCCTCATGCACTGGCGCTCGGTCCGATCCGCGGAGCCGCACAACATTCCCGGCTATCAGGACGTCGTCGCGGAGGTCCGCAGTGAACTGCTCGCCTGCGTTGCTGTCGCGGTGGAGGCCGGCGTCGACGAACGCCACGTGATCATCGACCCTGGGCTTGGTTTCGCCAAGACAGCCCAACACAATTGGGCTCTGCTGCACGCGCTGTCGGTGCTCATCGACACCGGCTTGCCGGTCCTCGTAGGGGCATCCCGCAAACGCTTCCTGGGAACGCTGCTGTCCGATCGCGACTGCGCACCGCGGCCCCCGGATGGCCGAGAGGTCGCCACCGCGGTGATCTCAGTGCTGGCCGCACAACACGGCGCGTGGGGCGTGCGTGTTCATGATGTGCGCGCCAGCGTGGACGCGTTGAAGGTGCTGCGGGCCTGGAATGGTGCGGGGAGTGGAGCGGAGACTGCCGGTGGCTGACCGAATCGAGTTGCGTGGCCTGGCCGTGCGCGGCAATCACGGCGTGTTCGAGCACGAACGCCGGGACGGCCAGGACTTCATCATCGATATCACGCTGTGGATCGACCTGGCGGCCGCCGCGGCCAGTGACGATCTCAACGACACCTACGACTACGGCGTACTGGCGCAACGCGCCGCCGACATCGTTGCCGGGCCGGCGCGGGATCTCATCGAGACCGTCGCCGCCGAGATCGCCGAGGACGCGATGACCGACGAACGGGTGCACGCCGTCGAGGTCGTCGTGCATAAACCGCAGGCTCCTATTCCGCTGACGTTCAGCGATGTCGCGGTGGTGGCGCGCCGTTCCCGTCGCGGCGGACGCGGCGGGCAGACCATCCCGGTGGATGTATGACCCGGGTCGTTTTCTCAATCGGCTCCAATATGGGCGACCGGTTGGCCCGGCTGCAGGCTGTCATCGACGGTCTGGGCGAGGCAGTTGTGGCGGTGTCGCCGGTGTTCGAGACTGCCGCATGGGGCGGCGTCGAGCAGCAGGCCTTCCTCAATGCGATCGTCGTCGCCAATGATGATTCGGTCGACCCGCACGGTTGGCTGCGCCGGGCCCAGGAACTGGAAAACGACAACGACCGGGTGCGCGAACTCAAGTGGGGTCCGCGGACACTGGATGTCGATCTGGTGTCGTGCGCCGACGGCGATCGTCAGGTGGTCTGCGGCGATCCCGAACTCACCCTGCCGCACCCGCTGGCACACCAGCGGGCCTTCGTGCTGATGCCCTGGCTGGCCCTCGATCCGGCCGCCGAACTGCTCGTTGACGGATGCCACCGGCCGGTGTCGGAACTGCTCGACGAAATCGATCCGGTCGAGCGCGACGGCGTGCGCCGAAGTGAGCTGACTCTGGAGTGCCGGCGGACGTGATGGGTCTGACGCGTAGCCGGGACCTCGCGGCGGGTGTGCTCGTCGCGGCGGTGGTGAGCTATCTGTTCATCCGGTTGCTCTACCGGTATTTCCCACCGATCACCCTGTGGACCGGACTGTCCCTGTTCGCCGTGGCCGTCGCCGAGGCGGCCTGGGGGCTGTCGGTGCGCGGGCGGATTCGAGGCGGACAGATCGGTGTCGGCGGCACCCGGCTCAACCCCTTAGCGGTGGCCCGCAGCGTCGCGGTCGCGAAAGCATCGGCCTGGGTGGGCGCGCTGGCGCTGGGTTGGTGGACCGGCGTTCTGGCCTACCTCCTTCCTCGGCGGACCGAGTTGCGGGTGGCGGCCGCCGATACCCCCGGAGTCGCGGTTGCGGCGCTCAGCGCGTTGCTGCTCGTCGTGGCGGCCCTGTGGCTTCAGCATTGCTGCAGGTCTCCAGAAGACGCGAATACGGACGCCGCCGACTCCCCGGACTAGCGGCGGAAGAGCTGCGGCAACCGGCGAATCGCCGCAGCTTGCCGCGCAGGCCACGGCGTGTCCACGCGGTACAGTCAGGCCATGACCGTCCCGCCCCGCGGCGTCCGGAGCAGGCGCAGCGGCCGCAGGCCGGGTTGGCTCCTGTTGTCGGCGTTGCTGGTGCTGGCCATCCTGGCCAGTTCCACGTTGGTGTTCACCAATCGGGTGGAGCTGCTGCGGCTGGCGGTCATCCTGTCCCTGTGGGCCGCGGTGCTGGCCGCTTTCGTCTCGGTGGCGTATCGGCGCCAGAGCCAGCTCGACGAGGCCCGCGCGCGGGATATGAAGTTCGTGTACGACCTGCAACTGGACCGCGAGATCTCCGCCCGGCGCGAGTACGAGCTGTCCGTCGAGGCCCATCTGCGCCGCCAACTCGGGCATGAACTGCGCGCCCAGGCCGCCGACGAGATGTCGGCATTGCGGTCGGAGCTGATATCCCTGCGAGCCAACCTCGAGGCCCTGCTCGGCACCGACCTCGGCGATCGGCCGGCCCTGGAATCCGATCGGGTTGCCGACCCACTCGCCATGGCGATGCCGCCAGCGCCCGACCGGGTGGAGAGCAGCCGCATCACCGAGGTGATCACCGAAGAGGTCACCACCCGGGTGGTGGTGGAAGAAGTCGTCACCGAGATCGCCCAGGAGGTCGAGGAAGTTCCCGTGGTCGCCGAGGTTCCCCAGGTAGCCGAGAGCCCGATCATCGACGTGCCGGAGGAACCCCTCGTCATAGCGGAAACCCCGGCCCCACCGCCGCCACCGCGGGCAGAGCCTCGTAGTGAGCCTCGCGTGGAGCAGCCCTACCGGCCCACGCACCGCCGCCCGGAGCCGTCGACGATGCCCTGGCGCCCCCCGGAGACCGAGACCCGTCGCGGTCGGCACTGGACGCCGGACGGTGCGCGGCCCGCGTCGCCGCCTTCACCCATGCCGGCGTCTCCACCCCCGCCTCCACCCCCGGCACCGCCAATGCCCGCGCCGGCTCCGGCGGCCCAGCCGGTCGGCTATGCCCAGGTCCCGCGCGGCCGGCACTGGAGCGAAGCGCACGACAGCAGCGCGCCCATCGAGGTGCCGCCCGGCCGGCATGGTGATACCGCCGAACCGGTCGCGGAGGCTGCGCAGGACCAGCCCACCGGCGGTCATTCGGTGGCGGACCTGATGGCCCGGTTGGATGTCAACGGCCGAGTCGGTGGAGGCGGCCGCCGTCGCCGCGAGGACTGATCGCCGCGACTAGACTCACGTCTGCACTCCACCGGTACCCGCTGCGCGGGACTGGATCGATTGGTGAACAAGTCAGCGAGGTCGGCGACGTGGCCATCCCCAGCGGTTTGCGGCCCGCCCGGCTGAAAGTGGGCGTCATCTCCGGCGGGCGGGTCGGCACCGCTCTCGGTGCAGCCCTCGAACGCGCCGATCATGTGGTGGTGGCCTGCAGTGCCATCTCGGCCGCATCGCGCCGGCTGTCCGAACGCCGCCTGCCCGACACCCCGGTGCTACCGGTGCCCGATGTCGCCGATCAGGCCGAACTGTTACTGCTGACGGTGCCCGACTCGGAGTTGGCGGGCATCGTCGGTGGATTGGCCGCCACCGGCGCGGTACGTCCCGGCACCATCGTGGCCCACACATCCGGTGCCAACGGCATCGGCGTGCTGGCGCCGCTGACCGCGCAGGGCTGCACACCGCTGGCCATCCATCCCGCGATGACATTCACCGGCGGGGACGAGGATGTGGCCCGGCTGGCCGACACATGTTTCGGGATCACGGCCGCCGACCAGACCGGCTATGCGATAGCGCAGTCGCTGGTGCTCGAGATCGGCGGCGAGCCGTTCGGGGTGCGCGAAGAGGCCCGTACCCTCTACCACGCGGCGCTGGCGCACGGAAGCAATCACGTTGTCACGCTTATCGCTGACGCGGTGGAAGCGTTGCGCGCAGCACTGACCGGCCAGGAACTTCTGGGCCAGGAGATTCCCGGCGACTCACCTGGAGGGCTGGCCGAGCGGATTATCGGTCCGTTGGCCCGGGCGGCGCTCGAGAACACCCTCCAGCGTGGTCAGGCGGCGTTGACCGGTCCGGTAGCCCGGGGTGATGGTGCCGCGGTGGCCGCTCATCTGGCCGCTCTTGACGTGGTGAACACCGAACTGGCCCAAGCCTATTGCGCGAATTCGCTGCGGACCGCCCAGCGTGCCCACGCCCCCGAGGAGGTCTTCGCCGTGCTTGCCAACTGGTCGAGTCAACAGGGGCGCTCACGATGACTGCCAAGTCACCTCAGTTCAGTGCCGGACAACTCAACGTGTACCCGACCCCGAAGGCGGTGTCGGAGGTCGGTAAGGCGCTGCGTCACACCGGCCGCCGAGTGATGCTGGTGCCCACCATGGGTGCTCTGCATGAGGGACACCTCGCCTTGGTCCGCGCTGCGAAAAAAGTTCCTGGTGCGGTGGTGGCGGTGTCGATCTTCGTCAATCCTTTGCAGTTCGGCGCCGGGGAGGACCTCGACGCCTATCCGCGCACGCTCGACGCCGACCTCGAAATGCTCGACGGTGAGGGTGTGGAGGTGGTCTTCACCCCCACCGCGTCATCGATGTATCCGGACGGCCCGCGCACCACCATTCACCCCGGCCCGCTCGGTGCCGAATTGGAAGGAGCCGTCCGGCCGACGCATTTCGCCGGCATGCTCACGGTGGTGGCGAAGCTGCTGCAGATCGTCGCACCCGACCGCGCCTTCTTCGGCGAGAAGGACTATCAGCAACTGGTGCTGATCCGGCAGATGGTCGACGACCTGAACTTCGCGGTCCGGGTGGTCGGGGTGCCCACCGTGCGGGAGGCCGACGGTCTGGCGATGTCATCGAGGAACCGTTACCTGGGTCCCGAGCAGCGCGAACAGGCCGGTGCGTTGTCGGCAGCGCTGCTGGCCGGAAAGTACGGGGCCTCCTCGGGTCCGGCTGCCGCATTGGACGCCGCCCGCGCGGTCCTCGATGAGGTGCCGGCCATTGACGTCGAATATCTCGAATTACGCGATCCGTGGTTGGTACCCGACCCCGCCGCCGGTCCGGCCCGGCTGTTGGTGGCCGGGCGCCTCGGCGACACCCGGCTCTTGGACAACATTGCCGTCAATCTGCCCGGCGGGCAGTGCGGGACCGGGCTTCGAAGACGGCGAGCCCAGCGATGTGAGTTGGAGGAACTGATGCTGCTCGCGATCGACGTCCGCAACACCCACACCGTGGTAGGCCTGATCTCGGGGTCCGGTGAACATGCGAAAGTCGTTCAGAACTGGCGGATCCGAACCGAATCAGAGGTCACCGCGGACGAACTCGCGCTGACCATCGAGGGGCTGATCGGTGACGATTCCGAGCAACTCACCGGAGTGACCGGACTCTCGACTGTTCCGTCGGTGCTGCATGAGGTCCGGGTGATGCTCGAGCAGTACTGGCCCACCGTCCCCGCAGTGCTGATCGAACCCGGTGTGCGGACCGGTATTCCGCTGCTGGTCGACAATCCCAAGGAGGTCGGTGCTGACCGCATCGTGAACTGCCTTGCGGCGTATGCGAAGTTCTCCAGCGCGGCGATTGTCGTGGATTTCGGATCATCTATCTGTGTCGACGTGGTTTCGGCGAAGGGTGAATTCCTCGGCGGGGCAATCGCTCCGGGCGTTCAGGTTTCCTCCGATGCGGCCGCGGCCCGTTCGGCGGCGTTGCGCCGGGTGGAGCTGACCCGGCCCCGCTCGGTGGTCGGCAAGAACACCGTCGAGTGCATGCAGTCCGGCGCGGTGTTCGGCTTCGCCGGGCTGGTCGACGGATTGGTGTCGCGGGTCCGAAGCGCGACGTCGACGGCTTCGGCGGCAACGGATGTCGCGGTGGTGGCGACCGGACACACCGCGCCGATGTTGTTGCCGGATCTGCAGACCGTGGACCACTACGACAAGCACCTGACGCTCGACGGCCTGCGACTGATCTTCGAGCGCAACTCCGACGGCCAGCGGCCGCGCCTGAAGTCGGCGCGCTGATGGCCGACCTTTACGCTGGCACGTCGTGAGCCCTGCCGATCCGCCGGTCGCCCCGGACCAACCTGACTCCGACGACGTTCCCGAGCAGTTCCGGATCCGTCAGGGCAAGCGCCAGCAGTCTGCTCGATGCGGGCCGGGAGGCCTACCCCGTCTCGGTCCCCCGCACGCACTCGCTGGCCGCGGTCCGCGCCGCGTACCCGGATCTGCCGGCCGACACCGTCACCGGTGACGTCGTCGGCGTCACCGGCCGGGTGGTCTTCGCCCGCAACTCCGGCAAGTTGTGCTTCGCCACCCTGCAGGAAGGCGACGGGACCCAGCTGCAGGCCATGATCAGCCTGGCCGGCGTCGGTGCCGAGGACGTCTGGACGCCTGGAAGTCCGATGTCGACCTGGGTGACATCGTCTTCGTGCACGGCGAGGTGATCAGCTCGCGGCGCGGAGAGTTGTCCGTGCTGGCCGACTCGTGGCAGATGGCGGCCAAGGCGCTGCGCCCGCTGCCGGTCGCCCACAAAGAGATGAGCGAGGAGTCACGAGTTCGGCAGCGCTATGTCGATCTCATCGTCCGGCCGCAGGCACGCGCTGTCGCCCGCCAGCGCATCGCGGTAGTGCGCGCCGTCCGGAACGGCTTGGAACGGCGCGGTTTCCTCGAGGTCGAGACACCGATGCTGCAGACCCTGGCCGGGGGCGCGGCGGCGCGGCCGTTCGCGACCCATTCCAATGCGCTCGACACCGATCTGTACCTGCGTATCGCACCGGAGTTGTTCCTCAAGCGGTGCGTGGTCGGTGGATTGGAGAGGGTCTTCGAACTCAACCGCGTGTTCCGCAATGAGGGCGCCGACTCCACCCATTCGCCGGAATTCGCGATGCTGGAGACCTACCAGGCCTGGGGCACCTACGACGATTCCGCCACCATCACCCGCGAACTCATCCAGGAAGTGGCCGACGAGGCGATCGGGAGCCGCCAGGTGACGTTGCCCGACGGTGCCGTGTACGACCTGGACGGCGAATGGCCCTCGATCCAGATGTACCCGTCGCTGTCGGCGGCGCTTGGGGAGGAAATCACCCCCGAAACGACGGTTGACCATTTGCTCGCCATTGCCGAGCGTCTTGATGTCGAGATTCCGCCGGACCGCGGATTTGGGCATGGCAAACTCGTCGAAGAACTGTGGGAACACACCGTCGGCAACACTTTGTGGGCCCCGACTTTCGTGAAGGATTTTCCCGTCGAGACGACGCCGCTGACGCGGGAGCACCGCAGTGTTGCGGGCGTCACCGAGAAATGGGATCTCTATGTTCGCGGTATTCGAGTTGGCGACTGGTTACTCCGAGCTGGTCGATCCGATAATTCAGCGTGAACGATTCGAGGCTCAGGCACGCGCGGCCGCTGCCGGCGACGACGAGGCGATGGCACTCGACGAGGACTTTCTGTCCGCGATGGAGTATGCGATGCCGCCGACCACAGGCACCGGAATGGGTATTGACCGCCTGTTGATGGTCCTTACCGGGTTGTCAATTAGGGAGACGGTTTTGTTCCCGATTGTGCGCCGCCACGGCAACTGAACTGCACCTGTGCCGTCCTTGTTGTAATTTCGCGCCGAGTTATGGCACATTGGCGGCCAGCATTAAGAAATGCGCTAGACCGTCTGGGGGTAAGAGAAAGGCCATGGCCTAATGGCTAAAAAAGTGACCGTCACCCTCGTCGACGATTTCGACGGCGAAGGACCTGCCGACGAAACGGTGGAATTCTCCATTGACGGCGTGAGCTATGAAATCGATCTCTCGGCCAAAAATGCACAGAAACTTCGCGACGAATTGAAGCCGTGGAGCGAAGCCGGCCGTCGCGTCGGCGGCGTCGCCGCGTGGCCGATCCGCGGGCACCACCGGCGCGTGGCCGGGCCATCGATCGACCGCGAGCAGAGTGCGGCGATCCGGGAGTGGGCCCGTCGCAACGGGCACAAGGTGTCCACCCGGGGCCGGATTCCGGCGGACGTCATCGAGGCGTTCCACGCCGCCACCTAGGGCGTTCTTCGGCGCGCTTTGCGGCGCAGAGCGCTCGTGCGCGCGCCGAAACCGCTCATCGTCACGGTCTCGTCAGGGCTGTTTCGCTTGCGCGCGAACCTCTGGGCGGACATACTGGAAACGAATCGGCCCGCTGCGGCGTTGGACTGCTGTGTGCCCCGACAGCGGGTACCGCTAGCAGGGGAGAGCAACTCCCCGGCCCGCCCACTAGAGTGGACCAGCAGGTGCACGGTGATTCCACTGCACCCAGGTGACGGAGAGCAGGTAACCAGCCGATGTTCGAAAGATTTACCGACCGTGCGCGCGGGTCGTCGTCCTGGCTCAGGAAGAAGCCCGGATGCTCAACCACAACTACATCGGCACCGAGCACATCCTGCTGGGGCTGATCCATGAGGGCGAAGGCGTGGCCGCCAAGTCGCTGGAGTCCCTCGGCATCTCCCTGGAGGGCGTGCGCTCCCAGGTCGAGGAGATCATCGGCCAGGGCCAGCAGGCGCCGTCCGGACACATCCCGTTCACCCCGCGCGCCAAGAAGGTGCTCGAGCTGTCCCTGCGCGAGGCCCTGCAGCTGGGCCACAACTACATCGGCACCGAGCACATCCTGCTCGGCCTGATCCGTGAGGGCGAGGGAGTCGCCGCCCAGGTGCTGGTGAAGCTCGGCGCCGAACTGACCCGGGTGCGCCAGCAGGTCATCCAGCTGCTGAGCGGATACCAGGGCAAGGAGACCGCCGAAGCCGGTACCGGTGGACGCGGCGGCGAGTCCGGAAATCCGTCGACCTCGCTGGTGCTCGACCAGTTCGGCCGCAACCTGACTGCCGCGGCTATGGAGGGCAAGCTCGACCCGGTCATCGGCCGCGAGAAGGAAATCGAGCGGGTGATGCAGGTGCTGAGCCGGCGCACCAAGAACAACCCGGTGCTCATCGGTGAGCCCGGCGTCGGCAAGACCGCAGTGGTGGAGGGCCTGGCCCAGGCCATCGTCAACGGCGAGGTGCCCGAGACGCTGAAGGACAAGCAGCTCTACACCCTCGACCTCGGATCGCTGGTGGCCGGCAGCCGCTACCGCGGTGACTTCGAGGAGCGCCTCAAGAAGGTGCTCAAGGAGATCAACACCCGCGGCGACATCATCCTGTTCATCGACGAGTTGCACACCCTCGTCGGCGCCGGTGCGGCCGAGGGCGCCATCGACGCGGCCTCCATCCTCAAGCCGAAGCTGGCCCGCGGGGAGCTGCAGACCATCGGCGCGACGACCCTCGATGAGTACCGCAAGTACATCGAGAAGGACGCCGCCCTGGAACGTCGCTTCCAGCCCGTCCAGGTCGGTGAGCCGACCGTGGCGCACACCATCGAGATCCTCAAGGGTCTGCGCGACCGATACGAGGCCCATCACCGGGTCTCGATCACCGACTCCGCCGTCGTGGCGGCGGCCACCCTGGCTGACCGCTACATCAATGACAGGTTCCTGCCGGACAAGGCGATCGACCTGATCGACGAGGCCGGCGCCCGGATGCGGATCCGCCGGATGACCGCGCCGCCGGACCTGCGGGAGTTCGACGAGAAGATCGCCGACGCCCGCCGGGAGAAGGAATCGGCGATCGACGCCCAGGACTTCGAGAAGGCGGCATCGCTGCGGGATCGCGAGAAGACGCTGGTTGCTCAGCGCGCTGAGCGTGAGAAGCAGTGGCGCGCAGGGGATCTCGACGTCGTCGCGGAGGTCGACGATGAGCAGATCGCGGAGGTGCTGGGCAACTGGACCGGCATCCCGGTGTTCAAGCTCACCGAAGAGGAGACCACGCGTCTGCTGCGTATGGAGGATGAGCTGCACAAGCGGATCATCGGACAGTTCGACGCTGTCAAGGCCGTCTCCAAGGCGATCCGCCGCACGCGGGCCGGTCTGAAGGACCCCAAGCGGCCGTCGGGCTCGTTCATCTTCGCCGGGCCGTCCGGGGTCGGTAAGACCGAGCTGTCCAAAGCGCTCGCGGAGTTCCTGTTCGGTGACGACGACGCGCTCATCCAGATCGACATGGGCGAATTCCATGACCGCTTCACCGCCTCGCGGCTGTTCGGCGCTCCTCCGGGATACGTCGGCTACGAGGAGGGCGGCCAGCTCACCGAGAAGGTTCGTCGCAAGCCGTTCAGTGTGGTGTTGTTCGACGAGATCGAGAAGGCGCACCAGGAGATCTACAACACCTTGCTGCAGGTGCTCGAGGATGGCCGACTCACTGACGGTCAGGGCCGCACGGTCGACTTCAAGAACACCGTGCTGATCTTCACCTCGAACCTGGGCACCTCGGACATCTCCAAGGCCGTGGGTCTGGGCTTCACCCAGGGCGGCGGGGACAACAACTACGAGCGGATGAAGCAGAAGGTCAACGACGAGCTCAAGAAGCACTTCCGGCCGGAGTTCCTCAACCGCATCGACGACATCATCGTGTTCCACCAGCTCACCCGCGAAGAGATCATCGAGATGGTCGATCTCATGGTGAACCGGGTCGGCCAAGCAGCTCAAGGCCAAGGACATGGAGATGGAGCTGTCCGACAACGCCAAGTCGCTGCTGGCCAAGCGCGGCTTCGATCCGGTGCTGGGTGCCCGGCCGCTGCGCCGGACCATCCAGCGTGAGATCGAGGACGCGCTGAGCGAGAAGATTCTCTTCGACGAGATCCGGCCCGGCCAGCTGGTCACCGTCGACGTGGAGAACTGGGACGGCGAGGGCACCGGCGAGGATGCGAAGTTCACCTTCTCCGGTGGGCCCAAGCGCGAGACGCCTCTGCCCGATCTGGAGCCCGCCGGGACGACGACGGAGTAGCCGAGGCGAAGATCACGACGAGATGCGGGCGGTCACCTAACACAGGTGGCCGCCCGCAGTCGTTCGGCGCCTAGCGCGGCAGCATCCCGAAGACCTGCTTGATGATTGTCATCACCCAGCCACCGGCGTTCGGGCTGTGGTAGCGCGGCCAGTTCAGTTGGAAGCTCACCACCCAGGCCTGCTCCGGTGCGGTCTTCGGCATACCAACTGAAGGTCAGATCGCCTGGGAGGTTGCCGGCCTTGGCAGCCGATATAGGGCCACTGGGTGCGGTCGATGTCGATTCCGGGCACCTCCGACATGATCTGGCGCACCGGAGCCGCGGGTCCGACCGCGTTGCGTTGCAGTGCCGCATGCACGCGGCAGATGTCTTCGGCGGTGCCGTACCACTCCGCGCCGTAGGCCGAGCCGGGGGAGTGGGTGCGTTGCGGATCAGGTTCGTAGGGACGCGAATTCGCCTCGCGCAGCAGGGCGGCGCGGTCGGCGGGGGAGGCTGCCTTCCACCGGTCGCGGACGTCGGGATTGCCCCAGCCGACCGAGAAGATCTCGCGCATGGTCGGGAACGGCGTCATGCTGGCGGGATCGTGATGGCCGGCGCGCACCAGTGCGCGTTCCACAGCCCCGGTGCCGACGCGGTCGATCAGCAGATCGGTCGCCATGTTGTCGCTCGTGGCGATCATCTTGCCGGCAGCCTGGCGCACGGTGATCCGTGAACCGGCGGGCATCGTGTCAAAACCCGACGAGCCCAGCTTCTTCGCCTCGCTGGTGATGGTGAGTGTGTCATCCCAGCGCAGTGTTCCCGCGAGCACAGCCTCCTCGACCGCGAAGAGTACGTAGGTCTTGAAAATCGAAGCGAGCGGCAGTGATTCGTTCGCGTTGTTTCCGGCTACCTTGACGCAGTTGCCGTCCTCGACCTTGGACACCAGCCAGGAGTAGCGCGCTCCGGTGCGGTCGAGCGCGGCATCCACGTCCTGCCAGGAGTCGATGGCGGGCTCCTCGGTGTCGACGATGAAACGGCTGACCTTGGTCTGGTCGTCGGTCCGCAACTCGATGTCCTGCTGTGCGCCGAACGAACTGATCAGGTGCAGTCGCGCGGAACCGGCGCCGATATCCACCCCGGTGAGGGTGTACGGGCGGTCCCACCACAGTCGCTCCATGATGGCTGTCGATCGGATCGACCATGTCGGCGGCGGCCAGGGTCGTGACGCTCTGTGTGCCGATCGGCCAGTCCGAGTTGAGCATGTCCATGACCTGCTGCGCCCGCACGCCCTGGGGCGTGTTCATCTCGATGCGGATGCCGGCGCTGGCGACGTGTGCGGGCGGCGGCGCGCAACTGGTCGACAGTGTTGCGGCGAGAGACGGCGGCCAGCGCCGCGGCGCGGCGCGGTCTACTGCTTGGCGTCGGACCTGGCAACGTCCATCACGACCTCGAACTCGAGCAGCTGAGGCCCCGGTGGACACCGGGTTGGCACGCTCCCCGGCGTGGGCGGCGATCGCCGGTCCGCTCGCCCAGGCCTGAAAGGCCTCCTCGGACTCCCATTGAGTCACCACGAAGTAGCGGTCGTCACCGGAGACCGGGCGCAGCAACTGGAAACCGAGAAAGCCCGGCTGGCTGTCCACGGCGTGGGCGCGGTGGGCGAACCGTTTCTCCAACTCCGGGCCGGCACCGGCGGGCACCTCGATTGCGTTGATCTTCACCACGGTCATGGCGCCAAGGTTACCGGCACAATGACACCGATGATCGCCGCACCGCTGACCCATCGTGGTGGCACCGGACGCCCGCTTGTTCTGGTCCACGGGCTGATGGGGCGCGGCACCACCTGGTCGCGGCAGGTGCCATGGCTGGCCCGCCTCGGCACGGTCTACACCTACGACGCGCCCTGGCACCGGGGTCACGCCGCCGACGACCAACCGGTGAGCACCGAGCGATTCGTTGACGAGCTGGGAGCCGCGGTTGAGTCGACTCGGCGCCCCGGCGGTTCTCGATCGGCCATTCCATGGGCGCCCTGCACTCGTGGTGTCTGGCGGCCGAGCGGCCGGATCTGGTCAGCGCACTGGTGCTGGAGGACATGGCGCCGGACTTCGTCGGATTGACGACCGGCGCGTGGGAGCCGTGGCTACACGCGCTGCCAACGGAGTTCGCCACCGCTGAGTCGGTGCTCGCGGAGTTCGGACCCGTCGCGGGCCGCTACTTCCTTGAAGCCTTCGATCGGACCGAGACGGGCTGGCGGTTGCACGGCACTCCGAAGACCTGGATCGCGATCGCCGCCGAGTGGGGTACCCGTGACTACTGGCAGCAATGGTTATCGGTACGGGTTCCGGTTCTGTTGATCGAGGCCGGTGACTCCGTCACACCGCCCGGGCAGATGGCCCGCATGGCGCAATCCGCAACCGGCCCAGTGCACATACGTTCGGGTGGCCGGTTCCGGGCACCTCGTGCATGACGACGCCCCCGAGGAGTACCGGGCAGCCGTCGAGGAGTTCATCGGGGAACTGCCGCTGAGCTAGTCGCCCTATCGGCCCGCATCGTCACCTTCTGGCGTGTCTGCTCGGTTCCTCCTCGTGCCCTACGGGCCCGCATCGTCACCTTCGGAGTGTCTGCTCGGTTCCTCCTCGGCCCTACGGGCCCGCATCGTCACCTTCGCCAGCCAGAGCGAACCGGCCGTCCGCCGTCTGCTCCACCAGTCCGTCCACCAACAACGAGTCGAGGGCTCGGTCGCGCTGGGCGGTGTCGGACAGCCAGACCACATCAAGCATCTGCTCGACGTACGGGTCTGGGGCTGGCCCGCAACACATCCATCAGCTTTCCGCGGACCTGCCGGTCGGTTCCGGCGAAGCGCTGTGCCGCTCGGGCCGGCGCATCGCCGCTGGGGTAACCCGCCTCTCGCCATGCGCAGAACGCCAGCGGGCAGAGCCCGCATTTGGGCGCCCGGGCCGTGCACACCGTCGCCCCCAGTTCCATCAGTGCGGCCGAAAACACCGGCGCGGTCTCGTCGTCGGGAAGCAGTGCCTCCACGTCGGCGTGATCACGGGTCGCTGACGGGTTGCCGGCATCGGCGAGGCCGTGGACCGCTCGCGCCACCACCCGGCGGACATTGGTGTCCACCACCGGCACCCGTCGGCCATAGGCGAAGCAGGCCACCGCACGGGCGGTGTAGGCGCCCACCCCCGGCAGTCCCAACAACGTGTCGACGTCGTCGGGCACTTCGTCGGCGTGCTCGTCGGCGATCACCACCGCACACTCATGCAGCCGCTTGGCCCGGCGTGGGTAGCCGAGCTTGCCCCAGGCGCGCAACACGTCCGCCGAGCCGGCAGCAGCGGTCGCCGACGGCGTCGGCCACCGTCGCACCCAGTCCACCCAGATCGGCGCCACCCGGGCCACCGGTGTCTGCTGCAGCATGAATTCGCTCACCAATATCTGCCATGCGCTGACTCCGTCGGCTCGCCACGGTAGGTCCCGGCGGGCTGTGCCGAACCACTCGACGAGATCGGTGGAGCGGATACTCATCGACTGCCCGCTCGGTCGGCAGTGCACAATACGGGCCATGTCGAAGACCAGTCCGGCGTCAGCATGGATGGCACTCAAAAAGGGTAACGAGCGTTTCGTCGCAGGTACCCCGGAGCACCCCAGCCAGAGCATCGAACACCGGGCCAGTCTCGCTGTCGCACAAACTCCCACCGCGGTGGTCTTCGGATGCGCCGACAGCCGGGTCGCCGCCGAGATCATCTTCGACCAGGGCCTCGGGGACATGTTCGTCGTCCGGACCGCCGGGCACGTCATCGACTCCGCCGTGCTCGGTTCCATCGAATACGCGGTCACCGTGCTCGACGTCCCCCTCGTCGTTGTGCTCGGCCACGACAGCTGTGGCGCCGTCCAGGCGAGTCTGGCCGCCCTCGATGAGGGCAAGGTCCCCAGCGGCTTCGTCCGCGATGTGGTGGAGCGGGTGACGCCGTCGATCATGCTGGGCCGCCGGGACGGCCTGACCCGGGTCGATGAGTTCGAGGCCCGCCACGTCATCGAGACCGGGTCCCAGTTGCTGAGCCGGTCCTCGGCGATCGCCGAGCGAGTCGAGCGCGGGGAGCTCGCCATCGCCGGTGTCACCTACCGCCTGGCCGACGGCCGCATCTCCTTGCGCGAGCACCTCGGCGACATCGGGGAGCGCCCCGATGAATCGCCTGATGAGTGGGGCGGCGGCCCGACTGAGGGCCGCGCCGGGTAGTACGCGATCCACCCAACACCGCGACACGCCGCGTGGGGTCGGACGCCTGGTGGTGACCTGGGCTTACGGTGGGAACGTGCTGGATCTTGAACCGCATGGCCCGTTGCCTACTCAGATCTACTGGCGGCGCCGGGGCCTGGCGCTGGGTATCGCCGTGCTGGTCGTCGCCCTCTTAGCCGGCGGGGCGTACGCGATCTTCGGCGGTTCCACTCCGGAGAACACCGCCAAGACCGCAACCGCTGCGACACCGCAGCCGGATAACAAGACCCCGGTCGTACCGCCCGCCGACGCGAGTCCGGCACCGACACCTACCCCCACCCCCGCGGTCGCCCCGCCGCCGCTACTGCAGGCCGGAGATGACTGTCCAGACTCCAACCTGGCGGTCAAGGGCATCGCTAATTCGCCGCAGTATGTGATCGGCGATCAGCCGAAATTCACCATGGTGGTCACCAACATCGGTCTGGTGGCCTGTAAGCGCGACGTCGGCGCGGCTGTGCTGGCGGCGTATGTGTACTCGCTGGAGAACAACCGGTTGTGGTCCAACCTCGACTGCGCTCCCTCCAACGAGACCTTGGTCAAGACGTTCAACCCGGGCGAGCAGGTCACCACCGAGGTCACCTGGACCGGTATGGGTTCGGCCCCGCAGTGCCCGCTGCCGCGTGAGCCGATCGGGCCGGGCACCTACAACCTCGTGGTGCAGCTGGGCAATCTGCGTTCAGCGGAAGTGCCGTTCATCCTCGCCGACGCACCGCCGCCACCGCCGGAACCGCTGCCGGGCGGTGAGCCGGCCCCGATGCCTGCCCCCGAGCCCGCACCGGTCGGCTGATCTACCAATAACTCGAGTCGGCCGGGGCTCGCCTATCCGCCGGTGAGCCGCATCATCGCGCGTAAAGCGTCGGAGATGGTGGCCACTTCGACGGTGTGCAGGCCCTTGGGTGCCGCACCGCAGCCGGCGGGAACCAGCGCGGTGGTGAACCCCTGCCGGGCCGCCTCGGCCAGGCGCCGATCCATCCCCGTGACCCGCCGCAGGTCGCCGGCCAGTCCGATCTCACCTATCACCACCAGCGTGGACGGTAGAGCGCGCGTGGTGAAGGCGGATGCGATCGCGATGGCGACCGCCAGATCCGAGGACGGGTCGGTCAACCGCATTCCTCCCACGGTCGACAGGAAGATGTCCATCGCCCCGACGGGAACTTTGGCTCGGTTCTCCAACACGGCGTTGATCATCGAGACCCGGGCGTAGTCGATGCCGCTGACCGCCGCGCGACGCGGCGCGGCCGGATTCGCCGGCTTGGCGAGCAATGCCTGAATCTCGCCGATCAACGGTCGCTTGCCGTCGAGTGTGACCGTCACCGCCGTACCTGGCACCGGTTCCGGACGCTCGTCGAGGAACAGTCCGGAAGGATCCGCCACGCATGCGATCCCGTTGTCCTGCAATATGAAACAGCCGACCTCATCGGCCGCGCCGAAGCGGTTCTTGACCCCCCGGACCATGCGGATCGAAGTGTTGCGATCACCTTCGAAATGCAGCACGACGTCCACCAGATGCTCCAGTGAGCGGGGGCCGGCGATCGCGCCCTCCTTGGTGACGTGACCCACCAGGACCATCGCAACACCGCTGGACTTTGCGGCCGCCGTCAACGCCGTCGTCACCGCACGCACCTGTGTGACACCGCCGACCACGCCGTCGACGTCGGTCGAGGCCATGGTCTGGACGGAGTCGACGATCACCAGGCTGGGAGTGACCGCGTCCATATGCGCCAGAACGGCGTGCACGTCGGACTCGGCGGCGAGGTAGACCTCATCGTTGGTGCAGTCGGTGCGCTCGGCCCGCATCCGGATCTGCCCCGCGGACTCCTCGCCCGAGACGTAGAGGGCGCGCCGGCCCGCTTGCGCCCACCGGTGCGCGACCTCCAGCAACAGTGTCGACTTACCGACTCCCGGATCGCCGGCGAGCAGGCTCACCGAACCCGGCACGAACCCGCCACCGAGGACGCGGTCGAGTTCGCTGACACCAGTCGGGAAGTGCCGGGTGCGGTCCGGGTCGATGGAACTGATCGGAACCGCCGGGGTCGACGGCACCCCGACGCGTTGCGAGACCCCTCCGATGGCGGCCAGAGCGGCAACCTCGTCAACGGTGCCCCAGGTGCCGCACTCCGGGCACCGCCCGACCCATTTCCCGGTGACGTGGCGGCATTCCGAGCAGCGGTACTGCAGTCGAGCCTTGGACACGACGCTGACGCTATCGGCTGGCCCCGACACCGCGCCGCAGGCGCACGCCGTGTCCCCACGGCGACGACCGGTCTACTGCCGGCGGGGGGCCTCACCGGCGGAGAGCGGCACCGCCACGGAGGTGCGGCCTGCTTTCTCGAAGTCGAAGGTGAAGTTGTAGGTCAGGCCATTGGTGATCGGTTTGCTCAAGGTGAGTTCGGCCGTGGGTACGGTCGCGTTGCCCATCGGCGTCACGTCGTCCTGCCCGTCGGGTGAGCCGACGATCAGCGAGCCCCGGGCCGGGACGGCACCGTTTCCGGTCAGCTTCACTTCGCCGATGTCGGAGGCGACGCCGAGGAGCTTGTCGTCGACGTCGGGCGAGTTGTTGCCGAC
>CAWACU010000003.1:0-57512 GCA_963780705.1 uncultured Actinomycetota bacterium | reverse complement strand
ACCTCGGCGCTGAGGTCTTCCCACGATTTACCCGATGCCGTCGCCACCGCTTCGGCGGCGGTGGTCACACCGAAGTTGGTGTAGGCATACGAGGCGCGGAACGGGTCCAGAGGCAGCAGACGCAGCCGTTCCAGCACCGCGCGGCGGTCGTAACCGAGGTCTTCGAGCACGTCGCCGGCGTGGTCGGGCAGCCCGGAGCGGTGCGCGAAGAAATCGCCGACGGTGACCATCCGGGTCACCGCCGGGTCGGCGAGCGCGAACCACGGCAGCGAGTTGACGACGGGGGTGTCCCACCCGATCGCCCCGGTGCCGACCTGGTGGGCGACGACGGTGGCGGCCAGCGGCTTGGATACCGAAGCCAACTGGAACACCGTGTCGGCGTCGACCGTCTCCCCCGCCCGCGTATCACGAACCCCGAAGCCCTTGGCATACAACGTCTTCCCACCATGGACCACGGCGACCGCCATACCTGGGATACCGGAGCTGGCCATCAGCTCATCGGCGAGACCGTCGAGTTTCGCGACGGCATTGGCGACGGCGTTGTCCGGCAGCGGCATGGCCGGGACCAGCTGCGGTGGGGTGTCGGCAGCGGGGGCATCGGCAGCGCGGGCATCGGTGCGCGGCGCCGGTGCACCGCAGGCGGTCAGTATCGCGACCAGTGCGAGCGCGGCGGCGCGGCGGGCGCGCCGGCGGCTCACAGCCGCCACCAACGCTCACTGGGCGGCGTCGCCCCCGCCACCACGCGGCCTCCGGGGCGGGGCACGCCCACCTCGACACCCTCTGCGGCGGCGGCCTCCAGCACCCACTCGGCCGGTTCGGACCACGGGTGCGGGGCCAGTCGGAAGGTGCCCCAATGGATCGGCACCAGCACGCCGGTGGCCCGCAGATCCTGGTGCGCGCGCACGGCTTCCTCCGGGTTCATGTGGATGTCCGGCCAGGACTTGTTGTACGCGCCGATGGGCAGCAGGGTCAGATCGAACGGCCCGTGCGCGGCGCCGATGTCGGCATAACTGGCGGTGTAGCCGCTGTCGCCGCCGAAGAAGGCGCGGTGCTGCGGGCCCTGGATGGCCCACGACGCCCACAGGGTGTTGTTGCGGGAGAAAAACCGGCCGGAGAAGTGCCTGGCCGGGGTGCAGTGCAGGGTGAGTTCACCCACGCGGGTGCTGGTGTTCCAGTCGAGTTCGACGATGCGCTCGGCGGGGATGCCCCACTCGCGCAGGTGCGCGCCGACACCGAGGGGGGTGATGAACGGTGCGCGCTGGGTGCGGCCCAGTGCCCGCACCGTCGCCATGTCGAGATGGTCGTAGTGATCGTGGCTGATCACCACCGCATCCAGGGCGGGCAGACTCTCCAGCGGCACCGGGGGCGGGTGCATTCGCTGCGGCCCAACCGTTTTCGAGGGCGAGCAGCGCTGGCTCCACACCGGGTCGGTGAGCAGACGATGGCCGTCGATCTCGATCAGTGCGGTGGCATGGCCGAGCCACGTCGCCGCGATCGGGTCGGTGGTGGCCGGTGACGGCGGCTCAGCCAACGGGATGGGTGAGCGCGGTCTGGCGTCGGCGGGATTGGAGAAGACCTCGAAGATGACGAGCCGGTTCTCCTCGGCGTCGAGCTTGATCGCCGAGGCGGGCTCCAGGTTGTGGAAGACCCCGTCGCGGTAGTTCGGCGAGCCTTCAGCGGCGGTGCGGATCGCCTCCTCGCTCGCACCGAGGGCGGCCGGTGTTTCGCGTAGCGCCCGCAGCACCCATCCGCCGGCCGCCAGCGAGGCGGTACCGGCGGCCAGTCGGACCGCGGCCTTCCCCGGCACCAGTGACGTCAATGAGGGCAGGCCGGGCACGGCGCTCAGGCTCCCTGAAACCTCGGGGCGCGTTTCTCCACCCGCGCCACTTGAGCTTCAATCACGTCCTGGCTGCCCCAGGCCGCGTCGAACCATTCCTTGTGCAGATCGGACTGGTCCTCGTAGGCGCCGTCGTCGTTGAGCACCCGCTTGGAGTGCCGCACCGACAGCGGGGCCAGCCCGGCGATCTCGGCGGCCCAGGCCTGCGCGTCGGCCAGGGTGCCGATGCGGTTGGCCATCCCGGTCAGCAGTGCGGTCTGGGAGTCCAGTTTCTCCGCCGCCAGCAGCATCCCGCGGGCCCGGCCATGGCCGGCCAGCGAGGACAGCCGCCGGATGCTCCAGTTGTCCAGGGCCAGGCCGTATCTGGCAATCGGGAACTGGAAGTACGCCTCGGGAGCCACCACCCGCAGGTCGCAGATCATCGCCAGTTGCACGCCCGCGCCGATGGCGGGGCCGTTGATCGCCGCGATCACCGGTACCGGACAGGCGTCGATGGATTTGTTCAGCGCGATCGCCTTATCCGGGAAGTTCGCCGCGAAGACGTCACCGGAGAGATCGGCCCCGGCGCAGAACACCGTGCCCGCCCCGGTGATCACCACGGCCCGCACATCGTCGGCGGCGGCCTTCTCCACGGCCTCGCGCAGCGCGTCGGCGAGTTCGGTGTTCAGCGCGTTGCGGCGCTCCGGGCGCTGCAATTCGATAGTCATCACGTCACCGGCGCGCTCGATACCGATCATGGTCGAGAGCCTATCCGGCCGCTCCCCGGCGGGACTGTTCGAGCAAGTCGCACACCTGCTCGTCGGTGGTCTGACCGAAGTCGCGGTAGCCCTGGCCGACGGCGGCGAACCCGGGTGGTGCGCCCAGGCAGATCACATCGTCGGCGACCTCGCGCAGGGCGGCGACGGTGTCCGGCGCCCCGATGGGGGCGGCTAGGACCACCCGGGCCGCCCCGGCTGCCCGCGCCACCACCGCCGCTGCCCGGGCGGTGGCGCCGGTGGCGAACCCGTCGTCGACGATGATCGCGACCTTGCCCGAGAGCGCCCGCCCGTCGCGTCCGCCGCGGTAGCGGCTCAGCCGGCGGTCCAACTCGGTCCGCTCGGCGTCCTCCACCTGTGCCATGTCATCGGCGGTCAGCCCGGCCCGGCGCAGCACCACATCGTTGAGCACCCGCACCCCACCCTCACCGATGGCGCCGAACGCCAACTCCGGCTGGTGCGGAACCCCCAGCTTGCGCACCACCAGGACGTCGAGTGGCGCACCCAGGGCGTGGGCTACCTGTGCAGCCACCGGCACCCCGCCCCGCGGCAGGCCCAGCACCACGGCGTCGGGTCCGCGGTAGGCCACGAGCGCCGCCGCCAGGTGCCGGCCGGCGTCAGCGCGGTCTGCGAACGTCATCCTTCAAGTGTCCCCCCGTCGAGAGTGCGCCCAGATCGCGATTCCGGGCCGAAACGCGATCTGTACGCACTTTCGGTGACTCGGCAACCGGCCGCCGCGGCGTCGCGTGGGTTGCCACCTCATCCGGAGCCGGGGACATGCGTCCGAACACCGGCACACCGTCCCTGTCGACCAGCCGGCCGCCAGGGGCAAGGTGTGGCCCGGCATCCGGCGTCAGCTCGGAGTAGCCGAGATTGATCACCGGGGTCAGCAGCCGGTCCATGAATGCAACGGACTGCGGCAGGAACGGCTCCAGCAGGTGCCCCAGGGCCGGGGACTGCTGAATGGTGTACGTCGTGGTCACTCCACCCTGGGAGTTGACCGTTGTCGAGATGTTCTCCGGCGGGACCTCGCCGTTGATGACCTGCTGCGCCGCGTACCCGTAGTGGTCGGTGCCGTGATAGACGACACCGCCCCAGATCGCGTTGATGACCGACAGCAGATGCCAGGGCCGGTCGGGCCAGCTGGCGACGGCGTCGTACTGCAGCTTGATCACGGTGACGTTGTAGGGGGTTTCGGCGACGGGTTGCTGGCGGGTTCCGGTGAGAAGGATGAACCAGCCGTCCGGCAGGTAGGACACCAGCCCGCCGGGCCGCGTCGGGTCGGCGATCACCTGGAACTCCACTTGCGACGGATCGGGCCGGTCAGCCTGCGCGGCCAGATTGCGGAGTTCCTGGTCGACCACCATCGACCCCAGTGACTCGCCGATCACCAGCACCTTGCCGTCGGCCTGTGCGGCGCGGATGGCGGCATCCAATGCGGGAACGCCGGCCGCGATGGACTGCGCCCCGGTGGCGGTGAACAGCCCGGTCCACGGCCACAGCCCGGCGGGATAGTCCACTTCCTGCAACGTGTAGCCGGGCGGAATCCGCCGGAGCACGTCTTCGGTCGGGATTTCGCCCCGTGTCGCCCCGTGGACCCAGAGTGCGGTGTCGGCCGGCGCGGTCACGGCCGCACCCAGCGCAACAGCCATGGCCAGCGTCGCGGCGGCGATGAGCTGCCTGGTTCCCCCCATGACGACATTCTAGCAAAGTTCTTTTTCCGCGCTAACACCCAAGGAGCTGGACCAATTGGCCCTTAGCCCATATTCAGCGAGTAATCGAAAGTGCGCTGAGATCGACGAAATCGCCCCTAGTGCGATCTGGGCGCACTCTCGGCGACGGCTTACGCCAGCGATTCCATCCAGGCCCGGTGCAGAGCGGCGTAGCGCCCGCCGGATCCGATCAGCTGGGCCGGGGCGCCGTCTTCGACGATGCGGCCGTGCTCGACGACGAGCACCCGGTCGGCGATCGCCACCGTGGACAGCCGGTGGGCGATGATCACCGCGGTGCGCCCGGCGAGCACGGTGCGCAGCGCCCGCTGCACCTGCCGCTCGCTGGGAATGTCGAGGGCGGAGGTGGCCTCGTCGAGGATCAGCACCGCAGGGTCGGCGAGGAACGCCCGCGCGAACGCGACGAGTTGACGCTGCCCGGCGGACAACCGGCCGCCGCGCTTGGCGACATCGGTGCCGTACCCCTCGGGCAGCGCTTCGATGAACTCGACGGCGCCGACCGCCTCGGCGGCGGCCCGCACCTGCTCATCGGTGGCCTCGGGGCGGCCGAAGCGGATGTTCTCGGCGACCGTGCCGGCGAAGAGGAAGTTCTCCTGGGTGACCATCACTACGTGGCGGCGCAGATCGTTCTGCGACATCGCGCGCAGATCCACGCGATCGAGGGTCACCGAACCGGTCAGCGGGTCGTAGAACCGGGCGATGAGTTTGGCGATGGTGGTCTTTCCCGCACCGGTGGTGCCGACTAGCGCCACGGTCTGCCCGGCTGGAACCGTCAGCGACAGCTCGGACAGGATCGGCCGGTCGGCGACGTAGCCGAAAGACACTCCCTCGAAGGCGATCTCACCCCGCACGGTGTCCAGCTGCACCGGATCCGGCGGGTCGACGATGGCGGGCCGGACGGCGAGGACCCCGGCGATCTTTTCCAGCGCCGCGGACGCCGACTGGAAGGTGTTGAAGAACTGCGAGATCTCCTGCATGGGTTCGAAGAACATCCGCAGGTACAGCAGGAACGCCGCCAGGGTGCCGATGGTCATCTGCTCGTTGAGCACGCGGTAGCCGCCGTAGAGCAGCACCACCCCGGTGGTGATGTTGCCGACCAGTTTCACCCCCGGCATGAAGATGGCCAGTAGCTGGAAGGCGCGTTCGTTGACGGCGCGATACCCGTCGGCGACCTCGTCGAAGATCTCCTGGTTGCGCGGCTCGCGCCGGTAGGCCTGCACCGCCTTGATCCCGGTCATGGTCTCGACGAACTGCACGATCACCAGGGCGGCGCTTTCACGTACCTTGCGGTAGTTCTTGGACGACTCGGTGGTGAACCACCACACCAGGGCGGCCAGCACCGGGACGGCGGCCAGGCACATCAGGCCCAGCCGAACATCGAGGTACACCAACAGGATTGACGTACCGAACAGGGTGAGTACCGCGGTGACGAGGCTGTCGAAACCGTTCTCCAGCATGTCCTGGATTGCCTCGACGTCGTTGGTGGACCGGCTGACCACCCGTCCGGAGGTATAGCGGTCATGGAAGGCGACGTCGAGGCGCTGAAAGTGGCGGAACAGCCGGCGGCGCAGTTCCAGCAGCACCCGCTGCCCGGTGCGGCCGGAGATGTTGAGGAACAGCATCCGGGTGACGGCCTGGACGATCACCAGCCCGCATAGCGCCCCGACGACGACCGCCAGTTCGCCGGGTGCGTCGCCGGCCAGCAGTGGCGGGATGGCGCGGTCGATCCCTCGTTGCACCAGCAGCGGAACCGACAGTCGCGCAGCGTTTTCCACCACGACCACCACCGCCAGGAATGCGACGGTGTACCGGTAGGGCCGAAGTAGCGATCCCAGCAGGGAGCGGGCCTTGGCCGCCCCGTTGGCGCTGTCGACTGCCTCGGGGTCGTTCCCGGCGTCATCCCCGTCCTCGTCAAGGCGCCCGCGCCACTGCGCGGTCGTCACCGGGCGCCGCCTTCGTAGGCGGCATAGCCGGACGCCCGGCGAGCGGCGGTCTCCTCGTAGTCGTGGTCGAGGCGGCGGCGCTCGGCGTCGTCCTCCCACTCCGGACGCGGTTCGCATCCGTCGTCCAATTCATCGTCGGCGGCCAGCAGATAGCGGTAGCGCGGCACCGTAGCCAGCAGTTCGTCGTGGGTGCCGATGTGGGTGATGGTGGCCGGGCCGCCGTCGGTGTCGAGCAGGGCGACCTTGTCGGCCAGCAGCACCGTCGAGGCGCGATGGGCCACCACGACACCGGTGACCTCGGTCAACACGGTGCGCAGCGCGGCGGTGACCGTCGCCTCGGTGTGCATGTCCAGCGCCGACAGGGTGTCGTCGAGGACCAGGATGCGCGGCCGGGCCAGGATGGCGCGGGCCAGGGCGAGGCGCTGCCGCTGCCCGCCGGACAGGCTCATTCCCTGTTCGCCGATCCGGGTCTGCAGACCGAACGGAAGGTCATAGACGAACTGCGCCGCGGCGATCTCGATGGCGCGAGCCAACTCGGTATCGTCGGCGTCCGGGCGGCCCAGCCGCAGGTTCTCCGCGACGGACATGGAGAACAGGGTGGGGTCCTCGAACGCCACGGCCACCAGCGAACGCAGCGTCGGCAGGCTCAGCTCCCGGATGTCGACGCCGTCGATCGTGATGCGCCCCTCGGTGACGTCGTAGAGCCGTGGAATGAGGCCGGCCAGAACGGATTTCCCTGATCCGGTGGCACCGACCAGCGCCAGAGTCTGTCCGGGCTCGACGCTGAAACTCACACCCTGCAGTACCGCGGTGTCCGAATCGGGGAACCGGAATCCGACGTCGACGAAGTCCAGCCGCGCCCCGCGCGGCGGCGCCCCGCGGGGGCCGTCGCTGATCTCGGGGGGCGCGTCGAAGATCTCTGCGATCCGGTTGGCGGCGGTCATCGCCTCCTGGGTCATCGACAGCAGGAAGCCCAAAGAGGCGATCGGCCAGACCAGCGACAACATCATGGTGATGAAAGCGACCAGGGTGCCCAGAGTCACCAGCTGCTGGCCGGCGGCGTAGGCGCCGAAGCCGAGCACCACGATCAGGGTGAGGTTCGGGATGACCTCCAGCAGGGTCCAGAACCGCGCAGAGACCGAGACCTTGCGGATCTGGCTGTCGTAGAGCTCCACGGCCTGGGTGTCGAAGCGGTCGAACACGTAGTCCTCGCGGCCGAACGACTTGACCGTCCGCACTCCCAGCGCGGCTTCCTCGACACCGGTGGCGACGTGGCCGGTCTGATCCTGCGCCGCCCGCGACAGCGCGGTGAACGCGCGCTCGAAGCGCAGCATGGTCCAGCTGACCGGCAGCACCGAGATCAGCACGACGACCCCCAGCGGCCAGTACATGGCCAGCAGGATGCCGGTGACGATGACGATCTGGAGGATGTTGAGCATCAGGAACACCAGACCGAAGGAGAGCAGCCGGCGAATCGTGCTGAGGTCGTTCATGATCCGCGACAGCAGCTGCCCGGATTGCCAACGGCCATGGAACGCCATCGGCAGCACCTGCAGGCGGGCGTAGATGTCCTTGCGGATATCGGCCTCCACGCCCATGGTGGCCCGCGCGACGAGCCAGCGTCGGATGAACCAGAGGATGGCCTCGGCGATCCCGAGCGCGACGGCGGCTGATCCCACCACCCACAGGCCTCCGGGGTCGCGGTGGCGCACCGGCCCGTCGATCACGGCCTTGGTCATCAGCGGAATCGCCACCGTGGCGATCAGGCTGAGCAGCGCCACCACGATCATCGCGATCCAGCGGGCCCGATACGGCAGCAGATACGGCAGCAGTCGCAGCAGATCGGAGAAGGTACGCACCCGGGTTGGCGGCGGGGCGATCCGCGGCCGAACCCCGCCGCTGCTCACCACGTCCACGGCCGAATCCTCTCCTGCGCCCCCAGCGGCCGACCCCGTGTCGATCTTGTCACGCCAGCACTCCTGCGGCTTACCCCACGGCCTGCCTCCCGCCCGGATGCACCGCGATCCGGCAGGATGGGGTGCATGGACAGCGGCCCCGCTTCGCCGCGCGTGCTGGTGGTCGATGACGACCCCGACGTGCTGGCCTCGCTGGAACGCGGACTGCGGCTGTCCGGTTTCGAGGTGAACACCGCCGTCGACGGTGCCGAGGCCCTGCGCAGCGCCACCGAGAACCGCCCGGACGCGATCGTTCTGGACATCAACATGCCGGTGCTCGACGGGGTGAGCGTGGTGACCGCGCTGCGGGCGATGGACAACGACGTCCCGGTCTGTGTGCTCTCGGCGCGCAGTTCGGTGGACGACCGGGTGGCGGGGCTGGAGGCGGGCGCCGATGACTACCTGGTGAAGCCGTTCGTGCTCGCCGAACTGGTGGCGCGGGTCAAGGCGCTGCTGCGCCGGCGCGGCTCGGTGGCGACGTTCTCCTCGGAGACCATCCAGATGGGTCCGCTGGAGGTCGACATCCCCGGGCGCCGCGCCCGCGTCAACGGCGTGGACGTCGATCTGACCAAACGGGAATTCGATCTGCTGGCCGTGCTGGCCGAGCACAAGACCGCGGTGCTGAGCCGGGCGCAGCTGCTGGAGCTGGTGTGGGGCTACGACTTCGCCGCCGACACCAATGTGGTGGACGTCTTCATCGGCTACCTGCGGCGCAAGCTGGAGGCCGGCGGTGCGCCGCGGCTGCTGCACACGGTGCGCGGCGTCGGTTTCGTCCTCAGGACCCAGTAGGCACGCAAGAGAACACTCCAACGAACAGCGCCCGCACGGCTCTACCGTGCGGGCGCTATTTGTAAGAAGTGACTAGCGGAAGTTTTTGTCCCACTTGTCGAATCCGGCCGCCTTCGCCGTCGCCTCATCGAAGAACCACACCTCGGCGATGGTCTCCTTGTAGGCGGGGCTGTCGGCGGGGTGATACAGCATCGAATCGGCGTTGCCCTTGATCATCCAACCGGCGGGCCCGCTGCCGTCGGCGTTCGGCGCCGCCGAGCCCTTGCCGTACGGGCCGGGCTCCACGTCGTCAACCGAGAGCAGCGTCGCAGCCTGAGCGCCCTTGGCTCCGGCGCCCGCCTTGGCCTTCTTTCCGGAATCCCACCGGGCGAACCCGGCGGCCACCGCGGACGCCTCGTCGGCAAACCACACCTCGGCGATTGTCTGCTTGTACCAAGGGCTTTCGGTGGTGTGGTAGAGCATCGAGTCCTCGTTGCCCTTGATGGTGTAGCCGGCCTGCGAGCTCGGCGCGTCAGCGCTCGCCGCGGTGCGGATCGACCCGCTGCCGTACGGATCCAGTTCCACGTCACCACCGGTGAGTTTCTGGATGGTGGTGCTTGCACCGCCCGCGGCGACTGCGGTGGCGGTCGCCGCACCGGCGCTGCGCACTGCCGCCGAGATGGTGCGCGTCACCGGCACCTCCCGGGTGACTTTGCGGACTGTCAGGGCGAAGGTGACGGCCAGTCCGGTCAGTGCCGCCAGCGCCATCAGCCACCAGTTGACGTCTTTCATCAGCGAGCTCCAATCTCACGCGAGCCGGCGGGAAGGTCGGCGATCGCCTCTTCCCTGCTTGACCGCGGGATGGTCACCAGGGTGATCACCCACGCAACCGCGGAGCCGACCACGAAGGCCAGCAGGTACCACAACCATTGCGCTACGAAAGCCATCTCGATACTCCCTAGTTGACCGTGATCTCGGTGCGACGGTTCTGGGCACGCCCCGCCTCGGTGTCGTTGCTCGCCACCGGGTTCGACGAGCCCTCGCCCTTACTGGTGATCGCGTCGGCGGCGATGCCCTGCGAGACCAGGTAGGCGGTGACGGACTTGGCCCGCGCTTCGCTGAGCGGGGCGTTGATCGCGTCAGTGCCGGTGTTGTCGGTGTGCCCGACAACGGTCAGCTTCGCCTCTGGGCAGGCCTTGAGGTCCGGCACGACGCTCGACAGTTGCGCCACGCCGTCAGCGCTGAGCTTGTCGCTGCCGGTCTGGAACTTCAACGGCACCGCGAGGTCCGCATCCACGGTGGCCTGGAGGTTGTCGCAGGAGACCGGGGCGCCCTTGATGGCGATGTTGTTGACGATCGTGACGTTCGGCCAGCCGGCACGGGCGGCTGCTTCCACGGCCGCCTTCACATCTTCGGTCGGCGCGGTGCCGGTCAGGGTCAGGGTGTCGCCTTCGACGGTGAAGCGGAAGTCGGGCACGTCAGCCGCGGCCTTCAGGAGCGCGCCCAACCCGGCGAAGTCCGGCGCGGAGGCGCCGCCGGCGATGTCGATCTTGTCGATCAGGTTCACACCGCCGCCCAACGCCGCCTTGAGCGCACCGATCAGCTTGTCCTTGACCGCGAGGTCGGGCAGCAGACCGGTCAGTGTGAAGTCGTTGCCGTTGCGCAGGATCGACAGCGGCGAGAAGTTCAGCGACGGTAGCGATACGTCCGGGGCGCTGATGCTGGGCCCGCTGATGTCGACCTTCGGTTTGACCGCATTCCAGCCCAGCCACCCGAACAGCAGTGGGACCAGCAGCAGGGCGGCCAGCCAGGCCGCACCGGGTGAACGCCGGTAGAAGCGCGACTCCGCGCGCCACTCGGTTGCCGTCGCGCTCACGCGCTCTTCGCCGGAACCCGTCATCGGTTCTCTCCTCCGCCAGTCACGGCGCCTCGATTAGTCGAACGACGAGGAACCTACACCATGGCTGTTTGCGAAAATCACAGACGGGCGTACGAAGTAACCGCGCGGCTCAGGCGGTGCCGAGCAGGTCGATGACGAAGATCAGGGTCTTCCCTGACAAACGATGTCCGCCACCGGCGGGGCCGTATGCCTGCTCCGGCGGGATGATCAGTTGCCGGCGGCCGCCGACCCGCATGCCGGGGATGCCGTCCTGCCAGCCCTGGATCAAACCGCGCAGCGGGAAGGAGATCGACTCGCCGCGGTCCCAGGAGCTGTCGAACTCCTCACCGGTGTCGTACTCCACGCCGACGTAGTGGACGTCGACCACCGCACCGGCGTTGGCTTCGGCCCCCTCACCGACGACGAGGTCTTTGATGGCCAGCTCGGTCGGGGGCGGTCCTTCGGGGAACTCAATCTCAGGTTTTGCGCTCACCCCCACCACGCTAGCCGGGCCTCCCTAAGCTGCCTCCATGGCCACCTTCGATGCCGTCGTGGTGGGCGGCGGACACAACGGGCTGGTGGCGGCGAGCTACCTGGCCCGGGCCGGCCGGCGAGTGCGGGTGCTGGAGCGGCTCGACGAGGTGGGCGGCGCCGCGGTCTCGGCGCAGGCCTTCGACGGCGTGGACGCGCGGCTGTCTCGTTACTCCTATCTGGTCAGCCTGCTGCCGGCGAGCATCCTGGACGACCTCGGCGCCCGGGTGCATCTGGCCCGGCGCCGTTACGCCTCCTACACACCGAATCCGACCGACGGCGGGCGCAGCGGTCTGCTGATCGGACCGCAACCCAGCTTCGCGCGCGGTCGGGGCGGCCGCGCGACGAAGCCGGATTCGCCGAGTTCTACCGCCGCTGCCGCACCGTCACCGAACCGCTTTGGCCGACCATGATCCGAACCGCTGCTGCGCCGTGAGGATGCGCGCCGGCTTGTCGCCGACCGCGGCGGCCCGGACGCGGCCGCGGCCTGGGAGGCGCTGATCGAGCGCCCGGTCGGGTGCGGCGATCACTGATGCCGTCGACAGCGATCTGGTGCGCGGGGTGATCGCCACCGACGCGCTGATCGGGACGTTCGCCCGCCTCGACGATCCGTCGCTGCGGCAGAACGTGTGCTTCCTCTATCACCTGCTCGGTCGGCGGCACCGGTGAGTGGGATGTACCGGTCGGCGGAATGGGTGCGGTGACCTCCGCGCTGGCGCAGGCCGCCACCACGCACGGCGCCGAGATCGTCACCGGCGCCGAGGTTCTCGGCCATCTCACCCGACGGTGAGGTGCGCTACCGGTGCGGCGACGACGAGCACCGTCGTGCATGCCCGGCGTGATCCTGGCCAACGTCACGCCCGCGGTGCTGGCCGGCCTGCTCGGCGAACCGGTGCCCGATGTCGCGGCCGGCTGCCAGGTGAAGGTGAACCTGATGCTGCGGCGGCTACCGCGATTGCGCGATTCAACTGTCACACCGGAACAGGCATTCGGCGGCACGTTCCACATCAACGAGACGTTGTCGCAACTCGACGGCGCCTACACGACCGCCGCCGCCGGTGAGGTGCCCGCGCCGCTGCCGTGTGAGATCTACTGTCACTCGCTGACCGACCCGAGCATCCTGTCGGCCGAACTGCGCGATGCAGGGGCGGCGACCCTGACGGTGTTCGGCCTGCACGTGCCGCACGGACTGCAGGCCGCCGATCCCGAGCGCATGCGCAGCCGGCTCACCGACGCGGTACTGGCCTCGCTTAATTCCGTTCTGGCCGAACCGATCCAGGACGTCGTGATGACCGACGCGCACGGCCGGGCATGTATCGAGACCAAGACCACCGTCGACCTGGAGAACGCCCTGGGCCTGACCGCGGGCAACATCTTCCACGGCGACGCTGGCGTGGCCGTTCGCCGACGACGACGACCCGTTGGACACCCCGGCGCGGCAATGGGGGGTGGCCACCGCACCACGAACGGATCCTGCTGTGCGGATCAGGATCGCGCCGCGGCGGAGCGGTGTCCGGAATCGGCGGTCACAATGCCGCGATGGCGGTACTCGCGCACCGCTGAGCCGCAATGGCGGTACTCGCGCACCGCTGAGCCGCAATGGCGGTACTCGCGCACCGCTGAGCCGCAATGGCGGTACTCGCGATAGCCGCAGGCGTTTAGCGCGAACCGAGGTTGCGGTAGTCGCGCTCGCCGTAGCCGGTGTAGATCTGGCGGGGCCGACCGATCTTGTTCGGCTCCTCGTGCATCTCCCGCCAGTGCGCGATCCAGCCGGGCAGGCGGCCCATCGCGAACAGCACGGTGAACATCCGGGTGGGGAAGCCCATCGCGCGGTAGATCACGCCGGTGTAGAAGTCGACGTTCGGGTAGAGCTTGCGTTCGACGAAGTAGTCGTCGGTCAGCGCGACCTCTTCGAGGGACTTGGCGATGTCGAGCAGTTCGTCGTCGCCGCCGATCTTGCCGAGGATCTTGTCCGCCTGCTCCTTGACGATCCGGGCGCGGGGGTCGTAGTTCTTGTAGACCCGGTGACCGAAGCCCATCAGCTTCACGCCATCCTCGCGGTTCTTGACCTTGCGGACGAACTCCTCGACAGTGCCGCCCCCGGAGCGGATCGTTTCGAGCATCTCGAGCACCGACTGGTTGGCACCGCCGTGCAGCGGACCCCACAGCGCGTTGATGCCACCGGAGATCGAGGTGAACAGGTTCGCCTGCGAGGAGCCGACGAGACGCACCGTGGAGGTGGAGCAGTTCTGCTCGTGGTCGGCGTGCAGGATCAGCAGCATGTCCAGAGCCTTGACGATCTCCGGGTCACACTCGTAGGGCTCGGCGGGCAGGCCGAAGGTCATCCGCAGGAAGTTCTCCACCAGACTCAGCGAATTGTCGGGGTAGAGGAACGGCTGCCCGACGGACTTCTTGTAGGAGTAGGCGGCGATGGTGGGCATCTTGGCCAGCAGCCGGATCGTGGAGAGCTCCACCTGCCGGTGGTCGAGCGGATCCAGCGAGTCCTGGTAGTAGGCCGACAGTGCGTTGACCGCGCTGGAGAGCACCGGCATCGGGTGCGCGTTGCGCGGGAAGCCGTCGAAGAACCGCTTGAGGTCCTCGTGCAGCAGGGTGTGCCGCTGGATCTGGGTGGTGAACTCCGCCAACTGATCGCTGGTGGGCAGTTCCCCGTAGATGAGC
The DNA here is from genome assembly GCA_963780705.1 of uncultured Actinomycetota bacterium. Taxonomy (GTDB): domain Bacteria; phylum Actinomycetota; class Actinomycetes; order Mycobacteriales; family Mycobacteriaceae; genus Mycobacterium. Next base: position 43,435 of record CAWACU010000003.1, on the reverse strand, counting down.
AGGTAGCTGACCTCGATGAAGGTCGACTTCTCAGCCAGTTGGTCGATCGGGTAGCCGCGGTACCGCAGGATCCCGGCGTCGCCGTCGATGTAGGTGATGGCGCTCTTGGTCGAGGCGGTGTTGACGAAGCCTTGATCGAAGGTGGTGTAGCCCGTCTTGGCCAGCAGCGGGCCCAGGGCGATGCCGTCGGAGCCCTCTGTGGCATGGACGATGTCCAGGTCGATCTCGCCACCGGGATAACGCAGGGACGCGGTGTCGTCGGCTGCCACATCAACCCCTTCTCGCACGTCGGACGGTCGTCCGTGGAACCCAACGCTAGTGTGCGTCCTAGGTGAAGGTAGTCGCTATCGCCCCGGTTCGCCCGGGGGGGTGTGCTCCTCGTTGCGCCATGGGCGCCAGAGCCGGATGAAAACCGCATAGGCACTGTCGATGCGGCTGATGACGTCACCGGGCCCCAGTGTGGCGACCTCGGGAACATCGACGGCGACGGCGATCATCACCGCCCAGGTGTCGAGGATGATCCGGACCGCCAGATCGTCGACCGCCACTCCCATCCGGGTGGCCAGCGCCCAGATCACCGCGCGGGTGGGCCCCTCGGGGCGGTAGGTGAACGCCGCCAGTCCCAGCATCGGGGATCCGGTCACGATCCGCAGGAAGCCGCTGACCCGGTCGAACGACATGGCGTCGGGCTCACCACGCTGCGCCGCGCCGAGGACCTCGATGTGGGCGCGGACCATGGCCTCGTGCTCGGTGATGTCATGGGGTTGGCGGATCAACGCCTGTGCGACGTGTTCGGAGGTCTCCTCGATCAGGGCGCCGATGACGGCTTCCTTATTGGGGAAGTACCGGCTGAACGTGCGGGGGGAGACATCCGCGGCCTCGGCGATCTGGTCGACCGTGGTGTTCTCGTAGCCCTGTCGCGAGCACAGCCGGGCCGCGACGTCGACGATCGTGGCGCGGGTGCGCTGTTTCTTGCGTTCACGCAGCCCCGGAACTGCGCCCCCCGCGCGGTTGGACACGTCGGTCATCGTAAGCACAGCGGGATGAACGCGGGAAGATTCAGCGCGACGATTCAGTGGACGCGGCGGTGAACCACATCGCGTAACAGGCGGCCAGGGCGATCTCGTCGGCGGTCTCGTCGCTGCCGCCCAGATCATGGACGCGGTCGGCGATCGCGCTGCGGACCACGTCGACGGACGTTGTCAGGTACCCGTCCATACTCACCCCTTACACCGGCCAGTGAAGGGCGGGTACCCACCGGCGCGGACGGCTAATCCGCCGTTAGGGCTGTAGTCGTTCGATACGCCCGCCGGTGACCCGGATCCGGTTGTGGATCCGGTTCTCCCGGCCCTGCCAGAACTCGACGACCTCGGCGGCGATCCGGTACCCACCCCAGTGCGGCGGCACGGGCACCTGCTCATCGTCGGCGAAGCGTGCGGTCACATCCACCAGTTGGTCGAGCAGTTCCGCGCGCGATCCCACCGGACGCGACTGCGCCGACGCCCACGCACCGAGCTGGGATCCGCGCGGCCGACGCACCCAGTACTGCGCGGTCTCCTGCTCACTGACTTTGGTGACCGGACCGCGCACGTGCACCTGCCGGTTCAACGCGTACCAGGGGAAGGTCACCGAGGCGTACGGGGTGCCCGCGAGGTCGGCTCCCTTGGCGGAGTCGTAGTTGGTGTAGAAGGTGATCCCGTCGGCGTCGGCGCTCTTGCACAGCACGGTGCGGGTGACGGGGCGGCCGTTGTCGACTGTCGCCAGCACCATCGCATTGGGCTCGATGACGCCGGCCTCCTCGGCCTCGCCGATCCAGTTGTGCAGCAACGCCAGCCAGCCATCGGCGAGCCAGTCGACGTCGAGGTCGCTGCTGCCGTCCTTCTCCACCGAGCCGTACTCGATCCGCATCCCCGCCAGGCGCTCGTGTTCATCGCGATCAACCACGGCCTCACGGTACGCGCCGCCGAGGAGGGTGGAAGAATTCCGGCCATGACTGTGCTGCCGGACGACTTCGTCGCGGGCCTGGAAGGCGTCGTCGCCTTCACCACCGAGATCGCCGAGCCTGACCGTGACGGCGGCGCGCTGCGCTACCGCGGCGTCGACATCGAGGACCTGGTGGGCCACCGGGTCACCTTCGGCGACGTGTGGGCGCTACTGGTGGACGGCCGGTTCGGCGACGGCCTGGCGCCCGCCGAGCCGTTCCCGCTGCCGATCCACACCGGCGACGTCCGGGTGGACGTCCAGGCCGGCCTGGCCATGCTCGCGCCCATCTGGGGTTACGCGCCACTGCTGGACATCGACGACGGCACCGCCCGCGCCCAGTTGGCCCGCGCCTCGGTGATGGCACTGTCGTATGTGGCGCAGTCGGCGCGCGGAATCACCAAACCCGCGGTGCCGCAACGCGTCATCGACGAATGCACCACCGTCACCGAGCGTTTCATGACCCGCTGGCACGGCGAGCCCGACCCGCGGCACACCGAGGCCATCGACGCCTACTGGGTGTCAGCGGCCGAGCACGGGATGAACGCCTCCACGTTCACCGCCCGGGTGATCGCCTCGACCGGGGCCGACGTGGCCGCCGCGCTGTCGGGGGCGGTGGGCGCGATGAGCGGCCCGTTGCACGGCGGGGCGCCGGCCCGGGTGATCCCGATGATCTCCGAGGTCGAGCGCAGCGGCGACGCCCGCGCAGTGGTGCGCGGCATCCTGGACCGCAAGGAGAAGTTGATGGGCTTCGGCCATCGGGTCTATCGGGCCGAGGACCCGCGGGCCCGGGTGCTGCGGGCCACCGCCAAACGGCTCGACGCCCCGCGCTACGAGGTGGCCGCCGAGCTTGAACAGGCTGCGCTGGCCGAACTGCGCGAGCGCCGCCCCGACCGCGCCATCGAGACCAATGTGGAGTTCTGGGCGGCGGTGATCCTCGACTTCGCCGGGGTGCCCCCGACGATGATGCCGGCGATGTTCACCTGCGGGCGCACCGCGGGCTGGTGCGCGCACATCCTCGAGCAGAAGCGGCTGGGCAAGCTGGTGCGTCCGGCGGCGGTCTACGTGGGTCCGGAACCCCGGCCCGCCGACTCGGTGGCCGGCTGGAACGACATCTCACACACCTGACGCGTGGAGCCGGCAGTACCGGCTCGATTTCGGTACCCGACCCTCCTCCTTTTAGGCTTGCCCCCATGGCCGATCCCGCCCAGCTCACCATCCCCGCCGATCTCAAGCCCGCCGACGGGCGCTTCGGCTGCGGCCCGTCGAAGGTGCGCCCCGAGCAATTGGCGGCGCTGACCACCACCGCCGCCGGGCTGTTCGGCACCTCGCATCGTCAGGCGCCGGTGAAGAATCTGGTCGGCCGGGTGCGCGACGGCCTGCGGGAGCTGTTCTCCGTGCCGGACGGCTACGAGGTGATCCTCGGCAACGGCGGCGCGACCGCGTTCTGGGACGCCGCCGCGTTCGGCTTGATCGACAAGCGCTCGCTGCATCTGACCTTCGGGGAGTTCAGCGCCAAGTTCGCCTCGGCGGTGGCCGCCAATCCGTTCGTCGGCGACCCGATCGTCGTCAAGGCCGATCCCGGCAGCGCGCCGGCGCCGGTGTCGGACCCATCGGTGGACGCCATCGCCTGGGCGCACAACGAAACCTCCACCGGTGTCTCGGTGGGAGTGCAGCGCCCGGCCGGCTCCGGCGACGCGCTGGTGCTGATCGACGCCACCTCCGGCGCGGGCGGTCTGCCGGTGAACATCGCGGACTGCGATACCTATTACTTCGCGCCGCAGAAGAACTTCGCCAGCGACGGCGGGCTGTGGCTGGCCATCATGTCCCCGGCCGCGCTGGCCCGGGTGGAGGCCATCGCCGCCTCCGGCCGCTGGATGCCGGAGTTCCTATCGCTGCCGATCGCGGTGGACAACAGCCTCAAGAACCAGACCTACAACACCCCGGCGATCGGCACCCTGGTGCTGATGGCCGAGCAGATCGACTGGATGCTGGGCAACGGCGGCCTGGACTGGGCGGTCAAACGCACCGCGGACTCGTCGTCGCGGCTGTACTCCTGGGCCGAGGCGTCGGCGTACGCCACCCCGTTCGTCACCGACCCGGCGCTGCGCTCCCAGGTGGTGGGCACCGTCGACTTCACCGACGAGGTGGACGCGGCGGCGGTCGCCACGGTGCTGCGGGCCAACGGCATCGTCGACACTGAGCCGTACCGCAAGCTGGGCCGCAACCAGTTGCGGGTGGCGATGTTCCCGGCCGTCGAGCCCGACGACGTGAGCGCCCTGACCGGGTGCGTGGACTGGGTCGTCGAACACCTCTAGACCTCACGCGTAACACAGGCGTGTCGCGATCGTTATGTCAACGCCGCCTGGGCTACATTCCGCTGCAAAGGAGGTCGGCATGCGGGAACTGACACTTATCGGGCTGGATGTCGACGGCAAGCACGTCATCTGCGAGGGCGGCGACCCCGCCGACAAATTCCTGGTCCGGGTGGACGACCGGTTGCGCGCCGCGGTGCGCGGCGACCGCGCCGGGCTGATCGAGACCAACAAGGACAACGAGGCCAAAGGCGTGCTGCGTCCCAAGGATATTCAGTCCCGCATCCGGGCCGGGGCGTCGGTTCAGGAGGTCGCCGAAGCCTCCGGCATGGACGTCTCCAAGATCGAGCGCTTCGCCCACCCGGTGCTGCTGGAGCGTCAGCGAGCGGCCGAACTGGCCACCGCCGCGCACCCGGTGCTGGCCGACGGGCCCGCGGTGGAGACCCTGCTGGAGACCATCAGCACCGCCCTTGCCTCACGCAGCCTCAGCTCGGAAGCCACCAACTGGGATGCCTGGCGCACCGACGACGGCCGCTGGACGGTGCGGATGAGTTGGAACGCCGGGCTGTCGGAGAACTTCGCGCACTTCCGGTTCACCCCGGGCGCCCACGGCGGCACCGTCACCGCGATCGACGAGGCCGCCAGCGAACTGATCGACCCGGAGTTCGAGCGGCCGTTGCGCCGGGTCGCCCCGCTGGCCCAGTTGGAGTTCGAGCCACAGGAGCCCGCAGCGTCGCCTGCCACCGGTGCCGAGGTGCAGCGCCCCACGTCGGCCCCCGCCAAGCGCAGCAAGCGCCACCCCGAGGTGCCGGCCTGGGAAGACGTCCTGCTCGGCGTCCGGACCAGCGGCCAGCGCTGACTCGCGCTGTCAAACTGCCCTGACCCAGGGCGCTAACGCAGGCTCAACGCCAGCAGCACGATCCAGCCGATCGCCACGCCGACCCCGGCGCCCAGCACGAACCACCGGCGGACCGGGATCGTGCGCCACCCCCACAGGGTGGGCGCCAGACCGCCGACCGCGATGACGTTCAACCCGATGGACACCAGTGGGTGCACCCGGACCATCCCGAGGCTGAGCACCACGATCGCCGCGGCAGTGACGGCGGCGGCGAACGCGGCCACCGTCAGCCCGGTTCCCCACGGTTGCTGATCGACGCCGGTGGACTCTTCAGCCACCTGATCAGTTGACACCCGATCAGATTAGCCGCGAGCGCGTTCGTAGAACGCCAGGGCAGCGGCGGTGGCTACGTTGAGCGAGTCGGTGCCGCGTGCCATCGGGATGCGCACCCGGGCGTCGCTGGCGCGCATGGCCGTTTCGGTCAATCCCGGACCCTCGGCGCCGACCAAGACCGCCACCTTCTCGCCCGCCAGCGTGCCCATCACCTCGGCCAGGCTGGAGGTGCGGGGATCCGGGGTCATGGCCAGCAGCCGAAAACCGTTGTCGCGCAAAATCTGCAGCTCGCCCGGCCAGGAATGCGCATGGGCGAAGGGAACGAGCAGGGCATGTCCCATCGAGACCCGGACCGCGCGTCGGTACAGCGGGTCGGCGCAGCCCGCCCCGAACACCACGGCGTCCACACCCAGGCCGGCGGCGTTGCGAAAGATCGACCCGAGGTTCTCGTGGTCGTTGACGCCCTCCAGCACGGCAACGGTGCGGGCGCCGGCCACCACCTCGGCGGTCGCGAGCTCGGGGGACCGCCGCGCTGCGGCCAGCACACCCCGGTTGAGATGAAAGCCCACCACGGCGGCCATCACCTCGGCCGAGGCCCGGTAGAAGGGAACGTCGGCGCCGGTGAGATCGGCCGCGAGTTCGCTGAGCCGCCGGTCGGTGCCCAGCAGGGCATGCGGGGCGAACCGCGAGGCCAGCATGCGCTGGACCACCAGGACGCCCTCGGCGATCACCAACCCCTTGCCGGTGGGCAGGTCGGGGCGGCGGTCGACGCTGTTGAGATCGCGGAAGTCATCGACCCGCGGATCGCCCGCGTCGGTGATGTCGATGACCGCCGGGCCGTGCACGGCTGCCAGGCTACGGTTATGGCGATGTCGTCTGATCCGGAACCGCCACCGCTGCCCCGCCGGCTGCTCGACCCGCGGCCGGTGATCCTCGTCGGTGCGGTGCTGTGGGTGCTGACCGCAGTGGCGTCGTTCGTCGTTCCGGCGCTGGAGAGCTGGCGGCCGATCGCCGTCGCCGGTTTGGCGGTCAGTGTGATCGGCACGTCCATTTTCCTCTGGCAGGTGTCCGCCGCCCGGCGCGGGTCCCGCGGCGCGCAGACCGGCCTGCCCGACCAGATCTGAATCACCCAAGAAGGAGAGAGCACATGGCAGCACCACGCATCCAGGCGGAGATCGACATCAACGCTCCGGTCAGCACGGTCTGGAATCTGGTTTCCGACGTCAGCCGCATGCCGCAGTGGAGCCCGCAGTGCCGAATGATGAAGGCGCTGGGCCCGATTCGCCCCGGCACCCGCACGATCAACCTCAATCGGCGCGGAATGTTGTTCTGGCCGACGACGTCGGTCATCACCGAGGTGGTCCCGGAGCGCAAGTTCGCCTTCCGGATCCCGCTCAACACCACGGTCTGGAGCTACGAGCTCGAGCCCACCGCTACCGGCACCCGCCTGGTGGAGACACGGCACGCCGAGAACGGCGTCACCGCGGTGTCATCGGCGGCGACCAAGGTCGCGCTCGGCGGCATGGACAACTTCGAGCGGGAACTGCTCGAGGGGATGAACGAGGGCCTGGCCCGGATCAAGGCCGCGGCCGAGAGCCGCTAGCCCTCCGGGATCTCAGGGGTCTCCGGGGTCTCTGATTCGAGCACCTCGACGGCCTCGGGCACATCGGGAGCCTCGGGCACATCGGGAGTTTCGGAAGCCTCCGGCACGTCAGGAGCCTCCGGTGCGACCTCCACAACCGGCTCGGCGGTGACCGCCGCCGGGAAGTCGACCACCTCGATGACGCCGTCGTCGTAGGGGTCGAACGCCGGGGACCCGGTTCCTGGCGGCGCCGGGGTGTCGGAGTGCGCGCCGCACCCGTAGAAGAAGTCCACGACCCTGCCATCGGCGGCCAACTCGTTGCAGCACACGCCGAACATGGCGCCCAATGCGCCGCCGAGGGGCACCATGAATCCACAGTCGCGGCACACCCGTTTGGTGGCCCGGGCCATCGGCGCCGCCGGACCGTTGTCACCGTCATGCCAGCGTTGCGCCGCGTCGTCGCGGCCGAAGGCGCTGAGCACCCGACGCCGGCCCAGCCCGAGTTCGATGGCGGTGTCGTCGATCAGTGGGTCACCGGTCGCGGCGAACCCGGGCGCGAGCCGGGGATCGTCGGGCAGCGGCGCGAGAAGATCACCCGGGCCGAGGTCACCGGGCTTGAGGCGCTCATCCCACGGCAGCCACGACGGCGCCAGCAGGGCGGTCGGCCCGGGAACCAGCACCACCTCGCTGACGGTGGCGTGCTGGGCGCCGGGATAGGCCGCGACCACCACCGCCCACTGCCAGCCGTGGTAGCCGGTGAGCACTGCGAGGAAGCGGTGGGTGGCGGCGGACTCATCATCGAAGCTCACACCGAGGTAGTCCCCGACGGTGTCTCCGCTGAACTCCACGACCGCCGTGCGTGCCTGCTCCACCGCACCGGTGAGCAGGGCGGCGACATCCGCCGGCGGTTCGGCCGGTGGGCGGTACTCGGTGTCGATCAGGCTGTCCATCGCGGTCAATCTTGCCTCACGGCCGAAGCACCGGGCCACACCGGCTCAGGTGCGCGGAGCCGCCAGCCGAGATGGGGGACAATCAACAGCGTGTCCGGCCCGCGACGTGGTGACCCGAGCGCGGGATCGGGCCGCCGCCCCCCGCAGCGCTCCGGTGAGCATCCCGGGATGTCGAACTACCCCACCGGCGAGGACGATCGCCCATCGGATCCGCTGACCGGCGGCAACCGCTACCTGCCCCCGCTGGATAGCGGTCGGCGCCGCTATGGCGGCTACGGCGATGACCGCGACGACGGCGACGAGCGCACCGACGCTGTCGGGGATTTCCAGGGCGCGGCCGGCGAACGGGTGGGGATGACCCGCGGCGCCGCCATGCGCAGCCGGGAGATGGGCTCGCGGATGTACGACATGGTGCACCGGGCCGCCGTCGCCGACGGCGCCGACAAGTCCGGTCTGACCGCACTGACCTGGCCGGTGGTCGCCAACTTCGCCGTCGACTCGGCGATGGCCGTGGCCCTGGCCAACACCCTGTTCTTCGCCGCCGCCACCGGCGAGAGCAAGGGCAAGGTGGCGCTGTATCTGCTGATCACCATTGCCCCGTTCGCGATCATCGCCCCGCTGATCGGCCCGGCCCTGGACCGGATCCAACACGGCCGCCGCGCGGCGCTGGCGATGTCATTCCTGTTGCGCACCATCCTGGCGGTGGTGCTGCTGTCGAACTACGACAGCGCGACGGGCAGCTACCCGTCGTGGGTGCTCTACCCCTGCGCGCTGGGAATGATGGTGCTGTCCAAGTCATTCAGCGTGCTGCGCAGTGCGGTGACCCCGCGGGTGATGCCGCCGAGCATCGACCTGGTGCGGGTCAATTCGCGGCTGACGGTCTTCGGCCTGATCGGCGGCACCATCGTCGGCGGCGGTGTGGCAGCCGCGGTGGAGTACGTCTTCAGCACGGCGTTCGGGTTGCCCGGTGCGCTGTTCGTCGTCGTCTTCGTCACGCTGGCCGGGGCGTCACTGACCATGCGCATCCCGCGGTGGGTCGAGGTCACCGAGGGCGAGGTGCCGGCCACCCTGACCTATCACAGCCGGTCCAACGACTCGGGCGCCTGGGACTGGCTCGATGAGGAGCCCACCGAGACCATCCGCCGCAGCGGCGCACCCCGACAACCGCTGGGGCGCAACACGATCACCGCACTATGGGGCAACTGCACCATCAAGGCGATGGTGGGCTTCCTGTTCCTCTATCCGGCCTTCGTCGCCAAGGCGCAGGATGCGAGCGGCTGGGCGCAGCTGGGCATCCTGGGCATGATCGGGGCGGCCGCCGGCGTGGGTAACTTCGCCGGCAACTTCGCCGCCGCCCGCCTCGAGCTGGGCCGGCCGGCGGTGCTGGTGGTGCGGGCCACCATCGCCGTGGGCATTGCCGCACTGTCGGTCGCGGTCACCGGCAGCCTGATCGTCGCCGCGGTGGCCACCCTGGTGACCTCCGCCGCCAGCGCCGTCGCCAAGGCCTCACTGGACGCCTCGCTGCAGGACGACCTGCCGGAGGAGTCGCGCGCCTCGGCGTTCGGACGCTCGGAGTCGGTGCTGCAGTTGTCCTGGGTGCTCGGCGGCGCGCTGGGCGTTCTGGTCTACACCGACCTGTGGGTGGGCTTCACCGCAATCACCGCACTACTGATCCCAGGGCTGGCCCAGACCGTGCTGAGCTACCGCGGCTACTCGCTGGTCCCCGGCTTCGGCGGCAACCGGCCGGTGCTGGCCGCACGCGAGGGGACCGCCCGGTGACCACACGGCTGACCAGATGGATCCTGGTGGCGCTGGTCGTGATGGCGGCGGCCGGCGCCGGCGTCGGGGCGTGGCTGGCGACCCGGGACCCGGGGCCGGCGCTGCCGCAGATCAGCGTCTACTCGCGCGGCGAGATGGTGCGGGTCGGGCCGTTCCTGTACTGCAATGTGGTCAACCTCGACGACTGTGCGGCCGGCGGCGAACGGGGAACGCTGGCCGTGACCGCTCGCGACCCGATTCAGCTGTCGGTCCCCTCGGCTATCGGCCGAGCGCCGTGGCGGCTGCTGACCGTCTACGAAGACGAGCGCGACACCACCAGCACGGTCTTTCGTCCCGGGTCCCGGCTGGCGGTCACCATTCCCACCCAGGACCTCAAGCGCGGCCGTGTGGTCGGGGTGGTGGTCCAAGTCATGACACTGGTGCGCGATCAGAACGACGAGGTGTTCGACCTTCCGCACGGCGAATGGTCGGTGCAGCTGACGTGGAGCGCGCCGGAGGTTCAGTCCGCGCCGTGACCGGGTGGCACCCGTTCGCCCTGGCGCACCGGACCCGGTGGGCTTCCCGCGCCGAAGGGGTTGCTGCCCAAGGCTTCCCGACCGTGCGGTGTGAGCCAGTTCCCCAGATCGGGGCCCGCGGGAACGATGCCGGTGGGGTTGATGTCGGTGTGCACCATGTAGTAGTGCGCTTTGATCTGGACGAAATCCACGGTGCCCCCGAAGCCGGGTTTAGGCGTCCAACTCGTCGGCGACGGCGCGCAGCACCTCGGCCACCCGGTGGCCCACCTTGCGGTCGGGATGACGGCCGCGGCGCAGCTCCGGTTGCACCGCGCTCTCCAGCATCTTGATCATGTCCTCGACCATGCCGTGCAGCTCGTCCGGGGAATGCTTGCGCTCCGCGGCGGCGGCCTCGCGCCGGGTCTTGGACAGACTCGGCGGCGGGTCGATGAGCGTCAGGCTCAGCGCCTGCGGGCCGCGCTTGCCGGTGGCCACACCGAACTCGACCTTCTGGCCGGCCTTGAGTTCGGCGACACCGTCAGGCAGGGCCGAGGAGCGCACGTAGACGTCCTCGCCCTCCTCCTGGGACAGAAAACCGAAGCCCTTCTCGGCGTCGTACCACTTCACCTTGCCGCTCGGCACTTGGTCTCACCCGCTGTCTTTGTCGTCCGAAGTAGACGTCGGCGATCCTATCCAACCCTGAATCGGTAGGCTGACCTAACCGCTGGAGGAAAGATGCGCTTGCTTCTGAACATCATCTGGCTGCTGTTCGGTGGCTTGTGGCTGGCACTGGGGTATCTGCTCGCCGCGCTGGTGTGCTTCGTGCTGATCATCACCATTCCCTTCGGCTTCGCCGCCGCCCGGATGGCGTCATACGCACTGTGGCCGTTCGGCCGCACCGTCATCGACAAGCCCGGACCACGTCCGGGTGCGCTGATCGGCAACGTGCTGTGGGTGGTGCTGTGCGGGGTCTGGCTGGCGATCGGCCACCTCGTCACCGCGTTCGCGATGGCCATCACGATCATCGGCATCCCGCTGGCGCTGGCCAACCTCAAACTCATCCCGGTCTCGCTGATGCCGCTGGGCAAGATGATCGTTCCAGTCGACGAGGCGCGGGTCGCTGCGTGACGCCCCCGACCACCATGACCGCACTCGGCCTGCCGGCGGTGCGCCGCGAGCCCGAACCGGTGCCCGACGGACGGCTCCTGTTGAGGGCCCGCTGATCGACACCTTCGGCCGGGTCGCCACCGATCTGCGGGTGTCGCTGACCGACCGGTGCAATCTGCGCTGCCGCTACTGCATGCCCGCCGAGGGGCTGGACTGGCTGGGCGGCGACGAACTGCTCACCGCGCAGGAACTGATCCGGCTGTTGCGTCTGGGCGTCACCCGACTGGGCATCACCAGCGTCCGCTTCACCGGCGGCGAACCGCTGCTCTACCGGGGGATAGCCGACGTCGTGGCCGCCACCGCGGCGCTGCGCCCGCGCCCGGAAATCGCACTGACCACCAACGGAGTAGGCCTGGCCCGGCATGCCGTCGCGCTGGCGGCGGCCGGGCTGGATCGGGTCAACGTTTCATTGGACACCGTCGACCCGGAGCGTTTCGCGGTCATCACCCGGCGCAACCGGATCACCGATGTGCTCGACGGATTGGCCGCGGCATCCGCCGCCGGGCTGCGGCCGGTGAAGGTCAACGCCGTCCTGGATCCCGACACCGGACCCGCCGACGCCGTCGACCTCTTACGGCTGTGTCTGCAGCACGGCTATCAGCTGCGCATCATCGAAGCGATGCCACTGGATGCCGAGCACCGGTGGAACCGCGACACCGCCCTGGGGGCCCACGAGATCCTCGCCGCGCTGCACGGCAGCTTCGATCTGCGGCCCGATCCCACACCGCGCGGCTCGGCACCGGCCCAACTGTGGCTGGTCGACGGCGGACCGGCGACGGTGGGGATCATCGCGTCGGTGTCCGAAGCGTTCTGCTCGGCGTGCGACCGCACCCGACTGACCGCCGACGGACAGATCCGGAGCTGTCTGTTCGCCACCGAGGAGACCGACCTGCGCGGGCTGCTGCGCCGCGGCGCCGACGACCGGGAACTCGAGGCGGCGTGGCGGGCGGCGATGTGGCGCAAGGCCGCGGGGCACGGCATCAACGATCCGGATTTCGTGCAGCCGCAGCGGCCGATGAGCGCGATCGGCGGCTGAGAGTGACCGAGATCACCACCGGCATTGCGGTGACCGTCCGGTTCTTTGCTGCGGCCCGCGACGCGGCCGGCGCCGACACCCGGACGCTGACCCTGCCCGCCGGTGCGACGGTGGCGGACGCCCTTAGTGAACTCTGTGGTCACAGTGGCGAAATGGCACTGATGGTGCAGAAGTGTTCATACCTATGCGATGGCGTCGCGGTGCGTGACCGCGACACTGTGCTGCACACCGGGCAGACCCTGGACGTGCTGCCACCCTTCGCCGGCGGCTGATCAGGTGATCTGACTCACACCCCGGTGCCACCCCACGGTGGCTGCGGGCTCCCGCTCGCAGGGTCCCACCAGCGGTTTCAGCAGGCCGGTTGTGTTTGCTACCTGCGAAAACGCCTGTTCGGCCAAACCCCGCGCGCCCATCGAGGCCACCGATACCGTTCACGGTTGGCCCGCCGCCTACGCGGCTGAGCCCCCCGCGCTGCACACGCCGACCTCCATCCACAGGGCGCGGGGAACGACGAATCACCATGCGGATGGAGGCGGGACGAGGTTCGCCCCCCGCAGGCGTCGCAGAGAGGAATGAACCATGGGACGGCATCGCAAACCCGCCACCTCATCCATCAGCATCGCCCGCCTCGCAGTGACGGGCGCAGTGATCGGCGGCGGCAGCCTCGGTCTGGCCGCGCAGGCGCAGGCCGCCCCCGACGCCGAATGGGACGTCGTGGCGCGCTGCGAGTCCGGCGGCAACTGGGCCATCAACACCGGCAACGGCTACCACGGCGGACTGCAGTTCGCCCCCGGCACGTGGTCCGGACACGGCGGCAGCGAGTTCGCCCCGGTAGCCCACCAGGCGACCCGTGAGGAGCAGATCGCGATCGCCGAGAAGGTGCTCGCCAACCAGGGCAAAGGCGCGTGGCCGGTGTGCGGTCGCGGACTGTCCGGGCCGACGCCGCGCAATGTGATTAGCGAACCCGCGCCCGAGACCCTCGCGGATGTACCGGAGACGGCGCCGGACGCGCTTGACGCTCCTGAGGTCGCACCGGATGCGCCGCTTGCCCCGCTGGACACCCCGGTTCCGCAGGATCCGGCCGGCGAGGTGCCGGCCCCGCAGCAGCCGCCGGTGCTCGACGCTCCGGCTGACGCACCGGCACCCGCGCCGGCACCGGCACCCGAGCCGGAGCCGGAGATCATCGCTATCGACATCGAGACGCCCGCGCCCGCAGCCGGGACCGAGGACGACATCGAGGTCGTGGTCATCGAGACGGGCTGGACCGACCCGGCAGCCGTCGAGGCGATCGGGGTGGTGCACCTCTCCGGTGACACCGAGCCCGGGCTGATCCTGCTGCCCTAGTTCCAGGGCCGCCCACTTAGGCGGAGTTCACCCACTCGTCGGTGCCGTCGGCGAAGAACTGGTGCTTCCACACCGGCAGACGGGCCTTGATGCTGTCGACCACCGCCGCGCACGTGGCGAACGCCGCGCCGCGGTGGTCGGCGGCCACCGCCACCACCAGAGCGGCGTCCCCGATCGCCAATGCTCCGATGCGGTGGCTGGCTGCGATGGCCCGGACCCCGGATGCCGACGCGGCGATCTCCTCGAGCACCTCGATCAGGGTCTGCTCGGCCGACGGATGCGCCGAGTAGTCCAGGCGCAGCACCGTGCGGCCGCCGTCATGGTCGCGGACCACACCGGCGAAGCCGACGATCGCACCGGCCGGTGCCTGAGCCACCAGAGCTTCATGGTCGTTCAGGGAGATGGGCTCGGCGGTGACCGCGGCCCGCACCACTGGAGTCACCGGTGATCACCGCCGGCCAACTGATCAAGGGCATGGTCGAGCACGTCGCCGAGCACCGTCAGTCCGTCGCGCACCCCGCCGGGTGAGCCGGGCAGATTGACCACCAGGCTGCGCCCGGCCACCCCGCATACCCCGCGGGACAGTATCGAGGTCGGCACCGCGGGCAGTCCGGAGCGGCGGATGGCGTCGGCCAGACCAGGAATCGGGTAGTCGATCACCGCCAGCGTGGCCTCCGGGGTGGCGTCGGTGGGCGAGATGCCGGTGCCACCTGAGGTGATCACCACATCCGCGCCCTCGCGCACCGCGGCGCGCAAAGCCTCGGTCACCCCCGGACCGTCGGCGACGACGACGGCGGCGGGGACGTCGAATCCGGCCGCGACGAGCCAGTCGACGATGATCGGTCCGCAGCGATCGGAGTAGACACCGGCGGCCGCCCGCGTCGAGGCGATCACGACCCGCGCCGTGCGGCTCACTGCGGCGGCGTCCAGACGCCGGACTTGCCGCCTTCCTTGCGGACCAGATGGACATCGGTGATCCGGGCGGCGGGATCGACGGCCTTGATCATGTCGTAGACGGTGAGAGCCGCCACACTGACCGCGGTCAGCGCCTCCATCTCCACCCCGGTGCGGTCGGTGGTCCGCACGGTGGCGCTCACCTCGACGGCACCCTCGGCGATTCCGAAATCGACATCGACGCCGCTGAGCGCCAGCTGGTGGCACAGCGGAATCAGCTCACTGGTGCGTTTGGCGGCCTGGATGCCGGCGATGCGCGCGGTGGCCAGCGCATCGCCTTTGGGGAGCCCGCCTGCAGTGATCAACTCGATCACCGCGGCGGTGGTGTGCAGGGTTGCGCGCGCGGTAGCGCTGCGGGGGGTCACGGATTTCTGCGTGACGTCGACCATCCGCGCCGCGCCGTCGTCGTCGAGGTGCGAGAGGCGGCGGCGCGGCTCCGCGGTCACCTGTTGACGACGGTGACCGGGTGAATGTAGGGCAGGCTGGAGGCGGGCACCGGGAAGACGAGGGTGCCGAACGGGGACAGCGCGCCCACCCGGTCGGCGGCGAGCTCGCTCACCGGATGGTCCTCGGGGTCCCGGGTGGGCCAGCCGTTGTCGATGTACTTGTTCGTAGCCACGCGCCCATTGTGACATCTGTACGGCGCGCACGCGGCAATCGCGACTGTTTTACGCTGGTCAGCAATGACCCCACCGGCGCTGTCCCTCGGCTCGTGGCTCGCCGGCCTCTCCGACGAGCAGTTGGTCCGACTGTTGGAGTTGCGGCCGGACCTTGCCCAGCCGACCCCCGGCAGCATCGCGGCACTGGCGGCCCGTGCCACGTCCCGGCAGTCGGTCAAGGTCGCCACCGACGATCTCGTCTTCGGCCGCCTCGCCGTGCTCGACGCGCTGCTGGTGCTCAGGGCCGACGCCGCCGCGGTACCCGTCGCTGCCGTGCGCGGACTGATCGGTGACGAACTCGGCGACGACGATTTCGCCGCCGCAATCGACTCCCTGCGGGAGCGGGCGCTGGTCTGGGGCGATGACGAGGTCCGGATCCCGGCCGAAGTCGCCGCCGCGCTGCCCTGGTATCCGGGTCAGGCGGTCACCGAGGACGGCGGCCGCACCGCGGCCGAACTCGTCGCCGCGATCGACGCCCTCGACGCACCCGCCCATGACCTGCTCGACCGTTTGGTGTCCGGCTCACCGGTGGGCCGCACCCGCGACGCCGCACCCGGAACGCCCGCCGATCGTCCGGTTCAGCAACTGCTGGCCGCGGGCCTGCTGCGGGTGCTCGACGAGGAGACAGTGATCCTGCCGCGCGACGTCGGCCAGGTGCTGCGCGGCGAGGACCCCGGGCCGTCCGGGCTGCTGCCGCCGGACCCGGTGGTCACCACCACCACCGCCAAGGACGCGGACGCCTCCGCAGCCGGTGCGGCGATGGAGTTGCTGCGTCAGGTCGAGGTGGTACTCGAAAGCCTCTCCGCCACGCCGGTTCCCGAACTCCGCAGCGGCGGACTGGGGGTGCGCGAGGCCAAGCGGCTGAGCAAGACCACCGGTATCGACGAGTCGCGGCTGGGCCTGATCTTGGAGGTGGCCGCATCGGCCGGGCTGATCGCCAGCGGTGTGCCCGACCCCGACTTCGGCGAATCACTGCCGAACTCAGCGGACTCGTACTGGGTGCCGACGGTGATAGCCGACCGTTTCCTCGATGCCGCCACCAGCGCCCAGTGGTTGCAGCTGGCGACCACCTGGCTGGATCTACCGTCGCGGCCGGGGCTGGTGGGCCGCCGCGGTCCGGACGGCAAACCGTATGCGGCACTGTCGGATTCGCTGTTCTCCACCGCCGCTCCCCTGGATCGCAAGCTGCTGCTGGGCCTGTTGTCGGAGCTGCCGGCCGGGGCGGGGGTGGATGCGCTCAGCGCGTCACGTGCCCTGATCTGGCGTCGACCCCGGTGGGCGGCGCGGCTGCAGCCCGAGCCGATCGGGCACCTGCTGGAGGAAGCCCACGCGATGGGCCTGACCGGCCGTGGTGCGCTGTCGGGTCCGGCGGCGGTACTGCTGGCCGATGGCGAGCAGGCCGCCGCGGCGGCAATGGCCAAGATCCTGCCCGCGCCCATCGACTACTTCCTGGTTCAGGCTGATCTGACGGTGGTGGTGCCCGGGCCACTGCAGCGCGAACTCGCCGACGAACTCGCCGCGGTGGCCACCGTCGAATCGGCGGGCGCGGCGATGGTCTACCGGGTCAGCGAGCAGTCCATCCGGCACGCGCTGGATACCGGACGCAGCGCCGACGCCCTGCACACCTTCTTCGAGCGCAGCTCCAAAACCCCTGTGCCCCAGGGTCTCACCTACCTCATCAATGACGTCGCCCGCCGGCACGGGCAGCTGCGGGTAGGGATGGCGGCATCATTCCTGCGCTGCGACGACACCGCGCTGCTGACCCATGCCCTCGCCGCCCCGGGAGTCGCCGAACTCGACGTGCGGCTGCTCGCTCCCACGGTGGCGGTATCCCAGGCGCCCATCTCCGAAGTGCTCGCCGCCTTGCGGTCCGCCGGGTTCGCCCCCGCGGCGGAGAACTCATCGGGTGCGGTGGTGGATCTGCGTCGCCGCGCCGCGCGGGTGCCGGCCACGCTGACCCGCCGGCTGCTGCGGCCGCTGAACAAACCCAGCCCGCAGACCCTGGCCGCCGTCGTCGAGGTGCTGCGCCGGGTGGAGCGCAACCCGCTGGCCGGGGCGCGGCTGGATCCGGCCGTGGCGATGGCACTGCTGCAGCAGGCCGCCGAAGTCCAGAAGGATGTGCTGATCGGTTACGTCGACCACGCCGGGGTGGCCACCCAGCGGGTGGTGCGTCCGCTGACGGTGTCCAGTGGGCAGTTACTGGCCTGGGATCCCACCCAGGGCCGGCCCCGGGAGTTCGCGGTGCACCGGGTGACGTCGGTCATGTCGGCCGACCCCGGATAATAGGAGCGATGACAGACGGCCCGCTGATCGTTCAGAGCGATAAGACAGTCCTGCTCGAGGTCGATCATGAGCAGGCCGGTGCCGCGCGGGCGGCGATCGCGCCATTCGCCGAACTCGAACGGGCTCCCGAGCACATCCACACCTACCGGATCACCCCGCTGGCGCTGTGGAACGCCCGCGCCGCCGGTCATGACGCCGAGCAGGTGGTGGACGCCCTGGTCACCTTCTCCCGGTATGCGGTGCCCCAGCCACTGCTGGTCGACATCGTCGACACCATGGCCCGCTACGGCCGGCTGCAGTTGGTCAAGCACCCGAGCCCACGGCCTGAGTTCTGGTCAGCCTGGACCGCGCGGTGCTCGCCGAGGTGCTGCGCAACAAGAAGATCAGCCCGATGCTCGGTGCGCGCATTCGACGACGACACCGTCGTCGTGCATCCCAGCGAGCGCGGCCGGAGTCAAGCAGATGCTGCTCAAGATCGGTTGGCCCGCCGAGGATCTCGCCGGCTACGTCAACGGCGAGGCGCACCCGATCAGCCCTCGCCAGGACGGCTGGGAGTTGCGCGACTACCAGGAGATGGCCGCCGACTCGTTCTGGGCCGGTGGCTCCGGTGTGGTGGTGCTGCCGTGCGGTGCCGGCAAGACGATCGTCGGTGCCGCGGCGATGGCGAAGGCCGGGGCCACCACTCTGATCCTGGTCACCAACACCGTGGCGGGTCGGCAGTGGAAACGGGAACTGATCGCGCGGACATCGCTGACCGAAGCCGAGATCGGCGAGTACTCCGGTGAGCGCAAGGAGATCCGGCCGGTCACCATCGCCACCTATCAGGTGATCACCCGCCGCACCAAGGGCGAGTACCGCCATCTGGAACTCTTCGACAGCCGCGACTGGGGCCTGATCATCTACGACGAGGTGCACCTGCTTCCCGCGCCGGTGTTCCGGATGACCGCCGATCTGCAGTCGCGGCGGCGACTGGGGCTGACCGCCACCCTGATCCGTGAGGACGGCCGCGAGGGTGACGTCTTCTCCCTGATCGGCCCCAAGCGCTACGACGCCCCGTGGAAGGACATCGAGGCCCAGGGCTGGATCGCTCCGGCGGAGTGCATCGAGGTGCGGGTGACGATGACCGACAACGAGCGGATGCTCTACGCCGTCGCCGAACCCGAGGAACGCTACAAACTGTGCTCGACGGCGCACTCCAAGATCGCGGTGGTGAAGTCCATCCTGGACCGCCACCCCGGCGAGCAGACCCTGGTGATCGGCGCCTACCTCGATCAGCTCGACGAGCTCGGCACCGAACTGGACGCCCCGGTGATCCAGGGATCGACGAAGAACGCCGAGCGCGAGGCCCTCTATCGACGCGTTCCGCCGCGGTGAGATCACCACCCTGGTGGTGTCCAAGGTCGCCAACTTCTCCATCGACCTTCCGGAAGCCTCTGTGGCGGTGCAGGTTTCCGGAACGTTCGGCTCCCGCCAGGAAGAAGCCCAGCGGCTCGGCAGGTTGCTGCGGCCCAAACACGACGGCGGCGGCGCGATCTTCTACTCCGTGGTCTCCCGCGACAGCCTCGACGCCGACTACGCCGCGCACCGGCAGCGGTTCCTCGCCGAGCAGGGCTACGGCTACATCATCAAAGACGCCGACGACCTTCTCGGCCCGGCCATCTAGGAGCGTTCCCCCGGCTGGCTACGTCGGCGTGGGCGGGACCGGTAGTCGGTGCGCACGGGTACTGGCACTCCCAGGCCGTCCCGGCCATGAGTATCTTCCGAGGATGACTCAAGAGTGCCTAAGCTACGAGCGGCGCGGTCCCGTAGCGATCGTCAGCATCAACGATGCCCCGCACAACCGGATGTCTCTGGCCTTCATGGATGCCTTGGACGCGCTCGTGGCCACCATTGCGGCAGACGTGTCTGTTCGCGCTGTGGTCATGACCGCCGCCGGGGAACAGAACTTCTCGGTGGGCATGAACCTGAAGGAATTAGCCGCATCTCTGGCTGACCCCGTGCGCGTCGATGCCATCCTCGATCAGCGATTGCGGGTACTCGCGGCTATCGAGAACATGGACAAGCCCTGGGTCGCAACGCTCTTCGGCAACTGCCTGGGCGGCGGCCTGGAGCTTCCGCTGGCCTGCCATTTTCGGCTGGCAGCTGAATCAGGCACACATATCGGTCTGCCGGAACTGCACCTCGGTTCGGTCCCGGCGTGGGGCGGAAGTGCCCGGTTGGTGCGCCGGATCGGGCGCGACCGGGCGGTAGACCTGATCCTCCGAGCCAAGACGGTGTCCGGTCCAGAGGCCCTCGCACTCGGTCTGGTGACCGACGTCTGGCCCAACTCCGAACTCAAGCAGCGGGCGATTGACCTTGCACGGGAGTTGGCGGAGATGCCCCGGATCGCGATGGCCACGATGCTTCGTTGCCTGGTGACGAGTGATGAGAGGACGCTGGAGGAGTCACTGCAGGACGAGCGCAAAGCGTTTCATGCAACCCTCGGCAGTCCAGACATGGTCGAGGGACTCACTGCATTCATGACCAAGCGCAAACCGGTCTTCGGCCAGGAGTAACCCGACCCTCGTCGCCAACGTCCGATCCACGCGGAGGCGTACGGACTCGGGTTGCTCTCAAATCTTTAGTAGTGACAGGACTCCGCCGACACCGGAGTGGGCCGGATTCCGCCGTGCGGGACTGATCGCCCTCACCGCCACACGGTGGCCGGTGGCCGGCAAATCGGTCAGTTGACCATCACTTTGATAAGGCTGCAATCGTCCTCGAAGTCGCCGCTGGCACTGTGGCCGAGTGCGGTGTCGATGACGTCGTCCAGCGTCCACTCGGGTGATGAGCAGAGCTGGGCGCATGAGTTTATGAAGGACTCCAATGGCCACTGCCCGCCGTTGTCGAGGGTCAGTTCGTAGACCCCGTCGCTATAGAGCAGCATCCGGCTACCCGCAGGCATCGGCAGGGTCGTGGTGGTGAAAGTGGTGTCGTCGAACATCCCCAGGGGTAGCGATTGGCTGTCCAGCTGGGCGAGATGTCCGCCGGTGCAGATCAGTGCGGGCGGATGTCCTGCACTGGCGTAGCGCAGTGTTGCGGTGGAGCGTTGATAGACCCCGAAGAAGATCGTGAAGTAATTGCCGTCGTGGTGGTCCATCGCGAACTGCTGATTCAGGGTGGCCAGGACCTGGTCTGGCTCCAACATGATCTCGGTGGTGAATGTGGCGGAGCGCAGCATGTTGTGCACCGAGACCGCGATCAGGGCGGACTCCACACCGTGTCCGGATACGTCGAGCAGGTAGATGACCATGTGGTCGTCGTCGATCCAGTGGTAGTCGAAGCAGTCACCGCCGAGGGTCTGGGACGGCAGGTAGCGGGTGGTCACCGACACCTGTCCGACCATGTCACCGGGCAGGACGGATCGCAGATATTTCGCGGCACTGCCGAGTTCGGCCTGAATACCCTCGGCAAGCTCGCGATTGCGCTCCTCGCTGGCGACCAGTCGCTCCCGCGCCTGAACCTCGGCGGTGATGTCGGCGATCTGGCCGATGCTGTATTCGATGCTGCCGTCGGCGCGGCGCAGACAGCCCACGGACAGGTCGCCCCACAAGAGGTGACCGTCGGCATGGATGAACTGCTTGACCATCCGGTAGGACTCGATGCTGCCTGCCACAAGTTCAGTGACCCGATCCAGATCGGCCTGCAGGTAGTCGGGCGCGGTCAGTTCAATCCACGTCTTCTGCAGTAGTGTCGCGGCGTCGTAGCCGAAGAACTCACACAGCGCGTTGTTCACCTGCAGGAACGAACCCTCGGGACTGGCCAGACACATCCCGACCGCCGCACTCTCCACGGACCGCCGGTACAGCGCATCGGCCTTGGCCTGCGCTGCGCGGGCTTTTTCGATTTTCTCCTCGGCGGCCACCTCGTCGTCGATCACTCGCATGGCGGCGGTGATGCCATCCTCTCGGCCATCGGGAGCATGGAAAGGCTTGGCACGCACATCAACCCAATGGATCGTCCCGTCCAACGCCTGCACGCGATGCCGCATCTGGACGACGCCGCCCGACTCCACCACCTCGGTGGACTCGGCGATGCGCTCACCCTCCTCGGGCAGGACAATTTCGGTCGCTTCGCGGCCTACCCAGTAGTCCGGCGACGCCCCGATCACATCCGTGCATGACGGAGAGACCCACACGAACCGAC
Source organism: uncultured Actinomycetota bacterium (assembly GCA_963780705.1). Classification (GTDB taxonomy): domain Bacteria; phylum Actinomycetota; class Actinomycetes; order Mycobacteriales; family Mycobacteriaceae; genus Mycobacterium. The sequence goes on along the minus strand of CAWACU010000003.1, from coordinate 21,536 downwards.
CATCCCGAATTAGCACGACCAGGTCGCCTGCGTTCTCGGCGAGCAGGCGATAGTCCCGTTCGGAGGCCGCGATCCGCGCCGCCGCATGGAAGCGGTCGCTGACGTCACCGTAGGTGAGGCTGATCAGATCGACACCCGCCCGTGTAGCGCGGATGTCGTAGCGGCGGTCGTCATCATGGACGGCGTTGGCAAACGAGAAACCGTCAAGAATGACCGGCACCCCGGTGTCCACGCAGTCGGCATAACGCCCCAAGAGGCCCGAGGCAACCAGACCCGGCTGGATTTCCAATGCGCTCTTCCCGAGCATGTCCTGCTCGTCGAGTCGGCGATAGGAACACGCGGCGCGGTTGACGCTGCGGTAGGTGAAGTCGACGACCCGACCGTCCGGGTCGCGGACCGCCTCCAGCAGCATCTGCGGATTGAGCATGCTGTCGGCGGTGGCGCGCAACAGGGCCGACGCCGCCTTGACCCGTTGGTCGGCGGCGAATCGCTCGGTGACGTCACTCCAGGTGAGGCTGATCATGTCGTCACCCGCCCGTGCAGCGCGGATGTCGTAGCGGCGGTCGTCGTCGATGATCTCGTTGAAGAACGAGTAGTCGTCGATGAACACCGGCTGGCCGTCCTCGAGACACTGGATGTATCGCCGCTGCAGCTCGGAACCCTCCAGGTTCGGCGATGCCTCCAACTGGGTGTGGCCGACCAGATCGCTCTCCTGGAGTCCGAGATACGAGCAGGCGGCAGCGTTGACGGTGAGATAGCGGAAGTCGATCACCTGCCCGGCGGGATCGCGGACCGCCTCCAGCAGCACCTGCGGGTCGAGCATGGAGTCCGCGCTCGCCTCCAACAGCAGACGGGCCGAATCCAGTTGCTCGGCCAACAAGCGGTAGCGATGCTCCGACTCGGCGAGTAGCCCGGTTGCTACAGACCTGTCATCGACGTCCCGCCAGTTCAGGCTGAGGTACTCGGTCCCCACGCGCACACCGCGCATGTCGTAGCGGCGGGCTTCCTCCTCAATGCCGTCGAGCGTCCTGCCGAAGAAGGACAAGTCGTCAAGGACCAGCGGCTCCCCGGTGTCGATGCAGCGGATGTAGGAATCCAGGATTCCGCTGCGCACCACATCCGGCAGGGACTCAGCGACGCTACGTCCGAGCAGGTCCTCGCGGGGCTGCTGCTGCTGCTGGGCAGCGATACGGTTGAGGTCGCGGTAAACGAAGTCGACGACCCGCCCGCTGGGATCGCGCACCGCCTTGAGCAACGCCCACGGCTCCAGAGCCGCGTCCTCGGCGGCACGCAGCAGATGGAACTCCTCGGCGGCCTCCTCGTCCCAACCAGCCGCCGGTTCCCGTGTAGTCACGACGCCGCAGACGGCTCGCAGGTGCTCCGGCTGTCGAAGGCGGTTGACCTACCCACCCCATCGCCCCACAGCACGTCAAGAAACGTAGCACCACAATCCCGACCATATGTACGCAAAACTGCATGTTAGGCCGTTCGGCGGCATCCCGATCCGCTGGATTCCCTGCACTTGCGCAGCACCTCGTTCGCGGTCTTCTGTAGATCGAACGGGGCGCGGTCGGGTACGGCACCGGCGAAAACAACTCCGCGCCTCTCCAGTCCGCACACAGTCCGCAGGAGATTTCCAAGGGCAGCAATGCTGATCAAGACGGACAACGCATCTGCCCTGATCAGCGGATAGATCGTGAGCACTCCGACAAACGGAGCAATACCGATCTATCGGTAAGACGCCAGGAGCGCCAGCCTACCAACCCAATTAAGAAACGGGCGCCCTCACAAGTTGGCCCTTCAGCCGCTACCCGTTGAGCTTGGGTACGCCGACGACCTTGTCGGCCCAGCCACTTAGGCCAGCGCGGGAATGACCTCGCGCTCGAACAGCTCGATGCCTGAACGGTCATAGGCCGCTTCGGGGAAGTAGCAGATCACGTACTCGCACCCAAGCTCGCGCAGTTTCGTGAGCCGCTCGATCACCCTCGCGGGGGTGCCGGTGGCCGATCCCGGGTTGTCGTTCATCGCCATCATCGCCTCAGCCGCGCCGTCGCCACAGATGCCGGCGATCCGGTCACGCACCCGGCCGGCACGGGCGGTGAAGTCGGCGTCATCGGTGCCGACGATCGCGTTGACGTTGGCCGAGCGGACGATCGCGGAGTAGTCGGTACCGACCTCGCGGCAGTGTCCGGCCAGGATCTCCGACTTGTGCGCGAACTCCTCGGGATCGGCGCTGTAGTTCGTGTACTGCGCATACTTGGCGGCGATCTTGAGGGTCACCTTCTCGCCGCCGCCCGCGATCCACAGCGGAATACCGCTGGGCTGCAGCGGTTTCGGCGCCACGATCGCACCGTCGACCTGGTAGTGCTTACCGGAAAAGCTCACCCGTCCGTCACGCCAGGCGTCGCGCATGATCTGCACACCCTCATCGAGGCGGCCCAGTCGCTCCCCCGCGGACGGGAAGCCGTACCCGTAGGCGCGCCATTCGTGTTCGTACCAGCCGCCGCCGATACCCATCTGCACCCGGCCGCCGGAGATGATGTCGGTGGTGGCCGCCACCTTGGCGAGATAGGCCGGATTGCGGTAGCTCATCGCCGTGCACATCTGGCCGAGCTTGATCCGTGATGTCGTGGCGGCGAAGGCCGCCATCAGCGTCCATGCCTCGTGGGTGGCCTCGTCGGTGGGCATCGGCACGGTGTGGAAGTGGTCGTAGACCCACAGCGAATCCCACGCGCTGTCGTCGGCGTACTGCGCCAGACCCCGCATCACCGGCCAGTGCTCTGCCACCGGTATCCCGACCAGATCGAGTCGCCAACCCTGGGGAATGAACAGTCCGAAACGCATGCCGATGACTCTACGGGGGACCGGGACGGCTAGGACCTGCTCTGGCGCGATGCCGCAGCCTTGCTGCGCTCCGGAGCCGGACCACTGCGCTGCGCCGCGGCCGGTGTGGGTGCGGCCACCGCGCGGGGCTCAGCGACCGCGCGCACGTTGCGCTTCGCGCGCGGCTGTTCCGTCGGTGCCGCTGAATCGGCTTGTAGTGCAGAAGGACTGGCCGCCTCCTGAACGGCTGCAGCCGGCCGGACCGCACGCACCGCCGCAGCGGGCAGCGGGAAGGACACCGCGGCGCGGACGGCTTGGCGCAGCGTTCCCGCTGCAGCGCTGACCGCCGCCACCGAGTTGAAGGCGGTGGTCTCGATGCTCACCAGACCGTCCCCGACCGCGCCGATCACGTTGAACGGGTTCAGAGTGACGACCGACCCCGCCACGCCCAGCGCCGCGTTGACGATGGCAGTGCCGATGGCGACCGGAACGTTGAGCAAAGCCCCGCCGATCGCGCCGGCGTTCGCGAGCACGGCGTTGAACACCCCCACGGCCCGGGTGAACGTCGTGGTCGCCAGCGAGGTCAGGGCGGCGGTGACCGGGGTGATCGCCGCGTTCGCGGTGTTGATCGCGGTGGCGATGATCCCGGTGAGGACCGCCGGGATGTTGAGCGGATTGGCGATGATGTCGACGACGGCGTTGAGCAGCAGTTGCGGCACGCTGACCAACCCGGTGGCCAGCACCTGGGCGGAGGTGATGAGGGCGCCGCCGACATCCTGGACGTTGATGACCTGGTTGCGCAGCAGTGCACTGATGATCGGCACCGGGTCGTCGAGTTCGTTCTCCAGCCCGCCGGCGATCGCGGCGATCTGCGCCGTGAGCGCGGCCGTGCCGGTATTGACCCACTGCAGCCAGGTGGGCAGTGCGGCGAGTTCGACGGCGGCGGCCACCACACTCGGCGGGGCCGGAAGGGACGCGACCGGAGTGGCTGAGCGGACCTTGCACGACCGCACCGCCGACGAGCAGAGCGGCGCACGAGACGGCCAGCGGCCGGGTGATCACATGCATCAGTGGTCCCTTCTGTAACAAAGTTCCACGGTAGCAATGTCCGGGCACGGAAAAGCCCCCGAAACGCCCGGGCGGGCGATCGAGGGCTTGACCGTGAAAGTGGGCGGGCTACTTCAGCAGCGACGCCGGCGGGTTGAACCGGTCACCGTAGCGGGCGGCGAGTTCCTTGGCCCGGGCCACGAACGCCGCCTTGCCGCCGGGGTAGCCGGTGATGAACTGCGCCGCACCTCCGGTCCACGGCGGGAAGCCGATGCCCATGATGGAGCCGATGTTGGCATCGGCCGTTGTGGTGATGACGCCCTCGTCGAAGCACTTCTGGGTCTCCAGCGCCTCGGCGAACAGCATCCGGTCGATCATGTCCTGCAGCGGTGGCGTGGAGCGAGCCTGAGTCGAACTCCTTGCGCAGGCCCGGCCAGATCTGGGTGCGCTTGCCGTCGGTGTACTCGTAGAAGCCCGCACCGGAGAGCCTCGAGGGCCGGCCGAGCGCGATCATCTTCTCCACGACCGCTTCGGCCGGGTGCGCCTCGTAGGTGCCGCCGGCGTCCTCGATGCCCTTGCGGCTGGCGACGGCGATCTTGTGCATCAGCTCCATGTTGAGCTCATCGGAGAGCTGCAGCGGCGGGGCCGGGTAGCCGGCCTGGGCGCCCGCGTGCTCGATCGACGCCGGCTCGACACCCTCGCCGAGCATCGCCAGCGCCTCGTTGATGAAGGTGCCGATGACGCGGCTGGTGTAGAAACCGCGGCTGTCATTGACCACGATCGGCGTCTTGCCGATCGCCAGCGTGTAGTCGAACACCCGGGCCAGCGCCTCATCGGAGGTCTTCTCGCCCTTGATGATTTCGACCAGCGGCATCTTGTCCACCGGTGAGAAGAAGTGGATACCGATGAAGTCCTCCTGCCGCTTCACCCCGGTGGCCAGACCGGTGATCGGCAGCGTGGAGGTGTTCGATCCCAGGATCGCGTTGGGCTCGACGATGTCCTCGATCTCGCCGGAACACCTTGTGCTTGAGTTCCTGGCTCTCGAACACGGCCTCGATGACGAAGTCGACGCCGGCGAAATCCTTCGGGTCGGCGGTCGGGGTGATCCTGGCCAGGAACGCCTTGGACTTCTCCTCGGTGGTGCGGCCCCGCTCGAGTGCCTTGGCCTCGAGCTTCTCCGAGTAGTTCTTGCCCTTCTGCGCCGCCTCGAGGGTGACGTCCTTGAGCACCACGTCGAAGCCGGCCTTGGCCGACACGTAAGCGATGCCCGCGCCCATCATGCCCGCGCCCAGCACGCCGACCTTGGTGATCGGGGTCTTGCCGATGCCGTCGGGCCGTGAGCCGCCGGCGTTGATCGCCTGCAGGTCGAAGAAGAACGCCTGAATCATGTTCTTGGCGATGGGGCCGGTGACCAGGCCGGTGAAATAGCGGCTCTCGATGCGGGTGGCGGTGTCGAAATCCACCTGCGCGCCCTCGACCGCCGCGGCCAGGATCGCCCGCGGTGCCGGCATCGGCGCGCCCTTGAGTTGGGTGCGCAGCAGCGACGGGAACGACGGCAGGATGGCCGCCAGCGCCGGGCTGGACGGGGTGCCGCCGGGCATCTTGTAGCCCTTGGCGTCCCACGGCTGGGTGTGCGCCTCGGGGTTGGCCTTGATCCACGCCTTGGCGGCGGGCACCACCTCCTCGACGCTGCCGACGAGTTCGTCGACCAGTCCGGCGTCCTTGGCCTTCTTCGGGTTGAACCGGGTGCCCTGGCTCAGCACGTTGACGAAGGCGTTCTGGATGCCGAACATCCGCACCGTGCGGGTCACCCCGCCACCGCCGGGCAGCAGGCCCAGGGTGACCTCGGGCAGGCCGATCGCGCTGCCCTTGACGTCGGCGGCGATGCGATGGTGACAGGCCAGCGCGATCTCCAGGCCGCCACCGAGTGCGGCGCCGTTGATGGCCGCGACCACCGGCTTGCCCAGGGTCTCCAGCGTGCGCAGGTCGGCCTTGATCTCCTCGACCTCGGCGAAGACCTCGCCGGCGTTCTCCGGGCTCGACGGTGATGATGCCCTTGAGGTCGCCGCCGGCGAAGAAGGTCTTCTTCGCGCTGGTGATCACCACACCGGTGATCGAATCCTTCTCGGCAACAAGGCGTTCCACGGCCTTGTGCATGGACTCCTTGTAGTGCTCGTTCATCACGTTCGCCGAGCCGGTCGGGTCATCGAGGGTCAGGGTGACGATGCCGTCGGCGTCCTTGTCCCAGTGGATCGTGTTCTCTGCCATGGTGCTTAAACCCTCTCGATGATGGTGGCCACGCCCATGCCGCCGCCGATGCACAGCGTGATCAGAGCGCGCTTGGCGCCGCGGCGCTCCAGCTCGTCGACCATGGTTCCGGTGATCATGGCGCCGGTGGCGCCGAGCGGGTGGCCCATCGCGATGGCGCCGCCGTTGACGTTGAGCTTCTCGTCGGGGATGTTCAGGTCCTTCTGGAACTTCAGCACCACCGAGGCGAACGCCTCGTTGAGCTCGAAGAGGTCGATGTCGTCGACCGTCAGGCCGGCGCGGGCGAGCACCTTCTCGGTGGCCGGGGTGGGGCCGACGAGCATGATCGTCGGGTCGGCGCCGCTGGTGGCGGTCGCGACCACGCGGGCGCGGGCGTTGAGGCCGTTGGCCTTGCCGGCCTTCTCGTTTCCGATGAGCACCAGCGCGGCGCCGTCGACGATGCCGGAGCTGTTGCCGCCGGTGTGGACGTGGTTGATCTTCTCCACCCAGTGGTACTTCTGCATCGCCACATCGTCGAAGCCGGCCATCGCGGCCAGACCCTCGAACGCGGGCTTGAGCTGGCCCAGGCTCTCCATCGTGGTGTTGGGCCGCATGTGCTCGTCGTGATCGAGGATCAGCAGACCGTTCTGGTCGCGGACCGGAACGATCGACTTGGCGAAGTAGCCGCCCGACCACGCCTCGGCGGCGCGCTCCTGGGACCGCAGCGCGTAGGCGTCGACGTCCTCGCGGGAGAAGCCCTCCAGGGTCGCGATCAGGTCGGCGCCGATGCCCTGCGGCACGATGTAGGCGTCGTAGTTGGTGGCCGGGTCGGCCATCATGGCGCCGCCGTCAGAGCCCATCGGAACCCGGCTCATCGACTCCACACCACCGGCGTAGACCAGGTCGTCCCAGCCTGAGCGCACCTTTTGGGCGGCGGTGTTGACTGCCTCCAGACCCGAGGCGCAGAACCGGTTGAGTTGCACGCCGCCGACGGTGTCGGGCATGCCTGCGGCGATCACTGCGGTGCGCGCGATGTCACCGCCCTGATCCCCCACCGGTGAGACACACCCGAGGATCAGGTCACTGATCATGTTCTCGTCGAGGTTCGGGTGGCGCGAGCGCATCTCGTCGATCAGCCCGGTGACCAGGTTGAGCGGCTTGACCTCGGTCAGGGCGCCGTTCTTGCCCTTGCCGCGAGGGGTGCGAATGGCCTCATAGATGAAAGCTTCTTCGGACATGGCGATTCCTTCTTCAGGTCCAGTCATTGATCGGGAGCGAGCCTAGCCCCCACTGCGAAACAGCCTAACAACCGTCTCGGCCAACCTGTTGGTTGGGCACTACGCTGCTCAGACATGGTGGTTGAGCGCCTGGCGCCCTACGCGGTGAACATCTTCGCGAAGATGTCCGCGCTGGCCGCCGATCTCGGCGCGGTCAACCTCGGTCAGGGCTTCCCCGACGAGGACGGCCCGCCGGCCATGCTCGAGGCGGCACGGCAGGCGATCGCCGACGGCGTCAACCAGTACCCGCCCGGGTCCGGGCATCGCCGCGTTGCGTGAGGCCGTCGCCGCCCAGCGACTGCGCCGCTACGCCCAAGCCTTCGATCCTGGCGCCGAAGTGCTCATCACCGTGGGCGCCAGCGAGGCGATCGCGGCGGCGGTGCTCGGCCTGGTCGAGCCCGGCTCGGAGGTGCTGGTGCTCGAACCGTTCTTCGACACCTACGGCCCGGTGATCGCCATGGCGGGATCGCACCGGGTGGCGGTGCCACTGGTGCCCCACGGTGCGCGGCTTCGCCCTCGACGTCGATGCGGTGCGGGCCGCCATCACTCCGCGGACCCGGGCGATCATCGTCAACTCCCCGCACAACCCCACCGGCGTGGTGCTCGGCGACGACGAGTTACGTGCGCTGGCCGACGTCGCGGTGCGAGGCCGATCTGCTGGTGATCGCCGACGAGGTCTACGAGCACCTGGTCTTCGACGGCCACCAGCACCTGCCCATCGGACGCTATCCCGGTATGGCGCAGCGCACCGTGACCATCTCGAGTGCGGCCAAGATGTTCAACTGCACCGGCTGGAAGATCGGCTGGGCCTGCGGGGCGCCGGAGTTGATCGCCGGGGTGCGCGCGGCCAAGCAGTACCTCAGTTATGTGGGCGGGTGCGCCGTTTCAGCCGGCGGTGGCCTACGCGCTCGATCACGAGGACGCCTGGGTGGATGGCCTGTGTTCCTCGCTGCAGGCCCGCCGCGACACACTTTCCGCGGCACTGACCGACATCGGTTTCGAGGTCCACGACAGCGCCGGCACCTACTTCCTGTGCGCGGATCCGCGACCGCTGGGCTTCTCCGACAGCACCGCTTTCTGCGAGCAACTGCCGCACACCACCGGGGTTGCGGCGATTCCGATGTCGGCGTTCTGCGACCCGGCCGGCGCACCGCAGACGTGGAACCACCTGGTGCGCTTCGCGTTCTGCAAACGCGAGGACACCCTCGCCGAGGCGATCAGGCGGCTGCGCGCGCTGTCGTCGTCCTAGTTCTTGTTGACCTTCAGCACCTGCTTGCGCAGGCCGTCGGTGGCGGTCTCCATGGCGCCTTTGATGGTGCGTTTGAGCAGGAACCCGGGGATCGGGATGGACGGGTCCACCCGCAACTCGAAGCGGACCCTGGTCTTGTCTCCCGCCGGGGTCAGGGTGTACGTGGCGTCCTGGGCCTTCAACTGGCCGGACTTGATCAGCGTCCAGCCCGCGGTGTTCTCACCCCAGTTGTACTGAACTTCCATCTCGTCGGTGAGACCGGCGGCCTTGACCTTCATCTTGACCCGCTTGGGCCGGCCGTCGTCGTAGGTGTCGAGAATCTCGGCGCTCTGGTACTGCGGTGACCACGACGGTGCCGAGCCCACGTCGGCGATGACGTCGAGGATCTGCTCCGGTGTCGCCTCGATGACCACTTCGCGGGAATCATTGACTGCCATGTCCCGACCCTAGCCAGCGTTGGCCGGGCTACGGAACGGTTTGCCGATAGGCGGCGACCACCGGTTCGAGTTCCTGCGGGGTGGCGCCGTGCAGGATCACCGCGTCGGCGCCGTAGTCGAATTCCCGGCGGATCCGATCGACGCACTGTTGCGCCGTCCCGGTGGCGGCCGGTTCCAGCCATTCGTCCGGGAGCAGGGTGGCGATGTGCTCGATCTGGGCGGCGGTGGCCTTCTGGTCGATGCCGCCGCCGATCGAGGTCACCACCTCGTCGGCCCGGAAGCGTTGCAGTACAGCGGGATCCCAGTCATTGGTGCTGACCATCAGGTCGCCGTAGCCCTGAAGGTAGGTGGCCAGCCGGGCGACGGTCTTCTTCAGCCGCGCCTCTTCGGGCAGGTGATCGCCCACGGTGGCGAAGCACGACCACACCCGAACGCTGTCGGGGTCGCGGCCGGCCTGCTCGGCGGCGTCCTTGACGGTGCGCACGCAGCGCGCCACGGTCTGCGGGGTGAAGTAGGTGTGCAGGATGACGTCGTCGTACAGCCGGCCGCCCAGTGCCAGGGTCTTGGGTCCGAAGGCCACCAGCGCCAGCCGGATGTCCTCGTTGAAGGCGGGGTCGAGCACCAGGATCGGGTACTGGCCCATCGGCCCATCGTGGTTGAAGATCACCTCGCCGTGCCACAGCCGGCGCATCATCTGCGCGAAGTCCTCCATCTGCGCGGTGGTGACGGCGGGGATTCCGTACGCGGCGTAGATCGCGCCGATGCCGCGGCCGATGCCGAGGGTGAAGCGGCCGCCGGAGAGTCGGTGCATGGTGGTGGCCCAGGATCCGGTGATCAGTGGGTGGCGGGTGTTGGGGTTGGTGGCCGCTGTGGCGATCTGCATGCGCTCGGTGACCGCGCACGCCGCGCCAACCAGCGAGGCGGCCTCCTTGACGTTCCACCGTTCGGAGATGAACCCGGTGCCGAACCCGAGTCGCTCACCGTGACGGGCCTCGTCCATCAGCGTCGCCGGGCCCTCCCCGCCGGCGCCGGCAAGCAGGTAGTAGCCGAGTTCGTCGAGTGTGCGCATCGTCCCTCAGATCTCGTACTCGGCCAGCAGCCGCTTGCTGATGATGGTCTTCTGGATCTCGCTGGTGCCTTCACCGATGAGCAGGAACGGGGCGTCGCGCATCAGCCGTTCGATCTCGTACTCGGCGGAGTACCCGTAGCCGCCGTGGATGCGGAAGCTGGCCTGGGTGACCTCCGCGCAGTACTCGCTGGCCAGATATTTGGCCATCCCCGCTTCGAGGTCGTTGCGCTGCCCGGAGTCCTTGAGCCGGGCGGCGTTGACCATCATCAGATGCGCCGCTTCGACTTTGGTGGCCATCTCGGCGAGGGAGAAGGCGATCGCCTGGTGCTGCGCGATCGGCTTGCCGAAGGTGGAGCGCTGCTGTGCGTAGCGCACCGCGAGTTCGAACGCCCGGATGCCCACCCCGCAGGCCCGGGCGGCCACGTTGACCCGGCCGACCTCGATACCGTCCATCATCTGGGCGAAACCGTGTCCGGGCGCCTCACCGAGGATGTCGGTGCCGCGGGCGACGTAGCCATCGAAGATCAACTCGGTGGTGTCGATGCCCTTGTAGCCGAGCTTGTCGATCTTGCCCGGGATCGTCAGCCCGGGCGCGACCTCGCCGAAGCCACTGGGTTTTTCGATCAGGAACGCTGTCAGGTTGCGGTGCGGGGTGTCCGCTCCCTCGTCGGTGCGGACCAGGGTGGCCACCAGAGTGGAAGTGGCACCGTTGGTGAGCCACATCTTTGCGCCGTCAATGGTGTACGTGCCGTCGTCGCCGCGGACCGCCTTGGTGCTGATCGCGGCGACGTCAGAGCCCACCCCCGGCTCGGACATCGAGAATGCCCCGCGCACCTCGCCGGTCGCCATTCGCGGCAGAAAGTGCTGCTTCTGCGTCTCGGTACCGTGCTGGCGGATCATGTAGGCGACGATGAAGTGGGTGTTGATCACCCCGGAGACGCTCATCCACCCGCGGGCCAGTTCCTCAACGCACAGCGCGTAGGTCAGCAGCGATTCCCCCAACCCGCCGTACTCGACCGGGATCATCAGCCCGAACAGGCCCATCTCCCGCATCGCATCGACGATCGCCTGCGGATAGGTGTCGGAGTGTTCCAACTCCTGGGCGACGGGGATGATCTCCTTGTCGACGAATCGCCGTACCGTGGCGATGATCTCGGTCTGGAATTCAGTCAGCCCGAGGGTCGCAGCCAGGCGTGTCACGGGTGCGCCGATGCCATCAGATGTGCCGCCCGCCGGTGACTTCCAGCACGGTGCCGGTCATGTACGACGAGAGATCGCTGGCGAGAAACAGCGCGACGCTTGCCACCTCGTCGGGCTCACCGGCGCGGCCCATCGGCACCTCGGCGAGTTTCGCATCCCAAATCCGTTGCGGCATGGCCTCGGTCATCGCTGAGCGGATCAGGCCGGGCTGGATCGCGTTGACCCGCACCCCGAGGTGGGCGAGTTCCTTGGCGGCGGCTTTGGTCATCCCGACGATGCCGGCTTTGGCCGCGGAGTAGTTGGTCTGTCCGACGAAGCCGACCTTGCCGGAGATCGAGGACATGTTGATGATCGCGCCGCTGCCCTGCTCACGCATCACCGCCGCCGCCGCGCGGGTGCCGTTCCAGGTTCCCTTGAGGTGTACTGCGATCACCTGATCGAACTCATCCTCGGTCATCTTGCGCATTGTGGCGTCGCGGGTGATGCCGGCGTTGTTCACCATGATGTCGAGCCGGCCGAACTGTGCCACCGCGTCAGCGACGAGGGCGTCGACCTGCTCGCTGGAGGTGACGTCGCAGCGCACCGCGACGGCCACCGAGGAGTCGCCGAGCTGACCCGCGGCGGCGGCGGTGGCGTCGAGGTCGAGATCGGCGAGCACCACCCGGGCGCCTTCGGCGACGAACTGCTTCGCGATGGCGAAACCCAGCCCCTGCGCTCCGCCGGTGATCGCCGCGATCCGCCCTGCCAGCAACGCCATGGGCGTCATCGTATTTGATGAGGCTATGAGCTCAGAGGCTGCGGTAAGCGACGACGATTTCAGCGAGATCCTCGCCGCCACCCGCCACTTCGTCCGATCGGTGGTCCTGCCGCGGGAGACCGAGATCGCCGAGGCGGACAAGGTTCCCGACGATCTGCGCGAGCATGCCAAGCAGATGGGTCTGTTCGGCTACGGCATCGGGCAGCAGTGGGGCGGCCTGGGCCTGGACATCGTCCAGGACGTCGAGTTGGCGATGGAACTCGGATACACCTCGCTGGCGCTGAGGTCGATGTTCGGCACCAACAACGGCATCGCCGGCCAGGTGCTAGTTGGGTTCGGCACCGACGAGCAGAAGTCCCGCTGGCTGGAACCGATGGCCGCCGGGGATGTCGTGGCGTCTTTCGCGCTCACCGAACCGGGGGCGGGTTCGGACCCGACGGGGTTGCGCACCCGGGCGCTGCGCGACGGCACCGGCCCGGGATGGCTGATCACCGGGCAGAAGCGGTGGATCACCAACGCACCGGTGGCCGATCTGTTCGTGGTGTTCGCCCGCACCCGGCCCGCCGACGCCGACGGCGCCGGGATCGCGGTGTTCCTGGTGCCCGCCGATGCACCGGGGGTGGAGGTCGGCGTCAAGGACGCCAAGATGGGCCAGGAGGGTGCGTGGACCTCCGATGTCTACTTCACCGATGTGCGGGTGGGCCCCGATGCCCTCATCGGCGGCAGTGAGGACATCGGCTACCGCGCGGCGCTGACCTCACTGGCGCGCGGCCGCATCCACATCGCGGGGTTGGCGGTGGGATCGGCGCAGCGGGCACTGGACGAATCAGTGGCCTTCGCGACGACCGCCACCCAGGGCGGCGCGGCGGTCGGCACGTTCCAACTGGTGCAGGCGATGCTGGCCGAGCAGCAGGCCGGCGTCATGGCCGGCAGGGCGCTGGTCCGCGACGCCGCCCGGATGTGGCTCACCGGTGAGGACCGCCGGATCGCGCCGTCGGTGGCCAAGCTGTTCTGCACGGAGATGGCCGGCAAGGTGGCCGACATCGCGGTGCAGGTGCACGGCGGGACCGGGTACATGCGCGGTGTGCCGGTCGAGCGGATCTACCGCGATGTGCGGCTACTGCGGCTGTACGAGGGCACCAGCGAGATTCAGAAGCTCATCATCGGCGGATCGCTGGTGAAGGCGCGGCGCTGATTACAGGCGCACGAGCGCAGATGAGCGCCCTCTGAGGTGGCCAGGGCCGGGATCGAACCGGCGACCTTCCGCTTTTCAGGCGGACGCTCGTACCAACTGAGCTACCTGGCCTCGTCGGCACGTCCGGCGGTGCCTCGCCGTAATCGGCGACCCTGACGGGACTCGAACCCGCGACCTCCGCCGTGACAGGGCGGCGCGCTAACCAACTGCGCCACAGGGCCTTGCAACCACTCCGGTGAAACATGCCGTACGTACCCCCTACGGGATTCGAACCCGCGCTACCGCCTTGAAAGGGCGGCGTCCTAGGCCGCTAGACGAAGGGGGCCTGAGCCGAATCTCTCCGGGGTACTCACAACACGTACACATTGGAGCGAGAGTCAGCTTAGGGCACGACGAGCGCATTCCCCAAACGAGGCCGCCGCGATCGTCAAAGTATCCTTGACCACCGCAGGCCCCTATAGCTCAGTTGGTAGAGCTACGGACTTTTAATCCGCAGGTCCTAGGTTCGAGTCCTAGTGGGGGCACCGTCAAGCCGGTCATCACCGGCGCCCGCCGAGCCCAAGTAGTGGATGCCTTTCTCCCACTCGCCCGCCGGCGGTAGGTGACGGGCCGGTGTCTGCGGCAATGGCGCATCCGCGGCGATCCGGCCCTCGGCGCGATCCCAGCCGGCCCGCGCCCGCGGATGCATCCGCGCCCGCCGGGGCAGACAGCGGAACGCCAGATTGATCGCCCGGCCGAACAGCCGGTGCAGCCGTTCGTCGCGCGCCGACCAGGTGTAGCCCATCAGTTCGCGGACCGGCGGGTCATACAGTCCGACCGTCACCCACACCACGATCGGACCCAGGGCCTTCAGATACAGCGACCAGAGCCGGTCCGGAATCCATTGCGCGGTGGGCGGTTTCGGCATGGTCGACAGGTCGAGCACCTGGCGCGCCGCCCAGGTGTCCTCCAGTACCTGCCGGCACATCCGATCCCAGTAGGCCCTGAACTCCTCCCACGTCCGCGGAACGGGCCGCATGCTGATCCCGTACATGCGATACCAGGTGATGTGCTCGTCGAAGAGCTGGCGCTTCTGCGACTCGGTCAGGCCGCCACCGAACCGGTCCGCGGTGAGGATGGTGCCCATGAAGAACGTGGCGTGCGCCCAGTAGAAGACCTCTGGATCCAGTGCGCTGTAGCGGCGGCCGCGGTCGTCGACCCCTTTGATCGGAATGTGGTAATCGCGAACCTCCGCGGCCGTCGCCGGCGCCCGATCCCCGTCGAACACCACGCCCCCGATGGGGTAGAGCGACCGGAACAGCCGCGGGATGCGCTCGGTGAAGAAGATCGAGTGGCCCTTAACCGCCGCGCCGAGTTGCGGATGCATGTTCTGCATCGAGCCGGCCCACGGGCCCTGCAACAGTCCCCGCCAGTCGCCGAACAGTTTCCAGGTCAACGACTCCGGACCGAGCGGGGCCGGCGGGTTGTCATAGCCGGGACCACTCGCCGGGCACCCGGGGGCAGTCGGCACCCCGGCGCTCACCCGCTAGCCCTGATTCTCGGCCGCAGCCTGTTCTGCCGCTGCCTGCTCCTGTGCCTGCTGTGCCTGCTGTTCCTGCGCCGCCTGGACCGCCTGTTCGTAGGCAGCCTTGCCCTCCTGGCTGGCGTGCGAGTTACCCGGAACGCCGGGCAGGGCGAACATGTAGTTGCAGTTGAGATCCAGCAGTACCTGGCCACCGGCATTGTTACCACTGGAGTCCAGGAAGCTGGCAGTGCGCGAACCGGTGACGATGCAACTGTTCGTGGGCAGGAAGCTGCCGACCTTGCTGGCGATCTTGGCGTTGCTGCCCGACTGTCTGATCGCGTTGGCGGCATCGGCGTAGGTCTGACCCTCGTACTCGTTGATCGCAGCGGCCGTACCGACTCCGAACAGCGCTACCAGGGCCGTCGCGGCGCCGGCAGCTGCAACACTGCGGGTAAAGGTCTTGTTCACCAGGTCCACCTTCTGAGCTGTCACATACACACTGAGCTGTCATTAGCCCGACACTTGGGCTATCGCAAGCCACGATACCGCTGTTACCAGCACCGCGCTGCGCCAACCGACATGCCGCAGCAGGCTGCGGAACTTGAATGTCACCGCCGGACACAGATATATTGGTGCAACTACCCGGCACAGATACCTGGAGGGTGAATGTCCCAAGGAGATGACCGACCTCGAACTGCTCCATGCACTCGAGCCCGTGGCGGAGAAGCTCATCAACCGCCACGTGTCGATGTTCAAGGACTGGAACCCGCACGACTACATCCCGTGGTCGGACGGCAAGAACTACTACGCCCTCGGCGGCCAGGACTGGCACCCCGAGCAGGCTCAGATCTCCGAGGTCGCCCGCACCGCTCTGGTGCAGAACCTGCTGACCGAGGACAACCTGCCCGCCTACCACCGCGAGATCGCGATGAACTTCTCGATGGACGGGCCGTGGGGCTACTGGGTGAACCGGTGGACCTCCGAGGAGAACCGGCACGGTATCTCCATCCGCGACTATCTGGTGGTGACCCGCAACTGCGATCCGGTGGAACTCGAGGAGCTGCGCGTGGAGCAGATGACCCGCGGCTTCTCCCCCGGCCAGAACATGCAGGGCGACCTGTTCGCCGAGACGCTGTTCGACTCGGTGATGTACGTCAGCTTCCAGGAGCTGGCCACCCGGGTGTCACACCGCAACACCGGCAAGGCGTGCAACGAACCGATCGCCGAGCAGCTGTTGGCGCGCATCTCCAATGACGAGAACCTGCACATGATCTTCTACCGCGACGTCAGCGCAGCGGGTATCGATCTCGCCCCGAACCGGGCGATGGAGTCGCTGCACCGGATCCTGACGAACTTCAAGATGCCGGGCTACACGGTGCCGGAGTTCCGGCGCAAGGCGGTCATCATCGCCACCGGCGGTATCTACGATCCCCGCATTCACCTCGAGGACGTGGTGATGCCGGTGCTGAAGAAGTGGCGGATCTTCGAACGCGAGGACTTCACCGGCGAAGGCGCCCGGCTGCGCGACGAACTCGGCGTTCTGATCGAGGAACTCGAGGAGACCTGCGTGAAATTCGAGGAGGCCAAGGCGCGCAAGCTCGATCGCGACGCCAAGCTGGCCGAAAAGCGCGCCGCCAAGGCACAACTCGCAGGGGCGAACACATAGCTGCGCCCACGACAGCCATAACCGGGCTGCGGATCGGGTCGTTGACCCTCCGCAGCCCGGTTGTGTTGGCGCCCATGGCCGGTGTCACCAACGTCGCGTTCCGGACGCTGTGCCGCGAGCTCGAACTGAGCCGGGCGGGCACCGTCAGCGGGCTCTACGTCTGCGAGATGGTCACCGCCCGCGCACTGGTCGAACGCCACCCGGTCACCATGCACATGACCACCTTCGGTCCCGACGAGTCACCGCGGTCCCTGCAGCTCTACACCGTCGATCCGGCGACCACCTACGCGGCCGGCGCGGATGATCGTCGAGGAGGACCTCGCCGATCACATCGACATGAACTTCGGCTGCCCGGTGCCCAAGGTCACCCGGCGCGGAGGCGGGGCCGCGCTGCCCTACAAGCGCCGGCTGTTCGGTCAGATCGTCGCCGCCGCGGTTCGCGCCTGCGAGGGCACGTCGATTCCGGTGACGGTGAAGTTCCGGATCGGCATCGACGATGCGCACCACACCCACCTCGACGCCGGCCGCATCGCCGAGCAGGAGGGCGCGGCGGCGGTGGCCCTGCACGCCCGCACCGCCGCCCAGCGCTACTCCGGATCGGCCGACTGGAACCAGATCGCCGCGCTCAAGCAGGCGGTGACGACCATCCCGGTGCTCGGCAACGGCGACATCTTCGAAGCCGAGGACGCGCGCGCCATGATGGCCGCCACCGGTTGCGACGGCGTGGTCATCGGCCGCGGCTGCCTGGGCAGGCCGTGGTTGTTCGCCGAGTTGTCTGCGGCGTTCACCGGGGCGCCGCTGCCGCCCGCACCCACCTTGGGCGAGGTCGCCGACATCGTCCGCCGGCACGCCCGTCTGCTGGCCGCCCACTTCGGCGAGGACAAGGGCCTGCGGGACATGCGTAAGCACGTCGCCTGGTACCTGCACGGCTTCCCGGCCGGGTCGGATCTGCGCCGGCAACTGGCCCTGGTCAGCTCCCTCGCGGAACTGGACCGCCTGCTCGACGAGTTGGACGCAGCCGTCCCCTTCCCGCCGGCCGCCCAGGGCCCCCGCGGACGCCTGGGGTCGGCGGGGTCGGTGAGCCTGCCGGAGGGCTGGCTGGACGACCCCGACGATGCCACCGTGCCCGTCGGCGCCGAGGTGATGAACTCCGGCGGCTGAAACCAAGAACGCTCTCAGGTTCGCTGAGTAGGATGGCAATCCAGTTGCGGACCTGCGGTCCGATACGCCGGTGCCCAGAACAAGAGCACCCTTTCCCCGGCGCGATGAGGCGCCTATGTGATCTCCCGACCCGGAGGCTGACTGGACCATGAGTGACGGCGAGAACGCCACTCCTGGGCCCGACCATGCCCCCGATCCCGAGCGCTCCGGCAGCCACACCGAAGGTGTCTCGGTCGCTGAACTGATCGCCAAACTCACCGGGAGCCAGGAGGTCAGTCCGCTGACCCGGCGCAGCGCCGAGGTCTTCCCCGACGACTCCGAGGCCACCACGCCGATCCCGGCACCGGGTCGCGGCGGCGAGATTCCCGATCTGGCCGCCATCGCCCGCTCCCGCACACCCCTGGCTGCCGATCGCACTCCGCTAGCCGAATCCGGCGGTGTCCGCGCCCGGAGCCACCCCGGAGCCCCCGACGAGGCGCCCGGCGAGGGTGGTGGCGCGGATCGCCGCGGCGCTGATCGCGATCTCGGCGCTGGCGATCACCGGTTCCGCCTGGCAGTGGCAGTCGGCGAAGAACAAACTGCTGAACACGATTGTCGCGCTCGATCCCAACTCCAGCGACATCCGGGATCCGGGTGCCCAGAACGGCGACGAGAACTTCCTCATCGTCGGGGTGGACAGCCGGATCGGCGCCAACTCCGAAGTCGGCGCCGGAGACACCAGCATGGTCGAGGGCGCCCGCGCCGACACCATCATGCTGGTGAACATTCCGGCCAATCGTGAACGGGTGGTGGCGGTGTCGTTTCCCCGCGACCTCGCCATCACGCCGATGAATTGCCAGTCGTGGGATCCGGCGACGGCCAAGTACGGTCCCGTGTACGACGAGAACACCGCGGAGTGGAGCGACAACGAGCGCTACACCACCACCAAGCTGAACTCCGCCTACGCGCTCGGCGGCCCCAAGTGCCTGGTGAAGGTGATTCAGAAGATCTCCGGTCTGGCGATCAACCGGTTCATGGCCGTCGATTTCGCCGGGTTCTCCACCATGGTCGACGCCCTCGGCGGTGTGGAGGTGTGCAGTACGACCCCGCTGGAGGACGCCGAACTCGGAGTGGTGCTGGCCACCGCCGGCCGCCAGCGACTCGACGGACACACCGCGCTGAACTATGTGCGTGCCCGGTCCATCGCAACCGAGGACAACGGCGACTACGGCCGGATCAAGCGACAGCAGCTGTTCCTGTCGTCGCTGCTGCGCTCGATCATCTCCACCGAGACCCTGTTCGACTACAACAAGCTCGATGACGTGGTGAACATGTTCATCGACGACAGCTTCGTCGACAACGTCCGCACCGGGGATCTGGTCCAGCTGGGCCAGTCGCTGCAGGGCATCAACGCCGGGCGCATCACCTTCGTGACGGTGCCGACAACCGGATACGCCGACGCCGAAGGCAACGAGGAGCCGCGGACCGAGGACGTCCGGGCGCTCTTCGACGCGATCATCGACGACCAGCCGCTGCCGGGCGAGAACGACAACAACGAGACGCTCAACGCCGAGACGGCAACCAGCGCCACACCCGACAGTTCAGCCGGCGCCACCACGTCCACCAGCCCGACCACCGACTCCTCCTGGGGGACCTCCGGGACGACGCAGACCACCACCACTGAAGAGGTCAAGGCAGTGGCCGCCGACCCGCGCGATGTCACCGTTGCGGTGTCCTCGGCTGCCGCGGTCACTGACGCCGCCACCGACACCGGAAGCGCCGGGGCCGCCGACACCGCCGCGACCCTGTTCGAGTTGTACGGGTTCACCGTGGGCTCGTCGGCCTACTACCCGGACGACAGTTCGACCTACACCACCACGGTCTACTACTCGCTGGGCAATGAGCAGGCCGCCGCGACGGTGGCCGCAACATTGCCGGGTGCCCGCGTTGAACGGGTCACCGGTCTGGGTGAGACGGTTCAGGTGGTGCTCGGCACTGACTTCACCACGGTGAAGTACCCGGAGGCCAGCGGCACGCCGCTGAGCATGTTCGTCACCCACCTCGGCAGCACGACACCCACCAAGCTGCCCGCCGACCTTACGGTGACCAACGGCGCGGATGTCACCTGCGATTAACTGACGTTCATCCTCCGTTCAGTTTTCACAACGGGTTCACGATCACCGCCACCACGTAGGATCAGCTGATGCGTACCGCCTACCACGAGCAACTCGACGCGCTCACCAATCAACTCGCGGAGATGTGCCGGATGGCCGGTATCGCCATGGAACGGGCGACCCAGGCCCTGCTGCAGGCGGATCTGGTTCTGGCCGAACAGGTGATCGGCGACCACGAGAAGATCTCCCAAGCCAGCGCGCGCGCCGAGGAGACGGCCTTCGTCCTGCTGGCCCTGCAGGCTCCGGTGGCCGGCGACCTGCGCGCCATCGTGAGCTCCATCCAGATCGTCGCCGATGTCGAACGGATGGGCGCGCTGGCACTGCACGTCGCGAAGATCGCCCGCCGCCGTCATCCGCAGCACGCGCTGCCCGAGGAGGTCAACGGCTACTTCGCCGAAATGGGCAGGGTGGCAGTCGATCTCGGCAACAGTGCCCGCGAGGTGCTGCTGTCACGGGATCCGGACAAGGCGCGACAGATCCGCGAGGACGACGACGCGATGGACGATCTGCACCGACACCTGTTCAGCGTGATGATGGACAACGAGTGGAAGCACGGCGTCGCCGCAGCCGTCGACGTGACCCTGCTCGGCCGGTTCTACGAGCGCTTCGCCGACCACGCCGTGGAGATCGCCCGGCGGGTGATCTTCCAGGTGACCGGTCATCTTCCAGCCGAAGAAGACATCCCCACCTACTGACATCGCCGGAGCCGGCTCCGCTCCGGCGTCAGCCGAAGCGGCCCGAGATGTAATCCTCGGTGGCCTTCTGGCTGGGGTTGGAGAAGATCTTCCCGGTGTCGTCGACCTCGATGAGCCGTCCGGGCTTACCGGTGGCCTCCAGGTTGAAGAACGCGGTCTGATCGCTCACCCGCGCGGCCTGCTGCATGTTGTGGGTGACGATGACGATGGTGAACTCCCGCTTGAGTTCGGCGATCAGGTCCTCGATCGCCAGTGTGGAGATCGGATCCAGCGCCGAGCACGGCTCGTCCATCAGCAGCACGTCAGGCTGGACGGCGATGGCCCGGGCGATGCACAGCCGCTGCTGCTGGCCGCCGGACAGCCCGCCGCCGGGCTTATCGAGCCGGTCCTTGACCTCGGTCCACAGATTCGCTCCCCGCAGCGAGCGCTCCGCCGTCTCGTCGAGCAGCTTGCGGTTGCGCACACCCTGCAGCCGAAGGCCGGCGACGACGTTGTCGCGAATCGACATCGTAGGAAACGGGTTGGGCCGTTGGAACACCATGCCGATGGTTTTCCGCACCCCGACCGGATCCACACCCGCGCCGTAGATGTCCTCGCCGTCGAGCAGCACCGAACCCTCGACCCGTGCCCCCGGGATCACCTCGTGCATGCGGTTGAGCGTGCGCAATACGGTGGACTTGCCGCAGCCGGACGGGCCGATGAACGCGGTGACGCTGCGTGGCGGAATCGCCAGGGAGACGTCGGCAACGGCGTGGAACGCACCGTAGTAGATGTTGACGTCTTTGAGGTCGAGTCTCTTGGCCATCGTTCTCTCTATACCTTCTTGGGGGAGAAAAACTTTGCGAGCAACCGGGCACCGACATTGAGAACACCGATCAGCAGGATGAGCGTCAGCGCCGCGCCCCACAGTCGGTCGGTGGGCACCGGGTTCGCGCCGGCCCCGGCGGAGGTCTGGTCGAACATCATCCCGGGCAGGGAACCCATGAAGCCGTTGAACATGTCGAAGTTCATCGCCTGGGAGTAACCGACCAGAATCAGCAGCGGTGCGGTCTCCCC
>CAWACU010000002.1:0-316576 GCA_963780705.1 uncultured Actinomycetota bacterium | reverse complement strand
GACCAGGGGTTAGGCGGGAGGCGGGAGGCGAGAGGGCTGTCTCGCCTCTCGCCTATCCCCTCTCGCCTGACACCAATCTCACCAGAAGACGACGTTCAACGCCAGGGCCATGATGCCGACGATGACCGCCAGTGTGGCTGGCCGCTTGTACCACGGCTGCGGGCCCTCCTGGACGCGGGGCGTCATCGAATACACGAGGCCCTTGAGGTCGTCGAGGGCGCGCGGCTTCGTCACCAGGCTCACCGCGATGGTCACAACGAAGCAGACGATCCACGCGATGAAGGCGCCCCAGAAATTGCGCGCCATGTCGCTCGCGTAGGCGTGCAGCGGGCCGGGGCCCGCGGTGCCGACGCCGGTGAGCAGGTAGTGCGCGGCGCAGGCGAGGATGCCGCTGAGCAGCCCCCAGAACGCGCCGTTGGCGCTGCAGCGGGCCCAGAACATGCCCAGCAGGAACGTGGCGAACAGCGGCGCGTTGATGAACGAGAACACCAGCTGCAGCAGGTCGTTGATGTTGCCGAAGTTCATCGCGACGTACGCGGTGGCCACGCTGAGGATCGTCCCGAACACCGTGGCCTGCCGCCCCACCTTCATGTAGTGGGCGTCGCTGCCGTCGCTCTTGATGTAGGGCTTGTAGATGCTGTACGTCCACACCGTGTTGAACGCCGTGACGTTGCCCGCCATGCCGGACATGAAGCTCGCGAACAGCGCCGTCAGCCCCAGCCCCAGCAGGCCCGGCGGGTAGTACTTCTGCAGCATCATCGGCATGACCATGTTGTAGTCGGTCTGCCCGTTGAACTGCATGGCCTCCGTCGGCAGCACCGCGAGCGCCACCATCCCGGGGAGGATGACGATGAACGGCATGAACATCTTCGGGATCGCCGCCAAAATCGGCGTGCGCCGCGCCGCGTTCATCGACCGGGCCGCCATCGCCCGCTGGATGACGAGAAAGTCGGTGCACCAGTAGCCGAAGGACATGGCGAAGCCCAGCCCCCCGACCATCCCGACCCAGTCGATGCCCATCGGGTTCTGGGACGGCGACCCCATGTGCTGCCACGACTCGGTCCAGGCCCCCGCCGCGAACCCCGCGTCGGTCGCCACCGTCGCCAGCCGCGACTCGACTCCCGACCACCCGCCGGCACCCATCACCCCCAGGAACACGAGCGGCAGGAAGCCGAACACGATCAGGAAGAACTGCACCACTTCGTTGTAGATCGAGCTGGTCAGGCCGCCGAGCAGGATGTAGACGAGCACCGCGGCGGCCGCGACGACGATGCTGACGTCGACGTCCCAGCCGAGCAGCAGCTGGAACAGCCGGCCCATCACGTACATCGAGATCCCCGACGAGAACAGCGTCATCACCGCGAACGACACGGCGTTCAGCGCGCGCGTCTTCTCGTCGAACCGCAGGCGGAGGTACTCGGGCACCGAATGCGCCCGGCTGCCGTAGTAGAACGGCATCATGAACACGCCGACGAAGATCATCGCCGGCACCGCGCCGACCCAGTAGAAGTGGGACGTCATGATCCCGTACTTGGCGCCGCTGGCCGCCATCCCGATCACTTCCTGCGCGCCGAGGTTCGCCGAGATGAACGCGAGCGCCGTGATCCAGGCCGCCAGGCTCCGCCCCGACTCGAAAAAATCGAGGCTCGTCTTCATGAAGCGCTTCAGCGCCCAGCCGATGCCGAGCACGAACGCGAAGTACAGGCCGATGATGGCGTAGTCGATGGGGTGCAGGGACATCTCGGGGGATTATTGAAGAAGCAAGAAGAAAGAAGCAAGAAGCAAGAAGCCGGGGACGGCCGAGCGTGCCCGCAACACGTCGCGCGCTGCGGTCCCGCCTTCGCAGGCCAGAACGCCACCTGCTGCGGCGCGGCAGGCTCCGCTTCGAGGGACACGCTCGCAGCTGTCGCTCGATCGCTCGCTGCGCGCGACGTGTTCCAGGCACAGCCCACGAATCCCGAGTCCCGAGTCCCGGACCCCGAGTTACACTCCCCCTCATGTCCGAGCCCAGTCAATCCGTGCCGCCGAGCCGCCCGCCCGCCGTTCCCCGCGCCGAGTACCTGCTCTGGGCGAAGCGACGGCCGCATCCCGCCAACGACCTCGGGCGCAGCGATGTCGTCCCCTGCACGTTCGCCGACCTCCCGGGCGCGCGGGAGGCCCTCGAACTGACGGGCAGGAATGACGAAGGCTGGGAACCTCTCGTGCACCGGGTGGCTGCCCGCTACGGCGTCCGCCCGGATCAGGTCGCGACGGCCACGGGCACCTCCGGCGCCAATTTCCTCGTGTGCGCCGCGCTGCTGCGGCCTGGCGACGATGTGCTGATCGAGCAGCCGGCCTACGACCCGCTGCTGGCCGTGCCAGCGCTGCTCGGCGCCAACGTGCTCAGGTTCGAGCGCCGGTTCGAAGAAGGCTTCAGGCTGGACCTCGACCGCGTCGCCGCGGCCCTGACGCCCCGCACGCGCCTCATCGTCGTGACGAACCCGCACAACCCGACCGGCGTCCTGACCGGCGCCGACGACCTGCGTGCGCTCGGCGCCCTGGCCGAGCGGCACGGCTGCGTGGTGCTCGCCGACGAGATCTACCTCGACGCGGTGCCCGGCGTGACGCCGCCCGCGGCGGCGACGCTGTCGCCGCGCATCATCACGACGGCGAGCCTGACGAAGGCGTACGGCCTGGCCGGCCTAAGGTGCGGGTGGGCGCTGGCCGATACGGCTTTCTGCGAGGAAATCCGCCGCGCGCGGGACCTCGTCGACGGATCCGGCTCTGTGCTCGCCGAGCGGACAGCGGCCATCGCCTTCGACAGGCTCCCGGAACTCGCGGCGCGGGCCAGGGCCATCCTGGCGCCGAACTTCGAGCGCTTCGAAGCCTTCATGGCGGGCCAACCCTCTCTGGACTGGGTGGTGCCGGCGGGCGGAACGGTGGCGTTTCCGCGTCTTCGCGCGAGGGTGTCCGCCGATGCGCTTGCCGACCGGTTGCTCCGCGACTTCGACACGGCCGTCGTCCCGGGCCGGTTCTTCCAGGCCCCGGCCCATTTCCGCGTCGCGCTGGGCATTCCGGGAGCCGACCTCGAACGGGGCCTCGACGCGATTGGTCGGGCGCTGCGCCTCGACGGCATATCCTGACGCCGGTCGGCCAGCTCACGTAACCTCCCGCCTCGCCGCAGGTCTAACTGCAGGAATGCGGTCCCTTCCTCGTGTTGCCATCCTCGCCCTTGTCCTTGTCGTCGCGGCCGCCGCTCGCCTCGCCGGCGCGACCGCGGAGCTGGCCAGGGCCGGCGACGCGTTCGTGCTGCAGGAGAACGGCCAGCGCATCTGGGTCGTCGGCAACGACACGGTCAGTTTCAAGGTCGGCCTGAACGGCAACGGCGCGCTCAACACGCTGGGCCTCGACCGCACGGGCTCCGGCCGGCAGTGGAAACCCGGCACGGCGGCAGACTTCACGTTCCTCGCCGGGAGCAGGCGCCTCACGCCGGGCCAGTCCACCTTCACGTTCAGGGAAGCGCGCGCCTCGGCCACCGATACGGCGGTCCGCCTGGAACTCGTCTTCGAGGACACGACGTCCAAGGTCCGCGTCACCCGCCACTACGCGTGCGGGGCGGGGTCGGGCGCGATCGAAGTCTGGTCGGTCTTCGAAACAGCGTCGAACGCGGCCAAGGTCTCGATCAGCGACATCGGCGTCTGGCGCCTCACGATGCCTGTTGACGCCGTGAACTGGGTCACCGGCCTGCAGGCGGGCGCGGAGCAGGGCGGCCGCTTCACGCGCCAGCGACAGGCGCTCGCCGCGGGCGGGCAGTTCGAGCTCGCCTCGGCGGTGAGGTCCTCCGAAACGGCTGTCCCGGCCGTGTGGTTCTCGGGCGCGCCCGGCAGCTTCTTCGGAGGCGTCAACTGGTCCGGCGCATGGAGGCTCCAGGCCTCTGGCCCGGCCGCCAACGGCCTGGTGACGATTCAATTCACGCTCGGCGACACGGCGACGACGGTGTGGAGAGACCAGCCCCTTGAGGGCCCGCACGGCTTCTTCGGCGTGGCGCGAGCCGACCAGTCCGACGTGACGCTGGCCCTTCAGTCGTATTTCAGGAATGGCATCCGGCACGGGCGGCCGATCGAGGCCCCCGTCACGTATAACACCTGGTTCGCGTATGGCACCAGGATCGACGACGAAGCCATCCGCGACGAGATGGCCCACGCGGCGCGTGCGGGCGTCGAGCTCTTCATGATCGATGCGGGGTGGTACGCGGGGCCCGACGGCGTGTGGGACTATTCGACCGGACTCGGGAACTGGACTCCCGACCCCGAACGCTTCCCGGAGGGGTTGGGGCCTCTCTCCGATTATGCGCACGAACTCGGGCTGAGAGTGGGAGTCTGGGTCGAGCCCGAGCGGGTGGACCTGACAACCGTCTTCGACCTGAAGCTCGCGAAGGAGCGCTTCCTGGCCACCTCTGGGGGTCGCTACCACCTTGAATCGGACAACGGGGAAGCGGTCTCCGCGCAGATCTGCCTCGGCGACGCCGAGGCCCGCGAGTGGCTCCTGGGACAACTCGTCCAGCTGATCGACGCCGCGCGGCCCGACTACCTCAAGTGGGACAACAACTACTGGCTCAACTGCGACCGCGCCGACCACGGCCATGGCGCGAATGACGGCAACTTCGCCCACGTCAAGGGCCTGTACGCCGTGCTGGCCGCGCTGCGCGAACGTTATCCCTCGCTGTCGATTGAGAACTGCGCCGGGGGAGGCAACCGCCTCGACTCCGGCATGCTGCAATATACCGACAGCGCCTGGATGGACGATGTGACGGCGCCGTCATCGCACGTGCGCCACAACCTCGAGGGCCTCGGCACGATCTTCCCGCCCGCCTACCTGCTGTCGTTCGTGACCAACGGCGCCTTCGAGCCGGCCCGCGACGGCAGCGGCAGCCGCGCCTTGGAATTCCGGAGCCGGATGCCCGGGATGCTCGGCCTCACGTGGCGAAGCGCCGAGTTCGAGGACGAGGAACTGCAGGAGATCGCGGCGGAGATCGCGACGGCCAAGATCATCCGTGCCGCGGTGCCGGCCGCGGCGTCGTTCATGCTCACCGATCAGGCGCAGGCGGATGGCGGCGGCGGGTTCGACGCGGTGCAGCTGTTTTCGCCAGCCGCGGGAACGTCGGCCCTCTTCGTGTATGCGGGTGACGGCGTCGATTGGTTCACCATTCGGCTCAAGGGGCTCGAGGCCGACACGCGCTACCTGATATCGACGGTGTGGGGCGAGGAACTCGCGGAAGCCACGGGGGCGGAGTTGATGACCTCGGGCGTCGACGTCGTCAACGCGTCGGACTCCGGTGCCCAGGTCGTGCTCGTCACGCCGCGCGCGCCGGCGCCGCCGGCCGCCGCGGCGGTCCGGCGTTAGGTCCGCGCGCCGAGCATCCGCGCAGGCAGCGTCACGACGGCGCGCAGCAGGCTGAACACCCCGCCCACCGCAATCCCGACCATCCGAAACGGCAGCAACAGCAGCCATACGACCGGGTAGAGCACGAGCGCCAGGAGCGCCAGCGGCCAGCACAGCACGAACAGCAGCAGCCACAACAGGAACTTCACCACGGGAACCTCCGACAGGACCGGCGTCACCACCTGCGTAAGGCCGCTTATTTTCGCCGCGGGAACGGGTGATGCCGCCGCCTTCTCTTACTACGGATGCGCGGGGGACAGGGTTCTGCAAGCAGCCGCAATCCCCAATCCCTAATCCCCAATCCCCAATCCCACGTCCCCCTACAGCCCTGCGCCGGCGATGGCGAGCACCGAGAGCGGGTCCACGGCGGCGGCTCCGATCCGCAGCGTCCAGTGCAGATGGGGGCCCGTGACGCGGCCGGTGGCACCGATGGCGCCCACCACGTCGCCGCGCACCACGAGGGAGCCCGGCCGGACGTCGATGCGGGACAGGTGGGCCAGCATCGAGAACACGCCGAGGCCGTGGTCGAGGATGACCGTCGATCCCGAGAAGTAGAGCGGTTCCGCGAGGACGACCACGCCGCGGGCGGGCGCCCGGACGGGCGTGCCGGTGGCCCCGCGGAAGTCGATACCCCGGTGCGGCGCGCGCGCCTCGTTGTTGAAGACGCTCCGCGCGCCGAACAGCGAAATCACTTCTCCATCGACCGGCCTGCCGAAGCCGTCCTCCCACAGGTACCTGGGTGAGACGGCCGAGAGGACGTTGCTCAGGAGCAGGCGCTCACGCTCGATCCGGGCCTGCTCGGCCGGCGGAGGCGTCACAAATTCAGGCGCGACTTTCAACCGCCGCGTGGGGAACGCCTTCGCGCTTACCGTCAGCGGAAGGCTCGCGGCGAGCGGGGAGCCGTCGGCGAGCCGCGCCTCGACGTCGATGGTGGCGCGGCCCGGCCGCGTGGAGAGGTCGATCCCGACCAGCGCGTGCCATGTGCCGCCGGACCCGCCTTGGTACGCCGAGAACGCCTGCCCGAACGCCGTGCCGCGCACGGCAGTGAGCGGCCCCGCTGCCGCCTTGAAGCTCAGCAGGACGGCTTCGCCTGGCGCCAGCGCGCGCGCCGAGTGGCTGACCTCCAACGGGCGAGTCGATGCCGGCGCGGCCTGACGGGCCGACAGCGCGGCCACGGCGGCGAGCAGCAGCGCCGCCGGCCCCGCGAGGCGAGCAGTTCGGGTGCGTGTCATGGAACTCCCGTCCCGACTACGATACCTCGTTCTCAGGAGTCCGCCCGGTGCGGTATCATAGCTAGTTGAGTTCCGGCCAGGCGTGTCCCCTTTCGCGTTTCGGAGTGACGGCATGACAAAGAAGTTCCTCTTGTACGGGATCGCCGCCGCGGCGGCAGTTGCGATGGCCTGCGGCGAGCAGGCCTCGACGCCAGCGGCGCCGTCTCCAGCGGCGTCCAGTGATACGGCGGCGGCCGCCGCGGATGGTTCGACCCTGAAGGCGTCGGCTCCGGCGCCGCAGCAGCCGGCGAACGGTTCGACGGCCGACTCGGTCGGGCCGAATCTCGTGATTGCGAACGCCACGCTGAAGTTCCTTGGGGACGTCGCGCTGACCGCGTCGATCCGCCACAAGATCAACGTGGAAGACTCCATGGCCCGCAGAGTCGACGGCCGTGTGCTGGCTCCTGAGCTCGACGACCTCGGTGCCGCTGTGGTCGGCTCCTACCTGGGCTCCCGGCACGGCAGGGCTGGGGAGTACGGCAGGTACAGCGACTGGTTCGGCGGCCGCGGCTTCTGGGTGCAGGACTAGTGCCGGCCCCATCTGCGCCGGGTCCCACTGGTCAGCCGTGACCGGTTGAGTCAGCACGTGTCGGCAGCCGCCAGCCAGCAGTTGGCTGCATCGCCCGGACATGAGACCAGTCCTCGCGGCTCCGCTAGCCTGCGGGGCGTGTCCCTGGTGCTCGCGTGTGGTGTCGCGGTGCTCGACGTTCAGCAGACGGTTGATCGTCTCCCGGGCCCAGACGAGAAACTGGTGGCCACCGACCTGCTGGTCGCCTCCGGCGGACCGGCTGCCAACGCGGCGGTGACCGCCGTCGCGCTGGGGGTCGCTGCCCGTCTGGTCACCAGGATCGGCGAGTGACCCCTGGGCACACTGATCAGCGCCGACCTGGGCGCACACGGTGTCGACGTGGTCGACCGCGCCGGTCCGCGTGATCGACCCGCCGTCTCCACCGTTCTGGTGACGCGCAGCACCGGGCAACGCGCTGTCGTCTCGGTCAACGCGTCGCAGCACCTGGGCCACGCCTGCGGGGAGTGCCCCGGACGAAGCGGGCTGGGCGCGGGCGCTCGTGCAGGGCGTGGACGTGGTCCTCCTCGATGGCCACCACCTCGACCTGGCGCTCCCCCTGGCCGAGGCGGCTCGGTCCGCGGGCGTCCCCGTACTGCTCGACGGCGGGTCATGGAAGCCCGGACTCGACCAGCTTCTCGCACATGTCAACATCGCCGTCATCTCCGCCAGTCTTCAGCGTTCCCGCCGACCTGGAGGAGGTCACTGGCCGCCCAGGTGATGACGTACTGGGCCAGGTCCGCTCCCTCGGGCCGTCCGTGGTCGCGCGGTCGCGTGGTCCACTGCCGATCGAGCTGCTCACCGGCACCGGCCGCACCGAGGTCCCGGTTCCGCACGTCGAGGTCGTCGACACCCTGGGCGCCGGCGACGTCCTGCACGGGGCACTGGCGGCCTGGTTGGCAGTGCGTGGGACGGGCGATCCGATGGACGGGCTGGCCTGGGCTGCGCGCATCGCCGCAGACTCGTGCACCGCGCCTGGCGCCCGGGGTTGGCTGGCCGACCCGCAACGACTTGCCCACCGACGGAAGTCCCTGGCACCTGACCCATCGCCGGGTGACCGCACCATGCGGCGATGGTGGCCGCGGGTGGCTCCGCGCTTGACTGCGACGCCCGCTGAGGTCACGCTTGCTCAATGTCCACTGAGTCCTGGGAGGTGCAGCCACTCGAGTGGCGCGCCGCCGGGCACGCCGCGCTGTCGGATGTGGGGCGGTTGCGGGTGATCGACTCGATCGAGGTCGGTGACGTCAGCCCGCGAGACCTCGCGGCCGCCTTGGGCCCGGATACCAAGGGCCCGAACCGCTGTGGTCACACCACCCGGGCATGCCCCGTGAGCAGGTGTCGCTGGTGGACCGGCGGGTGAGCGCCTAGGGCGTTTAAGGCTTTAAGCCCCTAAGCCTCCTGGCCGCAGGCCTTCAAGACCAATTCCCGCACCCGCGCCGCGTCGGCCTGACCCTTCGTCGTCTTCATCACCGCTCCGACGATCGCGCCCACCGCCGCGACCTTGCCGCCGCGAATCTTCTCCGCCACATCGGGATTGGCCGCCAGCGCCTCGTCGACGGCGGTCTGGATCAGCGACTCGTCGCGCACCATGGCCAGGCCCCGATCGGTCATAACCTGCTCGGGGTCACCCTCACCGGCCAGCACACCCTCGACCACCTGCCGGGCCAGTTTGTTCGACAGCGTGCCCTCGTCCACCAGAGCGATCACCCTGGCGACCTGTGCGGGGGTGATCGGCAGCGCGTCGAGATCCACGCTCAGTCTCATTGGCCTTCTGCACCAGGAAGTTGCCCCACCAGGCCCGCGCGGCCTCGCTGGAGGCGCCATGGCCGACGGTGGCCGCCACCAGGTCCACCGCACCGGCGTTCACCAGATCGCGCATCACCTCATCGGAGACGCCCCACTCCTGCTGGGTTCGGTTGCGCGCCAGCCACGGAAGCTCCGGAATGGTTCCGCGCAGTCGCTGCACCAACTCTTCGCTCGGGGCCACCGGTTCGAGGTCGGGTTCGGGGAAGTAGCGGTAGTCCTCGGCGGTCTCCTTGTCGCGGCCCGGTGAGGTGTAACCGTCCTCGTGGAAGTGCCGGGTCTCCTGGTGAACCTTGCCGCCGGCGTCCAGGACCGCTGCCTGGCGGCGCATCTCGTAGCGGATCGCCACCTCGACGCTCTTGAGCGAGTTGACGTTCTTGGTCTCGGTACGGGTGCCGAACTCGGCCTGACCGATCGGCCGCAACGACACATTGGCGTCGCACCGCAGCGAGCCCTGATCCATCCGGACGTCGGAAACATCCCAACGCGCGCAACAGATCCCGCAGCGCGGTCACATAGGACCGGGCGACTTCGGGTGCGCGGTCGCCGGCTCCCTCGATCGGCTTGGTGACGATCTCGATCAGCGGCACCCCGGCCCGGTTCACGTCGAGCAGCGACGTGGTGGCACCGTGGATTCGGCCGGTGTCGCTGCCCACGTGGGTGAGCTTGCCGGTGTCCTCCTCCATGTGCGCGCGCTCGATCTCCACCCGGAAGGTGCTGCCGTCCTCGAGCGGGACGTCGAGGTGGCCGCCGAACGCGATCGGCTCGTCGTACTGGGAGATCTGATAGTTCTTCGGCTGATCGGGATAGAAGTAGTTCTTCCGGGCGAACCGGCACCACGACGCGATCTCGCAATTCAGCGCGAGGCCGATCCGGATGGCCGACTCGACGGCCGCCGAGTTGAGCGTCGGCAGCGCTCCGGGCAGGCCCAGGCACACCGGGCACACCTGGGTGTTGGGTTCGGCGCCGAAATCGGTGGGGCAGCCGCAGAACATCTTGGTCACCGTCGACAGTTCGACGTGCACCTCGAGGCCGAGGACGGGGTCGAACCGTGCGACGACGTCGTCGTAGTCGAGGAGTTCGGATTTCTCGGCGGTCGTCATGCGACGAATTCTATGGGGCCGTGCGTCATACCCCGCTAAGGGCTCAGACCAAACCGGCGAGGAAACCGGCCGCCTGCTCGCTGTAGGGCGGGAACTCGTAGCCGTTGTGCGCCGCTCGGTCCCGTCCCCCGGAGAAACAGATCGGGTCACCGTCGCTGCACAGGTCAATGGCCCGGCCCGCGAAGATCCCCGTCGATGACAGCGGCGTACCGAAACGGGCGCCCGGGTTTCCGAAGACGGCCACCGCCGCGATCCGGGCGGCGGTGTCCCGCGTCAGCGGCGGTGCCGAGCCGATGCCGCCGATCCGTTGACCGATCGGCGGCACCCCGGCCAGCATGGACACCACGGCGGCGCCTTGGGAGAACCCGCCCAGCAGCAGCCGGGTGTTCGGACAGCCGGCCTGCATACCTGCGATGTGGCTCGCGGCGTCGTCGGCACCTGCGGCGGTGGTGAGAAAGTTGACGCTGGCCGGGTAGTTGACCCCGTAGGTGGCCAGTGTGCGACCGCCGAGCTGAGGCGCAAGCGTGTCCGCGAGTGCCTGCCCCACCCGGCCGATGCCGACCGGCTCACCTGTTCCGCGGGCGAACACCAACTCCACGTCGGGGCAGTCGTCGGCTAATGCGGGCGTGCCCGGCGCACCCACGACGGCCGCGGCCACCAAAAAGGCGGCGATCAGCGGCAGCAATTCAGCCAAAGAACGCCGCCGCGTCGTCATACCGGGACTGCGGCACCAGCTTGAGCTGGCGGACCGCGTCGGCCAGCGGGACCCGGCCGATGTTCTCGCCGCGCAGCGAGACCATCATCCCGTACTCGCCGGCGTGTGCGGCGTCGGCGGCGTTGACCCCGAACCGGGTGGCCAGCACCCGGTCGTAAGCGGTCGGGGTGCCGCCGCGCTGGATGTGGCCGAGCACGGTGACCCGCACCTCCTTGCGGATGCGCTTTTCCACCTCGTAGCCCAGCTGCTGGGCGACCCCGGTGAACCGCTCGTGGCCGAACTCGTCGATGCCGCCGGACCGCAGCGCCGTGGTGCCCTCGGCCGGCTTGGCGCCCTCGGCGACAACGCAGATGAAGTGCGAGGCCCCGCGCTGGAAGCGCTGCTTGACCAGCCGGCAGACCTCCTCGACGTCATAGGGCTGTTCAGGGATCAGCGTCATATGCGCGCCGGAGGCCAGCCCGGCGTTGAGCGCAATCCAGCCGGCGTGCCGTCCCATCACCTCAACGAGCATCACCCGCTGATGCGACTCCGCGGTGCTGTGCAGCCGGTCGATGGCCTCGGTGGCGATCTGCAAGGCGGTGTCATGGCCGAATGTGACATCGGTGCAGTCGATGTCGTTGTCGATGGTCTTGGGCACCCCGACCACCGGCACGCCCTCCTCGGTGAGCCAGTGCGCGGCGGTCAGTGTGCCCTCGCCGCCGATCGGGATCAGCACGTCGATCCCGTTGTCCTCCAGCGTCGCCTTGATGTCGTCGATACCGGCGCGCAGCTTCTCCGGGTTGGTCCGCGCCGTGCCGAGCATGGTGCCACCCTTGGCGAGCAGCCGCTCGTTGCGATCGTCGTTGAACAGCTGGATGCGGCGGTTCTCCAGCAGACCACGCCAGCCGTCCTGGAAGCCGACCACCGTCGAGCCGTAGCGGGCGTCGCAGGTCCGGACGACCGCGCGAATGACGGCGTTGAGGCCGGGGCAGTCGCCGCCGCCGGTGAGAACTCCGATGCGCATGGCTATATCTAACCCGCTCGGCCACCGACAGGGAGCGCTTAGACAGCAGTCGGCAGCGGACCGCGCGCGGCCTCGTAGGCCGCACCAACCCGGTAGAGCCGGTCATCGGCCAGTGCGGGAGCCATGATCTGCAGTCCGACCGGCAGGTTGTCGTCCTCCGACAGCCCCGAGGGCACCGACATCCCGCAGTGCCCGGCCAGGTTCAGCGGCAGCGTGCAGAGGTCGAACAGATACATCGCCAGCGGATCGTCGACCTTCTCCCCGAGCCGGAAGGCGGTCGTCGGGGTGGCCGGGGAGATCAGCACGTCGACGCTCTGATAGGCCCGCTCGAGGTCGGCGGCGATCAGCGTGCGGACCTTCTGCGCCTGGTTGTAGTAGGCGTCGTAGTACCCGGCCGACAGCGCATAGGTGCCGATCATGATGCGGCGCTTGACTTCCGGGCCGAAACCGGCGGCACGGGTCAGCGCCATCACCTCCTCGGCGCTGTGCGTGCCGTCGTCGCCGACTCGCAGGCCGTATCGCATGGCGTCGAAGCGGGCCAGGTTGCTCGACACCTCCGAGGGCAGGATCAGGTAGTAGGCGCTCAGCGAGTAGTCCAGGTTCGGGCAGTCGACTTCGGTGATCTCGGCACCGAGGGCGCTGAGTTGCTCGACGGCGGCGTTGAACGACGCCAGCACCCCGGGCTGGTAGCCCTCGCCGCTGCGCAACTGCTTGACCACACCGATGCGCACACCTTTGAGGTCAGCGCCCGCCCCGGCTCGGGCGGCGGCCACCACGTCGGGGATCGCGGCAAACAGCGAGGTGGAATCGTGCGGGTCGTGGCCGGCGATCACCTGGTGCAGCAGTGCGGTGTCCAGCACGGTGCGTGCGCAGGGTCCGCCCTGATCCAGCGAAGAAGCGCAGGCCACCAATCCGTACCGCGACACCGTGCCGTAGGTCGGCTTGACTCCGACGGTGGCGGTGAGCGCGGCGGGCTGGCGGATCGAACCGCCGGTGTCGGATCCGATGGCCAGCGGCGCCTGGAACGAGGCCAGCGCCGCCGCGCTGCCGCCGCCGGAGCCGCCGGGCACCCGGTCGGTGTCCCACGGGTTGCGGGTGGGTCCGTAGGCGGAGTTCTCCGTCGATGAGCCCATCGCGAACTCGTCCATGTTGGTCTTGCCCAGGATCGGGATGCCGGCCGCCCGCAGCCGCGCGGTCACCGTCGCGTCATACGGCGAGACCCACCCTTCGAGGATCTTCGACCCGCATGTGGTGGGCATGTCGGTGGCGGTGAAAACATCCTTGAGCGCCAACGGAACTCCGGCCAACAGCGACGGCAGCTGCTCGCCCTTGGCGACCTTCGCATCCACCTGCGCGGCGGCGGCCAGCGCCTGCTCGGAAGCGACGTGCAGGAAGGCGTGGTAGCTATCGTCGGTAGCGGCGATCCGGTCCAGGCAGGCCTGGGTGACCTCGGTGGAACTGAGTTCCTTGGCAGCGATCTTGGCGCCCAGGGTGGCCGCGTCCAGGCGCACGATGTCGGTGCCGTCGCCCCCTGCCCTCATCACGCCTCCTCCCCCAGGATCTGCGGGACGGCGAAGCGGCCCTCATCGGCGGCCGGCGCCTCGGCCAGCGCCTGCTGCTGGGTCAGCGTGTGGTGCACCACGTCGGGCCGGGTGACGTTGACGTCGGTGAGCGGGTTGCCGGTCGGGGTGACCCCGGCGACGTCGACCGCCTGGATCTGGCCGACGTAGGCCAGGATCGCGTCGAGTTGCCCGGCGAACGAGTCGAGTTCGTCGTCGGTCAGGGCCAGGCGGGCCAGCTTGGCCAGCCGGGCCACTTCTTCCCGGGAGATCGTGGACACGGGCGCTAAGCCTAGAGGCTGGGCGCAGCGCCACTGTCCGGACATGCCCCCGCCGCCGGCCTGTGTAAGGCTGGACGGGTGCCGTCCTACCTTCTGCGCGTCGAGTTGGAGGACCGCCCGGGCAGTCTGGGCTCGCTGGCTGTCGCGCTGGGCTCGGTGGGGGCGGA
Organism: uncultured Actinomycetota bacterium; assembly: GCA_963780705.1. Taxonomy (GTDB): domain Bacteria; phylum Actinomycetota; class Actinomycetes; order Mycobacteriales; family Mycobacteriaceae; genus Mycobacterium. The sequence continues at coordinate 302,688 of CAWACU010000002.1, read as the reverse complement.
CATCCTGTCCCTCGACGTGGTCGAACGCGGGACCGGCTATGCGGTCGACGATCTCGTGGTCGAACTTCCGGCCGGCGCGATGCCGGACGCGCTGATCAGCGCGGCCGAGGCGCTGATCGGAGTTCGGGTGGATTCCGTCCGGCCGCACACCGGCCTGCTCGAAGCACACCGCGAGCTCGAACTGATCGATCACATCGCCGCGGCCGGCGATCGGCACGCCAAACTTCAGGTGCTCGTCGACGAGGCCCCACGGGTTCTGCGGGTCGGCTGGTGCACCGTGGTGCACCTCGAGGAGTCCGGGCCGCGCCGGGTGGTGGGCAGCCACGGGGCGCCGGAGACGCAGGCTGCGACGACGCCGTGGTTGCCGATCGCGGCGGCCGCCGCGCTGGATCACTCGGCCGACTGGCTGCCGCAGCTGTGGCGCGACATGGACACCACACTGGCCGCCGCGCCCCTCGGCGATGATCACACCGCGGTGGTGCTCGGCCGGCCCGGCGGTCCGGAGTTCCGGCCCTCGGAAGTCGCCCGGCTCGGTTATCTCGCCGGGATCGTCGCGACGCTGCTGCGCTAGTCGGTGCTGGGCGGGCTTCGTCAGTCTGGCCCGCCCGCCGGCGGGCCGTCCTCCAGCAGCGCCCGGAAGCCGTCCTCATCGAGGATCGGCACACCGAGTTCGACCGCCTTGTCGTACTTGGACCCGGGGGCGTCACCGGCCACCACGAACGAGGTCTTCTTCGACACCGAGCCCGATGCCTTGCCGCCGCGGGCGATGATGGCCTCCTTGGCCTCGTCGCGGGAGAACCCGGTCAGCGATCCGGTCACCACGATCGACAGCCCGGCCAGCACCGGCTCGATGCTGGTGTCGCGGGCGTCTTCCATCCGCACTCCCGCGGCCCGCCACTTGTCCACGATCGCGCGGTGCCAGTCGACGTCGAACCACTCCCGCAGCGCGGCGGCGATGGTGGGACCCACGCCCTCCACATCGGCCAACTGCTGTTCGTCGGCGGCCATGATGGCCTCGAGGCTGCCGAACGCCGTCGCCAGCGCGCGCGCCGCGGTGGGGCCGACATGGCGGATCGACAGCGCCACCAGCACCCGCCACAGCGGCCGGTTCTTGGCCTCCTGCAGATTTCTCAGCAGCCGGGTGGCGTTGGCCGACAGCGTTCCCTTCTTGGTGCGGAAGAACTCCGAGCGCTCCAGATCTTCGGCGGTCAGGGCGAACAGGTCGCCCTCGTCGGTGATGACGTCGGCCTTCAGCAGGGCGATCGCCGCTTCGTAGCCCAGACCCTCGATGTCGAAGGCGCCGCGGCCGGCGATGTGAAACACCCTCTCCCGCAACTGCGCCGGGCAGGACCGGGCGTTGGGGCAGCGGATGTCGACGTCGCCCTCCTTGGCGGGGGCGAGCGCGGTGCCGCATTCGGGGCACTCGGTGGGCATGACGAACTCGCGCTCGGTGCCCCTCCGCAGATCCACGACCGGGCCTAGCACCTCCGGGATCACGTCGCCGGCCTTGCGGATCATCACCGTGTCGCCGATCAGCACGCCCTTGCGTCTGACCTCCGAGGCGTTATGCAGGGTGGCCAGGCTGACGGTGGAACCAGCCACCCGCACCGGGTCCATGAACGCGAACGGGGTGACCCGTCCGGTGCGGCCGACGTTGACGCGGATATCGCGCAGCCGGGTCTGCGCCTCCTCCGGCGGGTATTTATAGGCCACCGCCCACCGCGGCGCGCGGGAGGTGGCGCCGAGGCGGCGCTGCTGGGCGAAGTCGTCGAGTTTGACCACCACGCCGTCGATTTCGTGCTCGATGGCAGTGCCGGCGTTCACCCCAGTACTCGATGCGCTCGCGCACCGCGGCCAGCCCCTGCACCCGGCTGGTGTGACTACTTACCGGTAGTCCCCACGCTTTAAGCGCCGCGTAGGCGTCGTGCAGGGAGGCGGGCCGGAATCCGTCTGCGAAACCCAGTCCGTGGCACACCATCCGCAGCGGACGCCGCGCGGTGACCGCGGGGTTCTTCTGCCGCAGCGATCCGGCGGCGCTGTTGCGCGGGTTGGCGAACGGCGGTTTGCCCGCCTCGACCAGGCTGGCATTGAGGTTCGCGAAGTCAGCCAGCATGAAGAACACCTCGCCGCGGACCTCCAGTACCGCCGGGATGGGGAATTCCGTTGAGGCGGTGAGCGTTTCGGGCACGTCGCAGATGGTGCGGGCATTAAGGGTGACGTCCTCCCCGACCCGGCCGTCACCGCGTGTGGCGGCACGGTCCAGCCGGCCGTCGCGGTAGACCAGGGCGATCGCCGCCCCGTCGACCTTGAGCTCGCACAGGTAGTTCGGATCGGGGCCGAGCTCGTTCTCGACCCGGGTCGACCAGGCGATCAGTTCATCGGCGTTGAACACGTCGTCGAGGCTGAGCATCCGCTCGAGGTGCTCGGCGGCCGTGAACTCGGTGGCGAAACCGGCCCCGCCCACCAGTTGGGTGGGCGAATCCGGCACCCGCAGTTCCGGGTAGCGGTCCTCCAGGGCGAGCAGTTCGTTGTAGAGCGCGTCGAAGTCGGCGTCGGAGACGACCGGGGCGTCCTTGACGTAATAGCGGAACTGGTGTTCGCGGACCTCGTCGGCGAGCTGCTGCCAGCGCCGGCGCGCATCGGGGTCGATCGGGTCCGGGTCGTCAGCCACTCCCGCAGGCTAACCCAGTCCGGTGTCACCGAATCTTGTCAGAGGTTCGAACTAGTGTTCGATACATGGAGATCCTGTCGACGCTGGACGAGCTTGAGGCGGTGTGGGACAAGCTGGCGTCATTGCCGCTGCATGAACTACGCGCACCCCAGGTTCTGGCGGTGCTGGATCGGCTGGAACGCCATCGCCGCCGCCAGCCCGCCGTCGAGCACGCGCTGATCACCCACCTGCAGTGTCAGGCCAGCGCCAAGGACATGGGCGCCAAATCCTGGCGAGCGGTCCTCACCGCGCGGTTGGGGATCAGTGGGTCCGACGCGGGCCGGCGCCTTGCCGAAGCGGCCGCACTCGGCGCGCGCCGCTCGATCACCGGCGAGCCGCTGGAACCCGAACTGCCCGCGACTGCTGCCGCGCAGAGTCGCGGGGAGATCGGCGCCGAGCACGTCGCGGTGGTCCGCGATTTCCTCGACGCGCTACCCGCCGATGTCGACGTGGACACCCGGGCGGCCGCCGAAGCGCAACTCGCCGGCCTCGCAGGTGGGCTGACACCGGAGGGACTTACGCAAGGTCGCCCGCCAATTGCTGGGCTATCTGGACCAGGACGGCACCCTCGACGACGAACGCGACCACGCCCGCAAACGCGGGCGTGACCCTGGGACCGCAGGGCCTCGACGGGATGAGCCGGCTGTCGGGATGGATCACCCCCGAACTGCGCGCCACCCTCGACGCAGCATTCGTCAAACTCGCGGCACCCGGGTTACTGCAATCCCGACGACCGCACCCCCTGCGTGGACGGCGTCCCCACCCAAGAGCAGATCAGCAGCGACACCCGCACCGCCGCCCAACGCACCCACGACGCCCTGCAGACCGTCTGCCGCGGCAATGCTCGCCTCCGGGAAGCTCGGCCAGCACAACGGATTGCCGGTCACCATCGTCGCTACCACCAGCCTGGCCGAACTATCCGCCGCCGCCGGGAGTCGCCCACACCGGCGGAGGCAGCCTGCTGCCCATCCCCACCCTCATCCGGATGGCCGCCGGCGGCGCGCACCCCTACCTGCTGCTGTTCGACAACCCCACAGAGATCCAGCTCTACTACGGACGCCGCCGGCGCACCGCCAGCCCCGGCCAGCGCCTGGCGCTGCACGCCCTGGACCGGGGTTGCACCAAACCCAACTGCGACGCCCCACCCCAGCGCAGTCAGGTCCATCACGCCGAACGCGACTGGCAACACGGCGGCAACACCGACATCAACGAACTCACCCTGGCCTGCGGATGCGACAACCGGCTCGTTGACGACACCTCGACCGGATGGACCACTCGAAAACGCAAGCACGACAACCGAACCGAGTGGATCCCGCCACCGCACCTCGACCGCGGCCAACCCCGTATCAACCATCACCACCACCCGGAGGAACTCCTCCGCAGCGACGACGACGATGGCGGTGACGACGAACCCGGATAGCCGACCGGTCGGGCTAGATCACTGCCGGGTCAGCCGCTGAGATCCGCCGTCGCCGCCACGGCCCGCTGGCTCAGCGTGGTCGCCGCCCGGGCCCAGGCCTCGGTGGCCCCGGCCAGGCCGCAGGACGGGCTGATGCCGACCCTCTCGTGCAGCACCGCGCGGGGGAAGCCGAGCCGGTCGGTGATCGCGGCGGCGGCCTCGGCGATCTGCCCGAAGGACGGCGCTGCGGCCGGTGACAGGGACGACGCCGGAGCCGGCGCCAGAGCCGGAACCAGACCCAGCACCACGCTGCGGCCGGAGTCGATGAACTCGCCCAGCGCGTCGAGCGCCTCGTCACCGAGCGTCGTCGCGTCCACCGACATCGCACGGAAAGCGCTGCGCTGCAGAACCTTCCACGGGATGTCGTCGGCGCAGCAGTGCAGCAGCGCCGCGCCGTCGACCGCGGCCACACAATCGTCGAGCAGGCTGATGGCGCGCGCTTCGTCCACCGCGTGCACCGGGCTCATGGCGGTCACCCCGGTGAGCCGCCCGGCCAGCGCGGCCGGCAGCAGCGGCTCGTCGAACTGCACCAGCACCGTCGTGGCAAGCCGGCGGGCCACCTCTGCGCGGTGGCGGGCCATACCCTCGGCCAGTGAGGCGGTGATGTCACGCATCGCGCCGGGGTCGGTGATCGCCCGGTGACCGTTGGCCAATTCCAGTTGGGCGGCCAGGGTGATCGGACCCGGCGCCTGGACCTTCACCGCCGCCCCGCCGCCGGCTTTCTCCCAGGCCTCCTCCAGCGCGTCGAGATCCTCGCCGAGCAGGCTGGCCGCGCGGCGGGTCACCGAGCCGGGGCGGGCGGCGATCCGGTATCCGCGCGGCACGGTGTCGATGGCGATGTCGACGAGCAGCCCACCGGCCCGCCCGATCAGGTCCGCACCCACCCCGCGCTGCGGCAACTCCGGCAGATAGGGCAGGTCGTGCAGTTCGCCGACCACGATGGCCGCGGCCGTGCGCGGGTCAGCGCCCGGCCAGGATCCGATACCGGTTGCGACAGCGAATGATCCAGCGGAGGCGGTCACGCGATGGTCGCGCTGGCGATGACTTCGTCACCATCGGGGTCCGGGCGGTAGAGCACCATCGTCTGCCCCGCCGCAACGCCGCGCAGCGGCTCACGCAGCGACATGCTCAGCCGGCCGTCGCGTAGTTCGGCGACACCGGCGGCCACACCGCCGTGCGCGCGCACCTGGACCTCGCAGTCGAGCAGCCCCACGGGTGCGGCGCCGGAGGTGAACACCGGGTCCCGGCCGGACAGCTCCCACACCTCGAGGTCCTCGGCGCTGCCCACCCGCACCGTGCCGGTCTCGGCGTCGATAGCGGTCACGTAGCGCGGCTGCCCATCGGGTCCGGGCCCGGCGATGCCCAGGCCCTTGCGCTGGCCGATGGTGAAGCCGTGCACCCCGTCGTGGCGGGCCAGCACCTCGCCGTCGGCGTCGACCACCGCGCCGGGACGAAGCCCGATGCGCTCGCCCGAGGAACGCGCGGGTGTCACCGGAGGGGATGAAGCAGATGTCGTGGCTGTCGGGCTTCTCGGCCACCGCCAAGCCGCGCCGCGCCGCCTCGTCGCGGATCGCGGGCTTGGCGGTATCGCCGATCGGGAACGCCGCGTGCGCGCAATTGCCCGGCGGTCAGCACGGCCAGAACGTAGGACTGGTCCTTGTCGCGGTCGACGGCGCGGCGCAGCCGGCCCTGTTCCAGGCGGGCGTAGTGCCCGGTGGCCACCGCGTCGAATCCCAGTGCCAGTGCCTTGGCCGACAGCGCGGAGAACTTGATTCGCTCGTTGCACCGCACGCAGGGGTTGGGGGTCTCGCCGCGGGCGTAGGTGTCGACGAAGTCGTCGATCACCTCTTCGGCGAAGCGATCGGCGAAATCCCAGACGTAGAAGGGGATCCCGAGCACATCGGCGACGCGGCGGGCATCCGCCGGCATCCTCCTTGGAGCAGCAGCCCCGCGAGCCGGTACGCAGAGTGCCCGGTGCGGACGACAGCGCCAGGTGCACCCCCACCACGTCATGTCCGGCATCGACCATCCGCGCGGCCGCCACCGAGGAGTCCACCCCGCCGCTCATCGCGGCAAGCACCTCTCACCGGTCACCGGCCGCGGCACTCGCCAGCGCCGCCCGCCGCGCCCGGTCGACCACCCCGGGCAGCACGGCCAGCACGGCCGCCACGTCGTCGTCGGTGCTGGTGTGGCCCAACGACAGCCGCAGCGATCCGCGCGCGTCACCGGCCTGCTGCCCCATCGCCAGCAGCACATGGGAGGCCTGCGCCACCCCGGCGGTACACGCCGAACCGGTCGAGCATTCGATTCCGTTGGCATCGAGCAGCATCAGCAGCGAGTCGCCCTCGCAGCCGCGGAAGGTGAAGTTGGTGTTGCCCGGAAGCCGGCGATCCCCCGCGGCACCGTTGAGCGCCACGTCGTCGATCCCGCCGAGCACGCCATCGATGAGCCGGTCGCGGAGTGTTCGTAACCGGGCCGCGGTGGCCGCGAGGCCGGTGACGGCGATCCCGGTGGCCGTCGCCATCGCGACCGCACCGGCCACATCGGGTGTCCCGGAACGCACATCGCGCTCCTGACCGCCGCCGTGCAGCAGCGGCACACAGGCGGTATCGCGGCGCAGCAGCAGCGCGCCGACTCCGGCCGGACCGCCGAACTTGTGCGCGGTGATGCTCATAGCCGACAGCCCGGAACCGCTGAAGTCCAACGGCACCTGTCCGACGGTCTGCACGGCGTCGCTGTGCATGGGAATGTCGAACTCAGCTGCCACCGAGGCTAATTCGGCGATCGGCATGATGGTGCCGACCTCGTTGTTGGCCCACATCACCGAGACCAGGGCGACGTCGTCGTGGCGGGCCAGCACCTCGCGCAGCGCCGCAGGGGTCACCGAGCCGTCGGGCTCGCACGGCAGGAACGTCACCTCGGCGCCTTCGTGCTCGGCCAGCCAGTCGACGGCATCCAGCACAGCGTGGTGTTCGACGGCAGTGGTGACGATGCGCCGGCGCATCGGATCGGCGTCGCGGCGCGCCCAGTAGATGCCCTTGACGGCCAGGTTGTCGCTGTCGGTGCCACCGGCGGTGAAGATCACCTCCGACGGCCGGGCGCCCAGGTGCGCGGCGATGCTCTCCCGGGACTCCTCCAGCCGGCGCCGGGCCGCGCGGCCCGCGGTGTGTAGCGAGGAGGGGTTGCCCACCTGGGCCAGCGCGGCCGTCATCGCCTCGATGGCCTGGGCGTGCATCGGGGTGGTGGCAGCGTGGTCGAGGTAGACCGACCGGCTCTGGCTCATGACCCGTTCAGGATACCGGCGTGCCGAATGTCCGCCGACCAGACGTAAAAACCCCCGACATGCCGGGCTGCGGGGGCCTTTACGCGCTGTTCGACGCTCAGCCCTTACGGGCCTTGACCGCCTCGGTGAGCTGCGGGGCGACGCTGAACAGGTCGCCCACCACGCCGTAGTCGGAGATCTCGAAGATCGGGGCTTCCTCGTCCTTGTTGATCGCGATGATGGTCTTGGACGTCTGCATACCGGCGCGGTGCTGGATCGCTCCGGAGATGCCCAGAGCCACGTACAGCTGCGGGGACACCGTCTTGCCGGTCTGGCCCACCTGGAACTGGCCCGGGTAGTAGCCGGAATCGACGGCGGCACGCGAGGCACCGACCGCTCCGCCCATCGAGTCGGCAAGCTCCTCGACGATGACGAACTTGTCGGCGCTGCCGACACCGCGGCCTCCGGCGACCACGATGGAGGCCTCGGTGAGCTCCGGCCGGTCACCGGCGACAGCGGGCTGACGCGAGGTGATCTTGGCGGCGTTGGCAGCCGGGGCCGGCACCTCCACGCTGACCTGCTCGCCGGCACCGGCGCTCGGTGCGGCCTCGATCGCGCCGGGCCGCACGGTGATGACCGGAACCTCGGCGTTGACCTTCGCCTCGACGGTGAACGCGCCACCGAAGATCGAGTGGATCGCGGTGCCGTCGCCCTTGATCTCGACGACGTCGGAGAGCACACCGGAACCGATGCGGGCCGCCAGTCGCCCGGCGACTTCCTTACCCTCGGCGGTCGCCGGGATCAGCACCGCCGCCGGGGTCGCCGACTCGATGAGCTTCTCCAGCACGTCGACGAACGGCGTGACGAGGTAGCTCTCCGCGACGTCGGACTCGGCGACATAGATCTTGGCCGCACCGGCGGCCTTGAGATCGTCGACCAGCGGTGCCGCGGTGCCGGGCGCGCCGATCACGACGGCGGACGGCTCACCCAGTGCGCGGGCGGCGGTGATCAGTTCGGTGGTGACCTTCTTGACCGCACCCTCGGAGTGCTCAACGAGCACAAGTACTTCAGCCATGTGGGGTTCTCTTTCTCGGAGTCTCTAGGGGTGTCTTAGATGAGCTTCTGCGCTAGATCAGTTTTTGCGCGACGAGATACTCGGCGATCTTCTTGCCGCCCTCGCCCTCGTCGCTGACCTTCTCGCCGGCTGTCTTCGGCGGCTTGGGTGTCGACGTCAGTACCGAGGAGCCCGCGTTGGCCAGGCCCACCTCGTCGGCGGCGACGCCGATGTCATCGAGGCTCATGGTCGCGACTTCCTTCTTCTTCGCGGCCATGATGCCCTTGAAGGACGGGAAGCGCGGCTCGTTGATCTTCTCGTTGACGCTGACGATGGCCGGCAGTGACGCCTCGACGGTGAACACGCCTTCGTCGGTCTCCCGCTCGCCGCTGATCGTCCCGCCCTCGACGGTGATCTTGCGCATGTGCGTCAACTGCGGCAGGCCGAGGTACTCGGCGATGATGGCCGGCACGGCACCGCCGGTGCCGTCGGTGGCCTCGTTACCGGCGATCACCAGATCGACGCCCTCGATGGTGCCCAGCGCGCGGGCCAGCGCCCAGCCGGTCTGCACCATGTCGGAACCGTGCAGCCGCTCGTCGAGCAGGTGCACGCCCTTGTCGGCGCCCATCGACAGTGCCTTGCGGATCGCCTCGGTGGCGCGCTCGGGTCCGGCGGTCAGCACGGTGACCGTGCTCTCGCCGCCTTCCTTCTCCTTGATCAGCAGCGCCTCTTCGACGGCGCGCTCGTTGATCTCGTCGAGGACGGCGTCGGCCGCCTCGCGGTCGAGGGTCCAGTCACCGTCGGAGAGCTTGCGCTCCGACCAGGTGTCGGGGACCTGTTTGATCAGCACCACGATATTCGTCATGGCTGTGTTAGTCCTCCTGGCAAGGGTCCGCCCGACCGGTCGGCCGAGCGGCTATCGGATGAGTTCCGCTGACCACGCCATGTTACTAGCCAGTAACTTGTGGTGGTTCGCACCATCACCATAGCTGCCCTCGATCGGTGTTCTCGCAGGCCCGGCCCGAGGCAGTAGTTCGCCATATGCACCTTTCGCCGTTAGCCTGCCTTGCGATGAATGCACACGTGACGGACACCGCGGACGGCGGCCTGCCGCTGACCGGTGAGCGCACCGTCCCGGGCCTGGCGGTGGAGAACTACTGGTTCCGCCGCCACGAGGTCGTCTACCGTCACTGCGCGGGTATCTGCGCAGGTAGAGATGTATTTGAGGCCGGTTGCGGCGAGGGCTACGGCGCCGATCTGCTGGCAGCGTCGGCCAACCGGGTGCTGGCGCTGGACTACGACGCCGCCACCGTCGCCCATGTCCGCGCCCGCTACCCGGCGGTGGAGGTTGCCGAGGGCAATCTGGCCGCCCTGCCGCTGCCCGACGCCTCGGTGGACGTGGTGGTGAACTTCCAGGTCATCGAGCATTTGTGGGATCAGCCACAGTTCATTACCGAATGCTTACGCGTGCTGCGTCCGGCGGGTCGGCTGCTGATCTCGACCCCGAACCGCATCACCTTCACCCCCGGCAGCGACACCCCGGTCAACCCGTTCCACACCCGCGAACTCAACGCCGCAGAACTGCGCGAACTCCTCGAGGCCGCCGGCTTCGAGGTCGAGTCGATGGCCGGGGTGTTCCACGGTCCGCGGTTGGTGGAGATGGATGCCCGCCACGGCGGTTCGATCATCGAGGCGCAGATCGCCCGGGCGTTGGCCGACGCCGAGTGGCCGGCCGACCTGCTGGCCGATGTCGCGGCGGTGCGCTGCGAGGACTTCGAGATCGTGGACCACAGGGCCCGCGACATCGACGACAGCTTGGATCTGCTGGCGATCGCAGTCCGCCGGTGACACGGGAGGACGTCCCCGGGCAGTTCAGCCTGGTGCTGCACACCCACCTGCCGTGGCTGGCGCACCACGGCCGCTGGCCGGTCGGCGAGGAATGGCTCTATCAGTCGTGGGCGGCGTCGTACCTGCCGCTGATGCGCGTGCTGCGCGGACTGGCCGCCGAGGGCCGCCGCGGTGTGCTGACCCTGGGCCTGACCCCGGTGGTCGCCGCCCAACTCGACGATCCCTATTGCCTCGACGGTATGCACCGCTGGCTGGCCAACTGGCAGCTGCGCGCACTCGAGGCGGCCAACGTCCACACCGACACCGGTGCAGCCCCGGGAACGGCGACGTCCCCGGAAGCGCTGCGGGCGTTCGGGATTCGCGAGTACGCCGAAGCCAGTAGCGCGCTGGACGACTTCACCACCCTGTGGCGCCACGGCGCGAGTCCGCTGCTGCGCCAATTGATCGACGCCGGCACGGTGGAACTGCTCGGCGGCCCGCTGGCGCACCCGTTCCAGCCGCTGCTGGCGCCGCGACTGCGCGAGTTCGCGCTGCGCGAGGGCCTGGCCGACGCCGGCCAGCGATTCGGGCATACCCCGTCCGGGATCTGGGCGCCGGAGTGCGCCTACGCGCCGGGCATGGAGGACGGCTACCGCGACGCGGGCGTGGGCCACTTCATGGTTGACGGCCCCTCGCTGCACGGCGACACCGCCCTGGGCCGCCCCGTCGGCGACAGCGGTGTGGTGGCATTCGGGCGCGATCTGGCGGTGAGCTACCGGGTGTGGTCGCCGAAGTCCGGCTACCCGGGCCACCCGTCGTACCGCGACTTCCACACCTACGACCACCTGACCGGGCTCAAGCCGGCGCGGGTGACGGGCCGTCAGGTGGACTCCGAGCACAAGGCGCCGTATGACCCGCAGCGCGCCGATCGGGCGGTGGACGCCCACGTCGACGATTTCGTCGAGATGGTGCGCGCCCGGTTGATCAGCGAGTCGGCGCGCATCGGCCGGCCCGCCCACGTCATCGCCGCCTTCGACACCGAACTGTTCGGCCACTGGTGGTATGAGGGCCCCACCTGGCTGGCCCGCCTGCTGCGCGCACTGCCCGAGGCCGGGGTGACGGTGGGCACGCTGACCGACGCCCGCGAGCGCGGATTCACCGGTACCCCAGTCGAATTGCCGCCAAGCTCGTGGGGTTCGGGCAAGGATTGGCAGGTGTGGGCCGGCCCCCAGGTGGCCGACCTGGTGGCGCTGAACACCGAAGTGGTCGACACGGCGTTGAGCACGATCGACAAGGCGCTGGCTCAGACCGGCAGCGCGCCGACGCGCGACGTGGTCGCCGATCAGATCCTGCGCGAGACGCTGCTGACGGTGTCCAGCGACTGGCCGTTCATGGTGAGCAAGGATTCTGCCGCGGACTATGCGCGCTACCGGGCGCACCTGCACGCGCATGCCACCCGGGAGATCGCCGACGCGCTGGCGTCGGGTCACCGCGAGGCCGCGCAGCGGTTGGCAGCGGGGTGGAATGCGGCCGACGGACTCTTCGGCGCCCTCGACGCCCGGCGACTTCCCCGATGAGCCTGCCGTGAAGATCCTGATGGTGTCGTGGGAGTACCCGCCAGTGGTGATCGGCGGCCTCGGCCGGCACGTCTATCAGTTGGCCACCGCCCTTGCCGCCGACGGCCACGAGGTGGTGGTGCTGTCCCGTCGGCCCGCCGACACCGATCCGGCCAGCCACCCCACCACCGACTCGATGGCCGAGGGCGTACGGGTGATCGCGGCCGCGCAGGATCCGCACGAGTTCGACTTCGGCTCCGACATGATGGCCTGGACACTGGCGATGGGGCACGCCATGATTCGCGCGGGCCTGGGGCTTGCTCGCGACGGGTGGACACCGGATGTGGTGCACGCCCACGACTGGCTGGTAGCCCATCCCGCCATCGCCCTGGCCGAGTTCTTCGACGTGCCGCTGGTCTCCACCATGCACGCCACCGAGGCCGGCCGTCACTCCGGATGGGTGAGCGGGCTGATCAGCCGGCAGGTGCATGCGTCGGAGTCGTGGCTGGCGCGCGAATCGGACTCGATCATCGCGTGCTCGGCGTCGATGCGCGAGGAGATCGCTGAGCTGTTCGGCCCGGGACTGGCCGACGTCACCGTCATCCGCAACGGGATCGACTCGGGGCGTTGGCCGTTCGCGCGCCGTCGAGCGCATTCAGGTCCCGCGGAGCTGCTGTACCTGGGCCGGCTGGAATACGAGAAGGGTGTCCACGATGCGATCGCCGCGCTGCCGCGGATCCGTCGCACCCACCCGGGCACCACGCTGACCATCGCCGGCGAGGGCACCCAGTTGGACTGGCTCATCGAGCTGGCCCGTAAGCACAAGGTGCTCAAGGCCATCACCTTCGTCGGCCTCGTCGATCACGATCAGCTGCTGGAGCTGTTACACCGCGCCGATGTCGCCGTGCTGCCCAGCCACTACGAACCATTCGGCATCGTGGCCCTGGAGGCCGCGGCCGCGGGCGCTCCGCTGGTGACCTCGAACGTCGGCGGCCTCGGCGAGGCCGTCATCGACGGACAGACCGGGCTGTCGTTTCCGCCGCGCGATGTGGCCGCACTGGCGGACGCCGTGCGCGCGGTGCTCGACGACCCGGCCGCCGCCCAGCGCCGCGCCGTTGCGGCGCGCGAGCGTCTCACGTCCGATTTCGACTGGCACACCGTGGCCGCGGAGACCGCACAGGTGTACCTGGCGGCCAAGCGCCGGGAACGCGAACCGCACGCGCGTCGGCCGATCGTCGAGCACGCCCTGCCGGACCGCTGATTCCCTACGCGAAATCCACACCAGGGCTGCGATCCACAAAAATCACCAGCCCTGGTGTCGATTTCGCGCGCGATGCGCGGGCCTTCGCGCTACTTGGCGGCTTTCTTGCGTTCGATGTCGGCCAGCGCGGCGGCCAACTCGGCCCGTTGAGCCGCGGAGGTCTCCCAGGAGAGCTTGCGGTTCTTGACCACCTTGGCCGGCGAGCCGACCGCGATGGAGTAGTCCGGGATCTCGCCCTTGACCACCGCGTGCGCGCCGAGCACGCAGCCGCGGCCGACCAGGGTGCCGCGCAGCACCGTCACCTTCGCGGCGATCCAGGTATCCGGGCCGATGCGCACCGGGCTCTTGACGATCCCCTGGTCCTTGATCGGCAGCTCGATGTTGTCCATCCGATGATCGAAGTCGCAGATGTAGCACCAGTCGGCCATCAGCGCCGACTCACCGAACTCGATGTCGATGTAGCAGTTGATGACATTGTCGCGGCCGAACACCACCTTGTCGCCCAGCCGCAACGAGCCCTCATGGGCGCGGATGGTGTTCTTGTCGCCGATGTGCACCCACCGGCCGATCTCCATCTGTGCCAGCTCCGGGGTGGCGTGGATCTCAACGTTCTTGCCGAGGAACACCATGCCGCGGGTGATGATGTGCGGGTTGGCCAGCTTGAACTTCAACAGCCGCCAGTAGCGCACCAGGTACCACGGGGTGTACGCGCGGTTGTCGATCACCCACTTCAGCGAGGCCTTGGTGAGGAACCGGGCCTGACGCGGATCGCGGAGCCGTGACCCGCGCCACCGCTTGTGGATCGGTGAGCCCCACATGCTGGTCATGGCGCTACTTCGGTGGCATCCGGATGCCGCCGTCGACGCGGATCACCTCGGCGTTCATGTAGGAGTTGGTGATCAGTTCGATGACCATCGAGGCCAGTTCCTCCGGCTTGCCGAGGCGGTGCGGGAACAGCACCGACTCGCCGAGCTTGGCCTTGAAGGCTTCGGAGGCTTCGCCCTCGCCGTAGATGGGTGTGTCGATCAGACCCGGCGCCACGGTGTTGACCCGGATCCCCACCGCGGCGAGGTCGCGGGCCACCGGCAGCGTCAACCCGACGACGCCACCCTTGGACGACGAGTACGCGGCCTGGCCGATCTGCCCGTCGAAGGCCGCGACGCTGGTCATGTTGACGATCGCGCCACGCTCACCGGTGGCGGTGGGCTCCAGGCGACTCATCGCGGTGGCCGCAAGGCGGATGCAGTCGAAGGTGCCGACCAGATTGATCGCGATGACCTTGCGGTAGGCGTCGAGGTTGTGCGCCGAGGCGAATTCCCCGTCCTTGCCGATGGTGCGCTGCGCCCAGCCCACCCCGGCCGAGTTGACCAGCGCCCGCAACGGGCCGAGATCCATGGCGGTGTTGACCGCGTCCTCGATCTGCTCGGTCTTGGTGACATCGACCGGGACGAACACCCCGCCGATCTCGCCGGCGAGGGCCTGCCCGCGCTCGGCCTGCATGTCGGCGATGACGACCTGGGCGCCGAGATCGGCCAGTTGACGAGCGGTGGCGGCCCCGATACCTGAGGCCCCACCGGTGACGATTGCGCTAGCTCCATTGAGTTCCACGACGCTGAGCTTAGCGGCGGCGGCTCCCGCTGCCGGGTGCGGCAAGGCGTTAGTCTCCCCAGGATGGCCAGGACACCGGTGCTGCGGCGAGCGATCGCCCTGACATCGACAGCGCTGCTGATCAGCGGGCTGATCGGGTGCGGCACCACCGACTCCTGGGTGGACGCGACCGCGGCGCGGGGATGGCCGGCCCAGTACGCCGACGCGGCCAACAGCAGCTTCACCTCCACCGATGGCGCCGGTGAGCTGACGCTGTCGTGGAGTCGCTCAGTCAAGGGCGAATTGGGCGCCGCCGCCGCGCTGGGCGCGGAACGGTATCTGGCCGTCAACGGCCAGACCGCCGGTGGCTGCTCACTGATGGTCTGGGAGAACGACAACAGCGGACGGCAGCGCTGGTGTACCCGGATGGTGCTCGGAGGCGGGTTCACCAGCCCGCTGTTCGACGGCTTCGACAACCTCTACATCGGCCAGCCCGGGCTGATGATCTCCTACCCGCCCACCCAGTGGGTGCGGTGGCGGACCAACGTCATCGGAATGCCCACCACGGCAAGGTTTCTCGACGGTGGACAGCTGCTGGTGGTGACTCATCTGGGTCAGGTGCTGGTCTTCGATTCCCATCGAGGTGTGGTGTCGGGCTCGCCGGTTGATCTGGTCGGCGGCGTCGACCCCACCGATCCGCTGCGCGGACTGACCGACTGTGCGCAGTCGCTACCCGGCTGCCCGGTGGCTGCCGCGCCGGCGTTCTCGGCCGAGAGCAGGATCGTCGTCATCGGGGTGTGGCAGCCGGGGGCGGCGGCCTCCACACTGACCGCGCTGCGCTATCAACCGGGGCAGACGCCACTGCTGTCGCGGTTGTGGACCAGCGAGGCGGTGAGCGCCGGAGTGCTGGGCAGCCCGGTGTTCTCCGCCGACGGGGCGACGGTCTACGTCAACGGCCGGGACCGTCAACTGTGGGCGCTCAACGCCGAGGACGGCAGCGTGAAATGGTCTGCGCCACTGGATTTTCAGCCCCAGACCCCGCCGTCGGTGGCCCCGGGCGGGCTGATCATCGCCGGCGGTGGACCGGACACCCGACTGGTGGGTTTGCGCGACGCCGGTGACCGCGCCGAGGCGGTGTGGCGCCGAGACGATGTCACTGCGCTGACGACGTCCAGCCAGGCCGGCGACCAGGTCGCCTACACCGTGGTCGCAACCGCGCCCAACGAACTCTCGCTGCTGGCGTTCAATCCCGCCGACGGCGGGCGAACCGTCAACAGCTATCCGCTGCCCCAGGCCGCCGGCTATCCCGTCGGGGTGTCGGTCGGATACGACCGTCGCGTGGTGGTCGCGACCAGTGGAGGTCAGGTGTTCAGCTTCTCCCCCGCGTGAGCCTCAGACCTGCAGCGGGGGAAGGGCGTTGCGAGGCACCGACACCGAGGTCTCACCGGCATAGGACGGCAGCAGTTCGGCGCGGCCGAAGAAGAAGATCACCGCGTCGTCGGTGACGGCGAAGTTCTGGTAGTGCGCGGGATCCAGGCCCTCGGCGGGACTGATCGACCCGGCAAGACCTGTCCTGGTCTCCAATTCGCGTTGCACGATGGGGAATACGGTGTCCAGTGGCGTGGAGCCCGGTGCGAACAGCGTGTCGAAGGTGACCGGACCGCGGCGCTGCAGGTCGTAGGTGAAGGATTTGTACCAGGTGGTCGGGTGGGCGCCGCCGACGTTCTGGAAGAGGGTGAGCACGACGCTGCGGGTTGCCGCTGAGCGGAACTCCTCCGCGGTGACGTCCATCTCGTAGGGCAGGTTGCGCGATCCCGGAATCTGCGCGACGTTGAGGAAGCCCGCGCGGGTCTGGCTGAGATAGTCGACGATCACCTGTTCGTCGGGATAGTCCAGCGGGAAGGTGATGTCCAGGGTGTAGGCCGGTTGTGTGTCGACGACGCGACAGAGGCCGCCGTCGACCGCCCCACCCAGCGACCCGCATTGCACCGGCGCGCCTGAGACTGTCGGCGCCAGGACAAGGGCTGCAGAGAGCGCAAGTACGGCGACGGCGGCGGCTGAGCGCATGCCCGCGAGACTACGCGGCGCAACCAGGTGCGGCGGCGCGGCACACGAACGCCACCGCGTGCGCGGCCGCACCGGTGCCGAGTCGGGTGATCACCACCGACAGCGGCCGGCTGCCGGTAGGCCGCAGCCGTGAACGCAACGCATCCGGGTCGACGTCGACCCCCCGGACCAGGATCTCCAGTGGGCCGCAGTCATGTGCACCCAACACCTGACGCAGGGCCTTGTCGCGCAGAGGCGCCTGCTCGAGGATCTCGAAGCCGCGGACGCCGTCGGGCACCCGATCCCCGGTCAGGTAGGCGATGTCGGGGTCGAGTTGCCACAGTCCGTGCCGGGTGGCGTACTGGCGCACCAGGCCGGCTCGCACCACCGCGCCGTCGGGGTCCACGATCCAGC
This sequence comes from uncultured Actinomycetota bacterium, assembly GCA_963780705.1. Classification (GTDB taxonomy): domain Bacteria; phylum Actinomycetota; class Actinomycetes; order Mycobacteriales; family Mycobacteriaceae; genus Mycobacterium. The sequence goes on along the minus strand of CAWACU010000002.1, from coordinate 285,512 downwards.
GCCCTGGTGCGGCCACACCGCACTCGTCGGGATCGGCGTCGGTGAGCACCTCGCCGCGGTCCAGCACCGAAGCCCGCCGGCGCACACCGGGTTCTGCCAACGCCTCAGACCACAGGCACGCCTCACGTACTGATCCGCCGTAGGAACTCACCTCGATCTCCCCGTCGAAACCAAGTCCGCGAACCGCGTCGAAGTCGATCCCGGGCGCGCACTTCACCACCGTGGCGCGGCCGCGATAGACCTCCAGGACCGCATCGAGGGCGGGCACATAAGCGCGCGGGTCGAACCGCCGCCGTCCACCGGTGCGGCGCGCGGGGTCGAGCAGGACGACGGCATCGCGGCTGACCGGCATCAGCGCGTCGGCTCGGCACAGCGGCACGTCGGGACCGAGATTGTGTGCCGCCATCGCCAGGCGGACGTCGTCGACGTCGCTGCCGAGCACACAGTCGGCGGTATCGCGCAGGACGGCCAGTTCGGTGCCGATCGAACAGGTGGCGTCGTGCACCACGACTCGGCCGAGGCGCCGGCCGCGATGGCGAGCCACGGCGACGGCGGTCGCCTGCTGCAGTGCTTCGTCGGTGAACAGCCAGTCGGACACGTCGACGTCAGCGAACTTAGCCGCCGCCTTGCGCCGCAGCAGGGTGGTCTCGATCAGCGCGGCGGCGCGCTCCCCGAAGCCGGCGCGCACGGCGGCGACGTCGGCGACCCGGGTGGACTCCGCCAACGAGCGTTGCGCGACTTCGGCCAGCGCCGCAGATCCCGCCGGGCTGCTCAGATAGGCGACGTCGGCGCGGGTGAACCTCAGGACGGTCTAATCCCCGTGATCAAAATTTTCCAGTCCCGTGATCACGGCTTTTTAGTTCCCGTGATCATCACGTTGTAGTACCACGACTTGGGCACCACACGGCGCCACAGGTTGTCGTCGATCCAACTCAGCGTCGTCCAGCTGGTGAAGCCGAACTTGGCCCACCCGAAACCCAGCTTTCCCGAGGGCACCATGGCCTCGATGGTCCGCAGCGGCCAACCGAGCATCGCGGCGGTGAATTCCGTTGTCGCGGTGGACACCTCGACGGCTCCGGCATTGCGGGCCATCCGCTCCAGATCGGCGGGGTCGAAGGTGTGCAGGTCGACGACGGCCTCCAGCGCGGCGGCACGCGATGACTCGTCGAGTTCTTCCTGTGGCCGGCGCCAGCCGCTCAGCCCGGGCAGTTTGGTGGCGTTGGTGGCCACCCGCCAGGTCAGCGTGGACAGGTTGCGGGCATAGGTGTTGCCGACGGTGGTCGGCTCCCCGGCGAAGATGAAGCGGCCGCCGGGCTTGAGCACCCGCACCACCTCGCGCAACGACTTCTCGACATCGGGGATGTGGTGCAGCACCGCGTGACCCACCACCAGATCGAAGGTGCCGTCCTCATACGGGATTCCTTCGGCGTCGGCCACCCGGCCGTCGATGTCGAGGCCCAGCGATTCGCCGTTGCGGATGGCGACCTTCACCATGCCCGGTGACAGGTCGGTGACCGACCCGCGCCGGGCCACCCCCGCCTGCATCAGGTTGAGGAGGAAGAAACCGCTGCCGCAACCGAGTTCCAGCGCCCGCTCATAGGGCAGGGCGCGCAGTTCCTCGTCGGGCACGGTGGCGTCGAAGAGGTCGCGCGCGTAGTCGACGCAGCGCTTGTCGTAGGAGATCGACCACTTGTCGTCGTAAGTCTCGGCTTCCCAATCGTGGTAGAGCACCTGGGCCAGCTTGGTGTCCTTCCACGCCGCCTCGACCTGTTCGGCGGTGGCGTGCGGGTTCGGAGCCGCATCGGAGTCCGTCGTCATGAAGGGCAGCCTAACGACCCGGACCGGCAGCGAAGACATCGCCGTAGCACTGCCGCTGGCCGGCCGCATCCAGACCACCGTCGATCAGCGCCTTGGCCCCGGCCAGCGCCGCCGCGGGGGCGTCGACGAACCGGTTCGCCCACACCAGCGCGGCGTCGAAGACGTGATCGGGGGCCACCAGTTCGTCGACCAGACGCAGCGCCAGCGCCTCCTTGGCCCCGACGAAGCGCCCGCTGAAGGTCATCTCCTTGGCCTGCCACGGACCCACCGCGCGGGCCAGCCGCCCGCACCCGCCACCGCCGGGGACCAGGCCGGCCAGGATCTCCGTGGCACCGAGTTTGGCGTTGTCGCCGCACACCCGCCAGTCGGCGCACAGCGCCAGGCTCAGCCCGGCGCCCAGCGCGTACCCGGTGATGGCGGCGACGGTCGGCTTGCCGATGGCGGCCACCGCGTCCAGGGCGTCGCGGCGCAACTCGTCGGCCGCCTCGGCCTCGGCGCGGTCCAGGGTGAGCAGCTCAGTCATGTCGTCGCCGGCGGAGAAGATGTCATGGCCGCCGAAGAGCACCACCGTGGCGATGTCGTCGCGCTCGGCCACTTCGGCTGCGGCGGAGATGATCTCGCGGTAGGCCTGACGGGTCAGCGCGTTAGTGGGCTCCCGAGTCAGCAGCATCGTGCCGATGCCCGGCTGCTGCTCGCTGACGTGGACGGTGACGAACTCGCGCACGCTCAGCCCTCCCCGATCTGTCGCAGCGCCTGGCGGCGTGCCTCGTTGTAGCGGTCGGCGTCGAAGAACTCGATCTCCCAGTTGCCGCCCTCGAGCATGGTCAGCTGCGGTTCGACAGTCACGATGTGCCGTTCCACCACCAGGACATCGGCCACCGTCCGGCCGGCCAGGGAATCCAGTTGGGTCCAGGTGGGCGGCAGCAGTAGCGCGCGGCCCTGCGCGAAGTCCTCGATGGCGGCCTCCGGGCGGGCCCAGCCGGCCAGATCGGACTCGGTGTTGATGTCGGCGTCCGCCTGCTGCCCTTCGGGCAGAGCCCCGACGAAGAAGAAGGTGTCGTAGCGGCGGGTGCGCTCCTCCTTCGGGGTGACCCAGTTCGCCCAGGGCCGTAGCAGGTCCGCGCGCAGTACCAGCTTCTCCGCCCGCAGGAAGTCGCCGAAGGCCAGGCTGCGGTCCTCCAGGGCGATGCGTTCGTGGTGATAGACCGATGCGTCGCTGACGATGCCATCGGGATCGTCGGCGGGGCCGGCGAACAGCACCCCGGACTCCTCGAAGGTCTCCCGCGCGGCGGCGCACACCAGTGCCTCCGCCAGATCGGTGGGCACCCCGAAACGCTGCGCCCACCACTCGGGTCCGGGCCCGAACCAGGCGATGTCGGCGTTGCGGTCGCGGTCGTCGACCCCGCCGCCGGGGAACACGGTCATCCCGGCGGCGAACTCCATCGTCGCTTGCCGGCGCATCAGGAACACCTCGAGGCCATCAATGACGTTGTCGCGTACCAGCATCACGGTGGCGGCCGGCCGCACGGCGACCGGTTCGGGCATGTCGTTCACGGGTGCCTGATTCATAGTTGCCTCCTGTGTGCCGCCCGGGTACGCACCCGGCGGGCGAAATAGCGGCCATCGATGGTGTCGACGGCGATCGACTGGCCGAACGCGGCCGAGAGGGTGTCGGCGGTCAGCACGTCCTGCAGCAGACCGGCCGCCACCACCTGACCCTCCGCGAGGATCAGGCAGTGGCTGAATCCGGGCGGGATCTCCTCGACGTGGTGGGTCACCAGCACCAGCGCCGGTGAGTCCGGGTCGGCGGCCAGATCGGCCAATCGGGCGACCAGTTCCTCACGGCCGCCGAGGTCCAGGCCGGCGGCGGGCTCGTCGAGCAGCAGCAGTTCCGGGTCGGTCATCAGTGAGCGGGCGATCAGCACCCGTTTGCGCTCGCCCTCGGAGAGGGTGCCGTAGGTGCGGTCGGCCAGGTGTTCGCCGCCGACGCTCTCCAGGGTGTCCAGCGCGCGTTCGTAGTCGACGTCGTCGTAGCGCTCGCGCCAGCGGCCCAGCACGGCGTAGCCGGCGGACACCACCAGGTCGCGCACCACCTCGTCGTCGGGAATACGTTGCGCCAGAGCCGAACTGCTCAGCCCGACGCGCTGCCGCAACTCGGCCATGTCGACCCGGCCCAGCCGCTCCCCCAGTACCGTCGCCGTCCCCGACGACGGGTACTCCATGGCGGCGGCCATCCGCAGCAGGGACGTCTTACCGGCGCCGTTGGGGCCGATCACCACCCAGCGTTCGTCGAGTTCAACCTGCCAGCTGACCGGACCGACCAGCACCCGGCCACCGCGGCGCAGGGTGACGCGGGAGAAGTCGATCAGCAGATCCTCGTCCACGCCATCGACCTCGTCCTCGGCGGTCTCGGGCGGCACCCGACCATCGTGCCGCATCACATGCCCGCCCCCGCCCCCCGGGTCGCCGCGATTTCGGCGCGGTAACGAGCGCTGACCGCACGTTTGCGCGCCGAAATCACTGGGGCGGGATCTCGACGCGGCGCAGGGAACCGTCCACGGCGTCGGCGGCCTCGATCTCGGCGCGGGTGACCCCCAGGATGAACAGCACGGTGTCCAGGTACGGGTGGCTCAGCGAGGCGTCGGCGACCTCGCGCAGCGCGGGTTTGGCATTGAAGGCCACGCCCAGTCCGGCCGCGTTGAGCATGTCGATGTCATTGGCGCCGTCGCCCACGGCGACGGTCTGCTCCATCGGCACACCGGCCTGCTCGGCGAAGTCTGCGCAGCGCCTTGGCCTTGCCGGCGCGATCGATCACCTCGCCGACCACCCGGCCGGTCAGCGTGCCGTCGACGATCTCCAATTCGTTGGCGGCGACGAAGTCCAGCATCAGCTCATGGGCCAGCGGGTCGATCACCTGCCGGAACCCGCCGGAGACCACGCCGCAGTGAAATCCCAGCCGCCGCAACGTCCGGATGGTGGTGCGCGCACCCGGGGTGAGCTCGAGCTCCTCGGCCACCTCGTCGAGCACCTCGGCCGGCAACCCGGCCAGCGTGGCCACCCGCTGGTGCAGCGACTCGGCGAAGTCCATCTCGCCGCGCATCGCCGCCTCGGTGACCGCGGCCACCGCCGCTCCGGCGCCGGCCCGCTCGGCCAGCATCTCGATGACCTCACCCTGGATCAGGGTGGAGTCGACGTCGAACACGATGAGCCGCTTCGTGCGCCGCTCGAGGTTGTAGCGCTCCACGGCGATATCGATGCCCTGCTCGGCGCCGACCCGGGCCAGCTGCGCCTGCAGTTCGTCGTCGAGACCGTCGGGGGCGGAGACCCGCAGTTCCAGTCCGGTCACCGGGTAGTCGGAGACGCCGCGGATGAAGTCGATGTTGACGCCCAGCGCCGCAGCCTCCCGGGCGACCGCACCGAACGCGGCGGCGGTGATGGGCCGGCCGAGGACGACGATGGTGTGCGTCGACGGCTCGGCGATGATCGGGACGTCGTCGCTGCGTTCGATGCTGACGTCGAGACCCATCCGGTGGATCGTCTCGGTCACCTCGTCGCGTAAGGCCTCGCCGTCGGCCACCTCAGCACGCCCGGAGACCAGCACGCCGAGGGTGAGCCGGTCGCGGATCACCACCTGCTCGACGTTGAGCAGGTCGACCGCATGGGCGGACAGAACCTCGAACAGCGCGGACGTCACACCCGGCCGGTCGACTCCGGTGACGGTGATCAGCACCGACACCTTGGCGTCAGTCATCGCGGCACGGCAAGAGCGGCCCCGTGCTGGTTATCGCCGTGGATATCCGACTAATCGGACCGGCGCCCGGACGGACGCTTGGCCTTTTCGAACTCAGCCTTCTTGGTCGCGTCGAAGCCAAGCGCGGCTGCCACCGGGCGGTTGCCGGGATGGCGCCCGACGTGGGCCTCGCTCCCGCATCCGGTCGACCATGTGCGGGTAGTGCAACTCGAACGCCGGCCGCTCCGAACGGACGTTGGGCAGTTCGGTGAAGTTGTGCCGCGGGGGCGGGCAGGAGGTGGCCCACTCCAGCGAGTTGCCGTGGCCCCACGGATCGTCGACGGTGACGACCTCGCCGTAGCGCCAGCTCTTGAAGACGTTCCAGAAGAACGGCAGCATCGACGACGCCGAGGATGAAGGCGCCGATCGGTCGAGACGATGTTCAGCGTGGTGAAGCCGTCGGTGGGCAGGTAGTCGGCGTAGCGCCGCGGCATGCCCTCGTCGCCGAGCCAGTGCTGCACCAGGAAGGTCAGGTTGAAGCCGATCATGGTCAGCCAGAAGTGCAGCTTGCCCAGTCGCTCGTCGAGCAGCCGGCCGGTCATCTTCGGGAACCAGAAGTACACGCCGGCGTAGGTGGCGAACACGATCACGCCGAACAGCACGTAGTGGAAGTGCGCCACCACGAAGTAGGTGTCGGAGACGTGGAAGTCCAGCGGCGGGCTGGCCAGCAGCACGCCGGACAGGCCGCCGCACAGGAAGGTCACCAGGAAGCCGAACGAGAACAGCATGGGCGTCTCGAAGGTCAACTGGCCGCTTCCACATGGTGCCGATCCAGTTGAAGAACTTGATCCCGGTGGGCACCGCGATCAGGAACGTCATGAAGGAGAAGAACGGCAGCAGCACCGCGCCGGTGACGTACATGTGGTGCGCCCACACCGCCATCGACAGCGCCGCGATGGCGATGGTGGCGTACACCAGCGTGGAGTAGCCGAAGATCGGCTTGCGGGCGAACACCGGGAAGATCTCCGAGACGATGCCGAAGAACGGCAGCGCGAGGACGTAGACCTCAGGGTGGCCGAAGTACCAGAACAGGTGCTGGAACAGCAGTGACGCCGCCGTTGGCCGGGTCATAGATGTTGCGCACCCAGGCGGCGGTCTGCGGCCAAGCCGAAGAGGGCGGCGGTCAGCAGCGGGAAGATCAGCAGCACCAGGATCGACGTGACGAAGATGTTCCAGGTGAAGATCGGCATCCGGAACATGGTCATGCCGGGGCAGCGCATGCAGACCACGGTGGTGATCATGTTGACCGCACCGAGGATGGTGCCCAGGCCGCCGACGGCGACGCCGAGGATCCACAGGTCCGCGCCCGCGCCGGGCGAGTGCACCGAATCCGACAGCGGCACGTAGATCGGTCCAGCCGAAGTCGGCGGCGCCACCGGGGGTGATGAAGCCGCCGAGGGCGATCAGGGCACCGAAGACGAACAGCCAGAAGCACAGCGCGTTCAGCCGCGGGAAGGCGACGTCGGGGGCGCCGATCTGCAAGCGGCAGCACCAGGTTGGCGAACCCGAACACGATCGGGGTGGCGTAGAACAGCAGCATCGCCGTGCCGTGCATGGTGAACAGCTGGTTGTACTGCTCGTTGGACAGGAACTGCAGGCCCGGTAGTGTCAGCTCGGCGCGCATGAACAGCGCCATCAGGCCGCCCAGCGCGAAGAAGATGAAGCAGGCGACCACGTACATGACGCCGATCAGCTTGTGGTCGGTGGTGGTGATGATCTTGTAGATCAGGTTGCCCTTGGGACCGGTCGCGAGCCGGGAAGGGGCGACGTGGCCTCTAGTTCACCGCGCGAGGGCACTACGGCTGTCACAAGATCCTCCAACCATCCACGTAAGAGCGGCGGGTCGCAACGCTATCTCGGCGAATCGTATCCCCAAACCGGGGCCATTCGCGGCCTGGGTCCTACATTCTGTCGTATTCGCGTCACACCCGGGATGCGTCGCTGGTCACAGGCAGGTCAGCGCCTGTTTGCGGGGCGCGGTGTTACCGTCGCGACGTGCTGTTCCGCGTCGTGCGTCCGACTCTGTTCGCGGCCGTTGCGGCGGCGCTGGCGGTCAGCGGATGTTCGGGCTCCCCGCAGACACCGGCCGGCGGCCCCGCTCGGTTCAGTGATCACCAGCACCACCAAGATCGCCTCGGCCGGTGTGCTGGGCAATCAGCGCCGCCCCGACGAGTCGTGCGCACCCGAACCGGCCCCCCTCGACGGCCCGCCGCCGGGCCCGGTGCGGCATGCGGCCGGCGAGACGGCGGTGGTGGCCGATCCGCAGCGGATCGTGGTGCTCGCCGGCGACGAGCTCGACGCCCTGTGCGCGCTGGGCCTGCAGTCGCGGATCGTGGCCGCCGCCCTGCCCGACGGAGCCGACGCCCAGCCGTCGTATCTGGGCACCGTCGATCCATGACGTGCCCGCGGCGGGCACGCCGCAGCGCACCGGACCTGGCGGCCATCGCGGCGGCCAAGCCGGATCTGATCCTCGGGTCGCCGGATCTGACGCCGCAGAGCCTATCCGGCGCTGGCGGCGATCGCGCCGACGGTGTTCACCGCCGCACCGGGCGCCCGCTGGCAGGACAACCTTCGAATGGTCGGGGCGGCCACCGGGCGCTTCGGCGCGGCCGACGAGCTGATCGCCGGATTCGCCGAGCAGGCCCGCAAAGCCGGTGAGGCCAACGACGCCACCCACTTCCAGGCCTCGGTGGTTCAGCTCACCGACTCGTCGCTGCGGGTGTTCGGGGCGGAGAACTTCCCGGGCAGCGTGCTGGCCGCCGTCGGCGTGGATCGCCCTGCGGCGCAACGGTTCACCGACAAGCCCTATCGTGGAGATCGGTCTCGACGAGCGCCGACTTCTCCGCCGCCGACGGCGACATCGTCTACCTGTCGTTCGCCTCGCCGGCGGCCAAGGACCGCGCGCCGGCACTGCTGGAGAGCGACGCCTGGCGCACAGCTGTCGGCCAACCGGGACAACCGGGTGTTCGTGGTCAACAACGAGGTGTGGCAGACCGGTCAGGGCCTGATCGCCGCCCGCGGGATCGTCGACGACCTGCGCTGGCTCAACGCCCCGATCAACTAACGCGCGACACGCGGATCAACTAGCGCGATCAGCGGATGTAGTTCTCGCCGCTGGCGCGCACCGTCACGTCGCTGACGCTGATCCCCCACGGCTGGTCGATGACGTGCACCACCGCGTCGGCCAGGTCGTCGGGGGTGATCAGCCAGTACTGCACCGAGTCGACGTCGGTCTGCTCGGGCCGCAGCGATCCCGCCGACAGTAGTTGGCCGAGGTTCTCGGCGAACTGCGGCCCGTGCTGGCCGGCCAGCTCCATGATCGCGGTCTGGTTGACGATCCCGCCGGCCAGATTCGTGCCGAACACCCCGGTGGGCTTGACGGTCGTGACCTTGATCCGGCCCTGGGTCTCCACCCGCAGCGCATCGGAGATCGCCGTCGACCGCGGCCTTGGTGGCGCTGTAGACCCCGGCGCCGGCGATCCCGCCGTTGCCGTAGATCGAGGAGATGTTGACCACATGTCCGCGGCCCTGGGCGATCATCTGGTCGTAGACCGCGGAGATGCCGTTGACCACACCCTTGATGTTGATGTCGATGGCCTGATGCCAACGCTGCCAGGCGCGTTCGTGGTCGGCGAAGTAGGCCAGCGGCATCACCCCGGCGTTGTTGACCAGCACGTCGACGGCGCCGAACGTGCTCGACCGCCGTGTCGCGCGGCGGCCTTGTAGCGCGGCCAGGTCGGTGACGTCGGCCACCTGCGCCAGTGCCTGCTCCCCCGGCCGCGCGGATCCCGGCGACCACCTCCTCGAGTGCTTCGCGCGTCGACGTCGACACCGACCACCTTGGCCCCGCCCGCCGCGCACTTCTCGGCGATCAGCCGGCCGAAGCCACTGGCCGCCCCGGTGACGATGACGACCTTGCCGGCCAGATGTGCAGACATGATTTCCTTTCCTGCGCTAGAGGATTCGCTCATCGGCGGACACCTTCGGCATCGCGCTGCTGATCTGCTGCATGGTCCCCAGGAAGCGGTAGAACTCCGGGTAGACCACCGGCTTGCCGCTGTTGAGCACCGCGACGGAGATGGCGCGTTCGGGGTCGGCCCAGGCCAGGATGTTGGTGAAGCCGAGGTGGCCGAACGCCCGCTGGGTGTCGAGGCCGAACAGGCTGACCACCCGGGCGCCCAGCATCAGTCCGTAGGAGAACCGGGTCGGGTATCCCAGCGACAGGTCGATCTCCAGATGCGAGCACTCTTCGAGCGCCTTGCGGATGGTGTCGGTCTCGATGACCCGGACCCCGTCGAGTTCGCCGCCGCGGCGCATCACTTCGAAGAAGCGGCTCAGCTCGAACGCGGTGGTGATGGTGTTGGCCGAGGGGACGATGCCGGTCAGGTAGCGGGGGTCGTTGGTCAGCTCGACCAGGCTGTCCAGCCCCACCCCGAGCGCGCGGCTGAGCAGGTTCGACAGCGGCGGCGCGGTGGGCGGTCCGGTGATGTAGTTGACGGCCACCTTGTCGATGTCGTCGGCGGCAACGCCGTAGTTCATCCAGCGGAAGCCGAGCGGATCGAGGAATTCCTCGGCCAGCACCTCACGGATGTCCTTGCCGGTGACGGCGTGCACGATCTCGCCGAGGATGAAACCGCCAGAGACCGCGTGATACGCCAGGTAGCGGCCGGCCTTCGCGAACGGTGCGGCCTCGACCAGGATGTCGGTCATGTACTGCCGGTCGCCGAGGCGATCGAGGTCCAGTGCGGTCCTTGGCAGGTTCGGCACCGCGGCGCGGTGGGCGAGCACATGGCCGATGGTGATCCGGTGCTTGCGGTTGCGCTCATAGCCGGGGATGTAGTCGGCGACTTTGTCATCCAGGCTCAGCACACCGCGCTCGCACAGCTTGTGCACCAGGAACGCGGTGATCGCCTTAGAGGTCGAATACACGCAGAACGGGGTGTCGACGGTGGCGGCCGCCCGTTCGGTGGCGCGTCCATCGGCCGGACCGTTACCGTGGGCGTGGCCGATCGCGCGGTTGAGGATCACCGCGCCGTGGCGGCGCACACACACCTGCATCGCCGGGTGCACACCACTGCGATACCAGTCCTGCGCCGAGCGCCAGATGGAGTCCACCGCAGCGGTGTCGACCCCGCCGGCCTCGGGCGGGTCCTCGGGACCGATGTCGGTGATCGGAGTCGAGATCGCGGGCGATGTGGATCCGCCGTAGCGGATCAGGCAGGCCGAGCGGTGGCCGCGGTACCGCCGGGATGCTCCATGCCATTGGGCGAATAGTAGAGCGGTGCGCCCACGGTGGAGGGCTGTCGCAGGCACTCGACGGCGACGGCTTAGTCTCGATCCCATGACCACCGTCACCGCCTACGCCGCCACCTCGGCCACCGAACCGCTGACCAAGACCACCATCACCCGCCGCGACGTCGGCCCGCACGACGTCCGGTTCGACATCCACTTCGCCGGGATCTGCCACTCCGACATCCACACCGTGCGCGCGGAGTGGGGCCAGCCCAACTACCCGGTGGTGCCCGGCCACGAGATCGCCGGCATCGTCACCGAAATCGGTTCGGCGGTAACCAAGTACGCGGTCGGCGACCGGGTGGGCGTGGGCTGTTTCGTCGACTCCTGCCGCGAGTGCGACAACTGCCACGCCGGCCTGCGAGCAGTACTGCACCGGCGGCGGCATGATCGGCACCTACAACGCGGTCGGCCGCGACGGCCAGCCGACGCAGGGCGGCTACAGCGGCAGCATCGTCGTCGACGAGAACTACGTGCTGCGGATCCCCGAGGCGCTGCCACTGGACGCCGCCGCGCCGCTGCTGTGCGCCGGGCATCACCACCTACTCACCGCTGCGGCACTGGAAGGTCGGCCCGGGCACCCGGGTGGGGGTGGTCGGGCTCGGCGGGCTGGGCCACATGGCGGTCAAGATCGGTGCGGCGATGGGTGCCGAGGTGACCGTGCTGTCGCAGTCGCTGAAGAAGATGGAGGACGGACTGCGACTGGGTGCGAAGCAACTACTACGCCACCAGCGACCGCGACACCTTCAAGAAGCTGCGCAACTCCTTCGACATCATCCTCAACACCGTCTCGGCCAACCTCGACCTCGGCAGTTACCTCGGAATTGGTCGACCGCGACGGTGTTTTCGTCGAACTCGGCGCCCCGGAGAACCCGCTGGTGGTCCCGCCGTTCTCGATCATCGGCATGCGCCGCAGCATCGCCGGCTCGATGATCGGCGGCATCGCCGAAACCCAGGAGATGCTGGACTTCTGCGCCGAGCACGGCATCGCCTCGGAGATCGAGGTGATCGAGCCGGACTACATCAACGAGGCCTACGAGCGAGTGATCGCCAGCGACGTCCGGTACCGGTTCGTGATCGACACCGAGTCGCTGCGCTAGCAGCGACGAGGGTCGAATCAGGCGGGACACCGAGTCGCTCGCGCGAGCGTCGAGGTCGTCGAGCGGCCACCCGCCGGCAGCCAGGATGTCGGCGACCCGCTTGATGTTCTCCGGCCCGCCGTCGTGGTGGGCGACGCCTTCGATGAACTTCTCGATCTCGTCGTGGTCGATCACAGCCCGGCGCGGCGCCTTGCTCTCCGCTGGCGGTGATCTCACGCACCACCTCTCTGATCTCGTCCTCGGTCAGCGGGGTGTTGCGCAGCAATGCCAGCAGCGGCACCCGGTCCGGGCCCGGGACCCCGCCGGGGTAACCGGCCCGGAGCCAGTCCAGGACTTTGCGCGCACGCGACTTGGCGGTCATGACGACAGTGTGAACGTCAGGAATTCGGTGCGCCAGAGCTTTGGGTCCCCTGGACGCAGAAAAGACGTATCAGGCAGCTCGGAGAAGCAGGAACACGGAATTGCCGGGGGGCAGTGCCGCCGCGGGCGGCACAAGAGTGAAGCCCGGGTTGAGCAGCAGCGTGATGCCGGCGAAGACGCGGATGGCCAGCGTTGCCGCGCCACCGACCACCCAGCCGACCGCCGCGCCGACCGGGTTGTCGCCGAACAGCGCACCGACACCCTTGCCGATGGCGGTGCCGACGGCGGTCTGAAGCTCGGGATCCCGCAGCACCGACTGCACCAGAGCGTTCACCGTCTCCGTCGACGACGTTCCGTTCATGGCCTCGACAAGCACGGTGCTCAGCAGGGTCCCGACCGACGGGTCGCCCAGCAGGGAATCCACCACGGCGTCGGTTACCGCACCGGCGACAGTGCCGTCAGCACCCGAACCGCCGATGGCGTCGGTGATCAACTCCCCGGCAGTTGCGCTGACCGCCTGCCGCAGTGCGGTGATCGCCAGCAGTGAGTTCACCAGCGTCGGCAGGGTGGCGTTGACCGCGGCCTGCAATTCCGGGCTGGACTGCAGCGCGGCCAACGCGGTCGACGGGCTGGCACCGGCCAGCAGGGCGCCGATGATCTGCGCGGCGCCACCGGCCAACCCGGCGGCCAGTCCGGGCTGGGCCAGGAAGGCGGTGACGGTGGTGCCGGCCGCGGCGCCCAGTGCCTCGATCACGGCCGGGTCGGTCAGCAGCGCGCCCAAGTCCGCGGTCGTGTTCAACACGCCGCCGAGCTGGTCGGCGATCAGGGCCCGGAACGCGGGATCGGCCGCCAGGCCGGTGACCAGAGTGCGGGCGGCGTCGCCAAGTGCCTGCGGCACTGCCGGGTTGCCGAGGAGTTCGGTGGCTGCGGCCAGCAGGGTGGCGTTGAGCGCGCTCTGCACGGTGGGATTGGCGGCCACCGCGCTCAGCACGCTTGCCGGCGACGCGTCGCCGACGACGATCTGCTGAATCGCGGAGATCGCCACGGCCGGGATTCCGGGTTGGCTGAGCAGTGCGGTCACGGTGGTTCCCGCCGCGCCGGCGAGCGCGTTCAGTAGCGCGGGATCGGCCAGCAATCCGTTCACGACGCCGGTGATCGCGGTGCCGACTACTCCGGCCTGGTTGCCGGTGATGAAGGCGCCGAGGCGGTCGCGCAGGAACGCCTGGACCCCCCCATCGGCGGCCACCTCACCGACCAGCGTGGTGACGCCGGTGCCGAGGGCTTGAGGCACGGCGGGGTTGGCCAGCAGCGCGGTGGCGGCGGTCCAGACGGCCTGTCCGTCGAGCTGGCGCTCCACCAGGCCGAGGACCGTCGTGCTCCCCGACGTCAAGGCCGAGAGCGTGTCCGACAGCGGTGCGGACGTCCACGGAACGGCCGCGATGAAGGTGTCGATTGCCCCGATGAGCGCGGTATTGGCCGGGTTGCCGAATGCGACACGGACGGCGTCAGCCACCGCGGCGCCGACGGCACCGCTGACCTGACCGGGCAGCCCAATGCTGTTGAGCTGCAACGTCGTCCAGTCCGCGATGAAGGCGCCGACCACCGGATTCGACGCCAACCCGGTGAGCTGCGGGCCAACCGTGCCGTTATTGATCCAGCCGGCGGCGGCATCGGCCACCAGCGGCGCGACAGCGTCGGCGAGTGCGGCGGTGCCACCCCAGCGAACGACATAGCCGCGGACCTGGCCTTCAAAGACATCGCGGAATTCGCCCACACCAGCGGTAGCGGCGGCAGCAGTGGCCGCCGGTGCGGCGACCGCGGCGGACGACTGCACGGACAGTTCACGGCGGCTTACCGCGGCCGCGGCCCACGCCAGCGGTGCGGTGACGGGTGCGGCGGGATCGCTGTCCACGTTCGGCAACGACGGCGCACCGGATACCGCGGCTGCGGGGGCCGCCTTGATCGACGCACGTTCGGAGGCGGCACCCGACGGAGTTGTGGCGACACGATCACGTCGGGCGGGTGCGGTGGTCGAACCGCGCTCGGCTCCGCTGACCCGTGAAGCCTCGCGGGCCGGTCCGCGTGACTCACGCGTGGACGGCGTCTCGGATTCACTGGCCGACTCCGGGCTCTCAGCGGCGGCCGGCGCGATCGCGGCGACTGCCGCCCCCACACCCAGCGCCACCGACAGCGAGCCGATCAGTCCGATTGCCCGCAACGGCCGCTTAGCCGGAACGGCATCGCAGGGATCCCCGGTGCACGCCTCAGCCTTCGAAGTTTTGACGAACACAACACCCTCCACCTTGCCGCCCCGATAAGTCACGGCTAAGTAAACCACCTGTGACCACGCAAGAGCCAACCCGCAGAGGTGGAACGGTGATTTGCTGGACCTTTAGAAGTCCCAGTCCTCGTCCTCGGTGACGACGGCCTTGCCGATCACGTACGACGAGCCCGACCCGGAGAAGAAGTCGTGGTTCTCGTCGGCGTTCGGGCGACAGCGCCGACAGGATCGCCGGGTTGACGTCGGTCTCGTCGCGCGGGAACAGCGCCTCGTAGCCGAGGTTCATCAGGGCCTTGTTGGCGTTGTAGCGCAGAAACTTCTTGACGTCCTCGGTCAGGCCGACCCCGTCGTAGAGGTCCTGGGTGTACTCGGTCTCGTTGTCGTAGAGCTCGAAGAGCAGCTCGTAGGTGTAGTCCTTGAGCTCCTGGCGACGGCTCTCGTCCTCGGCGGCCAGCGCGCGCTGGTACTTGTAGCCGATGTAGTAGCCGTGCACCGCCTCGTCGCGGATGATCAGCCGGATCATGTCGGCGGTGTTGGTGAGCTTGGCCCGGCTCGACCAGTACATCGGCAGGTAGAAGCCGGAGTAGAACAGGAAGCTCTCCAGCAGGGTGGAGGCCACCTTGCGCTTGAGCGGGTCGTCGCCGCGGTAGTAGTCCATCACGATCTCGGCCTTGCGCTGCAGGTTGACGTTCTCCTCCGACCAGCGGAAGACGTCGTCGATGTCGTTGGTGGAGCACAGCGTGGAGAAGATCGAGCTGTAGCTCTTGGCGTGCACGGACTCCATGAACGCGATGTTGGTGCAGCACCGCCTGCTCGTGCGGAGTGGCGGCGTCGGGGATCAGGCTGACCGCGCCGACGGTGCCCTGGATGGTGTCCAGCAGCGTCAGACCGGTGAACACCCGCATGGTGAGCTGCTTCTCGGCGTCGGTCAGGGTGTTCCACGACGGGATGTCGTTGGACACCGGGACCTTCTCCGGCAGCCAGAAGTTGCCGGTCAGACGCTCCCAGACCTCGGCGTCCTTCTCGTCGGGCACGCGGTTCCAGTTGATCGCCGATGCACGGTCGATCAGCTTGATTCCTTCGCTCACGCCAACTCCACTTCACCACGGAAACACCGGCATTCCGGCTGACCCCCCAAACACTACCCCTGGTGTCTGACAAGCCGGGCCAACACAACAACTTGTGGTCGCGGCGTGTCGCCCCGGAGTTCGCGCCGTGGACTAATCTAGAGGTGTGACACAACGTTACGACCTGGTGATCGCGGGCGGAGGTCCGTCCGGGTCGGCGGCCGCCTGGCAGGCCGCCCAGACCGGTGCCAATGTCATCGTGCTGGACAAGGCCGTATTTCCCCGCGACAAGCCGTGCGGCGACGGCCTGACCGCCCGCGCGGTCAGCTACCTGCAGAAAATGGGCCTCGCCGACGAAGTGGCGGAGTTTCACCGGGTGAACCGGGTGACGGTGTTCAGCCCGTCGCGCTGGGAGTTGACCTTCCCGAAGCGGCCCGGCATGCCCGACCACGGCCACACCGTCAGCCGCACCGTGCTCGACACCATGTTGCTCCAGCACGCGGAGAAGGCCGGCGCGAAGGTGCGCCAGGGCGCCGAAGTCAGCGAACCGATCCTCGACGAGGCCGGACGGGTCACCGGGGTGACGCTCAAGAGCGGCGAGAAGATCTACGGCGACGCCGTCATCGCCGCCGACGGCGCCTACTCCCCCATCAAACGCGCCCTGCATATCGACTCGAAATTCAATGGTTACTCGGCCATCGCGATCCGCTCCGAGATGGACGCCGAGGTGGCCGATTCCGACAGCCTCGACATCTATTTGAAGCTGGCCTTCCAGGGCGATCAACTGCCCGGCTACGGCTGGGTGTTCCCGATGGGCAACGGCCGGCTCAACATCGGCCTGGGTTACGTCACCAGCTACAAGAACTGGCAGGCGATCAACGCCACCCAGTTCCTCGGCGAGTTCCTGCGCACCCTGCCGCCGGAGTGGAAGCTGCCGGCGATCGAGGACTTGAAGAAGAACAAAAGCGTGCGGGCCTGGCGGCTGCCGATGGGATTCACCGCGTGGCCACCGTGGCGCCCGGGCGTGCTGTTCACCGGCGACTCCCTCGGTGCGGGCAAGCCGGCATCCGGCGCAGGCATCTCCAAGGCACTCGAATCCGGCCTGGCCGCCGGTGAGTGCGCGCTCGCCGCGCTGGAGAACGGCGGCCCCGACGACTTCACCAACTACGCACAGCGGATGGAAGCCGCGTGGGGCACGGAATACAAGCGCGGCCGCTACTTCCACAAACTCGCCGGAAACCCGAAGGTGGCCAATGCCGGGATCCGGCTGATCGACAACGCCCGCTTCCGCGACTCACTGCTCAAGTCGATGTACAAGCGGGCGCAGGGTCCGCTGCACAAGTTCTGACGCCGCGTCTACCGCAGGCTGGCTTGGTAGCGCCGCATCCCGGCGATCCACCGATCGTGGTCGGCTGCCTTGTGCCCGAACATGATTCCGACCTCCGGATGCGGCAGCACCAGGAATGTCCCGTCGGTGATGGCCCTGACCACCAGGTCGGCGACCGCGTCCGGACTGATCACGGCGCCGGCACCGGTGACGGCGGCACCGGCCACCCGCGCCTGCGCGTCCGGTGAATCTGACATTGCCCGCAGCAGTGGGGTGTCGACACCCATCGGGCAGACGCAGCTCACACCGATTCCCTGGTCGCCGTAGGTGATGGCCAGCCATTCGGCGAATCCGACGGCGGCGTGCTTGGTCACGCTGTAGGGAGCAGCGCCGAGCTGGGTCAGCAGGCCCGCGGCCGAGGCGACGGTGACGAAGTGCCCGGCGCCGCGCTCGATCCATTCCGGCACAAGGGATTTGGCCGCCCGGATGTGGGCGCGCACATTGACGTCGATGATCCGGTCCCAGGCGGCTTCGTCGTCGCCGAGGCCGGGCTCACCGACGATGCCGGCATTGGCGACGTAGATGTCCACGGCGCCGAACTCACGGCGGGCGATGTCGAGCAGTGTCGCGATGCCGTCTGCACTCGCTGCATCCGCGGCAACCGCGACCCCGCCGATCATCGCCGCGGTCTCGGTTGCCGACGCCGCCTCGATATCACCGACCACC
Source organism: uncultured Actinomycetota bacterium (assembly GCA_963780705.1). Lineage (GTDB taxonomy): Bacteria > Actinomycetota > Actinomycetes > Mycobacteriales > Mycobacteriaceae > Mycobacterium. Next base: position 267,751 of record CAWACU010000002.1, on the reverse strand, counting down.
ACTGAGGCGCCGGCCGATGCCAGCGCGGCTGCGATCGACCTGCCGATACCCGAGCCCGCTCCGGTGACCACCGCCACCGATCCGTCGATCTTCATGCCTCATTCAACCGCACAGCGATATCACCGGGCGCGCAGCGTGAGCGGCTCAAATCCTGCTGCCTCGACTTCCTCGTCCTCCCAGGGCCGGACGCCGCGTTCGACCAGCGGGATGATCCGGTCGAAGTGATCCATGGCCCGCTTCTCGGTGAAGAATCGGTAGGTACTGTCCGACTGCGGGCAGTTCTCGAAGGCGGCGACGCAGACACCGAACACCTGCGGTCGGGCATGGAATCCGCTCACCAGATCGAACCCGGTCCAGAAGGCCGTGACATGGGCGCCACCTTCCCCGCGCCACACGCCGATCACACGGTAGTTCTGGTCGCGGCGCAGCCGTGCCCACTGGGCCAGCGCTATCGGGTCGCCCCCGCGATCGAGGAAAGTCAGCGGCAACCCGATAAGAGCGTCCGTCGCCGGCGGTGCGGCCGGTGCCGTGTTGGTGCCGGAGATCAACGAGACGCAGTCGTCATGACACTCCCGGGCGGCAGCCTCGGTGCTGTTGGCGTAGAAGGTCGCGGTGTCTCCCACGATGCAATGGGTTTCGAACATCGATGATTCCGAGCAGCCGCACATGAGGTCTATCCCGGTCCAGACCGTGCGAACCGCTGATCCGTTGCCGTCGCTCCAGTCCCCGATCAGCGTGTACGCGCGATTGCCACGCAACTGCGCCCAGCGGGCGGTCGAGATGGTCCGACCCGCGCGGTCGTAGAACCGGTCGCGCGTGTGGGTGTCCATGATGTGAAGGAAAGCAGAGGCATCTGACAAGTCGGCCCGGCGGTCTGTTTAACCCTGCCGTCGCTTGTTCGGGTCCGGCCGGCGGGCGACCTTGCCCGCCGCGGCGCGGGCGGCCTGCTTGGCGAAAGTCTTCTCCCGCGCGGTGCGCTTCGGCGGGGCCTGAGCCTGACCACGCGACGAACCGGCTTTGCGGCCCCGCACGATGCCGATGAACTCCTCGATCAGCGGTGACTGCGGCCCGTCCCGGACAACAAGGGCCACAGCGCACGGTGGCGCATCGGCGATCGGGCGATAGGTGAGGTCTCTGCGGTGATACAGCCGCGCCAGCGATTGCGGGACGATGAGCGCGCCCATTCCTGCGGCCACGAGTTCCATTGCCGCCTCGGTGGTCTCGGGCCGGTGATCGCTCCTGACACCCGGCGCGTCCGCCCAGGCGACGACGTCATCGAGTGGCAGCAGTGTCGGCTCGCCATCGAGGTCGGCGGCGGTGACCTCGTCGGCCGCACAGAGAAGGTGATCAGTCGGCACCACCGCCACCGTCGTCTCCTCGTAGAGCGGGATGACGGACAGTGCAGAGGTGTCGGTCGGCAGCCGGAGCAACGCCGCATCGACGCCCCCGGCCCGCACCTCGTCAGCCGCCTCGGCGGCGGACACCGCGCGCAGGTTCAGCCGGACCTCGGGGTGGCGCTCCGTCCAGATCCGCGCCCACTTCGCCGGAGTCCCGCCGGGGACGTAGCCGACGCTCAGCGCGGACGGACTCACCCGCTCAGGCTACCGACAGCTGTCGATAGGCTCAGCTCATGAGCAGGCCCAACTCGCAGTCCATGAAGCCGGCGACCGCGGCGAAGAAGCTGGACGTCTACCTGCCCGCCACTCCCGCAGAGTTCCGCGACACCACGATCACCCGCGACGAGTTGGCCGCTCTGCTGGCGGACCCGCCGCAGTGGCTCTCCGACCTCCGCAGATGCGGTCCGCACCCGAAGAACCTCGTGGCCGCGAAGCTGGGCGTCACGATCGCCGGCCTCACCCGCGGCGGCATCACCGACGCGCTGACCTCCGAGCAGATCACTGCGCTGCTGGAGGAGAGCCCCGACTGGCTGATCACCGAGCGCGCCAACTACCAGGGCGTGCTGGAAGAGCAGCGGCGACTGAAGGCGCTGCGGGCGAAGAAGTCCTGAACCCGCACGAGGAACCCTGCACGTGTAAGTACGAGTGACGTCGGCCACTGGAAGGAAATTGGCGACGCGGCGTCTCGGACACCGGAAATGTCACTGCAACAGTGGAAAATCGGTAGGCCTGTGTGCCGATTCTCCGACAAGGAAGCCTTCACCGTGAGTTACACCGCCGCTGACATCACCGAACTCGATGACGTCCAGCACACGCGGCTGCGTCCGGCCGTCAACCTCGGTCAGGAGGTGCTGCTGACCGCACTGCGAGAGCTGGTCGACAACGCCGTCGAGGAGGTCGCGGTACCCAGCAACGGCGGGTCGACGGTGACGATCACGCTGCACGCCGACACCTCGGTGACCGTCACCGACGACGGCCGGGGCCTGCCGGTGGACACCGACCCGGTCACCAAGAAGAACGGCATCGTCAAGACCCTGGGCACTGCCCGCGCCGGCGGCAAGTTCTCCGCGCACACCGATGCCGCCAGCACCGGGGCGGGCCTCAACGGGATCGGCGCCGCCGCGGCGGTGTTCATCTCCGCCCGCACCGACGTCATCGTGATGCGCGACGGCAAGACCTACAAGCAGAGCTTCGGCAAGGGCTACCCCGGCACCTTCACCGGCAAGGACTTCGACCCGAACGCCGAGTTCGTCCGCGACGACACCCAGAAACTGCGCGGGGCGGCCAACCGCAAACCCGACGCCCACGGCACCTCGGTGCGGATTCTGTTCGACCCGACCGTCGCACCGGACTGCGTCATCGACATCGGCGAGGTGCTGCTGCGGGCGCACGCCGCGGCCCGGATGTGCTTCGGCGTGCATCTGCGGGTGATCGACGAGGGCTGGCCGATCGGCGAGGTGCCGGAGATGCTGACCCAACCGTTCGACGGACCGTGGGGAACCGACGCGCTGCTGACCCTGATGTGCGCCGCGGCGCGGCACCCCCGAACCCGGAGGTCAGCCTGGTGGTCGAGGGCTCCGGTTCCTACACCACCGGCCGGGGACCGACGCCGATGCGCTGGTCGGTGGCGGCCGGTCCCGCCGAGCCGGCCACCGTGGCCGGGTTCTGCAACACGGTGCGCACCGCCAACGGCGGCTCGCATCTGTCCGCGGCGGTGAGCGGCCTGACCGAGGCACTGGCCGAACGTGCCGGCCGGATGCGCGATCTCGGACTGGCCAAGGGCGAGGACGGCCCGGAGCCGCAGGACTTCGCAGCAGTCACCGCGCTGGCGGTCGACACCCGCGCACCGGACGTGTCGTGGGACTCCCAGGCCAAGACATCGGTGTCCTCGCGGTCGCTGAACCTGGCCATGACCCCCGAGGTGGCCCGCGCGGTCACCGTGTGGGCGGCCAACCCCGCCAACGACCCGGCGATCAGCACCTGGGCGAAGCTGGCCCTGGAGTCCGCCCGCGCCCGCCGCAGCGCCGAAGGTGCCAAGGAACGCTCCCGGGCCGCCTCCAAGGCCAAGGGGCTGGGCACCAACCTGTCCCTGCCGCCCAAGCTGCTGCCCAGCCGGGAAAGCGGCCGCGGCAGCGGCGCGGAGCTGTTCATCTGCGAGGGCGACTCGGCGCTGGGCACCGTCAAGGCCGCCCGCGACGCCACCTTCCAGGCTGCGTTCCCGCTGAAAGGCAAGCCGCCCAACACCTTCGGCTGGACCGCGACCAAGGCCCGCACCAAGGAGGAGTTCGACGCGATCGAACGGATCCTGGGCTGCGGGGTGCGCGATCACTGCGACCCGGAGAAGTGCCGCTACGACCGGATCCTGTTCGCCTCCGACGCCGATCCCGACGGCGCCAACATCAACTCCAGCCTGATCTCGATGTTCCTCGACTTCTACCGGCCCCTCGTCGCCGCCGGCATGGTCTACGTGACGCTGCCGCCGCTGTTCGTGGTCTACGACGCCGACACCCGGATCTACTGCCAGGACGAGGCCGAGCGCGACGAGGCGGTGGCCAAGCTGCGGGCCACGTCCACGACGCAAGGTCGAGGTGCAGCGCAACAAGGGCCTCGGCGAGATGAACGCCGACGACTTCTGGAACACCGTGCTCGACCCCGCCCAGCGCACCGTCTACCGGATCAGCCCCGACGACAAGGCCGACGAACCTGCACCACATCCTGTTCGGCGGACCGCCGGAGGGCCGCCGCGACTGGATGGCCGCCGCCGCCGCCCGCATCGACACCGCCGCCCTCGACCTGGACTAAGGAGACGAGCACACCGTGACTGTCATCGAACAGAACCCCGACCTGGTCCTCGACGTCTCCGCCGACGACTACTGGAACCGCTACCAGCTGATCTTCGCGCTGTATTCGGTCTCCGACCGTGCGATACCCAGTCGGCCTACGACGGACTCAAACCCGGGCAGCGGCGTCTGCTCTACCAGATGCATTCCTCAAATCTGTTGCCCGGCAACAAACCTCAGAAGTCCTCGAAGGTCTGCTCGGCGGTGACCGGCAACCTGCACCCGCACGGCGGGGCCGCCATGTACGGCGCCGCGGCGCTGCTGGCCGCGGACTTCCAGCGGGTGAAGATCATCGACGGCCAGGGCGCGTTCCCCCGCATCCAGGGCGACATCCCCGCGGCCGACCGCTACACCGAGATGCGGCTGTCACCGGCCGGCGCGGCGCTGACCGCGGAGCTGGCCGACCATGCGGTGCCGATGACGGAGACCTTCGACGGCGAATGGATCGAGCCCACCGTGCTGCCGGCCCGCTTCCCGGTGCTGCTCGTCAACGGTGCCGTCGGGCATCGCCGAGGGCTGGGCCACCAAGGTTCCCGCCCACAACCCGCGCGAGGTGATGGCCGCCTGCCGGGCGCTGCTGGCCAAGCCGGAACTGTCCGACGACGCCCTGATGGAGTTGCTGCCCGGACCCGACTGGGGGTGCGGCGGATCGGTGGTCGGCTCCGACGGGCTGCGCGACTACGTCACCACCGGAAGGGGATCGTTCACCGTGCGCGGCACGGTGACGGTGGACGGACGCAACGTCGTCATCACCGAACTACCGCCCGGAGTGGCGAGTTCCACGGTGCAGGAACGCATCCGCTCGCTGATCGACGGCGGCGATCTGCCCGGGGTGGCCGACATGTCCGACCTCACCGACCGGCGCAACGGGCTGCGCATCGTGGTCACCGCCGAAGCGCGGTCACGACCCGCAGCAGCTGGTCACCTCGCTGCTGGCGCTCACCCCGCTGGAGGGCACGTTCGCCGCCAGCGTGGTGGCCCTCGACGCCGACCGCATTCCGCGGTGGTGGTCGGTGCGGGAACTGATCACCTCGTTCCTGACGCTGCGCGACTCGGTGGTGGTCCGCCGCAGCGAGCACCGGCTGGAAAAGGTCACCGCGCGTCGGCATCTGGTGTCGGGTCTGCTGCTGGTGCACATCGACATCGACGCCGCCGTCGCGGTGATCCGCGGCTCGGACACCGTCGACGAGGCCCGCGCCGGACTGTGCGCACGCTTCGACATCGACGAGGTGCAGGCCGACTACGTGCTGGCCATGCAGCTGCGCCGGCTGACCAAGCTCGATGTCCTCGAGTTGCGCACCGAGGCCGACAAGCTCGACGCCGAGCACGCCCAGCTCACCGAGTTGCTCGAGTCACCCGAGGCCCGCAAGAAGCTCATCGACGCCGAGTTGAAGCAGACCGCGAAGCTGTTCGACGGCACGGAGTTCGACCGGCGCACCGCCCTGGACCTCGACGCCACCCCGGTCGCCGCCGCAGGCGGCGACGACGACGCCCGGGAACGCAAGCCCAATCCGGCCTGGCGCCTCGATCACCAGGGCATCCTGTCCGACAGCCACGGCGATCTGCTCACCGGCGGACTGGGCTGGGCGGTCTGGACCGACGGCCGGATCAAGTTCACCACCGGTGCGGGACTGCCGACCAAGGTTCGCGACGTCGCGGTGGCCCCCGACATCACCGGGCTGCTCGCCTCGGGGGTGCTGCCCGAGGGCGCGCACCTGGCACTGGTCACCCGTCGCGGCAAGGTGCTCCGCATCGACCCGGCGACGGTCAACCCGCAGGGCGCCGCCGGCAACGGCGTCGCCGGCGTGCGACTGGCCGAGGACGGTGACGAGGTGATCGCCGCGCTGCCGATCACCGGCGACGGCACCGAGGCGATCCTGTCGACGTCGCCGAAAGCCTGGAAAGTGACCGCCTGCACCGACATTCCGGTCAAGGGACGCGGCGGAGCCGGCGTCGGATTCCACCCGTTCGTCACGGGCGAGGACATGCTGCTGTCGGCGACCATCTCCCCCACCGGCTTCACCCGCAAAGGCAGGAAGGTGCGCGCGGAGAACCGCGCGAAGTCGACCGTGAAGGGAGCGGCTGAAGGCGTGGCCGCCTCGGCCTGATTGGGGCAATTCGGTAACAGCGTTCCTGGCTCGCAAACCAGAGGACCTCACTGCGAGTCCTCAACGCAGTAACGGCACGTCGCCTTCTTGACCCCTCTATTCGTGTGGTGCCTGGTATGCGCACTACGCCGACTTGACGGCATTGGACGGCCTTTGCGAACCGCTGACATCTTGGCCCGTGTTTCTTCGCTCGCACTGCGACCAAAATTGGGGTTCCCAGCGCCCGTCCTGCTTACCGACAGCCTGGCCTTCGCCTCCTCCGACATCACACGGCCGAAGCTGGGATGGTCCGCGCCAACCTTCCCATAGTTCGGATTGTCAGCCCCGACGTTCGTACCCTTACGAGCAGCGGACCACCTCGCCCGCTGCTCGGGCGAGTGATTCCTCCGATAGAACGGGTTCTCTTCACCGAACCGGCCTGGAATCTTACGACCAGTCGCCCGGATACTCGCAGCTTGTCGCATCTCGACAGTCCATTCCACGCCCGTCGGCCCAAGCCCTCCGGCCGCAAGGTTCAGCAACGGGTGGCCCTCACGCCGCAACAAAGCTATCCAGGCGCTTTCGGCCTCACCGAGCTCATCAAGTTCGTCGGCCCAGTCCAGCTGATCCACCACCACGTCGTCGCGATCTTGCTTACGCAACCAGTCGTAGAAGGGTGTTTTTCTACCCGACGCAGCCTGCTTCCAATGCTGACGAAGCCGCAACTTCGCCGTTTTTGTCGTAAGACCGACATAGCGATAAGAAGACTCCGACCGAAGCCTGACCCCATAGACCAAGCCCCCGGTCGAAAGTTCGGCCGCCACCAGATCCCCCGTCAGCGGCAGGCAATCACAACATGCAGGACTGACGCAGCCCTCGACCTCGGTGCCCTTCCAGCGCCATCTGCCGCAGCCGGATGTAGTACAGCGTCTTGATGCCCTTGCGCCACGCGTAGATCTGCGCCTTGTTGACGTCGCGCGTGCTGGCGGTGTCCTTGAAGAACAGCGTCAGGCTCAGCCCCTGGTCCACATGCTGGGTGGCCGCGGCGTAGGTGTCGATGATCTTCTCGAAGCCGATCTCGTACGCGTCCTGGTAGTACTCCAGGTTGTCGTTGGTCATGTACGGCGCCGGGTAGTAGACGCGGCCGATCTTGCCTTCCTTGCGGATCTCGACCTTCGACGCGATCGGGTGGATCGAACTCGTCGAGTGGTTGATGTAGGAGATCGACCCGGTCGGCGGGACGGCCTGCAGGTTCTGGTTGTAGATGCCGTTGCTCTGCACCGACTCCTTGAGGCGCAGCCAGTCGTCCTGGTTCGGGATGCGAATGCCCGCATCGGCGAACAGCTTTCGGACCTTGTCGGTCTGCGGCTCCCACACCTGCTCGGTGTACTTGTCGAAGAACTCACCGCTGGCGTACTTGGACTTCTCGAAGCCGATGAACGTCTCACCGCGTTCGATGGCGATCTTGTTCGACGCCTTCAGCGCGTGGTAGAGCACCGTGTAGAAGTAGATGTTGGTGAAGTCGATGCCCTCTTCGGAGCCGTAGAAGATGCGCTCGCGGGCCAGGTAGCCGTGCAGGTTCATCTGCCCCAGCCCGATCGCGTGCGCCTCGCTGTTGCCCTTCTCGATCGAGGGCACCGAGGTGATGTGTGGTCTGATCGCTGACCGCGGTCAGCGCCCGGATGGCCACCTCGATGGTCTGGGCGAAGTCCGGCGAGTCCATCGCCTTGGCGATGTTCAGCGAGCCCAGGTTGCACGAGATGTCTCTGGCCCACTTCGGCATACGACAGATCCTCGTTGAACCTCGACGGCGTGGACACCTGCAGGATCTCCGAGCACAGGTTCGAGTGGGTGATCTTGCCGTCGATCGGGTTGGCCCGGTTCACCGTGTCCTCGAACATGATGTACGGGTAGCCCGACTCGAACTGCAACTCGGCCAGCGTCTGGAAGAACTCGCGGGCCTTGATCTTGTGCTTGCGGATGCGGGCGTCGTCGACCATCTCGTAGTACTTCTCGGTGACCGAGATGTCGGCGAACGGCACCCCGTAGACCGCTCGACGTCGTACGGCGAGAACAGGTACATGTCCTCGTTGTTCTTGGCCAGCTCGAAGGTGATGTCCGGGATCACCACGCCGAGGCTCAGCGTCTTGATCCGGATCTTCTCGTCGGCGTTCTCCCGCTTGGTGTCCAGGAAGCGGTAGATGTCGGGGTGGTGCGCGTGCAGGTACACCGCGCCCGCACCCTGGCGCGCGCCGAGCTGGTTGGCGTAGGAGAACGAGTCCTCCAGCAGCTTCATGATCGGGATGACCCCGGAGCTCTGGTTCTCGATGTTCTTGATCGGCGCGCCGTGCTCACGAATGTTGCTGAGCAGCAACGCGACTCCGCCGCCACGCTTGGACAGCTGCAGCGCGGAGTTGATCGAACGCCCGATCGACTCCATGTTGTCCTCGATGCGCAGCAGGAAGCAGCTCACCGGCTCGCCGCGCTGGGCCTTGCCGGAGTTGAGGAATGTCGGGGTGGCCGGCTGGAAGCGGCCGTCGATGATCTCGTCGACGAGTTGCTCGGCCAGCGTGGTGTCACCGGCGGCCAGCGTGAGCGCCACCATCACCACGCGGTCCTCGAAGCGCTCCAGGTAGCGCTTCCCGTCGAAGGTCTTCAGCGTGTAGGAGGTGTAGTACTTGAACGCACCCAGGAACGTCGGGAAGCGGAACTTCTTGGCGTAGGCCCGGTCGATCAGCGTCTTGACGAAGTTGCGCGAGTACTGGTCGAGAACGTCACGCTCGTAGTAGTTCTCCCGAATCAGGTAGTCGATCTTCTCGTCCTGATTGTGGAAGAACACGGTGTTCTGGTTGACGTGCTCCAGGAAGTACTGCCGGGCGGCGAGGCGATCCATGTCGAACTGGATCTCGCCGTTAGGCCCGTACAGATTGAGCATCGCGTTGAGCGCGTGGTAGTCCGTCTCCCCCGGCAGCGCGTGCGCGGTGGCATGCGCTGTGGTCGTGTGCTTACCGGCTCTGCAGCAGTGACGGTTGGTGACACCTGTCATCCTTCGAAACTGAGTCCTTCCAGAAATCAGCCAGACCGGCCCGGACGGCTTCCACGTCCTCGGCAGTTCCCATCAATTCGAATCGGTAGAGATACGGCACCTCGCACTTGCGGGACACGACATTGCCCGCGTAGCAGAACTCGGCGCCGAAATTGGTGTTGCCGGCCGCGATCACGCCGCGGATCAGCGAACGGTTGTGTTCGTTGTTCAGAAAAGCGATGACCTGCTTGGGCACATAACCCCCGGCGTCGGGGTCCGGGCCCGTTGGCCCGTCCGCCGCCGTAGGTCGGCAGGATCAGTACGTAGGGCTCGTCGACCTCGATCTGGCCGTGCAGCGGAATCCGGATGGCCGGCAGGCCCAGCTTCTGCGACGAAGCGGTGGGTGTTCTCCGAGACGCTGGAGAAATACACCAGCCGCACCGAATCCATGGCGCGTGTCCTCGCCGCTAGGCGCTGACGGCGGCGGACGCCGACTCGGCGGCGCCGGCCAGGGCCTTGATCCGGTCGGGCCGGAAGCCCGACCAGTGCTCGCCGCCGGCCACCACGACCGGCGCCTGCAGGTAGCCCAGCGCCATCACGTAGTCACGGGCCTCGGGCACCTCGGTGATGTCGACGACCTCGTAGGACAGGCCCTGCTTGTCCAGCGCCTTGTAGGTGGCGTTGCACTGCACGCAGGCGGGCTTGGTGTAGACGGTGATGGTCATCTGCGGCGCAGCTCCTCGGCGAACGGACGGACAGGGATGTTTCAGTACTGTCGTGGGGCCGGTGATAACCGGTCTTTCGGCCTGCCCAAACACTACACCTAGTGGGTACTGACACAGAAGACCTACCACATATTCCGAATAACAATCCTGAAATTCCCTGGTCGTAAGGCTTTCGGTGGACGGGTCACCGGCGTGTCGCACCTCACAACACGACGGCTTCCCCGCACCCCTTTGTCTACCGGCGCCCACCGACAAATCCGGCGTCAGCCGGTTCATCGGGCCCGTCGGCGTCAGCCGGTTCATCGGGCCCGTCGGCGTCAGCGAACCTCGGCGGCCAGCTTGCCGATCGCGTCCCGCACCGCCGCGGCCACGTCAGCGTCCTCCCGGGGGTGCTTGCCATCGAGGGTGGCCGCGGGCAGCGAGAGGCTGATCGACTCGACCACCCGGGCGCCGGCGATCCCGAAGGACTTCCGGGCCTCGTCATGGGCCCACGTCCCGCCGTAGCGGCCCAGCGCGGTCCCGATGACGGCCAGCGGCTTGCCCTTCAGCGCGCCGTCGCCCCAGGGCCGCGACAGCCAGTCGATGGCGTTCTTGAGAACACCGGGGATGCTGCCGTTGTATTCCGGCGTCACCACCAGGGCCGCGTCGGCTGCGGCGGCGGCCGCCCGCAGGGCGCTCACCGCGGCGGGCGCGTCGGCGGTGTCGATGTCCTCGTTGTAGAACGGCAGATCGCCGAGCCCCTCGTAGACGATGACGTCGACACCGTCGGGAGCCGACTGGGCCGCCAGCTCGGCGAGCTGCCGGTTGATCGACGCTGCGCGCAGGCTTCCGACCAGGGTCAGGACCCTGATTGTCGCCATCGCTCGGAAGTGTCCCTTCAGTCCGGCGGCAGGGCGCGGCTGCGGGGCCGCAGGACGCGGGTGAAGAAGACGTTGACCCGCGTCATCACCAGACTGTAGGGACCGAACGCCAGCCGTTTGAAGGCATACAGCGCCCGGATGTCGGCTGAGGTGTAGATCAGGAAGCGGTTGCGGGCCACCCCGGCGAGGATCTTCTCGGCCGCGACGTCGGCGGGGATCGCGTGACCGCTGAACCGCTGTACCCAGCGCTGGACCGTCGGGTGGTCGCGGTCCACCCCGGCGATGTCCACGGTCTGCACCAGCGGGGTGTCCACCGCACCGGGCACCGCCACCGAGACGCCGATGCGGTGCCGGGCCAGGTCGAACCGCAGCACCTCCGAGAGGCCCAGCAGACCGAACTTGCTGGCGCTGTAGGCGGCATGCCAGGGCAGCGCCACCAGTCCGGCGGCCGACGGACACGTTGACCAGGCTGCCGCCGCGACCGGCGGCGACCATCGCGGGCAGGAACGTCTCGATGACGTGGATCGGACCCATCAGGTTGACGTCGATCATGCTGCGCCAGTGCTGGTGGGTGAGCTGATCGACGGTGCCCCACGCCGACACCCCGGCGATGTTGATCACCACGTCCATCGCGACGTGGCGGATGTGGATGTCGGCGGCGAAGTGCGGCGACGGCGTCGTAGTCGGCGATGTCGAAGGCCCGATGCTCGGCCACCTCCGCACCGGCCTCGCGCGCCGCAGCGACGGTGTCGGCAAGCCCTTCGGCGTTGACGTCGGTCAGATACAACGTCGCGCCGTCGCGGGCGAGTCGCAGTGCGATCGCCCGGCCGATCCCGCTGGCCGCACCGGTGACCAGCACCCGCTTGCCCGTCACGTCGAATTCCATGGAGCCCTCTAGCCGTCGGCCTGCCCGCCCCACAGGGCGTGCAGCCACAGCTTCTCCAGCACATCGACGGCGCGCTGGAGATCGCGCTCCGGGCCGGTGAACAACGACTCGCCCGAGAGCGTCAGCGCCGTCGTCGCCGACAGTGCACGCACCAGTGCCGCGGACATCGTCGGTGATCGGATCAGCGGTGCCACTGCCGATCTCGGCCTCGACGATCGGGCACGATCTGGTCGATGACGGCCTCGTTGTAACGGTCGAGGATGTCGCGGATCTCGGCGTCGGTGCCGCGCGCGCTGTTGCAGGCCGACATCACCGGGTCATTGTGGGCGTAGACCACCGCCGCGCTTCCGACCATCCGCTTGGCGAACTGCGCCGGGGTCTCGCCGTCGCTGCGCGGGGCGAAGTCTCCGGTGAGTTCGGTCGAGTTCGTCGGCCACCTCACCGAGGATGTGCGCCAGCACCGCGTACTTGGAGTCGAAGTAGAAGTAGAAACCTGACCGCGCGACCCCGGCCCGGTCGCTGATGGTGCTGACCGACAGTTCGGCGAACGGTTTCTCCGTGCAGCAAGCTCGCGGACGGCCTGCACGATCGCGTGGCGCTGGCGGTCGCCGCGGCGGCGGGGCCATCGATCGAGTCACCGCGGCGGCGGAGGGCCGCGAGATCGTCCTGCGGTGCGCTCACCCGATCACCATGCACCACGCCGCGCGCCCAGGGAAACTTGACACGCGTCAACTCAGTCGAAGATTGCGGTACCGCCGGTCCGATCAGGACCTGGGACTGCCCATGGCCACATCAGCACCCCGCACTACCTGCTCGACCAAGCCCGCCGCCGGCTCACGCCGACGCTGCAAACCATCCCGGGCATGGGTCATGCTCGACGAGAAACTGCGCGAGCACGAGTGGGACGAGTTCGTCCTCGCCGAGCCGCCGGCCGGCAGCGGCCTCAAACCCGTCATGGGCAACTCCGGCCTGCCGGTGATGGGCCACCTCATCGAGGTCTTCCGCGGCGGTCCCGGACTTCGTGCTGGAGAGCTACCGCAAGTACGGGCCGGTCTACTTCAGCAAGACCCCGGCACTCAACGCCGATCGCCGCGCTGGGTCCGGATGCCACCCAGGAAGTGTTCTCCAACAGGAACAAAGACTTCTCCACCGTGGCGTGGAACGACGTGATCGGACCGTTCTTCAACCGCGGGTCTGCTGCTGATGGACTTCGACGAACACATGTACCACCGGCGGATCATGCAGGAGGCCTTCACCCGCACCCGGTTGTCGGGCTACATCGAGCACATGGACGCCGTCGCCACCGCGGTGGTGGCGCGCGACTGGCCGGTCAACGATCCGCGATTCCTGTTCTTACCCGCGGTCAAGGAACTCACCCTCGACATCGCCTCGGTGGTCTTCATGGGCCACGAACCCGGCAGCGACCGCGAACTGGTCACCAAGATCAACCGGGCGTTCACCACCACCACCCGCTCGGGCGGCGCGATCATCCGCACGCCGATTCCGCCGTTCAAGTGGTGGCGCGGGCTGCAGGCCCGGAAGGTGCTGGAGGACTACTTCTTTGAGCGCGTGAAGGCGCGGCGAACCGCGACGGGCACCGACATGCTGACCGTGCTGTGCCAGACCGCCGACGACGACGGCAACGGCTTCACCGACGCCGACATCGTCAACCACATGATCTTCCTGATGATGGCCGCGCACGACACGTCGACCTCGACCCTGACCACCATGGCCTATCACCTGGCCGCCAACCCGCAGTGGCAGGAGCGCTGCCGCGACGAGGGCGCCCGGATCGGCGACGGCCCGCTGGACATCGACGCGCTCGACAAGCTGGAGACCCTTCGATCTGGTGATCAATGAGATGCCTGCGGATGATGACACCGCTGCCGTTCAACGTCCGCCGGGCCGTCCGGGACACCGAGATCCTCGGCCACTACATCCCCGACGGCACCAACGTGAATCTCTGGCCCGGGATGAACCACCGGCTGCCGGAACTGTGGACCGATCCCCGAGCGTTCGACCCGGACCGCTTCGCCGAACCGCGCAGCGAGCACAAGCGGCACCGCTACGCCTTCGCCCCGTTCGGCGGCGGCGCGCACAAGTGCATCGGCATGGTGTTCGGCCAGTTGGAGATCAAGACGGTCATGCACCGGGTGCTGCAGAACTACCGGCTGGAATTGCCACGGCCCGGGTACAAGCCGCAGTACGACTTCGCCGGCATGCCGATGCCGATCGACGGCATGCCGATCGTGCTGCGGCCGCTGAACTAAAGGGCGCCGGACTCAGGCCAGCGACAGGAAGAGCTTCTCGAGTTCGGCCTCGGTCATCGGCGCCTTGCCGTCGGCGCCGGCGCCGATGACGCACTCCCGCAGGCCGGTGGCGACGATCTTGAAGCCGGCGCGGTCCAGCGCCTTGCGACACCGCCGCGAGCTGGGTCACGACGTCCTTGCACTCGCGGCCCTGCTCGATCATCGAGATGACTCCGGCGAGCTGACCCTGCGCACGGCGCAACCGGTTCAGCACGTCGGTGATGGCGGTTTCGTCACCGACCATGGCTGCCTCCTTAGGCGTAGCTCGATGGTACCCGCCGGGGTATCGCGCCGGGGTCGATGAGAATCTTGCGCAGCGGACACCGCGCGTAGTGCGCACGCACATGAAGGCCATGCCGCCGGCGATGGCGGCGACGATCCCCACCGCCAGGCCGAGCCAGATGTTGACCTCCTCGCGCCAGGATCACCGAGGACATCACCAGGACGAACCAGCCGAACGCCTTGCGCAGCGAGTCGCGGGTTCGACCAGCGCGGTCAGCCGGGCGCCGACGAGAGCGCCGACGACCGCGGCGGCGGTCACCATGCCCGGCCAGCTTCCAGTCGATGGCGACGCTGGCTCAGGTAGCCCGGCCAGTCCGGCGAAGGACTTCATCGCGATCACCACCAGCGAGGTGCCGACCGCCACCGGCATCGGCAACCCGCCGAGCAGGGCCAGAGCCGGCACCACCAGGAACCCGCCGCCGGCGCCGACCAGTCCGGTGACCAGGCCGACGACTAGCCCCTCAGCGACGATCTTGGCGACCGGCAGCGGTGGCCTGCGGACTCGTCGGCCGACATCGCTTGCGGCCGCGCAGCATGGCGACCGCGGTCGCGATCATCATCACCGCGAAACCGATGAGCAACACGCTGCCCGGGATGAACCGGGCCAGCAGACCGCCGCCGTAGGCGCCGGCCATTCCGGCCGCGCCGAAGATCAGCCCGGTGCGCCACTGCACCCGGCCCGGCCCGGGCATGCGAGATCGCGCCGACCGCGCTGGTGACGCCCGACGACGAACAGCGAGGTGGCGATGGCCTGCTTGGCGTCCATCCCGGCGACGTAGGCCAGCAGCGGGACGGTCAGGATGGAGCCGCCGCCGCCCAGCAGACCGAGCGAGACGCCGACGAAGACGGCGAGTGCGACGGTGAGACGCGATCACGGCCTCGTTTGGCGTCGCGGGCGTCCGACGAGTTGAGCGACGACGGTCTGCGCATCGCAGGCGGCGCCCCGGTTGTACGGCAGCTTGGCCAGCATCATGCCCATCAGGCAGGTGTTGGTGATCGCGGTGATGCTCAGGCCGGCGCCCATCACGAACGCCACCCACTTCATACCGGGGACCACGATGCTGGCCAGGATGCTCAGCGCGACGATGGTACCGGCGACCAAGCGGACCTGGCGCTGCAGATCCCAGCGCTGGGCCCCGCGGTTGACCGCGAAGCCGGTTGGCCTCCCAGGCGCTCATGCCGCCGTCGAGGATGTGCACGTTGGCCAGGCCCGCGCTGCCGCAGCGTCTCCTCGGCCTGCGCGGCACGCTGACCGGAGCTGGCACACCAGCACCACGTGCTCGTCGAGGTGCGCGCGGATCTCGTCGCGGTGTTCGCGGAGCAGGTCCAGCGGCACGTTGTAGGCGCCGGCGATGTGGACGGTCTCGAACTCACCGGGTGTGCGGACGTCGATGATGCGCGGCGGCGTCGGGGAGCTCCGAGCAGTCCGCGCAGTTCAGCGGCGTTCAGGATCGGCGAGGTGCCCTCATCGGTGAATCCATCCTCGGTCTCGGATACCCTTGGGGGTATGCTGATTCCATGATAGACATACCCGAGGGGGTACTGGCAAGACGGGAATAAATATACCCCCTGGGGTACTTGAACCAGGCGTCTTCACCCATAACGAAAGGACCATCCATGGCCACCGTCGAACTCACCGCAGCCGACTTCGAGTCCACCGTCACCGAGAAGCCGATCGTGCTCGTCGACTTCTGGGCCTCGTGGTGCGGTCCGTGCCGCGCCGTTCGCGCCGGTCTTCGACCGCTCCGCGGCGGCGCACCCCGACGTCGTGCACGCCAAGGTCAACACCGAGGTCGAGCAGGAACTGGCCGCGGCGCTGCAGATCCGCTCGATCCCGACGATCATGGCCTTCCGTGACGGCGTCCTGCTGTTCTCCCAGCCCGGCGCGCTGCCGGCACCCGCCCTGGAGGAGCTCGTCACCAAGATCAAGGAACTCGACATGGACGAGGTCCGCGCCGAGATCGCCGCCCAATCGCGAGCCATCGACGCATAACCTGACATCAACTCAAAGGAGACACGAATCATGTGCTACCCAGTCCAATGCCCGCGCTGCCACAAGACCACCTGGGACGGCTGCGGCGAGCACGTCGACGAGGTGATGCGCAACGGTGCCGACCGAGCAGAAGTGCACCTGCAACACCCAGCGCTGAGCCCGTTCTCCCGCGAACAGGCGCAAACGTTTCCGACGCGCCGATGTTTGCGCGACGTTTAGCGTCGCTCGCGGGATGGGCGGCAACACCGTCACTGGAACGGGTTGTCGCCGGCGGCGACGGCGGTGCCCATCCCATCAGCATCACCGCAGAGTCGTGCAGCCGCTCCCCCGCCTCGCGGGTGGCCCGGCCGGCCAGGTAAGCGCGCCCAGGTGCCCTCGATGACCACGCCGAGCTTGAGGCAGGCCAGCGCCAGGTACCAGTCCAGCTGCTCGGTGGGCCGACCGCCGGCCGCGAGGTAGGCCTCCAGCAGCTCACCGCGCGACGCCAGCCCACCGAGTTCGGCCAGGTATCCGGCCGACCCGAGCGGGTTGGGTTCGAGCGGCCAGCAGACCAGCATCCAGCCCAGGTCCAGCAGCGGGTCGCCGATGGTGCACATCTCCCAGTCGACGAATGCCGCCACCTCGGGCACTTCGCGGCGCAGCATCGTGTTGTTCAGGTGGATGTCGCCGTGCACGATGCCGGGCGCGTAGTCGGCCGGCGCCTGCGCCTCCAGCCAGTCGCACAGGTCGTCCACGCCGGGCAGCGAGTCGTGGCGTAGCCGTCCTGCTGCCCGGTACGCGGCGACGACGATACGCCACTGCGGCACTTGGCGTTCCAGGAACGACCCGGGCCGCTTCCACTGCTCCAGCGGACTGCCCTGCCAGGCGCGCCAGGCCCAGCCGGGCCACGTCGGCGGCGTAGTTCAGACCGACCTGGTGGCGCATCGCCGGATCGTTGACGTAGGCCGGGAGTGATCTCGTTGCCGGGGTTGAAGCCGTCGACCTCCTCCATCAGGTAGAAGACGACACCGAGGACGTCGAGGTCCTCGCAGGCGGCGACGATGCGCGGGTGCGGGACGTCGCTGCCGGCCAGGGTGCGCAGCACCGCGATCTCGCGTTGCATGGTGCGGTCGCTGTTGGGCCGCGGGTGCGGCGGCGGCCGGCGCAGCACCAGGCGGCGACCGTCGACGCGTCAACCGGACGACGACGTTCTGCTAGCCGCCGGTCAGCGGCACCACATCGGTGACGCTCGACCCGATGCCCTGCGCGCGGACCCAGCCGGTCGACGGCGGCGACGGCGGCGTCGTCGAGTGTTCCGGTGATCCCGGGAACCATCGGTTCAGGCATGGGCGTCGGGCAAGATCAGCAGATCCGCGGAAGTTGTTCGCCCAGTTCGCGTTCCACCACCCGGGTGGTGCCGAACGGGGTCCGGACCACCACCATTCCGGGGTGCTCGTCGACCACCCGGCCGATGATGGCGGCGTCGGCGCCTTCCGGCCGCGGCCCGCATGGCGGCCAGCACCGCCTCGCTGTGGGCCGGGTCGACGAAGGCCACCATCTTGCCCTCGTTGGCCACCTGCAACGGGTCCAGGCCGAGGAAGCCGCAGGCCGAGGCCACCGTCTCGGGAATCGGGATGGCGTGCTCGTCGAGTTCGACGCCGACACCGGAGGTGCGGGCGATCTCCACGGTGGCGGCCACCAGACCGCCGCGGGTCGGATCACGCAGTGCGTGAATCGAATTCGGGTCGTCGCACGCGGCGAGCATGGCCGCCACCAGCCGGTGCAGCGGAGCGCTGTCGGTGGTGACCGTGGTGCCGAAGTCGATGCCCTCGCGCACGCTCATGATCGCCACGCCGTGTTCGCCGATGTTGCCGGACACGATGATGTGGTCACCGGGGCGGGCCTGTTCCGGTCCGATTCGCACACCCGTCGGGCGACCACGCCGACCCCGGCGGTGTTGATGAAAAGCCCGTCGGCTCCGCCCTTTCCGACGACTTTGGTGTCGCCGGTGACGATGCCGACCCCGCGCCTCGGCGGCGGCGTTGCCCATGGCTTGGGCGATCGCGCCGAGCACCTCGAGCTCCAGACCCTCCTCCAGGATGAACCCGGCGGTCAGTGCCGAGCGGTTGCGCGCCACTGCAGGCGAGGTCGTTGATGGTGCCGTTGACGGCGAGGTCGCCGATGTTGCCGCCGGGGAAGAACAGCGGGTTGACGACGTAGGAGTCGGTGGTCAGCGCGATCCGGCCGCGCCGGGACCTCCAGCACCGCGGAGTCCCGGGACGGCCCGGCGGCGGAGCCGAACGCGGGCAGGAACAGGTTCTCGATCAGTTCCTCGGAGAGGATGCCGCCGCCGCCGTGGCCCATGACGATGCGCTTGGTCTCGCGCAGCGGCAGCGGGCAGACCCAGTTCGGGTCCGGGATCCGGGTCGCAGGCCTGGCCAGGTCAGACACTGGCAGAGGATTCCAGCCGCCGGAACTGGTAGTAGGCCGCGCACGCGCCCTCGCTGGAGACCATGGTGGCGCCCAGCGGGGTGCGCGGCGTGCAGGCCGTGCCGAAGGCCGGGCACTGGTTGGGCTTGATCAGGCCCTGCAGCACCTCGCCGGCGTGGCACTGGTCGGACTCCTGCGACCGTCAGGTGCCCCACCCCGAACTTGCAGCTCGGCGTCGAACTCGGCGTAGCGCGGCGACAGCGTCCACCCCGACGCCGGGATCATGCCGATGCCGCGCCACTGCCGGTCGGTGACGGCGAAGACGTCGGCCAGCGCCTGTTGGGCGACGGTGTTGCCGGCGTCGGTCACCGCCCGCGGGTAGGCGTTGCGCAGTTCGGCCGTGCCCGCCTCCAGTAGTTCGACCACCTGGCGCACGCCCTCGAGCAGGTCCAGCGGCTCGAACCCGGTGACCACGATCGGCACGCCGAACTTCTCCACCAGCGGGCCGTACTCGCTGGTGCCCATGACCGTGCAGACGTGCCCGGCGGCCAGGAAGCCCTGCACCCGGTTGGTGGGCGAGGACAGGATGGCCGTCATCGCCGGCGGCACCAGCACGTGCGAGACCAGCATGGAGAAGTTCGTCAGGCCCGAGGCGCTGGGCGTGCAGCACCGACATGGCGTTGGCCGGGGCGGTGGTCTCGAAGCCGACGCCGAAGAACACCACCTGCTTGTCGGGGTTCTCCGCGGCGATGCGGGTGGCGTCCAGCGGCGAGTAGACGACGCGCACGTCGCCGCCGCGGGCACGCACGCTGAACAGGTCCTCACGGCTGCCGGGCACCCGCAGCATGTCGCCGAACGAGCAGAAGATGACGTCGTCGCGGGCGGCGATCTCCAGCGCCCGGTCGATCATCTCCAGCGGGGTGACGCACACCGGGCAGCCCGGGACCGTGGATGAACTCCACCGCGCCGTCGAGCAGTTGGTCGATGCCGTTGCGGATGATCGAGTGCGTCTGTCCCCCGCAGACCTCCATGATCGTCCACGGCCGGGTGGCGGTGCGGCGGATGTTGCTCGACCAGCGCCTTGGCGGCGGCCGGGTCGCGGAACTCGTCGAGGTACTTCATGCCGCGTGACTCCAGAACCGCCCAGTTCCTCTTCGAGGATGCCCAGATCGGCGAACATCTGCAGGGTCTCGTTGGCCGAGGCCTCATCGAGGCGGGTGATCGCGAAACCGGCGTGCACGATGGTGTACTCGCCGATCTCCATGTCCGGCAGGTAGGCCAGGCAGACCGTCTTGGTGGTGCCGCCGAAGTCGACGGTCGACATCCGGGTGCCCGACTCCTCCCAGATCTCGATCACCTTGCCGGGGATTCCGAGGCACATGCGCCTGTCCTTTCTGCTCGCCGATGCTGCGCGGCGGCGATGGTGGCCTGGCCGAGCGCCAGACCGCCGTCGTTACACGGAACGATACGGTGCGTCAGCACCTCATAGCCGCGCTTGGTCAGAGATTGCCGAAGACCCTGCAGCAGTAGCGATTGGCGAACACCCCGCCGGTGAGCCCGACGACCGACAGCCCGGCCGAACCGGCACAGTGCCGGACCGCCCGGGCGGTCGCCCGGACCACGGCCTGATGGAATCCGGCGGCCAGATCGGCCGCGTCGACGCCGGCCCGCAAGCCCTCGACCAGCCCGGCGATCACCGGGGCCGGGTCCAGCACGTCCGTCGGCGACGGCGAACGTCGAGATCGAGCCGGACCGGCCGGCCGGCCCGGGCCAGGTGCTCGAGTTCGATCGCCGCCTGCCCCTCGTAGCTGACCTGCTGGCAGACCCCGAGCAGGCTGGCGACCGCGTCGAACAGCCGGCCCATGCTGGTGGTCGGCACGCAGCCGACCCCGCGCGGGATCTGCTGGGCCAGCACGTGCAGGCCGGCCTCGCCGACCGCGGCGACCGGCGGCAGGTCGTCGGCTCCCAGTCGATGCCGGCCCGGTTCAGCAGGTCCAGCGCGATGCGGGCGGGCTGGCGCACCGCGCCGTCGCCGCCGGGCAGCGCGAACGGCGCGAGGTGCCCGACCCGGCTGAACTCCGCCGGGTCGGCGATGGCCAGCAGTTCCCCGCCCCAGATGGTGCCGTCGGTGCCGTAGCCGGTGCCGTCGTAGGTGACCGCGATGATCGGGGTGTCCAGCCGCCGATGGTCGGCCAGCAGCGAGACGGCGTGGGCGTGGTGGTGCTGGACGGCGATCACCGGGCGGCCGTGCGGCGTTGCGGCGCGCCCAGGCGGTGGTGGCGTAGCCGGGGTGCATGTCGCAGGCGATCACGGCCGGCTGCTGACCGGTCATGAACGCCAGGTGCTCCAGTGCCGCGGTCGAAGCAGACCTGGGTGCGCGGGTCGGCCATATCGCCGAGGTGCGAGGAGAGGTGCGCGTGCCCGGCCTGCCCCGGCCCATCAGCCCGGCCCCATCAGACAGAAGGTGGTCTTCAGATCACCGCCGGTGGCCAGGATCGTCTCCTCGAGCGGCACCGACACCGTCACCGGCAGCGGCGCGTAGCCCCGCGACCGCCGCAGCGGCACCTCCGCACCCTCGTCGTCGAGGGTGACGACGGAGTCCTCGCACGGAACGTCGATCGGGCCGGTCGTGGGTGAGCACGGCATCGGCCAGGCCCGTCGATCCAGCTCCAAGAGTCCTCGTCGCGGTAGACGATCGGTGAGCCGCCCTGGTTGGCCGAGGTCATCACCAGCGGCATGCCGGCTCGGGAGACGGTCGAAGATCTGGTGGTGCACCGGCGAGTAGGCCAGCATCACGCCCAGGTCGCCAGTCCGGGTGCGACCGCCTCGCTGACTCCGGTGCCGTGACGGGGCACCAGCACGATCGGCGCCGCCGGCGAACTCGAGCGCGATGCGGCGGCGGCGTCGTCGATCTCGGCGATCCCCCGGGCGGCGTCGAGGTCGGCGACCATCACCGCAAACGGCTTGGCGGGCCGGTTCTTTCGCGTGCCGCAGCAGGTTCACGACGGCAGTCGTCGTCGGCGCGGCAGGCCAGGTGGAAACCGCCGATCCCCTTGATCGCCAACACCTTCCCGGCCAGCAGCGCGTCGCCGGCCGCAGCCGATCGGGTCGTCGGATCGCCGCGCCCAGCCCCGGGACCAGGACAGTCTCGGCCCGCAGTCCGGGCAGGCGATGGTCTGCGCGTGGTAGCGCCGGTCGAGCGGGTCGTGATACTCCGCCGCGCACGCCGCGCACATCGGCGAAGCGCGCCATGGTGGTGGCCGGCCGGTCATACGGCAGGTCGGTGATGACGGTGTAGCGCGGCCCGCAGTTGGTGCAGGTGATGAACGGGATGGCCGAACCGGCGGTCGGCCGGGTCGCGCATCTCGCGAAGGCAGTCCGCGCAGACCGCGATGTCCGGCGGCACCAGGGTGCGCCCGGTCGTCGGCGGCTTGGCTGGCGATGATCTCGAAGCCGGCGCGCACCGCAGCGGCTCGCACGTCGGTCAGGGTCCAGCGTGTCGATCCGCGCCATCGGCGGCGGGCGCCTCGCGCAGCGCCGAGACCGCCGACGTCGACGTGCGTCGGGAGGTCCTTCGAACTCGCAGTGCACCGAGCCGGCGTCGTTGTAGACCCACCCGGCCAGGCCGTACTCGGCGGCGATCCGGGCGACGGCGGGGCGGAATCCCACCCCCTGCACCACACCGGTGATGTCGAGGCGAACCCGCACTGCCACGACCGTCACGCTAGTCGTAGGGTTGCGGCGATGCACGAGTTGTCGCTGTGCCAGGCGATCGCCGGCGTGGTCAAACCGCACGCCGCCGGGCCGCCGCGTGGATGTGGTGCGAGTGCAGGTGGGCGCACTGCGCCAGGTGGTTCCCGAGTCGCTGTCGTTCTGCTGGACGCTGGTGCGCGACCACGAGGACATGGCCGAGGCGGAACTGGAACTGGAGCTGGTGCCCGCGGAGGTGGCCTGCCGCGGATGCGGAGCGCAGTCGCAGATCGCCTCACGGTTCTCGGTCGCCTGCCCGCAGTGCAACAGCGCCGACGTCTCAGTGGTCCGCGGCGAGGAGTTCCTGGTGACGTCTGTGGACGTCACGTAAGAAGCAGGTGACTCCGTGGACGTCACGTAAGAAGCTGGTGACGTCCGCGGACGTCACGTGAGGAGAAAGCGAGCAGATGGGTCGATTCCACCGCCACGACGACGGCACCGAGCACAGCCACGACCACGACCACCACGACCACCACGACCACGAGCGGTCACGGCGACCACAGCGGGTACGCCACCGGCACCGAACGCATCGAGGTCCTCGAGGCGATCTTCGCCGAGAACGACAACCGGGCCGAGGTCAACCGGAAAGCGTTCGACGACAACGGCATCCGGGCGCTGAACCTGATGAGCTCGCCCGGTTCGGGCAAGACCACCGTGCTGGCGGCCACCCTCGACGAACTGGCCGCCGAGATCGCGGTCGGCATCATCGAGGGTGACATCGCCACCGATATCGACGCCGCCAACGCTCGGCGGCCGCGGCGCGCAGATCTCGCTGCTGAACACCTGCAACGGCTTCGGCGGCGAATGCCATCTCGACGCCCCGATGGTCACCCGCGCACTGGCCGGACTGAATCTGGAACCGCTGGACCTGGTGGTCATCGAGAACGTCGGAAACCTGGTGTGCCCGGCGGAATTCGACGTCGGCGAGCACGCCAAGGCCATGGTGTACTCGGTGACCGAGGGCGAGGACAAGCCGCTGAAGTATCCGGTGATGTTCCGCTCGGTGGATGTGGTGCTGCTCAACAAGATCGACCTGGTACCGCACCTCGACGCCGACGTCGAACACCTATGTCGAGCGGGTGCGGCAGGTCAATCCCGACGGCGACGATCCTGCCGGTCAGCGCCCGCACCGGCGAGGGCATGGCCGCCTGGTTCGACTGGCTGCGCGGCGTTCGCCTCACCCCGCTGAGGCGGCTGCCGACGCGTCGGAGACAACAGCGGGCTGCCCGGCGAAGCGCACCGCGATGATGCAGACGTCGTCGGCGCGTGGCCGCGGCGCAAGAGACTGCCCGAGCAGTTCACATCTGCCGGCCATCGCGCTGCCGGTGTCCCACCCGGCGATGATGGTGCTGTGCCCGGGCGATGCCGGCCTCGAGGTCCATCCCCCGGCGTTCGACCAGTCCATCGGTGTACAGCACCAGGATGTCGCCGGGCTCGATGCGCAAGCAGCCCTCGATGTAGCTGACATCGTCCAGCGGACCGAGCACCGGGCCGCCGGCCTCGGAGAGCCGGATCACCTCACCGGTGGCGGCCCGGCGCAGCAGCGGCGGCGGATGTCCGGCGGAGCCGTAGGTCAGTGTGGCGCTGTCCGGATCGAACACCGCCACCGCCATGGTGGCGAACTTGCCCTTGCTGGCGTCGCGGGTGAATCCGTTGAGTTCGCCGAGCAGTTGGGCCGGCGACAGACCCTGGTGCGCCATCGCGCGCCCCGCGCTGCGCAGCTGCGCCATGTCCTCGACGGCCTGCAGTCCGTGGCCGACGACATCGCCAACCGCGAGGTAGGTGCGGTCGTGCGGTAGCCGCATGACGTCGTACCAGTCGCCGCCGAGTCCCTGCACGACGTCGGCCGGCTCGTAGGTGACGCAGACGTCCATGCCGATCGCGTCGCCCGGGCCCCCGGGCAACACCGCCGACTGCAGCACCTTCGCGCGGGCGTACTCGTCGGAGTAGATCCTCGCCCGCACCAGAGCCTGTTCCACCATGGTGGCGACCGCCGCGATGTAGGACAGCTGCGACGCGTTCAGCGGCTGTCGCTCCATCCACGCCAGAAGCAAAGCGCCGATGGGTTTCCCGCCCGCCGTCAACGGCCAGCCCACCACCGTCTGCGCCCCGCTGAGTTCCAGCCAGAGCACCTTGGACGCGGTACCGCTCGGCGTACTCGGCGGCGCTGTAGATGAGCGTCGGACGGCCGTTGCGCACCGAGTCGGTGGCGACGGTCCGCTCGCTCATCGCAACACCGCCGGCGTACTCGTCGATCACCCCCGCCGGGTAGCCCTCCATGACCACCCACTCCAGCACCTGGCCGTCGGCGCTGAGCAGGCCGAGGTTGGCGGCCGTCGCGCCGGCGTCATTGAGCACCCGATCCGCCAGTGCCTTGCCGATGTCCGGCGGGGTGAACGCCGCCGAGAACTGCTGGGCCAGGCCGGACAACGCCTCCAGTCGCAGCCGCTCGCGGCGTTCGGATTCGCGCGCCTGCACCGCCACGCTGCGGCCCCACACCTCCTGGGCGATCAGCAGTCCGACCACCACGATCACCGCGATGAACACCTGGGTCAGCGCCAGCCGTGTCGGCGCGGGAAGTCCCGAGTCACGCAGCAATCCGTACCCGTGCCGGGTCAACAGGTTGGCGATGAACGCGATGACGACACCGGCCAGCGAAGCGCCGATCATGTTGAGCCGGAATGCCGCCCACGCCAGCACCGGCAGGATCAGCAGCGACGGCGGCCAGTCGGTGCCAAAGGCGATGAGTCGACACCAGAGCGGTCGCCGCCAGCATCGCGGCGGTCTCCCCCGGGCGACTGCCGCAGGAGTTGGAACTGCTTGGACCACAGCAGAATCGGCGCCGCCACTACCAGGACACCGATTCCGTCGCCGGCCGCCCAGTGCGCCACATCAGCCGGCCAGGTGCCGTCGTTGGTGCGCGCTGTCACCCTACCGCCGATCAGCCCGCCCACCAGGGGGCGATCAGGCAGGCACCGACGAGGAACGCCGTCAGATCGCGGCGGCGGCGCAGATCCGGGGAACCCCCGCACCAGGCAAGCACCAGCGAGGCGCCGATCAGCGGTTCCACCACATTGGCGGTCACGTATCCGGCCGCGGTGATCAGGCTCGTCGCCGTAGTAGAGGTCAACCAGCAGTTCGCCGAGCACGATCGCCAGCACCACGGCGGGCCACAGCGCGCGGCGGGTCAGCAGCATGGCCGCGACGGTCACCCCGGCCGACGGGAAGAAGGCCGGCCCGATCGTGGCGCCGAAGGACTCCCAGGACAGCACCGCGAAGGCGATGTAGACGAGGAAGACGACGGCGAACAATCCAGTGGCCTGGCCGAGCAACTCCGGAGCCCTTACCGACGATCCGTCGGATCGGGTCGGCGAAAACGGCCGCGAGGTAGCGCCTTTCGTCCCTCCCCCAGAAAGACTCACATTCCAGACTAACGACACCGTCGTCAGCGGTGCCGTCGAAGCCGTCAACGCCCTCAGGCGCCGGCGACGCGGACCATCAGCAGACAGATGTCGTCGGCATGGGGGGCGGGCGCCACGGCCTCGGCCAGCGCTTCGCAGTCCAGCAGGGCATCCGGCGGCCAAGCGGTGATCACCTGCTCCAGATGCGCGATGCCCGCCTGCACGTTGTGGCCGTGGTGCTCCACCAGACCGTCGGTGTACATCACCACGACGTCGCCGGGGTGCAACGTCACCGTGCTGCTCGCCGTACACGGAGTCGGCGAACGGGCCCAGCACCGGACCTTCGGCAGACAGCCGGATCACCTCTCCGGTATCGGCCCGGCGCAGCAGGGCGGGCGGGTGTCCGGCCGAACTGTAGGACAGTGACTGCGTCGCCGGATCGAAGATCGCGACCAAAGTGGTGGCGAACTCGCCGCGGATGAATGCGCCGGCAAAGCGATTCAGATCCGAGAGCAGATGCGCCGGCCGCAGACCCTGATAGGCGTAGGCGTTGCCGGTGCTGCGCAACTGCGCCATGTCCTCCACCGCCATGAGGCCGTGACCGATGACGTCGCCGACGGACAGGTAGGTGCGGTCGCCGGCAAGTGGCATGACGCTGTACCAGTCGCCGCCGAGCCCGTGGGTGGCATCGTCGGGTTCGTACAGCGCCCGGTACTCCAGTCCGACCACCTCGACCGCGGCGACCGGCTGCGCCACCGAATGCAGCACCGCCGCCCGCGAGTGCTCGTCGGCGTAGACGCGGGCCCGCACCAGCGCCTGACTCACCATCGAGGCCACCGCCGAGATATAGGCCAGCTGCGTGGTGTCCAGCGGCTGGGGGTCGGACCAGACCAACTGCAGCGTGCCGAACGGGTCGCCACCGGAGGTCAGCGGCCAGCCCACCATGACTCGATGCCGGCCACCGTCAGCCAGTGCGCCCTGTCGGGGTAGGCGTCGGTGTACTCCGATGCCGTGCGGATGACGATCGGATTGCCGAGTCGGATCACATCGGCGGCCACGCATCGTTCGCTCAGATCGATCCCGCGGCCGAATTCGTCGACCATCGACGGCGGGTATCCGGACGCGGTGACCCACTCCAGGGTGCCGGCCATCCGAGCTCACCAGGCCCAGCGATCAGCCCACTGGCGCCGGCCTCGTTCAGCACGTGGCTCTCCAGCGCCTGTCCGATGTCGCGGGGCGTCAGCGCGATGAACAACTGCTGGGCCAGCCACGCCAGCGTCTCCAGCCGCACCGCTGCACGGTGCTCGACCTCGCGTTCGCGCTGAGCACTGAGCCGGGCGGCGGCCTCCTGGGCGATGAGCATCGCGACCACCACGATCATCGCGATGAATGCCTGGGTGAGGGCCACCCGGGCGGACTGCGAAATGTCGTAGCTCGCGAACAGTCCCTGCCCGCGGGTCGGTCATGATGTTGCCCAGGAACGCGGCCACCGCACCGGTCAATGCGGCGCCGAGCATGTTGAGCCGGAACGCCGCCGAGCGCGAGGACGGGCAGCAGCAGCAGAGACGGAGGCGCCTCGCACCCAGAAGGTGGCCACCGACAGCGCCGCGGTGATCAGCAGCATGGCCGCCGTTTCCCACGGCCGCTTGCGCAGAACATGGGACTGCGCGCTCCAGAGCAGAATCGGTGAGGCCACCACCAGAACACCGAGCGCATCGCCGGACGACCACGTCACCGCGGTGCCCAGCCAGTGTGCACCGGAGTTGATCGCACTGGCGCTGCCGCCGATCAGGCCTCCGACCGAACGGCCCGGCCACACAGGCGCCCAGCAGGAATGCGATGAAGTCGTGGCGCTTGCTCAAATCCGGCCGGCCACCGCACCAGGCCAGCACGATCGACGCCCCGACGACCGGTTCCACCACATTGGACACCGCGAACGCCACCGACAGGCCGACCGGGTTGCCGTAGAGGGTGTCGACCAGCAACTCGGCGGCGACGACAGCGACGGCGATCGCCGGCCACAGCGAGCGCCGGGTCAGCATCAGCGCGGCGGCCGTCACCCCT
Source organism: uncultured Actinomycetota bacterium (assembly GCA_963780705.1). Taxonomy (GTDB): domain Bacteria; phylum Actinomycetota; class Actinomycetes; order Mycobacteriales; family Mycobacteriaceae; genus Mycobacterium. The sequence continues at coordinate 239,723 of CAWACU010000002.1, read as the reverse complement.
GCCGAGGGATAGAAGAACGACGGACCCACGGTCGACCCGAAGGATTCCCAGGACGCCACCGCCCCGGCGGTGAACGCCAGGAAGACGGCGAGCACGACGACAGCCGAGCGGACCTGGGGGCCCGACCGCACCAATGACACCGCGCCCCCGACAGACATTTGCCCATTTTCCCCTATCGGCGCCGCCGGGGCGACTTCACCCCACGGGACGGGACGTACCTGCTACTTGATCAGCGGGTCACGCGGCATCCCCAGGATCCGCTCGGCGATCTGGTTGCGGGCGATCTCCGAGGTGCCGCCGGCGATCGCCATGCCGCGCGCGCCCATCGCCGCCCTGGCCGCCAGCGCAGCCTCGCCGCCCTCGAGCGCCAGGTCCGGCCCGACCAGCGCAGCCGCGATCGCACCCTGCTCGCCGAAGTGGTCGGCCAGTTTGAGCTTGGTGATGTTGCCCTCGGGGCCCGGGCCGGCTCCTTCGATGCTGCGCGCGGCGCTGCGGAGGTTGAGCAACCGCAGGGCGTCGCCTTCGGCGAGGAAGCGACCGATCCGCTGCGCCGCGCCGATCACCTGTCGCCGTTGCGTCTTGGTGCCAGGTCTACCAGCCAGGCGGTGGCGGTCGCGACGCCACCGGTGCCGCCGCCGATGCTGACCCGCTCATTACCCAGGGTGGCGCGGGCCACGGTCCAGCCGGCATTCGGCTCGCCGACGACGTCCTCGTCGGGGACGAACACATCGTTGAAGAACACCTCGTTGAAATCCGACTCCGCCGGTGATCTGGCGCAGCGGCCGGACCTCCACCCCGGGTGCGTTCATATCGAGGATCACCATGGTGATGCCGGCGTGCTTGGGACCGTCGAAGTCGGTACGCACGGTGGCCAGCCCGCGCTGGCAGTAATGCGCACCGCTGGTCCACACCTTCTGGCCGTTGATCTTCCAGCCGCCGTCGACCCGGGTGGCCCGGGTCTTGACCGCCGCGGCGTCCGACCCGGCGGACGGCTCGGAGAACAGCTGGCACCAGATCTCGTCCTTGCGCAGCGCCTTCTCCACGAATCGCTCGATCTGCGAAGGTGTTCCGTGCTGGATGAGGGTGAGGATCACCCAGCCGGTGATGCCGTAGTCGGGCTTCTTGACCGCCGCCGCGGCGAACTCCTCCTCGACCAGCAACTGCTCCACCGCTCCGGCGGCGCGGCCCCACGGCTTGGGCCAGTGCGGCATCAGATAGCCGGTGGCGATCAGTTCGTCGAGTTGCGCCTTCTCGTCCAGCGCGGCGATCCGCTGTGCCTCGCTCGCGGATCTCGGCGCGCATCGCCTCGGCCTCGGGCGGCAGGTCCAGGCTGTTGGCGCGGGTGCGACCCGCCCGCGGTGAGGGTCGAAGACGTCGGTGGCCGGCCCGTCGCCGCCGAGCAGTGCCGCCACGCGTCAGCGCGCGGCGCAGATGCAGGTGCGCATCGTGCTCCCAGGTGAACCCGATCCCGCCATGCACCTGAATGTTCAGTTCGGCGTTGCGCACGTAGGCGCGGAAGGCCAGCGTCGCGGCGGTCGCGGCGGCGAGCCGGAACTGCTCCTCATCCTCCTCCGCGGCCCGCGCGGCATCCCACACCGTCGCCACCGCGGACTCGGCGGCCACCAGCATGTTGGCGCAGTGGTGCTTGACCGCCTGGAAGGTGGCGATGGTGCGGCCGAACTGCTCGCGCACCTTGGCGTACTCGACGGCGGTATCCACGCAGTCCGACGCCCCGCCGACCGCCTCGGCGGCGAACAGGGTGCGGGCGCGGGCCAGTGCGGCCGCCCGCGCACCCGGCAAGTACGTCGACGGCGGCGGCGTCAAGGCGGACCCGCCCGGAGCGCCGCGTGCGGTCGAGGTTGCCCGGGTACCTCCACCGACGACACCGTCGGCGCCGCGTTCCACCACGACACATCGTCACCGGCGGTCACGCAGCAGCACGTCGGCCAGTCCGGCGCCGAGCACCACCCCGGCGTCACCGGTGGCCGTACCGCCGGAGACGGTGACGTCACCGCCGAAACCGACTGCGCCGGTGCGAGTTCCGTCGATCAGGCCGGGCAGCAGCCGGGCCTTCTGCTCGTCGGTGCCGACCGCGTCCGAGCACCGCGGACACCACCACCGTCGGCACGAACGGACCCGGTGCCACCGCCCGGCCCAGTTCGTCGATGACCACCACGAGTTCGGGCAGGCCGAAGCCCGACCCGCCGTAGGCCTCGTCGACGTGCAGACCGAGCCAGCCGAGACCGGCCAGTTCGTGCCAGAACGGCGGTCGGGTCTCCTCGTCGGCGTCGAGCAGTTCACGCGCCGCCCACCGCGCCTTCTGTGCGGTGAGGAACGAGCGGGCGACGTCGCCGAGTTCGCGGTGGTCGTCGGTGAGTGCGATCGGCATGGGGTCTCCTGAGCTGGGTGGGTCGACGCGTGCCCGGAGACTGACGTTACCGCGCGGCGAGGCCCGCCATACCGGTGCTACCGGATCGTCACGGGGCGGTAAGAGCCGTATCAGTCCAGAGCGGTGATGAGTTCGCCGACGGTGTGGTGGGCCTCCAGCGGATGGCGAAGCCGCCCTGCGCCGATTCACCGTGTAGGTGTTGCGCCGGCCCTCTTTCTTCTTGTCGAGGTAACCGCCGTCGGTCAGGTCGGCCAGGATCACCTGCACCGCGCGTTCGGTGATCCCGATGCGCGCTCCGAGCTCGCGGGCCGTCAGCGCCTCGCCGCCCGCCAGGCACAACAGCACATGGGCATGGTTGGTGAGAAAGGTCCACCCGCGGACCGGCGCCGGCCGCGCCGGCGCGACCCGCAGATTCCGCCGCGTGTCTGCCATGGCCACAGTTGTACCACCTTCCTCATTCATGTAAACCGGTTCGCGGGTTGTCCCCCGCGACCGTGTCGGGCACGCCGGCCTTCTGACCACCCGTGGGTTGATCCTTTGTCGCCACCAGGCTCCAGACGATCGACACCGCGAGGGTGACGACGATCACGCCGAGGGTCACCGGGATGGGCAGCTTGCCGATCGGGGTCTCGGACAGGATGAGCTTGACCCCGGCGAAGCCGAGCAGCACCGCCAAGCCGTAATGCAGGTGGACGAAGCGGCGCATCAGCCCGGCCAGGCAGAAGTACAGGCTGCGCAGACCGAGCACCGCGAACGCGTTCGCGGTCCACACGATGAAGGTGCTGGTGGTGATGGCCAGGACGGCCGCCACCGAGTCGATCGCGAAGATCAGGTCGGTGGCCTCGACCGCGACCAGCACCACGAACAGCATGGTGGCGACCCTCTTGCCGTCACGCGGGTGAAGAAGCGGCCCTCGTCGTAGCTCGCTGATCGTCGGCACGAACCGGCGGACCAGGCGGACCAGCGAAGTTCTTCTCCGGGTCCATGTCCTGGTCGTGCTTGAACGGCCATCTTGTAAGCGGTGTAGATCAGGAACGCCCCGAACAGGTACGCGGTCCAGAAGAACGTCTCGAGCAGTTCGGCCCCGACGAAGATGAACACCAGCCGGAACACCAGCGCACCGATGACGCCCCAGAACAGCACCTTGTGCTGGTACCGGTCCGGGCACCGCGAAGTAGGTGAAGATCAACGCGAAGACGAAGACGTTGTCCACCGACAGCGCCTTCTCGATCAGGTACCCGGCGTAGTAGACCCCGGCGACGTCGCCGCCGTAGGCCCACCACATGATCAGGCCGAATCCCAGCCCGGCGGCGATCCAGATCGCCGACCAGATCGCGGCCTCTTGGAAGCTCGATCACGTGGTTGTCGCGGTGCAGGAACAGGTCGACGGCGAGCATGGCGACGATCGCGACCGTCAGCGCGATCCAGCCCCACAGCGGCACCACCAGTTGAACTTCCACCACACACACCCCTCAGTCGATCCGTCTTAGACGAAGTGTAACTGACGAACTCGACTTCCGCATAAGCGCGGTCAGAGGCGGGCGAAGTCCTCCTTGCCGCGCTCGAACTCGGCCAGCATGTCCGGGGTCAGCGTCGGCCGGATCTGCTCGATGGCGCTCAGGAAGTCCTCGGTGACGGCGGGGCGGCCGGCCGGCTCGCGGATCTCCCGCTCGAACGCCGCCTGCGAGCCCTTGCGGGCGGCGAACTCGATATCGGCGGGGGTGAACAGCTCCGAGGCGGTCACCAGACGGTCGACGTCGATACCGGCACCGGCCGCGCCGAGGTAGCGCAGCCAGATCGCCCTGCGGGCCGGCTGATCGGGCGGGCCGACCGGGATCACGTAGTCGAACCGGCCGGGCCGCAGGAACGCCGAGTCCAGCGAGTGCACGGCGTTGGTGGCACACACCAGCAGCCGGCTGTCGTGCTGGCGGAAAGCCGGGATCAGTTTGAGCAGTTCGTTGGTGACCCCGAGTTCGGCGGTCGACGCCCCGGCGCGCGCGGTGGCGATCTCCTCCACCTCGTCGATGAACAACACCAGTTCGTCGAGTTCGGCGAAGTCGGCGAACGCCTCCCGCAGCGACGCCGCCAGTCCACCGGTGCCGGCGGCCGCCAGCCGGGACGGGAACAACTCCACGAACGGCCAGCCCAGCCGGGACGCAATCGCCTTGGCGAAGCTGGTCTTGCCGGTTCCCGGCGGGCCGAACAGGATCACCGCCTTGGGCGGGCGCACGCCGTAGCGCTCGGCGACGTCCGGGTGGGCCAGCGGGTCGACGATGCGCCGCTCGATGATCTGCTTCTCGGTTTCCATGCCCGCCATGTCGTCCCACACCCCCGGCGGCAGCAGCAGTCCGCCGAGTTCCTCGAGCAGGTTGGCCTGATCGGGTCCGAGGTGCTCGAGCAGTTCGTAATAGATCAGCCCGTCGCGGCGCACGTAGCCCGAGTTCTCCAGCGCCGAGGAGCCGGTGGCCGCCTCCGGACAGCACAGCGCAGATCCGCCGCACCCCCGCGGAGCGCAGCCGGCGTTCGAGATCACTGAGCAGCGCGCTGCCGATGCCACGCTGGCGCCACCGGGATGCCAGCGCCACCAGCAGGATCCAGGCCCGCTCCCCCTGCACCTGGGCGACGGCCATGCCCACCACCTCGCCGTCCACCTCGGCCACCACCGCCGGCTGACCGGCCCGGGCGGCGGCCACCACCTCGGCGACGCTGAACACAGATTCGGTCGTGCCGTTGCCGCGGCTCTGATCCCACACCACGATGGCCTGGTCGAGGTCCTCGTGGTGGTAGTCGCGCAGGCGCCACAGCGGCATGGCACACCTCACTTTCCGTTGGTCGATAGAGCCTGACCGTAACGGCTGCCGACGCATCCCCCAGTTGGGTATATCGGCAGGGGAGCCCGCGGGGGCGGCAATTGGTGCGAGGATCACCGGTTGTGGATGTGATGGAAGAAACCCGGGGCGATGTCACCTACGTCAAGACTGACCCCGCCCTGCCCCCGGTAGCCGTCATCGACCGCACCCCGATGAGCGGACGGAGCAAACTCGTCTTCGCCGCCGTCGCGCTGATCGGCGCGATCGCCTGGGCGGTGATCGCGTTCGTGCGCGGCGAGACCGTCAACGCGGTGTGGTTCGTCGTCGCGGCGGTGTGCACCTACGTCATCGGCTTCCGCTTCTACGCCCGGCTGATCGAGACGAAGATCGTGCGGCCGCGCGACGAGCACGCCACCCCCGCCGAGATCTACGAGAACGGCACCGACTACCTGCCGACCGACCGGCGGGTGCTGTTCGGCCACCACTTCGCCGCGATCGCCGGAGCCGGACCGCTGGTGGGCCCGGTGCTGGCCACCCAGATGGGCTACCTGCCCGGGACTATCTGGATCCTGCTCGGCGCGGTGTTCGCCGGCTGCGTCCAGGACTTCCTGGTGCTGTCGATCTCCACCCGCCGCCGCGGCCGCTCGCTGGGACAGATGGCGCGCGACGAACTCGGGCCGGTGGGCGGGGCGGCGGCGATCATCGGGGTGCTGGTGATCATGGTGATCCTGCTCGCCGTGCTGGCACTGGTGGTCGTCAACGCCCTGGCCGAAAGCCCGTGGGGCGTGTTCTCCATCGCGATGACGATTCCGATCGCCATTTTCATGGGCCTGTATCTGCGGGTGTTCCGGCCGGGCCGGGTCTCTGAGGTCTCACTGATCGGTGTGGTGCTGCTGCTGGCCGCGGTGGTGGCCGGCGGCTGGGTGGCCGAAACCGACTGGGGCACGCAGTGGTTCACCCTGTCGAAGGTCACCCTGTCGTGGTGCATCATCATCTACGGCCTGGCCGCCTCGGTGCTGCCGGTGTGGTTCCTGCTGGCTCCGCGCGACTACCTGTCGACATTCATGAAGGTCGGCACCATCGCCCTGCTGGCGCTCGGGATCCTGATCGCCCGGCCGGTGATGCAGGCCCCGGCCGTCTCCCAGTTCGCCTCCTCCGGCGCGGGTCCGGTGTTCGCCGGATCGCTGTTCCCGTTCCTGTTCATCACCATCGCCTGCGGTGCGCTGTCAGGCTTTCATTCGCTGATCTCCTCGGGCACCACACCGAAGCTGCTGGAGAAGGAAAGCCAGATGCGCGTCATCGGCTACGGCGGCATGCTCACCGAGTCGTTCGTCGCGATCATGGCGCTGATCACCGCCTCGATCCTCGACCAGCATCTGTACTTCGCCATCAACGCACCCACCGCGGCCACCGGCGGCACCGCCGGAGACCGCCGCCGCCTACGTCAACGGCCTGGGCCTGTCCGGTCCGCCGGCCACCGCCGCAGGAGATCAGCGATGCCGCCGCGAGCGTGGAGGAGAAGTCGATCGTGTCGCGCACCGGCGGTGCGCCGACGCTGGCGTTCGGCATGTCCGAGGTGCTCTCCAGCGCGTTCGGCGGCAGCGGGCTCAAGGCGTTCTGGTATCACTTCGCGATCATGTTCGAGGCGCTGTTCATCCTCACCACCGTCGACGCCGGGACCCGGGTCGCGCGGTTCATGTTCTCCGACGCCCTGGCCAACCTCGGTGGGCCGCTGCGCCGGCTGCGCGACCCGAGCTGGCGGGTGGGCGCCTGGGCGTGCAGCCTGATCGTCGTCGCCGGCTGGGGCTCCATCCTGCTGATGGGTGTCACCGACCCGCTCGGCGGCATCAACACGCTGTTCCCGCTGTTCGGCATCGCCAACCAATTGCTCGCGGCGATCGCGCTGACGGTGGTGACCGTGGTGGTGATCAAGAAGGGTCTGCTGAAGTGGGCCTGGATTCCCGGTGTGCCGCTGCTGTGGGATCTGACCGTGACGCTCACCGCGTCGTGGCAGAAGATCTTCTCCGGGGACCCGAAGCTGGGCTACTGGACCCAGCACTTCTCCTATCTCGATGCCCGCGAGGCCGGCAAGACGGCGTTCGGCGCGGCCAAGAACCCCGATCAGCTCGACGCCGTCATCCGCAACACCTTCATCCAGGGCAGCCTGTCGATCGTGTTCGCCGTGCTGGTGATCATCGTGGTGGGCGCGGGTGTGGTGGTGTCGGTGCGGGCGCTGCGCGGCCACGGCGTGACGGTGGCCGAGGAGCCGCCGGTGCCGTCGAAGATGTTCGGCCCGTCGGGCTTGTTCGCCACTCCGGCAGAGAAGGAGGTGCAGAAAGCAGTGGGACGCTTTGGAGACGCCGCACGCCAGGTCCGCTGGTACGTCGGCGCACTGATGGGCGACGATCACTACCGCCGCTACGTGGCGCACCGCCGCCGCGCCCATCCCGGGCAGCCGGTCGTGAGCGAGGCGGCTTATTGGCGGATGCGGCACCGGCAGTCCGACAGCAACCCGACCGCGCGCTGCTGCTGAGCGGAGGTTTCAATTCGCCACCAGCTGGGGGCCTCGCCGGCCGCCTGAGGCGCATAACGCATCGAAAGTGCGCTCAGATCGCGTTTCCACCGCGAAATGCGATCTGGGCGCACTTTCGGCGTTCCGGGTAGGCAAAACGAAAGACCCGGCCCCTTCTGCAGGGACCGGGCCTCTCCGGGAGCAAGTCTGTCCCGACCTCTGTTCCCCCGGCCGCAGGCGTTCAAACGCAGGGGTTTACGTTTGCGACCAAAGGTGAGGAGAACCACATGGACCTGGCGTGGTCGGAGCAGGACGCGGCATTCCGCGACGAGGTACGCGCATTCCTGGACGACAAGCTGACGCCGGAACTGCGCCAGGCCGGCCGGCTGATGACGAGCGTGTACGCCGACCACGAGGCGTCAGCATGGCCTGGCAGGCGATCCTGCACGAGCGGGGCTGGGCGGCACCGGCGTGGCCGCTCGAACACGGCGGCTGCGACTGGACCCTGACCCAGCACTACATCTTCAGCCGCGAATGCGCCCTGGCCGGTGCGCCGTCGCTGTCGCCGATGGGCATCAGCATGGTGGCGCACGCCATCGTCGCCTTCGGCACGGCGGAGCAGAAGGACTACTTCCTGCCGCGCATCCTCACCGGCGAGGTGTTCTTCTGCCAGGGCTACTCCGAACCCGAGTCCGGCTCCGATCTGGCGTCGCTGACGCATGGCCGCCGTCGATGACGGCGACGATCTGATCTGCACCGGCAGCAAGATCTGGACCACCCACGCCATCGAGGCGAACTGGATCTTCGCCCTGGTGCGCACCAGCCGATCGGCAGCGTAAGCAGCAGGGCATCACCTTCGTGCTCATCGACATGACCACCCCGGGCATCGAGATCCGCCCGCTGGTGATGACCTCCGGCGAAGAGATCCAGACGCAGATCTTCTTCGACGCCGTGCGGGTGCCGAAGAGCAATGTGATCGGGAAGATCGACGACGGCTGGACGGTGGCCAAGTACCTGCTGGAGTTCGAGCGCGGCGGCGGTGCGGCGGCGCCGGCGCTGCAGGTGATGGCCGAGGCGATCGCCACCGAAGCCACCCGAACGCCCGGCCCGGCCGGCGGGACGCTGATCGACGACCCCGCCTTCGCCGCCAAACTCGCCGACGCCCGCATCCGCACCGACGTGCTGGAGATCCTGGAGTACCGGGTGCTGGCGACCGTCGCCGAGGGCGGCAACCCCGGCGCTGCGTCGTCGATGCTGAAGATCCTCTCGACCGAACTGAGCCAGCAGATCACCGAACTGGCGATGGAGGCGGCCGGTCCGCGGGCGCGCATCTATCAGCCGCACGCGACCCGACCCGGCGGCCCGATGGCGCGAGTACTGCCCGCCGCCGGACGGCTACGTCAGCGGTGAGCCGTGGCAGGCGGTGGCGCCGCTGCGCTACTTCAATGACCGCGCCGGCTCGATCTACGCCGGCAGCAACGAGATTCAGCGCAACATCCTGGCCAAAGCGACCCTGGGGCTGTAGACACCATGGACTTCACCCTGAGCAACGAGCAGGAACTCCTGCGCGACGGCCTGGGCAAGTTCCTCGCCGCCCGCTACGACCTGGAGTCCAGCCGCGCCGCGGCCAAGACCGGCGCCGGCTGGCAGCCCGAGATCTGGCGCGGCTTCGCCGAGGAACTCGGCATCCTGGGCGCCACCCTGCCCGAGTCGGTCGGCGGCAGCGGCGGTGGCGCGGTCGAGGCGATGGTGATCGCCGAGGAACTGGGCCGCGCGCTGGTGATCGAGCCGTACGTCGACACCGTGGTGGTGGCCGGCGGGCTGTTGCAGCGCGCCGGCGGCCCGCTCGCGCACTCGGTGCTGGAGCGAATCGCCGACGGGTCGGCCGTCGTCGCCCTGGCGGTCGCCGACGCCGACTGCGGTGACCGCTGGGAAGGGTTGTCCACCAACGCCGTTCGCGACGGCGAGCACTGGGTGCTCACCGGCGCCAAGACCGTCGTGATCGCCGCGCCGCTGGCCACCCACCTGCTGATCACCGCGCGCGCCGGGGCGACGGCATCGTCGCTGTTGCTCACCGAGTTCGACGCCGCCGCTCCCCCGCCCGGCGTCAGGTGCACGGCTACCGCACCATCGACGACCGCCGCGCCGCCGACATCGACTTCGACGGCTTCCGACTGCCCGCCGAGGCGCTGATCGACGCCGACGCGAGGCCGTCGCTGGCACGCGCCCGCGACGAGGGTGCGGCCGCGGTGTGCGCCGAGGCGGTCGGTGCGATGCGCACCGTGCTGGCCGACACCGTCGAATACTGCAAGCAGCGCCAGCAGTTCGGCCAGCCGATCGGCGGCTTCCAGGTGCTGCAGCACCGGATGGTGGACATGTACATGGAACTCGAGCAGGCGGTGGCGGCGGCCTACCTGGCGATGCTGAACCTCGACGACGAACCCGATACGCGGGCGCGGGCGGTGTCGGCGGCCAAGGCCACGGTGGGCCGGGCGGCCCGCGTTCGATCGGCCAGAGCGCGGTGCAACTGCACGGCGGCATGGGCATGACCGAGGAACTGGCCATCGGCCACTACTTCAAGCGGCTCACCGCGCTGCAGTACGAGTTCGGCTCCACCGACGCCCACCGGGCGCGGTATGCCGAACTGACCCGGCCGGGTTCCTGAGGGTCATCACGGTGCGGCCAGCGCCGCCGCGACCGCCTGCAGCGCGGCCAGGTTGGCGCCGGTCCGCAGCGCGAACGGGTAGGCGAGAGCCGCCACGACGGTCATGGACATCGCCGGGATAAGACACCAGATGTAGGTCAACGACGGCCGCGAGTACGACACCGCGGTGATTCCCAGCACGATCGTGGACAGCACACCGACGACGAACAGCAGTCCCACCATCGGAACAGGGAGACCGCGATTGGCGACCGCCGCCACCGACGCCGCCGACGTGCGGAGCGACGTCGCCGCGGACACCAATCCGGTGACCTGCTGACTGGCAGCTTGCGGGCCGGCAGCCCGCGGCCCGTAGGCGTAGGCCCGCACCGCGTCCTCGAAAGCGTTCAGCGGAACCGCCGACGGCAGGTCGGTGGTGTTCCCCCGGCGCAGGAAGTCGATGTCGGCGCCGGCCGCCGTCGTGGCGTAGGCACGCAGCTTGTCCATCAGCGCTGCCGACTGGGCGGGATCGGTGACGTTGTCCAGTTCCCATGCCATCTGCTGGACAGCTGCTGCCTGCTGCTCCACGGCGACCTGCCCGGCCGAGACCGCGCCCCAGCTGATGTTGATCGCGAAGCCGACGAAGAACGCGAAGGTCGCGGCGACACCGGTGAGCAGGCCCTTGGCCTGATCGGCCAGGTCCTCGCGATCGTCATCGCCGCAGAACCGCAGCACCACCGCTCGGGTCGCGTAACTCACCACGCAGAAGAAAGCGAACATGATGGCCGCGATGGCCCAGGCCGGTAGGGAGATCAGCAATGCCCTCACCCGGGCGACCCTAGCTTCCGGGGGACGAACCGGAACCCCTGGGCGCGATGATGCGTTATGTGAATGTCACCACCGAGAGGAATTGGTCATGCTGAACAAGATCGTCGGAGCGCTCGGCCAGGTCGCCGAGGCCGGCGGGTCCATCGTCGGGATCCGAAGCGGCACCGAGGAGCCGTCGTTCACCGTCGAACGCCGCATCGGCAACGTCGAGATTCGCCGCTACGGTGCCCGCGTGGCCGCGCAAACCACCATCGACGCCGACGAGGAGAAAGCACGCAACGAGGGGTTCCGCCGGCTGGCGGGCTACATCTTCGGCGGCAACACCGACAAGACCAAGATCGCGATGACGGCCCCGGTGGCGCAACAGAAGGGCCGCAAGATCGCGATGACGGCCCCGGTGGCCACCGAGCGCACCGCGACCGGCGAGTGGATGATCCGGTTCTTCATGCCGTCCGAACACTCGCTGGAGTCGCTGCCCACTCCCAACGACGATCGCGTGGAGCTGGTGGCCGTACCGCCGGAAACCTTTGCGGTGCTGACGTTCTCCGGGGTTGCGAGCCTGGATGCCATCGCCACTCGCACCGATGAGCTGCTCACCACGCTCCGCGAGGCGAAGGTGATGACGCAGGGCGATCCGGTGACGTGGTTCTACGACCCGCCGTGGACGCTGCCGTTCCGGCGCCGCAACGAGATCGCGGTCCCGGTCAGCGAATAACGAGCGCCTTAGGGCGCCAGGTCAAACGGCAGCGGCGGGGCCGGGTCGGGCAGCGGCACCTCAGCGGGCGGCGCGGCTTCCGCGGCCGGCACATCTGCCACAGGCGGCACTGCCTCCGGGGCGGGCGGCAGCGCCTCAGCGCCGGGCACGGGTGCCGCACCGGGGGTGGTCGACTGCTGCGGGGTCATGTCCTGCAGCGCGCCCTTGCTGTCCATCGGGCGCTGGGCGATCAGCAGCAGCGCCTCCGCCTTCGTCACGTCCCCGCTGCGAACCGCCTCCCACACATCCTTGAGGTAGCCGCGGGTGCTCGAGTTGCGGGTCTGCTGCTGGGTGGTGCCGGGCGGCAGCGCATCAGGGGTGACCAGGTGCGGAACACCGTCGGGCGGTGTCACCGAGAGCCCCACGGCGTCGGCGCCGGGCACTGGAGGCGGCACCGCCCCGGCCGGTGGCATCGCCAGCGGATCGACCGCAGGCGCGGCTTCGGCCGCTGCCGGCGGGACGCTCGGATCGACGGAAACGTCGGGCACGGCCATCGCCGCGGGAGCCCACAGCAGCGCCACAGCGACGCCCAGCGTGCCTACGGCAGCTGCTTTCACCATTCCTGACCCACCCTCCACCGGCACACACCTTCTCCCCAACCCATCAGATCATCCCCCGAATACGTTACAACCGCCACTGCAGCCACAGCGGCACTGTTGAAACGGCAAACTCCCCGGTGGTAGAAGGAAAGTACCTGCGACAACCCGGGGACCACGGGGTTTGCGGCACCCGCACGGCCCCCGGCACACCGTGTAGCTGCCTTCGCGGAGGGGAGAACGCGAGTGCTGGCGGCGGTGCTCGCAGCCGTCGTCATCGCGGTGCTCTCCCGGCGCCGGCTCAGCTACCCGTGGTACCGGTATGAGGCCGAGCGTCTCGATCTGGAGAATGCATAAGCATGCGAACCAGCATGCGAATCCTGCCCTGGGCCGCCGCGGTCTGCGTCGGGCTGGCCTGCGCGGCACCGGCGGGCGCCGCACCCGGGGGCGGCGTGCCGCCGGTGAGTCCGCAGGCCCGTGCGGCCGGCCTGGTGGATGTGCGTTCGGTGGTCCCCGATGCGATCGTCGACCTGCGCTACGCCACCGCCGACAACTTCACCGGGGTGCAGCTCTACCCCGCCGGCGCGCGCGCCCTGGTGCATGAGTCGCTGGCACCGGGTCTGGCCACGGCGGCCGCGCTCTTGCGGCAACGCAATGCCACGCTGGTGTTCTGGGACTGCTACCGCCCGCACGAGGTGCAGGTGCGCATGTTCGAGGCGGTGCCGGATCCGGCGTGGGTGGCCCGGCCGGGGCAGTACGCGCGCAGCCACGAGTCCGGCCGCTCGGTGGACGTCACCCTGGCCTACGGCGGCCGGCTGGTCGACATGGGCACCGGCTTCGACGATTTCTCCCCCCGCGCGAATGCGTATGCCACCGAAGGGGTCAGCGCGCAGCAGCAGGCCAACCGCGCCGTGTTGCGCGACGCCATGGCGGCCGGCGGACTGGCCGTCTACTCCGGGGAGTGGTGGCACTTCGACGGACCCGGCGCCGATGTGCCGCGGCCGATACTCGATGTACCGGTGGTGTAAGAACCGCCCGGAGCGAGCGGCGCATAGTTGCAGCCGGTTTCGGGTAGTCAGTGAGGCACTGCCCACGGCGGCGGAAGGGACGGAAATGGGTCTTGTCCGTCGCAGTCGTGGGCGTGGCCTTATCTGTTCGGGCGCCGTCGCGCTGCTGGCCGCCTACCCCGCGGCCATCGGGTCAGCGCCCGCCCTGGCCGCCACGGCGCTGTACATGGGTGGCACCTTCAACGAACTCAGCGTGCCGCAGGAATCGCCGGACTTCATCAGCTTCTACATCGGCACCATGGACGCCCTCTATGTCGAGCCGACCGGCCTGTGCACCGGTGGTGATCCCGGCTGCCTTCCGCTGGCGCTCTACACCCCGGAGCAGCTGTTTCCGCTCACCGGTCTGGGCGATCTGGACTACGACGGATCCGTGGCGGCCGGGGCGGCCAATCTGGACGCCTGCCTGCGCGGGGGGCCGTGCATCGTCACCGGTCCGCCCTACACCGCCACCACGAGCCGAGTACTCCGGGATACCGCCTACACCGTGCTCGGCTATTCGCAGAGCGCCACCGTGGCCAGCGAGGAGAAGAAGGCCCTCATCGCCGCGCCGACCGACGCTGACGTCAGCTTCGTGTTGGTGGCCAACCCGAACCGGCCCAACGGCGGCATCCTGGAACGTTTCGTCGGCGGGTACGTCCCCGTCCTCGGGGTGTCGTTCAGCGGTGCCACACCCACCGACTCCGATCCGTCGGCGCCGTTGACGACGGTCGACATCGCCCGGCAGTACGACTTCGTGGCGGACTTCCCCACCAACCCGCTCAATCCCCTGGCCCTGGTCAATTCGCTCGTCGGCTACTACCTGATCCACCTGCGTCCCTATGACCTCGGTGCACTAGAACTCCAAGGCCAGTACCAGGATTCGACGTACTACCTCGACCCGGCCGAGACCCTGCCGATGCTGATGCCGCTGGCAGGCATTCCGCTGCTGGGACCGCTGCTGGCAGGGGTGCTGGATCCGGCCCTGCGGGTGCTCGTCGAAGCCGGGTTCGACCGGACGATCAATCCGGGCGCCCCGACACCGGCCAACATCTTCTACTTCCCCAATCCGATCTCCACGGCAGTCAACCTGGTGGTCGCGGTCGCCACCGGACTCGACAACGGCATCGCCTACCTCACCAGCGATCCGATCAATCGGCCGCTGGGCACTCCCGTTGCGGGTCCGTACGGCGTCGGCGGGCCGCCGGTCTATGCCGGGGCGATTGATCCCTATGGTCCGCCCGTGCCGTACGACACCGGCAGCACGGCGGTCACGACGGAGACCGTTACCGCGGCGGAACCATCAGGGGCCGTTGATGTTTCGGCCATTCGCTCCTCAGGAAACGCGGAGGTCGCGGACGTAGGTACGGAAGATGTCGGCGTCGATGGCGTTTCCGGAGAAGATGTCGCGGACGACTCCGACGCTGGGCCGCGGCGTACGGGCCAGCGTCACCGGGTCGTACGAGTACAGCCCGTAGCGGGGGGCGTAGCCGAGCACCCACTCCAGGTTGTCGGTCAGCGCCCAGGCCGTGTAGCCGCGGATGTCCATCCCGTCCGCGATCGCCTTGTTGATGACCGCTAGGTGGCGGACGATGTATGACGGGCGCTGACTGTCGTCGGCGTCAGCCAGGCCGTTCTCGGTGACCCACAACGGGATTCCGTAGGAGTCGGCGATGCCGAGCACCTCCCGCATGCCCGCCGGGTAGATGATCTGCGAGGTGTCGGTGCACTCGGTGGCCGGGCAGCCACCGGCGACGACGTTGAGCAGCGGGGAGAACTCCGGGTAGCCGCCGACGATCGGCAGCGCGGGGTCGGGCGGCCAGCCGTAGGGGATGACGAGGCCCTGGCTGTAGTAGTTCACTCCGAAGAAATCGGCCTTGCCCGCAAGTTCCGGGTGGACCTCGTCGGGGGTGATCACGCCGTCGAAGTTGGCGTCGATCTCGCCGCGCACCACCGCGTCGGGGAACCAGCGGTTGTAGAAACGGCTGAAGTCCGCGGCCACCTGCTGGTCGACCGGGTTGGCCGGGTTGGCCCCGCGCCAGGAGTACATGTTGAGCGCGAAGCCGACGTCGGCGTCGTCGTCGAATTGGTGGATGAGGTCGTAGGACCCGGCGTAGGCGGCGGCCTCGTTGCGCAGCCCGATGGCCGCCAGGTCGGGGCGGAACAACGCCGGCGGGAAGTTGGTGGCCAGCGGGATGGCGTAGTACGAGGTCATCATCGAGTTGACCGGCTCGTTGAGCACCACCCAGTGCGAGACCTGCGGCCCGAACTTCCAGGCCAGGTAGGCCGAGTACTTCTCGAACTCGGTGACCGTGGTGCTCGACAGCCACCCCGGCGCGGTGGTCGGTGTGCCGCCGGACATCGCCTCGGCCCGCGATTGCGCGGGGTCGTGGATCCACAGCGGCAGGGTGAAGTGGTTGATCGTGAGCAGCGGGTCCAGGCCGGCGGCGTTCATTGCGCTGAGCACGTCGCCGTAGTGGGCGACCTCCTCGGCGTTGGCCAGCGCGTCGAGCTGACGCAGTGCATCCTCGGTGATCCCGCCGGAGACATCCACGCCGGCAGTGGAATTCGGGAAGATGCGGCTCCACTCGATGCTCATCCGGAACGCGTTGGCGCCCACACCGTCGGTGGCCAGGCTGATATCTCCGGGATAGGTGATGTACGCGCCGGGTCCGTCCTCCGGGACGGCGTCCCTCCAGCCGAGCAGCTGTTTGTTGGCCGGGTCGTGCATCCACTGCCACCAGTCGGAGTTGACGTCGTTGGGGGCGCCGGTTCCCATTTCCGATTGGAAGCCCGCTGTCGACACTCCCCACGCGAAGCCGTCCGGGAAGCTCAGTGCAGTGGTCGTGCCCGTCCCGTCGAAGCGCAGCGTCACCGTCGCGGTGGTCATGGTGACCGGCAGGTAGTCCGACAGCAGCGAGCCGACGAACGGGACGCGGCGCAGCAGATCCACCGGCAAGTTCAGCAGGCCCTGCAGTCCGTGCAGATGCGGAGAGGTGTCGTCGCTGACCGCGACGGTGAAGGCGTCGGTGCCGCCATAGGCGGCCAGGTCGACCACCGGGGTGTAGGTGTAGGTGCCGCTGTCCTGGTCGATGTCCACCCGGCCCAGGCTCGGCGCGGCGATCACCGAGTACACCAGCCGGTCGCCGTCGGCGTCGGCGGCGCCGAAGGTTCCGGTGACGACGGCATCGCTGGTCTGGCTGATCACCGCCGGCGCCGCGGTGGGATAGGAGTTGAAGAACGTGCGCTGCACGTCGCGGCCCGCCGCGGCCAGTGCGCTGAGAGCCACCGGCACCGCCGAAGCCGGTGGGGTGGAGTCGCGGGTTACCCGGGCGGGCCGGGCGGCAGCGGCTGAGGCGCGGACGTCACGGACCGCGGTGACGGCACTGCGGTTCGTGGCCGCACCGGCGGTTCTGGACTGCTTGGCATCCCGGGCGCTGGTGTCCCGGGCGGAGGTGTCCCGCGCGGAGGTGTCGGTATCGGCACACGCGGGGGCGGACAGGGCGATCGCGACCGCCGTACCCACCCCGAGAGCAGCTGCCAGGGCACCGACGCGTCCGATCATGGCTTGATTCAACCGCGCCCCGAGCGACTTGGGCGCGCTTTCGTGCGCGCCACGCACGGTAGCGCGCCGAAATCGCGGGGTTAGGAGGCTGCGGCGGAGGCCAGGAAGGGCCGCACCCGGGCGGCGAAGTCGTCCGGGCACTCGACCTGCGGCATATGGCCGATGCCGGGCAGCAGATGAGTCTCGGCGTGCGGGAACACCCGGCGCGCCTCCTCGATGTGATGGCTGGGCAGCACCTTGTCGCGCTCGCCCCACATCACCAGGGTGGGCCGCGGGTGAAGGGCGGCGAAGGCGGCCAGTTGGCGCCGCCAGCCCGCCCGGA
Source organism: uncultured Actinomycetota bacterium (assembly GCA_963780705.1). Classification (GTDB taxonomy): domain Bacteria; phylum Actinomycetota; class Actinomycetes; order Mycobacteriales; family Mycobacteriaceae; genus Mycobacterium. The sequence goes on along the minus strand of CAWACU010000002.1, from coordinate 222,323 downwards.
TGCCGCGGGCGTTGGCCAACTCCAGGGCCGTCGCCAGCATCACCGGACCGTGGTGCGGCTTGGCGGCGATCGCCATGGCGAGGTCGATGCGTTCCCTGGTGACCAGCGCCGGGTCGGCGTAACAGGCGCGTTCGAGCATCCGCGCGGCGGCGCGGGTGCTGCGGCGGGTGCTCAGCGGGCCGATGACGGGCAGCGCGAGGATCCGCAGCAGCGGGGTGACCTCGGTGCCGAAGCCGGCGCTGTTGATCAGGCCCAGGCTGGCCACCCGCTCCGGCCGCGACGCCAGCATCTGCATGGCGATCGCACCGCCGAGGGAGTTGCCGACCACGTGCACCGGCCGGGTCTCGCCGAGGGCGTCGATGGCGCCGAACACCCCTCTGGCGAAGGTGGACAACGTGATCGGCCCCTCGGGCTCATCGGAGAAGCCGAACCCCGGGACGTCCACCGCGATCACCCGGTAGTCGTCCGAGAGCCGCGCGTACTGCGGGTCCCAGTCCTCCAGGCTGCGGCCGATGCCGTGTACCAGCACCACCGGCGGATTGTGCGGGTCGCCGTCGACCCGGACGCGCACCCGCCTGCCCTCCACCTCGATGAAGGAGGGCCGGCTCATGCCCGGGCCGCTCCTGCGGTGACGGGGGTGCGGCTGGCGGTGCTGAAGCGCAGCGCGGCATCCTCCACCGGGCCCTTGCGCAGCCGTGCGTGGTCCGCCCAGTAGTCCATCTCGACCGTCCACGGGCCGCTGCTGCCCTGCTGCGGGAACTGATCCCGTCCGCGCAGGATGTAACCGGCGTCGAAGTCCAGCATCGGACGCTTGGCCAGCGTCGGGTCGTCGTCGACGGGGACGACGGAGGTGTAGCCGTGCTGGTCCATATAGGCCAGCAGCCGGCACAGGTGATCGCACACCAGGTCCACCTTCAGCGTCCACGACGAGTTGGTGTAGCCGAACGCGAACGCGAAGTTCGGGATGCCCGAGAGCATGAAGCTCTTGTAGATCAGGCTGTCGTGCGCGTTCTTGACCTCGCCGTCGACGGAGACCTCGATGCCGCCGAACAACTTCATGTTCAGGCCGGTCGCGGTGACGATGATGTCGGCAGGCAGTTCCTTACCGGATTCCAGCAGGATGCCGTTCGTGGTGAACCGGACGATCTTGTCGGTCACCACCGAGGCCTTGCCCTTGGCGATCGCCCGGAACAGGTCGGCGTCGGGCACCGCGCACAGCCGCTGATCCCACGGGTTGTACGTCGGGTTGAAGTGGGTGTCGACGTCGTAGCCCGCCGGCAGCGACTTGACGTTCAGGGTGCGGATGATCTTGCGGGCCAGCTTCGGGTTGCGTCTGGCAGAGGTTGTAGATGAACCGCGCCCTGGCCGATGTTGAAGCGGCGCGCAGCGGCGTAGGCGGCCTTGTCCGGCAACACCTTTCGCAGGCCGTTGGCGATCGGGTCCTTGCGCGGCTGCGGCATCACATAGGACGGTGAGCGCTGCAGCATGGTGATGTGCCCGGCCTCGGACGCCATGGCCGGGATCAGGGTGACGGCGGTGGCGCCGCTGCCGATGACCACGATGTTCTTGCCCTTGTAATCCAAGTCCTCCGGCCAGAACTGCGGGTGCACGATCTGACCCGCGAAATCCTCCCGGCCCTCGAAGTGCGGGGTGTAGCCGCTGGCGTAGTCGTAGTAGCCGGTGGCGCCGAAGAGCCAGCCGCAGGTGATCTCCCACTGTCTTGCCGCCGCCCTCCAGCGTGACCGTCCACAGCGCGGTGTCGGTGCTGAAGGCGGCGCGGACGACCTTGTGCTGGAAGTAGATGCGACGTCCCAGATCGTTCTCATCGACGACCTCATACAGGTAGTCGAGGATCTCGTCGGCGTCGGCGATGGCGTTCTTGGATGTCCACGGCTTGAACTCGTAGCCGAAGGTGTGCAGATCGGAGTCCGACCGGATGCCCGGGTAGCGGAACAGGTCCCAGGTGCCGCCGATGGCGTCGCGGCCGTCGACGATGGCGAAGGTGCGGCCCGGTTGCTTGGTGACCAGGTGGTGTCCCAGCCCCAGACCGGAGATGCCGGCGCCGACGATCAGCACGTCGACGTGCCCGGTCAGCGGCGTCTTGGGTCGGGCCTGCTCGAGTGTGGCGACGGACATGTACGGCTCCCGGAAGTCAGCGTGGACTGAATGCTAACAATGTTATAGTTTTGTCGACAACTGTCAAGCGATTCACAGGGGACCTGCCATGACGACTGCGAGCGTGACCCGCCGCGCGCCCATGCAGGAACGCAGCCGCCAGACCGTCACCCGGATCCTCGACGCGGCCGCCGCGATCGCCGACGAACACGGCGTGGACGCCGCCACCACCCGCGCCATCGCCGACCGCGCCGGTGTCTCCTACCCCTCGCTGTACCGGTTCTTCGCCGACCGGGAGGCGATCCTCGATGAACTGCTCGAGCAGCACTGCGCGGCCCTGGACGCCAAGTGCATCGAGGCGGAGCAGTCCTGGCAGATCACCTCGATGGGGGAACTGCTCGACAACGAAATCGACCTGCACGTCGCCTACTACCGCCGCTATCCGAGTTCGGCGCGGCTCTGGATGGGCGGACGCACCTCGCCGACGGTCACCCGGCACGTCCGCGCCCGGATGCAGAATCTGGCCGATCGGTTGCACCGCATTCTGGTCGACGCCGGTCTGATCCCCGCCGACACCGACCCGCGCGCCATGCTGGTGGCCATCGAGATGGCCGACCGCGTGCTGGAGTTGTCCTTCCGCGACAACCCCGACTTCGATCCGGACGTGCTCGCCCTCGGACGCCAGGCGCTCAGCGCTTTTGGCCGCCACCTCGCCGGGGACCTTTCCGCGGATCCTTCGGACCGCGCCCCCAGCTGACCGGCATCAGGATCACCCCGGGGGTGGCGTCGGCGAGTCGCTCGAAGGCGTCGGTGAAACTGTCGACGATGATCTCGTGGTCGGGCACCAGCGTTGTGTCGCAAGCGATTCCGATGATCACCTTGCCGTTGTAGCTGGAGATGGTGAAGCTCATCGGCTGATCCCCGGAGATCGGCGCCCAGCCGACGATGCCCTCCACCAGGGCGCCGGCCAGATACACCGGCATCGGTGGGCCGGGGACGTTGGTCAGCGTGCCCAGTGTGCGGTTGGCGAACAGATCCACCGACGCCTCGTAGAGCCCGCGGCTGAAGCCGGCGATGGTCTCCTGGAACCGGAATCCCACCGCCGCCTCGTGGCCGTGCTTGATCCGGTCCATCCGGCGCTTGGCCGCGGCCAGCACCTTGCGGGGGTCGGGTTCGTCGGTCGGCAGTTCGAGTTGCACCAGCGCGAAATCGTTGCCCAACGTGTCGGGCAGGGTGAGGTCGAGCGGTTTGAGGTTCACCGGAACCATGAACGTCACCGACGAGCACAGCGCGTCCTGGGCCTTGAGGTAGTCCTGCAGCGCTCCGGCGACGCAGGCCACCAGCACGTCGTTGACGGTGCAGCGGTTGGCCTTGGCCACGGCCTTGACGACGGCCAGCGGCAGCGGGTCCGACCACGCCACGCTCTTGTCGTCCCCCGCGGTCCCGGTCCAGATCGTCGCGTCGTTGCGGGTGCCCAACAGCAGTTTGCGGACGGTGTCCACGTCACCGGGCACCGCGGAGAAGATGTCGACCAGCGCTCCCCCGCCCGGCACCGCGGCCCGCACCGTGCCGGAGACGTCCTCGGCGCCGGCCCGCGCCGCGGTCAGCGCGGTGACGCCGGCGCCCAGCGGGTTGCGCAGCGCGAAGCGGCCCGCCTTGGCCGCGCGGCGCAGCAGGTCACCGTCGGGCAGCAGGGAGCGCGCCGCCCCGACCACCCGGTTGGCGCCGGTCAGGCCTGAGCGCACCCGCTGGGCCAGTGACTGCCCGGGCGGATGCGGATGCGCACCGGCCTGCACGACCGCCGGCGCCAGGATGGGGCCGCCGTCGGGCAGCGCGTCGAACAGGCTCATCGCCAACTGGACCATCCGCATGCCGTCGGCGATGGCGTGGTGGCTGCGCAGGATCATCGCGCTGCCCTCGCCGTAGCGCTTGATCCAGATCGACTGCCACAGCGGGTGATCCCGGTTGAGCATCTCGGTGCGGTGGGCGGCGACCAGCGCCTGCAAGTCGCGCGGGTCGTCGGGGCTGCTTCAGCGAGATCAGCGAGACGTGGTTGTCGATGGTGAAGTCCGGGTCGTGCTCCCACCACCACGAGCCGTCGTCGTCGCGGACGGCCTTGCTGGAGAACACCGGGTAGCGATCCACCAGGCGTTCCTGCACCACGTCGCGCAGCCGGTCGAAGTCCAGCGGTTCGGCGGTCCACACCACCGAGTCGACCACCATCAGGTTGTTCGGCCGGTCCATCTCCAGCCACAGCGCGTCCTGGATGCCAAGCCGCTGCCGCTCATGGGTCGCCATGGCCCCATCCTTGTCGATCAGCGCGCCGGCCACGGCGAATCGCCCGATCGGGCATTCGGAATATCCCCGCCTCGCCGAGTGTGCGTTTTTCCTCGGCTGCCCGGCGTGTTGCGGGGAAAACCGCACAGTCGCGCGCGGGGGCAGCGGGGGCTGGCTACTTGAAGCGCCCGGCGAATCCGCGCAGCGGCAGGTCGGCACTGGTGAGCAGTCCCGGCGGGGCGGCCACCACCGAGGCGATCGCGTTGAGTGCGGGCATGCCGGTGACCGTCATGCCGATGGAGGCGAACGACGTCGGGTCGGCGAGGTCCACGCCCGGCTTCGGGAAGATCATGTGCTTGTTGTAGACGTACGGGTCGCCGATGACCTGGGTGATGTAGCAGCCCTTGATATCCCAGTGCGGATCGGTGTGCGGGGTCATCTGCCACTCGAGGTGGGTTTCGATCTTCGGCACGCCGGCCACCATGCCCTGGTACTTGATGTAGCTGGCGCCCAGTGAGCCCTGCGGGAGCTGATACCAGCCCAGGTCGACGTCTTTGGTGCAGGCGCCGAGTTCGTAGCTGAACTTCACCTCATCAAGTGTCAGATCGAAGCAGTCGGCCATCATCAGCACGCTGTCGGAGAAGACCCGGGTGTAGCGCTCCAGCATGTCCGGCAGGTCGGGGTGCTCGACGCTCAGGCCGTAGCCGACTTCGGTCCAGGTGTCGGCGGAGTGGTGACAGGAGACGTCCACCGATTCCAGGGTGGTGATGTTCTCGATTTCGGCGACGTCGGACGAGCACACCACCCCGAGGATCTGGTTCACGCCGGGGTTCATGCCGGTGCCGTAGAACGTCGCCCCGCCCGTGCGGCACGCGTCGGCGAGCAGTTGCGTCACAGGCTTGCCGGACGGGTGCGGGTGGTTGGTGTCGCGGTGCCATCCGGTGATCCAGTCGGCGGTGGTGACGATGTTGATGCCGGCTTCGAGCACCGTCGACGTAGAGGTCTTCGTCGGGGAACACCCCGTGGAAGGTGACGACGTCGGGCCGGGCGGCGATGATCTCCTCGACGGTGCCGGTGGCGCTGCACCCCGATCGGCTCGATGCCGGCGATCTCCCCGGCGTCGCGGCCGATCTTCTCCGGCGTGTAGCAGTGCAGGCCGACGAGTTCCAGATCGGGGCGGTGCCGGAGGCGCTTGATCATCTCGGTGCCGACGTTGCCGGTGGCCACCTGGAAGACGCGAATTCTGCTCATACGGTTTCACTTTCGGGGTAGGCCTCAACATCGGGGTAAAACTGTGCTGCCCATTGACGGAACGCCATGAAGCTGTCGTGCTCGCTCGGCGCCAGCGCCGGGTTGGGCTGGTAGCGCTGGTGGGACCAGATGTCGATGTCGGCGGCGAACTGATCGATCACCATCTGCCCGAAATCGGTTGCTTTGGCTGCGGCCTTCGCCGAGTCGTCACCGGGTTTGCGCCCGATGTAGACCATGAAGCGCACATCGCAGGTGTTCTCGTCGACCGGGGTGATCGCCGAGATGGTGCGGTTGTCCACCATCCCCCAGCTTTTGGTGACCGCCACCCCGAGACCGCCGTTGATGGCTTCCACTCCGCTGTTCACATCGTCGATGCTCTGACCGTCGTCACCTTCGAAGGTGATGGTGAAGTCGACGTAGGACACCGGGCCGTCGAACTCCTGGCGGGTGAACAGCGGGACGATCGGCGTGTTGTGCACGAACTTGAAGTGGGCGAAGTCGACGCCGTTCTCCAGCACGTACTGCGGGTGCAACTTCACGCGCTCCCGATGCAACCGCATCTGCGGGTAGTACTCGCGACACCGATCCGCCGGTGAAGTCGGCGAAGATGTCCGGCACATCGAAGAACGGCTCGCGACGCTGCTCGTCGTGCCAGATGTAGACCGAGTCGTTGCGCTCGGTCACCGGGTAGGCGCGCATCCGCCGGCCCGGGTTGGGCCGCGGCTCGTACGGGATGGCGACGTTGTGTCCGCGGGCATCCCACTGCCAGCCGTGGAACGGGCACTGGATCGCCTCCCCCTGCACGCTTCCCCCGTAGCCGAGGTGCGCGCCCAGGTGTTCGCAGTAGGCGTCCATCACGGCCAGCCGGCCCGACTGCGCCCGCCAGGCCACCATGTCGCGGCCGAAGTAGGTCATCCGGTGCACGGCGCCGACGTCGATCTCGTCGGACCAGGCGACCTGGAACCAGCCGGTCGGAACCATCGACAGCACGTTCCTGGACACCTGTCCAGCCTAGCGTCTCAGCGGCTGCCCGATCAGCCGATTTCGAAGTGCTGATAGTCGATCGGGTCACGCCAGGCCCCGCCCCAGCGCCAGCCGCGATCGGTGAACGCCGCCACCGCCGCATCCCCGGCGCGCAGCATGCCGGGGACGTCGCGGGTGCGGTCGAGGTAGGCGCGCGCGGTGGCAGGTTCGAGGGTGCCGTTGCTGTCGATGAAGGGGTTGACCAACGGGTTGACGTCGATGGCACGGCCGTAGGCGTGCAGGGACCAGCCGTCGCCGAGTGGCCGGCAGTTGAACGCCGAGGTGTTGTTGTCGCGCATGGACAGTTCGTCCGCCGCGCCCGGATAGTTGTCGACGGTGCGCATCCCCGCGATCGGATAGCGCAATTGCCGCAACCGGTCGAAGATCGCGATGACGTCCTCGACCACGTCGCGGTGCACCACCAGGGCGCCGCGGCGGGTGCTGCCGTCGGGGGCGAAGTAGTCCAAATCCACCCGGCGCAGATCCTGGGGCGCCACCGGGCATCCCGGGCGCCAGGTCTCGCCGAGGTCGGCGGCGGTGACGGGTCGCACCGTCGGCGCCGGCGGCCGGGAGGGCTCTATCAGTGTGGGCCGTTCCGCGCTCGCCGACGGCGGCATCGGGGTTGGGCTCTGAGGTTTCGGCGGCTCGGCCGAACACCCGGCGACCGCGACGGCCGCGGCGGCGGTCAGCGTCGCGATTCGTCTGCGCATCGACTGAGACATCCCCCGCTGATCCCATCACATGTCGGCGGCAGTACCCCGTTGCCGCGACGAGCGTGCGGCCGCCGGTCGCGTCTGCGATGTGCCGGCCCTCGCGGCGGTGGGTGTGGTCGCGCGGCGCGGCGGCTCTTGGGAACCGACGTCGTTCACCTCAGCAGGGTTGACCGCGGCCGGTGCGTCGTGGCGGGTGTACCCGGCGTCGACGATGGTGCGCAGCGGCGCCTCGATGGCGGCGACGAACTCCTCGGGCACCCCGATATCGCGCAGCGGTTGCACCAGGGGCAGCGTCGCGGTGGGAATGAGGTAGGTGGTGGTCTGACCGCCGAGGCTGTTGACCGTGGTGCTGATGTCGGCGGTGGACAGATCGAGCCCGCCCGGGATCGTCTCGTAGTAGCCGTGGACGTAGAGCGTGCCCATGAGGGCGTTGACGACGCTGACGAGATTCCACGGGCGGTCGGGGAAATCGCCCCACCCGTCGTACTCCCCGTTGATGACGACGGTGTTGTAGGGGGTGTCCGGCATGGCTACCGGGGTCAGCTCGATCACCGGCACGATGAAGTCGAGGAATCGCAGGATTCCGCCGGGCGCGGTGGGGTCGCCGATGGTGAGGAACGTCAGCTCGTCGGTGGCCGGGCGCTGGTCGGCGGGCAGCGCCATGATCGCGCGCATCGCGGAGGTGACGGCGATCGCGCCCTGACTGAATCCGCCGATCAGCACTGGGCCGGAGGTGTGCTCCATCGCCCGCCTGATCTCGGTGGCGGCGACGGCCACCGATGCGTCCATGCCGAAAATCGCCGCCGGGTAGGCGATGTTGGTAACGACGTCACCGGTGAAATAGCCGGGCAGCAACTGTTCCGGAGATGGCGGCGGGTGAAAGACAGCGGTGCCGCTGACGGTGAAGGCGGAGATGGCGGCGACGGCGTGAGCGCGCGGCGGTGATAAGGCCGACCGCGAACGCGGTCGACAGCGCTGTCACCGTGGTACGCCGAGACGCCACCGATCAGACGCTACGGAGCTGCTGCTGCGTGGGCGTCACTCCCGCATCACGAAAACATTCCGAACTCATCCCCCTTGGGGCCGCCGTCAGCCACCTCCACGCCGCCCGTCACGCAACCGCGGCTCATCAGCACGTCGCGACCAGGCATGACGTCGGCGTAGCCACGACTTCGGCGCGGTAAACGATGCGCAGGTAACCGGGCTTTCACCGCGCGATCGGTAGTGTGCTGACTGTGCTGAAGCGACTGGTGGGCTTATTCCTGATCGCCGCGGCACTGTCGGCACTCGGGTTGATGCAGCCCGCCGCAGCTCAGGCTGAGGAGCCCGCCGACAAGGTCACCATCGGCTTCTACATCAACGACGTCCAGGAGATCGACCTGCCGTCGAACAGTTTCACCATGGACTTCTACATGTGGCTGCGGTGGAAGGATCCGAAACTGCAGCCGTGGCTCACCATCGAGACGATGAACTCGAACGCCCGGGAGAACAGCACCTCGTCGTCGACTGGCGGGGTGGCGGGCAAGCCGCTTTACGACGAGCCGCTGGACATGCCGGACGGCTCGAAGTACATGGCGCTGCGGTACCAGGGTGCGTTCAGCAAGGAATACAACCTGGAGACCTATCCCTTCGATACCCAGAACCTGGTGCTGACTTTTGAGGACCAGGACGCCACCAACGCCGAATTGCAGTACGTCCCGGACTCGACACCGGTGGCGATCACCGGCGACGTATCGATTCCGGGCTATCTGGTCGGGCCGATGAGCGTGAGCGTGGCGCCCAATCAGTACCCCACCAATTTTGGGGATCTGACGGTACCGCCCAATACGAGCTATTCCCGGGTGGCGGTGACGATCCCGATGAAGAGGGATGTACTGCCCTACCTCGTGAAGCTGATGCTGCCGATCTTCATCGTCGTCCTCATCACCTCACTGATCTATGTCATTCCGGTGCGCCTTGAGGAGGCCCGCGCCGGCATCGGGGTCACGGCCATGTTGACGATCGTCGCCCTGCAGTGGAGCACGGACGCGAGCCTGCCGTCGGTCGAGTACCTCACCATGCTGGACCTCATCTACATCCTTGCGATGTTCTACATCCTGATTGCGATGAGCTACACGGTGCTGGCCAGCCGTCGTAACAACCAGGATGCGGCCGAAGCGGTCCTGACTCAATTAGACCGTCGCGTCGGTGTCTCTGCGCTGCTCATCTACGTCGGGTTGACTGCACTGACGATGATCTTCTATATCAACCACTTCGGCTAGCTGTTCGGCCCGAGCAACTGGCAGTTCGGTGCGGGCGGAAAACCGACCCACCGCTTGGGGTTATCAGTCCTCGCAGTCGGGCCCGTCGGTGGCGATGTCGGCGAGGTACTCCCGCGACGCCTCGGCACGCTCGTCGCGGGAGCGCTGATCGCGGTCGCGCTTCTGCTCCTCGATCGACTTACCGAAGCGGTTGTTCGGACTCCAGCTTGGCATTGCATCCCCCTTGGTTGAACACAATTTTAGTCGCCGGCTCCGACAAAACCTCCGGTTAGTGAAAGCTCAATTGGATCAGTGAGCAGTCGTCCTCGAAGAAGCCTGTCGGTGTCAATGTCCGCAACTCCGTGATGAGGTCGTCGAGCGATCCATCCGGCGACGCGGCGATGCGGGTGCAGACGTTCACGAACTCCCCCGGCGACAGGTACCGACCATCGGCGAGAGAGATCTCGCTGGCGCCGTCGCTGTAGATCAGGATTCTGGACCGAGGCGGAACAGCGTATTCACGGGACGTGAAGGTCGTGTTCTCGAACATCCCCACCGGCTGCGATAACGAGGGCAGTTCGGTGATCTCAAGCTCGCCTTCCTGTGCCGACGTGTACGCCAGCGCCGGCGGCGCACCGGCGTTGGCGTAGCACAGAGTCCGAGCCGATTTCGAGTAGATCCCGTACCACATCGTGAAGTAATGGTCGCGCTGTCGATCCATCTGGAACAGACGATTCAGTTCGGTCAGCGCGGCCTCCGGCGCCAACAACGTGTCCCGACCCAGGGATCCCGAGCGGATCATGTTGTGCACCGACACCGAGAGCAGGGCGGGCTCGATCCCGTGACCGGACACGTCGATGAGGTAGATCAGAAGATGGTCCTCATCGATCCAGGTGTAGTCGAAGCAGTCACCACCGAGCTCGCGCGACGGCAGATAGCGCGAGGCGATGGCGATATCGCCCGCGAGGTCCCCCGGCATGATCGACGTCATATAGTCGGCCGCGCTTTGCAGTTCCGCTGCCAGTCGTTCCCGCTCCCGCTCCAAGCGTTGCGCCAGAACGAGGTTCCGCTCATTGGCCTCGATGGCAGGGGTGATGTCGATGATCTGAGAGATGAACCTCTCCACCCGGCCGTCGCCGTCCCGAACGCAACTCGTCGACAGATCGCCCCAGATCAGATGTCCATCGGCGTGGATGTACTGCTTGACCAATCTGAAGGAGTCGGCACGGCCCTTCAGCAGGTCTTTGATGTTCTTCATGTCTTCGTCGAGATAATCCGGGACGGTCAGGTCTTTCCAGCTCCTTTCCATGAATTTCTCTGCGTCATAACCGAGCAACTGGCACAGCGCATCGTTGACCGCCTCGAAGCGACCGTCCGGGGTGACGATGCACATGCCGATGGCCGCGTTGTCAATAAGACGGCGGTAGCGTTCGTCGGCCTCCCTGATCCGCCAGGCAGCGCGAAATCGCTCGGTGACGTCACTCCAGGTGACACTCAAGAGTTCTGGGCTCACGCGGTTGAGTCGCAGATCGTAGTGGCGCAGTTCACCACGAATCTCGCTGAAGCGAGGAAGATCGTTGCGCACCAGCGGCTTCCCGCTCTCCATACACGCGAGGTACTGCGACATCAGGCCGGCGGCCTCGAAACTCTTTGTATCCTCCGCAGCGCTGCGACCGACGAGATCCTCTTCCCTGAGCCCCAGATAGGAACACAGTGCTTGGTTGGCGCTGCAGCAGACGAAATCCACCACGCGGCCCTCGGGGTCGCGGACCGCCTGCAGCAACGCCTGCGGGTCGAGCATCCCGTCGGAGGTGGCGCGCAGCAGCGCCCGCTCTGCCTCGTTGGCGGCAATGAGGCGCTGTTCGTGCCGACTGAAGTAGAACATCGATGCGGCAACGGCGACGGTGCCTAAGGCTGTCGACAGTGCCAGTGCAGAGGCGACTCCAGCGCCCAGCGCCATGAAGAGATGTCGCGATAGGCCGACCGCGAGCGGGAATCCGACGACGATGAAGGCCATCCGGAAGATCGACCACTTGTTGGTTTGGGCGATCCACCACGCGACCGGACCGCGGTCAGGCCGGACCAGGATCGTCGCGACACCGAGCAGCATCAAGCCCAGTCCGGTCGCCACGGCCATCCCGAGCAGCGCAGCGAGCTCGACCATGATCGGGGCATCGAAAAGGTAGGCCAGCACTGTGGTGACCGGCACGACCATCGCGGCAATGCCCACGCCCGCACGCGCGCGCAGGAGGCCCCGATGATTCACGCGTGTCAGGGCGACAACGACCGCAAGCAACAAGGTGGATAGCGCGGTCAGGGGACTCGGTCGCCCCGGCGAGGCCGATTGCACCGCAGATACGGCGTCCCCGAACCACACCCGGTCGAACCCGAAGGAGCGACCTAACGCGAACTCGGCAATAGCCACTGCGGCGGTGGCGCCGGCCGCCGCGGCCAATCCGCGTGCGATCCAGACCCGAAACCTCGAGGGATTGCCCGACTGCAGGAGAGTCGATGTCCCCAGTGCCGCCAGCCACAGCGCCGCCCACGGCATCATCCGCTGCCAGGTCGGGTAGAACCGCATCAACTCCTGAATGCCGGTGGCCCAGCCGAGCCAGTTCACGGCCCCGGCGATCAGCACCACGACAATGGCGATGCGACCCCAGCGCAGAGACGCCGATTCCAAGCTGCGTCGAGAGCTTTCCGCATGCATCAGCCGCCCCCAACCCTCACATCAGTAACGCCCGGCGGCCACCGATCGCCGACACGTCAGACGTCGGGTCCGGTTGGAAGAAGTTCAGCCTCCTATGAGACTTTTGGTCAGTTTACCGGTGGCACGAACTTCCAGGCCCTAGCCGGGCTGCGGCCCCTAGTCAGCGAGGCGGAAATACGGTTCGACCGTGCCGCTGAGCTTGATCACCATGGGGTTCCCGCGACGGTCCTTGGCGGTGGGAACTGCGAGACGCACCCAACCCTCGGCGACGTCGTATTCCTCGACATTGGTCTTCTCGACGCCATTGAAGCGAATGCCCACGTCGCGACGGAGCACCTCTTCGTTGTAGAAGGGGCTACTCGGATCAATGGAGAGGTGATTGGGTGGAACGTCGGTGCTCTGGTCCTCGGACATGATGGCTGACGTACTCCCTGAGCTGCTGTTATCTGGTGGAGCTAAGGGGACTCGAACCCCTGACCCCCACACTGCCAGTGTGGTGCGCTACCAGCTGCGCCATAGCCCCAGATGCGAGTCGAAACTACACCACTGGCGTAGGCCCCTCAAAAACCTCCCCGGTGGGGCAACCCTGCGCTGAGATCACAAATGCAGTTGCCCGCCTCTGAGCGACACCGCGGCTACAGCTACGCAAACGACCCCCGTTGTCGCTCAGAGGTGGGCACGTTCGCACACGGTCCGGAAAAAGTCAGGGCCGCGAAGCACCCCTCAGGGCAACTCGCCGGCGGCCTCGGGCCCCAGCGCCCGCACCGGGGTGTGCTCGACCGGCGACTCATCGCGGGTCTCCGGGGCGAACATCCATCCCACGCCGGCGATCAGCAGAATGGCCCCGCTGACTCCGAACGCCCAGCCGTAGGACAGCTGCTGGGCCAGCAGGCCCACCCCGAGTGAGCCGACGATCGACCCGAAGTCCGACATCATCTGGAAGGTCGCCACAGCGGTGCCGCCACGCGCCTTGCCGATGATGTCGGCCACCGCCGCCTGCTGCGGCGAGGCGAAGATGCCCGAGGCCGCCCCGGACACCACCGCCATCGCCAAAAACACCGGCAGTGAGGACGCCAGGCCCAGCGCGGCGGTCGACACCCCCGACAGCAGCAGACCGATGATCAGCAGCGGCTTACGTCCGAGGCGGTCCGAGAGCCGCCCGCTGGGGATCACCGCGGCCACGTTGCCGACGGCGAACGCGGTCAGCGCCAGACCGGCCACGGCTGGGCTCTGCCGCAGCATCTCGGCGACGAACAGCGGCACCAGCGCGAAACGCAGCCCGAACAGCGACCAGCCGGAGGCGAAATTGGACAGCAGCGCGGCGCGATAGGCCCGGTGTCGCAACGCGATCCGGACGGTGACCTTCATCTCGTCGGGCTCCGCCGGCCCGCCCAGCGGGGAGTTGCGCAGGCTCACCAGGACCACCGCCGCGGCGAACAGCAGCAGCACGCCGTAGATGATGAACGGCGCGCTCAGCCCAAACCCGGCGGTGAGGCTGCCGACCACCGGGCCGGCCACCGAGCCCACCAGGAACGCCCCGGAGAACATGCCGGCCACCTTGCCGCGCGCGTCATGCGGGCTCATCCGGATCATCAGCCCCAGCGCGGAGACGAAGAACATCGTCGACCCGATGCCGCCGAGCGCTCGGAACACCAGCAGAGCCCAGTAGGTGTGCGCGAACGCGCAGGCCGCGGTGGACACCGCCACGATCAGCACACCGGAGACGTAGATGCGACGCTCCCCCAGCCGCTGCACCAGCAGACCGGTCGGCGGCGCGGCCAGCAGTCGCATCACCGCGAACGCGGTGATCACGAAGGTCGCCGCGCTGATGCTCACCCCGAAATGACGGGCCAGTTGCGGCAGCACGGGGGCAATCACCCCGTAGCCCAGCGCGATCACCGCGTTGGCGCCGATCAGCGCCCACACCTCGCGGGGCAGCTGCTCAGGAGTCCGGGTATCGGCTCCCTCGGCGACTGAACTCACCGCCTGACTGTATTAGGACGCCGCCGTGCGGTGTTCCGGCGGCTGTTCGACTAGAGCCGGTCGCGGCCCCCGGACGCCTTCCAGCCGATCAGGTCGGCCAGGACCCTCATGTCATCGGAGGTGAGGTCTGCCGGATCCGCGCGCCGCAGGTAGATCCGGAGGAGAAGCTGTTCATCCCGGGTTAGCCTCGGCTTGTCACTGTCGATGGCCGGCGCAGATGCGGCCAGTGCTGCGTGTGGTGTCACGGTCCCTCCTCCGACGAAGACGCGCCCGTCTGGATGGTAGAAAAATTTACGGTCACGCCGATATGGACCACCGGGCCTATTGGGGAACTAGTCCCCCGGCAGCTCACGAGATGACGGTGTTCACCAGGTCCCGGGCGGCGTCCTGCACCTGCGCCAGATGCTCCGGGCCCCGGAAGGACTCGGCGTAGATCTTGTAGACGTCCTCGGTACCCGACGGCCGGGCGGCGAACCAGGCGTTCGCGGTGGTGACTTTCAGCCCGCCCAGTGCGGCCCCGTTGCCGGGGGCGGTGGTGAGCTTGGCGGTGATCGGATCCCCCGCCAGGTCGGTGGCGCTGACCTGCTCGGCGGACAGTTTGGCCAGCCGGGCCTTCTGCTCACGGTTGGCCGGCGCATCGACGCGGGCGTACACCGGGGCGCCGTAGGTCTCGGCCAACTCCGCGTAGCGCTGCGACGGGGTTTTACCGGTGACGGCGAGGATCTCCGATGCCAGCAGCGCCAGGATGATGCCGTCCTTGTCGGTGGTCCACACCGAGCCGTCGCGGCGCAAAAACGATGCCCCGGCGGACTCCTCCCCACCGAATCCGATTGTGCCGCTGATCAATCCGTCGACGAACCATTTGAAACCGACCGGCACCTCGACCAGTTTCCGGCCCAGTCCGGCGACCACCCGGTCGATGATCGAGGAGCTGACGGCGGTCTTACCGACGGCGACGCCGGCGGGCCAGTCCGGGCGATGGGTGTAGAGGTAGTCGATGGCCACCGCCAGGTAGTGGTTGGGGTTGAGCAGCCCGCCGTCGGGGGTGACGATGCCGTGCCGGTCGGCGTCGGCGTCGTTGCCGGTGGCGATCTGATAGCGCTCCCGGTTGGCGATGAGCGAGGCCATCGCGTTGGGCGAGGAGCAGTCCATCCGGATCTTGCCGTCGGTGTCCAGGGTCATGAACCGCCAGGTCGGATCCACCAGGGGGTTGACCACCGTGAGGTCCAGATTGTGCCGTTCGGCGATCGCCGCCCAGTAGTCGACGCTGGCCCCGCCCAGCGGGTCGGCGCCGATCCGCACCCCTTCGGAGCGGATGGCACCGATGTCGACCACGTTCGGGAGGTCGGCCACGTAGGCGTCGAGATAGTCGTGGCGCTGGGCGTGCGCCAGCGCACGGGCCAGCGGAACTCGCTTCACCTCGGCACACCCGCCGCGCAGAATCTCGTTGGCGCGCTTGGCGATTACGCCGGTGGCGTCGGTGTCTGCGGGGCCGCCGTTGGGCGGGTTGTACTTGAATCCGCCGTCGCGGGGCGGGTTGTGCGACGGGGTGACGACGATCCCGTCGGCCAGCGCGGAACTGCGGCCGCGGTTGTAGGCCAGGATCGCGTGGCTGACCGCCGGGGTCGGGGTGTAGCGGTCGGCGGAGTCCACCAGCACTGCAACATCGTTGGCCGCCAGCACTTCTAACGCGGAGACCCAGGCCGGTTCGGACAGTCCGTGGGTGTCGCGGCCGATGAACAACGGCCCGGTGGTGCCCTGGGCGGCGCGATATTCGGCGATCGCCTGGGTGGTGGCCAGGATGTGCGCCTCGTTGAACGCGCCGTCCAGGCTCGACCCGCGATGCCCCGAGGTGCCGAACGCGACCTGCTGTCCGACGTCGTCGGGATCGGGGTCGACGGTGTAATACGCGGTGACCAGGTGGGCCACGTCGATCAGGTCTTCGGGCTGCGCCGGTTGCCCGGCGCGGGGATTGGCCGCCATGGCCCCCAGTCTGCCGCCGCAACGCCATACTGATCCGGTGATTGGCCACGTCGAGTGTGAAGTGAGGGCGGGTTGTGCGCTGAAATCCCGCCCTGAATGCACACTCGGCACCGCAGGCGCACCCTCGGCATAGGGGCGGGGCGTGTTCGGCCGCGACAACCGCGAGATCGCCGTCGTCTTCCTCGGCGGCGCAATCGGCACCCTGGCGCGGGCGGGTCTGGCAGTCGCAGCCGTTCCCGACCCCGGTCGCTGGCCGTGGCCGACGTTCGTCGCCAACATCGTCGGCGCGGTGCTGCTCGGCATCATCGGCACCCGGTTGGCCACCTCGGATCTGCGCCGGCCGCTGTGGGGGACCGGGTTCTGCGGCGGGCTCACCACGTTCTCCACCGTGCAGGTGGAGACACTGCTGATGATCGAGCACGGCCACTACGCGCTGGCCGCGGGCTACACCTGCGCCGGGATCATCGCCGGGTTGGCCGCCGTGCACCTCGCCCGCGGGACGGTGCGCAAGTGAGCGCGGCCCTGTGGGCCGGGGTGGCGCTCTTCGGTGGCCTCGGCGCGGTGGCGCGTCTGCTGATGGAGCACGGGGTGCGCCGCCAACTCACCATGGCCTTCCCGGTCGGCACCATCACCGTCAACGTCACCGGCGCCTTCCTTCTCGGCGTGGTGCACGGAACCGGGTTGAGCCACATCGGCGCCACGCTGATCGGCACCGGCTTCCTGGGCGCCTACACGACGTTCTCCGGGTGGATGCTGGAGACGCGATCACTGCGCCAGGACCGCCGGGCACGCGCGGCGGCGGCCAACATCGCAGTCAGTGTGGTGCTGGGCTTGCTCGCGGCGTGGGCCGGCCTGCAACTGGGCCTGCTGCTGACGAGCCCCTGAACCTGACGGACTACTGAGCCTCGCGGCTATCAGCGAGCACCGTCAGCAGCACCACCGAATCCTCGTCGGCGTGCAGTCCGTGACGCTCCCGCGGGAGCACGAGCAGATCCCCGACCGTGCCGTGCCAGTCCTCGCCGCCGCAGCTCACCCGGACCCGGCCGCGCAGCACCTGCAAGGTGGCCTGCCCGGGGCTGTTGTGCTCGGCCAGTTCCTTGCCCGCGCCCAGCGCGATCAGGGTCTGGCGCAGCATGTGGTCGTGACCGCCGTGCACGGTGTGCGCCGCACGCCCACTGTGCGACGCGCGCGCCGCCGCCAACTGCTCCTCAGCAAGATCGTTCAGCGAAACCGATTCCATCGCCCCTCCTTAGGACACGAGCAGCAGCACGCCGCCCACCAACAGTGCCACCACCTTGAGAAGTTCAAACCCGACATAGACCAAGTGCGCGTGCGAGCGACCCGCCTCGGCCGCCGCCGGGTCGGCCAGCACGGCATCGGAGCGGCGCGACAGTGCCGGGCGCACGCCCACGACCTGGATACCGAGTGCGGCGACGGCGACCGCCACCGCGACGGTGGCATCCAGCGGGGGCCGGCCCACCACCACACTGACCAGCGCGACGGTGGCCAGCACCACTTCGCAGATGTTGAGCGCCTTGAACACCAGTCGCCCGATGCCCAGGCCCACGGTCAGGGTGACCCCGGGTGCCCGGAACTTCAGCGGCGCCTCGAGGAACGAGATCGCCAGCACCATGCCCAGCCAGATGAAGATCGCGGCGACGGCCAACTGGTGGAATCCGTTCACGGTTCAATTCTTGCACCGTGGGAATCCCACCGGAATGGACGAAGATCCCGTCGAGGTGGTGAGGCGCTGGCGCGATGCCGGCGGGCAGTGCGGGCTCATCTCCAAGAGTCGCACGTCGGTGACGGTGGGGTTGTTTCGCTGCGACGGCGGCGAAGAGGCCGACCGGTTCACGTCGTCGGACCCGACGCTACGAGGGCTCCTGTCCGAGCCGGAGGAATACCCCGTTCCACCACACGCCCCACACCGATAGCTCGGAGTTCCACGCCACCGAAAGCCACGGCGGAGACGGCGGCGGCTGCCAGCGTCTTGATCTCCATGCTCACCCCTCATCGGCGACTCCTGGTGATACCCGGCAGGGGTGCGTGATAAACACGGCGGCATGGGGTCTGCAGAGGTCAGAGTGTGCTCAGTCGTGGCGGCGGTCACCGTCATGGTGGTGTCGGGATGCGGCGCACAGGCTGCTCAGCCGACGCCCGTGACGACGACGCCGGCGGCGCCTGCCCCCTCGTCGACTGCCCAGTCCACTCCCCCGCCGGCTCCGCCCACGAGCGCGGCACGGATTGCGAAGTGGTTCGAATTGCAGCCCGGCGACTGCCTGGCCGGCCCGCCGCCCACTGACCCGGCCGTGGTGGACGTCACCGTCGTCAATTGCGCCACACCGCATCTGGCCGAGACCTTCCTGCGCGCCGAGATCCCGGTCAACGCCGCGGTCGGCGAGACCGGCAACGCCCAATGCGAGGCGGGCTTCACGCCCTACACCGGGCTGGCGCTGGCGGGGAGTCCGTATGCGATCGCCTACCTGATCGATTCCGAGCAGGACCGGACCGACAACAACCCCTACCCGAGCACGGTGATCTGTCTGCTGCAGGGCGCGCAAGGTCAGTCGCTGACCGGCTCGGCGCGCGGCTGAGCCGGTTACCGGCGAACGGAAACGGGTAGAGACGAAAGGTTGCCCGTCGAACCGCGGAGGCCGACACTGCTTCCGCAGGATCGCGACACCATCACCGCCCCCTGGCCGACGTGCCCGGGCCACAGTTCGTCCACGCGCTCGTCGACATGGCCGAGCAACTGGCCCAGCCGCACGGCGGGATCGAGGATGACATCGCGGTGCTGCGGGTGCAGCGACGACCCGCTACAGATCGGTGAGGTCGTCGGGCACGTCGACAGCGTGCTCCTTCAATGCCGCCAGCGGCACCACGTCGAGGGTGCGTTCATGGGTGCCGGCCAGCACCACCGGTGCCGCACAGCCGTCTTCGTAGGCGCGCAGCCAGTTGCGGGCGGTCACACACCACCGGTCGCCGGGCATCAGGCCGGGGAACCGGTAGAGCGGCATCGGCGTGCTCAGGTCGTTGCCGATGGAGCGCTGATGGTCGAGGAACTCCGCGGTGACCACCGCGCAGATGGTGTGCAGGCCGACGTCCTCGGGCCCCGTCGAGCAGCAGCCGTCGCGGTGGAAGCCGGTCAGCGGATCGGTGCCGCACTCCTGCAACCGGCCGCCCAGCACGTTGCGATCGGAGGGATCAGACATGGCGATCCCACCGGGGGGACTTTCGTCCCTTTTTTGGTCCCTCGATGCCGAACACGGCTTGCGCAACCATGAGGACGACGATAACGTAGGGGAACCTAACTTAGGCTAGCCAAACTATTGGAGTTCCACGATGGGCGGATCGCCGGATATCTCGGCACAGCTTCTCGGCAGCGGGCTGATCGGTCTGCGAGAAGGCCTGGAAGCCGGGATCGTCGTGATGGTTCTGGTCGCCTTCCTGGTCAAGATGCAACGCCGCGACGCCCTCAAGTGGGTGTGGGCCGGAGTGGCCGCGGCGGTAGCGATGACGGTCGTCATGTTCCTGGCGATCCAGTACGGCGCCTACAACATCACCGGACTGACCGCCGAGGCCGTCGCCGGGGTGGCCTCGCTCGTGGCCGTCGGCATCGTCACCACCATGGTGCTGTGGATGCGCAAGGCCGCCGCGACCATCTCCGGGGAACTGCGAGCCGGGATGTCACGCGCACTGGAGACCGGCGCACTGGCCGTGGTGGCGCTGTCATTCCTGGCGGTGGGTCGCGAGGGGGCGGAGACCGCGCTGTTCATGGTGGGCTACGCCGAGGCCGATACCGCCTGGCCGCTGGTCGGCCTGCTGGCTGGCGTGCTCGTCGCGGTCGGGATCGCCTGGGGCATGTATGCCGGAGCGATCCGCATCAACCTCGCCAAGTTCTTCAGGTACACCGGCGTCTTTCTGATCGTGGTCGCCGCCGGAATCCTGTCCTACGGCATCGGCGCACTGCAGACCGTCGGCTGGCTACCCGCTACCGCCCGGGCGTTCGACATCAGCTCCTGGTTCAACTGGTCGGCCTGGTACGGCGAGATCGTTCAGGGCGTCTTCAACATCACGCCCACCCCGACGGTGTTGCAGTTGCTCGGCTGGGCGACCTACCTGGCCGTGGTGCTTGCAGTGTTCCTCAAGCCCGTCACCGCCACCGCAGCGCCGCGGGCGGCGACCTCCGTGCCCGTTCCCGCCAATCAAGGATCCGCTTCGTGAATGTTCGTACCGTCCTCGTCATGACCGCCGTCGCCGCTCTCTCCCTCGTGGGCTGCTCGGCGAAGAAGTCCGACGAGTCACAGGGCAGCGCGCCCGCCGGCACCCAGGTGAGTGTGACCGCGACCGACACCACGTGCGAGTTATCGGCGACCGAGGGTTCCACCGGTGCAACCACATTCGCGGTCACCAACAACGGGACCAAAGCCACCGAACTCTACGTCTACACCAAGGACGGCGGTGTGCTCGCCGAGGTGGAGAACGTCTCGCCGGGGCTCAAACGCGACCTCACCGTCGACCTCACCGAGCCCGGCACCTACAAGCTGGCCTGCAAGCCCGGCGGAGTGGGCGACGGCATTCGCGCCGACTTCACCGTGAAGGGCTGACCCTCAGGCTCAGTGGTCGTGCTCCAACACCACCAGGCTGTCGGACAACTCGTCGCCGATGAAATAGGCCCGGCAGGTGAACGGTGCCGTCAGGGTGCCGCCCATCTCACTGGGCGTCTCGACGACCCCGGTCACGCTGCGCACGGTGATGGTGGACCGGTCGACCCCGGCCAGTGGACCGGCGCCCAGTGGCGCCAGGTCGGTGATCTCCGGGTCGAGTTCGGAGTTCGTCACGGTGATGCCGGAGACCGTCGCCGATTCCGGTGACAGCATCCGCGCGACGACGTCGCGTTCGCACCGCTGTTGCGCCGCAACGTCGGGAGTCATGACGTCGCCGGAGTCGTTGAGACCGAACCCGCGGGTCCCGATAGCCGAGCCGGCCAGTGCCGCTGCGCCCACCGTCACCGCGGCGAGCACCAGCATGCGCCGACGGTTCAATGCGGGCCTTTCTGCACGAAACCGACTGTAACAACCGTGCTACGGAGCGAATCCAGCACGAGAACGTTATGAGATGTTGCTTGTGTGGGCTTATCGCCACTCGGCACGATCAGAACCCATGAGTTCACGGGCGGCGACAGGCAGCGACAGCAAGGTGGCCGCGCGCGCGGCGGCGTTGGCCTCCCTCGGCGCGGCAGTGATCCACTTCGCCGCCACCCCCGCGCACTGGCGCGACTGGATGCCGTCGGGGCTGTTCTTCGCCACCGTCGCGGTGTTCCAACTGCTGTGGGCGATCCTGGTCTGGACTCGCCCACCGGTCTTGCTGCTCGCCGCCGGGATGGTGGTCAATGCCACGACCGCCGTGCTGTGGGTGTGGGCGCACACCGCCGGCGCACCCTTCGGGCCAAACGCCGGTGCGACTGAAGCTGTTTCGGCCGCGGGTATCTGCGTGCTGCTGCTCGAGTGCTACGTCGTCATGGGTGCGGCGTGGGCCTGGTATCGGCGCGACCAGCCGGAGTCGGTGTCGAGCTTCGCCAGCGCAGCGGTGCTGGTCGGCGCGAACACCGTTGTCGTGGCAGCGGTGGCGGCGGGGGTGTTCTCCGGACTGCAGGGCCACGATCACCACCACTCGCCCCATCGAAGCCGAAGGCGAACCTGCCGTCGTGCACAAGGAACACGGTGACGCGCACGGTGCTCATGCGGTGCCGGCCGCTGTGGTGCCGGCCCGGGCCGCTAAGCCTGCTGCGCCCGCATCACCCGTGCCGCCGCCGATGGCCGAGCATGACGACGGTGCGCATCACCACGACGAGTGACGTTGGCGCTAGAACGCCATCTCGCGGGGCGCGAACCGGTCGGTGACGTCACCGACCAGCGACTCGTCGTACGGGTCGATCGCCAGTACCGGTCCGCCCTCGTCGAGGTTCAGTCCGTCGATGTTCACCCAGATGATGTTCGGGCTGGTGGTCAGCTCGAAGAAGTACATCCGGTTGGTCAGGTCGGTGACGGTGCGGTACTCGGTGTTGTACACCCCGAAGTCGCCGTAGGGCGCACCGAACGGCACCGAGACGTTGCGCATGATCGCCATGACGCCGGCGACCGCCTGTCGCTCGTGAGGTGGGCGTGGGCAGCAGCGCCGAGTAGTAGGCGGCGCGCTGGAAGCGGTCGACGGCGTTGACGTTGCCCGGCAGCGGCATGTCGCGGCTCGGATGGGAGAAGTCCTGCTGCGCAAGCAGCTTCAGCTGTTCGTCGTAGGTCGGGTCGTTGGTCATCAGGGTGTACTGGCGGCCGTGGTGGATGACCGGGCGGCCACCCGACGAACTCGATGATCGCCGAGTCGCCGCTCGTTGTCCTCGAGCGCGAGGTGGATGTTCGCGTCGTGGCCGTGGGCGCTGACCTTCACCAGCTGGATGTCGTCCATCAGCGCGAGCGCCTCGGCGACCGTGGCCGCCTGGTCGAGCAGGTACTGCAGCCACAGCCCGGCGTGCAACGCCGGGCTTCGCCGGATCGCGCGGGCCGAAGTCGGTGGCCTCCAGATAGAGGCCGTGACCGGCCAGGCCGGCCTCGTTGAGGCCGTCGACCGTGCCGATGCCGTAGATGGTGGTGACCAGGCTGGCGTAGCCGGCTGGTCCAGCGCAGCGGGTTGGGGTCGTCGACGAGGCCCGCCGGGCTGATCCCGTTGCGCTCGCGGCCGCGCGGGAAGGCCACGATCAGCGGCTCGGTCGACTCCGGCCAGTCCATGCTGCGGCCGGTGAGCACGGCCAGGTCATTGGAGTTCCACAAGACACGGGTGCACATGGGTGTCGATGGTAGACGGATCTAGGCGCCGCTCACGCTGGTTTTTGGACGGCGTAGTGCGCCCCACAGCGCGACGGTGATGCCGACCACCGCTCCCCCGAGACCGATGATCCGCTGTGAGCGCGGCATCTCGTCGTGCACGCTGAGTCCGCCGAGCAGGTCGGCCGCATCAGCCCCACCGGAGGCGAGGAACCAACCGCGGGTGTCCCCGCCGCGCAACGCCGCCGCCGTGAGCAGTCCGCCGATCAGTGCATCCCGATAACCCATGGAGCGCAACAACAGTCGTGTCGTCGGTACCGGTTGTTCCGAGTCGCCCCAGAGCCGGTTGGCCCGGACCGGGTCGACGAGGAACGAGACGCCGGAGAGCAAGCGGATGCTGCCGGCAGCGAGTGCGACACGGTCGATGGGCATGGGCGGCAGCTTAGGTGCGGCCCGCGATCCGGAGGCGGAAACCGGGAGGCTGCGGAAGCAGCCATCACTGACGCGCCGTCGGAGTAAGGTCGCCCCGGGGATCGGACCACCACGATGGAGTGTCAATGTCGACTACCGCCCAGCACCGCGTCGTCGCCTGGGGCACCGGCGCCATCGGCACCGAACTGCTGACCGCGATCATCGACCACCGCCGCGATCTGCGGATCGTCGGCGCCCGGGTGTACTCGGCGGACAAGAACGGCGCCGACATCGGCACCCTGGTCGGGCGCGCCCCCATCGGCGTCACCGCCACCACCGACGTCGACGAGATCCTCGCCCTCGACGCCGACTGCGTGCTCTACACCCCGCGCAACACCAGCATCGACGACGTGTGCGCCATCCTGGCGAGCGGGAAGAACGTCGTCACGACGGCGTTTCTGTTCCATCCCCGCCGCATCGACCCGCACGACCGCGACCGGCTGCTGGCCGCGTGCCAGGCCGGGCGGCACCAGCGTGCACGGCAGCGGCCTGAACCCGGGCAACCTCTCCGGTGTGCTGCCGCTGGCCCTGTCGGGCATGAGCCGCACCATCGACCGGATCACCCTGCAGGAGCGCGCCGACTGGTCGTTCTACGACAGCACCGCGATCACCTTCGACAACATGGCCTTCGGCCAACCCGTGGAGGACATCAGCCCCACCACCAACGACTTCCTGGCCTTCAACAGCGGCATCTTCACCGATGAGGTGTGGCTGCTCGCCGACGCGCTCAACGCCGGCATCGACGAGGTGACCGCGACCGTCGAGGCGGTCGCCGCCAACGACGGACCACCAGATCTTCGATCACGTGCTGCGCGCCGGAACCACTGCCGGTCAGCGCTGGAGCTGGGCCGGCCGGCGCGGCGGCGAGACCCTCGTCGAGATCGAGGCGCTGTGGACCGTCGGCGGCGAGTACCCGTCGCACTGGCCCAAGCCACAGCACGGCTGGACGCTGACCATCGAGGGCGACCCGACGATGCGCACCCACTTCCTGGTGATGGCCGGCGTCTCCGCGGCGCGAGCATGGTGCGAGCACGTCACGCGCATCCAACGTCGCGACCGCGCATGCAGATCCTCAACGCCGTCCCCGCGGTGTGCGCAGCGCCACCGGGATTCGCGACCATGGCGGACCTGCCGCTGATCCGCAGCGGTGCCGGGTTCCGGAAAGGTCCCCGGCCCTAGCCGAGTACACCTAGCGGGTGGCATTCAATGCATCAGGTGTCTGCCACGTGACACCCGCGAAGCGACCGAAGTCGTTGTCGTAACTGACGATTGTGCCGCGATGCTCCACGGCCAGCGCCGCCAAGTGCGCGTCGTTGACCAGATTTCCACCGGCCCGACGTCACCCAGCAAGCCGGCCAGGACATCGATGTGACGCGGCCCGGGGGCGACCACAACCGCCCCGGGCGCGCCCAGCCACTCGGCGACTTGGCGCATCGCCTCCGATGGTCGCAGCGGCGAGGGGAACAGGCCCTCCTTCGTAGTCAACCGCACGAACGCGAGCAGCGGCACCCACGCCAAGCCGACGGTGTCAGCACCCGAGAGAGCCGCGTCGAGCCACCGCCGGCTCGGTTCGTGGCGTTCGCTCGCCGAGTTCACCGCATACAGCAGGACGTTGGCGTCGACGATCTTCATCCGCCACGCCGCTGACGGCGGATCAGTTCCTCATCTTCGAGGTCGGCCGCGATCTGCAGCGCGCGATCCAGGTTGACCGTCGGCACACCGAGATCGGCGGGCCGGGTGGCGAAGGGTGCCGGCGCGGGACGCCCCAGGGCCCCGTCGCGGACCGCATCATTGAGGGCCGTCTTGAAGGAGACGCCCCGCTCGCGCATCCGCCGGTGGATCAACGCCAGAGTGTCATCGTCCAAGGTGACAGTCGTGCGCATTGTTGACAGCATAGCATCATTACGCATGATGCATTGCTGTCAATACGACTACCGCAGCGGCTCCCACGGCGCCTTCCCCGCGGCGATCACCGCGCGATTGCGCTCCGCCACCACACCCATCGCCATCTTGACCACCCGGCGGTCGTAGCTGAGGAACCCGTTCACCTCGTTCTCGACGTCGGTGGTCTGGGTGTAGATCGCCGCCGACAGTCCGTCGCGGCGGACGAGGTCCTCCAGCACCCGGCTCACCGCGACGTAGCGGTCGGTCAGCCGCGCCGGGTTGCCGGTCATCTCGTAGGACTCCGGCCGGCCCGGCCAGCGGTTGGCGTCGAGCGCCAAGCCCAGGCCGCCGTACTCCCCGGCGACCCGCACCCGGGGGTCACCGCGGCGCACCGCCGCACGGCCCGGCCCGACGTAGGTGTGATCGTCGTAGATGTCACCGGCGCCGGTGTCGCCGCGGGACTTGCAGCAGTTCACCCCGCTGTTGGCGTTCACCATCCGGGTGGGGTCGGCGGCCTTGACGGCGCGGGCGATGCGGGCGGTGTCGAACTCACCCCAGCCCTCGTTGAACGGCACCCAGCCGACGATCGAGGTGACGCTGCGCAGCTGGTCGATCATCGCGAACAGTTCGCGTTCGAAGTTGGCCTTCGCCGCGGGCACCGGGTTGGGGGCGGGGCCCACCGGGATCTTCAGGGACACATCCAGCGACGGCATGTCCTGCCACACCACCAGGCCGAGTTTGTCGGCCCAGTAGTACCACCGGGCCGGCTCCACCTTGATGTGCTTGCGCACGAAGTTCATGCCCAGTTCCTTGATGCGCTCCAGGTCGGACTTCAGGGCGGCGTCGGTGGGCGCGGTGTAGAGCCCGTCGGGCCAGTACCCCTGATCGAGCGGGCCGTGCAGGAACAACGCCTGGCCGTTGAGCGCGATCCGCGGCCTGCCCTGCGGATCGGTGACGGTGCCGATGGTGCGCAGACCCGCTGTAACTCGCGACCGAGTCGACCACCTCGCCGGATGGGCGGACCAGGGCGGCGGTGATGTCGTAGAGATACGGGTCGCTCGGGCTCCACAGGCGGGGTTTGGGTACCTCGAGACGAATCGGTGCGCCGGCAGGTCCGGAGGCGACCGCAACGACTCGTCCGCCCGACGCGCGGACGAGCACCACCGCGCGTAGATCCTTCGTGACCGATGTTCGGGGTACGACCGTCAGGCCGCGCAGATCCGGGGTGATGTCGAGCTTGTCGATGTGCGCGGCCGCCACCGGTTCCACCCACACGGTCTGCCAGATGCCGGAGGAGCCGGTATAGAACAGCCCGCCGGGCTTGGTGCGTTGCTTGCCGACCGGGAACGGGTTGGCCTCGTTGCGGTCCTCCACCCGGACGGTGATCTCCTGGTCGCCGGAGCGGCGCAGCGCCGGGGTGATGTCGGCGCTGAATCCGGTGAAGCCGCCCTCGTGGCGGGCCACCTGCCGGCCGTTCACCCAGACGGTGGCGATCTGATCGACGGCCCCGAAGTGCAGCAGCAGACGGCGGCCGTTCCAGTTGGCCGGAACCTGAAATGTTCTGCGGTACCACATCTCGTCGTCATGGCGAGCGATCCCCGACAGTGCCGATTCCGGTGGGTACGGGACGAGAATCCGCTCGCGGTACGCGTCGGGTCGCGGCGGCGCGGGCAGCAGCGGCACTCCGCCGCGGCCCAGGTAACTCCACACGCCGTTGAGGGTGAGCCAGCTGGTTCGCGTCATCTGCGGGCGCGGGTAGTCCGGCAGCGCGTTGGCCGGTCCCACCAGCGAGGTCCACGGCGTCGACAGCGGTGGCGCTTTCGGGTGCCACATCACCATCGCACTCGCCGAAGGCGTGGAAGTCGACGCCATCAGCAGCGTGACTGCCACTGCAGCACAACGCATTACCCAGACACGCACGTCGATCGCCTCCAGCGCAGGCCATTGCTTGGCGCAACCGAGTCGGCGTGGGGGCCAGGTGTGATTGCGAACTGCCGACGGCACAGTAGCCCGTCGGACCACCGGACCGCTAGGGGTAGGTCAACATGCTTACCGTCGCGTTGACGGGGGCGTCAGCGGCGCACGAAGGTGGCCCAGGTGAAGGGTTGCACCGCACCGCCCGGTGTGGTGTGCAGTTCGCGTTCGTGGGCGATCATCAACCACTGCGTACCGAGGAAGTCGGCGAGGTTGTGCGCATCGCGGCGCATGACCGGCAGTCCCGAACAGTGCGTCGGCCCGTCCGGGGCGAAGCACCCGAACACCGCGACCGCGCCCGGCACCGTCGCCGAATTGAGGATGTCTCGATACCGATGCTGATCGACGTCCTCGGTGAGGAAGTGCAATACCGCGCGGTCGTGCCAGACGTCGAAGGTCCGGCCGGGCGCGTACTCCCGGACGTCGGCATGGACCCACCGGACATTCTCGGCGTCATCCCCCAGTCGGTCGGCAGCGATGCGCAAGGCCTCGGCGGAGACGTCGACCACGGTGAGGTCGTCATGACCCCGCGCGAGAAGGTGATCGACCAGCCGTGACGTCCCCCCGCCGATGTCGACGACGCCGGCGCTCGCATCCACTCCTGCGGCGTCGATCATCCGCAGCGACATCACCGGTTCGGTTTCGAACCAGCTGCGTGACGTCTCGCCCTGGGCGTAGGCGTCGTCCCAATGGGCGGTCAGCTCGGTGTGGGGCACGGTGTCAACCCTAGTAACCGGCCCGCCTCGAGCACGTTATTGACAGATTGTCACTTCAGGCGCAGGCTGGCAACCGTGACCACCGCGGCGCCGGCCAAGCGAACCCGCACCCGGGCCGCACTGCTGACCGCCATCCAGGAACTACTGCTCGATACCGAGGCGCCGACCCTCTCCGTGCCGCAGGTGGTCAGCCGCGCCCGGGTGGCCCAGGGCACCTTCTACAACTACTTCGAGTCCCTGCCCGATGCGATCGACGCCGTCGGCGCGCTGATCATCGCCGAGCACGCCAGGGTCCTGGAGGCCGTCACCGCCGGCGCCGTCGATCAGGCCGAGGTGGTCTCCCGCTCCGCCCGGCAGACGTTGATGCTGATGGCGCATCGCCCCGATGTCGGTCGCCTGCTGTTCGACTCCGGACTACCGGCGGATCGGTTCGGCGACGGTGTGCGGGCCCACCTTTACGGCGACCTGCGCCGGGGCGTTGATGCCGGCGTCTTCACCGTGGCGGACTTCGACGTCATCTGCACCGTGTGCGCCGGGGTGATTCTGGGGGCGTCGCTGGATCTCTACCGTGGCCGCCTCCCGGCCGACGCCGTCCCCGCTGTCACCGCTCAGCTGTTGGGTCTGCTGGGGGTCAGCCCACGCACCGCGCGGCGATTGGTCGGCGCACCACAGGAATTCCGGCCCTGGCGGCCGCTGCCGCTGTCCCCCGCCGAGGAGATCTGATGACGACTCAGCCGGGCCGCACGGTGAACCGCGGCGACGCCGGCTACGACGCCGCGCGCCGCGACGCGCTGTGGCGGGTGAACACCCCTGACCGCTTTCCCGATCGCATCGTGGCCGCCACCTCTGTCGACGACGTGGTGGCGGCGGTCCGGGCGGCGAAGGCCGCCGGGCACCGGGTCAGTGTCCGCTCCGGTGGACACAGCTGGTCGGCCAACCACGTGCGCGACGGCGGCGTGCTCATTGACGTGTCGCGGCTGACGGAGTTCACCGTCGACCGGGCGACCATGACAGCCACCGCGCAACCCGGACTCGGCGGCAGCGTGCTGCTCGCCGAGTTGATGAAGCGGGGCTTGTTCTTCCCGGTCGGCCACTGCCGCGGCGTCTGCATCGGGGGCTACCTGCTGCAGGGCGGCTTCGGCTGGAATGGTCGGGCATTCGGACCCGCGTGCTCCAACGTCATCGCCATTGACTATGTCGATGCCGACGGCGAGTTGCGCTTCGCCAGCGAGTCCGAGAACTCCGAGATGCTCTGGGCAGCCAGGGGTTCAGGTCCTGACTTTTTCGGTGTCGTAGTTCGATTTCACCTACGCCTCTACCCCAAACCGGGATTCATCGGGTCGTCGATCATCACCTACCCGGCGGAGCGCCTCGCCGACCTTGTCCGCTGGGTGGATCGGGTAGGACCCAGCGTCCCTCCCGAGGTGGAGATGCAGTTTGTCGTGTCCCGGAGTGCCTCAGTCCCGCCACCGTTGCGCCCGCGATCAGTCTCATCGCCTGTGTTCATCGAGTTGGCCACAACCGTCATGGCCGATTCCCGCTCGGCAGCGAAGGCAGCTACCGCGTATCTGGCGGGCGCGCCGAAGGGGGCAAGGCTGCGACTACCCCTGCTCCCGATGTCTATGCCGATGATGTACTCCGGTGTGATGCAGCACTATCCGAAGGCCAACTGGGAGACCGACAATCTCTGGACGCATTCCAGCGCCGAGGAACTCCTACCGCACATTCTGCGCATAGCCGACACCATGCCGGCCCCACCCGCGCACTTCCTGTGGCTGAACTGGGCTCCGACGACGGAGCTCCCGGATATGGCGTACACGGTGGAGGACAGGACCTATCTGGCCTTCTACGGCGGCTGGCTCGACGGTAGCGAGGGCACCGCTACAACGCGTTGGGCCCGGGATAACGCCGCCGCTATGGAGTCGCTGTCGACCGGGGTGCAGTTCGCTGACGACCCGGGTCGGCCGTCGCGTGCGCTGTCCGAGGCGGCCCGGTCCCGGCTGGATGCGCTGCGCGCCGAGCATGACCCGGACGGCCGCTTCCACCGATGGATCGGAGCGACATGAAAATGCCTGCGCCCAAGCCGATTCCGGGGCGCCGGCTCGGCTGGTCGGCTACCGAATCTGGCCACGCTGCCCTACGCGCGGTTCTGGAATCCAGACATGGCCGGCATCTCGGCCGAGGCGCACCGGGCGATCGCCAACTCCCCGATGGCCGAGCCGCTGTTGCCGCCGATGGCCGAGGCGATCAACGCGATCGTCGACGCCGAGGTGCAGAACGGCTTCACCGTCACCTCCGACGGCGCCATCCACGTCAACGTCGTCACCGAGATGCCCGGGGTCACTCCGGCGATGATCGACTGGTGGTTCGGCTGGCACGGCGACAGTCCCGAGCGCTACAAACTCTGGCATCCGCGGGCCCACGTCCACGCCCAGTGGGCAAGCCGGCCACCGGACGGCACCAACGGCCGCGCCCGCTACGTCGGGTACACCTCCGCAGGTCGATGAGTACCTCGGCAGCGCACTGTTCCGCGGTGCCATTGCATTCCGGCGGCCCGAGGAACTCGGCCTGCACGACGCCGACGTCGCCGCGGGCGAGACGGCCACCGCGGTGTGCGCCCGCGTCGGCCTGGTGGAGGCACCCGTCGACATGGGCTACCTCGCCCACCATGTGGCGGCCGTCGCGGGCGGCAGCGTGATGCGCTCCCGGTTCTGGGTGGGTGGTCCGCAACATCGCCGCGCGCGCGGCGCCGCTGCGGGCGGTGCTGCCGGTGGCCAAGCGGTTCATCGGACTCACCGAACTCGATGCCCGCGCGCTGCTCGTGCACTGCTCACAGGAGATGCGCCACCTGGCCTCATTCCTGCCGGCGCTCTACGAGCAGGAGTCCTGACGAGGGCATGTGTGGGACCGGCAATGGCGATCTGGCCTAGTAGTGGTACCGCGCCTTGAGAATTTTGACTTCATGATCGTCAGCTCGTTACACAAGCCGATGTTCGTCATCGATCCGCCGCGACCAATACCCGGACAGATCCCCCTTCAGTGGTTCGGGCTTACCGATGCTGGTGAACGGGTCGCGTTAAATCTCCGCGATCAGTCTGGCGATCCGCCGGGCTGCGTTGCGATCAGACCTCGGCCAGAACAGAAAGTCCTCCCAGCCATCGGGATCGCAAGAAATCCATCTCACCAGTCACTCACTCCTGGCCGCCGGACATCTCCCCGAGTTCATCGATCGTCGCGGTGACGGCATCTTGTCCGGATCGGGCGGAGCGGTCCCGGGCGACGGCCTGCATGAGGCGGCGCGCGTTCTCCGGTGACCGCAGTAGATAGACGGTCTCCTGCCAGGAGTCGTAGTCATCGGCCGACTTCAGGACGGCATCCCCGGCCTTGGAGGTGATCCGCACCGGCTCGTGGTCGGTGTTGACCTGCTCGAGAAGTGAAAACAGGCGCTGCCGGGCTTCGCTCGCGCTGAGGATTGCCAAGCGAATCAGCCCGAGACCGTACCGACCAGGTCATAGCCTGCGCGCTCGACGGCGTCGCGCACCGTGTCCTGCGTCAGTTCCGCCGAGCTGGTCACCGAGACCGCCGAATCACCCTCGGGTACAACATCCACCGTCACACCGGTGACTGTGTCCAGTGCTTCCAGTTCGCTCGTCACCGCCCGCGCGCAGTGGCCGCACGTCATCCCCCGCACCCGAGAGGTGTGCGTCTCGGACATCGAATCCCCTACAGCGTCTTGAGGATCTCGTTCATGGTGACGATCTCCTTCTGCTGGCTCTCCACGATGGCCTTCGACAGTTCAATGGCTTCGGGGAACTCACCGTTCTTGATCTCGTCCTGCGCCATGGTGATCGCGCCCTCGTGGTGCTTGATCATCCCGCTGAGAAACAGCTTGTCCGCCTCCACACCCTGGGCGTCTTTCAGTGCCTGCATCTCGGCGGACGACAAGCATGCCGCCCATCATGCCCATGCCGCCCATGCCGGGCATGTCACCCATGCCCCCGTGACCGGGCATGTCACCCATCCCGCCATGGCCGGGCATGTCGTTCATGTCCATGTTCCATTCATCAAGCCAGCCCTGCATCTGCGCAATCTCCGGCCCCTGGGCGTCCTTGATCTGCTTGGCCAACTCGACCACTCGCGGGTCCATACCCTGCTTGGCCAGCACCATGTCGCTCATCTCGATCGCCTGCTGATGGTGCGGGATCATCATGGTCGCGAACATCATGTCGGCCTTGTTGTGCTTGGCCGCCGATGCCGTGGTCTGAGTGGACGAAGCCGACGACGGCGCCGCCTCCTTGGTGGCCGAGTTGCTACACGCGCCGAGCGCGGCCACCGCGGCCAGTGCGGCCATCCCTGTCGCCACAGTCTTTGACTTGCTCACTGCACATGCCTTTCGTCGGGTGAAGGTCCGGGTAGGAGCCTCGCGGCCACCCCCTGGGCTGCTCCTCACCATCCTATTGGGATTCGATAAAGAGACCAGCCTCCTGGCCGCCGGGTGAGGTGCTCCCCCGGGCGTAGCGTCGAAGAAAACACCCTCGGCGGCAAAGGGGATATCCAGATGGCGGCCCGGACGCGCGCGATCGGTGCCGTCGCCGTGCTCCTGGCAGCGCTCGTCGGCTGCGCTAGAGCCCGCACACCGTGACATCGCTGCTCCCTGAGTGTGGCCGGCCCGTCGAGGCGAAAGCCTAAGGGCAATCAGCGCGGGACGCGGTTCAGATCAACGGTCCAGGCCCAGAACCGTGGCCACCGCGGACTCGATATCACGCATCGTGGCCGGCTCGATCACACCCAGTCGTTCCACCAGGCGCGCCCGCGCCACGGCCCGGATTCCGCGGCAGATGGCGACACTGTCAACGTCCACGCCCTCCGTCGGTGAAATGGCCGGCCGCAGCGGGGTCCGCGCCCGGGACCTGGATACCGGAACGACGATGACCAACTCGTCGTCGAGACCGGTGAGTAACGCATCGGCGGAAACAATGACCGCTGGCCGATGCTTGCCGGGCTCACCGGACCGTGCGGCGCCGAGTGCCACGAGCCAGAGCTCGCCACGTCGGGGTTCAGTCAACGTCATCGCCCGTGGCGGCTTCCCACTCCCGTTCCTCATCGCGCACCGCCGCAGACACTGACTCGGCTCGGGCGGCCTCGCGTTCCGCCGTGAAGATCGACTCGCGGTCCACCTGGGCGGCTAACTCCGCCAGGAGCGCCGAGACGGAGATTCCACGGTCACGCGCCTGGGCCGCCAGCCGGTTCCTGGTCTCGACCGACACCCTCACCGTAGTCGATGATGTAGCCATATATGTAGACTACCTTGTCTACGCTATTCCATCGCCGAGCAGTCAGACCCGTATCGCGACAAATCCGGTTGCGCCTTCCAGAGCCGTGAAGTCGTCGTCCTGGGTGATGACCGGCAGTCCCCGCGATACCGCGATCGCCGCGATCCACAGATCATTGCTGCCCATCCGTCGTCCTGCTTCGGCGAGATGGACCCGCAATCGCGCCCACACCATCCGTCGGGCGGGGACGTCAGCAGAGCCGGCAGCAAGGACCCCCGCATTGAGTTCGGCCAACGTGATGACGGTCGTCGCGACTTCGAAAGGTATAGCCGCCTCGTTGAGCGCACGGCCCCGTCTCGTTCGCGATGAACACAGAGGTGTCAAGCACACCAGCCTGAATCACTGAATCGGCCCGAGATCATCGGTGGTGTCACCGGCCAGCACGGCCAGATCGTCGCGCAGTCCAGCATCGGCTTGGGCCCGCTTCAAACGCTGGGCTAGTTCAACTCGGGACAACCATCGTCGCCGACCCGGCGCAACCGCGGTGAGCCGCGCGACGGGTTTACCTTTCACCGTGATCGTGACGACTTCCCCGGCCTCAACCCGACGCAGCACACCAGCCGTGTCATTGCGCAGTTCGCGGGACGCCACCTCAGACATGCGACAAATGTAGCCGTTGCGTGGTAACTGAGGAGGTCCCAAGTTCACAAGCTCGCCGAGATCCTCGCGTGGGGGATGCACGCCACCCTCACCGCCTGAGCGCTGCAAGTCCTTGCACCGCTCGGTCATCGGTCACGGAGGAGTGAGCACCCGAACCACCTCTTGTAACGGCTCGGCGGACGTCCCGATCTCGCCGATGAACGGGTGCGACAATTGCACGACGAGAAACAGTTCGGCCGCCACCAGCACACCCACGGTGGCCACCATCGGGTAGTGCAGGCCCGGCTTCTCGACACCGTAAATGATCGCGCAGCCCAGGATCAGGCCGCTGGTCAGGAAGATCACCGCCCACAGCGACCACGGTGGGCCCGTGTCGGTGCGGGCCATGAGCAGACGCTCCGTCCTGCCCTGGCTGACCTTGTCGAGGTTGCCGAAAGATGCTGCCAGCATGGCTTTCTGGGCGTCGTCGCGTGCCTGAACCTGCCCGTACGCCCGGTAGACACCGAGTAGCGCGTCGTCCGCCGCGGGCGTGGCCTGACCTTGAGCCACCTGCGGCCATTCAGCCAAGGCCGCTTGCCCGTAGTCGAGCAGGCTCTGCCGGATCCGGTCGGCGTCACCGGTGTCGAACATGGCCACGCTGCGGGCCAGTTGTACGCCGGCGGCGCCCTCGGCGCGCACACCCGCGTCGGCGTTGTTGATCTGGCCCCACATGTTGGACACCACGAATCCGAGGAAGAAGGCGAACACGAAGGACACCACACCGAAGACGAACTTCGTCACATCGTTGTGCGCATCGCCCGTCAACTGCGGGAACCGACGCCGGATGAGGATCTGAACGGTGATCGCAGAGCCCACGATGACGACGATGAAGCCGAGCAGTACCAGCCATGCCGGGAAAGTGCTCACCAGCCAGCGGCTCATGATGTGCGCTCCGGCCAGATGAATCGCGCGATCAGGGCAGCGACTGCGTCGGCCTGTTCGATCTGCGGGAAATGACCGGCGCCGGGCAATGCGGCGATGGTGGCGGTTGGAACAGTCGCGCGGATGAGATTGAGCCAGGGCGACTCTCCGCCGGGCTGAAGTGACACCCGTTTGCGGGTTGAGTCCATCGTGGTGCTCTGGATGGCCAGCAGCGGGACTCGCACCGCGGCCAGCGCGCTCCCAGCATTCCCGGCATCCCAGCCGGCCAGGTCGGTCATCAGCGCCCGGCCAATCGACGGCGGAAGTTGGAGCGCGCGCTCGGTGATCGCCTCGGCCAGTGCGGGGTCGCTGGACGCAACGAACATCGCATCAAAGAATCTCCGCACGAAGAGCCGATAACCGTCTCCGCGTAGCTCGTCGGCCATCGCACCGGCAGCGGCAAGCGGGTCGCCGTCGCCAATCCGGCTGCCGTCGATGAGCACCAGACCGGCCACCGCATCGGGGCGCACCCGCGCCGTTTCCAGCACCACCCGGCAACCCATGCTGTGGCCGATGAGGATGGCCGGCGGCAGGGCCAAATCGACCAGCGCCTGGCCCACGCGAGCGCCGTACGCCTCGACGGTGCACTCCGCCGCAGTGCCGGGACTGCGGCCGTGCCCGGGCAGATCGCACACGACGACGGTGGTGCGGGCCGCGAACGCGTCCCGTTGGGCCGTCCAGTCGGTGGCGTCGCAGGCGAACCCATGGACGAAGAACAGCGGAGGACCGCCGGTGCCGGTCATGGCGGTCCACAGTCCCGCGGCGACTGCTCCACCATCGACCGCCACTTATCAAGACTAGGCGCGGCACACCCACCGAACTAGACCCGCGTGTGGCTCTTTTCCCGGTGGCGCGTCGCACCCCGAAGCGGACAGCGTCTAAAGGTGCTCTGGCAAGACTTCTTAGCGACCCGTTAGCGTTAGAGGCTCTGCGTCTTAACTTCGGGCCATACCGTCGGCGTCATGTTGGTCGATGTTCGTTGGTTGAGTTATCTGCTCAAGCGGGCCGGACGCACGTAGTTCGAGTTTCGCTCAGGTGCCTCATCGGTACCGTTCGCTGTTGTTGGCTGGTCATCACCCAACAAGAGCGTTGATGAGGCGTGACCTAAGTTTTGCGACGGCACACCGCACCTAGAGCGCCGAAAGCTCCTTCACCCAGCAGCCGCCCACCACAGAGCAGCACCACCGGCGATCTCAACCAGGAAATAGAACCAGTTCGGGTAAAAGGATCTGATCCGGTCAATCACCCCGGACACCAGCCGCCCGACGGCCATGCCGCCCAGTGCCGCCGCGACCGTCGAGAGGATGCCATCCCGTGCCGGGTGGCCACTTCGGGCCGCTCCTTGCCGGCGCGGCCGACGTCCATGTGCATCCAACGGGTCAGTCGAACGTCAACTCGATCAGCGAGCAGTCGTCCTCGAAGGCGCCTGTCGGCGTGAGGGCCTTGAGTTGATCGACGAGTGCACCGAGGGACCAGTTCGACGATGCCGCCAGGTGGGTGGCGACCGCCTTGAAGACAGACCAGGACATCTGTTGATCATCGGCGAGTGTGATCTCATGCACGCCGTCGCTGTAGACGAGGATCCGGCCCCCGGGCGGGACAGCATAGCTTCCAGAGGTGAAGACGGTATCCGCGAACATCCCGACAGGTGTTGCAGGCGTGGATAACTCGGTCACCAGAACGGGACCACCGGTGCCGGCCTCGAACGCCAATGCGGGCGGTGCTCCGGCGCTGGCGTAGCGCAGAGTTCGCGTAGATGCCTGGTAGACCCCGTACCAGATCGTGAAGTAATGATCACCCTGCTCACTCATTCGGAACAGGCGGTTCAGTTCCCCTAGTGCCGCAGTCGGCGCCAGCACCGTCTCGATGCCCAGAGATCCTGAACGCAGCATGTTGTGCACCGACACCGACAGCAGCGCAGGCTCGATGCCGTGTCCGGAGACGTCGATCAGGTAGACCAGAAGGTGGTCGTCGTCGATCCAGGTGTAGTCGAAGCAGTCCCCGCTAAGTTCCCGCGAGGGCAGGT
The DNA here is from genome assembly GCA_963780705.1 of uncultured Actinomycetota bacterium. Lineage (GTDB taxonomy): Bacteria > Actinomycetota > Actinomycetes > Mycobacteriales > Mycobacteriaceae > Mycobacterium. Next base: position 185,246 of record CAWACU010000002.1, on the reverse strand, counting down.
ACAACGAGCGCACGTTGACCTGACCGACCAGGCCCTTGGGCATGATCGAAGCCATATAGTCTGCAGCGCTTTCCAATTCAGCCGCCAGCCGGTCGCTCTTCTGTTGAAGCTTCTGCGCCAGAAGGCGAATCCGCTTTTCGCTTTGTTCCAGCCGCTCCTGGTTCAGCACTTCGGCGGTGATGTCGATGATCTGGGAAGCCAGGTGCTCGACCTTTCCGTTCGCATCGCGAATGCAGTTCACCGCCACGTCCACCCAGATCCGGTGACCGTCGGCGTGGAAGTACTGCTTGACGATCCGGTAAGCATCCCGGCGTCCGTCAAAGACGGCCTCGCGATCATCGGCGCCGACATCGAGAAACTCCGGCGGTGTCAGCTCTTGCCATCTCTTCTGGGTCAACGTGTCGGCGTCGTAGCCCAAGATCTCGCACAGCGCGGGGTTGACCTCCAGGAAGGCACCGTCCTCGGCCAGCAGACACATGCCGATGGCGGCGGTGTCCATCAACCGCCGATAGCGCGCGTCAGCCAAGGCCTGTTGCTCGCGCGCTCTCTCGGCCTCCTGCTGCGCGGCCACCTCGTCATCGATGAGACGAAGCACTGCGGTGACCCCATCGGGTCGGCCGTCGGAATCCAAGAAGGCTTTGCCGTGCAGGTGCGCCCAGTGGATGACGCCGTCGATCCGCCATAACCCGCAACGATTCCTTGACCACCTCACCAGCGAGTGCCCTGACGAGTCTGGCAGCAGCGTCCGGTGCGTCCTCCGGGGGAACCGCCTCGCGCGCCTTGCGGCCTATCCAGTACTCAGGCGGTGCGCCCAGCGCATTCTCGACGGAGGGCGAGACCCAGGAGATCGTGCCGTCCGCGTCGACCCGCAAAACCACGTCGGCCACGTTCTCGGCGAGCAGTCTGTAGCGTTCGGTCGCCTCGATGGTGGGCGTGACGTCGATGATCTGGGCGGTGACGTTGTCTACCCGTCCGTTGCCGTCACGGACGCAACTGACCGACAGATCGCCCCAGATTCGATGACCGTCGGCATGGATGTACTGCTTGAGCATGCGGTAGGAGTCCCGCCGGCCTTCCAGGAGTTCGTTGATGTACTTCTGGTCCGCCTCAAGGAACTCCGGTGCGGTCAGTTCCTGCCAGGTCTTGAATTTCAACGTCGCGGCGTCGTAGCCGAACAAGCCACAGAGCGCATCGTTGACCGCCAGAACACCGCCGTCCGGGGCGAGCAGACACATGCCGATGGCGGCGTTGTCCATCACGCGGCGGAAGCGTTCGTCTGCCAAATCCTGCCGCCTGCGGGCCTCCCGGATCGCTTGGCTGGAATTCTCGTCGCGCCAGGTGACGACGAGCAGGTCCGGCCCAGCACGGGTGGCCCGGATTTCGTAGTTGCGTTCATCGTCGAGGATCGTGCTGAAGTAGGGGAATCCGTAGAGCACGACCGGTTCTCCGTTCTCCACACACCGGATGTAGCGCTGGTGAAGTTCGGAGCCCTTGAGATTCGGGGAGGCCTCCCCTTGAGTACGGCCGACCAGGTCGCTCTCGTCAATGCCGAGGAAGGTGCAGGCAGCCTCGTTCACGCTGCGGTAGCGGAAGTCGACTATCCGCCCATCGGCATCGCGAACGGCTTCCAACAGCGCTTGGGGATCGAGCATGCTGTCGACGCTCGCGCGCAACAGAACCTGGCTTGCTGCTTCACTGGCCGCCAGCGCCCGGGCCGTTGCCGCCAAGTCGTCGGCAAGTCTGCGTAACTCGTCGGGAACCGCCGCATCAGCTCCCGCGAGCAGGCGGGCGGCGTAGGAGTTGAGCAGGGCGATCACCGCCCGGACACCACCGGGTGTGTCTGAGGGAGCGTCCATCCGACTCGCTCACCTCCCGCACTGTTTGTACCGCCCAAATCCCGAGCCAAGAGATGGCGAAAGCCTAGCTTGGCCGCCCTTGCCGGGGACATTACGGCAGCCAGTGGTGTGGCTGGTGTGCTCGACCGTGCGCGGACGTATCAGCTCTACGAAACAGGTCAGGGCTCCGTCGGTGTTCTCGTTGCTGCCGCGTTGCCAGGGGTCAATCCATTGGCCTCAAAATGTCCAACTGCTCGGCGAAATCCATGATGTGGGCTTCGCGCAGCAGTGGACACCGGTCCACGTCACTGCCCGAGTTTGACTCTAGTGTGAAACTTGCAAGGGTCCGCGGGCGCCCAGTGAGGCACGGCGGGAACGTGCTCCACGCGACAGGACAGGAACCTGATGACCCGACAGTCCCGATTCCAAGGAACCATCGGTCGAACCCTGGCCGACTCCCAGGCCTGGTTCGACGAGCCACCCCATCCCGGGGCCGACGCGCCCAACGTGGTCGTAGTCCTTCTCGACGACACCGGCTTCGCGCAACTGGGCTGCTACGGCTCCGACATCGACACCCGACACATCGACGCGCTGGCCGCGAACGGCCTGCAGTTCACCAACTTCCACGTCACACCGCTGTGCTCACCGACCCGGGCGGCGCTGTTGACCGGCCGGTCCCAACACGCGGCCGGGATGCGCACCGTGTCGAATTTCCGCACCGGCTTCCCCCATCAACTGGGCCACATCGCCAATGAGGCGGCCACCGTCGCCGAGGTGCTCCGCGAGCAGGGCTACACCACCTTCTGCGTCGGGAAGTGGCACCTCGCGCCGATGGAGCAGTGCTCGGCCGCCGGCCCGTTCGACCAGTGGCCGCTGGCCCGGGGTTTCGACCGCTTCTACGGCTTCCTGGACGGCGAGACCGACCAGTTCCATCCGCAACTGGTCTGCGACAACCATCCGATCGAGCCGCCCGGCCTACCGCAGGACGGCTATCACCTGTCCGAGGACCTGGTCGATCAGGCGCTGAAGATGGTGTCGGACTCCCGGGGCGTCCGGCCCGACCGGCCGTTCTTCCTCTACCTGCCCTTCGGCGCCACCCACGCCCCGCATCAGGCACCGGCAAGCTACCTCGCCAAGTACCGGGGCGCATTCGACGACGGGTGGGACGTAGCTCGGCAGCGCTGGTTCGACCGCCAGATCGAGCGCGGGGTGGTGCCGGCGGGCACCGCACTGGCGCCGCGCAATCCCGGCGTCGACGCCTGGGATGACCTCGGGGACAACCAGCGCAGGCTCGCCTGCCGCTTACAGGAGGCCTTCGCCGCCTTCCTCGACCACACCGACGACCAGATCGGCAGACTTGTCGACGGCCTGCGCGACATGGGCCAACTGGACAACACGATCCTGCTGGTGCTGGCCGACAACGGCGCCTCCCAGGAGGGCGGGCCGTTCGGCGTCCTGCACGAGATGAAGTTCTTCAACGGGATCCTCGACATGCCCGACGACGTGGTGGACCGCCTCGACGACATCGGCGGCCCGCACAGCCACACCAACTATCCGTGGGGCTGGGCGCAGTGCGGCAACGCCCCGTTCAGGTGGTACAAGCAGAACACCCACGAGGGCGGGGTGCACGTGCCGATGATCGTGCACTATCCCGACCGGATCGCCGCCGATCAGCGCGGGACCACCCGCGATCAGTTCGTCTACGTCTCCGACGTGGTGCCGACGATCTACGACCTGCTCGGGGTGACACCGCCCCGCAGACCTACCGCGGTATCGAACAGCTCCCCGTGACCGGGCACTCCTTCGCCGGTGTCCTCGACGACCCGGACGCCCCCGCGGCGAACACCGTCCAGTATTTCGAGATGATGGGCAGCCGCGCGATCGTCGCCGGCGAATGGAAGGCCGTCTGTAAACATCTGCCGGGCAGCGATTTTCAGACCGAGCAGTGGGAGCTCTACCACCTCGCAACCGATTGGTCGGAGTGCAACGACCTGGCGGCGTGCAACCCGAGCGGCTCACCGCCATGATCGAGCTGTGGTGGTCAGAAGCCGAGAGACACGGCGTACTTCCCCTGGATGACCGCACCATCGAACTGTTCGGGGCCCGGTTCCGACCCACACTCCCCGCACCCGGTCGACCGGCGCTACATCTACCGGCCGCCGATGTCGCCGTTGCCCGGGCAGGCCAGCGCCGCGATCGGCGGGGCCGACTTCGATCTGACCGCGCGGATCTCCCGCACAGCCGGCCAGGACGGCGTGCTGTTCGCGACCGGAACCGAGAACTCCGGGATCGCGGTCTTCGTCGAAGACGACAGGTTCGTCGTCGACTACAACGCGTTCAACGACCACAGGATGGTCGAGTCGACCGTGCCGGTCCCCGCCGGGGACTCCACCCTCATCGCCCGACTGCGCCGGGGTACGGGGCGCACCGGGTCGATCAGCCTCGAGGTCAACGGCCGGCCCGCCGGAACCGTCGAGGTGCCCCTGGTGATGACGATGATCTCCTCGGTCGGCGCCAGCATCGGCTACAACCACGGCTCGGCGGTATCGGACCGCTACGAGGCGCCGTTCCCGTTCGCGGGCACATTGCACAGCCTCGAGATCCAACTTCTCGACGACGATCCCGCCGCGCAGCAGGCGCGGGCGGCAGCCGAGATGAGCCGGCAGTGACCGCCGGGCGGGATATCTTCCGGCTTCCGGCCACCGTGCTGTTCGTCCTCGGGATCCTGGACCTGATCCGCGGGGTCATGCACACCTTCCTGCTGCGCTGGGCCGGCGTGCACGTGGCCGGCTTCGACCCGGTCACCACGCCGTCGGACCAGTTCTTCATGTTGGGCGCCTTCGGGATCTCCAACTTCCTGACCGGGTTCCTCTACCTACTGATCAGCCGCAAGGCCCGGGAGCTGTCTCCCTACGTGCTGGCCATCATCCCGGCGACCTACCTGCTCGGCATGATCGGCATCGGGGTCGCGAACGTGAACCCGCAGGCGGTCTTCGGCGGAAAGTACTTCATGATGGTCTACCTCGCGCTGTGCGTGGCGACGGTCGCGGTGTTCATCGTCCAACGAGGTGCACAGCGCAAAAACCCTTGAGCATCATGAGATTTCGATCCGGGTGTCCAGAGGTCAGGCTTGTATCAATCAGGCCGCCTCGGACAGCCCCGGGCCCGGCAGTGACCGCTTCAGCAGCACGATGAGCGAGCAGTCGCGTTGTCCGGTTGGCTCGCCGCACCGGTGGTAGCGGCTGATCCGCAGCACCCGGCCTCTGACGGGGCCTCGAGGTGCTGTGGGCTGGTGCCGAACGTCTCCGAGTCGGCCAACACGGTGTAGACCTCCCACTTCTCCCCCGCCGGGACCGGTCACCCACACCTTGTCCTGGGTGGCGAAGCAACACGTGGTGCCGATCTCCTCATCGGTGAACAGACCCTCCCCGGTGAGGCGGGCGATCTCGGCGTGCACCTTGTCGCTGGACTCGACCTCGACGCCGAGGTGGTTGATGCGTGCCGCCCTGCCCCGGGTTCTCCAGCAGCACCAGCTTCAGCGGTGGCTCGGCGATCGCGAAGTTGGCGTAGCCGGGCTTGATCTTGGCCGGTGCGGTGTTGAACAGCTTGGAGTAGAAGGTGATCGCCTCGTCGAGGTCGTCGACGTTGAGCGCGAGCTGAGCTCGGGACATGGGGATGATCCTCCAACTTCTGCGACATATATCGAACTTGCTGCGTTCCACAATGCCACCTCTTTGATATATGTCAAGATCTCTGGCAGGATGGGTTCATGCCCAAGACGCTGCCCGTGATCGAGATCTCCGCCCCGGTCTGCTGCGCGCCGATGGCCGCCGGGCCGATGAGCGACGACGACGCCCTGCAGATCGCCCTGCGACTGAAGGCGATTGCCGACCCGGCCCGGGTCAAGATCATGTCCCTGCTGTTGAGCCCGCCGGACGAGGAATACAACAGCGGCGACCTCGCAAGAGCCCTGGGCTTGAGCGAGTCGACAATCAGCCACCACCTCAGTCAGTTACGCAACGCCGGCTTGGTCGAATCGGATCGGCGCGGAATGAACGTCTACCACCGCCCCAGCCCGGAGTCATTGGCCGCGCTGTGTGTGGTGCTCGACCCCAACTGCTGTCGCTGAACGCCCACAGACACCCGTACGGGATGTTCATCCAGCGTTCGCTTGCGCTGCGGGTTGGATCACTGTCAATATCGACGCATGTCGAATCAAGGGCGACTGACCCCTGTCAGATCGTCCCGTTGGTGGCCGAGCCGTTGAGCCATGGCGGCGGCGGTGGCGATGGCAGCCAAGTTCAAGGCCCTCTCGGATCCGGTGCGGCTGCAGTTGCTCAGTTCGGTCGCCAGCCACGCCGGCGGCGAGGCCTGCGTGTGCGACATCTCCGCGGGTGTGGACGTGTCCCAGCCGACGGTGTCGCACCACCTGAAGGTGCTGCGCGACGCCGGGTTGCTGACCTCCCAGCGCCGGGCGTCCTGGGTGTACTACGCCGTGGTCCCCGAAGCCCTGGCGGCCTTGTCGGGACTGTTGAGCGCAGGCGCTGATTCCGCTGCGGCTGCGGGGGTTTCGGCGTGACGAGCACGGCCAGTGCACCCGAAGCGCCGGTGGCCGGCAGGCTGTCCACCCTGGACCGGTTCCTGCCGGTGTGGATCGGCGTCGCGATGGCGGCCGGCCTGCTGCTGGGCCGGCTGGATCCCGGGCCTGAACACCGCCCTGGAGAAGGTCCAGATCGACGGCATCTCGCTGCCGATCGCGCTCGGCCTGCTGATCATGATGTACCCGGTGCTGGCCAAGGTGCGCTACGACCGCCTCGACACCGTCACCGGCGACCGCAAACTGCTGCTCAGCTCGCTGGTGCTGAACTGGGTGCTCGGCCCGGCGCTGATGTTCGCCCTGGCCTGGCTGCTGCTGCCGGACCTGCCGGAGTACCGCACCGGCCTGATCATCGTCGGCCTGGCCCGCTGCATCGCGATGGTGATCATCTGGAACGACCTGGCCTGCGGCGACCGCGAAGCCGCCGCCGTGCTGGTCGCCCTCAACTCGGTGTTCCAGGTGCTCATGTTCGCCGTCCTGGGCTGGTTCTACCTCTCGGTGCTGCCCGGCTGGCTCGGGCTGGAGCAGACCTCCATCGACACCTCGCCGTGGCAGATCGCCAAGTCGGTGCTCATCTTCCTCGGCATCCCGCTGCTGGCCGGCTACCTCTCCCGCCGACTCGGCGAGAAGGCCAAGGGCCGGGAGTGGTACGAGAGCACGTTCCTGCCCAAGATCGGGCCGTGGGCGCTCTACGGCCTGCTGTTCACCATCGTGATTCTCTTTGCGCTGCAGGGTGATCAGATCACCACCCGGCCGTGGGACGTGGCCCGGATCGCGCTGCCGCTGCTGGCCTACTTCGCGATCATGTGGGGCGGCGGGTTACCTGCTCGGCGCCGCACTCGGGCTGGGCTACGCGCGCACCACCACCCTGGCGTTCACCGCGGCGGGCAACAACTTCGAACTGGCCATCGCGGTCGCCATCGCCACCTTCGGCGCCACCTCCGGTCAGGCCCTGGCCGGAGTGGTCGGCCCGCTGATCGAAGTGCCCGTCCTGGTCGGCCTGGTCTACGTCTCGCTGGCCCTGCGCAAGCCGATTCGCCGCCCCGGCATCATCACCATCGCACTGAAAGGCGTTTGTCCGCCATGACTTCTCGTCCCAGCGTGTTGTTCGTCTGCATCCACAACGCGGGCCGTTCCCAGATGGCGGCGGGCTTCCTGCGCGATCTGGCCGGTGATGCCGTCGAGGTCCGCTCCGCGGGCAGCGATCCGGGCCCACGCATCAATCCGGCCGCGGTCGAGGCGATGGCCGAGGTCGGCATCGACATCTCCGACCAGTCCCCGAAACTGCTCACCCACGAGGCGGTCGAGACCTCTGATGTGGTGATCACGATGGGCTGCGGGGACGCCTGCCCGGTGTTCCCCGGAATCAGCTACCGCGACTGGGCAACTCGAGGACCCGGCCGGCAAGGGCATCGACGCGGTGCGCCCGATCCGCGACGAGATCAAGACCCGCGTGCAGGCCCTGGTTGCCGAACTTCTGCCCGCATCGCAGATCTGCCAGATCTGAATCGAGACACCGTGCCCCAAACGAAGGAGATCCGATGAGCAAGATCGAGGTATTCGAGCCGGCCCTGTGTTGCGCCACCGGTGTGTGCGGGGAGGACGTCGACCAGGCTCTGGTCACCTTCTCCGCCGACATGGACTTCGTCCGCAGCCGCGGCGGTGACATCGCCCGCTACAACCTGGCCAGTGAACCGCAGGCCTTCGCCGACAATGAGACTGTCAAAGCCTTCCTGCATGTCTCCGGATCGGCCGGGCTGCCGCTGGTTCTGGTCGACGGGGTCACCGCGATGACGGGTCGTTACCCCGACCGGATCCAACTCGCCATCTGGGCGGGTCTTGACGCGCTGTCTCCGGTCGGCAGCGATCTGGGCATCACCGCCGACACCAACGCGTCGGACGGCGGCTGCTGCGGCGGCTCAGGGTGCTGTTAGCGATGAAGTTCCTTGATCACCCGCCGCGCTTTCTGTTCTTCACCGGCAAGGGCGGGGTGGGCAAGACCTCCATCGCCTGTGCCACCGCGATCACCCTGGCCCGGCAGGGCCGGACGGTGCTGCTGGTCAGCACCGACCCCGCCTCCAACGTCGGCCAGGTCTTCGGGCTGACGATCGGCAACACCATCACCGCAATTCCCGACGTGGCCGGGCTGTCGGCGTTGGAGATCGACCCCGACCAGGCCGCGCAGGCTTACCGGGAACGCATCGTCGGCCCGGTGCGCGGTCTGCTGCCCGAGGCCGAGGTGGCCTCGATCACCGAACAACTCTCCGGGTCCTGCACCACCGAGATCGCCTCGTTCAACGAGTTCACCGAACTGCTCACCGACTCCGAGGGCCGCATCGGGCAGTTCGACCACGTCCTGTTCGACACCGCCCCCACCGGCCACACCATCCGGCTGCTGCAACTGCCCGGCTCCTGGACGGACTTCCTCAACGACGGCAAGGGCGACGCCTCCTGCCTCGGCCCGCTGGCCGGCCTGGAGAAGCAGCGCGCCGTCTACGCCGAAGCCGTCGACGCGCTCGCCGATCCGGCCCGCACCCGGCTGGTGTTGGTGGCCCGCGCACAGACCTCCACGCTGGCCGAGATCACCCGCACCCACCGGGAACTGTCCACCATCGGCCTGACGCATCAGTACGTGGTGATCAACGGCGTCCTGCCCGCCCCCGCCGACGACAGCGACCCGTTGGCCTCGGCGATCTACCGCCGCGAACAGGCCGCGATCGCCGCGCTGCCCGACCGAACTGCAGGCACTGCCGTTGGATCAGGTGGAGCTGAAGGCCACCAACATCGTCGGGATCGACGCCCTGGCAACACTGTTCACCCCCGACACCGGCACCGGTCATGACCGAGGTGCCCGCCGTCGAGGTGCCTGATGCGCCCCTGGCCGCGCTGATCGACCAGATCGCCACTGGCGACCGCGGGTTGATCATGTGCATGGGCAAGGGCGGGGTCGGCAAGACCACCATCGCCGCCGCCATCGCCGTCGCCCTGGCGCAGCGCGGCCACCCGGTGCACCTCACCACCACCGACCCGGCCGGCCATCTCACCGATACCCTCCACGGCACCCTGGAGAACCTGACCGTCTCCAGCATCGACCCGGTCGAGGCCACCCGGGTCTACCGCGAGCACGTTCTGGCCACCAAGGGCGCCAACCTCGACGAGCAGGGCCGGTTGATGCTCGCCGAAGACCTGCGCTCGCCATGCACCGAGGAAGTCGCTGTCTTTCAAGCCTTTTCGAAGGTCATCGCCGAGTCACGCCGCCGCTTCGTCGTCGTCGACACCGCCCCGACCGGACACACCCTGCTGCTGCTTGACGCCACCGGCTCCTACCACCGCGAAGTCGCCCGCCAATTGGGCGACCGGCACTTCACCACCCCGCTCATGCGGCTGCAGGATCCTGAGTTGACCAAGGTCATCATCGTCACCCTCGCTGAAACCACCCCGGTGCTCGAAGCGGCCGGCCTGGATGCCGAACTGCGCCGCGCACAGATCCATCCCTGGGCCTGGGTCATCAACAACTCCCTGGCCGCTGCCGAACCCACTGCACCTCTGCTGCGGCGGCGCGCGGCCGCCGAAATCGCCCAGATCGCCACCGTGCGAGACGACTACGCCGACCGCATCGCCGTGGTTCCACTGCTTGCCGGTCGAACCCGTCGGCATCCCCGCCCTCACCCAACTCGCTAACGCGCGAGACCCCGTCACCCGATAGGTGGTGGCCTGCCGGGCATCACGAGTCTGCGCCGGGGAAAACGCCTTGAACAGCACTAATGCCGGATTTAATCACGCGAAAGTACGCCAGACGACGCTGCAACACCTGCGGGAACGCGGCAGTTGTTGACGGCGTCAACGCATCCAGCCAGCAGTGGACTCACTCCAGTCAGACAACCGGTAGCTCCCCTCTCCCCTTCGCCGGTCGGCGGATTCGCGAACGGCGCAGCGCGTGCATGGGCCTCCTTACGCGAACAGCAGCGACACGGTGCCGAGACCGCTGATGGTGGCGCTCGCGTGATCACGGGGGCCGACGAATGCCGCCGTCGTGTAGGAGCCGGACATGACCAGTTGGCCCGGCAGGATCTCGGTACCGAAGGCCCCCAGGGCGTTGGCCAACCACGCAACGGCCTCAGCCGGATCGCCGAGCACGGCTGATCCCAGACCGGAGTCGACCTCGGCTCCGTTGATCTGTAATGACGCCCGGCTGCCAGCCAGATCGACCGCCGCGGTGTACGGCCTCCATTCGCCGAGCACCACGGCGCCGGAGCTGGCATTGTCGGCGACGGTGTCAGGCAGAGTCAGTTTCCAGTCCGCGATCCGACTGTCGACGACCTCCAATGCGACGGCAACGGCGTCGGTTGCCGCACGCACATCGTCGGCGGTGACGCCCGGTCCGCGCAACGGGGTGCGCAGCAGGAAGGCCACTTCCGGCTCCACCCGAGGTGCGCAGAAGCCGGCCCGGGGTACCGAAGCCCCGTCGGACAGAACCATGTCATCAAGGATGTAACCGAAGTCGGGCTCATCGACTCCTAACAGCGCCTGCATCGGCGTCGACGTCAGGCCGATTTTGTGGCCGATCACTGTGCGGCCCTCGCCCAGCCGGCGAGCCAGGTTCAGCTGCTGGATCGCGTAGGCGTCGGCGACATCCAGCCCGGGATACCTCTCAGTCAACGGACTGATAGGAGCGCGACCGGTCCGCGCGACGTCAAGGATGTCTGCCGCCTCCTTGGTCACGGCGGTCGACAAACTCATCGGCCCTCGTTCTCATCGAGCATGCGGGTGGCGATGTCGTAGAGCGCGTGGCCGTGGATCTCGAACATGGCGGGCAGATCGACGTCGTCGCCGCCGATCTCCTTGGCGATGAACAGACCGTCGGCACCGGCGAGGGCGAACGTGGTGAGCTGCGTGGCTTGCACACTCGGTCAGCCCAGGCGCGATTTCGCTTCATATTGGCGGTGATCGCCCGCATGGCTTCGTCCCGCACGCGCAGGAACATCGTTCGCGCGCGGGGTTCCACCGGCCTTCGCTCAAGTGCCAACATGAGGCCCAGCCGAAGGAAGTCCGGCGATGCCAGCAGTGCCTTAAGAGTCTGGCCGGCCATCCCGACCATCCGCTCGCGCGGTTCGCCACCGTCGGGAAGCCGCCACGCGGACAGCCAACTGCCGAAGCTTCGTTCGATGACCGCAGCGATCAAATCGTCCTTGTCCGTGAAGTGCCAGTAGATGGAACTGGCCGGCAGTCCGCACTTGGCGCTGACCGCCGCCACGCTGGTTCCTTCGTAGCCGCGCTCGGCGGCGATCTCGGCGGCGGCGTCGATGATCCGCGCGCGGGACAGTTCGCCGTCCGCGCGCCGTCGGCGACGCGTGGTGTCCGGTGCGTTGGTCATGGTCACCCACCTCTTGACTCCGTAACGATCACCACATTACCGTAGCGTTCACTCCGGAACGACTCCATCGCGTCGAAGGACCCCATGACCGACACCACCACTACCCGCGAGGGCGCCATCGTGGCCGTCAACGGGTCGGAGATCTTCGTGACCGATACCGGCGGTCCCGGGCCCGCGGTGGTGATGCTGCACGGCGGCGGCCCAGGCGCCTCGGGAGTGTCCAACTACTCGCGCAACATCGACGCCCTCGCCGCCTCTTATCGCGTCATCGTTCCGGACATGCCCGGCTACGGACGCTCCCACAAGCACGTCGACCAGGACGATCCGGTCGGTTACCTCGCAACCATGATCGGCCACCTGCTCGACGAAATGGGCGTCGACACAGCACATTTGGTGGGCAATTCCCTCGGCGGGGCGGCTGCCCTTCGCCTGGCCATGGACTCACCCGGCCGCGTCGCCAAGCTGGTCCTGATGGGCCCCGGCGGGATCGGCAACACCACCACTGGGCCCCCCACCGACGGATTGATCAGCCTGCTGACCTACTACGGCGGCGACGGCCCGAGTAGGGAGAAGCTGGCCGCGTTCATTCGCACATATCTGGTCTACGACGGCGCCGCGGTCCCGGATGAACTGATTGACCTGCGATACGAGGCCTCGATCGACCCCGAGGTGATCGCCAATCCGCCGCTGCGCCCGCCGTCGGGGCCGGACGCCGAGCGTTGGCTGAAGCGCATGGACCTCACCCTCGACAGTCGCCTCGCGCAGGTGGCGAACCCGACCCTGATCCTGTGGGGCCGCGACGACAAGGTGAACCGGCCCGCCGGCGCTCCGATGCTTCTCGACGTGATGCCCAACGCCGAGTTGGTGATGACCTCGCGCACCGGGCACTGGATGCAATGGGAACGCGCCGAGTTGTTCAATCAGCTCGTCAGCGATTTCCTCTCCCCCGAGTCGAATTTCGTTGCTCCCGAATCGAAGTCGGTCACCGCATGAATGTGTTCGGCAAAGTTCACCTCGGCTACCTGGTCATCGAGACCGAGAAATTCGCCGACTGGCGCCGCTTCGGCCGCGACGCGGTCGGCATGCACCTCGACGAAGCACTTCCCGGCGTGATGCGATTCCGCCTTGACGACAACGAGTGCCGGTTCCTGCTCCAGCGCGGCCCCGCCGAAGACGTCACCGCACTGGGATGGGAACTCGACGATCACGCCACCTTCGAGACCATCGAAGCTCGGATCGCCGGGCATGGCGTGCCCCTCACTCACGGCAGCGCCGAGGAAACCGCCCTGCGGGGCGTCGAACGCTTCGTGCGCTTCCCCGGCCCCAACGGGTTGAACCAGGAGATGTACGTCAGCGCGCGCAGGTCCGCCCAACCGTTGCAGTTGGCCGCCTCCGGGGGGTTCGTCACCGGCGCTGACGGAATGGGCCATGTCGCCATCGCCAGTAAGAAGCCCCAGCAGATGCGCGGCTACTACAACACGGTGTTCGACGCCCGGCTGTCGGACTACATCGACGAGACGATCAACGGCCTGAAGTTCAAGATCCGGTTCCTTCGCGTCAACGAACGACACCACACCATCGCCATCGCCGCGGCGAACCTCTTCCCGCTCAACCCGATCCGCACCCGCATTCAGCACTGCAACGTTCAAGTCGCTGAGATCAACGATATGACGCTGGCCTATCAACGGGTCAAGCAACTCGGGTTCGATATGACGCTGTCGATGGGCCAACACACCAACGACAGGGAATTGTCGTTCTACGCCATGACGCCTTCGGGCTTCGAATGGGAGATCGGCTGGAACCCGATCGTCGTCGATGAGTCCACGTGGGAGCCCACCACCCACCAGGGCATCAGCATTTGGGGTCACACGCCCGAGGGGCAGACCATCGTCGACATCTTTGAGCGGTTCAAGAACGCGGCGCAATCCACCCTGCGCCGCGAAGATAACGTACCGGCACTCGCCGGCTCGGGCATTGCCGACGACTGAGGGGTTTGCAGCGCGACAACTCCGCTGGCTGACGTAAGCCCATAGACACTTGACTGACTCATCCGTCGTATGTGACGATTTCGTCATTCATAGTGGAGGGTTGCGGCGGTGAGCGAAGTCGTGGGTGCGCATAACGCGTTGCACAGCGAGCAGGGGCCACGGCCCGGAGAGCAGCCCGGCCGGTCTCGTAACCCGCTGATCAAGGTGACCGGACTGGCGTGGCTGGAGTTCGACAAGCCGGACCTGGCGCGGGCGGAGAGCTTCGCCCATGCCTTCGGTTTCCGCACCGCAGGCAAAGACGCCACCGAACTCCAGTTGCGCGGGTCCGACGCGGAACCGCCGTGTGTGATCATCCGCCGGGGCGCGGCGTCCCGATTCCGCGGATTCGCTCTTCGCGCGTGCGACGAAGCCGATCTTCACCGTCTGGCCGCCAAGACCGGCTCCCCCACGGTGCCTTTGCCTGAAAGCATCGGCGGACACGCAGTGAATCTCGTCGATCCCAGCGGCATCCCGGTGAAGGTGGTCGCCGGGAACCACGTCCCCGCCCAGGCCGCGGCCCAGCGGCCGCACACCTTCAACTTCGGTCACGACGTCACCCGGGTCAACGCCACACAGCGCCCGCCGCGGGAACCGGCGACGGTTCAGCGGTTGGGTCATGTCGTTCTGCAATCGACGACGTACACCGAAACGCTGAACTGGTACCTCGATCACTTCGGTCTGATCGTCAGTGACTTCCAGTACTACGAAGGCCAACGGGAGCGGGGGCCGACGATGAGCTTCATCCGCTGCGACCAAGGATCCACGCCGAGCGATCACCACACGCTGGCGCTGGCGCTGGGGCCGGCGAATCGCTATGTGCATTCGGCGTACGAGGTCAGCGACCTTGACGCACTCGCGGCCGGCGGCGAGTATCTGCACGACCGCGGCTATTTCCGGTCGTGGGGTATCGGCCGGCACATCCAGGGCAGCCAACTCTTCGACTACTGGCGCGACCCGGACGGGTTCCTGGTCGAGCACTACGCCGACGGGGACGTCTTCGACAACACCGTCGAGACGGGATGGGCGCCGTTCACCGCGTCGGGCCTGGCGCAGTGGGGTCCTCCGGTCAGCAAGGACTTCCTGGGCATCCAACCCCGATATGCCCGTGAGGAACTCGGTGCGATCGTCACCGCACTGCGCGGGCGCAACGAGTTCGACGTCAAGCGACTGATTGGAATGCTGAAAGTGGCCCGTTCATGACTCTGTCCGTATTGCGAACCGCCGACGGCTGGTGGGTACACAAGGACGGCGGTGCAGTCAAGGTCGACACCACCGCGGCGACAACTAAGGAGTTGCTTACCGACCGCAGTGCGCTGGACGCGGCGCGAAACGGCACGCCACACGCCGCAGTGGAGACCTTGGCTCTGCTATCGCCAATCACCGCACCGTGCCGGGTGGTGGCCCAGATGACCAACTTCGCATCGCACGTGCGCGACTCCGGAATGGATCCCAAGACCACGCCGCTGACGTTCTTCCGTAAATCCTCGGCGTCCATCAGCGGGCCCCTCGATCCGATAGTCAAGCCGAATCACGTGCGGTTCCTCGACTACGAGGTGGAGATCGGACTGGTGATTGGCCGCGAAATCCCTGTAGGCACAGCGATTTCCGAGAACACCCTGTCCGAAGATATCGCCGGCCTGGTCGTCACCAACGACGTGTCGGCACGTGATATCCAGCTACCCCAGACCCAGTTCTACGAAGCCAAGTCCTACCCCACCTTCACTCCGGTCGGCCCCCGCCTGGTTCTGCTCGATGACGCGGAGCTCGCCCGCTTCGGGGATCTGCGGCTGCGCCTGAGCGTCAACGGGCAGGAACGTCAGAACGCTCTGGTGGCCGGGGACATGCTCTACCGGCCGCTGCAGGCGTTGCAGTCCCTCAGCCGATTCCAGGACCTGAGCCCCGGTGACCTGATCCTGACCGGCACACCGGCCGGCACCGCGCTAAGCGCGCCGCCCAAACCCATCACCATGATCAGCAACCTGCTGCCCCCGGCGGTGAAGTGGAAGGCGTTCTTCAAGAGCCAGGCCGCCAACCCCAAGTATCTGCGTGACGGTGACCGCGTCGAGGCATCGGTGGCCACTGACGACGGTGCGATCGACCTCGGCACCCAGCAGACGGTGGTGCGCTACTCCTGAGCGCCGATCTCCGGCAACGGGGCGGTGCAGATCTTGTGCGCTTCGCGGGCCGGCATGCCGAACAGCCGCAACAGGTCCTCCGTGACGGCATCCGCGGTTGCACCCGCGTCCCGTTCCGGGTGCGCCGCGAGAAGCGACCCCATGCCCAGGATGAGGCCGCCTGCCATGGCCAACGCCCGCTCCGGGTCGTCAACGGTGAAACGTCTCGCCGCAGCGGCAGCCTTGATATCACGCAGCGCCCGCGGCGCCAGTCCCCGCTCGGCAGTAAGCGCGGCCTGCCAATTGGCGAGCACGATCTGCGCCTCCTGCGGCCGTCCGCGGAAGAACCGCCCGACGAGCCGGAACCGGGTGGCGAAAATGAGCGCTGGGTCATCGAGGTCAGCGGTGAACTGATCGAGCAGATCCCCGAAAGTGTCGAGGACGTCCATCACCGCCGACTCGAAGAGCTCTTCCTTGGTGGAGAAATGGTTGTAAAAGGAACCCATCCCGACGTCGGCCGCCTGGGTGATTTCCACGATCGGAACGTTGAGCCGCCCTTCGGCGATCAGCCCTTGCGCCGCCTTGATCAGCGCAGAACGGGTCCGCTGCTTGCGTCGCTCCAGCCGGTTCGCGGGCGCCTCCACCGAGTTAGTACGCAACCACCGTCTCCTCCGTCAGCAAGTTCGCACTCTCAGAGTGATCACTTGTGAGGATTTCGTCAAGAAACCTTGACTGACATTAAGGTCATATGTGACGATTTCGTCATTCAACTGAGGAGCGGCGATGACCCAGCAAAGCCACTACCCCGTCGTGATCATCGGCGCGGGGCCGGTCGGCGTGACAGCCGCGACCCTGCTCGCGCAGTACGGAATCACCAGCCTGGTCCTCGACCGGTGGGCTGGCCTTTACCCCCAACCGCGCGCGGTTCACCTCGATGACGAGGTGTACCGCATCCTCGAACGCCTCGGCATCGCATCCGAATTCGCGCGGATATCACGGCCCGCCGTCGGTCTGCGACTGCTCGATTCCGAACTGTCCACATTGGTGGAATTCCGGCGGGATCCCACCTTCCGTCGCCACGGGCACCCGCAGGCCAACATGTTCGACCAGCCCCACCTCGAGGCCCTGCTGCGCGCGAATCTGGCGGGCCACAGCCACGCGACTCTGCGCGGGGATGCCGAAGTGACCGACCTGATCGATCTGAGCGGTGGCCGCACCCGGATCACGTTCACCGACCGCAGCGACGACAGCGTCCACTCCGTTGAGTGCGATTACCTACTGGGCTGCGACGGCGCGAACAGCATGGTGCGCAAGCACATCGGCACCACCATGCGCGACTATCGCTTCGAGCAACGCTGGCTGGTTATCGACGTCGACTCCGCGGTGGACCTGCAGCAGTGGGACGGAGTCCATCAGGTCTGCGATCCCCGGCGCGCCGGAACCTTCATGCAAGTGGGTGATGCGCGGTACCGCTGGGAGTTCCAACTGCTGCCCGGGGAGTCAGCTGACGATTTCGCCACCCTGCCATCGTTGCGTCCGCTGATTACGCCGTGGCTGCAGGCCGATCCCAGCGATCACGACTTGCGGCTCATCCGGGTCGCGGAGTACACCTTCCGCGCACAACTCGCCGACGATTGGCGCCGCGGGAACATCTTTCTGCTCGGTGACGCGGCGCACCTCACCCCGCCCTTCATCGGACAAGGCCTCTGCGCGGGCCTGCGCGACGCGATGAACCTCAGCTGGAAGCTCGCCGGCGTCATCAACGGCGACCTCACCGCCGATGCGCTGGAGACCTATCAGGTAGAGCGCAAACCTCACGCACACAAAATGATCACGCTCGCACTCGCGGTCGGGCACGCGATGACCGCCGGCGGACGGATCGGCAGCGCGCTCCGCAACATCGTCGCCCCCCGTGCCCGACTCATTCCCGGACTGTCGGCCAAGATCCTCGACTCCCGGACCCCATCGCTGAGCGGTTCCACCCTCGTCCGGCGCAGCCGTGGCCCGAGGGCGCTCGCCGGAACCTTGTGCCCCAACGCCGTCATCGCAAACGGTGAGCGACTCGACAGCGAGCTCGGTACGGGGTTCGCCGTTATCACCGCGGTCGCGCCGACGGCTGAGCAGCGAGAGCTGATTGAGCAACGCCATGCCGTCGTGCACCACGCCGGTCCCGGAACCGAGTTGGCCGGGTGGCTCGATAGCGGACGAGCCCGGGCTGCCATCGTGCGGCCGGACTTCACGGTGATGCGGGCCGGCCGGGATCTCTCGGCACTCTGCGAGGCACTACCGGCGTTCGACTGGTCGGCGGAGACAGGGGAGGTGACACGACGGTGAACGACGCGATGCTGTGGCCGCAGTACTCCTCTCCTGCGGATCTGACCGCTATCGAGGCGATCCCCTTGGCACACCGCGGTCTGCCCAACTCCACATTTGCGATCCTGTCCCGTGCTGCCGCTCTCTGGCCCGACCGTATCGCCACCAGCGTGCTGCCCGACGGAACGCACTATCAGCAGCCGAACCGGCGCACCTTCGCCCGACTCCACGCCCAGGTGATCCGGGCGGCGAATCTGCTGCGCTCCATGGGTGTCGAGCGCGACAGCGCCGTGGTGCTTCTGAGCCCCAACTGCGAGTCGTTGATCACCGCCACACTGGCGGCCCAGCTCGCCGGTATCGCGGCACCGATCAATCCCGCCCTGGCTGTAGAGCACATTGGTGCGCTCGTCGAGCGACTCGGCGCGCGCGTAATCATCGCCGCGGACGCCGGCACCCATCCCGAGTGCCATGCCCGGGCCCGCGCCCTGCTCGACGCCGGACTCGTCGACACCGTGATCACCGTCGGGCAACTCGACGGGCTCTCCGCGGATTTCGATCCCGATGCGTTCACCGGCCCAGAGCCCACCGGCGCAGATATCGCGACGATCTTCCACACCGGCGGTACCACCGGTCTGCCTAAGCTTGCCGCCCACACCCATGCCAACGAGGTCGCCAACGCTTGGATGATCGCCGCGATGACACTGCTCGACGACGAGTCGGTGATTTTCGCCGCGCTGCCGTTGTTCCACGTCAATGCCGTCATGGTCACCGTGCTTGCACCGCTGCTGCGTGGCCAGCAGACGGTGTGGGCCGGACCTCTGGGTTACCGTGACCCCGACTTGATGGCCAACTTCTGGAACATCGTCGAGTTGTACGGCATCACCGCCATGAGCGCAGTTCCGACTGTGTATTCGGCGCTGGCGCAGATACCGGTCGACGCCGACCTGTCCACCCTGCGCTTCGCGGTGGTGGGAGCGTCACCGTTGTCCGCGGCGGTGCGCAGGGCGTTTGAGTCCCGGACCGGCGTCCGGCTCGTCGAGGGCTACGGGCTGACCGAGGCTACCGCCGCCAGCGCCCGCAGCTTTCCCGACCATCCGCGTCCCGGCTCGGTCGGTCAGCGGCTGCCCTATCAACCGCTGCGGGTGATCCGGGTGCTCGATGACGGCCGGTGGCAGGACTGTTCGCCCGGTGAGGTGGGCCGGCTGGTGATCGGCGGACCCACGGTGTTTCCCGGCTACGTGGTGGGCCGCGGCGACAACGGCTTCATCCTGGACGGCAAGGGAATGCTGGTCGACGGCTGGTTGGATACCGGCGATCTGGCCCGAGTCGACGCGCAGGGATTCGTTTATCTCACTGGCCGGGCCAAGGACCTCATCATCCGCGGCGGGCACAACATCGACCCCGCCACCATCGAAGACGCCCTGCTGACTCATCCGGAGGTCACCGGCGCCGCCGCGGTCGGACGCCCCGACGCCCACGCCGGCGAGGTCCCCGTCGCATACGTCACCCTTACCAGACCCGACGCCGTGTCCGCTGAGGACCTCCGCACGTGGGCAGCCGACCGAGTGCCCGAGAGCGCCGCGGCTCCCAAACTCGTCACGGTCGTACCGGATCTGCCCCTGACCGCGATCGGCAAACCATTCAAACTTCCGCTACGCGCTGATGCCGCCCGCCGGGCAGTCCACGACGCGCTGGTCGGTGTGTCCGGCATCGTCGGAGTCAGCGCCGAAATCGACGGCGGCGAGACGGTGGTGACGTCGCCGTCGACCCGTCAGTCGAGCGCGGCGCCATCGCCGCCGTGCTCGACAGCTTCACCATCCCCTGGCGACTCGACACCACACCATGACCTTCGTTCGCGGGAGAGCGCCGAGCCTCGCGCCGGGACTCGTCGTCTGGCTGGCCAAGCAACGTGTCTACGCACTACCTCGCTACACCGAATGCAAGGCCGCGTTGCGCGACGATACGACGTTCGCCTCCGGCCACGGGGTGGCCCTGAATGCCCTCACCAGTCGACTCTCCCGCGGTACCACCCTCAACAGCGACGGAGAAGACCACGATCGACTGGGCTGGGGCAATCTTGACGGAAGTGTTGACAAGACACAGACCAGGCCAGGCCTCTCGGCCTGGCCTGCTGTGTGGTGGAGCTGCCGGGAATCGAACCCGCTCTGGAAAACGCCCTGAGCTGCGGAAATGCTGGATCCAATGACGTGAGAGTACGTCAGACGACGCGACAACACCTGCGGGAACGCGGGAGTTGTTGACGGCGTCAACACATAAGGATCGGCCAACACCCGAGGGAGAAGCCGATCTCTATGTCGCGCCGACCTCCGGGTTTGCGCCCGTGTTGGCGTTGGAAGCCGGCGCGCCGCCCCTACCGGTGCCGATCCCGCCGACTCCGCCGGTCGCACCGGCGTTGCCACCGTTACCGCCGAGCGCGTAGGGTCCTGCTCCGTTTATGGTGGTCGCGCCGCCGAAGCCGCCGACGCCACCACCTGAATGGATTCGGCCCCTCCCGCCGGAGGGGCCGAACTCACCCGAGTCGCACTCGGGGTCAGGTTGAGATCACAGACACCGTGTTGGCGGCGAAGTTGGTGACATAAACGTAGCCACCGTTAGGTGTGACCACCACCAAATAAGGGCTGGTGCCGACCGCGATGGCTGAACCCACCACAGTGTTGTCACTGGTTCGGATCACCGACACCGTGTTAAGGGTGTAGTTGGCGACGTAGACGTAAGCACCGTCGGGGGTGATCGCCACCCCGGCCGGGTTGCCGCCGACCGAGACGGCCGAACCCACCACGGTGTTATCACTGGTTTGAATCACCGACACCGTGCCGTTGACCGCGTTGGCGACGTAGACGTAGGCACCGTCGGGAGTGACCACTAGCCCGACCGGTTGGGTTCCAACCGTGATCGGCGAACCCACTACGGTGTTGTCACTGGTTCGAATCACCGACACCGAGCCGTCGACCGTGTTGGCGACGTAGACGTAGTCACCGTTGGGGGTGACCGCCAGCAACTGGGGGTTGGAGCGAACCGTAATGGGCGAACCCACGACGGTGTTATCACTGGTTCGAATTACCGACACCGTGCCGGCGTCCCTGTTGGCGACGTAGACATAAGCACCGTCGGGAGTGACCGCAACCCCGACCGGGTGGGCTCCGACCGTGATCGGCGAACCCACGACGGTGTTGTCACTGGTTCGAATCACCGACACCGAGTTGCCGCCCGAATTGGCGACGTAGACGTAGGCCCCACTGGGGGTCACCGCAACCCCGTTCGGGGCGTCGCCGACAGTGACAGGCGATCCCACGACGGTGTTGTCACTGGTTCGAATCACCGACACCGTGTCGTCGAGCGAATTGGCGACATAGACGTAGGCACCGCCGGAGGTCACCGCGACCCCGATCGGGCCGTTACCGACGGGGAGGGGGACGCCGTCGGTTCCGGATTGGCCGGCATTGCCACCGGCACCACCATTGCCCCCGGCACCACCGTTGCCGCCGATGTTGGGTCCCGTCGCCGGAGAAGCATTGCCGCCATCGCCGCCATCGCCGCCATTGGTGCCCGCGGCGGTGCCGTTACCACCGGCACCGCCGTCACCACCGGTGGCCTGAGCGCTGACCGCGGTAGTTGTCGCCGCGCCGCCGTCACCGCCGGTACCGCCGTTACCCGAGGCGGAACCACCGGCCCCGCCCGTGCCGCCTCGACCGCCGGTGCCGGTCGCATTATTGGCATTGGTGGTGGCACTACCACCGGCACCGCCGAGACCACCGTTGACCGCACCCACACCGCCGATACCGCCATTGCCACCGCTGGCGTCAGTGCCAACGCCGACGCTCGGGCTCGTTGAGGTACCCACACCGCCGGTGCCGCCGGCACCGCCGTTAGCACTGGTGCTGGCACCGCCGGCGCCGCCGCTGCCGGCCCGGCCGAAGGTGGCGGCGGTGGCGTTGCCGCCGGCACCGCCCGAGCCCCTCCGTTGCCGGTGCCGCCGTTACCGCCGTCACCGCCGAGACCGCCGATAGCGCCGGTACCGGAGAGGGTGCTGCCCGAGGTGGCTGAGGAGCCGTTGCCACCGTTGCCGCCGGCCGCACCTCCGTTGCCGCCCCTGCCGCCCGTGGCGCTGCTACCGCCGGCTTGACCGGTGTCGGACGCCGAGGTTCCGGCATTGCCACCGTTACCACCGTTGACCGCACCGTCACCACCCGTTCCACCTTGGCCGCCGATCGCCACGCCGTCCGTGGTGCTGGCGTTGCCGCCGTCACCACCGGTACCGCCGTCACCGGTTGATCCGGTCCCGCCCGCTCCACCCTTGCCGGCGTTCGCGCCTTGGTTGGGTGTGATGTTCGTCGCATCACCACCGCGGCCGCCGGCGCCGCCGCGGGCTCCGGAACCGCCGTTGCCGCCGTCACCGAAACCGCCGCCGCCGGCCTGGCCGCCGTTACCGGTTGCCGCGCCGCCGTCGCCGCCGTCGCCGCCCTGGCCGCTCGTCGAGTCGCCGCCGTTACCGCCCCCGCCCGCCCGCGAGACCGCCCCTCCGTTCGCATCGCCGCCGTTGCCGCCAGTTCCGCCATTGCCGGTGGTAGAGCCGCCACCAGCGCCGCCCGCTCCACCGAACGAGGCGGGCCCCAGGGCCCGGCTGCTGCGCCAAACCGCCGGTACCACCGGCACCGCCGTTGCCCGAGATCGAGCCGCCGGCCCCGCCCGTCCCGCCCGCACCGCCGGTGGCGGGTGCGCTCCCGTCGCGGGTGCTGTCACCGCCGGCACCGCCGGCACCACCGTTACCCACCGCGCCGCCCCTACCACCGGCGCCGCCGACGCCGCCGGCGCCGGTGGCGCTGTCGTAGCCGTCACCGCCATTGCCGCCGTTGCCGCCGGAGGGGGTCCCGGCAGTACCGCTGGCACCACTGCCGCCGCTGGCACCGCCGCTGCCGCCGGTGCCCGCCGGCTCCGCCGACCCCGCCGGCACCCGCGACTCCGGGGTCACCGCCCTTGCCGCCGTCGCCCCGTTGGGGGTGCCGGCAGTCACCGTCACCGCCGCCTGCCGCCGTTGCCGCCGTTACCGCCGGCGTCCACCATTACCGCCCGTCGCCGCCGTTGCCGTTGATGCCGGCGCTGCCGATCCCGCGGGCCAGTCCGGCGTTACCGCCGTTGCCGCCATACCCACCGGCGCTGCCAGCGCTGCCGTCGCCGCCGTTGCCGCCGTGACGCGCCAGCCGCGACCGCGTCGTCGCCGTCGGTGCCGGCCACCCCCACGGTGCCGGTTCCACCGGCACCGCCGGCGCCGCCGTTGCCGCCGTTACCGGAGACGGTGCCGCCCAGGCCACCGTTACCGCCGTTGCCGCCGGCCGCGGCGCTGCCCGCCCCGGAACCGCCGGTGCCGCCGTTGCCACCCTTGCCTAGCTGCCGGCGTTGCCGCCGTTGCCGCCGTTACCGCCCACCGTTCCCGGCGCAGCAACGGATCGGAGCTGGCGTCATACCCCGCCCCGCCGTTGCCGCCGTTACCGCCGCCTGCGGCGGCGCTGCCGCCCGAGGCCCCCGATGCGCCCATGCTGGCTCCCGCGCCGCCGGCCGCACCACCGGCCCCTCCCTGACCACCGCTGCCGGCGACACCGTGCCGCCGTTACCGCCGTTACCGCCGGTGGGATTGGCCGCGTTACCCGAAGCACCGTTGCCGCCGTTGCCCGCGGCACCGCCGTCGCCGCCAGTACCGCCATTGCCGCCGGCGCCATTGGCGCCGGAACGGCCGAAGAAGAAGAGGAACCGACCGGTTCCCGCCTGGCCGCCGGTGCCGCCGATACCACCGTTGCCCCCACCGCTGCCGGCTCCGCCGTCCTGCCCGCTGGCACCGGCGGTCGCACCGTCAGCCCCGTCAGCGCCGATCGCGCCGGTACCGCCCCGGCCGCCAAGCCCGCCAACACCGCCGGCACCGCCGACGCCGAAGACCCACGAGCCCTCCCCGCCGCGTCCGCCGAGCCCGCCGATCCCGCCATTTCCGCCGTGCTGCTGGCGCTGCCCGGCGTTCCAGCTCCGCCGTCGCCGCCCGTGCCGCCGCGCCCACCGTCACCCCAGACCGAGAGCAGACCGGTATTTCCGCCGACTCCACCTGCCCCGCCAGTGCCGGCAGCGACACCGGAGTCACCGCCCGCGCCGCCCGCCCCGCCCGAACCCAGCCACAGGCCGCCGCGTCCGCCGTCGCCCCCGTCTCCACCAAGCGCACCCGAACCGCCCGCACCGCCGGCCCCGCCGACACCCCAGATCGAGAGGAACCCGCTGTCTGCGCCCTGGCCACCGGCCCCGCCATCGCCCGCGCCCTGACCGTCACCACCGGCTCCGCCGGCGCCGGCCGCCCCGAACAGCGACAGCATCCCGGGATCCCCGCCGTCACCGCCGGTGCCTCCGTCGCCGCCGTCGCGACCCGCCCCGCCGGCCCCGCCGTTGCCGCCCGCGCCGCTGAGCAACCCGCCACGGCCGCCGGCACCACCGTCGCCGCCGTCACCGCCGTCGACCAGCAGCAGTCCACCGCCGCCGTCGCCGCCGGCGCCGCCCGCGCCACCGCGGCCCCAGATCGACAAAAATCCCGCGGAGCCACCATGCTCCACCGGCACCACCGGTGGTCAGGGGAAGCAACGCTGCGCCTCCGACCCCGCCGTCGCCGCCCGAGCCCAACAGCAACCCACCGCGGCCGCCGTTGCCGCCGGCCTGACCGGGCGCCCCGCCCCACCAGCACCGCCGTAGCCGACCAACCCTGCGTTACCGCCGTCGCCACCGTTAAAACCGTTGCCGCCGTTGCCGATCAGGCCGCCGTTGCCGCCGTCACACGGCTGCCACCCCGGTGCACGTCACGGCGTCCACGAATAACCGCTACCGATCAGAATCCCGCCGTTGGGATCGGTCGACGTGCCGTCCCCGATGAAGATTCGCAATGAAGTCAGCCACTCGGATTGGCCGTCAAACCCCCCGTCGCCGCAGCCGCGGGAAGATCCACCGGAGCCAAGGACATCGGCGAGAACGCTTAGGTCAGGACCTGTCGCGCCGCCGGTGGACGACCCCGACGGTGCCGGGGCCAGCGCCGCCGACGCGGCCGCCAACGCCGTCGGCGACGGCGACGCACCCGCCGAACCAGCCACCGGTAGCCCGTCGCCGGGGACCACCCGTGCCGCACGGCCCGGTGCATCTGTCACCGCGGCCGGACCCACGGCACCCCGCGAGCCCGCGATTACCGCGCCCGCCGAACCCCGCGATCCCGCCGCCGACTCCGCACGCCGCGAGCCCGCAGACCCCGCCTCCCGGCCGCCACGCGCCGGACCGGTCTTCACACCATCCGAGGACGCCGCAGTGCTGTCGCTATCCGCCTGGGCCGGTGCCGCACTCACCGCCAGCATGCCGCCCACACCCAACGTCAGCGCACCAGCACCCAACCACGCGTACGGCTGCAACCGACCCGAACGAGCACGATGCCGCCCACCACGACGACCCACGGCGGTGCTGGTTGTCCTGGCAGAACTCATAATCGACGAGACCCCTTAACAAGGCACAGGACCCATCCGCCCGCGCGATCGGCACGAGCATGCCACAACCGTGCCGCCAAACGCATTATTTACCATCAAACTGCTATTCGATTAAGTGTCAAAAAGCCAAATGTGCCGGACCACTCCGGCCGCGGGAAGCAGCAACGGGTGGCGGTCGGTCCGCCGTTAGCACAAATCAGCGGACACAGCGCTGGTGCGTTAGGCGCCGAACTCAGCCGCCAACCTGGCGACCTGGCGCCGGGCGGCGTTGGCGGCGGCGAGTTGGCGCACCCGCGGATAATCCAACCGCTGCAAGATGGTGTTCTGCTCGACCAGACACAAAACCACGTAGGCGACGTCACGGATCCGGGCAATCGGTGCACCCGGATACTCGCGCCGCAGCGCCGAGGCGAGTTGACCGAGCAGCATGTCGTAAGCCTTGATAACCGCTCCCCGGCCGGCGGGGCGCAGGACCGCTTCAGCCAGCAGGGCGCTGAACGCCGCCGTTTCCACCGGCTGGTCGTACACCAACTCATCGCTGAACAACAAGCTGATGAGCCGGTCAATGGTGGGCTCGTCACCCATGCCCATCTCCGCCGCAGAGACCTCATAACGCCGGGTCAGCTCATCGACCGCGGCGAGGACCAAGTCCTCCCGGTTTCCGATGAAATGCCGCAGCTGCGCCCGCTGGACACCGGCTGCTTCGGCAACATCGACAAGGGTGACCCGCTCAAGACCACGCTCAGCCACCAGGTCGATGAACGCCGACACGATCTGGCGCCGACGCTCCAGTCTCATCGAGGGACGACCAACCCGCCGCGTCGCCCCGTCTGTCACGACCGCACCGCCACGCCGCCGAACTCCGCCGCCAGATCACTCGACCAAACACAGCGCGGCGTCGCAGGCGGCGACCTGCCGGACCCGCGGATAACCCAACCGCTGAAAAACGGCGTTCTGGTCGGACAGGCAGACAATCACATAGGCGAGGTCACGGACACGGGCAGCCGGCGCACCCGGGCACTGGCGACGCACGGCCGATTCGACCATGTCGAAGCCCCGGTCGTAGGCCCTTCTGGCGACGACGCGACCGTCCGGGCGGCGCAGCCCCTCAGCAAGCAGTGCCTGCCACGCTCGAGCTTCCACCACGTGGTCGCGAGTGACCACATCGCCGAGCATCATCGGGATGAGCTTGGCGATCGTGGGCGCATCATTCACGCCCATCCCCGCGACGTCGACCTCATATCGGCGGCACGCTTCTTCGCTCGCGGCGGCGATCAGATCTTCCCGATTGCCGACATAGTGATGCACCGCCGCCCGCTGCACACCGACCATTTCGGCCACACAATCGACAGTGACCCCCTCGAGCCCCCGCTCCGCCACCAGCTTCGATGAACGCGTCCACGATATGACGCCGCCGTTCAAGAGCAATCGAGGGCTGACCCGAGCGGCGTGTTGATTTGTCGGCCACATCTTCAGTATTCCCCGACTGAGCAGACCACGAGCGCATTGACGGAGCCGCCCCGTCAATTAAGTTCGACGCGAAAGGGGTTCGCGGCTTCCGCCACCACTGACAGCGTCGCCGTTTCCGCCCTGACTGGCGCCGCTAGCGTTAACCGGGATTAGCGGAGCAGAGAGCGGGTTAATCGTGCATGTGCTGTTCACGGTATGGGGTTACGCCGTCACCGCCATCGAGTGCGCTGCCCTGCTTCTGGGCGTGGCAAGCGTCGGCCTCGGCATCGTCGGATCCCGCTGGACATGGCCGCCGCGTTCCTGGCGAGCCTGCTGTACAGCTGGCTATTCGTGGAGCTACACCTGTTCGCCTCGGCCGCCTTGCAGGTGGTCTTCATCGCAGCGTCGGTCTGGGGCTGGTTTTCCTGGGGCGAGGAGGGCGTGCTGGCGCCCAGCCGGCTCACCCTGGCCGCGCGCCTCCGCGTGTCTGTCGGGGTTGTGGTCCTGTCGGTACTCGTGGCGCCCGCACTTCGCAGCATCGGCGGATCGGCCATCTGGGCGATGCCTTCGTGCTGGTGGGGTCAGTGACCGCTCAGGTGTTGATGGTGCTCAAGAAGATCGAAACCTGGCCGTTGTGGAGCGTGTTGAACGTCGCCGGAGCTCTGCTGTACGCCAGCCAGGGTCTGTACTTCACCTGCACTGCTCTACGCGGTGCTTAGCCTGTTGGCTGCCGTCGGCTGGCGAACCTGGTCAGGCCGATCTGCCGACCACACCGTGTCACCGCCAGCGGCCGCCATTTCCTGAATCAGCCCGACATCAGCTCCTTGCTCCGTGCTCACGCGCCGCCACGATGCGTTCAGGCCAATCGCTCTGACCATCCGATCCGGATCACCGACACCACGTTTCCTGTGTAGTTGGTGACGTAGATGTAGGCACCCTCGATCACCACGAACACGGGCATTGTGCCGGTCGGGAGCGAACCCACCACGAGGTTGGTGCTCGCTGAGATCTTCGATTACCGTGCACCCGCGCCCACAGAACAGAAAACAGGCCAGGCCTTTCGGCCTGGCCTGCTCAGTGGTGGAGCTGCCGGGAATCGAACCCGCTCCGGAAAACCCTGTGAGCTGCAGAAATGCCGGATCAGGTGACGTGAGAGTACGTCAGACGACGCGAAAACACCTGCGGGAACTTGGGAGTTGTTGACGGCGTCAACAATGCATCGTGGACGGCTAACCAGGGGTTCCCGGTAGTCCGGGGCTACCCGTTATGCCCAGCACTCCGGAACCACCGTTGGCTCCCGTCATGCCGCCACTGGCTCCCGTGCCAGATGGTCCGCCAACTCCCCCGGATCCCGCACCGCCACCGAGCCCCTGGGTGCCGCCCGCCCCTGGGCTTGGCGATCCGGCGGTGCCGTTACCGCCGTTGCCACCGTTGCCTCCGTTCCCGCCGTTGCCTCCGGTCCCGCCGCGACCGCCGCTACCGGCAGGACCAGACGTGGAACTGCCGCCGGCTCCGCCGACACCGCCGCTGCCGGCCACCCCACCGTTGCCACCATTGCCACCATTGGATGACGTGCCGCCGCCGACACCCGAAGCGCCATCGCCGCCCCGGCCGCCGCTGCCGGCGTCACCGCCCCTGCCGCCGACGCCCGACGCTGCCAACGCGGCGCCCCCCATGCCGCCATCCCCACCCCTGCCGCCGTTGGCTCCGGGCCCTCCGGATGGCGCGGTCGGCGCGAGAACTGATACCGAGTTCTGCCCAGTCCCGTTGTTTGCGACATAGAACGTGCCGGCACCCGCCACAGCCACTGCATGTGGGCTCGCCCCTACCGTGACCGTGGCCGCCACCACATTGCTCGCTGGATTGATCACCGACAGTGTGTTGGTGCCGGAGTTGGTGACGTACACGGTGCCGTCAGCGGCCACCGCGACCCCGTTGGGTGCGTTGAACCCGGCGTCGGTGAAGGTGGTGACGGAGTTGTTGGCGGCTGGGTTGATCACCGACACCGAGTTGCCGGTGAAATTGGTGACATAGACCTTTCCGTTGGGGGCCAACGCCACACCCCACGGACCGTTGAAGCCGGGGATCGCGGTGATCGCGTTGTTGTTCGCGGTGTCGATGACATAGACCTGCGTGCCCCCGCCCGCCGCATAGTTGGCGACATAGACTTTCCCATCCGATCCCGCCGCGACGCCGCGCGGGGAGTTGAAGGTCCCGCTGAATAGCGTTGTGATCGAGTTGTTGTTCGCGGGGTTGATCACCGACAGGGAGTTTCCGTTTTGGTTGGTGACATAGACCCTGCCGCCGTTGGGCGCCGAGGCCGGCGCTACCGCGACGCCGAATGGCGCGCTGAATCCGTTCAATCGAGTGATCGAATTGTTGTTGGCCGGATTGATCACCGAAACGAAGTTCCCGATGAAGCTTGTGACGTAGACCAATCCGGTGGCCGCCGCCGCTACGCCCGCCGGCCGGTCCAGTACGCCATTGCCACCCAGGTTCGTGACAGAGTTATTGCTTGAGGGATTGATCACCGAGACCTGGTTGCTACCGATGTTGGCGACATAGACCTTGCCGTCTGGGGCCACTGCCACCGCATAGGGATTGACGCCAACAGTCACTGTGGTCGAGACGATAGGAGTTCCGGGGCTGCTGCCATCCGCACCCCGGCCACCATTTCCGCCCGCACCTCCGGCACCTCCGGCACCGCCGTTACCCGCGACCACGCCGCCGCGTCCGCCGGCACCGCCATTACCGCCGCTCCCGCCGACAACCGCCGTAGTGCCCACTCCGCCGTCACCGCCGGCACCACCTGCGCCGCCGTTGCCATACGCGCCGCCGTTGCCCCCGGCACCGCCGTTGCCACCAGCCGCTCCCGCGGTGGTTGCGCCGTACCCGGGCCCGCCGGCACCACCATCACCGCTGCGGGCCGCGGGGGTTCCGTCCAACCCCTCCGCGCCGCGCACGCCGCCCTGACCACCCACACCCGGGGCTCCACCTGGGCCACCCGCGCCTGCGGTACCCAGATCGCCGCCATTGCCGCCGGCGCCGCCGTTCGGGTTCGCCGCGTCACCGGCCGCACCGGCGCCGCCGTTGCCGGCACGTCCGGCACTTCCGCCGGCACCGCCTGTGCCGCCGTCACCGTTGACGCCGGCCTGCTGGAAGAACAACAGTGTGCGCGCGGTGCCCGGGGTGCCGCCTTGGCCGCCCGCGCCGCCGGTTCCGCCGTTCCCGCCGTTCCCGCCGTGGCCCCCGGAGGCGCCTGCCGTCAGGCCTGGCGCACCATCGATCCCGGCGAGGCCGGCCACACCGACTCCACCCGAGCCGCCCGTGCCGCCGGCGCCACCGCGCCCGAGCACCCAACTCCCCGCACCGCCGCTACCCCCGACACCGCCGGTGCCGCCGACCAGCCCACCGTTGCCCGGCCCGCCCGCACCACCGGAACCACCAGCACCGCCCTCGCCCCATACCGACAACAACCCCGCATCGCCACCGGGGCCGCCGGCACCACCGTCACCGCCTATGACCGCGGATGCTCCACCGGCCCCGCCGTCGCCGCCGTCGCCGATGAGCCAACCGCCGCGCCCTCCGCCGCCGCCAGTGCTGCCGTTGGCTCCGGCCCCGCCGTCGCCGCCGACACCGAACAGGCCGCGGTCACCGCCGCGGCCGCCGTCGCAGCCCGTCGCGCAGAGCGGCGAGGCGTCCCCACCCCGTCCCGGGACACCACCGAAGAATCCTGCGTTGCCGCCGTCACCACCGTTGAAACCGTTACCTCCGTACCCGAACAGCAGCCCGGCGTTACCACCGTTGCAGGCGCTCGTGCCGACACACGACGACGCCGTCCAGCTGTAACCGTTACCAATCAGCAAGCCGGCATCCGGATTCGATGCCGTCCCATCCCCGATGAAGATCCGGATGAAATCAGTGACCGGATTCGCCACCGCGCCCACCAAAGCCGATGCCACCACCGGCGAGGCCGCCACACCACCGACGAGTTCCCGCCGCGAGGCCGCCGCCACCGACCACACAAATGGGGCGGCCGCGGGCACATCACCGCCACCGCCGCCCGAGCCCAGCCACGACCCCACCGCGGGCGGCACCGCCACTACCGCCCCCGAGGCCGCCACCAGGTCCGAGTCCGCCACGGCCGCACTGGAGCGCTCCCGGCCCGCCGACGCCGACAGACCGCGTGTCACCACCCCGGCTCTCGCGGCGCGGGCCTCGGCCGCGGAGCGACTCTCGTTGGGTGCCGAAGTACCGCTTCCGGACGGACCACCGCGGACTGCGGACCGCTTGGTTACGTTCTGCGCCGCACCTGGCTCGGGCCGGGCGGGGGAACCCGCCGAGCCCGACCCCGCGCCTGCCGAGCCGTTGGTATCCGCCCAGGCCACCGGTGCAGAGCTCATCGCCCACCCCACACCTAAGGCCAATGCCAACGCACCGACCCGTCCCACGAAAAGTATCGGCATCACGCCGGTCGATGAACGCCGCGGAGTCACCGCCCATGCCCGATTCAGAACCAACCAGGAACTCACTGACAACGACTGCATCATCTAACCGGCCCACCATCACCACGAAACCGATAAATCGACGAAATGCTAACGCAGGTCATCGGTGTCCGTAGTGCGGAAATCAAACCGGTGATCCGACGCTCGCTTTAGCGCACTGCAGCAACGTTGCCAACTACGCAATCACCGATGACTGACAAGAAAATTCGGTGGATCGCTTGGCAGATTCCCGGTTGCCTGGCGCCGGATGGCAAAAATTATCCAAGTTTCGATAACAAGAAATCGGACGCCAGCCCCGATGTTGACCAGACACAAAGCAGGCCAGGCCTTTCGGCCTGGCCTGCTTCTGTTGGTGGAGCTGCCGGGAATCGAACCCGGGTCCTACGGCATTCCCTCAAGACTTCTCCGTGCGCAGTTCGCTATGTCTCTACTTGGATCTCCTGGTCACGCGAACAAGTCAGGATGACGATCCCAGTCGCTGTTTGATGTCCCGCTCAGTCCCGCGACCGAACCGTAGCGGTTTATCCCTCTAGCTGATGCCAGGATCCGGGCCGAGGGCGCTCCCGGTCTGACAGACACACCGTCGCTTAGGCAGCGAGGGCGTAGTCGCGCTGATTGGAATCGGCGCTTAATTGGTTGCAATGACGCTTACGGTGGTCTCTTGCCTGCACCGGCACGCTTCCCTTGATTCGATGCGCGAAGTCGAAACCGTTCAGCCCCTCGCATCCCAACCGATGGCTTCGGCTGGATTTTCAATGGTACGGGATATAACCGACAAGCCGGGATCGCTATTCCTGCCTGGACGCCGGCGCCTCAGGACACCAGGGCGCTCACCATCTCACAGCTCCTACGGAGTGCGGTGGGGCCGATATTGCCGATCGGCTCGTCGAGGGCAGATGTCGGCAGCCACTGAACCAACTCCGGCAGCACGACGCCTGCGGGACGACCGACCGCGACAACCATCGCCATGACACCCCCGGGTAAGTCACCTGGAATGAATGGACAGGTGATGAACCTTCCGGTCGCGGCCGCGAGATGCACCGCGTTGGACAGTACGACGACGAACAGTTCCTGATCGGTGTCGCGCCTGGGCGCGATGTCACCGGAGACGGTCACAAGCCGGCTGACCGATTGGCCCGGTACACCTTCGCGGCATAGTCGTCGATATCCAGCGTCGGCACCGTGTGGGCCGTGTAGGTCTCCAACGCGGTCCTCAGGTGCTCGTTCCGCAACGCGCGCTCGATCATTTCCGACCGGTTTAACCCTGCGGCGGCCGCGTCGGAATCCGCGGCGGCCAGTACGGCCTCGTCGATGGTTACCGACACCTTGCTCTTAGCCATTACCGTCCATCCTACTAACGGTAGGACAATGATCCGACTACCAACGCATAGCCGTACGGCCCCTAAATGACGTAGGCGAGGTTCTCCACGATGCGCTTGCCCGCCTCGACGTCGCCGGCGTACTCGATGTCCGCGGTCGCGCCCGGCCATCAGCGGCCGCCCGCCGGCCAGTCGGGTGAACTGCAGGCCATCCACGGTGATCGCCACCGTCGGCTCCGCGTCGCCGAAGTCCTCGACCAGCGCGGCGCGGCCGTCGACGGCCACCCGGATCTCGCGGGCCACCGGCCCGGTCAGGTTCAGCAGCACCCGGGAGCCGTCCGGTGCCTTGCCCTTCTTGCCGACCACGAAGCCCATGCTGGTGACCATCTCGTCGAGTGCCAGCCGGGCATCGGGGCCCGAGAGTTCGCCGTCGGCGGCCGGCCGGCCCACCGCGTCGCGGATGTCGTGTTCGTGCACCCAGCAGTCGAAGACCCGAACCCGCATGAACCGCCCGTAGCTGTCCGGCCCCGCCGGGGTGAAGGTGACGGTGTTCCACTCCTCGAGTGGCATCGCCGACAGCGCCGCCTTGCGCCGGGTGGTGGTCTCCCGGAACTTCGCCAGCATGGCGGCCGGGGATTCGGAGCGCAGGTGCTCCACCCACCGCTCGTTGAGCGCGCCGATGTCGTTGTGCACGTACTCCCGGGAAGCGACGTCGACGCCGG
Source organism: uncultured Actinomycetota bacterium (assembly GCA_963780705.1). Lineage (GTDB taxonomy): Bacteria > Actinomycetota > Actinomycetes > Mycobacteriales > Mycobacteriaceae > Mycobacterium. Next base: position 151,477 of record CAWACU010000002.1, on the reverse strand, counting down.
GCTCCGGGTTCGGCTCACCCGACAGCATCAGCTCGGTGCCCAGCACATGGGAGACCACGTCCTGCACCGTCCAGCCGGGCAGTGACGTCGGGGTCTGCCAGGCGTCATCGGGCAGGCCGGCGAGCAGCGCCTCGATGGAGTCCCAGGACGCGAACAGCGCGGTGAGGACGTCGTTCTTGTCCAGGACGGTGCGGGGCTTCTCGGAGTCGGCCATGCGCTGATGCTAGTGAACGGCTACCGCAGCGAGATCATCGCCACCGCGGCCGCCACCGCGGCCACCCGGCCGGAGTCAGGACATGCCCTTGGCGCGCCGGCCCAGCTCGCGGACCACCTCGCGCTCGGCGTCGCGGCGGGCGAGGTCCTGGCGTTTGTCGTGGGCCTGCTTGCCGCGGGCCAGCGCGAGTTCCACCTTGACCTTGCCGTCGAGGAAGTACAGCGACAGCGGCACCAGGGTCAGGTTGCCGTCGCGGATCTTGCCGATCAGCGTGTCGATCTGGCGGCGGTGCAGCAGCAGTTTGCGGTTGCGCCGCGGCGCGTGGTTGGTCCAGGTGCCGTGGTGATACTCGGGGATGTGCAGGTTGCGCAGCCAGATCTCGCCGTCGTCGACGGTGGCGAACGCGTCGGCCAGCGACGCCTGCCCGTCGCGCAGGCTCTTGACCTCGGTGCCCACCAGCGCGACCCCGGCCTCGAAGACGTCCAGGATCGAATAGTTGTGCCGCGCCTTGCGATTGGAGGCGATGATCTGCTTGCCGCCCTTGCTGTCGCCGGCCTTCTTCGCCGCTGCCGCCTTGCGCTCGACCGATGCCTTGGCCACGCTACTTCCGCACGTACAGCCGCAGCGTGACGTAGACGGTGACACCGGCCATCACCACACCGACGAAGAACATGATCGGCGAGATGTAGAGGATGTCGGCGTAGTCGATCCGGGCGATCAGATTGGCTTGGTAGAACTGGTCGAGCGCGTTCTCCAGGAACAGCGCGCGCACCACGATCAGGCCCGACGATCGCCAGCACCACGCCGATGGTCGCGGCCAGCACCGCCTCCACCAGGAACGGCAGCTGGGTGTACCAGCGGGTCGCGCCGACCATTCGCATGATGCCGATCTCGGTGCGTCGGGTGTAGGCCGCGACTTGAACCATGTTGGCGATCAACAGGATCGCGCCGATCGCCTGCACCACCGCGACCGCGAACGCCGCCTTGGACAGCCCGTCGAGCACCGCGAACAGCCGGTCGATCAGCTCCTTCTGGTTGAGCACGTTGAGCACGCCGGGCTGGCCCTGCATGGCGGCGTCGAAGTCCTTGTGCTGCTCGGGGTTGTTGAGCTTGACGATGAACGACGCCGGGAAGGAGTCCTTGCTCGCGACGTCCTTGTACTGCGGGAACTTCGTGACCGCGTCGTTGTAGGCGTCGTCCTGGTTGAGGAACCGCACCGACTTCACGTCGTCGCGGGCCTCGATCTGCGCGCGCAGCGCCTTGCACGGGTCGGCGTCGCAGGTCGGGTCGTTGGCCGAGACGTCGTTGGTGAGGAACACCTGGCTCTCGACGCGGTCGAGGTAGATGTCGCGGGACTGATCGGCCAGCCGGATCACCAGCAGGCCGCCGCCGAACAGGCCGATCGAGATCGCGGTGGTCAGGATCATCGCGATCGTCATGGTGACGTTGCGACGAAGGCCGGTGAAGACCTCGTTGATCAGGAAGCCGAAGCGCACTTAACGATCCATTCCGTAGACGCCGCGCTGCTCGTCGCGGACCAGCCGGCCCAGTCGACAGCTCCACCACCCGCTGGCGCATCGAGTCGACGATGTGGTGGTCGTGGGTGGCCATCAGCACCGTGGTGCCCGGTCCGGTTGATCCGCTCGAGCAGGTCCATGATGTCCTTGCTGGTCTCCGGGTCGAGGTTGCCGGTGGGCTCGTCGGCCAGCAGCACCAGCGGCCGGTTGACGAAGGCGCGGGCGATCGCGACGCGCTGCTGCTCACCGCCGGACAGCTCGGCCGGGCAGCCGGTTGGCCTTGCCGGACAGCCCGACCATGTCCAGCACCTCGGGCACCACCCGGTTGATGACGTCGGGCTGCTTGCCGATCACCTCGAGCGCGAACGCGACGTTCTCGAAGACCGTCTTCTGCTGCAGCAGCCGGAAGTCCTGGAACACGCAGCCGATGACCTGGCGCAGTTTGGGGATGTGCCGGCCGGAGAGCTTGTTGACGTGGAACTTCGACACCTGGATCTCGCCGGAGGTCGGGGTCGTCCTCGGCCAGCAGCAGCCGCATGAACGTCGACTTGCCCGAACCGGACGGGCCGATGAGGAAGACGAACTCACCCTTGTCGATCTTGACGCTGACATTGTCCAGCGCCGGGCGCGCCGACGACTTGTACTGCTTGGTGACATGGTCGAGGGTGATCATCACGGCACGCCAGTGTAGCCGGTGACGCGCCGCGTACCGGAGCTCGCGCGGCGCCGGCGTCGGCGCGGCCGGCCGCCGGCGTGGCGGTGGTGGCGGGCTCGGCGGCGGGCTGCGGCGCTGCCGGGCGCGGCGGGCCGGGCGGCGCCGGTCGCCGGGCTGGTCGGTCGGCGACCGTCGGCGCGGTCGGCGAGGTCGGCGACGTCGGCGACGGCTCGGTCGAGTCGTCGGCGAGGTGGGCTCGGTCGGGCGTCGGCGTCGTCGGGCGTGGTCGTCGGTGGTCGTCGTCGTCGTCGGGGTGGTGGTCGTGGCGCGCGCTGGACGTCGGTGCGCGGCACCCAGGTGTAGGCCGGGTCGGGGATGAAGCCCGGCGGCACGACCTCGGTGGCCGGCACCTGCGGCGGCGGCTTCGGCCGGCTGATAGGTCTCGTAGAGCCACCAGATCGCGACGAAGGCGATGATCAGCGCCAGCGGTCGAGGTGCGCAGCCGGCCGCCCAGGATGTAGGCCGGCCAGCCGCGGCCCTCGCGGGACGTGATCAGCCTCATCACTGCACCGGCCCCTGGGTCTCTCGCTCGGCGCCGCCGGTGGTCGCCGGGTGCACCAGCGCGCCCACCATCGGGGCGCTGTCGGCGGGGGTGACGATGCCGGCCCGGGTCAGCGCGGCGATCACCAGCAGCCGCAGCCGCCGGCCCACCTCGAACTGCTTGCCGGGCAGCGTGCGCGCCACCATCCGCAGGTTCACCGTGTCCACTTCGATGCTCTCCACACCCATCAGCTGCGGCTCGTCGAGCAGCAGGTCGCGCCAGCTCCGGGTCGTCGATCGCCGTCTCGCACACCGTCGTGCAGCACCTCGTTGACCGGTTGAGGTCGGCGGTGGTCGGCACCGGGATGTCGATGACGGCGCGCGCCCAGTCCTTGGACAGGTTGAGCGTCTTCACGATCTGGCCGTTGGGGATGGTGTACATCTCGCCCTCCGAGGTGCGCAGCTTGGTCACCCGCAGCGTGACGTCCTCGACGGTGCCCATCGCGTCGTTGCTCGACCCCAGCGTCAGCTGCACCAGGTCGCCGAAGCCGTACTGCTTCTCGGTGATGATGAAGAACCCGGAGAGCAGGTCCTGCACGATGCGCTGCGCGCCGAAGCCCAGCGCGGCGCCGAGCACCGCGGCGGGCGCGACCAGCGAGCTGACCGGGATCGGCGAGGATGTCGGTGATCTCGACGACGACCATGACGCACAGCAGGGCGATCGCCACCTAGGAGATCACCGAGGCGACGGCCTGGCGGTGCTTGGCGCTCTCCGAGCGCACCAGCGCGTCGCTCTCGCTGGAAGTCGGCGTCGATGCGGCGGGTGATCCGCCGCGCCGACCCAGTTGATGAACCGGGCCGCCAGCAGCGCCGCCGATCAGCAGCAGGGCGATCCGCAGCCCGCGGTGAGGATCCACTCGCCGATCTCGCCGTGCCAGAAGTCGTGCCAGCGTCTGGCGAAGTCCGAAGTGGCCAGCATACGGTGTTAGTCGTCATCTTTCCTGATTGCGCCACCGGATTCCCGCCTCGAGGAACCCGTCGATGTCCCCATCCAGTACCGCCGCGGGATTGCCGACCTCGTACTCGGTGCGCAGGTCCTTGACCATTTGGTAGGGGTGCAGAACGTAGGAGCGCATCTGGTTGCCCCAGGAGCTGCCGCCGTCGCCCTTGAGAGCGTCCATCTCGGCGCGCTCCTCGTAGCCGCTTGCGTTCCAGCAGCTTGGCCTGGAGCACCCGCATCGCCGAAACCTTGTTCTGCAGCTGCGACTTCTCGTTCTGGCAGGTGACGACGATACCGGTCGGGATGTGGGTGAGTCGAACCGCCGAGTCGGTGGTGTTGACCGACTGCCCGCCCGGACCGCTGGAGCGGTAGACGTCGACGCGGATGTCGGTCTCGGGGATCTCGATGTGGTCGGTGGTCTCGACGACGGGCAGCACCTCGACTTCGGCGAACGACGTCTGCCGCCGGCTCTGGTTGTCGAACGGGCTGATCCGCACCAGCCGGTGGGTGCCCTGCTCCACCGACAGCGTGCCGTAGGCGAACGGGGCGTGCACCGCGAAGGTGGCGCTCTTGATGCCGGCCTCCTCGGCGTAGGAGGTGTCGAACACCTCGACGCCGTAGTTGTGCTGCTCGGCCCAGCGGATGTACATCCGCATCAGCATCTCGGCCCAGTCGGCGGCGTCCACCCCGCCGGCGCCGGAGCGGATGGTGACCAGCGCCTCGCGCTCGTCGTACTCCCCGGACAGCAGGGTCCGGACCTCCATGGCCTCGATGTCGGCCTGCAGCGACTTCAGCTCGGCGTCGGCCTCGGCCAGGGCGTCCTCGGCGCCCGCGCCCTCCTCCTCGGCGGCCATCTCGTAGAGCACCGGCAGGTCGTCGAGGCGCTGCCGCAGCCCCTCGACGCGGCGCAGCTCGCCCTGGGCGTGGGACAGCTCGCTGGTGACCTTCTGGGCGTGGCTCTGGTCGTCCCACAGGTTCGGGTCGGAGGCCTCGTGCTCGAGCTTCTCGATCCGGCCGCGCAGGCCGTCGACGTCGAGCACCCGCTCCACCGTGGTCAGGGTGGAGTCGAGGGCGGCGATGTCAGACTGTCGGTCGAGGTCCACGGGGTCTCAGGTTACCGGCGCCGCGGCGCTTGGGACCGGCGGCGGCTTTCGGGCAGCCTGACCGGTCCGCGTGACATCACATCCGTACCGCGCCAGGACAGGAAGTTGAAGATGCGTCCTTATTACGTCGCGATCGTCGGCGCCGGGCCCTCCGGGTACTTCGCCGCCGCCTCGCTGCTGAAGTTCGCCGACGACTCGGTCGCCGACGGCGGCGCCGACGTGCGGGTCGACATGCTGGAGATGCTGCCGACCCCGTGGGGCCTGGTGCGCTCCGGCGTGGCCCCGGACCACCCGAAGATCAAGTCGATCAGCCGCACGTTCGAGAAGACCGCCGCGCGATCCGCGGTTCCGGTTCTTCGGCAACATCGCGGTCGGCGAGCACGTGCTCGGCCGACGAACTGGCCGAGCGCTACGACGCGGTGATCTACGCCGTCGGCGCCCAGTCCGACCGCGCGCTGGGCATCCCCGGCGAGGACCTGCCGGGCAGCGTCGCCGCGGTCGACTTCGTCGGCTGGTACAACGCCCACCCGCACTTCGAGGAGATGGCGCCCGACATCTCCACCGGCCGGGCGGTGGTGATCGGCAACGGCAACGTCGCCATCGACGTCGCCCGCATCCTGGTCACCGACCCCGACGTGCTGGCCAACACCGACATCGCCGACCACGCGCTGGAGTCGCTGCATCGACCGCGGTGTCGACGAGGTGGTGATCGTCGGCCGCCGCGGTCCGCTGCAGGCGCGCGTTCACCACGCTGGAGCTGCGCGAGCTCGGCGAACTCGACGGCGTGCGACGTCGATCGTCGACCCGGCCGACTTCGACGACATCACCGACGAGGACGCCGAGGCGGCGGGCAAGACCGCCGCGCGCCAACATCAAGGTGCTGCGCGACTACGCCGAGCACGGGCGCCGCGAGCCGGGCCATGCGCCGCATCGTGTTCCGGTTCCGCACCTCCCCGATCGAGATCGCGGGCGACGAGCGGGTCGAGGCGATCGTGCTGGGCCGCAACGAGCTCGTCGCCGACGACGAGCGGCCGGGTGGTGGCCAAGGACACCGGCGAGCGCGAGACGCTGCCCGCCCAGCTGGTGGTGCGCGCCGTCGGCTACCGCGGGGTGGCCACTCCCGGGCCTGCCGTTCGACGAGCGCGCCGGCACCATCCCGCACGCCGACGGCCGCATCAGCGGGCAGCGACAACGACTACGTCGTCGGCTGGATCAAGCGCGGGCCCGTCCGGGGTGATCGGCACCAACAAGAAGGACTCGCAGGACACCGTCGACACCCTGGTCGCCGACCTCGGCCGGCGCGCAGCTGCGCGAGGTCGGCGCCGGACTACGCCGACGAACTGGTCGCGCTGGCTGGTGGAGCGGCAGCCGCATGCTGGTCACCGACGACCACTGGCAGACCATCGACGCCCACGAGCGCTCAGCGGGTGAGCCGCACGGGCGGCCGCGGGTGAAGCTGGCCAGCGTCGCCGACATGCTGCGGATCGGGCACGGCTGAGTTTTCGGCGCTCGACTGTGGGCCCTATGCACGATCCTGGCCACGATTGGCGTGCGGGATCATGGCGGCATCGGCGGCAAGGGCGGCATCGGCGGCTCAGTGCGGCGCGAAGAACCAGTTGTCCGGGTTCTTCGGCGAGTACACCACCGGGATGCAGCTGGCCCATGGTCGGCCAGCGGTCCACGTCGACGGCCATCCGCTGGTAGACCACATGCTCGTCGACGGTCGGGCCGTTGATGACGCCGCTGATCGTGACGAACTGCTCACCGGTCGGCGTCCGGGCGCGGGCTGACACCGGTCACCAGCAGCGTGCCCTGCGCCATCTCCCCGCGCGGCCCGCGGCGGCGCATCAGCCGCGGCCCGAGCACCAGGACCAGCGCGCCGATGATCAGCAGCAGCACCGCGAATTCCACATGGGGCCATGGTAGGACTGCAGCCATGAGCGACGACGGTCGTGCCGGCGACCTGCGATCTGGCGTTGGAACTGGCCGACGCGGGCCGACGCGCATCACCCTGGACCGGTTCGGCGCGCTGGATCTGCGGGTCGACACCAAACCCGACCTCACCCCGGTGACCGACGCCGACGAGGCCGTCGAGGCCGCGCTGCGCGACGTGCTCGCCGCGCGAGCGGCCCGACGACGCGGTCCTCGGCGAGGAGTACGGCGGCACGGCGGCTTCGCCGGCACGGCAGTGGGTGATCGACCCGATCGACGGCACCAAGAACTTCGTCCGCGGAGTGCCGGTGTGGGCCAGCCTGATCGCGCTGCTGGAGGACGGCGTGCCGATCGTCGGCGTGGTCAGCGCCCCCGCGCTGGGCCGGCGGTGGTGGGCCGGGCGCGGGCTGGGCGCCTACGCCGCCGTTCGGCGACGCGGCGCCGCGACGGCTGTCGGTGTCCGGCGGTCGCCGATCTCGGCTCGGCGAGCCTGTCGTTCTCCAGCCTGTCGCGGGTGGGCCGATCGCGGGCTGCGCGAGCAGTTCGTCGACCTGACCGACGCGGTGTGGCGGGTCCGCGGCTACGGCGACTTCTTCTCCTACTGCCTGGTGGCCGAGGGTGCGGTCGACATCGCCGCCGAACCGGAGGTCAAGCTGTGGGACCTCGCGCCGCTGGACATCCTGGTGCGCGAGGCCGGCGGCGCGTTCACCAACCTGGCCGGCGACGCCGGGCCCGCACGGCGGCAGCGCGGTGGCGACCAACGGCCTGCTGCACGACGCGGTGCTGGCCAGGCTGTCCGGCGTGTGACGTACGTAACAGGTCGTCTACCTTACTCCGGAGTAAGATACGGTCGAGCATCGATCAGCACCGCCCCCACCGATGAGGCTGCCGATATGACCAACACCCTTCCGTCCAAGCCGGCCGACGAAGCGACCGAGCCCGCGAAAGCGCCGTCGGCCAGTACGAGCACAAGCGGAGCATCACCGACATCGGCCTGGCGCTGCATCACCCCGCTGGTCGGCCAGGAGTTCCTGGACCGCCACGGCCTGCGCGACCCGCTCAACCGCGGCCTGAAGTACGGCGTCAAGCACGGCGTTCTCCGCCGCCGGCGCGTCCACCCGCCAGTTCAAGAAGATCCAGGGCCTCGGCAAGCCGCCGACGCGGCTGCGCGCCCAGCGGCGCCGACTACTTCGACCTCACCCCCGACGACGACCAGAAGATGATCGTCGAGACGGTCAGCGAGTTCGCCGAGGAGATCCTGCGGCCCGGCCGCCCGCGACGCCGACGACGCCGCCGCCTATCCCGCCGGACCTGATCGCCAAGGCCGCCGAACTCGGCATCACCGCCATCAACGTCCCCGAGGACTTCGACGGCATCGCCGAGCACCGCACCACCGTCACCAACGCGCTGGTGGCCGAGGCGCTCGCCTACGGCGACATGGGCCTGGCGCTGCCGATCCTGGCCCCCGGCGGCGTCGCCTCCGCGCTGACCCACTGGGGCAGCGCCGACCAGCAGGCCACCTACCTCAACGAGTTCGCCGGCGAGAACGTGCCGCAGGCCTGCGTGGCGATCGCCGAACCGCACGCCGCTGTTCGACCCGACCACGCTGAAGACCACCGCGGTCCGCACGCCCAGCGGCTACCGCCTCGACGGGGTCAAGTCGCTGGTGCCCGCCGCCGCCGATGCCGAATTGTTCATCGTCGCAGCACAACTCAACGGCAAGCCGGCGCTGTTCATCGTCGAGTCGGACACCGCCGGGGTCACCGTCAAGGCCGACCGCAGCATGGGAATCCGGGCCGCCGGCGCTCGGCCAGGTCGAGCTCGAACAAGGTGTCGGTGCCGCTGTACGGCCCGCCTCGGCGAGGACGACGCCTCCGACGCGGACTACTCCGAAGCCATCGCGCTGTCCCGGCTCGGCTGGGCCGCACTGGCCGTCGGCACCTCGCACGCCGTGCTCGACTACGTCATCCCCTACGTCAAGGAGCGCGAGGCGTTCGGCGAGCCGATCGCCCGCCGCCAGGCGGTGGCGTTCATGTGCGCCAACATCGCCATCGAACTCGACGGCCTGCGGCTGATCACCTGGCGCGGCGCCGCGCGCGCCGAGCAGGGCCTGCCGTTCGCCCGCGAGGCCGCGCTGGCCAAGAAGCTCGGCACCGACAAGGGCATGCAGATCGGCCTCGACGGCGTGCAGCTGCTCGGCGGCCACGGCTACACCAAGGAACACCCGGTCGAACGCTGGTACCGCGATCTGCGGGCCGTCGGCGTCGCCGAGGGTGTCGTCGTCCTCTAAGTCTCATCGAGTCGAACGGAAGACCTGTCATGGCAATCAATCTGGAACTGCCCGAGCAAGCTCGAGGCCGTCATCGAGAAGGCGCACCAGGGCGCCGCGGAGATGCTGCGGCCCGATCTCGCGCAAGTACGACCTCGACGAGCACGCCTACCCCGTCGAGCTGGACACCCTCGCCACCCTCTTCGAGGGCATCTCCGAGGCCAAGACCATCTCGTTCGCCGGCGCCGAGGCGTTCCGCGACGCCGACGACGGCCCGAAGGGAAACATCAACGGCGGCAACATGTCCGCGTTGCTCAACGCCCTCGAGATCACCTGGGGCGACGTCGCGCTGCTGCTGTCGGTGCCGCGCCAGGGCCTGGGCAACGCCGCGATCTCCGGGGTGGCCACCGACGAGCAGCTCGCGCGCCTCGGCAAGGGCATCTGGGCGGCGATGGCCATCACCGAGCCGTCGCTTCGGCTCCGACTCGGCGGCGGTGTCGACCACCGCGATGCTCGACGGCGACGAGTACGTCATCAACGGCGAGAAGATCTACGTCACCGCCGGATCGCGGGCCACCCACATCGTGGTGTGGGCGACGCTGGACAAGTCCAAGGGCCGCGCGGCGATCAAGTCGTTCATCGTGCCGCGCGAGCACCCCGGCGTCACCGTCGAGCGCCTCGAGCACAAGCTCGGCATCAAGGCCTCCGACACCGCGGCGATCCGCTTCGACAACGCCCGCATCCCCAAGGACAACCTGCTCGGCAGCCCGGAGATCGAGGTCGAGAAGGGCTTCGCCGGGGTCATGGAGACCTTCGACAACACCCGCCCGATCGTCGCGGCGATGGCCGTCGGCGTGGCCCGCGCCGCGCTGGAGGAACTGCGCACGATCCTCACCGACGCCGGCGTCGAGATCTCCTACGACAAGCCCGCGCACGCCCAGAGCGCGCCGGCCGCGGAGTTCCTGCGCATGGAGGCCGACTGGGAGGCCGGCTACCTGCTGACGCTGCGCTCGGCCTGGCAGGCCGACAACAACATCCCGAACTCCAAGGAAGCCTCGATGGGCAAGGCCAAGGCCGCCCGGGTGGCCAGCGACATCACCCTCAAGGCCGTCGAATTGGCCGGCACCACAGGCTATTCCGAGCAGACGCTGCTGGAGAAGTGGGCGCGCGACTCCAAGATCCTCGACATCTTCGAGGGCACCCAGCAGATCCAGCAGCTGGTGGTCGCGCGCCGGCTGCTGGGGCTGTCCTCGGCCGAGCTGAAGTAACCCCGGCTCTCCCCGATCACGAGATCGACCCACGGCTGCTCAGCGATCACGACCCGGGGTGGATCTCGCGGGGACGGCACAACGAAAGAGGGCCCCCGGCATCATGCCGGGGGCCCGCTTTCGTACTAGCTGACTAGCCGCCAGTCGAGGACGCGCTGCAGATCGGGCTTCATCGCCTGCAGCTCGCGACCCCAGTAGGCCCAGTTGTGCGTGCCGTTGTCCGGGAAGTTGAACACACCGTTGCTTGCCGCCGGCCGCGAGGTAGTTGTCCTTGAACGTGCGGTTGGTGCGGATGGTCAGACCCTCGAGGAACGTGGCCGGCACGTCGCCGCCACCGAGCTCGTTGGGCTGGCCGTTGCCGCAGTAGACCCACAGGCGGGTGTTGTTGGCCACCAGCCGCGGGATCTGAACCATCGGGTCGTTGCGCTGCCAGGCCGGATCGCTGGACGGGCCCCACATGTCGGCGGACTTGTAGCCGCCGGCGTCACCCATCGAGACGTTGATCAGACCGGGCCACCAACCCTCGGAGGGGTTGAGGAAGCCCGACATCGAACCGGCGTAGATGAACTGGTTCGGGTGCCACGCGGCCAGGATCATCGATGCCGAGCCGGCCATCGACAGACCGATCGCGGCGTTGTTGGTCGGGCGGACGTTGCGGTTGGCCTTCAGCCACGCCGGCGCCTCCTGGGTCAGGAAGGTCTCCCACTTGTAAGTGGAGCAACCGGCCTTACCGCAGGCGGGCCGTACCAGTCCGCGTAGAAGCTGGACTGTCCACCGACCGGCATCGAGATCGACAGGCCGGAGTCCAGGTACCACTCGAACGCCTGGGTGTTGATGTCCCAGCCGTTGAAGTCGTCCTGGGCGCGCAGGCCGTCGAGCAGCCAGACGTTCGGCGAGTTCTCCCCGCCGCTCTGGAACTGGACGCGGATCGTCTTGGTCCATGCTCGGCGACGGCACATCCAGGTACTCGACCGGCAGGCCGGGGCGCGAGAACGCGCTCGCCGTGGCGGAACCGCCAACGATGCCGATCAGGCCCGGCAGTGCCGCGGCAGCGACAGCCGCCACCGTGAATCGGCGCGACCAGCTACGCACCTTCTCGAACACAGACTTCACCAAGCCACCCCAGCTTTCTCTTACGGATTGCTTTATGCGCAATGCAGAGATGAGTAAAACACGGCGTCAGGGGCCAGCGAAACTCAAACTCGTTATCGAGTCGTGACGGATTTCGGCAAAAGGCCTTGTCAGCGCGGTGACCCAAAACTAATGTCACATTCAGTTTTCGTCGCCGCCAGCCCTGGAGATCCCATGGAATCCTTCGTTCACCTGCGTAAAGGCACCACCCCGCGGCGGTTACACGCCGATCTCGACGGTCTCAAGGACGACGAGTTGGGCCGCGGCGGGTTCACCGGCCGCACCGCCAACTTCTTCCGCCGCCACGATCCGACCCAGTTCCGGGCCTCCGGACCGCTGCGGCCGGTCGACGTGCTGGCCGACCAGCTCAAGCCCGAGGACGCCACCGACGCCGCCGGCGGCCCCCTGCTGCTGTTCTCCAATGACGACTGCCGTGTCTCGCTGAGCCGCCGCGCCGAGCCGATGCCGTTCTACGTCCGCTACATCGACGGCGACCTGCTCTGCTTCGTCCATCACGGCAGCGGTGCGCTGGAGACCGAGTTCGGCCCGCTGACCTACCGGGCCGGTGACTGGGTCTATCTGCCGAAGGGGTGCACGTGGCGGCAGGTCCCCGACGAGCAGTCCAGCTGGCTGATGATCGAGGCCACCGACGAGTTCCGCACCCCGCCGCCCGGGCCGCTGGGCCGGCACTGGCCGTTCGACCCGGCGCAGGCAACTATTCCCGAGCCGGCCGCCCTCGACGACGACGGACGCGACGAGTACGAGGTGCGCCTGGTCCACCGCCCGGTCGACGGCGCCACGACGACGTCGCTGTTCTACCCACACAACCCCTTGGACGTGGAGGGCTGGCGCGGCGACAACTTCCCCTTCACCTTCAACATCGACGACTACAACGTCATCACCTCCGACAGCGTGCACCTGCCCGCGATGGTGCATCTGTTCATGGAGGCCACCGGGGTCTACGTCTGCAACTTCCTGCCCAAGCCGGCCGAAGGCGTACCCGGCGTTGAGCGCACGCCCTGGTATCACCGCAACGTCGACTTCGACGAGATCGCGTTCTTCCACGGCGGCTCGCTCTACGGCGCACCCGATGCCGCCGGGCCTGATCAGTCACGCACCGCAGGGTGTGCACCACGGCGCCCCCGAGAAGGTCCGCGAGCGCACCCGCCGCAAGTTCGATGAGTACAACACCGTCGACTGGAAGGTGATCGCTGTCGACACCCGCCGCCGACTCACACCGTCGCCGGAGGTCTTGGCCGCAGATCTCGGTCAGCATTCGTGAAATACCAGCGCACCCCGTATCTGGTTGCGTTCCAGAACAACTCGGGGGTTCGCGACGTCTACGGCGGCCTCGCCGAGATCGTGGTGCTGGAGTGCTATCAGCTCACGCCGGAAGTTCCCAGCGATACCGTGCTGGTGTTCATGCACCCGATCGGCGGCGGCGCCTACCTGCCGATGGTCAACGCTCTGGCCCGCGCCGGTCACCACGTCATCTACGCCAACAGCCGCTTCCGCGGCACCGACTCCGCACTGATCATGGAGAAGGTGGTCGAGGATCTCGGTGAGGTGATCACCGACGCGAAGACGAGGCTGGGTTACTCGAAGGTGGTGTTGGCCGGATGGAGTGGCGGCGGCTCATTGTCGCTGTACTACCAACAGCAGGCCGCAGCACTGGGCTTCGTCCCCGCCGACGCCGTCATGCTGCTGGCCGCGCACATCAGCCGCCACGGCACACTCACCGAATGGCTGGACGCGTCCATCCTGGACGAGTCCGACCCCACCAAGCGCGATCCCCAACTCGACCTCTACTACCCCGACAACCCGAACCAGCCGCCCTACACCGACGAGTTCCTCCAGCGGTACCGCCAGGCCCAGATCGACCGCAACCGCCGAATCACCAGGTGGGTCAGAACCAAACTGGACGAACTGGAGGCAGCGGGCCGCGGGGACGAGGAGTTCTGTTTCGTCGTGCACGGCACCATGGCCGACCCGCGCTGGCTGGATCCGGCCGTCGACCCGAATGATCGCGAGCCGGGCACCTGCTATCTGGGTGACCCGCGCATCGTCAACAACTCCCCGATCGGCCTGGCCCGGTTCTGCTCGCTGCGCAGCTGGATGTCGCAGTGGAGTTACGACGACGCCCCCGCCGACGGCATCGCCTGCGGCCATGACGTCACGGTGCCCACCCTGGTGATCGGCAACCTCGCCGACGACGCCTGCACGCCGAGCCACACCCGCCGGCTCTTCGAGGCCATCGGCGCGCAAGACAAGGAGATGCACGAGATCGCCGGCGCCAACCACTACTACTCCGGGCCGGACCAGCGCGAGACGCTGGCGCAGGCGGTGGGCGTCATCACCGACTGGCTCACCCGCCACGACCTCAGCGAGGCCCGGAGTTGACCGGCGCCCTGGACGGCATCCGGGTGCTGGAGATGGGCACGCTGATCTCCGGCCCGTTCGCCGGCCGCCTCCTCGGCGACATGGGCGCCGAGGTCATCAAGATCGAGCCGCCCGGCTCCCCCGACCCGCTGCGCACCTGGGGTCAGGCAGAGGTCGATGGGCATCACTTCTTCTGGACCGTGCACGCCCGCAACAAGAAAGCCATCACGCTGAACCTGCGCGAACCGGCGGGCCGCGACGTCTTCCTCGAGCTCGTCGAGCGCTCCGACATCATCGTGGAGAACTTCCGACCCGGCACCCTGGAGAAGTGGAACCTGGGGTATGACGTTCTGCGCCAACGCAATCCGGGCATCATCCTCGTGCGGGTCTCCGGCTACGGCCAGACCGGACCAGACGCCGGCAAGGCCGGGTATGCCTCGGTGGCCGAGGCAGTCAGCGGTCTGCGGCATATGAACGGCTTCCCCGGCGGCCCGCCTCCGCGGCTGGCGCTGTCCCTCGGCGACACCCTGGCCGGGATGTTCGCCGCCCAGGGCGCACTCGCCGCGCTGTACCGCCGCACCGTCACCGGCGAGGGTCAGGTCGTCGACACCGCGCTCACCGAGGCCTGCCTGGCGGTGCAGGAGTCCACCATCCCCGACTACGACGTGGGCGGGGTGGTGCGCGGGCCGTCGGGCACCCGGCTCGAGGGCATCGCGCCGTCGAACATCTACCAGAGCGCCGACGGCAGCTGGGTGGTGATCGCCGCCAACCAGGACACCGTGTTCCGCCGGCTGTGCGACGCGATGGGCCGCCCAGAGTTAGCCGACGACGAACGCTTCGTCAACCACGGCGCCCGCGGCCGCAACCAGGACGAGCTCGACGCCATCATCGGGGCGTGGGCAGCAGCAGCGTCAGCCCGACGACATCATCGACACCCTCAGCGCCGCGGGCGTGATCGCCGGTCCGATCAACACCGTCGCCGAGGTGGTGCGCGATCCGCAGTTCCTGGCCCGCGGCATGCTCGTCGAGCACCACGACGAGGGCTCCGGGCGCACCGTGCTGGGCCCGGGCGTGGTGCCGGTGCTCTCCGCGACCCCGGGAGGGGTGCGCAGCGCCGGGTCGGCGCGGCCCGGACAGCACAACGACGAGATCTACCGCGGACTGCTGGGAATGACCGCCGACGACATGGCCGCACTGGCCGACAAGGGGGTGCTGTGAACAACCTACCCGAGCATGTGACGATCCGCGACGTCGCACTGCGCGACGGCCTGCAGATCGAAACGCCGATCCCGTTGTCCGCCAAGCTCGAACTGCTGGCCGCCATCGCTGCCACCGGTGTGCGCGAGGTCGAGGCCACCGCCTTCGTCTCCCCCTCCAAGGTGCCCGCACTGGCCGATGCGCCGGAACTCGCGGCCGCGCTGTCCGACTACCCCGACATCGAGTTCTCCGCACTGGTCGCCAGCCCCAACGGCGTGCACCGCGCCATCGCGGCCGGGTTCCGGTCGGTGGAGTACGTGGTGTCGGCGGCCGACGGTCACAGCCGCGCCAACGTCGGCCGCAGCAGCGCCGAGGCCAGCGCGCAGATCGCCGACATCGTCGCCATCGCGCACGACGCCGGGGTGAGCGTCGAGGTGATCATCTCCACCGCCTGGGACTGCCCGTTCGACGGGCCCACCCCGCCGCAGCGGGTGCTCGACGTCGTCGACGCCGCCTGCGCCCACGGCGCCGACCGGATCGCCATCGCCGACACCATCGGCACCGCCACCCCCGGCCGGGTCACCGAACTCGTCGACCTGGTGCGCCCGCGCATCGGCGCGCGACCACTGGGCGCGCACTTCCACAACACCCGCGGCTCCGGGTTGGCCAGCGCGTGGGCCGCGGTCTGCGCCGGGGTGAGCCGGCTGGACTCCTCGCGTCGGCGGCCTGGGCGGCTGCCCGTTCGCCCCCGGCGCCAGCGGCAACATCGCCACCGAGGATCTGGTGTACCTGTTGCGCGACAGCGGAATCGGCGTCGACTCGATCTCGCCGCCACCATCGAGGCCGCCCGGGTGGCCCGTGACGGTCGTCGGCCATGATCTGCCCAGTGCGCTGCTGCGCGCCGGCGACCGGCTGACGGTGACCGTGACCGTCGACAACGTGCGCTTGCTGTCCACCAAGGGCCGACAGACCCGACTGGCGCTGGAGGAGGCCGCCTGCACGCTGTTCGCGCAGCGGGGCTTCCACGGCACCACCCTGGCCGACATCACCTCCGCGGCCGGGAAATCCCCCGCGTCGTTCTACCGCTACTTCACCGACAAGGAGGACTTGCTCGCCGCGCTGGCCGGGTCCTTCCTCAACGAGGTGGTCGACCTTCCGCCCATCCCCGACGACAGCGACTTCTTCGTCGCCGCTGTCGAGCCTCTACTGGGACATGTTCAAACCGAACATCGGCATCATGGTCGCCGTCGACCAGCTCGCCGGCACCGATCCGAAATTCGCCGGGCTGCAGAACCAGTTCCGCCAATTCGGCATGGACATCGTCGGCGCCTCCGTGCGCCGCGCCCAGCAGCAGGGTCACGCAGAAGACCTCGACGCCGAGCACACCGCACTGGCGATCGCCTTGCTGTTCGAACGCTTCACCAGCGTCTGCCTGTCCGACGGCGTCTCCGACGAGGCGGCCATCGCCACCCTGTCCACCATCTGGAGAAAACCCTCTACGGCACCGACTCGAAGGAGAAATAGATGGATTTCGACACTGCCTGAACATCTTCCGCCACTGCTGGCCGAGATGGACGCGTTCATCGAGGCGGAGATCAAGCCGCTGGAAGCCGAGAACATGCAGTACTTCGACCGGCGGCGTGAGTTCGCCCGCACCGACCTCGACAACGGCGGGGTGCCGCGCCGCGAGTGGGAGGACCTGCTCGACGAGATGCGCCGCCGCGCCGACAAAGCCGGCTGGCTGCGCTACGGACTGCCCAGCAAGTTCGGCGGCCGTGACGGCACCAACCTCGACATGGCCGTCATCCGGGAACACCTGGCGCACAAGGGCCTCGGCCTGCACAACGACCTGCAGGACGAGTCGTCGATCGTCGGCAACTTCCCGCAGGTCATCATGATGGACCGGTTCGGCACCGACGCCCAGAAGTCCGAGTGGATCGAAGCCATGTTCACCGGCAAGCGGTCCATGGCCTTCGGCCTCACCGAACCCGACCACGGCAGCGACGCCACCTGGCTGGAGACCACCGCCGTCCGCGACGGCGACACCTGGGTGATCAACGGCGCCAAACGGTGGAACACCGGCGTCCACCGCGCCACCCACGATCTGGTGTTCGCCCGCACCTCCGGCGACGCCGGCAGTGCGGTGGGCATCACCGCCTTCCTGGTGCCCTGTGACGCGCCGGGGTTCGAGGTGCCCTACTACTGGTGGACCTTCAACATGCCCAGCGACCACGGCGAGGTCGAACTCAACGACGTCCGCATCCCCGCCGACGCGGTGCTCGGCGAGGTGGACCGCGGCCTGGAGGTCGCCCAGACCTTCCTGCACGAGAACCGGATCCGCCAGGCCGCCAGCAGTCTCGGCGCGGCGCAGTACTGCATCGACCGCGCCGTGGACTACGCCACCAAGCGCAAGACCTTCGGCAAGCCGCTGTCGGTCAACCAGGCCGTGCAGTGGCCGCTGGTGGAGTTGCAGACCGAGGCGCAGATGGTGCGTCTGCTGGTGCGCTACGCCGCCTGGGAACTGGACCGCAACCATCACCTCGAAGTCTCCGACAAGGTGTCGATGGCCAACTACCGGGCCAACCGGCTGGTGTGCGAGGCAGCCGACCGGGCGATGCAGATCCACGGCGGCATCGGCTACAGCCGTCACGAACCGTTCGAGCACATCTACCGCCACCACCGCCGCTACCGCATCACCGAGGGAGCCGAGGAGATCCAGATGCGCCGGGTGGCGCAACGGTTGTTCAAGTTCGGCCGCAAGTGAGCGACCCCCTCGAGCGCAAGCTTGCCGCGGTGCTCGCCCCGCAACTCGGCGACGACGTCACCGTTGAGAACCTGCACATGCTCACCGGCGGGGCGAGCCGGATCACCTACTCCTTCGAGGCGGTCTCCGGGCCGGATCGGCGCCGGCTGATCCTGCGCAGTGCGCCGGCCGTCGACGGCGAGGATGAGCAGGCCTACTTCGCCAGCATGGAGCTCGAGGCCGCTGCGCAGGCCGCCGCCGCGGAGGCGGGGGCGCCGGTGCCGCACGTGCTCGTCGCCTCGGATTCCGTTGCGGCCCTGGGCAATGCCTTTCTCATCTGCGATGAGATCGCCGGGGAGACGATCGTGCGCCGCATCCAACGCCAACTCGACGCGTCAGACATCCCGGACGCACGGCAGCGCCTGCTGACCCAGTGCGGGCAGGCGCTGGCGGCCATCCACCGGGCCCGCGCCGACGCACCCGGTCTCGACGAACACGATCAGCTCGAGCAGTACCGCCAGCGTGTCGACGATATGGGCGACACCACCGCCACCTTCGAACTCGCGTTCCGCTGGCTGGCGGCCAACCGCCCGGAGCCGTCGGCGCGCACCCTGGTGCACGGCGACTTTCGGATGGGCAACCTCATCGTCGACACGTCGAGCCCGGGGGGGCCGACCCTGGCCGCGGTGCTGGACTGGGAAGTGGTGCACATCGGCGAGATCTACGAAGACCTCGCCTGGTTCTGCATCCGGGCCTGGCGCTTCGGGGCGCCGCCGGCCCTGGCCGCCGGCGGGCTGGGCAGCGTCGAGCAGTTCGTCGCCGCCTACGAACAGGCCGGCGGCGGTCCCGTCGACCGGGCCGCGCTGCACTGGTGGATGGTGCTGGGCACCCTGCGCTGGGGCGTGATCTGCCGCTATCAGGCCGAGCGCCACCTCTCCGGGCAGACCCGGTCGGTAGAGCTGGCCACCATCGGCCGCCGGGTCTGCGAGACGGAGTGGGACGTGCTGGATCTGCTGGAGGCGGCCCGATGAGTTCCGATTCCGAGCTGTACGGCCGGCCCACCGCCGCCGAACTGGTGGCCGCGGTGGCGGAGTTCCTCGAGGGCGAAGTGCGGGCCACCACCTCCGGGGCGGTGAACTTCCACGCGCTGGTCGCCACCAACGCGTTGCGGATGGTGGAACGGCAGTTGCTCGACGACAGCGGTGCCCGCGCGCACGCAGCTATCTGGGAACTGGGGTTTCCGGACGAGCAGACGCTGGCTGCGGCTATCCGGGCCGGCGAACTCGACGGCCGCACCCCAGATCTGCTGGTAGCCCTGCGTGCGGTGGTCGGCGCCCGGTTGGCGGTCTCCCACCCCGGCTACGCAGGGGAATAACTGACCGACCGGTAAATCCGGCAGTTTGCCCATTACAGCGGTGACTTAAGTCCTCGGCATAAAAGTTTGCTATTCGGTTTCGGATGCTGCTACCGTCGCCTCCAGTGGCCGGCAAAGCGGTCACTCCCGAGAGCGCAAGAGGGAGCACTCATAGTGAACTGGAAAATCGCGACAGCAACCTTGGCCGCGGTGGCCATCGCCTCGGCCCCCATGGCCGGAGCAAAGCCGGGCAAGGGCAACGACGGCACCAAGCCGGCCAACCAGGGTCAGACCATCTCCGCGGTCGCCAAGGCCGGCGGCGGCGCGGCCGGCGTGCTCGGCGCGCTGGTTCAGCTCAAGCCCAACAACAAGGGTCTGCAGAACGCGCTTCGCAACGTGACCAAGCCGAAGCCGACCAAGACCACCACGCCGACGACCACGGGAACCTCGACCTCGACCAGCTCGTCGTCGACCTCCACGAGCTCGTCGTCGAGCACCACTCCCACCACGGACCCGACGACGGACCCGACGACGGACCCGACCACGGATCCGACCACGGATCCGACCACGGACCCGACAGTCTCAGCTCGGTAGTCGATCCACTGTTCGTAGAGCCCCTCGTGCCCGTCCGGGCGCGGGGGGTTTTACGTTTACTGCCATGACCGATGCCCGCGCCACCGCCGACACGCTCTTCGCCGCCATCGAGCGCGGCGACCTCGACGCCCTGGCGGCGCTGTGGTCCGAGGACATCGTGGTCTGGCGCCAGGGCGGCGGCCGGGAACGCGACAAGCCCCGCGCCCTGAAGGTCATCGAGTGGTTCGTCGGCGCCACCGCCGACCGCCGCTACGAGGTGCTCGACCGGCAGGTGTTCGACGGCGGATTCCTTCAACAGCATGTCGTGCATGCCACTGACCGGGCCGGCGCCCCGCTGAGCTTCCGGGCAGCCTTGGTGGTCAAGGTCGGCGCCGACGGTCTGATCAGCCGGATCGACGAATATCTCGACCCCGCCGACCTCGCACCGCTGGCCCAGTCCTGACCCCGCCGCCTGATCCGCGGCACGCTTCCAGAGGCCCCTCGCCACCCCACAGGTGAGGGGCCTTCGGCTTTTCCGCCTACCATCGGCACACATGACTGTGCGCAGCCTGCTCGCCGACTCCTCGACCTCCGGTACCTGGACGCTGGCCGCCGACCGCTCATCGGTGAAGTTCTCCAACAAGACCCTGTGGGGCTTGTTCACCGTCAAAGGCCAGTTCGCCGACGTCACCGGCGCCGGTGAGATCGGCGACGGCGGCGGGGTGTCGGGCAAGCTGATCATCCGGGCCGACTCGTTGCGGACCGGGATCGGCAAGCGCGACGAACACCTGCGCTCCCCCGACTTCTTCGACACCGACGCCTTCCCCGAGATCATCATCGAGGTCACCGGCGCCACACCTACCGGCGATAACACTGCGGAGTTGGCGGCCACCCTCACCGCGCGCGGCACCACGCGGCCGCTACCGGTGCAGGCCACCATCACCCGGCTGGGCAACGACACCATTCACGTCGTCGGCCGGGCCACCATCGACCGGACGGCCTGGGGCGTCAGCGGCAACATGGCCGGCATGGTGCCCGCCACCACCTCCCTGGTCGCCGACACCACCTTCCTCAAGACCTGACCTCCCCGCGATTTGGGCGCACGACGCCGCTCCGGCCGGCGTCCAAGGCCGTAGCCGTGCGCTGAGCGCATGTTCCCGCGCCGAAATCACTGCGGGGCTAGCATCGGGCGGTGCCTACCCGCGACCCGGCTGCCCCGCTGAACCTGCTGGTGTACAGCAGTAACGCCCGCACCCGCGAACAGGTTCGGCTTGCACTGGGCACCCGCATCCACCCCGAACTGCCGGAGCTGACCTACACCGACGTCGCCACCGGCCCGATGGTCATCACGCTGATGGACGCCGGCGGATTCGACCTGGTGATCCTCGACGGCGAGGCCTCACCGGTGGGCGGCATGGGCATCGCCAAGCAGCTCAAGGACGAGATCACCGACTGCCCGCCGATCCTGGTGCTCACCGGCCGGGCCGACGACGCCTGGCTGGCCAACTGGTCGCGGGCCGAGGCCGCGGTGCCGCACCCGATCGACCCGATCCGGCTCGGCGAGGCGGTCGTCGGCCTGCTGCGGACGTCGTAATCCGCTAATCACTCCGGGACCGCCCCGGATCGCTAGGCTGTGTCTGGGATCACAGAACACCCTTGATCGAGGAGTGGGACACGCGGCATGAGTCTCTACACGCCGATCCTGGTGCTGGGTGCCATCGCGGCGATGTTCGCGGTCGTGTCGGTGGTGATCGCGCTCGTGATCGGGCCGCGCCGGTACAACCGGGCCAAGCTGGCGGCCTACGAGTGCGGCATCGAACCGCGTCGGCCAATGTGGCGGTCGGGCCAGCGCTTCCCGATCAAGTACTACCTGACCGCCATGCTGTTCATCGTCTTCGACATCGAGATCGTGTTCCTCTACCCGTGGGCGGTGGCATTCGACCAACTGGGCACCTTCGCGCTGGTCGAGATGGCGCATCTTCATGGCGACGGTGTTCGTGGCCTACGCCTACGTATGGCGCCGGGGCGGGCTGGAATGGGACTAGAGGCTCTATGGGATTAGAAGAGGCACTGCCGGGCGGCATCCTGCTGTCCACCGTGGAGAAGGTCGCCGGGTTCGTCCGGGCGGGATCGCTGTGGCCGGCGACGTTCGGATCTGGCCTGCTGCGCCATCGAGATGATGGCCACCGCCGGGCCGCGCTTCGACATCGCCCGCTTCGGCATGGAACGGTTCTCCGCCACGCCCGCGCCAGGCCGACCTGATGATCGTGGCCGGCCGGGTCAGCCAGAAGATGGCACCGGTGCTGCGGCAGGTCTACGACCAGATGGCGGAACCGAAATGGGTTCTGGCCATGGGTGTTTGCGCCTCCAGCGGCGGGATGTTCAACAACTACGCGGTGGTGCAGGGCGTGGACCACGTGGTGCCGGTGGACATCTACCTGCCGGGCTGTCCGCCCCGGCCGGAGATGCTGCTCAACGCGATCCTGGCGCTGCACGCCAAGATCGCCGAGATGCCCCTGGGTGTGCACCGGGCCGAGGCGGTCGCCGCCGCCGAGAAGGCCGCCCTGGCCGCACCCACGACCCTCGAACTCAAGGGACTGCTGCGGTGACCGACACGACGGACGGCGAAGTCATCGGTGTGCGCCGCGGCATGTTCGGCATCGAGGGCAGCGGCGACACCTCCGGCTACGGCCGACTGATCCAGCCGGTCGCCCTGCCGGGCAGCACCCCGCGGCCCTACGGCGGTTACTTCGACGAGGTCGTCGACCGCCTCGCCGAGGTGCTGGGCGCGCAGATCTTCGAGGCGGCCGTCGAACGGGTCGTCGTCCACCGCGACCAACTGACCCTCGAGATCCGCCGCGAACACCTGCTGGCGGTGGCCACCGCGCTGCGTGACGACGATGCGCTGCGCTTCGAATTGTGCTGCGGCGTATCGGGTGTGCACTACCCGGACGACGCCGGCCGGGAACTGCACGCGTTCTACCCGCTGATGTCGATCACCCACAACCGCCGCATCGGACTCGAGGTCGCCTGCCCGGACGCCGATCCGCACATCCCGTCGCTGTTCTCGCGTGTACCCCACCTGCGACTGGCACGAGCGCGAGACCTACGACTTCTTCGGCATCATCTTCGACGGCCATCCCGGGCTGACCCGCATCGAGATGCCCGACGACTGGGTGGGCCACCCGCAGCGCAAGGACTACCCGCTCGGCGGAGTGCCGGTGGAGTATCACGGCGCGCAGATCCCGCCGCCCGACGAGCGCAGGGCGTACCGCTGATGACGCAGTCCTCGAAGCGATCCCGTCATCGTCTTAGGCGGTCAGGACTGGGACGAGATCGTCACCGCCGCGCGTGAGGGCATGGCCGGTGAACGCATCGTGGTCAACATGGGCCCGCAGCACCCGTCCACCCACGGTGTGCTGCGGCTGATCCTGGAGATCGAGGGCGAGACCGTCGTCGAAGCCCGTTGCGGCATCGGCTATCTGCACACCGGCATCGAGAAGAACCTGGAGTACCGCACCTGGACCCAGGGCGTCACGTTCGTGACCCGGATGGACTATCTGTCGCCGTTCTTCAACGAGACCGCCTACTGCCTCGGGGTGGAGCGCCTGCTCGGCATCACCGACGACATCCCGGCCGCGCGCCTCGGTGATCCGGGTGATGCTGATGGAGCTCAACCGGATCTCCTCGCACCTGGTGGCATTGGCCACCGGCGGCATGGAACTCGGCGCGATGACGCCGATGTTCTTCGGCTTCCGCGAACGCGAACTGATCCTGAGCGTGTTCGAGGCGATCACCGGCCTGCGGATGAACCACGCCTACATCCGACCCGGCGGCCTGGCCGCCGACCTGCCCGACGACGGCCCGGCCCGGGTGCGCGAGCTGCTGAAGATCCTGCCCGGCCGGCTGCGCGAACTCGAGGATCTGCTCACCGAGAGCTACATCTGGAAGGCCCGCACCCAGGGCGTCGGCTATCTGGACCTCACCGGCTGCATGGCGCTCGGCATCACCGGTGCGGTGCTGCGCTCCACCGGACTGCCGCACGACCTGCGCAAGTCTGCGCCCTACTGCGGTTACGAGACATACGATTTCGACGTCATCACCGACGACCGGGGCGGACTGCTACGGCCGCTACCTGATCCGCATCGGCGAGATGCACGAGTCGCTGAAGATCGTCGCGCAGTGCCTCGAGCGCCTCGAGCCGGGCCCGGTGATGATCGCCGACAAGAAGCTGGCCTGGCCGGCCGATCTGCAACTCGGACCCGACGGCCTCGGCAACTCCCCGGCCCACATCGCGCGCATCATGGGCAAGTCCATGGAAGGCCTGATCCACCACTTCAAGATCGTCACCGAGGGGTTCCGGGTGCCGGCCGGTCAGGTGTACACCGCGGTGGAGTCGCCGCGCGGCGAACTCGGCGTGCACATGGTCTCCGACGGCGGCACCCGCCCGTACCGGGTGCACTACCGCGATCCCAGCTTCACCAATCTTGCAGGCGGTGGCGGCGATGTGCGAGGGCGGCATGGTCGCCGACGTGATCGCCGCGGTGGCGAGCATCGACCCGGTGATGGGTGGCGTCGACCGATGAGCGATCGATCTCACCCTCGGGCCCGCGCCCCGACGAACCCGGCCCCCCGATCGGTGGGCCGGATTCCTATCCGCCCGACGTCGTCGAGCAGCTGGCCGCCGACGCGGCGACCATCATCGCCCGCTACCCGCAGGCCCGCTCGGCGCTGCTGCCCCTGCTGCACCTGGTGCAGGCCCAGGACGGCTACCTCACCGGGCCGGAATCGCTTTCTGCGCGCGCCAACTGGACCTCACCGACGCCGAGGTGACCGCGGTGGCGACGTTCTACTCGATGTACCGGCGCACGCCCACCGGCGACTACCTCGTCGGCGTGTGCACCAACACCCTGTGCGCGGTCATGGGCGGCGACGCGATCCTCGAGGCACTCGAGGGCGAACTCGGCGTGCATGCCGGGCAGACCACCGCCGACGGCGCCGATCACCCTTGAGCACATCGAGTGCAACGCCGCCTGCGACTACGCGCCGGTGGTGATGGTCAACTGGGAGTTCTTCGACAACCAGACTCCCTCCAGCGCAAGGGAACTGGTCGACTGCGCTGCGCGACGGGCAGACCGTCACACCCACCCGCGGCGCCCCGCTGTGCCGGTTCCGCGAGACCGCGCGCACCCTGGCCGGACTTGGTGCACCCGTCGCCGATGACAGCGGACCGGGTACGCCACACACTGGCCGGCCGTGCGCGATGCGCCCGGCGAAGGCGAGGACCGCTCGATGAGGGCACCGCCGCTGACGCCGGTGCTCAGCCGGTTCTGGGACGAACCGACGCCCTGGACGCTGGAAACCTACCTGCGCCACGACGGCTACCAGGGTCTGCGCCGGGCGCTGGGCATGTCGCCGGACGAGGTGATCACGGAGGTCAAGGAGTCCGGGCTGCGCGGCCGCGGCGGGGCGGGATTCCCGACCGGCACCAAGTGGTCGTTCATCGACCGCAATGTCGCGCCAAACCGCACTACCTGGTGATCAACGCCGACGAGTCCGAACCGGGCACCTGCAAGGACATCCCGCTGATGCTGACCACCCCGCACTTCCTGGTCGAGGGCGCGATCATCGCCGCCTACGCGATCGGCGCCCGGCACGCCTTCATCTACCTGCGCGGCGAGGTGGTGCCGGTGCTGCGCCGCCTGCAGGCCGCCGTCGCCGAGGCCTACGACGCCGGCTATCTCGGCACCGACATCCTCGGCTCGGGCTATCGACCTCGACCTCATCGTGCACGCCGGCGCCGGTGCCTACATCTGCGGCGAGGAGACCGCCCTGCTGGACTCCCTGGAGGGCCGCCGCGGCCAGCCGCGGCTGCGTCCGCCGTTCCCCGCCGTCGCCGGCCTCTACGCCTGCCCGACGGTGGTCAACAACGTCGAGTCCATCGCCAGCGTGCCGCCGATCATCGCCAACGGTGTCGACTGGTTCAAGTCGATGGGCACCGAGAAGTCGCCCGGCTTCACGCTGTACTCGCTGTCCGGCCACGTCACCCGCCCGGGCAGTACGAGGCGCCGCTGGGTATCACGCTGCGCGAACTGCTCGACTACGCCGGCGGGGTGCGGGCCGGCCACGAACTGAAGTTCTGGACCCCGGGCGGCTCGTCGACGCCCGCTGCTGACCGCCGAACACCTCGACGTGCCACTGGATTACGAGGGCATGGCGTCGGTGGGTTCGATGCTGGGCACCAAGGCGCTGCAGATCTTCGACGAGACCACCTGCGTGGTGCGCGCGGTGCGGCGGTGGACGCAGTTCTACGCCCACGAGTCCTGCGGCAAGTGCACCCCGTGCCGGGAGGGCACCTACTGGCTGGCCCAGATCTACGAGCGGCTGGAGACCGGACGCGGCGCCGAGGAGGACCTCGACAAGCTGCTCGACATCTCCGACGCCATCCTCGGCAAGTCGTTCTGCGCCCTCGGCGACGGTGCCGCCTCCCCGATCATCAGTTCGCTGCAAGCACTTCCGCGCCGAGTACGAGGCGCACCTCGGACGGCGGCTGCCCGTTCGACCCGTACGCCTCGATGCTCGAGGCGCCCAAGGGGGTCGGCGCATGAATCGCTTCGCCGAGTGTGAACTCAGGGCGGGAATCCGGCCGAATTTCCGCCAAGGATTCACAGTCGACGGGAGGTGGATGTGACCCAAGCACCCGAAACCGGCACCAGCACCGAACTGGTGACCGTCACCATCGACGACACCACGCTGTCGGTCCCCAAGGGCACCTTGGTGATTCGCGCCGCCGAGCTGATCGGCGTACAGATCCCGCGGTTCTGCGACCATCCGCTGCTTGAGCCGGTCGGGCGCCTGCCGCCAGTGCCTGGTGGAGGTGGAGGGCCAGCGCAAGCCGATGGCCAGCTGCACCATCGCCGTCACCGACGGCATGGTGGTGCGCACCCAGCACACCTCGGAGTCCGCCGACAAGGCGCAGCACGGGCGTGATGGAACTGCTGCTCATCAACCACCCGCTGGACTGCCCGGTCTGCGACAAGGGCGGCGAATGCCCGCTGCAGAACCAGGCCATGTCCAACGGCCGGGCCGAGACCCGGTTCACCGACGTCAAACGCACCTTCCCCAAACCGATCAGCCTCTCGGCCCAGGTGCTGCTGGACCGCGAGCGCTGCGTGCTGTGCGCGCGCTGCACCCGGTTCTCCAACCAGATCGCCGGCGACCCGTTCATCGAACTGCTCGAACGCGGCGCGCTGCAGCAGGTCGGCATCGCCGCCGGTGAGCCGTTCGACTCCTACTTCAGCGGCAACACCGTGCAGATCTGCCCGGTCGGTGCGCTCACCGGCACCGCCTACCGGTTCCGGGCCCGGCCGTTCGACCTGGTGTCCTCCCCCAGCGTCTGCGAGCACTGCGCCTCCGGGTGCGCGCAGCGCACCGACCACCGCCGCGGTGTGGTGCTGCGCCGACTGGCCGGCGACGACCCGGAGGTCAACGAGGAGTGGAACTGCGACAAGGGCCGGTGGGCGTTCACCTACGCCCGGGTCGGCGATCGCATCACCACCCCGATGGTCCGCGACGACGACGGGCAACCTGCGCACCGCGTCGTGGTCGGAGGCGATCGGCCGCGGCAGCCGCCGGCCTGGCCGCAGCGGCGCACCGGCGTGCTGGTCGGCGGCCGGGCTCACCGCCGAGGACGCCTACGCCTACGCCAAGTTCGCCCGGGTTGCGTCTGGGCACCAACGACATCGACTTCCGCGCCCGACCGCACTCGGACGAGGAGGCGGCGTTCCTCACCGCCCATGTCGCCGGGCAGCGCGACGTCACCTACGCCGATCTGGAGTCCGCGCCCGCGGTGGTGCTCGCCGGGTTCGAGCCTGAGGACGAGTCGCCGATCGTGTTCCTGCGGCTGCGCAAGGCCGTCCGCAAGCGCGGGCTGCCGGTGATCACCATCGCGCCCGTTCGCCTCCCGCGGTGCTGCCAAACTGCTCTGCCCGGCTCATCGCCACCGCCCCCGGCGGCGAGGCCGCCGCGCTCGACGCGCTGACGCGCCGACCTGCCCGACGGCGCGATCATCCTGGTCGGCGAGCGGCTGGCCACCAGCCCGGGAGCGTTCTCGGCGGCTGCGCCGGCTGGCGGCGGCGACGGGCGCCCGGCTGGCCTGGATCCCGCGCCGGGCCGGCGAGCGCGGCGCGCTGGACGCCGGCTGCCTGCCCACCCTGCTGCCCGGCGGCCGACCGGTCGCCGATCCCGCCGCCCGTCAGCAGATCGCCGACGCCTGGAACCTCGCCGAGCTGCCGGACAGCCCCGGGCGCGACACCACCGCCATCCTCGACGCCGCCGCGCACGGCGAGCTGGACGCGCTGCTCATCGGCGGCGTCGAACCGGCCGACCTGCCCGACCCGCACGCCGCACTCGCCGCGATCGAGGCCGCCGGTTTCGTCGTCAGCCTGGAGTTGCGCGACCTCAGAGGTCACCGCCCTGGCCGACGTGGTGTTCCCGGTCGCGCCGGTGACCGAGAAGTCCGGCATCGTTCCCCAACTGGGAAGGCCGTCTCCGCCCGTTCGAGGCGGCGCTGACCTCCAACGCCGCGCCGGACTTGCGGGTGCTGGCGACGCTGGCCGACGAACTCGGCGTCGACCTGGGATTCCGCACCGCCGAGCAGGCCCGCGCGGAGATGGCCGCGCCTCGGCACGTGGGACGGCGCCCGCCCGGCGGCCGCCTGAGGTGGCGGCCACGCCGACGCCATCGCCTGACACCGGTGAGGCGATGCTGGCCGGCTGGCGGATGCTGCTGGACGGCGGGCGGTTACAGGACGGCGAGCCGCATCTGGCCGGCACCGCCCGGCCGGCGGTGGCCCGGCTGTCGGCGGCCACGGCCGCCGACATCGGGGTGGCCGACGGCGACCCGGTGACGGTGTCGCACCGGCCGCGGGTCGATCACCCTGCCGCTGGAGGTCACCGAGATGCCCGACCGGGTGGTGTGGCTGCCGCTGAACTCCCCGGGCAGCGCGGTGCACCGCGAGCCTCGGTGTCACCACCGGCGCGGTCGTGCGCATCGAGGCGGGAGGCGAGCCCAGCAGTGACCTATCCCGATCCTGACGGTGTTCGGCCACGACCCGTGGTGGCTGATCGCTCGTCAAGGCCGTCGGCGGTCTTCGTCTTCCTGCTGCTGACCGTGCTGGTGGCGATCCTGCTGGAACGAAAGATCCTGGGCCGCATGCAGATGCGCTACGGGCCCAACCGGGTCGGCCCGTTCGGGCTGCTGCAGTCCCTGGCCGACGGCGATCAAGCTGGCGCTCAAGGAGGGCCTGGTCCCGGCCGGGGTCGACAAGCCGATCTACCTGATGGCGCCGGTCATCTCGGTCGTCACCGCGATCATGGCCTTCGCGGTGATCCCGATGGGCCCGGTGGTGTCGGTCTTCGGCCACCAGACCCCGCTGCAGCTGACCGATCTGCCGGTCGCGGTGCTCTACGTCCTGGCGATCACCTCGATCGGGGTGTACGGCATCGTGCTGGCGGGCTGGGCGTCCGGGCTCCACCTACCCGCTGCTGGGCGGTCTGCGCTCCAGCGCCCAGGTGGTCTCCTACGAGATCGCGATGGCGCTGTGCTTCGCCGCGGTGTTCCTCTACTCGGGCACCATGTCGACCTCCGGCATCGTCGCCGCCCAGACCCACACCTGGTACGTCTTCCTGCTGCTGCCGTCGTTCCTGGTCTACGTCACCGCCGATGGTCGGCGAAACCAACCGCGCGCCGTTCGATCTGCCCGAGGCCGAGGGCGAACTGGTCGGCGGCTTCCACACCGAGTACTCGTCGCTGAAGTTCGCGATGTTCTATGCTCGCCGAGTACGTCAACATGACCACCGTGTCGGCGCTGGCCACCACGCTGTTCCTCGGCGGCTGGCGCGCGCCGTGGCCGATCAGCCTGTGGGACGGCGCCAACAGCGGGTGGTGGCCGCTGCTGTGGTTCGTCGCCAAGGTGTGGGTGTTCCTGTTCGTGTTCATGTGGCTGCGCGCCACCCTGCCGCGGCTGCGCTACGACCAGTTCATGGCGCTGGGCTGGAAGCTGCTGATCCCGGTGTCGCTGGTGCTGGATCCTGATCGTCGCCGTCGCCCTGCGCAGCCGCCGGGCTCACCGGCGTGCATCCCCAGCCTGATCGCCGCCGCCGGCCTGCTCGCCGTCGGCGCTGATCGGTGAATGCGTTGCGGCACGCAGCGATCCGCGCGCCAGCCGCCGCCACCGCCGCCGCCGGAGACCGGCGGCTTCCCGATGCCACCGCTGCCAGTCGCAGCAAGCCGCCAAGGAGACCGCCCGTGCCTAACTGCCTAAAGTTCCTCGACGCGCTCGCCGGATTCGGCGTCACCTTCGGCACGATGTTCAAGAAGCCGATCACCGAGCAGTACCCGGAGAAGCCCGGGCCCGACCGCACCGCGCTACCACGGCCGCCACCAGCTCAACCGGTACCCCGACGGGCTGGAGAAGTGCATCGGCTGCGAGCTGTGCGCCTGGGCCTGCCCGGCCGACGCGATCTACGTCGAGGGCGCGGACAACACCGACGAGCGAGCGCTTCTCCCCCGGCGAACGCTACGGCCGGGTCTACCAGATCAACTATCTGCGGTGCATCGGCTGCGGGCTGTGCATCGAGGCCTGCCCCACCCGGGCGCTGACCATGACCAACGACTACGAGATGGCCGACGACAACCGCGCCGACCTGATCTACGGCAAGGACAAACTGCTCGCCCCGCTGCAGCCCGGCATGGCGGCGCCGCCGCACCCGATGGCGCCGGGCAGCCACCGACGACGACTACTACCTGGGCAACATCAACGTCACCGGAGCGATATCGCCGATCCGGGAGGTGCACGTCGTGAACGCCGAGGCCGTCGCTTCTGGGTGCTCGGCGCCATCGCGGTGGCCGGCGCCATCGGTGTGGTCGCCGCCCCCAAGGCGGTCTACTCCGCGCTGTTCCTGGCCTCGACGATGATCGCGCTGGCCGTCATCTACGTCGCCCAGGACGCGCTGTTCCTCGGCGTCGTGCAGGTCGTGGTCTACACCGGCGCGGTGATGATGCTGTTCCTGTTCGTGCTGATGCTGATCGGCGTCGACTCCGCGGAGTCGCTGGTGGAAACCATTCGCGGCCAACGCGTCGCGGCCGATCGCTGGCGGGCGTGGGATTCGGGGTCCTGCTCATCGCCGGCATCGGCACCGCGGCTCGGCGGTCACCGGCTTCACCGGACTCGACCGAGGCCAACTGCCGGACGGCAACGTCGAGGGCCTGGCCGTGCTGATCTTCACCCGCTACCTGTGGGCGTTCGAACTGACCAGCGCGCTGCTGATCACCGCGGCACTCGGCGCGATGGTGCTGGCCCACCGGGAACGCTTCGAGCGCGCGCAAGACCCAGCGCGAACTGGCCATCGAACGCTTCCGCCCGGCGGCGGCCGCGCCACCCCGATGCCCAACCCCGGCGTGTACGCCCGGCGCAACGCCGTCGACATCGCCGGCCCGGCTGCCCGACGGATCGGACGCAGGCCGACTCGGTCAGCGGCGATCCTGCGCACCGACGTCGATGACGGACGAGCCGCGATGACATCCGGCGCACTACCTGTACCTGTCGGCGCTGCTGTTCACCATCGGCGCGGCCGGAGTGCTGCTGCGCCGCAACGCCATCGTCATGTTCATGTGCGTCGAGCTGATGCTCAACGCCGGCAACCTCGCGTTCGTCACCTTCGCCCGCATGCACGGCCACCTCGACGGTCAGGTGGTGGCCTTCTTCACCATGGTGGTCGCCGCCTGCGAGGTGGTGGTCGGCCTGGCGATCATCGTCGCCATCTTCCGCACCCGGCGCAGCGCCGACGTCGACGAGTCGCATCTGCTGCGGAACTGACGATGACGACGCTGCTCTGGCTGACTATCGCGCTGCCCCTGGTCGGGGCGGTCGATCCTGCTGCTGGGCGGCCGGGCCACCGACGCCTGGGGCCACCTGCTGGGCTGCGCGACCGTCGATCGGCTCCTTCGTCTGCGGCGCAGCGCTGTTCGTCCATCTGCTCGGCCTGCCCGCCGAGGACCGGGCGGTCCACACACGCTGTTCTCCTGGGTGCCGGTCGGGTGAGCTGCGGGTGGACTTCGGCCTGCAACTCGACGCGCTGTCGATGTGTTTCGTGCTGCTGATCACCGGCGTCGGCGCGCTGATCCACCTGTACTCGATCGGCTACATGGCCGCACGACCCCGAGCGCCGACGGTTCTTCGCCTACCTCAACCTGTTCGTCGCCGCGATGCTGCTGCTGGTGCTGGCCGACAACTACCTCGGCCTCTACCTCGGCTGGGAGGGCGTCGGCCTGGCGTCGTACCTGCTGATCGGCTTCTGGTCGCACAAGCCCAGCGCGGCCACCGCCGCCAAGAAGGCGTTCGTGGTCAACCGGGTCGGCGACATCGGCCTGGCCGTCGCGCTGATGGTGCTGTTCGCCGAAGTCGGATCCGTCGGCTTACGACAGCGGTTTTCGCCGCCGCCCCGCAGATGAGCGAGGGCACCCTGACCGCCATCGGACTGCTGCTGCTGCTCGGCGCCTGCGGCAAGAGCGCCCAGGTGCCGCTGCAGTCCTGGCTCGGCGACGCCATGGAGGGCCCCACCCCGGTGTCGGCGCTCATCCACGCCGCCACCATGGTGACCGCCGGGGTGTACCTGATCGTGCGGTCCGGTCCGGTGTTCAACCTCGCGCCCGCCGCCCAGACCGCGGTGGTGACCGTCGGCGCGGTCACCCTGCTGTTCGGCGCGATCATCGGCTGCGCCAAGGACGACATCAAGAAGGCCCTGGCCGCCTCGACGATGAGCCAGATCGGCTACATGGTGCTCGCCGCCGGCCTGGGCCCGGCCGGCTACGCGGTGGCGATCCTGCACCTGCTCACCCACGGCTTCTTCAAAGCCGGGCTGTTCCTCGGCGCCGGGTCGGTGATGCACGCCATGAACGACGAGACCGACATGCGCCGCTACGGCGGCCTGCGCACGCTGCTGCCGATCACCTTCGTCACCTTCGGCCTGGGCTACCTCGCCATCATCGGGGTGCCGCCGTTCGCCGGCTTCTTCTCCAAGGACGCCATCATCGAAACCGCCCTCAACGCAGGCGGACTCAAGGGCTGGCTGCTCGGCGGTGCCGCCCTGCTGGGCGCGGGCATCACCGCGTTCTACATGACCCGGGTCATGCTGCTGACGTTCTTCGGCGAGCGCCGCTGGACCAACCCGCAACGCGCACCCGCACGAGTCCCCCGCGGTGATGACCGCTGCCGATGGTGGTGCTGGCGATCGGCTCGGTGGGCGCCGGTGCGTTCCTCGCCATCGGCGGCACCCTGGGCGACTGGCTGGAACCGGTTGTGGGCAGCGCTGAGGCCGACGCACGTGGTGCCGGTGTGGGTCACGACCGCGCTCGCGCTGGCGGTGGTGGCGGTCGGCGTCGCTGATCGCCTACCGCGCGCTACGCCGCACGCCGGTGCCGCGGACCGCGCCGTCGGACGTCTCGGCGCTGACCGTCGCCGCCCGGCGCGACCTCTACGGCGACGCCGTCAACGAGGCGGTGTTCATGCGGTCCGGTCAGCAGCTCACCCGGGCCATGGTGGTGGTCGACGACGCGGCCATCGACGGCTCGGTCAACGGTCTGGCCACCGGGGTGCGCCGGCTCTCCGACGCGCTGCGCGGCCTGCAGACCGGATTCGCCCGCAGCTACGCGCTGTCCATGCTCGCCGGGACGGCACTGTTCGCCGGGGCGGTCCTGATCATGGCGATGTGGCGGTGACGGCGTGTCCCCTGGCTGAGCATGCTGTGGGCGCTGCCGGTGGTCGCCGCGCTGGTCGATCGTCATGCTGCCGGCGTCGAGCGCGCAACGTCGCGCGAGTACGCCGCGCTGGCCGTCTCGCTGGCGGTGCTGGTGATCGCCGCCGTGCTCGCCGTGCGGTTCGACCCCGCCGGTGCACCGTTATCCAGTTCGTCGAACAGCCACACGTGGATCAAGTCTTTCGGCACCGGCTACATCCTCGGCCTCGACGGCATCGCCCTGGCACTGGTGGTGCTCACCGCGGTGCTCGTGCCGCTGCTGCTGATCGCCGGCTGGAACGACGCCGACGACCGCACCGGCGTGTCCGGTCGCGGAACGCACTGCTACGTCGCGCTGATCCTGGCCGTCGAGGGCATGGTGCTGCTCGTCGCTGGCGGCGCTGGACATCCTGCTGTTCTACGTCCTCTTCGAGGCCATGCTCATCCCGATGTACTTCCTCATCGGGGTGTTCGGCGGCGCGGACCGAGACGGTCCGAGGCGGCGGCGGTGAAGTTCCTGCTGTACAACCTCTTCGGCGGCCTGATCATGCTGGCCGCGGTGGTGGGCCTGTACGTGGTGACCGCCGACGCCGGGACCTTCGACGGCGGCACCTTCGACTTCCGGGCCATCACCGACGCGATCGCCGCCGGCGAGTTCGTCATCGCGCCGGCCGTCGCCAACGCGCTGTTCCTCGGCTTCCTGTTCGCGTTCGCGGTCAAGGCCCCGCTGTGGCCGCTGCACCGCTGGCTGCCCGACGCCGCCGTGCAGGCCACCCCCGCGTCGGCGGTGCTGATGATGGCGGTGATGGACAAGGTCGGCACCTTCGGCATGCTGCGCTACTGCCTGCCGCTGTTCCCCGACGCCGCGACGCTGTTCCGGCCCGCCGTCATCGCGCTGGCCGTCATCGGCATCGTCTACGGCGCGATCCTGGCGATCGGGCAGACCGACGTCATGCGGCTGATCGCCTACACCTCGATCAGCCACTTCGGCTTCATCATCCTCGGCATCTTCGCGATGACCAGCCAGGGCCAGTCCGGCTCGACGCTGTACATGGTCAACCACGGGATCTCCACCGCCGCACTGTTCCTCATCGCCGGCTTCCTGGTCAGCCGCCGCGGCACCCGCGCGATCGCCGACTACGGCGGCGTGCAGAAGGTGGCACCGGTGCTGGCCGGCACCTTCCTGATCGCCGGGCTGGCCACCCTGTCGCTGCCCGGCCTGGCGCCGTTCATCAGTGAGTTCCTGGTCCTGATCGGCACCTTCACCCGCTACCCGGTGTTCGCGGTCGCTGGCCGCGCTGGCCCTGGTGCTCTCCGCGGTGTACGTGCTGTGGATGTACCAGCGGATGATGACCGGCCCGCTGACCGACGGCAACGAGACCATCACCGACCTGCGGCCGCGCGAACTGCGTGGTGGTCGACGCCGCTGATCGCCCTGCTGCTGGTGCTCGGGCATCTACCCCAAGGTCGCCCTCGACGTCATCAACCCGGCGGTGGCCCACACGCTGACCTCGATCGGCATCCAGACCGACCCGCCCGACGCCGGAGCGCGATGACCGCGCCCGGAGCGCCCGCGAAATGACCGCCCCAGCATCGAATACGGCGCTGCTGGCACCGATCCTCATCGTCTTCGGTGTCGCCGTCGCCGGGGTGCTCGTCGAGGCCTTCGCTGCCCCGCGGCGCCCGCTACCGCACCCAGATGACGCTCAGCCTGGCCGGTCTGCTGGCCGCCTTCGGCGCCCTGGTCGGCGTCTACCGCGACACTGGGCGACGGGCCCGGCCGACTGGCGGCGGTGGGCGCGATCGCCGTCGACCGGCCGGCGCTGTTCCTGCAGGGCGCCATCCTGCTGGTGTCGGCGCTCGGCGTGCTGCTGATCGCCGAGCGGTCGCGCCGGCGGAATCCGGCTCGCGGCACTAGGGGTTTGGACGCCTTCACCGCGCAGGCCTCCGACGGTGCCCGGCAGCGTCGCCGAGACAGGTCGCCACCCGAGGCCGGAGTCGCCCAGACCGAGGTGTTCCCGCTGACCATGTTCGCCGTCGGCGGCATGATGATCTTCCCGGCCGCCGGCGACCTGCTGACCGCGTTCATCGCCCTGGAGGTGTTCTCGCTGCCGCTGTACCTGATGTGCGGGCTGGCCCGGCACCGCCGGCTGCTCTCGCAGGAAGCCGGCGCTGAAGTACTTCCTGCTCGGGGCGTTCTCCTCGGCGTTCTTCCTCTACGGCATGGCGCTGCTCTACGGCTACGCCGGCACGCTGAGCATCACCGGCATCGCCGACGGCGATCCGCACCGGATCGCACAACACCACCTTGGCGCTGATCGGCACCGCCCTGGTCGCGGTCGGCCTGCTGTTCAAGGTCAGCGCGGTGCCGTTCCACGCCTGGGTGCCCGACGTCTATCAGGGTGCGCCCACCCCGATCACCGCGTTCATGGCGGCGACCACCAAGATCGCCGCGTTCGGCGCGCTGCTGCGCCTGCTCATCGTCGCCGTGCCCGGACCTCAAGGACGAATGGCGGCCGGTGCTGTGGGTCGTCGCGATCCTCACCATGGCGCTGGGCACCATCACCGCGATCACCCAGCGCGACGTCAAGCGCATGCTGGCGTACTCCGCGGTGGCGCACACCGGTTTCATCCTCACCGGCGTGATCGCCGCCAACCCGGCCGGGGTGTCCGGCACGCTGTTCTACCTGGCGGCCTACGGGTTCACCACCCTCGGCGCGTTCGCGTTCGTCAGCGTGGTACGCGGCGCGACGGGCGCCGAGCAGACCGACCTCGCCCGCTGGGCCGGCCTGGGCCGCAGCGCTATCCGGTCGCCGGCGTGGTGTTCGCGATGTTCCTGCTGTCATTCGCCGGCATCCCGCTCACCAGTCGGGTTCGTCAGCAAGTTCGCCGTGTTCACCGCCGCCGCCGCGGGCGGGGCGGTCGC
Organism: uncultured Actinomycetota bacterium; assembly: GCA_963780705.1. GTDB lineage: Bacteria > Actinomycetota > Actinomycetes > Mycobacteriales > Mycobacteriaceae > Mycobacterium. The sequence goes on along the minus strand of CAWACU010000002.1, from coordinate 114,880 downwards.
CCTGGTGGTGGTCGGTGTGCTGGCCAGCGCGATCGCCGTCTACTTCTATGTCCGGGTCATCGTGCTGATGTTCTTCACCGACTCCCCGGCCGACGCCCCGGAGTTCCGCCCGCCCAGTGGCCTGACCGTCATCGCGGTGGCCGTGCCGCTGGCCGTCACCCTGGTGGTGGGCATGTTCCCGCAGCCGGTGCTGGATCTGGTGGACGCCGCCACCTCCTTCGCGATCCGATGACCCCGCCCACCGTGCTGCTGAGCGAGGACCATGGCGCGGTTCGGCTGCTCACCATGAACCGCCCGGAGGCGCGAAATGCGTTGAGCACGGAGCTCTTCGAGGCGCTGCACGCCGCGCTGCTCGCCGCCGACGCCGACGAGTCCGTGCACGCGGTGGTGCTCACCGGAACCGATCCGGCGTTCTGCGCCGGCGTCGACCTCAAGCAGGCCCAGCAGCTCGGCCGGGAGTACTTCAGGCGGTTCGCCAGGCACGACTGCATGGCGGCCATCGCCGCTCTGCGCACCCCGATCATCGGTGCGGTCAACGGGGCGACGTTCACCGGCGGTCTGGAGATTGCGCTGGCATGCGACTTCCTGATCGCCTCGCAGCGCGCGATCTTCGCCGACACCCATGCGCGGGTGGGCATCCTGCCCGGCGGCGGGATGACCGCCCGGCTGCCGCAGGTCGTCGGTGCCGCGATGGCCCGCCGGCTGTCGATGACCGGTGAGGTGCTCAACGCCGAGCGCGCCGAACGAATCGGCCTGATCACCGAAGTGGTTGCCCACGAACAGCTTTTACCGCGCGCACTGGAGCTGGCCGGGCAGATCGCCGAGGTCCCCGCGGCCACTATGGCGTCGCTCAAACAGATGTATCACCGCGGGTCGGCGACCGTCACCGGCCCCGCACTGGCCGCCGAACGCGAGATCAGCGCCGCCGCCGGAATGAACACCGACGACCTGGCCGCCCGTCAGCGCGAGGTCGCCGCCCGCAACAAGAACCAGATCACGCCGCTTACGCCATAGCCGCGTCGATGTCGGTGAACGGCTCGAAGCTGCCGTCGAGCACCTGCAGATGCCCCACGGTGCGGCCGCTCACCCGCACCGGGTCCACGAGCGCGAGTTCCACGACGGCACAGGCGAACTCGTCGTCCGGGGAAGTGTTCGCGAGCTCGCTGCGGTAGTAGTTCAGCCCGGGGGTGGCGATGGGCCGCGACGGCGCCAGGGCGTTGACGGCGATGTTGTGCGGCGCCAGGTCCTTCGCCGCGCACATGGTCAGGTGCTCCAGGGCCGCCTTGGAGCCGCCGTAGCCGGGCAGCGCCGGTACCCGCGAGGCCACCGAGGTGACGTTGATGACGGCGCCGCCGCCGGCGGCGATCATGTCCGGGCAGACCAGTTGCATGAGTTCGTAGGCGGCGAACGGGCCGATGTCGAAGTGCCTGCGGTAGGCGCCCAGCGGAACCGAGAGAAAGCCGGGCCAGTCCGCAGCCGGTTTCGCTGCGGCCGGCCGCGCTTTCGGGACTGTGGGGGCCGCCCCCGCAGCCGGTGGGCGTCCCGGCGCGGTGAAGGCCGCGTTGTTGACCAGAATCGTGATCGGACCGAGCGCTGCGCGCGCCTCGTCGACCAGGCGCGGGATGTCGGCAGGCTCGAGCAGGTCTGCCCTGATCGGCACCGCCCGGCCACCGGCCGCCTCGATGGCCGCGACCGTCTCGCCGATAGTCCCGGGCAGTCGCTCGTCCCACTGCGCCTCGGTGCGGGCCACCACTGCGACCGCGGCTCCCTCGGCCGCCAAGGCGAGCGCGGCGGCCCGGCCCAATCCCCGGCTGGCGCCGGTGACGATCGCGGTGCGACCGGTAAGTCGTGCAGACATGACATGCCCTTCGGGTTTGCGCCGTATCGTAGCCAGAACCCGGTCAGACGCGGTCTGCCGGCACAGGCCCAGAGGACGGTGATGACCGACAAACCCATCGTGGAGACCGATGTCGGGCGTCTGCAGCGCTCCGGACGTGACGTCAGCACCATTCCGGCACTGCTCTCCAGCTGGCTGGAGACCCAGATCGGCACCGCCCCGGAGGTCACCGTGGAAAGCGGGGTGGAGTCCAACGGCATGTCCTCGGAGACCATCATCCTGACCGGCCGCTGGACGCAGGACGGAAAGAACGTGGAGCAGAAGTGGGTGGCCCGGGTGGCGCCCACGCTCGAAGACGTTCCGGTGTTCTCCTCGTATCGGATGGACCACCAGTTCGAGCTGATCCGGCTCGTCGGTGAACTCACCGATGTCCCGGTGCCGCGGGTGCGCTGGATCGAACCGACCGGCGACGTGCTGGGCAGCCCGTTCTTCCTGATGGATCACGTCGAGGGCATCGTCCCGCCCGACGTGATGCCCTACACCTTCGGCGACAACTGGTTCGCCGACGCTCCGACCGACAAGCAACGGCTGCTGCAGGACTCCACCGTCGAGGTGCTGGCGAAGCTGCATGCGATCCCCGACGCCGCGAAGACGTTCGGATTCCTCGCCGAGGTGGACCCGCCCGGTGACACCCCGCTGCGACGGCATTTCAATTGGCTGAAGGAGTGGTACGAGTACGCGGTGCCCGACATCGGCATCTCCACCACCGTCGAAGCGGCGCTGACGTGGCTGGAGGACAACTTCCCCGCCGACGTCGCCGCCGCCGATCCGGTGCTGGCGTGGGGCGACTCCCGGATCGGCAACGTCCTCTACGAGGACTTCCGACCGGTGGCCGTCTTGGACTGGGAGATGGCAACCGTCGGTCCCCGCGAACTGGACGTGGCGTGGATCATCTTCGCGCACATGGTGTTCCAGGAACTGGCCGGACTTGCCGGGCTGCCCGGACTGCCGGAGGTGATGCGAGAAGAGGACGTGCGCGCCACCTATCAGAAGCTCACCGACGTCGAACTGGGCGACCTACGCTGGTTCTACGTGTACTCGGGGGTGATCTGGTGCGTGGTGTTCATGCGCACCGGCGCGCGGCGGGTGCACTTCGGCGAGATGGAACGACCCGACGACGTCGAGTCGCTGTTCTACCACGGGGGCCTGTTGAAACGACTGATGGAGAAATAATGCTCGGGCCGCTTGACGAATACCCCGTCCACCAGGTCCCCCAGCCGATCGCCTGGCCGGGATCCTCGGACCGCAACTTCTACGACCGCTCATACTTCAACGCCCACGACCGCACCGGCGACATCTTCCTCATCACCGGCATCGGGTACTACCCCAACCTCGGCGTCAAAGACGCCTTCATGCTCATACGCCGCGGCGACACCCAGACCGCGGTGCACCTCTCCGACGCCATCGACGCCAACCGGCTGAACCAGCACGTCGGCGGCTACCGCCTCGACATCGTCGAACCGCTGCAGACGCTGCGCATCACCCTCGACGAGACCGAAGGCATCGCTGCCGACCTGACCTGGGAGGGCCTGTTTCCTGTGGTGCAGGAGCAACGCCACGTGATGCGCTCGGGCACCAAGGTCACCCTGGACGCGCAGCGCTTCGCCCAACTCGGGTCGTGGGCCGGGAAGCTGGTGATCGACGGCGAGGAGATCCCGGTCGACCCGAAGACCTGGATCGGCACCCGGGACCGGTCCTGGGGCATCCGCCCGATCGGCGAAGCCGAGCCCGCCGGCCGTCCCGCGGACCCGCCCTTCGAGGGCATGTGGTGGCTGTACGTGCCGATGGCGTTCGAGGACTTCGCCATCGTCGTGATCATTCAGGAGGAGCCCAACGGGTTCCGCACCCTCAACGACTGCACCCGGATCTGGCGCGACGGCCGCGTCGAACAGCTGGGCTGGCCGCGGGTGAAGATCGCCTACAACTCCGGCACCCGGATTCCCACCGGTGCCGTCATCGAGGCCACCAACGCCGCGGGCGAGCCGCTGCGCTTCGAGGTGGAGTCCAAGCTGCCGGTGCCCATCCACGTCGGCGGCGGCTACGGCGGCGACTCGGACTGGCTGCACGGGCTGTGGAAGGGCGAGAAGTTCACCGAACGGCTCACCTACGACATGACCGACCCCGCGATCATCGGCCGCTCCGGCTTCGGAGTCATCGACCACGTCGGCCGGGCGGTGTGCCACGGCGAAGGCCGCCAACCCGCCGAAGGCTGGGGCCTGTTCGAGCACGGCGCACTGGGCCGCCATGACCCATCGGGCTTCTCCGACTGGCTGTCGGTCGCGCCCTAGCCGGACGCACCTAGCCGGACGCACCGGCGGACGGGCACCGCCCTCCCGGATTTGATATCACCGGCGATATCAAATCTAAAACTCCTCACCCGGGTCCGCAGGGCAACTTGGCCGCCGCCGGGCCGCTAGTGCAGCTCGTCGACTACTGCCGCCAGGGTGTCCACCGCAATTGGTCCCGGCTGGTACAGACACACGGTGTCCGACCCGCCGGCCGCCGCGGCGCGCAGCCTGATGTGGTCGGCGATCTGCCGCGGCGTGCCGCAGGCCGCGATGGTGTGCAGCACCTCGTCGGTGATCAGTGCGCCCATCTCCATCCACCGGCCCTGCTTGGTCATGGCATGCAGTTCCGGCTGCAGATCGCCCCAGCCGTGGATGTCGAGCACCGGGCGGTAGGCCGGGGTGGAGCCGTAGAACGCCAGCAGCCGCCGGGTCGCCTCGTGGTCGTCCCCAGCCGAGACGATGACCTCGGGCACCACCGAGAATTCCGTGCGACCCGCTGCAGCCAGACCCTCGCGCACCGCCGGCATGGTGGCCTCGCTCAGGAATTTCGTCGACCCGAACGGCATCACCAGCAGCCCATCGGCCACCTCAGCGGTGGCCCTGGTCAGCCGGGGTCCCAGCGCGCCGACGTAAATCGGCGGCGGCCCAAAGGGATTCGGGCCCGGGTTGAACGTCGGGGTCATCAGGGTGTGCCGGTAGAACTCGCCGCGGAAGTCCAGCCGCTCGCCGCTCTGCCAGGTCGCGAAGATCGCCCGCAGCGCCTCCACGAGCTCCCGCATCCGGGCCACCGGCTGGTCGAAGGACGCGCCGTAGCGTTTCTCGATCTGGGTGCGGATCTGGGTGCCCAGACCGAGGGTGAACCGGCCGCCGGACAGCGTCTGATGGTCGTAGGCCTGGTGCGCCAGCTGAATCGGGTTGCGCGGAAACGCGATCGCCACGTTGGTCATCAGATCCAGGCCGCCCACCGTCGAGGCCAGCGTCAGCGGCGCGAACACGTCGTGCGGACCCTCGAAGGTGAACACCCCGGCGGCACCGGCCTCCCGCAGTGCACGGGCCCGGTCAACGGCATCTGTGGGCCCGAACAGGGCGGTCAGGATTTTCACGGTCCCATCACCCTAATCGGCACCTTAATCTGGACTCATGGCACATGACGTAGTGGTGATCGGCGCCGGTCTGGCCGGGCTGACGGCGGCGCGCGATCTGACCGGCAGAGGCTTCGACGTGGTGGTGCTCGAGGCGCGCGACCGAGTCGGCGGACGCACCAAACCCGCGACGCTGGCCGGCGTCCCGGTGGATCTGGGCGCCTCATTCGTCGGCCCCACCCAGGACGCGGTGCTCAAACTGGCCGCCGACCTCGGCTGCGACACCACCCCGACCTACACCCAGGGCGCGAATCTGATCCGCTGGCGCGGCACCCTGCGCCGCTACCACGGCACCATCCCGAAGCTGGGTCTGATCGGCCTGCTCGACATCGGCCGCATCCAGTGGCAGTTCGAGCGTCTGGCCGCCGGGGTGGACATCCACCAGCCGTGGACCTCGAAGCGGGCCGCCGCCCTGGACGCCATCAGCTTCGGCACCTGGCTGCGCAAGGTCCGCGCGACCGCCACCTCTCGCGACCTGATGGCCATCATGTCGCGGGTCACCTGGGGCGCCGAGCCCGACGAGGTCTCCCTGCTGCACGCGCTGCGCTACGTCAAGACCTCCGGCGGCCTGGACCGCATGCTCGACACCGTCGGCGGCGCCCAGCAGGACCACTTCCCCGGCGGCACCCACGAGATGTCGGCCAGGATGGCCGCCGAACTCGGCGAGCGCATCCGGCTGGGCGCGGTGGTCTCGCGCATCGAGTGGTCGTCTGACGCGGTCGCGGTGAGTTCCTCGGCCGGCACGGTGGAGGCCCGGCGGGCCATCCTCGCCGTCGCCCCCGGCGCAGCGACTCGACATCGACATCGCCCCCGCGCCGCCCATCGAGTATCAGCAGCTGTCGCAGCGCTGGCCGCTGGGCGCTCTCACCAAGGCCTACGCCGCCTATCCGCGCCCGTTCTGGCGCGATCAGGGACTGTCCGGTCAGGCGCTCTCCGACGAGGGACCGGTGTTCATCACCTTCGACGTCGGCCCCGCGTCCGGGGGCCCGGGCATCCTGCTGGGCTTCACCGATCCGCGCGGCTTCGACGCGCTGCCGCCCGAGCAGCGCCGCGAGCAAAGCGGTGGCCTGCTTCACCGCGCTGTTCGGTGAGCAGGCCGCGAATCCCATCGACTACACCGACCAGCGTTGGGGCGCTGAGGAATTCGCACCGGGCGGCCCGACGGCCGCGGTGCCGCCGGGCTCCTGGACGGAGTTCGGGGCGCTACTGCGCACCCCGGTCGGTCCGCTGCACTGGGCCGGCACCGAAACCGCCGACGAGTGGACCGGCTTCATGGACGGCGCGGTGCGCTCCGGTCAGCGGGCCGCCGACGAGGTCGCCGCGGCGCTGAGCGCGCTCAGGAGCTGATCCGCGCCGACGCGCGCTTAGGAGCTGATCCGCGCCGATTCGGTCGACGAGACGGCCAGATCGCGCAGGTGGTTGTTGACCTCGTCGGGATGCTCCAGCGAGGCGCAGTGCCCGCCCGGCATCTCCACCAGCTCAACGAGATTCGGCGCCGACTCGGCGATCTTGCGGGCCTGACACATCGGCAGCAGCCGGTCTTTGGTGCTGCCGATCACCAGCGTCGGCACCGTCAGACCGCTGAGGTCGATGTGCCCGTCATGGCCCATCTCGTCGACCAGCACCCGCGCCCACGCCCCGCGCCCGGCGGCCGGCGTGGCGGCGAACAGGTCGTGCAGGAAGCGGGTGATCGCCGGGTCCGCCCCGGCGCCGACAGCCATCATCTGCAGGAAGCGACGGCTACCCGGCTGGGTGCCGTTGAGCAGAGGCGCACCGCCCAAGGAACGGATCATGTTGCGGGCAGCCATGATTCGGGCCGCCTTGAACCGGCCCGGCACCGGGAGCAACTGGATCTTGTCCAGCAGGTCGCCGGTGGTGGTGTTGATCAGCGCGACGGCGTCGGCGCGCTCGGCGACACGGTGCGCGGAAGCGGTCGGCCCATGCGCTGATCGCGATGCCGCCCATCGAGTGTCCGGCGATCAGCGCCCGCTCACCGGGCGCCAGGGTGCCCGCGAGCACGGCGTCGAGGTCGGCGGCCAGGTGGTCGAGACTGTAGGACTTTCCGCCGGGCACTCCGCTGCGGCCGTGGCCGCGGTGGTCATAGGCGATCACCCGGAAGTCGCCGGAGAGTTCGTTGATCTGTTCGTGCCAGACCCGCAGCGAGCAGGTGATGCCGTGCGCCAGAACGATCGGATAGCCGTCGGCCGGGCCGAACACCTCGGTGTGTAGCCGGGTGCCATCGGCGGAATGCACGATCATCGTCTTGCCTGGGGGAAGGCTGGGCCCCCGCGCCGGGCGTTCGGCTGTTGGTGATGCCGCCATCGCTACCTACTCCTCATCGGGGGGCCACGTTGCCGCCCCGCCCAGGGAGCGTAACCGCTCTTATGGCGTTCACATGGTGTTTACGCGGCAAATCGGCCGCGCCGCGTCGCGCCACATCAGCCTCACCAGGCCCAATTCTTTTCCCGCAACCACCGGAATGCCCGATTCTCCACGTCACGTACCCTCAGGGCGCGTACCGTGCGTTTGCTATCTGATGCGCACGACGTGCGTCAATGGAGTTCGTACACGAAGAAAGAGAGTCCATCGGAATGAAGAAGAACATGGCCCGCGCCGCGGCAGTGGCCGGCAGCCTCGCCATCGCGGGTGCCTTCGCGGTGAGTTGCTCCCAGGCCCAGGACGCCACCAAGGACGCGATGTCGAGCGCCTCGAGCATGGGCTCCTCGGCCGCCAGCGCCGCCGGCAGCGCCGCCAGCAGCGCGGGCAGTGTGGCCGGAAGCGCGGCCAGCAGCGCGGCCAGCGCGGCCGGAAGCGCGGCCAGCAGCGGTGTGAGCGTCGCCTCCAGCGCCGTCTCCTCGGTGCTCAACGGCGTCCCGACCACCATGAACGTCCCCGGAGTCGGCGAGGTCTCGATGGACGCGGCGATGGCCGGCGCCTACACGCAGTTCGGCGGCGAGAAGGTGCTCGGCATGCCCACCGCGATGTCCGAGAAGGTCGGCGACGGCACGGTGCAGGCGTTCACCAACGGCACCATCTTCTCCTCGCCGACCGCCGGCGTGCACCTGGTACAGGGCGAGATCCTGCGGGTCTACACCGAGCAGGGTGGCGCGGCCGGCGCGCTGGGCTTCCCGACCAGCGACGAGACCGAGACCGGCGGCGGCTACAAGGTCGCCGGCGGCGGCTGGATCACCGAGTTCCAGAACGGCACCATCACCTGGACCAACACCGGTAACGGCACCTTCGGCGAGACCGTCACCAAGAAGTAGGCATCACACATAGGCATCACAACAGGCGCGGCCCCCGGGCGGACACTCCCGGGGGCCGCTCTTGATAACGCCGTCCCGGCTGTCAGCGATAATGACGTCATGATCAAAAAAATCGCAGCAACTGTCCTGTCCGCGGCGGCGCTCGCTGCGGTGCCGGTGGCCATCGCGCCGGGTGCCGGTGCCGAGGTGTGTGGTGAAGCCGGCCGCTACGTTCGAGTCGGCGGATGCGTCGACCCCGTCGGCGACATCGCCGACGCCGCGGTGATCGGCGCCGAGGTCGACCGCCCGTACGGCTATGGCTACCCCCCGCCTCCGGTGGAGGGCTGGCCGATCCTGCCCCCGGGTTACCTCCCGTTCCCGTCGTTCCCCGGTGAGGCGCCGTGCTTCCTGCCCAGCGGCCAGCCGTACTACACCCCGGGAACCATGCCCTGCTACTGATCCTCAGCTAGCACCGCAACTGACGTACAAGCAGTAGAGAGGTCGGCGACACGATGGGCGCACGCGCACGCGCGCTGATCGGGGTCGCCGTCCTCTCCACTGTCATCTGCGCCGTTCTCGGCGGGCTTCCCGGGCTATCGGCCTCCGCGGCACCGCCGCCGGCACCCACCCCGACCCGCGCACTGACCATCTCCACCCATGACCTGAGCCCGTTCGTCACCACCGACGCCGACGGCATCAAGTCCGGCTTCACCATCGACATCCTCGACGCGGTCGCCAAACGCGAAGGCTGGACGCTGGGCTACCTCGATGTCGATAACGTCGCCGCCCAACTGCGGGCCGTCGGCGACGGCCAGGCCGACGCGGCAGCGGGGGCGATCTCGATCACCGCCGACCGCGCGCAGGCGTTCGACTTCTCCCAGCCGATCCTCAACGCCGGCCTGCAGATCATGGTGCCGGTCGGCACCAATGAGCGCTCCAACCCCGGGCTCACCGACTTCCTCAAACTGCTGTTCTCCGAGACCATGCTGATCTGGCTGGGCGTGGCGCTGCTGCTCACGGTGGTGCCGGCGCACATCATCTGGCTGCTGGAGCGTCGGCACGATCATTCGATGGTGTCGCACAAGTACTTTCCCGGGATCTTCCAGGCCTTCGGCTGGGGACTGGGCATGCTGGCCGCCCAGCCCGACGACTCCCCCAAACACTGGCAGACCCGCGCCCTGGGCCTGCTGTGGGCGTTCGTCAGCATCATCTTCGTCGCCTATTACACCGCCACGCTCACCGCCAACCTCACGGTGGAGAAGTTCGACGCCCAGATCTCCACGCCGTCGGACCTCGTGGGCAAACGGGTGTGCACCGTCGCCGGCACCACCTCCGCGACCTACCTGCGCACAGCCGGCGTGGAGGCCACCGGCGTACCGCTGATCACCGACTGCTACGCCGGCCTCAAGGACCGGAAGTTCGACGCCACCGTGTTCGACGCACCGGTGCTGCGCTACTACGCCGCCCAGGACGGCGCCGGCAAGGTGCAGATGGCCGGGGCGATCTTCCAAAGCGAGGACTACGGCATCGCCTTCCGCAACGGCAGCGAGCTTCGCAAGCAACTCGACGAGGCGCTGCTGTCCATGCGCGAGGACGGCACCTACGACCTCATCAAGGGCAAATGGTTCGGCATCGAGGCCCCCGCCTCTAGCCCCTCGCCGAGAGTGCGCCCAGATCGTCATTTCCGCCGAATTCGCGATCTGTACGCACTCTCGATGATGCATCTACGCCGCGGCGGTCTCCCGACTCAGTGCCCGCGCGGCGACCACACTCACCGCGGCGAGCATCAGCCCGCCGGCCACGCAGCTGGCCGCCAGACTCAGCGTGAACGCGCGGTTGTCGACGTTCTCGGTGAAGTTCGCCGAACTCCCCGCGATGAACGAATACAGCACGGCGACAACACTTCCGGTGATCGCGATGCCCAGCGCGGTGCCGAGCTCAAAGGACGTCTCCGAGATCCCGGTGGCCGCCCCGACCCGGTCCGCGCTGGCGCTGCTGAGCACCAGGTCCGAGGCGACGGTGACGGTCGCGCCGAAGGAGAAGCCCAGCAGCATCAGCGGAACCACCATCGCCGGATACGACAGCGGGATGGTCAGTCCCAGAGCTCACCAGACCCACCGCGCCCACCGTCAGGCCGGTCAGCAGGGCGCGCCGGTGGCCCCACGCCCGGATCATCCGCGCGGTGTTGACCGCCGTCAGCAGGCTCATCACCGACTCGGGCAGGATCGCCAGACCGGACTGCAGCGCCGAGAAGTCGCCGACCTGGCGCAGGAAGATCGGCAGGAAGAACAGCGCGCCGATATTGGCGAACACGATCACCAGTTGCGCGATGATCGCCGCGGTGAACCGCGTCTGGGTGAACAGTTCCAGATCCAGCAGCGGCATCGGCAGCCCGCGCTGGCGGCGCAGGAACACCCACAGCAGCAGCCGCACCGCCCACCAGCGCCTAAATAGCCGGGCCAGAACCGCACACCGGAGTGCGCCAGTTCGGTGATCCCGTACACGACACCGAGAATGCCGGCGGTGGACAACACCACCGACAGCAGATCCAGCGGGTTCTTCGTCGCGCTCCGCGCCTCGGGCAGCACCCACGCCCCAACGACGGCGATCACCACCACCACCGGAAGATTCACCAGAAGCACTGAGCCCCAGTAGTAATGCTCGAGCAGCACACCGGCCACCGTCGGGCCGAACGCGGCCCCCGCGGCGCCACCGGCGCTCCAGATGCCGACCGCGCGCATCCGCTGGCCGGTCGTCGGTGAACACCGCGCGCAGCAGTGCCAGGGTGGACGGCATCAGTCCCGCGCCGGCCACGCCCTGGACCACCCGCGCCAGGATCAGCGCCTCAGCGGTGGGCGCCATCGCCGCGGCGGCCGAAGCCACCCCGAACGCGATGGCGGAGATCAGCAGCAGCCGTTTACGCCCGACCCGGTCACCGAGGTTGCCCATCGTGATGAGCAGGCCGGCAAGCACGAAGGAGTAGATGTCACCGATCCAAAGGATCTCGTTGTAGCTCGGCTGCAACTGCTCGGTGATCGACGGCACGGCGACGCTCACGACGGTGCCGTCGACGGCAACCATGAACACTGCCAGGCACAGCACGAACAGCGCAGCCACCTGGCGTCGGGTCATCCGACGAGCCTAGACCGCCGGTGTGCGCTCCTGAACCTTCCACTCCTGGCCGTAGCCGTCACGCAGCAGATCCAGGAACGGGACGGCGTCGAAAGCCTCCGGGCCCAGCACACCGGCACCCGACCACGCCCCGGTGGCCAGGAGTTCCAGCGCCACAACCGGATTCATCGCCGTCTGCCACACCACGGCCTGCGCCTTGTACTCCTTCATCGTCCACGCGTTATCGGCGACGTGGTAGAGGTACACCTCACGCGGCGCGCCGTCCTTGCCGGTGCCGGTGACCCACAGCCCGGCGCAGGTCTTGCCGGTCATATTCGGGCCCAGTGCCAGCGGATCGGGCAGGCACGCGGCCACCACGTCACGCGGGCTCACCGACGCCTCCCCCGCGCCGGCACGCACCTTGACCGGCTCGGTGCGGTCCAGGCCCAACTTGTTGAGCACCTGCAGTACCTCGATGAACTCATCGCCCAGGCCGAACTTGAAGGTCACCCGCTTGGCGTCCACCCAGCGCGGCATCAGCAGCACCTCTTCGTGCTCGACGTTGACGCACTCCACCGGCCCGATGCCATCGGGGAAGTCGAACACCTCCGGCTCGGAGAACGGTGCGGTGGTGTACCAGCCGCGGTCTTTCTCCCAGACCACCGGCGGGTTGAGGCACTCCTCGATCACCGTCCAGATGGAGAACGACGGCGCGAAGTCATACCCCTCGACGACGAGGTTCGACGCATCGCGCACGCCGAGTTCGTCGATGGAGGAGAACAGATGGTCGGCGGCGTAGCGGGCGAAGACATCGGCCAAGCCGGGCTCCACCCCGATGCCGACCAGCGCCAGCTGCCCGGCCGCCTCCCACGCGCCCGCCTGCTCGAACTGCTCGTCGCCGAGCTTGATGTGAGCCAGCTCGAACGGCTTGTCCGGGTGGCGCTGCGAGAGACTCATCGCGGTGTCGAGGTAGTTCGCCCCCGCGGCGAAGGCGCCGGTGAAGATCGGCATCACGAAGCGCGGGTCGACCACGTTGAGCACGTGGGTGATGCCGTGGGTGCGGCAGGCGTGGGTCACCGCGTCGGCGTCCGAGGCGTCCAGCCCGATGCCACTGAACCGCTTGTCGCCGATGCGGGCGACCAGGTCCGAGGAGCGGGCGGCGTCGTAGTCGGCGATCAGGTAGTGCTCGAAGAACTCGCGGCGGGCGGCGATCAGGGCGGCCGACGAGCCGACGCCACCGGCGCCGATCTGCAAGGATGCGCATCCGCAGATCCTAGGCCGGTGACACAATCCAGGCATGGCGGTGGAGGAAACCGCCGACCCCCCATGCATGACCTGAAATCCAAGGGTCTGAAGAAGGGGTCGGTGTCGCTCGTCGGGGCGGTGTCCATCGGCTTGGCGGCCACCGCGCCGGCCTACTCGCTGACCGGTGCGCTGGGCCACGGCGCGGCCGAGGCGGGCTACCAGTTGCCGGTGGTCTTCATCATCGCCGTCGTCCCGATGTTCTTCGTGGCACTGGCCTACAAGCACCTCACCGACGCCGCCCCCGACGCCGGCACGGTGTTCACCTGGGGCTCCAAGGCGATCCGGCCGCACATCGGCTGGATCGGCGGCTACGCGCTGTTGCTGTCCAGCGTGCTCGCCGGGGTGGGCGCGGCCGGGATCACGGTCAACGCCATCACCACGGCACTGGGCCTGGAGAACTCGTCGAACTGGGTTCAGATGGGGATCGCCGCCGCCTTCATCCTCACCACCACCGCTCTGGTGGCCCGCGGCGCGGAAGAGTCGTCGCGCACCACGGTGCTGCTCACGGTCATCCAGTACGGCGGGCTGATCCTCTTCGCGGCCATCCTGGTGATCAACGTCATTCGCCGCGACCGCAACCCCAGCGCCGAGGCCTTCTCCTGGGACTGGTTCAACCCGTTCGCCATCGACTCCTTCGCCGCGCTGCTCGGCGGCTTCCTGGTCGCCGTCTTCATCTTCTGGGGCTTCGACGCCGCCCTGTCGATGTCGGAGGAGACCGCCGGCGCCCCGGGTCAGTCCGGTAAGAGCGGCATCACCGCCATCGTCATCACGGTGATCACCTACGTCGTGATCGGCGTGGCCGCCCTGGCCTTCGCCGGCACCGATCCGACCAGTTCACTGAGCCTGACCAACGAGGCCAACATCGACGACGTCTTCTCAGCGATGGCCCGGGAGGCGGTCGGTCCGCAGGGCGCGGTGGCGGCCGCGTTGATCATCGGACTGTCGGCGTTCTCGGCCACCATCTCCACGGTGATGTCGACGGTCCGTTCGGTGCTGTCGATGGCCACCTACAAGGCACTGCCGCAGCGGTTCGCCTCCGTCGACCAGGTGGTGCAGACCCCGAAGTTCGCCACCTGGTTCATCGGCCTGACGACTCTCGCCATCTACTGCGGCCTGACCTGGTTCTCCGACAGCATCGTCGAGGACTGCGTCTACAGCGTCGGCATCGCGATCATCACCTACTACAGCGTGGTGGCCATCTCCTCGGTGCTGTACTTCTGGGACACCGCATTCGCGTCGTGGCGGACCGCCTTCGGACAGGTGATCCTGCCCGCGATCGCCGCGCTGATCCTCATCCCGGTGGGCGTCATCGAGGCGTACAACATGGCCCAACCGGACAGCGCGCCGGCGCGTCGCTGGCCGGTGTCGGCATCGTGTTCATCATCGGGGTGGCCAGCCTGCTGTTCGGTGTGCTGCTGATGATCCTGTGGAACCTCAAGTCGCCGGCCTTCTTCCGCGGCGAGACGCTGAAACCGGAACGGACCCACCGCACCAAGGCGCCGTAAGAACTCAGCGCAGCGCGTTGTCCAGTGCCGAGGCGGTGACGATGTAGGCGGCGTGGCTGCCGATGGAACTGATCTGGGCGTCGATCGGCCAGCGCCACGGCGCCGGCGTGCGACCGAGCACCGGGAAGGCCACCGAAGTCACGGTCATCAACACCGACCCGAACACCAGGCTGGCCTTGGGCTCACGGATCCGGTTGCGCAACAACACATGTGCGATGCCGAATGCCGATCCGTAGGTCCACCGCAGCGCCAGCGTGATCGCACCGGCCTGCCGCGGCGTCGGCTCGGGCAGACGCAGCAGTTTGGCCACGATCTGCCCGGGCACGACGCTGTCGTCGTAGTCCAGCCCCTCGCGGGACCACAACCCGACGACCGGTGTGCCGTCGGCAAGTGTCCGCACGCCGGTATATCGGCCCCGTCGCAGACGACGCTCGACGTGGTACCAGAGCGCCATCGCCGCGGTGCCGCCGAAACCGGCGACCAGGCCGCGCCGGACAGCAGGCAGCCGGGGCAACCGCACCACCGCCATCGCCGCTAGGCCGGGCAGTTCAGGGTGACGTTGATGGTGTTCGGGGCTACCTCGGTGCCGGCGGTGCCGTCGGGGGCGGCCGCCGAGGCGACGGTGCAGGCCGCGTTCGGGTTGCCGGTACGGGTGACGACGGTGCTCAGGCCCAGGCTCTGCAGCCGGCCGATCTGCTGGATGCCCGGGCCGTCCGCCTCCCAGTTGAGGCCGGCGGTGGTGATGCCCGCCACGCAGCGCACCGACGTTCCGGTGGCAGCGACGCCGGTGCGGTTGATCTCCGAGGGCGCGCACGGTGCACCGACGGTGTAGGCCTGGTTGTCGATCGTTGCGGGTTCGGCAGCCGCCGGTGCGGCTATACCCACCCCGAGGCCCACCCCGATGGCTGCCGTGAATCCCAGTGCAACAGTGATGTTCATGCACGCCTCATTTCGTCGGCCACCTGACGCTCGGCACCGGAGACGGCGTCATGGATCTGTTTCTCCACGATGTTCATCGCGAGCCTTGCATAGACCCACTGGCTGGTGGTGGCCAGCTGACCTCGGCTGCTGGAGGTGAAGGTGATCGTCCAGCTCAGCAGTGTGCTGATCCGGTTCTTGAACCCGACCAGATAGACCAGGTGCAAAAACAGCCACGACAGCCAGGCCAGATAACCGCCGAACTCGAGCTTGCCGATCTTGGCGACGGCGTGGTGGCGCGAGATGGTGGCCATCGAGCCCTTGTCGAAGTACTTGAACGGCACCCGCGTCGCCGGATCGTCGGTGCCGCTGACCATCCGCTTGATCTGCTTGGTGGCGTACTTCGCACCCTGGATGGCGCCTTGGGCCACGCCCGGGACTCCGGGTACCGCCGCCATGTCGCCGATGACGAAGACCTCGGGGTGACCCTTGATGGTGAGGTCGGGCTCGACCACCACCCGACCTGACCGGTCGACCTCGGTGCCGTCGGCCTGGCCGGCGATGATCTCGCCGAGCGGGCTGGCCTGCACCCCGGCCGCCCACACCTTGCAGGCGCAATTGACCCGGCGGTCCTGCCCGGATTCCTTGTCCTTGACCGTAATTCCCATGTAGTCGACATCGGTGACCACCGAGTTGCCGTGCACCTCGACGCCCATCTTCTCCAGCCGGGCCTGCGCCTTTCGGCCGAGGTTCTCCCCCATCGGCGACAGCACGAACGGCGACCCGTCGAGCAGCATCACCTTGCATTCGGTCGGGTCGATTGTGCGAAACGCGCCCGGCAGTGTGCGCCGCGCGAGTTCGGCGATCTGGCCCGCCAACTCCACGCCGGTCGGTCCGCCACCGACCACCACGAACGTGAGCCTGCGGGTGCGCTCGGCGGGATCGGTGGTCACCTCGGCCGCCTCGAACGCGCCCATGATGCGGCCACGCAACTCCAGCGCATCGTCGATGGTCTTCATCCCGGGCGCGAACGTGGAGAAGTGGTCGTTGCCGAAGTAGTTCTGCTGCGCGCCGGCGGCGACGATCAGGCTGTCATACGGCAGCACAGTCTCCATGGCCATCAGCCGGGAGGTGACGGTCTTCGCCGTGAGGTCCACTTCTTCGACGTCTCCGAGCAGCACCTGGCAGTTCTCGTTCCTCTTCAGGATCAGCCGGGTGGTGGGCGCGATATCCCCGGTCGAGAGGATCCCGGTGGCCAATTGGTAGAGCAGAGGCTGGAACAGGTGGCTGGTGGTCTTGGCGACCAGGGTGACGTCGACGTCGGCACGCTTGAGTGCCTTGGCTGCGTTCAGGCCGCCGAAGCCGGAGCCGATGATGACGACCCGATGGCGCCGGGCGGCGGTGCTGGGACTGACCATGCGCAAAACGCTACCGCCGACGGACCGCGAAGGCAGGCCGGTCAGCCGAACTTCACCTGCCGTTAGCATTGACCGCTGATATGAGCTCACATCTGGCCGCCGTCGCCACCCTGGCGCTGGCGATCTTCTTCAGCCCCGAGACGCTGGTACTGGGTCTGATCATCGCCGGGGACCGCCGCAACCCGCGGCTGGCGTCGTTCGGGTTCGCCCTCGGCGGGATCGCCGGCATCACGTTCGCCACCGGTATCGGCCTGGCGATCGCTCACGCCTCCGAGAAGGACCCGGTGGCCGACCACCACGGCTCATGGCCCGGCTTCGTGGTTCGGGTGGTCATCGCCGCCGTTCTGCTGGCGATCGGGCTGAGCCGCGCGGTCAACGCCGCGCGCCACAAGCCGATCCCCGACATCGCCGAGTCGGAGCACCAGCCCAGCGGGATGCGCGTCGCACTGACGAAGCGCTTCCCCGGCGCCATGCGGATGGTGCAACCCGGCCTGGAACTCTCGCCACGCCAGAGCATGCTGCGCGGGTTCGCGGGCGGGTTCGCGATGTGCGGCCTGCACCCCAAGGTCTTCCCGATCGCCATCGCCGCCGGACACCAGATCTCCCAGATCGACGCCCCCGGCCAGCGCGGCCTGGCGGTGCTGGTCTTCGCGGTGATCGCCGTGATCCCCGCCGTGCTGCCGGCCGTCATCGACGTCGTGCGACCCGGCGCCGCCAACCGGATCAAGGACGGCTACGAACGCATCATGAAGGTGCACGGCCGGTGGATCACCGCGGTGCTGCTGCTTTCCGCTGCGGCCTTCGTCGCCCACAACGCGTGGGAGAAGTTCCCGGCCCGCTGATCCGCGGGCGGATCAACCGCCCTCAGGCGCCAATTCGTTCATCGCCGGGAACAGCGACCGGACCGGAGCGACCCAGTCCGCCAGCCGGTCGGCGGCATCGGAGTTGACCCCGCCACACTGCGATCCGAACAGCGACACATCGGCGGCGCCGGCGCCGGCGATGGTGAGCGCGAACGACGTACCCCCGGTGCAGCCCTGCGCCGGCTCGCCGATCTCGACACCCAGGACCTCGGGATAGGACTGCACCACCTGTGCCCATGCGTCCTCGGTCATCGGCGCGGCCCGATCGGCCAGGACGTCGCCGTAGCTGTCCACGACGATCCGGGCGCCGGCACGGTCGAACGTCAGCACGTAACTGCGGTGATAGGGCGGCGGCACCGACGAGTCGTGGAACTCATAGGTGACGGTGGCCCCCGGCGGCAGATCAGTCACGCCCGTCATTGTCACCCAACGCCGGCGGGGTCGTCACCGACTCGCGACTTGTAACCTCGGATCATGACCGGATCGCCCGGGTCGCCCCCCGGGCCGCCGCTGCCCCGCACGGTGCAGATGGCGTTGATGCTGCGTTACTGGCCGCGGTTCATCGCGGCCTGCCGGCGGCGGTACGGCGATGTGTTCACCGTGCGGATCGCCGGACTCGGTCCGCTGGTGTACCTCGCCGACCCGGCCGACATCAAGACCGTGTTCGCCGGCGACCCGGCGATCTACCACGCCGGGGAGGCCAATTCGGTGCTGAGCGGACTGCTCGGTGACACGTCGGTGCTGGTGATCGACGGGGACGTTCACCGCGACCGGCGCCGGCTGATGTTGGCGCCGTTCGCCCGCGAGGCCGTCGCCCGCCAGGGCGATCTGATCGCCGAGATCGCCGCAGACAACATCGCCGGCTGGCCGGTGGGCGAGGACTTCCCGGTCGCGCCGAAGATGGCGCAGATCACCCTGGAGGTGATCCTGCGGACCGTGATCGGCGCCAGCGACCCATCCCGACTGGCCGCGCTGCGCGGCGATCATGCCGAGGCTGCTGCGGCTGGGCCCGTGGTCCACCCTGGCCATCGCCCGCCCGCATCTTCAGCACCGCCTGCCGTGGCGGTATCTGCGCCGTCGCATCGCGGCGGCCGACGCTCTGCTGTTCGCCGAGATCGCCGAGCGGCGGGCCGATCCGCGGCTCGCCGATCGCACCGATGCGCTGGCCATGCTGGTGCGCGCGGCGCAGGAGGACGGCCGCCACATCAGCGACGTGGAGTTGCGCGATCAGCTGATGACCCTGCTGGCGGCCGGGCATGACACCACCGCCACCGGGCTGTCATGGGCCCTGGAACGGCTGACCCGGCACCCCGCGGTGCTCGCCGAGACCGTCGCCGCAGCCCGATCCGGCGACGACGACTATCTCGATGCGGTCGCCAAGGAGACCCTGCGGATCCGTCCCGTCGTCTTCGACGTCGGGCGGGTGCTCACCGCGCCGGTCGATCTGGCCGGATACCGACTGCCCGCCGGCACCACCGTCGCCCCCGGCATCGGTCTGGTGCACGCCTGTCCGGCGGTCTACGACCACCCGGAGCGATTCGAGCCGCGGCGCATGCTGGGCGCCACGCTCTCGCCCACCACCTGGCTGCCGTTCGGCGGCGGCAACCGCCGCTGCCTGGGCGCAAACCTCGCGATGGCCGAGATGCGCATCGTGCTCGCCGAGGTCCTGCGCCGCGTCGACCTGGCCACGACCACCGCAACCGGGGAGCGACAGCGGGTGCGCGGCGTCATTCTTGGGCCGCATCGCGGCGGGCGGATCAGGGTGCTGTCCCGGACCGCATGACCCTGGTTTCGCCGACGACGTAACCCCCGGTGTTAACGCTCGGCCCCCACCCGGCGACAAAGGGTTGACGTTCGGCGCAACTTTAAAACCTCCAGCACCACCAGCACCACGAGCACAATGCGCAAAAGCGCGCACAACGAGCACTTCGCGAGTAGCGCGCACAAGCACGACATGGGGTTTTGCCGGCCTTACGTTCATGTCAACGCCGGATTTACCGGCAGCGTAAGGAGTGCGAAATGGTCGCCATCGGATCCATCAACGGTTGGACCCCCGGCCGCGGGCCGGTCATCACGTGGACCGCCTCACCGGCGAGCCGCGAGATCATGGCGCGCGCCCCCTTCGACCCGATGCCGGCCAGCTTCCAGCAGGCCGACCACCTCCAGACCGCCCGCAAGGCCAAGGCCGCCGGGCGCGACGTGCCCCGGTTGATCATGTCCGCCTGGGACGTCGACGGCTGGTGCGACGTGGCCGCGATGACCGAGGCCATCAACACCCACCTGCGCCGCCACGACACCTACCACTCCGCGTTCGACGTGACTGAGGGCTCGGTCATCCGCCGGACCGTCGAGGACCCCGAGCTCATCGAGTTCCTCCCGACCGCCCTGGGCTTCCTGGAGCAGGACGAGATCCGGGCGCTGGCGCGCACCTCGGTGCCGAACACCCTGGAGTGGGATTGCTTCAACTTCGGCATCGTCCAGAAGGCCGACCACTTCACCGTCTACGCCAACATCGATCACCTGCACACCGATGGCATGTCGGCCGGGCTGATCTACCGCGACATCCACCTGACCTACCAGGCGATCATGCATGACGTTCCGAGCCCGCTGCCGTCGACCGGTGGCTACCGCGACTTCGCTGCCCGCCAGCGGCTGCAGGTCGAGGCCATGACCGCCGACTCGCGTCCGGTCAAGGACTGGGCGGACTTCGCCCGCGACGCCGACGGCCAGTGGCCCGCCTTCCCCCTGAGCCTGGGCGACGCGGCGAACACCGCCGGTGGCGTGCTCACCGTCGAGTTGCTCGACGCCGACGAGACCGAGGCGTTCGACACCGCGTGCCGCGCGGCCGGCGCCCGGTTCAGCGGTGGCGTGATGGCGTGCGCGGCGATGGCCGACCGCCACTTCACCGGCGCCGACGTTTATCACACCTACACCCCGTCGGACACCCGCTCGCGCGAGGTCGAGGCGCACAGCGCCGGCTGGTACGCCAGCCTGTTCCCGGTGTCGGTGCCCGTCCACGAGGACGACTTCGCGCGCACCGCACGGGCGGCGCAGAAGTCCTTCGACGCCAACAAGCACCTGTCGGCGATCCCGTTCACGCGGGCCCTGGACATGGTCGGCACCGACGAACTGGGCGTGACCCTGCCGACCGGTCCGTCGATGATGGTCTCGCTGATGGACTTCCGTCAGATGGCCGACGCCGATGCGAGCCGTCTGGGTCTGTACCTGGACAACCTCTCGCACGGCGACGTCAACACCTGGGTCATCCGGCACCCGGACCGCACCACGGTCACCGTGTCGTTCCCCGACACCCAGGAGGCCCGCCACTCGGTGCACCACTTCATCGGGGTGCTGCGCTCGGCCTTCACCGACGCCGCCGAGCTCACCACGGGCTGGATCGACGAGATCGCCGACCAGCCTTTTGCGCATACTGCTTAGTTAGCCAGCTAAGCTCCCCGGATGCTCGGGAAGCGCCGATTCGACATCCGGCTGGCCACGCAGGTCTTCCTGCTGCAGCTCGCCGTCATCGCGCTCACCCTCGGCATCGCCTTCGCTCTGCTGGCCGGGGTAAGCCAGCGCCGCCTTGTCGAGCAGTACGGCAAGCGATCCCTCGACGTCGCCCGAGTACTTGCCGCCGCCCCGGCGGTCCGCACCGACGTCGAACAGGCCGACCTCGTCCTCCCCACACCCGAGCAACTGGCCGCCGGCCCGCTACAGAACATCGCCACCAAGGTCCGACAGGGCACCGGCGTGCTGTTCGTGGTGATCACCACCGATACGGGTATCCGGCTCACCCATCCCAACCCCGCCGAGTTGGGCAAGATCGTCAGCACCGATCCGACCTCGGCGCTGGCCGGCCGCGAGGAGGTGGTCCAGCAGACCGGCACCATGGGCAAGTCGGTGCGCGCCAAAGTCCCCATCTACTCGCTGAACTCGACGCAGGTGGTCGGTCAGGTCAGCGTGGGCATGTCCACCCAGTCGGTGTACGAACTGCTGGCCCGCGACCTTCGCGCCGCCATGCTGACCGGCGGTCCGGCGCTGCTGACGGGCATCGCGCTCTCGGTGCTGCTGGCACGACGCTGGCGCCGCCAGACACTCGACCTGCAGCCCACCGAGATGACCGAACTGGTCCGCACCCAGGAGGCGGTGCTGCACGGCATCGGCGAGGGGGTGTTGGCCACCGACACCGAAGGCACCGTCACCTTCGTCAACGACGAAGCCGCCCGGCTGCTCAAGATCGACTCCGCCGCCGGGCGTCCGGTCGATCAGGTCGGACTGACGCCTCGGGTGCTGGCGGTGTTGCGGGCCTGCGATCCCAATCCCACGCTGGCCAACGTCGGCGACCGGATCCTGGTCGTCTCGGCCCGGCCGGTGTCGCGGGAGGGACGTGAACTCGGCTCGGTACTCGTCGTGCGCGACCGCACCGACATCGAGTCGCTGACCCGACAGCTCGATGCGGTGCAGTTGATGAGCACCGTGCTGCGCGCGCAACGCCACGAGTTCGCCAACCGGCTGCACCTGCTCAACGGGCTGGTGCATGGCGGCCACACCCAGGAGGCCGCGCAGTACCTGGAGGAGTTGCTCGGATCCGGCCCGCTGGGCTCGGCGTTACCGGGCATCGACGCCATCCGCGACACCTATCTGCAGGCGTTGCTGGCGGCCAAGGCGGCCGGCGTCCGCGAGGCCGGAGTGACGTTGCGCCTCGGCGAGAACACCTGGGTGCCGGGCCGGCTCGCCTTCCCGGTCGACGCCACCACAGTGCTGGGCAATCTGATCGACAACGCGATCGACGCCGCCCGCACCGGAAGCAGTGCGGTGAAAATAGTGGAAGTCGAACTGCTGCAGGATAAATCGACGCTGCATATCACCGTGGCGGACAGCGGTGACGGAGTGGCATCCGATTTCGCCGATCAGATCTTCATCGAAGGCACCTCCACCAAGCCGGGCTCCGACCTGCCCGGCGGCCGCGGCATCGGACTGACCTTGTCCCGCCAGATCGCCCGCGGCCTGGGCGGCGATATCTGGCTGAACAGCCCAGGAGACAAAGGGAAAGAACTGTGCGGAGCAGAATTCATAGCCCGGCTGCCGGGCGTGATGGTGGAGTCGTCACCGTGAGCGATACCGACTTCAAGGTGCTGGTGGTCGACGACGACTTCCGGGTCGCCAACATGCACGCCGGGATCGTCGAGGCGCTGCCGGGCTTCCGGGTCAGCGGCATCGCGAACACGGTGGCGGCGGCGCGCAAAGCCGAACCGGCCGACCTGGCCCTCATCGACGTCTACCTACCCGACGGCTCCGGCATCGACCTCGTCCGCGAACTGCGCTGCGACAGCATCGTGCTGAGCGCGGCGACCGAGGGCAAGACCATCCGCGACGCCATCGCCGCCGGGGCGCTGAGCTATCTGGTCAAGCCATTCGCCCCCACCGAACTGGCCGCCCGACTGTCCGGCTACAGCCGCTACCGGCGGATCCTGTCCGGCAGCAACCTGGTCGCGAGCGACGTCGACGCCGCCCTGGACGCCCTGCGTCCTCGCATCGCCCCCCAGCAGTCCCCTGCGGTGGTGCCGTCGCCCACCAAACAGCTTGTCCTGCAGGCACTTGCGCGCGCCGAGAATCCGCTGTCAGCGGCCGAGGTGGCCGGTGCGATCGGGGTATCCCGGGCGACGGCGCAACGTCATCTCGCCGCACTGGCCACCGGCGACGAGGTCGAGGTGGGCCTGCGCTACGGCACCACCGGCCGGCCCGAGCAGGAATTCCGCGCCAAACCCAAGGGACCCAAGCGCATCTGAGAGTCGCTCAGATGACCCCGGAGAACCGTTCGAGGTGGATCTGCTCCTCGGGCACCCCGGCGGCGGTCAGCGCCGCGACCGCGGCGTCCATCATCGGCGGCGGCCCGCAGAGGTAGACGTCGGGCATCTCTTCCATCTCGTCGATCTCGGCGACCGCCAGTTCGACGGGGTTGCCCACCGGCCCGGTCCAGGCCGGGTCCGTGTTCCACACCACGGTGTCGCCTGAAATTCCGGCAGGGTCTCGGCCAGCGCGGCGATCTCGTCCTGCGCGAAGACCTCGCTGTGGCGGGTGACGCCGAAGAACAATCGGGCCGGCTGCGGGTCGCCCCACTCCGCCATCTTGCGCAGCATCGACAGCAGCGGCGAGAGTCCGGTGCCGCCGGCCAGGAACCACCGCGGCCGAAGTCCGTTCTCCGCCAGCCCGAACTCGCCATCCGCACTGGACACGGTGAGCACGTCGCCGACCTTCGCCCGCTGGGACAGGTAGTCCGACATCGCCCCGCCGGGCAGCAGCCGGATGTAGAACTCCAGCTGCCCGTCCCAGTTGGCCACGTTGGCCGGTGAGTAGGAGCGGCGCACCTCCCTGCCGGGTGGGCTGCCCGGCACCTCCCCCTCCCGACCGGGCGCAAGACCCGGCACGACCATCCGGACGAACTGGCCGGACTCGAAGTCGGCCGCCGCCGACCCGTCCTCGCCTGGCCGCAGGGTCAGCGTCACCCGCATCACCCCGTCGGCCACCCGATCCAGAGCGGTGATCTCCGCGTCGTGCCGCACCGGCGGCCCGACGCACGATCTTGCTCTGGTCGTACGGCAACTCGATACGGCAGTCCTCGCGGGGGAAGCTGCGGCACAACAGGATTCCGCCCTGCCCCTCCGGCACCTCGATGACGTTCGGATCGTGGTCGCCCATCTCGACCTGGCCGCCCGTGAGCACCGCCGAGCACGCTCCGCAGCCGCCCGACTCGCAGGACGCCTTGAGCATCACACCCGACGTCCTCGGCGGCCTCGAGCACGGTCGTCGCCCCGTCGCACAGCAGCGTCGATTCCTGACCGTCAGCGGTCACCAGGGTGACGTCGTAGCCCGTCTCGGTTTCCGTCGGCATCTTCAGTCGGCATCACCGATGTCATGCCCCGGCCATGGCCGCGGCCAGGTCCTCGGCCGGGTCGCCGATGGGCTTGAGCGCGAACTTGTCCACCAGGATGTCCACCACCGCGGGGGTGAGGAAGGCCGGCAGGGTCGGGCCGAGCCGGATGTTGCGGATGCCCAGCGACAGCAGGGTCAGCAGCACCGCGGCGGCCTTCTGCTCGAACCAGGACACGAACAGGCTCAGCGGCAGGTCGTTGACTCCGCAGTCGAACGCCTCGGCCAGCGCCAGCGCGATCTGGATGGCCGAGTAGCTGTCGTTGCACTGGCCGACGTCGAGCAGCCGCGGGATGCCGCCGATAGTGCCGAAGTCGTGGCTGTTGAACCGGTACTTGTTGCAGCCCAACGTCATCAGCACGGTGTCGTCCGGGGCGTTGTCGGCCACGTCGGTGTAGTAGTTGCGGCCCGGGGCCGCACCGTCGCAGCCGCCGATCAGCAGGAACCGCGAGATGTCGCCGGCCTTGACGGCCTCGATCACCGTGTCGGCCACCGAGAGCACCGCGTCCGTGGCCGAAGCCGGTGGTGACGGTCTCGGCCGGGACGTCCTCGGTGAAGCCGGGCAGCGACTGGGCGGCCTTGAGCACCAGGCGACAGGTCGTCGTTGTCGCACGTGGCGCACCCCGGGCCAGCCGACCGGGCCGAGGGTGAAGATCCGGTTGCGGTAGGCCGGCTGCGGCTCGATCAGGCAGTTCGACGTCATCACGATCGGGCCGGGGAACGCGGTGAAGTCGCGCTGCTGGTCCTGCCAGGCGCCGCCGTAGTTGCCGACCAGGTGGCGTGTACTTGTGCAACTCGGGGTAGCCGTGGGCGGGCAGCAGTTCACCGTGGGTGTAGACGTTGATGCCGGTGCCGTCGGTGGCCTCCAGGATCTTGGCCAGGTCGTGCAGATCGTGGCCGCGACACCAGGATGGCCTTGCCGACCACCGGGGTGACCCGCACCGGCGTGGGCACCGGGGTGCCGAAGCTGCCGGTGTTGGCGGCGTCGAGCATCTCCATCACCTTGAGGTTGACGTTGCCCAACTCCAGGGCATGGCCCAGCAGTGCGTCGGCGTCGGTGGGCCCGCCGGCCAGGAAGGCCAGGCCGTTCTCGATGCCGGCGTCGGTGTCGTCGGTGCGATAGCCCAGGGCGTGGGCGTGGTGGGCGTAGGCGCACACCCCCTTGAGTCCGTACAGGTTCAGGTTGCGCAGGCCGACGATGTCGGCGCCGACGGTCTCCACGCCGGCGGCGACGCCGACCTGCGGTTGCCTGGGCGACGACCTCGGAGATCTTGGTTGCGGGTTCGAACGTGCGCTGCGCCGGTCAGGGTTTCGGGCTCGGAACCGGCGGCGCGGGCGGCCGCCTCGTAAGCCGGCCTTCGCCCGCTCGCGCACGCCCACCGCGTCGGCGATCATCGACATGAACCGGGTGGCGTTGAAGTTGACGTTGGTCAGCGTGGTGAACAGGTCGAACGAGCGATGCGCGGCGTACTGCGGATCCGGGGCGCCGAGTTCGCGGAGTTTCTGCGCGTACTGCCCGATTCCGAGGTTGACCTCGACCAGCACGTCCTGCAGCGCCGCGGTGGTCGCGTCCTTGCCGCAGTTGCCCTTCGCCGTCGAGCAGCCGAAGCTCAGCAGGTTGGGGCGCTCGGACTGGGGCGTGCGGTCGGTCTGCTCGCACTGGTAACAGAACATCGGGTCTCCTCGTCTGGAACGGACGAGCCCACGCTACGAACCGGCCCCACTGAGTCCTTTGACCTAGATCAAGACCGTGCTGTGGCCCCGGTCACAGCACCTGAGGCACAGCACACCGCTCACAGCACCGAGTGGCTGCGGGCGTAGGCGTCCAGCGCGGCGATGTCGGGAATCACCACCACTGAGCCGTCCACCGACAACAGTCCTTCGCCCGCCAGGGTCCGCATCGCCCTGGAGAAGGTCTCCGGCGTCATCCCCAACCGGGAGGCCAGCACCTGCTTGAGCGCCGGCAGTTCAACCCGGGTGGACGGACCGGCCGGGGCCTCCGCGTCCGGAATCGCGCCCAGCACGTAGGCGATGATCCGCTGAGTTGCCGACTGCAGCGATAGCATGGCGATGTCCTGAACCTTGCCCTGCAGGCGGCGGGCCATCGACGCGAGCATCAGCCGCGCCATCGCCGGATCACCATCGAGGATGGTGTCGACAGCGGTCGACGGCACGAACACCAGGTGAGTGTCGACCAGCGCGGTGGCGTCCACCGGATAGGGCTCGCGCAGGAACATCACCGCATGGCCGAAAGCCCCACCGGGGCTGATGATCTCCAGCACCTTGACCACGCCCTCGGAGTTGGACACCGACAGCTGCATGCGGCCGTCGCGAACCACGTAGAAGCCCGTCGAGGGGGTGCCCCGCCGGAACAGCACCTGGCCGCCGGGCAAGAAGCTCGATCGGCTTTGTGCGGCGAGGGAGTGAACGTGCGCGCTGTCGAGGCCGTCGAACATTGGGGCCGCTGCGATGGCATCACGCAGATCAGCGGTCACCGCATCCCTCCCGCGCTCAGCGCTTCGGCTGATCGGGGTCGGGAACCCGCAGACAGCGGCACGCCACCAGGGCGATGTCGCGGGCGGAGTCCGACGGCTCCTGCGTGGGGGTCAGGATGTGGCTGAGGCCCAATCGCACAACGGTCTCCGCCACGATTCGGACGTCTGCCGCATCCGCCTGCGGCCAGTGTTCGCCGAGCCAATCCAGGAAGATCCCCACCGGCCGGGAGATCAGCGTGCCCCCGCGCGTGGTGAGCAACGGCAGCAGGGAGGCATCGCCGCCGTTGCTCGGCGTCTGGGTCAGGATGGTCTGCAGCAGCGGGTTCTCCCGCGCGATGGTCAGGACGTAGCGCGCCGCGGCGTCCACACCCCCGGCCAGATCGCCGGGGTGCTGAGCCAGCCGGTGCGACATCTCGGTGAAGAAGACCTCGGTCTCCCGAAGGACCATCTCGTTGCCCAGGTCGTCCTTGGTGCCGAACTCGGCGTGCAGACTCTGCCGGCTGATCCCGATCGAGGCCGCGATCGACCCCATCCGCACCGCGCCCCAGCCCCGCTCGAGCACCACCTCACGGGCGGCGTCCAACGCGAGCTCGCGCAGCCGGGCGCGGCCGTAGGCCCGGGTTTCCGCACGGAGATCGACGACAGTCACGAGGATCAGTCTAGCCGAGGCGACAGAGATACATCAGTGTAGAAACCTCTTGACATTTTCTAATTTATGTCAGAAGCTCGTGAGATGACCGCAACCCTTTCCCGCGCCGAGCGCCCGTACGACCCCGCCGACATCTCCTCGGCCGAGTTCTGGGCCGGCACCACCAGGGACCGGGAGAAGGTGTTCGCCGAACTGCGCGCCAACCGCCCCATCTCCTGGCACCGCCCGGTCAAGAACGGCCTCTTCGAGGATCCCAATGATCAGGGCTTCTGGGCGGTGGTCCGCCATGCTGATCTCGTCGAGGTGACCCGCCGCCCGGGTGACTTCCTCTCCGGTGAGGGCATCACCTTCGAGTCGATTCCCCAAGGAGTTGCTCGACGCGGCGCAGGGCTTCATCGCGATGGATCCGCCACGGCACACCAAGATCCGCCGACTGATGGCGGCGGCGTTCACGCCGAAGCAGCTGGCGCGTATCGACGACCACATCGTGTCCAACGCCCGCCGGATCGTCGACGACATCGCAGACAAGGGTGAGATCGACTTCGTCACCGAGGTGGCCGCCCTGGTCCCGATGCACAACATCTGCGACATGATCGGCATCCCCGAGGAACACCGCCGCACGATCGCCTACGAGTCGCAGTTCCCCGACGGCTGGCGTGATCCCCGGCTGCTACAGGGCGCCGAGCCGATGGGACGCATCGCGCAGGCGATCATGACCGTCCACAGCATCGCGATGGGGCTGGTCGAGGAACGTCGCCGCACGCCCGGCGACGACCTCGTCACCGCACTGGTGCAGGCCGAGGTCGACGGTGAGCGGCTCAGCGACGAGGAGATCTCGTCGATCTTCTTCCTGCTGATCATCGCCGGCAACGACACCACCCGGCAGTCCACCTCGCACGGGATGAAGGCGCTCACCGACTTCCCCGAGCAGCGCGCGTGGCTGATGGAGGACCTCGACGGGCGCATGCCGATGGCGATCGAGGAGATCGTCCGGTGGGCGACCCCGATCATGACGTTCCGCCGCACCGCGGCGCACGACACCGAGCTCGGCGGCCACCACGTCACCGCGGGCGACAAGGTGATCATGTTCTACTCCTCGGCCAACATGGACACCGAGGTGTTCGACCATCCCGAACTGCTGGACCTGTCCCGCTCACCGAACAAACACGTCGCCTTCGGCGGCGGCGGCATCCACCACTGCCTGGGTGCTCAGTTGGCCCGTCGTCAGCTGGCGGTCACGTTCCGCGAACTGCTCACCCGGCTGCCCGACATCCACACCGTCGGCGAGCCGGAGTTGGGCAACGGCAACTTCTTCCATACCGTGATGAACATGAAGGCTGAATTCACTCCCGAGAAGAAACGATGAAGGTCGTCGTCGACTACACCAAGTGCTCATCCATCGGGCTGTGCGAGGCCGTCGCCTCGGACATCTTCTCCATCGGCCCCGACGGCGCTCTGCACATCCTCCTTGAGGACATCAGCGAAGACCGCCGCACCGATCTGGAGCAGGCCTGCGAGAACTGCCCCACCCAGGCGCTGAGTATCGAGGAGTAGCCGGCCCAAGGATCAGCGGACGCTTCCTACGTTGCGGGAACTGCTGACACGGCGCAGCGACTGATATCGAGGAACTCCCAGTCCACCGCACCACGCCACCGCACACCCTCGAGCGCCCAGGCCCACATCACCTCAGTCACCTCGGCGGGGTCACGGGTGTGGTGCACGAAATGGAACTCCGCCCCACCCTCGCGGTACTCGAGCTGATAAGCGCCGTTGTCGGTCAGCCAGGTCTGGATGAAATCCTCGCCGGACCGCGCGAGAATGACGTACGGGGCCGACGGCTGCGGCCACTGTGGGTGAGCCACCAAGTCGACCAACAACTCTCGGGTCACAAACGGCAGCCGCAGCCCCGGCAGCAGCACCTCGATCTCGACGCAGTCGTCCGGGTCATAGAGCCGGTTGAGCGCGATGTCATAGACCGCCAGGCCGTGATCTTTGGCGAGCACCAGCAGCGGCTCCAGCACACTGCCTTCGGGAAGGGCGATGCTGATGAGCATGCCCCGGGAATCCACGCACGCCCCGGCGCTCACATCGCCGGCCCCACTTCCCGACAGCGCACCGAGGACCTCACTGATGGCCGCAGGCAGCGTTCCGCTCGGCCGGGCCGCTATCGCCGCGACCAGTCGCCGCGCCTGCGCTGCCGAGCTGGCGGCACCGGCGGCCAGGACGGCGAGGCGATAGACCATCTACGGCTGCGCCCAGCCGCGGCACTGCCGGGTGAAGGGGTCACACATCACCGGCCCGTTGGTCCAGCCGCCGTAGTAACCCGGGGTATTCCAGGTCTCCATCAGCTGGCCGTTCCACGGCGCCGGCTGGCACCCGCTCTGGTTGAGCACCCCGACGCAGACGTTGTCCGCGGCGGCGGTGGGCACGGTGACGGCCGTGATCCCCACCCCCGCCGACCCAGCCAGCACCGCCGCCGCGAACATCAGACGAACATTCATGTGACCCTCCCCCGTTGAATCTGACCTACAGCTCAGACTCTAAGAAGGACCACCGACACGTTCTGCTTACCGCGTGTCGCCGTCACCCATCGACTCGGTCCGCTCTTCCGGGCTGAAGCCGAAATCCCGGCCGGCGCGGGCGTCCCTGATCTTCGCCGACGTGACCGCGTAGGCCCGCCGATTGCCGACATAGGAGTCCGCGGCGAAGGTCATCGCCTTGTCCCGATCCATGCCCATCCGGGCACCCACCTCGACGGCGTCGATGTTGGCGCCGAGGAAGATGAACTCCCAGCCGTAGACCTCGCGCTGCTGGGTGATCAGCGCCTTGAGTGCCTCCCAGGTCCACTCGTGGCTGGAATTCTCCATGCCGTCGGTCATGATCAGGCAGATCACCTTGCCCGGCCGGTCGGCCTCGGGCAGCGCGGCCAGCACCCCACCCACCTCGGTGATGAACCGGCCGGTCGCGTCCAGCAGCGCGGTGCTGCCACGCGGCTCGACCACGAACTCCGGCACCGCACCGATGTCGGTGGCGGGGTAGAGCACCTCGTAGCGGGTGTCGAACTGCGCCAACGTCACCTGGCACTGTCCGGGTTCCTGACGCTGCTCGTTGATGAGTTCGCGCCAGCCATCCTCGGTGGCCGCCTTGGATGACGCCATGGATCCCGAACGATCGAGCAATGCGGCGATCAGGGTGTGGTTGGAATTGGTCATGTGGGCCACCTTTCGTTAGGCAGGCGGCGGCCAGCACGAAATAGGCAGACCCCCAAAGAGGGATTGGCCGCCTGCGTGATTTTTCGAGCCCCCGACTGCATGAACGGCCACTCAAAAGCGGCCGTGCTGATAGTTCTATTCTACGCGTCGGCTCTGACAAGTGCTACGACAAGTGCCGCGCAAACCAGTCCTGCAGACGCGCCCAGGCGTCCGCCGCGGCGGCGGCGTTGTACCGCTTTCCGCTGTCATTGAAGAACGCATGATCGGCATCGGGTTCGGTGACCAATTCGTGCACCAGATCGGCTTTCTCCAGCGCTGCCCGCGCTATCGGCTCAGAGGCATTCACCCGATCGTCGAGCGCGCCGTAGAAGCCGAGCACGGCCGCGTTGCGCGACCCGCTGAAGTCCGCATCCTCCGGTGTCGGCCCGTAGAACGGCACGGCCGCGGTCAGTCGCGGTTCACCGGCGGACAGCAACTGCCACACCAGCCCGCCGCCGAAGCAGAAGCCGACCACACCGAGATCGTGGTCCGGTGAGCGGCGGGCCACCTCGTCGAGACCGGAACGCAGATCAGCGATGAAGCGCTCCGGGGGTGCGGCGGCCAGCGCGGCAGTGGCGGCCGCCGGATCGGTGAACGTGGCCGACCCGCCCTCCTCGGAGAGCAGGTCGATTGCCAGCGCCGAGTAGCCGACACCGGCCAGTCGCGCGGCCACCGAGCGCACCCAGTCGTTGAGGCCTTTGTTCTCGTGGATGACGACCACCGCACCGCGCACCGTCTCCGCCTGCGCCCAGTACCCCTGCAGCTCTCCGCGCGGCCCGGCCCACGTGACCGCTTCGCCGGCGCGGGCGGTGTCCATACCCGGCGCGGGGCCGGCTGCTGCGCCGCTCGTGGTCCCCGTTGGGGTGGCCGGCTGGGCCGGGCGCTTCTCCGAACACGCGGCGATCATCGCGGTGGCCGCGGCGGTGCCCACCCCGAGCATCGCCAGCCGGCGCAGCGCCTCCCGGCGCGACAGCAGACCATCAACGTGGTCGGTGGCGATCTCCTCGGCGATGTAGCGCTGCAGTGGGGTCATGAATGTCAGTATCGGTCACCGAGCGATGCGAGCGCATCCACTAGCAGCGGATCCAGATCATCGGGATTGGCGGCCGCGAAGGCCACGATCTCGGTGATCATCGCCGGGGTCCAGAACGACGTCAGGTGCCCGGCGATGCGGGCGACGGCCCGGTCGTGCGGAAGTGCGGCGTTGTTGACTGCGATCTGCTGACCCATCCGGACCAGGGTGTCGAGTTGCACGCCGTCAGCCCGGGACCGTGGATCCGGCCTGCGCGGGCTCCTCGAGTGCGAGCGGGCCGCGGCTGTTGGGGCTGATCTCCACGGCGGTCACCTTGTACTCCGGGCAGTTGGTCGCCCAGTCGGA
Organism: uncultured Actinomycetota bacterium; assembly: GCA_963780705.1. Taxonomy (GTDB): domain Bacteria; phylum Actinomycetota; class Actinomycetes; order Mycobacteriales; family Mycobacteriaceae; genus Mycobacterium. The sequence goes on along the minus strand of CAWACU010000002.1, from coordinate 82,485 downwards.
GTACTCCGTGGTCACCACGTTCGCTCCGCTTTCGGGGAAGTGGAAGGTGGTGTACACGACCCCGGGCGGCACCCGGTCGGAGATGTGCGCGCGCATCACCGTCGAGCCGACCCGGCTGGCCAGCGTCACCCACGACCCGTCGCTGACCCCGCGCGCCTCGGCGTCGGAGTGATGGATCTCCAGCAGGTCCTCGTCGCACCAGGCGACGTTGGCGGTGCGACGGGTCTGCGCGCCGACGTTGTACTGGCTCAGGATGCGGCCGGTGGTGAGCAGCAGCGGGTAGCGGCGGGTGCTGCGCTCCTCGGTCGGCACGTATGGCGTCAGCTGGAAGGCGCCGTCGCCGCGGACGAACTGGCCGACGTGCATGATCGGCGTACCCAGCGGATGCTCACTGTCACAGGGCCATTGCACGCTGCCCACCTCGTCGAGCAGCGCGAAGGACACCCCGGCGAACGTGGGTGTCAGGGTGGCGATCTCGTCCATGATCTGCGCGGCCGAGTCGTAGTGCATCGGATAGCCCAGCGCGGTCGACAGGTCACAGATGATCTGCCACTCCTGCTTGCCATTGCGCGGAGTCATCACCGGCCGCACCCGGTTGATGCGCCGCTCAGCGTTGGTGAAGGTGCCGTCCTTCTCCAGGAACGACGTACCGGGCAGGAACACATGCGCGTAGCGCGCGGTCTCATTGAGGAACAGGTCCTGCACGATCAGCAGTTCCAGCGATTCCAGCGCCTTCTGCACGTGCAGGGTGTTCGGGTCGGATTGGGCGATGTCCTCGCCCTGAACGAACATCGCCTTGAACCCGCCGGTGATGGCGGAGTCGAACATGTTGGGGATCCGCATGCCCGGCACCGACTGCAGATGGGTGCCCCACAGCGCCTCGAACTGTTCGCGTACGACGTCGTCGGAGACGTGCCGGTAGCCGGGCAGCTCGTGCGGGAACGATCCCATGTCGCACGAGCCCTGCACGTTGTTCTGCCCGCGCAGCGGGTTGACACCTACCCCGTCGCGGCCGATGTTGCCGGTCGCCATGGCCAGGTTCGCCATCGCCATCACCATGGTGGAGCCCTGCGAATGTTCCGTGACGCCCAATCCGTAGTAGATCGCGGAGTTCGGGCCGGCGGCGTACAGCCTTGCCGCACGGCGGATCTCGCCGGCCGGCACACCGGAGAATTCCTCGACGGCTTCGGGGCTGTTCTCCGGGCGGCGGATGAATTCCTCCCACTCCCGGTACAGCTCGGTGTCGCAGCGGCGCATCACGAACGACAGATCCGCGAGTTGCTCGTCGACGACCACGTGGGCCATCGCGTTGACGACGGCCACGTTGGTGCCCGGCCGCAGCTGCAGGTGGTGCTCGGCGCTGATGTGCGGTGAGCGCACCAGGTCGATGCGGCGCGGGTCGATGACGATGAGGTGCGCACCCTCGCGCAGGCGCCGCTTCATCCGGGAGGCGAACACCGGGTGCGCGTCGGTGGGGTTGGCGCCGATCACCATGATGACGTCGGCCGAGGCCACCGACTTGAAGTCCTGGGTGCCCGCCGAGGTGCCGAAGGTCTGTTTGAGGCCGTAGCCGGTCGGCGAATGACACACCCGCGCGCAGGTGTCGACGTTGTTGTTGCCGAAGGCCGCCCGGACCATCTTCTGGACGACGAACACCTCCTCGTTGGTGCAGCGCGAGGAGGTGATGCCGCCGATGCTGTCCACCCCGTGCCGGGACTGGATCTCCGTCAGCCGTCGAGCGGCGTGACCGATGGCCTCGTCCCAGGACACCGCGCGCCACGGCTCGAGGATGGAGTCGCGCACCATCGGGGTGGTGATGCGGTCGGGGTGGGTGGCGTAGCCCCAGGCGAAGCGGCCCTTGACGCACGAGTGGCCCTCGTTGGCGCCGCCATCCTTGTACGGCACCATCCGCACTACTTCGTCGCCGCGCAGTTCAGCCTTGAACGAGCAGCCCACCCCGCAGTACGCGCAGGTGGTCAGTACGGTGCGTGTGGGTGTGCCGAGTTCGATGACGGTCTTCTCCGACAGCGTCGCCGTGGGACAGGCCTGCACGCACGCCCCGCATGAGACGCATTCGCTGTCAAAGAAATTCGTGCCGCCCGGACTCACCTTCGAGTCGAAGCCGCGGCCGGTGATCGTCAGCGCGAGGGTGCCCTGCACCTCGTCGCAGGCCCGCACGCAGCGGCTGCACACGATGCACTTGGACTCATCGAAGCTGAAGTACGGGTTGGACGCATCGGTGGGCGCATCGAGGTGGTTCTCCCCCGCGTACCCGTACCGCACATCGCGCAGGCCCACCACCCCGGCCATGTCCTGCAGTTCGCAGTCGCCGTTGGCCGGACACGTCAGACAGTCCAGCGGATGGTCGGAGATGTAGAGCTCCATGATGTTGCGGCGCAGCGTCGCCAGCCGTGAGGTCTGGGTGCGCACCACCATGCCCGGCTCCACCGGGGTGGTGCACGACGCCGGGGTGCCCTTCTTGCCGTCGATCTCGACCAGACACAGCCGGCACGACCCGAAGGGCTGCAGCGAGTCTGTGGCGCAGAGTTTGGGCACGGCCAGACCCGCTTCGGCAGCTGCCCGCATCACCGAGGTGCCAGCCGGCACAGTGACGCTGGCGCCGTCGACGTGCAGCGTCACCTGGTCGGTGGCCGTGGACGCCGGGGTGCCGTAGTCGGGTTCGTTGAGCAGACCGTTGTTTTTGGACACAGTCATCGGAAGTCCTCCCCGAAATGGTGCAGCGCGCTGCGCACCGGCAGCGGCGTCAGACCGCCCATGGCACACAGCGATCCGTCGGTCATGGTCTGGCACAGGTCCTCGAGCAGTTCCAGGTTGCGTTCGCGGTCCACCCCGGCGGTGATCCGGTCGATGACCTCGACCCCGCGGGTGGATCCGATGCGGCATGGGGTGCACTTGCCGCACGATTCGACCGCGCAGAACTCCATCGCGAAGCGGGCCTGGGCGGCCATGTCGACGGTGTCGTCGAAGACCACCACCCCGCCGTGGCCGAGCAGTCCGCCGGCGGCGGCCAGCGCCTCGTAATCCATCGGCACGTCCAGCGCTGAGGCCGGGAAGTACGCGCCCAGCGGTCCGCCGACCTGCACCGCGCGCAATGGTCGCCCGGACCGGGTGCCGCCGCCGAAGTCCTCGACCAGTTCGCGCAGGCTCACCCCGAAGCCGAGTTCGACGATGCCGCCGCGGGCGACGTTGCCGGCCAGCTGGAAGACGCTCGTGCCTCGGGAGCGGTCGATGCCATGCGCCTGATAGGCGGCCGGCCCGTCGGCCAGGATCTGCGGCACCGCGGTCAGGGTCAGCACGTTGTGCACCAGGGTCGGCTTACCGAACAGACCGTGCAGGGCCGGGATCGGCGGTTTGGCCCGCACCATGCCGCGCTTGCCCTCCAGGCTTTCCAGCATGGCGGTCTCTTCGCCGCACACGTAGGAGCCCGCGCCTTCGACGATGCGGATGTCGAAGGCGCGACTCGAGCCCATCACGTCGTCACCGAGCCAGCCGTCGACCCGGGCGATGTCGACGGCGGTGCGCAGGGTGGCGATGGCGGCGGGGTATTCCGAGCGCACATAGATCAGGCCTTCGGTGGCCCCGACCGCGGTACCGGCGATGGCCATGCCCTCCAGCAGGGTGAACGGGTCGCCCTCCATGAGCATGCGGTCGGCGAAGGTACCGCTGTCGCCCTCGTCGGCGTTGCAGCAGATGTACTTGACGTCGCCGGGCGCTTCGAGCACCGTGCGCCATTTGATTCCGGCCGGGAATCCCGCGCCGCCACGGCCGCGCAGACCCGACGCCAGGACGTCGTCGACGACGTCATCGACCGGTTTCTCCAGGGCATGCCGAAGTCCGATCAGCCCGCCCAGCACCCGGTAGGCGTCGAGGTCCAGCGGGTCGATGATGCCGACCCGCGCGAAACTCACCCGCTGCTGGCGCGCCAGCCACGCCATGTCATCGACGATGCCGTGGCACAGCGGGTGTTCGGCTCCGTCCAGCATTCCGGCACCCAGGAGCGACTCGACGTCGTCCGGGTTCACCGGGCCATAACCGACACGGCCGGAGGGTGTTTCGACCTCGACGAAGGGCTCCAGCCACAGCATGCCGCGTGATCCGTTGCGCACGATCTCCACGTCCGCCAGCTCGGCGATGCGCGCAGCGACCTCGTCGGCGCCCACCGAACGTGCGGCCGAGTCGCGCGGAACGTACACCCGGGTGCTCACCGTGAATCCCCCTGCGCGCGATCGACTGCCACTTTCACGGCGGCGAGGTCGCAGCGGCCGAGCAGCCGGCCGTTGACCATCACCGCCGGTCCCAGCGCACAGTTACCGAAGCAGTACACTTTCGCGAATTCGACTGGCGCGTCGGCATTCTCGCCGCCGACGACGATCCCGAACTCGCGCTCGATATCGCTGACCAGCGATCGCACACCCTGGGCCTGACACGCTTCGGCGACGCACACCCCGACGGCCACCGCGGGCGGCGGTGTGCGACGCAGATCGTGGTAGTAGGTGAGCACGCCGATGACTTCGGCGCGGCTGACATTCAGGAACTCCGCCACCGCGTCCACCGCATCGTCGGTGACGTATCCGAATGCGTGCTGAACTCTCTGCAGACACGGCAGGATCAGCCGCTCATGGGCCGGCACGGCGCCGAGGACATCGGCCAGCACGTGTTGTCCGGAGAGTTTTTCCGCCACCGCATCACCGCCTGGCCCGATCAGGCGACCGGGCCAATTCGAGGCTAGGCCAGAAGCGGCTTTCTGGAAAGCCCCCGCTCAGCGCGTTTCTCGACCATAAGTTTGGTAATGGAATATTTCCAACGTGTTTCGCCAAACCACTTGACAGCGATCACTGACAGGTCGATCGTCAGCGATGTCGGGGTTGGCAGCGACAGCGTCGTCGCACCATGAGGTCACACGAGAGGGGCCGATAGCACGTACTGAATCGCATTCGTCGCCACGGCGAATGCGCTTGTCGCTCAACACCGATGACTGCGACTCACACCGCGCCGTGCGGTGCGGTCATGAGATGAGGAGCGACACGGTATGGGATCTGTCGGACTGCTCTACGTAGGAGCTGTTCTCTTTCTGAATGGCTGCATGTTGCTGGGGTGGGTCGACACCCGCGCCGCGGTCCCGTTGAACATCTTCGTCGGGATACTTCAGGTCGTCACGCCGACCTATCTGATCTTCACCGCCGATGGCGACATGACGAAGATCCTGGCGGCGTCAGGGTTGTACCTGTTCGGGTTCACCTACCTCTACGTCGCCTTCAACCTCTGGAACGACCTCGACGGCACCGGCCTCGGATTCTTCTCGCTGTTCGTCGCCATCTGCGCGGTGGTGTTCGCGGTGATCTCCTTCCGCGATCAGGACTACGCCTTCGGTGTCATCTGGATCTACTGGGCCTTCCTGTGGGCGCTGTTCTTCCTGCTACTCGGACTCGGCCGGGACTCGCTGGGCCGCTACACCGGCGCTGTGGCCGCGGTGCAGGGCTGGGTCACCGGCGCGATCCCGGCATTCCTGCTGCTCACCGACGGGTGGAAGGAGTTCGCCAGCAAGGACCTCGCCGTGGGCCTGGCCGTCTTCGGTGTCGTCGTCTTCGGCGCCCTGACCTTCCTCATCCGCGCTGACCGCAACACAACCCCCGCGCCGGCGACTCCCGCCAACGCCGCCGCGTAACACGCTTCACCACACCACGTTCGACAACCCACCAAGGCTCGATCCCCACGAAGGAAGGAACACCCGCAGTGCCCAAGAACCTGTTTCCGCTCGACGACAAGAAGTCCTTCACCAACCAGAAGCACGTCGGGCACAACCGATGGCATCCCGACATCCCGGCGAATGTCACCGTCAAACCCGGCGACGTCTTCCGCGCGGACTGCCGCGAGTGGTTCGACGGCGCGATCCGCAACGACGACTCCGCCGACGACGTCCGCGACGCCCCGTTGCCCGGTGTGCACGTGCTGTCCGGTCCGTTCCGGGTGGAGGGCGCCAAGCCGGGCGATCTGCTCATGGTCGACATCCTCGACATCGGCCCGTGCGAGACCGAGGATCCCAAGGGCATCTCCGGGCAGGGCTGGGGTTACACCGGCATCTTCCCCACCGAGAACGGCGGCGGCTTCCTCACCGAGTGGTTCCCCGATGCCTACAAGGTGATCTGGGACTTCCGCGGCGGTGTGGCCACCTCGCGGCATGTGCCGGGGGTGTCCTATGTCGGCATCCAGCATCCCGGACTGATGGGCACCGCACCGTCGGACAAACTGCTGGCGCGGTGGAACAAGCGTGAGGGTGCGCTGATCGCCACCGACCCGGATCGCGTTCCGCCGCTGGCACTTCCGCCGCTGCCGGACAGCGCGATCCTGGGCTCGCTCAAGGGCAAGGACTACGACCGGGTCGCCAAGGAGGCCGCCCGCACCGCCCCGCCGCGGGAGAACGGCGGCAACCAGGACATCAAGAACTTCACCAAGGGAACGCGGGTGTTCTACCCGGTGTTCGTCGACGGTGGCAATCTGTCCTTCGGCGATCTGCACTTCTCCCAGGGTGACGGCGAGATCACCTTCTGTGGCGCCATCGAGATGGGTGGCTATCTGACGCTCGGCGTGGACGTCATAAAGGACGGCATGGCCAAGTACGGCGTCGGTGAGAACGCCATCTTCATGCCCGGCACCACCGACCCGCAGTTCAGCGAGTGGCTGGCGTTCTCGGGCACCTCGGTCACGTTGGAGGACGAGCAGAAGTATCTCGATCCGTTCCTCGGTTACCAGCGGGCCTGCCTGCACGCCATCGACTTCCTGGAGAAGTTCGGCTACAGCCGCATCCAGGCGCTGATGGTGCTGGGCACCGCGCCCATCGAGGGCCGGCTGTCGGGGGTGGTGGACATCCCGAACGCCTGCTCGACGGTGTACCTGCCGACGTCGATCTTCGACATTGACATCCGGCCGGGCCACGGCAAGGTGCCGCAGGTTTCCGGCGGCATGGACGTGCCGAAGTCACTGTGGAAGGACCACAAGAGCTGGGCGCCCTACCCCTGGAAGTAGGGGTCAATAAGGCACAGGCGGAGCTGCCCCGGTCCTTCTAGGGCCGGGGCAGTTTGCGCAGCCGGGGGTCCGGCGGTGCCATCGGGGTGGGTTTGGAGTTGATCCGCCCGCCGCGGGGAATCGAGGTCACCACCTCGGGCCGGTCGGCACTGGCGTGCGTGGAATCGATCAGCTTCATCCGCGACGGGTCGGCCGCCGACATCATCGGGGAGGTGTAGACCCGCTTGGCCGGCTGGTCGCACTCGGCGCAGTCGATCTGCTGCGGGGCGGTGCCGACCGGGAACGCAGACACGCTCGCACCGTGCTCGTCACAACGGTAGGTGTAGTTCGCCATGGCGTTGATTGTCCGCCATCACACGGCCTCAGATGACAGGATTCCCCTAGCCCGCGACCCCGGTCGCCGAACGAGGAGGACACGTGGCGGACAGCCCGCAGAAGAAGGCCACGAAGAAGGCGCCTGCCAAGAAGGCCGCCCCCAAGGCCACCGCGAAGAAGGCCGCCACGAAGGCCCCCGCCAAAAAGGCCCCCGTCAAAAAACCCGCGCCCAAAAAACCCGCGCCCAAGACCCTGCGCGGCCGCGAGACCGTCACCCAGGCCCGCCGCCTCGGCGGCTGGGACTTCGCCACCTGGCGGATGGCCACCGACGATCCGGTCATGCGGTCCACCATCCTCGGGGTGCTGGTGCTCGACCGCAGCCCGGACTGGGAGCGGCTGTGCGAACGCTACGAGCGGGCCACCCGGCTGGCGCCGGTGCTGCGCTCCAAGGTGGTGGAGGGCCCGCTGGATCTGCAGACCCCGCGCGTCGTCGTCGACCCGAACTTCGACCTGGGCTGGCACATGACGCGGCTGGCCATGCCGAAGGGGTCGACGTGGAGCGACGTGCTGGACTTCGCCCGCCGGCAATCCATGACCGACTTCGACAAGGAACGTCCGCTGTGGCGGGTGACGGTGCTGGAGGATCTGCCCGGCGGCCGCTCGGTGATCATCCAGAAGCTGCACCACGCCATCGCCGACGGCCAGGGTGCGGTGCAGTTGGGCCTGGCCCTGCTCGACTTCGCCGAGGAGGGAATGGATCTGGGCCCGATGCCGGATGCACCCGATCCCGTCGTGCTCGACACCAAGGGCTTCCTGCAGGCGGTGGTGCGCAACAACGTCGGCTGGGTGGCCAAGACCGCCGAGGACGTCATCAAGGGCATCGGGCCGCTGGCGCTGGCGGCGATCAAGAACCCGAGGGAGATGATCGGCAAGGTGGTCGGCACCGCGGAGTCGGTGCTGAAGTTCACCAAGACGCCGATGGGTCCGCTGTCGCCGATCATGCAGGGCCGCAGCATCAACTACCACTTCGACACCATCGACATGGACTTCGAGACCTTCCGCGCCGCGGCCAAGAAACGGGACCGCACCGTCAACGATCTGTTCCTGGCGGGCATCAGCGTCGGACTCAACCGCTACCACGAGGCCCTGGGCGGCCCGGTCACGGAGTTGCGGATGAGCATGCCGATCTCGCTGCGCACCTCCAACGACCAGAGCAACGCGGTCACCATCGCGCGCTTCGAGATCCCGGTCAGCAATGCCATCGACGACGTCCTGGAGGCCGCGGCGAGCACCGTGCGCAGCTGGCGGGCCGAGCCGGCGCTGAAGCTGGCCGACTACATGGCCGAGCTGAGCCGCTTCCTACCGCCGGAGTTGGTGTCGGCGGCGGCGCAGACCTCGGATGTGACCGCCTCCAACGTGCCCGGCGTGCCAGTGCCGGTGTGGCTGGCCGGTGCCCGGGTGGAGCGGATGTACCCTCTCGTCGGAACCATCGGGTCGGCGATCAACGTCACGATGCTCACCTACGACGGTGTGGCGAGCGTGGGAATCAGCAGCGACGACGCCGCGGTCACCGACCGTCAGGAACTCATCGCCAGCCTGCGCTACGGGTTCGCCGAGGTGATCGGCGCCGACGCCCTGACCGGCGATCCGCTGAGTCGCTGACCTACTCGGGGAGCAGCCGCTCGGGATGGTGGTAGTCGTTGGTGCCACCGGGTAGCGGTAGCTGCGGCGGAGGTATCCATTCGGTCGTGCCGTTCTTGCGTTTTCGGGTGCGCCAGCCACCGGGCTTGATCAGGCGGTGGTGCGGCCCGCACACGAACGTGAGCCGGTCGACGTTGGTGAGCCCGCCGTCGGCCCACTCATCAACGTGGTGCGCCTCGCACAGATAGCCGGGGACGTTGCACCCCGGTGCCGTACAGCCGCGGTCCTTCGCATGCAGGACTATCCGCTGATCCGCGGAAGCTATACGCCGCGTCCGGCCGAGATACAGCGGGCACTCGGTGTGGGAATCAAAGATCGCAAGATAGTGGTACGCGTGCCCGGCCATGCGGATGATGTCGCCCATCGGCAACAGCGTTCCGCCCGCGGTGACCGCGTATCCGGCGGCGTTCTGCAGCTGATCGAGTGTCGCGGTGGCGATGATGGTGACCGGCAAGCCATTGTGCTTGCCGAGTTTCGGATCGCCGAGCTGGCCGCGCACCAGCGCGCTGAGCGCGTCGTGCTGACGCTGGGCGTGGCCGCGGGCGTCACGGTCGATGACGTCCTGGCTGGGTTCGCCCGCCACGGTGGGATTCTGATCGTCCGGGTTGCACATTCCGGGTGCGGCGAACTTCGCGAACCATGCGTCGAGCTCGGCCCGCAGCTGTGCGCCGGCGATCAGCTTGCCCACACTCATACCGTCGGCGCGCTGGCCGCCGCACCAGATGAAGCCGCGCCGCAGTGCGCGCTCCTCATCGCTGAATTTGCCGTCCGGATTGAGGGTCACGGCCAACCGGTCGGCCACCTTCCGCAATTGGTCGGGGCGCAACTCGGTGGCCTTCTCAGCCAGGAACGCTTCCGCTTTCTCCACCTCACTGGGCGGCACGTGGCCGGGCAAATCACGGATGAAGGTCTGAATGGTCCGCAGGTGTTCGCCGTCGAGAAGGCCGGCGTCCCACGCCTTCGCAGTGGCTGGAAGCTCGGCCGGCACCGGCTGCCCGCTCAGGGTGGTGCGGGGGCTCAGTTGGGCCGCATCGCGCATTCGGCGGCGGGCTTCGGTGAGGCTGATTCGCACCACGTCGGCGATCACCTTGTGCAGGATGGCGCCGATCTCGCCGTGGTCGTTTCGGTCGAGCGAGCCCACGATGTCGTGTGAGCTGGCGAACTGCCTACGCCGGGCCGTCTCCAGCCGGTCCAGGGCGGCGAGCCGATCACGAGTCGACAGGGAGTCCCAGTCCAGCGCTCCCACGGCCTCCACGGCCGCGTCAAGCTGGGCGAACGCCTCATTTATCGAACTCATGTTCGAATGATATCGCGGCACTCCGACAAAAATGCCGACCTCATGCGGTCCCTCCGACTGGTATATCCGAGGTATGAAAGCAATCCGGCTCGTTGTCCTGATCTCCTTCTTGCTGGCCACCATCACCGCCTGCTCAGCCTCCACCCAGGCGACCACATCGGATTCCGGCCCCGCCCGTGTCGGTGTCGCCCAGTTCGCCACGCTCGTCAAAGAGCCCGGGGTGGCGATCATCGACGTGCGCACCCCTGAGGAGTTCGCCGACGGCCACATCGCCGGCGCGGTCAACATCCCCGTCCAGCAACCCGACTTCGCCACCCGGATCGCACAACTGGACCCCAACACCACCTACGCCGTCTACTGCCGCAGCGGCAACCGGTCACAGCCTGCCGTCGACGCCATGGAACAGGCTGGCATCACCGATATCTACGAACTCGAGAGCGGGACCAAGGGCTGGACTGCCGAGGGGCAGCCGCTCACACGCTGACGCTGGACACCCGCGCACCCAGCGTCTCGTATACCGCGCCGATCCCGTCGCGGGCGAAGGTCGATCCGGCCGGCCAGAACTCCTGGTACCAGTCCGCGGTCACCAGATTCACCGACTCCTTGAAGTCCACCCGCATCCACTGCTGCACCGGGCCGTGCACGTTGAACATGAACTCCTCGATGTTGCGGGTGCCCAGCGTCAGGATGCCGGTGATGTAGTTGGTGAAACTCGGTGTCGGTTCGCCGAACATCCCCCAGATCGCCGCGGGTGGGCGGTTGGCGAGGTTGTCCTGGTTCGCCCCGAGCAGCGCCGGCACCGACTGGAAGTTCGGCCACGGCCGCCACAGTGTGTCGTCGGGCCACAGATCGTCATCCGCGGCGACGACGGCGGCGTTGTTGTAGACCACGATGACGTTCTTGTCGATGGCCCACAGCTCGCCCAGGGTCGCCGAGGTGCCCAGCGCACGCGGCACCATCCGCGATCCGAACGCCGCCTGCATCTGTGCGACCACCTCGGCGTGGGTGTCGGCGGAGAAGTTCTTGATGCCCTGGATGTAGACGACGAGCACCTCTTGCGGGTGTTCCGTTGCAAAGGTGGCGATGTCGGCGACGGCGTCGTCGAAGGGCACCGATCGCAGGCCGTGCTCGAGGTAGACGACACCGTCGGGCTCGTTGGTCAGCCGCAGGTCCACATACCGAATGCCGTCGGTGAACTGCTCAAGCAGCGTCTTGGACTGGGTCTTGCCCCAGCCGGCGGCGATCGGCTTGACGATGAGATCCTGCAGGAACTCGGGAAGCTCAGTCAGGACACCGAATTGGTCCTTGCCGGTCAGCGCCCACGGTGAGCTCGGGGTGATCCCGTAGCTGCCCGAGTCGTGCGTCCCGGGGATCGGGATCTGGGTCAGCGGCAGGTCCGACAACGCGGGCAGTTGCGCCATCCAGTTGGCCAGGTCGACGTTGAGCGGGCCGATCGTGTCGACGACGTAGCCGAACGTCACCGACTGCGGCCGGTGCGCGGACAGATCCTGGCCGGAATCGTTGACGAAGCTCAGGCCCTCGTTGGTGTAGGCCAGTGCCTGCAGCCGCACCGGGCTGCTGTCCGGGTCCGCCGGGTTCAGCAGAGCGGCGTCGCGGTAGAAGATCTTGTCCGGCTGTTCGCAGCTGTCGGCGTAGGCGCACGTGGCCGCATCAGTGGGTGTGGTTCCGCCGTACTCCAGTGCCACCCATGCGTCAGTGAGGCCGTTGGCGGCGGCGAACGCACTCAGCGTCTGCCCCGGTGTGGAGTACAGCTGACCGAAGTCGCCGGTGACGATGACCGCGCGGCCGATCGAGTTGGCGGCGATGAAGTCCGACAGTTGGGCGATCTCGGCGCCTGCCAGCGCGCCGCCGCTGGCGTCGACGTTGTAGATGTCGACCGACGAGCCGCCCGGAATGTGTTGGCGGGTATAGGTAAAGCCACCCGGGTTCAGCAGCCCCGGCCGGGTGGTCCACGCCTGCCGGTTGAGGCTCTCGATGTAATAGGACGACAGCGAGTTCAAGCCGTCGGAGAACGGCGCACCCACCGGCCACGCCCACGTCGGCACCGACGGCGCGGTGCGGTCCGGGAACGCCGTGCCGGCGATCAGGAACGGGTGGTAGGCGACGTCGTCCTGGACGTTGACGATGTCGAAACCGTTGAGCCGCGTGCCGATTGCGACGGTGTTGGTGATCCGCGGCCAGGCCCCGTCTGAGAACGGGAACGGTGTGCCGGAGACGTCGTAGGTCAGCACGCTGAACTCACCGGTGATGTCACCGGCGATATCAATATCGACGTTGTTGAACACCGTCACCGTCGCGGTGGCCTGATGCCCGCCGGCCAGGCTGGTCTCGAGGACCCCGAAGGCCGCGTTGATCAGGCCGTCCCAGGCGTGCACGTGCACGTCGGTCTCGTCGCTGACGACGAAGGAGAAGGTGTCGGTGCCGATGAAGGTTTGCGACGGGGTGTAGGTGAATGTGCCCGCGGTGTTGTCGACGGCCACGGTGCCGTACTGCGGGGCGCCGGGGAGACCGGTGGTCGGCACCGAGTAGATCAGCCGGTCCCCGTCGGGGTCGGACGCCGTGAAGGCGATGGGGAGGCTGGTGATGCCTTGGGGCAGGTCGAGTTCCACCTGCATCGGCCCGGCGGTCGGGGTGGCGTTGAAGCCGAACCGGCGCACGGGCGCCGGCAGTAGGGCACCGCTCCACCACGGATAGAGGTTGGCGAAGGTGTCCACCCACACCTTGGCCCCGGTGACGAAGTCGGTGACCGGGTCAGCGGCGGCAGCGACGGTGCCGGCCGAGGCCACGGGTGTCACAGGTGCTGTGACTTTGGGACTCAGCCGGATAGAGGTGCGCTCGGCCGCCGCGTCGCCTATGGCCGTAGTCGCCTTCGTCGCCGCGCTGCGCGCCCGCTCCCGCGCCGGCCGGTCGACCGCCCTCGACACCGGTGCCGTCCGCGGGGCACGGCCGCTCGGGGGCGCCGCCTTGGCGCGCTCCGCGGCAGCGGACGGGCCCGGATCTCGCTCCCCGGTATCGGCGGAGGCCACTCCGATGAACTGCGGGCCGGCCAGGCAGAACCCCAGCGCGGCACCCGCCACCCAGATGCGCGCGTTATTGCCGGCCACGGGCAGAACGATATCCACACCGCCGTGCGGGCGGACCCATTCGACAGTGATCGCGTCGATATCCGCGCGGTGCGACTCCCTACACTCACCGCGGTGGCCGATGACGCACGGTTGAAGCGATCCCTGGGCCTTCCGCTGCTCACCCTCTACGGCCTGGGCAACATCCTCGGCGCCGGCATCTATGTCCTCATCGGCAAGGTCGCCGGGTTCGCCGGGTCCAGCACCACGCTGGCCTTCCTGCTCGCGATGGTCACCGCCGCGGTCACCGCGCTGTCCTACATGGAGCTGTCCGGGCGCTACCCCGTCAGCGCCAGCGTGTCGGTGTATCTGCACCGCGCGTTCGGCAAGCGGTGGCTGTCCACCGGCATCGGTCTGGCGATGGTCGCCGGCGGAATCACTTCGGCGGCCGCATTGGCCCAGGGGTTCGCCGGTTATCTGCACTCGTTCGTCTCCGTTCCCGCCGTGGTGGCCAGCGTGGGCCTGCTGGTGGTCCTCGGGGCGATCGCGATCAAGGGCATCGGCGAGTCCGCGAAGACGGCCGCTGTGCTCACCGTCGTGGAGATCGTGGGCCTGGCGCTGGTGATCTGGTTCGGCCGCAAGGCCTTCACCCAGGTCGACACCGGTGCCCTGCTGAGCATCGACCCAGCCGTCGGCCTCGGCGGTGTGTTCGCCGGCGCGTTCCTGGCGTTCTACGCCTACATCGGGTTCGAGGACATGGTCAACGTCGCCGAGGAGGCGCGCAATCCCAGTCGCACTGTGCCACTGGCGATTCTGATATCACTGGTGATCTCAACGGCGCTCTACCTCCTCGTCGTCGTGGTGTCGACGACGCTGGTCTCCCCCGCCGACCTCGCACAAAGCGACGCCCCGCTGGCCCTGGTGTTCTCCCGCAGCGGCGCCGGCGATGTCGCGGTGATCAGCGCCATCGGCGTCATCGCCGCGGTCAACGGCGTCATCGTGCAAATCATCATGGGTTCGCGGATCCTCTACGGCCTGGCCAACGAGGGCTGGATCCACAGCCGGTTCGCCACCGTGCACCCCACCTTCAAAACACCCGTGCCGGCAACACTTCTCGTGGTCGCCGCCATGATCATCGCCACCCTCGGCGCTGCCGCTGGTGTCACTGGCCCAGCTGACCAGCCTGCTCGTCCTGACGATCTTCACCCTCGTCAACGCCTCGCTGATCGTCATCAAGCGCCGCGGCGGCACCCATCCCGGCTACATCACCATCCCCGCCGCCATTCCCTACCTCGGGGTGGCGCTGTGCATGGGAACCCTCGTCGTCCAGGTGTTCAACCCGGCGCTGCGTTGAATCAGGGCGTTGAATCAGGGCGTTGAATCAGGGCGTTGAATCAGGCGACCACCGGGAAGTCCCCGGTGTGCCCCTCACGCTCCTGCGCGACCGCCAGCACCCGGGCGCGCACCAAGTACCAGCCACCGATGAGTGCGGGGATGACGATCACCAGACTCGACACCGTCCAGGTGCCGATCGGGTAGTTGAAGGCCATCAGCACCAGCACCGCCAGCAGGAACGCCAGCGTGAGGTAGCCGGTGTACGGCGAGCCCCACATCCGGAATGACGGCCGGTCCAGGTGCCCTGCTGCGACCAGCGGTAGAGCTGGAGCTGGCAGATGACGATGGTGGCCCACGACGACAGGATGCCGAGTGAGGCGACGTTGAGCACGATCTCGAACGCCTCGGTCCGGCACCACGCTGTTGAGCAGCACGCCGAGCAGCCCGATCGAGCGCGGTCAGGCAGATCCCGCCGTACGGCACGCCCGCGCCTGGACATCACGCCGGTGAACTTCGGCGCGCTGCCGTTCATCGCCATCGACCGCAGGATGCGGCCGGTGGAGTACAGCCCGGCGTTGAGGCTGGAGAACGCCGCGGTCAGCACGACGATGTTCATCATCGTGTCCAGCCGCCCTCGATGCCGATCTTGGAGAAGAACGTCACGAACGGGCTCTCATCCGCCGAGTAGGCGGTGTACGGCAGCAGCAGCGCCAGCAGGAACAGCGAGCCGACGTAGAACAGCGCGATCCGGGCGATGACCGAGTTGATGGCGCGCGGCATGATCTTCTCGGGCTCGGCCGTCTCACCCGCAGCGGTGCCGACGAGTTCGACTGCGGCATAGGCGAACACCACGCCGGAGGTGACGATGACGAGCGGCAGCAATCCGACCGGGAACAGCCCGCCGTTGTCGGTGATCACGCTGAAACCCGGTGGCGTTGCCCGTCGATCGGTGTAGCGGCCGGCCAGGAAGATGGTGCCGACCACCAGGAACGTCATCAGCGCGACGACCTTGATCAGCGCCGCCCAGAACTCGAACTCGCCGAACAGCGCTCACCGAGATCAGGTTCATCGCCAGCACCACGGCCAGCGCGATCAGAGCGATCAGCCACTGCGGCACGGCGTCGAACGACCGACCAGAAGTGGAAGTAGATGGCGATCGCCGTGGAGTCGACGATGCGTGGTCATCGCCCAGTTGAGGAAGTACATCCAGCCGGCGACGTAGGCGGCCTTCTCGCCGAGGAACTCGCGGGCGTAGGAGACGAACGAACCCGACGACGGCCGGTGCAGCACCAGTTCGCCGAGCGCGCGCAGGATCAGGAACACGAAGACGCCGCAGATGCGCGTACACCAGGAACAGTCCCGGGCCGGCGCTGGCGAGCCGGCCGCCGGCGCCGAGGAACAGTCCGGTGCCGATGGCGCCGCCGATGGCGATCATCTGCAGCTGCCGCGGTTTGAGGCCCTTGTGGTAGCCGGCGTCCTCGGCTGGTGAGCGCGGATTCGGTGGCCGGCCCGGGGAGCGCGGTCATGAGTGGCGGTCATCGCGTGCGGTCCTCGGTGTGCGGCGGCGCGGGCATGTCGCGGAAGGTGAACACGAAGCCGAACACCGCGACCGCGGCGGCCACGGCGTAGCCGAGGATCGACCACCAGCCGACGTGCAGGTAGGCCGTCACCGCGACGATCGCCATGGCGAAGAACACCATGAACATCCCGATGAGTGGTGTCTTGGCCTTGAAGTCGATGAGACGCACGCAGGACCCGCCCTTCCCCCTATTCGACGCCGAACGCACCTAGTAAATACCGCGCTCAGGGTCGGATGTCGGGGTTAAGCGGAATCGTTTTCCTGGCCGTAACACGCCCCATCCAGATACGTTGCCAGCACTGAAATCTCGCGCACCGCGTCGGGGTCGGCCTCGTGCGCCAACGGATCGTCACCGAGCAACACGAAGTCGGCGGCCTTGCCCGCCTCCAGTGAGCCCACCAGCCCGTCGGCATGGCACATCCACGCCGCGTCGATGGTGGCTGCCCTTCAACGCCTGCGCCACCGTGACGCGCTCGGCAGCGTTGAGCACCTCACCACCGTCGGCCATGGTCCGAGCGGCGGCGGTGGCGATGTAGTTCAACGGCCCGATCGGCGAGACGGAGAAGTCGCAGTGGAAGCTAGCCCGCAGGCCGGCCTTGACCGCCGAGCCGTACCGGTCGAGCAGATTCGCGCGCGCGGCGCCGAGGATGTCGTCGCGCATCACCCTGCCCCACAACCGCACATGGTTCATCAGGAAGCTCGGGGTGACGCCGAGGGAGGCCATCGCGGCGATGTGCTCGTCGTGCAGCAGCGACGAGTGCTCGATGCGGTGCCGCTTGGACGGATCCCACGACGGCAGCGTCGGCCGCCGACGGTGAAGGCCGCCATCACCATGTCCATCGCGGCGTCGCCGTTGGCGTGGCACATGATCGGCCAGCCGGCCGTCACGGTGTCGGCGAAGATGCGCGGACAGTTCCTCCTGGGTGAAGTTCGCCGCGCCGCGGGTGTCGCGGCCCAGGTAGTTCTCCCGCATGTAGCCGGTGTAGCCCTGGTTGGATCCGTCGGAGACCCACTTGACGGTCTGCGAGCGCAGCCGGTCGTCACCGGAGCCGGGAACGATGCCCGCGGCGGTGAAGTCGTCGAGGTTCTCCCCCCACAGCGACAGCGATCCGCGCACCGGGAAGCCCGCCTGCGCGAAGATCTGGTGCATCAGGTCGACTTCCTTGACCCCGGCGATGGCGCCGGTGGCCGCCTCGTGGATGTAGGTGACCCCGGCCTTGGCGGCCATGGCCGCGATCTCGGTGATCGCCGTGGCGATGACCTCGGGCGTCAACGGCGGCAGCACTTTGACGAAGCTGAGCATCGCCGCGGTCTCACTGACGATGCCGGTGAGCTTGCCGTTGCGCGCGCCGTAGTCCCCGCCCGGCGGGTTGGGCGTCGTCGGCGGTGATACCGGCCGCGGCGTAGGCGGCGGAGTTGACGTAGAAGAAGTGCTGCGAGGCGTTCATCACCACGATCGGCACCTGCGTGGAGATCTGGTCGAGCAGATCGGCGGTCAGGATCGGGCTGACCGGGCATCAGGCTCGGGTCGAAAAGTTGCCCGACGACGGCCTGCCCGCGGGTGCGGTGGCGGCCGCCGCCTTGAGCGCGGCCAGCACCGCGTCCAGGGTCTTGTTGGTGTACGGCGAGCAGTCCACACCGTCGAACACCAGCGCCGAGGACACCAGGTGCAGGTGCGGTTCGACGAAGCCGGGCAGGATCGCCCCTGTCTTGTGCTCGAGGATCCGTGGTGCCGGGGCCGACGAAGCGCTCCAGTCCGCACGCGAGCCGACCGCCAGGATGCGGCCGCCGGCGACCGCCATCGCCTCCGCCCGGGGCCGGGTGTCGTCCATGGTGATCAGCGAGCCGGTGACGAGCAGGTCCGCCTTGTCGGCAGCTTTCGCGGCGGTGCGGGTGGCGGTGCGGTCGGCGGATGCGACGCCGTCGACGCCACGCGCGCGGCGTTGGCCGGATGCGGAGCGCAGCAATCTGCGGTGTGCGGATGCGGGGTCATCGGGGCCTCTTTCAACAGTCCGGCGGCGCGGTCACTGCGAGAATAGGGCCCTGCCCGCTAGTGACGTGTCGTACACGGCGCAACTCGAACAGCGGAATGACCCGGCTGGTCTTGGTGTCAGTCATAGTTGTTCCAAGCGGGGCGGGGGTACGGCACGATGGCGGACATGCGACAGGGATTACTCATTGCCGGCGTGACGCTGGCACTGTTCGGCGTGCTGTTCACGCTGCAGGGGTTCGGGGCGGTGCAGGGCAGCCCGATGAGCAACACCACGACGTGGTCGGTGCTGGGACCACTGATCGCGATCGCCGGGGTGGTGCTGGCGTTCGTCAACCGCCCCCGCGGCTGACCGATCGCCGCACCCGGACCATCATCAGCCCGTAGAGCACGACGTTGATCGTCAGCATCACACCGGCGATCACCCACTGCGTCTGTCGGGTGAGCCCGTCGGGGTAAATCGCCCCGCCGACGTAGTGGTCGATGAAGCCGCCGCTGTACCCAGTCTGCCCGGCGGCGCGGCGCAACGAATTCTCCAACGGCGTCAGCGGGCAGATACCGCCGGAGACCTCGATCCACACCGCCCACGCCAACGCGGGCAGGTGCAGCAGCGCCAGCTTCGGCCAGCGCCAGACCGCAACGGCGCCGAGTGCGGCCCAGACGATGAACAGCCCGTGCACCACCAGCACCGCGTCGGCGAGAACCCCGGCGAGCATCTTCTGATCGTCCCATGATTTCGGCCGGGGCCGAGAACCCCATCACTGTTTCAGAAGTGATATCGCCGGTGATATCAGATCTGCGAGTGCATCACCGACCCCAGGCGCCGCCGGGCACCGCCCTAGATCAGCCGCACCGTCGCCGAATCGATGTCGTAGATCGCGCCGACGATCTTGAAGCCGCCCTGGCGCTCGGCCTCAGCCAGCAGCGGGCTGCCCGTGCGTACCTGCGCCATAACCGCCTGCACGTTGCGGACAATGGCGTCGTCGAGGTCCGTAGCACCGACGATGCCGGCCTTGATGACGTCGACGATGGCTTGGATGTTGCCCCCGGGGGTAGCGTTCTCAAGCGCGGACTTGACCGCGCCGCAGCCGGAATGACCGAGCACCACAAGGACTTTGGCCTTCAGCACCGCATGCCCAAACTCGAGGCTGCCGAGGTTGGTGGGCGACTCGGCGATGTTGCCGGCTTCTCGGACCACGAAGATGTCGCCGACGAACTGATCGAAGACGAGTTCCGGTGCCAGGCGGCTGTCGGCGCAGCCCAGCACCATCGCGAACGGGCTCTGCCCGCCGGAAATCTCGGTCCAGAGGATCTCGACGTCGGCGACGTCGCGGATCTGCGGTGTGCGCTGGGCGAATCGGACATTGCCCGCCATCAGTACCGCGATCGCCTCATCGGGTGTCGCCGGCGCAGGCGGCGGCCCGGCCGCCTTGCGCACCTCCTCGGGCGAGGGCCGCGACCCGCAGGCCGCCGCCGTCAGGGCAACGATCGGCAGAGCGCCCAGCACGAAGCGCCGGGATTTGTGGTGGTGATCTTGCTCGTCGTTCACCGGTCACTCCTGTCCGTAGCCGCCGATGGGCTACTCCGACTCGGCCCGCGCCAGCACCGCCAGCAGGTCCAGGTACTCCGTCTCGATGAGGATGCCACGCCGATAGCAGGCTGCGGCCATGTCGCGCAGCATCGGCACGGTGAACCGGTGGTACCCGGTCTTGGGATCACGCATCGTGTGGATGGGCGAGCCGTCCGGATAGGTGAAGTACTGCAACCGCATCCCGTAGTACAGCCACCGCATCGACTTGCCGAAGAAACGCGCCACCGCAGCGGTGCCGAACGTCGGCTCACCCTCAGCACTGACGGGCATCGGCCGGGCCGGCCGCGGCGCGACGACGGGCGCGGCTGATCCGGAACACGTCGGCGCGGCGTCCATGAGTTCCCGTTCGATGTCCGCCATCAGCGTCCTGACGCCGGCCGCGGCGACCGCGGCGTAGTGCAGGGCGTCGACAGCGCGGACCTCGGCACGCAAGGCGAAGTCGACCTCGTTGAAACCGCCGTCCATGGTGCACGGCTCCAGGTCCTGGCCCATCAGCATGTTCAGACCGTCGCGCTGCAGCACCAGGCTGACCCGCCGGACATGCTGTTCGCGGCCGAGGTCGTCCATCGGGAACGGCACCCACAGATCGGTGTTCGTGGCGATCGCGCGGCTCAGCGCCGCCACCACCGCCTCCACCTCGGTGACGTCGTCATGCGACGCGGCCTCGCCCGGTTCGAAGCTGTAGCTCTCAGTGATCACCGCGCCATGCTCGGCCGCCCTGTCGGCGAGGTCGGCTCGCTCGATCGTGACGGTGTCCCCCAAGACGATCACCGCGTAACTGGTATTGATGGAATTCGCCATCGCACGTCCCCCCTTCGCTTCAGTCCCGATTCCTCCGCCCGTGGTCCAGATTACGAGCGACCTCCGACAGAAATGGGCCGGCGGCTACGCTGGCCCAGGTGACGATCTTCCTGCGCGCCGCGGTGTGCGCGATGCTGGTGGGCGCCGGTCTGGGCGCCACCGCCGCACCCGCCTCGGCGTGCCCGTACGGAACGGTGCCCAGCCACTACAGCGGCGTCTGCGTCAGCGGTCCGGCCGGCGGGGAGGCGGTCGCGCCCGGCCCGTCGTCAGGCGGCGGTGCGGTAATCGGCGGTGGGCCCAATCAATTGCCCACAGTCAATGGCATCCCCTGCACGCCCGAGAGCATCGGCACCTGCATCGGACTGATTCAGAGCCAGGGCTGATCGTCCGCTAAGGGCGTCCCTCGCCGGTTTCTGTCGGTGGCCGGTGTTAGACACAGGTGATACGACAACTCCTGGGGGGATTTGTGATTGATCTTCTGTTAAGCCGCTGCAGCCCGCACGTGGGATAGGCCTCCCACCGCGTCGATGGCTGGCTGAGCGCGACAACACGCCTGGGTGGGGATGTCCTCCTTTCCGTCTCCACCGCTGCGGGCGTATCGGCAAGCTAGGACGGCAACCTGGGGTGAATGAGTCAACCCCGAACAGCCCGGCGAGAGTCCCGGCCCACCAGGGCCGGGGCTGCTCGCGCTACGGGCTCGGAGGCGGCGGTGGCGGAACCGGCGGCAGGTTACTGGCCGCGAAGCTGGCGGTCGGGCCCACAACGAAGCCCACCTGATCGCGGCTGTTGAAACAGGCCACCACCCCGGCGTCGTCCACCCCGCAGGCCACCTGCCGGTAACTGAGCCGGGTGTTGGGCGGCAACGGGCGCACCGCGCCGGCGTCGGCGTACTTGAGGCCCTCGGTGGTGGTGAACACCGGCATGCCGACCGGGCCTGCGCTGACGAGGTTCGCGCCGTCCGGGGCGCCGGGTAGCGGCCCGCCGCAGCCGTACTCCCCGTTGATGGTGTCGAGCACGCAGACCACGCCGGGAGGCCCGGCGAAGGCGAACCAGCGGCCGGCCTTGACGGTGTAGTCCGCCGGGTTGACCGGCATGTAGGAGAACACATCGGGGATGGGCGGCGGAGCGGGTACGGGCTCAGCGGCAGCCGGGAAAGCCCCGGCCACAGCGCCGGCGGCCACCGCGGCGGTGAGCAACATTGTGCGCAGCATCAGCCCAGTCTAGAGGTGCCTGCGGTTGCCCTACCCCTTCTTGCGCCAGTCCTTCTCGTAGGTCTCGATCTCATGCGGGTCGTCCATGTCGCCGGCGATCGTCTTGCGGTCGCGCTTGATAGTGATGCGCAGAGCCGTCCAGATCAGGCCGATGATCACCAGCGCGGAGAAGATCACGATCAGGGGAAGAGCGTCCATGGTCAGGAACCTCGCATTCGTCCAGCCGGCGTGCAGCCGAGATGGAGGCCACGATAACGACGAGTCAGGACGTCCGTGGCGGTTTCGCGGCCCGGACTTGTCGGGCCCGATCGAGGTATCCGGCACGCGCTGCAGGTTCAAGAGACCGAGCGGCGACTACTGGCCGGCGTAGTCGACAGCGGCCGAACCGGCATCCTTCTGCACCGCAGTCTTGAAAGTCGAAGCCTCCGCGTCGATGAGCATGGCGATCAGAGGGGAAGATCAAACCCCATCAGGTCGGAAGGCCGTGCCGGTGATAGCCGAGGATCACGTCCGGGGAGTGGGTGTCGAGCACCGGAAGTGCCGCGCACCGACGGCGGATGCTCGCCAGTTCCTCCCCCAACGGCACTGCCCTGCTGCGTCCGGTTTCGCGGGCCAGTCGCTCACGCAGGGCGACAACGATCGCTTCGGTCAGGGTCTCACCCATCCGCGTGGCCAATTCCCGGGCAAGCCGATCGGCCTCCGGGTCTTTGATGCTGAGCGCCATGTCCCAATTTTAGGTGGAACGCGTGATTCCAGAAACGCCCAACGATGCCGCCCGGGAGACCGCTGTGGCTGTTTCACAAAGTGATATCGCCGGCGATATCAAAAACCGAAGCGGTACACCGGTGCCGGCCGGGGCCGGCTTAGTGCACCTAGGAGACGGTGACGTGGACGTGGTTGTAGTGAGCCGCCACCCGCCACATCGTGTACTGAACGCCGAAGCGGCCCGACTGGCTCTTGATGTCGGCGTTGATGGCATCACCGAGACCCATGTCGGAGCCGATCATGATGTCCAACGCGCGCCCACTCGGATGATCGGGACGCGAATCGGCACGCACACCGCCGATGGACTGCACACCCGGGTAGGTGGCGGTGATGTAGCTCGCGAGCGCTCTCGCGTTGGGAACCAAGCCGCCCATTCCGACCTGTGGCACGGCCTGAGCCGTCGCCGATGACGTGGCAATCAATCCAGCGGTAATAGTCACTAATGCAAATCTGTTCACGGGGACGGAACGCTAAACGGATATGCCGGACACGCGAAATCGCGACGCGCCGACGTGCCAGCAATAGCCGACGGTTCAGAGCGTTGCTGACAAGTGCGTGTTGCTGCCGAGTGAAACAACCTGCAGGAAGTGCATTTTCGCAGTTCGCTGGGTGTTAGGCGAAACCGCTAAGCAGCAGGTCTACGCATATCTCAGATGCATTAACGTAGGACAATACGTTGAACTCCCGAAACACTCTCGGAAATCGAACGACTGTAATTTGCCAGCGCTGCAACGTAATTCCAAACGTGTTCTCCGACACATTTGTTGGCTGCAGGGCTTTTACAGAGCGGCGAAGCGGGGCTAGTTACAGCACGAAGATGGAGTTGGACGGATCCAGAGAGCTCTGTGAGAGATTGGCGAGGACTCCGGTGTAGCCGGGCAGCAACGGATTCCGGTCGTAGTAGAGAGTGCCGGTCGAGGTTTCGTACACGAACTGGCTTTGGTTCGCGCGGAACAGGAAGCATGCCCGGTCGACGATATCGACGGAGGTACTCGTCGCCCCCAACGCGACTGCGTCGATACCGACGATGTCGCCTTCGGCTCCGGTAGCCAGGACCAGCGGCGCTGTCCGCGGGTTCCTGAACGTGTAGTTCATGATGAAGGTGTCGGTGGCAGTCGTTCCGGTCAGTGTCGCGCGGGTGGTCTTCACGCAGGGGGTGGGTGCCACCGAAGCGGAGTAGCGCCAGGTGCCGCCGGGGATCACGCTGTCGCTGGCGCCGTCACCGGAACCCCAGACGTACATATCGAGGGACACCGCGGTGGGGATGTTGGTGAACTGTCCCGCCGCCTCGTCGTTGGGATAGGTGAAGAATCCGTACACGCCGTTCGTGTCGGCGGGGAAGCCGTCATGAATGGCGGACGTCCGCAATGCCAGCGCGTAGGGCGTGGATGCCGGGCCGGTCACGCTGAACCGCCAGAAGTCGAAATTGGTCTGGCTGGTGCCTGACAGCTGAGTCCCGTTGAAGGCGTACGGATACACCGTTTCTTGGTTCGCGTCCTGATACGAGCCGAACTGGACGAAATCGGAATACGAGCTGGGAACCCACCCTGTGACGTTCATGTTGATGTTGGACGCCGGCTCGTTGAACTGCTGCGCCCACACCTTGTCAGGTCCGATGATGCGCGTCAGGGTGGACGGTGGCTGCGGATCCCACGGGGTGCTGCCACTGGATACCAGGTTGCTGTACGGACCGCCGGCGGCGTTGAGTTGGCTCACCACGGTGTCGAAGTCGGTGAACCCGTAAGTCCTTCCATCCACCGCACCCGTCCACGCGGCACCGTTGACGGTGAACTTCATCTGGACCGGCAGCGACCACTCGTCGATGTAGGAGGTGTCGATGGTGTACTCGTTGCCGCCGTTCGCCGAGTAGAGGTTGTACTCCACGAAGCTGTAGTTCTGGAAGGAATCACCGGCCGGGAAGCCCGGCGGGTAGAACGGATCGACCCCGCCGGTCGGTGTGATCGGCAGAGTGAACCCTGAGGCGCCCTCGACGATGTAGATCCGGTTCCCGGGAGATCCCGCTGCGCCGTTGTTCACCGCCAGCGTCACCGGTGCGGAGAGACCCGCCGCGATCGACACCGGTCCCACCCAGTCCGGTGGCGCTGTCGGGGACGTTGACCACGGCGTCGCGGGGATGCTGTAGTCACCGGTGTTGGTCAGGTTGTACACCCAGATGGTCTGCTGGGAATTGTTGTGCACCGTGATCGTCGGAGCGGTGGCGCCCAGCGACGGTGTTCCGATTTCCGACTCGGGAAAAAGGTTGCGGCGCAGCAGGAGCAGCGCGCCTTCGAGGACGTCGCTGAGCGGATTGGCGGGCAGCGTGGACAGCCAGCTGCCGACGCCGTCGAGGATCTGCGCGATCCCGGTCATCACCGGGGCGACGGCCTGGGCCGGTGCAACACTCGCGGCTGCCGGCAGCACCGCGGTGACCGCGGTCGCCGGTGTCGCCGCGGTCGCCGGCGTCGCGGCCACCCGCGCGGCGGCGGGCTGGATGCCCGGCGAGACAGGATCCGGCGACGAGCCCAGTCGTCGGCGGCGGGACCTTCCCCTGCCGCGCGGTGATGGTGATCGCTGCCCGACGTGGCTCCCGAGAGGCGGACGCCGCCGCGACCCTCGGCGGGGCGGCGACCCTCGCGCGGGCCGGCACCGCGGCCTTGACCGTGCGTTCCGACCGGGCAGATTTCGGCGTGGCGCCCGAGGCTGGCGGAGACCGCCCGCACATCACCGCCGTCGCCCTCGGCGGCGGCCACACCGGCCGCCTGCGGGCCGGCCAGTGAGAGCCCGAGGGCAAAGGCCGCGGTACCGATCCGCACACCGGAGTTCACCATCACCAGAGCACCAGCCCTTCTGTGCGCGTACTGCGATCCCTAAAACCTAGGTGCGGGCGCACGGACGGGTCAACGGACCTAAGTCATCTCCTCGGGCTGCTCGAGTAGCCGCTTGGGGTGCATGCCGTCGACCTGACCGATGAACGGCGGGTGGATGCTGTAGCCGAGCATGCGGCGGATGTCCTCGGAGACCGCGCGCACGGTGTCGCGGTCGATCGACAGGGTGAACGCCTCCTGCGGTCGCACCCACGGTTCGCAGTACTGGGCGGTGACGGCCAGCCGCGGACGGCCCGAGCGGTTGGCGCCGCCGCCGTGCCACAGCGTGCCGAGGAAGAACACGCACGATCCGGCCGGCATCACCACCGGTTGACGGTCGGCGGGGTCGGGCCGCTGATCGCCCCACAGGTGGCTGCCGGGGACGACGTCGGTGGCGCCGTTGTCAGCGGTGAAGTCGTCGATCGCCCAGATCGTGGCGCGCCCAACGCTTTTCGCGGCCGGGGCAGCGGGTAGAACGCGTCGTCGGTGTGCAGCATCTGGGCCTGCTCGCCGGGCAGGATGTTGATCACCTGCAGCATGGACAGCAGGTAGTTCGGCATCAGCAGCCGATCCAGCAGCGCCAGCACCCGCGGATGGTCGACGATCCGGTCGCAGGCCCGGGTCTTGTTCAGCACGCTGTACACCCGCTGGGTGGCATGGCCCTCGAAGGGGTTGCGGCCGTGGCGGTCCAGCAGCGGCGCCACGGCGTCTGTGATCGCGGCGAGCTCGTCGGCGTCGAGCAGATCCGGTCAGGATCACGTACCCGTCGCGCTGCACCCGGGCCAGATCGGCGTCGGCGACGGCCGGATCGACGCTCTCCCCCGCGCTGGCGGTCCGGCGGTAGGTGCCCGCGAGATCGTCAGACAGCAGTTTCGAGAACGAGAACTTCTCAGTGCTCACCTCTGCACGCTAACTCTTGGCCAGGCTGCGCTCGCGCAGCGAGTCATAGATCGGCGGCGAGCCGATCAGATGGGCGGCCAGCACCGCCGAGGCGGTGGCGGCCAGGATCGGGATGATCACCGCGGTCGAGGCCGTCATCTCGATGACCAGAACCATGCCGGTCATCGGCGCCCGGACGCTGGCCCCGAAGAACGCCGCCATGCCCACCACCGCCATCGGGACCGCGAGGAACGCCACGTGTCCCGGCCAGGCGAGGTTGAGGACGCCGACGAACAGGATTCCCCACAGCGCACCGACGGCCAGCATCGGCGCGAACAGCCCACCCACCACCGGGGCGGAGTAGGACAGCGGGCCGGCGAGGAAGCGCAGCACCAGGTATCCGGCGATGACCGCGAGCGCGAGCTGTTGGCCGCCGAGCAGGATCTGCGTCAGTTCCTCACCGCCGCCCACCGCGCGCGGGTAAACAACCATCACTCCCCCGATGATGGCGCCGATGATGCTCGCCTTGGCGACGCTGGGGATCCGGCGCATCGCGGTCACGTGGTCGAGGAACCACAGCACCAGCCGGTTGTACCCGGCGCCGAGGACTCCGGTCAGCAAGCCGAAGACGACGAACAGCGGCAGCCACACCAGGTTCGGTTCGTCGAGGCGTTCCATCCGGAACTCCGGATGATCGCCGAGGATCAGGCGGGCGCACCCGACGGCGGTGGCCGCGGCGAACACCGTCGCCAGCACGGTCTTGATCCGGAAGGACCGCGTCACCTCCTCGAGGGTGAACAGGGTGCCGCCGATGGGTGCATTGAACGCGACCGCCAGGCCGGCTCCGCCCAGCGCGGTCTGCATCATCTGGATCTCCGGGCCGGGTAGCCGCACGCGTCGGGCCGCCTGCGCGCCGATCGCCGCACCCATGTGCACGGTCGGCCCCTCCCGGCCCAGCACCAGTCCGGAGCCGATGGCCAGCAGGCCGCCGATGAACTTGGCGGGCAGCAGCCGGATCCGCGGCGGCGGCATCTGGCCGCGGTAGACCGCTTCGACGTGCTGAATGCCGCTGCCGTCGGCCAGCGGCTCCCACCGCACCACCAGGGCGGCCAGCGTGGCGCCGAATGCGGCGGCGGCGACGGGGATCAACCAGCCCGGCCCGGGCACCTGGTGCGCCCAGTCCACGAGGTCCAGGCGCAGCCGGTCGGCGGCCTGCAGCAGCCAGCGGAATGCTCCCCCGACGAAACCGATGATGGCGCCGGCAACGGTCGCGGTCAGGCAGATGAGAACGGCGCCGTGCAGGGAGTCATCGGCGCCCGGCAATGGCGCGGGCGGGCCGTCGGACACTTCAGCATCGTAGGTGCCCGGCGTACCCTTCCTGGCATGGCTGAATCCGACGTCGACCAGGCTCTCAAACTCGCCGGCGGCAACACCTCCGTCGTTGCTCCCGCAGGACCGCACCGTCGAGGAGGAACGCCTGCACCGCAAGCAGAACCTCGCCGCGGCGTTCCGGCTGTTCAGCCGGTTCGGCTTCGACGAGGGCGTGGCCGGGCACATCACCGCCCGCGACCCCGAGCTGCACCGACCACTTCTGGGTCAACCCGTTCGGCATGTACTTCGGCCACATCCGGGTCAGCGATCTGCTGCTGGTGCGCCACGACGGCACCATCGTGCACGGCGACCTGCCGGTGAACCAGGCGGCGTTCGCCATCCACTCGCAGGTGCACGCCGCGCGCCCCGACGTGATCGCCGCCGCGCACTCCCACTCGGTGTACGGCAAGACGTGGTCGACGCTGGGCCGCGCTGCTCGACCCGATCACCCAGGACGCCTGCGCCTTCTACGACGACCACGCGGTCTTCGACGCCTACTCCGGAGTGGTGCTCGACATCGAGGAGGGCAAGCGCATCGCGCACGCCCTGGCCGACAACAAGGCCGCCATCCTGCGCAACCACGGTCTGCTCACCGTCGGCCAGTCCGTCGAGGAGGCCGCCTGGTGGTTCATCACCATGGAGCGCAGTCTGCCACGCCCAGCTGATGGCCGAGGCGGTGGGCACCCCGGTGCTGATCGAGCCGGAGATGGCCGAGGTCACCCGCGGTCAGGTCGGCAACCACATCGCCGGCTGGTTCAGCTTCCAGCCGCTGTTCGCCAGCATCACCCGCGAGCAGCCCGACCTGTTCGACTAACCCGCAACGTCGACGGACCGCGAGCGTGCGCTTCCTGCTGCGCGGATCCCGCACGGTTCCGCGCACCCGCTTCACCGCACCGTCGGTATGGCGTCCCACGCCCGCGTCGATGACCGCACTCGTCGTCGGGCTGTGGCTCTTCGGCACCGGCGACGCTCTCATCCTGGCGTCCCACCTCGGTGGCACCCCGTGGTCGGTACTGGCGCAGGGCCTCAGCGTGCGCACCGAACTCGGAATCGGGTGGACCACCCTGGGTGTCTCGCTCTGCGTTCTGGCGCTGTGGATTCCGCTGCGCGAGAAGCCCGGCCTGGGAACGGTGATGAACATCCTGGTGATCGCGCTGGCGCTGGGCGTCACCTACCCACGGGTGAGTACGCCGGAGTCGTTGATCGGGCAGCTCGCTCTGGTGTTCCTCGGCGTCGGCCTGATCGGTGTGGGCAGTGGCTTCTACCTCACCAGCGGGCACGGCCCCGGGCCGCGCGACGGCTGGATGACGGGACTGCACCGGGTGAGCGGCTGGCCGGTGGGGCGGGTCCGGCTGCTCATCGAAGTGACCGTGTTGGCGCTCGGCTGGGTGTTGGGCGGCATCGTCGGCGTGGGAACCGCCATCTTCGCGCTACTGGTGGGTCAGTCCGTCGCGATGGGACTCGCATTGGCGCACAGGATGTCCCCTACGGGGTCTGCAGGGTGATGCCCAGCTGCTTGGCGCAGCTTCCCCGCGCCATCGACACCAGCACGGGCTGGGCGTTGTCGAACTTCTCCAGCGTCGGGGTGTCCTGCTTCATCTGACTGATCGACGCGTCGATGCACCGCTGCAGGCGCTGCTCGTCGGAGTCACGCCACTGGGAGTACGCGATGAGGCCTGCCGCCACCAGGCCGACCACGAGATAGATCCAGATGCGGGGATTCCTGAGCACACACCAGTATCACCCAGCACCGCCGTCGCCGACGGCGAGGCGCCGCTCGACTACTTCGCGGGCGTGGCGGTGGCCCACCAACTCGAAGCCGAGGATGGTCACCAACGGCGCACACGTGATGATCAGCAGACACACCGGCATCGACACCCCGGCCGCCGCAAGCGCCACCGCGCCCGCCAGCACCACGCCTGTCAGCACCAGCAGCACGGTGTGCAGGCCGTCCCATTCGCTGACCAGCACGGTGAACAGCAGATAGATCGAGCCGATGTACACCCCGACCGGGATGGCGACGGTGAGGACGGTCCCGGCCGAACTGAGCGTCGAGTGATCGTCGATGTAGTAGGCAGCGGCGTGCAATCCCGCCCCGGTGGCCACGATCGCGCCGAACAGCACGATGTGGATGTAGCTGAACGGAATGGCCTTGCGTCGCTGGGCATGCAGCAGATGCGATGACGGCACCACGAAGTAGATCCACCACATGCCGAAGGTCAATCCGATACCGGCGACGGCCACCAGGACGGCATCCACGGTCCACCCACCCGAGGTCACCTGCGCGGACAGCGAGGCGACGGTGCCGATCACCCCTTCGCCCAGCGCGATGATCGTCAGCAGCCCGTAGCGTTCGGCGATGTGGTGGGCGTGCCACGGCGGGCTGCCCTGGAGCTTCTCGACGACCCAGGGCCCGGACAGTTCCACCGCCGACATCAGCACCAGCAGCGCGGCCGTGACCGGTAACGACGCATCCACGATCATGATGCCGACCCAGCCGATCTGGGCGACGCTGATCACCCCGGCGTAAGTGAGGCACAGCGAACGCCGAGCGGGATCCTGGCGCGCGGCGCGAATCCACAACCCCACCAGGGCGATTCGCATCACCACATACCCGGCGACCACCATCCGGTTGTCGATGTGCCCGCCGTGGTCGATCGAGGCGTACAGCGGCGGCAGGCCCAGCGCCAGGATGATCACGCCGACCATCTGCAGCATCGTCAACAAGCCGATACACCCAGTCGTCGGTGTCGTACGCCGAGGCGAACCAGGTGAAGTTGACCCACGCCCAGCACACCAGCAGAAGTGGCGAAGACGAAACCGGTAAGCCCCGCTGCGATATGGCCCTCGGCGAGCAGGTGCGCCAGCTCGGAGGCGGCGACGCCGAAGGCCACGACGAAGGTCAGGTCGAAGAGCAACTCCAGGGGCGTCGCAACCCGGTGGTGTTCGCCCGGGTCACGGCCGGACATCGCGCCGCAATCCATGCGGGTGCGCCACGGGTTTCGGGTTCTGTTCACCAGGGGTCACCATCAGATTCTCCGTTCCAGGATCGCCCGCGCCGCGCGTTCGGCGATCAGCATCACCGGCGCGTTGGTGTTGCCGGAGGTGATGGTGGGCATCGCCGACGCATCGACCACCCGCAGACCGGCGACGCCGTACACGCGGCAGTCGGTGTCGAGCACCGTGGCGGCCGACCGCGGCCGACCGTCGGAGTCGAAGGCTCCCATCGCGCAGGTGCCCACCGGGTGGAAGATCGTCGTCCCCAATTCGCCGGCCGCCTGTCTGCAGGTCGTCGTCGCTCATCAGCTGCGGGCCGGGCAGCAACTCCTGCGGGCGGTAGCGGGCCAGCGCGGGCGCTGCCATGATCTGCCGCGTCATCCGCAGGCCGCGCACCGCGGCGCGACGATCGGCGTCGGTCGACAGGTAGTTGCAGGAGATCTTCGGGCAGGCCAGCGGATCCGCACTCGGCCATCCGCACATGGCCACGCGAGCTGGGCCGCAGGTTGCACACCGACGGCGTGATCGCCCCGAACGGATGCAGCGGTTCGCCGAACTTCGGCAACGACAACGGCTGCACATGCCACTCCAGGTCGGCACTGGCCAGCGCGGGATCGCTCTTGGCGAACGCCCCCAGCGTGGACGGCGGCATGGTCATGGGCCCGGATCGCAGCAGCAGGTACTGCAGTCCCATGCCTGCGCGGGTGATCCAGTTCCGGTACAGCGTGTTGACCGTCGGCGCGCCCCGCACCCGGTAGACCGTTCGCAGCTGCAGGTGGTCCTGGAGGTTCTCCCCCACCCCCGGCAGATCGACGGCCACCGGCACCTGATGCTCGCTCAGCAGCCCGGCCGGACCCAGACCCGAGACCTGCATCAGATGCGGCGACCCGATGGCCCCGGCGCTCAGGATCACCTCCCGGCGGGCCCGGACGTCGACGAGTCTGGCCGTCTTTGAGCAGCCGCAGACCGGTGGCGCGGTGCCGCGCGGTGGTCCAGGCGCCGCGACGCTGATCGTCGCGGACCTGGTCGTCCATCAGGAGCTTGCACGGCCTGGGTGTGGGTGTAGACGGTGAGATTGGGTCGGTGGGCGACGGGATGCAGGAACGCATCGGCCATCGACCAGCGACGGCCGCGCCGTTGGTTGACGTGGAAGTACGCACTGCCGGCGTTGTCGCCGCGGTTGAACTCGTCGATCGGGGCGATGCCCACCTGCGGCGGCGGCGGCCTGCCAGGCGTCCAGGATCTTCCAGCGCACCCGCGGCCGCTCGACGCGGATCTCACCGTCGGCGCCGTGCCAGTCGTCGGCCCCGCCGAAGTAGTCCTCCAACTCCTTGTAGATCGCCAGCGTCTGGCCGGGACCGTCCGGGCCACCCCAGAGCCACCGATCGTCCCCGGTGGCCTGCGCCCACAGGTCGTAATCGCTGGCCTGACCGCGCATGTGGATCATGGCGTTGATCGACGAGCGAGCCGCCGATCACCCGGCCCCGCGCGTAGTGAATGCTGCGGCCGGCCAGACCCGGGTCGGCCTCGGTCGTGAAGCACCAGTCGGTGCGGGGGTTGGCGATCGTGTACAGGTAGCCCACCGGGACCTTGATCCAGAACCAGTCGTCGTCGCCGCCGGCCTCGATCAGCAGCACCCGGTGATCGGGGTTGGCGCTGAGCCGGTTGGCCAGCAGGCAGCCCGCACTGCCTGCGCCGACGATGACGAAGTCGAAGTCGGCGATCGCGGTCATGGCGACTAATACTGCGTCATCGGCCGCTGGAGCGCGGGAAGTGCCCCGCGTCGCCCCCGGCGGTGGAACAACAACATCACTTTTGCCCACCTCTGAGCGACAACGTCCGGCCGCCCGCGGCGTCGGAACCCTCGGGAGCCCCAGTTGTCGCTCGAAGGTGGGCACATGCGTCACTCACAGCCGGCTCGGCTACGAGCGGTACGTTGAGCAAACATGGAAGCGACACGATGAGCCGGCTTGAGGATGTGGGGGCGGCCGACGGCTGGCGGTGCTGGCTGTGCGATGAGCCGGTGGACCCGGACATGTCGGTGAATGACGACCGCGGCCCGAGCATCGACAGCATGACCACCAAGAACAAAGCCAAAGCCAAGGGATCCGACGCGCTGTTCGGCACCGAGCGGCTCGCGCACCGGGGATGCAACACCAAGAAGGGCGCCGTCGCCCCCGTCGTGGAGTGGCCCAAGGCGCTGTTTGTTTCCGACCCCGCCTCGATCGTCACCAGTGCCGAGCGGTTGGCCCGCAAGCGTGGCAGCGAGGCCATGGGCCGCTGCCCCACCGAAGCCGATGCGAAAGCGGCCGCCGAGTGGTTGGTGGATCGCCTGAGCCGACTGGCTCCGGGCCTGCACGTCGAATCGCGCATCCAAGAAGGCGGCGGGCAGTACCTGGTCGTGCTCACCTCCTAATGTGAGACGTGCCCAGCCGTGCTGTCCGCTACGGTTGGCTGATGGACGCCATGATGATTCGTGCCACCGCCGCGGCCGGTGGCCTCGCGATCGCCGCCACCTTCGCGGTTGGCTGCTCGCAGACCAAGGAGGCCGACAAGGCGATCGCGTCGAGTGCGGCAAGCGTTTCCTCGGTCGTCAGTTCAGCCGAGACGGCGGCCAGCAGTGCGGTCGCGGCGTCCGGCGACGTGACGACTCTGATCTATCCGGACGAGACGAACCCGATGTTCTCCGTTGATGCCCCGCCCAACTGGCTGGTGACCGGAGTCGGACAGGTCGGCGACTTCGGCACGCTGGAGAGCCCCAGCGGATCGGTTCTCGAATTCCGCGCGCAGAACTACGACACCGAGGCCGCAGCAGAGGCTGAGGCCGGCTCGATCGTTGAATCGACCTTCGAGTTCCTCAAGGAGAACTACACCGACGTCAAACTCGACGATCCCACGGACACGGTCGTGCAGGGCAAACCGGCCATGGAACTCACCGGCACGGGCAAGGACAAGGACGGCAACCCGGTTCAGTTCCTGTCCGCAGTGATTGCACTCGGTCCCAAGTCAGTCGCAGAGGTCTGGGCCGCGGTCTTCCCCGAGGGCAACGACGACCTCGCGGCCGCGAAGGCGACACTCGCCTCGTTCACGCCGCTCGGTTCGTAGGAGAGCCCGCCGACCATCGACTCCCCCGCCCTGCTCGCCGATCCCGCCGACCTGTCCGCGCTGCGCGCCATGGGCGCCGACGCCGACGCGTTGTTCGTCTCCTTCGCCGCCTGGGCCGCAGGCCTGCGGCACCACTCTGTACCCGGCGCAGGAAGAGGCGCTGATCGAACTGCTCAGCGGCGCCAACGTCATCCTGGCCACCCCGACCGGTTCCGGGAAGTCACTGGTGGCCACCGGCGCGCAGTACGCCGCGCTGGCGGCCGGGACGCGCAGCTACTACACCGCGCCGATCAAGGCGTTGGTCAGCGAGAAGTTCTTCGCGCTGTGCGCGGTCTTCGGGGCGGCCAATGTCGGCATGCTCACCGGCGACGCCGCGGTCAACGCCGCCGCGCCGATCATCGCCTGCACCGCCGAGGTGCTGGCCAACATCGCGCTGCGCGAAGGCGCGGACGCCGACATCGGCCTGGTGGTGATGGACGAGTTCCACTTCTACGGCGACCCCGACCGCGGCTGGGCCTGGCAGGTGCCGCTGCTGGAGCTGCCCAAGGCCCAGTTCCTGCTGATGTCGGCCACCCTCGGCGACGTGACGTTCCTGCGCGAGGACCTCACCCGCCGCACCGGCCGGCCCACCGCACTGTCGCGAACGCCGAACGCCCTGTGCCGCTGTACTACTCGTACGCGACGACGCCGATGCACGAGACGATCGCCGAACTGCTCGACACCCGCCAGTCCCCGGTCTACGTCGTGCACTTCACCCAGCAGTCCGCGCTGGAACGGGCGCAGGCGCTGATGAGCGTCAACGTGTGCACCAAGGAGGAGAAGGCGGCGATCGCCGAGCTGATCGGCGGGTTCCGGTTCTCCACCGCGTTCGGCTCGACGCTGTCGCGGCTGGTGCGCCACGGCATCGGGGTGCACCACGCCGGGATGCTGCCCAAGTACCGGCGGCTGGTCGAGCAGCTCGCCCAGGCCGGGCTGCTGAAGGTCATCTGCGGCACCGACACCCTCGGGGTGGGCATCAACGTGCCGATCCGCACCGTCGTCTTCTCGGCGTTGTCGAAGTACGACGGCATCCGCAGCCGGCTGCTCAACGCCCGCGAGTTCCACCAGATCGCCGGCCGGGCCGGGCGCGCCGGCTACGACACCGCCGGCACCGTGATCGTGCAGGCCCCCGATCACGAGGTGGAGAACCTCAAGCAGTTCGCCAAGGTCGCCGACGATCCCAAGAAGCGCCGGAAGCTGGTGCGCCGCAAAGTCCCCGAGGGCATGGTGCCGTGGAGCGAGGCCACCATGACCCGGCTCGTCGAGGCGGCCCCGGAACCGTTGACGTCCAACATGCGGGTCTCCACGGCGATGATCCTCGACGTCGTCGACCGCCCCGGTGACCCGTTCGTCGCGATGCGCCGGCTGCTCACCGACAACCACGAGCCGCGCAAGCGCCAGCTGCAGCACATCCGCGAGGCGGTCGGCATCGCCCGCTCGCTGCTGCAGGCCGGGGTGCTCGAGCGCCTCGACGAACCCGAGGCCCCGATCGGCCGCCGCTACCGGCTGACGGTGGATCTGCCGCACGACTTCGCCCTCAACCAGCCGCTGTCGACGTTCGCGCTGGCCGCCATCGAGGCCCTGGACCCGGCGTCGGAAACCTTTGCCCTGGATGTGGTTTCGGTGATCGAGGCGACGCTGGAGGACCCCCGCCAGATCCTGGCCGCGCAGCTGAAGAAGGCCCGCGGCGAGGCGGTGGCGCAGATGAAGGCCGAGGGCATCGAGTACGACGAGCGGATCGCGCTGCTCGACGACGTCACCTATCCCAAGCCGCTCGAGGAGCTGCTGCGCCACATCTACGAGGTGTACCTGCAGAGCAACCCGTGGGCCGCCGACGGGCAGCTGTCGCCGAAGTCGGTGGTGCGCGAGATGTGGGAACGGGCGATGACGTTCCGGGAGTACGTCAGCGTCTACGGCCTGGTGCGCTCGGAGGGCGCGGTGCTGCGCTACCTCTCCGATGCGTTCAAGGCGCTGCGCTCCGGGGTGCCCGCCGCCGCGCGGACCGAGGAGCTCACCGACATCGTCGAGTGGCTCGGCGAGCTGGTGCGCCAGGTCGACTCCAGCCTGCTCGACGAGTGGGAGCAGCTCACCAGCCCCGATCAGCCGCTGGACGCGCCGGTGGCGGTGCCGGCCCGCCCGCGCCCGCTGACCGGCAACGAGCGGGCGTTCACCGCGATGGTCCGCAACGCCCTGTTCCGGCGGGTGGAGCTGTTCGCGCGGCGACGCTGGCACGACCTGGGCGAGTTGGACGGCGGATGCCGGGTGGACGGCCGAGCGGTGGCAGGACGTCATCGACGACTACTTCGCCGAGCACGACGACGTCGGCATCGGCGCCGACGCCCGCGGGCCCGCGCTGCTCATCATCGACCGCCAACCCGGGGTGTGGCGGGTGCGCCAGATCCTGGACGACCCGGCCGGCGACCACGACTGGGGCATCGAGGTGGAGGTGGACCTGGAGGCCTCCGACGAGGAGGGCGCGGCGGTGCTGCGGGTGATCGACGCGGGGCGGCTGGACTGAGTCAGTGCGTCAGGCGAGCAGTCAGCGACACCCCGGGCGCTGGAGCAGCGGGCTGCTCGCGCGGCCACCACGTGCAGCGCACCTGCACGTCGTTGCGCAAGATCAACCCGTCACGACGTCAGCACTCGCAGCCGAGGCCGTCCCCATCGCGGTCAAGCTTGGATTGGTACTTATCGCTGCTCGAAGGGATGTCGCAGTCGCCGTTGCTCTTGGCCTGAGTGCAGTTGGCATACGGCGCGGCTTGAGCCGGCGGCGCAAAGCCGACGGTCGAGATGCCGGCTGCGAATGCGCCGACAGCGAGCAGCAGGAGCGTGCTTTTCATATAGAACCCCTTCGTAGACGATTCCACCCAGCCGGAAACTTCGAGGAGCGCGGGCTCACACTCTGGTGCAGTGCCGGGCGATCCGATATAGACCACTGGGTCTGGTGGCGGACCAGACCGGTGCCGAAACCAAAGACGCGGAGGTAGGTGTCACCCAAACGCGGGGGGCGACTGGACTGAAGGCGCACCCAGTGCTCAAGGATGTGCCGATGAGGATCATGACGTGGAACGTCCAGGGCCGGCATGGCGAATGGGCCGACCGGCACGCCGCGTTGCGGTCCTGGATCGAGCGAACCGCCCCGGACGTGCTGACCCTTCAGGAGTCGTGGGTCGAGCCCGACGGCACCACCCAGGCCGCCCGCCTCAGCGAGGAACTCGGGCTGCACACCGTGACCGCCGCGGACCTCGCCGGATTCGACCGCTACCCCGAAGCCCCCTACTGGGTGGTCAACGCGGTGCTGTCCCGGTGGCCGCTCACCATCGAACGGCTCTGCCCGCTGCCCGACGAGAACGGCGAACCGACGTGGC
Organism: uncultured Actinomycetota bacterium; assembly: GCA_963780705.1. GTDB lineage: Bacteria > Actinomycetota > Actinomycetes > Mycobacteriales > Mycobacteriaceae > Mycobacterium. The sequence goes on along the minus strand of CAWACU010000002.1, from coordinate 45,150 downwards.
GCCACGTCTTGGTGACCCGCGTGCACCGGCCCGCCGACGAGGGTGGTCCGTTCATCGCCGCCGGCACGCACATCGAGCACGGACTCGAACAGTCCGCACGCCGAAGCGTCCAGCTGTCGGCATTGGTGAACCATCTCGCCGAGGTGCTCGGCGATGAGACGCAGCGGCGGGAGTCGTTGCCCGCCATCCTCGCCGGGGACCTCAACTGCGTCCCGGAATCCGACGAGTACCGGCGCGCCACCGGCCTGTCCGCCGGTGCGGTACCCGGTTTCACCCTTGTCGACGCCTGGACCGCGGCGGGCAACACCGACCCGGGACACACCTGGTCGGCCCGCAACCCATTGGTTCCCCGCCTGGCCATTCATCCGCATCGCCGCCTCGACTACGTGATGGTGTCCACCCCGCGTCGGCCCGGCACCGGCCACGTCCACTCCTGTTCCCTGACCGGCACCGAGGCCGTCGACGGCGTGTGGGCCAGCGATCACTTCGCCGTGGTGGCCGAGGTCGAGATGTGAACCCCCGGATCGCCGAGATCGCCGCCGTCGCGCAGGTCGTCGGCTCGGTCGGGATGTTCGGGGTGATCTGGATGGTGCAGGTCGTGCACTACCCGCTGATGCGGTTCGTGTCCGACTCGCAGTTCGCCCGATTCGAGACCGCGCACCGCGTGCGCATCTCGTGGGTGGTCGGGCCGCTGATGCTCATCGAGGGCGTCTGCGTCCTGGCCTTCCTGTTCGCGCCGCCCGCCGGCCTGCCCTGGTGGTTGCCCTGGGCGGGCGCCGCCGCTGAGGCGGTCGCGATCGGCACCACCGTGTTCGTCTCGGCTCCGCTGCACGAACGGCTCAACGCGCACTTCGATCCCGCGACGCTTGATCGTCTGATCGCGACGAACTGGATCCGCACCGTCGCCTGGACCGGCCGGGCCGGGTTGGCGATCGCCATGCTGGTGGCCGTGCTGCGGTGATCGATCCGAGCCGCGATTACGCTGGGTTGCATGGCTGAGTCGATGTCCGCGAAGCGGGGCGCAACCGCCGTCGCAAATTTTTGTGCAGCTCAGCGCTATTCGCGTGATGAGATCTTCGCCGAGCCGTCTCCGGTGCCCGGCGAAGCGGGGGTCCACGGCTGGTGGTTCCGCGACATCCCTGGCGAGATCGATGTCTCCGGCTGCGAACAGCGGGACGGATTCACACTGCTCTACGTCGGAGTCAGCCCCGGCCCGCCGCGGGCGGACGGCAAGCCGCAGGTCCCCCAGGACCTGCGCAAGCGCATCCGCTATCACTTCGGCGCGGGCAATGCGAGCGCAGACGGCTCCACGCTGCGCAAGTCGCTCGGGGTCCTACTCGGTGATCAACTGGGCTTTGCGCTGCGCCGGATCGGTTCGGGCAAGCGGCAGACCTTCGCCGGCGGCGAAGCCGTCCTGAACCAGTGGATGGCCGACAATGCGTCGGTGTCCTGGGTCCTGCACCCCGAGCCGTGGTACCTCGAAGCCAAGCTGCTCAACGCGCTGGATCTGCCGCTGAACATTCAGAACAACGAACACAACGCATTCGCCCCGCAGCTCAAGAAGCTGCGGCGGAACGCGGCGGTGAAGGCCGGCAAGATGCGCGTGCTCGCGGAGTGGTCATAGGGCGCGCACTGGGACGTCATCGAAAGGGTTGGTCACGCAGCTGCCACCGGTCTGCGCCGGGTTCTCGGTACGCAGATGGGTGAAGTCTCCGCCCGACGAGCAACTAGTTCGCCTTCATCATCGCCTGGGACACCGTGAGCATCATCTTTCTCGGCGTGTACCGATATGCACTGGCCAGCAACGTATTTTTCAGTCCCGAGACGACCGTCGGCGTCGACTTGTCGATGGTGGCCATCGCGGTGTCGACCACCTGCGCAGAGGTCTGCCGGCCGCTGGTCAGGAACTCCTCGCCGGTGCGCGCGAAGAACTCCGTCTCGGTGGCGCCCGGGCACAGCGCGAACACCCGAACTCCGGTCGACTTCGTCTCCTGCCACAGCGCCTCGGTGAACGACAGTACGAATGCCTTGGTGGCGCCGTAGACGGCCATACTCGGCGTGGGCTGAAAGGCCGCGGTCGAGGCGACGTTGATGACCAGTCCGCGCCCGGCCTTCGTCATTGCGGGCATGAACAACCCGGTGAGCTCGACCAGCGTCACGCAGTTCAACTGGATCTGCGCGGAGTTCTCCGCGACGCCCTGCGTGACGAAGTCGCCGTGCAGGCCGACGCCGGCATTGTTGATGAGAATGTCGATCGTGCGGCCGAGGTCGCTGACCTTGGAAGCCAATTCGGCCGCCGAACCCGGCACCGACAGATCAGCGGTGATGATGTCGATGGTCAGTCCCGGGCTCTGTTCCAGCAGTCTGGTGCGCAACTGGGCCAGTTTGTCCTCCCGCCGTGCGACGAGGACCAGATTGACCTTGCGCTTGGCGAACGCAACGGCGAAATCCTCGCCGATGCCGCCGCTGGATCCGGTGATCAGCGCGGTCTGGTTCTCGAGGTTCATGGGCACTCCTGAGGTGGGGAGGATACGTTCGATGACGCGATGTTGACAACGTGAACTTTACTCATGGTGTTCACAATGTCAACATGAAGGGTGTGACGGTGCCGAAGAACGCCTACCACCACGGGGATCTGCGCAACGCGTTGGTCCTCACGGCCGTGCGTCTCATCGAGGACGACGGACTCGGCGAGTTCAGTCTGCGCGCCGCCGCCCGCGAGGTCGGAGTCTCGGCCAACGCCGCCTACCGGCACTTCCATGACAAGTCCGACCTATTGAGCGCCGTCGCTGCGCACGGGTTCGAGAAGCTGGCCCGGCGGATGCGGCGCGCCATGAGTGCCACCCGCACCGGCAAGACCCCCGCGCAAGTGGCCGTCAACCGGTTCAAGGCGACCGGTCGGGCCTACGTGCAGTTCGCCCTGGCCCATCCCGAACTATTCGAGGTGATGTTCGGCCGAAGCGGCGCCATAAGCCTGGCGGCTGGGGACCCGGCCGAGGACAAGGCCGGCCCCTACGCCTTGCTCGGCAGCGCCCTCGACGACCTGGTGAGCAGCGGCGTCCTCCCCGCAGCTCGTCGCCCCGGGGCCGAGCTCAACACCTGGGTCACCGTGCATGGCTTCGCCCGGCTGTGTCTGGATGGAGCGGCGAAACTTCCGCCCGGCTCCACGCGGACCGACGCACTGGAGGACCTCCTCGACTTCGTGGTGGCTGGGATCTGCGGGTGAGAATCCGGGGTCGCTCTGGTTGTAGTCTTCACGCCGTGCGGATCGCAGTCTCGGGCTCCCACTCGCTCGGCAAGTCAACCGTCGTCAACGACTGGGTGACGGCGAACAGCGGGTATCTCCGCGAAGAGGAGCCCTACCGCGCGCTCGGGCTCTTCGGCCCCTACGAGATCCTCTTCCGGGACTCCTCCACACGCCTGCACAACGGAATTCAGCTCTACTACAACATCAGTCGCGTCCACCGCTACGCCACCTCCGACGCCGACGTCATCTTCGACCGAGCGCCGGTGGACTACCTCGCGTACTCGCAATTCACCGCCGACTGTCACACCACCGATATCGACGACGAGTTCGTGGTGTCGATGGTGCCCGCGGTGCGTGAGTCCCTCGACCACCTCGACATCCTGGCATTCGTGCCCGGATCACAGCGCTGGCCGGTGGAGATGGAAGCCGACGGCATCCGTCCGGTCGACCTCGTTTACCGCGACACCGTGGACGCGATCTTCAAGCAGATCTACCGCGACGGTCGGTTCGACGTCATGCCGACCGAGAACGCCCCCCTGCTCGTCGAACTCGAGGGCCCGCGCGAAGATCGGCTCGAACAGTTGCAGGCGGCGATTGACCGACGATCGGCACAGCGCCCTGGCTAGCTCGCGGCTACGACGATCGTGACGGCGACGCTGCCCGGCTTGGGGCGGCCGAGGTAGTCGACGACCGGCTCGCCGGCGGGGGTCAACTCCGTCATCGTCGCGGTGTAGGTGCCGGGGGTCAGCGTCATCGCTGCGGTCTGCCACTGTCCGTCGAGATCAGCGACGCCGTCCACCGTGCCGATCACCGTGGATCCCTGCTTGACGGTGACCCGCGCGGTGTTACCCGGCAGGATCTTGTTGCTGTATTGGCCCGCCTGGCCGGCCTGCGTCATGGTGAACGGTGCCGAGCTCTTGAACACCGGCAGTGTCGGTGCGTAGCTCACGCCGCCTGAATCAGGCACCCCCGCATAGGAATTGGTACCCGTCCAGCCGAACGCGACGGCGGTTCCGGCGGTGACGTTGGCCGTCGGCGACGGATTGGCGAAGTAGACCGGGGACCCCGCGGCGGTGGTTGCAGCCTGGTTGAGGATCGGGGTATAGCCCTGGGTGATCGACACCCCCGTCCCGTACTGGCCGGCGACGGCGGTGAAGGCGCCACCGGCGCCGAGCTGCCCGACGACGGGAGCGGCCAGCGCAGTAATGATCGGATTCACCCCTGACGGCTGCGGGCCCTGCGGCTTGTTGACGGTGTTCGGGTCCCAGCCGTTGGTCAGCAGCGCCGCCGGCAGCGACGCGTCGGGCTGCAGGTTGACGGTGATCTGGCTGTTGACGAACGCCCCGCTCGCATAGGTGGTGGAGACGTTCAGCCCGGCGTTGTTGTCGATCGCCGCCGACGGATCGTTGGCCGAGCCGACGCCGGCCCCCGGGTTGAACGGCGTCAGTTCGCCCGGCGTGGAGCCGCCGGCTGTGGCGTAGACGTTGAACACGCGCTGGTTACCGCCGTCGCTGTCGGCGATCACCAGCTGGTACCAGTAGACGTCGTCGGTGGCGACGGTGGTCGGCATCGGCAGGCCGTTGATCTGAATGAAGCCCAGCGAATTCACTCCAGCTGTTCCGGCGGTCCAGGATCCGGGGCCGCCGGCGATGGTGAAGTACTGGTAGGCCCCACCCTGAGTCGGCAGGGTGACGTAGTCGAACTGGGCACGCTTGTCGGCATCGACGCCCCGGTAGATGCCCAGTTTCACGGTTGCGTCATCGACGACCTTCGACCCGACGTTGAATCCCTGGACCTGCAGAGTCAGTGCGCTGTTCGGCGCCGTCGGGATGAGGTAGTCGCCGGCGGACGGCTGGGCCAGGTAATTGGTGCTCACCGGCTTCTTGTAGAAGCCGTCGCCGTCGGGTCCGACCGGCTCATCGGAGCCGAAGACATAGAGGTCGATCTGGCTGACGTTCTGGTTGATGCCCGGCCCGGTGGCCAGGGAGATCTGCGGGCCGGGGTTCAGTTTCTGGGCGAGGTTGTCGGAGAACGCCGAGGCGTAGGTGTTCGCGTTCTCGTAGAAGTAAAAGCTGTACTGATCGTTGTGCTGGTAGGCCGGGGCGGTGCCGGGGACGCGGTTGCGGTCGAAGGCGTAGGCCGGGTCCCAGTTCAGGTTGGTGTTGAGATCAACCGGGCCGGCGAGATTGACCGAGTCGGGGCCACCCTGATTGATCAGGTTGGCCTGGTCGGCGACCGCACCCCAGTTGCCGGCGGTGAATCCGGTGAAGTACTGCGTCAGCGCGTTACCCCACTGGTTGTTCGCCGAGACGTTGAACTGGCCGGGGCCGGGTGCGGTGGTGCCCGGCGGTGTGCGGCCGGGGATGTCGTAGGGCGTGCCGAGTGCGGTGATGACGCCGTCGCTGACGCTCACGCTGTCGTAGAGGGTGGCCAGTGCACTGCCCTGGCCGGGGGCGTACAGGTTCTTGCCGACATCGGTCTGCTTGATCAGCATGTAGCCCTGGGTCTGGCTGTTGGCGTCGGGGCTGAACAGGTAATAGCTGTCGTTGCTGCTGTCCTTCACGGCTTGGACGCTGTAGGAGAAGTACTGGCCGTTGTGCCAGATTCCGGCGGCATCCCGCGCGCCGGCTGTCGTGCCGGAGAACGTCATCGCGTTCGGCGGCACCTTGTCGATGGTCTTGGTGAGGTAGTCGGTCCAGTTGGTTTCGGGGTAGTAGCTCGCGCCGAAGGTGCCGTTGGACGGCGAGATGACGATCGACGGTCTGCCATCCAGGGGGCTGTAGGGAGTGCCCGATCCCGGGGCACTCGGGTAGGTGAAGACGGCGTCTGGGCTCACCCCGGCCTTGAGCAGGCCGGCGATGAAGTCCGTCGCGTTCTGCGCCAGACCGCGGGTGTCGCAACTGCTCGGCGTGGCGCAGACCTTCACGGCGACATGCGGGCCGAAGCCGGGGATGTAGGTGATGTCACCCTGATCGCCGGCCTGACCGAGCAGGGCGTACTCGAAGGCGGTGTAGCCGTAGTTGTACGCCTGAACCTTCTGCTGGACAAAGGCTTCCTGCCAGTCCGCAACCTGGGTGAGGTCGGTATGGCAGTTGGTCTGCTGACCGCCCTGGCACGGCTCGGGGTTCTGGCTCTGCACGATCAGATAGATGGCACCGCCGTTGATCGTCTGGCCCTGCGAATTCAGGGCGACGTTGACCCAGTAGTCGGGGTGGTCGGCGTCGGGGGCGTTCACCGCCGCGGTGATCTGGCCGTTGTCGATCAGTTTCGTCCAGTTCGGGGCGCCCTCGGCGGGTTGCGGCTGATAGAGGTAGACGTAGCTGCCGCCCAGGGTGCCGGGGCCGGGCTGGCCGGTTTCGGTGCCCGTCACCTCCTTGAGGAAGGCGGCGCGCAGATTCACCGTCAACATCGTTGCCGGTGCCGGAGCGGTGATCGCAACGGTGTGCAGGGTGGCCCCGTCGCTGCCGGGTAGGAACAGGTTGAACCCGCCGTTGGCGTCGGTGGCCCGGACGGTGAAGCTGTCCGCACCGGCGTATCCCGGTCCCGGGGTGTACAGGTAGCGGCCGTCGGCGGCCAGCGTCAGGACGCCGAATTTCGGTGCCACCGCGAGTTCGGTTTCGACCGGGTCGCCTTCGGGATCGTTCGCGATCACCAGTCCCTCGGTTTGCAGAGCCGAGGTGAGCTGTTGCGTGGACAGGACGACGGGTGCCTGGTCGAAGAGGCTCCGGCGGACAAGGAGCAGCGCCCCGGACAGCACGTCGCTGAGCGGCCCGGCCGGCAGTCCCGACAACAACATTGATGCCGCGTCGAGGATTCGAGCCACAGCGCTGTTCAACTGCTCGCGGAGGGGCGCCGAGCTGATATCGGCCGGCTGCACGCTGCGAACTCCGTCACCGATCGAGACGACGGCGGCGGCCGCTACTGGCGAAGCCACCGAGTGAACCGTATTGAGCGCCAATGCGATTCGGTCGTCGCGGGTGGCGGGAATCCTCACCTCACCCGTCGGTGGATCAGCCACCGCGGCCGCCGCGGGGACCGCTGCGATCGGCCGGCCGGGTGAGGCTGAGGAACCGGGGTCACGGTTTGTCGAAATCGCCTCGAGGGTGACGGCCACACTTGCGGCCGCGCGCGCGCCGGTCACTGGCCGGACGGCAGCCCCGGCGCGGGGGGAAGCGGCGACTGGGCCCAGCCGCGGCGCCCGCGCAGGTACCAGGCCCGCCCGCTGCTCCCGTCTGGAGGCGGAGGTGGCCGCCGGTGCCGCCTCACCTGACGGCCCGGCCGACACCGTGGAGCCCTCGCCTGAGCCGTCCTCGGCGGTAGCCAGACCCGTCGACTGTGGCCCGGCCAGCGAAAGCCCGAGGGCAAAGGCCGCCGTGCCGATCCGAGCACCGGCTTTACCGACCACCAGAGCACCCCCGCACTAAATCGTCGACAGACATACGTTTCCGCAGCATGACCTCAGATGGGCTATCCGAACATAGATCGTCGGGTCTATGCGGGGGCCAGACCTGGCCGGCGATCCTCGCCGCCAGGATCACGCGGGCCGGGTATCCGGGGCCTCATCCATCGCGTGAGCGCCCCGCATCGCCAGCGCCTCCTCGCGCGTCATGGGCTGGCCCACGAGATGCCGTAGCGCGAGGTCCACGGCTTCAGTCGTAGTACGAACCCCGTAGCGGGTCTTTATCGCCTCGACGTAGCGGTCCTCGATCTCAATATTGGTGCGCGTCCTCGCCATACAACTATTTTCCACCTGATGTTGAACAAGGTGCAGAGATCGACCTCAGCTGGACCGATGCATCTCTTTGAAAAGCGATATCACCGGCGATATCACTTTTCGAAAGGCAGATCCGCTTCGGCTAGTTCAGATCAGGATTCTGCTGGCCGAGCATCATCCGGCCGGCCGCGCTGTGGTCGAGGGAGAACGAATCCTCGGTCCAGCCCTCACCGAGCAGGCGCACCGACATCGACAGCGCCCGGGTGGCGCACGAGTAGTAGAAGCTGGGCAGCAGTCCGTCGCGCAGCAGCAGGTTGGGCAGGAAACCGGTGAAGCAGATCGACTCGTCGCGGTAGGAGTAGCTGCCGAATCCGTAACCGGCCGGGTTGGACGTCAGGTCATCGCGGTTGAACTCCAGCGCCATCCGGATACCGACGGACTCCGACGGCGCCCGGTACGGGAAGCGCTGCACGATCCGCAACCCGTTGCCGTAGAGCGGGTGCGGCTGATCGCCGATGAACTGGCACAGCGAAGAGTCCGGCCCGTAGGGGAACTCGACGGCCAGGCCCAGCCCGCCGGCGCTCGCGCCCACCGACGGCGGCTCCATCATGTGCTTGTTCACCACATCGGCGAAATCGGACTCCGTGACGTTCAGCGGCTGTGCGCCCGCCACCGGAAACACCTGCGGCGCGGCGTGGATCATCTCGTCGGGATCCAGCCGCACACCGAATTCGGGGTGCCCGCTGATCGCGAAACAGCCGTCGTGGCGATCGTCGAAGTCCTCACCGAAGAGCGGAGCCTCGGCGAGTTGCATCACCGCCGCCGCGCCCAGCAGCATCCCCATCCACGGCGCGATCTCCTCGTGCACGCGGACCAACGAACACAGGCTCACCGTCGAGGTCTGCGGGTCATAGACCGGCCCGGACATCGACGCACCGGCCATCGGCCCAGAGTTGAGGTCGGCCAGTGCGGCATCGGTCAGGTCCAGATCGGTCACCATCTCGGTGCGCACGCTGATCACGTAGGCGACCAGCCCGTCGGGGGCGGTCTCCTCGCCGACGATCTCGATGGTCTGCGCGTTGTGGCCGGCCCACCAGGTGAAGCCGGTCGGGGTGCGTACCGCCCACTGGTCGTCGACTTGCAGTTGCTCGGTGTAGAGGAAGTCGATGACCTGCTCGCCGGCGTTCATGCGACTGAGGCTATCGCGCACCACCCGCAATCCGTCGCCGGCGTCGATCCGGTTAAGGAATCTGTCGGAGGTCAGGTTCAGGCTTGGTCGCAGATAAGAACGAAAGGCGCGACCATGTGCTGGCAGTGTGATCATCCCGGGGCCACCACCGAGGACTACCTAGACGTAGTGCGGACAATTATCCGCAAACGCCGATGGGCAATCCAGTTCGTCGAAAGCGAGCGACGACCGTTCGCGTACACCATCGGTCTTCATGAGAAGGGTCTGCCGGAGCTCCTGGTCACCGGGTTGAATCCGCAGACCTCGAAGCGTCTCCTCAACTCGATGGCCCACGACGTCGTGGACTGCGGCACTGTGCTCTACCCGGCGATGCACATCGACTTCAACAGTGAATTCTTTCTCGAGGTGGTCGAGGTGGAACACCCCGACGTGCATCTGAAGTTCGCGATCGGTCTGTATGGCCCCGAAGTCCGCGCCCATCAACTCGTATGGACCGACGACGCACGGCGCTGGCCGTGGGATCGCGGTTGGGCTCACGGCCGGCGCCGGCAGGCGGTACTGGGTCTGCGTAGCCCGCTGGCAGGATGAGGATCGACATGGTTATACCTGGTTATACTGGCGGGATGAAGACCGCGATATCCCTGCCGGACGAGACCTTCAACCGAGTGTCTCGGCGGGCCGCAGCACTGGGCATGAGCCGGTCGGAGTTCTTCGCCCGCGCGGCGCAGCGGTATCTGGATGAGCTCGACGCCGAATCGCTGAGCACTCAGATCGACAGAGCACTCGAGGTTCTCGGTACGCCCGACGACACGCAGGAGGCTGCGGTCGATGTCGGTCGGCGAGTACTCCACGGCGCAGACGACGACTGGTGATCAGCCGCGGCGGGATCTTCTGGGCCGATCTGGGAGGTGCATCCGGCAGCCGTCCAGCCAAACGCCGCCCGGTGCTGGTCGTGCAGGCCGATCCCTACAACTCCAGTCGGCTGGCCACGGTGATCGCCGCGGTCATCACCTCCAACACGGCGCTCGCGGCAATGCCGGGAAACGCGTTCCTGCCCGCGGCGGCCACCGGTCTCCCCCGCGATTCGGTTGTCAACGTCACCGCGCTGGTGACCCTGAATAAGAGCGACCTCACCGATCACGTGGGCGAGCTGCAGCCGCGTCTCATGCACGAGGTCGACCGTGGGTTGCGCAAGGTGCTCGAGTTGTGATGGGCGCTAGTCGATAAATCCGCTTACGTCACCCGCCGGCGACGAATGAACAGGAACCCGACGAACACCACAGACGCCCAGACCGGGCTCTGCACCGTGTAGCCGATGTCCTTGAGGATTGCCTGTTCGATCGGGCTCAGTACCCGGATCCCCGGTCCGGTCCCGTGTTGTGGCTCATCAACTGGGTCCGTCGATGAAGTAGTCATCGAGGTGCGTGACCGAACTTCCCGTGTCCCACACATACGGGGTGTACAGCGGGACGAGGAATCCGTAGGCGTCTACCGCATTCGCGCCCGCGAAGTACAGGCCGCCGTTGCCTCCGGTGAGATTCGCATCGAGGGCGGTGTTGAAGCGGTAGGAATCATCGATCAGCTTGGTGCCGTTCCCGTCGAAGATTCCGCTGTCGAATATCGGCCAGTTCCGGCGGGTGTTGCTTCCGGGTTCGTCGACCGCCGAGGTGAACCCGTAGGCGTGCATCATCTCGTGCATCAACACCGAGGCGAGGTCGTACTCGCCGTACTCAACGGTGTCGTCGTAGGACCAGGACTTGCCGAAGTTGACGTCGATGGAACCGTCGGCCGCCGAGCCGTTGAAGTCGGTTCCCCTCAGGATTTTGTTCTGGACCACGGTGTAGAGGTAGCCGGTACTGAAGATGAAGCCGGCCAGGCTGCTGCCCGCCGACGCCAGCGTCGTCGACTCCGAGGACGACCCTCCCGAGATATCGAACGTCAGAGTCACCGGTTGGCTGACGACGATGTAGGACGCGACTCTGTCCGCGGCGAACTGCAGCGCGCGATAGCCTCAGGAGACCAGTACTCCCTCCCGCTGGTGAAGTTGAACGAATAGCTGATCAGGGGGTTGGTCGCCACCCATGCCGCGACCGGAACCGAGACGTCCAACCATGCCGAGGCGCCATAGCCGTCGGTGACCGTGGCGGTGAACGTATCGGTGCTCGCTGCGACCCCGCGCGACGAGGGGGTCGGCGTGTACGTGAACGCGCCGGTGGTGGCGTCAATGACGACCGTGCCCTTGGAAGTGTTCGTCGATCCGCCGTAGGTGAGAGTGCCGCCTTCAGGGTCGGTCGCACTGAGCAGGCCGGTGACCACGGCGGCCGAACCGGTCGGTGTGCCCACCGTCGGGGTACCGAATGCCGGTGCGGAGTTTCCGACGATGCTGACGGCGACGGCGACGGTGACGACATCCGGCTGGCGCAGCCCGATCAGCTGAGCCAATGTCGAAAAGATGCCCTGGATCGCCCCGCCGATCCCGGTCAGCCGGTAGTCGGGGCCGCCGTTGTCGATGGCGACACTGAAGCCATCGGTTCCTCCGGCCGCCGCCAGGGCGGTGTTGGGGGTGTAGGCGTAGGAGCCGTCCTCGCCGAGTACGACGTTGCCGCTGTTGGGGGCTTGCGCCAGGGAGTAGGTCAACGTCGCGCCGTTGTAGCTGGCGGCGTTGAGACTTCCCGTGACACTTCCATTGGGTGCTCGACCCGGAGCTTGGATCGGGTTGGCGGTCGGGGACTTATGGAACAGCGTGTATTGGATGATCTGGTCGAATGACGGCGCGACGGCATTGGCCACCGGCTGCTGCGTCGGTTGATCGGTCTGATCGAGCACCTGGCCGGTCGAGACCGCTGCCGCGGGCAGGGGCGAGGCAACCCGCCGGTCGCCGAGGTCGCGGCGGGCGGCGCCCACCATCACCCACGACACCGGCGACTGCGCCGGCGCGCCAGGGTCGGTGTCCAACAGGTCGGTGTCCAACAGGGACGACGGAAGCACCTTCGACGAACCGATCGACGGCGACACGACAGCAGCCGCAGCGACGCGAGCTACGCCACCAGTCGAGTTCGGTCGATCCTTCCGGCCGCCCCGGGATCGTGCCGTAGGACCTGCAGCACTCGACGCGGCGGATGCCGACGAGTCCGCGCCCGCCCCGGAACCTGACGTGTCAGCGGGGGACGCCCACGCCACACCCGTGCCGCCGACGGCCACCCCGATCCCCAACGCGACTGCTAAGCCACTAACACGCCCCACGTAAGCCGATGCACGCATCGCGATATCCCCCCGGACTTGGACAAGCGGCACCAACCGCTTGTCGGCGAAAGTGGAGGCGAAGATGTCCCGTCAAAGAACATCCGCACGATCGGCCAGACCGAGTTACCGAATGCTGCCGTCAAGCTCCCACCCGAAGGTGATCATGTCACACATTCGACGGCGGATGGGATCGGAAACGCTCTTTTTGATCGGCCGCCGGCCGGACACGCCGAAGCGAATTCGGTTGTGCACCATACCCATGCATTGTGCGGTTGACATGAGTTGTCAGAGTCCGTCGTTAGACTTGAAGTATCAAGCAAAACGAACGGGGGTTTCACTGTGGCTGGTTTCTACAAGCTGTATGTCGTCGGCGGTGCCGGTGGGTTCATGGGCAGCGACGGCGTTAATCCCGTCGAGTTCATCATCCTGGAGGGCGGAGGCAGTCGGATGTGGTTCGAGGCGCGCCGCTTCGGGCCGCGCGACCGATTCAGCCGGGTGCGGGCCATGGTTCCGGCCGGCCCGAACGACCCCAATGCTCTGATCGACGCCGTACTGGCGTTCGACCTCGGCAGGTTCGCCGAGTGCTCGTCGTTCGCCGCGGTCTGCGACCAGCTCGAGGGCGTAGATCGTCTGGACTTCGACCAGGACGTCAACATTCCGGCAGCATGGCCCGCACTACGGGAGGAGGCGCGACCGATCTTCGAGCGAATGGGCATCTGGGAAGCGGATCTGAACCGCATCGAGCTGGGCGAGCAGACGGACTCACCTGCTTACTGAGCGCTCGGTGGCTGTTCGTCGCTCTCGAGTCGGTCGACGGCTTCCAGCAGCGCATCAGCAAGCTGCCGCACAGTCGTCGGATGGAGGTCAGCCAGCCCGTCACCCGTCAGCGCAAGCCGGCACTCAACGTGGCCGTCGGTGTGCTGCGATCCGTGGATCTCCAAGGTGATGTCCACGCCGGCGATGCCGGTCTCGGCGGACTTATAACTACGGCAGCGCACGCCTGTCTTGGTCTTGAGCCACGGCCCGACCTCCACGGCGTGCGCCGGCGGCGGGACGTCCGCATGCAGCGATTGCTCGAGATTCTCACTCGCCCAGCCACGGGCGAACATCAGATGCTGCTCAGGTTTGTTGAGGAGCCCACCCAGTGGGTCCCCCTCGAGCCATTCGAGGGATTCGACCTGGGACGGGGTGAGCTGGTCTGCGATATCGCGCCACGTCGTCATGGGATCAGTGTCCCGCTCGGGTCTGACAAATCCGTCGCTCCGGAAGGTAGCTCCCGTGCTGGCGGGTGCGACGCTAATCGTCGTCGCAGCCCGACCCGTTGATGGCGATGTCGGCCAGATATTCCCGGGACGCCTCGGCACGCTCATCCCGAGAGCGCTGTTCGCGCTCGCGTTTCGTCTCCTCGCTGGACTTGCCGCGTCGTCGGTCGCTGCTCGAGCTCGCCATGGCGTCTCCTCTGAGTGGGTTGGCCCAAATTCTACGAAAGCCGACTGACACCGCCCGCCTATTCCGACTGCAACTTGGTCCCGGAGTATGAAACCGGTTGCGAAGTGAACCGTTAGCGCCCACGGTTGCGGAGCAGGGGCTTGCCCGGACGTATTCGCCGCGGGCCTCCGGCGACGTAAGGCGACGAGTAGGGCCTACTGAGCGTGCGGACGTTTCCCGTCGCCCCACAATTGGATCAACGCGGTCTCGATCTCAGTCGCCAGCGCTTCGAGTTCCTGCTGGCCCTGCGCGAGACTGCGTCGCAGTTCCTCAACCTGGTGCGGATCTGATTCGCCGTCCAGGTCGATCTGCAGGCGGAACTCGTCGAGCCGGCGCTGCCGCACCGCGTTCACCGACTCGACCAGCGATGTGCCCGCATTGACGCCAGGCGTGGCGTAGAGCCCGCGGTCGCTCTCGTCGTCGACCGGGCCGGGCAGGCCGTCGGTGCCCGAGATCCAGCGGACTGCGGAGTCACTGGCGCCGGTCACGTGCGGCAGGACCTGCTCCACGCCGTCGGGGAATCCCGGAAACAGCAACAGCGCCGGCGGGACCTCAAGGGCGGCAGCCAGTACCAGGAGTTCGGCGATCTCGAATTTCCCTGATCGCTCATTGTTCTCGATCTTGCCGATGGTGGCCGCAGTGATCGGATAGCCGAGGCCCTTGGTGCGCGTGGACAGACTCGCGGCGGTCAAGAGCAGTTGCGTACGGCGGGCGGCGACGGCCCGACCGATCCTGCCGCCCAGGTCGGACTCCCAGGCACCGGAGCCCGCGTCACGCTCTGGCATGACGGCAGTGTCGCATGATGAGATCGGCGGGTTCTGCCCTAACAGGGTGTGTCGAAGCTGTAGTCCGTCGGATACAAGCGGCCGCCGCTGTCCAAACACGCTTGATAGCAATTCCGGTACGACGACGAGCCGAATCCAGTCTGCTCGCAGTGCATGAAACTTCCGTCGGCATCCGGTAACTGATCGCAGAAGCCACCGAACGGGCTACTCCAGCACTGGCCCGGGACCGCCGCTGCCGACGGTGCGCAGACCAATCCAGCGGCGATCAGGGCCGCGGCAACAGCGATCTTGTGTAGAAACATCATCAATCCCCCGATAAACAAATGCTTGCTCGTGCACCTCAACGGTATGCCGATGCTCCGACATTTCGGTCTCGATGAACTCGAGGCCGCCAACCGGCGCACACTGGACCCATGGCGCGTTACGTGACAACGATGAAGACCGCGAAGACTCCGAAGATGGTGTTCGCCTACATGGCGGACCTCCGCAACTTCGCCGAGTGGGATCCAGGGGTGAAGGCCGTCAGGCAGGTGGAGGGCTCGGGCGCCGGCCCGGACACCGTGTTCGACGTGACCGTCGCCGGTGTCGGTCTCGGCCCCGACCTCACCTTGCGTTACGTGACCGAGGAATACGACGCCCCGCGAAACCTCCTCGTGGTCGCCCGCAGCAGCGTCTTCACGTCGATCGACCGGATCACTGTCGAGCCGGACGGCAAAGGATCGGTCGTCACCTACGACGCAGATCTCCGCTTGAATGGCGTGCTGCGCATCGGCGACCTGGGCCTGCGGCTGATGTTCGGCCAGATCGGTGGCCGTGCTGCCGCCGGCCTACGCCGGGCTCTCGATGCGCAGGCGGCGTGACCGCTCACGGCAGTCGGGAACGGTGGGCCCACACGGCGAAGAGCGGGTCGCCCGGCGTCGGACGCTGCTCGGCGCGGGGCTCGTCCCAGCCGGCCGAACGGCGGAAGTACTCGGCGACGAGCCGCACGTGGAACTCGTCGTCGGTGCCCAGCCAGCCCCGGATCGCCTTGGTCGGGAAGCACCGGTTGGAGAACGTGCACACGAACGGCGCGCCGGGCCGCAGCACCCGGGCCACCTCGTCGAACACCTCGAGCGGCCGCACCAGGTAGTCGACCGACACCGTGCACATCGCCCCGTCGAAGCAGGCGTCACCGAACGGCAGGGTGGGCTCGCGGTTGAGGTCGTGGACGACCCGTTCGTGGGCCTGCGGGTTCTGGTCGAGCTCGACGGCGTTCATACCGAGCACGACCAGCCGTTGCGGGGTCCGGGCCAGGTGCGACACCCAGGAGCTGCACAGGTCGAGCACCTCCCCGTACAAGCCGAGCTCGTCGTAGAGGTCGCGGACGGCGGCGATGGCACCGGAGTCGATGTGCTGCACCAGGCGCGGTTGGCCGTAGAAGCGACGGTCGTCGTCCTGGTCGGACCGGGTGAAGAATCCGTCAGGGAAGCCCTCGTAACGGTCGTGGTAGCGGTCCCCGCCCGGTGCGGACTCGTCGGTCATTCGATGCCGTACCGCCTTTCGGTGATCACACTAGAGTCAGGTGTCACTATGGTCAGGTTTCGCCCTTCCCGGCAATTCGTCGCAAGTGCACTCGCCGTCATCTTCGCTGGGCATCAGCGCTGCGCTCACGCCGGCCCAGGCCACGGCCGCGGAACTCAGTGACTATCTGTGGCAGAGTCGCCCACTGCTGGTGTTCGCGCCTACCGAGGGTGATCCACGGCTGCGTGAAACGATGCGCCGTATCGAAGCCAGTCGATGTGACTTCGTCGACCGCGACATGGTGCTCGGCCGGATCGTCACCGAAGGCACCAGCACCCTCGATGGCCACGTTGTCGACACCACCCAGGCACAAAGGTTGGCCTCGGAGTTCGGGATCGGCGCGAGCGGCTTCAGCGTGGTGTTGATCGGCAAAGACGGCGGCGAGAAACTGCGCGTCAACGACGTCCCGGATCTTCAGACGATCTATGCGGTGATCGACGGCATGCCGATGCGGGGCCGCGAGGCGAGCGCCGATCCGGGCCGGTGCTGAAACGACCTGTTCCACGGTGGTAAGAACCGATTCCACAAGACAGTTGCGTATAACTTGGAAGTTATATTACTATGTCGAACTGGGACGTGTTCCTGCTCAATGAGGTCGAAGACTGGTACTTCACACTCGACGAGGACTCGATGGCGGCCGTCACCGGCGCAATCGACCTCTTGGAGTTGGAGGGCCCGACTTTAGGCAGGCCGATAGTGGACAAGGTGGCCGGATCGTCATTTCACAACATGAAGGAACTCCGGCCCGCCGGCACGAGCATCAGGATCCTGTTCATCTTCGACCCTGACCGGCAGGCGATCCTCCTGCTCGGTGGCGATAAGGCTGGCAGCTGGAGACGGTGGTACGACAGGAACATTCCTATCGCTGAGCAGCGCTACAGGAATTGGTTGGCGACGAAGTAGGAGGAGGCGACGATGGCCCGGAACTGGCGTGAAATCCGCGCCGAGGCCATAGCTCAAGGCCGCGTGGACCGAAAGCGCGCCGATAAAGCACGGCAGAAGATGCGCGACGCAGTCCGGACGCATCACCTCGCCGAGATTCGTAAGTCCTTGGGGCACGCCCGCCAGTCCGATGTCGCCGAGCTCATGGGAGTGTCTCAAGCACGCATATCCAAGCTCGAAAACGGGGACCTCGAACACACCGAGGTGGGCACGCTGCAGTCCTACGTGGCGGCGTTGGGCGGGAACCTGAGGATCGTCGCCGAGTTCGCAAACGGCAGCGTCGAGTTGTCGACCGCCGAGTCGGAACCGACTACTGCTCGCACGCGGTAGTCGGCTCCGCCCAGGAGTTCAGCATGAGTTCGCTTCGTTTCCGCAATCTCGACATCGATCCGTCAGCACCCGTCGCTCAGTGGGGGGTGGAGGGCCTGCTGACCGCGATCGACCGGGGATCCCTGCCAGACTGGCGCCGCATCGTTTCAGCGGTCGACGCCGACCCGTGGGGCCCGCTGACATCCGACCTGAGCACCGCCATCGAACTTGCCGAGGACCGCGGAGTGGCCGTCACGCTCCGCCGGGCGATCGCCCGCGCGCGACAGCGGGCGGAGAACCGCGCGCGCGAAGAGGTCAGCCGGCGCTTGGCCGCACTGGTCTGCGAATCCGGTTTCACCGCTGCTGAATTCGCCGCACGACTCGGCACATCACCGTCACGGCTGTCGACGTATCTGTCCGGCAAGGTCATGCCCTCGGCGGCTCTGCTCGTCCGCGCCGAGGGCGTCCGCGCCGCCGCAGCAGGCTGACCGCCATGGGACGTCCGGCAATCGAGCCGATGCCACCACTGGCCGAGGGCGTCGGGCTGCCGTGGGACGTCGCCGTGACAGACCCGGTCGCCGCACTGGCAGACGCGCGGGCCCGCTACGGAGACACCTTCGCCGTGGACAGCGGCAAGGACCGCTACCTGTTCACCTTCTCGGCGCGCGGGGTCGAATCGTTCTATGCCCTGCCGGAGGAACTCGCGAGCAAGGGCCTGGCCGATTTCCGAATGCTGCAACGCAAGCTGCCCGACGAGATCTTCGTAGGTCGCCGGACGTTGCCGTCGGAGTTGTTCCGGCGCGACGACGTCGCCTCCTATCTGGCCAACCTGTCCGCCGCGCTGGCGGCGACAGACGACGAGCTCGGCGAGCACGGCGAGCACCGACCTGTTCACGCTGAGCCGCAGGCTCGCACACCGCATGGGCCTGGCGTCCTGGGCCGGCCCGGGCTGTGCCGACGGGCCCACCTTCGAGCGACTCGTCGCGGCGTTCGAGCGACTCGACGGCTCCGACGCCTTCGTCCACCCCGACGCGATGGCCGCCGTCGCCGCCAGCGGCAAGGCCGCCGAGCGAGCCGCGTTGGAGGAGATCGTCGACGAGATCGGCGCGACGATGGACTGCTCCGCCTCCGAGCATCCGCTGTTCGCTCGGATCACCGCGGCATGGGACGGTGAGTCCGACGAGGTACGCCGCCGCGGCGTCGCACTGGACGTGACGCTGATCCACATCGCGTCGATGTCCAACCTGGCAGCCGCGCTGGGCTGGGTACTGGTCGACCTCCTCGGCCACCCGCACGAGCAGGACCGGGTGCACAGCGGTGACGGCGCCCTGGCCGAGCAGTGCGCGCTGGAGTCGACCCGGTTGGCACAGCGCTCGATCATGCCGCGCTATGTCCTGGCCGAACTGGACTTCGACACCGGCGACGCGACCTATCGGGTCGCGCCGGGCACCACCATCGCCACGCTGCTGCCGTTGACCAACACCACCGCCGGACCGGGCCTGCACGAGTGGGACCCGCGGCGATGGCATCGGCATCGGCTTGTCGAACCCGGCCTTGCCTGCCCGCAGCTGGTGACGGCCTTCGGGCACGGCAAGCACAGCTGCCCGGCACAGCCGTTCCACTGGCCGCGATCGACGGCGGCATTGCACCCCGGGATCGACGTGGCCGAAGCAGACGACGGCGATGTCGAGGCCGGCATCTCCGACGATCTCGACGGCACGCTCGATGGCGTCGTTGATCCACGCATCCTCGTTGCCGAATGCGCCGCCGCCGAGCCGGGTCAGCAGCACCTTGTTGGAGCCGCCGCCGGCTGCCTGCTCGACCCCGGCAAGAAGCGCCGCCTCGTAGGAAGCCTGCAACACCAAGCGGCCGAATGGCTCCCAGTGACCTCCGCGCAGCCCGTAGCTCACAGGGAGTGCCGAGCAGTACGCCTGTGACACCCTCCGCCCCTGCGCATCGGGCCGTGTGACCTCGACGTTGCGATGCAGGCCAATGGCCAGCTGCTCACGAAGTCCGTCGAGCTGGGCTTCAGATGCGCCGTCGAGCAGATGCCCGATAGCCCTCAGGCCCTTGTCGGTGCACAGCGCGTAGCCGTTGCGCATCTGCCACAGCTGATCGACACCGGCAGACCGATCAACTCCGACAATGCCGCGCCCACCCCGGCGAGGGCATCGAGCTGACGATCGGCAGTCTGGCCAACGCCATCCCCGACGGGCACCAGGTAATTGCGGTAGATGGTCGCCGCGCCGGCCGCCATCGCGCACACCGGCCCCTGGGTGTGGTCGTGGGCGTAACCCGCCACCCCCTGCTCAGGGGTGACGTGTTCAGAGACCATCTCCAGCAGGTTGAACTGCGATGCCACCTGGAACAGCGCGCCCTCGTTGGCCGGGTCGGAATGCATGGGCCCGACGTCACCCACCAAGACGCTGAGCGAGCTGCGTTCCCCTCGAGCGGGATTCACCCGCGCCCGCAGCTCGCCCAGCGTCGGCATGGTGAGCTCGCCGATGCCATAGCGCTTGCCGTTGACCGTCGAGATCAGCTCGTCACCCTCGACCTTCAGCCGGCTCTGGGTGCTGGCGTAGCCGTCTTCGGCAAAGCCGGTGAGTTGTTCGAACCAGTTCATCTCCCGAAGCCTCCCGTCCCTGCGCGCGACGACGGAGGACCCGGTGCTGTTCCTCGGTGTCGGGCACCGGGTGGTCGGCCTTGCTGCTGCCGGCACGCAGCTCCTGCATGCGGTCGATCACCTCGCGGGTAGCCGAGGCCCTCGGTGTCGATCAGAAAGGCGCCGACGACGGTTCCGGTCCGTCCTTTACCGCCCCAGCAGTGCGTGGCGACGACCTTTCCCGCATCGAGCTCGGCTCGGATGTAGTCGACGATCTCGTCGTAGCCGTCATCGGCGATCACGGAGGTGTCGCGGATCGGGAAGCGCCGATAGGCGATGTCGGGACCCAGCAGTCCGTCGTACGGCACCATCGGCGATCCGTCCCAGGTGCGTTCGCCGGCCTCGGTCAGGTCGACGAAGGAGTTGACGCCTGCGCCGGTGAGGACGGCGAGCTTGCGCGTCGCCTTCTCGACGGTCTTGTGGCCCGGGATACTCCGTGGCGAGCAGCCTGCGGGGCATCACGAAATCCCGAGGACTAGCCGTGCACGAGCTCATCGTGTTCCCACGATGGGGTGTTGTTGTTGTTCTCAGACATAGTTGTCTCCTTGAGGTTGAGTGGTTGCCAACAGGTCCAGCCCAGACATAGTTGTCTCCTTGAACAGTTGAGTGGTTGACAGGTCCGGAGCGTGCGCGAGGGCGTTACCGCTCGCTACGGAGGTCCGTCAACACCTCCTCCAGGCGCTGCGGGCTCAGCGTCCCGCGGCGGTAGGCCGACCACGCGATCGCCCGCACCATCGGAACGGTCAGCGTGCGGCGATTGCTGTTGGGCTGACGCAGCGGTTCGATCGCAGAGCCGTCCGGGTAGACGAAGAACTGCTCGCGCACTCCACGCAAGACCCAATTCGGGGACTTGCCCAGCAAGGCCGCCGCCTGAGCCGTGGTGAAACGACGCTCACGGGGTTCTTCGTCGGTGGGATGCACCTCGGCCGGCGGGCGCGCCGGAGCGGCCTCGGCAAGAAACTCCTCGATCTCGCTGCCGAGGGATTTCATGCCGGCGGCGGCCATGGCCGCGTCGTCGAGGGCGTAGACCGCCCGGATCTCATCGCGCAGTGCGGCGTCCATCTGGTTGATGCCGCCCTCAACCGGGACAGGAGCGAGATGCGGACCGATGAGAAGGTCAATGCCATGGCGTTGCAGCGCCAGGCTCAGCGAGCGCAGATGCTGCTCACGCGCCAGATCCTGCCACCAGGGCAACCAGATCGGGCGGCGTTTAGCGATGGCTCGGCCCAGCGCCTCAACCACCGCATCAACTGTTGAGAGATCGTCGGCGCAGGCCGCCTCGCCCGGGCCGAACGCGAACGTCTTGCCGATGACAGCTCCGTGCTCGGCGGCCTTGGCCACCAGAATGTCGAGGCGCTCAGCCGTACTTTCGTCGCCGAGCAAATAAATCGCCTGGCTGGTGCTTGTGTTGGTCATCGGTTCCCCCCGTTCGTCGTTTGCGGTACCACTCCTATCAAATGTGGCTGGCTGCATCGCCAGATGTATGTGCGATTATAGCACATAGATTTCTAGTGTTCGATCCTGCTAGGCGCTAGGCTCAGGCTCATGCCCCACGGCGACAACATCATCGAAGCAAGGGTAACGCGGGGGTCTGACAAACAATTCCACGACTTTCCGCGCCCGACCCTCGCCGTGGATACTGCCCTGCTCACGATCGATCTGGAGCGCCGGCAGCTGCTCGTTGTCGAAATGGCCCGTGAGGACACCGGGAAGTGGGCTCTGCCGGGCACCTTCCTGCGGGAGCGCGAGACGCTGGCCCATGCCGTCCAGCGGTGCCTCAAGGACAAGCTCGGAGTAGAAGGGGTGCGGCCGCGCCAGCTGGAGGTGTTCGACGATCCCAACCGCGATCACCGGGACTGGGTGATATCGGTGGCCCATGTAGCCGTCGTGCGCCCGGAACACCTCGAGACACTGGGCTCCGGTTCGGAAGGTACCCGGCTGGCTCCGATCGACCGGCCCGGGGAACTGTCGTGGGATCACCCGCAGATCGTGAGGCTGGCCAAGGAGTACGTCCGGTCTCGGTACGAGGTCGAGGCCGATCCCGAGCGGCTGCTGGGGCCGCGGTTCACCCTCAGCGAGTTGAAGCGGGTACATGAGGCGGTCCTCGGCGAGGAGATCGACCGTTTCGCGTTCCGGCGGGCAATGAAGGAACTCGTGGTGGGGACCGACGTCATGACGGGCACCGGCGGCCGGCCCGCGGAGTTGTTCCGCCGCAAAAATGATCGGGACTGACGATCACTGCTTTCCACCCACCTGATATCCACTCTCCGGCGTCGCACTGAACGGATCGACCAGGCTGCGCAGCCGAGCCAGTTCGTTCGCAGCCGCCATCGCCGCAATCGACCCGCTCTTGGTCCCGGCGAACGCGCGGCTCCCCGCCGCACGCGCCGCGGCCTCGATCGGGTCGCCGTCGGTGTCGATGTCGGCGGTCGTCCGGGCGCGGTAGGCCGCCAGGCGGGCGGGATGGACCTTGTCCGGCCCGCCGCCGGTGAGGAAGCCAGCTTTGGCCAGTACGGCCACCGAACTGGCGGGCCCGCTGCCGCTGACACGCACGTCACTGGGCTGCTCGATACCGTCCAGACTCCGCAGCAGTTCCACCGTCGACAACGCCACCTGGTTGACGTCCTCACGAGGAACCACGACGAAATCGCCTGGCTCATCACTCCACGCCAAATCACCCATGCTGAACCGCAGCCCGCCGTCAGCCTCGCAGCGGAACTCCACCAGCGGCGGCGACACCGCAGTGCGCCGCGAGATGGTGAACACATCGCGCGGATGCACCATGCCCGCCAGGTAGGCCGCGATGAAGCGTCTGGAACGACCGCCATTGGTCGTCGGTGCTGAACTGGGTCACCGGTCCTCCCCCCGTCGTTCTCGCTTACGTTTCCGCTCGAGCGCATCTCGGGCGCCCATCATCAGGAACCACTTGTTCTCCTCACCCGGGATGTACGCCCGCGGCGGCGGTGGTGGCGGGTCAGCCAGCCAGCCGCGCTCGGCCTTCTTCTTGCGGGCCTCGATCTCGTCTTGGCTCATGCCTCGTCCTTTGCGCCTCGCGCGTGTGGTTGGCGCACTGAGCGCTCCAAAATTCCGGGCGGCAACGCCACACCTTCGGGCAGACTGATATTGGCCTTGGAACCCTCCTCCGGCGGCTGGTTGCGGAACACCATGATGGCGCCGGGAAGCTCGTCCCGCGACAGCGCGGCATCGAGTGGGAGTCCCGGGAGGTCGTCGTCGCGATCAAGATTGAAGTACGCCGACGATCGCTGGTCCCGATGCCATTCCTGCACCAGCTCGTTGGCGATCGCGGACCCCTGATCCCGGTAGCGCTGAATCGCGGCCATGTCGGCCGGCGGACGGCCCTCTGCCTCTTTGAGGAGCTCGACCGCCACCAACTGAGGACCGATTACGGCCAATCCCGCAGCCCTGAAGACGCCGGGCAGATCGTCGAGCATCGTTGCGAGGTTGTCATCGGGCTGCGTGGCGTCGACGACGTAGTGCAGCGCGAATCCGCGGCGTGCGAGTTCGTCCACCACCACCGGGGCGGTGGCGGCGATGTAATTGTGAACTCCCGGGCTCCAGACGAACTCCCGGAAGAAGGAACTGTAGAGGTCCTCCACCATCCAGAACGCGACCGCCACCAGCCATCCGTCATCGCACTGGGCAACCAGTGTCCGCATCCGCTCGTTCAGTGCTGCGAGCGATCGTTGGCGCTGCGGCTCGGGTAAGGCGTCGAGCTTTTCCCCGCCGGCCACGATCGCCCGATTGCGGTACTCCCAGACGTGGGCCAGCGTCGGGATTGTCCAGTCGATATCTTCCATGCTTGCTCCCCCCTCTTGTGGTCAAACCTTTTGGAACGGGCTGCTGACCCACCCCGCGACCACTGCCAGCCGGCTGGGTCGATGCACCGCGATGAAGCCGAACGGGCGGTCGAAGGTGACGTCCACACGAGTGACCTCGTAGCGCGCTTCCGGTGGCATGCCCGTGACCGCCAATCCGAACGCCGTGACCGCTGCCGCTTCGAAACCTTCGGCGAAGAACCGTGCCACCACGTCTTGTGCGCCCTTGGACACGTACAGCGGCGCCGGGCTCAACAGCGGCAGGTGCGATGTGGCGGGGTTGGTCACCAAGCCGCAGGCCGAACAGGTCGACATGGTTCAGCAGGTCGTGGTGGGCGGTGATCGCGAACGACGGCAGTTCGACATGCAGGATGTCGTCCGTGCGGCTGGATTGCACACGACGCACGGTCAACCCCGGCCCGTCGCCGTCGAGGTCAGTGGCCAGACAGACCTGCGCCTCGCCGGACAGTTCCCGCAAGCCGGCAGCCAGGACCTCGGCGGGCTGCTGCTCACCGATCAGCAGGTGGACGTCGACGTCGCCGTCGCCTTCGACCACGACGCGGGTCACCGTGCCGTCGAGCACCGCCGCCTCCGCCAGGTCGTAGGTGGTGCGGAAAAGCCACTGCTGATCCGGCTCGGTCGACTCCCGATCGCGATCCCGCGGGCGGGTGTCAAACGGCTTGCGCCACTTGACCCGAGCCGCGAGCGCGGAGGCCAGCAGCATGCGATGTCGGGCGTGATCTTCAAGCGGAAACTTCTCGATCAGCCCGTCGGTCTCCTCCGATGCCCACTGATCGAGTGCCGCCTGATCGGTCAGCGTCCGCACCACGCCCTCAGGCAGCCCCGATGCCCACTCCGCATGCAACGGAATGTCCTCGCGCGTCCAGAGGCCCAACGCGGCGGTGGTCGACACACCCGCGCGAAGGACGTCGATCAGTTCCAGCGCATCCTGCTGAGCGGAGTCGGCCGGCCGCCCGAGCG
The DNA here is from genome assembly GCA_963780705.1 of uncultured Actinomycetota bacterium. Lineage (GTDB taxonomy): Bacteria > Actinomycetota > Actinomycetes > Mycobacteriales > Mycobacteriaceae > Mycobacterium. Next base: position 20,194 of record CAWACU010000002.1, on the reverse strand, counting down.
CCGTAGCCAGTTCGGCTCCGGGCCTGCTCGTCGGCTGCCGACGCCAGTAGCGCCAGCAGCGGCCACAGCCCGGCGCCGGAGAGTGCGAAATCCTCGCTGCCGAGCTGCGCGCACCACTTCGCCGGTCAGTGCGTTGGCGGCCTGAACCGCCGGGCTGAAGTGACTTCGTTCTTCCCCCTCATGCGGACTTCTTCCTGGTCGTCGGCTTCGCCGGCTCCTGCCCGTCATCCGCGGCGCTGTCATCCGCGGCTGCGATCACGTTCAGGACCTCGATGACGTCGGTGTTGCTTGCCTGATTCTCGTCGTAGCAGGCCATCACCTGCTCGCAGAACTCGTACTCCGCGATGGGCTTGACGGGAAGCCCGAGCTCCGCCGCCTCATCCAGGGAGATCGCGTAGCCATGGGTCGGGTAGTCCTTCGTGAGCCGCTCGGGCAGGCGCATCGCCAGTTCCCGCGGGCAGGCTTCCCGAGTCAGCATCAGCCTCTTCCCGTACTCGGCCGCCTCCTTCAACATCCGGGTCGACTGGTGCAGGATCGTGGGATCCACCTGCGACACCAGCGGCTGGAGAAGGCTGGCGGCAAGATCAGCCATCACCGAGACCGTCTCGCCTCGGCCCAACCGGGTCTTGTAGCGCACTTCACCACCCAGACCGAGCACGATTTCCCGCGCAGCTTCGGTGATTTCGTTCAGATTGCCGATGCGATCGAGTGCGGACACCCTCATGCCGGGGTTCTTCTCGTAATCCAGTTGCACGTCCAAGGGGCCCAATTCCGCAGCGGGGCCCATGTAGATCTCGTCGGCGACCAGGCTGAGCAATGTCGCCGCCGACTTCGCGTAGTCAGGGATCACCACCCGGATACGGCAGGCGATGCTCCGCAGCAGCAACGCGATCTTGTACGCGTCGCGCGCCGAGCCGCCCGGTGAGTCCAGCCAGAGATCAACGGTGGTCTTGGCCTTCTCCGGGAACGCCGCAGCCTCCAACGCCTGACTCACCTGGATGAACGCCGGCCCGCGCAGAGACGCCCCGGGCGAGAGTTGCAGGAGTCCGAGGATGACAACCGCTCGTCCATCCTCCGGCGGCTCGGCCGCCGACCTCGAAGGAGCGCTCTCCTGCTTCGCACGTGAGCCGTTTCTCTGGGCGATGCCGCCCTCTGCCGCTGTACCCACCGACTGTCCTCCCCGACTGTCCGCTACTGAACTGACGTTTCCCCAACCGTCTCGACCCATATCAACCCCCGAATGTATTGCAGGACAATCACTTGTGTAGTGCACCCAACATGCGCACGATGCCGGAGCTCGCCGCCGGCTCCCCTCATCGACTATGACATCGCCCTCTGACATCAGGCGGCGCCTTCTGAGGGCTTAATGCGCTGCTGGCATAACAACTCCCGGTTGGTCCGGGCCCCAATAACGGGGCGCTCTTGCCGGCACCGGTGTGGTGCTGGCCGCTTCGTCATCCGAACCACCCACGAGCGTGGGGTTGGTGCACCGCCTAGTCGGAGCTTGGCGACGGTGTCTCGTGAAGCAACTGAATTATATAACGCGTGACTGACAAGAACGGGTTCGGCGAAGCGTGCGACGCTCCTCAGCTCAGTGATCGCACCCCGATCACCGCGTACCACCTCTCGATCTCCTCCCCCGGGCTGTAGTCCGGGTACGGCACGGGCGGCTCCACCAGCCAGCCGCGGGTGTACTTCTTCTTGCGCGCTTCGATCTCGTCCTGGTCGTACTCCTTCTCGGTCATCTCCGTCCTCCTCTCAGGTGCCGGAACTGGTTGACAGTGCGAGCCGCCGGGGCCGCCGTACTTCGTCAGGTAGCGGCGGAGCCGCTCGTCCTCGTCGGCGGCCTTGCGCCGGTACTCGGCGATCGACTCGGGATCGAGTGATGCCGGATAGAAGCCCAGCTCCTCGTTGAGCCGGGCGCGCAGTGCGGCTGCGGTGTCATCATCCGGCCTCACCGCTCGGCCCCGTCGGAGGTCTCGTGCGCGCGGGCCCGCAGCAGCGCCGACCCGCGGCCCGCGCCGAACCACTGGCAGCCCAGGCAGGCCGGGTGGTCGATGTACGGGACGGCGTCCAGCACGACGCCGGGGTGCCGCGACGGCCACGCCTCGGGGTCGGGGCCGTAGACGGATTCGTATTCGCGACGCAGGTATTCGCGTTGCGCCCAGAACCGCCGGGCGATGTTCACTCCGGTGGAGCCCCGCTTCCAGTTGATAAACCCGGTCACCTGGGTGGGCGGGAACATGACGTCCCAGTACGGACCCCAGGTGTCCTCGTCGGCCGGCAGAAAACCGCGTGGACGGTTTGATCGGGCCCTGGTTGAGGGTCATCGGATGCTCCTTTCGCCTGCCAGCCGGTGCAGCGCGGCCAGGTACTCGTTGGTGGGCTCGGCGCCGGGCAGCACCTCGCACACGTCGGCCAGGGCCTGGTCGACGTCGATGCCGGCGCGGCGGGCGCCGTAGAGCGCGGCGACCACCGGGGCGCGGTTGCGGGTGTCGCGCCCGTGGACGAACACCGTGATGCCGTCGGCGCGCAGCGCCTCGATCGCGCGGACGGTGTCGAGCAGCACGAAGTCGAGGTGGGCGTTGGCGCTCCCGTCGTCCCCCGAGTCGTCCGCGAAGCGGTCCCCCGCCTCGGCGGCGAGGCGGACCTCGAGGTGGATGACGCCGGTGGGCATGTTCTCGTCGGAGATCGGGCACAGCGACACCACCGCCTCGACGCCCTCGGGCAGTTTCTCCAGCCGGGCCCCCACCCCGATCAGCACGCCGTCGTCGTGCGGATGGCGCCGCGGGTCGGGCTTGTCGCGCCACATGCCGAAGCCCCGGATGCGGCAGCGGGTCGCCGCCGTTGACGATCTTGTCGGCCAGACCGGCCAGCCCGTGGGCCTTCAGGCCGGGCCAGCCGCGCAGGATCGGCCGCCACTGCCACGGCAGCGCCGAGGCGCCGTAGGCCGCGCCGAGCAGTCCGCCGGCGACGGCCGCGACGGTGTCGGCGTGCCCGCCGCCGCGCACCGCCGCCTCCAGCGCCAGCCGCAGATGGTCGGCGGTGAACACCCCGGCGCCCGGATCCTGCTGCGGCACAGCCGTGGTGGTGATGGCCGACCAGGCGGCCTGCAGGACGGCGACGACGTCGTCAGTGGCGTCGGCGAAGTCCGCGGGACGGGAGCCCTCGGCCTCGGCGATGCGCTGCGACCAGAGTCCGCGGCGGTCCTCGTCGAGGTGCGCCAGCCCGATGCGCAGGTCGAGCTCGCCGGTGAGGACGGCGTGGCGGATCGCGAGGGTGCACAGCCGGTAGGCCTCGGCGGCGTCGGGGCCGGCGTGGGTCAGCGCGCAGAGCGTGCGGGCGGTGCGTACCGCGGAGCGTTCGTCGGCGGGGTCGAGGGTGACCAGCGCGACGGGCACCGCCCGGGTGAGGCAGGTGCCGTCGAGGGTGCGCCCGGTGTCGGCGTAGCAGGGCGGCCGCGGTGTCGCGGACGGCCTGGGCTGCGCTGTCGGTGCAGTCGCCGGGGATCGCGGCGAGGACCGCGGTGGTCTGCGGGCCGACGCTCTTGGCGGTGCGCGCCCACCATCCCCAGCGGCGGACGAGGTCGTCGAGGCGCTGCTGCGCGGTGCAGGTTCCCGCTGACGGAGGCGAGCTCGGCGACGGCGATCGCCATCGCGGTGGCGTCGGTCCACTCGCCGGGCGCGTAGGCGCCGCGGCCGATCATCTCGACCGGATCGCCGGCGGGGATGGCGGCCTCAGCGCGTAGCCGGCGCCGAGGGCGTCGCCGGCGGCGGTGGCCAGCAGGGCGCCGACGGCGCGGTCGCGCTGGACAGCGTTGAGTGGGAAGGGTTCTCGAGACACTGCCAACTCCCGGGTGTTCCGGGCCCCGGTGACGGGGCGCTCTTGCCGGCACCGGTCTGGTGCAGGCCGCTTCGTCATCCGAGCCACCCACGAGCGTGGGGTTGGTGCACCGTCAAGTCGGAGCTTGGCGACGGTGTCTCGTGAAGCTGAGGGAATTTTACCGAGAATTTGGCGGCCTTCGAAAGGTGATCAGCCTGCGCTCGTTCGGGTTTCGACGGATACTCCGATACGCCTATGTACGTCTAGGCATACTTCACCGCCACAACTGCCGCGCGCGAAACGAGGAAAAGCTTCATCGCCATCGTCGTCGCGCCAGTTTCCCGGTCACCGCCACCGACTGGCTGGGGTCATGCTTAAGATCCAGCAGCGGGTTAGAGACATTCTCCTTCGTGAACTAGGAAACAATCCGGGCAAGCGGATTTTCTTTCGGCGAGGAAGGCGTTATACCCGTGCTCTTCAATGATCCAGTGTCCGCTTACATACTCATGAACGCCGGTTTCAGTGCTTTTGATGCGCAGCTTCGAGCCGACATGCTCGCGTAACCATCCCTTGCATGCCTCCATGCTCTGCGTAGGGCCATACAGTCGAGTGCGATTCGAATCCAGAACCCACCAAACTCCGTTGCTCCAGTCACCCAATTCTGTTTCCCACCCCTCTACTCCTGCACCGATCCGATCCTGGCGACTAAGTGCTTGGCCTGCACCACACGCCGACGATGTGCCCAGCCACTAATTGAAGCCGACGAGCGTTAGGCGTCCCACTAACCCCTACGACTGCTGGCGACGTAATCCATCGCTCCCTTGAGACGCTAGATTCCCTGCCAGCGGCCGAAACACTTGAGCGTCTCTTTCTGGGCAGCTCTCCTGAATGTATTGCACACAGTTCCCGCACGGGCGATCCTTCGTCATGACGGGTGATGCGGGTGTCGTAGCAGTTGTAATAAGCAGTTGCGAAGCCTTGTGCCGATCTTGCCGTCTTGTTGGCGTACCAAGGCCGACAAACAGGGTTCTTGACGCTCGCCGCACAAGGTACCTACCTCAGCGAGATACGGCTTCATACGTGTCATCCACGCATGACCCTGAACGTAGGGCGGCCAGTCGCATTCGGGTGCCAATCTGTCGTAAAGCTCCCTGTAGGTCGTCTTACGGCCCGCCCGCGCGTAATCCATCAAAATATCGTGAGTGACCCAGAGCTAACTTCCGCCGGCCTGAACTCCCGGTTGCTTGGACTCATGCGCTTCGCAATATAGAGCGCACACCCAAGAGTGAGACCGCAATTTCGAGTAACCCGAACGTGCTGTCGGCTAGTGCGAATTCGCTCGCGCCGAAATCATTAGCAAACAGCTGAACACATAATTTCCAATCCCTGTTTTACTTGTTCGCAGTCCTCACGGCAACACGGTATGCATCAGCATCACGTTGTACGCCGACCACAGCGACACGTTGTAGTACAGCTCCTTGCCGGTCGACCACGGATGCAGGAACGGTGCGTACACCCCGCCGGGGGTGAACATCGACGACACCAGCATCTGCTCCGGACCCCACGGTCCCTGCGGGGCGGGCGCGGTGCGCATCACCACGTCGTTGGCCCGGTTGGTGTAGAGCACCAGGTACTGCTTGAGGTAGCTGTTGTACTGCGCCGACATCTCCCCCACCGGACCGGGGATCACCGCGGTGGCCGCGGCCGGATTGGCCGGCACCCACGCGTTCGCATCGGAACTCCAGTACTCGTACTTGGTCAGATCCGGCACCAGCGCCGGTGCGACCCGGGCCACGTACGCCGAACCGCTTCGCCCGCTGGGGGTTCCGTAGGTATAGAGGTACGGGTCCCCCGGGCCGGGCTTGAGGAAGGCACCCATCTGGAACTTCTCGTTGCCGGCCTCGGGCTTGCGGATGGTGCCCGGGTACACCCCCCAGGTCTCGCCGTTGTCACGCTGAGACCGCCAGTCGCCGAGTAGTTGGTGGTCCATTGGCCGTCGCCGTCCCAGGTCTTGATGGACATGAAGTTGAGGAACTGCTTGCCGCCGTAGCCCACCCCGGCGGTGGGGATGATGCCGGTCTCCTGCGGGGCGGCGTTGATGGTGTTGACGATCTGCTTGGCGATACCCGGGCCGCCACACCGGGGCGCCGGCGTAGCGGTTGCCCACCGCGCCGTCGCCGACGGCGACGGTGTTGGCCAGGGTGCGGTCCGAGGAGCGCATCAGCACGTTGTAGCGCCACTGCTCGCCGGGGATCTGGCAGAAGCCCTTGGTGTCGCCGAAGGCCATCAGCACCTGGCTGTTGGCCGGATCACCGTTGTCCCACATGATGCCGAGATCGGTGCCGGTGACGGCGAAGTTCGCGATGGTCTTGTTCGGGCTGTCGGGTCCGGTGACCCAGCCGACGACGGAGGTGCCCGGCGCCAGGTCGGGTTTGACCGGGACGGCGGCCGTCGGGGCGGGCAGGGCGGCGATGGGGGCTGCGGCAGCGGCGGCGGGCTGCGGTTTCGGGCCACCGGGGCCACCGCGGCCTGCTGATGGACCGCGGCCGCGGTGGGCTTGAGGACCTGGGCCAGTATCTGGCCGATATTGGGCAGCGGCGCCTTGTCGTTGGCGCCGACCGGCTTGTGGCCGATCGGACGGCTCAGCGGCGCGATCTTGCCCGGGCTGGGGATCTGGACGTCCTGGCCGGGCAGCGGCTGGGCTTGCGCGGCCGCACCTGAGCATCCTTCCGCCGATGCCGGCGGTGCGGTGATCCCCGCACACAGGACGGGGACGAGCGCGCACGCCACCCACGATGAGGCGTTGCCCTTGCTTGGCGACACGACGCACCTTCCCTTCACTCCCGACAGCGATGGCTGCCGGTGTGACGTTAGGGGCGAATGTGGTCGATGTGACGAGCCATCATAATGGGTATGGGTTCGTGACCGTGTCGAGATGGGGGCACGCCTATCACCTCGGCCGCCGGCCCGCGGAGCTCTACTGACGCAAAAATGATCGCGACCGCGACCCTCACATTGAAGATTCGCTGCTCAGCCCGACCGGTACCATCTCGTCTCCGTTGCAGACGAGGACTGAACGGCCCCCAAGCAACGGCGGCTTCCGTGTCGAGACAAAATTCGGCTGTTCGGGGCCCAAGGGTTCCACACACACAACGTCTCGACAAAGGAAGATGACAGTTCAACCGACGAACAATGAGCTCACAAAACCTTTGACCAACTGGCGAGCAGCCGGATTGATAAGCAGCCCACAGACGGGAGATTCACGCAGTGAAAAGATTCAAGGCTAGGAGCAGCGACGGGTTTGAGTTTGACCGCAGAGTGCCAGATCACTGGCCGGTGGGCCACGCGGTCGGCGTTGAGATTCGGAATCGGAACATGCGCGACGGACGCTCCGCTGTGGCGTGGGAGTACTTATGCGAAGACATTGACGATGCTATCGCTCGCGCCGAAGAGGTCAACCGGGGCGATTCGCCCGACCCTGGGGTTCGGACGTATAAGGGCGAACCTGGCAAGGAAAGCTACGATTCGCGCTTGGTGCCTATTGAGATTTACCAGGTAGAGGACCCTGATATTGAAGTCAGGGTTAATCCTGACGGCGCTGAGCAGTTACGACACGACCTGGCGGCGGTGAACGAACAGTTTCGCCCCGGGCACCGCTGAAGAGATCGACGGCGGAAGGAAATCATTGACGCATACCTACGGGGCAGAGAAGTCCGGCGGACAGGCCTGACGCTACGCCGCGGTCGAGGTAGACGGGTCCGAGCAACGACCGTGGTCGAGGTAGACGGGTCCGAGCCAACGGCCGTGGTCGAGGTGGACGGGTCCGAGCCAACGGCCATCATCGAGACCGGCCGAGGCCGTGGTCGGTGGACGAGACCGCCGACGGCCGTGGTCGAGGTGGACGGGACCGAGCAACGGCCGTAGTCGAGGTAGACACCATCGCCGTCAACGCGGTGCCACCGGCGAGCGTCAATGCCGAACGGTCCGACTTTGAGCGCGCCGCCAGCGGTACCGCCGTTTACAACGAAGCGCAATTGGTGTCGCGGTTTCCAAACCTTCTTGGAATCCCACGGTCATACCGTCAAGCGGTATCGGATTACGCCCCGGCGGGCGTGCTCTACACCGACGTGGCTGACACCAGCAACGCGGTGTTGTACGAGGCGAAGGCTGACGCAAACCGAATGAGCGTGCGTCTAGCATTGGGCCAGATCCTCGACTGCGGCGCTACGTGCAGGGACCAAGCTGGCAATACTACTGAGGAAATGCCATCGGCCGACATGGTTCTTCTCCTCAAGAACTACCTCATCGGCTGCGTGGTGGAGAGTGGTCCCAGGCCAGTTCACCGACGCGACAGGGTTGGGAAGATGCCCTTGAGGTGGAGATGGATCAGAACAGCAGTTAGAAGACCGCCGTCTAGTCGTTGACATTAACTCCGTCAAGGTGCGGCCCCAGGCAGTTGACTGCGATGGACGCAGTAGAGTCCGGCGATCAGCGTCCTGCACGCAGGAAGGGCTTTGACCAGCCCGATGCTCACAATTTGATGTTGCTCTATTCTTCGACACTGAGAGGCCGGCCGGATTCAAATCGCCATATCGCATGGTCGAGGTTGATGATGTTCCACACCCGTTGGACAGCCTTGGCCGATCCAACGCGGACCTCGACCCGGCGGGTCGACAAGGCCGCGTCACTTCGCGCTCGACAGGCCTCCGCACCGAGACCGTCAGGCCAGGAAGAACCCGTCAGCCAGCCCGCACGATTACGCAAGGACCCGCCGATGCCTACGCGCGATCATTGCCGCTATCGATCCTTCTCGAGCCGAGACCTACGTGCTCGCGGTCTGTGTGCCACTCGGCGAGAGGATGCTGGGAGTTGTCGCTATCGGCCATCTGAAGCACTTCCTAGATATCCGCCAGGTAGGGGGGCCGTCCCGGGGTGGTGCTCCACTGCCACTTGTCGCGGCCGAGATCCTGGTTGGTCACGAGGTTGGCGACACGACGAACCCTCCCGTTGACAAGCGACAGCGGAGGTTGTCCGATGTGACGTTAGGGGCGAAATTACCCAAAGGACGAGGCAGTATCAGTGGGTACGGCTTCGTGACAGTGTCGCGATAGGCCCAGCTATGCCTTAGCCAGTCCGCTGGCTATTTCGGAGCGATTGAGCCCGCAGAAGCGCAGTGCCCAGAATAGATCTACGGCCGATGAACTGTCCGCGCACGCTAGTCCCGAGTCCCTGTTGCCGCATCCGAGCTGGAATGCCGTGGTCATGTCGGCGTCACGGGTTAGCCTGCACTCCAGATCCAAACCAGGGGGGAAAGTGCTCGAGCACCTCATCACGCCATCGAAGGTCACCGCGTGGCTGGCGTGCCCGCATTATTTGACACTTGAGAGCCAGGTAGCAGCCGGGACACTCAAGAGGCCGCACTCAGTCGCCGGGTCGTATGCCGAATTGCTGCGCGACAAGGGTGACGATCCACGAGAAGGCCTGCCTCGCTGCCTTCAAGCGGACCTGCGGGTCACGGAGATCCCCGAAAGGCCCAAGGGAGAGACCTTCGCCGCATTTGTTAAGCGGGTCGGCAATCCTTTCCTAGACGACGGCTGGGATGTCCTTTTCCAGATGCCGTTTATCCACGAGGGCATGCGGGGCACCGCCGACTTCATCAAGCGGTGCGTTGATGAGGACACCGGAGAGGTCAGTTTCGAGCCGATCGATTCCAAACTGACCCGAAAGGAGGCCAAGCCGGGCCATGTGCTGCAACTCTGTTTCTACGCCGACGGTATCGAGGCACTGACCGGAATCACGCCGACACGGATGCACCTCGAACTCGGATCTGGTCGCTCGGAGGCTCTGCGAGTAGAGGCACCCCCGACTGCAAGGACGTCTGTCCCGCCGACCCGCTCAAGGTGCGGCCGGTGTCTGCGGCTGCGGCGTGGCCGACACCGACACCGACGGCGACGGCACCCCCGACTGCAACGACGGCTGCCCGCGATCCGACAAGACCGCGCCCGGCATCTGCGGCTGCGGCGTGGCCGACACCGACACCGACGGCGACGGCACGCCGGACTGCAACGACGGCTGCCCGACCGATCCGGCAAGACCGCGCCCGGCGTCTGCGGCTGCGGCGTGGCCGACACCGACACGGACGGCGACGGCACCGCCGGACTGCAACGACGGCTGCCCGAACGATCCGAGCAAGACCGCGCCCGGCGTCTGCGGCTGCGGCGTGGCCGACACCGACACCGACGGCGACGGCACCCCGGACTGCAACGACGGCTGCCCGCCGACCCGGCCAAGGTCGCGCCCGGCGTCTGCGGCTGCGGCGTGGCCGACACCGACACGCGACGGCGACGGCACGCCGGACTGCAACGACGGCTGCCCGAGCGACCCGGACAAGACCGCCCCGGCGTCTGCGGCTGCGGCGTGGCCGACACCGACACGGACGGCGACGGCACCCCGGACTGCAACGACGGCTGCCCGACCGACCCCGCGCAAGATCGACCCCGGCGTCTGCGGCTGCGGCGTGGCCGACACCGACACCGACGGCGACGGCACCGCCGACTGCAACGACGACTGCCCGACGACCCGCGCAAGACCGCGCCCGGCGCTCTGCGGCTGCGGCGTGGCCGATACCGACACGGACGGCGACGGCACGCCGAACTGCATGGACCTGTGCCCGGCCGATCCCGCTGAAGATCGACGCCCGGCGCCTGCGGCTGCGGCGTGGCCGACACGGACACGGACGGCGACGGCGTCGCCGACTGCGTCGACAACTGCCCCAGCACCCCCAACCCGGACCAGGCCGACGGCGACGATGACGGGGTAGGGGCGTCTGCGACAACTGCCCCGCTACGCCAACCGACCAGCGGACGCCGACGGCGACGGCTTCGATGCCTGCGACGACCTGCGCCGCCGACCCGCTGAAGACCGCGCCCGGCGCTTGCGGCTGCGGCGTGGCCGACACCGACACGGACGGCGACGGCACCCCCGACTGCATGGACACCTGCGACGCCGACCCGCTCAAGACGGCCCCGGCGTCTGCGGCTGCGGCGTGGCCGACACCGACACGGACGCCGACGGCGCGCCGGACTGCCTCGACAACTGCCCCGCCGTCCCCAACCCGGATCAGGCTGACGGCGACGGCGACGGCGTGGGTAACGCCTGCGAACCGCCGGGCCTGCACATCAGCGACATTGCCATTGCCACCAAAATCGGCCGTGCCTATACCCTAACCGGGTGGGTGACGGTGATCAACGGCGACCCCAAGGCCATCAGCAAGGCCGTGGTCACCCGCGACCTGGTCGCGGCCCGGTGCTTTGCCGGTGACTCTGACGGCCACGACCAACCGCAGCGGCCTGGCCAGGTTCACCCTGCGCACCCCGGCTGCAGCGGGAACCTATGAGCTGTGCGTCGACAGCGTGACCAAGACCGGTTATGAGTACTGGCCGGACGCGAACGCCGAGACGTGCGATTCGGTGACGCTGCCCTAGTTAGGTAGACTGGGAGGGATACCTTCCGGGAAGCTGCCAAGCTTCCCGGAAGGTTGTCATGTAACGCCGGCAGGCCCCGTGGGGGCCAGGCCGCCACGCGAGACCCCCACCTCTCCCGGCCGGCAGGGGCCGCTTTGCACTTTCCCCTGGAGTGTGATACAATTCTTGACAATTGCGATTGTGTACTGGAGGCCGGGCGGCAAACGGTGGCAGGACGCCACCCCGGCCCGTGTAGGTTGAGACCAGAGGGAAAGGGAACGATCATGAACACAAGAACCGCTGACAGGGAGCTCGCCTCACCCGGCCAGGGCCTGAGCCTGGGCCGGGTGGTCCGGCACTGCCTGCGCCTGGTCTGGCTGGGCGCGAATCGGCTGACTGAGGCCATGGGGACGGTGGAGCCCATCGCTCTGTATTGAGGCCCGGTGAACGACCGCCAGTTCCGGGCGGTCACGGTGGGGATCGGTGACGGCGAAGCAGCGCGGACCGGGCCGGGCTGCGCACAGGACGCGGGCGAGAGGCCCCCTGGGGGGCTTGCCGGGGACGAGAGTTAGTGGCGATGACGCTTTCCCTCACTCGGACCATCATCGGCCCATGACCAAGAGAATCGAATCGCTGGACTATTTGCGCGGCCTGATGGCGCTGGCGGTGATGGTCTATCACTATACCTCGTGGACCCTGGGTACGGTGGGCGTCGAGCACCTGCTCGGCAAGCTGGGCATCTATGCCGTGGCCATTTTCTACATCCTGAGCGGCGTGAGCTTGACCCTCGTCTACCAAGACCGGATCCAACAGGCGCGAGATGTCTACTCCTTTGCCGTCAAACGGGTCTTTCGGATTCTTCCCCTCTTCTGGCTATCGGTGGTGGCGGCCTTGGGGTTCCGCTTCGTCGAGGCGTGGCGGGCCGGGGCGGCCTTTGCCGTGCCCTGGCCACAGGTGTTCCTCAATCTGACGCTCTTGTTTGGCTTTGTCCAGCCGACGGCCTATCTGTCCACCGGGGCCTGGTCCATCGGCAACGAATGGTCTACTATGCGATCTTGCCCCTCCTGTTCCTGGCCGCCCGGCGCTTTCCCAGAGTGGTCCCAGCCGCTATCGTGCTCAGCGTCGCGATCGGGGGAATCTATGCCTTTGTTCTGCTCAAAGCGTCGCTGCCTTTGAGCCAACAGTCTGGCCGTTTATGTCAATCCATTCAATCATCTATTCCTTCTTCTTATGGGCGGGGTGGCCATCGTCAAGTACCAAGACCGGCTCCTGGCGCGCTGGCCGGCGCCCGGCTGCGGCGCCTGGGGGTGACCCTGGTGTGCCTGCTGGTCTTTATGTTCTATCCCGTCCGGGGCGATCGGATACCGAATCGTGACCGGCTGGCGACGCGCGCTCTTTTCCCTGGCCGGCCTGGGCCTGGTGGCCGGGATCTATTTGCTGAACCCGAGCTTCCGGTCGCTTCCCGCCCGGGTGCTGGGCTTTTTCGGGGAGGGGTGCTATTCCATCTACCTGCTGCATCCCCTGGTCGCGTCGGCGGTGGTCCTCGTCTCGGGTAGGCTGGGTCTAGGCCGGCCCCTGGCCTATGGCTTGTCGGCCTGTATCACCATGGTGGTCAGCGGGTTGACGTTCAGATACCTGGAAAAACCAATGATGGCCCGCGGCAAAGTCATCGCCGCGGCCGGTGCTCCTTGGCTTGGACGGGCCGGTGGCTAGCGACCACAACCAGAGTCGTCACCGTTCGTCATTGGCCGGACGGCCCGCCCTCCATGAACGGGATCATTCTCGGACAACGCACCCCGGGGCCTATCGTGATGACCGCCACCCTGGCCCCGGCCGCGCCGCAGCCGGCGCCTGCGGCCAAGCCCCTGCCTGCCCTGCGGAGTAGGGGCACGGCCTGTGCTGCGGAGTACTCCCTGTGCCGGGCCACCCGTGCTGCGGAGTACTCCGCGTCCCGCCTGCCCCGAGCCGCAGGCCGGGGAAGCGACAGCGGCCTGCCCCCTGGCCTCCCTGCGGTCGGCAGGGCAGGCGGCAGGGCAGGCGGCAGGGCAGGCGGCAGGGCAGGCGAAAGGGGCGCTCGCGGGGCCGGGTCCTGGCGTTGGTGCGGGCGTCGCCCCTCGCCGGCGAATTGATTCACCGGCTGGCAGGCCAAACCCGTTGAAACGGGTTGGGCTCTGGAACGCGTTGAGCGCGTTTCCTGTGGCAGGCCGCGAATTGATTCGCGGCTGTTTGTCTCTTCGCTCAGGGGGACCAGCCTGGCCTTCCCCCGAAGGGGTGGACCCCAAGAAAGAAAAGTTGGTGTATAATACCCAGAAGTAGTTTGCCTGAAACGGGAAAGCGCGGGGAGGTGGCGTGGAGACAGCGGTGACGGTGAGCAGTCTGCTCCTGGTGTTGGATATCGCCGGGACGTTTGTCTTTGGCCTGAGCGGCGCGGCCGCCGGGATACGGCACCGTTTGGATCTCTTTGGGGTGCTGGTGCTGTCGTTCGCTGCGGCCACAGCCGGAGGTCTGGCGCGCGACATGGTGATCGGGGCCGTCCCGCCCGTAGCGATCCGTGACCTGCGCTACGTCCTCGTCCCGGTCCTGGCCGGGCTGACTCTGTTTCGGCGCAGCGCGTCGTGCGCCGGTTGGATCACCTGGTTGTGCTGCTGGATGCGGCCGGGCTGGCCCTGTTTGCCGTCACCGGCGCGCAAAAGTCCCTGGCCTACGGCATCAATCCCGTCTCTGCGGCCCTGCTCGGGGTGCTGACCGCCGTAGGCGGCGGCGTGGCGCGCGATGTGCTGGTGAACGAGGTGCCGACCGTCCTGCGCAGTGAGGTCTATGCCGTCGCCGCGCTGGCCGGCGCGACGGTGGTGGTGATCGGTGACCAGCTTGGGCTGGCCCCGGGCTGGGTGGCAGCCGCGGCCATGCTCCTCTGCTTTGTGCTCCGCCTCGGTGGCCATCCGGCGCCGTTGGCAGCTTCCCGTGGCCGAGCTCGAGCCCTCCGGGGCTGCGGCCAAAGAGCGCTCGGGCTGAGGGTGACAGGGCGGCCGCTCCCTGGCCTGCGGCCGTGCCTGCCCTCCGTCGCTCCGCTCCGGACTCAACGACGGTGCCGACCCCCAGCCGAACTGGGGGGAGGCCCCTGCCTGCACCTGCACTTGCCCTGCGGGCAGCACGGGTGGCGCCCTGGCCAGTCCGCCAGGACAGGCAGGCACAGGTGGCCTACCCGCCCCTGGCCTACCCGCCCCTGGCCTACCCGCCAGCAGGCAGGGCAGGCAGGGCAGGCAGGGGGCAGGCAGGGTGACAGAGGAGAGACCCTTCGCTGCGCTCAGGGTGACAGGGGCTGCGCTCAGGGTGACAATCGCCGTCCTATTTTAGGCGCTGCTTCTTGGCGGTCTTATAGCGCCCAAAGTCGCGGTCCTTGTTTCTCTTTTCGAGCTCGGACAGTTGCTGGAACTCGGACTCTTGCTTGAGCCTTGAGGTAATTGTCATAGTGCTCGTGACTGAGCCGGCCGGAATCCAAGGCCTCCCGTACGGCGCAGCCGGGCTCGTGGCTGTGACGGCAATCCCGGTAGCGGCAGGCGGAGGCCAGCCCGGCGATGTCGGCAAAGCTATCGTCCAGGCCGGTTTCGGCCAGGATGCCGAAACTCGCGCATACCCGGGTTGTCGATGACCAGGGCCCCGCCTTCGAGGAGGATCAATTCGCGGCGGACGGTGGTGTGCCGGCCCTCACCCGTGCCGCTGACGTCCTGGGTCGGCAGCCGCTCCCGGCCGAGCAGGTGGTTGATGATCGTGCTCTTGCCCACTCCCCGATGACCCGACAAAGCAGTAGGTCTGGGCGGGCAGCAGGGTCCGCTGCAGGGCATCCAGGCCTTCTCGCGTGACGTTGCTCAAGGTCAGCACCGGCGCCGTCACCCCTGCGGCGCCGATCTCGGCCAACTGGGCCGCCAGCACGCCGGGCTCCACCAATCCGTCTTGGTCAGAGGACACAGGGCTCGGCCCCGCCCTCCCGCACCATGACCAGATAGCGTTCGAGTCGCTTCAGGTTCCAGTCCGCGTGGCAGGCCTGGACGATGATTCCCACCCAGTCGACGTTGGCCGCGATCGATCTGACCGCCGACTGAGGCGCCCGCGGCCCGGCGACGCAGCGCGGTCCGGCGCTCCAGCAGCCCGTGGACCCGCCCCACTTGGCCGGCCGGCTGTTTTTCGACACACACCCAGTCGCCGACACAGGGCCGCTGCGGCGACGGGTCGGCGCGGGTCGGGAGCGCGGCCGGCCGGCCTGGCCCGGAAGGTTCCGGTTTGATCCGGACATGACCCACAGCAGGTCGCGATCGACCGCGGTCACCCGAGCCAGGGTGTCCGCCGGTCCGCAGGCGGCTCTGGCTTCGAACCACTCATTCCAGCCCAGAGGGGCCAATTCCAGATAGCGGGTCGTTCATTGACACACTCTCTCTCTGCCCGCCTCAAGGCCTGGGGCCAGGAACGTTTGGACTACGAGCGTTTGGACCGCGAGACTGTGGGGCCTGATGGTATTTTGCCTGTGGGGCCTTTGCCCAAGGTGTAATAAGGGGACTTGTGGTATCCTGCCTGCCGCGCCTCTAGCCACAGGTGTCGCGGTCTTAAGGTGGCGAAAGCAGAGTGGCGGCGGTTACCGGTTCCATCGCTCTTGCATCTCCCAGTGACGGATCAACCGCCGGGCTACGTGCTCGTAGGTTCCCAGCCAGTTCACGGGAAGGCGGAGCCGCCGACCGTGCTCGCGTCCGACAGCCAGCCGCTCGCGCGGGGTACCCTCGGCCGGGAGGCCCAGCTCGGCTGTGACTTGGCGCAGCTCCGGCAGCCAGCGCCAGCGCGCTGCCAGGTACGGCTGCAGGCGGGCAGCATGCTCCAACTGCAGGAGGAGCGCCGCTGCATAGAAGGACCGGAGCGTCAATCGCCGCTCAGGCCCCAGTCTCGCCAGGGCAGCCGGTACCGCCTCAGCATACTCGGGGTGAGCCAAAAGAACAGCAATGACCGCGGCGCGGACGCGAGCGCTTGGTTGGCGCACCAGGTCGGAGAGCAGCGCCTCTGGGCGGCGCACTCGCTTGGCCCGGTAGGAGGTCTGGCGCGAGGTAGCCGGAGCCCAGAAGCTCCAACTCGGCCACGATCCGCTCCTCGGTGAGCTGGTTCGGCACCTTTCACCTCCTCAATCCGATCAGCACCAGCCGGACAACCACGCCCGCCGCCTCCGGCGGAATGATATGGGCCGGGGCCCGGTCGGCCCAGGGCCGAGAGGCCGATCTGCCGCCCACAGGCCCAGTATACCAGACTCCGACTCAACCGGCAAGCGCCCGATGCTGCTGACGCGACGATCGAGGCAGGCCGGACGGCGACGCGACATTCAAAATGAGGTCTCTGGACCGCGAAAGACGCGAACTTGGACCGCGAGGGGTTTGGACCGCGCCCGCGCCTGCGGCGCCCCTCGCCGGCGAATCAATTCGCCGGCTGTTAGGCCAAACCCGTTGAAACGGGTTGGGCTCTGGAACGCGCTTGAGCGCGTTTCCTGTGGCAGGCCGCGAATTGATTCGCGGCCGGTCTGAGGCTCTTAGGCGGTGCCTGGGGCGCCCTGCCTGCACCTGCACCGGCAGGGCAGGCGGCAGGGCAAGCGGATCCCCGTGTTCGTGCGGGTGAGGATGGCCATGGCCCGCAGCGCCAGGCCGATCAGGGGTGTCGCTCATGGCTTCCCCTTCTGGCGCTGCGGCTCGCGCCGCTCATTTGTGCCTCGTGCCGTCGGGCATGGTGGCGCCTTGAAGGCAGCCGGCCTGGGCCAGTTGTTGATCCGTGACGCTGGCCCCCCACAAGTTGGCGCTGCTCAGATCGGCCTCCAGCAGGCAGGCCCCGCTCAGGTTGGCCTCTCTCAGGTTGGTCCCGAGCAGGTGAGCCCCAGTCAGGTTGGCCTCACTCAGATCGGCGTCCATCAAGTCAGCACCGGCCAGGTTGGCGCCACTCAAGTCAGCATGGCTCAGGTTGGCCATGAACGACCTGGCCCCGGTCAGGATGGCATGGGACAGGCAGGCCCCGCTCAGGTTGACCCGAATCAGGGAGCCATCACAGAAGTCGGCAGACTCTAGGTTGGCGCCGGTCAGGACCGAGTCCTTCAGAAAAACCTCTCGCAGGCAGGCGTCGCCTAGATTGGCCCCGCTCAGGTTGGTATCACACAGGTTGGCACGGGTCAGGTCAGCCTGGCTCAGGTCGGCGCCACGCAGGTCGGCATTGTTCAGGAAGGCTCCGCCCAGCTTGGCCCCGCTCAGCTTGGCTTGGCTTAGGTTAGCCCCTACCAAGTTGGCGCTGGTCAGGTCGGCCCCGCTCAGGTCGGCGTCACACAAGTTGGCATGGCTCAGGTGAGCCTGGCTCAGTTCGGCATGGCTCAGGTCAGCCTCGCCCAGGTCAGCCTTACGCAGGTCGGCCCTGCGCAGGTCGGCCCCAACAAGCCGGACGGGCTTTAGCGAGTGGATCAGGGCGTCGAGCTCCTGCTGAGTGAATTTCATCTTGCCTGTCCTCTCTATTAATGTGGTCAGGAGCGAAGGAATAGGCTGTGGCCCGTCCGTGGGCCGGGACGGGCGCTTGTACGCTACCCTTGTGTCCTGGGTGCCCGCCTCGCACTGGGCATCACGCCTCGGAGTCAGGCCGGCGCGGCGAGGCGTTTTGGCTTGTCCGTGAACCGCAAGGATTATAGCACGGGTGGAGAAAGGGAGCAATGTCGGTGACAGGTGGGAAAGACCCTTCGCTCCGCTCAGGGTGACAGGGGGACTAGGCGCGCTGCGCTCAGGGCGGCAGGTCGGAGAGACCCTTTCCCTCAGACTCCGAGGGACGAGGCGCGCTTCGCTCCCTGGCCTGCGGCCGTGGGCAGGCAGGGTGACAATAGGGGCGCTCAGGGGGACAGGCGCTACGCTCCCTGGACTGCGAACGTGGGCAGGCAGCGTGACAGTAGGGGCGCTCAGGGGGAAAGGCGCTGCGCCTCCCTGGCCTGCGGCCGTGCCTGCCCTGCCGGCCGCAGGGAGGCCCCTGGCCTACCCGCCAGGGCAGGCAGGGGGCGGGCAGGGGGATAGCGCCGGCGCCCGCAGGGTTTCACAAGGCCTCCGGGAGAGCGCTGAAGCGCACGCTGCGAACCGGGTCATCGGTTGGCGCCGGCCGCGCCCCTCGCCGGCGAATCAATTCGCGGGCCGGCAGGCTGCCTCCCCGGGCCGGCGACCTATCGTGCAGCCGCTCCGGGCTCCTAAGACAGCCAGCCGTAGGCAGCATGCGAGGATCGAGACGGCCCCAAACACGAGCGCGGTCGCTATCCCCGTCCCGGCAAAAGTGCGCAACGGGCCTTGTCGCTCGGAATCGTTGGCCAAGAGGCCGACACAGATCGACGCGATGGCCGCAAAGCCGCGCCAGGGCACGTACCCCAGGCCGCTCACCGAGATCCCCGTCTCGGCCAGCCAGGTCACCGCAAAGGCGGTGAGGAACATCATGGCCAGCTTGTTCCTGCCAAAGAGGATGGCTCTGGTGACGAGGAGCCTGGTTACGATGAGGTAGGTCACGCCGGCGCAGAGGGCCACAAACGCCAGGTCCCAGGGGCGGTTTGCGAACAAGGCCAGGTAGGCAGCCGAGACAAATCCCCCGGTGCGCAGAGGGCTGTCGAGGACCCGGAGGTGCAGCAGTCCACGGCCATGGAGAACCATGCTGACCAGGGCGCTGACGATCACGCCGACCAGGAGCCAGTTCAGCGGGTAGGCATAGGCCTGCGCTTGGGCACGCAGGCTCGTGGCCGGCAAGAGCTGGCCCAGGTTGAGGAGATCTCTCAGGCCGCCGGCGAGCACCACGGCGCAAAAGGCCGCGAGCGCGCTCAGGGCCATGGCCCACAGGGTGGTGCGCGGTCCCTGCCTATCCATCGAGGACGCAGATCGGCCGGGATCAGGAAGCCGATGGCATACAGCCCGGAGAGGTCCGGCGACGGCGGGGCGGCGACGTACAGCAGGGCTATCCACGCCGTTTGAAGCGCCAAGGCCACGACGAGCTCCGCCTCGAGGAGCCCTCGCCCCCACAGCATTTGCGAGGGCCGGATGCGCCGCTGCACAAGAAGGTAGGTGATGTCAGCAATGACCAGGGTGGCGAGGATGTGGGCTGGGCGCGGAAGGGAGAGAGCTAGATATCCGGGGACAATCACGCTGCCGGCGGTGACCCCAAAGCGCTCGTAGAGGATGACACTGGCGACAACGCCAAAGACTACGGCGAGGCGGACCAGCTCAGGATCAAAGAGGTAGTCGTGCACGAGGCTTAACCCCGCCCCGTAAGGTGCTGTCCCAGGAGAGCGAGCCGGCGGCGCGCGCCCTCGGAAGCGTAATGCAGGCGCCCCACCGGGCGGCCGTGGCCCGAGTCGCGGGCCGCCAGGCCGTGAAAGTAGTCCATCAGGAGCTCGGCCTGCGGCGTGTGAATGTTCACCAGGCCCACTAGGAGGCCCTGCCTGCCTTTCACCAGGTGAGCCACTGTGGCCAGAATCTCCTCCAGGGTGGGATTTCGGCTGAAGCCGAGCTGGAAAATCCGGTCGCGCGGATACCCAAGCTCGATCATGCGCCGGCTCACCTGCTCTTCATAGGCCCCAAACGTGAGGTAATAGTCCAGTCCCAGGTCCTGGGCGGCAATGTCGGCGAACTGCATGGCCCGCACGGGCCGGTCGTAGCGATTGTTGAGGAATGCCGATACGGACGGCGTCCGGCCGGAGGTAGGCGTGCAGGGCTTCAAGGCCAATGATCGTGCTTTCGCGGTCGTTCGCGGCAAAGAGGGGTGCCCACAGCAGCTCGCCGTCCTCCAGCGCGGCGCGCTGCACGACAGCGCGCCAATGTCGGGGAGCGCTTTCTCTATGCCGCGAAGGGCCATAATGCCGCGGAATCCCGAGGCGATCGGCAATG
>CAWACU010000001.1:0-1055151 GCA_963780705.1 uncultured Actinomycetota bacterium | reverse complement strand
GACTTTCGTCCTCTCTTTATTGACTCATTGATTTTAAAAAGGCTGTATTATTCTTTGTTCCTTTCATTTTGTCCAGTAAAAAATCCATGCTATCAACCTGGGTAAGGGGGGCAAGGAGTTTTCTTAAGATCCAGATCCTGTTAAGGTCTGTTTCCTTGAGAAGCAGCTCTTCCTTTCTTGTCCCTGACCTGTTGATGTCGATGGACGGGAATATCCTGCGGTCAGTAAGTTTGCGGTCAAGGATAATTTCCATGTTTCCTGTACCCTTGAACTCTTCAAATATTACTTCATCCATCCTGCTACCGGTATCGATAAGGGCTGTAGCTATAATTGTGAGGCTTCCACCTTCTTCTATGTTTCGGGCTGCCCCGAAGAACCTTTTGGGTTTGTGAAGGGCATTTGAATCAAGGCCGCCTGACAGAATCTTGCCGCTTGGTGGTACTGTTGCATTATATGCCCTGGCAAGCCTTGTGATGCTGTCAAGAAGGATAAGCACGTCACGTTTGTGCTCTACGAGCCTTTTTGCCTTTTCTATAACCATTTCAGCTACCTGCACATGCCTCTGCTGGGGTTCGTCAAAGGTTGAACTGATGACCTCTGCGTCAACAGACCTCTGCATGTCAGTTACCTCTTCAGGCCTTTCATCTATCAGGAGAACAATCTTATGTATGTTTTTGTCATTTGCTGTAACGCTGTTTGCTATGTTCTGGAGGAGCATGGTTTTACCGGTTCTGGGAGGGGCAACAATCAAGCCGCGCTGCCCTTTAGCACGATCAATGCCGGGGCCGCGAACAATCCAACCCAGAAATGCAACCGCCACACACGGCGCAGCACCGCCGCTTCTCCACGCCGCTGTTGCCGCTCGACAGTGACCACCACTGACCTCCCAGAGTCAAAACCGCCGATCAGTCTGGCACAACGTGGACCGAACTCAGTCACCTAGTCGGTTTCCCCGTATAGCCGAATGGGGATCCAGCGGGCGTGGGGTTCAGGTGACGACCGTTCCGGCCGAGAAGCCCGAGGTGTCGCCGTTGGCTCTCGTGACGGTGGCGGTGACCACACCACCCGCGACAACGTCGACCGGCACTGTGCCGAACGTCAGTGTGACGGGCCCGGGGCCGGTGAGTAACTCGCTTCCCAAAAGCTGCTGCCCCTGGGCGGCGGTCACCTGGCCGGCCGGTGAATAGAACACCTGGACCGTGTAGGAGCCGCTGTCGAGAGTGAGGCCGACCTGGAGTCCGGCGGGGTTCAGGACCGCGCTGCTGACCAGCGGCGGCGGCTGGTTGTTGTTGCCGCCGCTGATGAGACTGATGCCCAACCCGCCGACTCCCCCGTTGCCGAGGATCGCGTTCGACAGAATCCGGTTGCCGCTGCCACCGTTGACCACGACACCGGCGCCGGAGTTGTTGAGAATGACGTTGCCATCGATGCTCGCCGCGGTGGCTCCGTTCATCTGGACACCGGCCTTACCGTTGCCGCTGACCGCAAAGTCTCTGATCACCGAACCAGTGGATTGCCCGATGAGGATGCCGTCGCCGGAGAAGTTCTGGACGACACCGCCGCCGGTGAAGCTCGCCGTCACACCGTTGCCGACGGTGATCCCGGTGGTACCTGCGAAGCCCAGGTTGCCGGCCAGCGGCGATGATAGCCGGGCGCGGTAACGGTGGCAGAGCCGCCGTCAAAGGCGGAGACGGAGATCCCACCGAGTGGGTTGGCCGCCCCGACATCGCCGGCGAGGGTCGCCGTACCGCCACTGCGGGGGGTCAGCGCCAACGAGTAGCCGCGGTCGGGTGTGGAGTCGATCGTGCCCACGAATGTGATGTCACCGCCGGAGATGCTGACGGGGCCCGCCAGTGTGACCGGGCGGCAAAGTAGAACGACCCTCGGTTCACCGAGTAGAGCCCCGTGAGCGATACCCCGCCGCCGTAGGTTTGACTGCCGGTGGTCGCGACCGAGGCGGTGGCGGTTGACCCGCCCCCATCGGTGGCCAGGCTCGCCAGTGGCCGCTGGCTGCCGACCTCCCGGACGAATGTCGTTGCGCCGGAGGAATTCACGACCAGCGATTCGCTCCCGGCCAGGGTGTCGACCGTGCCGGAGAACCTGACGTCACCGGCGCCGGCATTGATGACGGTGCTGCCGAGCAGGATCGTTCCGCCCGCGACGGAGAAGTCACCGCCGCCGGTGCTGTAGGTGCCCGCGAGCTGTGCACCCTGCCGGTAGGTCTGGGAGCCCGTCGTGGTGACCGACTGCAGCGTCACCGTCGACTCGGCACCAGTGGGCCTGAGCCAGATCACCCCCTCGGCGACGTCGAACATGACGTCATAGACGTTGTAGAGGTCCAGACCGGTGTTCACGTTCTGGGTCGGGCTCGAGGTTCAGCCCTCCTGGTAGTCGACGAGGTTGACCGACCCGTTGTTGCCAGCGACGAACGTCCACTCCAATGGCTCTCGACCCATGGTGGTCGGGAACTGCGCGGTGAACGTCGCCCCTGGCTGAAGTTGACCCGCCCCGCCCGGGTTGGTGTTGAACGGGTCGCCGCCTAGTCCCTTGATCCGAATACCCGTCGACGGCGCCCCGCTGTCGATGAGCGACGGCAGTGGGCCCTGGACGCCGATCACTTGCGTGACACCGCCGAGGGTGGCGGTGTAACTCGGCGCGAAGCCGAAAAACTCCAGTAGGTCGTACCCGGACACCGGATAGGTGCCCCCGCCGGCGACCGGCGTCACCGGGACGGCGTAGGGGAACTGCGCCCGCAGAGCGTCGGTAATGCCCACAGTCAACTGCGGGTCGATACCGATCGGACCCAGTCGCACCAGGAAGCCGCTGGAGAGGTTGCCTGGAAGCTGGAAAAGCGGACTCGCCAGCGGCGTCGACAGTCCGGCCACTGGGAGGATGTTGAACGACGCCCCGAAATCCCCAAAGAAGCGGTCCTCGACCGGAGGCTCATCGGGGTCCTGGAAGTTGAAAACCGCTCCGGTGTTTGCGTTTCCGCCCGCAAGGATGGCGGAGATTCCGATGGGTTGGGCCGTCGACACCGTGTTCGAGCCCTGCCCGAGCGTGATCTGGGCGTCGGAGACGACACCGTTGTAGTAGATGCCCGAGGAGTAGGTGTCCGATACCGCGGTGTTGGTCAGGGGCACGTTGCGCCAGAAGGCCGGGTTGTAGCCGGCGAAGAAGCTGGTGCCGCCGGTGTCGAATTCGTATACCTGCGAGGGGTTGTCGCCGATGGCGACATCAATGCCGTACTTGACCTGTGCCTGGCCCGCGGTGGCGAACTCGGGAAGGAAGCGCAGCGGGATCGTCCTGGAGTCGACGGACTGCGCGACAGCCAGTGGCGCGATGCCCTGGGTGAGCAGGACCGGGCCAGCGGTACCTGCCCGCCCACCGCGGCGGAGAAGGTGGTGGTGCGCAGAGCTGTCACGGATAAGGACTGTCGGCCGGCCTGCATGGCGTCCACCGCACCCGCGAAGGTGGCGTCCCCGTCTCCGGCGTCGATGTCGACATCGTTGGCCAGGACCACCGGAGCGTCGATTTTCACCCCGCTCCCCGCGCGCACGGCGTCGCGCAGGGTGAGGTTTCCGCCGTTTGTCAGCGATGCCTCGACAGCACCGGACACCGAAGCACCGGGGGCGAATCTGATGGAGTCGATCTGCGCGGTCGTCAGATCGGCCGACAACTGCCCGAGGCCAGGACCACGCCCGCGCAGCCGGCGTTGCCCGTACTGGTCACCGACACCGTCATATCCGGTACCGCGGTAAAGGTCGGGGCGCCGAAGAACCACGGATCGCCGGACACCTGTACCGATGACCCGTCCTGACGGAGGTAGGCCACGCTGCCGGTGTTGACGTTCACGGTGAGCGACGTGCCGACCATGCTGGCGGTGACGCCCTCGGGAACCAGGAACAGGCTCCGCCGGATCAGCACCAATGCCCCACCCAGCAGGTCCGAGATCGGGCTCGCCGGGAAACCCGACAGCCAGGTGAATGCCGAGTTGAACACGTGGTTGACCGCGACGGGGACGGCCTGGACTATCGACGGGGCCTGCGTGCCCCAGCACGCCGAACATCCGGGATCGGCACTCGCGGATGCGGCCGGCGCAACTGCTGGGTGGCCGGCGGTGCCGTGGCGGAGAGAGCGACGCTGACCGGGGGCCGATCCGCCTCCGCAACGTCGGATGTCAAGCGAGCTGGCGGCGTCGGGCGGGCCCGCGCGCAGGGCACTGCGGTCGGCTCGCCGCTCCCGGTCGCGATTCGCCCTCTCGGTGCGTGCCCCGGCAGTGCTTCCGGATGCGATCCGGGCTGCCGGGGGCCGCTTCGTGGTGGTGATCTCCCTCGGGGCCGATCGAGCCGGTGCGGCGGAACGATGATCGGCTGACGGACCTGGCGACGCCGCCGAGGAGTTTCCGCCGTCGTCGGCGACCGCGGCTCCCAACGCCTGCGGCCCTGCGCAGGCCAGTCCCGCCGCGATCACAGCGGCGCCCGCGCGCCCCCCTGATGGTCACGCGACCTCGATGCGGGCCGCGGCGGAGAACTGCGAGGTGTTGCGGGGCGCGTGCACCGGGGTGACTGCCACGGTGATCCAGTCACCGGAAGTGGCGGTGCCGGCGATACCGACGGAACTCGGCCGCGAAAGTGTTGAACTCGCCGAGCAATGTGCGGCCTTGGACGTCGCCCGCGTCCGAGGCGGGCGTGGCGAAGACCTGGACTTGAAACGGTCCGTGTACCCGTCCACCGGGACACCGAGCCGTCGACGAGCGCCCCTGTCTCGGCGATCCGGGCGGTGAGGTCGGTGGGTGCCACCTGTCCGCCGTTCGCGCCGCCGTCCAGCACGATGCCGCGCCGGTGTTTCCGAAGATGGCGTTGGACAGGACAGCGTTGCCCACCGAACCGCCGCCGTTGACGGTCACACCGTTGCCGCCGTTATCGGAGATCGTGTTGGCCCCGATGGTCAGGTTTGACACCGGTTGGGGTGTTGGGGTTGGGGTAGTACCCCGCGGTGAACTCCCCGTCCCCGGAGGCGAATGCGCCCTGTGCGTCGGCGGCTCGCCGACGGCAAGGCCCAGGTATCCGGCCGCCGCGTCGTAGAGGTAGTCGAAGGCGGAGAACACCCTGCGGCCGGTGTTGAAGAACTGCTGGCTCTGCGGAGCCATGTTCTGGGTGTAGTCACCGGCGAGCGGATTGAAGAACGTCGACAGTGGTCGGTGTCCATCAGATTGGTCTGCGCGATAGCGCCCTGGGCGTCGGTCCGGAATCCGTAGCCGACGGCGCCGCCCGAGTTGAGCAGGTCCACGGTCAGGTCGCCGGAGAACGTCGCCGAGGGCTTCTCGCCGGGCAGGGTGAGGATGGCGCTGGGGATACCCATGTCGATCACCAGCGGCCCGGTGCCGTAAGCGCCGCCCTGGTAACGCACTGTCCCGGTGGCGGGCTGCCAGTCCGGTGCCGTCTGATCCTGCTGGGTCAGCCCGGTCGGCGCGAGATCGGTGTAGGCGAACCCGAAGACCGAACTGTCGAGTCCCAGTTGGATGTAGTCCGAGGCGATGATGTAACCCGGCCGCATGGTGCCGCTCCGCATCTCGGTGAGGTTGAGGAATGCGTTGTAGGCCTGGTTGCGCGCATTGTCGGTCGGCGAGGTGCCCTGACCGGAGCGGTCGAAGCCGACGCCGAAGTTGGCGACCGGTGCCAGCTTGGTAGCGCCCGGTGTCGCCGATCATGTTGTCGGCGTAGTTGGCCCACCATCCACCGGGGATGGTGACGCTGCCGGCCGGGCCCGTTCCGGTGGTGTTGGGGGCGATCGGCACCTGGCGGGTCTGTGAACCGTCGGTGATGGTGATGAACCCGTCGGCGACGGTGGTGCCGAAGGTCGTGATCGCAAGGTTGGAACCGGGCGGGGGCGCACTGGATGCGCCGATCGCGACCACGGCCAGAACCGGCACCTCCGCGGTGGCCTGGTGGCCGGGCACGGGGTTGCCCTCCGGGCCCACGTAGACCGAGTCGGTGAAGACGACCTGCTGGGTGGTCCACCGGCCGAAGTACAGCCGGTTGGAGCTGTTGAGGTAGACCGAGCCGAGCGGGTTCGTATCGTCGAGTACGACGCTCGGATCGAGTTGCAGCTTGTCGAAATACAAACCGCGCGAACCGGTGTCGAGGTTCACGGTCAGCGGCGAGGATTGGCCCCCGATCGGCATCCGGATCTGCGGATCGGCGACGGTCGTGGTCGGAGTCGTAGAAGTCGGGGTCGTTGCGCGTAGTGTGCATCGACGAAGTGGCCCGAGTCGGCGGTGTAGCCGTCGAGCGGATTGCCCGCCGGTCGATGACGCCCTGGCCGATACCGGCACCCAGCGAGATACCGTCGCCGCCGTTGGCGGTGATCGTGTTGCCGGTGATCACCGTTCCGGTGAAGTCGCCGGTCGGCGAACTCGACCCCGTTGCCGTCGTTGCGTTCGACGGTGTTGTCGGAGATCGAGCAGTGCCTGGACGCCGCCGGGGGCGATGATTCCGCTGCGCCGGTTGTGCGCGATGGTGTTGCCGGTGATCGCCGTGCCGGTGTAAAGGCCGGGCGCGAGCACGATGCCGTGAGCGTTGGGGCCGTCCGGTGGTGTAGTCCCACTGGTTGGCTGGTGCCCGGGCCTGGCCGATCGTGTTGTCGCGGATGGTCAGGCCCAGCACCGGCGCCGCGGTCTCGATGCCGAACGCGGAGTTGCCGAAGATGGTGTTGCCGGCGATCACCGTGCCGGAGTAGTCGTACGGCCCGGGCGGACCCGCCGTCCGCCGCGATCTGGATACCGTCGTAAACGTTGTCCGCGATGGTGAATCCGCTGATGGTCCGAGTCTGTCGATGCCCCGCGGAAGACGACGCCGCTGGCGGTGAACTGCTGTGATCGAGCCGCCGCGGTAGAAGTCACGCGTCACGCCCGTCGCCGACCGACAGCCCGATCGCGCCGGCGTAGCCGAGGCTGCCGTCGAGATCGCACCGTGTCGGCGGCGGTGACCGTCGCGGTTCGTCCTGTGCGGTGTTGGCCGTATGATCCGCCCAGCGGGTGTCGGTCTTCCCCACCGGCGCCGAACAGGCGCGTCTGGCCGCCGTCGGCTCGAACCGGAGCGTGAAATCCCTTGCCGGGTCGTGACGTCGACGGTGCCGCCGAAGGTGATGTCCCGGCCGGTGCGTTCGACCTCGACGCGGCCGGCGACAGCGTCGTCGCGCCGGCGACGTGAATGCGCCGCTGCCCGTCTGGTAGAGGCCGTTGAGAGTCGACGTCGTCGCGCGTAGGTCTGGCCGTCCCGGAGGTGACACCGGCGGTAGATCGTGGAGCCGCCGGTCGTCGGTGCAGCGACTTGACCAGCGGCATCTGCTCGCCCACCGCCGCGAACGAATGTGGTTGTGCCGCCGGAGTTCGACGGCCAAGCCGTGTGGCGTCCGTCGACGGTGCCGGAGAAGGTGACGTCACCGGAGTCCGGCGTCGATCACCGGTGTCCCCGTGAGGGTCGGTCACACCGCCGACGCTGAAATCGCCGCCACCGCGTGGTGTAGGTGCCGTTGAGGACGGCGTTCTGGCCGTAGGACTGATCACCGGTGGTGGTCGACCGACTGCAGGAGTCACCGTCGACTGGCCGCCGTTGGGCCGCAACCAGATCACCTGATTGGCGACGTCGAACATCACGTCGAAATCGTTGTAGAGGTTCAGGCCGGTGTTGACGTTCTGGGTGCTTGGTCGGCCGCACCGGTCGGCGGTTGACGTAGTCGACCGCGTTCACCGAGCCGTTGTTGCCCGCGACGAATGTCCACGTCCAGCGGCGGTCGGCCCTGGGTGGTGGGGAACGTGGCGGTGAAGATCGGTGCCCGGTGCAGCGCCAGTCTCGGCGGTCGACAGCGGATAGGGCGGCGTGAGCGCCGGGAAGCCGGACGCTGGTCGACGGTGCCCCGCTGTCGATCAGCGACGGCAGGCACTGCTGCGGGCACTGCGGGAACGTCGTCGCTGCCGCAGGAACGACAGGTGCCGTCCGGCGCGGACACCGAGTACTGGCGGCGAGAAACCGAACTGCTGCAGCACCTGGTAGCCCGAGACCGGATAGGTGCCGCCGACCGGAGAGGCGCCGCCACCGGAATCGCGTAGGGGAACTGGGCGCGCAGCGCGTCGGTGACGCCCGACGGTCAGCTGCGGGTCGATGCCGATCGGCCCCAGCTGGACCAGGAACCCGCTGGAGAGATTGCCCGGCAGCTGGAACAGCGACGCTGGACAGGCTGCGTGTCACCGCTCGTTGCTGGGTCTGCAGACCGAACGCGGCCGCCGAAGTCGCCGGAGAACCGGCCGTCGACCGGCGGCGCGAACGGGTCGGTGAAGTCGAACACCTGCCCGGTTCTCTCGTTACCGCCCGGCAGAATGGCCCCGATCTGCAATCGGCTGCACCGTGGAGACGGGTCCGCCCTCCGGTCCGATCGTCACGACCGCGTCGGCGACGACCGCGTTGTAGAAATTGCCCGAGGTGTAGGTGATGTCGACCTGATCGGTGCTCAGCGTGCACGCCGTTCCAGTAGTCCGGGTTGTAGCCGGCGAAGAACCCGTTGCCGCCGGTGTCGAACTCGAAGATCGCGAGGGTTGTTGCGCCGATGGCGACGTCGATGCCGTACTTCACCTGGAGTTGTCCGCTCGGCGAGTACTGCGGCATGTAGTACAGCGGGATGGTCGTCGAGTCGTCGGACTGCTGGATGTTCAGCGGCGCGATGCCCCGGGTGAGCAGGCTGGCCAGCGGGGTCGTCCGCCGACGGCGGCGTCGAAGTTCGTGGCGCCCAGTGCGGTCACCGTCAGTGACTGCCGGCCGGCATCGGCGGCGTCCACCGTGCCGGCGAACGTTGCATCCCCGCTGCCCGCGTCGACGTCGACGTCACCGGCCAGCATCACCGGCGCGTCGAAGCGCACCCCGCTCAACCCGCGGACCGCATCCCGCAAGCGTCAGGCTGCCGGTGGTCACCGATGCGCTGACCTGCCCGGTGAACGATGCGCCGGCAGCCGAAGCGCAGCGAGTCGATCTGCGTGGTCTCAGATCACGCCGACACCTCACCCGAGGTGAAGACGAAACCCGCGCATCCGGCATTGCCCGGATTGCCGACTGCGACCGTCGAGACCGTCGCGGCATCGAACTGCTCCGAACCCCAGAACCACGGGTCTCCCGACACCTGTACCGACGAACCGTCCTGCCGGAAGTAGGCCACGCTGCCGGTGTTGACGCTGACCGTCAGGGAGGTGCCGGTCTGGCTGGCGGTCACTCCCTCCGGGACGAGGAACAGGGTGCGCCGGATCAACACCAGCGCGCCGGAGACCAGATCCGAGATCGGGTTGCCGGGGAACTGGGAGAGCCAGGAAAAAGCGGAATTGAACACGTGGTTGACCGCGGTGACGACGGCCTGACTCAGAGGAGGGAGCCTGTGCTCCCATGCACGCCGCGCAGTCCGTGACGGCCGACGCCGCGGGTGATGGTGGAGCCACCGAAACCACCGGGAGCGGCGGTTGCGGGCTCTGCGGTACCGCAACTGCCGGGACGGCCGGCACCGGGACGGCCGCCGATCTGGCCTCCGCCGGGGCCGCGACGACAGGACGTGGTCGGCTCTGCCGCTGCGGCCGGGCCTTGGGCGAGTCCGATGGTGCGGCCTCGACCGGCGTCGCGGCGGCGGGACGAGGCACCGTGCGCGCCCGGCTTGCTGCGGCGGGGCGGGGACGCCCGAGCGGGCGCCGTACGACAGCTCTCGTCATGCCTGCCGGTCGGCCGCGGCCGGAGTCCGACGGTCTTCACCGAAGGAGCTGACGAGACCGTATCGGTGTCCGATGTGTCCGCAGCGGCCATAGCGGCATGCGGGCCGACCAGCGATGCGCCGACCAGGAATGCGGCCGCACCCACCCGCGAACCGTGCTTCGCCACCGTTGACCAGCCCCTCTTGTGTGACGATTCAAAACATCGAAGCGCGGCCAACCGTACCGAAAGACTTATTCGGATGGGACGCGTTTACCCGGAGTTCACAGCCCGCTTGGCGCACGCGGCGAACACCCTCGTAGTCTCACCATCAGGAGGGTGGCGGTGACACACGAGAACGAGGCGGCCGACGGCGCACGACCACGGCCACGGTCACGACCATCACCACGGTCACGATCACGACCACGATCACGGCCACCCGCACGAACACCGCCGCGGTTTCGGCGCCGCGATCCGCGAGATCTTCGCCCCGCACAGCCATGACGCCGCCGACAGCATCGACGACGCCCTGGCGTCCAGCGCGGCCGGAATCC
Source organism: uncultured Actinomycetota bacterium (assembly GCA_963780705.1). Taxonomy (GTDB): domain Bacteria; phylum Actinomycetota; class Actinomycetes; order Mycobacteriales; family Mycobacteriaceae; genus Mycobacterium. Next base: position 1,044,875 of record CAWACU010000001.1, on the reverse strand, counting down.
GGGCGGTCAAGATCAGTCTGCTGGCCCTCGCCGCCACCGCCTGGCCCAGTTGGTCATCGTGTACTTCTCCGGGTCGGTGGCACTGCTCGCCGACACCATTCACAACTTCGCCGATGCGCTGACCGCCATTCCGCTGTGGGTCGCCTTCGCGCTCGGCACCAGGCCGGCCACCCGGCGCTACACCTACGGGTACGGGCGTGCCGAAGACGTCGCCGGTTTGTTCGTCGTCGCCATGATCGCGCTGTCGGCGGTCGTCGCCGGCGTCGAATCGGTGCGACGACTCACCAACCCACAGCCGATCAACCATGTCGGCTGGGTCGCCACCGCGGGCCTTGTCGGATTCATCGGCAATGAACTGGTCGCGCTCTACCGCATCCGGGTCGGCCGCCGCATCGGCTCGGCTGCTCTGATCGCCGACGGATTGCATGCCCGCACAGACGGATTCACCTCACTGGCGGTGCTGTTCGGCGCGGGCGGAGTAGCGCTCGGCTTCCCGCTGGCGGATCCGATCGTCGGACTGATCATCACCGTCGCGATCCTCGCCGTGCTGCGCACCGCGGCCCGAGATGTCTTCCGCCGGTTGATGGACGGCGTCGATCCGGCGCTACTCGACGCCGCCGAGACGGCGCTGGCCGCCGAACCCGGGGTCACCGGCGTGCGCAGCGTGAAGATGCGCTGGATCGGCCACCGGTTGCACGCCGAAGCAGAACTCGACATCGACCCGGCTACCTCGCTGGCCGAGGCGCACCGGATCGCGCACGGGGCCGAACACACGCTCACCCACGCGGTGCCGAAGCTGTCCAGCGCCCTGGTGCACGCCTACCCAGCCAGTTGATCCCGGCAGGTGTTCACCCCGGCGCGGGTGGGTAGCCGATTCCCGGAGACAACCGAAGGGAGCACCACCTATGAGCACGACGACGGCATCCATCGAGGTCAAACGCCCGGTCCGCACGGTCTACAACCAGTGGACCCAGTTCGAGACCTTCCCGCATTTCATGGAGGGCGTGGAAGAGGTCCGGCAGCGTGACGACACCCACGTCCATTGGACGATCAAGGTGGGCCCGGCGACCCGGGAGTTCGACGCCACCGTCTCTCAGCCGACCTGACGCTGACACGCGTCAGATCCAGTTCCGCCGCTTGAACGCCACGTACAGCGCCACCGCAGTCAGCACCGTCAGCACACCGCTGGTCACCACGCCGGCGATCGCGCCGTAGCCGGGATAGGGCACGTTCTGCCCGTACCACCCGGTCACCAGAGTGGGCACCGCGATGATGGCCGCCCATCCGGTGAGCTTCTTCATGATGGTGTTGAGCCGGGCGTCCTGCAGCGACAGGTTGGTCTCGAACACCGTGGTGACCATGTCGCGCAGCGACTCGGTCCATTCCGAGGCGCGGATAACGTGGTCGTAGAGGTCGTAATACCAACTGGTGAGCTCGGTGGTGTCGGTGCCCGTCCACACCGCGGCGCATGACGGTGTTGACCACCTCGCGCATCGGCAGCACGACGCGGCGCAGTTCGACGAGTTCCTTGCGCAGCCGGTAGGTGTCGCGCTGCAACTGCCGGGTCTGCGAGTGCTCGTCGAACAGGTTGTCCTCCAGCGACTCGATGGCGTCATCGAGTTGCTGAATGGTGTCGAACTGATCGTCGACGACGACGTCGAGCACCCCGTGCAACAGCGCCGGGCTGCCAAGGCGCAGCAGATCGGAGTTGTCGTCCCACCGTCGCACCACTTCGTCGATGTCGAAGACGGGCTTCGCTGAATCAGCTTCGTGACGCACCGTCACCACAGCGGTAGGCAGCACGAAGATCGACACCCGCGCCGTCAACAGTCGCGACTCGATGGAGCCGGACACCTGCGGACCCAGTTTCGTCGCGTAGACGGTCACAAAAGTGTGGGTGGCATACCGGGTCGCCTTGGTGCGTTCGCTGTGCTCGACGACATCCTCGACGGCACGCGGGTCGAGGCCGAGTTCGGAGGCGAGGTCATCGAGCACCGACTTGTCGGGGTTGCACAGGTCCACCCACAGCAGCGCGCCCGCACCGTGCAGGTGGTCCGATACGTCGGCGAGCGGGAAGTCTTCCGCCGTCAGTGCCCCATCGACCCATAGCCGGGTTCGCACCGACGTCGAGGGCGTCGCGAGCCCGATGGTTAGCCGGCGGTGTGGACGATCAGCACGTCGCACTTGGAGCGGCGGGCCACATTGGCCGGCACGGATCCGAGCAGACGGCCGGCGATGGTGTTCAAGCCGACGTTGCCGACGACGAGCAGATCGGCGCCGGTCTCCTCGACCAGGTCGACGAGCGCGTCGACCGGCGCGCCGACGACGGCGCGCTCTTCGATGTTGGTGGCGCCGGCGGCCTTCGCGCGATCCCGTGCCTCATGCAGGGTGTCGTAGATGGGGGCGGTGCCGGCCATCTTGTAGCCCTCGTCCTTGAGCATGTCGGCGGCGCGGGTGTCCTCCGGGCCGGGGAGGTAGGCCGAGGCCACGATCAGCTTGGCGTCAGCGCCCGAGGCCAGTGCGCCCGCCCGCTCGACCGCGCGCAGCGAGGAAGCCGATCCATCAGTGCCGACGACAACGGTCTTGTAGCCGCCATTACGTATCCTCCAGGTCGATTACCGGAACTCAATCGAAACACTAACGCCTCCGCAGGCCACGGCGGGTGCGATTCCGGACACGGAGGCCCCGGAGGGTGACGTCGGCGACACCGGCCCGTCAATCTCGGCGGGATACGGTTGCGGGCCGAACCGAGGGAATACAGGCTCCGTGACCACCACCACACTGCGAGAACCCCGCCTCAGCGTCGAGACCAGGCCGCCGGCGCCGGCGCGGGCGCCCTGGGACGCCATCTGCGGTCGCCCTACTGGCCGTGGTGGTCAGCGCCGCGGGCGCGGCCCGGCCCTCGCTGTGGTTCGACGAGGCCGCGACGATCTCGGCGGCCACCCGGTCGGTGCCCGAACTGTGGCGGATGGTGGCCAATATCGACGCCGTGCACGGGCTGTACTACCTGCTGATGCACGGCTGGTTCGCGGTCTTCCCGGCCACCGAGTTCGCCGCGCGGCTGTCCAGCGCGCTGGCCGTCGGGGCCGCGGCGGCCGGGGTGGTGGTGCTGGGCAGGCAGATGTCCACCCGGGCGGTGGCGGTCACCGCCGGGCTGATCTTCGCGATCCTGCCGCGGGTGACGTGGGCCGGTATGGAGACCCGCTCGTACGCGCTGACGATGGCTGCGGCGGTGTGGCTGACGGTGTTCTGTGTCCGCGCCGCGCGGCGGGGGTCGCGGTGGTGGTGGGCGGTCTACGCGGTGCTGATGATCGCGGCGGCGTTTCTCAACGTGTTCCTGGTGCTGATGCTGCCGGTGCACGCCGTCGTCGTGGTCACCGTACGCCCGCGACCGCGCGACGGTGCGCCCCTGGGCGGTGGCCGCCACGGTGGCCGGGGCCGTGGCGCTGCCGTTCCTGCTGTTCACCCAGACCCAGCTGTTCCAGGTGCAGTGGATCTCGCCACTCGGCATGCAGACCGTCGGGGAGATCCTGCAGGTGCAGTACTTCGACCACGCGGTGGGTTTCGCCGTACTCGCCGGGGTGATGATCGTGTCGGGCCTGCTGTGCCTCGGTCAGGTCGGAGACGTCATCGGCGATCGGCCGGGCCGCCTGGTCGTGGTGACGGCTGAGTTGGATCGCCATCCCCACCCTGGCCTTGCTGGTGTACTCGGTGCTGCGCCATCCGATGTACTACCCGCGCTACCTCTCCTTCACCGCGCCGGCTGTCGCTCTGCTGCTGGGCATTGTGCGTGGTGGCGGTGGGACGATCCCGCGCCGCCGTCACCGTGATCGTGGTGCTGTTCGCGCTGACCGCCGCACCCAACTACCTCGCCCAGCGCGGGCCGTACGCCAAGGAGCAGATGGACTTCAGCGCGGTGGCCGATGTCATCGACCGCAACGCCGCACCGGGAGACTGCCTGGTCCTCGACAACTCCGCGGCATGGAAGCCCGGTCCGATCCGGCCGCTGACCGCCGCCCGGCCCGCGGTCTACCAGAAACTGCGCGACTACGGCCGGGGAATGACGGCGATTGCAGCGAAACCGATTGTGGGACAACCACATCGCGGTATGGGCGTGGGCCGACAAGATGCCGCAACTGCCCGGCGCTGTGGACGGTTACCGAGCGTGACCCCACCCGGCCCGACCAGGAGCGCGGCGCGGATCTGCCGCCCGGGCCGAGGCTGGCACGCACGATGGCCTACCAGGTGCCGAGCCGGTTCGGCTTCCACCCGGTGCAGCGCTGGCAGTTCAGTTTCGCGCAGGTGGTCAAGTCCGTGAGATGAGACGCCGCTCAGTAGGCGCGTCCCATCACCGGCGCCGAGGGAACTTCAAGACTGTTCTCCCGCACGATAATCGGATCACCGATGTTGACCGTATTGAAGTACCACTCTGCGTCTTCCGGACTCAGGCTGACGCAGCCGTGGCTGACATTCGCATTCCCCAATGAGTTGACGGCCCACGGAGCCGAGTGGACGAAGAGTCCGCGGCGAGTGAATCGGACAGCGTGCGCCACCGTCATGTGGTAGCCGTCCGGGCTGTTGACAGGGATGCCGACCGTGCTGGAATCCATGGTCACGTCACGTTCCTTGGCCAGAACGGTGTAAATGCCCACCGGCGTCGGATATTTCGGTCTCCCCATCGATGCCGGGAATACACCCTCCTGCCCCCAGTTGGGCCGGTGGTGCGGTGCGGGCAGTGTGGTCGGCGGTCCCGCTTGGACACCGTCGATGGTCACGGTGAAGGTGTGATCCGCGACGCTGGCGACGCCGACGACTTTGGGTCCGGTCACGACATTCGTCTTCCGCCCGCCCACGGACAGCGCCACGGTGCTGTGCGCCGGCCAGAACTCGTCGGGAACCCACTGGACGACGTCGTCGCCGAGCCACTCATATTTACCCGTCATCGCCGGCGCCGATTCGATGTTCAGGGCACGTTCTGCTGCGAGCCGGTTGTGCACCGGGGATGGGAACGTCACCACGATCGGGTGCGCCACGCCGACCACCTGGTCAGGCGTGGGCTGAATCGACTCGATGGCGAGTCCAGCCGACTGGTTCGAGGCCGCCACACTCACACCGGGCGCCACGAACACACTCGCGGCGATACCGACGATCGCGAGAGCACACCGCACGATTGCCCGCATGCCGTCCATCAGCCCGTCGGGCCAGGGATTATCGGCTGACCGGGCACAGGCTCGCCCGCCGCGGGCGGCCCGGTCGGCACTCCCTTGCCGCCGAGTCCGCTCATATCCAGGATGGGTAGACCCGCCGGGAGCGGAGCGCCGAGCGGACCAGCGCCCACCGGTACCGGCACACCCACCGCCGCGGCGCCCACCGGGACGGGGGGGACCACCGCGGGAACGGGCGGAACCACAACAGGCACCGGCGGCACCACCGCAGGAACAGGCGGAACCACAACAGGCACCGGCGGCACCACCGCAGGAACAGGCGGAACCACAACAGGCACCGGCGGCACCACCGCAGGAACAGGCGGCACCACAACAGGCACCGGCGGCACCACCGCAGGAACAGGCGGAACCACAACAGGCACCGGGGGAACAACCACAGGCACCGGAAGCCCGAGCGCGGCAGCCGCAGCAGCACCAGCGGCGGCGGCGGCCGGCAGCGGTCCGGGCAGCGCCATCGGGATGCCCGCCATGTCAGCGACCGGCGCGCCGGCGCACATGGCTGCTGGTAACGGATCGCCGACCGCGCCCGCCGCATCCTCGATGCACTCGTAGCCACCCGTCTTCAGCGGCGTCGCCGATGCAAACGGGCTCAGCGCGATGGCGGCACCGCACATTCCAGCGCCGGCAATCACTGTGATGGCCAACCGAGCGGTGGTCATTGACATAATTCGTCCCATTCCGTGTTGAGGTCTGAGGCGAAACTACAGCCGTGTAAGTCCCTGATCGGCCCAGCAACTCTGCCGGTTATCGAACCGTGGCCAAGCGGTGCCGCCCCGGTTACTTCCAGGCTCTTTCAGTACTTTTGGGCTACTTCAGGCCGGCGGCGTCCATGCCGCGCAGTTCCTTTTTCAGGTCGGCGATCTCGTCGCGCAACCGGGCCGCGAGCTCGAACTGCAGATCGCGAGCCGCGGCCATCATCTGATTGGTCAGATCCTTGATCAGATCGGCCAACTCCGCGCGCGGCATGGTGGTGACGTCGCGGCCCTCGATGATCCCCGCACTGACCGACCGGCCGCCCGCCTCCCCCTGGGCGCGGCGGCCTCGTGACGAATTGCGCCCGGATCCGCCGACCCCGACGGACTCGCTGGCCTCGGTGTCGTCGGCTTCGCTGTAAACCTGGTCGAGAATGTCATTGATCTTCTTGCGCAACGGTTTTGGATCGATTCCGCGCTCTTCGTTGTAGGCGATCTGCTTGGCCCGGCGGCGATCGGTCTCGTCGATCGCCTGCTTCATCGAGTCGGTGAGTTTGTCGGCGTACATGTGCACTTCGCCGGAGACGTTGCGGGCGGCACGGCCGATGGTCTGGATGAGGCTGCGGGCGGAACGCAGGAAACCCTCTTTGTCGGCGTCCAGGATCGACACCAGCGACACCTCGGGCAGATCGAGGCCCTCGCGCAGCAGGTTGATGCCGATCAGCACGTCGTATTCGCCGAGGCGCAGCTGGCGCAACAGCTCCACCCGGCGCAGGGTGTCGACCTCGGAGTGCAGGTAGCGCACCCGGATGCCCAACTCCAGCAGGTAGTCGGTGAGGTCCTCGGCCATCTTCTTGGTCGAGCGTGGTGACCAGCACCCGCTCGTCGCGCTCGGCGCGGGCGCGAATCTCCCCGATCAGGTCGTCGATCTGGCCCTTGGTGGGCTTGACCACGATCTTCGGGTCCACCAGCCCGGTGGGGCGGATCACCTGTTCGACGAACTCGCCGCCGGTCTGGGCCAGTTCGTACGGGCCCGGGGTGGCCGAGAGGTACACCGTCTGGCCCACCCGGGCGCTGAACTCCTCCCAGGTCAGCGGACGGTTGTCGACCGCCGACGGCAGCCGGAAGCCGAACTCCACCAGGTTGCGCTTGCGGGACATGTCGCCCTCGTACATGCCGCCGATCTGCGGGACGGTGACGTGGGACTCGTCGATGACGAGCAGGAAGTCCTCGGGGAAATAGTCCAGCAGGGTCGCCGGGGCCGAGCCGGCCGGACGGCCGTCGATGTGCCGGGAGTAGTTCTCGATGCCCGAGCAGAAGCCGACCTGGCGCATCATCTCGATGTCGTAGTTGGTCCGCATCCGCAGCCGCTGCGCCTCCAGCAGCTTGCCCTGGCGTTCGAGTTCGGCCAGCCGCTCCGCGAGTTCGGCCTCGATCGTCGAGATGGCCGTAGTCATCCGCTCCGGGCCGGCGACGTAGTGGGTGGCCGGGAAGATCCGCAGCGAGTCGACTTTGCGCACCACGTCGCCGGTCAGCGGGTGCAGGTAGTACAGCGCCTCGATCTCGTCGCCGAAGTACTCGATGCGGACCGCGAGTTCCTCGTAGGACGGGATGATCTCGACGGTGTCACCGCGCACCCGGAAGCTGCCCCGGGTGAAGGACATGTCGTTGCGGCTGTACTGCACGTCGACCAGCAGCCTCAGCAGCCCGTCGCGCGGCACCTCGGTGCCGACCTGCAACTCCACCGAGCGGTCCAGATAGGACTGCGGCGTGCCCAGGCCATAGATGCACGACACCGACGCCACCACCACCACATCCCGGCGCGACAGCAGCGACGAGGTGGCCGAGTGCCGCAGCCGCTCGACGTCGTCGTTGATCGAGCTGTCCTTCTCGATGTAGGTGTCGGTCTGAGCGATGTATGCCTCAGGCTGGTAGTAGTCGTAGTACGAGACGAAGTACTCAACAGCGTTGTGCGGCAACATCTCCCGCAACTCATTGGCGAGCTGGGCGGCCAGCGTCTTGTTCGGCGCCATCACCAGCGTGGGGCGCTGCAGCCGCTCGATGAGCCAAGCCGTGGTGGCCGACTTGCCGGTGCCCGTGGCACCGAGCAGAACGACGTCGCGCTCCCCCGCCCGGATCCGTCGTTCCAGTTCCTCGATCGCGGCCGGCTGATCCCCGGCAGGCTGAGTACTCGCTGACGACCTCGAGCCGGGCACCGGTGCGGACCACGTCCTCGACAGCCCGATACTCCGACTTGGCGAGCACTGGATGTTCGGTAGCGAACGCCATGGCTACAGGGTAGGCGCGACCACCGACCGGCCTGCCGAAGGTGTCCAGCGGGTGAACGGCCGGTGAACCCGCATCTTGCCGATCCCCCGCGTCGCGGCCTCGCGGTTCCTAGGCTCGCAGGGTGGGGAACGGATGGACCGAGGAGTTCCGGCTCTTCCCGACGCTGCGCGGCTACCGGCGCCAATGGCTGGGCCGGGACCTGGTGGCCGGGGTGACGTTCGGCGCCGTGACAATGCCCGGGCAGCTGGCCACCGCCCACCTGGCCGGGATGCCGCCGATCACCGGGCTGTACGGGTTCCTGGTGGCCACCGTCATCGGGGCGGCCATCTCCACCAACCGCCACCTCGCCCTGGGGGTGGACAGCACCGTGGCGCCGATCCTGGCGGCCGGCCTGGCCGGCCTGGGCCTGGTCGAGGAGACCGCCGAGTACATCGGGCTGGCCCTGGTCACCGCCTTCCTGGTCGGCGTCTTCACCCTGGTGATCGGGGTGGGCAGACTGGGCTGGGTCGGCGACTTCCTGTCGCGGCCGGTGATGATCGGCTTCTTCGGCGGGATCGCGGTGATCATCGTCGTCCACCAACTGCCCGGCATTGCTCGGGCGTCGCCGACGGCCAGGGCCGCACCGTCTCGCGGATCGTCCAACTGTCCCGGCAACTGCCACAGATCAACACCCCGACGCTCGATCCTCGGACTCGGTGTCGCTGGCCCTGCTGCTGGGCATCGCCCGGATCAACCGCCGGATTCCGGGCGCGCTGATCGTGCTGGCCTGGTCGACCGCCGTCGATGTTCGTCTTCCACCTCAAGGACGACGGCGTCGAGGTGCTCGGCCCGCTCAACGCGGGCTGCCGTCGTTGCACCTGCCGCCGTTCTCGTTCGCAGTCCGTTCGAGGCGGTGGCGACCACCGCGCTGATCATCGCGACGCTTCTGCCTGGCGCAGACCGCGGCGACCACCCGCTCGGCGGCCAACCTCGGCGGCTTCGAGACCGACATCAACGCCGACTTCCGGGCGCTGGGCCTGGCCAACGTCATGTCGAGTCTGGTCGGGTCGTTCACCATCAACGCCAGCCCGCCGTCGACCACGATCATCGCCGAGTCCCGCGGCCGCAGTCAGCTGGCATCGCTGGTCGCCTCGTGATGGCCGTCGGCGTGCTTTATTTCAGCCAGATCATCGAGAACCTGCCGATGGCGACACTGTCGGCCGTGCTGATCTACATCGCCATCAAGATCTTCCGGGTCGATCAGATGCGGGCCACCATGGCAGTACTCCTGGAAAGCGTTCGTGCTCATGCTGATTGCGCTGTTCGGCACCGTGCTGCTGGGCATCGTCGTACGGCGTGCTGTTCGCGGTGATCGTCTCGTTCATCTACCAGGCGTCGCGCACCGCACGCCCGGAACTGCTGCGGTTGGGCCGCTCGACGGAGGGCACCTGGCTGCCGCTGGACGACGAGCGCGCCGTCGCCGTTCCCGGCATCGCGGCGTTCTCGCTGAACGGCCCGCTGTGGTTCGGCAACGCCAACTGGTTCCGCATGCAGCTGATCGGCGCCCTCCCGGACGAGACGACGCCGAGCGACGACAGCCGGACCTTCTGGTGCTCGACGCCCGCCGGATCGACGACATCGACTTCACCGGAGCCGAGGCGCTGTCGCGACGTCGCCGAGATCGCCGCCCTGCGCGGATGTGCCGTTCCTGGTGGTCGTGCAGGAGGGCCGCACCCAGCGGGCCTTCACCGGCGGCGGGTTCTCCGAGTTGCTCGGCCGATCGCGGTTCTTCGACACCATCCCGCTGGCGATCGCCGCCTACCCTAATCTCGCGGCCAACCGAACCCAGGAGGGCGAGAGCATCCACCCGCCCAAGCATGAGACGTTCGACCTCGTCGCGCGCACGAACACCGACCCGAAGGGCTTCGTCCGCGCGGTCGATGAGTACCGGCTCGTGCCCGTGGGGTCTCTACATGGCCCGGCCGACGCCCGGCCGCGCCCAGTTCCACTATCTGGAGTCCTGGCTGCTGCCCGTCGCTGGGTCTGCGCGCCAACGTCTTCCACTTCAACCCCGGCTCACGAGCGCGATCAGGACTACTACCTCGACGTCGCGACCATCACCGTCGGCCGACGGCCGCTGGGAGACCGAGGACCACTACCTGGACCTGGTGGTCCAGACCGGGTACGCGGCACCGACCTCGTCGACGTCGACGAACTGCTGGAGGCCCACCAGCACGGACTGGTTTCCACGGCGGTAGCCGAGTCGGCCCTGGCCAACGCGCCGTGTCGACGGCTTCGCGGCCTGGCCGCCCACGGCCACGACCTGGGCGCCTGGCTGGCCAGCCCGGCGTGGAACTGCAGCTGGCGGTAGGCGTAACCTCTCCCCCGTGGGACGGATGAGACACCGGGCAACGGCCGTTGCCCTCGGTGCCGCTGGTGCGGCGGCCGCATGGCCGTCGCGCCGGCTCCTGCGCCTGCCGCCACGCCGCAGGACACGGTCGCCCGCAGCGGCCGACGTACCCGGTCCCGCCAGCCCGCTCCAACACAACGTCACCTACCGGGCGCGGGTGGACGGCCTGGCCCGCGGCGCGCTGATCACCTACCGGATCAACGACGACCCAGGTCAACAGCGCCGACCCGACGATGCTGCCGGGCCGGACGTTCGAGACCACCGCGGTGCTCACCGACGCCGCCGAAGCCGGCATGCGGATCTCCATCCAATGGCCGTACTCGGCCAACCTGCACTGCGAGATCCTCGTCGACGATCAGACTGTCGTCGCCGGCCAGTCAGTTCATCAGCCCGCGGGTCGTCCCGGCCCGCGACGATCCCGACTACGGCGCGATCAATTGCGGTGCGCCGCTGAGCAACGCGATCGGGTGCTCCCGACTCCGGAGTCGGTGGATCCGGCCGCGCCGCGTTGATCCCGCCGCACCCGTCGGATCCGTGCCGCGCCGGTGGATCCGGCGTCTCTCGATCCAGCACTCGGGCCGACGGACGTTCCGCTGCCCGGTACGCGCCGTGGCCTCCGGCGGACCCCGCCGCTCACCTGACGCGGCCGCGGCGTCCAGTTCGTCGCCTGCGCCCACGCCGCCGCCCGCGGATAGGCCTCGCTGAACCAGCGCGCCGACCGCAGCGGCGTCACCGCCGCGTTTGACCGCCAGGTAGTCGGCACGCACGGCTCGCGTTGGCGTTGAGCCAGTCCACGAACAGCAGCGCGAAGCGCTGATTCGGTGCGCCGTCGGCGCGGATGTGGACGTGGGTGGGCCGGCCCGGATCGGCGGAGGCGTGAAACCGTTTGGGCCACAACGTGTCTGAGCCGTCACCGGGATCGGCGGTGATCGACCCGACCACGGGATAGCCGGCCTGCAGCAGGTCGTCGGTCGAGTTCGTCGGCGACGTCCAGCGAGGCGACCGTGACCTGCATGTCGATGATGTCGCGGGCATCCATTCCGGCCACCGCGGTGGAACCGACGTGGTCGATGCGCACCGCGCGGTGCCCGCACGCGGTGTTCAGCCGCGCCGCGATGCGCGCGGCCTGGTCCGGCCAGGCTCGGATCAGCGGCGACCAGGGCCTGCCGGATCGGCGGCGGGGGTGCCGGTGGCGACGTTGTGCGCGAACGGCACGATCCGCCGGTACCAGAGGTCGCGGGCCCTCTCGACGAGTTCGCCCTCGGACCCGGTGTTGTCCAGCCACACGTCGGCGACCTCGCGGCGCTGCTCCTCGGTCGCCTGCGCGGCGATTCGCGCGCGGGCATCCGCCTCGTCTATGCCGCGCTGGCCGATCAGCCGCGCCAACCGCTCGTCGGCGTCGGCGTGCACCACGATCACCAGCGGGAACAGCGGCGCCATCTTGGACTCGACCAGCAGCGGGATGTCCTCGACGATCACCTGGTCCTCGGACACGGCGGCCACGATCAATCGGCCCGCCGGTGGGCGACCAGCGGGTGGACGATCTCGTTGAGCCTGACCCGCTTGCGCCTCGTCGACGAACGCGTTGGCCGCCAGCGCGGGCCGGTTCAGCGCGCCGTCAGGCAGCAGGATGTCGTTCCCGAAATCGTCGACCAGGGCGGCCAGACCCTCGCTGCCGGGCTGCACCACCTCACGGGAGATGACGTCGCCGTCGACGATCACCCCGCCGCACTCGGCGAACGTCCGTGACACGGTGGACTTACCGGCCCCGATCCCCCCGGTCAGTCCGATCCGCAGCACGGCGCCGCCTTGAGAACGGCTGGCTTAGGCGTTGCCGGCGAGCTTCTCGCGCAGCGCCGCCAGCTGGGCGTCGCTGGCCAGCGAAGCCGCCGGCCACTCCTCACCCGGACTCCGACGCGGTCGAGGTGGAACTCGACGTCGGGCGCTCCTCGGCAGCCTCGGCCTCGGCCGCGGCGAACTTCTCCATCTGCGTGGTGTGCATCTTGTGCCGGCGCTCGGCCTCGGCGTAGCGGGCCTCCCACTCGGAGCGCTGCTTGTCGAAGCCCTCGAGCCACTCGTTGGTCTCGGCGTCGAAGCCCTCCGGGAAGATGTAGTTGCCCGCCTCGTCGTAGCTGTCGGCCATGCCGTACTTCGAGGGGTCGAACTCCTCGGTGTAGTCCTCGTTGGCCTGCTTGAGGCTCAGCGAGATGCGGCGACGCTCCAGGTCGATGTCGATGACCTTGACCATCGCGTCGTCGCCGACGGCGACCACCTGATCGGGCACCTCGACGTGGCGCTCGGCCAGCTCGGAGATGTGCACCAGGCCCTCGATGCCCTCCTCGACGCGGACGAACGCGCCGAACGGCACCAGCTTGGTGACCTTGCCCGGCACGATCTGGCCGATGGCGTGGGTGCGGGCGAAGTGGCGCCACGGATCTTCCTGAGTGGCCTTGAGCGACAACGAAACCCGCTCGCGGTCCATGTCGACGTCGAGCACCTCGACGGTGACCTCGTCGCCGACCTGGACGACCTCCGACGGGTGGTCGATGTGCTTCCAGGACAGCTCGGAGACGTGCACCAGGCCGTCGACCCCACCGAGGTCGACGAAGGCGCCGAAGTTGACGATCGAGGACACCACGCCCTTGCGGACCGCGCCCTTGACCAGCTGGTTGAGGAACTCGCTGCGGACCTCGGACTGGGTCTGCTCGAGCCATGCCCGGCGGGACAGCACCACGTTGTTGCGGTTCTTGTCCAGCTCGATGATCTTGGCTTCGATCTCCTTGCCGATGTAGGGCGCGAGATCACGCACGCGCCGCATCTCGACCAGGGAGGCGGGCAGGAAGCCGCGCAGGCCGATGTCGAGGATCAGGCCGCCCTTGACGACCTCGATGACGGTGCCCTTGACGGCCTCGTCCTTCTCCTTGAGTTCCTCGATGGTGCCCCAGGCGCGCTCGTACTGGGCGCGCTTCTTGGACAGGATCAGACGTCCCTCTTTGTCCTCCTTGGTGAGGACGAGAGCTTCGATCTCATCGCCGACGGACACCACTTCATTGGGGTCGACGTCGTGCTTGATGGAGAGCTCGCGGGACGGGATGACGCCTTCGGTCTTATAACCGATGTCGAGCAGGACCTCGTCCCGGTCCACCTTGACGATGGTCCCCTCGACGATGTCGCCATCGTTGAAGTACTTGATGGTCTTGTCGATAGCGGCGAGGAAGTCCTCGGCCGAGCCAATGTCGTTGATGGCTACTTGCGGCGAGGTGACGGTGGGACTGGGCATGTGGTGGGTTGCTCCGGACAGGGTCGGTCGAAGGGACGGTTGATTTCTGGTGCTGTACCCGCAGGTATACCCACACGAGTACCGGACGAGCGTACTCGACCGACTCCACGCTGGCCAAACCCGCCCCGGTCGCAGCTACCCTCTCCTGGTGTCCTACGCCACGCTGCCGCCGCTGCCTACGCCGGTCCGCAAAGTCGGCGCACCGCTGGCGGCGATCATCGGGCTGGGCACGCTGGCCGCGTTGATCCTGAGCCTGCTGACCGCGGTCAATCCGGGCGGCACGGTGCTGGGTTTCGGGCTGGCGACCGCGTCGATGGCCCTGGTTGTGGCGTGTTACCTGTGGCTGGACCGCTGGGAGCCCGAACCGCCGCGGCTGCTGGTGCTGGCCTTTCTCTGGGGATCATCGGTGGCGGTGGTGGGCTCGATCGTGATCGAGCACGTCATCGACTCGGCGCTGCCCGGGTCCAGTCCCGCCGCCGCGGGAGCTGAGGCCACCGCGAGTTTCGCGACGATCGCCATCGGCGCGCCCATCGTGGAGGAGGCCTTCAAGGGGCTGTTCCTGCTGCTGATGATGACCGGCCGGCGGCGCGCCGAACTCAACACGCTGACCGACTGCCTGGTGTACGCCGGGCTCACCGCGGCCGGGTTCGCCTGGCTGGAGAACATCTTCTATATAGCCAACGGCGAGACCGTCGCCGGATCGCTGGCGGTGGCGGGTCTGCGACTGGTGCTGGCGCCATTCGCCCACCCGCTGTTCACCACCATGATCGGGATCGGCGTCTACTACGCCATGCACCAGCACAACCGGGCGGCGAAAGTCGGCTGCCTGGTGGCCGGGTACGTCGCCGCGGTGGTGATGCACGGGCTGTGGAACGGCTCCGCGGTGATGGGCGCCTCGGCCTACCTGGGCGTGTACGTGCTGTGGATGATGCCGATCTTCGCGCTGGCGATCACCGTCGCGGTGGCCAGCCGGCGGCGGGAACGGCGCATCATCACCGCGCAGTTGCCCGCGATGGTGGCCGGCGGGCTGGTGGCGCCGCAGGAGGCCCCCTGGCTGGCGTCGATCCCCGGCCGCAAGCTCGCCGTCGCGACCGCCCGGCAGTTCGGCGGCCGCCCGGCCGGCTCGGCGGTCAAGCAGTTCGTCCAGCAGGTGGTCGAGTTGGCCTACGTACGGGACCGCATCGACCGGGGATTCGGTGACCCGCGGGTGTTCGCGCTGCAGAACGAGGAGGCCTACCGGGTGGCCGCCTACCGGGCCGCTGCCGGGCCCGCGCTGTATCAATTGGGTGCGTACCGGTTCCCGGTGCGCTGATCCTCACCTGCCTCCCCCTAGGCCTGGTTTCAAACTTATCGTCGGCAATGCCTATAGTTAGCCGAGACCGCGCCCCGCACCGAGGCGGCACGGCCGGAGAACGCAGGAAAACCATGACTTCGTACAGCATCCCCGCCCGCCACACCGCCGTCACCGCAATTGCTGCGGGGGTGTGCGCAGCAGCCATAGCCGGCACCGGCCTGGCCGCGGCACCCGCCGCCAACGCCACCTGCGTGTCGCTGTTCGGCATCGGCAACGGCGGCGGCTGCACCAGTAACACCTTCAGCATCGCCGTGGCCATCGGCAACGGCGCCACCGCCACCGCCAACGGACTTCTCGGGGCAGCGCTGGTGCTCGGAAACGGCGCGTTTGCCGAAACCGGCGACGCATTCACCTTCGCGACCGCGGTCGGTGACGCGTCGGTGGCCACCGCCAAGGGCTTGTTCGGGATCGCAACCCAACTGGGTTCCAACGGCACCGCGACGACCCTGGGTTCGGGATCGCTCGGCAACCTCGGGCTCAACATCGCCCTCAACGTGGCGCTCGGATCGGCCGGGGACACCGTCACCGCGGCCGGCATCGGCAACCTCGCCGCGAACCTGTTCGGTCGGGCGAGCGCACCGGGCACACACACGGTTTCGTCGCTGGGCACCCTCGACATCGCCCTGAACGTCGCCGGCAGCGACAACACGGTCGCGTCCGGCGCGGGATTGCTCAACCGCTCATTGAGTTTCTTCGGCACAGGCAACACCGTCACGGGTGACGGAGGGGTCTCCAATGTCGCCCGGAATTTCTTCGGCGACGGCAACCAGGTGACGACGGTCGGTGGCGACGTCAACTCGGCCAGCAACTTCGTCGGCAGTGGCAACACAGTCACCGCAGTCGCGGGCGCCGGCAACATCGCCACCAGTCTGCTCGGCGACGCCAACGAAGTCTCAGTGGCGGGAGGCACACTGGGCGGCGCCCGGAATTGGTTCGGCCGGCAGAACGTCGTGACGACCGTTGGCGGACTGCAAAACAGTGTCAGCAACATCGGGGGGGACGGCAACGTGTTGATTTCCTCGGGCTCCAACGGCAACGGGGCCGTCAACATTCTCGGCAGCGGCAACGCGCTACTGGCGGGGTCACCGGGCTCCAATAGCAACCAGGCGACCACCGTCGGCGGCTCCGGTAACACTGTCACCGCGGGCGCACCCGGCAACAACACCGGCGGATTCGCCGTTTTCGGCTCCAACAACACGGTGACGGCGGGGCCTGGCCCCTTAGCGCTGGCGGGTTCGGTCTTCCAGAACGGTCAGAGCGTCACGAAGGTAGGACCCGGCATCGCCATCAACGACTTCCGCATCGGCGGCGCTGCGGCGCAGGCCCCCGGTAGGGCCTCGTCCACATCAGTCGCAAAGGCGGCGTCGGCGGATCGGGGCAACGCGCGGTAGACGCGCACCTGTCTAATGCGCGGCCGGAGCCGCTGGGCGGCGACTAATGCGCCGCCGCATCCCAGCTGCGGCCGTACCCCACCGACACCTCCAGTGGCACGTCCAGCGGGTAGGCGCCGCCCATCTTGTCGCGCACCAGCGCTTCGACGGTGTCGCGCTCGCCGTCGGCGATCTCCAGCAGCAGTTCGTCATGCACCTGCAGCAGCATCCGTGACTGCAGCCCGGCATCGCGCAGTGCGGCGTCCACGCCGATCATCGCGACCTTGATGATGTCCGCGGCGCTGCCCTGGATCGGGGCGTTGAGCGCGGCGCGTTCGGCGGCCTCGCGCAGCTGCCGGTTGGTGCTGTCCAACTCCGGCAGGTAGCGCCGGCGGCCCAGCACGGTGGAGGTGAAACCGTCCTTGCGGGCCTGCTCGACAACACCCTCCAGGTAGTCGCGAACTCCGCCGAACCGGGCGAAGTAGGAGTCCATCTGTTCCTTGGCCTCTTCGGTGGAGATCTTCAACTGGGCGGCCAGGCCGTAGGCGCTCAGCCCGTACGCCAACCCATAGGACATGGCCTTGACCCGGCGGCGCAGTTCCGGGGTCACCTCGTCGATGGGCACGCCGAACGCCCGGGAACCGACGAACGAGTGCAGGTCCTCGCCGGTGTTGAACGCCTCGATCAGACCCTCGTCGCGGGACAGGTGCGCCATGATCCGCATCTCGATCTGGCTGTAGTCCGCGGTCATCAACTCGGTGTAGCCCGTGGCCGACGATGAAGGCATCACGGATGCGACGGCCGGCATCGGTGCGGATCGGGATGTTCTGCAGGTTCGGCTCGGTGGACGACAGCCGGCCGGTCGCGGCGATGGTCTGGTTGAACGTGGTGTGGATGCGGCCGTCGGGGGCAGTCGACTTCAGCAGACCGTCGACGGTGACCTTCAGCCGGGTGGCGTCGCGGTGGGCCAGCAGGTGCTCGAGGAACGGGTGCTCGGTCTTGTCGAACAGCGACTGCAGCGCGTCGGCGTCGGTGGTGTAGCCGGTCTTGGTCTTCTTGGTCTTGGGCATGCCGAGTTCGTCGAACAGCACCACCTGAAGCTGCTTGGGCGACCCGAGGTTGATCTGCTTGCCGATCACCGCATAGGCCGCCTCGGCGGCGTCGCGGATCATGTCGCCGAACTCGCTCTGCAGTTCCTCGAGCTTGCGGCACGTCCACCGCGATGCCGATGGTCTCCATCCCGGCCAGCGAGGCCTGCACGGGCAGTTCCATCTCACCCAGCAGCGACGACGGAGTCGATGGCGGCCAGTTCGACGTCCAGGGCGTCGGCCAGATCGGCGACAGCGCGGGCCCGCAGGATCAGCGTCTGCACCGCCTGATCATCGACGCCCTCGGTGTCATCGAGCAGCGAAAGCTGCTGCTGCTCTTGACTTTCTGCGCGCAGCTCGCGGCGCAGGTACCGCAGCGACAGGTCATCGAGGGCGAAGCTGCGCTGGCCGGGCCGCACCAGATACGCCGCCAGCGCGGTGTCGGAGGTCAGACCGCCTAACACCCAGCCCCGGCCGGCCAGATCGTGGATCGCCATCTTGGCCTCGTGCAACGCCTTCGGGGCGCCCGAACCGGCCAGCCACATGCCCAGCGCAGCTTCATCGGGCGGGGTCAGCGTTGCGGTGTCGATGTAGGCACCGTCGCCATCGGCGGTGGCGATCGCCAGCGCGGTGGCGTCCCCGTCATACACCGCGTGCGTGCCCACTACCGCCAGACCGCAGCGGCTGCCGTCACTGGCGTGTTCGGCCAGCCACGCCGCCACCGTGCCGGGTTCCAGCGCACCGCCGCGCACGTCGAAGCCTTCGTCGACTTCGGGTTCGACGGCGGCCAGGGTGTCGAACAGCCGGTCGCGCAGCACCCGGAACTCGAGGTCGTCGAATAGCCGGTGGATCTGGTCACGGTCCCACGGCAGCAGCCGCAACGTGTCGGGGGTCTGGGGCAGCGGCACGTCGCGCACCAGTCGGGTGAGGTCGCTGTTGAGCAGCACGCTGGAGAGGTTCTCCCGCAACGAATCTCCGACTTTGCCGCGGACGGTGTCGACCTTGTCCACCAGAGCCTGCAGCGAGCCGTACTCGACGATCCACTTGGCCGCGGTCTTCTCCCCCACACCCGGGATGCCGGGCAGGTTGTCGCTCGGGTCGCCGCGCAGCGCGGCGAAGTCGGGGTACTGCGCCGGGGTGAGCCCGTACTTCTCGGTCACTGCCGCAGGCGTGTAGCGGGTCAGGGTGCTCACTCCCTTGATCGGGTAGAGCACGGTGATGTTGTCGTTGACCAGTTGCAGGGCGTCGCGGTCGCCGGTGACCACCAGCACCCGGTAGCCGGACTCGTCGCCCTGGGTGGCCAGGGTGGCGATCAGGTCGTCGGCCTCGAAGCCCGGTTCGGCGAGCACCGTGATGCCCATCGCATTGAGCACTTCCTTGGTGACGTCGATCTGGCCGCGGAACTCATCGGGGGTGGCGCTGCGGGTGGCCTTGTATTCCGGGAAGCGTTCGGAGCGGAAGGTCTGCCGGGAGACGTCGAACGCCGCGGCGATGTGGGTGGGCGCCTCATCGCGCAGCAGGTTGATCAGCATCGCGGTGAACCCGTAGACCGCGTTGGTGGTCAGGCCGCTCTTGGTCTTGAAGTTCTCGGCCGGCAGCGCGTAGAAGGCGCGGAACGCCAGCGAGTTGCCGTCCAGCAACATCAATGTCGGCTTCTCGCTCACGCCCATACTCTAGGCATCACCTTGGTGGGCATCACGTACGCTCGGCCGGTGGTGGCTTCCGCAGATATTCCGACAGATTTGCCCGCGATCGACGGCTGGTGGTCTACCGACGCCTCCGGTGCCCCGCACCTGGTGGGCGCGCGCTGCCCGGGCTGCCACACCTACGTCTTCCCGCCGCGGGAGAACAACTGCCCCAACCCGGCCTGCGAGACCAATGACCTGGAGGCGGTCGCGCTGTCGCGGCGCGGCACGGTGTGGAGCTACACCGAGAACCGGTACCAGCCGCCCACGCCGTACCCGCAGGTCGAGAACTTCGAGCCGTTCGCGGTGGCCGCGGTGCAGTTGGCCGACGAGGGCATCATCGTGCTCGGCAAGGTGGTCGAGGGCACCCTGGCCGCCGACCTGAAGGTCGGCATGGAGATGGAGCTGACCACCATGCCGCTCTACAAAGACGACGACGGTATTGAGCGCGTCACCTACGCCTGGAGGATCGCCTGATGGCCTGACCCTGTCTACATCCTCGGCGCGGGCATGCACCCGTGGGGCAAGTGGGGTCGCGACTTCACCGAGTACGGCGTGGTGGCCGCCCGCGCCGCGCTGCGCGACGCCGGTGTGGACTGGCAGCAGATCCAACTGGTCGCCGGCGCGGACACCATCCGCAACGGCTACCCCGGCTTCGTCGCCGGCGCCACCTTCGCCCAGAAACTCGGCTGGACCGGTATCCCGGTGTCGTCGAGTTACGCCGCGTGCGCGTCGGGCTCGCAGGCCCTGCAGTCGGCCCGGGCGCAGATCATGGCCGGGCTGTGCGATGTGGCGCTGGTGATCGGCGCCGACACCACCCCGAAGGGGTTCTTCGCCCCGGTCGGCGGCGAGCGCCGCGACGATCCGGACTGGCAGCGCTTCCACCTCATCGGTGCCACCAACACGGTGTACTTCGCGCTGCTGGCCCGGCGCCGGATGGACCTCTACGGCGCCACCCTGGAGGACTTCGCCGCGGTGAAGGTGAAGAACTCCCGCCACGGCCTGCACAACCCGAATGCCCGCTACCGCAAGGAAAGTTCGGTGGAGGACGTGCTGGCCAGCCCGGTGGTCTCCGACCCGCTGCGGCTGCTGGACATCTGCGCCACCTCCGACGGCGCGGCCGCATTGATCGTCGCGTCGCAAGGCCTTCACCGAGAAGCACCTGGGTTCCACCGCGGGTGTGCCGTCCGTGCGCGCGGTGTCCTGCGCGACGCCGAACTACCCGCAGCACCTGCCCGAGCTTCCCGACATCGCCACCGACTCCACCGCCGTGGTGCCCGCCCCCGAGCGGGTGTTCAAAGACCACATCCTCGACACCGCCTACGCCGAGGCCGGCATCGGCCCGGAGGACCTGAGCCTGGCCGAGGTGTACGACCTGTCCACCGCGCTGGAACTCGACTGGTACGAGCACCTCGGGCCTGTGCGCCAAGGGTGAGGCCGAGCAGTTGCTGCGCTCCGGTGCGACGGCGATCGGCGGCCGGGTTCCGGTGAACGCCTCCGGCGGGCTGGCCTGCTTCGGCGAGGCCATTCCGGCTCAGGCCATCGCCCAGGTCTGTGAGCTGACATGGCAATTGAAGGGCCAGGCCACCGGCCGGCAGGTCGAGGGCGCCACGGTCGGCATCACCGCCAACCAGGGCCTGTTCGGCCACGGGTCGTCGGTGATCGTCGCCCGCTGAGGGTGCATGGCTGAGCTGATCACCGTCACCGTCAAGCCCGGCAGCAAAAAGGGCCCGCTGGTCGACGCCGGCGACGACGGTTCACTGACCATCTACGTCCGCGAGCGCGCTATCGACGGCAAGGCCACCGACGCGGCGGCCGCCGTGCTTGCCAAGTATCTGGGCGTTGCGCGCAGCCGGGTGGAGTTGGTCTCCGGGGCGACGTCGCGGGTGAAGCGTTTCCGCGTGCGCGACTAGCGCCGAGATCCACACCAGGGCTGCTGGCGGAGCCGCATCACGACCTTGGTGTCGATCTCGGCGCAGCCTTTGCTGAGCAATTTCTCGAACCGACTAGACACGAGTGCCCGGCAAACCTAAACTCGCCGAAATCAGTTAGCTGTAGCAAAGGTAGGTCGGGGAGGCAGCAATATGATTCTCAATGTCGGAGCCGCATCAGTTGCTGCCTCTGCAGCCACAGAAACCACAATCGGCACAGAAATCGCTGCCGTCACATCTGCTGCAGCAGTAGCGATTACCGGTGTCATGCCCATGGGCGCGGACCTGGACTCGATCGCTTTCGCCGCCGCTCTGAATGCCGCGGGCGCGTCCTACCTCGGCGACAGCAGGCGAACATGTTGCGAACAGAACATTATTTGCTGGATCTCAGGACATCGCTGCCGCGACATACACCGCGACGGACGTAATCAGCAACGCATCGCTGGCTCTGTGACCGGACAGGGACCCGTCAGATGCCCGATGCCACGTGGCCGTCGTCGCCACCGGAAGCGAACTACCTGCGCCTGGTAGGTCCGGGGGCTGCGGGCACTGCCACCACCCTGGCTAGTCGGCGCGGCCTGGCAAGCCCTGACGGTCAGCGATGAGCTTGCTTTCTCCTCGTCGGCGATCAACACAGCACGGACCGCCGTGGACTTCGAGGGAGTTGGGGGCGTCAGCTCAACGGCGGCGATCACCGGTCTCAATACCGCGCTGCAACTCCTGGCCGGGTGGGCCCAGGCCAAGCCGCCGATCGCGGGCAGCGCGGTGGCTGCCTATGAAACTGCCGTGTCAACGATGATCCCGGCCGAGGTATCGCTCGCCAACCGTGCCGAGCAAGCCTCCAACGTCGCGATCAATCCCCTGGTGTTCGGTGCCCTGACACCCGCGATCGTGGCCCTCGATACCGAATACTTCGGGGAGCACTGGCCTCACAACGCCGGTGCCGGCATCGCCTACGGCGCCGCGCTCACCGCTTTGACGGCTGCGCTCGCTGTGCCGCCCCCGCTATCGCCTACCGGTGCATCTCCCGCCGCAGCCGCCACTGCAGCCGCCGCAGTTGCGCAAACCGCGGGGCAGACCGCTGCGGGCGAGGCGATGCAGCAGTCGGCTCAGATCACCCAGACTCTCGGAGACGGCGCTGCGGTACCGGCTGAAGTGGCGGGCCAAGCCGGCCAGGTCGCGTCGATGATGGCCCAACCGGCGCAGGCCATGATGCAGCCGGTCTTGGGCATGTTCGGGGCTCCAATGCAGGCCTTCGGAGGCATGTCGGGCTTGCCGCAGTCGCTCGGCGGAACTCTCGGCTCGAATGTTTTCGGCGACGAACAGATACCCGCACCCTTGCTGACCGGTACCGGAACGCCGGCCGCCGGCGCGGGAGGCGCCGGTGCAATCGGTTCGGTCGCAGGAGGTGGAGCCGGCGGTGTCGGTGGCGGAGCGCCGGGCGCCGGGCTGACCAGCTACACGCGCCCTCCGAGCACTTTCGCACCGGAGAATTCGGGACGGCCCGCCCCGTTGAAGACCGGACTGCTCAGCACGGCAGAGTTCCGGGGACCCACCACGACAGGCATGGGTGGAGCCCTGCCGTTATCCCCCGCGCACGCCGGCGCCCCTGCCCCCGCTAAGGGGACGGCTGACAGGGACGGCGTCAGCCACGCCCGCGTCATCGTCGGACCCGAGCGTCGAAAGGGGTGATCCGCAACAGTGCCAGTCCGCAACAGTGCCGCCGCAACAGTGCCAGAAGGTGAAGTGACAGCGTCACGATGCGAATCCACTATTCGTAAACGATTCCCCTGCCGGGGAATTCGACCCAACCTCGCAACCTAGGAGTTCACGAATGACACTCGTTGTCACACCGGAGGTGCTCCGCAGCACCCAGCAGGCCATCGAGTCCGCCCTGGAGCACGCCACCGCCATCGCCAACGGCTACCTCAGCAACCACGAGGGGCTCGGGTCCGCCGTGTGGGGCGGTCAGGCGCAACTCGCATCGGTCAATACCGCCGTCCAGATCAATCAGGACCTGCAGCAGACGATCACCGGCGGCACCCGGCTGGCACACGGCCTGAGCCAGGCGGCCTCGTTGATGGAGCAGCACGAGATCCGATGCCGCACACAGCCTGACGCAGTTTCGCCGCCAACGCCTGACCTCATCCACGCCACACGCAGAAAGAAGGAACTTCAATGTCGGACAACATCACCTACAACCACGGCGGAGTCGCTGACTTCGCCTCCGACGTCGGATCTCGCTCCGCTCAGCTGATGGAGATCCACGACGACATCCTCCAGCGCACCAACGCCATCGCGGACTTCTTCCAGGGCTCGGCTGCGACATCGTTCCACGAGGCGCAGATGCAGATGCTGCACGGCCTGCAGGGACTCATCGAAACCATGAACCAGCACGGCCGAACCATCAGCAGCGTCAATGAGAGCGCGCACCAGACCGACGTGATGATGGGCAATTTGTTCTAGTCACCGATGCAGTCAGGCGGTGGGGCGCACCTGAGTGCGCCCCTCCGCCTGGGTTGGGGGAGATAATGTTGACGACAACGGTCGACGGCATCTGGGTGCTTCAGGTGCTGTCCGGTATCGAGGTGCTGGCACCGGAACTCGGACTACGTCCGCACCTTCCAAGTGTCGAAACCATCGACATGGCCCTGGCCCACCCCATTGCGGCAGAACTTCTGGCCGCCGGGCGTCATCACCGCCGACGGGACCGTCGACGAACCGGTCCTCGAGTGGCTGACGGTCCTGACCCGCCGAGACGTGGCGCTGCTGCTGTATGCGCAGACGCCGACGAACCGCATCGCCGGAGCGGGTGCTGCTAGCCCGGTTCGCCCAGTGGTGGGTTGCCCTTGAGCGTCACGGGGACATTGTCCGACTCAGCGGTGCCGGCATCGCGACCACTGAGCGCTCCGCCGGCGAGTTGATCAACTCCGAGATTCGAGCGTCTGTGCGGTGAACGTCCGCCGGCGATGGTGCGCCCGGTGACCATCGATGTCGCTGAACTTGCTGGCAGGCGTGCGGGATCAGGCGAGCCTGCGACTCTTCCTGCTCGACACGACGATTCGATCCGGACCAGATCGCGCGCCTGACCTGGCTGCAGACGCGAGCGCTCCGCGCGGCGCTGCGGTGCGATCCAGTCCGGCGTCGCGATCGGCCTGCCCCTGTCGACAGCCGGGGACGGTCACGATCATCGACACCCCGCAGGGCACGGCTGGTGTCCGAGCACATCACCCGCGGACGGGAAGACGTGGATGGTCATCAGTCCCGGATCAGCCCGCCAGCATCGCGCTCGGCGGTTGTGAAGCTGATGCGTTGCCTGCCGACGGAGGATGCCTGGTACTCGCACAGAAAGGTTGTCTAGTGACGAATCCCTGGAGTGAAGCGGGGCCTGCGACAGTCATGCAGCAGGACTCCGTGTCGGGCACCCTTCGAATCTCCGACATGGTCGCGCCACGGAAGATCCCACCGGGTTCTGGTTGGCGCAAAGTCGTTGTACAACGATCTCGTTCAAGACGATCAATCGCGGGTGAATCTCCCGGTCGAGCGTCACTACCGCGAACTCCGGGAACGCATCCGCCGGCACATCCGCAAGCAGTATGTGATCGCCTTCGTCTCGGGTAAGGGCGGCGTCGGGCAAGACGACGATGACCGCCTGCACTCGGAGGAGTCTTCCGAGAGTGCCGCCCCGAGAACGTCGTCGCAATCGACGCCGCACCCGGCTTCGGCACCCTGGCCGGCCGGATCGACGAGGCACCACCGGGCGACTACGCAGCGGTCCTGAGCGACACCGACGTACAGGGCTACGCCGACATCCGCGAACACCTCGGCCAGAACACCGTCGGTCTCGACGTGCTGGCCGGTAACCGGGCCTCGGATCAGCCGCGGCCGTTGGTGCCGGCGATGTTCAGCGGCGTGCTGTCACGCCTACGCCGGACCCACAACGTGATGCTCGTCGACACCTCCGATGATCTCGAACACCCGGTGATGAAAGCGGTGCTCGACTCCTGCGACACCCTGGTGTTCGTCTCCGGACTGACCGCCGACACCTCGCTACCGGTCACCCGTGCCATCGACCTACTGCGGTCGATGGGCTATCACGAGCTGGTGTCGCAACTGCATGGTGATCATCAATGACAGCCGCAACGGCTACGACAAGGACGCCCGCGACTACCTCACCGAACGGTTCAGCAATTTCGGGGCGCACGTCGAATTCATGCCCTATGACCCGCACCTGGCGAAGGGCGGAATCATCGACACCCAAAACGAGGTGAACAAGAAGACTCGGCTTCGGTTGTTCGAGATCACCGCTGCAATCGCCGACAAGTATGTACCGGACGCCGACAGGCCGCGCTAATGGCGACGGTATCGTTCCCCGCCCGTTGTGCGGTCGCGGTCGTATGCGGTGAACACCTGGTCTCCCAGGTGTATCCGGCTTCAATTCCCGTCGAGGCTTTCATCGACAACGTCGTCGAACTGCTCAGCGATGATCTGCGTAGGCGTGGCGAGGCAGGTCTTGACCCGAACGTCGCCTACGAACTGCAGCGAGCCAACGGCACACGACTGGATATCGCGAGAACGCTGGACGACCTCGGCGTCGAAGACGGCGCCACACTGGTTCTCGCTCAGGCAGTCGATGGTGATTCCTTTGAGCCGCAGTACGAGTCACTGTCGACGGGGCTGGCGCGGATCGGGAAGAGGCTCTTCGAGCCGGTCACGGCGGAGACCGCCGTCACCGCCGCGTTGGCGATCCTTGGAACGGTCGTTCTCGCGGCAGTCGGGTTGGCCGTTTACATTCGCGCCGGCGCCCAGCCATCCCTGGCTCCAGCCTTCGTCACAGGTGTCATGGGGCTGATGATCGGGGTCGGTGCACTGTCGGTATGGCGCTGGTGGCCCGGTCGCGCCACGCTGCTCAGCGGCCTCGCCTGGTTAACCGTCCCTCTCGTCGCAGTGGCTTTGGCGTCGGCGGCACCCGGTGCGATCAATGCCTCTCACCTGTTCATCGCCGCACTCAGCACCGCGATCGTGGCGGCTGGCGTCACTGCTCTCACACGGCGGCAGATCGCAACCGCGGCATGCATCGTGACGCTGTGCGTGATCGGCGGACTCGTCGCCGCAGCCCGGATGGCGCGACCGATTCCGGCCCAGTGGCTGGGCATGTGTGTGCTGATTGGTCTTCTGCTGCTGATCACGCTGGCACCCACCGTGGCGCTCTGGGCGGCCCGGATCCGTCCGCCCCATTTCGGTTCCATCACCGGCCGGGATCTCTTCCGCAGAAATGACGGCATGCCCGTCGACGCGGTGGCACCGGTCGACGAGGATCCCGAGAGTGAACCCGGTCGGGACACGACACCACGCGGCGAGGTCATCGCAGCCGCCGCGAAGCGCGCCAACAGCGTACTGACGGGCATCTGCGTCGCAGCCGCAATCACCTTGCCGGCAGCAGTCTGGACGACGTTGATGCCGGGGCAGGCGCGAAGCAACGCCGCGGCGGCACTTTCGCTGTTGTTCGTACTCATCTTCATCAGTCGCGCGCGGGTTTTCTCCGATAGACGTCAGGCCGTCCCATTGGTCCTCGGGGCATCTGCCGCCTTCTGTGCGGGTGTCGTTCGCTACGTCGTGCACCACGGGGGTGGCTCCACCGTGACCCTGCTGTGGGGCGCGCTTGCGTTGGTCGCGTTTGCGGCGGCGGCACTCGCAGCCGGCCTGCTGGTGCCGGTCACCCGATTCACCCCACTGGTGCGGATGGTGACCGAATGGGTCGAACTCGTCGCCATCGTCGCGGCGCTTCCACTGGCGGCGTGGATCGGCGGACTGTTCACCTGGGTGCGAATGAGATGACACTCCGAACGTGTCGACTTGTCGCAGTCACGGTGTTGGTGACGACCATGAGCGTCACGGCCCCGATACCCCCGGCGGGGGCCATCTCACCGCCGCCGGTGAATCCGGGTTCGGTTCCCACCGATAGCAGACCCGGACCTGAACAGCCGATGCGGCAAAGCAATGTCTGCGCCCGAACGATCGCCGCTCCCCAACCCAACGTGACACTTCCCGCCCCGGGATTCAGGATGCTCAACATTGATCAGGCGTGGAAGTTCTCCACCGGTCACGGTGTCTCGGTCGCGGTCATCGACACGGGCATCAACCCGCATCCCCGGCTGCCCGTCACGGGGGGCGGCGACTACATCACCGGAGGCGACGGACTGTCCGACTGCGATGCGCACGGCACCGTCGTGGCATCGGTCATCGCGGCAGCACCAAACGGCGCTCCGATGCCACGGCCCATGCCACCCCGACCGGCTTTCCCGCCGCGTGCCGGTCAACCGCCGCGAATCCCGGAAGGAGGGCACACAAGCCGCGACCGCCCCGGACGGGGTCGTCGGCGTCGCACCGCACGCCACTCTCATTGCGATTCGGCAGTCGTCACGCGCATTCGAGCCGCAGAACCCCGGCGCGGGTGATCTCGAAGCACGGAAGAAAGCGGGAACCGTGTCGACCTTGGCTCGAGCAATCGTGCATGCCGCGAATCTTGGCGCCAAGGTCATCAACGTCAGTGTCGCCGCATGCGTCTCGGCCGCCGATCCGCTTGACCAGAGCACGATCGGTGCGGCCGTCTGGTACGCGGCAACCAACAAGGATGCGGTCATCGTCGCGGCCGCAGGGAACGAGGGTGAGGAGAACTGCGCACAGAATCCCGCCGTCGAACCGACCGGCGCCGAGGATCCACGGGGCTGGAGCCATGTCCGGACGGTCTCCTCACCCTCCTGGTTCTCGGACTACGTGTTGTCCGTTGGTGCGGTAGATCCAACCGGCCTCCCGATTGACAAGAGTCTGGCCGGCCCGTGGATCGGAGTTGCTGCGCCGGCGGTGGGAATCATCGGGCTGTCCGCCCCGACCGGAGGTCCGGTCAACGCCTATCCGCCGTCACGGCCAGGAGATAAGGACAGCCCGTTCTGGGGCACAAGTTTTGCCGCGGCGTACGTCAGCGGCGTCGCAGCCCTCGTGCGAGCCAGGTACCCGGAACTGTCAGCACGTCAGGTCATAGACCGTATCCAGCGGACCGCTCACAACCCGGCCCGCGGCGTGGACAACCAGGTCGGTTATGGGGTGGTCGACCCGACTGCGGCGCTCACGTTCAACGTCCCCACCGGACCGCGAACGGTGTCTGGCGCGCAGGCCAGGGTCATTACACCGCCGGCTGCGCCGCCGCCTCGCGATAACCGGGCACGCAATGTCGCGGTGGCTTTCACTCTCGCAGCGATGGCAGGCACCCTGCTCGCCGCAGCGATCGCTCGAGCAAGGAGAGCCAGGTGACCCGGACCGGCGCAGCAACCAGACTTGCGGTCATCGTGGGTGTCTTCATCTGCACCCTCGCGGGCTGGGGCGTAGGTGGCTATGTCGGCGCTGGGATCGGCCTCGCGCTGGGGATTGCTCTACTGGTCGTACCGTGGCGCCGGCATCCGGTCTGGTCGTGGGCCGCGCTTTACGTCTGCCGGAACCGGCCGATGCCGCTGAGTAAACCCGAGACTGTGACGAACGACAGGTCCGGCGGCGGGGTCCGCTACCAGGACGATGTCGCCATCACAGCCGTCCAGGTCCTCGGGAAGGCGCACCGGCCCACGCTGTTGGCCGGATCCACATCTCTGCACACTGACAACACCCTCGACATCAGCGGCCTGCTGCCGCTGATGCGCCAGAGCCTGGGACTGACCATCAACTCGTTGAGCGTCATCTGCGCGGGCTCCCGCCGGCGCAACTCGGGTGATTATCCCCGGGTCTACGACACCCTGGTGGGACCGTCACCGTACGCCGGCCAACGAGAAACATGGCTTGTGTTGCGCTTCAACGTGGCCGAGAACGGGGACGGGCTGCGGTGGCGCGAGACAGCCGGAACTGCCGCGGTCGCCGCGGCCCAACGCATCGCGGCGTCGCTGCGCACCAACGGTTTACGGGCCCGGGTGGCCAGCGCAGGGGACATCGCCGAACTGGACCGGCGCCTCGGTTCGTCCGCGTTGGAACCGATCAACCGCCGCTGGAAGACCCTCCGGAGCGATTCCGGCTGGATGACCACCTACGCCTACCGGCCGTGCGACATCACCGCCGCGATCCTGGCGCAGGCGTGGACCTTGCGAGTCGACGGAGTGGTGCAGAACATCACCCTGTCCCCCGATGGCATGGTCCGCGCCTCCGTGACGCTGCGCACGGCGCAACCCCCCACCGCCTCACCGAGCACCGCGCTGCAGACGTTGCCCGGAGAACAACGTCTCGCGCTTGCAAACACCATGTGCGGGCCGCCAAGACCTCTACGTGGTCAGCCGTACGGGCCTCTTCGGTACCCACTCAGGATCGAGATCGGTCCGTCCGGCGTGCTGATCGGCAAGATCGCCACCGGCGAGCGTGTGCTGGTCCCCCTTGGCGATCCCGGTGATGTCAGCCGCGTCCACATCACCGCCGACGACTCGATCACCAAGCGGCTCATCATCCGCACTGCAGCGACCGGTGAACGGATCACAGTGCACACCAGCGACTTACTGCGCTGGGACAGCGTGCGGATGCCCAACGTTCTGGTCACCGATCAGCCACGTTCCGGGCCAGGAACAACGGTCAGCGTCGTCGACGGCAGCGTGATCCCGAGTCCTCGGCCCGCCACAGTGATCTCCGTCCAGCAGTCGCAGCTCGCCGAACCTGCTCCGGCCGATGTGGTGATCACACAGACAGGCCCCGGCACCGTCGACGTGACAGCGGCCGGTGTAGGCAGCAGCGTGGAGGTGGAGTTGTTCCGCGCCGAGAACCGCTACGTTTCCGCCCAGCTGGCAGAACTTCGCGACCTCGAGATGGCGGAATAGAGATGGGGACGACGACCGCGGCGACGACCGCGCGACGGCTTTTCGATCACGGAATGTCCATCTTCGGCTCGGACACCGATGCCGCCCTGAAGTTGTTCCAAGAGGCAACCGCCGCTGACCCATCGATGGCGGACGCATGGCTGGGACGCCTTGCCGCAGGTGATGAGGACCTCTCGACACTGGAACAGTTGCATGCATTCGGCAGCCGCCTGCATCGCGAGTCCAATCGGCTCGGCGTCGGGCTTGCCGCTGCGGTGAAGGTCGGCCCGTATCTCTCCATCACCGTCACCGAGGCGTCGCATGCGGGAATCGCGTTGGCAAGCGCGTTCATCGATCACGCGCAGTTCGACGAAGCCGCCACGCTACTGAACGATCCCGGCTTGCTGGACTCCTGGGAGAACCACCAGTGGCGGCAATATGTGCTCGGCTATCTGATGTTCGCAACGCAACGCTGGCCCGATGTCATCGCTGAGGCGGCGCGAATCCTGCCGGCACGTGCGGTGGTCATGCCACCGGTGGAAGCGGCTATCAATGCCTTGGCCGCGCACGCCGCCGCGCACCTCGGCCAGAGCAGGGTGGCGCTCGACTGGGCGGATCGCGCGGAGTTGGGGACCTACGCATCGGATACCCCATTTCCCCTGCTCGCGGCAGATGTCGCCTATGTCCGCGGGATGGCGCATCGGCAATTGGGTGACGACAGCAAGGCCCACGACTGGCTGTCGAAGGCAGCAGTCAATGGCGTTCTGATCGATGCCGCGAAGCATGCCCTCGCCAACCCGGACTGCCAATTAGCCGTCACCGATGAACAGACGATCAATAGCCGCAGCGACAAGTGGGACGTCCGTACCGAGCAGTCGGTGGAGGCGCGAGCCGAAAGCGAGAACGCCGAGCGTCGCGCCGAGCTACTGGCCGAGGGCCGCGCGCTGTTGAACAACCAAGTCGGACTCGGAGATGTCAAGCGAGCGGTCGCGGAACTCGAGGACCAGATCGAAGTCCGAGCGTTGCGCTTGGCGCACGGCTTGCCGGTGGCCAATCAGACGAACCATATGCTTCTCGTCGGCCCGCCAGGTACCGGAAAGACCACCACAGCAGAAGCTTTGGGGAAGATCTTCGCCGGACTCGGTCTCGTCCGGCACCCGGAAATCATCGAGGTCAAACGTTCGGATTTCTGCGGCGAACACATCGGTTCGTCCGGGCCCAAGACGAATGAACTGATCAACAGATCGCTCGGACGCATCCTCTTCTTCGATGAATTTTATTCGCTCGTTGAGCGCCACCACGACGGCCGGCCCGACATGATCGGGATGGAAGCGGTGAATCAACTACTGGTCGCCCTGGAGGTACACCGCTTCGACTTCTGTTTCATCGGCGCCGGATACGAGAAAGAGGTCGCCGACTTTCTCACCGTCAACCCCGGCCTCGCCGGCCGCTTCAACCGCAAGCTGCGCTTCACGTCCTACAGCCCCGCCGATCTTGTCGAGATCGCGGTTCGCTACGGAGAACCTCGGGCCACCGTGATCGACGAAGAGGCACGCGAGGCTCTCAGCGCCGTCTGCCATCAGGTTCGCGCCTACCTCGCACCTGATGGCACCCACGGGATCGACGTCATGCAGAACGGTCGATTCGCCCGGAATGTCGTCGAACGCGCCGAGCGTCTGCGGGACTCCCGGGTGGCGGCTCAGCATCGCGCCGACAGCAACTCCGTCACCCTGGCCGACCTGCAGACCCTTCGCGCCCAGGACATCCTGATGGCCGTCACCGACGCGTGCGGGGAGAAGCGGGTGCCGGTCGGGCTCTGATCAAGACAAATACGGACCCTCGCGTCCGCGTTTGATTGTAGTCGTTTGTATTACAATGAGGAATGCGCTTTGAGCCTTTTCGATCTACACACGCTCGACGACAACGACCCCTTCGAGATAGACGCGCAGGCCGCGCACCTCTTCAAGCACCCTCGGATGGGTACGGACGTGATCAAGGCCGTGTGGTCCTCGGCTCCCGTCTATTACCCCGCCAAGCCACCAGCGCACTGGCCGATGGTGGCGGAAGTCGCCGGCACCGTGATGGTGGTTCCGTTGGCGCCTTCTCGTGTGCACGACCCCCGGCGTTGCCGGCCTATCGGGTGTTACATCGCCTCCCAAACGCTTGCCAACCAATATCGGAGAGATAGATGACCCACCCCATGACCCCCGACGAGGAATACGAGTTCTACGCCCGCCCGGAGAACCAGCAGCCGCAAGGCCCGGGGCGGCGTCGGCTGACAGCGTCGGTCCCCGTCCGCTTCCCCGAGGACCTGCTCAACGAGGTGCGCGCGGCGGCGCTCGCCGAGGACCGGTCGGTGTCCTCCTGGATCAGGCGAGCCGTCGAGAATCAGCTGCGCCAGCGCCCGCAGGGCCAACCCCCGCGCTGACCTGCGAATCCGCACGTGACGTACATCCCACTCGCCACGGAAACCACCCTGGTCCAGCGCATGTAGGCTGAGCTAACTTGGCAGGATCGGTCCTGCTTGCCTATCGTTTTGGTACCTCTCAAGACACTGAGTTGAGACACTGAAGGGCCGCCGTTCACCGACGCACGGAGGTACCCCGACGGGCCGCGGCGCCCGCCGTGACCGCCGCGCGAATTTTTGTGAAGGGTCAGGTGCGTATGCCCAGTATGTCGGGCTCTACAACCCCGTCTACGAACACGATGCGTGCGGTGTGGCGATGGTCGTCGACATGCACGGCCGGCGCAGCCGCGACATCGTCGATAAGGCCATCACCGCACTGGTGAACCTCGAGCACCGCGGCGCCGCCGGCGCCGAGCAGCACAGCGGCGACGGCGCCGGGATCATGATCCAGGTCCCGGACACCTTCCTGCGCGCCGTGGTGCGACTTCGACCTGCCCGCCGAGGGCTGCTACGCCACCGGCATCGCCTTCCTGCCGCAGTCCGCCCGCGACGCCGTCCTGGCGTGCGAGTCGATGGAGAAGATCGTCGAGGCCGAGGGCCTGACCGTCCTGGGCTGGCGTGAGGTGCCCACCGACGACTCCTCGCTGGGCGCCCTGGCCCGCGACGCCATGCCGACCTTCCGCCAGCTGTTCATCGGCGGCGCCTCCGGCATGGAACTGGAGCGCAAGGCCTACGTGATCCGCAAGCGCGCCGAGCACGAGCTGGGCACCAAGGGCCCCGGCCAGGACGGCCCCGGCCGCGAGACCGTCTACTTCCCGAGCCTGTCCGGGCGCACCCTGATCTACAAGGGCATGCTGACCACCCCGCAGCTGAAGGCCTTCTACCTCGACCTGCAGGACGAGCGGATGGACAGCGCGCTGGGCGTGGTGCACTCCCGGTTCTCCACCAACACCTTCCCGTCCTGGCCGCTGGCCCACCCGTTCCGGCGCATCGCCCACAACGGCGAGATCAACACCGTCACCGGCAACGAGAACTGGATGCGCGCCCGCGAGGCGCTGATCAAGACCGACGTCTTCGGCACCGACGTGGAGAAGATCTTCCCGGTCTGCACCCCCGGCGCCTCGGACAGCGCCCGCTTCGACGAGGTGCTCGAACTGCTGCACCTCGGCGGGCTCAGCCTGCCGCACGCGGTGCTGATGATGATCCCGGAGGCCTGGGAGCGCAACGAGGACATGGACCCGGCGCGCCGGGCGTTCTACGCCTACCACGCCGCGCTGATGGAACCGTGGGACGGACCGGCCTCGGTGGTGTTCTCCGACGGCACCGTCGTGGGCGCGGTGCTCGACCGCAACGGCCTTCGCCCGTCGCGCATCTGGGTCACCGACGACGGTCTGGTGGTCATGGCGTCGGAAGCCGGCGTGCTCGACCTCGACCCCGCCCGGGTGGTCAAGCGGATGCGCCTGCAGCCCGGCCGGATGTTCCTGGTGGACACCGCCCAGGGCCGGATCATCTCCGACGAGGAGATCAAGACCGAACTGGCCGCCGAGCATCCCTACGCGCAGTGGCTGGAGTCCGAGCAGTTCCACCTCGACGACCTGCCGCAGGGCCCCTACATCCGGATGCCGCACCACCGGGTGGTGTTGCGCCAGCAGGCATTCGGCTACACCTACGAGGAACTCAACCTGCTGGTGGCGCCGATGGCGCGCACCGGCGCCGAGCCGCTCGGGTCGATGGGCACCGACACCCCCATCGCGGTGCTGTCGGCCGCGGCCGCGGATGCTGTTCGACTACTTCCAGCAGCTGTTCGCCCAGGTGACCAACCCGCCGCTGGACGCCATCCGCGAAGAGGTGGTGACCAGCCTGTCGGCCACCCTCGGCCCGGAGGGCGACCTGCTCAACCCCACCCGCGAGTCGTGCCACCAGATCCTGCTGCCGCAGCCGATCCTGCGGAACCACGAACTGGCCAAGCTGGTGAACCTCGACCCCGACGACGAGGTGAACGGTCACAAGCACGGGATGCGCGCGGCCGTCATCCGCTGCCTCTACCCGGTCGCCAAGGGCGGCGCCGGCCTGCGCCGCGCGCTCGACGACATCCGGGCCGAGGCGTCCAAGGCGATCGCCGACGGCGCCCGGATCCTGATCCTGAGCGACCGCGAGTCCAACGCGACCATGGCGCCGATCCCGTCGCTGCTGTCGGTGTCCGCCGTGCACCACCATCTGGTGCGGGAACGCACCCGCACCCAGGTCGGGTCTGGTGGTCGAGTCCGGTGACGCCCGCGAGGTGCACCACATGGCGATGCTGATCGGCTTCGGCGCCGGCGCGATCAACCCCTACATGGCGTTCGAGTCGATCAGCGACATGATCGACCGCGAGGTCATCGCCGGCTCGGCCACTGGCGGCGCCTCCGCGCCGCTGGACCGCGAGAAGGCGCTGACCAACTACATCAAGGCCGCCGGCAAGGGTGTGCTGAAGGTGATGTCGAAGATGGGCATCTCCACCGTCGCCTCCTACACCGGTGCGCAGCTGTTCCAGGCCATCGGCATCTCCCAGGCCGTGCTCGACGAGTACTTCACCGGTCTGAACTGCCCGGTCGGCGGCATCGACCTCGACGACATCGCCGCCGACGTCGCCGCCCGCCACCAGCTGGCCTACCTGGACCGGCCCGACGAGCGCGCGCACCGCGAACTCGAGGTGGGCGGGGAGTACCAGTGGCGCCGCGAGGGCGAGTACCACCTGTTCAACCCCGACACGGTGTTTAAACTGCAGCACTCCACTCGTACCGGGCAGTACTCGATCTTCAAGGAGTACACCAAGCTCATCGACGACCAGAGCGAGCGGATCGCCTCGCTGCGCGGGCTGCTGAAGTTCAAAGACGGTGTGCGCACGCCCGATTCCGATCGACGAGGTCGAGTCGGCCAGCGAGATCGTCAAGCGGTTCTCCACCGGCGCGATGAGCTTCGGCTCCATCTCGGCCGAGGCGCACGAGACCCTGGCCATCGCGATGAACCGCCTTGGCGCGCGGTCGAACTCGGGTGAGGGCGGCGAGGCCGTCAGCCGCTTCGAGCCCGACGCCAACGGCGACTGGCGCCGCAGCGCCATCAAGCAGGTGGCCTCCGGGCGGTTCGGCGTCACCAGCCACTACCTGACCAACTGCACCGACATCCAGATCAAGATGGCCCAGGGCGCCAAACCCGGTGAGGGCGGACAGCTTCCGGGCCACAAGGTGTACCCGTGGGTGGCCGAGGTGCGTCACTCCACGCCCGGGCGTGGGCCTGATCTCCCCGCCGCCGCACCACGACATCTACTCGATCGAGGATCTGGCGCAGCTGATCTACGACCTGAAGAACGCCAACCCGCAGGCCCGCATCCACGTGAAGCTGGTCAGCGAGAACGGTGTCGGCACGGTCGCGGCGGGTGTGTCCAAGGCGCACGCCGACGTGGTGCTGATCTCCGGGCACGACGGCGGCACCGGCGCCACCCCGCTGACGTCGATGAAGCACGCCGGCGCACCGTGGGAACTCGGCCTCGCCGAGACCCAGCAGACGCTGCTGCTCAACGGTCTGCGCGACCGGATCGTCGTCCAGGTCGACGGCCAGCTCAAGACCGGCCGCGACGTGGTCGTCGCCGCGCTGCTCGGCGCCGAGGAGTTCGGCTTCGCCACCGCGCCGCTGGTGGTGTCGGGCTGCATCATGATGCGGGTCTGCCACCTCGACACCTGCCCGGTGGGCGTGGCCACCCAGAACCCGGTGCTGCGCGAACGCTTCACCGGCCAGCCGGAATTCGTCGAGAACTTCTTCATGTTCATCGCCGAAGAGGTCCGCGAGCTGATGGCGCAGCTCGGCTTCCGGACCATCAACGAGATGGTCGGCCGCGTCGACGCGCTGGACACCAGCCGCGCCGCCGAGCACTGGAAGGCCCACAAGCTGGACCTGACCCCGGTGCTGCACGAGGCGGAGTCGGCGTTCATGAACCAGGACCTGTACTGCAGCTCGCGCCAGGACCACGGCCTGGACAAGGCGCTGGATCAGCAGCTGATCGCGCAGTGCCGCGAGGCGCTGGACTCGGCCACCCCGGTGCGATTCTCGATGAAGATCGCCAACACCAAC
This sequence comes from uncultured Actinomycetota bacterium, assembly GCA_963780705.1. Classification (GTDB taxonomy): domain Bacteria; phylum Actinomycetota; class Actinomycetes; order Mycobacteriales; family Mycobacteriaceae; genus Mycobacterium. Next base: position 1,008,236 of record CAWACU010000001.1, on the reverse strand, counting down.
CGCACCGTCGGCACCATGCTGGGCCACGAGGTCACCAAGGCCTACGGCGGTGACGGTCTGCCCGACGGCACCATCGACATCACCTTCACCGGGTCGGCCGGCAACAGCTTCGGCGCGTTCGTGCCGCGCGGCATCACGCTGCGGGTGCACGGCGACGCCAACGACTACGTCGGCAAGGGCCTGTCCGGCGGACGGATCGTGCTGCGCCCGTCCGACGAACGCCCCGGCCGGCTATGTGGCCGAGGACAACATCATCGGCGGCAACGTGATCCTGTTCGGCGCCACCAGCGGCGAGGCGTTCATCCGCGGCACGGTCGGTGAGCGGTTCGCGGTGCGCAACTCCGGCGCGCATGCCGTCGTCGAGGGTGTCGGCGACCACGGCTGCGAGTACATGACCGGCGGCCGGGTGGTGATCCTCGGCCCGACCGGGCGCAACTTCGCCGCGGGCATGTCCGGCGGCATCGCCTATGTCTACGACCCGGCAGGGCAGTCTGCCGAGCAACCTCAACACCGAGATGGTGGAACTCGAGCAGCTCGACGACGACGACGTCGAGTGGCTGCACGACATGCTCGTCGCCCACCGCGACGCCACGGATTCGGCTGTGGCCGAGCGCGTTCTGGCCGACTGGCCGCGACAGGTAGGAGATTTCGTGAAGGTGATGCCGCGCGACTACAAGAATGTGCTGGCGGCCATCGCCGAAGCCGAGCGCACCGGCGCCGACGTCGACGAGGCGATCATGGCGGCGTCCCGTGGCTGATCCGAGCGGCTTCCTCAAGTACACCCACCGCGAGACTGCCGACGCGGCGGCCGGTGCCGCTGCGCCTGCGGGACTGGAAAGAGGTCTACGAGGACTTCGACCACGAGGCCCTGCAGCACCAGGCGTCCCGCTGCATGGACTGCGGGATCCCGTTCTGCCACAACGGTTGTCCGCTGGGCAACCTGATCCCGGAGTGGAACGACCTGGTCTACCGGGACCGCTGGCACGACGCCATCGAGCGGCTGCACGCCACCAACAACTTCCCGGAGTTCACCGGCCGGCTGTGCCCGGCGCCGTGCGAGGCGTCCTGCGTGCTGGGCATCAACGCCGACCCGGTGACCATCAAGCAGGTCGAGGTCGAGATCATCGACAACGCCTTGGACGAGGGCTGGGTGCAGCCCAACCCGCCGCACCTGGTGACCGGCAAGTCGGTGGCCGTCGTCGGCTCCGGTCCGGCCGGGCTGGCCGCCGCCCAGCAGCTCACCCGGGCCGGTCATGACGTCACCGTGTTCGAGCGCGCCGACCGCATCGGCGGGCTGCTGCGCTACGGCATCCCCGAGTTCAAGATGGAGAAGCGCCACATCGACCGCCGCCTGGAGCAGATGGAGGCCGAGGGCACCAAGTTCCGTCGCCGGCGTCAACGTCGGCGTCGACATCACCGCCGAGCAACTGCGCGAGCGAGTTCGACGCCGTGGTGCTGGCCGGTGGGGCCACCGACTGGCGCGACCTGCCGATCCCGGGCCGCGAGTTCGACGGCATCCATCAGGCGATGGAGTACCTGCCGTGGGCCAACAAGGCCACCCACGGCGACCCGGTGCTCGACGCCGACGGGCCAGCCGCCGATCACCGCCAAGGACAAGCGGGTGATCATCATCGGCGGCGGCGACACCGGCGCGGACTGCCTGGGCACCGTCGCTGCGCCAGGGTGCGCGCAGCGTGCACCAGTTCGAGATCATGCCGCGCCCGCCGGAGCAGCGCGCCGACGTCACCCCGTGGCCGACCTACCCGCTGATGTATCCGGGTGTCCTCGGCGCACGAGGAGGGCGGCGAGCGGGTGTTCTCGGTCAACACCGAGAAGTTCGTCGGCGCGACGGCCACGTCACCGGCCTGCGCGCCCATGAGGTCGAGATGCGCGGCGGCAAGTTCGAGAAGGTGGAAGGCACCGACTTCGAACTGGCCGCCGACCTGGTGCTGCTGGCGATGGGCTTCGTCGGCCCGGAGCGCCCGGGTCTGCTCACCGAGCTGGGCGTGGAGCTGACCGATCGCGGCAACGTCGCCCGCAACAATGACTTCGAGACCACCGTGCCCGGGGTGTTCGTGGCCGGCGACATGGGCCGCGGGCAGTCGCTGATCGTGTGGGCGATCGCCGAGGGCCGGGCCGCCGCGGCCGGGGTGGACCGCTACCTGATGGGCCACTCAGCTTTGCCCGCGCCGATCGCCCCGACGGCGGCACCGCAACGTTAGTCACTTCTGTAACAACTGCAGCAGCGTCGGCGCGCCTTCACGCATTTTCAGTGTGACCAAGCTCTAATTGCTGTACTGTGCACGGTCGCGGTAAAGTGTCCCCTCGGTTGCCAATGCCGTCGACCACAGGAGAGAGTTTGGTGTTTCTCAACCCGATCCCCAACCCGATGGCGCTGTCGCGCGCGGGCCGCATCGCCTGGTCGCTCTTGCGTCATCCCGTGAAGAGCCGCGAATTCCCCGCCAAGCACGAACGCCTCGTCACTCGCGACGAGCTCATGCGCTACGGCTTCTAGCCGCCGGCACCATTTCACGACTTACGTCATAAACGCGTTACGTCGTTAGCCTGCGAATGGCTGACCCCTGATCCCATCATGAGTGCAGCGGGGTCGGGCCGCGGACGCAGCACCGCCCCCCATCAGATTCAATCGGGGGTCTGCTCATGCAAACCGGTAGCTACACCACTTTGTTCATCGTCCTCGGCAGCATCGCATTCATCGTGCTGCTGGCGCTCACCATGCGATCGGTCATCCGGCGCGACAAAGCGATGATCGAACACAAGACCGACGATGCAGCCTACGAGGAGCGCTGGCGCAAGAAAAGCGCTTAGCCACAACGCTATTACGTCGCCGGCCGCCACAGCCCGGAGTCGCGGATAGCCTCTGCCATCGGCTCCAGCACCGCCGGGTCATGCGGCGACGGCAGGTAGACGATCGCCAAGTCGAGTCCCTCGGCGCCCAGCGCGATGGCGTCCTCGATGACGCCCCGGTAGCTGCGATCCGGGGTGAGCCAGATGTGCGCCGAGAGCATGATCTCCTTCGGATTGCGGCCGACGTCGGCGCAGTGTGCCTTGAGCACGTCGCGCTTACGGGCGAACTCCGCCGGTGTTCCGCCGACGAAGTTCCAGTGCTGGGCGTACTTGGCGGTGATCCGCAGGGTGCGCTTCTCCCCGTTGCCGCCGATGCAGATCGGCGGGTGCGGCCGCTGCGGACCCTTGGGCTCGTTGCGGGCGTCCTTGAGCTGGTAGAACTTGCCGTCGAAGTCGGTGGTGTCCTGGCTCAGCAGCCCGATCAGCACCTGGCAGGCCTCCTCGAACCGGTCGAAGCGCTCGGTGATGGTGCCAAGTTCGATGCCGTAGGCGCCGGACTCCTCCTCGTTCCAGCCCGGCGCCGATGCCGAGTTCGAGCCGTCCGCCGGAGATGATGTCCAGCGCCGCGGCCATATTGGCCAGCACGGCCGGGTGGCGGTAGTGGATGCCGGTGACCAGGGTGCCGAGCCGCAGCCGGGTGGTGGCCTGCGCCAGCGCGGTCAGCGTGGTCCAGCCCTCCAGGCACGGCCCGGTCGGGTCGGAGAAGATCGGATAGAAGTGGTCGAAGGTCCAGCCGGACTCGTAGACGTCGATGTCGTCGGCTGCCTGCCAGACCGCCAGCATGTCGGCCCAGGTGGTGTTCTGCGGTGAGGTCTTGAAAGCGAATCGCACCGTTAGGAGCCTACGGCTGGCACCCACGGATCACGTGGGAGGTCGTCGGGGTTGAAGTCCGTCAGTAACTGCGCCAGATCGGCCCCGGGTGCACCCAGCGATTCGGCGATGAGGGCGAACGCCCGCTCGGGGCCGAGTTCCTCGAGCGTCACCGCACCGTCGCGCTTGGCCAGCCGCTTGCCGTCCGCGTTCAGGGCCAGCGGAACGTGGGCGTACACCGGCCGCGGATAACCCAGCAACGACGCCAGGTAGGACTGCCGCGGCGAGGATGCCAGCAGGTCATCCCCGCGCACCACCTGGTCGATGCCCGAGGCCGCGTCATCCACCACGACGGCCAGGTTGTAGGCGGCCACCCCGTCTCCGCGGCGCAGCACAAAGTCGTCCACCACGCCGGTGTAGTCGCCATGCAGCAGGTCGTGAACCGTGAACTCGGCGGTATCGGATCGCAGCCGCAGCGCCGGCGGCCGGCCGCTGGCTCGTTTGGCCGCTCGCTCCGCATCGTCAAGGTCCCGGCAGGTCCCGGGGTAGGCCCCTTCCGGGGCGTGCGGGGCACGTGGCGCGGTCAGGATTTCCTTTCTGCTGCAGTAACACTCGTATGTCAGGCCGCGCGCCGTCAGTCCGTCGATCACATCGTCGTAGCGCTCCCGGTGCGCCGACTGCCACTGCGGTTGCTCATCCCAGGTGATGCCGATGGCGGCGAGGTCGGCCAGTTGTCGCTCCGCGATGTCGTCGTGGGTGCGGTCGTCGAGGTCCTCGATGCGAATCAGGAAGCGCCGGCCACTGCTGCGGGCGAACAACCAGGCCAGCACCGCGGTGCGCAGGTTGCCGATGTGCAGGTCCGCCGACGGGCTGGGGGCGAACCGGCCTGCCCCGGACACTGCGCTGGTCACGAGGGCACACTAGAGGAATGGACCTTCCCGTCATGCCGCCGGTGCAGCCGATGCTTGCCAAGGCGCAGGCGGCGGTGCCGGCCGAGGCCGGGGTGTGGTCCTACGAGCCGAAGTGGGACGGGTTTCGCGCGCTGGTGTTCCGCGACGGCGACGAGGTCGTGGTGCTCTCGCGCAGTGGGAAGGAACTGGGCCGCTACTTCCCCGAGTTGATCGAGTCGCTGCGCGAGGCGATCGCGCCGCGCTGCGTGCTCGACGGCGAGGTGGTGGTGCCGCGGGAGATCGACGGGCGCATCCGGCTGGACTGGGACTCGCTGTCGCAACGCATCCACCCCGCCGACAGCCGGGTCCGGATGCTCGCCGAGCAGACCCCGGCGCACTTCATCGGCTTCGACGCCCTGGCCTCCGGTGACCGCTCGCTGATGGCCGAGCCGTTCCGCGTTCGCCGCGAGGCACTGGTCGACTGCGTCGACACCGGACCGCGGTGCCACGTCACCCGCACCTCGGTGGACCCCGCCGAAGGTGAGCACTGGCTGAGGGTCTTCGAGGGCGCCGGCCTGGACGGGGTGATCGCCAAACGGCTTGACGGCCAATACCTTCCGGGCAAGCGCGACATGGTCAAGGTCAAGCACCACCGCGACGCCGACTGCGTGGCGATCGGCTACCGCATCCACAAGAGCGGCGAGGGCGTCGGCTCGATCCTGCTGGGCCTCTACCGCGACGATGGCGAACTGCAGATGGTCGGCGGGGCGGCCTCGTTCACCACCAAGGACCGGCTGACGCTGCTGGCCGAACTGGAACCGCTGCGCGAGGGCGCCGACGTTGTCAAGGACGGCGAGCCCAGCCGGTGGAACTCCGGGGCGGACAAGCGCTGGATCCCGATCCGGCCGGAGAAGGTGGCCGAGGTGGCCTACGACCAGATGGAGGGCAACAACGGCCCGTGGCAACGGTTCCGGCACACCGTGCGGTTCGTGCGCTGGCGCCCCGATCGCGACCCGGCCAGTTGCACCTTCGACCAACTCGACGTCCCAGTCCACTATGACCTTGCCGACGTGCTCGAGGAATCCTGAATGGCCGCCGCGAAAGCCGAGGAGATCGACGTCGACGGCGTCATGGTGCGAATCACCAACCGCGACAAGGTGTTCTTCCCGCAACTCGGCGCCGCGGGAACCAAGGGCGCGCTGATCGACTACTACCGGTCCGTCGCCTCCGGTCCGATGCTGACCGCGCTGCGCGACCGCCCGACCCATATGCAGCGCTTTCCCGACGGCATTGACGGCGAGCAGATCTACCAGAAGCGGGTGCCGGAGAAACATCCCGAGTACCTGAAGACCTGCCGGGTGAGCTTCCCGTCCGGTCGGACCGCCGACGCGCTGATGGTCACCCACCCCTCGGCGATCGTGTGGGCCGCTCAGATGGGAACGGTCACGTTGCACCCGTGGCCGCTGCGCTGCCCGGACACCGACCACCCCGACGAACTGCGCATCGACCTCGACCCGCAACCCGGCACCGGATTCGCCGAAGCCCGCACCGTGGCCGTCGACATCCTCAAGCCACTGCTCGACGAACTCGGCGTGGCGGGCTATCCCAAGACCTCCGGCGGCCGCGGCGTGCACGTGTTCGTGCGGATCACCACCGACTGGGATTTCGTCGCGGTGCGCCGAGCCGGCATCGCCCTGGCCCGCGAGGTGGAGCGCCGGGCACCGGATCTGGTCACCACGTCGTGGTGGAAGGAGGAACGCGGGCAGCGGATCTTCATCGACTACAACCAGAACGCCCGCGACCGCACCTTCGCCGCGGCCTACTCGGTGCGGCCCACTCCGATCGCCACGGTGTCGACGCCGCTCACCTGGCCGGAACTGGCGACGGCCGAGACCCCCGATGACTTCACCATGGCAACGGTGCCCGGCCTGCTGGCAGAGCGCGGTGACCCGATGGCCGGCCTGGACACGGTCGCGCATTCCCTGGAGCCGTTGCTGGCGATGGCGGATACCGACGCCGAACACGGCCTCGGCGACCTGCCATACCCGCCGAATTACCCGAAAATGCCTGGTGAGCCAAAGCGAGTGCAGCCGAGCAGGGCCAGGGACCGATGACTAGCGGCGACCGACTCCCACCGGACCGACCGGGCCCAGGATCGGATCGACACCGACCGGACCGATGACGCCACCGACCCCGACCGGACCAACGGGCCCCAGGACCGGATCGACACCGACCGGACCGACGACACCACCGACACCGACCGGACCAACGGGCCCCAGGATCGGATCGACGTACGGCACGCAGTTGAGGATGCCCGGATCCCAGACGAAGCCGATTGCGCAGTCAGCAAGATTCCTCGGGTTGTCGCCTGACGGCGAGGCCAGCATCGCGAGAGGCACAGCACCTGCTACCAGCGCGAATCCGGCGATTGCCAGACCGCGGCGCAACCAGTAACGCGCAGCCGACGTGACGCCCGGAGTTTCGTCGATGACCGCCATTGCTGCCTACCTTCCGCCTGCCCCGACGGTTTGCCGGAGTCATATAGAGACGGCCGAACGTAACACGTGGTTGCCATGTATGCAGGGCGGACCATTTCTTGGCCTGCCGTCAAACGGCGAGGCGGAACCGGCAGGCGCTAGGGAACCTGAGAAAAGTATGATAAACACCTATGAGAAGTCCAGCAAACTCGATTCCCTGGGGGTAACCGTGTCCCGAGCAGTGCGCAACCGGCGCCGCCGTATCCAGCCCTATGCCTGGCTGGGTGCCGGTGCCGTGACGCTCGGCTTGGGAATCGGAGTGGTGAGCGGAACAGCCGTCGCTTTCGCCGACGACACCGGTGCTGCAACGAACTCGGACACCGCCTCCACCTCCGCGTCGTCGACCGCCGGCCCGACCCGGTCCACCTCGACGACCGCCAAGAAGGCGGCGACCCGGGGGCGCGCCGCCACCTCCCCTGCAGCCGCTGACACCGACAGTCGGGCCACCGTGCCCGCCCCCGCGGCGGCCACATCCGAGAGCGCCACCCTCGATAGCGCGACCGCCACAACGACCGAGTCGCTCAATCCGCGTTCCTCGGCCCGCCGGACCGCCCGCCCGGCCGCCGTGGCCACCCTCGAGGCGGACGCGCCCACCGTCAATGTCACCGTCCCCACCCCGGAGCCCTCGGGGTCATCCGCCCCCGCTGCCGTCGTGCCGCTGCCCGCGGCCGACCCGGCGCCCAATATGGAGTCCTGGCTGCCGGTCACGCCAATCATTCCGGGCTTGGCCGTCGAGCGGTCCCTGAATGAGATGGCCGCGGCTGGTCAGGCGCTACAGGCCGGCACCTGGGGTCAGGGCAACATCCTGGCCGGGCTGGCCGCGTTCGCCCCGCAGATCTTCCTGACCGGTGCGGCGCTGTCGCTGAACACCTGGCAGGCCACCAACCCCGGCGCCCAGGGGTTCCTCGCCGCCACCGCGGGCATCCCGATCATCGCGCAGATCGCCCAGACGAACCTGATCGTCAACACCTGGCTGACCAACATCTCGCAGCTGTCGCTCGGCGTCGCTGATCTCTTCGTGCCGATCGTGGGCCTCCTCGGCGCACCCGACGCCGCGGACGCCGCGACACAGCTGATCGCCGCGGCCCGTGCCGACGGCACCGTCTATGCCGTCGTGCCGCTGCAGATCAAGGCGAGCACGCAGCCGGTGGCCAATGTGTCGATCAACAACGGCGCCCGGGTGCCGCTGCTCGTCGACACCGGCGCCTCCGGAATCGTCGTGCTGCCCAGCGCGGTGCCCGGTGTACAGCAGCTGACACCGGTCGGTAGCGGCGACAGCTGCTTCAGCGGCGGGCTCTGCTACCACTACGAGACCTACAACATCCCCGTGGACTTCGGCGGCGGTGCGGTAACCAATACCGGCCTGGTCAATGTGGTGACGGACAGTACCGAATACCCCGACAGCGTCGTCGATTTCGCCGATTACTTCTCCTGGGGTGCGGACGGCATCCTCGGAGTCGGCGCCAACACCGCCGGCCCCGGCCCTGCACCGATCGCGAACGCAACACTGCCGGGCGAGCTCAGCAACGGTGTGCTGATCCTGCAGGGCCTGCTGCCCCTCGGTCTGGGCGGGGTGATGGTCTTCGGGCCTAACCCGCTGCCCACCCGGGTGTCGCTGCCCGGTGCGCCGGATGCGTTCGTCAAGGTCAGTGTCAACGGCGCGCCGCTGACCAATGCCGGCGCGATCATCGACTCCGGCGGCGTGTACGGCACGCTGGGCCTGGACGAACGTCCTCCCGCCGGTTCACCCCGGTCATCGGACGGTGATCGTACGTGCCAGCCGGCACCACGCATCGCGGTCTACTCGCCGGACGGCACGACGCTGCTGTACACCTACACCACCCAGGGCGCCAGTCCGTCCGGCACGCCGGTGATCGACACCGGTCTGATCAACACCGGCAATGCGCCGTACGCGCAGAACCCGATCTACATGAACTACGCCAACCTGACCGGCAGCGGCATCGGGTCGACCGACTTCTCCATCTGGTAGCCCGTCACAGTTCCAGGAGCACGGTCACCGGACCGTCGTTGACCAGCGCGACGTCCATGTGGGCGCCGAAGACGCCGGTGGCCACCTCGGCGCCCAGTTCGCGCAGCGCGTCGGCGAACGCTGTCACCAGCGGTTCGGCCACAGCGGCGGGCGCGGCGGCGTTCCATGACGGCCGCCTGCCCTTGACTGTGTTGGCGTACAGGGTGAACTGACTCACCACCAGGACCGGCGCGCCCACGTCGGAGGCCGAGCGCTCATCGTCGAGAATCCTGAGCTGCCAGAGCTTCTCGGCCATCTTCCTCGCCACCGCAGCATCATCGCTGTGGGTGACGCCGACGAGTGCCAGCAGCCCCTGACGCCCGGATTCGATGGCACCGACTACTTCACCGTCCACCGTCACCGACGCCGAGGTGACGCGCTGAACCAGAACCCGCACGAAATCGAGGTTCGGTCAGTTGCCGTAGCCGACGATGCCCTTGGTCTCCAGGAACTCGTGGAAGCCGAACTCGCCCCACTCCCGGCCGTTGCCGCTCTGCTTGTAACCGCCGAACGGTGCGCTGATGTCGAGTGCGTGGTTGATGGACACCGTGCCGGCCCGGATGCGTCGCGCCACCGCGCGCGCCGCATCGGTGTCCGCGCCGGACACGTAGCCGAACAATCCGTAGTCGGTGTCATTGCCGATCTCTACCGCTTCGTCGAGGTCGCCGTAGCCGAGGATGCACAGCACCGGGCCGAAGATCTCCTCCCGGGCGATCGTCATGTCGTTGCGGACGTCGGCGAACACCGTGGGCCGCACGTAGTAGCCGGTGCTCAGCCCGTCGGGCCGGCCGGGGCCACCCGCGACCATCTGCGCGCCCTCGTCGATACCGGCTTGGATCAGTCGCTGGATCTTGTCGAACTGCGCCCGCGAGGCCACCGGGCCGATCGCGGTGGCGTCGTCGGGGTCGCCGACCTTGACCTGCTCGGCGGTGGCGCGCGCCACCGCGATGGCCTCCTCCATCCGCTCCCGCGGCACCAGCATGCGCGAGGGTGCGTTACAGCTCTGGCCGGTGTTGAGCATCATCGACATCACCCCGCCCGCCACGCTCTGGGTGAAGGCGTCATCGTCGAGGACGATGTTCGGGCTCTTGCCGCCGAGTTCCTGGGTGACCCGCTTGACCGTCGGAGCGGCGTTGCGGGCCACCTCGATGCCGGCCCGCGTCGAGCCGGTGAACGACACCATGTCGATGCCGGGATGACTGGACAGCGCCGCGCCCACGCCCGGTCCGTCGCCGTGCACCATGTTGTAGACCCCGGCCGGTACACCCGCTTTGTCGAGGATCTCGGTGAAGATCTGCCCGGAGAAAGGCGCCACCTCCGACGGCTTGAGCACCATGGTGCAGCCGGCGGCCAGCGCCGGGAACACCTTGCAGGCGATCTGGTTGATCGGCCAGTTCCAGGGGGTGATCATCCCGCACACGCCGATGGGTTCCTTGACCACCAGGGTGCTGCCGTGCGGCTGCTCGAAGGCGAAGTTCTTCAGCACATCGATGGCGGTCGCGAGGTGGCCAACGCCCATCTGCACCTGCGGCCCGGCGGCCAGGGCGGGCGGTGCGCCCATCTCCTCGGTGACGGCCTCGGCCAGATCACCGGAGCGCTTCTGGTATTCGGCGAGCAGTGCCTGCAGCAGGTCGAGGCGTTCCTCACGGCGTGCTCTGCGACCATGCGGTGAACGCTGAGCGGGCCGCTTTGACGGCCTTGTCGACGTCGGCGGACGTCCCGATCGCGATTCGTCCGCAGGTCTGTTCAGTTGCCGGGTTCTCGACGTCCAGAACGCGGGATTCGACCGGGTCAATCCACCGGCCGTCGATATAGAACTTCAGGTATTCGCGCATATCGCCATCCTGCCGGATGCCGATTCTGGCGGTATCGGCAATAGAGAAATCGCCGATATGCCGGCAGGGGCGGCTCGCGGCCGAAATCTCCTCCCGCGGGACCCCGTTACCAATCCGTGAGCTGGCAATCATCACGTGATGCACCGAGCAGGTCGAGGTCAGAAACACTGATTAACAACGTGATTCATCATTGCAGTCAAGATAGCGACGACGAATTTCATTGCGGTGCAATAGTTTTGTTTCGTTACCGAATAAGCGATTTCTGCAAAAGTGAGACACACCACAGACTTTGGGTTAATGACACCTGTGTGGTTAGCGTTTTATCCCATGTTTGCTCTTGCAGCGTTGTTGTCGCTTGTCAGTCAGGTCTCCGGTACGCCGTACGTTTCCGGCGGAGATACACCGGCGGGTACGGACTGCTCCGGTCTGGCCTCGTGGGTCGCCAATGTGGCGACCGGACGGCCCGCCTTCGGCAGCCGGTTCAACACCGGCAACATGGAGTCCGCACTGCTCTCTCGCGGGTTCCACTACGGGACCGCGCCGAACTCGGTGGTGATCGGCTGGAACAGCGGCCACGCCGCGGTCACCCTGCCCGACGGCACTCCGGTGTCCAGTGGCGAGGGCGGCGCCGGGGTGCGGGTGGGTGGCGGCGGCGCCTACCAGCCTCAGTTCAGCCAGCACATGTATCTGCCGGTGCAGGCGCGCGAGATGCAACCGGAGGCGCCCGCCGGCCGTCGATCCGCTGGCCGTACCGCCCGCGCCGGGCGAGGTGCCGGCCCCCGAGGCGGCGCCAGCGGAAGCCGTGCCGGTCGAAGCCCTGCCGGTCGACGCCCTGCCCGTCGAAATCGTGCCGGTCGAGGCCGTCCCCGCGCCGGAGGCGCTGCCGGTCGAAGCGCTGCCGGTCGAAGCGCTGCCGGTCGAAGCGCTGCCGGTCGAAGCGCTGCCACTGGAGACCGTCCCCGCGCCGGAACTGCCGGTGCCCGATCCCGCCGCGGCACCGGTGGATCACGGATTGATCGTGTTCTCCCCCACCTGACGTCCCCACACGTATTCGTTCAGCAGCGGCTGTCCCAACTCCAGGTGGTTGTACGGCGCCAGCGAGGCACCGGTGTCGGCCACCAACGTCGGCGCCGGCCAGAAGTCGCGGGTGATCGGCTGCCAGCATCCGGGGGCGCCGCCGGGACCGCCGCGGGCGTTGATCCGGGGCAGGTTGTCCGGATAGATGTACGGGTTGGGCGCCCCGACCAGGCTGGTCCTGGTGGCCAGTGAGTATCCGTTGCCCCCGAAGGCGGCCAGCGCCGCGGGCACCACCTGGCCGGTGTTGCGGATCAGGCAGAACAGCTCAGGGCTGTAGGTGTTAAGCAGGCGTGAGGACGGCACCAGATCGGCCGCCGCGCGGATGAAGTACGGCGCACCGCGGGCAACCGTGTCTGTCGGGACATCGGCGAACCCTATCGACGCCAGCAGGGCTGCATCGAGGTCGCGCTGCTGAGTGGTCAGGGTTCCGACCGGAGTCAGCGAGTTGTCCAGGCCGTCCCACAGATCCGGGCCCGCGTCGGTGTAGATGTCGGCGAAATCGGCAAGACCACGGAAGTTCTCCTGCAGGGCCGGAAGCCGGGGATTGAGGTCGGCGAGGATCGCGTTGGCGTCGGCCAGTGACCGGCCGAACTTGCGGCCCAGCCCGGTCAACGCCTCGGCGGCCGCGGACAGCGTGAGATTGAGTTGCACCGGGTCGATCTTCTCGGCGATGCCGGTGACTACTTCGAACAGCGTCTGGAACTCCGTGGTGACGCTGGTGGCGGTGACCACGTCCGCACCGGTGATGCGTTGCGGTGACGGGTTGTCCGGCGCGGTGAAATCGAGGTACTTGTTGCCGAAGATGGTCGAGGCCCGCACGTCGGCGCGCACGTTGACCGGGATGACCGAGAGATATTTGGATCCCACTTCGGCGGTGAGCACCGCCGAGTTGACCCCGTCGCGCTGCACGATCTCGATATCGCTCACCCGGCCGATCGCCACCCCGTTGTAGGTGACCTTCGCGCCGCGATCGAGCACCAGCCCGGACCGGCCGGATTCCACCGTCAGCGCGGTAGTCGCCGACAGATCACCGCGGAACAGCAGAAAGACGAGGGTGCTCAGGACGCCGATGATGGTCAGCATCACCAGACCCGCGACTCGGTGCGGCGGATCGTTATAGAAGGTCACCGCCCGGGCCACCCGCTTTCGCCGTGCACCTGCCGCCTCTCCCTGCCGGCAAACCGCCTGATGTGCAAACTACCCTCATCGCGGCACCCCCCTTCGAGATAATCGGGTGGCGGGGGCTTAGATGGGTTCATCGCCATTACCGGCTCGACGAGGAGCGTGACAACCATGTCCACCATCGCAGCGGACGCCGCAACCAGCACGGATTTCGACCACGAGGTGGCCGAGACCCAGCGGTACTTCGACAGCCCGCGGTTCGCCGGGATCACGCGGCTCTACACCGCCCGACAGGTGGTCGAGCAGCGCGGGACGATCGGCGTGGACTACACGGTGGCACGGGAGGCCTCGGCGGCGTTTTACGCACGGATGCGCGAGCTGTTCGGCCAGCACAAGTCGATCACCACCTTCGGGCCGTACTCCCCCGGGCAGGCCGTGACGATGAAGCGCTGCGGCATCGAGGGCATCTACCTCGGCGGCTGGGCCACCTCGGCCAAGGGTTCCACCACTGAGGATCCGGGCCCCGACCTCGCCAGCTACCCGCTGAGCCAGGTTCCCGACGAAGCGGCCGGGCTGGTGCGGGCGCTGCTCACCGCCGACCGCAACCAGCAGTTCCTGCGCCTGCAGATGACCGACGAGCAGCGGGCCGCCACACCGGCGGTCGACTACCGGCCGTTCATCATCGCCGACGCTGACACCGGCCACGGCGGCGATCCGCACGTGCGCAACCTGATCCGGCGCTTCGTCGAAGCCGGCGTCACCGGCTACCACATCGAGGATCAGCGACCCGGCACCAAGAAGTGCGGCCATCAGGGCGGCAAGGTGCTCGTGCCGTCGGATGAGCAGATCAAGCGTCTCAACACCGCGCGCTTCCAGCTCGACATCATGAAGGTGCCCGGCATCATCGTCGCCCGCACCGACGCCGAAGCGGCCAACCTCATCGACGGCAGGGCCGACGAACGCGATCAGCCGTTCCTGCTCGGGGTCACCAACCTGTCCGTCCCGCCGTACAAGTCCTGCTTCCTGGCCATGTTGCGCCGCCTGCACTCCAAAGGTGTGGCCGAACTCAACGGCCATCTGCTCTACGCGCTGGCTGACAGCGAGTACGCCGCAGCTGACGCGTGGCTCGACCGTCGCGGATTCACCAAGGTCATCGACGAGGCAGCCGCGAGTTGGGCAGCCGACGGCAACCAGTCGCTGGACAGCCTGTTCGACAAGGTCGAGTCGCAGTTCGTCGACGCCTGGCAGGATGACGCCGGGCTGGACACCTACGGCAACGCCGTCGCCGAGGTGCTCCGGTTCAAGGAGGCCGAAGGCGAGGCCCTGGCGATGAAGCCCGCCGACTGGGTTGAGTTCGCCAAGACCGCGCCGCTGTATGTGGCTCAGCGCAAGGCCGCCGAACTCGGTGCCGACGCACCGTGGGACTGCGAGCTCGCCCGGACCCCGGAGGGCTACTACCAGGTTCGCGGCGGAATCCCCTACGCGATCGCGAAGTCCCTTGCCGCGGCGCCGTTCGCGGATGTGCTGTGGATGGAGACCAAGACCGCTGACCTGGCTGACGCCCGCGAGTTCGCCGAAGCCGTCCACGCGGTGTACCCGGACAAGATGCTGGCCTACAACCTGTCGCCGTCGTTCAACTGGGACACCACCGGGATGACCGACGAGCAGATGCGCGACTTCCCCGAGGAAATCGGCAAGATGGGCTTCGTCTTCAACTTCATGACCTACGGCGGTCACCAGGTCGACGGCGTCGCCGCGGAGGAGTTCGCCACCGCACTGCGTCAGGACGGCATGCTCGCGCTCGCGCGACTGCAGCGCAAGATGCGTCTGATCGAGTCGCCGTACCGCACCCCGCAGACACTGGTCGGTGGCCCGCGCAGCGACGCGGCGTTGGCGGCATCGTCGGGGCGCACCGCCACCACCAAGTCGATGGGCAAGGGATCCACCCAGACCCAGCACCTGGTGCAGACCGAGGTGCCCAAGAAGCTGCTCGAGGATTGGCTGGCGCTCTGGAGCGAGCACTACAAGCTCGGCGAGCGGCTGCGGGTTCAGTTGCGTCCGCGTCGCTCCGGCTCCGATGTGCTGGAGCTGGCGATCTTCGGCGACTCCGACGGCGAGAAGCTGGCCGACGTGCTCTTCGACCCGATCAAGGACCGGCATGGCCGCAGCATCCTCACGGTGCGCGACCAGAACACGTATTCGGCGAAGCTGCGCCAGAAGCGGCTGATGACACTGATCCATCTGTGGCTGGTGCACCGGTTCAAGGCCGAGGCGGTGTACTACGTGACGCCGACCGAGGACAACGTCTATCAGACCGAGAAGATGAAGGCGCACGGCATCTTCACCGCGGTGAACAAGGATGTCGGCGAGATCATCGTCGCCGACGTCAACGCCGACCGGATCGCCGATCTGCTCGCGCAGGATCGCAAGGCACTGCAGAAGCTGATTCGTAAAGAGGATTAGCTCCGGCTAGAAGGGCGGAGGGTCTGCGGCCCAGCGGGCTTCGTTGAGTCCGCGTTCCCAGGCGATGCGTGCGGCGCGTTCAGCCGCGCGGGTGCGTTGCCGGGTGGGCATCAACAGCGTCCGGTCCGATGATGAATCGGCCGGCTGTTGCACAGCGAGGTCCAGCTCTTCGGTCGGTGCCGCCAGTTGCGGGAAGAACAGTGCTCCGCCCGGTCTAGTGGTGTAGCGGCGTCCTGCCGGCGAGGTCCAGACGATGGTGCCATCTGGTAACTGCGAGTCGCACCAACCTTTTTCACCGGACCAGAACGTCTTCAAGAGATGATGAAGACGGCACAGCAATTTGAGGTTGGACGGATGCGTCGGGCCGCCGAGGCAATACGGAACGGTGTGGTCGATATCGCAGACCTCGGCCGGCTTGTCGCATCCCGGAAAGCGGCAGCACAGATCGCGGGCGCGGACGAAATCAGCCAGGGCGGTCGATGGCCGGTACCGCGGCTCCGCCCGCAACTGATGTGCAGGCGTCAGCGTGCGAAGCCGGGCTCGTGCGACGAGTTTCCGAATAGCTTCGGCCGGCACCGCCCCGTAGCCCGGTAGGTATCCCGGGGCTGTGCCCTCACCGGACACCGTGGCCTGCTCGGCAAGGAGATGGATGACGACCTGGGCGGGTTCGGCATCCGATTCCCGGACCGGGCACTCCGGCGAACCACAGTCACACTCCATGGCCGAGCGGCCCGAAGCGAGTGCAGCCAGGGCGTCGGCGCGGCGTTGGCGCTTAGTCCGTGAATCATCGCGGCACACTGTTGCCGCTAACTGGTCAAGCCGGCGGTCCAGCGCAGCGGCATCGGGTGCCCGGACGACACCCCAGAACTCCGCAAGTCCATCCCGGGATGGACTGATCTCGACATGGCGATCCTCATCGGCGGATCTCGCGACCCGTTCCGCGGCTGGATCATGCTGGCGGACCCACCAATCAACCGTCTCGGCGATCTTGTCCCTCGACGACGCATTCCACCGCGGGGCTGCCGCCGCCAGTCGCGCGTCAATCGCGGCAAGAACGTCAGGATCGGTGATGAGACCGGTGCGGAACGTCACCACCGTGATGACCCGGAAGTCGACCTCGCCGCGGGCGAAGGCTGCGCCTAACCTCGGGAACCGCTCAAGCAGTTCGAGTCCGTAGTTCATCTGCGATGACGCCCGGCCCCGGCTGATGCCCAACTCCGCACCGACCTCCGCCGCGACTGCTTCCCAGTTGTCGATGCACCACTGAAACCGGTCGTCAGCGTCGACGTCGGCCATACGGAGCTGACACAACCGGCCCGCCGCGAACAGCCGCGGGCAACCGCCATCCGCTCGTCGCGCTGAGCAGCCGTCATCGCTGATAGCAGCTCCGCCTGACCACTTAATTCGAACATACATTCGATAATAGTGGGCTTCACCGACAAATCGGAGTCGTGCTCTCGGCCCGGAGTTCGGGCTAGAGGTCTAGCCGTACATTCGACTCAGAACCTCTGCGGCCTCTGCATCGTCGACCGCCATCGTCGATTCGATCTCCATGAACTCCTGCCACTGCGCGAAGTAGGCGTACATGGCTTTGGCATCGTCGCTCTCGGCGACCATGAATCCTTTGCCGTTGGTTCCGTGCCACCGCCCGAGCATCTTCACGCCAGCCGGCGGCATGCCGCCGTCCTTGAGGAACTGGGCCACAACGGTCCGGTAGTCCTCGCCAGTTGGCAACGTCCACGACGAGATGTACTTCATGTTCGGCTCCTGTCGAATCCCCGACCCTTCCAGACCCGACCCGACTTCAACGTCCCACAAACATTCAGGCAAGTAAATAGAAAACCTCTACCGGACGACGACGGTGCTGGGCTCCCGCGGCGCTCCGAGTACATCGCGGTGCGACGGCGGACGGCGTCCGCCCTCGTCGGTGATGCCGTAACGCGCGGCGAGTTCAGCGGCGATCACGGTGTGCCCCGACAGTTCGGACAACTCAGGGTCGCGGTACAGCGCGTCGATGAGCCGACCGGTGAACTGCGGCGTCTCGGCGTGCTCGGCGAAGCCGGCCAACGCCTCGGTGTTATCCCCGAAGGCGCGGCGCATCCGGTCGGTGAGCAGGATGCCCATCCAGATCGACACCGTCGCGACCGCCGTCCCGGCGAAGTCGACAGCCATATCGGCTGCCATCTTGTCGACACCGGCCTTCTGCGCGCCGTAGGCCGGGCCGTGCATGTAGCAGACCGACCCGGGCGATGAGGTGAACGCGATGAGTCCGCGCTCGGCCTTCACCAACAGCGGCGCAGCATGCCAGGACGCCACGTACGCCGAGCGCAATCCGACGTCGAGCACGTCGGCCAAGTCCAGGGGCTTCTCCCAGAACGGTGCCGGGTCGGTCAGCCGGTCGGAGATGGCCGCGGCGTTATTGACCAGCAGATGCAGCACACCGTCATCGTCGGCGATACGCGCGAACAACCGGGCCACCGCCGCGTCGTCGCGGTGGTCCAGCGGCGCCGCGATGCCCTCCCCACCCGTCGCGGTGACCGCCTGCGCGTCGTCGTCACCGACGCTCCGGCCGGTCAGGTACACCCGCCACCCCGCCGCACCCAGGGCCTGGGCGATCCCCCGGCCGGCTCCCCGGCTCGCTCCGGTCACCACCGCAACCGGTCGTGTTGTCGTCATGAGGCCGACGCTAGCCGGTGCGGCCCGTCTGTCGGGGCTCCGTCCTACCATCGTGAGCGTGGGGGGTTGGACGCAACAGCGGTTGGCTGTGGTCGCCGGGCTCAGTTTCGCACTGGGACTGGCGGTCACACTGCTGGCCGCGTGGGGCGGTCCACTGGCCGCGATCCTCGCCGCCGGAGCGCTGTTCCTGGGCGGGCGCGCGGTGTACCCGCGGATCAAGCGATCGCTGGCCGCCGAAGAGGAGCGCCAGCAGCAGGTGCGGGCGCGCGCCGAAGAGCAACACCGCTGGGCGGCGCGCGGAGACATGCGCGGTGTCTACGGCACCGAGGGCGCCGAACTCATGCGGGAGGTGTCACCGCCGCTGCCGATCATCCCGCCGGGCGACGACCTCGAGGTGGCCACGGTGGTACACACCGAGGCCGAGCTGACCGCCATGCTCGAGGACAAGCTGCCCTGCTGGCGTTATGCGGCGTTCGTCTCGGTATGTGTGCAGCGCCGCGACGCCGTGGCGAGCCGGGTGCGCGACGCCCGGATGGGTTACGCGACGCCATCCGGGGAGACGTTTAAAACAGACCGCGAGGCGGGGATGTTCTTCACCGAACGGCTCTCGGAGATGTCCCGGCTCGTCGAGCAGATCGACAGCTTCATGCTCAGCCCGGCCTTCCAGGACGTCTTCGGCGACCGTGAGGAATCGGCCGACGCCGAAGGGATCGTGCATGCGGCGCACCGATTGATGGACTATCACGAGCAGGTGCTGGCGCTGTCCGAGCGGTGTCGTGGCGCGAAGGTTCCGCTGTCCTGCTCCGGCCTGCAACGTGATGCGGGGCTGTTGATCGTGCAGCCGCTGGAGGGTTTTCACCGCTTCATCGCGACGTTCACCGAGCGGCTGGCCGAGATGGCCGATGTGGCGCGCTACGCGACCGGCGATGTGCAACTGGACGCGGTGACATTAAGCATCACCGATGACGACGATCTACTGTCCCGCATCGTCACACGGCTGGAGCAGATCGCGCGCGAGGGCTAGCAGCGCGCGAGCACGTCGGCCAGCGCCCGCTTCTCCTTGGCCGATAGCCACAGCCCATAGGCGGTCTTGACGTCGATCTGGCGGGCGACGAAATCGCACCGGAACGCTTCGTTGGGCGGAAGCCATGCCGTGGCGTCGCGGAAAGCCTTGTCGAAGTTGGCCTTCGGGCTCACAGCGAGCAGATTGCGCGGGTCGTTGGCGAAGTCGAGACGGCGCTGCGGGTCCCAGGCCCGCGCACCCTTGTACCAGGCGTCGGCGAGTGCGACGACGTGGTCGATCTCGACGCTGTTGGACGTATCCGGGCCGCGGACGAAGGCGATCGTGGTGCCGGTGTAGGGGTCGACGAGCGTGCCGGTCTGGGCGAAGCAGGTGAAGGGCCGCACCACGAGGTTGGTCAGATCGCGCCGCAGGATGTCGTCGCGGGTGTTGCACCCGTTGTGGCCGAACTCGACGTTGACGTCATCGCTCCACGCCTGGCCGAACTGGGAGCGGCGGAAGTCCGAGGTGCGGTCCCAGCCGCGGACCTCCAGTGCCGCGAGTTGCCGGCGGGCGATGTCGTATCGCGGAGACGCGGCGGGCTGCGGCGAGGAACTCGTAGTCGCATCCCCGGCCCGCCAGGTCGGCGATGCGCTGGAGAGTTGATCATTTCGGGAGCGCTCTTGCCACAGCAGGGTCGCGGCCACTCCACCGACCAGCAGCACCGCCAGCAGGGCGCCCAGTCCACGCCGGCGCCAGCGTCTGGCGGGTCTACCTGCTGCTGCCACCCGCAAGTTCTAGCACTCGAGCACCGACTTGCGGCGGAACCGCTGCGCGGGGCGGCCTGGACCGTCCGTGTCGAGACCACCTGCTTTCTTGAGACTGAGCAGCATCTTGCGCCGAAATGTCTCCACCGCATCGGGGTTGTCGCCTTTGACCGCCATATGAACCATGCGCAGTTGGCGCAGGGTGAACACCTCACCAAGCAGATGATCGGGGTCCGGTCCGCGCTCATAACGCTCGCGGAGCTCTGTCACAGCAAGGCGGGTTCGTCTGACCGGGTTCATTCGAAAGGGGCACCGCGGCAACCGCGCCGTTGCTAGTTTCTCCGATGCATCCCCATGGCGGGGGCACGGAAAGGCGGCGCAGACGTGTCAGCACCGGTAAAACGACCACCGCTGCTCGGTGAACTCTCCGGAGAGTTCTTCGGGACGATGATCCTGATCCTGTTCGGATGCGGGGTGGTCGCCCAGGTGGTCACCGGGGGCTTCCCGACGACGCACCGGCGCCACCGGTGACTACAACTCGATCGCCTGGGGCTGGGGTCTGGGCGTGGCGATGGCGGTCTACGTCGCCGGACGGACTCAGCGGTGCGCACCTCAATCCCGGCGGTGACCGTCGCGCTGGCCGCGTTCAAGGGCTTCCCGGCCCGCAAGATCGCGCCGTACATCGCCGCGCAGGTTGCTCGGTGCCTTCGTCGCGGCTCTGCTGGTCCGGTTCACCTACAGCGACGCGCATCAACCGGGTCGACCCCGGCCACACCAAGGCCACCCAGGGCATCTTCTCCACCTCGCCGGACATCGGCGTGACGATGTCGACCGCGTTCTTCGACCAGGTGATCGGCACCGCGATCCTGGTGGCGGTGATCTTCGCGCTCACCAGTGCGGTCAACAACCCGCCGCTGTCGAATATGGGGCCGCTGATCATCGGACTGCTGGTGGTCGGCATCGGGCTGGGCTGGGGCGCCAACGCCGGCTACGCGATCAACCCGGCGCGCGACTTCGGCCCGCGCCTGGCCTCCTGGCTCACCGGTTACCAGGACGCCTGGTTCTCCGCCAATGGACCGAGTCTGTACTTCTGGGTGCCGATCGTCGCTCCGCTGATCGGCGGTCTGATCGGCGGCGCACTGTTCGTCTTCGGCATCGAGCGGTTCCTGCCCGCCGCGATCGCCAACCGGCCGAGATCGGCGTCGTGGAGCCCACGCCGCTGCGCTGACTTGTCAGTGCCCGCTCGTAGCGTCATCACCATGGCGCTGAATGTGGGCGCGACCTTCGCGGGATACCGGATCATCCGCCTGCTGGGGTCGGGGGGAATGGGTGAGGTCTATCTGGCCGAGCACCCCAGGCTGCCGCGCCGCGATGCGGTCAAGATCCTCTCCCCCGACGTCTCCGCCGACCCGGACTTCCGGGATCGGTTCCACCGCGAGGCGGACCTGGCGGCCACGCTGTTCCATCCACACATCGTCGGTGTCCATGACCGCGGCGAGTACGACGGTCAGCTGTGGATCTCCTTCGACTTCGTCGACGGACCCGACGCCGCGGGCCTGATGCGCCGCCGCTACCCCGCCGGGATGCCGGCACAGGAGGCGCTCGCGATCCTGTCCGCGGTCGCCTCCGCGCTGGACTATGCGCACGGCCGCGGCCTGCTGCACCGTGATGTCAAACCGGCCAACATCCTGCTCACCGACGGGTCGGAGGCCGACCGGCGAATCCTGCTGGCGGACTTCGGGATCGCGCGGCTGCTCAATGAGATCAGTGGGCTCACAGCCACCAATATGGCGCTGGGAACAGTCAACTACTCCGCCCCCGAACAACTGTCGGACGCCCCGATCGATCACCGCGCCGACCAATACTCCCTTGCCGCAACGGCTTTCCATCTGCTTACCGGATCACCGCCGTTCTCCCATTCCAGCCCGGCGGTCACCATCAGTCGCCACCTCACCGCCGACCCGCCCGCTCCGAGTGCAGTGCGGCCGGATCTGGTGATGTTCGACGCACCGATACGCGTCGCGATGGCCAAAGATCCCGCCGCGCGTTTCCCGAGTTGCCGGCACTTCGTCGATGCTCTCGCCGGCGTCTCGACGGCCGATCAACCCGAGCCCTCCGCCCCGACGCTGGCCGCGGTCCCGCGCAACCTTCCCGTTCCGGCGGCTGCGGCCCCGGTACGGCGTTCGCCGCTGCCGATTGCGGTGGCGGCCACCGCGCTGGGACTGCTGGCCGGCGCGGTGGTCCTGGGCACCACCCGAACGCCCGGGCAGCAGACCGTCGTTTCGATGCAGACCACGACCGTGACGAGTGTGTCGATGCCACCCATACCGACTTCAACTTCAACCAAGACCACGACCACGACCACGACGGTGCAGGCCTCGCCCCGCACCACCACCGTCACCGCCACGGCGACCGCCACCGGCGCCAGCAGCGGCACCGCCCCCACACTGACCGGTGACGGGATGTGGCTGGTCCCGCAGATGATGCGCTACGGCGATTACCGGGCCGTGGTCGGTCCGGGCGGCACCTGCGTGTGGACCGGATACGACGCCCGCGGCTGGGAAGTGGACTCCGGCTTGTTCGTCCGCAGCGGGTCGCCGGCCGCCGCCGGCATCACCCCCACCATGACGATGTTCCAAACCTACGGCTGCACACCATGGTTCAGGGTGCAGCCGCTGAACTGATCGGTTAGGTTCCACAGGTGAATCGCCTGGATCGCTTCTTCGAGATCACCGCGCGCGGATCGAGCATCGCCGCCGAGGCGCGCGGCGGGCTTGTCACCTTCATCGCGATGGCCTACATCGTGGTGCTCAACCCCATCATCCTGTCCGGCTCCCCGGATGTCGCCGGCAACAAGTTGCAGTTCGCCCAGGTGTCGGCGGTCACCGCGCTTGTCGCGGGAGTCATGACGATCCTGTTCGGCGTCGTCGCGCGGTTGCCGTTCGCCTTCGCCGCGGGTCTGGGCATCAACTCGTTCCTGGCGACGTCGGTGGTCGGCTCACTCACCTGGCCGGAGGCCATGGGCCTGGTCGTCATCAACGGCCTGATCATCGTCGCGCTGGCCATCTCCGGACTGCGGCGGATGGTCTTCGACGCGGTACCCATGCAACTGAAGATGGCGATCACCGCCGGCATCGGTCTGTTCATCCTCTTCATCGGCCTTGTCGACGCGGGCTTCATCTCCTCCACCGGCCTGCCGGCGCCACCGGTCGGTCTCGGGTCGGGTGGGTCGGGTTCGATCACGACGGTGCCGACGGCGGTCTTCATCGTCACCTTGCTGCTCACCGGTGTCCTGGTGGCCCGCAAGGTCCGCGGCGGCATCCTGATCGGCCTGCTGGCCGGCACGGTGATCGCGGTGGTCGTCGAAGCAATCTGGCATCTCGGCTCGGCTGTCGATCGGCCGGGCGGCTGGAGCCTGTCGGTGCCGAAACTGTCCGGCTCACCGTTCGCGCTGCCAGATCTATCGCTGCTCGGCGATGTCAGCCTGGGAAGCTTCGATCGCATCGGCGTGCTGGCGGCCACCGTGCTGCTCTTCACGTTGGTCTTCGCCAACTTCTTCGATGCGCTGGGAACACTGACCGGACTGTCCCGGGAAGCGGGCTTGGCCGACGCCCAGGGGACCTTCCCCCGGCTGCGGGCCGCGCTGACCGTCGAGGGCATCGGCGCGGTGGCCGGTGGTGCGGCATCGGCATCGTCGAACACGGTGTTCATCGAGTCCGGAGCCGGCATCGGCGAAGGTGCACGCACCGGTCTGGCGAACCTGGTGACCGGTGTGCTGTTCCTGGCCGCGATGTTCGTGGCACCGCTGGCCTCGATCGTCCCGTCGGAGGTGGCCGCGGCCGCGCTGGTGATCGTCGGCGCGATGATGGCGTCGCACCTGCGTCACATCGACCTCGCCGAATTCTCCGTGGCCATGCCGGTCGTGCTGACCGTCGCGGTGATGCCGCTGAGCTACTCGATCGCCAACGGGATCGGCGTGGGCTTCATCAGCTGGGTGGTGTTGCGCTCGGCGTCCGGCAAGGCCCGCGAGATCAGTCCGCTGCTGTGGGTGGTGGCTGCGGGGTTCCTGCTCTATTTCGCCCGCAGCGGGATCGAGTCCGTGCTGGGTGTCTAGCTGCGGTAGGGCAGAATGCCTGCCATGAGCGGATCATCCTCCAAAGTCACCATCACCTCCCTGACCGACGGGCCCCTGCAGGTCGACGGCGAGGTGGAAATCCTGGCCTCCGACGGCACCGTGGTGAAGGAGACGTCCAAGAGCTTCCTGTGCCGGTGCGGCCGCTCGGAGAACAAGCCGTTCTGCGACGGCGCCCACAAGCGCGAGGGCTTCACCGCCTCCTGAGCACGGGGATTAGACTGAGGGTAGAAAACCCGGCCGACCTGGCCGGCCCGATGGATGGACGGCACACCATGAATTCCTCTTCCCTGACTCGTCGGCTCGCACTGGTCGCCGGTGGCGCTTCCCTGGTCGTGATGGGCACGCTGACCGCCGGTTGCAGCACCAGCACCAAAGAAGAGCCCACCACCACGAAGCCGGCCACCTCTGAGCCGGCCACCACCGCGACCACCGCACCATCGGCGTCCAGCACGGCACCGGTGTCCCCCACCGAGAAGACAGTCGTCGGGGGCAACTCGTTCACCCCCAGCATCAACCCGGTTCCGCCAGGCGCGGTCTGCAAGACGATTGTCGACGGCGTCTGCCAGCGATGAGCCGTCTGCGCGCGGTGGGCGCCCCCGCGCTGGCCGCATCGCTGATCGTTTTTCCAACCGTTGTGGTGCCGACTGCGTCGGCCGAGCCGGCGCCGAACTGGAACGGCTGGTATCGGGTCACCTTCCACACCGACCAGAAGACCGGCACCAGCGTCGCCGCCGGGCAGAGCGAAGAGGCGTACACCGCCTGGTACAACTTCGGCACCGATTGCTCGTCGGGCACCTGTGTGGCGTCGGTGCTCGAGGGCCCGGTGCCCAAGGAGAACGCATCGAAGGCCACCAAGTTCGACTGGACCGGCACGCAGTGGTCTCTGACGGATAACTGGCGGTGGGACTGCCTGCTACCGGATCGCACCATCACCTTCGATCCGGCCAGCTCGGTGACGACCTACACCCCGCAGGCCGACGGCTCGCTGAAGGGAACCTTCTCCACCAACATCGGAGGCGGGGCGTGCGAGGGCACGGTGTACATCCCGCTGACCGCGACGCCGGGCACACCAGATTCCGGTGCACCGAGCATCGCCTGAGTCAGCCCGGCAAAAGCACTAAAAACAGCGCCAGGCAGGCGCCGATGACCGCCAGCAGCAGAGCCGCACCGCCGACGGTCGTCCAAACCCGTAGTTTCTGGGCCGGTAGTAGCCACCCGCGCAGCACCCGCGAGAGTTGGGGCAGGAAGACCATCATCACCAACGCCATCGCGATCGCGTTCGTCAGCAGCACGGATAACGCGAAGGGCAGGGTCAGGAACCGCTCAAAGACCTGGTTCACCACCATCACCGTGGGGTAGAGGGCCATGACACCCGCGATGAGTTGCTTCCATTTGGCGGGCGCGCCCGGTCCGGGTCTGGTGCTCAGCCCAAAGTTCAACCAATCGTTGTCACCGACCCGTACGGCAGAGACTTCCATGTTCTCGGTGTAGGGCGCGATTTCCTCGATGAGCGCGGCCAGTTCTTCGGAGCGGGTCCACCTCACCGAGTGGTCCTCGTTGGAGAAGCGCACGATTTGGGTCCAGAACTCCTGCTGGCCCGGAATGGCCGGCAACTGCTCGGCCGAAACGAACCCAGGCGTCCGTTCCAGGGTGGCTCGAACTTTCTCGCTCCACATCCGGTAGTCCCCAACTCGGTCGTGGTCGACCCGACGGGTTGTCACCAGAGCCACTTCGGACTTCGCGACACCTTCGCTCGGGGACACCCGCCACCTCGCTTGTCCAGTCAGGCCCCACTCGTGAACTCCCGGGCAGCATTGCATACGAACAATCCGGCCGTGTGTTGCGCCGACTACCAGTGCCCCGCGACGCCCTGCGATTCCGGCAAATTCCCCGGTCGTCGGTGCTACGTTGACGCCGTCAGCCAGCCAGGCTGGCTGATCAGGGATTTCCACGGGAGGGGTCACGTGGGCGAGGTCGATTGGGAGACGCTGCGCCAGGCCGCAATAGCCGCGGCGGCGAACTCGTACTCCCCCTATTCCAAATTCCCGGTGGGCGTCGCCGGGTTCGCCGACGACGGCCGGCTGGTCTCCGGCGCCAACGTCGAGAACGCCTCGTACGGGCTGACGTTGTGCGCCGAATGTTCGATGGTGTCGCACCTGTATGCCACCGGCGGCGGACGCCTGACGGCGGCCTTCTGCGTCGACGGCAACGGGGACGGCGCTGATGCCCTGCGGCCGCTGCCGGCAACTGCTCTACGAGCACGGCGGCCCGGACATGGCGATCATGACGCCGGAGGGCGTTCAGACGATGGCTCAGAGTCCTGCCCCAGGCCTTCGGCCCATGGGATCTCGAGGAGAGGACATCCGGTCGTGGAGATTGAGAGCGCCGCGGTCGCACCGCTGAGCGGGCAGAAGGCGAGCAAAGCAGCCTGGGCGATCCTGGCCGCCATGGGTTTCGGCGCACTGATCGCGCAGATGTTCTCCACCGTGATCGGCCCGGCGCTGCCCACCATCAAAGCCGATCTGGCGCTGAGCCTCTCGGCCCAGACCTGGACCATCACCGCCTACAGCCTGGCGTTCGGCGCCGCACTGGTGGCCGGCGGGCGGATGGGTGACCTCGTCGGCGAAGTCAAGATGATCGTGATCGGCTTCATGATCTTCGGCGGTCGGTCTGGTGATATCCGGCTATCGCCGTGGCCGGACCGCTGATGATCAGCGGCCGCGCCATCCAGGGCATCGGCATCGGCATCTCCGCGCCCGCGACGCTGTCCATCGTGGTCAACTCGTTTCCCCTGAAACAACGCGGATTGGCCGTCGGCGTATGGGGTTTCGCGCACGGGTTCGGCCTGCTGCTCGGCCCGCTGTTCGCCGCCTGGATGATGGACGTCGCCAGCTGGCGCTGGGTGTTCTGGGTCGCCCTGCCGCTGACGGCCCTGGTCATCCTGGTGACGCTGGCGGCGACCCGCGGCTACGAGAGCGTCATAGCGAGCGGAAGCTACGACTGGATCGGCCTGCTACTCGGCGCCACCGGGATCACGCTGCTCACCTACGGACTGCAGAACTCCTCGGCGAGCTGGACGGCTCCCGCAACCTGGGGGTCCATCGCGGCGGGCATCGCCCTGCTGGCGATCTTCGGCGTCGTCGAGACCCGGATCACCCATCCCCTGGTCGATTTCGGTCTGTGGAAGGAGCGACTGTTCTCCGGCGGTTTCTTCGCCGAGAGCGCGGTCGGTTTCGTCTACATCCCGTTCCTGATCTTCGTCGGCTCGCTCTACTTCATCAACGTTCTCGGCTACTCCCCCGGCAAGGCCGCCAACGTCATCCTGATCACCACCGCGATCTGCATGGTGTTCGAGCCGCCGGCCGGGCGCTGGGTGGACAAGGTGGGTCCGGGCCTGCCCGATCACCGTGGCGCTGCTCATGCAGGCGGTCGCACTGGCCTGGATGGGCCTGACCTTCTCCCCCACCACCACCCTGGCTCAGATGGTGATGCCGTTGGCGCTCATGGGTATCGGCGTCGGCATCGCGTTGCCGGCCTGCAACACCGCCGGAATGTCGCGCGGTGGACGCCAAGCGGGCCGGCATGGGCTCGGGTCTGATGCAGATGACGTTCAACATCCCGGCGGCGCTGGGCGTGGCCCTGGTGACCTCGATCATCGGCACGCTGACCGCCTCGAAGGTGGCGCCCGGACTCGGGTCGCGCACCGAGTTGCGTGACATCGCGGCGCAGTACGCCGATGCCGTTCAGGACGGCGACATGGCGGGAGCCGACGAACTGCTCACCGGGCTGCCGCAGGATTCCGTCGACGCGATCAAGGAAGCCGTGGTCGGCGCCGCATCCGGGCGCCATCACGATGTCGATGCTGGTGCTCTCCGCCGTCGCACTGGCCGGCGCGATCTTCGCCTGGACGGTGATCGGCCGCCGCCGCACTCCCGACAACATCGAGATGACGCAGGCCGCGGCGGTCTGAGGCCGCTACAGCGCCAGCACCTCGGCGACACTCGGCCCGCAGCGCCGTCCAGTTCGGCGTCCGCGGTCGCGCGCGCCTCGGCGATATCGCCCGTCACCGGCACCACCACCTGCAGATAGCACTTGAGCTTGGGTTCGGTGCCGCTGGGCCGGACGATCACCCGGGCGTCCGTCAGGGTGAACCGCAGGCCGTCGGTGGGCGGCAGCCCGTCGACGCCCTTCTCCAGGTCGTCGCATCGCGCAGCACGTCGCGGCCGCCGAGTACGGTCGGCGGGTCGGCGCGCAGTCGCGCCATCGCATCGGCGATCAGCGCGACGTCCGAAACCCGAACCGACAGTTGGCTCGTCGCGTACAGGCCGAACTTGCGGGCCAGGTCGTCGAGGACATCCTGGGGTCCGCGGCCCTGCGCCTTGAGTGCGGCCACCATCTCCAGCATCAGCAGCGAGGCGGTGATGCCGTCCTTGTCCTTGACCGCCGTCGGGTCGCAGCAGTAGCCCGAGCGCCTCCTCGTAGCCGAACCGCAGACCGGGCACCTTGCGAGATCCACTTGAATCCGGTCAGCGTGGTGGCGTACCCCAGCCCCGCGTCGTCGGCGATGCGCTCCAGCAGTGTGCCGGACACGATCGACTGGGCGTAGACCCCGCGTGGCCGGGACACCGTCGCGACGGCCGCGTTCGGCGATCCACCAGCCCGAGCAGTGCGCCCACCTCGTCGCCGGTGAGCATCCGGTAGTCGCCGTCGTAGCGGATTCCGGCCGCGCACCGGTCGGCGTCGGGATCGTTGGCGATGATCACGTCGGCCGCCTGCGCCCGGGCGTCGGCCAGTGACAGATCCATCGCGCCGGGTTCCTCGGGGTTGGGGAAGTTCACCGTCGGGAAGCGGCCGTCGGGGGCGAACTGCGCCGCCACCGTGGTCGGCGCGGCGAAGCCGGCGCCTGCCGACGGCCCGCATGAACACCTCGCCGCCCACGCCGTGCATCGCGGTGTAGACCGCCGACACCTCGCGGGGCCCGTCGCCGAGCAGCGAGACCGCCCGCGCCACATAGGCATCCAGCACCGCATCGTCGAGGGTTCGGTAGTCGTCGGACTGCGGGATGGATCGGCCAGCGGACCCACCGCGGCGATGCAAGCGGAGATCTCGCGCATCGGCCGGCGGCACGATCTGGCTGCCGTCGCCGAGGTACACCTTGTAGCCGTTGTCATCGGGCGGGTTATGCGAGGCGGTCACCATCACCCCGGCGTCGCAGCCGAGTTCGCGGATCGCGAAGGCCAGCACCGGGGTCGGCAGCGCCGTGGGCAGCACCATCGCCGTGATCCCCGCGCCGGCCATGATGCGGGCGGTGTCACGGGCGAACACATCGGAGTTGCGTCGGGCGTCGTACCCGATCACGACCGAGCGTTCCGCCACTGCGCCACGCAGATAGGCCGCCAGTCCGGCCGCCGCGCGGGCCACCACGACCCGGTTCATCCGGTTGCTGCCCGGGCCCGAGCCGTCCGCGCAGTCCGGCGGTGCCGAACTGCAGTGTGCCGTCGAAGGCGTCGGCGAGTTCGGCGGCGGCGTCGGTGTCACCGGCTTCGGCCTTGGCGATCAGCGCCGACAGCTCCGCGGCCGTGGCCGGGTCGGGATCCTCGGCCAACCAGGCGCGCGCGGTGTCGAGCGAGAGCCATGGGTGTCAGTACCCGCCCGCTCCGCCGGCGCCGCCGCCGCCGACGATCGCGATCGAGGCCGACGCTCCGATCCGGTCGGCGCCGGCGTGCAGCACCTTCTCGCGCGTCACGGTGGTTGCGCACCGCGCCGGATGCCTTGACCCCCAGCGCGTCTCCCACCATGTGCCGCATCAGTGCGATGTCCTCCACCGTTGGCACCGCCGCCGCCGAAGCCGGTGGAGGTCTTCACGTACGGCGCGCTCCGGTCCGGGCGGCGATCAGGCAGGCGATGGCCTTCTGCTCGTCGGTGAGCATGCTGGTCTCCAGGATCACCTTGACCGGCACCGGCCGGGCCGCGCCGACGACGCCGAGGATGTCGTCGTACACCGCGGCGAGGTCACCGGAGAGCAGGCCGCCGATGTCGAGCACCATGTCGACCTCGTCGGCGCCCTCGGCCACCGTGATGCGGGCCTCCTCCGCCTTGGCCAGCCGTGTCATCGCGCCGAGCGGGAACCCCACCACCGTGCACACCATGACGCCGCGGTCCGGACAGCCGCTCGGCGGCGGTGGGCACCCACCGGGTGTTGACGCACACCGAGGCGAACCCGTGCTCGCGGCCTCCTCGCACAGCGTCTCGATGGCCGCCAGGGTGGCATCGGGTTTGAGCAGGGTGTGGTCGATGCGCCCGGCGAGGGTCTTGGAGGTGCGCAACACGTGCGGGATCTCGACGCCGTCGGGTGCCGGGCCGAGCGCAGTCGGTGACGGCCTCGTTGGCTCGGGTGAACAGTTCGGCGTGGTCGGTCACCTGGTCGTCATCGGTGATCTCCTGATGGTCGTGCCGGGCTCAGGCGCCGAGCAGGCTGGCCGCGAGGTAGTTGAACAGTGCGACGCCGGAGTCCTCGCTGAACTTGTGCAGCTGCTCGGGGCTGGCGGTCACCTGGTCGCCCTCGAGCCGGTTGAGCAGCGTGCAGCAGATCATCGCGAACTTCGAGAAACCCCAGTGGTTGAGATAGCCGGCGATCATCGCGCCCTCCATCTCGATGTTGGCGACGCCGTTGTCGTGCAGCCAGCGCAGCCAGCCCATCTTGGTCTCCGGGGTCTCCAGGCACACCGCGCCGTCGAGGCGGAACTGCTCGAGGAAGAACTCGTTGCCGGCGACGGTCTTGCCCGAGACGATGTCGAAGTCGGTGTATTCGTTGGCGGCGATGATGGCGTCGTAGGTGGCCGACGGGAAGTGCCCGTCGAACCAGTACTCGCCGGTGCCGCCGTTGAGCAGGCGGTAGGGCCGCAGGTCGGCCATCAGGCCCTCCGACGAGACCACCACAGTGCCACCGGGTAGTCCCACCCCGCCGCTGGTGCCCACCCGGCACCAGAACACCTCATCCATGGCGTCGCAGGTCACCGCGCTTGAGGAAGAACACCATTCGCATGAGTTCCTGCAGCGCGATCGAGGCGCTCGGCATGCCCATCCCGTGCGAGGCGAACAGCACGCCGGCGGTGTAGCGGGTGACGAAGCGGTCCTCCTTGGGGAAGCGCCACGATCTCCGAGCCGCCGTTGAGTTCGCTCCAGCGCTCGGCGAACTCCTTGATCCGGCCGCCGGATCCGGCCATGACGACCGCGCGGACGTCGCGAAGCGGTTCCAGGATCGGATCGGAGGAGGCGACACCGAAGTGGTAGTACACATCCTCGTGGCTGCCGTCGAGCACGCCGTCGAGGAAGGCGTGGTTGATGTTCTCGGTCTTCACGAGGCGGAATCTACGCGCGCGGCAGCACCGGCGGAGCGGTAATCGCCCGGTCCGATGCTGCTGAACCCGTCTAAACCGGCTGGAACTCCGACACCAGCCACCGGTCACCGATCTTCTCCAGGGTCACCCGGACGCTGAAGCTGCTTCGGGCCGGCCCGGCCTCACCGGCGCCGGCCCTGGTGACCGACTGGTCCACGAAGACCAGCGTGACCGCGCGCGAACCGGTGACAGACACCGACGCGGCCCCGGGCACCTCGGCCACGGCGGTGACGTTGCCCTCTTTGGCGCTCGGGATCACCGTGGTGTTCATCAGCGTCGTGTACTCGTCGAGGAATCCACCGGTGAGCCGGCCGGTGCGGGCCGCGAGGTCTTTGTCGACGCTGTCGGCGGTGTAGCTCAGGATCGCCGCGGTGGTGTCACGGGCGGCCTGCAGCGACTCCGCCCGCGCGGCGTCCTCCCGGGCGTGGGTGTGGGCCTGCCACTGCAGCACACCGGTACCGGTGCCGAGTGCGACGGCGGCAGCGGCCAGCGCACCCAACGCACCCATGCCGGGTCCGGTGAGGCGGTCACGCAGGGTGGACAGAGCCGTCATGAGCCTCCCCTTCATGACACCCACCTCATGAAACGAAGTCCAGCTTCGAGACCTTCGCGGAATCCTCGTCGCGGACCAGCGTCATCCGCATCCGCCAGTACCGCGGTTGCTTCTCAGCGATGCCGAAGGTCTCGGTGGTGACGGCGATCGACACCAGCACTTTTCCCTCTTCGGCGCCGCCATCCCCACTCAGCGACTCCAGCCCGGCCTCGGTCACGGTGCCGACCGAGGTGGACCGGGTCCGCTTCACCACGTCGATCAGCGCGGCTGAGCGCCCGGAGAACTCGGCGCTGAAGGTGCCGGTGGCCGAATCCAGAACCCGTCGCACGTCCGACTCGGCATGCAGGTGGTCGATAGTGGTGACATCGACCGCCACCCGCTTACCGGTCTCGACGAACAACTCGCGCACCTTCTCCGCGGCGCTGTCCTGATACACCCGGTACCCGGACCACCCGCAGGCCGCCGCCAGAATCGCGACGAGCACGACTCCGGCGATCAGGACGCGCCGACGCACCTCATCGCGGCGCCCCGGCGCGCTGATCGTGCCCCCGGCCTAGTCGCCGGTCCGGTCGGCGCCGGACCGCGCCGAACGGTCGCGTGTCGCCGCCGAACGATTGGAGGCGGCGGCTTTGACCGAGCGCGGGCCTGCGTCGGAGGTCTCCGATGCCGCCGACGTCGTTGCGGCCGAGGATGTTTCGGGCGCATCGCTGACCGCGGCGGCGCTGCGCGCAGCAGTCGCGCCGGGCTTGGCGGCCGCGGCGGGCGCCGCGGTGGTCTGCAGAGCGTCGGCGATGGTCCACACCGTCGATTGGACCGACGTCCGCCAGCTCGGCACGAAGTTGCCGGGGATGTCGGTTTCGGGGTTGAGGATCGGGCCGGTCTGCACACCCGCGCCGGTGGTCAGGTTCAGGCTCGTTCCGGGCAGCCCGGACGGTCCGAACAGTCCGTCGACCGCGACGTTCCATGCACCCTCGAAGTTGAGCGTGGCCAGATTCGACACCCATGAGCTGAAGATCGCCGCGGACTTCTCCGCCAGCACTGCCGTGCCGCCGACCGCTGTTCCGGCGAAGGTGGTGAAGATCTGCGGCAATGACGCCAGGACCGCGCCGACCTTGGCGATCACGTTGGTCAGCACGTAGGTGCCGGCCGACAGCATCGCTTCCCCGGCGGCGGTGATCGGGCCGAAGACCGCGTTGGTGAGCACCGACAGCGCCTCCGGGATCTGCCCCTGCAGTGCCAGTTGCGCCGCGGTGAGCAGTTCGCTCGGGTAGTTCCACACGCCGTTTGACAGTGCCGTGGTGGCGGTGATCACGCCGGTGAGACCCACGTTGACGTAGTCCGACCAGTTGGTCTGCAGCGCCCGCAGGATCGGACCGGCATTGGCGGTCGAGTTAGGGGAAAGCCCGACGAAACTGTAGAAACCCAGGCTGGCCTGTTGGTAGAGCAGGTAGTTCAGCAGGTCGCCGCCGGTCTGATCGAAGCCGGCGTCGGTCCAGTTGGCCTCCCCGGCGCCGGGCGTCGGGACGTCGCCGCCGTTGTAGTACACGCCGAACAGGTAGTTCTGCCCCATCTGGGCGGTGGCGAGCAGTTGCTCGATCGGGTTGTCGAAGGCGGCGAGCGTCACCTGGGCCGTCGACGGCGCGAGAGCGGCAAGCAGCCGGTCGGGGTGGCTTGCCGGCACCGCCGCCAGCGCACTGGCGCCGAGGGCAACGATGGATCCGGCGACCAGTGGCGCGCGAAGTGTGCGGAGCATTGAGAGATTCCCTTTCGAAGACTGTTCACGGCCGCGACCCGGGGGCCCGCAGCCCCGCGAACATACCCGATCGCAGTTGGCCGCGTCGCGTCAAGGCTGAGCGGACAGGAAGATGAAGGTGGCCAGAATCACCAGGTGGACCACACCCTGCAGGGCCAGCGCGCGGCCCTGGGCCAGCGTGAGAATCGAGACGATCACCGACAGCGTCAGCAGCACGATCTGCATCGGTTCCAGGCCCAGCGTCAACGGACCCGGGCAGCCAGATCATCGCGACCGCGATCACCGGGATGGTAAGGCCGATCGACGCCATCGCCGATCCGTAGGCGAGGTTCAGACTGATCTGAACCCGGTCGCGTCGGGCGTTGTTGAGCGCGGCCATCGACTCCGGCGCCAGCACGAGCAGCGCGATGACGACGCCCACCGTGAGATAGGACAGTCCCAGTCCGGACACCGTGGACTCGATGGTGGGCGACAGCAACTTGGCGAGCCCGACCACCGCCACCAGCGAGACCGCCAATAGCCCCATGCTCATCCAGGTCTCCCGGACCGACGGCGGGTCGGCGTGCCCATCGGCGTCGTCGTCGACCACCCCGGTGATCCGGCCGCGCCGGTCGACGGCGACCGGGACGAAGAAGTCCCGGTGCTGCCCGGTCTGGGTGATCACGAACGCGACGTAAAGAACCAGCGAGGCGACGGCCGCGAACGCAAGCTGGGGCGTGGAGTACTCCAGTCCCGGCTCGGTGACGGTGACGCTGGGCAGCACCAGGCACAGCCCGGCCAGCGTGATGACCGTCGCGAGCGCCGACCCGGAGCCCGAGGCGTTGAAGGACACCGTGCGGTGCCGCAGCGCACCGGCCAGCAGACTCAGGCCCACAATCCCGTTGAGGGTGATCATCACCGCGGCGAACACCGTGTCGCGCGCGTAGGTCGAGGCACGCGGACCGCCGCCGCTCATCAGCATCACGATCAGGCCGACCTCGATCACGGTGACCGCGACCGCGAGGATCAGCGATCCGTACGGCTCACCGGTGCGGGCGGCGACCACCTCGGCGTGGTGGACCGCCGCGAAGATGGCGCCGATCAGGATGACGGCGATCAACGCCAGCACGGCGGGAAGTTCGTGGCGCGACCAGGTCGCGACGAGGACGGTCATCGCGGCGAGTGGCACCACCACGGTCCACTGCAACGGACCCCGCCGCGCCGTCCGGTCCATCATGGGCAGCAACCCTAGGCGCGCAGCGTCGACATACCGCCATCGAGACCGAGCACCTGACCGGTGATCCAGCCGCTGTCCGGGGACAGCAGGAACCGCGCCAGTGCCGCGGCGTCGCCGGCGGTGCCGACCCGCTTGAGCGGGTACCGGGCGGCCATGGCGTCCCGCTTCTCCGGGCTGGACAGCATCCGCTCCACCAGGGGTGTGTCGACCAGTGCCGGGGCGACCGCGTTGACCCGGATCTTGGGCGCCCACTCGGCGGCCAGCGTTCGCACCAGTCCCTCGACCGCGCCCTTGGCGGCGGCCACCGAGGCGTGCATCGGCATGCCCTGGCCCACCGCGACGGTGCTGAACAGCACCACACTGGCGGGCGCGCCATCGACTCCGGCGAGTTTGGGCTGACAGGCCTTGAGGAAGCGGACGGCGCCGAGCAGGTTCACCTCCCAGTCGCGCCGGAAATCGTCCTCGGACAATGCCCGGAAGCTCTTGAGGTTCACCGTCCCCGGGCAGTACACCGCGCCCTGGATGCTGTCGGGCGGTTGCGGGAGCCCGGCCGACGTATCGGTGATGTCGGTGGCGGTGTGATGCACCACGGGTCCGGTCTGTAGATCGTTCACCGACCGCGACCAGACGTCGATGCGGGTGGCCTGCGGTTCCAGCAGCCGCACAAGTTCCAGGCCGATGCCGCGGCTGCCGCCGGCGACGAGATAGTTGCTCACCAGCCGATGATAGGGGGCGGTCAGGTCGTGAGGCCGGCGTCGATCAGTTCGGTGCCGGCTTGGCCGCCGTCGAGTTGGCGTGCAGTGCGGTGCACGATCCGCCAAGCGCCGCCGTCGCGGCGCAATCGCAGCAGGTGCACACCGGCGCGGGCGATCGCATAGCCGCCCGATTCCCGGCGCACCATCAGGGTGGATTCGCAGACCGCGACTGCCTCGTCACCGTCGACGGTGACGACCGGCGGGCCGAAGAAGTGGCAGCAGCCGCGGGCGATCAGCCCCTGGTGGGCATCCGAGCGCACCATGGCGGCGATCTCCGCACGCCCGTTCATCACCCAGTCGCCCACGTCATAGACGCCGTCGTCGGTCCACAGCCCGGCCGCACGGTCGGCGTGGCCGGCATCCACCAGCGGTCCGTAGGAGGCGATGAGCCGGGCGATGTCCCGCTCGTCCTCGAGTTGCCGCAACCGGCGTTCGATGCTCTCGAGCCTGTCAGTCACCCTTGCTCTCCTTCGATTCCATCGGCAATCGTGTGCAGCGCGCCGAGTTGGTCGCAGTAGTGCGACGCCGACTCCGCCGCCACCGTGGCGGTGATCGCGGTCGCACCAGCGTCGCGCAGCGCGGTCAGTCTGCGTACCGTCCCGGCGGGGTCGGCGCCGGGGTCCAGCGCACGCCCGGTCGGCAGCACCACGTCGAATCCGGCCGGGGCGTCGACCTTGCCCAGCATCTCGGCCAACTCGGCGGTGCTCAGCCCGAACGGCATCCAGCCCTGCGCCAGTCGGACCGCCCGGCGCAGCGACCGCAGGGTGCGACCGCCCACCCAGATCGGAACCGGCGTTTGTACCGCGCACGGTTGCACGGCCACACCGTCGAAGGAGTAGTACGCGCCGTGGAACTCGGGGCGGGCGGTGGACAACGATGCCCGCAGCGCGGCAAGTGCCTCCTCGGCCCGGGCACCCCGATCGTCGAACGGCGCGCCGAGCATGTCGAACTCCGCGGCCAGCGAACCGACGCCGACACCGAGCACCAATCGGCCGCCACTGAGCAGGTCGAGGGTTCCGTAGCGCTTGGCGATCTCCAGCGGGTGGTGATAGCCCAGCACAAGCACCGACGTCGCCAATCGAATCCGGCTGGTGCGGGCGGCCAGGAACGCCAGCGTCGCCAGCGGGTCCCAGTAGGTCAGCCCGCGGCCGGCCTCATCGGCGAGCGGGACGGCGACGTGTTCGGCGCAGGTCAGGTGGTCGAAGCCGAGTTCGTCTGCGGTGGAGGCGATATCGGCGATGTCCTCGACACCGGCGTGGCGTTCCCACGCGCAAGACACCCCGGGCAGCTGCATCACCACGGGGGTGGACAGCCCGATCCGCATCAGCTCTCCCCCATCAGCTGTTGCATGAACCGGTGCGCGCCGGCCACCACCTTCGCGCGGTCGGGATCATTGCGGCGGGCGACGTCGGCGTCGTTGCCGCCGGCGATGTGCACCGGGCCATTGGCGAGGTTCTGCAGCCCCTCGCGGGCGACATCGGCCGGGTCGGCAACCCGCATGCCCGGAACATCGAAGTTCAGCCCGGCGCGCTCCATCGCCGGGGTGCGGGTGACACCGAGAACCAGGTGCAGCACATCGACACCCGAATCGCGCAATTCCAGCCACAGTCCCTCGGCGAAGATCCGGGTGAACGCTTTCACTCCCCCGTACACGGTGTGCCGGGACGACCCGAGATAGCCCGCCATCGAGCCGACCATGAGGATTCCGCCGCGGCGGCGCCGGCGCATGGCGGCACCGTAGTGATGCACCAGGGCGAGCATGGTGGTGATGTTGAGGTCGATCACCGATCCGAAGTCGTCGAGGCCGGCGTCGAGGAACTCCGCACTGCAGGTGTTGGCACCGGCGTTGTAGATCAGCAATCCGACTTCGCGGTCACGGGTGGCCCCGGTGACGGCCTCGACCGCCGTCGCGTCGGCCAGATCGGTCGCGACGGTGACGGCCTCCACGCCGAGTCGGCGGCATGCCTGTGCCACCTCCGACAGCGGTTGCTCCTTGCGGGCGACCAGTACGAGATTGACGCCGGCGGCGGCCAGCAGCAGTGCGAACTGCTCTCCCACGCCCTCGGATCCGCCGGCGATCACCGCCCACGGCCCGTACTTGGTGCTCAGCACCCGCTCAACTCCGGACGCTGATCAGCAGCGCGATCAGCGGTGCCACATTGAGCAGCAGAACCCCGACCTTGTAGACCGCGATCCCGCCGTAGTTGATGGCGTCGAACGTCTCCCGAGACAGCTGGAACCATCGGCTGTGCATTCGGTACATCCAGTCGTGCGCTCGCACGAACACGGCGAACCAGACGAACAGCACGACGTAGTTCACGACCAGCGACCAGAGCAGGATGTCGCGCAGGGTGTTGCGATCCATGCTCCCAGTCTCTCACCACGGGGGCCGGCTCAGTCGGTGGCGAAAGCCGCCTCCGCGTCGCGGTTGAGATCGACGTAGGCCTTCTCGCTGACGTCGAAGGCGACGCCCTGGATGGTGCCGCCGGTGAACGTTGCCCGGGTTCTTGTACTGCTCGGAGACGTTGTCGCCGCTGTCGTAGCCCACGCACAGCCCGTCACCGGCGAGGGTGAACTTGCCGATCTGCGCCCGCATCGGACCCTCGGCCACCGGCTTGCCGTCGACGTAGAGCATCGTCTTGCCGAGCGACTCGCCGTGCTCGCCGGCCTTCTCCCGCTTGAACTCCATGCCCAGCGAGTGCTTGCCGGGCGTCAGCGGCGGCGAGACGAAATCCTGCTCCGGCTTGATGCCCAGGAAGTTGTAGACGTAGTGCAGCCGGCCGTCCTTGATGAACAGGGTGTGGCCGCCGAACCGGGAGCCGTGGGCGAAGATCACGCCCTGGGCATCGGTGCTCAGATCGACGTTGGCGACGATCTTGTAGGACGCGGCCGCGGATGCTGACCGCCACGCCCTCGGGCACCGGGGCGGTGTCGGGGTAGTAGATGTAGCGGTCGCGCGGCGGTTCGGACTGCGGGCGCGGGTGTGCCGGCCTGCTCGACCGCCGATGCGGTCGTCGAGCGGCAGCACGAAGTTGTTCTTGGCCTCCTCGTACCAGGCGTCGATCAGCTCCTTGAGCTTGTCCGGGTACTGCTCGGCGACGTTGGTGGACTCCGAGCGGTCCTCGTCGACGTGGTAGAGCTCCCAGCGGTCGTCGTCGAAGTTGCCCTTGTCGCTCATCGGCGCGTGCAGCGCGGCGGCCTTCCAGCCGTCCTGCCAGATGCCGCGGGTGCCCAGCATCGCGTAGTACTGACGCTTGCGGGTGGTGGGCGCCTGCGTCGTCGTCGAAGCTGTAGCGCATCGACACGCCGTTGAGCGGGTACTGCTTGATGCCCTTGTACTCCTCGGGCATCTGCAGTCCGGCGACGTCGAGGACGGTCGCGGCCACATCGGTGGCGTGGTGGTACTGCTCGCGGACCTCGCCTTTGGCCTTGATGCCCTTGGGCCAGGAGATCACCATCGGATCGCAGGTGCCGCCGGCGAACTGCGCGTAGCGCTTGAACATCTGGAACGGCGTGGAGAACGCCGTCGCCCAGCCGGTCGGATAGTGGTTGTAGGTGTCCGGGCTGCCGAGGGTGTCGCAGGTACTTCATGTTCTCCGACAGCTCGTCGGGGTAGCCGTTGAAGAACTTGTTCTCGTTGACCGAGCCGTTGGGCGAACCCTCGCCGGAGGCGCCGTTGTCGGCGCAGTAGAAGACGATCGTGTTCTCCAACTGCCCGGTCTGCTCCAGGTAGTCGACGATCCGGCCGACCTGGGCGTCGGTGTACTCGGAGAAGCCGGCATACACCTCCGCCATCCGGGAGAACAGCTTCTTCTCGTCGGCGTTGAGCGAATTCCACGGCCGCACAGCATCATTGGCGGCGGCGACATCGTCGGGCAGCGGGTTGATCGGGGTCATCTTGGTGCCCGCGGGCAGCACGCCCTTCTCGATCATCCGGGGCAGCACCCACTCGCGGTAGGCCTCGTAGCCGTCGTCGAACTTGCCCTTGTACTTGTCGATGTACTCCTGCGGCGCGTGATGCGGGGCGTGATTGGCGCCCGGGCAGAACCACATGTACCAGGGCTTGGAGGGGTTGGACGACTTCTGGTCGCGCAGCATCCGGATGGCGTTGTCGGTCAGGTCCTTCGACAGGTGGTAGCCCTCTTCGGGCAGATACGGCTGCTCGACGAACCGGTTGTCCTCCACCAGATCCGGATACCACTGGTTGGTCTCCCCGCCCAGGAATCCGTAGAAGCGGTCGAAGCCCTTCTGCAGCGGCCACTCCGACTTGCTGCCGCCGCTGGAGACGTCCTCTTCGGGCACGTTGTGGTTCTTGCCGATCCAGAACGTGCTGTAGCCGTTGTCCTGCAGCACCTGTCCGATGGTGGCGCACTGGGCGGGCAGTCGCGCGGCCATCCCGGGAAAGCCGTTGGAGCCCTCAGTGATCGACCCGGAGCGGTTGACGTGCTGGCTGCGACCGGTGAGGAAGCAGGAGCGGGTCGGTGAGCACAGCGCGGTGGTGTGCCACTGCGAGTACATCAGCCCGTTGTCGGCCAGCCGTCTGCATGACCGGCATGTTGATGCGCCCGCCGTACGGCGACCACGCGGCCAGACCGGTGTCGTCGTAGAGCACCACGAGGACGTTCGGCGCGCCCTCGGGGGCCTTCTTCAGTTCGAAGGGCTTCCAGTCCGGGGTGGAGTCGCGAACGTCGAGTTCGATCTTGCCGTCGAAGCCCTCATTGATCCCGGTGCCGTAGCCGGGAGGCCCGTCACCGCCGGCCGTGGCGCCGTCCTTGGATCCGCAGGAGGCGGCCAGACCGGCCACCGCCGCCGCGCCCGCACCGGCAGCCATACCGCCGAGCACCTTGCGCCGGGAGAGCTTCCCACTGCCGCTTTGCTCTTCCGGTGTCTGCGCGCCGTCGGTGCCAGTCTCACTCATGGAAAAGTCCCTCTCGGCGTTTGCTGAAATCGTCTGGGAGGGGAACTTACTCCAGTTCCTGCAGACTTTCCTCGAGATAGTCCAAAAGTCGCTGCAATTTCGGCACCGTGCGACGGCAGCCGACCAGACCGAACTCCAGATGGTCGGCGTAGCTCAGGCAGGTGATGTTCAGCGCCTGATTTTCGGTCGGGATCGACAACGGGTAGATCGCCTCGAGTTCGGCGCCGTTCCAGAACAGCCGTTCGCGCGGGCCGGGAACATTGGAGATCAGCACGTTGTAGGGCGGCGGCATCGACGACGATCCGGGGATCCTGGTCAGGGCCGACGGCCCCACCGCGGTCAGGATGCCCAGCGCGGTCAACGCCAGGCCCGACCGGTCGGCCATCACCGCTTTGGTGGCGCGCATGGAGGACGTGATGGTCTCCAGCCGCTCGTCGGGGTCGGCGAGATGCGTGCCGAGATTGCACAGCACGAAGGTGATGGCGTTGCCCTCGCCCGCCCCGGCCTGGGTGCGCATCGACACCGGCACCGAGGCGATCAGCGGCTCGTCGGGCAGGGCGTCCTGGGCGAGCAGGTAGCGCCGCAACGCCCCGGCGCTCATGGCCAGCACCATGTCGTTGAGCGTCACGCCGCGGGCCTTGCCGGCCTTCAGGACGCGCGCGATATCCCACGATTGCGCCGCGACCCGGCGCGAGCCGCTGATCGGTTGGTTGAGCATCGTCTTGGGGCGCGGAGTAGGGCAGCACGCAGGTCTGCTCGACCAGGGCCGCGGTGCCGTACTGCGCCAGCATCGTGCCGATCCCGGTGATCCCGCTCAACGTGCGTCCGGCGCTGCGCAGGGTGTCGAGCGGGTTGATGCCGCGCGGCGAGGCGTCGGCGTCGGTCCTGGGCTCGGACTCCCGGGGCACCCACATCGGCGGTATCCCGCGCTCGTCGGGGTCGACACTGAAGCCCTTCATCACCTTGCGGGCCAGCGTGACGCCGTCGGCCAGCGCGTGATGGGACTTCGCGTAACTGGCGAAGCGGCCGTCGGCCAGTCCTTCGATCAGGTGGTATTCCCACAGCGGGCGGTGCCGGTCGAGCAGGCTGCCGTGCAACCGGGACACCAGTTCCAGGAGTTCACGCACCCGCCCCGGCCGCGGCAGCGCCGAGCGGCGGACGTGGTACTCGATGTCGACGGATACGTCGCTGGTCCACCACAGGTTGCCGACGGAGCTGACCGGATCGCGCGGCCGTTTGGCGAACATCGGCGCCACCTCGGTGTAGCCGAGCAACTCCTGATACAGCTCGGCGACGTAGTCGTCGGTCGAGCCGGCCGGGGTGTGATAGAGCTGCAATCCGGCGACATGCATCGGATGCTCTCGCGCCTCCTGCAGGAGGAAAGCCGAGTCCAGCGGTGCGATCATTCCCATCGTGGGGTTTGCCTTTCTCGTCATTCGCGGGCGTTCTACACAGGGTGAACCGCCAAGCCGCCGCCGTCTCGGCTTTCGCGAGATGGACAGATGAGGCAAACGATCGACCGACCCCATAACTGGTCAGCCGGGGGTGCCGCCCCGCCATTCCCGGACCGCGCGCGGCGAGGGTTTGCCATGCTTGCCCACATGGCCCGCCTCCCCCGCCGGATCGCTTCGGAGTTGAACGCGAAGTTGCGCAGCCCGGAGACCGCCGCCGTGGTCGCCGGACTCGAGGGCAAGCTGACCAGCCGCCGCCGCGATAAGAAGATCTCCTCGGGCGCGTTCCGCGGCATGCACGTGGTCGTCTACTGCGGGTTCGTCGCCGACGACGTCGCCAAGGTGCGGGTGCGGGTCGTCGAAGTGCCTGAACTGCCCGGTGACAGTCGCATCCCCTACTGGGAGACCGCCCAGTCCAATCTGCGCCGGCACGCCGCGCTGCCGATGGTCGGGGTGGAGGTCGAACTCAGCATCGGCACCCATCGCACCCGCGAGGTCACCGACAGCCACGGGTTCGCGAACTTCTCCCTGCCGGTGCCCAAGCTGACGGTCGGCTGGCATGAGGCGCACGCGGTCACCACACCGATCGACAGCGGCGAATTCGCCTCCGGCAGTGGCCCGGTGGTCAAACCGTCGCTACGGGCGCCGTTTTTGGTGATCTCCGACATCGACGACACGATCCTT
The DNA here is from genome assembly GCA_963780705.1 of uncultured Actinomycetota bacterium. Classification (GTDB taxonomy): domain Bacteria; phylum Actinomycetota; class Actinomycetes; order Mycobacteriales; family Mycobacteriaceae; genus Mycobacterium. Next base: position 965,297 of record CAWACU010000001.1, on the reverse strand, counting down.
CTCACCGGCCTCACCGAGGGCGTCAAGATGGTCGCCCGCACGCTCCTGCGCGACGCCGACGAGCGGACCGCCATCGCGGGCATGTCCGAGCTGTATCACGGACTGGTGCGCGGCGTCCGGACCCGCGGCGGCAAAGCCAGACCGGCGCCCACCTTCTTTTACGTGTCGACCGGCAGCTGGTCGTTCTACCCGCTGCTGCGACAGTTCCTGGAGCTCAACGAGTTTCCACAGGGACCGATGTTCCTCACCGACTGGGGTCCCACCGAGCGCTACCTGCGCCGCAGCGGTGCCGAACACAAACGCGCCGCGATCCGGCGGCTGCTGCAGGCCTACCCCCAGATGCGGTTCGTGCTCATCGGCGACAGCGGCCAGCGCGATCCGATCACCTACGGCGATATGGCGGTGGAGTTCCCGGGACGGGTGGAGCTGATTCTGATCCGACAGGTCGGCGCCGACGACGACGAACGCAACGAGGCGGTGCGCGAGCACGCCGAGGCGATGCGCGCCGAGGGCATCCCGCTGCATCTGGTGGCCGATGCCGCCGAGGCGGCGGCGCTGGCCCGCGCTGCCGGGTTGTGCGACGACACCACCCTCGATGACATCGAGGCTCAGCTGAGCTAGCAGCCGCAGTGCCCGCCGCGCCAAGCCTCGCGGCCCTCACGGACCGCGACCACGGCGATCACCAGGGCGGCCACCGGGTCCGCCCAGGACCAGCCGAACGCGCTGTTGAGCACGAGGCCCAGTAGAAGCACGCCAGAGAGATACGCGCACAGCAGGGTCTGCTTCGAGTCGGCGACGGCGCTGGCCGAACCGAGTTCACGGCCGGCCCTGCGCTGGGCACCCGACAACAATGGCATGACGACCAGGGACACCGCCGCGAGCACGATGCCGACCGTGGAGGGCTGCGCCTCGGCCGCACCGAACAGAGCGCGTGTCGACTCGACAGTGATGTAGGCGGCCAGTGCGAAGAACGAGAACGCGATGATGCGCAACGCCGTGCGTTCCCGCGACTTCGGATCGGGGCCGGAGAACTGCCAGGCCACCGTCGCGGCGGAGCCGACTTCGATGACAGAGTCGAGGCCGAACCCGATCAGCGCCGTCGATGACGCGACCGCTCCCGCGCTGATCGCGACTATCGCCTCGATGACGTTGTAGGTGATTGTCGCCGAGACCAGTAGCCGAATCCGCCGGGTGAGCAGCCCGCGGCGGCGGTCGTCGAGCCGATCGGAGCTCACCTGGTCGAATGTAGTTGTTGCGATAGTGTCGGCCGCACGATGTCGACGCCGACCCAGCAGTGCCCGGCCTGTCATGCGGCGGTGCCGGCGGAGGTCTTCTGCGGCGCCTGCGGCGCCTACCTCGACCGGCCGGTCACCCTCAAGCACACCCTGCTGCGGCCGAGTGTGTTCGCCGCCGCCCCGCGCCAGCCGATCATCCTTCCCCTGGTCACCAGTTCGCTGTTCCCCCGGCTGTCGGACTCCTCCCGCAAGCCGTTCCGCCTCGCTCTGCTCCTGGGATTGGCGGCGCTGGTGATCTGCTCGTGGCTGCGGCTGTTCGGGCCGCTGGTGATCGTGACGGCATTCGGGATACCGCTGCTGTTCGTGGTGTACCTGTGGCAGTCGGATGCGTTCGCCGACATTCGTTTTCGGGCGCTGGCGATGGCGATAGCGATCGGCGCCGGGACCGGTGTGGGCTGGTGGTTGTGGGCGGGCGTGCGGGTGGCCAACTCCTACGGCGTTCCGCTGGGCGTCGGGGCGCAACTGCAGGATTCGATCGACCTCGGCATGGTCGTCACGGTGGTGGGGGCCCTACTGATGGTCTCCCCTGCCATCGTGGTCCGGCTGCTGGGCTGGACCAGCGGAGAGTCACTGGACGGATTCGTCATCGGTGCGCTCGGTGCGCTGTCCCACGCGGCCGCCGGCACCATCACCTGGTTCGCGCCGCAGTTCACCGCGGGCCTGCTGGAGCACTACGGCCCGAGCCGACTGTTCGAGGAGGCGTACCTCTACGGCCTCGTCGACCCGATCACGGCCGCGGCAGCCGGCGGACTGATCGGGATGGAAATTCTGTTCCGGCCGAATCGGCGGGCGCTGCGTCACCCGGGACGGCTGCGCGCCGCGCTGGCGATTTTCACCGTGCTGATCCTCGGCCTCTACATCGGGGTGTACGCCGTGGACGCCGCCGCGTTGCCGATGGCGGCAGAAGTGGGCATCAACACCGCTCTGATGGCCGTGGTCCTGCTGACGCTGCGCTGCGCCGTTCAGATGGCACTGCTGCACGAGGAACCCGACCCCGCCGGCGGGCAACCGGTGCCGTGCCTGCACTGCGAGCGGACCGTGCCAGACACCCCGTTCTGCCAGGAATGCGGCGCGGCCGCGCGCGCGTCGTCGCGCACTTGGCGCCGGCTGCGCACGACCGTCAGCGGGGCGGATCGCCCCGCCAGCTGAAGCTGTCGACGTACTTGCCCATGTCCTGGGCGAGCTGAAGATTCGCCGGGGACGGCGGCCCGGGTCCCGAGCCGGGCTTGAACTGGCGGAACGGCCCGTCGGCGGACGCCACCAGCGCCAGGTCGTCCTTCACCGCGGCGATGACGATCACCCGCACCGGAGCAGCCCGCTTGGCCGGCAGGAAGTCGGCGACCACCCCGTAGCCGAGCTGGAAACCCACTGTGGCATTGGGCAATTCGTACGCCGCGACCGCATCGGGGAAGAAATCGGCGATGACATCCTCGACCACCTGGCGGGCTTCGCGGCCGGCGGCCGGGATGCCGAGCAGTCGCAGCGTTCCACCGTCTCCGGCGGTCAACTCCGCGGTCACACCGGTGTCGTCGGTGTTGACGGTGTAAGCCGACCCCGGGGTGGGATAGGACACCGTGAACGTCCCGCCGGGAGCGGTGAAGGTGGGATTGACCGACACCGGCAGCCCGGTAGGCGGACCCCCGCAGTCCGGCGGGCAGACGTAGACCGGGACATCGGAGACTCGGGTGTCGACGAGAGTGAGCACCAGCAGGGCGGTGACCAGACCGACCACCCACAATCCGAGCACGACGACGTATCTGAGGCCGCGGGCGGTCATCGGCTCACCGTGCGGGTCAGCAGAATGGCCTTCACGAGGTTCTCGACGTTGGGGCTGCCGAGGCCCGTCGCCATGTCGTAGCCCGCCCGGCCACCCGGGGTGATCGCGTTGCCGCCCAACCGGATGTCCCGGAAACCGGGCACCATCGAACTGCGCGCCACTCGGTAGAGAAGCGGATTCACGTTGCCCAATGGCGCCTGGCCGACGGAGATCAGCTTTTGATTGATGATGGCGGTAAGCCCGGCCCAGATCGGTGCGGCCTGCGAGGTACCGCCGCCGACGAGGATCTGACCCTCGAACACGAACTTCACTCCGGTGAACGGATCGGCGACCGCCGCCACATCGGGAACCAGACGACGCTCCGGCGGCCCGGCGGCCGGGTCGACGATCTGCCACGGTGGCCGCGGGTAGAGACCGGATACTCCCCCGGCGCTGCCCTGGGTGAGCGGGACGTCGTACCAGGACTGCTCGGCGAGCCACCTGCCCGTCGGCGTCGGTGGACAGCCGGGTGCCGCCGACGGAGGTCATCTCCGGAATCGAGGCCACCGCGTCCACACCCACGTCGTCGGGACTCGGCGGATCCGACCAGTTGCGGCCGCCGCGGCACTCCAGTCCGGCCAGATCGCCGGATGCGTCGAACGCCGTCGTGCCGTTGCGCAACGCCTTGGTCAGCGCGGCGCGCACCGGCGCGAGATCTGCGGCGGTGAAGAGCCGGTCGCATCCCCAGCCGATGGAGAAGCTCCAGATCGCGCCGGGGATGCTCGCGGTCGACCGACTCCATCAACCGGGCCAGCTTCTCGAATCCACCGTCGCCTTCGACTGTCGGACGCGAATTGACCAGTACCAGTTTGGCATCCGGTGCGACGGCATGAATCATCTGCAGATCCATGGTGGCCTCACCGCTGCGCTGCTCGGGCATGGGGCCCATGACCTCCACGGTGATGGGCGGGACCTCGAACAACGTGGCGAAGCTATCCATGTCGGGCTGGTTGAAACCGTCGAAGGCGAACACCACCACGGTGGCGCCCTTACCGGTGAAACCCTGGTCGGTTAGAGACCCGCGCGTTGTAGGCGCTCAGCAACTCGGTGGGCTGCAGACCGCCGTCGGGCACATCGCGCGGCGGGGTCGGCGGACGGGCGACGCGGTAGGGCAGGTGGCTGAGGATGCGGCCGAGCCCGGCAACCTCGGCGCGCGCGGCGGACGGGACGTCCGGTTGCTGCGGCGAGGCGTAGAAGACCCGGCCTGCCTGCGGCCCGAGACGGGCGCGGTAGTCGTGGACGGCGACGCCGAAAGCCTCCGACACCGCCGGCGGGGTTCCCTCGATGACAGCCCAGTCGTCACCGTCGCGCCACCGCAGCGACAACCCGTGCGCGCCCGCCCAGCGGTCGAGCTCCACGGGACGCGACGCTGCCCGCAGGGCGGCGGTGAGCTGAACCCGTCCGCCGTGCGCCGGCCCGAGATCGTCGGCGGTGTCGAGCAACGTGGCATACGGGCCGTCGATGACGCCGGTGTCCGCCCGCCCTGAAAGCCGGTCGGTGCCGAACAACGCCAGCGCCGCGACCACCGTCACCACACTCACGACCGCCAGCGCGGCACCAGGAAACCGTCGTGAGGTCACGACAGAGATTCAACCAGCGTTTCGAACCGGGTAATCGGCGCACCGCCTGACAGGATCTGTAGCCGACAGCGCCCCAAGCCGACCCGGAGGATCCATGAACCGCGCCACCACCATTACGATCGGGCTCACCGGCCTGGCCGCCGTCGCCTTGTCCGCGTGCGCCAGCGAGGATGCCAAGCCCGCGGCGAGCGCGACCGTCACCGTGACCTCCACCACAACGGCCACGGCTGCGCCTTCACCATCGGCAGCCACAACCGCGACCTCGACGGCGTCGCCGGCAGCGACGACCACCTCAACCAGCAGCCCGATGGTGGGCGGGATGACCGAGTGCACCAAGGACGCCCTGGCGCAGCCGGCCGCTCAGTCCGCCTTGGCTCTCGGGGCGAACAATCTCTATACCGTCGATGAGTTGACCTGCGCCGATGGCTGGGCGGTGACCAGCGGCCTGCTGGCCAGCCAGGACAACCCACAGATGGGCGCGCCCACCTCCTTCATCTTCGAGCAGGAGGGGCAGTTCTGGATCCCGAAGGACAAGAGCGCGGTCTGCGGCACCAATCCGACCACCACGACCCCGCCTTCCGACGCCGTGATCCCGCCAGCACTGTTCCTCGCCGGGTGCGCCGCCGGCTAAGCCGTTCAGGGCGTTTCTCCTGGTAAACTGGGAAAAGAAATTTCGGAATCAATAATTGCCGCGGGTGTCCTGCCCCTGCTGCCTACAGCAGGGACACAGGTGTGATGCCGCGAGAGTTCACCGACCTTGAGTTGCTCACGGAGCTCGAGCCGGTCGCCGCCGAGAACGTCAACCGCCATTTCGCGGCGACGGTCGACTGGCACCCGCACGACTACGTGCCGTGGGACCGTGGCCGCAATTTCGCCGCGATGGGTGGCGACGACTGGGCGCCGGAGCAGTCCCAACTCAGCGAGGTCGCCAAGGCCGCGATGATCACCAACCTGCTGACCGAGGACAACCTGCCGTCGTATCACCGTCAGGCGGCGGAGCACTTCTCCCTCGACGGCGCGTGGGGCACCTGGGTCGGCCGCTGGACCGCCGAGGAGAGCCGGCACAGCATCGTCATGCGCGACTACCTCGTCGTCACCCGCGGCGTCGACCCGGTCGCGCTCGAGCAGGCCCGGATGGCGCACATGACCAACGGATTCCGGCCGACCGCTGAGGAGGAGGCGCGGCACAAGACCGACTTCCTGCTGTCGATCGCCTACGTCTCCTTCCAGGAACTCGCCACCCGGGTCAGCCACCGCAACACCGGCAAGGTCGTGCGACGACCCGATCGCCGACCGGATGCTTCAGCGCATCGCCGCCGACGAGAACCTGCACATGATCTTCTACCGGAACATGTGCGGGGCGGCCCTGGACCTCGCCCCGGACCAGGCGCTGGAGGCGGTCGCCGCCGTCGTCGAGAACTTCCGGATGCCCGGGCAGGGCATGCCCAACTTCCGCCGCAACGGCGTGCTGATGGCCAAGCACGGCATCTACGACCCGCGCCAGCACCTCGAAGAGGTTCTGACACCCGACGCTGCGCAAGTGGCGCATCTTCGAACGCGAGGACTTCAGCGCCGCCGGCGAGCAGCGTCGCGAACAACTCGCCGACTACCTCGTCAGCTTCGAAGGCCAGGTGCTCAAGTTCGAGGAACAGCGCGACCGGATGCTGGCCCGCGAAGCCAAGAAGCAGGAACTGCGGGCATCCTAAAGGCCGACGGCTGGCCGATAGGATCCGTCAGTGACTGACGACCGGTACGCGAGCGCCCACGAACTCGGCATCATGGAGGGCTTCCCCCCGCCGCCGGGCAAGCGGGTTGACCGCTCGAACGCGTTGATGGCGGCCCCCTACAACCGGTGGGCGTATCTGCACATGCGGACGATCTACCCGTCGGCCCCCGTGCAGAACAGTGCCGTCCCGCGGCCGATCGACGTCGAGGCCGACCCGTCCATCGACGGACTGAGCGTCACCCGGGCCGACGGCAGTGGGACCGACTTCGCGACGTTCCTGCGCGAGACCTATACCGATTCGTTGCTCGTCGCGACACCGGATCACCTTGTCTATGAGCACTATTCCAACGGCATGCACGCCACCCAGCCGCACCAGATGATGTCGGTGACGAAATCCTTCGCCGGTCTGTTCGCGCTCATCGCCGCAGCCGACGGCCTGCTGGACGAGTCGGCGCCGGTGGTCACCGTCGTGCCGGAGTTGGCTGCGTCATCGGCGTTCGCCGACGCGACTATCGGCCAGGTGCTCGACATGGTGAACTCGATGGACTTCAGCGAGGACTACGCCGACCCCACCTCGGGCATCACCCGCTACGGGCAGGCGTTGGGATGGCTGGAGGCACCGGCCGGGCAGCCGACTGAGGGCCTGTACGACTTCCTGGTCGCCCTCGCCAAGAACCCGGCCTACGAGCACGGCGAGGTCTTCTGTTACCAGACCCCGAAGACCGACGTCGTCAACTGGATCACCAACCGGGCCACCGGTCGATCGTTCCAGGACCAGATGGCGGAGGTGCTGTGGACCAGACTCGGCACCGAGGCAGAGACCTACGTGCTGCTCGACCGATGCGGCACCCTGGTGGCCGGCGGCGGCCTCAACGCCGCACCGCGTGACCTGATGCGCTTCGCGATGATGATGCTGAACGACGGTGTGGTCGACGGCCAGCGCATCATTGCCGCCGACATCATCGACATCCTCGAGCGCGGCGGCAGTCGCGAGGCGTTCTCCCGCGGTCCCGAGGCCGTCGGGGCGTGGGCCGGCGGCGACTGGAGTTACCGCGCCCAGTGGTGGATCCGCCACACGCCCGACCATGAGGCGATCTGCGCGATCGGCGTGCACGGCCAGTGGATCTACATCGACCGCCGGCGCAACATCGCGATCGTCAAACAGTCCTCGCAGCCGGTGTCCTCAGATCCGGCCACCGATGCGTTCGTGCTCAACGCCTTCGATGCGGTGATCGAGCACCTCACGGACTGAGGCGTCAGGACGCCGCGGTCAGGACATGGGCTCGTCGTCCGACCCCGCCGCACCGCGCCCGCAGGTCGGCCAGCGGCTGACGGATCGCCTGAATCTCGGCCTTGGTCTGCGGGTTGGCATTCAGGTAATCCTGAACCTGGGACCGGATCTGATCGCGCGGCTGGCCCTTGAGGCCGGTGACGAATGCGTTCACGTCCGGATGAGTGAACAGGTAGGCCGACGTCGCCGCCGACACCCCGGCCGCCACGCCGGCCATATCGGCTGCGGTGCAGTTGGGCGGATCCTCGGCCAACGCCGTCGGTGCTGCGGCGAGCATCGCGCCCGTCACTGCGGCTGCACTGAGAACAAGACGAACTGTGAACGACATGTCGGACTCCTTGTGGTGAGTGGGTGAAGCGGATGATCAGCGGGGTTGCGGCCGGTTGCCACCAAAGCCACCGCCGCCGCCGCCGCCGAAGCCGAAGTTGGGCAGATCGAAGATCAAGCCCGGGTCGTAGGAGTCGTAGTAATCGCACCCCGGTGTGCCCACGCAGGGATAGGGGTCGAAGGTGGGAAGCGATGTCGGCGCGCCAGAACTTCCGCGGACGCTGCCGCCACTGGAGCACAGCGTGCTGCCGCCGGTCGAGTTGCAGTCAGCGGACGCGGCCGGCGCGACGACGATGCCCACCACACCTGCCGCCACCGCCAACCCCGGGATCAGATGAAGCATACGTAGCTGCACGGTCGCCCTCTCTCTGATGTGGCTACCTTCAGCTAAGCACACGCCGTGAGGGCTGCTGCTGGGTGATGCAGTGAATGCCGCCGCCGCGGGCGAACAACGGGCCGGGCGTCGACGGTGACCACCCGCCGGCCCGGGTATTGCTCGGCGAGGATAGCCACCGCGTCGCCGTCGTGGGCGTCGCCGAATCCGCAGGCGATGACCCCGCCGTTGACCACCAGATGGTTGATGTAGCTGTAGTCGACGTAGCCCTCGTCGTCGGTCAGCGTCGCCGGAGCGGGCATTTCGGTGATCTCCCACGTCCGGCCGGCGGCGTCGTGGGTGTCCTCCAGCGCGGCCCGGATCTCGCGGCACACCTGGTAAGTCGGGATGTGATTCGTCGCGCTGGGTGTGCAGCAGCAGCCGGCCCGGTGAGGTGATGGCGGCGACGATGTCGACGTGACCGCGGGTTCCGAATCGCTGCGAAGTCCCGCGTCAGCCCGCGCGGCAGCCACACCGCGTGGGTGGCGCCGATGGTGCGGGCCAACTCCGCCTCGACGTCGGCTCGGCTCAGCCCGGGATTGCGGCCGGGATCGAGTTGCACGGTGTCGGTGACCAGCACGGTGCCCTCGCCGTCGACGTGGATGCCGCCGCCCTCGTTGACCAGTTCGGTGAACTGATCGACGGGTACGCCGGCGGCTTCGGCGACGAACCGGCCGATCTGGGCGTCGAGGTCCCACTGCGCCCAGTCCTGGGCGCCCCAGCCGTTGAACACCCAGTCCACCGCGGCGACCGACCCGTCGGCGGCGTGCACGAACGTCGGCCCGATATCGCGCATCCAGGCGTCGTTGAGCGGCGCCTCGACGATGTCGACGCCCGCCGACAGGTACCGGTCGGCGATCGCACGCTCCGCCGGGTGCACGACCACGGTGACGGGTTCGAACTCGGCGACCGCGTGGGCGACCGCAGCCCAGGTGGAGCGCGCCTCGTGCCGTGCTTCGGCCTCGGTGTCGCCCAGCGAATATCCCGCGCAGGGAAAGGCCATCCAGACCCGGTCCTGCGGCGCGTATTCGGCCGGCATCAGGTAGCCACCGGGCGTCTGCTGTGTCTCGTTCATATGAGTCGCGATCATAGGGGCGGCGTCCGCGGCGGAGCGGTGCGTCGGGCAGCCGGTCGCCTCGAACGCCGCGGCGAAGCGTCAGCAGTGCGGTGTCGTCGTAGGCGCGGCCGGCGAAGGTCAGTCCGACGGGCATCCCGATATCGGCCATGATGCCCATCGGCACCGTCACCGTCGGGATTCCGAGGTGGCGCGGAACCAGGTTGCCGTTGGCCACCCACACCCCGTTGCGCCAGCCGAGGTCGGCCGACGCCGGGTTGACGTCCATGTCGGCCGGGCCGACGTCGGCGACGGTCGGGAAGATCACCGCGTCGAGTCCGCGCCGGTGCATCCACTCCTCGAGATCGACCCGGCGGGTCTCTCCAAGCCGCGCAGCCCTTCCTCGAGGTGCGGGATGTCGAGGAACGACTCGATGGGATGCTCCCGGATGAACGCCGGGTAGCCGTTGATGTCGTCGCTGGCCTCACCGAAGCCCTGCACCCGGTCAGGCAGCGCGCCGGGGTCGTTGACCCAGATCCGGCTGCCGTCGACCGCGGCGAGGTCGGGAAGGCTCGGATCGCCGTTGGCGCGCAGAAAGTCGTCCCAGGCCCACGCCGACAGGTCGAGGATCTCGCGGTCGAGGAACTCCGGGCTCACCAGTCCGCGCGTCGTGATCGACGGCGCACCCGGCCGGTCGCGTTCGTAGTTGGAGACCACCGGGAAGTCCACCAGGACCACCTCGGCTCCGGCAGCGATCAGATCGGCGCCCGCGGCCTCGAAACAGATCGATGACGGACTGCCGGGTCTCGATGCGCTGTCCGGTCGGCCCGCCGATGCCGAGGCCCTCGCCGACTCCGGCGTCGGGGTCGGCGTTGACGTACATGCGTGGAACCCCGAATCGCTTGCCCGCCAACGTTCTTCGGGCATCGTCGCGATCACCGGGAGCCAGCTCGCGATAGGAGCGGGGCCGCTCGGAGGACGCCTTGGGGATCTTGATCCACGGCTGCATCCGCCAGAAGTCGCCGCGGGTTTCGCGATCGTCAGCGACGACGACGTCGAGCACCTCGAACATGTCGGCCATGGTGCGGGTGTGCGGCACGACCACATCCATGGTCGGCACCAGCGGCCAGTTGCCGCGCACCGAGATCACCCCGCGCGAGGGCGTGTAGGCGCACAGAGCGTTGTTGGTGGCCGGCGCGCGCCCACTGGACCACGTCTCCTCCCCGAGCCCGAACGCCGCGAAGCTGGCGGCGGTGGCGGTTCCGGAGCCGTTGGAGGAACCGGAGCCGAAGGCGGAGGTCAGAAACTCGGCGTTGTAGGGACTTTCGGCGCGCCCGTAGAGGCCGCGCTGCATGCCGCCGTTGGCCATCGGCGGCATATTCGTCAGCCCGATCAGGATCGCGCCGCCGCGGCGCAACCGCTCGATGGCGAAGGCGTCCCGGTGGGCGATCAGGTCGGCGAAGGCGTGTGATCCCGCTGCCGCCGTCAGGCCGGTCGCCAGATAACTGTCCTTGGCGGTGTACGGGATGCCGTCCAGTGGGCCGAGCAGATTCCCCGTCGGACCGGCGCTGGTCGGAGGCGGCGGCCTCGGCCATCGCCTCGGGGTTGTCGACGACAATCGAGTTCAGCATCGGCCCGCCGCGGTCATAGGCCTCGATGCGGCGCAGATAGGCCTCAACCAACCCGACGCTGGTGACCCGGCCGGCCTCGAGCGCGAGGCGAAGCTCGGCGATTCCGGCCTCGGCCACCTCGAACGAGCTCACGGTCACCTTCCTGTGGCACGAGCGTGGGATTTCGCATCATTGCATGGTTGGCTGGTGCGCACATGACGGAAACAACCGCTCAGAGAATCGGCCGGGTCGCGCTGGGAGCGATCATGGTCTTCGCCGGTATCGGCCACCTGACCTTCGCGCGGGAGGAATTTCAGGCGCAGGTGCCGGCGTGGGTGCCGCTGCCCCCGGATGTCACGGTGCTGGCCTCCGGAGTGGTCGAGATCGCCCTCGGCGCGTCGATGATCCTGCTCACCAACCGGCGCGCCATAGTCGGGTGGCTGCTGGCGGGATTCTTCGTTGTGATCTTCCCCGGCAACATCGCCCAGTGGATGGACCATCGTGACGCGTTCGGTCTCACCAGCGATCGCGCACGATTCATCCGGCTGTTCTTCCAGCCGGTGCTGATCGCGTGGGCGCTGTGGTCGACGGGCGCCTGGCGCGCTGTCAGAGCGCGAACTGATCCTCCACCAGACCCAGCCAGACCTGCGCGGCGTCCATAGCCACCTTCTCGCTGATGAAGGCGTGCTGGGTGCCGGTGTAGATATCGCGGAAGGCGCGCTCGAGTCGGGAGCCCTCGCGGATGGAGGTGGTCCCGGCGGCCAGGTGCGCCCACTGCGCGCATTCGCGCGCTACATCGGTGATGTAGACCGCAGCCGCCCGTAGGTCGGCCCGATTCGCCGGGGTGAGTCCGTCGGCGGCGGCCGCCGCCTCAGCATCGCCGAACACGTCGAGCAGCAGTAACCGGGCCGCGCGCCAGGCGCTGACGTGATGAGCGAGGTCCTTCTGGAACGTCGGGCGGGTCGCCAGCGACGCCATGTCACTCATCCGGAATTTCGTGGCCGCCAGTTCCTGTACGTCGTCGAGCATGCTTTTGGCGACCCCGAGTGCCCAGGCCGCGTGACCGGCAGCCGTGATGGCCATCATTCCCATCCGGCCCAGGGACGAGCCCCGTCGCGGCTCCCGGCAGAACAGCTCAAAGGTGCGGTGTTCCGGCACGAAGACATCCACCACGTTGTAGTCATACGAGCCGGTGCCCTTGAGTCCCTGCACATGCCAGCCGTCGGTGAAGGTGACCTGCTCGCGCGGGATCAGAGCGACCGCCATGACCGGCATACCGTTGTCCATCATGTGCGGCTGGCCGTCCTGCATCGGCATGAACCCGGCGGCGATGTACTGGCTGTGCCCGGTACCGGAGCCGAAGTTCCATGCACCGGTCAGCCGGTACCCCCCGTCGACGATCACGCCCTGGCCGAGCGGAGCGAACTGGCCGCCCATCGTGACCTGGTTGCCGTTGCCGGAGAACACCTCCGCGAATCCCTCATCCGGCAGGTAGGAAGCCGCAGCCCACACCGATGGGAAGTTCGCGATGCCGATCCACCCGAAAGAGCCGTCCTGCCAGGCCATTTCGATCCAGGTCTCGATCATGGCCGCGAGGTCGGGCTCATCGCCGCCGGCTTCGCGGGGGTTGAACGCCGTCATCAGACCGCTGGACCACAGCGCGTCCACGATGGTCGGTGACATGGTGCGCAGCCGCTCGGACTCCGCAGCCTCGGCGGCGACGACGTCGCGCAGACCGCGAGCCCGCTCGACCACTGCGCTGTCGATCACACCTGAAGTCATCAGTCCTCCATCTCCATCACCGATCAGTGACCGCTTCTGTCGACGGCGGGGTCATCCCCCGCCGAGTCCCAACATGTCCGTCACTCCGTGGTCGCGCCCGGCGGTATACCCGCCGTCCACCGCGATGGCCTGCCCGCTGACGAACGAGGCGTCCGCCGACAGCAGGAAGGCCGCCACGGCGGCGATCTCCTCGGGCCTGCCCCGGCGGCGCAGCGCGTGTTCGTGGGTGACCCCGGCTTTGACCGCCGCCATCTCCGGGCTCGACAGCACCGCATCGAGCATCGGGGTGTCGATGAAACCCGGGCAGATCGCGTTGCACCGGATACCGCTGGGGCCGTAGTCGATGGCGATGTTCTTGGTCAGCAGCACCACACCGCCTTTGGCGGCGTTGTAGCAGCTGCCCCCGGCCGTTCCTTCCAGACCCTCGACGCTGGAGAGGGTGACGATCGAGCCGCGCTCCCCGTTGATGGGCTCCTGGGTGAGCATGGTGGCGACGGCGGCCTTGGCGACCAGGAACGTGGCGGTCAGGTTGATGTTGATCACCCGCGCCCATTCCTGGGCGTCGAGCATGTGGATCGGGCCGCCGCCCGGTACCCCGGCTGAATGCACAACACCGGCCAACCGGCCCGGCGCCGCGGCGAAGAGGGCGTTCACCGCGTCCTCGTCGGTGACGTCGGCGTGGATGAAGGTGAATCCTTTCGAGCCGTCAAGTTCGTCGGCTGGGGCGATATCGCAGCCCACGACGGATGCACCGTCAGCCAGTAACCGGCGTGCGGTGGCCAGGCCGATGCCGGACGACACCCCGGTCACCACCACGGTCATTCCGTCGAATCGCGTCATGCCAGCAGGCCTTTCAACGCGTCGCGCGTCTCGGCGATCTCCTCTGGTGTCGCGCCGAATTCCACGGCGGCGAAGTCGGTGACGCCGATATCGGCCAGCGCGCCGACCCGGTTGCGCACCTCGTCGGTGCTGCCGATGATGGCGATATCCGCAGGGCCTGCCACACCCTCTCGGTCGAGCATGGCGCGGTAGCTGGGCAGCGCGCCGTAGGCGGCGAATGTCTCCGCCGCGCGGGCCGCCGCGGCTTCGGTGTCGCTGGTGACGCAGACCGGCAGCGCCGCGATCACCCGGGGTGCCGGGCGGCCGAATTCCTCTGCGGCCCTGGTGATGGTCGGGATGGTGTGCGCGGCCAGGGTCGCCGGGCCGGTGCACCAGGTCAGCGTTCCGTCGGCCAGGGCGGCGGTGACGCGCAGCATCTGCTCCCCCAGTGCGGCCACCACCACACTGAAGCCATTCGATCCCTTGGCGCTGATGCCGGCATGCACCTTGTACATCTCGCCCTCGAAGTTCGCGGGCTCGTTGCGCGACAGCGGCATCAGCACGTTCAGATACTCACGCAGGTGCCGCACCGGCTTGTCGTAGCTCATCCCGAACATGTTCTCGATCACGATCTTGTGGCTCAGGCCGATGCCCAGGGTGAAGCGGTTTCCGGAGGCGGCCGCCACGGTGTGGGCCTGCTGGGCGATGGCGTGCGGGTGACGGGGGAACGTCGGCACCACCGAGGTGCCCAGTTCGATGCGCGGCACCTGGGTGCCCACCACCGCCAGGGCGGTCAACGCGTCGTGGCCGAAGATATGGGGGGCCCAGTACGCGGCGAAGCCGTCCCTCTCGGCCGCGGCGGCCTCGGCGACCATGTCGTCGATCGTTCCGGTGTTGACAGCGCCGCCGAAGATTCCGTACTTCATGACCGCGACGCTACAGCCAGGCGGTGCCCGACGGACGCTAGCCGCCCTGCCGCCTAGCCGAAGCGTTGACTGATGAGCGTCCAGTGGTTGCCCAGGTCGTCGGAGTGGTACGCCAACTGATCGAGGACGGCTTGGGCCATCGCGAGACCCCGGCCACGCTCGGCCGTTGCGTCGGGCATGGTCACGGATGTCAGGTCGATATCGGCGGGCGGACCGTCGTCGGTGAAGGTGAAGTGCACCTGATCGCCCACCAGTTCTGAGCCCATCTGGATTCGCACCGGCTGGCGGCCCCCGGAGTGCTCGATGATGTTGGCACCGATCTCGGCGGTGGCGATTGACATCTGCGTACGAACATTAGCGGGAACGTGGGGATGGATCAGCCAGACGGAGTCGAGCTCAGCTTGAATCGCCCCGAGTGGGTCGGGATGCGCACCGCCGTAACCCGCGGTGGCACTTTCGGCGTCGGAGGATGCAATCGCCGGCGATTGGACCACCCTGGGCAGCGGCCCGGCGGCCAACACGGTCT
This sequence comes from uncultured Actinomycetota bacterium, assembly GCA_963780705.1. Lineage (GTDB taxonomy): Bacteria > Actinomycetota > Actinomycetes > Mycobacteriales > Mycobacteriaceae > Mycobacterium. The sequence goes on along the minus strand of CAWACU010000001.1, from coordinate 950,172 downwards.
TCAAATAAGCGCGGCGCTCCAACGCCCACACCTGAAGAACGGCGAGGTCGTCCGTGTGGGGATTTTCCCAACGTTTGTTCATCAGGACTGCTCTTTGGCCCTCTTGCTCGAAGGCTTAACAGCGCATCGGTTTGCCCGGGGTCTGGGGGGTGCGGCCGCTAGGGGGGCCACTGCGTTGTCGTCATCATCTGATGTCGCCGATGCGCAGAACTAGAGCCATTGGGCCCCAATGCCGGTTTCAGGCCTTCCGTTCGGAGGATGGTAGCGGTCCCATCAGCTACCGACGAACCCTTTCCAGTTCGACATGTACTCGATAAAGCTCGGCCCGAGTCCCTCGGCGGCGAGGACCTCCCTGGGGACGGGCAGCTCACGCATCGCCGCCGTGGGATCGGCCTGCAGCAGCCGCGGGAAGTCATGGTTGGTGATCGCCGCCCGGCCGATCACCACGATGTCGGCGCCGCCATCGAGGGCGCGCTGCACATCGGAGCCGCAGTAGAGGTGACCGGCGACGGCCAGCGCGAACCGCTCCCCGGTCGAGATCGGTGAACACCTCGAGCAGTGGCCGGGATGCGAACTGCTCGTCGGCTGCCTCCTTGAACACATCCCAGAGCGACAGGTCGATGAGATCCACCTTCTCGGTGGCGACCAGCCGCTCGAACGCGTCGATGACGTCGGCGGTCGCCATGCCGAACCGCTCCGGTGATAGCCGCACTCCCAGGTGGAAGTCCGGACGGCAACGTCGACGGATGCCGGAGATGATCTCGTCGAAGATGCGGAACCGCGCCTCCCGGCTGCCGCCATAGTCATCGGTTCGATCATTGAACTCGGCGTTGAGGAACTCGCACAGCAGGTAGTCGTGGGCACCGTGGAGTTCGACGCCGTCGAATCCCGCCTGATCGCAGCGGACCGCTGCTGCGATGAACGACTCGATGACCTCTTCCACCTCGGCGGTCGTCAGCGCGCGCGCCCCGTACTTGGCATCGTCGGCGGGCGCGACGGGGGACGTGCCGATGAGCTCAGCCGGGGCACGGCGTCCCGCGTGGTGCAGTTGGACGATCGCCACACTGCCCTGCGCGCGAATCCCCGCCGCCAGCCGGGTGAGGCCCGGCAGATGCTCGTCGCCGAAGCACCCCAGCTGCCCCTCGAATCCCTGACCGCGCGACTCGACGTGGCTCGCACAGGTCATCGGTCATGCCGAACCCACCCGCGGCGCGCATCGTCAGCCAACGCTCCTCGTCATCGGAGAGCGTCCCGTCGGGATTGCTCTGCTGATTGGTCAGGGGGGACAACATGAATCGGTTCTTCATGGCCGGTCCGTGGGCGAAGGTGACGGCGTCAAACGGTGTGGACATGGGCGGCTCCTCGGCGATGACCGGGTGGTGGGCGACACCTGAGCGTACGGACGGGCTTTCAGGCCATACATTGATGTCATGCGAAGTGACCTACGCGCGATCGGAAGGGGTGGGCGATTCAGTATCGCGTTGGCCTGCCTGGCGGTTCTGTTGGTGTCGTGCGCAAGCACCGGGCAGACCGCCAACGCCGACGAGACGACGACAACGCCGGCCCCGCCCGCGGTGCCAGCGGTCGCTCTTCTCGCCTTCGACGACCCTGGCGACGTGGCAGCTTGGAGAACGATCAACGACCCCGTCATGGGTGGTCGGTCCACCTCGGCGGTCACGTTCGGCGATGGCGGCATGGTGTTCTCGGGCACCCTGTCGCTGGAGAACAACGGCGGGTTCGCCTCGGCCCGTGGTCCGGAAGACGCGGCGATCGGGCAGAAGGCAGCAGGGGCGAAGTCGCTCCTCGTCCGCGCGGTGGGCGACGGGAAAACGTATGTGTTGCGGGTGGGCCGGGGCGGGCAGCCGTGGTCCTACATTCAGCGTTTCCCGACCGAAGCCGGCGTCCCGCGGACCTATGAACTGCCCATCGCGGGATTCCAAGCGGTTGGCATGCGCCTCGATCCCGCACCCAACGCGCCGCAGTCGTTAGACCCGTCAGGCATCAGCCAGGTGTCGGTCTACATTCTCGACAAGCAGCAGGGCCCGTTTGAACTCACCGTCCGCGGGATCGACGCGACGGGCTGAGGGTCACTTTCAGCCACCGACAAGCACCCGCAGTGCGGCGTGGCCTCGTCGGGAATCTGTCCCAGTCGCTATCCATGACCGGTGATCGAGATTCCGCAGGACACTCCACAGCGCCGCGATCCGCTTGTGGTCGCTGCCCGCCATTCGGTTGCGGTCAGCAACCGGATCGGTCAGGGCGCAGGCCAATATCGCCGCGTCGTCAACGTGGCGTTCCCGGTCACGAGAGTCCTCCAGATAGGCCGCGCCTTTGAGTATCAGCGCGCCGAGGACATCGGGAATACTGAGCATAACGGTGCCTGCCTCGCTATCCACTTCACAATTCACCGTCTTGCGCAGTGCTGAAGTGCCACCGGGAACCGCGAATACTCTGCGGCCCAGAACCGTTGGCTGCCGCTTCGCCGAGAGATGGTCAGCAACCATGACGTCGATCGTTTCAGCGTTGTGAGCGCCTCGACCGAATCTATGTATCGGTCCTTTGCCGATCGGCTCGCGTAGCGAATAGCCAAGTCGCTCCAACTCATGTTGGACACCGCTGAATGTTGCGGCGCCGGTCTCGATATGCAGCATCATGTCGATATCGCGGGTGGTGCGAGTGACCTGCAATCCCGCGTACGCGGTGTGGAGTTGCACCATCAATCCGCCGACAAGCGTCCACTGGTTATGAGGGATCGCCTGCACGATCTCAATTAGCTGCGGCCACGGCGGTTGCCCTCCACCGACAGGTGCGCTCACCCGCCAGATCTGCCGACCATCTGCGCCCAGAGTCATTTCGCACGGAAGGCGTCGAGTAAGCCCTCCAGGACACGGGTTCCTGCGGCCGATTCACGGCTGTCCAGAGATCCAGCCAAGTCGACTGCAACCGCCGCTATAAGGACACGATCGACCGCGTATCCGGCATCGTCAGGTACCACCCGCACGGTCATATCGCCGTCGGCATCGTCGAAGAGCCCCAGTGTTGCGACCACGTCCACGAAGTTGCGAGCCCGAACGTAGCCGTCGGATCCCCGATCGACCGCTGTGAGGTGGAACAGTTCGGACATGACTGGGTCACGTAAGGCGCTGGCGCCGGAGCTCAGCAGTCCCGTGTCCTTGCCCCAGCCGTGCATCCGGTACACCGCCGCGCGGCGGCGCGTCATCCAGCAGAGTTCGGAAGCGCTACTGGCACGTAGCCGATGACGCAACCGCGTCATCGCCGAGCTGTCCAGCCAACTGACACGTTCTCCGGACAGCAGGGCTAGCGCAGCCCATGCTGTGGCAGACGTCCAGGGCCGGCCGTTGCGGCGGCTCTGCTTAGCGAGTCGGTGCACCGATGCGCCGTCGAGCAATAGTGCCCCGCCGACTGTGCGCGCCACAGTCAGTTCTCCCGCACGGGCGAGTCGCGCGATCTGCCGCGCTGAAATCCCTAGGAGCTCGGCGCTGGCGAGCGCCGTCATCTCACTCATGCATAAATAGTCTCACGCACGACTATTTATCACAATAACCCCTGTTTAAACTCATAACGTTTAAACTCATAACATAGACACGGAGTGGGCATCGTTTTCCTTTCAGGCCGCCCTAATCCCAGCACGAACCTCAGCACACGCCGCCCTAAAGCGCGCCCATTCAAGGGCGGTCGGTCGCGGGGCCTGCTGAGTCATCGACGAGCTGGCTTCAGGGTCTGGTTCCGTTGCTCCAAGCAGCGTGGCAAGACTTGCGACTATGCCCGCGGGACTGTCCTCGACAGTTTGGTAGACCCTTCGTTCAAGCCACGCCTCGGCTTCGGTGATGCCTGCGTTGAGATCGAGTTCAGGTGCGGTGACGTGCGGCCCGCATCGGAGAAGATGTTCCTCGAAACGATCGCCCCATAGCTCGATACGCCACCCCGGCCAGAGTTGCGGCAGCCACCGCAGTAGTCCGGGCACGGGGGTGGTCAGCCACACCCCGAGGCTCTCGGCACGCATATCGACATGTATGCCGCTTTCGGGCAGGACCCCCAGCGTTACGACACGTTTCCCTGCTCCAGGCAATGACTCGACAAGTTTCGGACCGTGCCAGGCAGCGCTGCTGCCCCAGTACAACGGCCAGGCCCGAAGTCGCCCATCGCCGTCGATCACAGTGACGAGATGATGCATTTTGGCGGTGTCATCAGCAAGTATGAGTTCGGGCCGAGATGGCCTGTCGCACCTATGAAACGGAGATTGAACGTAGTCGGCGAGCTCAGCGGCGCCGTCATACATCCACGAGATCGAGTAGCCGGGCCATACTCTTGCCAGCACCTCAAACATCGCACGCCGCTCGTGCATCGTCGCCATCAGCTCGTCACCGAAAAACAGCAGCTTCCGCTCGACGAGATCCAGAACTAGCCCACCGTCGGCCCACAGCTCATCCACCAAGAAACGCGCAGTCTCCTGCGCGAGAATGTAACGCTCGGCCATCTCAGGCCCAGCAAGTAGCGCATCAAGCATGCGGCACCCCACCCAGTGCGAGTACCGCAGTCGCCAGCCGTCCCGATCCACCAACACAAGGTTGGCCCTGTTGCCCATGCTCGTCCCTCCCGAGAGGCGCCGCATCGCCAGCGGCACTCGTTTGTCTGAAGTATCTGCGCGCCTTCCGACAAATTCGCTGTCCGGATCGGGAGTCGGTAGTTATCCGACTTAGGAGCTGCCAAGATCCCCGTGCACGTAAACGCATTGGCGCGCATATCGGGCGGGCCGAGGACGCGTGCGACCACGACTAGAAAACCGCAGATAAGAGCCTATTTCACAAAGTCGGGCTGACAGGATTTGAACCTGCGACCACTTGACCCCCAGTCAAGTGCGCTACCAAGCTGCGCCACAGCCCGCGGCGCTGCCGAATCACCGGCAGCAGGACGAAATCGTACCGCAGCGCAGCGCTCACACCGTCAGCAGCCGGTACAGCCCGATCAGCCCGACCACGACGATCACCGCGCGCAGCGCGGCCGGTGACAGCCGTCGGCCGTAGTGCGCGCCGAGCCACCCGCCGATCAGCGAACCCACCGCGATGAGCCCCGCCGCGGTCCAGTTCACCCGGTCGAAGGCCACCACCGTGTAGGCCACCGCCGCGACGATGTTGACCAACAGCGACAGCAGATTCTTGGCCGCGTTCATCCGCTGCACGTCCTCGGGCAGCAGCGCCCCCATCACCCCGATCAGCAGGATGCCCTGTGCGGCGGTGAAGTAGCCGCCGTAGATTCCGACGGCGAAGGTGCCCAGCACCAGAGCCGCCATCCGCGCCGTCGACACGTGGTCGGCCGAGCGGCCCGCCGCCTCGGCACGGCGGCGCGCGAAGGCCTGAATCCGCGGCCCCGCGATCACCAGAAGCAGAGCCAGGACGAGCAGCACCGGAACGATCTGGATGAAGACTTTCTCCGGCAGATGCAGCAGCAGGAACGCACCGATCATCGCCCCGGTCACCGAGGCCGGGATCTGCCATCGCAGCCGCCGCCACTGGCCGGCCAACTCCGCTCGGTACCCCAGGGTGCCCGACACTCCCCCGGCCACCAGGCCGATCGCGTTGGACATCGTCGCGGTCACCGGCGGGACCCCGAGTGCCACCAGAGTCGGAAAGGTGATCAGCGTTCCCGACCCGACCAGCGAGTTGATCGCACCCGCGCCGACACCGGCGAGCATGACGACGATCATCTGGGCCGGTCGACACCTTCGGAACACTAATCGGCCCTGGCAGAGCCATCAGCGAACAATGCACCCGGAATCGGTCCCCTCGTCCGTTCCCCGTACTGTCCTGACAGGTATCGACTTCAGACGACAAGGACGTGGACGCCGTGTGGCATTTGGATATCCCCAGCGAGAGCGAATTGCGGTTTCTGGCGACGATCAGCGCCCCGGCCGTGGTGTCCATCTACTTGCCCACCACTCCGATCAGCAAGGACGCCGCGGCCGATGCGATCGCCCTGCGCAACCTCGTTGATGAGGCAATGGCCGAAGTGCGGCAGCGCCCCGGGTTGCCCCGGGGCGACGACGACAGCATCGAGGAACAACTGCTTGACCTGGTAGACGACGAGGAGTTCTGGGCCCACCAGTCGCATGGCCTCGGCGTGATCACAACAGCGGGGGGCCAGTGGACCTTCCGGCTGCCGCACAGCCCGGTAGCGCAGGCGCACGTCGATGACAAGGCTCATCTGCTGCAACTGATCTCGGCGACCGCCGCGCAGGACGCTCACGTTCTGTGCCTCTCCGAGGGTGCTGTCCGCCTGATTGACGTGGCCTCCGAGCTCCCGCCGAAGGAGGTGCGGGTGGCCGACCTGCCCACCGATGCCGCGAGCTCGGTCGGCAAGTCATCGATCAATGACCGCTCGCCCTCCGGCCGGCTGGTCGGTTCGGAGGGAAAACGAGTCCGGATCCGCCAGTACGCGCGGGCCGTCGACGACGCCCTGATGCCGATGCTGCGCGGTGACGAGCGGCCGCTGGTGCTGGTAGCGCCGCAACCGGTCAATTCCATCTTCCGCCAGGTGTGCAGTGCGCCGACCCTGTTGGCACACGGAGTCGAGGCGAGTCCGGACAAGCTGGAGCCTGACCGAGATCGCCGAGGCGGTGCGGCCAGTGCTCGCCGAGCATCTGACGGAATCCGATGCGGCCCTTGCCGAATTGGTCGATGAACGTCGCGGGCAGCGGCGGGTCACCAGTGACCTGTCCGACATCGCCCGGGCCGCGACGATCAGCGCGGTCGCCACACTCATCGTCGATCGCGAGTACGACGAGCGCGGCACCATCGGCGCCGACGGAGCGCTGGACCTGGACCCAAGCGGACCCGTGCTGGCCGAGGAACTGGCACGGCTAGTGGTTGCCCACGGTGGTCGGGTCCTGGCACTGCCCGCCGACCGACTGCCAGGCGGAGCCCCGATCACCGCGGTGCTGCGCTACGCGCAGTAGGGGGCACCGACCCCGGTCGTAGGCTCGCCATATGACCACACCGAACCCCATCCCCACCGCCGACGAGGCCATCGAACGCCTCGACATGCCACTGCTGCAGGCGATGATGACCCAGCGCGCGGTCCGCCGGGTCCTGCCCGATCCGGTCGACGACGCAGTCGTGCTCAAGTGCATCGAGCTCGCCCTGCGGGCGCCCACCGGATCCAACGGACAGAACTGGGAGTTCCTCGTCGTCAAGGATCAGGGCGTCCGTGATCAACTCGGCGCGCGCTACCGGCAAGCCTGGTCGCTGTACGGGGGCATCGGCAAGCGCGTCGCCAAAGGCGATGAGTCGATGACGAAGATCCTGCGCGCGGTGCAGTGGCAGGTCGATCACTTCAGCGAGATCCCGGTGCTGGTGGTGCCCTGCCTGCGCGGCGGCGGCCGGCTGCCGTATCTGCCGTCACCGTTCGTCGGTGAGTCATCGTTCTTCGGGTCGATCTATCCCAGCGTGCAGAACCTCCTGCTGGCCGCTCGCGCAATGGGCCTCGGCGCCTCGCTGATCACCCTGCCGCTGTGGAGTGTCACCTCCGCGCGCCGGATCCTGGGCTTACCGTTGTCGGTGACGCCGGTCTGTGTGGTCCCGCTGGGCTGGCCGCGGGGCCGCTATGGACCGACCACCCGCAAGCCGGTGCAGCAGGTGACGCACCTCGACTCCTACGGCAACCGGGCCTGGCTGGACTGATCAGATCTGGCCGGAATATCGCCGCTCGCCAGCGCCGGCGTGCGACCCTGTCCGGTGGTCGGCCAGAACGGCGCGGGCCTCGCGTTCCACGAGCAGGGGCACGAATTCGCGGATCTTTGCATTGGTGAACCCGGCATGCAGCGTCTGGACAACTCGCGCGATGTCGGCACTGGAGCGATCGGGGTAAGTCCCCGCCACCCGCGCAATCACCTCGGCGATCTGAGTGGCTTCGTCCGTCTGCCCCATGATCTCAATGTCCAACGGACCCGAAGCGAGCCTCTAGGGTCTAACGGCACCATTAGTGGTCCAGCTCCCACTGCCCCGCGGAACCAACAGTGAGCGCGCGTGGCTCAGGCGAGCTTCAAGTAATAGGAGACCGTTCTCGGTGCGACCTCGTTGCCGCCGAACCAACCGCTGACCCGGGCCGCGGTCCACACGTTCGGCGTCAGGCCGACCGGGTACGGCTTGAACACCGTGGTGTCGCCGTAGGTGAGCGTGATGCCGGTGTAGTCGACCAGGAATTGGAACGTCTCGCCGGCCGGTACCGAGATGACCTCATAGCCCGGGGACAGCGGATTCTCGTTGGGCAAGATGCGCGCTTTATTCACGTTGTAGAACGGTGCGATCTCGAACTCCTGCGACGTCAGGTTGTAGCGCCACCCGACCATCGCCGCATCCCGGTCCGGCTCCAGCGGGGTGAACGCGATGCCGCTGAACTTGTTCCAGTCCCTCTGGTCCGTGTCCCCCAAGTCGTAAACCGTGTCAGGGGTGAACGTCCCGGTGCCGGCGGCCTGCTGGATGAACAATCCGAAGCTGTTCGGGATCGCGAAGTGCGTGCCTTTATAGATGGTGATCTGCCGACCGCGCGGATCCCAGCCGAAGATCCCGGCGATGCGGGTGGCCAGCGACGACCAGATGTCGGCCGGGGTGGCCTGCGCGAGTGGGGTGGGTGCGGTGCTCGGGGTCGCGCTAGACGGCACCGGAACAATCACCGAGACCCGCCGTGAAGCGGCCACCGACGGCTTCGGGACCGGTGACACAGACTCGGCCGCCACCGGACTCGACGGCGAACGGCGATGGGTCGCCGGCTTCGTTGCCCGGCCGGTCGCCGACCGCACGGTGTCTGTCGCCACGCCCCGAACCGACGGGGTCGACGGCTCGGTCGGCGCTGCCGACGCCTCGGCGGCCAGCCCGACGACGACGGCGCCGCCCACACCGAGCGCCACCGCCACACCGCTGATACGTCGCACCATCGCTGCCCCTTCCGCAAGCGGTGCCAGCCTAACGGCACTGGGCGGCAAACACCGCAGGCCGCAATTTGGCATCGTCGCGGCGGCAGGAGTATTTTCGTCGACGGCCTGAAATCCCTTTAAGAGAGCCCGTATGACCACCCGTCACATGACACGTACCGGATCGCGCCGGCCCTACCGGAGCAACCGGGCACACCGAGTGGTCCGCCCGATGGCCGGCCAGTGCTTCGAGATCGAGATCGAATCCCGGCCCACCGGCTGGGCGATCCGCATCCCCGAGATCAGCGCCGCCACCGAGGCACCCACCCGCGCCGCCGTCGAACTCGCCGCCCGGGAGTGCATCGCCGCGTAGCACCGGCATCCCGATCGGCTACATCTCCGTGTGGGTCCGGGACTGAGCGAGCCCCGCTGGTCCGCCCGAGTCCCGCCCCCCCGGACGGTCCGCCTCGGCGCTCCACTGCGACCAGGAGCCGGGGAACAGCGCAGCCTGCACGCCGGCCGCGCTCAACGCGGCGATCACCACCGAGGCGGTGACCCCGGACCCGCAATAGACGCCCACTGAGTCACCCGGGTCGCAGGCCGCCAGCCGCGCAGCGATCTCGGATTCGGGCAGGAATGTGCCATCAGCCGCCAGCAGCGAGGTGCTCGGCAGGTTGCGCGCGCCGGGAATATGTCCGGCCACCGGATCCACCGGTTCGGTGTCGCCGCGGAACCGTTCCGGCGCGCGCGCATCGAGCACCGTCGCCGTCGCGCCGTCGGCCACCTGTTCGGCGGTCAGAGTCGCGCGCGCACCTGCGTAGAGATCGGTATGCGCGACGCTGACGTCACCGGGCTCGTAGGCCACCGGACCCGATTCCAGCGTGCCGCCAGCCGATACCCACGCCGGCAGACCGCCGTCAAGGATGCGGACATCGGTCAGACCGGCCGCGGTGAGCACCCACCACGCGCGCGATGAACCGGCCCGGTTCCAGTCGTCGTAAACCACCACCGGCTGGCCGTCCCGAACACCCCATCGCCGCAACGCCTCCTGCAGGGCCGGCCCACTCGGCAGCGGGTGACGGCCCCGGCCGGAGACGGTGTGGTCGCTGAGGTCGCCGTCCAGCGACACATAGGCGGCGCCGGGGATGTGGCCATCCAGATAGGCGGGCCACCCGTCGGGTTGGTCGAGTCGCCAGCGAATATCGAGGATCGCACACGGATCGTCGCCGCGCAGGCGCTGCATCAACTCGACGGCGGTGATCAGCACCTGCTCGCGTTCACCGGGCATGCGAGGTACTCCCTCAGAACCCGATATCCGGTGATGGATCCGGCGTGCTGAAGTCGATCTGTGCGGCCGGGTTGGCGACCGCGGTGACCATGCCGATGCCGAACGGACCGATGTCGTCGAACAGCGTCGCGTCACCCACCGCGACGCCGTCGGCCGTCCAGTGCGAATTTGCCTGCACCCCAATGTAATCACCGACCGGCAGTCGTGAGATCGCCACGGTCAGATCCCCGTTGATGTAGCCGATGCCCCGGGTGCCGAGATTGGTGACCATGCTGGTTGCCTCGGCGGCGACCACCGTGCGCACGAACGGGCTCGCGGACTCGCCGATAACCACCTCGATGGTGCGGTGGTAGACCCGCTTTCGCGAGGTGTTCTGGTGCTCGGCGCCACCCGGGCTCCAGCCGGCGTCATCGCTGCCGACGTAATACACCGCGCCCTCGATGCCCGACGGGGCGGTGAACGTCTCGGTCGACACCCATTCCTCGCCGGGCGGTGGCGCAGACGTCCGGTACTGAACCATCGTCGCCCGCGCCACGATGGTGCCGTCCTGGATGACGTCGCATTCGGAACTGCGAACCCGTCGGCCTTCGCGGACCAGTCGGGTGTGCACCTCGGTGGGAACCTTGTGCGCGGCCTTGAACAGATCGGCGGTCAGCCGGGTCGGCAGGAATCCCTGCACCCCGTACTCGCGTTCCAGACAGCGGGCCGCCAGGCCGACCACGGCCGGGCCGTTGAGCGAATCGTTGCCCCAGCGGCTCAGCGCCGACTCCGTGGGATGGAACGCGCCATCGCTTTCGGCGAAGAAGTGCGTGGCTGCCCGGGACACCCCGAAATCCTCGCACAGATGCTTAGCCGACATAATCAACCCCTCAGGGGCTTGCGGAAGGGATGCGCGGTGACGGGTGTCGAGGCACGTCGCGGCGTGACCTCGCCCGGACTGCTGGTGGCCGCACTGAGCGTGGTGGCCCTGACGGTGGCCATACTGCAGACCGCGGTGGTGCCGATCCTCGGGGTGATGGAGCGCCAGCTCAACGCCTCCACCGTTGAGGTCAGCTGGGCGGTGACCGCCAACCTGCTCGCCGCCGCAGCCACCACACCGCTGATCGGGCGGCTGGCGGATCTGCACACCAAGAAGAAGGTGCTGCTCATCGTGCTGGCCGTGGTGCTCGCCGGCTCGGTGCTGGCCGCGGTCACCACCTCGCTGCCGCTGCTGATCGTCGCGCGGGTGATGCACGGCGCCTCGTTCGCGCTGTATCCGATCGGGGTGTCGATCCTGCGGGAGGAACTCCCCCCGGAGCGGCTGATGGGCGCGATGGCGGTGATCTCCGGTGTGCTCGGAATCGGCGGCGGGATGGGCCTGGTGATCGTCGGCCTACTGATGCGTGGCGGCGACGCCGGCTACCACCGGGTCTTCTGGTTCGCGACGGCGTTCACGGTGTTCGTGATCGTCGCGGCGGTCGTTGTGGTGCCGACCCGGCCGCAGAGTGGCACCGGGTCGGTGGACTGGGTGGGAGCACTGGGGCTGGCGGTCGGGCTTTCGCTGCTGCTGCTGGTGCTGACACAGGGCAACGGGTGGGGCTGGACGTCACCGCGGATCCTGGCCGGCGCCACCGGTGGCGTTGCGGCACTGGGCCTCTGGTGGTGGTGGGAGCAAAGGTGCGCCCATCCGTTGGTCTCCACCCAGATGCTCAAGAGACGCCCCATCCTGCTGACCAATATCGCCACCGTGTCGGTGGGAATCGGGCTGTACTGCGGCTTCCTCGGGCTGACCGGCTTCGTGCAGGCGCCGGAGTCCACCGGCTACGGACTCGGGGCCTCGGTCCTGGAAGCCAGCGTGGTGTATCTGCTGCCCGGCGCACTGGCCGGTTTCGCCGTCGCTCTGGTCAGCGGACGCTACATCGACCGCTACGGCGCCCGGCCGGTGCTGGTCACCGGCGCAGCCATCGGGGTGGTGGGGTTCGCCTTCCTCGCGGTGGCGCATGCGGCGGCCTGGCAGGTGGTGGTGGCCGGGATTCTGGTGAACGTCTACATCAGCCTGGCCTACGGCGCGCTGCCCGCCCTCGTGGTGCGCGAAGTCGAACCCGGCGAGACCGGGGTGGCCACCTCGATGAACGCCATCGCCCGGACCGTCGGCAGTTCGATCTCCGCGGCGATCGTGGCGGTGTTGTTGAGCCGCAACGGCAATCCCGGCGGCGGCCCGCCGGAGAGCAGCTTCACTGCCATCTTCGCGATGGGCGCGGTCACGGGACTGATCGCGCTGCTGCTGATCGCTGCGAGCCGACCGCGCCTACGCGATATCGAATCAGTCGATGAGCTCACCGATTCGCGGAAGATGAACCACGAGTGGGGTTAACCGTCGGAGAGCGCGCGCACCACGTCGGCTCGGCGTTGGTCGATCGACCGGTCGAATTCCCGCAATAGCGCCGGATTGCGTTGCACCACATCTTCGATCGCCTCGCGCTCCACATTCAGCAGCGTGACCTCGTCGATGGCGATGGACGTCGCCAAGGCGGGATTGCGGATCAGCGTGCTGGCACCGAGAAACGATCCCCGCTCGAAGATTCCGATGTCGGCGCGGCTGCCGTCCTGCGCCTCGGCGACCACCTGCACCTGCCCGGAGATGATGAACGACACCGAGTCCGGGACGGTTCCGGCGCTTTGGATCAGCTCGCCTGCGCCGTAGCACTCGACCGTGGCATAACGCTCGATCGCCCGCTGCTGTTCGTCTTCGAGCCGCAGGATCGGGGTGACGAATGTCTGGATCGCGTCCCGGACCAACTCGGGATTGGCGAAGGTGTCGTCGGACTCGTCAAGATGCAGCCCATCGCGGCGGGCCGCGTACCAGATCCACCGCAGGAACGTCGTTCTCGCCGACGAGTCCTCATTCGCCGAGCGCAGTGGGATGTCGACGCTGTAGTGCAGCGCGCCGATGTGATCGGCAGTGGGACTGCGGTCCGGCGCGCACTGCGGCAGCCGGGAAGCTGTCCGGGCGAGCATGGCGCACACCTGATCGGGCCGATCCTCCACCGCGAACACCACGGTGACAGTGATGAGGTGCTTGCCGGTGGGACGGCTCAGGTTGAGGAACGACTGGCCGGCCAGCACGGAGTTGGGAATGATCTGGACACCGGCCGAAGTCTGGACGTGTACCGCCCGCCAGTTCACCTCGACGACGCGTCCCTTGCCCTCCGGCGTCTGGATCCAGTCGCCGAGGCGGAACGGCTGCTCGAACAGCATCAGCAGGCCGGAGATGATCTGCCCCACGGAGTTCTGCAGCGTCAAACCGACGACGATGGAGCCGATGCCCAGGGCGGTGAACAATCCGCCGATCTTCGCGCCCCAGATGTAGGCCAGGATCAGTCCCAGGCCCACCGCGATGATCACGAATCGGATGACGTCGAGGAAGATCCCGGGAACGCGCTGACGCCAGGACTCCTGGGGTGCGCTGGAGAACACCGACGCCTTGACCCCCGACAGCAGCAGCACCAGGACCGCGAAGGCCACCAGAGTCCCGACGATGCGGACCGGGGGCGAATCCGCCGGCATCTGGGTGGCCCCGGTCATGAGCAGCAGCAGCGCGCCGGTGGGCAGCAGTACGTTGCGCAGCAGGGTCACCGGTCGCAACAGCAGACTGCCGCGCCGGCGCAGCGCGTGCTGCCATTCGGTGAGCAGCACCAGGGCCAGGGGCAGGCCGATGGCCAGCCCGACCGCCCAGTAGAACCACGGCGCCGCCAGCAGATCGCTCATGACGCGCGCTCCGTCAGTCGCCAGATGGGTTCGTCCGCACCATCGACCCGCACCGTTCCCGCCTCAGTCAGTTCGTAGGCGTCGCTGAGTACCTCCGACACCCGTGATGTGACGTAGATTCCGGGCGCAGACATCTCGTCCTTGATGCCGTGGACGAGGTTGACCGTGCCGCCCCACAGGTCGAAGACGACCGCCGGCTCGCCGATCAGGCCACTGCCTGCCTCGCCGCTGTCGATTCCGACTTTCAATCTCAGATCCAGGCCCGTTGCGGCGTTGAACCGCTCGATCATCCGGGTGCACTCCAGCGCGAAATCCACCGTGCGTTGCACATTGTCCAGCCGCGGGATGGTCAGGCCGCAGCTACCCAGGTAGCCGTTCGGCACGGCACGAACGCGCTCGATACCGAATTCCTCTGCGGCCGCGTCGAATTGGCGCAGCAGCTCGTTGGCGACCGACAGCGACTCATCTGAGTCAAGTCGGGCCCGCGCCCGATCAAGACCGCCGATGTCGGCATAGACAACCGTCACGTTCTGATGGGCGCGTGCGGTGATCTCCTCGCCCTGATGGAACTTCTCCGCGATCGGCGCCGGCATCAGTGCGCCCAGCAGCCGGCGGATCTCGCGGCGATGCCGGTTGACGAGCTCCTCCTTGACCGCGAGACTGCGACTCATCTCGTTGAACATGGAAGTCAGCTCACCGATCTCGTCGCGGTTCTCGACCGGGATCTCGACGTGGAAATCGCCGGCACTGATCCGCTGCACCCCGGCCTCCAGGCGGCGGATTGGCCGGATGAAGACCCTGGCAAGGATGGCGGCGATCAAGCAGACCGCGAAGATGATGCCGGTGGTCGCCAGCACCACGATCCGGGTGAAGGTGACCTCGGGCGCGAAAGCTTCGGCGGTGGTGATCTTCGCGACGATCGACCAGGTGAACTTGGAGTGATAGCCGAGGATCGGAGCGTAGGCCTGCAGGGTCTGCTGTCCGAGGTAGTCCTCGGTGATCACCGTTCCGGTGAGGCCCTTCTGCGCCTCCCGATGCGCTTCGGGTGCCACGGGCTGGACCAAGGTGGTGCTGCCCTGCCGGATGGCGGTGTCCGGGATGTTCGCCGGGGTGCCGGCGTCGATCACCATCTGCCGATAACGCTGCGGGTCCTCCAGGAACATCCGGGAGTCCGACCGCATGAGCAGGTCCGGACCGCCCAGGATCGTTTCGCCGGTTTTCCCCAGCCCGGTGTCGGACCATCTCTTGTCGAAGGTCATCAGCGCATTGATCTTGGTGATCGGGAACTGCATCGCGATCACACCGGAGGTCTTGCCGCCCGGCGGGATCGGCGCGACGAGCCAGGCGGTGGCCGCCATGGTCGCCGGTTGGTAGAACTCGAAGTCGGTGATGCTCACCCGGTCTTGCTCGTTGGACGTCATCGCCTCGGTGAATCCGTCGCGCAGGTTCGAACCGCTATAGGGCCCGGTGAGGATGTTGGAACCCAGATCGACGTTCTTGTACGCGCTGTAGACGATGTTGCCGCGGCCGTCGATCAGCAGGGCGTCCTCGAAACCGAAACGCGTCACGATCTGGCGGAAGAAACCCTGGTACTTGGCGTTCGCGGCCGACCATGCGCTGCCGTCACGTGCATCATTCATTGCCAGCGCTGCCTGGTCGGTGGGCAGTGTGGCGGTGTAGACGGCCTGAAGGTAACGCTCCGCATTGGAAGTGGGCAGCAGAGCGGGGACGTCGAGCTGCACACCGCTGTACTTCTCGGTGTCCTTGGCGAAGGTGTTGGTGTAGTAGTCGACGAGTTTCTGATTCTGCGGCCCGCTGATGGTGGCGTTCGCGAGTTGATCGAAGCCGGCGGTGAAATCGCGCAGCGCACTCCCGACCGTCTCCCCATAGGTGTAGGTCACCAGCGTGTTGCGCAGCGCGCTGACTTCATCGTGCAGGGCCCGCTTCTGGGTCTCCCGGATCTCGGTGAGCCGGTTGATCGCCGCCGCGCGCAGTGAGTCGCGGCCGGTCTTGTAGGCGATCGCCCCGACGACGGCAGCTGCCAGCACGGTGCACGCCACCAGCATCAGGATGAGCTTGGACTGGATGCTGACCCGGTTGAGCAGTCTGCGGTACGGCAGGCGTCGACGCCCCTGAGCAGCAGGCTGCCCCGCAGCGTGCGCCGTCATCACCACCTCCGCTGTGCGGGGAATCGACCCCGGGTGAACATTAACAGCCAAATGTTACAGATGAGACAGAAGTTAATTCTGTTACCAATCTGCGCCATACCCCTCCCGACCTCGGCCTTGTCGTTCACTATGGGTGTCATGGCGGACACAGATTTCGGCAATTTCGACGAGACGGTCGACGTGATCGTCGCCGGATCCGGTGGCGGCATCGCCGGCGCGTACACCGCCGCCCGGGAGGGTCTGTCGGTGGCACTGCTTGAGGCCAGCGACAAGTTCGGCGGCACCACCGCCTATTCGGGAGGCGGCGGCATGTGGTTCCCATGCAACGCCGTGCTGCGCCGGGCGGGCTGCGATGACACCATCGAGGCGGCACTGACCTACTTCCATGCCGTCGTGGGCGACCGCACCCCGCGCGACCTTCAGGAGACCTACGTGCGCGGCGGCGCGGCGTTGATCGACTACCTGGAGTCCGACCCTCACGATCCCGGCACCTTCGAGTTCGCCGTGCTGCCGTGGCCGGATTACTTCGGCAACGCGCCCCAGGCGCGCGGTGACGGGATGCGCCACATCGTGGCCGCACCCCTGCCCGCTGACCGACTGGGCGCCGACCCGGCTCTGGTTCGCGGCCCGCTGGACAACGAACTCCTCGGCGAGCCCGCCCCGGATCTGCTGATCGGCGGCCGGGCCATTGTGGGGCGGTTTCTCGTTGCCCTGCAGCGCTTTCCACACGCCGCCCTGCACCGCAACACCGAACTGGTGGATCTGGTGCGCGATGACGGCGGCCGGGTGATCGGCGCGCTGGCGCGCCGCGACGGCCAGACGGTGCGGATCGGGGCACGGCGCGGCGTACTGCTGGCCGCCGGCGGCTTCGAGCACAACGAACAACTGCGCCGCGAGTACGGAGTTCCAGGCCGCGTCGAGGACAGCCTGGGCGCACCGGCCAATGTCGGGGCCGCGCACACCGCGGCGATCCGCGCCGGGGCGGCCACCGATCTGATGGACCAGGCGTGGTGGTCGCCCGGACTGATCCATCCCGATGGCCGCGCGGTGTTCGCGCTGTGGTTCACCGGCGGGGTCTTCGTCAACCAGGCCGGCCGGCGGTTCGTCAACGAGTCGGGCCCGTATGACCGGATCGGCCGGACCATCATCGATGAGATGGCGGCCAGCCGGCTGGAGTGCCCGTTCTGGCTGGTATACGACGACCGCCGCGGCGAGGTGCCGCCGGTCAAGGCGACCAACCTATCGCTGGTCGAGACCGAGAAATACCGGGCGGCCGGCCTGTGGCGTACCGCCGACACCCTGGAGGAACTGGCTGCCGTCATCGGCGTACCCGCGGACGAACTGCTGGCGACGGTCAGCCGCTACAACGCAATGGTCGCCGCCGGCGCCGACACCGAATTCGGCCGCGGCGACGAGCCCTACGATCGCGCGTTCTCCCGCGGCAAGCCGCCGCTGACGCCGATCGAGACCGGCCCGTTCCACGCCGCCGCGTTCGGACTGTCGGATCTGGGCACCAAGGGCGGCCTGCGCACCGACACCCGGGCCCGGGTGCTCGACGGCCAGGGAAACCCGATTCCCGGGCTCTACGCCGCAGGCAACACCATGGCCGCCGTCAGCGGCACCACCTACCCCGGCGGCGGCAATCCGATCGGCGCCTCCATGCTGTTCAGCCATCTCGCTGCGCTGGACATGGCCGGGCAGCGATAATCGACCACTATGCGCCGCTTCCTGACTGGACTGATGACAACCGCGTTGCTCGGCAGCGCCGTCACCGCGGTCGCTCCCCCGGCGTCGGCATCCGAGAACTGGGCGCTCAACGGAACCTTCACCGCCACCTCCAACGGCGAGTGGGCACGCAACAACGATGTCTTCCACGACGAGCGCAGCGTGCGGGCGATCTGGACGATCTCCTCGGAGTGCAGCTACCCCACCGAGTGCACCGGAACGGTGTCCAGTGACCAGGGCTGGTCGGCGCCGATCTACCAGACCGGCGGTGAGTGGTACGTCAAGCACGTGGTGGAGAACTGGATGCCGTGCCAGGACGGTAGCTTCGGACCCGGGCTGCAGGTCTTCCGGTTCAAAGCGATGACCGCCGACGGCTCCCGTCAGGACCCCGGTTCCAACACCCTCATCGGTGAGGACATCACCACCGGGCGCAGCGGCAACTGCGGGCGCAATCTGCCGCTGTACATCACGATGCCGTTCAAGCTGATCAAGCAGAGCTAAGCGAGCCTCAGCCGGTCGGCAGCATGTCCTGCCACGACTGCGGGCCGCCGCCGGCCGCCATCTCGGTCTGCCGGTAGACGCCGCCATCCGGGGTGGCGAACTGGCCGGTCTTGGGGTCGTAGGTGGCGATCGCCACCGAGGGCTCCGGGGCGGGCTGCGACGACGACCCGTACGCGCTGGGCGCGATCACCGGTGCGCCGGGCGCAGGCGGGGGCGGCGCAGCGGGCGCGGCTTCGGCGGGCGCGGGCGCTCCGGGCGCGGGAGCTCCGGCGGGCGCGGGTCCCGGCGGCAGCGGAGTGCCCTCGAGCGGTCCGTAGATGTTCTCCTCGAAGGTGATCCGGTCATCCGGCGGGATGCCCTGGGCCAGCAGATTCGGGTCCACCGGATAGGGGCCGAGCACATGCTGGCGCATCGCCAGCGGCTCGAAGGGCTTGTCGCTCTCGCAGATCTCCACGGTGGGCGCGCGCTTGCCGGGCTGGCCCATGCACGGGTAGTTGCGCGCGCCACGCACCGCAATCGGCGAGTCCTGCGGCAGCTTGCAGTACAGACCGTCGGGGGTGTCGACATCGGAGAGGTCGGCCGGCGAGCGCCACGAAGACGGCGGCAGAAAGCCGACAGTGCAGGCCGGTGGGTCGTTCAGGGTGAGGGTGAAGTCGCCCTGGGTATAGCCGGTCGGGTTGTTGCTCGGCAGGCCGACGGCCTGGACCGAGGCGATGAACGGCGGCAGCAGCACCAGCAACTGCTCAAGCGACGCGTTGTAGGTGACGCCGATCCGGCCCACCGTGGTGAGGTTGGCCAGCAGCACCGGCAGCGTTGGCTTGACCTGGTTCAGCAGCCTCGACGCCTCGTCGAGCGCACCGGGACCGTTCCGCAGCACCTCACGCAGTTGCGGGTCGTTGGTAGCAAGCTGTCCGGTGAACCCGGCCAGGCCGCGCGCCCAGGTGCGCAGCGCATCGGCCGACACCGCTTGGCCCTCCAGCAGTGGCCGGCCGTCGTCGATGAGGGCACGGGCCCGATCGCCGACCTTGTCGAAGTCGGCGGCCACCGTCGAGGTGGACTCCAGCAGTGTCGTCAGGTCGTCGCCGGCGCCGTTGAGTCCCTTGAAGGTTTCGTCGAGCAACTGCGACAGTTTCTCCTTGGGGATGCTGTCGAGCAGCACGCTGATCTGATCGAGCATCGGCCCGACCTTCTGCGGCACGGTGGTGTCCTTGGTCGTGATCACCGAACCGTTGGTCAGGTACGGGCCGGAATCGGTCCGCGGCAACAGATCGACGTACTGCTCGCCCACAGCAGAGACGCTGAGCACACTGGCCTGAAGATCGGCCGGGATCTTCGGCGACGTCGACAACGACAGGGTGGCCTCGGCACCCGACCGGGTGGCCCGCACATCGGTGACCTTGCCGATCTGCACACCGCGGTAGGTGACGTTGGAGAACCGGTAGAGCCCACCGGTTCTCGGTAACTCCATCTTCACCGTCATCCGGCCGATACCGAGCAGCGTCGGCAGCTGCATGTAGACGAACACCATCGCGAGCACGCCGACGATGGAGGCGATGGTGAAGATGATCAGCTGGTTGCGAACGAACCGGGTCAGCATCAGTTGCCCCCTTGCTCAGGTCCTGCGGGCGGCGGCCCGGGCAGCGCGCCGGGCAGATGCTGCTCACCGTCGGCGACCGAAAGCCCGTCCGGTCCCACCGCACCGGTACCGCCCAGCTCCGGCATGGCCTCATCGGAGACCGTGTCCACCAGTTCCGGGATCGATGCGATTTCCTTCGGCGGCGGGGTGAAGGGCGCGTTCATCGGGTCGTAGGTGTAGGTGGCGTACCACGGATCACCAGGGGCGGGAACGAGTTTCGCGCCTTCTTGGCCCCAGCGGGTGCCAAGGAACAGCGTCTTCTTCAGCCGCGGGACGGTGAAGTCGAAGATGATGAACTGGTTGAGGTAGTCGCCACGGATCGCCCGGTCGATGGTGGACTGTCCGTAGGGGAACGCGGTGAAGTACGACAGCGCCTTGACCAGATCGGGGCCCACGTCGGCAAGGGAGCGCAGGGTCGGCTCCAGGTTACGCAGATTGCGGACCAGGTCCGCTTGGGTCTCGTTGACGACCTCACCTGCCAGACCGCTGAAGGTGCCCAGCTTCTGCAGCGCGGCCGTCAGACGCGGCCGCTCGGCAACCAGCACGTCGAGTGCGGGTGGGATCCGGTCGAGCGCACGCGTGAGCACATCGCGCTGTCCGGCGAACGTTCCGGCCAGCCGGTTCAGCGAGACGACGGTGGCATTGATGCTGTCGCGTTGGGTGGCCAGCACCCCGATGAAGTCATTGAGCTGCTTCAGCAGATCGCGGATCTGCGGCTCGCGGCCGTCGAACGCGTTGTTGAGTTCGCGCACGATATCGCCGAGTTGGCCCACACCGCCGCCGTTGACCACCACCGAGAGCGCCGATAGCGTCTGCTCGGTGGACGGGTAGGTGGAACTCTTGTTCAACCCCAGAGTGGCTCCGGGTGAGAGCCGGCCGCTCGGCGACTGACCCAGGGGCGGGTTGAGCGCGAGGTGCATCGAGCCCAGCAGGCTGGTCTGGCCGACCACCGCCACCGCGTTGGCCGGGATGACCACGCCGGGCTTCACCGAGATCTCGACGTCGGCGTGCCAGTCGCGAACTTTCATCGCACCGACGCTGCCCACCACCACGTCACCGATCAGCACCGGTGAATTGGGTTCCAGCGTGCTGACATTTGCCAGCTCGACGTGATACTTGGTGGCGTCCGCACCGCGGCCCACCGCCCCCGGTAGCGGCAGCGAGTTGACCCCGCCGAACGAGCACCCGGTACCCAGGACTGCCACGCAGCAGGCCAGCACGGAGATACGGCGCACGCGGAGGTTCATCATGGCGCACCCGGCTGACCGGCCTGCGGCCCCGGCGGCGGTGACTCCGCCGGCAGCAAGAGGTCTTGAAGGTTCGACGGCGGCTGGCCTGCCTGCGCCCGCGGTACACCGGGTGGAATCGGAGCACCTGGATACAGCGCGGGCTGCGGGTCGGCCGGAACACCGTTCGGGGTGTAGGCCCCCGGCTGGCCGCCGGGCGGGTCGCCCCAGCCGGCCGGCGGCGGAACGTCGCCGTTGAGTCCGGTGTAGGCCGAGACCGCGGGCGCGGGCTCCGGCGGCTGGGTGACCCCGCCGCCGCCCGGGGCCAGTGCGGGGTCGGAGTA
This sequence comes from uncultured Actinomycetota bacterium, assembly GCA_963780705.1. GTDB lineage: Bacteria > Actinomycetota > Actinomycetes > Mycobacteriales > Mycobacteriaceae > Mycobacterium. The sequence continues at coordinate 928,611 of CAWACU010000001.1, read as the reverse complement.
GATCAGGTTCCACGGGCTCGGCGACTTGCCCAGGTACGCGTTGAACGGGACCGGCAGATAGTTGAAGTTCAGCAGCCGCAGCGCCGGGCCGAGGTACTGCGAGCACAGTTTGCCGGTCTCCGAGGCGGTGGCGTTCTCCAGAGCGCCGATGGCCGCGCACACCACCTGCAGCGGATTGGAGAAGTTATGCAGCGCGAAACCGCCCAGCGCGCTCTGGATGTCCGGGTTGTAGATGTTGTAGCTGTTGCCGATCGCGTTCGGCGCGACGTGCAGCAGGTTCTTCAGCGCCACCTGGTTGTCGCTGAGGTTGCGGATCACGTCGCCGAGTCGGTCCACCTGCTCGGCGACCTGATTGCGGCTACCGGCCACGAACCGTTTGACGTCCACCACCGCGCTGGACAGGTTCGTCAGCGCACCGTCGAGATCAGACCGGCTGCCGTCGAGCACGCTGGACACTGTCGCCAGGCGGTCCTGGAATGACACGATCTGGGCGTTGCTGTCCCGCAGCACCGTCACGAAGGTCTGCAGGTTGGCGATCACGTCGACGAGATTGCCGCTGCCGTCAGCGAGGATCCGGCTCAGCCCGGACAGCTGCTTGATGGTTTCCCGCAGCTTATCCCCGTTGCCGTCGAGTGCGTCGGCGGTGGTTTCGATGAACCGCCCTACCGACGTCCTCGACACGTCGCTGGTAGGCCCGAGATCCGTTGCCAGCCGGGTCAACTGGGCCTTGACCTCATCCCACTCGATCGGCACGGCGGTGCGGTCGGTATCGATCACCGCGCCGTCGCGCATGGTCGGCCCGCTGGCCGCCTCGTCGGATCCGTAGGCGGGGGCCAATTGGACGTAGCGCGACCCCACCAGGTTCTGCGACACGATGACGGCTTTGGCATCGGCCGGAATGGGCACGTCGCGATCGACGCGCAGGGTCATCATCGCCTTGGTGCCCCGCGGGTCGATCGACTTGATGGTGCCGACCTTGACGCCGGCCACCCGCACGTCGTCGCCCGGGTAGATGGCCGTGGCACTGGTGAAGTAGGCGGTGATAGTGGTGGGCTTGAACACGGTGTTGCGCACCAACAGCACCGCTCCGGCGCCGACCAGCAGGACCAGCAGTGCGGCGGCGACCGCGGTGACCCGCTTACGCGACATCATGGCTGCCCCCAGCGCTCGTTGGGTTGCGGGATCCCGTTGTACGGGAACGGAATCTCCGCCCGCGGGCCGGCGTTGTCCGGCGGCTGCCCGGCGTCGGTGCCGCGGCGGAAGCCCAGTGCGTAGTCGAAGAAGGGCTGCAAGGTCTGCGCAGGGTTGAGGTTGGCGACGAACGCGTTGTAGAAGAAGCCGTTGTTGACCGCCTCGGCCTGGGTCACCTGGAACTTCGCCAGACCGGCCATCGCCTTGCCGATGTTGTCGTTGTTGCGCTGCAGCATCTCGGTCACCGAGTTGAGCTTCTCCAGCGCCGGCGCCAACTCAGCCTCGTTATCAGCCACCAGACCGGACAGCTGCTGGGACAGCGCCGAGGTATTGGCCAGCAGGTTGACGATGGCGTAGCGGCGCTGCTCGAGGACACCGAGCAGTTCGTTCGCGTTAAGGATCAGGGTGTTCACCTGCTGGCTGCGCTCGGACAGGATCGCGGTGACCTGCGAGGCGCTCTTGAGCAGCCCGCTGAGCGACTCGTTGCGCTCGTTGAGCGCCTTGGAGATCCGGCTGATCCCGTCGAAAGTGGGCGAGAGTTGCGGGGACAACCGGTCGATCGTTGTCGACAGCGTATCGAGTGACTGGTTGAGCGCCTGGGTGTCGGTGTCACGGGTGTTGCCGGTGAACTCACTCAGCGCGTCGGCCAGAGAGTACGGGGAGCCGGTGCGCGACAGCGGGATCACATCCGAGGATCGCAGCGTGCCCTGACCGCTGGACTCCAGGGTGAGCAGGCGCTGGCCCAACAGGGTGCCGGTGCGGATGTGGGCGGTGGTGTCGGCGCCGAGGCGCACCTTGCCGTTGACCATGAAGGTCACCAGCACCTTGCCCTTCTCCAGCGCCACGTCGGAGACGGAGCCCACCGTGACCCCGGACACCTTGACCTCGTTGCCCGGCGCGAGACCGCCGGCTTCGCTGAACAACGCCTGATGACGGATCGACGTCGCCATGGTCCACAGCCGCTGGGGCTGCAGGCCCACGGAGATCACCAGCACGATGACGACGATGCCGATGAACCCGGAGCGGATGAGAGTGGAACCGCGATATTTCAGCATTAGGGCTCTGAACACCTCCCCGTGTGCTGCATCAACCAGGGGAAGTAGGCGGTGCGGCCCTGAAGGTCGGTGACCCGGAACGACATTCCGCACAGGTACTGGTTGATCCAGCTTCCGTAGGAGCCCAGCCGCACCAGCTTGCGGTAGTTCTTCGGTGCCTTCTGCAACGCGATGTCCAGCGTCGCCTTGTCATCGTCGAGGATCGGGGCCAGCCGGGCGAGCTGGTCGACGGTGCCCGCCAGCGGAGCGCGGGCCTCGTTGAGCAAGTCGGTCAGCGAGGCGCTTCCGGCGTCGAGTGCGGTGATCGCATCGCCGATCGGATCCTTGTCCTGGGCCAGCCCGGTGACGAGTTTCTCCAGCCGGTCGACGGTCCCGGAGAACTTGTCACCGTCGACGGCGATGGTGGCCAGCACGGTGTTGAGGTTGTCGACCAGTTGCTGCACCGTCTGGCTGTTGTCGGCCAGCGCGTTGGAGAAGGCGGAGGTCTTGGAGAACAGCGACTCCAGGTTGCCGTCCTGGCCCTGCAGGATCGAGATGAGCGAGTTGGTGAGACCGTTGACCGCCTGCGGATTGAGGCCCTGCACAAAGGGTTTCAGACCTCCGAGCAGGAGGTCGAGGTCCAGCGCCGCTTCGGTGCGATCGGCGGGGATCACCGAACCCGGCGGCGCGATCTTCGTCGACCCCGGGCTGTCGATCAGTTCGAGGTACCGATCGCCGACGAGGTTGAGGTAACGCACCGCGGCCTTGGTGCCCGAAGTGAGCGCGATGCCGTCATCGGCGGCGAAGCCCACGACAACGCTGTTGTCCGGTTGCAGTTTCACACTGCTGACCGAACCGACCCGCACGCCGGCGACCTTCACCGCGTCGCCCGACTTCAGGCTGGAGGCGTCGGCGAAGATTGCGGAGTACTTACTCTCCGCACCGCCACGGTACTGACCGAAGATCGCGAACAGCGCGAACGTCAACATCAACATCACCACGGCGAAGATGCCGACCTTGATCGAGGTGCTGCGCAGTGACCTCATCCGCCCGGCTGACCGATCTGCGCGGAGTTACGCGGTGGGCCGGCGATGGGGCCGAACAGTGCCTGCTTGAGGCCGTCGGAGTTGAGCAGGATGCCCTGGTTGCCGTACTGCGCCTGGTTGGCCCCGATGTCGGTCACCACATACGGCGGCCGCACCTCATATCCGACGTTGGGCAGATCCTGGCACTGCGGACCGCCTTTGGCCGCGACCTTCGGCAGGTTGTCCGGGTAGCGGTAGCGCTCACGGCCGAGGAAGAAGCCCTGCAGCAGGACGGCGCCGGGAACCGACAAGCCGGGGCCCATGGCCAGCGGCAGCAGACCACCCAGACCGCAGGTCAGCGCCGGGTTGTACTTGTTGGTCAGGTCTGTGGTCGGCGCCAGCAGGTGCACGGCGTCGGTGAGGTTCGCCCGGTTCTCACTGATCACCTCGGTGCCGATGTCGGCGAGGCCGATCGCGCTGATCAGCAGCGCATCGAGGCTGGCCTGCTCATCGACGAAGGTGGGGCTGATGCGCGCGACGTTGTCGATCGTGGCCAGCAGATCCGGGGATGCGTCGGCGAAGGCGTCGAACACCGTCGGGGAGATCGCCAGGACCGAGTTGAGGTTTTCCAGCGCCGGGTTGAGTTTGATCAGCGCGCTGTCGAGGTCGACGAGGGACTGGCCGAACTTGTCGCCGCGGCCGTTGAGCGACTTCGCGAACGCACCCAGGGTCTGGTTCAGCTTGGCGGGTTCGACCTTGGAGAGCACCGACACCAACTGCTCGAAGACGGTGTTGAGTTCGACGGTCACGTTGTCGCCGCCGGTGATCACCGTGCCGGCCTTCAAGGACGCGGGCGACGGCGCAGCCGGGGAGACGAGTTCGACGAACTTCGAGCCGAACACCGTCGAGGAGGTGATCTCGGCACTGACGTTGGCCGGAATCACGTCCACCGAGGCGGGGTCGATGGCCAGGTGCAGGGCAGCGCCGCCATCGGGCAGGGCCTCGATGGATTCCACCTTGCCGACCTGGGCGCCGTTGAGTTTGACCTTGGCATCGGGGTTCATCACCAGACCCGCGCGGTCGGCGAGCACCGTCACCGGCACGCTGCTTTTGAAGCTGTCCTGGAACAGCGCGACGGCGACCGCGACGATGGCGGCCAGCGCGACGACTGTCAGCAGCCCGGCCAGCGGGCGCGAGAAACCACGGTTCACTGCCACTCCCCTACCCGGCCAGGTTGAAGTTGCCGTTGGAACCGTAGATCGCCAGGGACACAAGCAATGTCACCGACACGACCACGATAAGGGAGGTCCGCACCGCGTTGCCCACCGCAACGCCCACACCCGAGGGGCCGCCGCTGGCGAAGTACCCGTAATAGGTGTGAATCAACAGAATGGTTATCGCCATCAACACCGCCTGCAGGAACGACCACAGCAGGTCCAGCGGGTTGAGGAAGGTGGTGAAGTAATGGTTGTACAGACCGCCGGACTGACCGAACAGCACCGTCGTGACGAACTCGCTGGCCAAAAACGACAGGATGACCGCGATCGAGTACAGCGGCGTGATGGCGATCATGCCGGCCGCCAGCCGGGTGGACACCAGATATTCCACCGGCCGGATGCCCATCGACTCCAGGGCGTCGATCTCCTCGTTGATCCGCATCGCGCCCAACTGAGCGGTCACACCCGCGCCGAACGTCGCGGCCAGACCGATCCCGGCCACTACCGGCGCGGAGATGCGGACATTGATGAAGGCGGCCAAAAACCCGGTGAGTGCTTCGATGCCGATATTGCCCAGCGACGAATACCCCTGCACCGCCAGTGTGCCGCCGGCTGCCAGGGTAAGAAAGCCGACGATGGCGACGGTGCCGCCGATCATGGCCAGTGTCCCTGCGCCCATGCTGATCTCGGCGATCAGCCGGATGACCTCTTTGCGGTAGCGCACCAGCGCGTGCGGCACGCCGGCGATGGCCTTGGCGTAGAAGAGGGTCTGGTCGCCGATGTTGCCGAAGAAGCCCATCGGTCGGCGCAACTCGCGGAACAGCCGCGGGTAGTTGGTCCGCAAGATCGTCATCGTTCCCACGGCATCATCCTGTCGTCAGCCGGATGCCGATGGCGGTGACTACCACGTTGACAACGAACAATGCCATAAAGGCGTAGACGACTGTCTCGTTGACCGCGTTGCCCACCGCTTTGGCGCCGCCGCCGGAGATCATCAGGCCGCGGTAGCACGCCACCAGTCCGGCGATCAGACCGAACAGGGCGGCTTTCACGCAGGAGATGATCACTTCCGGGGTGCCGGTGAGCAGGGTGATACCGGCGGCGAACGCGCCGGGGTTCACGTCCTGGACGAACACCGAGAACATGTAGCCGCCCAGGATGCCGATGATGACCACCAGCGAGTTGAGCAGCAGCGCGACCAGACCCGAGGCCAGCATCCGCGGAGTGACCAGCCGCTGCACCGGGTTGATGCCGAGCACCTCCATCGCGGCGATCTCGTCGCGAATGGTGCGTGAGCCGAGGTCCGCGCACATCGCCGTCGCACCCGCACCGGCCACGATGAGCACCGTCACCAGCGGGCCGACCTGGGTGACCGCGCCGAAGGCCGCGCCCGCCCCGGACAGATCGGCCGCGCCGAGCTCGCGCAGCAGGATATTGAGGGTGAAGCTCACCAGCACTGTGAACGGGATGGCCACCAGCAGCGTCGGGGCCAGCGACACCCGGGCGACGAACCAGAACTGCTCCAGGAACTCGCGCCACTGAAACGGCCGCTGGAAGACGTAGCGCACGGCATCGGCCGACATCGCGAACAGCCCTCCGATGGCCTCCATCGGCCCCGACACGCCCTTGCTCAAGGCGATGCCCGGAGTCCAGCGATCCGCCGCTCGATTCGCCATGGGGTTGGGCGCTCTCCCTGCTCGACGTGTGGTCCCCCGACCGCTTCGCGCAATCTATGCGATGAATCAGCGCAGCGGGCGCAAACGGGCCAGCCGCGTAACAGGCCATCAGTCGCACCCGGCATCGGTCACACTCGTCATCATTGCCTCAACAGGCCCCGCCCCCGAACACAGGAGAACCCCGCATGACGTCCCAGCGGTACAGCGATCGCCGTGTCCTCATCACCGGCGCCGGCTCAGGAATCGGCCAGGCCTGCGCCCTGCGCATCCTGAACGAAGGCGGCCGCGTGGTGGCGGCCGATATCAGCGACGAAGGCCTGGCCGACACGGCCAGCAAGGCCGGTGCGGGTGCCGACCGATTGAGCACTGTGGTCATCGACGTCGGCTCCGAAGACTCGGTCATCGCCGGAGTGCGACGGGCGTGCGACACCCTGGGCGGCCTGGACACCCTGGTCAACGTCGCGGGCATCCTGCGCTCGGCACACCTGGCGGACACCACGCTGGCCGATTTCGAACAGGTGCTCCGGGTGAACCTGGTGGGCACCTTCCTGGTGATCCGCGAGGCGCTGCCGGCGTTGCGGGCGGGCAACTCCCCGGCCGTGGTGAACTTCGCCTCCACCTCGGCCACCTTCGCCCACCCGTACATGTCGGCCTACGCCGCGTCCAAGGGTGGCGTGCTGGCGATGACGCACGCGCTGGCCGCCGAGTTCGGCAGGGAGGGCATCCGGTTCAACTCCGTGCAGCCCGGCTCGATCTCCTCGGGCATGACCGACGGGACCGGCGAATCCCGCCAGAGCGTGGGCCCCGGCCTGCCCGAGGACGCCAACTACAAGCTCTTCGACCGGGTCGCGCCGCTGCTGCGGTTGCCTGAGCGCAAGATCTTCGCCGATCCGGACGCCGTGGCGGCGGTGGTGGCGATGCTCGGCAGCCCCGAGGCGTTCTTCATCACCGGCACCGAGGTCCGCATCGACGGCGGAGCCCACACCTGAGCCGACACGCGGCTGCCGGGCGACACCGAATGTGTTGCGATGATGCGGACGTCGGCCTAGGTTTACCCGACCAGGCTTAGGAGGGGTTCTGACCGAGACCGGCGCAGCGGCCGCCCAGGAGACCGCCAATCCCGCACGCGCGGACACCCGTGCGGTCGTCGAGATCGACCATGTGACGAAACGCTTCGACGATTACGTCGCAGTGATCGACGCCGACTTCACCATCGGCGCCGGGGAATTCTTCTCCATGCTCGGTCCGTCGGGCTGCGGCAAGACCACCACGCTGCGCATGATCGCCGGGTTCGAAACCCCCACCTCCGGTGCCATCCGGCTCGAGGGCGTCGATGTTTCCCGGGTGCCGCCGCACAAGCGCAACGTCAACACCGTCTTCCAGCACTACGCGCTGTTCCCGCACATGACCGTGTGGGACAACGTCGCCTACGGTCCGCGCAGCCAGCGCAAGGACAAGGCAGCCGTCAAGAAGAGCGTCGACGAGATGCTCGACGTCGTGCGGCTCACCGACTTCGCACTGCGTAAGCCCGCCCAGCTGTCCGGCGGCCAGCAGCAGCGGGTCGCGCTGGCCCGTGCGCTGGTGAACTACCCCAGCGCGCTGCTGCTCGACGAGCCGCTGGGTGCACTGGATCTCAAACTGCGCCACGTGATGCAGTTCGAGCTCAAGCGAATTCAGCGCGAGGTCGGCATCACCTTCGTCTACGTGACGCACGATCAGGAAGAGGCGCTGACGATGAGTGACCGCATCGCGGTCATGAACGCCGGCAACGTCGAGCAGATCGGTACGCCCACCGAGATCTACGACCGCCCGTCCAGCGTCTTCGTCGCCGGCTTCATCGGTCAGGCGAACCTGTGGCACGGCCGGCAGACCGGTCGGGCCAACCGCGACTACGTCGAGGTCGACATGCTCGGCACCACGCTGCGGGCCCGCCCCGGCGACACCACGATCGAACCGGGCGGCCAGGCCACCCTGATGGTGCGGCCGGAACGGGTGCGTGTCTCACTTGAGCGGCCCGCCGGCCTGGACACCGGCGCGGTGGCCGCCGTCGACGGCCACGGTGACCGACCTGGTGTTCCAGGGCCCGGTGGTCCGGCTGTCGCTGGCCGGTGCGGACGGGTCCCCCATCGTCGCCCACATCGGCGCGGAACAGGACCTGCCGTTGCTGCGCCCCGGCGACCAGGTCTTCGTGTGCTGGTCCCCGGACGCCTCGCTGGTGCTCCCGGCCGCCGACATCCCCACCGCCCAAGACCTCGAGGACATGCTCGACGAATCTCCAGACCCTCTATAGAAGAAGACCCTTGCAGACGAAAGGCACCCCCATGGCAGAGATCGATCCCCGCGTCATCGCGCAACTGGCGTCCCGGCGGCGGTTCATCGGTGGAGGCGCCGCCGCGGCGGCCGCCCTCATCCTCGGCCCGTCGTTCCTGGCCGCGTGTAGTTCCGGTGAGAAGTCGTCGTCCAGTGGTTCGGGAGCCCCGGCCGCTCCGGCCGATGACGGCAGCCCGGCCAGCGGCAAGCTGCGCGTGTCCAACTGGCCGCTCTACATGGCCGAGGGCTTCGTCGCCGCCTTCCAGACCGCCAGCGGCCTGACGGTGGATTACAAAGAGGACTTCAACGACAACGAGCAGTGGTTCGCCAAGAACAAGGAGCCGCTGAGCCGCAAGCAGGACATCGGCGCCGATCTGGTGGTGCCCTCGCAGTTCATGGCCGCCCGGCTCGTGTCACTGGGCTGGCTGAACCCGATCAGCGAGGCGCGCTGGACCAACCGCGGCAACCTGCGCACCGATCTGATGGATGCCAAGGCCGACCCGGGCCGCACCCACACCGCGCCGTACATGTCCGGCATGGTCGGCATCGCCTACAACCGCGCCGCCACCAACCGCGACCTGACCACCGTCGAGGACATGTGGGATCCGGCGTTCAAGGGCCGCGTCAGCCTGCTGGCCGACACCCAGGACGGCCTGGGCATGTTCATGCTGTCGCAGGGTCAGTCGCCGGAGGAACCGTCGCTGGAGGGCGTACAGAAGGCGGTCGACGCGATCAGGGAGCAGAAGGACAAGGGCCAGATCCGCCGCTTCACCGGCAACGACTACGCCGATGACCTCGCCTCCGGGAACGTGATTGTGGCGCAGGCCTATTCGGGTGACGTCGTCCAGTTGCAGGCGGACAACCCCGATCTGAAGTTCGTGGTGCCGGAGTCCGGCAGCAGCACCTTCGTGGACACCATGGTGATCCCGTACACCACGCAGAACCAGAAGGCCGCCGAGGAGTGGATCAACTACATCTACGACCGGGCCAACTACGCCAAGCTCATCGACGCCACCCGCTACGTGCCGGTGTTGAGTGACATGACCGACGAACTCAACAAGATTTCGCCGGATCTCGGCCGGCAACCCGTTGATCAACCCGACGCCGGAGACTCTGGCCAAGCTGAAGTCATGGGCACCGCTGACCGATGAGCAGACCCAGGAATTCAACAAGGCCTACGCAGCCGTCACCGGCGGCTGAGCCGATGGCCGTCCTCTAATGGCTGGAGTAGCCAGCAGCAACCGGCAGCGCAGCAGGATCGCGCCCTATCTGATGATCCTGCCTGCGCTGGCCTACCTCGGCGTGTTCTACGTCGTGCCGTTCGTCTCGCTGCTGCGCACCTCGCTGTCGACGATGGGCGGCTCGATCTACCTGCCGACGTTGACCTTCGCCTGGGAGTTCAGCAACTACGGCCGCGCGTTGACCGAGTACAAGGATCAGATCCTGCGCTCGTTCGGTTATGCGTTCAGCGCCACGGTGCTGTGCCTGCTGCTGGCGTTCCCGCTGGCCTACGTCATCGCGTTCAAGGCCGGCCGGTACAAGAACCTGTTGCTGGGCCTGGTGATCCTGCCGTTCTTCGTGACGTTCCTGATCCGCACCATCGCGTGGAAGACGATCCTGGCCGACAACGGCTGGGTGGTCAGCGCACTGGGATCGGTGGGACTGCTGCCCAGTGACGGCCGGCTGTTGTCGACGAGTTACGCAGTGATCGGCGGGCTGACCTACAACTGGATCATCTTCATGATCCTGCCGTTGTACGTCAGCCTGGAGAAGATCGATCCCCGGCTGCTGGAAGCCTCCCGCGACCTCTACGGCACCAACCGGCGGATGTTCGGGAAGGTGATCCTGCCGTTGGCCATGCCCGGTGTGCTGGCGGGCAGCCTGCTGGTCTTCATCCCGTCGGTGGGCGACTTCATCAACGCCGACTATCTGGGCAGCACCAAGACGACGATGATCGGCAACGTCATCCAGAAGCAGTTCCTGGTGATCAAGGACTACCCGGTGGCCGCGGCGATGAGCTTCGTGCTGATGGCGATCATCCTGGTGGGCGTGCTGCTCTACACCCGGGCACTGGGCACCGAGGAACTGGTGTGATGGCCCCGCGTGCGGGGCCGCGTGTGACAGTCGCGGCGACCACCACCCTCATCAAGCCGGGACGTAACTTCCGCGGCACCTTCAAGCTCGGCGACGTCGCCCTGCGCATCGGCGCCGGCCTGACACTGCTGTTCCTGTTCCTGCCGATCCTGGTGATCATCGCCTTCTCGTTCAACAAGCCGGCCGGCAAGTTCAACTACACCTGGCAGGGCTTCACGCTGGAGAACTGGGCGCACCCGTTCAAATATCCGGCTCTCACCGAGGCTCTCAAGCTGAGCCTGAACGTGGCGGCGGTGTCCACGGCGATAGCGCTGGTGTTCGGCACCCTGGTGGCGGTCGCCCTTGTCCGGCAACGGTTCCGGGGCCGCACCGCGGTGGACACCTTCATGATCCTGCCGCTCACCTCACCGGAAGTGGTGATGGGCGCCTCGCTGCTGACGCTGTTCCTCGGCCTCGGCTGGGCCACCGGCTATGTGACGGTCGTCATCGCGCACGTGGCGTTCCAGATCAGCTTCATCGCGATGACGGTGCGCGCCCGCATCCGCGGATTCGACTGGACTCTCGAGGATGCCTCGCTGGATCTGGGCTCCGGCCCGGCCCGCACCTTCTTCAAGATCACCCTGCCGCTGATCGTGCCGGGCATCGTCGCGGCGGCCATGCTGTCCTTTGCGCTCTCGCTGGACGATTTCATCATCACCTACTTCGTCAGCGGTTCCACCGTCACCTATCCCCTCTACGTCAACGCGGCCACCAAGGCCGCGGTGCCGCCGCAGATCAATGTTCTGGCCACAGCGATTCTGGGGATCAGCCTGATCCTGTTGGTGGCGGGAACGCTGTACCGCCGCAAGCGCATCGACATCACCTAGACTCCGCATCCGTGTCGGTCGAAGCGTTCCTCGCGTCGATACCGGCAATGGCCGTGTATCTGACGGTCGGGCTCATCATCGGATTGGAAAGTCTCGGCATCCCGCTGCCCGGCGAGATCGCTCTGGTCAGCGCCGCGCTGCTGTCCACCCGCGACAGCCTCGACATCAACCCGGTGTGGGTGGGCGTGGCGGCGATCACCGGCGCGATCATCGGCGACACCATCGGCTACATGATCGGCCGGCGATTCGGCATGTCGCTGTTCGAACGGCTGGGCCGGCGGTTCCCGAAGCATTTCGGAACCGGGCACGTGGCCCTGGCCAAGCAGCTGTTCGCCCGCTGGGGCGTGTGGGCGGTGTTCTTCGGCCGGTTCATCGCGCTGCTACGCATCCTGGCCGGGCCGCTGGCCGGTGCGCTGCGCATGCGCTACCCGTACTTTCTGGCCGCCAACGCCTCCGGGGCGATCTGCTGGGCCGGCGGCACCACCGCGGTGGTGTACTTCCTGGGCATCGCAGCCGAGAAGTGGCTGTCCCGGTTCTCCTGGGTCGCGCTGGTGATCGCGGTGATCATCGGTGTCGGTATGACGCTGCTACTCAAGGACCGCACCCGCCGGCTGATCGCACAACTGGAATCCGAGCACGACTGGGAGACACTGCGCGGTGCGCACTAGAAAGAACTGCGCGGTGCGCACTAGAAAGAACTGCGCGTCAAGAAAGGATGGTGTCGGCGATTAAGCTCATCCTTGATCTCCCGCTCTGGCTGGTAGGTGTCATGGTCGTCGGCGGAGCTGTCGCCCTGGCCTTCGCGCTGGTCTTTATCCTTCACCCGGTGGTGAAACGTCGCCACGGCGAAGAACACAACCAGGTTTTCAGTGATGGCTTTGCGGCAGTCGGCACGATGTACGCCATCGTCGCCGGCCTGCTCGTCTTCGGGGTGTTTACCACGTTCGAGGAAGCGTCAGCGCACTCCTCTAACGAGGCCACCAACCTGGTGCTGATGTACCGGGATTCCGGGGCGTTCCCACAGCCGGTACAGAGCCAGGCCCGGGAAGCCATAACCGGATATCTCACGTCGGTCATCAATGACGACTGGCCGGCGCTTGCAGAAGGCAAGGGCAGCGGCAAGACAAGCCAGGCACTTGATCACCTGTACAAGGTGTACGGACCGATGAACCCGGATGGAAGCTGGAGCGACCAGTACACGAACTCAGTCAGTCAACTCGACGAGGTGACGAAGCTACGCGATCAGCGAATCGAGAACAGCGCGGAGTCCCTACCGGGCATCTACTGGTTCTTGCTGTATGCCGGTGCGTTCATCACGATCCTCTACCTGGCGATGGCCTACGTTGGGAGCCGGGCCATGCACGCGGTGGCGGTGGGCCTGATGGCCGCCATGCTGGGTCTGGTGATCTTCCTTCTACTGGAGGTCAACCACCCCTTCCGCGGCGAGATCGCACTGTCACCGGACAATTTCGAGAATGCCCTGGTGACGATCTCCGCGATCAACAGCGGTCAGTGGGTTCAGTAGGCCGGTGCAGGCCGCAGGTCCACACCGGTTATCCGCATCTCGTCGAGTGCGGCCGCAGTCGTCTCGGGTGCGACCCCGGCCGTGAGATCGACGAGCACCCGGGTGGTGAAGCCGGCCGCCGCCGCATCTAGCGCGGTGGCCTTCACGCAGTAGTCGGTGGCGATGCCCACCACGTCAACCTCGTCGACACCGCGTGCCTGCAGCCACTGCGCCAGGCCCACGCGATCGGCAGTGCCCTCGAATCCGCTGTAGGCCGCCGCGTAGGCACCCTTGCGAAACACCTCCTCGATCTGCCCGGTGTGCAGGTCGGGATGGAACTCCGCACCCTGGCTGCCGGCCACGCAGTGCGGCGGCCAGGAGTCGATGAAGTCCGGGGTGTCGGAGAAGTGGGAGCCCGGGTCGATGTGGCAGTCCTGGGTGGCCACGATGTGGTCGTAGCCGTGCCGTGTCGCCAGCAGGGCATTGATCTTGCCGACCACCGACTGGCCGCCGGCGACGGCCAGTGATCCTCCTTCGCAGAAGTCGTTCTGGACGTCGACGATCAGCAGTGCCCGCATCCCTCCACGGTATCTTTACCGGTCGTGACCCTGTTCGACTTCTTCGCGACGTCCGAGTTGCCGATCCCGGCCGTCGACGCCGAACAGGCTCGCACCATCGCTGCGGAGCATTTCGGCGTGCAGGCCGCCGTCACCGAACTCGGCAGCCAGCAGGACGCCAACTTCCTGCTGCACGATCACTCGGGGCAACCGGTCGGAGTGCTCAAGATCGCCAACCCGGCGTTCAGCCTGACCGAGATTGAGGCCCAGGACGCCGCTGCCGCGTTCGTCGCCGCCAGTGAAGGCCTGCGGACCGCACGCAACATCGAATTGCCCGGAACCCGCCCGATCGCCGAGATCGGCGGGCAGCAGCGACTTTTCGCGCGCATCCTGACCTACCTTGGCGGCGGGTCGCTCAGCGGTGACGGATATCTGCGCCCGCAGCGGGTGGCCGCTCTCGGTGAGCTCGCGGGCCGGACCTGCCGGGCGCTGGCGGGCTTCTCCCACCCCGGAGTCGAGCGGGTGCTGCAGTGGGATCTGCGCCACTCGCAGCGCACCGTGGAGGTGCTCGCCGACCACGTCGCCGACCCGCACCGCCGCGATGCGGTCCAGGCCGCGGCGGCGGCCGCCTGGCGGACGGTCTCCGATGTCGCCGCCGATCTGCCGGTGCAGGTGATCCACGGCGACATCACCGACGACAACGTGGTGTGCGGCACCGGCGGCCTGCCGGACGGGCTGATCGACTTCGGTGACCTGATGCGGTCCTGGACGGTGGCCGAACTGGCCGTCACGGTGTCCGCGGTGCTGCGCCACGAGGGCGGCGAACCGGCCGCCGCGATGCCGGCGATCGCCGCGTACCACGCCGTGCGCCCGCTGAGTCCCGCCGAGGTGGAGGCGCTGTGGCCGCTGGTGGTGCTGCGGTCCGCGGTCCTGGTGGTCAGCGGGGTGCACCAGAGCACCATCGACACCGACAACTCCTATGCCAGCGCCGCGCTCGAACACGAGTGGCGCATCTTCGAGCGCGCCACGGCGCTGCCGGCCGAGGTGATGACCGCCCAGATCCGCGACGCCCTCGGCCTCACGGATTCACCCGAACAGATCACCGGCGAGGTGCCGCTGATCGCGGGCCGGAATGATCTGGTCCACCTGGACCTGTCGACTGAGTCCGACGCGATGGACGCCGGCGCATGGTGCGAGCCGGACTGCGAGGAACGACTGGCGCGGGCCGCCCTCGCAGCCGGGGCGGGCGCGGTGGTCACGGTGTTCGGTCAGCCGCGCCTGACCCGGTCGGCGGTGTTGAACCAGACCTCCCCCGCGACCGTGCCGACCGGCGTGCAGATGTGGACGACGGCGCCGCTGATCCTCAGCGCGCCGTGGCCCGGACTTCTCGAGGCCGAACCCGGGGGGCTGACCCTGACCGGGACGGCCGGCACGCTGAGCGTGTACGGGGAACTCACGGTGGCCGATACCGCGCGCGAGGGCACCGGAGACAGCATCGCCGCGGGCGCCGCCCTGGCCACCGTCGACGGCGAGGTCTGGATCACGGTCCGCCGCCACGGCGGCCACTCCGAGGTGCCGCGGTTCGTCCGGCCCGAGTACGCGGCAGGCTGGCTGAGCCAGGTCAGCGATCCGGCCGCCCTGCTCGGGTTGCCGGTCGCCACGGTATCCGGCGACGGCATGGCATCGGAGGACAGCTCGGCCCTGCGCCAGCGGCGCTCCCGCGCTTTCGCCGGGGTGCAGGAGCACTACTACGCCGACCCGCCGCGCATCGAGCGCGGCTGGCGCGAACACCTGCTGGCCACCGACGGCCGCAGTTACCTCGACATGGTGAACAACGTCGCCGTCCTCGGCCACGGTCATCCGGAGCTCGCCGACGCGGTGGCGCGGCAGTGGCGGCGGCTGAACACCAATTCGCGGTTCAACTACGCCAGTGTGGTGGCGCTGTCGGAGCGGCTGGCGGCCACCCTGCCCGACCCACTGGACACCGTCTTCCTGGTGAACTCCGGCTCCGAAGCCGACGACCTGGCCCTGCGACTGGCGATGGCCACCACCGGCCGCCACGACATCGTCGCCGTCGCCGAGGCCTACCACGGCTGGACGTACGCCACCGATGCGATCTCCACCTCGATCGCCGACAACCCCAACGCGCTGTCCACCCGACCGCCCTGGGTGCACACCGTGCCCTCGCCCAACGCCTACCGCGGCGAGCACCGCGGCGCCGACGCGGCCAAGTACGCCCCCGAAGCGGTGGCGATCATCGAAAGCCTTGCCGCCCAGGGCAATCCGCCGGCGGCGTTCATCTGCGAACCGTTCTACGGCAATGCCGGCGGTATGGCGCTGCCCGACGGCTACCTGCGGGCGGTGTACGCGGCGGTCCGCGGCGCCGGCGGGCTGGCGATCGCCGACGAGGTCCAGGTGGGCTACGGCCGCACCGGCCGGTGGTTCTGGGCGTTCGAGCAGCAGGACGTGGTTCCTGACATCGTCTGCATCGCCAAGGCGATGGGCAACGGCCAGCCGCTGGGGGCGGTGATCACCACCAAGGCGATCGCCGACGCCTACCGCAACTGCGGCTACTTCTTCTCCTCCGCCGGCGGCAGCCCGGTGTCCTGCGTCGTCGGGCTGACCGTCCTGGACGTCATCGAACGCGACGGCCTGCAGCGCAACGCGCTCAGCGTCGGCGACCACCTGCAGGCCCGCATCATCGACTTGGCGCAGCGTCACCCGCTGATCGGCATCGTCCACGGCAGCGGGCTCTACATGGGTGTCGAACTGGTCCGCGACCGCGAGACGCTGGAGCCGGCGGTCGCCGAGACGGCCGGGATCTGCGAGCGGATGCGCGAACTCGGGGTGATCGTGCAACCCACCGGCGACCGGCAGAACGTGCTGAAGATGAAGCCGCCGATGTGTCTGACCAGGGAGTCCGCCGATTTCTTCGTCGACATGCTGGATCGGGTGCTGCGCACCGGGTGGTAGGTCCGCGCGCCACCCGTTCCGGGGAGTTGGCTACTCTTGGACACATGTCCAGCTATCTGTCCGCGAACGGTTGACCATGCGGATTGCGCTGCTGTCGTACCGCAGCAAGACGCACTGCGGTGGCCAGGGTGTCTACGTCCGCCATCTCAGCGCGGGCCTGGTGGAACTCGGCCACGACGTCGAGGTGTTCTCCGGCCAGCCCTATCCCGAGGTCCTCGACCCGCGGGTCCGGCTGACCGAGGTGCCCAGCCTGGACCTCTACCGCGAGCCCGATCCGTTCCGGGTCCCGCACCCGCGGCGAGATCCGCGACTCGCATCGACGCCCTGGAACTGGCCACCATGTGGACGGCCGGGTTTCCCCGAGCCGCGAACCTTCAGCCTGCGGGTGGCGCGGCTGCTGGCTCGCACGGCGCGACGAGTTCGACGTGGTGCACGACAACCAGTGCCTGGGCACCGGCCTGCTGGACATCGCCGCAGCGACCTGCCGGTGGTGGCCACCGTGCACCATCCGATCACCCGCGACCGCGACCTCGATCTGGCGGCGGCGCGAGTGGTGGCGCCGAGCCGCTGGTGCGCCGCTGGTACGGCTTCGCCGAGATGCAGAAGCGGGTGGCCCGGCGCATCCCGGACCTGCTGACCGTGTCGTCGTCGTCGGCCGCCGATATCGCCGAGGACTTCGGGGTGCGCCCCGAGCAGCTGCACGTCGTGCCGCTCGGCGTGGACACCGACCTGTTCGCCCCGCCGACGCCGCCCGGGTGCCCGGGCCGGATCATCGCCGATCTCGTCAGGCCGACCGGCCGCTCAAGGGCATCGGCAACCTGCTGCAGGCGGTCGCCCGGCTGCGCGGCGGACACGATCTCGACGTGCAGCTGGTGGCCAGGCTCGAGCCCAACGGCCCGACCGAGAAGCTGATCGCCGAGCTGGGCATCTCCGATATCGTGCACGTCTCCAGCGGACTGTCCGACGACGAGCTCGGCCGCACTGCTCGCCTCCGCCGAGATCGCCTGCATCCCCTCGCTGTACGAGGGGTTCTCGCTGCCCGCCGTCGAGGCGATGGCCAGCGGCACACCGATCGTCGCCAGCCGGGCGGGCGCGCTGCCCGAGGTCCTGGGTCGCCGACGGCGAGTGCGCCGACCTGGTGACCCCGGCAGACGTCGACGAGCTGACCCGGGCGCTGGGTCGGCTGCTGGACTCCCCCGAGCGACGGCACCGGCTGGGCGCCGCGGGACGGCGGCGGGCACTGGACGTGTTCAGCTGGGAATCGGTGGCCGCGCAGACCGTGCGGGTCTACGAGCGGCCATCGCGCGGGCGGTGTCGATCGCGGCGTCGGCCAGGTGGTGGACGAGCCGTGCTGACCGTCGACTACGACCGGCTGCGGCATCGGGCCGGGCACCACGGTGATCGACGTCGGCTGCGGTGCGGGCAGGCACTGCTTCGAGGCCTACCGGCGTGGCGCCGACGTCATCGCCTTCGACCAGAACGCCGAGGAACTCAACGACGTCGACGCCATGCTGCAGGCGATGGGACAGGCCGGGCGAGGCGCCCGCGTCGGCCAAGGCCGAGGTGGTGGTGGGCGACGCACTGGCCCTGCCCTACGCCGACGGCACCTTCGACTGCGTGATCGCCTCGGAGATCCTCGAGCACATCCCCGACGACGACGCCGCCATCGCCGAACTGGTCCGGGTGCTCAAACCCGGTGGCGCGCTGGCCGTCACGGTGCCCCGCTGGCTGCCCGAGCGGATCTGCTGGCTGCTGTCGGACGAGTACCACGCCAACGAGGGCGGCCACATCCGGATCTACCGCGCCGACGAACTCCGCGTCGAAGCTCGTCAGCGGCGGCCTGCGGTTCACCGGTCTGCACCACGCCCATGCCCTGCACGCGCCGTACTGGTGGCTGAAATGCGCTGTCGGCGATGGAGAAGTCCGAGCACCCGGCAGTGAAGGCCTATCACCGGCTGCTGGTGTGGGACATGATGAGCCGGCCCGGGCTGACCCGGGCCGCCGAGGCCGCGCTGAACCCGCTGATCGGCAAGAGCGTGGCTCTGTACTTCGAGAAGGCGCCGGACTCCGAGAAGGTGCCGATGCGGCGCGCTGACATCGACGGCGCACCAGGCGTCGTCGGGATCCTCACCCCGCAGCAGTGCCGGCAGACCGCGGAGTCCATTGCCGCAGTTCAGCTTCGATCCGGGCGAGATCCCGTGGTCCGACGGCGGCCACACCGACCCGTGGGATCACGTCGAGTGCGCGATGGCGCTGACCGCGGCCGGTCTGCTCGAGCGATCGCGGGCCGCCTTCGACTGGTGCCGGCAGCAGCAGCGCGCCGACGGCTCCTGGGCGATCCAGTACCGCCGGTGGCACGTCGAGGACGCCAACAGCGACAGCAACTTCTGCGCCTACATCGCCACCGGGGTGTGGCATCACGTGCTGGTCACCGGCGACCGACGACTTCGCCGAGCAGATGTGGCCCACGGTGCGCGCCGGCGATCGACTTCGTGCTCAACCTGCAGGCCGGCACCGGGGAGATCTACTGGGCGCAGGGCGCAGGCGGTGTGCTGACCGAGGCGCTGCTGACCGGCAATTGCCAGCATCTATCACAGCATCCGGTGCGCGCTGGCGCTGGCCGATCGCCTCGGCGAACCGCAGCCGGAATGGGAGGTGGCGGTGGGCCGGCTGGGCCACGCGATCGCCGAGCACCCGGACGCGTTCACCGACAAACCGCTGCACTCGATGGACTGGTACTACCCGATCCTGGGCGGCGCGGTGCGCGGTGGTGCGGCGCACGAGCGCATCGCGGCCCGCTGGGACGAGTTCGTGGTCGACGGTCTGGGCATCCGGTGCGTCAACGACCGGCCGTGGGTGACCGGCGCGGAGACCTGCGAACTGGTGATGGCGCTCGACGCCGTCGGCGACCGGCACCGCGCGGTGCAGCAGTTCGCCGCCATGCAACACCTTCGCGATCCCGACGGCTCCTACTGGACCGGACTGGTGTACGCCGACGGCAAACGCTGGCCGGTGGAGCGCACCACCTGGACGGGGGCGGCAGTGATCCTCGCCGCCGACGCGCTGTCCCGGACCACCGCGGCCGGGCGGGATCTTCCGCGACGCGGAACTGTCCCGCGGCCTGGAGGGCGACTACGACTGCGAGTGCGTCCGCAGCTGATCCCCACCGGCGCCGCTGCGGCGTTCCAGCACCCGCAGTGAACCGGTGCGCGCGACTTCGGTGAAATCTCCGGAATCGATTGCGCGGCAATAGATCAGGTAGGGCGGTCGGCCTCCGTCGCGCGGATCCTCGAACACGTCGTGGATCACCAGTGCGCCGCCGGACCTGTACCCATCTGGCCCAGCCGTCGAAGTCTGCGTTGGCAGCGGCCTCGCTGTGTCCGCCGTCGATGAACAACAGTTCCAGCGGTGTCCGCCATCCCCGCGCCACAACGGGCGATGAACCCACCACCGCGACGACGTGTCTCATCGAGGCCGGCGGCATCCATCGTCCGGCGGAACATCGGCAGGGTGTCGAACCGTCCGCTGACCGGGTCCACCATCGTCGTGTCGTGAAATTCCCAGCCCGGCTGGTGTTCCTCCGAGCCGTGGTGGTGATCGACGGTGTAGAGCACGCTGCCGGACTCCGCGGCCGCCGCGCCCAGCAGAACGGTGGATTTGCCGCAGTAGGTGCCGATCTCGACGGCCACGCCCCCGCGCAGATACCGCGACGCCGCGTCGAAGAGTGCCCGGCCCTCGTCGGCCGGCATGAATCCGGTGACCGTCTCAGCCAGGGCGAAGAGGCGGGCGGTCTGCGGGTGTGCCGGAGTCTTGGCGGTTTCGACCATCCGTCGACGGTAACTCAGCACGGATGGGCGTCGATCATCGCCGAACGGATCCGGGCTGGGATAGCGCGGTGCGCTCCGAAAGCGAACAGGAGCGACTCGACCGGGCGGTGTCGGTCATTCCGGCCAACCTGGGCTCGCACATGTTCTGGGACGAGAAAGATCCGGTCCGCAAATCCCGCAAGCGCCGCGATTTCATGGTGGATGTGAGCCTGCTGGGTGGGCTGATCATCGCCGCCGCCGATACCGCCGGCAAGCCCTCACTGGGCTGGCGGGGGCGGCGCGCTGCGCGCCGGGCATCCGAAGCGGTCACCCTGGCGGCCGGAGCGGCGGGAACGGCCGGGCTGGCCGACAAAGTGGGTCGCGGACTGCAGGCCGGCGCCGAGCGGGGCCGCGATCTCGCCGAGTCGGCGGCCCAACGGGGAGCGCCGGTGGTCGAGGCCGCCCGCAAACGCGGGGCTGAGACCGCCGGGACGGCGGCGAAGGTGGCCCGCAGACGAGGGAAACAACTCCTCGCTGAGGCGAAAACCGAGGGGAAGCGGGCTAAGCGGGAGGTCAAACGACTCAGCCGGGCATAGCTGCCCCCGCGGCGGTAGATTGACCTCACCGACATAAAAAGGGAGCGCAATGACCACCGGTGGCTTTGACCCCAATTACGGCGGTGCGTACGACCCGAATGCCCAGGGGCAGCCCGGGTACCCGCCCCCGCCTCCCGGCGGCTATCCCCCGCCGCCAGCCGCCGGTTATCCCCCACCACCGCCGACGGGTTACCCGCCGCCGCCCAACCCCTATGGCGCGCCGGGTGGCTATCCCGCACCGCCGCCGCCCGGATGGGGTGCTCAACCCGGCGGTCATCCCGGCGGTCTGGGTGTGCGCTTCGGCGCCCGCGTGATCGACGGCATCCTGGTCGGCATCGTGGCCGGCCTGCTTTCGCTGCTGTTCGGCGCATCGAGCAACATCATGGTGACCGGCTTGTTCTCCGGTGTGCTGATGTTCGGTTACTTCGTCGCCATGGAGGTGACCCAGGGCCGCACGCTCGGCAAGATGCTGCTCGGCCTGAGCGTCCACGGCCCCGGCGGTGCGCCCAAGCCGGACGTCAAGCAGTCCGCCATCCGCAACGCGTTCACGCTGCTGACGATCGTGCCCTACGTCGGTGGCCTGTTGGCCTTCATCGCCTACGTCGTGATCGCGGTGACGATCAACGGCAGCCCCACCAAGCAGGGCAAGCACGACGAGTTGGCCGGCGGCACGCAGGTCGTCAAGGGCTAGCTTTTCGTCGACGACTGGTTGCGGTTCCACTCCAGCCAGCCCACCCCGGGCGTCCGTCGCCGGTGGTGACCTTCGCCCAGGCCCGCGGGAAGAAGCTGACCCGGCCGTCCGGTGAGACCAGTCGCACCGGCGCGTTGCCGAGCACCTCGATGCTCATGTCCAGCGCGCCGGGATCGAAGTGCAGCGTCGTCGCCAGCGGCAGCCCGACCTCCGATAACGCCGCGTCGGTGGTCACCGATGTGGTCTCGATGAGCGGCCCTGTCGGCGGCTGGATGTAGCCGACGCTGACCGGCGGCATATCGGGGATGCGCAGATCCACCCCGTGCAGATGGGTGCCGTCGTCGAGGTGCAGTGCGCTCCACACCCAGTCCATGCTCCACCAGTCCCGCACACCGTGCGAGTGGTCGCGCTGGCCCGCGGCGGCGTTGATGGTGTAGCTCCGGCCGTCGATGGTGACCGATCCCGTTACCGTGCAGGGGATTTCGTAGCGGGTGGCGATCCGGTATGCGTACGGCGTGCCGGTGGTGGTCCAGACCAGATCCATCGCCAGGTCAGCCGCCCGGCCGGGCTCGTCGTGCAGCAGTCCGGCCGGATCGTCGTACGCGCGGCGCGTTCCCGGATACCTCGACCCGGTACTGCGCCAGCGGGACCGTCGCGGTGTGCCGCATCACGACGCCGTCACCGCGCACGTGGTTGGGATCCGCGGGTGCCGGCGCGTGGAAATCCAGCAGTGCCACGGTCGGGATCTCGGGTCCGCAGACCAGGGCGTTGATCCAGGCGGTCTGCTGGTTGGGCATCAGGCCCAGCCGGATCCACCCGCCGATCCCCTGCTCCTCGTCGGCGAAATCCCAGTACCAACTCTCGTTCCACAGCGGCTCGTCGCCGGGGATGTGTGCGGCTTCGTCGGCCGGATCGACCTCGGGGGGCGTCGGAGTCGTCATGCGCTCGATCCCGCGCGCGGCAGGACGTCGAGGGCATCGGTATCCAGCACGTGGCTGCTGTGCCGGTCGAGCATGGTCATGAACATCTGATCGCCACGTGGCGTCTGCACCACCAGCATCGAGGACACGATCGACATCATCACCCCGAAGAAACTCTGCCGACGCACGCCCTCGCGGACCTCCGCCAGGCTCAGCGGCGGGTTCGGCCCCAGCCCGGCGTGGTAGGCGGCCAGCAGTTGGTCGTAGTGGGCGCGCCGGTCGGCCACCGTCAGCGCACAGCCCAGGAAGTACGCCACATCGGTCATCACCGGCCCCCAGGTGACGGTCTGCCAGTCCACCACCGTGAGCGGGCGCAGCGACCCGGGCCGGCCGAACAGCATGTTGTCGAGGCGGTAGTCGCCGTGCACCAGTCCCTGCGCCCGGTCCGAGGCGGCCTCCTGGTCGAGATAGGCGTCGAAGCTGTCCACCAGTCGCTGACAGACGAGTCGCTGCTCGGCGGTGATGTCGGCGCCGTAGCGGTCGACGAACCCGGCGAACAGTCCGGTGATGAGGTCCTGCTTCACCGGTGTCTCCCGGTTGAGCCACTGCGCATCGGCCAGCGCCGTACTGCCGATCAGCGGTGCGTGCAGCCGGCCCAGCTGGGTCAGCGCCAGGGTGGCGTCATCGATTGTGGCGCCGCGGATCTCGTCGCCGACCTCCGCCGGGGCGGCATCATCGAGCAGCAGCGTGAAGATACCGGTGTCGGGTTCATAGGAGGCGTGGAAACACTGCGCGATCGGTCCGTCCGCCCGGTCGGCGAGGGTGGGTGCGACATCGGAGTAGAACCGGACCTCGCGTTCGTAGAGACCCAGGGCGTGGCCGGTCTGGCGGCTCACCGGGTCGCTGGCCGCCACCTTGAGCACCACCGACGCCGGGCCGTCCCCGGCGCGTAGGTCAGTCCGACCCGGTAGCACTCGCTCATCTGCCCGGTGCCGATGCGTTCGACGGTGAACGACTCGACCTCCCCGGCGCCGAGCGCGGCGGTGAGCCACTCGGAAGTCAAATCGCCGGGGCGCTCCAGAGTCGTCGAGGTCACCGATCCAACGTATCGGGTGCGGGTGCGCCGGCGAGGGAGAAATCCGCCCACGCCTGCCGGCGGTGCGGATGCGGGTCGTACTCGACATGGGTGTGCCGGTCGAACACCAGCACCGGACGTTCCTCTTTGTTGTAGACCGGCCAGTCGTCACCGGGCACCCCGGTGCGGGCGAACTCGTTCCAGCGGTTCTGAACCTGGTGGCTGACCTTGACGGCCACCCGCTGGTCCACCCCGGCGGTCAGCACGGCACCGACGCGGGACCGGTAGATGCCGAACACCGCGAGCAACTCGGTGGCGTGGGTGGCGCCCAGTCCGGCCCAGTGCAGGGTGCGCGGCGCGAAGTCGTAGCGGTAGACGTAGGTGGGGGCGAGTTTGGCGTGCGCCTCGGCGATCTGCCAGGCCGCGGTGTTGAAGATCATGTCGCCGCCGAACTGCACGCAGGCCTTCGGGTGCGGGTAGTGCGGGTAAGCCGCCAGCACGCGCTCCCGGACCTCGGGCGAGGTATGGGCCAGCATCCGTCTCGATGGCGTGCTCGGTGGTCGGGCAGCAGCTTGAGGAACCGGGTGAACAGCTTGCCCTCATCGGCGTTGGTTCCGACGATCAGCGGAACCTTCTGCGCAACACCCTGTCTCATCGCCTCGAACGGATCCAGCGGCAGGTACTCGTCGCTGTGGGTGGGACCGACCGGAGCGGCACCGGCCATGCTGTCCATGCTCGTCATCATCACCGTGTCCATGGCCCGCACCAGATCGGCCGGGCGAGCCCGCAGCACCGCCTGCGCGGCATTGGCCGGGTCGGCACCGAGCTCGCCGACGAACCGGTCGGCGAACTCTGCGGCGACCTCAGGAGAGCCGACCATCCCGGACGCCGGACTCTCCGAGATCGCCTGGGCGAAAAGGCCTTTCGACGTCGGGGACCGCCAGCAGCGTCGCCACCGCGTGCGCGCCGGCGCTCTCACCGAAGATGGTCACCTTCTCCGGATCACCGCCGAACGCCGCGATGTTCTCCCGCACCCAGCGCAGCGCGGCGACCAGTCCCGCAGGAACAGGTTGCATTCGATGGTGATGTCCGTGGTGGACAGCGACGACAGATCCAGGCATCCCAGCGCGCCGAGCCGGTAGTTCACCGACACGTAGACGCAGCCGCGCCGGGCCAGATGCGGCGCCGTCGTAGATCGGGGTGGCCGAGCTGCCCAGGATGTATCCGCCGCCGTGGATGAAGAACATCACCGGCAGCGCCTCGCCGTCAGGCGCCGGACCGGACCATCGCGGCGTGACCACGTTGAGGGTCAGACAGTCCTCGCTCATCGGCTGGTACTTGCCGACTCCGGTCATCGTGTACCGGCGCTGCTGCGGCGCGCAGTTGCCGTAGGCGTGGCAGGGCAGCACCCCGCGTCCACGGCTGCGGCGGCTGCGGCGCGCGGAATCGCAGCGGGCCGACCGGGGGTGCGGCGTACGGGATGGAGCGCCAGCGGTTGACGCCGTCGCGGGTGAATCCCTCCACCACGCCGTGGGAGGTGCCGACGCGGACGGTGTGTTGGTGCATTCCCCGACCGTAGCGCGGCTAGCCTGACCGGATGCGGATCGCGCGTGCTGTTCGCCGCCGCGCTGCTGGTGGCCGGATGCACGCAGGGCCCGCCGCGGCACCACCGCGCTCACCCCGATCACACCGTCGCGTACCGCGTCCTCCGCCGCCCCGTCCACCGCGCCGTCGACATCGAGCAGCACGTCGGCGACGTCGTCTGATGCCGGCGCGCCCCGGGGCGGGGCGCCGATCACCGCCGCGATCTCCTGGGTGGAGGCCGCCGCCCCGGTCGACGCCGCCGACTTCGCAGTGGCGTTGCGCGCCGGGACCACCACCGCACTCGGTCGACGACGTGGCGTTCACCACCCCGTCGGGGACCCGGTGCATGACCGACGTCAAACGCGGCGCGGCGGACCTGGCCTGCCTGGTCGACCTGACCGACCCGCCGCCGCAGCCCGCCGACACCTACGGGGCGTGGAAGGGCGGGTGGGTCGACTTCGACGGCGCGACGTGCGGGTCGGCTCCGCGCACGGCGACCCGGGCCGATTCGCGGCCGGGCAGGGCCCGCCGCTGCCCGCCGACCGGTCGCTGTCCTTCGGCGACTACCGGTGCCGAACCGACGTCAGCACGCTGATCTGCGTCAACTACGCCCGCCAGACCGCGGTGCGCTACAGCGACGACGGCATCGAGACCTTCGGCTGCACCCGGGCTTCGCCGCCGGCTGCCGGGGTCGGGAATCCAGTACACCTGCTGAGCGGCGCTGGAGCGCCGGTGCAGCGCCTGAGCGGCTCAGCGCCAGCCGTCGGCCGCCTTCGCGGCACTGCATCAGCGCTTCGCACAGGTCTTCGCACCTCGGTCGCCGCGGCGCCCTCCGCGACCGCCGTGGCGACGTCCTCGGCGGCGCAGCGCACCTGGTAGACCCGGTCGGACGAGCTCGGCGGCCTCCTCGGCGGTGAGCACCACCGCGTCGGCGGGCACCGAGGTGCCCTTCACCTGGGCACGCTGCTCGTAGGCCCGCTGGCGGCAGGACTGCCGGCAGTACTGGCGTCGCCGCCCCAGCCCGGCGTCGGCGACCTCACGGCCGCACCAGCGGCACGGCTGCGGGCGGGAGCGGCGCGTCACGGATCGAGGGTAGACCGGCAACGCCGGCAGCCCGGTACCATGGGAGGTCGAGCCGGAGACGCCCCGCCGCTGGGGTTTGTCGTGCGGCTTTGACGAAGAAACAAGGAGAATCGACGATGGCTGATCGTGTGCTGAGGGGCAGCCGGCTCGGAGCCGTGAGCTACGAGACCGACCGCAACCACGACCTGGCGCCGCGTCAGGTCGCGCGCTACCGCACCGAGAACGGTGAGGAGTTCGAGGTCCCGTTCGCCGATGACGCCGAGATCCCCGGTACCTGGCTGTGCCGCAACGGCCTGGAGGGCACGCTGATCGAGGGCGACCTGCCCGAGCCCAAGAAGGTCAAGCCGCCGCGCACCCACTGGGACATGCTGCTGGAACGCCGTTCGGTCGAGGAACTCGAGGAACTGCTCAAGGAGCGCCTCGACCTGATCAAGACCAAGCGCCGCGGCTGACCGCGGCGGGCGCCGCAGCCTAGCGCCGCCGCTAGCCCCGCAGCGCCCGGTCACCGGCCGCCGATCCCCCACTGCGCGGTCTTGACCATCGCCTCGCGGATGTTGGATCCGCTCATCTTGGACACCCCGAGTTCGCGTTCGGTGAACGTGATCGGCACCTCCGCGACCGTGAACCCCTCATTGATGCTGCGCCAGGTCAGATCGACCTGGAAGCAGTAGCCCTTGGAATCCACCGCCGACAGGTCGATCTTCTCCAGCACCTCGCGGCGGTAGGCACGGTAGCCGGCGGTGATGTCGTTGATGCCCACCCCGAGCAGCAGCCGGGCATAGGTGTTGGCGGTCTTGGACAGCACCATTCGCCGCCACGGCCAGTTGCGCACCGTCCCGCCGTCGACGTAGCGGGAGCCGATGGCCACGTCGGCGCCGTTGTCGATGGCGTCGAGCAGCCGGTAGAGCTGTTCGGGGGCGTGGCTGCCGTCGGCGTCCATCTCCACCAGCACGCCGTAGCCGCGGGACAGCCCCCAGTCGAACGCCGCCAGATAGGCCGCGCCGAGGCCGTCCTTGGCGGTGCGGTGCATGACGTGGATGCGGGCCGGGTCCGCGGCCGCCAACTCATCGGCCAGCGTCCCGGTGCCATCCGGGCTGCCGTCGTCCACCACCAGGATGTGCGCATCGGGCTGTGCCTTGCTGACCCTTCCCACGATCAACGGCAGGTTCTCCAGCTCGTTGTAGGTCGGGATGATCACCAGGGTCCGCTGGCTCGCCTTGGGGATGGCCTGCGTGGCGGCCTTCTTGGCGGCCTTGCCGGCGGCAGCCTTGCCGAGGCCTTCGCCGGAGGCCTTGCAGGGCCTTGTCGGAGGCCTTGTCGTGCGTGCTCATGCGGCTCCTTCGTCGTGCCGCCTGGCCCGGCGCACGGTCCTATTCTGCAGGATCGCGCACGCCCAGTGCCGCAAGCGCAGCCGACACCAGCAACCACTGCAGCGGCTGCGCCCAGCCGGTCGCCGGGGTGAGGGTGCTGCGCAACGGCAGCTCAACGTCGAGGTAGTCGGGGGTGAAGAACGCCGTTCGTCCCAGTTCACGGCCATCGGGGGCGACGGCGGCGCTGATCCCGGTGGTTCCCGCCACTACCAGGAAACGGCCGTGTTCGACCGCGCGGAGCCTGGCGAAAGCCAACTGCTGTTCGCTCATGGCTTCATCGAAGGTGGCGTTGTTGGTGGGCACCGCCAGCAGTTGAGCACCGTTGCGCACCGACTCCCGCAGCGCCCGGTCGAAGATGACCTCCCAGCAGGTGGCCACCCCCACCGGGATGCCGGCCGGGTGCACCACGCCCGAGCCGGTGCCCGGGACGAAGAAGCCGGCGCGGTCGGCGTAGGAGGACAGGCGGGAGAAGAACGCCCGCCACGGCAGATACTCACCGAACGGTTGGACGATCGCCTTGTCGTGGCGCTCACCGGGGCCGCCGTCGGGATCCCAGACGATGACGGTGTTGGAGGCGGCCGGGTTCTCCGGCGTCCAGTCCGGCCGGGCCAGCACCGCACCCACCAGGATCGGCACCCCAATCGCCCGCGCCGCCGTCTCGATCTCCGCGGCGGCATCGGAGTTGAGCAACGGGTCGATGTCGGAGGAGTTCTCCGGCCAGATCACGAACGTCGGCTGTCGCGCCGTGCCGGCTTTGACATCGGCGGCCAGTCGCAGGGTCTGTTGCACGTGGTTGTCGAGTACGGCGCGGCGCTGGCTGGCGAAATCCAATCCCAGCCGCGGCACGTTGCCCTGGACGGCGGCCACGGTGACGGTCTGCTCGTCGCCGCCGGCCATCCCGGCGCGCCGCATCCCGGGGGCGACGGCCGCGGTCAGCAGCAGCACCGCACACAACAGCGCGGCCGGCACCACCAGTGGAGCCGCCGGGTGGTGCTCACCGCGGCGGCGTACCGCGGCGACACCCTCGATCACCAGCGCGCACAGCGAGGTGCCCAGTACTGCGACCGCGAATGAGAGCAGCGGTACGCCACCGAGTCGGGCCAGGGCCAGGAAAGGTCCGTTCGTCTGGCTGAAAGCCGTTACCCCCCAGGGGAATCCGCCGAACGGGATGCTGGACTTCAACCATTCCTGCAGCGACCACAGCAGTGCCAGCCACAGCGGCCAGCCGGGCAGCCGGGCCACCACCACCGCCATCACGCCGAACAGCCCGGTGAACAGCGCCTGCAGCACCGACAGCGCGATCCACGGCGCCACCCCCACCAGACCGCTGATCCACGGCAGCAGCGGCAGATAGAAGGCCAGACCGGTCAGGAACCCGTACCCGAAACCGCCCGCCGGTGTGGTCGACGGGTGGGTGAGCACCCAACTGAGCAGCGCGATGGCCGGCACCGCCGCCCACCACCACCCGGTCGGCGGGAAACTGACGCACAGCAGCAGGCCCGCGAGCACGCTGACACCGAGGCGCATCAGGCGTTCGGTCAGCGCGGCGATGAATCGCCCGGCCTTGGAGTCAGCCCGGTCAGCCATGGAGCACGACCCCGCGGTGCACCGTCTGCCGGCAGCGCGGCAGCGCCGCGCCGGGGTCCAGGCGCGGCAGGCTCGGCACCCGCGAACGGGGATCGATGGACCAGCGAGCCACCTCGTCCGCCGGTGCGGTCACTTCGAGTTCACCGGTGTCCCAGACCGCGTAGGAGGCCGGCGCCCCAGGGACCAGGGTGCCGGTGACACCGTCGGTGATGCCGGCCGCGCGCCACGCCCCGCGGGTGGCGGCGGTGAAGGCGGCCCGCGGCGAGATGGCACTGCCCGGGGTGCGGTGACGGCTGGCCGCGCGCACCCACTCCCAGGGATTCATTGAGGTCACAGGAGTATCCGAGCCCAGCGCCAGCCGCACGCCTGCCGATGCTAACAGCGCCAGCGGATTGAGCCGGGCGGCCCGATCGGGCCCGAGTCGGCGGGCGTACATGCCGTCCGCGCCGCCCCACAGGGCGTCGAAACCGGGCTGCACGCTCGCGGTGATCCCCCACGCGCCGAGTTTGGCGGCCTGATCCGGCGAGACCATCTCCAGGTGTTCGAGACGGTGCCCGCAACGGGCGACGGCCGGGGCGCCGAACCGCTGCACCGTCATCTCGAGGGCGTCGACGACCGCGGTGACCGCCGCGTCGCCGATGACGTGGAATCCCGCCGTCACCCCCGCCTCGGTGCAGGCACCGAGATGTTCGGCGGCGGCGGCGGCGTCCAGGTATGCGGTTCCGGTGCTCTGTGGCGCGTCGGCGTAGGGCTCGCACAGCCAGGCGGTGCGCGACCCCAGCGCTCCGTCGACGAAGAGATCCCCGGCCAGCCCGCGCGCGCCGGTGGCGTCGATGAGCGCGCGGGCACCGGCGGCGGTGGACACCGCTTCTCCCCAGTAGCCGACGACCTCGACGCCGTGGTCGAACGCACGCAGTTCGGCCCAGTCCTCCGCGCCGGCGATATCCGGTCCGGCGCACTCGTGCACCGCGACGATGCCGGCGGCCGCGGCGCGGTCGAGGGCTGAGCGACGCGCTTCGTCACGCTGGGCCACGGTGAGCAGCAGGCGGGCCTGCGCGCGCACCAGGTGATGCGCGGCGGCGGTCAACGGCAGCTGCGGATCGAATCCGTCCACCGCGGCCAGGCCCGAAACCCGTTGCCGCAGAGCGCTCGACGCCACGGCTGAGTGAACGTCGACGCGGGACAGATACACCGGCAGGGTACCGGCCACGCCGTCGATATCGGCGGTGGTGGGCGGCTGCGGCCACGTGGTGTCGTCCCAGCCGTGGCCCCAGACCGGCCGGCCCGGGTGGTCGGCGATGTGCTCGCCGAGGAGTTGCATGCAGTGCCCCAACCCGGTGGCGGCGGTGAGATTGAGGCCGGTGATGCCCAGGCCGGTCGCGGTCAGGTGGACGTGGCTGTCGACGAAGGCCGGAGCGACGAACGCGCCCTCGAGGTCGGTGATGTCGGCGTCCGCGTACTGCTGGCGGCCCACTCCGTCGCTGCCCAGCCACACCACGGTGCCGTCACGCACCGCCATGGCGGTGGCATCGGGGTGCGACGGGCTGTAGATGGCCCCGTTGAGCAGCAGGGTGGTCACGGCAGGTCAGTGTGCCGGGTCAGCGCACCGCCGGAAGATTCGGTGTGCCGATAACGGCTGGATCGATGACTTCGCCGTCGATCACCTGGCCGGTTCGGATGAGCGTGATCCGGCCGGCGATGCCGCGGGCGATCAGGGTCTGGGCCAGCGGGCGCATCGCGGCGCGGGTGGGCGGTGCCAGCATCAGGACCCCAGCGGCGGTGCTGACGATCCCGGGCAGGAACACCAGGAACGAGCCCACGCCGACAAGCGCGCCATCGGCGATCGCGCCCTGCGGGGTTCGCCCGCCGCGGACAGCGGCAATCTGACTCCTGCCACGCAGCCCGGCAACCTGTCCCCTGACCTGCGAGGCGGACACCAGCACACCCACTACGAACGTCACTGCCAGCGCGACCAGCGCCCATCCCAGCCCGAACGCCCAGATCAGCAGGGCGACGGCGGCGAGTTCCACCGCGGCGTAGACGGCGGTGTACGCGGCGGTCCGACGAAGCAGCGATCGCATATCCGTCAAACGACCCACGACGGCCGGAGGTTCCGCCGACACCGTCTCACGCGGCCCGGATCTCCAGGCCGATGGTGCGGTTGGGCCCGCGGAGTTTGGAGAAGAAGTTGAAGATCCGCCCGACGATCCCGTAGCGCTTATTGATCGCCTGGTAGACGGTCTCGGTCTCGGACTCGTCGAGCACCGTGGCGACGGCCTCAATGGTCTCGCCCTTGACCCGGCCCTTCATATCGCAGACGGCCAGGGTGACCCGCGGGGTGTTGCGGATGCGCTTGACCTTCCAGGCGTTCTTCTCGGTGATCACCAGTGCACGGTCGCCGTCGCGGGCGATCCAGATCGGCGTCGGCTTGGGCCGGCCGTCCTTGGTGAACGTGGTGAGCAAAACGTACTGGGCCTTGGAGACCTCATCAAACGTGACAGCCATGTCAGTAAAACTACCTGGCTTCGAGTTCACCCTCGGTTTCCAGCAGTACCTGCCGCAGGCCGGCCAGGGTTTCCGGCGAGGGCTGCGCCCACATGCCGCGCCCGGCGGCCTCGAGCAGACGCTCGGACATCCCATGCAGCGCCCACGGGTTGGACTCGGACAGGAACTTCCGATTCTCCGGATCCATCACATAGGACTCGGTGAGTTGCTCGTACATCCAGTCCGCCATCACCCCGGCGGTGGCGTCGTAGCCGAACAAGTAGTCCACCGTGGCGGCCATCTCGAACGCACCCTTGTAGCCGTGCCGGCGCATCGCGGCCATCCACCGCGGGTTGACGACGCGGGCCCGGAACACCCGGGCGGTCTCCTCGGTGAGGGTCCGGGTGCGTACCGCATCGAATCGGGTGTTGTCGCCGATATAGGCCGTCGGGGCGGTCCCGGTCAAGGCACGCACGGTGGCGATCATGCCTCCGTGGTACTGAAAATAGTCATCGGAATCGGCGATGTCGTGTTCGCGGGAGTCGATGTTCTTGGCCGCGACGACGATCCGGCGATACTGCATCGACATATCCTCGGCAGCCGGCCGGCCGTCGAGGTCTCTGCCATAGGCGAATCCACCCCAGGCCGTGTACACCTCGGCGAGATCGGCGTCGTCGCGCCAGGTTCGGCTGTCGATGAGCTGCAAGAGGCCCGCACCATACGTCCCCGGCTTGGAGCCGAAAATCCTTGTAGTGGAGCGCCGTTCGTCGCCGTGCTGGGCAAGATCGGCGACAACATGGGCGCGAACGAAGTTCTCCTCGGGCGTCTCGTCGAGTCCGGCCACCAACCGCACCGCATCATCGAGCATGGTGACAACGTGCGGGAAGGCATCGCGGAAGAACCCGGAGATCCGGACCGTGACGTCGATGCGGGGACGTTCCAACTCGGCCAGCGGGATCACCTCGAGATCGACCACTCGCCGGGAGGCCTCATCCCAGATCGGCCGCACCCCGAGCAGCGCAAGAACTTCGGCGATATCGTCGCCGGAATTGCGCATCGCGGAGGTGCCCCACACCGACAGCCCGACCGATCTCGGCCACTCGCCGTGATCCGACCGGTAGCGCTCAAGCAGTGAATCGGCCATCGAGATACCGGTTTCCCAGGCCAACTTCGACGGCATGGCCTTGGGATCCACCGAGTAGAAGTTGCGTCCGGTGGGCAGCACGTTGACCAGCCCACGCAGCGGCGAACCCGACGGGCCCGCCGCGATGTAGCGGCCGTCCAGTGCTCGCAACACCTGGGCGATCTCTGCAGCCGTCCCGGCCAGTCGTGGCACGACTTCCTCGGCGGCGAAGCGCAGGATTCGTGCGACACCCTCCTCGGAGGTGAGCGCATCGACCTGGCCGACATCCCAGCCGCTGGCCTGCAGTCCGGCCAGCAGCCCACGGGCCGCCTCCTCGGCTTCGTCGACAGCCGCTCGGTCGTCGGTACCGTCCTCGGCCAGTCCGAGGGCCTGACGCAGACCGGGAAGGCTCTGCTCGCCGCCGAACAACTGCCGGGCCCGCAGGATCGCCAGGACCATGTCCAGTTCAGCCTCCCCGGTCGGGGCCATCCCGAGGATGTGCAGGCCGTCGCGGATCTGGACGTCCTTGATCTCGCAGAGCCAGCCATCGACGTGCAACAGCATGTCGTCGAAGGAGTCGTCTTCGGGGCGCTGCGCCAACCCGAGGTCGTGATCCATCTTGGCCGCGCTCATCAATGTCCAGATCTGCTGGCGTATCGCGGGGAGCTTGGCCGGGTCGAGTGCGGCGATATTGGCGTGCTCGTCGAGCAGCTGCTCCAGTCGGGCGGTGTCGCCGTAACTCTCGGCCCGGGCCATCGGCGGGATGAGGTGGTCGACGATGGTCGCATGCGCCCGGCGTTTGGCCTGGGTGCCCTCGCCCGGATCGTTGACCAGGAACGGGTAGATCAGCGGGAGATCACCGAGTGCCGCGTCGGGACCGCAGTTCGCCGACATTCCGACATTCTTGCCGGGTAGCCATTCCAGGTTGCCATGCTTGCCCATATGGACCACGGCGTGAGCGCCGAAGGAGTAGCGCAGCCAGAAATAGGTGCCGAGATAGTGATGGCTGGGCGGCATATCGGGATCGTGGTAGATGGCGATTGGGTTCTCGCCGAATCCGCGCGGCGGCTGCACAAGGATGACGATGTTGTCGGATTGGATTGCGGAGACGACGATCTCGCCGTCCGGGTCATGGCTGCGGTCGACGAACAACTCACCTGGCGGCTCGCCCCAGTGCTGCACCATGGCGTCGCGAAGTTCCTCCGGCAGGGTTGCGAACCACTCGCGATAGCGGGCCGCCGGAATCCGGATCGCGCGGGAGGCCATCTGTGTGTCGGTGAGCCAGTCCGGGTCCAGTCCCCCGCGTTCGATCAGCGCGTGCATCAGCGCGTCACCGTCGCCGCTGGCCAGGCCAGGCACCTCGCCGATGCTATAGCCGTTGTCCCGCAGAGCATTCAGCAATGCGATCGTGCTCGACGGCGTGTCCAGACCCACGGCATTGCCGATCCGGGAGTATTTGGTCGGATACGCCGAAAACATCAACGCGACACGCTTATCAGGGGCGCTGACACGGCGCAGAGTGGCGTAGTTAAACGCCAGACCGGCGACTCGGGCGCACCGTTCCGGATCGGGCACGTAGGAGATCAGACCCTCGGCGTCGATTTCCTTGAACGAGAACGGAACCGTGATGATGCGCCCGTCGAACTCCGGGACGGCGACCTGGGTGGCCACATCGCGGGGACTCATGCCGCTGTCGTTTGCCACCCACTGTGCGCGTGAACTTGTAAGGCACAGTCCCTGAAGGATTGGGATATCTAGAGCAGCAAGGTGTTTGACGTTCCAGCTGTCGTCATCTCCTCCGGCGGTCACCGCTGCCGGCACCGCTGCACCAGCGGCGAGCACGGTCACCACCATTGCGTCGACGCCGCCCAATAGCTCCAGCAGTTCGGGCTCGGGAGTTCGCAACGATGTGCAGTAGATGGGCAGCGGCCGTCCGCCCGCCCGTTCAATCGCGCAGCACAGTGCTTCGACATAGGCGGTGTTACCCGCCAACTGCTGGGCGCGGTAATAGAGGACGGCGATGACGGGGGCGTCAGCGGTCACGGCTGCGCGGGCGGCGGACATGCCCGGGAAGCAGGCCACGCCACCCGGACAGCCGGGGCAACCCGACGTGGTCGCGCAGACGCGGTCGAGCACGCCCCAGGCCGGCGTTGCCGCCGGCGGGCTGAACCCGTATCCGGTCATCAAGATGGTGTCGCAGAGGAAGTCGTGCAACTGGCCCAGGTTCGCGACGCCGCCCTCGGCGAGATAGATATGCGCCTGCACGGCGATTCCCGCGGGCACGGTGGATCGTTCCATCAGGTCGGCGTCGGGCGCTTGCTCGCCGCTGACCACCACGGCCGGAACCCCGCTGGCGATGACGGTGTCGATGGTGTTCTGCAGGGCCCGGTAGCCGCCCAGGACCCGAACCACCACCACGGCGGCGCCTTCGAGCAACTCGGCGAGCTGGCCGGCGGCCAATCTCGTCGGGTTGGCCCACCGGAACTGCGCACCGCTGGCGCGGGCCGTGATCAGGTCGGTGTCGGAGGTGGACAGCAACAACACGACGGGACCGGGCACCCCCTATTCGTACCGCATACCGTGGAGCGGGTGAGCCCAGCCAGCGACCGGACGCGTGAGCGCGACGCCTGCCCGGGTGCGCTGCAGATCCATCAGGCCGCCGACGGCGCGCTGGCCCGCATCCGGCTGCCCGGCGGGATGATCACCGCCGCCGCAGCTCGACGCGCTCGCCGACGCCGCCATCCGGCTCGGCGGCCGGCACCCTGGAGCTGACCGCGCGCGGCAACGTGCAGCTGCGCGGCATCACCGACACCGCGGCAGTGGCCGACGCGGTGGCCGCCGCGGGCCTGCTGCCGTCGGCTCACCCATGAACGGGTCCGCAACATCGTGGCCTCGCCGCTGTCCGGCCGGCTCGGCGGACTCGCCGACGTCCGGCGGCTGGGTGGGCGAGCTGGACGCGCAGTTCAGGATGACCCCGACCCTGGCCGGGCTGCCGGGGCGGTTCCTGTTCTGCCTCGACGACGGCACCGGCGACGTGTCCGGACTGGGGGCCGACGTCGGGGTACAGGCGACCGATGACGGGGCGGCGCTGCTGCTGGCCGGCCGCGACACCGGTGTCCGGGTGGGCCGCGAGGACGTGGTCGAGACGCTGATCGACCATTGCCCGGCGATTCGCCGAGACGCGCGGAAAAGCCTGGCGGGTCGCCGAACTCGACGATCCCGGTCTGCTGCTCGACGGTGTCGGGGCGCCGACGGCCACGCGGATGACGCTGAGCGCCGACGCCCGGCCGCCGGTCGGCTGGATCACCCAGGACGACGGCCGGGTGGCGCTGGGCGCGGCGGTGCCGCTGGGCGTGCTGTCCGCCCGGCAGGCCCAGTTCCTCGCCGCCATCGAGGCCCCGGTGGTCATCACGCCGTGGCGGTCGCTGCTGGTGTGCGATCTCGCCGAGGGGGTGGCGGACACCTCGCTGCGGGTGCTGGCGCCGCTGGGCCTGGTGTTCGACGAGACCTCCCGCTGGCTCGAGGTCAGCGCCTGCGTGGGCAGTCCGGGCTGTGAGCGGTCGCGCGCCGACGTCCGCGCCGAGGCGACCAGGGCGGCGGCACCGGGACGGCGGAGGGCACCGTGCACGGCCCCGTGCACTACGTCGGCTGCGAACGTGCCTGCGGCAGCCCGCCGGCCGGTGAGGTGCTGGTGGCGACCGGACGACGGGATACCGGCCACTGGCCGCCGACTCGTAGGGTGAGGCTCGTGCTCGACTACACCCGCGACGCCGCCGAGATCTATCGGCAGTCGTTCGCGACCATCCGGGCCGAGGCCGACCTGGCTCGGTTCCCCGACGACGTCGCGCGCGTGGTGGTGCGGATGATCCACACCTGCGGGCAGGTCGACCTGTCCCGAACACGTCGCCTTCACCCCCGGTGTCGTCACCGCGACCCACGCCGCGCTGGCCGCCGGCGCGCCGATCCTCTGCGACTCGTCGATGGTGGCCGCCGGGCATCACCGCGGCGCGGCTGCCGGCCGGCAACGAGGTGGTGTCGCTGGTCGCCGATCCCCGGGCGGCCGAGCTGGCGCCGCGCCGCGGCAACACCCGCTCGGCCGCCGGGCGTGGAACTGTGGGCCGACCGGCTCGGCGGCGCGGTGCTGGCGATCGGCAACGCGCCGACCGCGCTGTTCCGGCTGCTCGAACTGATCGACGACGGAGTGCCCGCGCCGGTCTGCGGTGCTCGGCGGCCCGGTCGGATTCGTCGGCTCCGCGCAGTCCAAGCAGGAACTGATCGCCAACCCGCGCGGCATGGAATACCTGGTGGTGCACGGGCCGGCGCGGCGGCAGCGCCATGGCCGCGGCGGCGGTCAACGCGATCGCGAGTGACGCGCGAATGAACCCGGCGCAACGGGCACCCTGTACGGCGTCGGGCTCGGCCCCGGCGATCCGGAACTGGTGACCGTCAAGGCCGCCCGGCTGATCGGCGAGGCCGACGTGGTGGCCTACCACAGCGCCCGGCACGGCCGCAGCATCGCCCGCGGCATCGCCGCAGCCGTATCTGCGGCCCGGGCAGATCGAGGAACACCTGGTCTATCCGGTGACCACCGAGACCACCGACCACCCCGGCGGCTACGAGCGGTGCGATGGAGGACTTCTACGCCGAGGCCGCCGACCGGATCGCCGCCCACCTCGAGCGCCGGGCGCAACGTCGCGCTGCTGGCCGAGGGCGACCCGCTGTTCTACAGCTCCTACATGCACATGCACACCCGGCTCACCGAGCGGTTCGACGCGGTCATCGTGCCCGGCGTGACCTCGGTCAGCGCCGCGTCGGCCGCCACCGGGACCCCGCTGGTGACCGGCGACGAGGTGCTCTCGATCCTGCCCGGCACGCTGCCGGCCGCCGAACTGGCCCGCCGGCTGGCCGACACCGACGCCGCGGTGATCATGAAGCTCGGCCGCACCTATCCCGCAGTGCGCGAGGCGCTTTCGCTCGCCGGCCGGCTCGACGACGCGTTCTACGTGGAGCGGGCCAGCACGCGACGGCCAGCGCGTGCTGCCCGCCGCCGACGTCGACGCCCGACGCGGTGCCGTACTTCTCGCTCGCGATGCTGCCGGGCGGCGGACCGGCGCGACTCGCAACCCGGCACCGCCCGGCACCGTCGCGGTGGTCGGGCCTGGGACCCGGCGACGCTGGACTGGATGACGCCGCAGAGCCGCCGCGAACTGGCCGCCGCCACCGACCTGATCGGCTACGGCCCGTACCTGGACCGGGTGCCGGCGCAGCCCGGCCAGCGCCGGCACGCCAGCGACAACACCGACGAACCGCAGCGCGCCCGGCTGGCCTGCGAACTGGCCGAGCAGGGCCGCGCCGTCGCGGTGGTGTCCTCCGGCGACCCGGGCGTGTTCGCGATGGCCACCGCCGTCCTCGAGGAGGCCAAGCAGTGGCCCGGGGTCGCGGTGCGGGTGATCCCGGCGATGACCGCCGCGCAGGCGGTGGCCAGCCGGGTGGGCGCTCCGCTGGGCCACGACTACGCGGTGCTGTCGCTGTCCGACCGGCTCAAGCCGTGGGAGGTGATCGCCGCCCGGATCTCGCGCCGCCGCCGCGGCCGATCTGGTGCTGGCGATCTACAACCCGGCGTCGAAGAGCCGCACCTGGCAGGTCGGCGGCCATGCGGGATCTGCTGCTGGAGCACCGCGACGCCGGCACCCCGGTGGTGATCGGCCGCGATGTCTCCGGCCCGGCGGAGTCGGTGCGGGTGGTGCGCGCTGGCCGACCTGGACCCGGCCGAGGTGGACATGCGCTGCCTGCTGATCGTCGGGTTCCTCGCAGACCCAGTGGTACACCGGCGACGCCGGCGACACCGTGTTCACCCCCCGGCGCTATCCCGGCTGAGCGACCCACCGCGCCGCGGCGTCCACCGAGTCGACGACGTCCACGCCGGACGGCAAGTTCCGGCCGCTCGATCATGACCACCGCGACGCCCGAGGTCGCGGGCGGCGTCGAGTTTGGCGCGGGTCAGTCGCTCCCCCGCTGTTCTTGGTCACCAGCGCCTCGATGTCGTGGCGCGATCATGCAGTGCGCGTTCGCCGTCATAGCGGTACGGCCCGCGGGAGAGCAGCAGCTCGTGGTCGCTCGGCAGATCGGCCGTGTCCGGCGCGGTGACCACCCGGATCAGAAACCACGCCGCGCTGCCGGAGAAGGCCGCGGCGCCGGAGCGGCCGGTGGTGAGGAACACCCGCGAGTAGCCCTGCGCCGCGACATGTTCGGCGGCCTCGGCATCGGAGCTCACCACGGTCGCACCCGCTGCATCCCAGGGCGGGCGGTTGCAGCACCAGGTGCGGCATGTCCAGATCCGCGCACGCGGCTGCGCGCGTGGGCGGTCATCGTCGGCGGCGAACGGGTGGGTGGCGTCGACGACGGCGTCGATGTCGTTGTCGCGCAGCCACTGCCGTAGTCCGTCGACGCCGCCGAAGCCGCCGATGCGGACCGCTCCGACCGGCAGCGCGGGATCGGGTACCCGGCCGGCCAGTGAGCTGATGACCTCGACCTCCGGGTGCAGCCGAGCGGCCAGCGCACGCGCCTCGGCGGTGCCGCCGAGCAGCAGCACTCGCATCAGTGCCGGGTCCCGCGCTCGCGTCCCGAGGAGTACAGGTAGCTGTCGGGAAGCCGTCGGCGGCCAGCACATCGCCGACGATGATCACCGCGGTGCGGGTGACCGAGGCGTGCGTGCATCTGGTCGGCGATGTCGGCGAGTGTTCCGCGCAGCACGATCTGCTCCGGCCAGCTGGCGAAGGCCACCACCGCGACCGGGGTGTCCGCGGCTAGCCCGGCCGTCAGCAATTCCGGCGACGATCGGCGTCGATGCGATGCGCCGCCAGATGGATCACCAGGGTGCCGCCGGCGGTGGCCATGCGCGCCGAGCTCCTCGCCGGCCGGCATCGCCGTCGACAGCGTGGCGACCCGGGTGAGCGTGACGGTCTGCGCCACCCCGGGCACGGTGAGTTCGCGGCCCAGCGCCGCGGCCGCGGCGGCGAAGGCCGGCACACCGGGCACGATCTCGTAGTCGATGCCGAGCGCCTCGAGGCGGCGGCACTGTTCGGCCACCGCGCTGTAGATCGACGGGTCACCGGAATGCAGCCGCGCCACGTCGTGGCCTCGCCGAGTGCGCCCGCGCCAACTCGTCGACGATCTCATCCAGCGTCAGCGGTCCGGTGTCGACGATGCGCGCATCCGGCGGGCACAGCGCCAGCAGATCGGTCGGGCATGATCGAGCCCGCGTACAGGCAGACCCGACATCGCTGCAGCAGCCGCTGGCCGCGCACGGTGATCAGATCGGCCGCACCGGGCCCGGCGCCGATGAAGTAGACGGTCACGCTTGCACCCTGGTCAAGCAGCGTCACCACCCACTGGGTGATCGGCATGAGCGGGCGCCAGCCGGTGAACCCGCCCAGCGGCTCGCCGCGATAGTGCTGGAACCGGCGCAACTCACCGCCGAGGCGGGAATGCCATTCCACCAGCAAGTGCTTCCGACTCGGCGGTGACCGCGTTGGCGACCAGCCGACCGCCGGCGGGCAGCCGGTCGATGCAGGCCTGCACCAATCCGGTGTTGGTGAGCCCGCCGCCGATGAAGATCGCGTCGGGCTTCGGCGCACCGTCGAAGTCGCCGGGTGCCTCGCCGCGCACGTCGATGTCCGACGCCGAAGGCGCGGGCGTTGGCGGCGATCCGCTCGCGCCGGTCGGTGTTCGTCCTCGAACGCCACCGCCCGGCACCCCGGTGCGCTGCGGCACCACTCCACGGCGATGCTGCCCGAACCCGAACCGACATCCCACAGCAGCTCGCCCGGGCCGGGGCGCCAGTGCGGCCAGCGTGACCGCGCGGACGGTCTGCTTGGTGATCTGCCCGTCGTGGGCGAAGGCGTCGTCGGGCAGGGTCGTGGCCGATCCGGTCGTCGGGCAGGTAGCGGACCGCGATGACGTTGAGATCGTCGACGTCAGTGGCGGCTGCCGCCCAGGCGTCGGCGCGGCGGGTGCGGATCCGCTCCCCCGGACCGCCGAGATGCTCGAGCACGGTGAATTCCGATGCACCGCGGCCGGTTTCGGTGAGTAGCCGTGGCCAGCGCCGCCGGGCGTCGACCCGTCCCGGGACAGCACCACCGCCTGGCCGCCGCGGCGCAC
Source organism: uncultured Actinomycetota bacterium (assembly GCA_963780705.1). Taxonomy (GTDB): domain Bacteria; phylum Actinomycetota; class Actinomycetes; order Mycobacteriales; family Mycobacteriaceae; genus Mycobacterium. The sequence goes on along the minus strand of CAWACU010000001.1, from coordinate 887,685 downwards.
CGCGGTGTGCACCGGTGCGGTGACGAGGCTGATGACCTCGGTGTCCTGGACGTTCCAGCCCATCCGCGCGCAGGCCAGCGTCACCGAGGACACGTGCGGCAGCACCCGCACCCGGTCCGCGCCGTGCAACCGGATCAGCGTCGCGCCGATGCCGTGCAGCAGCGGGTCGCCGCTGGCGACCACGTGGATGTCGCCGCTGCGGTGCTCGTCGAGCAGGCGCTCCAGGGCGGGCAGCATCGGGCTGGGCCAGCGGGTGGCGTGGGCGCGGTGACGGTGTCGTCGAGCAGATCGAGCTGCCGCGGTGATCCGTAGATGACTGTGGCGCTGCGCAATTCGCGCCGGGAATCCTCGGACAGCCCGGCCATGCCGTCGGCGCCGATGCCGACCACGATGATCCGTCGGCGTCACCGGGGCAACCTCCGCCAGATCGCCTGCGGCAGCAACTTCATCCCGAAGAACACCGGCCGCAGCGCCCACGGCACCCACACCGTGCGGCGGCCCCGCGCCAGTGCCCGCGCCGTCGCCTCGGCCACCTGCGCCGGCGTGCTGGACAGCGGCGCCGGGTCCATACCCTCGGTCATCCGGCCGATCACGAACCCGGGCCGCACGATCAGCAGGCGCACCCCGCTGCCGTGCAGCGCGTCGGACAGTCCGCTGGCGAACCCGTCCAGACCGGCTTTGGCCGACCCGTAGACGTAGTTGGCGCGGCGCACCCGCACGCCCGCCACCGAGGAGAACACCACCAGGCGTGCCGCGCCCGGCCGCGCGCATCGCCGTCGGCCAGCACGGTCAGCAGACTGACCTGCGCGACGTAGTCGGTGTGCACGATCGCCACCGCGTGCGCCGGCGTCGGTCTCGGCGCGGGCCTGATCGCCCAGAACCCCGAAGGCCAGCACCGCGGTGCCGATCGGTCCGTGCTCGGCGACGAGCGTGTCGACCAGCGGCCCGTGCGAGGCCAGGTCGTCGGCGTCGAACTCGCACGGTGTGCACGGCGGCGGCACCGGCGGCCCGCACCGCCGCGACCTCGCTCGCCGAGCTCGATCGGCGCCACGGGCGGCCAGCACCACCGTCGCCCCGGGGCCAGCCGCGTCGCGAGTTCCAGGCCGATCTCGCTGCGGCCGCCGAAAATCACCACCCTCCCGCGACCTCCGGCGTGTCGGCCGTGTCCTCCACGGTGCGGATTATTCCCTGCGCTAGCGTGGGCCCCGATGCCGAACACCACCACCAGGCTCACCAACGACGCGCTCGCGTTCCTCACCGAGCGTCATCTCGCGATGCTGACCACCCTGCGCGCCGACGGTTCCCCGCACGTGGTGGCGGTCGGGTTTCACCTTCGATCCCGAGACCCACATCGCCCGGGTGATCACCAGCGACGGCTCGCAGAAGGCCGTCAACGCCGAGCGCAGCGACGTCGGGGTGCTCTCCCAGGTCGACGGCGCCCGCTGGCTGTCGCTGGAGGGCATCGCCAGCGTCAACCGCGATCCGGACGGCGTCCGCGACGCCGAACTGCGCTATGCCCAGCGCTACCGCACGCCCGAGCGTGAACCCGAAGCGGGTGGTGATCGAGGTGCTCGTCGAGCGGGTGCTCGGGTCATCGACGCTGCTCGACCGCGGCCTGAACGCGCACCCGCTACAGCGGAACCACCATCAGCTCGTGCGGTCGCGTGTTCACCGACAGTGCCCCGTCGGCGGTGACGATCACGATGTCCTCGATGCGGGCGCCCCACTGGCCCGGTAGGTAGATCCCCGGCTCGACGCTGAACGCCATGCCCTCGCGCCAGCGGCAGGCTCGTTGCCGGCGACGATGTAGGGCTCCTCGTGCACCGACAGCCCGATGCCGTGGCCGGTGCGGTGCACGAAGTACTCCGCCAAGCCCGGCGTCGGCCAGCACGTCGCGGGCGGCGGCGTCGACCTGCTCGGCAGTCACCCCGGGGCGGACCGCGGCCACCGCGGCCGGCCTGCGCGCGCTGCAGAACCGCGTACTGCTCGGCGATCTCGCGCGGTCGGCTCGCCGAGGCTGTAGGTGCGGGTGCAGTCGGAGTTGTAGCCGGGCTCAACCGGGCCGCCGATGTCGACGACGACGATGTCGCCGGCCTGCAGCTCCCGGTCCGAGCACTCGTGGTGCGGATCGGCGCCGTTGGGACCGGAGCCGACGATGATGAACGCGGCCTCCGAATGCCCCTCGGCGACAATGGCTTCGGCGATGTCGGCGGCGACCTCGGCCTCGGTGCGGCCCGGCCGCAGGAACTCGCGGCACCCGCGCGTGCACCCGGTCGATCGCCGCGCCGGCGGTGCGCAGCGCGTCGATCTCGGCGGCGTCCTTGATCATCCGCAGCCGTGCGCAGCACACCGGTGCGCCAGCACCGGCACCGCGCCCGAGGACGCTCGGCCAGCGGCAGCAGGTGCAGCGCGGGCATCGAGTCGGTGACCGCGACACGGCGCGTGCCCGCCCAGGGCCAGCGGCGACCAGTTCGTAGGGGTCCTCGCCGTCCACCCAGTCGCGCACCGTCACGCCGAGATCGGCGACCGCGGACTCCCGCAGCGCCGCCAGTTCCAGCCGCGGCACCACCAGCGTCGCTGCGCCACCGCCGGCCGGGATCACCAGCGCGGTGAGCCGCTCGAAGGTCTGCGCCCGCGACCCGATCAGGTAGCGCAGGTCGTAGCCCGGGGTGATCACCAGACCGTCCAGCCCGGCGCGCGCCGCGCCGGCGGCCGCGGCCGTCCAGCCGACGGGCGTACACCTCGCTGCTGAACCGTCCGGCGCTCACGCCCGTCAGGTTAGCGTGGAGCCTTATGTCCGCTCCGGTGTTGCTGCTCGACGGCGCCAGCATGTGGTTCCGCTCCTACTTCGGTGTGCCGGCCTCGATCACCGCGCCGGACGGCCGGCCGGTCAACGCGGTGCGCGGCTTCCTCGACAGCATCGCCACGCTCGATCACCCGACAGCGGCCGGGGCGACTGGTGGTCTGCCTGGACCTGGACTGGCGGCCGCAGTGGCGGGTGGACCTCATCCCGTCCTACAAGGCCCACCGGGTGGCCGCCGAAGTCGATGAACTCGCCGGCGCGCCGGACATCGAGGAGGTGCCCGACGATCTGAGTCCACAGGTGGACATGATCCTGGAGATCCTCGACGCGTACGGGATCGCCACCGCCGGCGCCGCCGGATTCGAGGCCGACGATGTGCTGGGCACGCTGGCCGCTCGCGAGCGCCGCGACCCGGTGGTCGTGGTCAGCGGCGACCGCGACCTGCTGCAACTCGTGGCCGACGAACCGGTGTCGGTGCGGGTGCTCTATATCGGCCGCGGTTTGTCGAAGGCGATGATGTTCGGCCCGGCCGAGGTGGCCGAGAAGTACGGGGTGCCGCTGAATCGCGCCGGGCGAGGCGTACGCGGAACTGGCGCTGCTGCGCGGTGATCCGTCCGACGGGCTGCCCGGCGTGCCGGGCGTCGGCGAGAAGACCGCCGCCACGATGCTGTCCCAGTACGGCTCGCTGGACGACATCCTGGCCGCCGCGCACGACCCGAAGTCGGCGCTGCCCAAGGCTTTCCGGGCCAAGCTGCTGGCCGCGACCGACTACATCGAGGCGGCCGGGCCGGTGGTGCGGGTGGCCCGCGACGCCCCCGTGGACGACTCTACACCGGCGATGACCGGTTGCCGCTGCAGCGCCGCCGACCCCGCGCGGGTGGCCGAGCTGGCGAAGGCCTACGGGCGTCAGCTCGTCGGTCGCGCGGCTGCAGAAGGCGCTCGACGCGCTTAGTTGATTAGGCGCTCGACGCGCTGTAACGACGCTACTGAAGCCCCAGACTACTTCGGCCGGCCGACCTCGTAGGTGCCCTTGTCGTCCTGGAACGTCACCGTCACCTGACGCTTGGTGCCGTCGATGCTGACCTCGCAGTTGAAGGTGTCACCCTTCTTGACCGTCGGGTTCGGCGCCGTTGTTGCACTTGACGTCCTTGACGTTCTTGGCGCCGTAGCCGTTCGACTCGTCGGTGAGGATCTGCTGACACGCCGGTCTGGGCCTTGTTGACGTCGAGTTTGGTGGTGACGAAGAACCCCGGCTTCCAGAAGCCGAGGATCAGCACCACCGCCACCGCCAACGCGGCCAGCGCACCGAGCACGCCGCCGATGGTCCGCATCGACTTCTTCGAGCCTCTGCCGCACCGGGCTGGCGCGTACGGCGGGTACTGGCCGGGCTGTCCGGGCGGGGGGTACTGGCCGGGGTACTGGCCGTACGGGGGCGCTCCCGGAGGCGCCCCGTAGGCGCCTGGCTGGCCGTACTGACCGGGCTGGCCGTATCCGGGTTGGCCGTACTCGCCCGGCGCGCCGTAGGCCTGGGTCGGCGGATATCCGGGCGGCGGCGGCTGACCGTACTGCGGGTACTGCCCCTGCTGCGGATAGGCGGGCGGCTGCCAGGCGGGTTGCTCGCCGGCCGGTGGCTGCCACGCCGGGGTCTGCTCGGAACCGGTCGCGGGCTGATCGGAACCCTGCCAGGGGTTGGGGTCAGATCCCTGCGGTCCGCTCATCGTCTCTCCTTGGTCGGTCGAGTAGGTCGGTCGCTCGCCACAGGTGGCGGCTGCGGCCCTCTCCTACCGTAGCGTTTGGCCACCCTACCCGCTGTCAACAGCGACGACGCCGCGCCGGATGTCGTCGATGGCGCGTTTCGCAGCGGTTCGCAGGCTGGACTCCGGCGCGGCGTTGCGAACCTGGTCGAGCAGGTCGAGAACCTGTCGGCACCAGCGCACGAAGTCGCCGGCCGACAGTGGCGACCCGTTGCCGGCGACATCGGAGGCCGCCAGCGCCGCCGCCAGGTCGCCGGTGGTCGCCCAGCGGTGCACCGCCGGCGCGAAACCCTCATCGGGCTCCCGCGACGGGCGCGAGCCGGTGGCCGCTGCTCGTCGGCCCGCAACTGTCCGGACAGCCGCCGGGTCTCGGCCAGCGCCCGGCGCACCGCCGGGCTGGGCAGCTCGGAGGCGTGCACCGCGGCCGGCCCGTCGCCACCGCGGGTCTCGAACACCATCGCCGAGAGCACCGCGGCGAGTTCGGCCGGCGCCAGACCCTTCCAGAGCCCCCTGCGCAGACATTCGGCGACCAGCAGGTCACTCTCGCTGTAGATGCGGGCCAGCAGCCGGCCGGCGTCGGTGACCGTCGGGGTCTGTCCGGTGCCGATCCGGCGCTGATGTACCCGCGCTCGGTGAGCAGACCGACGATCCGGTCGAATGTGCGCGCCAGCGAGTTGGTGGCCGCGGTGACCTTGTTGCGGATCTGGCCGTTGTCGCGTTCGATCCGCAGATAGCGCTCGGCGATCCGCACCTGGGGCTCGCGGTCGGTCATCCGGTGCGCGGGGTGGCGGCGCATCTGCTCGCGCAGCGCGAGCAGTTCGGGATCGGCGTCGTGTGCGTCACCGCCGTCGCCGCCGCCCCGGCGTCGGCTCCGCCCGGCGGGGATCACCAGACCCTCGGCAGCCGAGCGCAGCGCCGAGGCCAGGTCGCGGCGCACCCTGGGCTGACGGTGCTCGACGCGCTTGGGCAATGTCATCGCTCCGACCGGAGCGCACCGCGCCGGAGTAGTCGGCCGTGGAAATCCTTCCGGCCCAACGCTCCTCGGTGAGCACCAGCGGACGGGGGTCGTCACTGTCCCGGGCCGCCTCGAGCACCACCGCCAGTCCACCCCGGCGACCGTTGGTGAGCGTGATGATGTCACCGCGGCGCAGCGATGCCAGCGCCTCGCCCGCGGCGGCGCGGCGCTGCAGCCGCGAACTGCGGGACGCGACACGTTCCCGTTCGGCGATGGCGGCCCGCAGCCGCGCGTATTCCAGGATCGGCGGCTCCTCGGGCTGTGCGCGGCGGTCCCAGCCGAGCTCGGCGGCGATGTCGTCGAGCAGCTTCTCGCCGCGCTGCGCACCGCGCACCATCCCGACCACCGAGCGGTCCACCTGGTACTGGGCGAACGACCGCTCAAGCAGTGCGTGCGCCTGCTCCGGTCCCATCTGGCCGACGAGGTTGATGGTCATGTTGTACGACGGCGCGAAGGAACTGCGCAGCGGGAAGGTCCGGGTGGAGGCCAGCCCGGCGATCTCGGTGGGCTCGGCGGTGGCGTCGGTGGGATGCCAGACCACCACCGCGTGGCCCTCCACGTCGATCCCGCGGCGCCCGGCACGACCGGTCAACTGGGTGAACTCCCCCGGCGTCAGCGGCATGTGCTGCTCGCCGTTGAACTTGACCAGCTTCTCCAGCACCACCGTGCGGGCCGGCATGTTGATGCCCAGCGCCAGCGTCTCGGTGGCGAACACGGCCTTGACCAGGCCGGCGGTGAACAGTTCCTCGACGGTGTGCCGGAAGGTGGGCAGCATCCCGGCGTGGTGGGCGGCCAGGCCCCGCAGCAGGCCCTCGCGCCATTCGTAGTAGTCGAGCACAGCCAGGTCGGTGTCGGCGAGATCCGCGCAGCGGCGGTCGATCACCTCGGCGATGCGCTCACGCTCGGACTCATCGGTGAGCCGCAGTGGGCTGCGCAGGCACTGCGCGACGGCACCGTCGCAGCCGGCGCGGGAGAAGATGAAGGTGATCGCGGGCAGCAGACCCTCCCGGTCGAGGGTCGCGATGACGTCGGGCCGCGACGGCGGCCGGTAGAGACCCGGACCGCCCCCGCCGCCCGGACGACCGCCACGGGGGCCGCGGCGGCGCGGCTGCCAGTCGGACAACCGGTCGGCCTCGCGGCGATGGGAGATGTGCCGCATCAACTCCGGGTCGACGCGATGACGTTTCCCGCCTGTGTCGGGATCGGAGTCGTAGTCGAAGAGGTCGAAGAGCCGCTTGCCGACCAGAACGTGCTGCCACAGCGGCACCGGGCGGTGCTCGTCGACCACCACGGTGGTGTCACCGCGAACGGTCTTGATCCAGCCGCCGAATTCCTCGGCGTTGCTGACCGTCGCCGACAGGCTGACCAACCGCACCTCCTCGGGCAGGTGCAGGATCACCTCCTCCCACACCGCGCCCCGCATCCGGTCGGCCAGGAAGTGGACCTCGTCCATCACCACATGCGAAAGGCCTTGCAGTGCATCGGATCCTGCGTAGAGCATGTTGCGCAGCACCTCGGTGGTCATCACCACCACCGGCGCGTCACCGTTGATGGACTGGTCACCGGTGAGCAGACCGATGCGCTCGGGTCCGTACCGGCGCACGAAATCACTGTGCTTCTGGTTACTCAGCGCCTTGATCGGGGTGGTGTAAAAACACTTGAGTCCGGCGGCCAGCGCCAGGTGCACGGCGAACTCACCGACGACGGTCTTCCCCGCACCGGTGGGGGCGCACACCAGCACCCCGTGCCCGCGCTCCAGTGCCCGGCACGATTCGATCTGGAACGGGTCGAGCCGGAAGGACAACTGCGCGGCGAAGGCCGCCAGTTCGGAGCCGGGCTCGAACTCAGTTGATGCGTCAGGTGATGACTCAGGTGATGTCGTCATGGTCGGTGCCCCCCGTCGGGGCGGCCACCGGAGCAGGCGGCTCGATCGGGGCGGCCTCGTCGTCGGGGACCTCGGGCGCGGCGGCGGCCCGCTTGGCCTTGCGCCTGTCGTGCAGGCGGGCGATCTGGATGGCGAACTCCAGCAGGATGGTCAACGCCAGCCCGAGGGCCAGCATGGAGAACGGATCCGATCCGGGCGTGGCGATCGCGGCGAAGGCGAACACCCCGAAGATCAGTCCGCGCCGCCAGGCCTTGAGCTTCTCGTAGGGCAGGATCCCGACCACGTTGAGCATCACGACCAGCAGCGGGAACTCGAAGCCGACACCGAACACCAGCAGCAGGTTGACCAGGAATCCGAAGTAGCGATCGCCCGACAGCGCCGTCACCTGGACGTCGCTGCCGACCGTCAACAGGAAGTAGCAGGGCTTTGGAGAGCACCACGTAGGCGAGCACCGCGCCGCCGATGAACAGCGTGGCGGCCGACACCACGAACGCGGCGGCGAAGCGGCGCTCATTGCGGTAGAGGCCCGGGGTGATGAAGGCCCACAGCTGGTGGAACCACACCGGGCAGGCCAGCACGATCCCGGCGGTGAGGCCGACCTTGAGGCGCAGCATGAACTGGTCGAACGGCGCGGTGGCGAGCAGGCGGCAGCCGCCGTCGGCACTGATGTCCGCCCGCGCCGACGGCGGCAGCGAGCAGTACGGGGTGCGCAGCCACTCCCCGAGACTCTCGATGCCGAACAGCGAGTGGCTGTACCAGATGAAACCGATGATGGTGGTCAGCGCAACCGCGCCCATCGAGATCAGCAGCCGGGTGCGCAACTCGCGGACATGCTCGACCAGCGACATGGTGCCGTCGGGATTGGCACGGCTGCGGCGCGCTCGCGGGTCGAGCTTGGTCAGAAATCGTGGGGTGCGCACGGCGGGTTACCTTGCGGCGCCGGTGTGGGCGCCGGATGTGCTCGCCGGCTCAGGCCGGACGAGATGTCGGTCGGATTGGGGGCGGGCGCGGGAGCTTCGACCCGCTCGGAGACCACCCGGGCGGGCTGGGCGGGAGAGACCTCGGTGGGGGGCTGGACCGGTGGCTGCGCCGGGGTCACCGGTGCGGCCGCGTTCTCGGCCTGCAGCTCCGGACCTCCGATTTGAAGATGCGCATCGACTTGCCCAGCGACCGGGCCGCGTCGGGCAACCGCTTCGCCCCGAAGAGCAGAACGCCGACCCCGATGAGGATCAGCCAGTGCCATGGACTGAGAGCTGCCCATTCAGTTACCTCCAGACGTTGGCTTCGATGCTACCCGCCGCCAGATCCGCGGCCGCGAGATCCCCATAAGCCTCCAGCGCCTCGCGCGCGGCCCGGCGGACCTGCGCGGCCAGTGACGGCGGTGCCAGAACCTCCACGTCAGCGCCGAAGCCCAGCAGCTGGCGGGCCATCCAGTCCTCGGCCGCGTAGGTCATTTCCACCTCGCACTGCCCGTCCGGCAGTTCGGCGACCACCCGCATCGGGAAGTACTCCAGCATCCAGGCGGCCCGCGGCGCGATCCGCAGGGTGGCCGACGGCAGTGACGGGTCGGCGTCGAAGAGCGCGGTGTGCGGCGGCGCCGCGGCTACCGGCGGGGGCGGGACCGACGGCTCGTCGAGCACCCGCGCCTCGCACGACCGGTCGAACCGGAACAGCCGAACGCCCTCGGCCTCGCGGCACCAGGCCTCCAGATAACTGTGGTCACCGATCAGCACCAGCCGGATCGGGTCGACCACCCGGGCCGAGACGGCGTCGCGGGAGGCCGAGTAGTACTCGATGGACAGCGCCCGGGAGTCCCGGACCGCTTCGCGGACCGCGCCGACGGCCTCGCTCTCGCCCGGGACGGGCGCATCGGAGCCCGGCGTGGCATCGGCCCCGGCAGCGGTTTCGATCTTCGCGATCGCACTGCGCGCCGCGGCGGGATCCACCATGCCGGGCACGTCGGCCAGCGCCCGCAGCGCGACCAGCAGCGCGGTGGCCTCCGTCGGGGTCAGCCGCAGCGGCCTGTCCATGCCGGCCGAGAACGTGACGGTGACGGAGTCGTCGCCGAATTCGAAGTCGATCAGGTCGCCGGGGGTGTACCCGGGCAGGCCGCACATCCACAGCTGCTTGAGGTCGGCTTTGAGCTGCTTGACGTTGACGCCGAGGTCGGCGGCGGCCTCGGCGTAGGTGACCCTCGGATTGGCCTGGAAGTACGGCACCATGTTCAGCAACCGGACCAGTCGCAGCGCGACCGGCGTCATCCGCTCGTCGGCGCCGGGGCCGCTCATGAACCCACCTGGGCCGCCGCGGTCAACCGGGCCACCACGTCCTCACGCAGCGATACCGGTTCGAGCACCAGCGCGTCTTGTCCGTAGCCGGCGACCTCCCGGGCCAGCCCGTCCGGCGAGCCGATGTCGAGTTCGATCACGTCGCCGTCGCGGCCACTCACGGCCCGGCGGCCGGCGCTGCGACCGATCCGGCGCAGTGCGGTGGCGCGACCGTCGGCCACCCACACCCGGGCGGTCCGCTCCGGCGGATGGTCCCCCGGCGGCCGCCTCCCCGATCGACTGTTCGACGATCCCGCGCAGGTCCGCTCCGTCGGGTCGGGTGAATTCACCCTGCGGCCCAACGGTTTTCGCCTCGGCGATACGGGACAGCCGGAACACCCGGGTGGCGTCCCGGTCACGGTCATGGCCCACCAGATACCAGCGGCCGCGGGCGGTGATCACGCCCCACGGCTCGACGGTGCGCTCGGTGTAGGCGCCCACCGGAGTGGGGCGGTGGGCGAACCGGACGGCCTGTCGGGCATCGACCGCCGCCAGCAGTGCTCCCAGGACGGCCTCTGATCCGCGCAGTCCGGCCGGCCCGGCAGCGCTGCTGATCGTCACCTCGTCGGCGGGGTCGACCTCCACGCCGGCCGCCCGCAACTTGAGCACCGCGTTCTGGGCGGCGGTGATCCGCTCCGGTGACTCCCAGAGTTTGGTGGCGACCGCGACCGCGGCGGCCTCATCCGGCGTCAGGTCGATATCGGGCAGCGCGTAGTCACCGTGGGTGATGCGGTAGCCCTCGGTCGAATCCCAGCCCGGTGACTTCCCGGTCTCCAGCGGGATGCCCAGATCGCGCAACTCGCTCTTGTCCCGCTCGAACATCCGAGAGAACGCCTCGTCGCTGGCGCAGTCGCCGTAGCCGGTGACCGTGGCCCGGATCTTCTCGGCGGTGAGGAAACGCTGCGTGGACAGCAGGGCGATGACGAGGTTCATCAGCCGCTCGACCTTTTGGGTTTTGGTGGGCGCCACGGTGGCCAACCTTAGCCGCCTGCGTCGCTGGGCACCTGCACCTCGGTGCCCGTGCTCACATAGAGGCGATGAGCCGTTTGACCCGTTCGTCGCTGGAGCGGAACGGGTCCTTGCACAGCACCGTGCGCTGAGCCTGATCGTTGAGCTTCAGGTGCACCCAGTCGACGGTGAAGTCCCGGCCGGCCTGCTGGGCGGCGGTGATGAACTCCCCGCGCAGCTTGGCCCGGGTGGTCTGCGGCGGGGTGTCGACGGCGGCCTCGATCTCCTCGTCGGTGGTGACCCGGGCCGCCAGGCCCTTGCGCTGCAGCAGGTCGAACACGCCGCGGCCGCGCTTGATGTCGTGGTAGGCGAGGTCCAGCTGGCTGATCTTGGGATCGGACAGCTCCATGCTGTAGCGGTCCTGGTAGCGCTGGAACAGCTTGCGCTTGATCACCCAGTCGATCTCGGTGTCCACCTTGGCGAAGTCCTGGCTCTCCACGGCGTCGAGCTGGCGTCCCCACAGGTCGACCACCTGGTCGACCTGGGTGTTGGGCTCACGGGACTGCAGGTACTCCACCGCGCGGGCGTAGTACTCGCGCTGGATGTCCAGCGCGCTGGCCTGACGGCCGCCCGCCAGCCGGACCGGACGGCGTCCGGTGAGGTCGTGGCTGACCTCCCGGATGGCCCGGATCGGGTTGTCCAGCGAGAAATCGCGGAACGGCACGCCGGCTTCGATCATCTCCAGCACCAGGGAGGCCGATCCCACCTTGAGCATGGTGGTCGTCTCGCTCATGTTGGAGTCGCCGACGATCACGTGCAACCGGCGGTACTTCTCGGCGTCGGCGTGCGGCTCGTCGCGGGTGTTGATGATCGGCCGCGATCGGGTGGTGGCGCTGGAGACGCCCTCCCAGATGTGCTCGGCGCGCTGCGAGAGACAGAAGGTGGCCGCCTTCGGGGTCTGCAGCACCTTGCCGGCACCGCAGATGAGCTGGCGGGTGACCAGGAACGGCAGCAGCACATCGGAGATCCGGGAGAACTCACCGGCCCGCACGATCAGGTAGTTCTCGTGGCACCCGTAGGAGTTGCCGGCCGAGTCGGTGTTGTTCTTGAACAGGTAGATGTCCCCGCCGATGCCCTCGTCGGCGAGCCGCTGCTCGGCGTCGATGAGCAGGTCCTCAAGCACCCGCTCACCGGCCCGGTCGTGGGTGACCAGCTGGGCGAGGTTGTCGCATTCGGCCGTGGCGTACTCCGGGTGGCTGCCGACGTCGAGGTACAGCCGGGCGCCGTTGCGCAGGAATACGTTGGAGCTGCGGCCCCACGACACCACCCGGCGGAACAGGTAGCGGGCCACCTCGTCCGGCGACAGTCTGCGGTGACCGTGGAAGGTGCAGGTGACACCGAACTCGGTCTCGATGCCCATGATTCGCCGCTGCACGCTACGAGCCTACTGGTTGACCGGCCGCGCCGACGGACAAGCAGGTCGGCGCACCCATCCCGGTATCAGCCAGACCCAGCCGAACAGCAACATCGCGTTCGCAAGGTGCCCCGGACACCGGCAAACGGCGGGCCGGCGGAAATCAGGAGGGCTGGGCGCCGTCCTGCGCCGGCGCCGCGGGCAGCATGGCTTCCAGTGCCGCGCCGGTGATGCGCCGGAATGCGCGCCGCGGGCGGTTGGTGTCGAGGATCGCCACCTCGAGGGTGGCCGGGCCCAGCACCCGCGACTCGGCCGGCGGGGTGGCCGAACCCGCCGCACTACTGATCCCGGCCTGTAGGGCGTCGACGGCGATGTGCAGCGCGCCGTCGAGTTCGGCGTTCTCGGTGTAGGACTCCTTGAGCGCGTTGATGATCGGTTCGGTGGTGCCGCCCATGACCACGAAGTGCGGCTCGTCGGCGATGGAACCGTCGTAGGTGATGCGGTACAACTCCGGCGCCTTGGTCTCCCCGAAGTGCGCGACCTCGGCGACACACAACTCGACCTCGTACGGCTTGGCCTGCTCGGTGAAGATGGTGCCGAGCGTCTGGGCGTAGACATTGGCCAACTGGCGGCCGGTCACATCGCGCCGGTCGTAGGCGTAGCCGCGGGTGTCGGCGTACTGGATGCCGCCGCGGCGCAGGCTGTCGAATTCGTTGAACCGTCCGACGGCGGCGAACCCGACCCGGTCGTAGATCTCACTGACCTTCTGCAGCGAGCGGGACGGGTTCTCCGCGACGAACAGCACCCCGCCCGCGTAGGCCAGCGCGACCACGCTGCGGCCCCGGGCGATACCCTTGCGCGCCAGCTCCGAGCGCTCGCGCATCGCCTGCTCGGGCGAGATGAAATACGGGAAGCTCATGAGTCTCGCCCGGGGCGCTTGATTGTTCGGTCCCTTTCCAGGACCGAACTCGTCGGTGTCGGTGCGGCTGTCGATCACCTCGCGGGCCAGGCGTGGCGACCCGTTCCTCGGTGACCTCGCTGGCGCCGTCGGCGTCGATGAGTGACCGCCGTCGGGATAGATGCCGCGCACCAGATCCGGACCGCCGGTGGCGGAGTCGTCGTCGGCGGCGTCGTAGAGCGACTCGACCGCGACGCGCAGAGCCGAGTCGGCATCGGTGACAGCCGGATACAGCTTCTTCATCGAGGACTTGGCGAACAGCGAACCGGAGCCGACGGCCTGGTAGCCCTCGTCCTCGATATGCCAGCCGCCGGCGGCGTCGAAGGACACGATGCGTCCGGCCGCGACCGGATCGGGGTCGTCGAGGTCGTAGCCGACCAGCAGTGGCAGCGCGACGAAACCCTGCAGGGCGGCACCGAGGTTGCCGCGCACCATGATCGCGAGCCGGTTCACCTTGCCGGCGAACGTCATCGGGAGGCCCTCGAGCTTCTCGTAGTGCTCGAGTTCCACGGCGTAGAGGCGGGCGAACTCCACCGCCAGTGCGGCCGTTCCGGCGATGCCGGTGGCGGTGTAGTCGTCGGTGATGTAGACCTTCTGCACATCGCGGCCGGCGATCATGTTGCCCTGCGTGGAACGCCGGTCGCCGGCGATCAGCACACCGCCCGGATATTTCAGCGCGACGATCGTGGTGCCGTGCGGCAGTGCGTCACCGGGCGCAGCCGCCATGCCGGCCAGACCCGTCCGGCAGCCAGACGATGCGCCGGGCAGCAGTTCAGGTGCCGTGTGCCGCAAGAAGCTCCGAGAACGACGACAGATCGAAGGAATTCGATGACGAACCGGTCAGAGGTGAGTTGGTGGCCAGACGCTCGAGGGCGGCCAGGTCACTGTCCGCCCTTTTGGACGTACGCCCGAACGAAGTCCTCGGCGTTCTCCTCGAGCACGTCGTCGATCTCGTCAAGCAGGTCGTCGGTCTCGGCGGCGAGCTTCTCGCGACGCTCCTGCCCGCCGGCGCCGTCACCGGAGAGGTCGTCGTCCTCGCCGCCGCCGCCGCCACGCTTGGTCTGTTCCTGAGCCATCGCTGCCTCCTGCTCTCATCAGCGGCCTCGAAGTTGGTCCCGCGGGGTCACCGGACTCCACAGTACCGTCCGGTCCGCGCCGAACCGTTGCGACTGCCCCGCTAGGTGGTCAGTTGTTCCACCAGTTCCGCGGCGCTGTCCACCGAGTCCAGCAGCGCTCCGACGTGGGCCTTGCTGCCCCGCAGCGGCTCCAGGGTGGGGATGCGCACCAGCGAGTCGCCGCCGAGGTCGAAGATCACCGAGTCCCAGCTGGCGGCGGCGATGTCGGCGCCGAACCGGCGCAGGCACTCGCCGCGGAAGTAGGCCCGGGTGTCGGTCGGCGGGTTGTCGACGGCGTCGAGCACCTGCTGCTCGGTGACCAGCCGCTTCATCGAGCCCGCGGGCGACCAGCCGGTTGTAGAGGCCTTTGTCCAGGCGCACGTCGGAGTACTGCAGGTCCACCAGTTGCAGCCGGGGTGCCGACCAGCCGAGATTCTCCCGCTGCCGGAAGCCGTCGAGCAGGCGCAGCTTGGCGGGCCAGTCCAGCAACTCCGCACACTCCATCGGGTCGCGCTCCAGCAAATCCAGGATGTGCGCCCAGGTCTCGACGACGTGGGTCGCCCGCGGATCGGGATCGCGGGCGTCGAGCAGTTTGGCGACCCGGTCGAGGTAGATGCGCTGCATCGCCAGGGCGGTGAGCTCGCGGCCGTCGGCCAGCGCCACGGTCGCTCGCAGCGACGGGTCGCGGCTGACCACGTGCACCGCGTGCACCGGACGGGCCAGCGCCAGATCGGAGAGGTCCAGGCCGTACTTCGGGCCATCCTCGATGAGGTCGAGGACCAGCGCGGTGGTGCCGACCTTGAGATAGGTGGACGTCTCGGCGAGGTTGGCGTCGCCGATGATGACGTGCAGCCGCCGGTACTTGTCGGCGTCGGCGTGCGGCTCGTCGCGGGTGTTGATGATGCCGCGCTTGAGGGTGGTCTCCAGTCCGACCTCGACCTCGATGTAGTCGGCGCGCTGGGACAGCTGGAAACCGGGTTCGTCACCGGAGGGACCGATGCCGACCCGCCCGGAGCCGGTGACCACCTGCCGCGACACCATGAACGGGGTGAGTCCCGCGATGACGGCGGCGAACGGGGTCTGCCGGCTCATCAGATAGTTCTCATGGGTGCCGTAGGAGGCGCCCTTGCCGTCGACGTTGTTCTTGTACAGCTGCAGTTTGGTCGCACCGGGCACGCTGGCGACGTGCCGGGCGGCGGCCTCCATGACCCGCTCGCCGGCCTTGTCCCAGATGACCGCATCCATCGGGTCGGTGACCTCGGGCGCGGAGTACTCGGGGTGGGCGTGATCGACGTACAGGCGGGCGCCGTTGGTGAGGATCATGTTCGCCGCGCCGACCTCGTCGGCGTCGACGATCGGCGGCGGCCCGGTCGCGCGACTCAGATCGAAACCGCGGGCGTCGCGCAGCGGAGACTCGACCTCGTAGTCCCACCGGGTGCGCTTGGCGCGCTGGATTCCCGCCGCGGCGGCGTAGGCCAGCACCGCCTGGGTGGAGGTGAGGATGGGGTTCGCGGTCGGATCGGTGGGCGAAGAGATGCCGTACTCGACCTCAGTGCCGATGATCCGCTGCATACCGGACAGCCTAACGGTGGGATAACCGGCGTCAGGGCGGCCACGCTCCGACGTTACTGTCTCGGCGCTCCGACGTTAGGGTGGCCAGACCATGAGCGACTCCTACGCGGCCGAGCGGTGGTTTCTCAGCCGGGGCCTGCCGACGGTGGTGCGGCCGGCCGCGCTGGTGCGCCGGGTCCGCAGCCGGTCGGCGCCCGCACTGGCGGCACTGGCCATGGTGGCGGCGAATTCCATACTGATCGTGGCCATCTCGGGCGAGCACACCGTCGACATCGCCGGGCGGCCTGATCTGTCGGAGAGTTTCGTCCTGGGCCTGCTGGCCGTTCTGCTCCCGGCCGCCGCGGTCACCGGGCTGGCTGGTCGGCAGGATCGGCTCACGCCGGCGCCGGTTGCTGGCGGCGGGGGTGTCGGTGGCCGTGATCGCCGCGGGCGCGGTGTTCGGCGGTCCCAGTTCGCTCATCGTGGTGAACGTGGTGATCTTCGCGGTGTCGATCGCGGTGATCCTGCTCTGCACCGCGACCGGTGTGGGTTCCATCCTGGGCTGGGTCGCTGAATTGGCGGTGTCCAACATCGCGCTCACCGCGGGCATGTTCGTCCGGGCCCTGCCGGTGGTTCTCCTCACCTTCCTGGTGTTCTTCAACACCTACGTCTGGCTGATGACGTCGTTGATCACCCGCGGCCGGCTGTGGCTGGGCATGGGCTTCCTGTTCCTGCTCGCCGGCAGCTTCCTGGTGACCGCCACATTGGACCGGGTGCGGCCACTGCTCGCCGCAACCCCTGCTTCGGTAGCGGAGTCCGAGGGTGCCGACTCCCCCACGCTGACCGGAACACCGTTCGATCAGATGCCCGACCCCGAGCACACCGATCCGTTGTCGGTTCGCGAACGACTCAACACCGTCTTCGTGGTGGCGGCATCGCAACTGGTGCACGTGCTCACCGTGGCGGTGATGACCGGCGCGGTGTTCTTCATCCTGGGCATGATCCTGGTCAGCCCGCCGGTGCTGGACGCCTGGACCCGCGGCAACGGCCGCGCGGATGGGGAACTGCTCGGCATGACGCTGCCGATGCCGGACTCGCTGATCCAGACCACCATGCTGCTGACGGCCATCACGTTCATGTACCTCTCGGCGAAGGTGGTCACCGACGCGCAGTACCGCGCGCAATTCCTGGAGCCGATGCTGGACGATGTAACGGTGGCCCTGCGCGCCCGCGCCCGCTACCGGGCCGCGCGTCGGGACGCGACAACGACGACGGGAGTGCGCGATGGCTGACAGTCCGGGTGATGATGTGTTCGGCAAGCGCTACGGCGAGGTGCTGCTGGTGCGCGTCGGCGAGGGCGGTCCGGAAGCGACGGTGTACAACACCTTTCCGCTCAACGACTGCCCCGCGCCGTTGTGGGAGCGCCTCGACGCCGACGCGATCGCCAAGGACCACGGTGCGGTGGCCGCGCTGCTGAACGGCCCGCGCTACTGGCTGATGAGCCGCATCACCAAGAAAGCCGGCAGCCCCCAGCCGACCGCCAGTTTCGGCGGCATCGAGATGATCGAGCAGGCGACGGTGCAGCTGTCGTCGAACAATCCGGCGCCCTACTCGGTGAACAAGGTGGACCGCCGAGCGGTGTTCACCTTCGACGCCGGGCCGGCCGGTCTTCGAACTCGTCGACGCCGACGGCCGGCGCTGGGTGATGCAGACCTACAGCCAGGTCGTGGACAAGAACCTCACCCTCGACGATCTGCCCGGCCTGGCGTCGCGACTGGCGCTGCCGCAGGGCTGGCGCTACGAGACCCGCACGCTGACCGAGCCGCTGGTGGTGGACACCACCGAGCGACAGGCGCACGTCACCCAGGACGACCTGACCAACAGCTACTCGCTGCAGTTCTAGCGGTACCGACCTACAGGTAGCTGACCTACAGGTACTGACCCAGGTTCGATTCGGTGTCGATCGCCCGGCTCGCGCTGGAGCTCTTGCCGGTGACCAGTGTGCGGATGTAGACGATCCGCTCACCCTTCTTGCCCGAGATCCGTGCCCAGTCATCGGGATTGGTGGTGTTGGGCAGGTCCTCGTTCTCGGCGAACTCGTCGACGATCGAGTCCAGCAGATGCTGGATGCGCAGACCGTGCTGGTTGCTTTCGAGCACCGACTTGATCGCGTACTTCTTGGCTCGGTCGACGACGTTCTGGATCATCGCGCCGGAGTTGAAGTCCTTGAAGTACATGACCTCCTTGTCACCGTTGGCGTAGGTGACCTCCAGGAAGCGGTTGTCGTCGATCTCGGCGTACATCCGGTCGACGACCTTCTCGATCATCGTCTTGATCGTCAGCGCCCGATCACCGCCGAACTCGGCGAGGTCGTCGGTGTTCACCGGCAGGTTTTCGGTGAGGTACTTGCTGAAGATGTCCTGTGCCGCTTCGGCATCGGGACGCTCGATCTTGATCTTCACGTCCAGGCGGCCGGGCCGCAGGATGGCCGGGTCGATCATGTCCTCGCGGTTGGAGGCGCCGATGACGATGACGTTCTCCAAGCCCTCAACACCGTCGATCTCGCTGAGCAGCTGCGGCACCACGGTGGTCTCCACGTCGGAGCTCACGCCGGTGCCACGGGTCCGGAAGATCGAGTCCATCTCGTCGAAGAACACGATCACCGGGGTGCCTTCGGACGCCTTCTCACGGGCGCGCTGGAAGATCAGCCGGATGTGCCGTTCGGTCTCGCCGACGAACTTGTTGAGCAGTTCGGGGCCCTTGATGTTGAGGAAGTAGGACTTCGCCTCGCGGGCGTCGTCGCCGCGGACCTCGGCCATCTTCTTGGCCAGCGAGTTGGCCACCGCCTTGGCGATCAGCGTCTTGCCGCATCCGGGTGGGCCGTAGAGCAGCACACCCTTGGGCGGGCGCAGCGAGTACTCGCGGTAGAGCTCCTTGTGCAGGAACGGCAGCTCCACGGCGTCGCGGATCTGCTCGATCTGGCGGGTGAGGCCGCCGATGTCCTCGTAGGAGACGTCGGGCACCTCCTCGAGGACGAGATCCTCGACCTCGGCCTTGGGAATGCGCTCGAAGGCGTAGCCGGCCTTGGTGTCGACCAGCAGTGAGTCGCCAGGACGCAGCCGCGCGGGCGCTGATCCTCCTCGGCCAGCATCTCGGCGACCTCAGGTGCCATGTCCTCGGCGGCGACCAGCGGCTCGGCCAGCCAGACGATGCGCTCCTCGTCGGCGTGCCCGACCACCAGGGCCCGGTGCCCGTCGGCGAGCACCTCGCGCAGGGTGCTGATCTCGCCGACGGCTTCGAAGGTGCCGACCTCGACCACGGTCAGCGCCTCGTTGAGCCGGACGGTCTGGCCCTTCTTCATGGCCTTGGTGTCGATGTTGGGCGAGCAGGTCAGCCGCATCTTGCGACCGGAGGTGAAGACGTCGACGGTGTCGTCGTCGTGGGCTCCCAGCAGCACCCCGTACCCGCTGGGCGGCTGACCGAGCCGGTCGACCTCCTCGCGCAGCGCCAGCAGCTGCTGGCGCGCCTCCTTGAGGGTGTCCATCAACTTGGAGTTGCGGGCCGCCAGCGAGTCGATCCGCGCCTCCAGCTGCTGCACCTCGCGGGAGCCGCGGGATGGCGCCGGCCACATTCTGCAGCTGCTCACGCAGCAACGAGGCCTCCCGACGCAGCTGCTCCAGCTCGGCGGCATCGCCGTCGTGGGCATCGTCGGGGTTGTCGAAGGCGTCAGAGGCTCCAGAACGGGGTGAATCAGTCATAACGGCTCCTTCCGCGCACCTGTTGGTGCGGTGGATACCCCAAACCTACCGGCGATTGAACCATGATGGCCGTTTGGCGTTCCTGACACGGGGGCCGACACGGGTTCGTCACTGTTAACCTCGACGAAAGTACCGGGCCACACGAAAGGACTGCCGTGACCCTCAAGCTGCTCGCCACCGGCGTCACCGCCGCCGCGATCGCCGGCGCCTGCGCCGCGGGTGTCACCGCGCTGACCTCGGCTTCCGCTGTGCCGATCGGTTCGCCGGCCGTCGCATTGGCCTCGGTGTGGGCGCCGCTGCCGGCCGAACCCGTCGACCCCGTCGCCGTCGTCCCCAGCGCCGATCAGCTCAACGGGGTACTTATTAGTCTCGCTGATCCGGGCGTGCCGTTCGCCAGCAAGGCCTACCTGGTCGAGGGCGGCCTCGGACGCCTCGAGGCGCGCACCGCCGATGCCCTGATGCGCAAGGCCGTCGCCAACGGCCAGGTGCCGCTGAGTTTCAGCGTCGCCGACATCACCCCCGCGGGTGTGGGCGCGGCAACCGCCAATGTCACCGCGTCGGGCCCCGGTATGCCGGCCACCACCCAGAGCGTGCTGTTCGTCGATCAGGGCGGCTGGAAGCTGTCCCGCTCCTCGGCGACCGCCGTGCTGGGGATGTTCAACTCCTAGCCTCCCTCGGCGTGCCGGCGTGATGCGCAGCACAATCGCCGGTGGGCTGGTCGTGGCGGGCCTTGGTCTCAGCGGATGCTCCCCCGCCCCGCAGCCCGGTCAGGCAGCCATGCCGGTGACGGTGAGTCCGTCGCAGCCCGCGGCACCGGCACCCGCACCCCCACCCGCGGCGGCCCCGTTACCACCTGCTGACGCCCTCACCGACGTGATGTACCGCCTCGCCGACCCCGCGGTTCCCGGGCCCGCAAAGTTGATACTGGTCGCCGGAAGTTCCGCACCGGACGCCGCGGTGCTGGACCGGTTCGCCGCCGCCCTGCGCGACGGCGGATTCAATCCGGCGACGTTCACCGCCACCGACATCCGGTGGTCGCAAACCCCGCCCGGCGATGTCGTCGCGACCATCACCGTCACGACGGCGAATCCGGCCGAGCCCGCGGCGTTCACCTTCCCGATGGAGTTCACGCCCGCGCCGAGCGGCGGCTGGCAGCTCACTCGCGACACCGCCGAGATGCTGTTCGCGTTCGGAAACAGCCGCTGACTTCCATGTGGATCGGCTGGCTCGAGTTCGACATCCTGCTCGGGGACGTCCGGTCGCTGAAGCAGAAGCGATCGGTGGTGCGGCCGATCGTCGCGGAGTTGCGGCGCCGCTTCTCAGTGTCGGCCGCGGAGACCGGCTCGCTGGAATTGCACCGCCGCGCCGGTATCGGGGTGGCGGTGGTGGCGGCCGACCGCGCCCATGTGGTGGAAGTGCTGGACGCTGCCGAACGACTGGTGGCAGCCCGTCCGGAGATCGAATTACTCTCTGCGCGAAGGAATCTGCAGCGCAGCGACGACTGACGCGCGAAGGAATCTGCAGCGCAGCGACGACTGACGCGCGAAGGAATCTGCAGCGCAGCGACGACTGACGCGCCTTCAGGAACTGCTGGGCGTGCCGCGGCCCTTCTTGCGTTGCGGCACCGGGGTGATGGTGCCCGGCGCGAGCCGGCGAGCGGAGATCAGGAACGCGGTGTGGCCGCGCATGTTGTGGTCAGGGCGAACCGCCAGACCCACCACGTTCCAGCCGCGTTGCAGCGTCTCCCAGGACCGCGGTTCGGTCCAGCACTGCGCCGTACGCAGCGCCTCGACGGTCTTGGACAACTGGGTCACGGTCGCCACGTAGATGATCAGAACCCCGCCCGGGACCAGCACCCGCGACACCGCATCGAGGACGTCCCAGGGCGCGAGCATGTCCAGCACCGCGCGGTCGACAGAGGCCTCCGCAAGATCGCAGTCCACCAGATCCGCGACCACCAGCTGCCAGTTGGCCGGCTGCTCGCCGAAGAAGGTGGCCACATTGCTGCGGGCGTGGACGGCGTGGTCCTCGCGCACCTCATAGGAGATCACCTCGCCGCCGGGCCCGACGGCGCGCAGCAGCGAGCAGGTCAGTGCGCCGGATCCCGCGCCCGCTTCCAGTACGCGGGCACCCGGGAACACATCACCCTCGTGGATGATCTGCGCGGCGTCCTTGGGGTAGATCACCTGCGCGCCGCGCGGCATGGACATCACGTAGTCCACCAACAGTGGACGCAGCACCAGGAACGCATCGCCACCGGAGGACTTGACCACGCTGCCTTCGGGATTCCCGATCACCGAGTCGTGGGCGACGATGCCGCGGTGGGTGTGAAACTCCGCGCCCTCGTTGAGGATCATCGTGTAGTGCCGGCCCTTGGCGTCGGTCAGTTGCACGCGGTCGCCGATCGCGAAGGGGCCGGTTCGGCGCGGGGCGCCGGACGCCCGCCCGGACTCACGTTCAGTTGACACGGTTACTAGAGCACGCTGGTGAGGTACGCCACCGCGACGCCCGTCGCCGCGGCGAAGACATCCTCGCCGAGGGCCACCGGACGGTCACGCGTGCGATCGGCACCGACCAGGCGGGTCCGCGCCTCGTAGCCGCCGATGGTTCCCAGCACCGCACCGATCATTCCGGCGCCGAGGCTGCCCCAGCGGTAGCCCCAGGCCGTTCCCAGCACGGCGCCGGCGAAAGCACCGGTGGCGATCCGCACCAGGAACTGCGGTGCAGATTTGCGACTCGGCATCGTCGGGACCTTGTCGCTGATGAGTTCGGCGACCGCGATGACGGTCAGGACGCCCACCGTCACCGGATGGGCCACCCACTCCGCCCACGTGCCGGACAGGTTGATCCACTCCAGAAACGCCGCCCAGGCCATCACCGCAGGCGCAGTGAACGCCCGCAGACCGGCAACCACACCGATCAGCAGAGCCAGCAACAGCACGAGCGCATGGGTCATGGCGGTGACGCTAGCACGGCGATCAGGGTGTGCTGGGGGTGCTCAGAACCGGCAGAACCGCACGTCGGAGGCCAGGATCGCTTTTGCCCCAATGGCGGCGATCTCGTCCATGGTGGCGTTGATATCGCGCCGCGGCACCAGTGCCCGCACCGCGACCCAGTCCGGATCAGCGAGTGGCGCGATGGTCGGCGATTCCAGGCCGGGTGTGATGGCGGTGGCCTGTTCCAGCACCGCGCGGGGGCAGTCGTAGTCGAGCATGAGGTACTGCTGCCCGAACACCACACCCTGGACCCGGGCGGCGAGTTGGTCACGGGCCAAGCGACCGGAGTCGTCTCCGGCGACATCTGCAGGACCGGCGCGCTCGATCAGCACCGCCTCCGAATCGCACAGCGGCTCACCGAAGGCAGCCAGGTTGTGCATGCTCAACGTGCGGCCGGACCCGACCACATCGGCGATCGCGTCCGCCACCCCGAGTTGCACCGAGATCTCCACCGCCCCGTCGAGACGGATGACTTCGGCGTCGATTCCCTTGGCGGCCAAATCTTTTCGGACGATATTCGGATACGCGGTGGCGATCCGCTTGCCGGCCAGATCAGCCACGGTCCAGGATCTCCCCGACGGTGCGGCGTACCGGAAGCTGGAGGATCCGAACCCCAGCGCAAGACGTTCCCGGACCGGCGCACCGGATTCGGCCGCCAGATCACGGCCGGTGATGCCGAGGTCGAGCTCCCCGGATCCCACGTAGATCGCAATGTCCTTGGGCCGCAGGAAGAAGAACTCCACGGCATTGACCGGGTCGATGACGGTGAGGTCCTTGGGATCACTGCGCCGCCGGTATCCGGCCTCGGAAAGAATCTCAGCGGCCGATTCCGACAGCGCGCCCTTGTTGGGCACCGCAACACGCAGCATGGCCGGTCCCTACAGCTTCCGGTAGACGTCGGCGAGATCGAGCCCGCGGGCGATCATCAGCACCTGCGTCCAGTACAGCAACTGGCTGATCTCCTCGGCCAGCGCCTCATCAGGCTCGTGTTCGGCGGCCAGCCACACCTCGCCGGCTTCCTCGAGGACCTTCTTGCCCAACCCGTGCACCCCGCCGTCGAGGGCGGCAACGGTGGCGCTGCCCGCCGGACGGGTGCGGGCCCGCTCGCCCAATTCGGCGAACAGTTCCTCGAAGGTCTTCACGGCCGGGATTGTTCCATGCCGGCCCGATCGCCGTCACGGCGGTTTTCCGCCGCGACGCCCCCGCGGGCTACCCCACTGCGCGCTGCAGCAGACCTTCGAACTCGCCGAGCATCCGGTCGGCCCGCGGGCCGTCGGCGGCAATCCCCCTGCTGACCTGGAAGGCGCTACCCCATACGACACCCATCAGCGCGTCACAAAGCGCCTCGGCCACATGGTTGTCGACTTCGCCGCGTTGCACCGCCGAATCCACCGCGTCACGCACGAAACGTTCGATCTGGGTGGCCACCCGCGACTCGCCGTGCAGTTCCCCCAGCTGCGGAAGATGCTGGGCTTCCATCGCCGATTGCACCAGGAATCCGGCCAAGGTGGGATCGGCGTCGTCACCGTGAATGGTCAGCCGCAGGAACTCGGTCAGCTGGCCCGCCAGCGTGGGGGCATGCGAGGCCGCCGCGACTGCGTCGCGAATGGTCGTGCTGGCCCGGCGCACCACCTCCGCATAGAGGGCGGACTTGCTGGCGAAGTAGTTGTTGATCGCCGGCCGGGTGAGCCCGATCTCCAGTGCGATCGCCTGGAACGTCGCCGCCTCGTATCCGGATTCGGCGAACACCTTTCGGGCCGCGTGCAGGATCCGCTCCCGCGTCACCGCCGAATCGCTGGCGGGCGGGCGCCCGCGGCGCCGCATGGGGCTGTGGGCGAGTGCCCACGTGGTGTCGGTCATGTGAATCTCCTTGACCCGTTGTCGCTGTACACCCTGCGCGGCACGGCGCGCACCTGCGCCGGGGATGTCAGGTAAGGCTTCCCGATCGGGGAGGAGTCAAAACGTGAGTGCCAGCACAGGGCCGGCCGGCACAGCTAGGCCGCTGTCAGGCCCTGGCGGGTTTGCGCTCGGCACCGGCGTCGGTGTGCATGTCCTCCAGATGCCGACCCTTGGTCTCCTGTACCCACTTCCACACGAAGATGAACGAGAGCACCGCGCACAGCGCGTAGAAGCCATAGGCAATCCCCAGCACCTCGCGCAGACCGGGGAAGCTGACGGTGATCAGCCAGTTGGCCGCCCATTGACCGGCAGCGGCCAGACCCAAAGCCGCGGCGCGGATCCGGTTGGGGAACATCTCGCCGAGCAACACCCACACCACCGGGCCCCAGGACATGCCGAATGCCACCACGAACAGGTTGGCGGCGACGAGGGCGATCGGCCCCTCGGCGCCACTGAGTTGCGGGGTGCCATTGACCTGCGGAGCGGTACCGAAGATGAGCGCCATCGTGGCCAGCGTGACCGCCATGCCGGCAGAACCGATCAGCAGCAACGGCTTGCGGCCGATCCGGTCGATGAGCGAGATCGCGATCAACGTCGTCACGATGTTCACGATCGAGGTGAACACCGTGATCTTGAAGGACTGGCTCTCGTCGAAGCCGACTGCCTCCCACAGCACGTTGGAGTAGTAGAAGATCACGTTGATGCCGACGAACTGCTGGAACACCGACAGGCCCAGACCAACCCAGACGATGCCGTAGATGCCGCCACCGCCGGGCTTACGCAAATCACGCCACGACGGTTTCGACTCTCCGCCGAGCGTGCTTTCGATCCGGTTGATGGTGATGTCGAGATTCTTTTCGCCCAGCAGCATGCTGAGCACCTTGCGGGCTTCCGGAATGCGATGGCGCGCAATGAGATAGCGGGGCGACTCGGGGATGGTGAACGCGAGCACCCCGTAGAGCACAGCCGGCAGCGCCATCATCAGGAACATCCACCGCCAGGCTTCCAGGCCCAGCCACAGTTCCTTGCCCGCACCGCCGGCGAGGTGGGCGAGCAGGTAATCGATGGCCAGTGAGACGAAGATGCCGGTGACGATGGCCAGCTGTTGCAGCGAACCGAGCCGGCCACGGATCCGGGCGGGCGAGGTTTCGGCGATGTAGGCCGGCGCGATCACCGATGCCACGCCCACGCCGATGCCGCCCACCACGCGGAACGCAACGATCATCCACACGCTGGTGGCCAGAGCGGTTCCGATGGCGCTGATGAAGAACAGCACGGCGGCGATCTTCATCACCGAGATGCGGCCGATGCGGTCGGCCAGCCGACCCGCAGTCATGGCACCGGCGGCGGCGCCGAGCAGAGCCGAGGCCACCGCGAAGCCGAGCGAGGCGTTGTTGATTCCGAAGTTGCTCTGGATCGAGGCGACGGCACCGTTGATGACGGCACTGTCGTAGCCGAACAGCAGTCCGCCGAGTGCGGCGACAGAGGCGATTCGCACGGCACCGCGGCCGGAGAAGTCCTCGTCGTCGAAGACCGACGGCGCGTCGTCTATCGGGCCCTGACCGGCCATCTGCGCCGTCCTCTCAACTGATGCTCCGTGAATGCTCCGTGGATGCTTCCGGCAAACCTGTGGAGATCAACGATGGCACAGTCATTCGGAGCGGGACAGCAGTTCGGTATAGATGCTTCGCAGCCGCGGCACCCCCAGGCCCGCAAGTGTGGCGACATGATGGCGGCGCGTACTGCGCGGCACCTCGACGTCGTTGGGCACCACCAGCACCGGGCATCCGGCGTTCTCGGCCGACGCCGCACCGGTGACCGAATCCTCGATGGCGAGGCACTGCTCGGGATCCAGGCTCAGCAGCGCCGCCGCCCGACGGTAGGGGTCCGGAGCGGGTTTGCCGGCGGCCACCTCGTCACCGCACACACTGGCGGTGAAGTAGTCCCGGCCGATGCTCTCCAGCGCACGTTCGGTCAACGCGCGTCGGGTGTTGGTCACCAGCGCCATCGGCACCGCCGCCTGCGCGAGCGCATCGAGCAGTTCCCGCGCGCCGTCGCACCACGGCAGACCGGCGTCGAAGAGATCACCGGTGATGTCGTGCAGCCAGTCTGCGGTGGCGGCCATTTCGGTGGGATCCGGCTCAAGCCCGAGGTCGGTGTAGACGATCTGCATGACGCCCTCGGCGGAGCCGCCGACGGTGGCGGCCCGCACCTCCGGCGTCAGCACGCCGCCGAGGCGCACGTACAGCTGCTGCAGTGCGATGTCCCAGAGCTTCTCGGAGTCGACCAGCGTGCCATCCATGTCGAAGAGCACGGCTCTCATGGCATGAGACAGTACTGTGAGCACGACAGTGTCTGGGGTTTCGCCCACCAGCATGTGACTAGACAGGACGCACTATGAAGTCTTCTCCCGTGGCCCGCCGGATCGCCCTCATTGCCGGCAGCGCAGCCATCATCGGAATGGGAACCCTGACCGCGGGCTGCAGCAGCAGCACCAAGGAAGCCCCTGAAACCACCACTCCCTCGGCGACCACGAGCGCTCCGGCGATCTCGTCCACCGAGAAGGTCATTCCTCAGCCGGTCGTGCCGAGCATCGAGGACCGCAGCGGGATGGACGCCGGGCCCTGTGGACCCGGGATGTCCAAGATCAACGGCGTCTGCCAGACCGGCTAGTCGTCAGTCCTCGGGGTTGCAGCCGAGGTTGGGGGCCAGCCAGCGTTCGGCTTCGGCCAGGGTCCAGGCGTCAGGCGAACCTGAAGTTCTGATAGCGCATCTCGGTGGACTGTGCTGGCGCGGCCGGTGAGTCTAAGACGGACAACCACGCGGCCACCCCGGGGAATCCCAGGATCGCGGCGCCGACGCCGAGTGCTACCGCAAGTGCCCCGACCCTGCCCACGTGCTTGGCCGCGTGGCTGTCAAAACCTTGAGTTTGCGGGAACATCGTGTTGGCCCCTGTCCATCCCCCCAGGAAGCCTGACAAATATTGACCGGGCAGGTGGTTTCATGAGACGCCCCGCTCAGGTGCGGCGTGCGTCGCCTCACCCCGGAAAGGTTCGTACCACCACCAGTCGGCGCGTTCCCCGGTTGGTCCGGGGCACGGCGGCACGGCGGGCGGGGATCCGTTGGGCGGACGTGCCAGTGATCCCGAGCCGAGTCGCCGGCCGGTGCTGTCGGTGACGATCAGGTCGTCGGCGGAACCGGTGATCGTGATGGCACCGCGGTGGTGCAGCCGATGGTGATACGGGCACACCAACACCAGGTTGTCCAGTTCGGTGGGGCCGCCGTCTTCCCAGTGCCGGATGTGGTGTGCGTGCAGTCCGCGGGTGGCGCCGCAGCCGGGCACCGCGCAGGTGGAGTGACGGTGCTCGAGCGCGCGGCGAAGTCGCCGGTTGACCGTGCGGGTTGTTCGGCCGGCACCGATGACCTGGCCGTCACGTTCGAACCAGACCTCACAGGTGGCATCACAGGTGAGGTATTGGCGGTCGGCGTCGGTCAGCAGCGGACCGAGATGCAAAGCCGCGGTGCGTTGTTCGACATCGACGTGCACCACCACCGTGGTGCGTTGCCCGTGCGGGCGGCGGGTCGCCTCGGCGTCCCAGCCGGCCTCGAACCAGGCGCATGAACGCATCGGCGGTGTCCGGCATCGGCCGTCGCTGATCTGACTCCGGACCTCGCCTGCCGTGATCATGCTTCCACTCGGTGATCAGCGCATCGAGATGGGACTGCAGGCTGCGTCGAACGTCGCCGCCTCGTCGTGCGGCAGGGTGATCCGCCAGCTGGTGGAGTCGTCGCCGGAGGTCTTGGTGATCGTGCGCTGAGGTGGCGGCCAGGACCGGATTCGGGTTCGGGTCGCGGCTCGAGCCTGACCGCGGTGCGCAGCTGGTTGACCGTCGCTACCGCCGCCAGCTGCGCGTAATGCTCATCAGAGCCCGCGCCGGCACCCGCGGCGATGACGCCGACCTGATCCAGTGACAGCCGGCCCTCCCGCATGCCCTGCGCACAGCGCGGAAAGTCCTCGAGCCGGCGCGCGACCGTGGAGATCGCGTGGGCGTTGGCCGATGACGAGCCGAGCTTCCAGGCCACCAACGCCGGCACCGAGCGTGCGCCGGTGGCATCCGCAGAGCTCATCGCGATCCATCTCCGCGACGATCTCCACGATGCGGCCGTCGATCGCGTTGCGCTGCCCGGCCAACTCCGCCAACTCCTCGAACAGCACCTCGAGGCGCTGATCGGTTGGTGCGAGGACGGACATACCGTCATCGTCGCAGCCGGGTACGACAAATCTTCGGACCTGACAGCACGTTGGGCGACTCAGTCCTCCGGGTTGTAGCCGAGGTTCGGCGCCAGCCAGCGCTCGGCTTCGGCCAGGGTCCAGCCCTTGCGCCTGCGCGTAGTCGGCGACCTGGTCCTGGGCCATCCGGCCGACGACGAAGTACTGCGACTGCGGGTGCGAGAAGTACCAGCCGCTGACGGCGGCGCCGGGCCACATCGCCATCGACTCGGTCAGCTCGATTCCGGTCCGCTCCTTGACGTCCATCAACTCCCAGAGCGTCGCCTTCTCGGTGTGCTCCGGGCAGGCCGGGTAGCCGGGGGCCGGGCGGATTCCGCAGTACTTCTCCCCGATGAGCGCGTCGTTGTCCAGCTGCTCGTCGGGCTGGTATCCCCAGAACTCCTTGCGGACCCGCTGGTGCATCCGTTCGGCGAACGCCTCCGCCAGCCGGTCGGCGAGCGACTCCAGCAGGATCGCGCTGTAGTCGTCATTGGCTGCCTTGAATTCGACGATCTTGTCGTGGCTGCCGAGCCCGGTGGTGACGGCGAAGGCGCCGACGTAATCCGCGCAGACCCGTTTCTTTGGGCGCGACGAAGTCGCCGAGGCTGCGGTTCGGGATGCCGTCGCCGGTGCTCGCCCTGCTGGCGCAGGTTGTGCAACGTGGTCAGCACCGTCGGTCCGGGTCTCGTCGGTGTAGACCTCGATGTCATCGTCACCGACCGCGTTGGCCGGGAAGAACCCGATGACCCCGTTGGCGGTCAGCCACTTCTCCTTGATCAGGGTGTCGAGCATTTCCTGGGCGTCGTCGTACAGCTTGCGGGCGGCCTCGCCCGAGGCCGGGTTGTTGAGGATGTCCGGGAATCGGCCCTTCATCTCCCAGGCGTTGAAGAACGGCTGCCAGTCGATGTACTCGCGTAACTCGGCGAGGTCGTAGTCGAGAAACTCCCGCACTCCGAGGCCCTGGGCGGGCACCGGCGGCGTGTAGCCGTCCCAGGTCGATCGGCGTCCGGTTCGCGCGGGCCTTCTCCAGCGTCAGCATCGGCCGCTCGTTCTTCTGAGAGTGCCGTTCGCGCAGCGAGGCGTAATCCTTCTCGGTCGCCTCCAGCAGGGCCGGCCGCTGCTTGTCGTCGAGCAGCGCGGCAGCCACCGGCACCGACCGGGAGGCGTCCTTGACCCAGACCACCGGGCCGGAACGGCGCGGCGAGATCTTCACCGCCGTGTGGGCCCGCGAGGTGGTCGCGCCACCGATCAGCAGCGGGATCGTCAACCCCTCGCGTTCCATCTCGACGGCGAAGTTGACCATCTCGTCCAGGGACGGGGTGATCAGACCGGACAGTCCGATGATGTCGGCGTTGTGCTCCTTGGCCGCAGCGAGGATCTTGGCCGCGGGCACCATCACGCCGAGGTCGACCACCTTGTAGTTGTTGCACTGCAGGACGACCCCGACGATGTTCTTGCCGATGTCGTGGACGTCGCCCTTCACCGTCGCCATGATGATCGTCCCGTTGGTGTCCTCTTCGGAGGTATCACCGGACAACGCCTTCTCCGCCTCGATGTACGGCAGCAGGTAGGCCACCGCCTTCTTCATCACCCGGGCGGACTTCACCACCTGCGGCAGGAACATCTTGCCGGCGCCGAAGAGATCACCGACGACGTTCATACCGTCCATCAGCGGGCCCTCGATGACTTCGATCGGCCGGCCACCCGCGGCGGCGATCTCCGCGCGCAATTCCTCGGTGTCGGCATCGACGTTGGCGTCGATGCCCTTGACCAGTGCGTGTGTAATCCGCTCGCGCACAGGGAGACTGCGCCATTCGGCGGCCCCGGGTTCTTCAGCCTTCTCCGAGCTGTTGAACCGTTCCGCGATCTCCAGGAGTCGCTCGGCCGCATCCTCGCGCCTGTTGAGGACGACGTCTTCGATGCGGTCCCGCAACTCGGGATCGATGGTGTCGTAGGGCACCAGCGCACCGGCGTTGACGATGCCCATGTCGAGGCCGGCTTTGATGGAGTGGAACAGGAATACCGCGTGGATCGCCTCGCGGACCGGATTGTTACCCCGGAACGAGAACGACACGTTCGAGATACCACCCGAGATGTGCACACCGGGAAGGTTCTGCTTTGATCCAGGCGCAGGCCTCGACGAAGTCGATTCCGTAGGTCGCGTGTTCCTCGATTCCGGTGGCCAGCGCGAAACAGTTGGGGTCGAGGATGATGTCCTCGGCCGGGAAGCCGACCTCTTCGGTCAGGATCCGGTAGGCCCGGGAGAAGATCTCCTTGCGGCGCTCGAGATTGTCGGCCTGGCCCTTCTCGTCGAAGGCCATCACGACGACGGCGGCGCCGTACTTGCGGCACAGCCGGGCCTCGCGGACGAACTTCTCCTCGCCCTCCTTCATGGAGATCGAGTTGACGATCGGCTTGCCCTGCACATTCTTCAGGCCGGCCTCGATCACCTCCCATTTGGACGAGTCGATCATCGCCGGGACGCGACTGATATCCGGTTCGGCGGCGATCAGCTTGGTGAACCGGTCCATCGCGGCGACGCCGTCGATCATGCCCTCGTCCATGTTGATGTCGATGATCTGCGCGCCGACCTCGACCTGCTGCAGCGCAACCGACAGCGCGGTGTCGTAATCCTCGGCCTTGATCAGGTTCCGGAACCGGGCGGAGCCGGTGATGTTGGTGCGCTCACCGATGTTGACGAACAGGGAGTCGTCGGTGATGTTGAGCGGCTCCAGGCCGGCTAGCCGGGTAGCCACCGGGATCTGCGGGAGCTGCCGCGGCGGTTTTCCTTCGACGGCACGGGCGATCTCGGCGATGTGCGCCGGAGCCGTTCCGCAGCAACCGCCGACGAGGTTGACGAAGCCGGACTCGGCGAACTCGGCGAGATAGCCGGCCTGACACTCCGGGGACTCGTCGTACTCGCCGAAGGCATTGGGCAGTCCCGCGTTCGGGTAGCAGGACACGAAAGTGTCAGCGATCCGGGACATCTCAGCGATATAGGGCCGCATCTCCGGCGCGCCCAGGGCGCAGTTGAGGCCCACCGCGATCGGATTCGCGTGCCGGACCGAATTCCAGAACGCCTCGGTGACCTGACCGGACAGGGTGCGCCCGGATGCGTCGGTGATCGTGCCCGAGAGGATCACCGGCCAGCGGCGCCCACGCTCCTCGAACAGCGTCTCGATGGCGAACACCGCGGCCTTGGCGTTCAGCGTGTCGAAGATCGTCTCCACGATGAGGATGTCCGAACCGCCGTCGACCAGCCCGTTGGCGGCGTCAAGGTAGGCGGCGACCAGCTGGTCGTAGGAGACGTTGCGGGCGCCGGGGTCGTTGACGTCCGGCGAGATCGACGCGGTGCGCGTCGTCGGCCCCAGCGCCCCGGCGACATACCGGGGCTTATCCGGGGTGCTGAACTCGTCGCAGGCCGCCCGCGCCAGGGCGGCGCCCGCGTAATTCAGTTCGTAGCTCAGCTCCGCCATGCCGTAGTCCGACAGCGAGACGGAGTTCGCGTTGAAGGTGTTGGTCTCCAGGATGTCCGCGCCGGCCTCGAGATACTCGCGGTGGATCTCCTCGATGATCTGCGGCTGGGTCAGAGTGAGCAGGTCGTTGTTGCCCTGAAGGGAGCTCGGCCAGTCGGCGAACCGCTCGCCGCGGTAACCGGCCTCGTCCGGCCGGTCCCGCTGGATCGCGGTGCCCATCGCGCCGTCGATCACCATGATCCGCCGACGCAGGGTGGCCGTGAGCTCGTCGGTGCAGTCGGGGCGGATGTTGGGCGACACGGGGACGTTCGAATCGACGGCAGCCACAAACGCTCCTTCCTCAACGGAAGGCGTCCTTAATCCTGCCGAGCGTGGCGGATTTAGGAGCCCTGCCCCAATTACCCGTTGCAACGCCTCTCGACCAGTCGAGTCTACGGTGTCGGCCGGTGCGCACGCATGCCCTCCTGACAACCTGCCCTCCAGGCGGCACGGCGGGTCTTATCCGGCTCCTCGCGGCCACGCAGGGCTTAGGCTGGAGCAGTGACCTCGTGGACCGTGGGCGGCGAGCTGCCGGAACTCCACAACGCGATCATCGTGGCCGCCTTCGAGGGCTGGAACGACGCCGGTGACGCCGCCAGCGACGCCCTGGAGCACCTGGATTCCACCTGGGAGGCCCGGCCGATCCTGGAGATCGACGACGAGGCCTACTACGACTATCAGGTGAACCGCCCGGTGATCCGGCAGGTCGACGGCGTCACCCGTGAACTGGTGTGGCCGTCGATGCAGATCTCCTACTGCCGGCCCCCCGGATCCGACCGCGACATCGTGCTCATGCACGGTGTGGAACCCAATATGCGCTGGCGCAGTTTCTGCGCCGAGCTGCTCGCCATCGCCGACAAGCTCAACGTCGACACCGTGGTGATCCTGGGCGCGCTGCTCGCCGACACCCCGCACACCCGGCCGGTCCCGGTATCCGGGGCCGCCTACTCCCCGGAGTCGGCGAAATTCTTCGGCTTGGAGGAGTCGCGGTACGAGGGACCCACCGGGATCGCCGGGGTGTTCCAGAACGCCTGCGTGGCGGCCGGGATCCCGGCCGTCACCTTCTGGGCGGCGGTTCCGCACTACGTCTCCCAGCCGCCCAACCCGAAGGCCACCGTGGCCCTGCTGCGCCGGGTCGAGGACGTCCTGGATATCGAGGTGCCACTCGGTGATCTGCCGGCCCAGGCCGAGGAGTGGGAGCAGTCGATCACCGAGATGACCGCCGACGACGACGAGATCGCCGACTACGTCACCAGCCTGGAACAACGCGGCGACGCCGAGGTGGATGTCAACGAGGCGCTCTCCAAAGTCGACGGGGACACCCTGGCCGCGGAGTTCGAGCGCTACCTCCGTCGCAGGGGCCGCTGAACGCGGGGTATATCTATACCCATGAAACTGGCACTGAGCGACGCCGACGTGGCGTTCCGCAATGAACTTCGCGAGTTCTTCACCAACACGTTCCCGGCCGATATCAGGGAACGCGCCCGCAACGAGAACCTGAACTACCCCGAGGACGTCGTCACCTCGATGCGCATCCTCAACGAGGCCGGCCTGGCGGTGCCCAACTGGCCGGTGGAATGGGGCGGCAAGGATTGGACGCCGCTGCAGCGCCAGATCTGGGCCGAGGAGATGCGGATGGCGTGCGTGCCCGAACCGCTGGCGTTCAACGCCAGCATGGTGGGCCCGGTCATCGCGCACTTCGGTTCCCAGGAACTCAAGGAACGCTTCCTGCCCCCGACGGCCAACCTCGACATCTGGTGGTGCGCAGGGCTTCTCCGAGCCTGAGGCCGGCTCCGACCTCGCCTCGCTGCGCACCACCGCAATACGCGACGGCGACCACTACGTGATCAACGGGCAGAAGACCTGGACCACACTGGGACAGTTCGCCGACTGGATCTTCGTCCTGGCCCGCACCGATCCGAACGCCCCGAAGAAGCAGGCCGGAATCTCCTTCATCCTGGCCGAGATGAACACCCCCGGCATCACCGTGCGCCCGATCAAGCTGATCGACGGCAGCTACGAGGTCAACGAGGTGTGGTTCGAGGACGTCCGCGTCCCGGTCGAACCAGCTTGTCGGCGAGGAGAACGCCGGCTGGAGCTACGCCAAGTTCCTGCTGTCCAACGAGCGCACCGGCATCGCCCGGGTCGGCACCACCAAGGTGTGGCTCACCGAGGTCAAGGAGCGCGCCGCCAAGACCCCGATCGGTAGCAGCACTCTGCTGGAGGACCCGCTGTTCGCCGCGCGGGTCGCCGAGGTGGAGAACGAGCTGCTGGCCCTGGAACTGACGCAGCTGCGAGTCGCCGGCGACGAGGCCGACGGCAAGCCGAACCCGGCGTCGTCGATCCTCAAGCTGCGCGGCACCCAGTTGCAGCAGGCCGTGACCGACCTGCTGGTCGAGGTGGCCGGGCCGGACGCGCTGCCGTTCGACGCGCGGCGACACCGCCGACTCCCCCGGTTGGGCGCAGCACGCCGCGCCGCGCTACCTCAACTTCCGCAAGACCTCGATCTACGGCGGCAGCAACGAGGTGCAGCGCACCATCATCGCCTCGACCATCCTCGGACTGTGACAATGGCCTTCGGACTGTGACGAGGACTGTAGGACTTCATGAACTTCGACCTGACCGAAGAGCAGCAGCTGCTGGCCGACACCACCCGCGATGTGCTGTCCCGCAGTTACGACAACACCGAGACCCGCAACAAGATCGTCGACTCGCCCGTGGGCTGGAGCAAGGAGGTCTGGGGCCAGCTCGCCGAGATCGGCATCCTCGGACTCGGGCAGGATCGCCGAGGAATCCGGTCCGATCGAGATCATGGTGGTGATGACCGAGATCGGCCGCCGGCTGGCGCCCGAACCGGTCGCGGCCGCTGCGCTCATCCCGGCGGCGGTGATCGCCGAGCACGGCTCCGACGAACAGCGCGCACTGCTCGACGAGGTGGCTGCCGGCGAGCGGCTGCTGGCGTTCGCGCACACCGAGCCAGGGCGGCGCGGCGCCGCCGAATTGGCAACCCGGGCAACCGAACAGGGCGGAAGCTGGACCATCACCGGCCGCAAGAACCCGGTGCTGGCCGGGGACAGCGCCGACACCCTGCTGGTCTCGGCCGCACTGCCGGGCGGCGGCAGCGGGCTGTTCCTGGTCGACGGGTCCGAGGAGGGCACGGTGACCCGGCACGGTTACCGCACCTTTGACGGCCAACGGGGTGCGGACGATCGCATTCGACAATGCGCCGGCTCAGCCGCTCGGCGCCGGCGGTGACGCGAGCGATGCGATCACGGCGACGGTGATCCGGTTCCAGTCGGCGCTGTGCGCCGAGGCCGTCGGGGCGATGGACGAATCCCTCCGACTGACAACGGATTACCTCAAGAGCCGTAAGCAGTTCGGCGTTCCGCTGAAGACGTTCCAGACGCTGACGCAGCGGGCCGCTGACATGTACGTATCACTGGAGCTGGCCCGCAGCATGAGCTACTACCTGGCGATGTCGGTGGACGACAAACGATTCGATCCGATGATCGCGGCCCGGGCGAAGCTGCAGATCGGCCGGTCCGGCAAGCACATCGCCGAGGAGGCCATCCAGTTGCACGGTGGCATCGGGGTCACCGCCGAGTACCCGATCGCGCACTACGCCGCGCGGCTCACGGCCATCGAGGCGACCTTCGGATCAGCGACCGACAATCTGCGCTACCTCGTGGGTCACGTCGGCAGCTACGGCACCGCGGTTCTGTAGGCGCAACTACAGCGACACACCCAGCAGCGCGTCTACCGCCGTGGCGACCAGACGCGGCGCAGTGGTGTCCCGACCGCCGAACTCGGCAGTATCGTCGGCCCAACCGTCAATGGCGGCAAGCGCTTTGGGCGTGTCCAGGTCGTCGGCCAGATAACGGCGCACCCGGGCGATGAGATCGGTCGCATCGGGGCCGGCGGGCAGCGATGTGGCGGCACGCCAGCGGTGTAATCGTGCACCTGCGGTGGCCAGCACCTCATCGCTCCAGAACCGGTCGCTGCGGTAGTGGCCGGCCAATAGTCCCAGCCGGACGGCCGCCGGATCGACACCGTCGGCGCGCAACCGCGACACCAGAACCAGGTTGCCCCGGCTCTTCGACATCTTGTGTCCGTCCCAGCCGATCATCCCGGCGTGCACGTAGTTGCGGGCGAATCTGCGCTGACCGGTGGCGCACTCGGCGTGCGCGGCGGAGAACTCGTGGTGCGGGAAGATCAAATCGCTGCCGCCGCCCTGCACGTCGAACCCGAAACCGATGCGGCTCACCGCGATCGCCGAGCACTCGACGTGCCAGCCCGGACGGCCGGGACCGAACGGGGACTCCCAGCTCGGCTCGCCGGGACGGTGGCATCGCCACAGCAGCGCATCGAGCGGATCGGCCTTGCCCGGACGCTGCGGGTCTCCCCCGCGCTCGGCGAAGAGCGCCATCATCTCGTCGCGGTCGTAGTGCGACTCGTAGCCGAACTGCGCGGTGGCGTCGGCCCGGTAGTAGACGTCGGGGTACTGCGGGTCGTCGACGGTGTAGGCGGCACCGGAGGCCAGCAGCTTCTCCACCAGTTCGACGACCTCGGCGATCGCCTCGGTGGCCGCGACGTAGTCCTGCGGCGGCAGCACCCGTAGTGCTGCCATGTCCTCGCGGAACAGGTCGGTCTCCCGGTTACCGAGATCCCGCCAGTCGATACCGTCGCGCTCGGCCCGTTCGAAGAGCGGATCGTCGACGTCGGTGATGTTCTGCACGTAGTGCACCCGGTGGCCGTTGTCCCGCCAGATCCGGTTCACCAGATCGAATGTCAGGTAGGTGGCGGCATGGCCGAGGTGGGTGGCGTCATAGGGGGTGATTCCACAGACGTACATGGTCGCGGTCTTCCCCGGCGCGGTGGGCCGCACCTGGCGATCAGCGCTGTCGTAGAGCCGCAATCCCGGGCCACTGCCCGGCAACTCCGGAACGCCGACGGCCGGCCATGCCCGCATCAGGTGTCCTTCCACATGGCGTCGAGCAGAAGTTCCGCGACCTCGGTGCGGCACATCAGCAGATCCGGCAGATAGGGGTCGGGCCGGTTGTAGCGCAGCGGCGACCCGTCGATCCGGGTGGCGTGCATCCCGGCCGCCTGCACGACGCCCGCCGGTGCGGCGTTGTCCCATTCCCATTGGCCGCCGGCGTGGATGTAGGCGTCGGCGTCACCGCGGACGACGGCCATGGCCTTGGCGCCCGCCGAGCCGATCGCCACGAACTCGATGTCGAGACGGTCGCGCAGCAGCCACAGCACCGCGGGCGGACGGTTGGAACTCGCGGTGATGCGGATCGGACCCGGGCGCGGCGGTGGTGGCGCGCTGACCTGATCGCTGCGGTGCACCTCGCCGAGGGCCGGCAGCGCCACCGCGGCGTCGGTGATGACGCCCTCGCCGTCGTCCCCGGTGCGCTGCCACAGGGCCACGTGCACCGCCCAGTCTTCCCGGTAGGGAAGCGAGTATTCGCGGGTGCCGTCCAGTGGATCGATGATCCACACCCGGTCGGCATGCAGCCGCTTGAGGTCGTCGTGTGCCTCTTCCGACAGCACCGCGTCACCGGGGCGCTGCGCGCGCAGCCGTTTCAGCAGCAGCGCATTGGCGTGCACGTCACCGGCCTCGCCGAGTGCGTACGGGAAGTCGTGGCCCACGTCCTCGCGGACTGCGAGCAGCAACCGGCCGGCTTCTTCGGCCAGCTCGGCTGCCAGCTCGGCGTCGGTGAGGCTCACCCGGCAAGTATCTCCGACGACTACATTCGCTGCGTATGCGGATGAAGATCATCAGGTCACTGGTCGGGACTGCCATCGCGATGAGCGCCGTCGCGATCACAGCGGGGTGTGGAGCGGCGCAGGCCGCCGACCCCCTGACCGGCACGTCGTGGGAGTTGGTGAGCATCGAGTCGATGGCTCCCGATGAGCAACCCAGCACCACCATCGACGATCCGGCGAAGTACACCGTGTCCTTCGGCGACGACGGCCGGGCGGTGTTCACCGTCGACTGCAACCGCGGTAACTCCAGCTGGCAGGCCGATGCCGCCGCCCCCGACTCCGGCAGCTTGGTGTTCGGGCCGATCGCGCTGACCCGGATGTTCTGTCCGCAACCGTCAGCAGATGCGACGGTGGCCGCCGCGTTGGGCCGGGTGCGCAGCTTCCTGCTGTCGGACGGTCAGCTGCACCTATCGCTGGAAGTCGACGGCGGCATCATGCACTGGCGGCCCGCGCCGAATTTAGACACTGGCGGCCGACCCCGTCATAGCGTCCTAGAAGGCCGGCCAGGGCAGCGGACGGCGGCCGTCGGGGGCGGGCATCACCGGATCGTCGAGCAGCCCGCGGATGCGCTCACGAAGGGCGGCGAGTTCGGCGGCGGTGATGTGCTCGCGGATCCGGGTGCCCAGCGCCCCGCCGAGTTGGCCGTGCAGCGCTTCGACATCGGCCATCGTCTCGTCGTCGATCGGCGCTCCGGCCCATCCCCACAGCACGGTGCGCAACTTGTCGTGAACGTGTAAAGACACTCCGTGGTCGACGCCGTACACCCGGCCGTCCACCCCGGCGAGAATGTGTCCGCCCTTGCGGTCGGCGTTGTTCACGATGACGTCGAACACCGCCATCCGGCGCAGTTGCGGATCGTCGGCGTGGACCAGTGTCACCTCGTCGCCGGCGTAGTCGTAGGCGGTCAGAACGGAGATGTATCCGGGCGGAACCAGATCGGCGGCACACAGATCCACCAGCGCTACCACCTCGGCCCCCTCGGCCTCCTCGGGCTGGTCCACCCACAGCTGAACCATTCCCGGCCCCGCCGGCCCCTGCCGGATGACGGTGTGCGGCACGACGTTCCAGCCGAGTCCGGCTGACACCAGGAAGGCGCCGAATTCCCGGCCCGCCAGTGTGCCGTCCGGGAAATCCCACAGCGGCTGCTCGCCGGCGACGGGTTTGTACACGCATTGCACGGTGCGATCACCGTGGACCGCTTCGCAGAGGAAGGTGGCGTTACTCGCGGTGCGGATCCGGCCGACCACCGTCAGCTCGCCGCACAGCAGGACTTCCTGCCGCTCGTCGGGGTCGCTCACAAGTCCGGTTCGTCCGCGTCGCCCCCGGGGTAATCCCCGCCGTCCTCGCCGGAATCGTCGAAGCCGAACAGTCCGCCGCGGCGGTAGCCGTTCGTGCGCACGCACAGGTGACCCGCCGGATCCAGGGGTTCGTCGCACAGCGGGCACGGCGGCCGGCCCGCCGAGATGACGAGATCGGATCGGACGGCGAATTGCCGCGCCGAATCCGGGGACAGGAACACCCGCACCGCGTCCGGGCCCTCCTCGGCGTCGTCGAGGATCACCGAGGCGTCGATGGCCGTCTCGCTCACGGCCAGCAGTTCCACCACCACGCACTGCGCCTCGGCGTCCCACCCCAGTCCCATGGTGCCGACCCGGAACTCGGAGTCGACCGGCATAACCAGCGGTCCGGAGTCGGAGATGGCGGTCTCCGGCGGCAGCGGCGTGCCGAACCGGCGGTGCACCTCGTCGAGCAGTGCGGTGATCCGCTCGGCCAGCACGGCCACCTGCTGCTTCTCGCACATCACCGAGATGACCCGCTTGTCGTGGACGGCCTGCAGATAGAACGTCCGGTTACCGGGCTCACCGACGGTTCCGGCGATAAACCGGTCGGGGGTGCGGAAGACGTGAATGGCGCGGGTCATGGTCAGAACCAAACTACCGGCTGAGGAGGATCAGTCCGTCGACCCGCCGACCACGGCGTCCGCCTCGCCGCCGTCGGGCTGCGGCGGCGCTGCGCTCAGCGCGGATGCGAGTTGCGCCCCGGTGTGATTGACGTGCAGCACGAACGGCCGGAGCTTGGTGTAGCGGATCACACTCATCGAGGCCGGGTCGGCGGTGATCCGCTGGAAGCTGTCCAGATGGGTGCCCAGTGCGTCGGCGACGACGGCCTTGATCACGTCACCGTGCGTGCAGGCGATCCACAGGGCATCGCCGCCGTGTTCGGCGCGCAGTCGCCGATCGTGCTCGCGCACCGCGGCGACCGCCCGCGCCTGCACCTGAGCCAAGCCCTCACCTTCGGGGAACACCGCCGCACTGGGCTGCTGCTGCACCACCGACCACAGTGGCTCTTTGACGAGTTCCTTCAGTTCCCGGCCGGTCCAGGCGCCGTAGTCGACTTCGGCGAGCCTGTCGTCGATCAGAGGCTGCAGGCTCAGCGCGGCGGCCAGCGGCTCGAGGGTGAGCCGGCAGCGCAACAGCGGCGACCGCACCAGCGCCTTGATCGGCAGGCCCTCGAGCCGGCCGGGCAGGTCCGCGGCCTGCGTGAAGCCCTTTTCGTCGAGCTCGACACCTTCGGACCGGCCGGCCAGGGTGTGCGCGGTGTTCGACGTCGAGCGGCCGTGCCGAAGCAGGATGACCGTCATGGGCAAAACTCCTTATTCATTGCGCGGCCAGCACCCCGGTGCCCAGCAACGCCATCACCGTGAGTGACAGCACCACGCGGTAGCCGACGAACCAGTACATGGCGTGGTGGGCCAGGAAACGCAGCAGCCACGACACGGCGATGAAGCCGACCACGAACGAGATCACCACGCTCACCGACAGCTGCAGACCCGTGGCGCTCATCCCCTCACCCGACGGCGCGAACGCATCCGGCAGGGAGAACAGCCCGGAGGCGAAGACGGCCGGGATGGCAAGCAGGAAACCGAATCTGGCGGCCAGTGCCCGATCCAGACCCAGGAACAGCCCGGCGCTGATGGTGGCCCCCGAGCGTGACACCCCCGGAACCAGAGCCAGACACTGGGCCAGGCCCACCAGCAGGCCGTCGCGCCAGCGCAACTGCTCAACGTGGCGGTCCTGGCGGCCGAAGAGCTCTGCGACGGCGATGACCACTGAGAAGACCAGCATCGCGGTGGCGACCACCCACAGGTTGCGTACCTCGTTGCGGATCACGTCCTTGAAGGCGAAGCCGAGCACACCGATGGGAATCGATCCGATGATCACGTACCAGCCCAGCCGGTAGTCGACGTTGTCACGGAGGGCACGATCGAACAGCCCGCGCGTCCACGCCACCACGATGCGGCCGATGTCGCGGGCGAAGTACACCATCACGGCGGCCTCGGTGCCCAGTTGCGAGACGGCGGTGAACGAGGCTCCCGCGTCGCCGGAGAAGAACAGCCGCGAGGTGATGGCCAGATGTGCCGACGAGGAGACCGGCAGGAATTCGGTGAGCCCCTGCACCACCGATAGCACCACCACCTGCAGCCAGGACATCTGTGCTGCTACATCCACGGCGTCACATCCACGGCGTGACCGTATCCGATGGGGCTGCGGGCGAGCGTCTCAGCGCACCGACTCGGCGGAGGCGATCGCGTCGCGCACGGCAGCAGACAGGCTGCGCGCATCGGTGAGATCCAGATCGGCCAGTCCCCGGTGGGCGGTGGCGATCAGGTCCTCGGGTTGCGGGATGGGTGCGGCGGGGCGGGCGCGGTGGATCTCCACCGTCAGCCGGCCGCGGTGGACCTGGAAGGAGAACCGGCGGCCGTCGCCGAGGTGGCCGAAGCCGCTGGCAGCGGCCCCGGTGGTGATGTCCTCGACGACGAATTCGCCCTCATCGGCGCCGGAGGTGTCGGCTACCGTCATACCTCCACCATAACCCCAGTTAGGGATGGGTCGGGGCGATGAGCAGACCGCCTAGACTCCACAGTCGATGCCCACGTACGGATACCGCTGCGCCGCGCGGCGCCTCACCGGCCTGCTGGCGGTGACGGCCCTGCTCGGCGGGTGCTCGTCGAAGCTGACCGAGTCCACCCTGCCCACCACCGAACCCGCCCGCCCGGCGGTGTCCCCGGCATCGGCGACCACCCCGGCCGGTGACGTTCGGCCAGTCGGCGGCCGCCCCGAAGCGGCACTGTACGACCGCGCGACCGCATCGCTGGTGCTGCTCTCCCCCGGTGAAGGTTCTCCTGGTGCGGGCGCCCTGACGGTGCTCGGCCGCACCGGCGCCCCGCGCAGCATCCCCCTGCCCGCAGCGGCCAGTGCGATGGCCGGGGACGGAAACGGAACGGTGTACGCGGCCACCCGCGGCGGACTGTTCACCGTCGATGTGGCGGCCGGCCGGGTGACCCGAAGCGAGATCGCCGGCGAGAGCGCCACCGACTTCACCGCCGTCGCCCGCCGGGCCGACGGCCGGCTGCTGCTGGGCAGCGCCGACGGGGCCGCATACACATTGACTCCCGACCTGACGGTGAGCCGCAAGACCGACATGTTCGCCCGCGTCGATGCGATCGTCACGGTGGGTGACATCGCCGTCGTGCTCGACCGCGCGCAGAGTTCGGTGACCGCGCTGACCACCGAGGGCGCAGTGGCGCAGGCCCTGCGCGCCGGACTGGGCGCAACATCCATCACCGCCGATCCGGTGGGCAGGGTGCTGGTCACCGACACCCGGGGCGGACAGTTGATGGTGTTCTCGGTGGATCCGCTGATCCAACGGCAGGCCTACCCGGTGGCTGACGCCCCGTTCGGCGTGGCCGGATCGGAGCAGTGGGCGTGGGTTTCGCAGACGGCGACCAACACCGTGGTTGGTTACGATCTCGCTACTGGAATCCCCGTGGAGAAGGTGCGTTACCCGAGCGTGCAACAACCGAATGCGCTGGCTTTCGACGACTCGTCGGGCACCCTGTACGTGGTGTCCGCCACCGGTGGCGGCGTCCAGGTGATCGACGACGCGGCGGGTCCCCGGTGAGCGCGGCCCCGCACGGCCGGATGCCCGCCGCCTGGGAGGTGGACCTCTCCGACGACTACGAGTGGATTCCACTTCGGCTACCGCCCGACGTGACGCGGATCAGTGCCTCGACGCGGCTGTCCATCGAAGCCGAGTATCGGGGCTGGGAGTTGACCAGGGTGCGGCTCTACACCGATGGCAGCAGACGAGTACTGTTGCGCCGCAAGAAAACCCGGGCCGACAACGCACGACTGTCCGATCAGCCGGGACCGTGATCTACGACGCGGTGCGCCGGGCGCTGTTCCTGGCCCCACCGGAACGCATACACACACTCGTGTTCGCCGCGCTGCGCGGCGCCACCGCCACCGCCGCCACCCGGCGCGCCCTGACCCGCGTCCTGGCGCCGCACGACCCGATCCTGGGCAGCACGGTGTTCGGGGTGCGCTTCCCCGGACCGCTGGGTCTGGCCGCGGGATTCGACAAGGACGGCCTGGGCCTGGACGCCTGGGGGGCGCTGGGCTTCGGTTACGCCGAGATCGGCACCGTCACCTCCCTGCCGCAACCCGGCAACCCGGAGCCGCGGCTGTTCCGGCTGCCCGCCGATCGCGGGCTGCTCAACCGGATGGGCTTCAACAACTCCGGCGCCGGCCAGTTGGCGCTACGGCTGGCCCGGCACTCCCCGGGCGTGCCGATCGGGGTCAATATCGGCAAATCGAAGATCACCCCGCCCGAGGGGGCGGCGCAGGACTACGCCTCCAGCGCCCGGCTGCTGGGTCCGCTGGCGGCCTATCTGGTGGTCAACGTCAGCTCGCCCAAC
This sequence comes from uncultured Actinomycetota bacterium, assembly GCA_963780705.1. GTDB lineage: Bacteria > Actinomycetota > Actinomycetes > Mycobacteriales > Mycobacteriaceae > Mycobacterium. The sequence continues at coordinate 843,947 of CAWACU010000001.1, read as the reverse complement.
ACACCAGGACTGCGGGATCTGCAGGCTGTCGAGTCGCTGCGCCCGATCCTGTCCGCGGTGCTGGCCGAAACATCCACCCCGGTGCTGGTCAAGATCGCCCCCGACCTGTCCGACGCAGACGTCGACGCGGTGGCCGACCTCGCGGTGGAACTGGGACTGGCCGGAATCGTGGCCACCAACACCACGGTGTCGCGGGCTGCTCTGCTCACCCCAGGTGTGGAGGCGCTGGGAGCAGGTGGGGTCTCCGGACCGCCGGTGGCGCATCGCGCCCTCGAGGTACTGCGCCGGCTCTACGCCCGGGTCGGCGACCGGCTGGTGCTGATCGGAGTGGGCGGCATCGAGACCGCTGACGATGCGTGGGAACGCATCACCTGCGGAGCGTCACTGCTGCAGGGCTACACCGGCTTCGTTTACGGAGGCGGCATGTGGGCCAAGGAGATTCACGACGGCATCGCCTCCCGGCTACGCGACGGCGGGTTCTCCTCGCTGAGCGAGGCCGTCGGCTCCGCGCACCGCTGATTGTTCTGCCGGCGCTACTTCTGCTCGTAGGTTCCGTGGATGACGGCGCGGGCGATCGCGTTCATGAACAGATTGAACCCGAGGTAGGCCGGGCTGGCGTCCGCAGTGATATCGAGTTTCTCCACCTTCACCGCGTGCACCACGATGAAGTAGCGGTGGTAGCCGTGGCCGGCCGGTGGAGCCGCGCCGACGTAGCGCTGCAGACCGGCGTCGTTGCGCAACGTGATCGCCTCGCCCGGCAACACCGATCCGTCGCCGATCCCGGCGGGCAGTTCGGTCACGGTGGCCGGCAGGTTGGCCACCGCCCAGTGCCAGAAACCCGATGCGGTCGGAGCATCGGGATCGAACATCGTCACCGCGAAACTGCGGGTCTGCTCGGGGAAACCCGACCAGCTCAGCTGCGGTGAGACGTCCTGGCCGCCGGCGCCCATCAGACCGCTGACCTGAGCGTCCTTCAGCGGCTTGCCGTCGGCGAGGTCGGCACTGGTCAGCGTGAAACCGGGCAGCTCGGGTAGGAAGTCATACGGGTTGTACGGGAAAGCCATGGCGGATCGCTCCTGTCGTCAGCAGTTCTTGAGGAAGTGTTCGAGCACGCGGGCGCCGAATTGCAGAGCATCGACCGGCACCCGCTCATCGACGCCGTGAAACAGCGCAGCGAAGTCCAACTCCGGCGGCAACCGCAGCGGCGCGAAGCCGAAGCACCGGATACCCAGCTGCGCAAAGGCTTTCGCGTCGGTGCCGCCGGACAGCATGTACGGGACGATCCGGGCGTCGGGGTCGACGGCGACGATCGCCGCGTTCATCGCATCGACCAGGTGGCCGTCGAAGCCGGTCTCGTAGGAGGGCAACTCAGAGATCCATTCCCGGGTGATGCCGGGGCCGATGATGTCGTCGACCTCACGCTCGAAGGCGGCCTGCCGGCCGGGCAGCACCCGGCAGTCGACGACAGCCTCGGCGGTAGCCGGGATGACGTTGGCCTTGTAACCGGCGGTGAGCATGGTGGGGTTGGCGGTGTCGCGCAGCGTCGCGCCGATCAGCCGGGCGATCGGGCCGAGTTTGGCGACCGCACCCTCCAGATCCGGCGAATCAGGGTCGAATTCGTAGCCGGTCTGCTCGCCGACGGCGACGAGGAACTGGGCGACGGTGTCGGTCAGCACCAGCGGGAACTCATGCCGCCCGAGTTTGGCCACCGCTTCGGCGATGGCGGTGACGGCGTTGTCGTCGTGCACCATCGAGCCGTGGCCGGCGCGGCCGCGCGCGGTCAGGCGCATCCACAGCAGCCCCTTCTCCGCGGTCTCGATGAGATAGAGCCGCCGGTCGCCGCCGTCCTTGCACGGCAGCGTGACCGAGAATCCGCCGACCTCGCCGATGGCCTCGGTGACGCCGGCGAAGAGGTCGGGCCGATTGGCCACCAGCCACTGGGCGCCGTACTTGCCACCGTGTTCCTCATCGGCGACGAACGCGAAGACCAGATCCCGCGGCGGTGTGATGCCGGCGCGTTTGAAGTGCCGCGCGACGGCCAGCATCATGCCGCACATGTCCTTCATGTCCACCGCACCGCGGCCCCAGACGTAGCCGTCGGACACCGCGCCGGAGAACGGGTGCACGCTCCAATCGGCGGCCTCGGCCGGCACCACGTCGAGGTGTCCGTGGATCAGCAAGGCCCCCCGCTCGCGATCCGCGCCGGGCAGCCTGACGAAGACGTTCCCGCGCCCCGGCGCGCCTGACTCCAGGTACTCCGGGGAGTAGCCCACCTCACGGAGTTGCTCGGCGACCCAGTGGGCGCACTCAGCCTCACCCTTGGTGGTGGCCGGGTCGCCGGTATTGGAGGTGTCGAAGCGGATCAGCTCACTGACGAGGCCAACCACCTCGTCGACTGGATCGCTCACGGTCCTTTCCTATCACTGCTGCTCCCCCGTCCGCGCGGCGGTGCGGCAAGTGCGGCCGCTTACCACATCCTTAACGTCAACCCCATTTACAACACGCGTTTCATACGGTTCTATTTACCGGTGACCTCCCGGCTGCCCCTGCTCGTCGCGATGCTGTCCGTCTCGATCAGCGGATGTGCGGCCACCACCGCCGGGACCGCCATGCCGGCCCGGCCCGTTCCGTTGACCACCGAGCAGGCGCTGCCAGGAGTTCTTCTCCCGGCCGCCGACGTCGGGTCGGCCGTCGGGGGCGAAGGAATGGTGGTGACCAAGGAGGTCAGCACGCCGTGGGACCACAGCGCCCACTTCCCCGCCGGCACCGACCCGGGTTGCCTGGCCATCACCGGCGCGGCCCAGGGCGGCGCGTACGCCGACAGCGGATGGACCGGAATGCGGGGCCAGGTCCTGCGAGAGCCGCCGGCCGCACCGGTGTGGGCGCACTTCGCCACCCAGGCCGTCGTCCTGTTCCCCACCGCCGAGGCGGCCTCGGAGTTCTTCGAGCGCTCCCGGGACGGCTGGGCCGGATGCGCCGACCGGGAGATGACCTACGCCCAGCAGCTCGCGCCCGATCAGCTGTGGACAGTGGGCCCGCTGGCCGCAGGCCGCGACATGCTCAGCGTGTCGCGATCACAGCGCAGCCCGCAGCAGTGGTCCTGCCAGCGGGCGTTGAGCGTGCACGGCAACGCCGCCGTCGACGTCGAGGCGTGCAGCCTCGATGGTCCGACCGACGCCGCGGCCGCGATCGCCGGCGCCATCGGCGAGCGGTTGCCCGCCGCCTGAGCGGAGCCGGCCGCGCTCGTTTGGGCGCACACAACGTGATCCGTTAGCCTTAGCTGCCCCACCTCGCCGACGACGAGGACGCCGGTGGGTGCACCTTGTCCGAGTGGCGGAATGGCAGACGCGCTAGCTTGAGGTGCTAGTGCCCTATTAACGGGCGTGGGGGTTCAAGTCCCCCCTCGGACACTTGAGCGGCTATGCCGCGGCAGCGAACACGAGCGGCTATGCCGCGGCGGCGACTCGACGGCTATGCCGCGGCGGAGCTACTTGTTGGCTGCGCGGCCGCGGGTACGGATCAGGCTGGCCACGGTAGTGATCAGCAGCACCACACCGATCACGCTGATCGACAGACCCGTCGAGATCTCCGGCACGTCCACGTACTGGCCTCCGTTGATGAACGGCAGCGTGTTCTTGTGCAGCGCATGCAGCATCAGCTTGAGGCCGATGAAGCCGAGGATGATCGACAGCCCGATCGACAGGTAGACCAGCCGGTCCAGCAGACCGCCGATGAGGAAGTACAGCTGGCGCAGGCCCATCAGCGCGAACGCGTTCGCGGTGAACACGATGTAGGGCTCCTCGGTGAGGCCGTAGATGGCCGGGATCGAGTCCAGGGCGAAGAGCAGGTCGGTGAATCCGATCGCGACCAGCGCCAGCAGCAGCGGCGTGGCGGCGCGCTTGCCGTCGACCTTGGTAAGGAACTTGTCGCGGTCGTAGGCATCGCTGACCGGGATGAACCGGCTGACCAGCGCGACGATCCGGCTGTCGCGCTCCTTCTCGACCTCTTTCTCGTGGCCGCTCTCCCGGGCGAGTTTCACCGCGGTGAGGATCAGGAAGAGGCCGAACAGGTAGAACACCCAGCTGTAGCGGGCGATGGCGGCCGCGCCGAGGGCGATGAAGCCCGCCCGCATGACCAGCGCCATGACGATCCCGATCAGCAGCAGCTTCTGCTGGTAAATGCGCGGCACCGCGAACGAGGCCATGATCACGGTGAAGACGAACAGGTTGTCCACCGACAGTGCCTTCTCGGTGACGTACCCGGCGAAGTACTCCCCGCCGAACTGCCCGCCCCATTGCCACCAGATGAAGAAGCCGAAGGCGATGGCCAGGGCGATGTAGAAGGCCGACCAGCTTGCCGACTCCTTGAACGTCGGCTCGTGGGGCACCCGCACGTGGGCGAAGAAGTCGAAGATGAACAAGCCCAGAATGACCGAGCACGTGATGACCCAGACCGCGGTGGAAACACCCATTCCAGCCATTATCCATGAAGTTCATTTCATGCGTCCAATCCGGTGGTCACCACCGACCGGCCGGGGCCGATCGCGTAGGCGGCCCACGAGGCGATCACCGCGGCCAACACCGCCGCCTGTACCCAGACGGTCCACCCGGCCGGATAGATCACATCGGTGATGTAGTGGTCGATGAAGCCCGCCGACCCCAGCGGCGACATCCCGGCCCGCGCCCGGGCCCACTGCTCGAACGCCGTCAGCGGGCACCACAGGTGCACCGTGACGCTGCCGACGGCCCACGCGACCGCCGCGCCGTGCAGCCAGATGGTCCGCCGGTGCCGCAGTGCCAGGAACCCGCCGATGGGCAGGTAGACCAGGAAGGCGAAATGTGCGGCCGCGACCAGCCACACCAGCACGGTGAACAGCGGCCGCATGGGCGCCACGATACCGGCGCGCATGCGGCCGGTGAGATAGCGTGCAGCGGTGGCCAGGACGGTGCTGTTTCTGCGCAATGACCCGACCGCGCCGGAGGCGCTGCTGGGCGAGGTGTTCGCCGAATCCGGTTTCGACGTCGGCACTTTCGACGTGGTATCGCCCGCGCGGCCCGATGACCCGGTGGTCGACGTCACCTTCCCCGACGCGACTGACTACGACGTCATCGTCACCCTCGGCGCCCGATGGGCCGCCGACGACGACAGCCTGCCCTGGGTCGGTGCGCAGATGGAGATGCTGCGCCGTGCCCTGGCCGCCGGGGCCGGGGTGCTGGGTGTGTGTTTCGGTGGCCAACTGCTGGCCCGTGCGCTCGGCGGAACGGTCGGCCGCTCGCCGCAGCCCGAGATCGGCTGGCACGACGTGCGCAGCAGCGACGACGCACTGGTTCCGCAGGGGCCGTGGTTCCAGTGGCATTTCGACCGGTTCACCGTGCCTCCGGACGCGATCGGCATCGCGGGCAACGACCGGGCCGTCCAGGCCTTCCAGCAGGGTCGTGCCCTCGGCCTGCAGTTCCACCCCGAGGTCGACGTTGACCTGGTGGAACGCTGGATCGCCGAGGACACCCCCGGTGACATCACCCGGCTGGGTCTGAGCGCCGACGAGTTGCGGGCCCGGACGGCGGTCGAGGCCCGCGACGCCGCACGGCGACTACGGCTTCTGGTGCGCGGATTCGTCGGCTTGCTCGCCGATGACCGCGCACACAGTCCGCAGCGCCTCGGGTAGGGCAGCCGCCACGGCCGGACTCAGGCCCTGCCCGTGGCCCGTGTCGGCGACATCGATCGTGACCACCACCACCGACTCCGGTGACCGGCCCAGCGCCCGGCCCAACTCGTAGGCCTGGCGCAGTCCGAGGTCGTGGGAACTGACCGGGGCGGCCTCGGCGAGATCCGCGAGCGAGCAGGTCCGGACCCGGCCGGGCTGATCGCCCGCCACCGCGTCGATCAGGACCGCCAGCGCCGCGCCCTCCCAGGCGTCCAGGAGTTCGGTGGGCTCCGCGGCGCAGGTCAGAACCGGTGTTCCGCGGAGATCATGGGCGGCCAGCGCCGCGGCCACGGCGGGGCCGATGCCGTCGTCGCGGCGCAGCGGATTGCCGATGCCGATCACCACCGCGCCGGCGGTGCTCACCGGCGGGTGACGTGCAGGGTCAGGAAGTGCGTCGCGCATGAGATGCACGGGTCGTAGTTGCGGATCGTGCGTTCGCACATCGCGGTCAGCGCGGCATCGTCGAGCGACTCCCCCGCCACCACGACCCGGGTCAGATCGTCTTCGATCGCGGCCTGGTTCTGCGCGGTGGGCGGGACGATCTCCGCCGCGGCGATCAGTCCGTCGTCGTCGATCTGGTAGCGGTGGTACAGCAATCCCCGCGGCGCCTCACTGACGCCGTGGCCGACACCGGCGCGAGGTTCGACATCGACGAACGGCCGGGCCGGCGGCTCGTATGCCTCGACGATCCGCAGCGCCTCCTCCACCGCGTACACCACCTCGACCGCGCGGACCACGATGCTGCGGAACGGGTTTCGGCACTCACGGCCCAGACCGGCCTCGGCGGCGGCCTGCTGGGACAGCGGTGAAAGCTTGTCGTAGTTGAGCGTGTAGCGAGCCAGCGGTCCGGTGAGGTGACGGGCTCCGTCGAGGGTGGCGTGCAGCGCGGTGGAGTGCGGGACATGCGTTTCGCGGACATGGTCGCTGAATTCGGGAACCGGAAACGACGGTCCGCCGCTGCGGACAATGGTGCCGTTCTCCAGCGGGTACCGGTCGCCGGTCAGCGCCAGCAGTTCGTGGTCGACGCTCAGGTCGGGGAAGTCGAAGCCGGCCACCCAGCGCACGGTCGCCAGCGCATCGTCGAGTGCCCGGCGCAGCAGTTGTGCCATCGCCACCATGTCGGGGCGGCTCGGCACCGAGTAGAACCCGCCGAGGCGGACGTTGATCGGGTGGATCGAGCGGCCGCCGATGAGCTCCATCAGCCGGTTGCCGGCCTTCTTCAGAGCCAGACCGCGTTCGACGGCCTCGCGGTGATCACGCGCCACGGTGATGACGTCCGGTGCGCCGAGGAAGTCCGGAGCATGCAGCAGATAGATGTGCAGCGCATGGCTGTGAATCCACTCCCCGCAGTACAGCAGGCGGCGCAGCGCCACCAGTTCCGGATCAAGCGTCACCCCGCAGGCGTCCTCGATCGCGTTGCAGGCACTGATCTGGTACGCGACCGGACAAATACCGCAGATGCGGGCGGTGATGTCGGGCGGTTCGGTGTAGGCGCGGCCGCGCAGGAAGGCCTCGAAGAACCGTGGCGGCTCATAGATGTTGAGCTCGACTCGCTCCGGTTTTCCGTCGCGAACGTCGACGTGCAGGGCGCCCTCCCCCTCGACGCGGGTGAGGGCGGCCACGCGGATGGTGCGCGTCGAGTCAGTCACCTGCGCCAGCCTCACGGGCACCAGCGTCAGCTGCACGGGCATCGGCATCAGCCTCACGTGCATCGTGGAACTGCGTGACGTTGAAGGTGCCCAACACCCGATCAACATCGCCGGACGACATGCCGTCACTGCGCAGCAACGGGATCATCGCGCCCATGTTGGGGGTGGCCATCGGGCCGAAGCAGCCGTAGCAGCCGCGGTGATGGCGCGGGCAGAGCGCGCCGCACCCCGCGTGAGTGACCGGGCCGAGGCAGGCGAGTCCCTCGGCGACCGTCACGCAGGTGACGCCCGCGCGTTTGCACTCGGTGCACACCGATGCCGCCGGCAGTCTCGGCTTGCGCCCGACCAGCAAGGCGGCCAGCGTCTCGAGCAACTGACCGCGGTCGATCGGGCAGCCCCGCAGTTCGTAGTCGACCTTCACGTGCGCCGACGCCGGGGTGGAGGTGGCCAGCGTCGCGATGTAGTCCGGCCGCGCGTAGACCACCGAGGCGAACTCGGTGACGTCGGCGAAATTGCGCAGCGCCTGAATGCCGCCCGCTGTCGCGCAGGCGCCGATGGTCACCAGAACGCCGGACTGCTCGCGGATCTCACGGATCCGCTTCTCGTCGGCGGCCGTGGTGATCGAGCCCTCCACCAAGGAGACGTCGTACGGGCCGCCCATCACCGCGCTGGACGCCTCCGCGAAGGCGGCGATCTGCACCTGTTCGGCCAGTGTCAGCAGCTCGTCCTCGCAGTCCAGCAGGGTGAGTTGGCATCCGTCACAGGAGGCGAATTTCCATACCGCCAAGGTGGGCGCGGCCATTACAGTTCCTTCACTTCCAGCAGCGGGCGCGCCACGTCGTAGCCGACGACCGGGCCGTCGCGGCACAGCAGGAGCGGGCCGAGCTGGCAGTGGCCGCACCACCCGACACCGCACTGCATGTTGCGTTCCAGCGAGACCCGGACATCCTGGGGTGCAAGACCTTTGGCTGTCAGCACGGCGGCGCAGGAGGACATCATGATCTCCGGTCCGCACAGGAACGCCGTGGTCCGATCTGGTTGCAGCGACAGACCGTGCAGCGGCGCGGTGACGAATCCGATCTCACCCGACCAGCCCTGCAGCGGCACATCGACGGTGCGGTGTACCTCCAGCCGCGGGTCGTCCTGCCAGGCGGCCAGTTCGCCGGCATAGAGGAAGTCGCGGGTGTTGCGGGCTCCGGCGATCAGCACCACCCGCCCGTACCGCTCGCGGTGGGCAAGCGCCCCCAACACGACGGGCCGCAGAGGCGCGAGGCCCACCCCGCCGGCCACGATGACGAGGTCCCGCCCGGCGGCCGCATCCAGGCCCCAGGTGGTGCCGAATGGTCCGCGCACCCCGATCCTGGTGCCCGGTTCGGCCGCGCACAGTGCGGCACTCACGGCGCCGACCGACCGGATGGTGTGGGTGATGGTGCCGTCGGTGATCGTCGGGTCACCGCTGACCGAGATCGCGATCTCACCGACCCCGAATGCGTGCAGCATGTTGAACTCCCCCGCACCGGGGGCGATCAGCGTCGTCTCCACCGGCTCGAGCACCAGTGTCACCGAGTCGGCGTTCTCCACCACGCGCGAACGAACCCGGTATGGCGCCGGGGCCATCGCCGAGATGGCCGGGCGCACCGCTGTCTCAGTCATTGCCGCGCTCCCGCTCGAACACGGCCATCTCCTCGGTGATGTCGATACCGGTGGGACACCACGCGATGCAGCGGCCGCAGCCCACGCAGCCGGAGGTTCCGAACTGGTCGTGCCAGGAGCTGAGCTTGTGGGTCAGCCAGTGCCGGTAGCGCGACGGCCCGGACTGGCGCACCGGACCCTCGTGCACGAAGGTGAAGTCCAGTTCGAAACACGACGACCATTCCATCCACCGCTCGGAGTGCTCGCCGGTGAGGTCGGTGACCTCGGAGGTGGAGGTGCAGAAACACGTCGGGCACACCATCGTGCAGTTACCGCAGGTGAGGCATCGGCTGGCGACATCCTGCCAGTGCGGGGACTCACGCGAGTCGATGAGAAGCTGGCGCAGGTCGCCCTCGGGCATCGCCCGTCCCATTCTGGTTGCCGCCGAGGCGATTTCGGCCGCTGCCGCATCGCATTCCTGCGGCTGCGCCGGGCGGGGCGCGAGAGTGTCGAACACGTCAGCTCCCGCAGCGCTGCCGACCTCGACGAGGTAGGTGACGGAGTCGCCGTCGGCGTGCTCGGTCAGCGCGAGGTCAAACTGACTGCCGCAGGCCGGCCCGGTACCCATCGACGCGCAGAAGCACAGCCCGCCGGGTTCGGTGCAGTTGACGCCGACGATGAAGACCCCGTCTCGGCGGGCGGTGTAGCCGGAGTCCGGATACTCTCCGCCAGCCAGCACGCGGTCGAGCACCGCGATGGCGGCGAGGTCGCAGCCGCGCACTCCGAGGAAGGCATACGGCCGGGTGTCCTCGGCGGTGTCCTCGTCGGCGGGGGCGTCGGCGGCCGGGGCGTCAGAGGACCAGACCAGCTGTCGCGGCGGGTGCAGGAACTGCTTCCACGACTGCGGGCCGGCCGAGTGGCCGAAGGCCGCCCGGTCGGCGCGGGCACGCAGCCGGTAGGAGCCCGGCGCTGCGTCGACCCCCCAGCCGTGCGGCAGGTCATCGGCATGGGCGAGTTCGGCCAGGATGATCGCCTCGCCACTGCGTGTCGGCCCGATGACCCGGTAGCCACGGCGGTGCAGGTCGGTGACGAGATGGGCCAGGCCCGCGCTGTCGATCACCCCCGGATCGCGAAACCCCATATCCCCATCGTGCCTGATGCCGGCAGGTTCTCGCGCGGGGATAAGGTCACCAACTGGCAAACGGCCCTACAGGGCGGCGCCCTCAGAGAACGCCGGGTGCGGGGTCGCGGCCCAGTTGGTGGGCCAACGCATCGGCCACGTCTGCGTGCCGGAAGCGGTGCCCCCTGCCGATCAGCTTCGCAGGGGTCACGCGCTGGTTCGCCTCAGCGAGTTCGGTGGCGCCCTGCTTGCCGAGCAGCAGTCGCGGGCCGATGGCGGGAACCGGCAGCAGCGCGGGCCGGCGCACCGTGGCGGCGAGTGCGGCGGTGTAGTCGATGTTGCGTACCGGCGCCGGCCCTACGGCGTTGACCGGACCGGTCAGTTGGTCGTCGTAGATGGCGCGGTAGTAGACGTCGAGCAGATCGTCGATGCCGATCCAGGACAGCCACTGCTGTCCAGACCCGAGCCGTCCGCCGAGGCCGGCGGAGAACAGCGGCCGCAGCAGTCGCAGCGTCCCGCCGTCGGCGGCCTGCACGATGCCGGTGCGCACCGTCACCACTCGCATCCCCGCCGCGGCTGCCGGCGTGGTGGCGGCCTCCCAGTCGGCGACCACCTCTGCAAGAAAACCGTCGCCGCGCGGGCTGTCCTCATCAAGGACGGTGTCCCCGCAGTCGTAGCCGTAGTAGCCGATCGCCGAGGCGCTGACGAAGACCCGCGGACCACCGCCGGCCGCGGCCACCTCGGCGAGCCGGCGGGTGGGTTCGATGCGGGAGTCACGGATGGCGCGGCGGTGGGCCTCGGTGAACCGGCCGGCGATCGACTCACCCGCCAGATGCACCACCGCATCCACACCGCTGAGCAGATCGGCTGCGGGATCGCTTGGATCCCAACGACGTTCGCCCTCGTTGGATGGCTCGCGGCGCACCAGCCGGATCACCCGATGACCGCCGGTGGACAGAAACGCACCCAGTGCGGTGCCGACCAGCCCGCCCGATCCGGTGATCGCGATCGTCAGCGAGGTGGCACCCGCCGCCGCGGCATCGGAGTGCGCGGCGAGGTCCTCGGCGAGTTGACGATGGCGGTAGGCGAAGGTGGATCGCAGCGCCGCACCGGGCACGGTGGTGTCGACGATGTCATGGACCCGCGTGGTGCCGCCGCCGGCGTCGCTGTAGCGATGGGTGTGCCGCCACCACCCGATCACCCGGGGCGGCAGCGTCATCAGGCCGCCCATATCGGCCGAACTCGACAGCACGTCACGGAACTGATGCGGGGCGTCGTATCCGGCCGGGTCGTGGCGGGCTATCCAGCGCAGGCCCGCGGGCAACCCCAGGATGGCGGTGCCGTCAGCCAGCGATTCGGTCTCCTTGACCACCCGCATCGGCTGCCACGGCGGCACCAGTCGGTGCATCGCGCCGGGTCGGGTATGCCAATCCCACACCTGCTGCAGTGGGTGGTTGACGATGCTGGCGTATTCGATTCCCATGTCCGCGCGTCAGCGCTCGTCGGGCTTATCGGGGTCGACGGCGGCCTCGCCCTCATCACCAACCGTGTGCAGCGCGGACTCCTCCGCCGGTTGCGGGTACTCCGGCTCGTCGTCGCTGTAGGTGTCGTACTCGGGCTCGTCATGGATCAGCTCTTCGGGATGGTCCTCGACGGCGATCTCAGCCTCAAGTTCGGTGTCGGCGTCAGCGTCGGCATCAGCCTCGGCGTCGAGGAGGTCAGCGTCGCTCTCGACGTCCTCGATCGCTTCGATGATCTCAGTGTCCCCGGCGGCCCCGATCGTCTCGGTGTCCCCGACACCATCGATGACCTCGGTGGTCTCCGCTTCCCCCGCAGCCGTGCCGCTCAGCACCCCGGCTCGCCGGGCCGCTCGCTCGCGGACCGCGTCCACCACCAGCAGGATCACTCCTATTGCGCTGGCTGCGATACACACCCACGCCACGATCTCGTTGCTGGTGACCACAGCGGTCACCAGCGCAGCGAGACCGATCACGGCCAGCGCCAGAGCCACGATCAGCATCGGCCGGCCTCCCGTCGGTCTGAACTCGTCAGCCTATTGGTTGTCAACGACTGGGGCGTCAACGACTGGGGCGTCAACGACTGGGTTGTCAACGACTCAGTTGTAACCGGCGTCGCCTGAGTCGACGGGCGCGGCCGAGCCGCGCTGTCCGAGCTCCTCAAGCTGAGACTCGAGGTAAGTCTTCAACCGGGTGCGGTACTCGCGCTCGAAGGTGCGCAGCTGCTCGAGCCGGCCCTCCAGCACCGAGCGCTGCTGATTGATGGTGGTCATCAGCTCGGAGTGCTTACGCTCCGCGTCACCCTGCAGGAACTCCGCCTTCTCCTGGGCCTGTCGCAGCTGGTTCTCCGAGCGGCTCTGCGCATCGGCGAGCATCGCATCGGCGCGCTGGCGGGCGTCGTTGACCGTGGTCTCGGCGACGTAGCGGGCCTCCGACACGATCTGCTCGGCATTGGCCTGAGCGTCGGAGACCATTTTCTGGGCCTGCTCTTGGGCCGAGCTGGTCAGGCGGTCGGCGGTGTCCTGGGCCAGGGCGAGCACCCGGGCGGCCTTGGCCGACTGCTCCTCGGTGATCGAGGGGCTGACCGCCTCGACGACCGCCGGCGCACTCGGCTCCCGTTCGGGCTCGGGCTCGTAGACCGGCATGGTCTGGGTGGGCTGGGCTCCACCGGAGCGGCCGGAAACCACCTCGGCGTCGAGTTCGCTCACCCGCTGGCGCAGATCGGCGTTCTCCTCGATGAGCCGAGCGAGCTCGGTCTCCACCAGGTCGAGGAAGGCGTCGACCTCGTCCTCGTTGTAGCCACGTTTGCCGATGGGCGGCTTACTGAAGGCCACATTGTGCACGTCAGCCGGTGTGAGTGGCATCGTCTGCCCCTTCCATCTGGGACTGTAGGAAAAGTCTCCGCGTGAGTGTAGAACGCCGGGATTTGTCGGTCCGTACTGTAACTGGCGCCCATCCTGTCACACCAGACCCGCCGGTTGCACCCGTGCACGGCAAATTAAGAGCCGATCTCACCGTTTCGCAGGCGTTCAGGCGGCGGCGCTGAACGCGGCGTTCATCCCGATGAAGGCCAGCAGCAGCAGCACCATGATGGAGAAGTCCAGCCGGACCGCACCGATCGTGAGCTGGGGAATGATCCGCCGCAGCAGCTTCACCGGCGGATCGGTCAGGGTCATGATCACTTCCAGGATCACCACCGTCACCCCCCGCGGGTGCCAGTCCCGGCTGAACGAGCGGATGAACTCGACGACGATCCGTGCGATCAGCAGCAGCCAGAACAAAAACAGCGCAAAACCCAGGATCTGGAAGAACAGCGACACCGACAGCCGGTCCTTACTTCGCAGCGGAATGGAGCGAGCGCGCCAGCGATGAGCAGGCGCGGTGTCGTCAGCCTACCGACTCCTCAGCGCAACCGGCGCGGGCTCACTGGTAGCTGTAGAAACCAGCCTCGGCGATCCGGCGGCGTTCCTCGGCGCTGACGTCGACATCGGCGGGCGCGAGCAGGAACACCTTGGTGGCCACTTTGTCGAATGACCCGCGCAGGGCGAAGGCCAGTCCGGCGGCGAAGTCCACCAACCGCTTGGCGTCGGCGTTGTCCATCGACACCAGGTCCATGATCACCGGCTGTCCGTCGCGGAACCGTTCACCGATGGTGCGCGCCTCGCTGTAATCCTTGGGACGCAAGGTGGTGATCTTCGACAGCGGGCTGCCCGCCTCGAAGAGTTCGGCCATCCGGCGCGGGTCCATCGCGAGCGCGCCGCGGGTGGATCCGCGCAGCGGAGCGAAGCGCGAGCGCGGCATGTCGTGCGCGTCGAACTCGCGGGGACGGAACCGGGGTTCGGCGAAACCGCCGTCGTAGCCGGTGCGGAATCCGCCGGTCGGCGGGTAGTCGGCCTCGCGGTCGTCGTAGTCGCGCGGGTCGTGGTCGTCGTAGCGGCGGTCGTAGGAGCCGTGCGGGCCCTCGTCGAACCGCTCGGCACGGCCGCGCGCCCGGCCACGGCCGCCGTCGCGATCGTCCTCGTAGTACTCGTCGTCGTAGTCATCCATCGGCGCCATACCGAAGTAAGCCTTGACCTTGTGCAGAGTGCTCATTTCCGCGGGACCCTTCTGGCGATCTGATGGTTCAGGTGGGGTGGATCGGTGTTGTGTTATCGCTGTGACTGAAGTGATTTACGGTGACGTTAGAGGACGTTGGCCCATAAGCGCCGTACCGACACGCACACACGTGGATCCGTGTCGCACCGCCGCTTCCAGGTCGCCGGACATGCCCGCCGACAGCTGGGTCGCGCCGGGATGGTTACCCAGCACCCGCCGGTGCTCGGCGGCCAGGGCGGCGAAGGCGGTGTCGGGATCGGCGCCCAGCGGCGCGATGGCCATCAGGCCGGCCAGTCGCAGCCCCTCGGCCTGCGCGATCTGCGCGCACAACCCGTCGAGTCCGCTCACGTCGCCGATGTCCACGCCCCCGCGGGCGGTGTCGCCGTCGAGGCTGATCTGGACGAACACCTCCACCGGGTCGGTGCGACCGCCGTCGTTCATCACCTCGACCGCGGCGGCGTCCAGCGTCGCCGCCAGCTTGGCGGAATCCACCGAGTGGACGGTGTGCGCCCATGCCGCGACGGCGCGGGCCTTATTGCGCTGAAGGTGACCGATCATGTGCCAGCGAGCCGGCCCGGTGTCCGGATCCGGCGGCACCAGCCGGTCGAACTCGGCGATCTTGGCCGCGGTCTCCTGCACGCGGGACTCGCCGAACGCCCGGCAGCCCAGCCGCCACAGGATGGCCACGTCGGAGGCCGGGAAGAACTTGGTGACCGGCAGCAGGGTGATGTCCTCGACCCGGCGGCCGGCGGCGTCGGCGGCGCGGCTCAGCCGGGAACGCATGGCGGCCAGCGACGCCGTCAGCTCCGCGACCCGGCCGGTTGCGTCGTTCACTGCATCAGCACCAGTGATGCCAGCCGCCCGGTCGGCGCCCCGCGCCGGTGGCTGAACAGACTCTCGTCGGCGACGGTGCACCGGGGATCGACGTCGATGTCGGTCACTCCCGCCTCGATGAGTTGGCGGGCGATGCCGGCCCGCAGGTCCAGAGCCGGGGTACCCGCTTCGGTGGTGGTGCGACTGCCCGGAAGCCGGGCCTCGACGTCGTCGGCCATCTCCTGCGGCACTTCGTAGTGAGCGCCACTGACGGCCGGACCGAGCACCACCGAGATGTCGTTGCGGTGTGCTCCCAGATCCAGCATGGCCTCCAGCGTGCGCAGCACAACACCACTGGCCGCGCCCACCCGCCCGGCGTGCGCCGCACCGATGACCCCCGCACTGGCGTCGGCCATCAGGACCGGGACACAGTCGGCGGTGACCACCGCCAGCGCCAGTCCGGGGGTGGCGGTCACCAGCGCGTCGGTGGCGTCGATGGAGTCGATGCGGGGGGAGTCGACGACTTCGACGTGGTCACCGTGCACCTGGTTCATCCACACCACGTGATCGGTGGGCAGGCCGAGTGTGGCCGCCAGCCGCGCCCGGTTGGCAGCCACGGCGGCGGGATCGTCACCGACGTGGTCGCCGAGGTTGAACGAGTCGTATGGCGGGGCGGACACCCCGCCGGCCCGGGTCGTGGTGATGCGCCGGATACGAACGGCCACCGCGGAATCAGTGCCGCATGAAGGGCGGCACGTCGACGTCGTCGTCATCGTCGCCGAAGGCGGCTGAGCCGTTGGTGTGCACCGGCACGCTCACCGGTTCCATCGACTCGATGGGCTCGAAGAGCGAAGAGCTGAGCTGACCGGCCGCACCGGCCGCGATCGCCGTGCTGCCGAAGACCGGCTTGCGGCTCGGACTGGTGGCGTCGAAGCCGGCGGCGATCACCGTGACGCGCACCTCATCCCCGAGCGAGTCGTCGATGACGGTGCCGAAGATGATGTTGGCCTCCGCGTGGGCGGCCTCCTGGACCAGGGTGGCGGCCTCGTTGATCTCGAACAGGCCGAGGTCGCTGCCGCCGGCGATGGACATCAGCACGCCCTGGGCGCCTTCCATCGAGGCCTCCAGCAGCGGGGAGTTGATGGCGATCTCGGCGGCCTTGAGCGCGCGGCCCTCGCCGCGCGAGGAGCCGATACCCATCAGTGCGGTGCCCGCGCCGCTCATGATGCCCTTGACGTCGGCGAAGTCGACGTTGATCAGACCGGGCGTGGTGATCAGATCGGTGATGCCCTGCACACCGTTGAGCAGAACCTCGTCGGCGCTGCGGAAGGCATCCATCAGCGAGACGCCGGCATCGCCCATCTGCAGCAGCCGGTCGTTGGGGATGACGATCAGGGTGTCGCAGCTTTCCCGCAGCGCGGCGATGCCGGTCTCGGCCTGGTTGGACCGGCGCTTGCCCTCGAAGGAGAACGGCCGGGTCACCACGCCGACGGTCAGCGCGCCGAGCTTGCGGGCGATGTTGGCCACGACGGGGGCGCCGCCGGTGCCGGTGCCGCCGCCCTCGCCGGCGGTGACGAAGACCATGTCGGCACCGCGCAGCAGTTCCTCGATCTCGTCCTTGGCGTCCTCGGCGGCCTTGCGGCCCACATCGGGATCGGCTCCCGCGCCGAGACCGCGGGTGGAGTCGCGGCCCACGTCGAGTTTGACGTCGGCGTCGCTCATCAGCAGCGCCTGGGCGTCAGTGTTGATGGCGATGAACTCGACGCCCTTGAGCCCCTGTTCGATCATGCGGTTGACGGCGTTGACGCCGCCACCGCCGATGCCAACGACCTTGATGACGGCGAGATAGTTATGCGGTGGGGTCATCGCGTGGTCTTCCTCCGTGCTGGGACATCTACTGAACATCCGGGGCTGGTGCGACCCTCCCGATAAACCCTCAACCTCAACCAGAGGCTTAGAGTTATGTCAAGTTGTGCCGCAAACAGAACGGTAGGACCGCTGCGCGACGGATGTGGGAGGCGCGCCCGCGTGTCGCCGCGAAATTTTGCGCTATTTGACCGTCGGCAGATCCGGGCTCGACACGTCGTAGATCCGGCCGGGCTGGGTGAGCAGGGCGGCCAACTTCTCGGCCTTCTCCTCCGTACGGTCGGTGGTCCCCCACACCACCGTGCGGCCATCGGTCAGGGTCAGCGTGATCGAGGCGACCGACGGCGCGGCGACGCGGCTCACCTGGGCCACCACCTCCGGGCGCAGCGCCGTCATGACCTCCAGCGCCGCGCGGGTCGGCGGATCGGTGGGTCCGGGGCTCTCGACATCGATGTATGCCAGACCGGGCGGCGGCGGCGCGGTCGCGAAGTCGACTCCGTCGCGGTCGAACAGGTGCGGGCCGTCGCCGAAATCCTTCACCACCACGGGCACCCGTTCCAGGATCGTGATGCGCAGGGTCGACGGGTACTCACGCTGCACCCGGGCGCTGGCCACGCGGCGGATGCCGGCCACCCGGTCGGCCACCGCATCGGTGTTGATCTGCAGTAGCGGGGTGCCGGGCGCCACCTCCGCGACGTCCACCACCTCCTCGCGGCTGACCGCTCCGGTGCCGACCACCACCACCGAGCGGGCCGACATCACCGGCGTGAAGTAGAGGACAAGACCGAGCCCCACGCTGGCCACGCCGAGCACGATGAGCCAGATCAGCATGCGCAGGCCTTTGACGGTGCGATCGCCGAGGCGTTTGGGCGCCTCGATGACCTCGCCGCGCGCCTTGCGCTTTGCTTCGCGACGGGCGGACTCGATGGCCGTCGCACGCTGCTGGGCCTCCCGGCGCTCGGCGCGTTCCCGTCGCGCCCGCCGGCGCGGGCCCTCGGGGTCGTCGACCAGATCGGCGGCGTCCCCGTCGGCTGCGTCTGTATCGGCTGCGTCTGCATCGGGTATGCCTGTGTCGGCTGTGTTCGTGTCGGCCGTATCGGCCGTCACCGAGTCGGTGTCCGGCTCGTCCGGATCAGGCTCGCGGAGATCCGGATCGCGTTCGATCACCGGCTCGAATTCGGGGGCGTTCGGGTCGCCGGTCACTGATTCCTCCAGCGGTCGTCGGCGCGCCCGTCCAGCGCTGCGATGATCTCCGGGCCCAACATCGTGACGTCCCCGGCGCCCATCGTCACCACGACATCGCCCGGATTGACGACGGCGGCGACCCGCTCGGCGACGGCAGAGAAGTCGGGCACGTAGTGCACCGGCACATGGACGTGTTCGGCGACGCTGGCGCCGCTGACTCCCGCGAGCGGCTGTTCCCGAGCGGCGTAGACGTCGAGGACGAAGACCTCGTCGGCGTTGTCCAGTGCCTCGCCGAACTGCTGCGCGAAAACCTTTGTGCGCGAATACAAGTGCGGTTGGAAGACAACGATGCTTCGGGCTCCGGCGAAGGTCGGATGACCGGTGGCGCCTTGCCGGGCAACGGTACGCAATGCGGTGAGCGCAGCGCGCACCTCGGTGGGATGGTGGGCGTAGTCGTCGAACACCCGCACACCGTTGGCCGTGCCCACCAGCTCGAACCGGCGGCGCACCCCCTCGAAACCGGCAAGTCCGTCGAGCACGTCCTCAACCGGTGCGCCGGCGTCGGCCGCGGCCAGGACAGCACCGAGCGCGTTGAGTGCCATATGCCGGCCCGGGACCGCCAGCCGCATGGCCCGGGGGTGAGCTTCGCCGGACAACCGGATGTGGGCGACGGCTCCGGTGCCCTGCTGCTCCCAACTCACGAGTTCGCCGGCCAGATCCGCTGCGGGCGCACTGCCGTAACGCAGCACCCGGACGCCCAGTGCCGCACACCGCTGCGCCAGCGCCGCCGCACCCGGATCGTCCACGCAGACCACCAGAGCGCCGCCGGGCGCCAGGCGTTCGACGAACGCGTCGAACACGTCGGTGTAGGCCTGCTCGCTGCCGAAGAAATCCAGATGGTCGGCCTCGATATTGGTCACCACCGCGATATCGGGGGTGTACTCCAGCAGCGAGCCGTCACTCTCATCGGCCTCGGCGACGAAGACCCGCCCACTGCCGTGGTGGGCGTTGGTGCCGGCTTCCCCGAGATCGCCGCCGACGGCGAAGGACGGGTCGAATCCGCAGTGCTGCAGGGCGACGATCAGCATCGAGGTGGTGGTGGTCTTGCCGTGCGTCCCGGTGACCAGCAGGGTGCGCATGCCCACCATCAACTTCGCCAGAACCGACGGGCGCAGAATCACCGGAACCGCCCGCCGGCGGGCCTCCACCAGTTCCGGGTTGGTCTTGGGGATGGCGGCATGGGTGGTGATGACCGCGGTCGGTCCCCCCGCGAGCAGGTCCAGGTTGGCAGCGTCGTGGCCGATGGCGACCTGGGCTCCGCGCGCCCGCAGGGCGGCCAGCCCGCGCGACTCCTTGGCGTCCGACCCCGACACCTCCGCACCCCGGTCCAACAGGATGCGCGCGATGCCCGACATCCCGGCACCGCCGATTCCAACCATGTGGACCCGCCGCAATTCCGGCGGCAGGGGCGCGGGCTGATTCACCGGTGTGCCCCCTGGGTGCGGCGGCGCCCGGCTCGAGCGACGTCGAGGACCACCCGGGCGACCCGCGCTGCGGCGTCCCGATGGCCGACGCCGGCCGCGGCGGCCGTCATGGCCGACAGCGCGGCCGAATCGGTGATCAGCGCCACCACCTGCCCGGCGATGAACTCATGCGTCAGATCGGCGTCGTCGACAAGCAGTCCGCCTCCGGCGTGGACCACCGGAAGCGCGTTGAGGCGCTGCTCGCCGTTGCCGATCGGCAGGGGCACGTAGACGGCGGGTAGTCCGACCGCGGAGACCTCCGCCACGGTCATCGCGCCCGACCGGCAGATCGCCAGATCCGCTGCCGCGTAGGCGAGGTCCATCCGACTGAGATAGGGCACCGCGACGTAGGGCGGCTCCCCCGCACGCGCCGCCGGTAGATCGAGGGTGTTCTTCGGCCCGTGGGCGTGCAGCACCGCGACCCCGGCCGCCGCCAGCGACTCCGCGGCCGCAGATACCGCGCGATTGATCGAGGCGGCACCTTGGGAGCCGCCGAACACCAGCAGCACCCGTGCGTCCGGGCTGAATCCGAAGTGGGCGCGGGCCTGCTCGCGCAACGCGGCACGGTCGAGTCCGGTGATCGAGGACCGTAGCGGCATACCCACCACCTCCGCGCCCGGCAGTCCGGAATCCGGCACCGCGGCCAGCACCCGGGTCGCGATTCGCGCACCCACCCGGTTGGCCAACCCGGCGCGGGCGTTGGCTTCGTGCACCACCACCGGCGTTCGGCCCCTGGCCGCGAGGTAGGCGGGCACCGCCACGTAGCCGCCGAAGCCGACCACCACGTCGGCCTCCACCCTGCGCAGCACTGCCCGGGCCTCACGGACCGAGTTCCGCAGCTTCGACGGCACCCGGAGCAGATCGGCGGTCAGCCGTCGCGGCAGCGGCACCGGTGTGATGAGTTCCAGGGGGTATCCGCGCTCGGGCACCAGCCGGGTCTCCAACCCCCGAGCGGTACCCAGGGCGGTGATCCGGATGGTCGGATCGAGGGCGCGCAGCGCATCGGCGACCGCCATCGCGGGTTCGACGTGGCCGGCGGTCCCACCACCGGCCAGCACGACCGACAGACTGCCCGTCTCATCGCCGGATGGAGTACCGCCGGACGGGTCGCCGCCGGATGGGTCGCCGACGCAGTCCAAGCTCACCCGTACTGCTGACCTTCCAGTTTGCGGGACCGCCGACGCTGGCCGGTCCCGTGCTGCGCGTGGCCCTGCGCCGCGGCGGCACGCCTCTGATGCGAGGCGCCTCCATGATGCCCTGACCGCTTCGATGCCCCGCGCCCCGTCCCGGCTTCGGCGCCCGCCGTCCGCCGCCGCGGGACTTCACCGGTTCGTGCCGTCCGTGGCGCCGGTGGCCGGCCCTTCCGGGCCGGCTTGGCGGCCTTAGCGGTCTTGGACGGCTTGGCCGGCTTGGGTTTGGCCGCCTGATCGCTCGACCGCAACCGGTCGCGCAGCGCCTCCACCTTGTTCGGCACGTACGGCTCGGGCAGCGGCAACCGCAGCAGCCGGTTCATCCGATCGTCGCGACCGGCGCGCAGCGCGGCCACCGCATCGGGTTCGTGGCGGGCGGCATTGGCCATCAATCCGACCATGAAAAGAGTTGTGGCCGTTGATGTGCCACCGGCTGAGATCAGCGGCAGCTGGATTCCGGTGACCGGCAGCAGGCCGATGACGTAGCCCACATTGATGAACACCTGACCGATCACCCACGCCGTCGCCGTCGCCGTCATCAGCCGCAGGAACGGGTCCGCCGAGCGCCGGGCGATCCGCATCCCGGTGTAGGCGAACACACCGAACAGTGCCAGCAGTCCGGCCGCCCCGATGAAGCCCAGTTCCTCACCGACGATGGCGAAGATGAAGTCGTTGTGGGCGTTGGGCAGGTAATTCCACTTCGCCGTGCCCTGACCGAGTCCGTCGCCGAACACCCCGCCGTTGGCCAGCGCGAACTTGGCCTGCCGCGCCTGATACCCGGCACCCTGGGCGTCGGCGCTGGGGTCCAGCCAGGACTGCACCCGGGCCGAGCGGTAGCCCTCTGACACCGCGAGGATCGCCGCCGCGGAGATGGCGGCGAGCAGGGAGCTGACGAAGACCTTCAGCGGCAGCCCGGCGAACCACAGCAGGGCCAGCAGGATGATGCCCAGCGACACGGTCTGGCCGAGGTCAGGCTGGGCGACGATGAGACCGAGCGCGATCACCGCAGCCGGGATGAGCGGAATCAGCATCTCGCGCAGAGTGGCCCGTTCCATCCGGCGCGCGGCCAGCAGATGTGCGCCCCAGATGGCGAACGCGATCTTGGCCAACTCCGAGGGCTGTACGGACAGCCCACCGATGACGAACCATCCCCGGGTGCCGTTGGCCACCCGGCCGATACCCGGGATCAGCACCAGGATCAGCATCACCACGGTCCCCGCGAAGGCTGCGAACGCCGTGCGGCGGATGAAGCTCACCGGAAGGCGCAGCGCGAACCAGCAGGCGAACAGGCCGACGGACGCCCAGACCACCTGACGGGCGAAGATCGTCCACGGGGAGCCGTCCTCGTCGTAGGAGTGCACACCGGAGGCCGACAGCACCATGATCAGGCCCATGGTGGTCAGCAGGGCCGCGACCGAGACCATGAGATGGAAGGACGTCATGGGCCGCGACAACCACGCGACCACGCTGCGATGCGGGTGGAAGGCGACCGGGGCCTGTTCCCCGGCTTCGGCGGCGTCCGGCGCCGCATCTCCCATCTCGGCGCCGTCCTCTGTGACGGCGGCACGGCGGGTCCGCAGCCGGGACAGCAGGCCGCTCATCTGCACAAGCCCCTACCGGGCCGCGGCGCGCACCGCGGCAGCGAAGGCGTCCCCACGGTCGGCATAGCCGGCGAACTGGTCGAATGACGCACCGGCCGGCGCCAGCAGCACCGTGTCGCCCGCGCTTGCGAGCCGTGCGGCCGCGGCGACGACCTCCGCCATCACCTGCTCCGGCGTCCCGGGTCCGGACACGTCAACCACTCGAGTCCCACCTGCCTCATTCGCCACATGCATCCCAGCATCCTCGCGTGTCACGACCTCGATGACCGGGACATCCGGCGCGTGTCGCGATAACGCCTCGGCAATGATCTGCCGGTCGGCTCCGATGAGCACCGCACCCACCAGGCGGTCGGCCACCCGGGCCACGGTGTCGGCGATGGACGCGCCTTTGAGCATGCCGCCGGCCACCCACACCACCCGCGGGTAGGCCAGGATCGACGCCTCGGCCGCGTGCGGGTTGGTGGCCTTGGAGTCGTCCACGAAGGTCACCCCGCCGATCACGCCCACCGGCTCCCCGCGGTGACGGCCGACCTGGAAACCGGACAGCGCCGATGCGATGGCCTCGGCGGGGATGTCGACCGCCCGGGCCAGCGCCGCCGCCCCGAGCGCGTCGAGGACACCGACCGGGCCTGCGACCGGGATCGAGGCGACCGGCGCCAGTGCCAGCTCGGGTGCGAACGCCCGGTCGATCAGCATTCCGTCGCGGACCCCGAGTTCCCCGGGGCCCGGCTCGCCGAGCCGGAAGCCGGCCTTCACCGGCGCCGCAGCCGCGCTCAGCAGGGCCCGCGCCGGGGGATCGTCGAGCCCGACCACCGCCACGCGGCCATCCAGCGCGCGGGACTTGGCGGCCGCGTAGGCCTCGAAGCTGCCGTGCCAGTCCAGGTGGTCCTCGGCGACATTGAGCACCACTCCCGCCTCGGGCCGCAGCGACGGCGCCCAGAACAGCTGGAAGCTCGACACCTCCACGGCGAGCACATCGCCGGTCGTCGGCAGCACGTCGAGGACCGGGTCGCCGATGTTGCCGCACAGCACGGCATCGCGGCCGCCGGCCAGCAGCATGGCGTGCAGCATCGAGGTGGTGGTGGTTTTGCCGTTGGTGCCGGTGACGACCAGCCACTGCCGGGGCGGGCCGTAGTGGCCGGCCGCATCCAGGCGCCAGGCCAACTCGACGTCGCCCCAGATCGGCACGCCTGCGGCAGCCGCGGCGGCGAGCACCGGCGTTGTCGGCGGGAAGCCCGGGCTGGTCACCACCAGGTCGAAGCCGGCGGCGCGGGCGGCGGCATCTGCCGGGGTCATGGCATCCACCCCGGACAGCGCCGCGAGCGCATCAGCGTTGTCATCGCACACCGACAGCCGCAGATCCCAGGAGTCCAGCGCACCGAGGACGGCCCGGCCGGTGACCCTGGCTCCGGCCACCAGCACCCGGGCTCCCGGCGCCAGCGGGCCCAGATCAGTCGCCGACGGCACTAATCACCTATGGCGCTCAGCCATTCGCTGTAGAACAGCGAGACGCCCAGGCCACAGGCGATGGCGGTCAACAGCCAGAACCGGATGATCACCGTCGTCTCCGCCCACCCGACGAGCTCGAAGTGGTGATGAAACGGCGCCATCCGGAACACCCGCCGCCCGGTGGTGCGGAAGGCCAGGATCTGCACCACCACCGAGGTGACCTCGGCGACGAACAGCGCGCCGAGCACCACGGCGAGCACCACGGTACGGCTGGTGATGGACAGGCCCGCGATGATCCCGCCGAGCGCCAGCGACCCGGTGTCACCCATGAAGATTTTGGCCGGGGCGGCGTTCCACCAGAGGAAGCCGATGCAGGCACCGGCGGTCGCGGCGGCGATGAGCGCCAGATCCAGCGGATCGCGCACGTTGTAGCAACCCAGACCCGGCGCCGTCGCGCAGGCGTTGCGGTACTGCCAGAAGGTGATCAGCACGTAGGCGGCACTGACCATGGCCATGCTGCCCGCGGCCAGCCCGTCGAGTCCGTCGGTGAAGTTCACCGCGTTACCCCAGGCGTTGATGACGAACACCACGAACACCACGAAGAGCAACGGGGGCAAGGTGACAGTGGCGATTTCGCGCACATAAGACAGCTGCGCGCTGCCCGGCGTGAGCCCGTCGGCGTTGCTGAACTGCAGCGCCAGAACACCGAACAACACCGCCGAACCGATCTGGCCGATGGTCTTGGCGGTCTTGTTCAGACCCAGGTTGCGGGCGCGGCGGATCTTGATCAGATCGTCGATGAAGCCGACGCCGCCCAGAGCTGTGGCCAGTCCGAGCACCAGCAGTCCCGATGCCGTGGGACCGGTGCCGTCCAGCGCCAGCCCGACGATGTGGGTGCCGAAATATCCGGCCCAGATGCCGGCGACGATAGCCACCCCACCCATCGACGGAGTGCCCCGCTTGGTGTGGTGGCTGGGCGGGCCGTCCTCCCGGATCTCCTGCCCGAAGCCCTGCCGGGTGAACAGCCGGATCAGCCACGGCGTCAACAGGATCGACACCGTCAGCGAGATGCCGACGGCCACGATGATCAGTCTCATCCGGAGGCGTCCTGCACCGGGACGTCATGCAGGAGGGTGTCGGCCAGTGCGCCGAGCCCCGCAGCGTTGGACGCCTTGACCAGCACCACGTCACCGGGCTGCAGTTCGCGGCGCAGCAACTCCAACGCGGCGTCGGCGTCGGGCACCGGGATCGACTCCGAGCCCCAGGAACCCTCCATCACCGCCCCGTGGTGCATGGCGCTCATGGGCCTCCCACTTCCGACGACGACGAGCCGAGTGATATCTAAGCGCACGACGAGCCGCCCGACGCGGTCATGCTCGGTAATGGACTCCTCACCGAGTTCGCCCATCTCGCCCAGGACGGCCCAGCTCCGGTGTCCCCCGTCGCGCGCCATCACCGCCAGGGCCTGCAGTCCGGCCCGCATCGAGTCCGGGTTGGCGTTATAGGCGTCGTTGATCACCGTCACCCCGTCGGTGCGGGTGTGCACCTCCATCCGATGCCGTGACGCCGGGGCGGCGCAGGCCAGCGCGGCGGCCACCACAGCCGGTGTGGCCCCGCATTCCAGTGCCACCGCGGCGGCACTGAGTGCGTTGCCCACCTGATGCTCGCCGTGCACAGCGAGGGTGACCGCGGCACGGCCGCCGGCGGTGACCAGGGTGAAACGGGGACGAGCCAGTGCGTCGAGCTCGATCTGCTCGGCCCGCACGTCCGCACTCGGCGAGCGCCCGACGGTGACCACCCGGGCGGGGGTCTGCGCCGCCATCGCCGCCACAACCGGGTCGTCGGCGTTGAGGATGACCACCCCGGAGTCCGGAACGGACTGCACCAGTTCGGCTTTCGTCGTGGCGATGACCTCCCGCGAACCGAACTCGCCGAGGTGCGCGGTGCCGACGTTGAGCACCACCGCGATCGACGGCCGCGCGATCCGGGCGAGTGCGGCGATGTTGCCGGGATGGCGTGCTGACATCTCCAGCACCAGGAAATCGGTGTCCCGGGTGGCCCGCAGCACCGTCCACGGGTGTCCGAGTTCGTTGTTGAACGACCCCGGCGGCGCGACGACCTCGCCGAGGGGCCGCAGTACGGCGGCGATCAGATCCTTGGTGGAGGTCTTGCCCGAGGACCCGGTGATGCCGATGATCCGCAGACCGCCGGCAGCCAGTTCATCGGCCACCGCGGCAGCGAGCAGGCCCAGTGCGGCCAGCACGGCCGCGCCGGCACCGTCGGCATCGTGCTCGAGCACACCGGCATGCTTGTCGGCCACTGAGTCCTCCCGGGCGGGCGGAACGATGATGGCCGGCACCCCGACCGGCCGGGCGGCCAGCACGGCGACTGCACCGGCGGCCATGGCGGCGGCGGCGAAATCATGGCCGTCGGTCCGGGCACCGGGCAGGGCCAGGAACAGCCCGCCGGGGCCGATCGCCCGGGAATCGAACTCGACGGCGCCGGTCACGTAGGTGGCCGCCGCCTCGGCCGGGGTGATGTCGGCCAGTTCGCCGCCGACGATCTCCGCGATCCGGGCGATGCTCAGCTCGATCATCGCCGCACCCTGATCAGGTCCAGGGCCGCGGCGAGTTCCTCGCGGTCGTCGAACGGCCGGGTCACCCCGGCTGCGGTCTGACCCCGCTCATGACCCTTGCCGGCGATCAGCACCACGTCGCCCGGGCGTGCCCAGCCGACCGCGTGGGAGATGGCCTCGCGGCGGTCGCCGACCTCGACCACCTGGGCCTGGGTTCGGTGTGCCCGGCGCGCGCCGGACAGGATGGCGGCCCGGATGGCGACGGGGTCCTCATCACGGGGGTTGTCGTCGGTGACCACGACGAGATCGGCGAGTTCGGCGGCGACGCGACCCATCGCTTCGCGTTTGCCCGGGTCACGGTTGCCGCCCGCCCCAAAGACCACCGCGAGCCGTCCCTGCGACCGGCGCAGGGTCTCCAGCACGGCCTGCAGGGCACCCGGCTTATGGGCGTAGTCGACGACGGCGAGGAAGTCCTGGCCGCGCTCGATGACCTCGAGGCGGCCGGGCACCGCGGCGGTGCGCAGACCGGCGGCGGCCTGATCGGGTGACACCCCGACCGCATCCAGCATGGCCACCGCCAGCAGGGCGTTGGCCACGTTGTAGCGCCCGGGCAGCCGGATCCGCAGCCGGTGGTGCACGCCGGCCGGATCCACTGCGGAGAACTCCTGAACACCGGCTTCGGCAGCGACGATGTCCTCGGCGCGCCAATCGGCGGGGTTGCCCTGCGCGCTGACCGTGATCGCGCCGGCCGCCCGGGCCGCCATCGCGGCACCAGCGTCGTCGTCGACGCACACCACCGAGACGGCTGCGCGCCGAGGCGAGGCGGGGTCGAACAACTTGGCCTTGGCCTCGAAGTAGGCCTCCATCGTCGGATGGAAGTCGAGGTGGTCCCGAGAGAGATTGGTGAAACCGCCTACGGCGAAACGGATTCCGTCCACCCGGCCGAGGTCCAGAGCATGGCTGGACACCTCCATCACCGCGGTGTCCACCCCCTTCTCCGCCATGGCCGCCAGCAGCGCCTGCAGTGCGGGCGCCTCCGGCGTGGTCAGAGCGCTGGGCACGTCGTCACCGGCGATCCGGACACCGACGGTGCCGATGAGTCCGGTGCTGCGTCCGGCCGCCCGCAGGCCCGCCTCGATCAGGTAGGCGGTGGTGGTCTTGCCCGATGTCCCGGTGACACCGAGTACTGCCACCTTCTCCGAGGGGTGTCCGTAGACCTCGGCGGCCAGCGTCCCGAGAACCGCACGCGGCGTGGGGTGCACCACCACCGGAACCGGCGCGGACTCGCCCAGCAGGCGGTGGATGACGGCGACCCCGTCGGCGTCGGTGAGTATGGCCACCGCGCCCGCCGCGACGGCATCGGCGGCGAACTGCGCACCGTGCGCCGCCGAACCGGGCAGTGCGGCGAACAGGTCACCGTCGACGGCGTCCTGGGCGCGCAGGGTCACCCCGGTGATCAGCACGTCGGGCACGCATGAACCGTCAGCCCCTACCGCGCGGGCCAGGTGGGGCAGTGACACACCGGGCGGGTTGCGGGGCCGAAGAGGACTGGTCACCACGGCCACCTCCTCTTTCCGCGGGTCGGCTGACACCCTACCCAGCGGCCGTACGGGAACGGCTCAGGCGGCTTGCAGGGTGAGCGGTGCTCCGGGGTCGGCCGAGAGCGGCACACTGTCGCGCTGCAGCAGCCATGCGGCGATGTTGTGAAAGAGCGGCGCGGCGGAGTGGCCGGGCGAGCCGTCGGCGTTGCGGCTGGGCGCATCCAGCATGATCCCGATGACGTAGCGGGGGTCGTCGGCGGGCGCCACCCCGGCGAAGGTGATCCAGTACACGTCGTCGTAGTAGCAGCCGCAGGCCGGGTTGATCTGCTGGGCGGTGCCGGTCTTGCCGGCGATCTGGTAGCCGTCGACTGCGGCGGCCGGGCCGGTGCCCTGCTGCACACCCATCGGGTCCCGCTGGACCACCGCCCGCAGCATGTTGCGAACCGTCTGCGCGGTCGCCGCTGAGACCACCTGGATGCCCTCGGGGCGCTTCTCCTCGGTCCGTGAACCATCGGGGCCGATCGTCGCCTTGACGATCCGCGGCGGGATACGCACCCCGTCGTTGGCGATGGCCTGATACATCCCGGTCATCTGCAGCAGTGTCATCGACAGGCCCTGCCCGATCGGGAGGTTGGAGAAGGTGCTGCCCGACCACTGGTCGATGGGCGGGACGATGCCGGCACTCTCACCGGGCAGCCCGACACCAGTGCGCTGGCCGAGACCGAACTTGCCGAGCATCTCGTAGAACCGTTCCGGGCCGAGCCGCTGGGCCAGCATCAGAGTGCCGACGTTGGAGGACTTCCCGAAGATGCCGGTGGTGGTGTACGGCATGACGCCGTGGCTCCAGGCGTCCTTGATGCTGACGCCGCCCATTCCGATGACTCCCGGAACCGCAAGCACCTCATCGGGATTGGACAGCCCCGCCTCGATCACCGCGGCGGCGGTGACGATCTTGTTGACCGACCCCGGCTCGAACGGCGAGGACACCGGCAGATTGCCGATCTGCCGATCGCTTTGGCGGCCGATGTCCTGGGACGGGTCGAAGGTGTCGTCGTTCGCCATCGCCAGCACCTCACCGGTCTTGGCATCCAGCACGACCGCGGAGGCGTTGCGGGCACCGGAGGCGTCCTCGGCCATCTGCACCTGCTGTTGGACGTAGAACTGGATGTCATCGTCGAGAGTCAGCTGCACGGTCGAGCCGTTCTGAGCCTGGTGGCGGTTGCGGTAGCTGCCCGGGATCACCACCCCGTCGGAACCGCGGTCGTAGGTGACCGAGCCGTCGGTGCCGGCCAGCACCGAATCCATCGAGTCCTCCAGGCCCAGCAGTCCGTGGCCGTCCCAGTCGATGCCACCGACCACGTTGGCCGCCAGTGAACCACCGGGATATTGGCGCAGATCCTGGCGCTCGGTGCCCACCTCGGGGAACTTCGCCGAGATCGCCTGGGCCACAGCTGGATCCACCGCGCGGGCCAGGTAGACGAAGGTCTCGTTACTGCGCAGTTTCTTGAGCACGGTGGCGAAGTCGGGACGGTTGTTCAACCGGGTCGAGACGTCCTTGGCGATCTGGATCAGCCGCTGGTCCGGATCGGGCGCCTCCGGCGACTTCTGCTTGGCCTCAGCGAGTTGCTTACGCACCTTGGCGGGCTGGAAGGTCAGGGCGCGCGCTTCGATGGTGAACGCCAGCTTATCGAAGTTGCGGTCGACGACACTGCCCCGTACCGCCTTGTCCACATCGACGACCTTGAGCTGTCCGGCGGCCTGGGCGCGCAGTGCCTCAGCTTTGGGTACCTGCAGGTTGAAGAGTTGGGCTGCCGCCACAACGAGGGCGACGAGGATGACGATGTTGCCGACGCGGTACCGGTAGACGAATGAGGAGCTGTCCGAACCGGTCTCGGTGGCGGCGCGGGTGCGCCGGGCTTTCGCGGGGCGGCCTTCGGTCACCGCTGCGCTCGCGCCGCGCCTGCGGCGCTGCGGGTCGGCTGGACGTGCCGAGGGACGACGGGTCCGACTCATTGCGCGGCTCCGGGGACCGGCGCTGATGGGCTGGGGACGATGGCGGAGTCCGGCGGCGGGAGCACCGGCTGTGCGGGCACCGGGTCGACCGGAACGATCGTCAGGCCGGGCTGCGCGGCAGTACCGGGTAACGCCAGGCCGGGTAACGCGAGGCCGGTGGCAACGCCCGGGGCCGACGGGTCGTTGGGCGAGGGAATCCGCACCGGCACCTCGGTTGCGCCGGCGGCAGTCGATACCGAACCCGGCATCAGCCGGGTCGGCACCTCTGCGCCTGGCAGCGGCTTGGGTTTGGGCGGCACGGTCGGGGGCGCCGGCGGAGCGGGGTCGGGCAGTTTGGTGTTCAGCGGCGGGGGCGGTGCGCCCTCGGCCGGCGTGGGCTTACCCACGACAACCCAGTTCCCGCCGGGGTCCAGAACCAGATGGGCGGTGTCCCTCGACGGGATCATGCCGAGATTGCGCGCGGCGTCTGCGAGCGCCGGAGCGGACTCCGCCTGCAGCACATCACGCTCGAGCGCCTCTTTCTGCTGGGTCAGCGCATCGTTGAGCGACCTGGCGCTGCCGAGTTGGTAGGAGCGCTGCGCGGAGGCGGTGGACAGCCACAGGGTCAGGCCGAGCCCGGCGCCGAGGGCCCCCATCACCAGGACGACGAACGGCACCCGTGCCAGCAGCGTCTGCGGCCGAAGGTCCAACCCGACCAGCCGGGCGACGATCCGCTCGCGAAGCCGCTCACGCAGTGGCGGCCGGATGACCTTGGGGGCCTTGGCCTTGCGTGCCTTGGCCCGCGCCTTGGCCTGGGTGGTGTTCTTGGGCCGGGCCGGGCGCGCGACGGGCCGGGCGGCCGGTGCGGTCTGCGGTCCCTGCCGCTGGCCGCGGGGCTCATGGGGTCGGCGCGCGCCACGCGGCGTCGACTTCTGCCGTCCGCTACGCGGCGCACTCTCCGCGACTACATGGCGGTCGACCTTCATCACTTGTCCTCTCCGCCGTCCGGCCGGGCCCGTTCCAACGCCCGCAGCCGAACCGGGGCACTGCGCGGATTGCGTGCGATCTCGTCGTCGCCGGCGCGTTCGGCGCCGCGGGTCAGGGAGGTGAACTCCGGGGAATGGCCGGGCAGTTCGACCGGCAGGCCCTGCGGCGTGCGAGAGGCGGTGGCCGCGGCGAACGCGGTTTTGACGATCCGGTCCTCCAGGGACTGATAGGCCATCACCACCACCCGGCCGCCGGGGCGAAGCGCCGCCAGCGCGGCGGGCAGAGCCGCACTCAGCGAGTCCAGTTCGGCGTTGACCGCGATCCGCAACGCCTGGAAGGTGCGTTTGGCGGGGTGACCGCCGGTGCGCCGGGCCGGCACCGGAATTGCGTCGTAGATCAGTTCGACCAGTTCGCCGGTGCGCGAGAACGGCTGCACGCCTCGGCGCTCCACGATCAGACCGGCGATCCGGGGGGCGAACTTCTCCTCACCGAAGCGACGCAGGATGTCGGTGAGAGCACGGCGGTCGTAGGTGTTGAGGATCTCTGCGGCCGTGAGGCCTGACTCGCGGTCCATCCGCATATCCAGCGGTGCGTCCTGGGAGTAGGAGAATCCGCGCTCAGGCTGATCGAGTTGCATCGAGGACACCCCGAGGTCGAACAGCACGCCGTCCACCGATCCGGCCGCCGCCAGGCCGGACACCTCCAGCGCATCGGCGATGCCGTCATAGCGGTCATGCACCAATGCCACCCGGTCACCGAAACGGTCCAGCCGCCGGCCGGCGGTGGCCAGCGCTTGGGCGTCGCGGTCGAGGCCGACCAACCGCAGTCCGGCGAAAGTGTCCAGGAAACGTTCGGCATGCCCGGCCGCGCCCAGGGTGGCGTCGACGAGCACCGCGCCCGAGCCGTCGGCACCGCGCCGGGTCAGGGCCGGGGCCAGGAGTTCGACGCAGCGGTCCAGCAGGACGGGGACATGCCCATCGGCCACCACGGCACCTCCGGATCGGTGAGGCGTCCCTGCAGGGAGGTCCCTGTCCGATACGAACCTGGCGTCGGGGAAGTACGTCAGGGTCGGTTCGGGCAAGGGCCACGCTGCACGGGCGCGGAGCTGCGCCGCGGGCTCAGATGATGTCGCTGAGGGCATCATCGGAGGCCGCGGAGAAGTTCTCTTCGTGGGTTTGCTGGTAGTCGTTCCATGCCTGGGCGTCCCAGATCTCCAGGAAATCGACCGAACCGATGACCACGCAGTCCTTGGACAGGTTGGCGTAGCGGCGGTGGTCGGCGGACAGGGTGATCCGGCCCTGGGCATCGGGGTGTTGCTCGTCGGTTCCGGCGGCGAGGCTGCGCAGGAACGCCCGGGCCTCAGGGTTGCTGCGCGAGGTGGCGGACGCCCGGCGGGCGAGCTGCTCGAACTGCTCCCGCGGGTAGACGGCGAGGCTGTGGTCCTGGCTTTTGGTGACCATCAACCCTCCCGCCAGCGCATCCCGGAACTTGGCCGGCAGGGTGAGCCGGCCCTTGTCGTCCAACCTGGGGGTGTAGGTGCCGAGGAACATTTTCGAGCACCTCCTCCTGACCAGGGCGGTCCCTCACCGCCAGCGCCACGATACCCCACAATCCCCCACTTTCTGCCACATTGACGCGCAATCGTGTCCGATCGCCCCACTCGACTCCACCCGGCTCCCCCGGCGACGGCGTGAGGCGCGCGCCAGGGCTGCCGCGCGCACAAAAAGGGGCAGCCGACTGGCTGCCGCTCGCACAAAAAAAGGGGCAGCCGACTGGCTGCCCCTTGTGCGGATTGTGGAGTGTCGGCCGTGCCCTATTCGTCGAAGCGACGCCGGAAGCGGTCTTCCATCCGGCTGGTGAACGACCCGCCAGCCGCCTTGCCGCGCCGCGCGGTGGG
Source organism: uncultured Actinomycetota bacterium (assembly GCA_963780705.1). GTDB lineage: Bacteria > Actinomycetota > Actinomycetes > Mycobacteriales > Mycobacteriaceae > Mycobacterium. The sequence continues at coordinate 811,111 of CAWACU010000001.1, read as the reverse complement.
ACCCGGAGCAGCACCCCGCTCGCGCGCACCTGCCGCCGGCGGCCCGGTGACCGCGAAGACGACGCCGGCGAACATGACCACGAACCCGAGCACCGACAACACCGGGAAGCCGCCGATCATCGTCGCCTTGATGGCCACGCCGGATACCAGCATCGCCAGCCCGAGGATGAAGAGCCCGGCACCTTGCAACCGCCGTCGCGCTGACGGGGCACGCAGGTGGCCGCCCCGCACGCTGGATGCGAATTTGGGGTCCTCGGCGTAGAGAGCGCTCTCGATCTGATCGAGCATGCGCTGCTCATGATCGGAGAGTGGCATTCGTCCCTCCTTGCCGATGCGGCCGGTCGTAGATACGGGCAAACGCCCGGCAACCGGGCGGGTACCCCACATGATACGAGTCTGAACTGCCCCGTACCACCCGGTTGGCACACACCTGCTTGCGCATTGAGAATGACCAACGAGGACCGGCTCCGTCAAGAGGGCCCGGGCGCTGGTCACGGTGACGTAAGGGGCGGGGCGTCGGGCGCACCATAATGGCGGGAGGGAACCTGTTGGTGTCCGCGCTACGCGTTGGTGCGGTCGAAGGAGGCTGAAGACCGCGTTGGCGACCTTCCTCATCGACTTATCGCCCGTCGACATGCAGCGCCGCCTGGGCGAGGCGCTGGAAATCTATGTCGACGCGATGCGATATCCCCGCGGCACCGAGAGCCAGCGTGCCTCGATGTGGCTGGAGCACACCAGGCGCAGGGGCTGGCGCGCGGTGGCCGCGGTCGAGACACCCGGCGAGCAGACCGGCGGTGAGGCCGGCACCGACGGACTGGCGGCCGCTGCCCTACTCGGCGTGGCCTACGGCTACTGCGGCTCTCCGGACCAGTGGTGGCAGCAGCAGGTCGTCCGCGGTCTGCACCGGGTCGGCTTCCCGCATACCGAGATCTCCCGCCTGACGAGCGACTATTTCGAGTTGACCGAACTGCACATCCATCCGCGCGCGCAGGGCCGGGGCCTGGGCGAGGCGCTGGCCCGCCGGCTGCTGTCGGACCGCGACGAGGCCAACGTCCTGCTGTCCACGCCGGAGATCAACGGGGAGGCCAACCGGGCGTGGCGGCTATACCGTCGGCTGGGATTCACCGACATCATCCGCGGCTACCACTTCGCCGGAGACCCCCGGGCGTTCGCCATCCTGGGCAGATCTCTGCCGCTGTAGTGCGGGTCTGGCACGATACCCCTCGTGCGAACCCAGCGAACCGTCTCCGGCGTTGGTCCGCGGCGGCGGGTCGCCGCGGTGCTGCTGCTGGCGTTGGCGCCCCTGGCCGCGGGCTGCATCCGGGTGAACGCCTCGATCACCGTCTCGCCCGACGATCAGGTGTCCGGCGAGATCACGGCGGCGGTCACACCGCGCGACGACTCCGACAAAGGCCCGCAGTTCGACCAGAACGTCCCGTTCAGCCAGAAGATATCGGTCTCCGAGTACTCCGCGGACGGTTACGTCGGGTCGCGGGCGTCGTTCTCCGGCCTGAGTTTCGCCGAGGTCCCCCAGCTGGCCAACCTCAGCGATGAGGCGACCGGGGTCGACCTCGCGCTTCGCCGGGCCGGCAGCCTGGTGATCCTGGAGGGCCGGGTGGACCTGACCACGGTCACCGACCCGGATGCCGAGGTGAGCTTGCGCGTCGCCTTCCCCGGCGAGGTGACCTCGACCAACGGCGAACGCGTGGGCGACGGTGTTGTCGAATGGACAGTCAAGCCGGGCGCGGTGACGACGATGAGCGCCCAGGCCCGCTATACCGATCCCAGTACGCGGTCGTTCACCGGTGCCGCACTCTGGCTGGGCCTGGCCGCCTTGCTGGTGGCCGGTCTCATCGGTTACCTGGCCTGGCGCGACCGCGACCAGACCTCGCCCCGGTTCGCAGCCGCCGGGGACCGCGAAGAGCTCTAGGGTGAATGGCGCACACGACATCGATCCGTGAAGAGAAGGATCCGTGAAGAGAAAGGGGCGTCGCGCTGAGCGTCGAAGCAACAGCGCCGTCGGCCGGGCAACTGGCCGCCGCCGTCACCGATCAGCTTCGCGGCTACCTGTCGCAGCGCCGCGCCGAGGCCGCATACATCGGCACGGACTATGACGGCCTCATCGCCGTGCTGGAGGACTTCGTCCTGCTGGGCGGCAAGCGGATGCGGCCGGCGTTCGCCTACTGGGGTTACCGGGCGGTGACCGCCGACCCGCAGGATCCCGTCGACGACGACATCCTGCGGCTGTTCTCCGCGCTCGAACTGCTACATGCCTGCGCGCTGGTGCATGACGACGTCATCGACGAGTCGGCCACCCGGCGCGGAATGCCCACCGCCCACATGCACTTCGCCGAACTGCACCGCGGTCGCGGCTGGCGCGGATCAGCCGAGCAGTTCGGACGGTCGGCGGCCATCCTGATGGGCGATTTGTCCCTGGTGTGGGCCGACGACATCGTCGCCGGTGTCGATTTGGCGCCGCCGGACCGCAGCCGGGTGCAGCGGGTCTGGTCCGACATCCGCACCGAGGTGCTGGGCGGGCAGTACCTGGACATCGTGGCGGAATCCAGTGGGGCCTACTCCATCGAATCGGCGATGAACGTCAACACCTACAAGACCGCGTCCTACACGGTGACCCGGCCGCTGCAGTTGGGGGCGGCCGCCGCCGCCGACCGCCCGGACATCCACCGCGCGTTCCACAGTCTCGGAACCGACCTGGGCGTGGCTTTCCAACTGCGCGACGACGTGCTGGGGGTGTTCGGCGACCCCGCGGTCACCGGCAAGCCCTCCGGTGACGACCTGCGCTCCGGCAAGCGCACCGTCCTGCTGGCCGAGGCCGTCGAACGCGCCGATGCCTCCGACCCCGCGGCCGCCGCGCTGCTGCGGTCTTCGGTCGGCACCGACCTCAGTGACTCGCAGGTGCGCGAGTTGTGCGCGGCGATCGAGTCGGTGGGTGCGCTCGACGCCGTCGAGCAGCACATCGAGATGCTGACCCGGCGCGGGCTGGAAGTGCTGGAGACCGCGCCGATCAACGCCCCGGCGAAGGCAGGTCTGACCGAGCTCGCCGGATTGGCCGCCAACCGGTCGGCCTAGGCCGGCGCACCCATGGCAGTCGCACCCACCGGAATAGCCCGGCTTGTCGCCTTCGCCCGCACACCTGAGGCGAGGCCCGCGCGCGTGGGATGCCTCGGCGCTGTGCTGATGCTGGTAGGAGGGCTGGGTGCGGGCAGCACCCGTCTCAATGATCCGCTCCTGGAGTCCCTTCACCTGTCGTGGCTGCGGTTCGGCCATGGCCTGGTGGTGTCGTCGGTGCTGCTGTGGGGCGGTCTGGCATTGATGCTGGCGGCGTGGTTGTCGCTGGGGCGCATGCTGTTTGAGGAGAAACGGCCGACCGAGTACGCGATGGTCGCCACCACCGGGTTCTGGCTCGCTCCGCTGCTCGTCAGTGTTCCGCTCTTCAGCCGCGACACCTACTCCTACCTGGCACAGGGCGCACTGTTGCGGGACGGCTTCGACCCCTACGTCGTGGCGCCGATCGAGAACCCGAACGGGTTGCTGGACAACGTGAGTTCGATCTGGACGACGACCACCGCACCGTACGGGCCGGCGTTCATCCTGGTTGCCAAGTTCGTAACACTGGTCGTCGGTGATCATGTGGTGGCCGGAACCATGCTGCTGCGGTTGTGCATGCTTCCCGGTCTGGTGCTCTTGATCTGGGCCGCGCCGCGGGTGGCGCGCCATGTCGGTGCCGACGGTTCGGTTGCGCTGTGGATCTGCGTGCTCAACCCGTTGGTGATCGTGCACCTGATGGGCGGGGTACACAACGAGATGCTGATGGTCGGTCTGATGATGGCCGGCATCGCGCTGACCTTCTCCGGCCGGCATGTCGGCGGCGCGGCATTGATCGCGGTGGCCGTGGCGGTGAAGGCGACCGCCGTGCTGGCGCTGCCGTTCATGGTGTGGGTCTGGATGCGCCATCTGCCCGGACAGCGGCTGCGGGCCTTTCTGATCGCCTCCCTGAGTTCGGCCGCAACGTTCGTGGCCGTCTTCGCTGTGCTGTCCGGGCTTGCGGGAGTGGGCCTGGGATGGCTGCTGGCACTGGCCGGTTCGGTCAAGATCATCAACTGGTTGACCGTGCCCACCGCGGTGGCCAATCTGACCAACGTGATCGGCGGGATGGTCACTCAGGTGAACTTCTACGCTGTGCTCGAAGTCACCCGATTGGCGGGCGTCGCCGTCATCGCGGTGTCACTGCCGCTGCTGTGGTGGCGGTTTCGGCACGATGACCGCGAAGCTCTGACCGGCATCGCCTGGGCGATGCTGGTGGTGGTGCTCTTCGTCCCGGCCGCCCTGCCGTGGTACTACACCTGGCCGCTGGCGGTGGTGTCGTCGCTGGCCCAGTCGCGTGCCGCGATCGCTGCGATCGCCGGATTCTCGACCTGGATCATGGTGATCTTCAAACCGGACGGGTCCCACGGCATGTACTCGTGGGTGCACGTGCTGCTGGCCACCGGTTGTGCGCTGGCCGCGTGGTGGTGGTTGCGACGGGGCGAACCGCCTCAGTACGCCATAGCCTGGGCCCGGCGTAGCACTTCACGGGCCTGATGGGAGCCCAGGGCGTCGACCGGCCGGGCGTTGGGAATCGGCTCCCGCATCCCGTCTCGGGTCAGCGTCAGCGACGGATCCGCGGTGAAAAGCCAGCGCAGGATCTCGGTGTCGCGGTACCCGCCGTCACGCAACACACCGAGCAGGCCCGGCAGTGACTTCACGATCTCACCGGACTCCCGGTTGACGAACACCTCGGGTACCACCGGGATTCCATTGCGCCGCACAGCGATCAGATGCCCGTCGCGCAATTGCTGGTGCACCCGGGTCACCGGCACCGCCAGTAATTCAGCGACGTCGGGCAGGGGAAGAACGGGTTCGGCCGGATCCAGGACGTCCTCCACGGCCGGAATGCTGCTCACCGGAGCCAGTGTAGGGGCCGGGGGACTTTAGGATGTGTCGGTGACGCCGGACCCGCTCGTGGGAGCGCTGCTTGACGGCCGCTACCTCGTCGAGTCACGCATCGCCAGCGGCGGCATGTCAACGGTGTACCGGGGCCGCGATGTTCGTCTCGACCGCGCGGTTGCTCTGAAGGTGATGGATCCCCGCTATGCCGGCGATCAGCAGTTCCTCACCCGGTTCCACCGCGAGGCCAGGGCGATCGCCGGACTCAAGGACCCCGGACTGGTGGCGATCTACGACCAGGGAAACGACCCGGCGCACCCGTTTCTGGTGATGGAACTGGTCGACGGCGGCACCCTGCGTGAACTCCTCCGCGAACGCGGGCCCATGCCGCCGCACGCCATGGCGGCGGTGCTGCGGCCGGTGCTCAGCGGCCTGGGGGTGGCGCACCGGGCGGGGCTGGTGCACCGTGACATCAAGCCGGAGAACGTGCTGATCTCCAACGACGGCGAGGTGAAACTCGTCGACTTCGGCCTGGTGCGTGCCATCGCCGATGCCGGGATCACCTCCACCAGCGTGATCCTGGGGACGGCGGCCTACCTCTCCCCCGAGCAGGTCGAGGGGGCGGCAACAGGTCCGCGCAGTGACGTCTATGCCGCCGGAGTGATGGCGTTCGAATTACTCACCGGCACAACACCGTTCACCGGAGACAGCCCGCTGGCAGTGGCCAGCCAGCGACTGGACCGTGACGTGCCGCCGCCCAGTTCGGTGATCGCCGGGGTGCCAGCCGAGCTTGACGCCTTCATCGCCCGCGCGACTGCACGCCGGGCCGAGGACCGTTTCGCTGACGCATGCGAGATGGGTGAGGGCCTCGAGGCGGTCGCCGAGGAACTGGGGCTGCCGCATTTCCGGGTGCCGGCCCCGAAGAGCTCCGCCGTGCACACCGACGCCACCGTCGTGCACCATCCCGACGCGCACCAACCCGAGGCGCATCGGCCGGCACCGCAGGGGCACAACCCGACCCGTCAGTTCACTCCCGCGCCGCACGAACCCGATGAGCCCGAACCCGAGGAGACTGACGCTGGTGAAGCGGAGGCCGACGAGTTGGATTCGCCGCCGCCGCAATTCGCCGGCATCGACATCGAGGAATTCGCCTGGGCGCGCCAGCGCGCCCGGCGGGCGGTGGTGTTCTGGACACTCGCGGTGATGGTGCTGACCGGACTGGTGGCAGCCGGCGCATGGACGGTGGGACTGAACCTCAACGGCCTGCTCGGCCCCTAGTGCTGCCCGACTTTCAGTCGCGCAGCATCTCCGCTGACTCCAACCGCGGAGCCTGCAGCCCGACTTTCAGTCGCGCAGCATCTCCGCGACCAAAAACGCCAACTCCAGGCTCTGCTGGGTGTTCAGCCGCGGATCGCAAGCGGTCTCGTAGCGACCGGACAGGTCGGTGTCGGAGATGTCCTGGGCGCCGCCGAGGCATTCGGTGACGTTCTCCCCGGTGATCTCGACGTGGATCCCGCCGGGATGGGTCCCCAGCGCGCGGTGCACCTCGAAGAAGCCCTGCACCTCGTCGACGATCCGGTCGAAGTGCCGGGTCTTGTAGCCGGTGGACGACTCGTGGGTGTTGCCGTGCATCGGGTCGCAGTGCCAGATCACCTGATGCCCGGTGGCCTGAACCTTCTCGATGATCGGCGGCAGCAGATCGCGCACCTTGTGGTTGCCCAGCCGGCTGACCAGGGTCAGCCGTCCCGGCTTGTTGTGCGGATCAAGGCGCTCGACGTACTCCACGGCAAGCTCCGGCGTCATCGTCGGTCCGATCTTCACGCCGATCGGGTTGGCGATCACCTCGGCGAAGGCGATGTGTGCGCCGTCGAGCTGTCGGGTGCGCTCACCTATCCACAGGTAGTGCGCGGAGAGGTCGTAGAGCCGCGGTTCGCCGAATTCAGTGCTGAGGCGCAGCATCGCCCGCTCGTAATCCATCACCAGCGCCTCGTGGCTGGCGTAGATGTCAGCGGTGTCGAGATTGCGGTCGTTGACCCCGCAGGCGCTCATGAAGTTCATGCCCCGGTCGATCTCGGCAGCGAGCGCCTCGTAGCGAGCACCGGCCGGCGAGGTGCGAACGAACTCCCGGTTCCAGTCATGCACCAGGTGCAGTGATGCCAGACCCGAAGAGGTCAGCGCCCGAACCAGATTCATCGCCGCGCTGGCGTTGGCGTAGGCGCGGACCAGCCGCGAGGGATCGTGGTCACGGACCGAGGCATCGGGTGCGAAGCCGTTGACCATGTCGCCGCGGTAGGACTTCAGCCCGAGCGCGTCGATGTCCGACGAGCGTGGTTTGGCGTACTGCCCGGCGATCCGGGCCACCTTGACCACCGGCATGCTGGCCCCGTAGGTCAGCACCACGGCCATCTGCAGCAGCGTGCGGATGTTGGCGCGGATGTGCGGCTCGGTGTTGTCGGCGAAGGTCTCCGCGCAGTCGCCGCCCTGTAGCAGGAACGCCTCGCCGCGGGCCACCGCCGCGAGCTGTTCCGACAGCCGCTCGATCTCGGAGGCGACCGTGACCGGCGGCACGCTCTCCAGGACCTTCCGCATCGCGCCGGCCTGCTCGGGATCCCAGCTCGGCTGCTGGGCGGCCGGCTTGGCCAGCGCCGCGTCGAGGCGCTCGCGCAGTTGCGCCGGCAGCGGGGGCAACGACGGCAACTGCTCGATCGGTACGTCGACGGTCCAGTTCACCCGACCATCCTAACCGGCCCTAACTGCGCCAAGCCGCGTCGCGGGAGTCCCCCGCCGGCGGTGATCCACCGGCCATCAGCAGGTAGCGCCGCATGTTGTGCCGCGCGTCGACCAGAGCATCGTGGGTGTCGTGCGGCCGGGGCGGCATGCGCGGGCAGCCGTGGTCTTCCCACACCTGACGTAACTCTCTGGTGAAACGGGGAATCTGCGGGGGCAGACTCGGTCATCGGTCCCCACAGCTGGCACAGCGCGACGTGGTCGTAGGCGCCCACCCAGGCCCACAGCTCGATCGGCTCGTCGCCGTCGACGCCGAGGAACTCCTCGAGACCCTCCCGGATCTGCCGGCGCGAACGCCACAGCGCCGACGCCGGCGACGGCAGCTTGGGCAGCACGTTGGTGCGCACCCACCGGCCGGCGGACTCCGGGTCGAACTCGGTGGACACCGCGTAGAACTCGCGGCCGTCTTCGGCGACCACGCCGATGGAGATCAGGTCGATGATGCGGCCGTTGTCGATGAACTCGGTGTCGTAGAAGTAGCGCACGCTGTGGCGTCCCGCCTATCCGGTGGTGGTGGCCGTGGATTTCGCCGCGGCCGTGGCGGGTGCGGGCGCGGGATGGATCTCGCGGTCGAGTTCGGCATCGACCTCGGTGTCGCTGGGAACGCGCGGCTCGCCGGCGATGACGTGCTGGAGCCACAGATTGGCCTGGACGAACGGCCGGCGCAGGTGTCGCTCCCGCTCCATCGCGCGGTGCATCTTGCGGGGATTGTCCTGGTAGTGCCAGCGCGCCCACGGCGCATGCGGCCGGGCCAGCCGGATGGCGCCGATGAACAGCAGCGGGGTGATGAACATTCCCACCAAGCCGGTCCACAGCTTGCCCTTGAGCAGCACGACCACCGCCAGTGCCAGGGTGAACACCGCCATCAGGATGACGCTGACGCGGGCCAGCACCGATTCGTCGTCGCGCCAGATGCCGATGTCGAAGAAGCGACAGCGGGTTGAAGCCCATCACCAGCAGCCCCGCCACCGCCGACCGCGACGAACACCGCGTCAACCGAGGTGCGGCCGTCCTCAGACCAGTACACGTCCTGCAGGTGCAGGATGAGCGCGAACTCGTCGAGCAGCAGGGCGGCGCCGATACCGAAAAAGATTGCCGCCACGGTGAACTGGCGGACGCGTGCCGTCGACCGACATGGTCACCATCGCACACCGGAGATGAGCACCAGGATGACGCCGAAGACGGCGTGGTGGATGTGCAGTGCCGCCGCTTCCGCCGTCTGGCGGACCCGATGTTGTGCGGTTGCCACCACTTGCGCGGGCCCGGTCGGTCGGCGGTCGCACGGATGTAGCGGGTGATGCGTGCGGGTGACGAAGAAGGTCAGGATGAAGGCGATCAGGCACCACATCAGCGGTTCGCGGCCCGGGGCGACGAAATCGAAGTGGAGGTCCACCGGTCGGCGGGCACGGCTAGAAAACTTACGCCCACCCCGGTCCGGGGGCTGCGCCGGATACGCTGGTGGACGCTATGAGCAGGTTGCCGGTCGCACCGCAGTCTCCTGGGGCGGCGTCGATCCAGCCGCATCTGCGGGTGACCCAGGCGCTGATCCTCGCCGTCGCGCACGCGTGCTGGCGGCTGTTCGGCCACATCCCCTACCGGATCGACGCCGACGTGTACCGGATGGGTGGGCGGGCCTGGCTCGCACGGCCGGCCGCTCTACGCCGACGGCGTGATGTTCCGCACCGAGGGCGGGCCTGGAACTGCCGTTCACCTATCCCCCGCTGGCCGCCATCGCGTTCAGCCCGCTGGCCGTGGTGTCGCTGCCGGTGGCGAGCGTGGCGATCACCGCGGTGACGCTGCGTGCTGCTGGTGGTGTCGATCTGGATCGTGCTGACCCGGCTCGGACGTCGCCGAGACGCGGCAGGTCGCTGCCCGGACCGCGCCTGGGCGCGCCGGTGGCTGGCTGGCGGCCGGTGCTGGTGGCGGTGACGGTGACGGTACCTCGAGCCCATCCAGGCCAACTTCTCCTTCGGCCAGATCAACGTCGTGCTCATGACGCTGGTGATCGCCGACTGCGTACCACGGCGCACACCCTGGCCGCGTGGAGTGCTGGTGGGCGCTGGCGATCGCGCTGAAACTGACCCCGGCGGTGTTCCTGCTGTATTTCGTGCTGCGCCGCGACGTCCGCGCGGTGCTGGTCGCGATGGCGTCGTTCGCTGGCGGCCACCCTGGTCGGCTTCGCGCTGGCCTGGAAGGACTCGTGGGAGTACTGGACCGAACACGGTGCACCACACCGACCGGATCGGCGACGCGACCTGCAACACCAACCAGAACGCCGCCGGGGCGCTGGCCCGGCCTCGGCCTGGGCGAGGGTCCGCCCAGTTCGTGCGTGTGGACGCTGGCCTGCCTGGCCGTGCTGGCCCTGACGGTCTGGGCGGTGCGCCGGGTGCTGGCGGCCGGACGAGCCGACGCTGGCGCTGGTCTGCGTGGCACTGTTCGGGCTGGTGGTCTCGCCGGTGTCGTGGTCACACCACTGGGTGTGGGGGCTGCCGGCCGTCGTGGTGACGGCCGTGGTGGCCTTCCGGCGGCGCAACGTGGCACTGGCCGCTGTGGCCGCGGCCGGTGTCGCGCTGATGATGTGGCCGCCGATCAATCTGTTGCCCGAACACCAAGAAGCCGACGCCGCTGGTGGCGCCAGTTGGTCGGGATGTCCTACGTGTGGTGGGCGCTCGCGATGATCGGGGTCGCCGGGCTGCACCGCCGCGACGCCATCGGGTGCTAGCCCGCGGCGGTCTCCGGGATCCGCGCATCGACGGCGGATCTGCTCCGCCCGGGTGTGACGGACTGCCGCCGGACGCCCTGCTTGATGGTGGCCGCGTAGATGTCGACGTACTCCTGGCCGGACAGCTTCATCAGCTCGTACATCACCTCGTCGATGACCGCACGTTCGATGAACCGGTTGCCGGCCATGTCCGTCGAACCGGGAGAAGTCCATCGGCTTGCCGAATCGCACGGTCACCCGGCCGAACCGCCACATCCTCGACCCGGGCGGGTTGACGACGTCGGTGCCGATCATCGCGACCGGGATCACCGGGACGCCGGTCTCCAGCGCCAACCGGGCCAGGCCGCTCTTGCCTTTGTAGAGCCGGCCGTCCGGGCGATCGGGTGCCCTCGGGGTACATGCCCAGCAGCTTTCCCTGGTCGAGCAATCGCTGGGCGGTGTCGAGAGCGGCCTGGGCGGCGTCGGCGTCGGTGCGATCGATCGGGACCTGGCCGGCCACGGTGTAGAACCACGCGAGTAACCGTCCCTTGATGCCCGTGCCGGTGAAGTACTCGCTCTTGGCCAGAAAGGTGATGCGTCGGCGGACGACCAGCGGCAGATAGAAGCTGTCTGCGACGGCGAGGTGGTTACTGGCCAGAATCGCCGGACCCGAGTGCGGAACATGTTCGAGCCCTTCGACTTTCGGGCGGCCCGAGAAACGTCAGCAGGGGGCCCATGAAGATGTACTTGAAAAGCCAGTACCACATAGACCCTCCCTCAGCGGCTCACGCAGCGGCGTGCGCTGCGGCCAACTCTACCGAGCGGGCTGTTACCCCGACCACATCAGCAGTGCTGTTCACGGGCAATCCTCAGGCGCGTCGCCGACCTCGACAACGATGGGGATGTGCTGGTAGCGGCCATTGCCGGCGCCATTGCCGTTCCCAGTGCCGACTCCAGCGCCATTGCGGTTGCCGACCGATGACTCCGCAGCGTCAGCGGGTCCGGGGACGTCGGTCTCGGCGGACTCCGCCGGACGGGATCCGGGGTCGGCTGCCATGGTGCGGATCACCGTCATCAGCGCCACGCTGTGCTCGGCGACCACCGTCAGCAGGGGATGCTCTTCGCCGCTGACCAGCGCGGCCAGTGCGCACACCGGGCACCACACCTGCTGGCAGCGGCCGGGCCCGCGCAGCGAACCGGCGGCCTTGGCGGCCGCCGCGCGCACTGCCGGGTCCAGACGGTCCAGGATCGCCTGCGCCAGCTGGCGCAGTTCCGGTCCCAGATCGGCGTGGACCCGGATCGGCTCGGCTCATGCCGGCCACACGGCCGGGTCGGGCCGGAACCGGACGGTCAGTTCGCTGCCGCGCAGTGCGGCGTCGGCGACCACGCAGCGGCGCAGCACCGGAGCCAACCGGACCCGGCGGCGCAGTGCCGCCGACGGCGATCACCAGGTCGTCGCCCGACCGGCCCAGGCTCAACGCACTGGGGTCGAGTGGTGGCAGCTTCACCCGCAAGCGGTAGACCGCGTCGCAGACCCGAGCCGGACTCCCGGTCGACGACCGGCCGCAACGGTCCGGGTGGCGCGGCGGCCGTCGCGGCTGCGCGCCTCGTCGAGCAGCTGGGCCAGCGCCTTGGGTCCGATCGGCTCACCGGCCAAGTGCGGCGACGAGCAACAGACGCACGTCCGCCGATGGTGTCGGCGAGTTCGGCGAGGACGGCCTGCTGCTCGGCGATCCGCGCCGAGTACCAATCGAAGGCCGGGTGATCCGGCAGGTTGCGGTATTCGTAGGAATCGTCGGGAACAGGACCTGATTGACGATCAGCTCGCTCGACCCGCAGACCCATCAGCGCCAGCGCCGCCGACGGTTCGCACCGCTTCGGCGACCACCACCCGCTCCGGCGTGAGCACCAGGTGGGCGCAGACCCGCTCGGTATCGGTCAGCAACGGCGACAGCGATCCGACCGCCGCGCTGTGCGGCTCTCGACGAGCGCGACCGCCGCCGCGGTCCGAACATCCTCAATCGCGGCGCTGAGCCTGCGGTGCCGAGGCCAGCAGCGTTCCACGATAGTCGCCGAACACCGCGGGCAGTGTCAGCATCCGCAGGGCATCGGCGGTCGAGGCGCAGTCCACCACGACGTAGTCCCACCGCCCGGAGTCGGCCAGTTCGGCCACCGCCGCGAAGTCCCAGTACCTCCTGGATTCCGGGTAGCGCGCGAAAGCTCTTCGGGTGCAAGCTCATTGAGGTCTGACGAGGGAAACCGGAGCAGCGAGCGCAGGCGCCACCGCGCGCCACATCGACTCCAGCAGTGCCAATGTGTCCAGTGCGGCGCGTCAAGATGGCCGCCACCGGTCTCGCCTCCGCGCTCCTCGGTGAGGATGCGCACCGGTTCGCCGTCGCCGGACGGCGGCACGGCGATCCCGAGCACCTCGCCGAGAGAGTGCGCCTGGTCGGTGGACACCACCAGCACCCGGTGGCCGGCCAGGGCCGCCGCGCACCGCCGTCGCCGACGCCAGCGTCGACTTGCCGACACCGCCCTTGCCGACGAAGAAGCCGATCCGCGCCGGGGTGGGCGGACCGCTGTCAGCGCTATCGCCGGGTTCGGTGTCGCTGGGTATCACTCAGCCCTCGACCCGCTTCTTGAGATCCTTCAGCGCGGTCTCGGTCAGCCGGCGCTCGGCCTTGCGCTTGAGCAGACCGATCATCGGCATCAGCAGATCGACCGACAGTTCGTAGGTGACGTCGGTGCCGGAGCCGTTGGGGGTGAGCCGGTAGGTGCCGTCCAGCGCCTTGAGCAACGTGCTGACGACACCAGCGACCAGCGCACTGACCGGCGGTCGGCCGGCCAGTCGTATTCCAGCACCATGGTGTCCGCAGCACCGCGGCCTCCAGCACCAGCCGTGCCTGCATCGGGTAACCCTCGGCGTCGCTCTCGAGGACCTCGGTCTCGGTGTACTCCGACACCCACTCCGGGTAGGAGCCGATGTCGGCAATGACATCCATCACGGTGCCGGGATCGGCAGTCGATGTAGATCGTCTGCGCCGTCTTCTCCGCCACTGTTGCCGCTTTCCCATCGCTTTCGTCGCCGCGTGCCCGGTACAGAACCGTACCCTGCGACGCTGCGGTTAACCGGATATCAGATCCCGGGCGCGACCCCGACCGGGCGGGTCGCTTCCAGGCTGTTCTTGATCTCGAACGCCATCCGCTTGCCGGCCACCCGGCGCTGGTGGGTCGCCGAGGCCGCATTGAACTTCGCGGGCTGCCGCCCCGCCGCCGCGGTGGGTTCGGCGTGGAGGAAATAGTGCAAGACCACCCCGTCGAGCACCGGCTGCAGCCAGATCTCCATGGTGCCGGTCAGCGGGCCGGTGACGGTCCATCGCACGCCCTTGTCCGCGCGGTCCTCGACCACCTCGAGCATCAGGTCGGCGAACCACCGCCGCCAGGCGGCGCGGTCGCCCACCGCACCGCCGACCGCCGCCGGGTCGGCAGCGATGAACGTCTCGTCGGCGACCTGGATACTGGACACGGCAACTAGCTTCACATACCGCCCGGCCCGTCCAGCGGCCGCCCTGACCGGCGTTGCGACGACCACGTCCGAAGATATGGGAACGATTGCGCAGCAACGGGTTAAGAGTTAAGCGAGGGGCCGCACAGGGCGCACCCGCAGCAATTCAGCCAGCCGTGCGGCGTGGACGTCCCAGCTCCAGTCCCGGCTCACCCAGGCCCGTCCGGCCGCTCCCATCCGCCGGGCCAGCGCAGGGTCGCCCAGCAGAGCGCTGATCACCTCGACGATCTGCTCCAAGTCGCGGCCGTCGACCACCCGGCCGGTCTCGCCATCACGCACGGTCTCCGGGGCGCCGCCGGAGTTCCCCGGCCACCACCGGCACGCCGCTGGCGGAGGCCTCCAGGAACACGATGCCCAGACCCTCGACATCCAGGCCCGCCCCCCGGGTCCGACACGGCATCGCGAAGACGTCACCCATGGCGTAGTAGGCAGGTAGTTCATCGGCGGGCACGCCGCCGGTGAACACCACATCCGCCTCCACGCCGCAGTCGCGGGCCAGCCTGGCCAGCGTGTCGGCATACGGACCGCCGCCGACGATGACCAGCGCCGCCGAGTCGATCCGTCGACTGATCCGCGGCCACGCCCGGATCAGCATGTCCTGGCCCTTGCGCGGCACCAGGCGTGACACGCAGACCACCACCGGCCGCTCACCGAGCCGGTACCGTGTCCGCATGGTTGCGCGGGCGACCGGATCGGGCCGGAAACGATCGGTGTCCACGCCGGGCGGCAGCGTGCTCCAGGCAGGCGCGCGGCCCGAATGCCGGTGCGAACCGTCCCCGGGTGTAGCGGCTGACGTAGGTGATGACGTCGGTGGTCGTCGCCGATGCGCCGCAATGCCGCACGGGCGCCGGGCAGCATCGACCAGCCGACCTCGTGGCCGTGCGTGCTGGCCACCACCCGGGCAGCGCCGGCATCCCGGGCCGCGACCCGCCAGCAGCGCCAGCGGGGCGGCAGCGCCGAACCAGACCGTCTCGATGTCGTGCTCGCCGATCAGGGCGCGCATCCGCCGGTCCACCCCGGGTTCGGGAAGCATCAGCGTCGTCGGGATGGCGAACAACCCGGAACGGCGCCGCCCGGTCATAGTCCTGCGCGCCCTTCCACCGCGGGGCGTAGACGGTGAGTCCTGCTCGCCGGTGCGCGGCCAGCCGGTAGACGAACTGCTCGAGGTAGGACTGGATACCGCCGCGGCGCGGCGGAAAGTCGTTGGTGACCAGAAGGATCCGCGTCATCGCCGTTCACGCTAGCCGGTCGGTGCCCGCAGCCATCGTTCCCAGCGCGCCTGCAGGCCGTCGATATCGATCCCGAGAGCGGCGCGGACCGCTGTGGCGAAGTCGGTGCGCCCTGGGCCGGCGGCCTCCGTGTAGAGCCGGCGAAGGCCGTCGACACCGAAGTCCGCGGCGACGAAGCGCGCGAACCACCACGCCCGGTCGTAACCGGCCGAACGCGCAGGGCCGGCTATGTCCAACTCGGAGTCGGCGGGCAGTGCCGTTGCGGCCGCCGCACCCGGGGGCAGTTCTTCCGATGGCCGCGCAACGAAGTCGGCGACGCCCTCGGTGAACCACCGCGGCGCATCCAACGCGGTGTACGGGCGCGCCGCGAGGTGAAAAAGCTCATGGTCGAGCACAATTCGTAACGCTGAGTCCGACATCGCCGCGGCTCCGGGAGCCAGCACGATCCGTTGACCCACCGCCCGCTGCGCGGTCAGGTCGACGGAATCCGCGACGGCCACCGCGGCGATATCCGACCACCCGCGCTGCGGGTCGAGGTGTGCGCGGCGCACGAAGTCATCTTCTGAACCGGTCGCCACCACCACGATGGTGCGTTCGACCTCCGGCCCCCAGAACCGGACCACGGCGTCGACGGCCGCGGGGATGTCCGCGCGCACCCGCTTCAGCAGCGCGTCGCCGCGCTGTCCACCCTCGTTGACCAACCCGACGGTTCGCCCGTCGGACAGTTCCATGGTCTGGGCCGGCCGCGGGTCTGGCCCAGCGGCCGGTGGAGCCGACCCGGTGGCGACGAGGACGGCACCGACGCCGAGTTGCGCGAGTAGGACAGCGCTCAGAAAGGCCCGCCGGCGCGTCCGCCGGGCGGACTCAGTAGCGCCGGACGTTGTAGATCGGGGCGTTGTTGACCGGGACGACGGCGACCGGGATGCCGTAGGTGGAGGCATGCACCATCATCCCGTCACCCACGTAGAGGCCGACATGGGAGGCGTCACCGTAGTAGGTGATGATGTCGCCGGGCTGCATGGCGTCCATCGACACCGGCTGACCGCCCGCGGCCAGCGCCTGGCTGGAATGCGGAAGGTACACGCCGGCCTGCTGGAACGACCACATCACCAGGCCCGAGCAATCGAAGGCTCCG
Organism: uncultured Actinomycetota bacterium; assembly: GCA_963780705.1. GTDB lineage: Bacteria > Actinomycetota > Actinomycetes > Mycobacteriales > Mycobacteriaceae > Mycobacterium. Next base: position 794,747 of record CAWACU010000001.1, on the reverse strand, counting down.
GGGCCGCCACCGCCCCAGGAATACGGCGAACCGAGCCGGGTCAGCGCCGCCTGCACCGCGACCGAGCCGGCCCCGCTGCCGCCGCCGCCGGGGTTGGGGACCGCCGCCAACGGGGAGATGTCGCCGGGCGGCAGCGCCTCCGGAACCGCGGCAGCAGCCAGCACCGAGGGCGGCGGGGCGGCCGGCGAGGCCAACGCGGTCTGCTGAGCCGGGGTGAGCAGCAGGTAACGGGACTTGACGGCAGCGATCTGGACCTGCAGTTGGGACTGCTTGCGCTGGAGTTCGGCGCGCACCGCGGCGGCTTCGTCAGCCGCAGTCCTGGCATCGGCGGCGGACTTGGCCGAGGCGGCCTCGATGGCCAGGGCCTCGTCGCCGGCCTTACGGAAACTCTGCATCTGGGCGGACATCTCGATACCCATCACCCGCTGGACCGACATCTTGTCGATGAGGCCCTGCGGCGATGCGGCGGTCAGGATGGCGTTGAGGCCGTCGACCCGCCCGCCCATGTAGACCGACGAGGCCAGCCTGTCGACCGCCACCTGGTAGGTCCCCAGCTGGGCTTTCGCCGCCTCCAGTGCGGCGAGGTCGCCGGTGTGCTTGGTCTCGGCGGCGGTCTGCGCGGCGACCTTCTTGTCGAGGTTGATCTGCGCCGAGTGCATCGCCTCGGTCAACTGCTCAGCCTGGCGGGACAGCTCAGTCGAGCTTCGCCAGGGCGTCCTCAGCTGGGTCGGCGAACACCGGGGTGGCACTCAGACCGACCACCAGGGCACCGCTGGCGAGGAGACCGATGATGGACTTGACGACGATGGATCCAGACAGAGAACTGCGGTTAAAACTCAAAAGCATGCATCCTTTGACTGCTGTGGACTCAACTCGCCGGAGTGCCGAAGATCTCGATCAGGTTACGAAACGGCATCAGCTTTGTCCACCTGACGGCGAAAGTGTTTGAAGAAACTTCCGTCACACCAGTCACTCCGGTCACCGCCTGACCGGCGCGGCGACCTGCGGTTATCCTGCCAGATCCCGGCTGTCAGGCCGGTGCACCGGCACCAGTCTCAGCCGGGGTGCCAGGCCGGCCTCGGCGAGCACCTCCAGGGCTGCCCGCTCATCGTGGAGCAGGGTGTCCGGCACGCCGAGCAGGACGCTGACCACGCAGTCGCGGCATCCGGGGCCGCGGACCGCGCAGTCATCGCAATCGATGACCACCGGGTCGCCCGGGGCGGGGTCACCCGATCCGCGGTCAACAGCGCTCTGCCCAGTCATATCCGTCATGTCTTGACTCCTCATGCTCGATTGGCAGGGACGCTAGCCGGGGGGTCCGACACGTTCCTCCCGCGCGCCACGGCGCGGGTGTCGGTGCCCCTCCCGCGCGCCACGGCGCGGGTGTCGGTGCCAGTGCCTAGCGTCTGCAGACCGTGGCCGTCATGGGTAGAGATCCACAACTGAGTTTTGCCGACATCGCGGCCTTCTCCTCGGAGCCGACGCTGCGCGAGACCACCTTTGTGGTCGTCGACCTCGAAACCACCGGCGGGCGATCTACTCCCGGGCCGGACGGCCGGTGCGACGCCATCACCGAGATCGGCGCGGTCAAGGTACGCGGCGGGCAGATCATCGGCGAGTTCGCCACCCTGGTCGATCCCGGACGCGACATCCCGCCGAAGATCGTCGAGTTGACCGGCATCACAACCGCGATGATCCGCGACGCCCCGCGGATTGCTGCTGTGTTGCCGATGTTCCTGGAATTCGCCCGCGGCGCAATCCTGGTGGCGCACAACGCCGGATTCGACATCGGGTTTCTGCGTTCGGCCGCCCAGCAATGCGGCATCAGCTGGCCTTCCGGGCCACCGGCGCTGTGCACGGTGCGGCTCGCGCGCCGAGTGCTGAGCCGGGAGGAGGCGCCCAGCGTCCGGTTATCCGCCCTGGCCCGGCTGTTCGGCACAGCCACCGAACCCACCCACCGCGCCCTCGATGACGCCCGGGCGACCGTCGAGGTGCTGCACGCCCTGATCGAACGGGTGGGCAACCAGGGCGTGACCACCTACAGCGCGCTGCGCGCGTACCTGCCGACGGTTTCCAATGCCCAGCGCGGCAAGCGGGTACTGGCCACTGCGCTTCCGCGCCGGCCCGGCGTGTATCTGTTCCGCGGCCCGTCCGATGAGGTGCTCTACGTGGGCACTGCCTCCGACCTGCGCCGGCGGGTGCTGCAGTACTTCACCGGCGCTGACCCGCGGGCCCGGATGAAGGAGATGGTGGCACTCGCGCAGCGGGTCGACCACGTCGAGTGCGCCCATCCGCTTGAGGCCGGGGTGCGCGAACTGCGACTGCTGGCCGCCCACGCCCCGCCGTACAACCGGCGTTCCCGCTTTCCGCACCGCTGGTGGTGGGTGGTGCTGACCGATGAACCGTTCCCCCGGCTGTCGGTGGTGCGCAATCCCCGTCATCCGCGGGCTGTGGGGCCGTTTCGTTCCCGCGCCGACGCCGCCGACACCGCCGGGCTGATCGCCCGGTTCACCGGGGTGCGGACCTGCACCACCCGGATCGGGCAGCGCGGCCGGCACGGGCCGGCCTGCCCGGAACGCGAGGTCGCCCCGTGTCCGGGTCCCCGCGGCGCCGACGTGGTGGACTACGCCGGGGCACCGGCCCGGGCGGCGGCATTGATCGACGGGGCCGACAACTCCGCGCTGGCCGCCGCTGTAGCGGCGGTGGCCGACCTCGCCGGGCGGACCCGCTATGAGAGTGCCGCGCGGTTGCGTGACACGACCGCGGCGACGGTGGAGGTGCTGTGGCGCGGGCAACGGCTGCGCGCCGTGGCGGAAGTGCCCGAGTTGGTGGCCGGGGCGCCGGATGGGGCCGGCGGATGGCAACTCGCGGTGATTCGGCACGGGCAGCTGGCGGCAGCAGGGCATGCGCGCCGGGGCGTACCGCCAATGCCCGTTGTCGACGCGCTCCGCAGTGTCGCCCAGGTGGTCCTGCCCCAGCCGGCTCCGCTGAGCGGCGCACTGGTCGAGGAGACATCGCTGATCACCCGATGGCTGGCCGATCCGGGCGTCCGGATCGTCTGCGCCGCAGAGGGTTTCGCCTCGCCGGTGCACGGCGCCGGTCGGTGGCTCGCCTGGGCCGCGACCGCCCGATCGGCGCGGTATGCGGCCTCAGATCTGCTGGGTGAGCCGCGCCCACCGGGCGAGGAGTTTTTCGGCCGCACCGGAGTCGATCGCGTCAGCGGCGCGGGTCAGGCCCTGCTCCCACGACGGCAGCCATTCAGCGCTGCTGGATAGTCCGGCGTGGGCGACCATCGCCCCGGCCGCGTTGAGCACGACGGCGTCGCGCACCGCGCCTGGGGCACCGGCGAACACACTGTGTGCCTCGCGGGCGTTGGCCTCGGCGTTACCGCCGACCAATTCGGCCACCTGCGCCCGTGGGAAGCCGAAGCCCAGCGGGTCGAAGGTCAGCTTGTCGATGGTGCCGGCCTGCACCCGCCAGATGGTGCTGGTGGTCGTGGTGGTCAGCTCGTCGAGGCCGTCATCGCCGTGCACCACCAAGACACTGGAACGCCGGGCGGCGAAGACCCCGGCCATCACCTCGGCCAGGTCGCCGAATGCGCAGCCGATCAATCCCGCTCGCGGTGACGCCGGATTAGTCAGCGGCCCAAGAAGATTGAAGACCGTCGGCACACCGATCTCGCGGCGCGGCGGGCCCGCGTGCTTGTAGGACGGGTGGAACACCGGTGCGAAGCAGAAGCCGATTCCCACCTCGGCCACACATCGCGCCACCTGCTCGGGTCCGAGATCGATGCGGACGCCCAGCGCCTCGAGCATGTCCGCCCCGCCGCTGGCCGACGACGCCGCCCGGTTGCCGTGTTTGACCACCGGCACTCCGGCGGCGGCGACCACGATCGAGGCCATCGTCGAGAGATTGACGGTGTTGGCCCGATCGCCCCCGGTGCCGACCACATCCACGGTGTCGGTCCCGATGACGTCGGTGGGCACCGGCTGGGCGTAGGCCAGCATGGTGTCGGCCAGTTCACGCACCTCCGCGGCGGTCGGCCGTTTCATCTTCATCGACACGCCGAATGCGGCGATTTGGGCCGGTGTGGCCGATCCGGCCATGATCTGGTCCATCGCCCAGGCGGCCTGCCCCGGCTCGAGCTCGTCACCGTTGGTCAAATGGCCCAGGACCTGCGGCCATGACGAGGTCGGCGGCTGGCCGGACGGCGGCGACGAGGGGGAATTCACGCGCTGATCGTCCCACGGCCGACAGGGTCCACCAATGCCCCCGGGACCAAGTTGTGACCAATTCCGGCCCTAGGTGTACCCGGCCAACTACAAAGCGTCATACTTCTACACGTGACGAGTGCTGTGGGTACCTCTGGAACTGCGATCACGTCGCGCGTTCACTCGCTGAACCGCCCGAACATGGTCAGCGTGGGCACCATCGTGTGGTTGTCCAGCGAGCTGATGTTCTTCGCCGGGCTGTTCGCGATGTATTTCACCGCGCGCGCGCACGCCGAGGGGAGCTGGCCGCCGCCGCCCACCGAGTTGAACCTCGCCCTCGCGGTTCCGGTGACCCTGGTGCTGATCGCCTCGTCGTTCACCTGCCAGATGGGCGTGTTCGCCGCCGAGCGCGGCGACGTGTTCGGCCTGCGCCGGTGGTACACCGTCACCTTCTTCATGGGGCTGTTCTTCGTCCTCGGCCAGGTTTACGAGTACATCCACCTCGTCCAGACCGGCACCACCATCGGCAGTAGCGCCTACGGCAGCGTCTTCTACCTGGCGACCGGCTTCCACGGATTGCACGTGGTCGGCGGTTTGGTCGCCTTCATCCTGCTGCTGCTGCGCACCCGAATGGCCAAGTTCACGCCGGCCCAGGCGACGGCGTCGATCGTGGTGTCCTACTACTGGCACTTCGTCGACATCGTCTGGATCGCCCTGTTCGCGACTATCTATTTCATCCGCTGATGAGAAGGGTTCCCATGCTCAGGATCGGATCCCCGATGAGCGACAAGTCGCGCCGGCGGCTGCGTCGGCGGCTCACCGGCGCGGTACTGCTGATGTTCGGCCTCGTCATGGCCGGCGCACTGGCCGCCACGTTGACCCCCAAGCCGCAGGTCGCCGTCGCCGACGAATCCCAGTCGGCGCTGCTGCGTACCGGCCAGCAGTTGTACGACACCGCCTGCATCACCTGCCACGGCGCCAATCTGCAGGGTGTCAACGGTCGCGGACCCAGCCTGGTCGGTGTCGGCGAGGCGGCGGTGTACTTCCAGGTCTCCTCCGGCCGGATGCCGATGATGCGCAACGAGGCCCAGGCCACCCGTAAGAAGGCCAACTTCGATGAGGCCCAGGTCGACGCCCTCGGCGCCTACGTGCAGAGCATGGGCGGCGGACCGCTGGTCCCCCGCGACGCCAACGGCCAGATCGCCAGCGAGTCCCTGCTCGGCAGCAATGTCGCCCGCGGTGGGGATCTGTTCCGGCTCAACTGCGCCTCCTGCCACAACTTCACCGGCCGCGGTGGCGCGCTGTCGTCGGGCAAGTTCGCCCCCGGCCTTGACCCGGCCTCGCCCGCGCAGATCTACACCGCGATGCTGACCGGGCCGCAGAACATGCCGAAGTTCTCCGACCGGCAACTGTCGCCGGAGGAGAAGAAGGACATCGTCGCCTACGTCAAGACCGCATCGCAGACCATGAACCCCGGCGGCTACGGCCTCGGCGGCTTCGGCCCCGCCCCGGAGGGCATGGCCGTGTTCATCATCGGCATGGTCTCCGCGATCGGTGTGGCGCTGTGGATCGGAGCCCGCGCATGAGCGACAACGTGAACAAGCCGGCCGACGCCGGCAGCGTGAACAAGCCGTCCAACGAGGAACTGGCCCGGATGTCGACCGAGGAGCTCGTCACCCTCGGCGGCCGGATCGACGGCGTGGAGACGATCTTCAAGCAGGACCGCTGGCCGGTCGCCGGCACCCGCGCGGAGAAGCGCTCCGAGCGCCTGGTCTCGCTGTGGCTGCTCTTCGGCGGACTGATGGGGCTGCTGCTACTGGTCGCCTTCCTGTTCTGGCCGTGGGAGTACAAGCCCTACGGCGTCAAGGGCAACCTGCTCTACTCCTGGGCCACGCCGGTCTACGGAATCACCTTCGGGTTGTCGGTTCTGGCCATTGGCGTCGGCGCCGTGCTCTACCAGAAGCGCTTCATCCCCGAGGAGATCTCCATCCAGGAGCGCCATGACGGCGCATCCTCGGAGCTGGATCGCAAGACCGCGGCCGCCAATCTCGTCGGCGCCCTCGAGGGATCGACGTTCAAGCGCCGCAAGATGATCGGCATGTCACTGGGTATCGGGCTGGGCGCCTTCGGCGTCGGCACCCTGGTGGCCTTCATCGGTGGCCTGATCAAGAACCCGTGGAAGCCTGTTGTGCCCACCGCCGACGGCCCCAAGGCCGTGCTGTGGACCTCGGACTGGACCCCGCGTTTCACGGGCGAGACCATCTACCTCACCCGCTCGACCGGTCTTCCGGGCGAATCCTCGCTGACCAAGATCCGCCCTGAGGACATCGACGCCGGCGGCATGGAGACGGTGTTCCCCTGGCGCGAGGCCGACGGCGACGGCACCACGGTGGAGTCGCACGAGCGGATGACGAAGATCGGGATGGGTGTCCGTAATCCGGTGATGCTGATCCGCATCAAGCCGATCGACATGCCGCGGGTGGTCAAACGCCAGGGCCAGGAGAGCTTCAACTTCGGTGAGCTGTTCGCCTACACGAAGGTGTGCTCGCACCTGGGCTGCCCGGCGTCCCTCTACGAGCAGCAGACCTACCGCATCCTGTGCCCGTGCCACCAGTCGCAGTTCGACGCACTGCACTTCGCACGGCCGATTTTCGGACCTGCCGCCCGTGCTTTGGCGCAGCTGCCTATTACTATCGACCAAGACGGCTATCTCGTGGCCAATGGTGACTTCATCGAACCCGTCGGACCGGCATTCTGGGAGCGCAAATCATGAGCACTAGCGTGGCTGACCGGATCAACAAGGTCGCGGACAACATGGATTCGCGGTATCACCCCTCAGGTGCGCTGCGGCGTCAGCTGAACAAGGTCTTCCCCACCCACTGGTCATTCCTGCTGGGTGAGGTTGCGCTGTACAGCTTCATCGTCCTGCTGCTCACCGGTGTGTACCTGACGCTGTTCTTCGACCCGTCGATGGCCCATGTCACCTACGACGGCGTCTACCAGCCGCTGCGGGGCATTGAGATGTCGCGTGCCTACGAGACGGCGCTGCACATCAGCTTCGAGGTCCGCGGCGGCCTGTTCGTCCGCCAGGTCCATCACTGGGCCGCCCTGCTGTTTGCGGCGTCGATCATGGTCCACCTCGCGCGCATCTTCTTCACCGGCGCATTCCGCCGGCCCCGCGAGGCCAACTGGGTGATCGGCGTGCTGCTGCTCATCCTGGCGATGTTCGAGGGCTTCTTCGGTTACTCCCTGCCCGACGACCTGCTCTCGGGTACCGGCATCCGCGCCGCTCTGTCGGGCATCACCCTCGGTCTGCCGGTGATCGGCACCTGGATGCACTGGGCGCTGTTCGGCGGGGACTTCCCCGGCGACATCATCATCCCCAGGCTCTATGCCATCCACATCCTGTTGTTCCCGGGAATCATGCTGGCGCTGATCGGGGTTCACCTGGCCCTGGTGTGGTTCCAGAAGCACACCCAGTTCCCCGGACCCGGGCGCACCGAGACCAATGTCGTCGGCGTCCGCGTGATGCCGGTGTTCGCGGTCAAGTCCGGTGCCTTCTTCGCGATGATCGTCGGCATCCTCGGCTTGATGGGCGGCCTGCTGCAGATCAACCCGATCTGGCAGCTCGGCCCCTACAAGCCCTCCCAGGTGTCGGCGGGCTCGCAGCCCGACTTCTACATGCTCTGGACCGACGGCCTGATCCGTCTGTTCCCGCCATGGGAGATCTACTTCGGCAACCACACCATCCCCTCCGCGGTCTGGGTGGCGGTGATCATGGGTGTGATCTTCCTGCTGCTGACCATCTATCCCTTCCTGGAGCGTCGCTTCACCAAGGATGATGCGCACCACAACCTGCTGCAGCGCCCGCGGGACGTGCCGGTTCGCACCGGCATCGGCGCCATGGCCATCGCGTTCTACACCGTGCTGACCTTTGCGGCGATGAACGACATCATCGCCTACAAGTTCCACATCTCGCTCAACGCGACGACGTGGATCGGGCGGATCGGAATGCTGGTGATTCCCCCGCTGGTGTTCTTCGTCGCCTACCGGTGGGCGGTGGCTCTGCAGCGCAGCGACCGGGCGGTGCTCGAGCACGGCGTCGAGACGGGCATCATCAAGCGGCTGCCGCACGGTGCCTACATCGAGCTGCATCAGCCGCTGGGCCCGGTGGACGAACACGGCCACCCGATCCCGCTGGAGTACCAGGGCGCGGCTGTGCCCAAGCGGATGAACAAGCTGGGCTCCGGCGGACGCCCGGGCCACGGCGGCTTCCTGACGGCCGACCCGGCCAGCGAGGACGCCGCGCTCACCGAGGCTGCGCACGCCTCGGAGCACCGCGCGCTGACCGCGCTCAAGGAGTACCAGGACGAAGAGGTCGGCCACGCCGGCAACGGCAACGGCAACGGTGCTGGAAACGGTAATGGCTCGTCCAGCGGTACCCCGATCGGGGCCGGGCAAGGCTCCGGGAACGGCCAGCAGCACTAGTCCGACAAACGACAGGGCCCCAGCCGATCGGCTGGGGCCCTGTCGTTTGTGCGCGTGTTGTCTACAGCCGACGGCTGAACACGACAAGTGCAGCCGGGATGGCAGCGGCCGCGATCCCTGCCACAACGAGCGCGACGACTGCGGCTGATTCACTGCCCACCGCCAGCAGATAGGTTGCGACGGCCGAAGCGGTCCACCCCAGCCCCATCGCACTCAGAATGGATACCGTTCCGCGAAGCCACTGACGCTCCGCCGCGTCGCTCCGCAACGAAACATGCTCGCGTTCTTGGAGGTTCGGTTGCCCACGCGACGGGTCGACGGCAGTGCCGAAGATCTGGATCTTCTCGGTGGGCGCCTCCGTGGCTGGTGCCGGACGCACGGGCAACACTCCCGCGTCCTGCGCCTCCGGCACGGGTTCAGCCGTTGCATGGTCGCTCAATGCATCACGGCGGGCCCGCAGCAGCAATGGGATCGCGCCCAGAATGGTCAACCCGGACACCGCGATGATGGTGTAGAGCAGCCACGGCGAGTTCTCGCCGTTACCGCCGGCGCGGCCGAGATTGACACACGCGACGGTGGCGATCACGAAGGCCACCAGCCACACCAGCCAGATGGCACCGCAGACGCCCACCATCAGGCGGTCGACGGTCTCCGGCGGCCGCGAGCCGTCTGCTCCGCCGCGATGCGCGGCTGGGTGGGAGGTCATGGAAGAGGTCATCAGCAACTTGTCTGTGCGGCGTTGTTCTGGTTCGACGAGAGGACTGTCCCGTCGCTGGTCGTGATGGAGCAGTTCAGTCTACTGACCAAGAACAGACTGGATGCCTGAACCGAGCCGACGTCGGACTGGGAGATCGGGGTGACCGTCAACGTCCACGGGATGTAGACGTTGCGCTGGGTCCGCCGGCGGCCGGAGGCGTCGACGTAGGTCACCGTGATGATGTCCCCCGGGGCCTTGGTGCCGGTGACGGTATAGGTCACCTGGCGCGGACCCACCGGCGTGGTGGGCGGTGGTGGGGGCGGCGGCGGCGGGGGCGGCGGCTCCACCGGACACCGGCGCCGGCGGCGGCGGTTCCGGCGTGACGGTCACCGTCTCGGGCGGCGGCGGTGGAGGTGGCTCCTCGGTCGGCGGCGGAGGCGGCGGCGGCGGAGGCGGGACGGGCGTGGTGATCTCATCCTGCACCGGCGGTGCCACGGTGGTTGTCGTCGGCGTGGCCAGGTTCGCGGTATCGGTGCGAGTCACCAGCAGCGACACCGATGCGACCAGCGCAATGGCGGCCACGATGGCGGTGACGCCGACAACCCACGGCCATCTCGGCGGCGGCAGGTCGGCGGGACCGTCGGCGGTCGTCTGGTAGCTGTCGTAGTCGTAGAGATCCAACTCGGCCGGCATATACGGAGCGGAGTTGTACTGCTCGGACTCCGGGGCGGAGTAGGCACGGGAGAAACCGGTGTCGGTCAGCTCATCCCGATCGCCGCGGTACTCCTCGAGTTCCTGGGCGCCCGGACGGTCCGACGGCTCCTGGTCCGGCGGAGTGGGCCCACTCATCCTGCCTACCTCTTTCGACGCCGGGTCGCCTCATCTGGGGCAAACCCTACCGAACCTCGCACGCCGGACAGGTGACAAACACCCTCGACACCCGCACCGGTCCGCGGCCGATGCCGGGAGGCTCAGTGCTTCTCGGGGCCGACGTAGTACTCGAAGACCAATCCGCTCACCGCGCCGAGCACCATCACGATGCCGGCGGCGATCAGCCATGGCAGCCACAGCGCCGCTCCCACCGCGGCGACGGAGAACGCCGCCGCGATCAGGATCGGCCACCAGCTGTGCGGAGAGAAGAAGCCGAGTTCCCCTGCGCCGTCGGCGATATCGGCGTCGGGGTAGTCCTCGGGCCGGGTGTCGAGGCGCCGGGCCACGAACCGGAAGAAGGTGCCGATGATCAGCGACAGGCCGGCGGACAGAGCCAGCGCGGTGGTGCCGGCCCACTCCAGCCCGTTGGTCTCGAACGCCGCCGACAGGGCGCCGTAGACGATCGTGGCGAGGACGAAGAACCCGGTCAGGATCTCGAACAGCCTGGCTTCGATACGCATGACTCGTCGCTCCCCTACTTACTCGCCTGCGAGGCCATCTGCGGACCGGGCTTGACCTGCTCGCCCCGGCGGGTGTCGAACGGGCTGGTGCTGGTCGCCAGCGGCGGCTGGTTGATCGCCTGCAGTGCCTCGGCGCTGGTGTCACCGGCGATCCGGGCCTGAAGATAGGCCTTGAAGTCCTCGGGCGAGACGACGCGAACCTCGAAGTTCATCATCGCGTGATAGGTGCCGCACATCTCCGCGCAGCGGCCGACGAAGGCGCCGGTCTTGGTGATCTCGGAGACCTGCCACACGTTGTCGGAGTTGTTGGCCTTGGGCTCGGGGAACACGTCGCGCTTGAACAGGAACTCCGGGACCCAGAACGAGTGGATCACGTCGGCGGAGGCCTGCTCGAACTCGATCCGCTTGCCGGCGGGCAACACCAGGATCGGAATCTCGTCACTGGTGCCGAGGGTCTCGACCTTGTTGTAGTTGAGATAGGAGCGGTCCTCGGGGTTCTTCCCGGCGATGGCCCCGACCCTCTCCTCGCCGCGCTCGTCGGTGCCTTCGGGCTTGGAGATCATCGCAGCCTTGCGGGCCGGATCCGCACCGTCGTAGTTGAACGAGCCGTCGGCGTAGTTGACCTTCTGGTACCCGAACTTCCAGTTCCACTGGAAGGCGGTGACGTCGACGACGACCTCGGGGTTGGGTTCCTTGTTCAGCATCTTCTGCTGGGTGACCACGGTGAAGTAGAACAGCACCGAGATGATCAGGAACGGGATCACGGTCAGGACCAGTTCCAGCGGCATGTTGTAGCCGAACTGGCGCGGCAGTTCGGTGTCGGTCTTCTTCTTGCGGTGGAACACGCCGGTCCAGAACATCAGAGCCCAGACGATCACGCCGACGACCAGGGCCGCGATCACCGATCCGACCCAGAGTTGGCGGTTGGCGTGCGCCTCGGGGGTGATGCCCGTGGGCCACCCGAGGCCGAGCGCCTCCTGCCAGGTGCAGCCGCTCAGCGTGACGGTCAACGCGGCGAACGCGATCGCCAGCGCCACTGTCCGCCGGACTCGCCTGCGTGGTGTCACCTTGGCCTCCTGTGTCACATCGAGCGCCGACAGCCCTGAGGCAGCCCCACCCACCGGGTCTGCCGAGAGCGCCGTCAGCGCTGCGCAATACTACGCAGCGTAGACCACCAGCGCGCGGCGCCGACGACGACCCGGCGATTCGCTGTCGGGGAATCGGCACCCCGCGGGCGTGCGGCATACTGGGCCGCGTGTGCGGACTGCTGGCCCTGGTAGGACACGCGGCCGGCACCATCACACCGGCACTCGTGGACGCCGTGGCCGGCGCCTCGCACCTGATGCGGCACCGCGGGCCCGACGAACCGGGCACGTGGACTGATGCGGTCGGAGCCGCAGGGCGGCGACATCAGGCACCGTCGTGCTGGGCTTCAACCGGCTCTCGATCATCGATATCGCGCACTCCCACCAGCCGCTGCGCTGGGGCCCGCCGGACGAGCCCGGACCGCTATGTGCTGGTCTTCAACGGCGAGATCTACAACTACCTGGAGCTGCGAGCCGAACTGCGCCGAACGCCACGGTGCGCGTGTTCGCCACCGACGGCGACGGCGAGGCGATCGTCGCCGCCTACCACTACTGGGGCACCGACGCCCTGGGCCGGCTGCGCGGCATGTTCGCCTTCGCGCTGTGGGACACCCGCCGCGGCGAGCTGTTCTGCGCCCGCGACCCGTTCGGGATCAAGCCGCTGTTCATGGCGACCGGCCCGGGCGGCACGGCGGTGGGCAGCGAGAAGAAGTGCCTGCTGGAACTCGCCGACGTCCTGGGCCTCGACACCGCCATCGACACCCGCGCGGTCCAGCACTACACCGTGCTGCAGTACGTGCCCGAGCCGGAGACGCTGCACCGCGGCGTGCGCCGCCTGGAGTCCGGCTGCTACGCGGTGATCCGGCCCGGAGCGGATGCCCGCGGTGACCCGCTACTTCCGCCCGCGGTTCACCGCCGTGCCGTTCCGCAGCCGGCGACGAGCAGGCCCGCTACGACGAGATCACCGCGGTCCTGGAGGACTCGGTGGCCAAGCACATGCGCGCCGACGTCACCGTCGGGGCGTTTCTGTCCGGCGGTATCGACTCCACCGCCATCGCGGCGCTGGCCATCCGGCACAACCCGCGGCTGATCACCTTCACCACCGGCTTCGAGCGCGAAGGTTTCTCCGAGGTCGACGTGGCGGTGGCCTCGGCCGAGGCCATCGGCGCCCGGCACGTCACCAAGGTGGTCAGCCAGTCCGAGTTCGTCGCCGCGCTGCCGGAGATCGTCTGGTACCTCGACGAGCCGGTGGCCGACCCGGCGCTGGTGCCGCTGTTCTTCATCGCCCGCGAGGCCCGCAAGCACGTCAAGGTGGTGCTCTCCGGCGAGGGCGCCGACGAGCTGTTCGGCGGCTACACCATCTACCGGGAGCCGCTGTCGCTCAAGGCGTTCGACTACCTACCCCGACCGGTGCGCAAGTCGCTGGGCAAGGCGTCGCGCCCGCTGCCCGACGGTATGCGGGGCAAGAGCCTGCTGCACCGCGGCTCCCTGACGCTGGAGGAGCGCTACTACGGCAACGCCCGCAGCTTCTCCGACGAGCAGTTGCGCGCAGTGCTGCCGGGCTTCAACCCGGGATGGACGCACACCGACGTCACCGCGCGACGTCTACGCGCAGTCGGCCGGACTGGGACCCGGTGGCGCGCATGCAGCACATCGACCTGTTCACCTGGCTGCGCGGCGACATCCTGGTCAAGGCCGACAAGATGACGATGGCGAACTCGCTCGAACTTCGGGTGCCGTTCCTGGACCCCGAGGTGTTCGCGGTGGCCTCGCGGCTGCCGTTCGACCAGAAGATCACCCGCACCACCACCAAGTACGCGCTGCGCCGGGCGCTGGAGCCGATCGTGCCCGCACATGTGCTCAACCGCGCCAAACTGGGCTTCCCGGTGCCGATCCGGCACTGGCTGCGAGCCGGCGAGCTGATGGACTGGGCGTACGAATCGATCGACGCCTCGCAGGCCGGATACCTCGTCGACCTCGTCGCGGTGCGGCGAATGCTCGACGAGCACCGCACGGGCCCCGTCGACCACAGCCGCCGGCTGTGGACGGTGCTGATCCTCCTGCTGTGGCACGCGATCTTCGTCGAGGGCTGCGTGGTTCCGCGGATCAGCGAGCCGGTATACCCGGTACAGCTCTAAGCCTTAGAGCGCCGCTCTAGCCGACGCCGGCGCCGAGCGCCTTAGTGATCTCCGACGCCGCCTCGGCGCCGAACGCGCCCGCGAGGCGTTCCTGAGCGATGCCGAGATCCCATGTCCAGTTCTGCGTGCCGGTGGTCTCCAGCACCAGCACCGCCACCAGCGAGCCCAGTTGCGCCGACCGCTCCAGGTCCAGACCCGCACCACGGCCGGTGAGGAAGCCGGCCCGGAACGCGTCCCCCACCCCGGTCGGATCCACCTGCGCGGTCTCCGGCACCACCCCGACATGCAGCGTGGTGCCGTCGGGGCTGACGATGTCCACACCGTCGGCACCCAGCGTCGTCACCCGAAGACCGACCTGGGCCATCACGTCAGCGGCGGTCCAGCCGGTCTTGGACAGCATCAGATCCCACTCGTAGTCATTGCTGAACAGATAGGTGGCTCCGTCGACGAGACGACGGATCTCCTCTCCGCACAACCGCGCCAACTGCTGGGACGGATCCGCGGCGAAGGCCAGGCCCAGTGCGCGGCACTCCTCGGTATGGGCGAACATCGCGTCGGGATCATTGGCCCCGACGATCACCAGTTCCGGTTGTCCCGACAGCGGCGACCACCTCGGCCAGGCTTGATGTTGCGGGCCTGCGACATCGCCCCGGGATAGAACGAGGCGATCTGCGCCATGTCGAGATCGGTGGTGCAGACGAAGCGCGCGGTGTGCTGGGTGTCGGAGACCAGCACGTGGTCGCAGTCGACGCCGGCTGACTCCAGCCATTCCCGGTAGTCGGTGAAGTCCACGCCCGCCGCACCCACCAGCAGCGGGTCGCCACCGAGGACACCGATCGCGTAGGCCATGTTTCCGGCGACCCCGCCGCGGTGCACCACCAGGTCGTCGACCAGGAAGCTCAGCGACACCTTCTGCAGATGCTCGGCGAGCAGTTGCTCGGAGAACCGCCCCGGAAACCGCATCAGGTGGTCGGTGGCAATGGAACCGGTCACCGCGATGGTCACGACGCGTCCGCCCTTCAGTCGCTCAGCAACGATGGTGCGCTAGCCTGCGTACCAGGAGCCGACTATAAGGCCCGGCAGCACAGTGGATGTCGTCGGAGTGGCTCGAGACACCGACGCAGGAGACATTCGCATGGCCGGCCCCTACCCGCCGCCGCAGCAGACGGGCGCCGACGCTGCGCAGTTCCCGCCGCCATATCCCGCGCAGCCCTATCCCGGCCAGCCCTATCCCGCGCAGCCTTATCCCGGCCAGGCATATCCGGGTGCACTGCCGCCGCCGGTCAACTACCCGTCCCCGCCGCGCCGTGGCCGGGCGGCGTGGTGGGCGCTCGGCGCGCTGGCCGTCATCGGCGCGCTGGTGGCCGCTGTCGTGCTCCTGGGCGCAAGCCGGTCGTCATCGCCGTCGACGGCGTTCACCGACGCGACCGCCAAGACCACAATCCAGAACTACCTCACCGCACTGTCCGACGCCGACACCGAGACGGTGGCCCGCAACAACGCCTGCGGCATGTTCGACGCCATCAAAGACCGCAAGTCGGATCTGGCTCTGGCGAGATTGGCCAGCGACGCATTCCGCAAGCAGTTCAGCCGCGCAGAGGTGATCTCGATCGACGAGATCGTGCTGTCGTCGTCCTATCAGGCCCAGGTTCTGTTCACCATGCGGGTGGCGCCGGGAACGAATTCACGGACCGTCAAGGACACCGAACAGGGTGTGGCACAGATACTGCGCCAGGACAACCAGATGCTGGTCTGCTCGTATCTATTACGGACCAGCGGCCAGTACTGAGCTGGAGATCAGTTGAACGAGTCGCCGCAGGCGCAGGAACCGGTGGCGTTCGGGTTGTCGATCGTGAAGCCCTGCTTCTCGATGGTGTCGACGAAGTCGATGACCGCGTCCTGCACATAGGGCCCGCTCATCCGGTCGACGATCAGTTTGACCCCGCCGAACTCCACGACGAGGTCGCCGTCGAGATCGCGATCGTCGAAGAACAGGTTGTAGCGCAGGCCCGCGCAGCCACCGGGCTGGACGGCAATGCGCAGGGCCAGGTCGTCGCGGCCCTCCTGGTCCAGCAGCGCCTTGGCTTTGCCGGCGGCGGCCTCGGTCATCGTGACGCCGTGGGCGGCGGTCCCTGATTCGGTCGCTGTCCCTGATTTGGTCGATGTGGCCGACTCGTTGGACGCGGTCATGGAGTCTCCTTGAAAAAGGGGTTTCGGGCGGATATCTACTGCTTAGGCATAACGGTACCCGCTACCGGGACTATTCCCCCGACAGCTGGTCGCCCGCGACCCCCGCCGCCGCGACTTCGGCGAGGGCTTCGAGCTGAGCGGCGGCATCGTCGATGGCCCGCTGTACCGAGCCGGCGATATCGGCGACGGCGTACGCGGCGGTGATGCCGGCCGCCCGCAGCGCCGTCGCATCGAGTGCGACCTGCCCGGCCAGCACCAGCACCGGCATGCCGCCGGCGCGGGCGGCCAGCGTCCCGACCACCTTGCCGTGCAGCGACTGATCGTCGAGGCGGCCCTCCCCCGTCACGATGAGGTCCGCCGCCGCCACCTGGGCGTCCAGTCCGGTGTGTTCGGCGACCAGCGCCGCGCCGGAACGCCGGGGCGCGCCGAGGGCCAGCAGCGCCGCGCCCAACCCACCGGCGGCGCCGGAGCCGGGCTGCGGGCTGACGGGCGCGCCGAGAGCGTCGAGTCGCGCCGCCCATGCCGTCATCCGCTGCTCGAGGATCTCCACCGTCGCGGCGTCGGCACCCTTCTGCGGACCGAACACCCGCGCCGCACCGGCGGGCCCGATCAGCGGGTGCTCGACGTCGGTCGCCGCGATGAGCTCGACACCCGTCAGCCGGCGCTGCGCCGCCCGCAGACCGCCCAGCGCGTCGACCATGCCGCGGCCGCCATCGGTGCATGCACTGCCGCCGAGACCCACCACCACGGTCCGCGCGCCGTGCCGGACGGCGGCGTCAACGAGCTGGCCGACACCGCCACTGTGCGCGGCCAGCGCGCTCTGCGGTGTCGGGGCGCCGCCGAGCAGCGCCAGTCCGCAGGCTTGCGCGGATTCCAGGTAGGCCGTCTCCGTGGCGGGGTGATAGGCCCAGACCGCGTCGACGTCGTCGTCGAGCGGTCCCCGGACCCGGCTGTGCTGGCGTTCCATCCCGGCGTCATCGGCCGACACCAGTGCGTCGACGAAGCCGGGGCCGCCGTCGGATTGCGGGGCGGCGACCAGGACGTCGCCCGGGCGGCCGCGCCGCCAGCCCGCCGCGATCGCGCGGGCCGCCTCGGCGGCGGTCAGCGTGTCCCCGAAGCAGTCCGGGGCGATCACCACGCGCATGGGCCGCACAGTAACCTGGCAGGCGTGAAGCTGCTGGGCCGCCGAGGTAACGACGCAGGTAATGACGCTGGTAATGACGGAGACGATCCGCAGACGCCGCCCGAGACGGATCCGGGCTCGGCCGGGACCACCGCGCCCAAGGGCCGGCCGACGCCGAAGCGGACCGACAAGCGGCGCGGTCCGGTGGCGCCGGCGCCGCAGACCGCCGCCGAGGCCCGCAAACGCCGCAAGGAACTGCGCTCCTCGATGACCAAGGAGGAGCGTCGCGCCGACAAGGCCAAGCAGCGGGCCGCACTGTCGCAGCGCCGGGAGCGGATGATGGCCGGCGAGGAGGCATTCCTGCTGCCGCGCGACCGCGGTCCGGTCCGCCGCTACGCACGCGACCTCGTCGACTCGCGGCGCAACCTGCTGGGGCTGTTCATGCCGGCGGCATTCGTCCTGATCTTCATCTCGCTGGCGCTGCCCCAGGTGCAGAACTACTTCTCCCCGTTGATGCTGGCGTTCCTGGTGGCGATGGTGCTCGACGCGGTGTTCTTGTCGCGCAAGGTCAACCGCGCCGTCGACGAGAAGTTCCCCGACAACGCCGAAACCAATTTCAAGCTCGGTCTCTACGCCGCCGGCCGGGCTTCCCAGATGCGCCGGATGCGGATTCCCAAGCCGCAGGTGCGACCGGGTGAGAAAGTCGGCTGAGCATCGCGCCGACTCACGCACCCTGGTGCTCGGCGGCATCCGGTCCGGTAAGTCGGCATGGGCGGAATCGACGCTGACCGAGATGGCGGGGGTCCGCTACATCGCCACCGGCGCGGTGTCTGAGGGAGAACCGTCCTGGCGGCAGCGGATCAGCGAGCACCGCAGCCGTCGGCCCTCGGACTGGAGCACGGTCGAAACCGGTGATGTGGCCGGCGAATTGCGCGCACATCCAGGGCGGCCCACCCTCGTCGACGACCTCGGCGGTTGGCTTACCGGGGTCCTCGATGGGCGCGGCTGGGATGGTTCGCCCGTCGATGACGACGTCGATGAACTCGTCGGCGCGGTCGACACCTTCACCGCACCTCTGGTTCTGGTGAGCCCGGAAGTCGGGTTGAGCGTGGTGGCTTCGACGACTGCCGGCCGGGTGTTCACCGACGAACTGGGCAGGCTCAATCAGCGACTCGCGGGGGTCTGCGATCAGGTGGTGCTCGTGGTCGCGGGGCAGCCCCTGTGGGTCAAATCCAACGCCGGCTCCGGCGGGACGCACTGATGGCCTTCGACGACGTTCCCGTCCCCGATCCGCGGGCGGCCGCGGCGGCACGCCGCCGCCAGGAGTTGCTCACCAAGCCGACCGGTGCGCTGGGCCGGCTGGAGGATCTGTCGGTGTGGGTTTCGGCATGCCAAAGCAGTTGCCCCCCAAAGCAATTCGAGCGGGCGCGCATCGTCGTGTTCGCCGGTGACCATGGGGTAGCCGCGGCCGGGGTCTCGGCCTACCCGCCGGAGGTGACGGCTCAGATGCTGGCCACCATCTCCTCGGGCCGCGCGGCGATCAACATCCTGGCCGAGGTGGCCGGCGCCACGGTTCGGGCGGTAGACATCGCCGTCGACACCGACACCGACGGCTCCGCTGGCGCCACCCACAAAATCCGCCGCTCCAGCGGCAACATCGCCGTCGAGGACGCCCTGTCCGCGGCGCAGGTCGCTGCCGCGCTCGATGCCGGCCGGCGGATCGCCGACGACGAAGTCGATGGCGGCGCGGACCTGCTGATCGCCGGGGATATGGGAATCGGAAACACCACCGCGGCAACCACGTTGATCGCCGCGATGACTGGCCTGGAACCGGTGGCGGTGGTCGGCCGCGGCACCGGAATCGACGACGTGACGTGGTCGCGCAAGACGGCGGTGGTGCGCGACGCGCTGTATCGGGCTCGGGCGGTGCGCACCGATCCGATGGCACTGCTGGCGACCTGCGGAGGTGCGGATCTCGCGGCGATGGCGGGTTTCTGCGCGCAGGCCGCTGTGCGCCGGACCCCCGTGCTGCTCGACGGCCTGGTGGTCACCGCTGCGGCACTGGTGGCCGAGCGACTGGCCCCCGGTGCGCGGTCGTGGTGGCAGGCCGGCCACCGATCGCCCGAACCGGCCCACGCCCCGGCGCTGGACGACCTGAGGCTTGAGCCGATCCTCGATCTCGGTTTGCGGCTCGGCGAGGGCACCGGGGCGGCACTGGCGCTGCCGGTGCTGCGCGCCGCCGTGGCGGTGCTGGCCGACATGGCGACCTTCGCCGATGCAGGAGTATCGGGACGGGCGGGATCGTCGCGACAGGATCAGCCGGAAACATTGTGATCGCTGGTCTGGCAAGCGCTTTCGCATTCGGCACCGTGTTGCCGTTCCGAACGCCGCAACCCGGTGTCGGACGATCGACGGTGACCGCGTTGCCCGCGGTGGGCATCGCGCTCGGACTGGTGGCCGCGGCAGTGCTGTGGGCGGGTGGCTGGGCGTTCGGCGCGCACAGTCCCTTGGCCGGGCTGCTCGCCGTCGCTGCTCTGCTGGTGCTGACCCGCGGACTGCACCTCGACGGCTTGGCCGACACCGCCGACGGTCTGGGCTGCTACGGCAGCCCGGAACGGGCGTTGTCGGTGATGCGCGAGGGCAGCGCCGGGCCCTTCGGCGTTGCCGCGGTGGTGGTGGTCGTGGTGGCACAGGTCTGCGGCTTCGCCGCCCTTGCCGACGGGCCCGGCGGGAGTGGCCGCCGCGGTGAGCGCGGTGGCCGCCGGTCGGGTGGCCGCGGTGGCAGCCACCCGCCGCGGTGTCCCGGCGGCGCCGGGCAGTGCGCTGGGCGCACAGGTGGCCGGCAGTCAGTCGGCACTGGTCCTGGCGGCCTGGGCGGCGGCCGTGGCCGCACTGTCGGTGCTGGCGACGCCGCGATGGTGGCAGGGACCGCTCGTGGTACTGCTGGCGTTGGCAGTGGCGGCCATGCTCGTGCGGCATTGCGTACGGCGCTTCGGCGGGATCACCGGCGACGTCATCGGCGCCGCGATCGAGATCGCCACCACCGTCACGGTGGTAGGACTGGCGATCCGGGCCTGACGCGAGCAGGCTTACTGTCATGCTCGGCGAATTGACCGACCCCCAGGTAGAGGACCTCCTCGTTTCGGAGGTGATCGCCCGGATCGGCTGCATCAGTGACGGCAGGGTTTACGTGGTGCCGGTGACCTATGTCTACGACGGCACCTACGTCTGGGGTCATGCCATGGACGGCGCCAAGCTTGCGGCGATGCGCACCGACCCGAAGGTCTGCGTGGAGGTGGAACACGTCGACGACCTGTCCAACTGGCGCAGCGTGATCGCTTGGGGAACGTTCGAGGAATGCGCCGGGGACGACTGGGACGCCGGCATGGCGCTGCTCGTCGAGCGGATCATGCCGCTGCTGACACTGCCACCGCACCCTGACCTGTCGGGACTGCGCCGGGGGTCGGTGTACCGCATCAGGCTGGAGACCAAGACCGGCCGGTTCGAAAAGGTGGACGCCGATGCTGGCAGTGGTTAGCTCCCTTGCCGTAGCCTCGTCACATTCGCGCGAGACCGCGGCGAACGTGTCAATGGGGGTTGTGCATGGGTGCTGACGACGCGCTCCCCGACGCCTCGTGGTTTGAGCAGATGGCGGACGGCAGTGGGCTGGTCTTCTTCGTGCTGCGTGTCCAGCCCGACGTCGCCTACGAGTACATCTCGGACGCCGTCTTCGCACACCTCGGTGTGACTCCGGCAGAAGCGATGGCCGATGCCGCTTCCGTGCACGACCTGGTGGTGCCCGAGAGCCTCGGGGTCCTCGCGGAGGTGTTGGCGACCGAGCCGGGCGGCACTGCTTCCGTCGAACTCACGTGGCACCGCGAGGGCCGTCCGCTGCACACCCGCTGCTGGCTGCGGCGCCCGGAAACGCCAGGACGGTTCGGTGATCCTGGAGGGCACGGTAGCCGAGATCACCGAGTTGCGGGATGCGGAAACGGAGCTTCGCCACTCCGAACAACGGCACCGACTCCTCGCCGAGAACGCCTGGGACGTCGTCTGGACGATGGCGCTGGACGGCACCATCACCTACGTCAGCCCGGCGGTCGAGCGGGTGCGCGGCATCACGCCTGAAGAGGCGATGCACCAGACCGTCGAGGAGATCCATCCGCCCGAGTCGCAGGCCCGGAACATCGATTACTTCCAACGGCTCTACGCTGCGATCGAGGCCGGCACCGAACCGCCTGAATTCTTCGGGGAGCAGGAGTACTACCGCAAGGACGGGTCGATCATGACCGGCGAGTTGCAGATCATCCCGCACGTGGATGCCGATGGCCACGTGGTCGAGATCCTCGGCGTCACACGCGATATCAGCGAGCGCAAGATGTTCGAGGCCGAACTGACCCGGCTGGCGGCCACCGATCCGATGACCGGTGTGTGGAACCGGCACCACGGCAGGGAACTGCTGGAGGCCGAGACCGCCCGGCCCGACCGCGCGCAAATGCAGTTGGCGGTGCTGATGGTCGACATCGATAACTTCAAGACCATCAACGACACCCACGGCCACGAGGTCGGCGATCGGGTGCTCATCGACGTGGCGCGACGGCTGAGCGAGGCGGTTCGCGACACCGATATGGTCGCGCGATGGGGTGGCGAGGAATTCGTCGTCCTATTGCAGGGTTGCCCGCTCGCTGACGCCGTGGCGCGGGCGGAGAAGATCCGCCGTCACATCGCCGATGCGCCGTTCGCCGACGCCGGAACCGTGACGATCAGCGTCGGAGTTGCGGAATTCTCCACCGGCGAGGACCTCGACCACTGGCTCGGCCGCGCGGACAAGGCGCTGTATGAGGCGAAGCGTTCCGGTCGCAACGCCGTGGTGGCCGGCGAACGACGCGATCGGCGCCAGAGAAGCTAGCGGAGCCGCGTCATCCAACCGCGGGTGTCTGCGAAGGTGCCGCGCTGCAGACCCGTCAACGTATCCCGCAGCGCCATGGTGACCTCGCCGGGTGATCCGTCTCCGACGGTGAACTCCCCATCGCCGTACTTCACCTGCGCGACGGGCGTGATCACCGCAGCCGTCCCGCAGGCGAACACCTCGGTGATCTCGCCGGCCGCAACGCCTTTGCGCCACTCCGCCACATCGATCTTGCGCTCCTCGACGGCGTAACCGGCGTCGCCGGCGAGTTGCAGCAGCGAATCCCGGGTTATGCCGGGCAGCAGCGAGCCACTCAGTTCCGGAGTGACCAGTCGCGCCGAGCCACCGCTGCCGAACACGAAGAACAGGTTCATCCCGCCCATCTCCTCGACGTAGCGGCGTTCGATGGCATCCAGCCACACCACCTGATCGCAGCCGTGTGCGGTCGCTTCAGACTGCGCCAGCAGCGACGCGGCGTAGTTGCCGCCGAATTTCGCCGCACCGGTGCCACCCGGGCTGGCGCGCACGTACTCGGTGGACAGCCACACGCTGACCGGTTTGATGCCGCCCTTGAAATAGGCGCCGGCCGGCGAGGCGATCACCAGGTAGCGGTAGTCCGCCGATGGGCGCACACCCAGGCCCGGCTCAGTGGCGATGATGAACGGACGCAGATACAGGGACTGCTCTCCCCCGGCGGCCGGCACCCATTCGTGATCCACCGCGATCAGCTGTCGCAGCGACTCGAGGAAAATCTCGTCGGGCAGCTCCGGGATGGCCAGCCGACGGGACGAGGTGCGCAGCCGGGCGGCGTTGGCCTCCGGGCGAAACGACACGATGGACCCGTCGGCCCACCGGTAGGCCTTCAGTCCTTCGAAGACCTCCTGGGCGTAGTGCAGAACGATCGCCGACGGGTCGAGTTCGATCGGTCCGTACGGCAGCACCGTCGCGTCGTGCCAGCCCCGGTCGCCGGTATAGAGGACCGACACCATGTGGTCGGTGCAAAAGCGGCCGAAACCGGGGTCAGCCAGGATCTCCGCCCGGCGCGCCGCAGTCGCCGGATGCGCGTTGCGCTGCACGGTGAACGTGGGCAGAGCCGAAGACATACGAGGGAGTCTATAGCCGCCGGTTGGCCGGAGTTGACCGGTGGAACGGTCGCACTAGGGTGGCGCTGGTGAGCACCCACACCGGTTATCAAGCCCCCACCGTCACCGTCGCCGGCACGTTGCCGAAGCGACGGCCCAACGCTGTTCTGGTGGTGGGCGTCTGCGATGAGGACGGCTCGCCCGCGGTGGTGGCCGGGCAGTACCTCGACGCCGAGGCGGTCCGGGAGATCGAGACCGCGCTGGCCGCCCTGGGGGCCAAGGCAGGCGCCGAGCAGGTCACCCGGCTGCACATCCCATCCCTCTCGGTCGGCAGCGTGCTGGCGGTGGGACTGGGTGCCGCCCGCGAGGAGTGGCCGGCCGAGACGATCCGGCGCGCCGCGGGTGCGGCGACCCGTTCGCTGCACGGGGTGCCCTCGGTGATCACCACCCTGTCGGACCTGGATCTGGAAGCGGCGGTGACGGGCCTGATCCTGGGCGCCTATCAAATGCACGAGTTCCGCAGCGCCAAGACCGCACCTACCGAACCCGCCCTGTCGGCGATCACCGCGTTGAGCACCGCAACCGGCGCGAAGCGGATCGCCGCCCGCGCGACCGCGATCGCGTCGGCCGTGGCGACCGCGCGAGACCTCGTCAACACTCCGCCGAGCCACCTTCACCCCGACGAACTGGCAAGGCGGGCGAAGGCGTTGGGCACCGCGGCCGGCCTGAGCGTGCAGGTGCTCGACGAGAAGGCGTTGGCCAAGGGCGGCTACGGCGGGATCATCGGCGTGGGCCAGGGATCGGTGAATGCGCCGCGGTTGGTGCGGATGGTGCACCGCGGCGGCAAGGCAGGGAAGGGTAAAACTCCGTCGGTCGCGCTGATCGGCAAGGGCATCACCTTCGACACCGGCGGGATCTCCATCAAGCCGGCCGCCCAGATGCACCACATGACCTCCGACATGGCGGGTGCGGCAGCGGTGATCGCGACCATGCTGCTCGTCGCCGCCGAGAACCTGCCGATCGACGTGATCGCCACCGTGCCCATCGCCGAGAACATGCCCTCGGCCACCGCCCAACGGCCCGGCGATGTGCTGACGCAGTACGGCGGAACCACTGTCGAGGTGCTCAACACCGACGCCGAGGGCCGGCTGATACTGGCCGATGCGATCGTTCGGGCGTGTGAGGACTCCCCCGACTATCTGATCGAGACCTCGACGCTCACCGGGGCGCAGACCGTCGCGCTCGGCGCGCGTATTCCTGGCGTGATGGGCAGCGACGAGTTCCGCGATCGGCTTGCGGCGATCTCCCAGCGCGAGGGCGAGAACGGCTGGCCGATGCCGCTGCCCGATGAACTCAAGGACGATCTGAAGTCCACGGTCGCCGACTTGGCCAACATCAGCGGCCAGCGGTTCGCCGGCATGCTGGTTGCCGGGGTGTTCCTGCGGGAGTTCGTCGCCGAGGGCGTGCAGTGGGCCCACATCGACATCGCCGGGCCGGCCTACAACACCAGCGGGCCGTGGGGCTACACCCCCAAGGGCGGTACCGGGGTGCCGGTGCGGACGTTGTTCGCGACCCTGGAGGACATCGCCGCGAACGGGTGAGCGGCGATAATCAGGCCCGAGCGCCGCGAACGGGTGAGCGCGCGACCTGCCGCGACTACAACACCTTTCCGCGCGCGGTGCTGCGCAGCGCCTGCGGGGCGATTCGCGATGCCCCGTAGAGCAGGTACGCCTCCGGCGTGACCGGCCGGACGGGCTTGTTCTTGCGCACCGCGGACAGGATTGCGTCGGCCACCTTTTCCGGGCCGAAATTGCGCAGCTCGAACATCCGCTGCAGATGGGCCCGGCGCCCGGCCACCGCCGACTGCCGCCCGTCCGGCGCGTGCATATCGGTGGCGGCGACGATGTTGGTGTTCACCACCCCGGGACAGATGGTGGTCAGGCCTACCCCCGAAGCGGCGAGTTCGGCGCGTAGGCAGTCCGAGAACATGTACACCGCCGCCTTGGACGTGCAGTAGGCGTTGAGCGAACTCAGCGGCGCGTAGGCGGCCATCGATGCGACGTTGACGATGTGCCCGCCGGTTCCGCGCTCCACCAGACGCCGGGCGAAAGCCCGGCACCCGTTGACGACTCCGCCGAGGTTGACGTCGATCACCCGATCGAACTGCGCGGCAGGAGTGTCGAAGAATCCGCCCGCCGCACCGATGCCTGCGTTGTTGACGACGATGTCGGGAACGCCGTGGGCCGCGCACACCTGATCGGCGAACCTCTCGACAGCCTCGGCGTCGGCCACATCGAGGACGTAGGCGTGCGCTGTCCCGCCGCCGTCGGTGATCGCGGCTGCGGTCGCCGTGACGGCCGCCTCGTCGATATCGCTGATCACCACTTCGGCGCCCTCGGCCGCGAACGCACATGCCGTCGCGCGGCCGATTCCGCTGCCCGCCCCGGTCACCGACACGAGTTGATCGCCGAATTGCTTTCGCGTTCTGCCGACCTCGGCCCGCAGCAGCGCGCGACTGGCCGGCGCGCCACCGAGATGGGAGATCAGATCCGAGACCGCCGCGGCGATCGTGTGCGGATGCGACATCGGCGACCAGTGCCCGGCCGCAAGGTCCCGCCGCCACAGCCGCGGCACCCATCGAGGGGTGTCGTCGTAGACATACGGCCGGACGAAGACGTCACGAAGGTTGACCAGCAACTGGACCGGAACATTCACGTAGCGGTCGCGGGGTGCGGAGCCGAGTGCGCGCAGAAAGTTGGCCCGGTAGATCTTGAGCCCGTTGGCCGCATCGGCGGTGAAGCTCGCGGACTGGTGACGACGGTCCGCGGGTACACCGGCGGTGATGAACGCCCTGCTGATCGCGCGGGCGAGGAACGTGCGCATCGCTGCCGGGGCGATCACCGGGATGCAGAAGAACGCCATGTAGCTGAAGTGCAGGGCCTGCGACGCCGCGCGGGTGAACCGCCGCGGCCGGTACGGCCGGGCCAGTCCGTCCCGGATGAAGCGGCTCAGGTGACCGGGATCTGGCCCGGAGATGGAGGTGTAGGACGCCACCCGGTCAGCGGCACCGGGGCGGGTGAGGTACTCCCACATGGTGGCCGCACCCCAGTCGTGCGCCACCACGTGAACCGGCGTTGCCGGGCACAGCGCGGCGACGACGGAGTCGAAGTCGTCGGCGAGTCGGGCGATGTCGTATGCGGCGACCCGTCTGGGGACATCAGAGGCACCCGCGCCGCGGCTGTCGTAGCGGATGATCCTCATCGAGCCCGACAACTCCGCGGCGACGCCGTCCCACAGCACGTGCGAGTCGGGCCAGCCGTGCACCATGACGACGGTGGGGCCGTCCGGGTTGCCCTCCTCGTACACCGCGATGCGGGTTCCGTCGCTGGAGTCGACGTAGCGGATCGGCATCTTCAGGATTATTGACCGTCGAGTTCGGCCCGCTGGGCGCGGCGGCGCTCAATGCGGCGGCGGGCGTCGAAATCGCGCATCCGCTGGGGGTACCCCACCTTCTGGACGTCATAGACCGGAATCCGCAACCGTTCACCGATCCGGCGGGCGCCGGCGTCATCCACCGGGCGACGGGTCCATTCGCCGTCGGCGGCCACCAGCACCACCGTCATCGGGGTCACCGTCGTCTGCGGCTCGACGTAAGCCTCGACCCCGGTCCGCGCCACCGCCCACTCCCGCAGATCGCGCATGTCCGCGGATGCCCGGGTTGAGCGGCGGCGACCTGCGCGGATCCTCTTCAGCAGTCCCACTGTCGAGGTTCTCCTTCCCACCGGCCTGCCTTCGATGGTGCCAGAGGCCGGCGCACCCGTCCCGAATGACAAGATGAACCCCATCACGCTGTGGTAAGTCTGTGGCAGTTCGGTGGTTGACCCGACGTTCGAGGAGTCCGAGATGGCCGTCTCCGTCCAGATGCCCGCACTGGGTGAGAGTGTCACTGAGGGCACCGTCACCCGCTGGCTCAAGCAAGAGGGCGACACCGTCACAGCGGACGAGCCGTTGCTGGAGGTGTCCACCGACAAGGTCGACACCGAGATCCCCGCGCCGGCCTCCGGTGTGTTGATCAAGATCACCGCCCACGAGGACGACACCGTCGCCGTCGGCGGCGAATTGGCCGTGATCGGCGAGGCGGGCGAGGCGTCCCCTTCCGCACCCGCGCAAGCGCCACCGGCGGCCGCTCCGGTTGAGCAGCCCAAACCCGCCGAGGAGCCGGCCGCCCAGGCCGCCCCGGCGCCGGAGATCTCCGAATCCGCACCCCCGGCTCCCCAGCCGGCCGCGCCGGCCGCCTCCTCGGGGGAGACCACCTCCGTGGTGATGCCGACACTCGGCGAGTCGGTCACCGAGGGCACCGTCACCCGATGGCTGAAGAAGGTCGGCGACGCCGTCGCGGTCGACGAGCCACTCGTCGAGGTGTCCACCGACAAGGTCGACACCGAGATCCCCTCTCCGGTGGCGGGCACGCTGGTGGCCATCACCGCCGAGGAGGACGCCACCGTCGCCGTCGGCGGCGAACTGGCGAAGATCGGCGCCGCCGGATCCGCACCGCAGGCAGCGCCCGCTCCGGCCGCCCCGGCTCCGGCTCCCGCGCCCGCTCCGGCCGCTCCCGAGCCGACGCCCCCGCCGCAACCCACTCAGGCGACACCGCCGCCCGCCCCGGCCGCGCCGCCGCCTCCTCCCCCGCCGCCGCCCGCACCCGCCCCGGCGGCACCCGCGCCTGCGGCCGGTGGTGGAGCCGCCGACGGCTCCCCCTACGTCACCCCACTGGTGCGAAAACTGGCCACCGAGAACGGCGTTGACCTCTCCCGCGTGAAGGGCACCGGCGTCGGCGGGCGCATCCGCAAGCAGGACGTGCTCGCCGCCGCACAACCGGCAACCCAACCGGCAGCGGCCGCAGCGGCACCTGCGACCGCACCTGCTGCCGCAGCACCCTCACCGCTGGCGCACCTGCGCGGCACCACGCAGAAGGCCAACCGGATCCGTCAGCTGACCGCCAAGAAGACCCGGGAGTCGCTGCAGGCCACCGCGCAGCTCACCCAGACCCACGAGGTCGACATGACGACCATCGTCGCGCTGCGGGGACGGGCCAAGAAGGAGTTCGCCGAGCGGGAGGGCGTCAATCTGACCTACCTGCCGTTCATCGCCCGCGCGGTGATCGACGCACTGAAGGCCCACCCCAACATCAACGCCAGCTACAACGAGTCCACCGGCGAGATCACCTACTACGACGCCGAGCATCTCGGCTTCGCCGTCGACACCGATCAGGGTCTGCTGTCGCCGGTGATCCACAACGCCGGGGACCTGTCCCTGGCCGGGCTGGCCCGGGCCATCAACGACATCGCCGCGCGGGCCCGCTCCGGGGGGCTCAAGCCCGACGAATTGTCCGGCGGCACCTTCACCATCACCAACATCGGCAGCCAGGGCGCATTGTTCGACACCCCGATCCTGGTGCCACCGCAGGCCGCGATGCTGGGCACCGGTGCGATCGTCAAGAGGCCGCGGGTGATCGTCGACGAGCAGGGCAACGAGTCGATCGGTGTCCGGTCGATCTGCTACCTGCCGCTGACCTACGACCACCGGCTCATCGACGGCGCCGATGCCGGCCGATTCATCACCACCGTCCGCAAACGCCTCGAGGAAGCCGCTTTCGAAGCCGAACTCGGGCTGTAGGGGTGGCGCGCAAGCCCACCGAACCGGCGGCCGGTCTCGTCGTCGCCGTCGCCGGCTCCTCCGGTGTCATCGGCACCGCGCTGGTGTCGGCGTTGCGCTCCGCCGATCACCGGGTGCTGCGGCTTGTGCGGCGCACGCCTGCCCATCGCGACGAGGTGCAGTGGAATCCCGACAGCGGCGACTTCGATCCGGCAGAGCTTGACGGGGTCGACGCGGTGGTCAACCTCTGCGGGGTCGGGGTCGGTGACAAGCGGTGGTCGGGTGCCTACAAGCAGGTCCTGCGCGACAGCCGCATCGACCCGACCGAGGTCATCTCGGCAGCGGTCGCCGACGCGCGGGTTCCCGTCCTGGTGAACGCCAGCGCGGTCGGGCTACTACGGCGACACCGGCGACGCCGTCATCGACGAGTCCGCTCCGGCCGGAACGGGGTTTCTGGCCCAACTGTGCGTGGACTGGGAAGCCGCCACCGCGGTCGCCCAGGATGCCGGAACCCGAGTGGTTTTGGCCCGCACCGGTCTGGTGCTCTCCCCCGCCGGTGGCCTGATGGGCCGGCTGCGTCCGCTGTTCGCCCTCGGGCTCGGCGGCCGGCTGGCCGGCGGGCGGCAGTACATGCCGTGGATCACCCTCGACGACGAGGTGCGGGCACTGCTGTTCGCGATCGGTGAAGCCAAGCTGTCCGGCCCGGTCAACCTCACCGGGCCCGCACCGGTCACCAACGCCGAATTCACCGCCGCCCTGGGCCGGGTGTTGCACCGCCCCGCGCCGTGGCAGGTGCCGGGTTTCGCGCTCAAGGCCGTGCTCGGCGAGTTCGCGCAGGAGGGCGTGCTGGGCGGGCAGCGCGCGGTCCCCGCGGCACTGGAGCGGGCCGGCTTCGAGTTCCACCACAGCACCATCGGCGAGGCTCTCGCCTACGCCACCGCGCCGTCGTCGCGGTAGTAGCGTCGAGACGGTGCGGCAGTCAATACGCTCCAGTGCCGAGCCGATGGAGGTGCGTCAGCTCGGGGTGCTCGACTACACCGAGGCCTGGCAGCTGCAGCGCGATCTCGCCGACGCCCGGGTGGCCGGCGGGCCGGACACCCTGCTGCTGCTCGAGCATCCGTCGGTCTACACCGCCGGCAAACGCACCGAGGCGCACGAACGTCCCGTTGACGGCGTCCCGGTGGTGGATGTCGACCGCGGCGGCAAGATCACCTGGCACGGCCCCGGCCAGCTGGTCGGCTATCCCGTCATCGGCCTCAACGAACCGCTCGATGTTGTGAAATATGTTCGGCGCCTTGAGGAAGCGTTGATCGGGGTGTGCGCGGGCTTCGGACTGGACGTCGGGCAGGTCGACGGCCGCTCCGGCGTGTGGCTGCCGGCCACCGGCGCCGCACCGGCACGCAAGATCGCGGCGATCGGTATTCGCGTCGCCCGCGGGGTGACCCTGCACGGCTTCGCGTTGAACTGTGATTGCGACCTGGCAGCCTTCGCCGCGATCGTGCCGTGCGGCATTCCCGATGCCGGGGTGACCTCGCTGAGCGCCGAACTGGGCCGGCGGGTGGCCGTCGATGAGGTCCGCGGCGCGGTGGCCGATGCGGTGTGCGCCGCGCTCGACCGGAATCTCTCGGTGCCTGCTCCCGTAGCATCGCAGCCATGACCGTCGAGCCGACACCCCATGTCGCCGGCCACGGCCGAGGCTCCGGGTGACCGCAAACTCCTGCGTCTCGAGGTCCGCAACGCGCAGACCCCCATCGAACGCAAACCACCGTGGATCAAGACCCGCGCCCGGATGGGTCCGGAGTTCACCGCGCTCAAGAGCCTGGTCCGCCGCGAGGGCTTGCACACGGTGTGCGAGGAAGCGGGCTGTCCCAACATCTACGAATGCTGGGAGGACCGCGAGGCCACCTTCCTGATCGGTGGCGAACAGTGCACCCGCCGCTGCGACTTCTGCCAGATCGACACCGGCAAACCCGCTGAGCTGGATCGCGACGAGCCGCGCCGGGTTGCCGAGAGCGTCGCGGCAATGGGCCTCAAATACGCGACGGTGACCGGGGTGGCCCGCGACGACCTGCCCGACGGCGGCGCCTGGCTCTACGCCGAGACCGTGCGCGCCATCAAGGCGCTGAACCCGTCCACCGGGGTGGAACTGCTTGCGCCCGACTTCAACGGTGAACCCGCCCTGCTGCGGGAGGTCTTCGATGCACGACCAGAAGTGTTCGCGCACAACGTCGAAACGGTCCCCCGGATCTTCAAGCGCATCCGCCCGGCATTCCGCTACCAACGCAGCCTGGACGTGCTGACCGCCGCCCGCGACGCCGGACTGGTCACCAAGAGCAACCTCATTCTCGGCATGGGCGAGACGATCGACGAGGTCCGCACCGCCCTGGTGGACCTGCACAGCGCGGGCTGCGACATCGTCACCATCACCCAGTACCTGCGACCCTCGCCGCGCCATCACCCCGTCGAGCGCTGGGTCCATCCGGACGAGTTCGTCGAGTTGGCCGGCTACGCCGAGGGCGTGGGATTCGCCGGTGTGCTGGCCGGGCCGCTGGTGCGCTCGTCCTATCGGGCCGGGCGGCTCTACGAGCAGGCGGTGGCGGCCCGCACGACCCGGCCGTATCCTTGACGGCTATGGCGAAGTCCCGCACCCCCGCTGAGACCAAGGCCGCCAAGGCCGAGGCGAAGGCCACCCGCAAGGCCGCGTCCAAGCAGCGCCGCACCCAGCTGTGGCAGGCCTTCAAGATGCAGCGCAAAGAAGACAAGCGGCTGCTGCCGTACATGATCGCCGCGTTCGCGGTGATCGTCGGCGCCTCGGTGGCCGTCGGGCTGCTGATCGGCGGGATCTCGGCCTACATGATGCCGGTTCTCGGCGTGGTGCTCGGCGTGCTGGTGGCGTTCATCGTCTTCGGCCGCCGGGCCCAGAAGTCGGTCTACCGCAAGGCCGAGGGCCAGGTCGGGGCCGCGGCCTGGGCGCTGGACAACCTGCGCGGCAAATGGCGGGTGACCCCGGGGGTCGCCGCCAACGGCCACCTCGACGCGGTGCACCGGGTGATCGGCCGGCCCGGGCGTCATCTTCGTCGGCGAGGGGTCCGCCGCGCGGGTCAAGCCGCTGCTGGCGCAGGAGAAGAAGCGCACCGCCCGCCTGGTCGGTGAGGTGCCGATCTACGACGTCATCGTCGGCAACGGCGAGGGCGAGGTGCCGCTGAGCAAGCTGGAGCGTCACCTGAACCAGCTGCCGGCCAACATCACCGTCAAGCAGATGGACGTCCTGGAGACGCAAGCTCGCCGCTCTGGGCTCCCGGGTCGGGCCCGCGGCCATGCCGAAGGGTCCGATGCCCGCGCAGGCCAAGATGCGCGGCGTGCAGCGCAGCGTCCGCCGCCGCTAGCCGTCGAGCGACGAGCCACGCCGACAACGTGCGAGTAACCTCTGCGGGATTCCTGACTCAGCGAGAGCGGACGACGCTCAGCGGGACCGGACCACCGCGGTGGCGGTCAACCGGTCATGGATCCCGGGCGTCGGCGTCGGTGAACAGCGCGGGGATCACCAGCGAGATCAGCAGGCCGCGGGCCGCGGCGCGCCCGGTTCCCACGTGCAGCCGGTTGTCCACCGAGGCGACCCGCAGCCCCAGGAGGTACTGGCCCGGGGTGAAGCCGAACAGCCGCACCGCTGCCACCCCGATCACGAACCAGACCACGAGCACCGTCAGTCGACAGAAAACGCATGGTCGATCAGCCCGAAGGTCACGCCCAGGGCGGCAATGCCGTAGGCAAGCAGCCAATCGATGGCCAGCGCCGCCACCCGCCGCCCCTGCCGGGCCACCGACCCTGGTCCGCTTTCCGGCAGGCCCAGCCGTTGCCCCGGATACTCGTCGGGGGACCCGGCAGAGTTCCGGTCCGGACAACCATGACCCGATTTCGCGCGCCATGGTCCCAGGATAGGCGGGACGGCGACGGGCGCGATGGGCTGGGCGTAACGTCAGCGCAACATTCGGTTGACCGACGTGCAACATCACCTCCCTACCGTCAGCCGCGGCGATCCACAACCGTTGAAGAGGAGTAAGTACGTGGCAGATAAGACGGCCGACGACATCATCAAGCTGATCAAGGACGAGAAGGTCGAGTACGTCGACATCCGGTTCTGTGATCTGCCCGGCACGGTCCAGCACTTCTCGATCCCGGCCTCGGCGTTCGACGAGAGCGTCTTCGAGGACGGTCTGGCGTTCGACGGCTCGTCGGTGCGCGGGTTCCAGTCCATCCACGAGTCGGACATGATGCTGCTGCCGGACCCCGAGACCGCGCGGATCGACCCGTTCCGCGCGGCGAAGACAGCTGAACCTGAACTTCTTCGTCCACGACCCGTTCACCCGTGAGCCGTACTCGCGCGATCCGCGCAACGTGGCCCGCAAGGCGGAGAACTACCTGGCGAGCACCGGCATCGCCGATACCTGCTTCTTCGGCGCCGAGGCTGAGTTCTACATCTTCGACTCGGTGGCGTTCGACTCGCAGATGAACGGCACCTTCTACGAGGTGGATTCGGAGTCGGGCTGGTGGAACACCGGCGAGCCCTACGAGGCCGACGGCAGCGCGAACCGCGGATACAAGGTGCGGCCGAAGGGCGGTTATTTCCCCGTCGCCCCGTATGACCACTACGTGGATCTGCGCGATGAGATGGCCACCAACCTCATCAACGCCGGCTTCACCCTGGAGCGCGGCCACCACGAGGTGGGCACCGCCGGCCAGGCTGAGATCAACTACAAGTTCAACACGCTGCTGCACGCCGCCGACGACGTCCAGCTGTTCAAGTACATCATCAAGAACACCGCCTGGCAGAACGGCAAGACCGTCACCTTCATGCCCAAACCGCTGTTCGGTGACAACGGTTCCGGCATGCACGCCCACCAGTCGCTGTGGAAGGACGGCAAGCCGCTGTTCCACGACGAGTCCGGCTATGCGGGTCTGTCCGACATCGCACGGCACTACATCGGCGGCATCCTGCACCACGCCCCGTCGCTGCTGGCGTTCACCAACCCGACGGTGAACTCCTACAAGCGCCTGGTGCCGGGCTACGAGGCGCCGATCAACCTGGTGTACAGCCAGCGCAACCGCTCGGCGTGCGTGCGCATCCCGATCACCGGCAACAACCCGAAGGCCAAGCGCCTGGAGTTCCGGTGCCCGGACAGCTCCGGCAACCCGTACCTGGCGTTCGCTGCGATGCTGATGGCCGGCATCGACGGCATCAAGAAGAAGATGGAGCCGCTGGCGCCGATCGACAAGGACCTCTATGAGCTTCCGCCGGACGAGGCCGCCAACATCCCGCAGGCGCCGACGTCACTGTCGGCGGTGATCGACCGCCTCGAGGCCGACCACGACTACCTCACCGAGGGCGGGGTGTTCACCTCGGATCTGATCGAGACCTACATCGCCTACAAGCGGGAGAACGAGATCCTGCCGATCCAGATCCGGCCGCACCCGTACGAGTTCGCGCTGTACTACGACGTGTAAGCCGGTTAACGAGCTGACCAGCGAGGACGTGTGAAGTAGCCCTCGCCAGTCCGCAGTTAGTCCGCAGTACGTTCGACCGAGGCCATCCGTTCAGCGATTACACAACCGATCACTGAGCGGGTGGCCTCGTCGGCTGGGACTAGTTGCGCGAGGCTCCGTGCCATACGGAACAAGACCATATGCCTGTAGCGTCGGCACCACATGACACCCGAAAGGGATGGCTCCGTTGAAATCGGTGCCGCCGAAGGCATCTATCCGGGCCTCCCACTGCTGCGGGCCAGTGCCGACTCGATGCTTGATCCTCAGGTGATTTTGGAAGCTAGGACGGATTCATCCGGCCAGACCGTCGATCTCATCTGCGCCGAAGCAAACCGGGCGACGTCTGACTTCTTGGGCTTGTCACGAGAGGAATTGCTCGGACGGGGCGTGTTGGAAGTGATGCCAGGCATCAAGGGCACGCTGTTCCCGAGCTACCTGCGGTGCTTGAACACCGGAGAGCCGCTGATTCTTGACGACTTCACCTACGACCACGAAATCCTGCTCGACAGCCGCCGCTACGACATTAGGGCAACGCGAGCGACATCAACCTCGCTCGTGCTTACGTGGCGCGACGTCACCGACCGCTTCCACACCGCTCAACGCATCGCCGAGTCCGAAGCCATTTTGCGTGCCCGCGTTGACAGCATGATAGATCCCCAAGTCCTCATAGAGGCGGTGCGCGATCCCGACAGGCGGGTGGTGGACTTCCGTTATCTCAGCGCGAACGAAGCCGCGTGCACCTACTTGGGACTTGCGGAGAGCGAGCTTGTCGGCCAAACCCAGCTTGAGAACTCGCCGATTTTAAAGGATTCGGAGCTGCAGCGGCGCTACGCCCAGTGTTTGGAGGACGGAGAGCCGGTGATCCTCGACGACTTCTCGTTTTTCAACGAGATTCTTGACGATGCTCGTCGTTACGACATCCGGGCCACGCGAGCCGGGGCCGACCTGTTGAGTCTCACGTGGAGCGACTGCACCCACCGTTTCCTCGACTCCCAGCATCTTGAGGAATCGGAACGCAATTACCGCCTGCTCGCTGAAAACTCCGGCGACGTCGTGAGCATCATGCGGGGCGGAAAATTCGACTGGATCTCACCGTCGGCTGAACGGGTGCTGGGTGCGCCGCCGGCCTACTGGATCGGGCGAGAAGTTCGGGAAATCATTCCGCCCGGTTATGAGATGGCACATGCCGAAAGGGTGAAGAGGCTCCTCACGGAGGGCAGCATTCAGGAACGGTCGCGGGTGCAGTCGGTTGATGGTCGTCTGATCTGGATTCAACTGAATCTCAAAACATTTGACAGCAGCGATGGCGACCAGGAGGGGTACACCGCCGCTTTTCGCGTGATTGATGGAGAGGTCGCCGCCGAAACGGCTGCCGCAGATGCTCGCAGGCAGCAGGCCAAGGCCGATGCCCGCTACCGGCGGTCGATAGACAACGCGGCGGTCGGTATGTACACGACAGACCCGCAGGGGCGATTCACCGACATTAACGATGCGATGTGTCAGTACTTCGGCTACGACGCGACGACCATGATTCAGATGACCTGGCAGGAACTGACCGCACCGGAATATTTAGAAACGGACGTGGTGAATGTCGGCAAAATCATGGCCGGAGAGATCGACTCATACCGGCGGACGAAGCAATTCATCCACGCCGACGGTAGCCCTCTGTGGGGTGACCTCTCCGTCGGCTGCCTGCGCGAACCTGACGGTGAGGTGGAGTGGTTCATCGGCCAGCTCACCGACATCACCAAAGAGGTAGAAGCCCGCGATCAACTGGCCCTTATCGACGAGGAAAACCGCCTTCTGGCTGAGCGACTTGGTAAGCAGAGTCAGCGGTTGGCGAACGATTTGGGCAGCGCGGCGAAATACATGGCGTCGATCATGCCCAGAGGCTTAACCGGAACGGTGGAGGTGGTGTCGCGGTATCTGCCATCGCAGGAAATTGGCGGCGACTGTTTCTACTACAACTGGATCGACGACGATCACCTGAGGGTCTACCTAATCGACGTATCCGGACACGGGCTTGAACCCGCTCTGTTGTCGGTTTCCGTGCACAACATGATCCGTTCGGGATCGCTGCGCGCTGAGACACTGCTGGCACCCGAGGCCTTGTTGACTGAGTTGAACTCCCTCTTCCAGATGGAACAGCAAGGTGATCACTACTTCACGATGTGGTGCGGGGTCTATGAGGCGTCTACCCGCACCCTGCGCTACTCGAGCGCTGGGTCACCGCCACCATTCGCATTGTGTTTCGCCGACGGCAGGGCAATCTCCGTGGACGAGTTATCTCTGCCATCGACACCAATCGGGATGTTTGAAGGCTCCGAGTACAGCGCTCGGACCTACAGCGTGCCGATTGGGTGTCAGATCGTTGTCTATAGCGACGGCGCAAGTGAGATCAACCTGCCCGACGGTAAGCAGCTGTCAGGCCTCGACTTCAAGAAGCTGCTCAGCGGGGTGGCGAGTTCGCCGGGGTGGTCACTCGACGGACTCATCGACGAACTAACTGCACTGTCACCAGCGGGGGTCTTCGAGGACGACTTTTCGTTGATTCGCATGGATATGGGATAACAAGCCGGGCAACCGTCCTTCCTCAAGGTGGCCTGACCGCAGGCCGCCGATGAATGCAGCTGCCAACGAATCGGGAAGGTCTTTGAATGACCGCCGAACCGCCAATCCCGACCACCGTTGTCGAGGTCGTTGATGGGGATGAAACGGTATCCACCGCTAACCCGCGGACGAGCATCCGTCGTTTCATCTGGGAGGATCACCCCGAGCCAAGCCTCGAAGTACCTCCGGCAATTAAACACAGACTGCGCAATGGAGATCCGTTCCCCTTCGTGGTCGCAATCATTCCTGCCTACAACGAGCAGGATTCGATCTTGGCCAGCATCGCGTCGCTCCGCAGCCAGACCAGGCCGACAGATGAAATCATTGTTGTGGCCAATAACTGCACCGATGACACGGAATACATTGCTTTCGCGGCCCAGGTCTCCGTCGTTGCATCCGAGTCCCCCGATGGTAAAGCGGGTGCGCTCAACGACCTCTTCGACTTGATCCTGCCGATGCTTGATGACGAGGACCCTGTGCTGGTCATGGACGCCGACACCGTACTCACCTCGCGGTTCATCGAGTCCACCGTCACGACACTGGTCGGTCCGTCGAAGAAACATATCGCCGGGGTCGGGGGCATCTTCCTCGCCGATGATGCCCCGTGGAACCTTGTGCGACAGCTGCAGACCAACGAGTACGTGCGCTACCAACGCCGGCTGTCCCGCCGACATGGCCGTGCACTTGTGCTCACCGGCACGGGCACCGTGTTCAAGGCCGGGTTCATGCGGGAGGTGCGACAGGCCCGACGCGACGGGTGGATGCCTGATCTCGCTGATGCCGGTGGCGTCTACGACATCTCAGCTTTGACCGAGGACAACGAATTGACCATCTGCGCCAAGGAATTGGGCTACCGAGTGGTCTCACCCAAGGACTGCACAGTGAAAACGGCGATGATGCCGACACTGGCCAGCCTTTACAAACAGCGACTGCGCTGGCAACGCGGAGCACTGGAAAACCTCATCGCGCACGGACTGAACAGACACACCGCCCCCTATGCGATCCGGCAGGTCCTCACCTACCTCGGCGTGCTCTTCCTGCCGTTCTACCTCTGGACCCTCACCGTCGCACTCATCGTCCAGAGCAGTCTGAACTTCGTCCAGCCGCTCTGGGTGGGCGTCGCGGTGCTCTACGTCGCCGAGCAGACCTTCTCGGTGCGCAAGGGAGGTTGGCGGGCAGTACTGGTCTCGTTAGCTGTCCTGCCGGAGATTTTCCTCAACGTTTTTCTCAACGTCGTCTACGTGATCAGTTATCACGGTGCGCTGTTCGCCACCGAGGAAAACTGGGGGCGGATGCGCCACCTCGAAGCCACGAAGTTCGACAAGCGGGGAAGGCCGCTCCTCAATCCCGGGCCCCGAGCAGGCTCCGCTCTGCATGGCACTCACGCCAAACGCCAGACCCGGCGGTCTCGGGTGCTTCAAATTGGTCTCGCAGTTGTCGGAATCCTTCTCACGCTCATGGTCTGCGCGCTCCCGCTGATTAATCTTCCCGCTGCGTGGTTGGTGATCGCCGCCTATGTCCTCGCTGGATCTCTTGCAACCGTCGG
Organism: uncultured Actinomycetota bacterium; assembly: GCA_963780705.1. Taxonomy (GTDB): domain Bacteria; phylum Actinomycetota; class Actinomycetes; order Mycobacteriales; family Mycobacteriaceae; genus Mycobacterium. Next base: position 756,081 of record CAWACU010000001.1, on the reverse strand, counting down.
CCGGCTCGTTCCGGTGCGCACATTCTGATCGGGCTGGGGTATGGGCTTGCAGGTTGATCTCAACAAGACCCGCGGCAAGTACACGGGGCGCAAAGTGTCACTGTCACCGCAGTACTACGACGTGTAAGTCGTAGTCACGTCGTCCGCAGTTTCAGTCGGCGGTCGCGGGACGAACGAAAGAGGCGGCCGCTACACAATTCCCCCCGGGTTGTGTAGCGACCGCCCCGTCAATTCTGCATCGCCATCGATCGACGGAACAAGAGCTAGAGGGTCCGCCGAGGTGAGGGGCGGCCACCGGAAACCAACGCAGGGGGGGTAGCGATGGGTTCGACGGTGACCGCCGAATCCTCACGTTTCCACAGGCGACAGGTAATTCGGGATGTACTGATGAGTAACTCCGAAGAGGCCTGACCTCAACCCGGTGACGAATCTGGCAAAGCTTGGGAACGTGCCGCTACTCGCCCGCCAGGCCAGCGCCGCGAGGCTGTAAAAGTGCACCTGGACGTAGCGAAAGCGGAAATACGAAACGTAAGTGATCGGTTTCGATGGTTGCCAGATAAAGTTAAGGCAGGGCGGTGGTCCCAAACTCCCCACAAGTGATCTGGGCCCACCTGCCCTGCACAGCAAACATAACCTGAGATTAGGTTGAGCGCAAGCTGAGTATCAGATGAGGCCAGCTGTGGTGCGATCCCGCGCACCGGTCCAGCCCGGCTACCTCGCTCGACCTGCGCAACCCGCCACGGTACTGCCATACTGCGGTACGCATGTGACCAGCGAGACGCAGGTGCACAGACCGGGATTGTCCGACATCGAGGAGCGCCATGAGACTGACCCGCGCGGCCACCGCCGCTGTTCTGGCAGGCGTCGCGCTGGGCCTGGCCGGCCCCGCGACTGCCGAGGACGTCGGCCCGACGGCCGATCCGGGCGCGGTGGGCACCTTCACCTTCGAATCCGAGGCCGGCGAGTCGGCGACCTGGACCGTCACGCCCTGCCCCGACGACGCCGATCGCTGCGTGCAGGTGGCCGAGACCGGCAATGCCAAGCGGGCGCCCTGGAACGCCAATGCGTATTGGACGGTGGGCTCGTGGATTCTCTTCGTTGAGCAGCCCGACGCCATCCTGTGCGATGACGGGTCGTCGGCACCCGGGCGCAACAACTACTCCTGGGACGCCACCAACCTCAACGGCTACGCCAGCATCTTCAGCAGCGGTGCCTGCGGCGCTGAGCCGCAGAGCCTGGCCATTCCGTTCGCGCTGACCAAGACCGGCGGGGCGCCGCCGAGGATGCCCACCGCACCGATCTACAGCGAGCCCTACATCGTGGACATCCCGCCGCCGTATGTGCCGCCGCGAGGCCCGGCCCGGCGCCAGCTGAGGCTCCGGCCTCGGCGCCGATGCCCGCCGAGTCCGATGCGGCGATCGTGGCCACGCCCAACCCGATTCCCAATGAGAGTCAGCCGCTGACCGAGGCGATCGTCGCCGAGCCGGGGTTCAACCGCTGACGGCTCAGACGCACTCCAGCAGCGAGTCGGAGACCTCTCCGACCGCGCCGACCGTGGCATAGGCGCGAAGCCGTCCGTCGGCGCCGGTGGTGGCGCTGACGATTCCGCACAGACCGGAGTCGATGCGCCGAGCGATCACGGGTGAGCGCTCCAGCAGACCCAGGCCGGTCTCGACGATATGCGCAGCGCCGACTGTCTCCGGGGAGTCAGCATGCGCGCCGCGGCGGACGATGGAACCCATCGCCTGCTCGACCATTGTGCGGGCCGCTCCCTCCGGCAGGTCGGCGTCATTCCAGGCCCGCATCGCGGCGTGCATTGCGCCGCACCCGTGGTGGCCGAGGACCACGATCAACGGCACCTCCAGGGTCACCAGGGCGTACTCCAGTGAGGCGATCACGCCGGCATCGACCACGTGACCCCAGGTGCTGACCTCGACCAGCGACCCGGTGGACTGCCCGAACACCACCTCGCTGGCCAGACCCGCGTCCGCACAACGGAATACGGCGGCGATAGGGTGCTCGTCGGCCGATCCCCTACGGGGTCCACGGCTGTTGATAACCATGTTTTCATTTCCGGTACGCAGCCGCTGCCAGGCGATCAGCGGGGTGGGTGTGCTGAATTCAGACATGACGGTGGGGCCCTTTCTCTAGCTGAAGTAGTCGGGTCGGCTGACGAACGTCTCGGTCACGAACATCACCCCGGAGGAGGCGTCGAGCAGGGGCCGCAAGCCGGCCATCAGAGCCTCGGCCTTGCCGTCGGGAACCACGGTGATGATCAGTTCCAGCGTGGCCTGCTGGTTGAACAGCAGTCGGCCCTGGTGGTAGCCGTTGTGGCCGAGACCGGACACACCGGAGAGGCTGGTGAAGCCGGTGGCGCCGACGCTCTGGATCAGCTCGCGCACCGCCGCCGCGTCTCCGCCGGAGACGACGACCTCGACCTTCGTCATCTTGGTCAGGGTGGGCACGGATGTGGGTGTTGTCATGGAACCATCTCCTTGTCGTAGCTCGGGTGGACGTGCTCGGAACTTTCGGCCCACGGGCGCCAGCCCGATCGGGTCCATCTCTGCCAGGGCGCCTCGGCGTTCTCCCGGGCGGCCAGTGCCACCCAGTCGTTGCCGAAGAGCTGCTGCAGGATCGGGTTGCGCTCGACGATCTCGTCGATGCGCTGCAGCGGCGCCTGGACTACCGCCAGCAGGCGCTGCGGCTCATGGAGCAGACGCTCTCCGTCGGAGACCGACTGCCACGGCAGCCCGAGCTGGAGGTCGCCGGTGTGCCCGGCGATCACACCGACGCTGCCGACCACGTTGTGGATCGTCTTGGTGCCGGCGCCGAAGACCTCCGGGGCCACCGTCGAGAAGTAGTACTGGCAGTTGATCCACTGGGCCACCACCAGCGGGGCGGTGAGGATGGTCTCCAGGGCGGAACCGTCGGTATCCACCTCGGCGACGTAGGAGTGCAGGAAGGTCCTGCGCTGCAGGTCGATTCCGGCGGTGACGTCGCGGGGAGCGACGATGAAGGCGGCATTGCCCGCCAGTCCCCATTCGGGGTAGACCTGCGCCCAGTCGCTGGAGCGGGTGGACACGTGGCGCGCCGCGCGCGCCGCCGACAGCGTCCTGGTCACCCCGGGCAGCACCGTGCATCGTTCGGCCGCGAGTTGCGCGCCGGCCGTCGCGAGGTCGCGGTCCAGCCGTTGCAGGTCCTCCAGGTAACCGGCTGGGACGAGGTGGCGGTCGAGAATCGTCACCCGGTCGACGGCGGTGTCGTGCTGGGCGGCAACGAACAGCGTCTTGGCGGGGATGTCGATGCCCACGCTGCGCAGTCCGGCGCGCACCTGAGGCCGGTTCAGGATCGCCACCGCGGTGCGGGCGTTGGGCGCACCGCCCTGACCGCCGCAGGCCCCGCAGTCCAGCGACGCCTGGTACGGGTTGTTCTCGGTGGTGCTGCCGTGGGCGCACAGCACCACCAGCCGGCCGAACCCTTTCGTCAGGCCCATGGTGGTCAGCGCGACCTCGGCGAAGAGCACCTGCTCGTTGTGCGGCATCGCGGCCAGGTCGATCTGCGTCGGCGCTTGCGGGGCCAGTGCGTCACGCAGCCGCCGCCGGATCCCGGCGCTGATCGCCGGGGTCAGCGTCTTGGCCGCCGACAGCGGCGCGGCAGCCCAGCCGGCGGCTTCGGCAAGGGTGAACGGTGCGGCGAGGGACTCCTTGGCGGAGTGGAACGCCGACTCCGCACCGGCCATCCGGGTCACACCGGCAACCCGCCGGGCGGCCGCGCCGTCGGCTTCGGCGAACGGGGTCTCGGTGACGTCGTGGTTGGGCGCGATCAGCACCGGGCACAGGTCACTGGACGCCCCGCCGACGATGTCGGTATAGCGGATGGCCACTGCGAAGAAGCCGGCGAAGCCGAGTGTCTCGTAGCCGCCGAGGGCCTCGAGGTGACGTCGAAGACCTTCGGAGCGGGTGTCGATGCAGCTCACCAGCTGGGTGTGCACAGGGCCCCCGGGGGCGGGCCGCTGAGTCTCGAGCTCGGCCAGCAGGCGGTCGCGGTAGTGGGCCTCGAAGGCGTTCTGCCACAGCGTTTCTCGTGCGGTGCTCGGCAGCACGGTCAGAACCCGCGCCACCGCCACGAGTTCGTCCTCACCGGCGGGTACCAGGCCGATGTCATCAAGCAGCCGGGCCGCGCGCAGGCGCGCGGGGGCCAGTTCGGCAGGAGCCCCGACAAGGGCGCTGCGACGGCCGCGATGGTGGGCGAGCATCGCCGCCTCGTAGGTCAACCGCATCGCGAGGTACGCCAGTACGTCGATACCGCCGTCGCGACCGGAACGCCACTGCACATGCGCCGCCCAGCCGGGCATCCGGGTGAGGTGCGCCTGCAGGTACGGAATCCGCGCCTCGTCATCGACCCCCAGCCGACTCAGCGCCTCGGCGACGGCGTCGTCCGGCCGTGGCGCCGCCCGGCGCAGGTCCGCGCGCACCGCGCGGGACACCGACCGGTCGCTGGCGGCCAGCCGACGCCAGGCCGCGTAGAAGCCGTCCTCGCGACCGGGCATCGGCCAGGCCGCGCCGCCGAAGAACGCCGAGCACCACTTCGATGTCTGCGCGTCGACGGCCTCGGCGACCTCTGGCGCCTGTTCCTCGGAGCGGGTGACGAAGCGGCGGGTCGGGGCGGGGGCGGCAGTGCCGTGCAGCAGGTCCGCCCGCAACAGGTCCAGCGCGCTGATGGCGACGTCGCCGACCCGCAGGTCCCGCTCCTCGGCCAGGATCGGATAGCGGCGCATCAGGGCGCCATCCAGGTCGGCGTCGGTGATCCGGCCTTCGGCGTGCAGCCGCCGGAAGGCCGGCTCGCCCAGGGTCCCCGGCATTCCGTAGAGGTCGCCGGCGCGCCGCAGCGCCTGCTCGAACGGCAGACCCTCCAGTCCTGCCAGCGGGTTGACGGCGATGAAGGTCTCCAGCGGGTAGTGGGTGGGCACCACCCGGGCCGCGAGGGTGACAGCCGTGCGCAGTTGGGCGCGCCGGGTATCGACTGCCTGGGTGTCCGTGGCTGAGATGCCCGTGGCTGAGGTGCCGGCGGCCTGGGTGTCGAGGGCCTGGGTGTCCGTGGTCATGAGCGGGCTCCTGTCGTGTGGGCGGAGGTGAGATCAGCCGGCACCCGGTTCCGGACCGGGGTGTGGCCGGCGCCGAGTGCGTTGACGTAGAGGGTGCGGTGCAGCCGGTCGGCGGCCGGGGCCCACCGGGTGAGGGCCAGCCCACCGAGGGTGATCAGCACCACGGCGGTGACGATCCAGACCGCCGGCAGACCGAGGGTGGAAGGCGGCAGTGCCGGTGTGAGGAAATCGGTGAGGGTGTTGATGATCGCCACGTAGGCCACCGCCGCCGGGATGAGGAAAGCGGCGCCGCTGAGCGCACCGCCAAGCCCGGGCCGGCGTTGCAGCCAGCCCCACATCGCCGCGGTGCCGGTGACGAACGCGAAGATCAGCAGCGCCTGCTCCCCCGCGTGGTCGCCGGCGGGCAGCGGCACCACCGCGAGCGCGGCCGCCAGCGCCAGTGCCGTCAGGGCGGCCGCGGTGATCGCGGCCTGGACGCGCCGGCCGCGACCGAGCGGCCGAGTCGGCGGGGCGAATTCGTGGCGGCGGGCGGCTGCGACCGCCGAGCCCGACGAGAGGAACAGGGTGGCCTTGTAGAAGCCGTGCGCCACCAGGTGGATCACCGCGGCCGCCCACAGTCCCAGGCCGCAGGTGAGGATCATGAAGCCCATCTGGGCGGTGGTCGAGTTCACCAGCGCGCCCTTGACGTCCGGCTTCACGAGCATGATGAGCGCGCCATAGGCCAGGGTCGCCGCTCCGGCGACGATGGTCAGCACCCGCGCGGCGTCGTCGGCGGTCAGCGTGGCCATCCGGATGAGCAGGATGCCGCCGGCGTTGACCACCCCGGCGTGCAGCAGCGCCGAGACCGGTGTCGGGGCGGCCAGGGTGGCCGGCAGCCAGCCGTGGAAGGGAATCTGCGCGGAGCGCGACAGCGCCGCGACCACCACGAGGATGGCCACCACCGACAGGGCGGTACCGCTGAACTGCCCGGGCTCGACGGCCCGAAGGTCGATGCGGCCCCAGGTCGCGGTGGCGACCACCACCGCCGTCCACAGCGCCAGATCGCCGATGACGAAGGCGGTGACGGTGCGGCGGACGCCGTCGCGGGCGGCCGGCAGATGCCAGTACGTGGCCAGCAGCAGGCACAGCGCGGCGCCCGCCAGCGTCCAGAAGAAGGCCAGTCCGATCAGGGTGTCGACGGTCATGAGACCGGCCGAGGCCGCGGTGAGCAGACCCGCGCCACCGGTGAACCAGGCCGCCCGGGGGTCGCCGGCCAGGTAGCGCACCGCGTAGGCCTGGGCAATGGCACTGACTCCGAAGACCAGCAGGAGCAGTACCACCGCGAGCCGGTCCGCGGTAAGTGACAGCGGTCCGAGCGTCGCGTGGACCGGCTCCCCGCCGGCGGCGGCAATGGTCAGTGCCACGGCTCCAACGAAGCCCAGACCTGCGACGACCGCCCCTACCAGGCCGATCGGACGAGGTACGCGTGAACCGACGGTGTATGCCGCGACCGCTGTCAGCAGCGGTACCGCAACCGTCGCCATCAGAACACCACTCATGATCGAGAACATGCGATTTAGATTACGTGTATCGAGTTGCAGGTGTCAAGCTTCTGGAATCATGATTCTCATGACCGGTGTTAGGCATTGGCGCGGTAACGCGGCCATCAGGCCAGGATGGGAAGTACTCTCCTTCCATGGCAGAGTGGACTTTCCTGACGAATCACGCACATGCTCTGCTGTGCATCGCGCGAGACCCCGGCATCCGGCTCCGGGATGTCGCCGAGCGCGTCGGGGTCACCGAACGGGCAGCCCAGCGGATCGTCAGCGACCTGGTGGAGACCGGCTACCTCGACCGGCTGCGGGAAGGCCGACGCAACACCTACCAAATCAAGGGCGACCGGCCGCTGCGGCACCCTGTCGAGCGGGGACATCGCATCGGCGAGATCCTCGACGTACTCCATGAGCACCAGGAAGTCAGCTGAGCCGGCGCACCGGCCGCCGTATCACCGGGCCCGTATCGCGGTCGGAACGCAACACGGCAAGCAGCACCAGCTCTCGCCGGCTTTCCGTAAGGTTCTCGACGCCCGACTGATCACCCCGCCGCGACTCGACACCGACCGATTCGGCACGTTCACCGGCGAGCAACCGCGAACCGGTACGGCGGTGGATGCCGCCCGCGGTAAGGCGCGGCTGGCGATGGACGCCACCGGCCTGTCACTGGGCCTGGCCAGCGAGGCGAGCTACGGGCCGCTGGGCGGCCTCGGGTGCACCGGCCTCGGTGTGACAGGCATCGGTTTGACGGGCCACGAGGAGATCCTGCTGTTCTGCGACGACGACCTCGGGATCGAGGTCCTCGAGGGTTACCGCACCGCATCGGTGCCCGGATCGTCGCAGCGGGTTGGCAGCTATGACGACGTGCCGCAGGCATTGCTGTCCGGGCTACCGAGCCAGGCCCTGATCGTGCGGCCCGCCGGTGCGCCGCCGGAATCCGCTCGCATCGTCAAGGGCATCACCGACGCGGAGGCTCTGCGCACCGCGATCGCCACAGCGGCCGCGTGCTCGATCGAGGACCTGGCGGTCGTCGAACCGGACCTGCGCGCCCATCACAATCCGAGCCGGCGGCAGGTGCTGATGCGGCTGGCTGCGACCCTGGCCCGCCGGCTGGCCACCCGGTGCCCCCGATGCGCTACGCCGGGATTCGGCCGGGCCGGCAGCGAAGCGGGCCTGCCCTGCCGGATCTGCGCCACCCCGACTCCATTACCGCGCAGCGAGATTCACAGCTGCCAGTCCTGCCCGCACCGCATCGCACGCCCGGTCCCCGCTGCGTGGGCTGATCCGGCCGTCTGCCCGGAGTGCAACCCCTAGGTATCGGGTGCCAGATCGTCGCGGAAGCGGCGCATTCCTTCGATCTTCTGCTCCAGCGTCGCCTCGGGACCGGAGTAGAACATCCACGGCATGGTGAGAACGGCGTGGATACCGCCGGCTTCAGCGCGTTCGTAGTGCTCAGGAAGGAAGGCGTCCATGAGCGGGGTGATGACGGCGAAATCCTCCATGCCCAGACCCTTGTCGGCCCGCAGCTCACGGATCCGGGTCACCGAGGCGATGGCCTGGTCCATGGTGATGAGGTCGCCGATCCAGCCGTCGTTGCGCGACGCGCGACGCAGTGCGATATCTGACAGCCCGCCGGAGTAGATCGGGATAGGAGGCGGTGTGGGCGTCATCTCCAGCCGCGGGGTCTTGTAAAACTCGCCGTCGAATTCGGTCCACCCCGGCTGCCACAGCGCCTTGAACAATTCCAGCATTTCGTCGGTGCGCTTACCGCGTTTGGCGAACTGCTGGCCAAGCAGGGCGAACTCCTCCTCGCACCAGCCCACCCCGATGCCGAGTTCGACGCGTCCGCCGGACAGGATCGCCGCGGTGCCGATGGCCTTGGCCGCCGAATACGGGTCGCGCATCGCGGGGATGTAGACGGTGGTGATGAACTTCAGCCGCTGCGTCGCCTGGGCCAATGCGCCGACCAGCACCCAGGGATCGGGCCAGTCGGTGAACGGCTGCCAGCGTCGCTGACCGTCAGGGGTGTAGGGGTACGGAGTCGCCAGCGTCTCCAGATTGACCACGTGGTCGGCGATCGCGATACCTTCGTACCCGAGTTCGTCTGCGGCTCTGGCGATCTCGACGATCTCGTTGGTATCGACGAACGCGCTGCTGACGTAGAACTTCATCCGGTCACAGTCCCCACGTCGCTTCGCTGGCGAGCCCATGCAGGCATGATGAAAAGTCCTTCCGCTTCGACTGTCGGTCCGACCGCGTCGCTGATGACGCCGCGGGCGTAGGTTTTGTGACCTTCGGTGCGGTCCACGTACGCCTCCGCGTGCAGAACTCCCAACGGAGTTCCGCGCAGATAGCGCAGGCTGATGGTGCCGGTGAACCTGGGCTCGGTCAGGCCGCTGGTCGCGACCTCGCCGAGCAGTTGATCGAGCACCAGGGCGGCGATGCCGCCGTGCACCATGCCCGGGGGCCCCTCGTAGGCCGCACCGAGGGTGAAGTCGCTCCAGCACCGCCCGTCGCCGCCATGGTGCACGACCATCGGCGGCGCGATGGGATTGCGGCCGCCCGCGGCCGGGTTGGTGAACAGCAGTGGCCGTCCGGTGTCGGCGTGCCGAAGTGCCTGCCATCCGTCCGTGTGGAGTGGGTGCAGGCTCTCGGTGACCGCGCGCACGGCCGCGGTCGCCGCGGCGATGGTGTCCTCGTCGGCCGCGGTGCGGACGGTGGCGTCGATCAGCTCCCGGACCGCGCCGGCCAGCGGGCCGTAGAGATCCTGGAGCCGGGTGAACTCCTCGGCGCTGATGCCATCGCCGTCCCACTTCTGCATTGGCACGCTCAGCCTCCGAATACTTTGTTCACCACGGCCTTGGCGCGCCGCGTCACTCGAAGATAGTGGTCCAGGAACTCGCCGCCGTCGCCGTCGGCCCACCCGGCGGCGGCCGCGACCGCGTTGAGTTGCCGTCCCGGCCCAGGAAGCTGGTCGACGGCCTTGCCGCGTACCAGCACGAGGGCGTTGCGGGCGCGGGTGGCGGTCAGCCAGGCCTCGCGCAGCTGGTCGGTGTCGCCGGCCGGAATCAGCTCGGCGGCGGCGATGGCGTCCAGCGCCGCCAGCGTCGGGGTGATGTGCAGCTCCGGCACCTCGTGAGCGTGGCGCAATTGCAGCAACTGCACGGTCCACTCCACGTCGGCCAATCCCCCGCGGCCCAGCTTGGTGTGGGTGTTGGGATCGGCGCCCCGGGGCAGCCGCTCAGCGTCGACCCGCGCCTTGACCCGGCGGATCTCCTGCACGGCCGCCGGCGAGATGCCGCCGGGCGGGTAGCGGATCCGGTCGGCCATCGCCACGAACCGCGCGCCGAGTCGCTCGTCGCCGGCCACCGGTGCGGCCCGCAGCAGCGCTTGGACCTCCCACGGCTGGGCCCACTGCTCGTAGTAGGCGGCGTAGGACGCCAGGGTGCGGACCAGCGGCCCGCTGCGCCCCTCGGGCCGCAGGTTGGCGTCGACCTCCAGCGGTGGGTCATCGCTCGGCGCGCCGAGCAGGGTGCGCAACTGCTCGGCGATGGTCGTCGACCACTTCACCGCGCGAGTCTCATCGGCACCGTCGGCCGGATCGCAGACGAACATCACGTCGGCATCGGAGCCGTAGCCCAGTTCCCCGCCGCCGAGGCGGCCCATCCCAATGACCGCGATGGCCGCCGGGGCCGCCTCGCCGTCGGGTGTGTTGTCCCGGATCACCGCCTCCAGCGCGCACTGCAGCACTGCCACCCACACCGAGGTCAGTGCCGAACACACCTGCGGCACCTCCAGCATGCCGAGGAGATCGGCAGAGGCCACCCGGGCCAGTTCGCGCCGGCGCAGGGTGCGGGCGGCGGCGATCGCGCGGGCCGGATCCCGGTGGCGGCCGGCGGAGGCGAGCAGCGCGCGCGCCACCGCGTCGGGGTCGACGTCGAGCAGTTTGGGTCCCGTCGGCCCGTCGGCGTAGGAGGCGATCACCTCCGGTGCCCGGATCAACAGATCCGGCACGTAGGCCGACGTTCCGAGCACCCGCATCAGCCGCTTGGCCACCGCGCTCTCATCGCGCAGCGTGGACAGATACCAGCGCTGGTCGGCCAGTGCATCGCTGATCCGGCGGTAGGCCAGCAGACCGCTGTCCGGATCGGGAGTGGCCGAGAGCCAGTCGAGCAGTCTCGGCAGCAGCACCGCCTGCACCCGGCCGCGCCGGCCGCTGGAGTTGACCAGTGCGCTCAGATGCGTCAGCGCGCTCTGCGGGCCCTCGTAACCCAGCGCGGCGAGTTGGCGTTCCGCCGCCGCCGGTGACATCCCGGTGGCCAACTCCACCGAGGGGCCCACCGACTCCAGCAGTGGTTGGTAGAAGAGCTTGGCGTGCAGCTTCGACACCCGCACGTTCTGGCGCTTGATCTCCTCGCGCAGCACCCCGAGCGCGTCGTGGGTGCCATCCGGACGGACATGGGCGGCCCGGGCCAGCCAGCGCAGTGCCTCGGTGTCCCCGGGGGCGGGCAGCATGTGGGTCCGCTTGAGGCGCTGCAACTGCAGCCGATGCTCGAGCAGCCGCAGAAACTCGTACGAGGCGGTGAGGTTGGCGGCATCGTCGCGACCGATGTAGCCGCCGGCACCGAGCGCGGCCAGCGCGTCGACGGTGGAGGCGACGTGCAGCGAGGGATCGGTGCGGCCGTGGACGAGCTGGAGAAGCTGCACCGCGAACTCGACGTCGCGCAGACCTCCGGTGCCCAGCTTGATCTCCCGCTCCCGCATGTCTGCCGGAACCAGTTCCTCGACCCGACGGCGCATCGCCTGCACCTCGGGGACGAAATCCTCACGCTGACAGGCGTTCCAGACCATCGGCATCAGGGCGTCGGTATAGGCCCGGCCTAGTTCGGCGTCGCCCACCGCGGGCCGGGCCTTGAGCAGGGCCTGGAATTCCCACGTCTTGGCCCACCGCTGGTAGTAGGCGATGTGCGAGTCCAGGGTGCGGACCAGCGCACCCGCTTTGCCCTCCGGACGAAGGGCGGCGTCAACTTCGAAGAACGCCTCCGACGCGAGCCGCATCATCTCGCCGGCCACCCGGGTGATCAGTGGGTCGGCGTTCTCACCCACGAAGATGACATCCACATCGCTGACGTAGTTCAGTTCGCGGGCACCGCACTTGCCCATTGCGATGACCGCCAGCCGGGGCGCCGGCTCGTCCTTGCATACCGCGGCGGTGGCCGCCATGAGTGCGGCGCCGAGGGCGGCGTCGGCGAGGTCGGACAGGTGCGCGCCGACGGTCTCGAACGCCAGCACGGGCTCGTTCTCAACGGTGGGCGCGGTATCCAGCGCCGCGAGGATGAGTAGCTGATCGCGATAGAGGGTCCGCAGTGCGGGCGCGAGAACCGCTGGGGTGGAGCCGAATTCGGCTACGCAGTCCGAGAAGGCCCGGCGCATGTCCTCGGTGCCGGGGAGCTCGATATCGCCCTCCAGTAGGCGCCAGGACTGCGGATTGGCAACCAGGTGATCGCCCAGCGCGAGGGATGAGCCGAGTACGGCGAACAGCCGTCCGCGTAGCGACGTGTCGGTGACCAGTGCGCTGTCCAGCCTGGCCCACTCGTCACCGAGCGCCTCGGCCAGGCGCACCATCGTGTGCAGGGCGGCGTCGGCGTCTGCGGCCCGCGACAAGGACCAGAGCAGTTCGACATGGGCGTCGTCATCCCAGCCGAGGGTCTTCAGGTGCGCCGGTGCGGCGCGCTGCAGCAGACCAAGCCGGCCGACGCTGGGAACACTCGGCCGCTGCGTCGCCGGTTTGCCCACGGGAGCGACGTTAGCCCAACCACGATGCGGGACGAAGGGCGGTCCGCAGCTACAGCGACAGGTACTTCTTCAGCTCGAAGGGGGTGACGTTGCTGCGGTACTCCTCCCACTCCGCGCGCTTGTTGCGCAGGAAGTAGTCGAAGACATGCTCGCCGAGAGCTTCGGCGACCAGTTCGGAGCGCTCCATCTCCCCGAGCGCAAGACCCAGGCTCGATGGCAGCTCGCGATAGCCCATCGCCCGGCGCTCCTCGGTGGTCAGGGTCCAGACGTTGTCCTCGGCTTCGGGGCTCAGCGAATAGTTCTTCTCGATGCCCCGCAGACCGGCGGCCAGCAGCACCGCGAACGCCAGGTACGGGTTGCACGCCGAATCGGGACTGCGCACCTCGATCCGACGGGAGGCGGCCTTGCGCGGGGTGTACATCGGCACCCGGACCAATGCGGAGCGGTTCGCCGCTCCCCAGGACGCCGCCGTCGGCGCCTCGCCGCCGTGCACCAGCCGCTTGTAGGAGTTCACCCACTGGTTGGTCACCGCGCTGATCTCGCAGGCGTGCTCGAGGATGCCGGCGATGAACGACTTGGCCACGTCGGAGAGTTGCAGCGGGTCCTCCGCGCTGTGGAAGGCGTTGGTCTCGCCCTCGAACAGACTCATATGGGTGTGCATGGCCGAGCCGGGATACTCCGTGAACGGCTTGGGCATGAACGACGCCCGAACACCCTCACCGAGGGCCACCTCCTTGACCAGGTACCGGAACGTCATGACGTTGTCGGCCATCGACAGTGCGTCCGCGTAGCGCAGGTCGATCTCCTGCTGTCCGGGCGCACCCTCGTGGTGACTGAACTCGACCGAGATACCCATCTGCTCGAGGGCGTCGATGGCGTGCCGGCGGAAGTTGGGTGCCGAATCATGCACGGCCTGGTCGAAGTAGCCGCCGTTGTCGGCGGGCACCGGGACCGACCCGTCGTCGGTGCCGGGCTTGAGCAGGAAGAACTCGATCTCCGGATGCACGTAGCAGGAGAACCCCAGATCGCCGGCTTTGGCCAGTTGCCGGCGAAGCACGTGGCGGCTGTCGGCCCACGACGGCGAACCATCCGGCATGGTGATATCGCAGAACATCCGCGCCGAGTGGTGCTGGCCGGCGCTCGTCGTCCACGGCAGCACCTGGAACGTCGACGGATCGGGGCGGACCACCATGTCGGCTTCCGACACCCGGGCGAAACCCTCGATCGAGGAGCCGTCGAAGCCGATGCCCTCCTCGAAAGCGCCCTCCAGTTCGGCCGGTGCGATGGCGACGGTCTTGAGGAAACCCAGCACGTCGGTGAACCACAGCCGGACGAATCGGATATCGCGTTCCTCCAGCGTGCGAAGCACGAATTCCTTCTGCCGGTCCATGACGCGAGCGTAGGCAGCGGCTGTTAACTCTGTGTTACGGCGGACTGTCCAGCCGACCGGCTGTCACAAAAGACGCCAAACCGCATGCCCGGGGCGTGTGTCGCACCAGGAACCGGGGTATAAAGAGTTAGCAGGGCAGCGGCGTTACTCCCCACAACCTAGGAGCCGCTGCCCTGTGTAGCACACAAGGGGCGGCGAGCGCGACTCATCCGCCAGTCGCAGTGCCCCGAATTCCGGCCGTAATCGCGGCGTTTCAGCAGCTCAGGTCCCCGGGCACCACCCGGTTCACCAGGTAGTCGACCACGGCGTCGTCGACGCACGACTCCCCGTCGAAGACCACCGTGTGCTGGGTTCCCTCGTAGCTGATCAGCGGTGCCCGCAACTGCCGAGCCAGGTCGACGCCGGCCGCATACGGAGTGGCGGGATCGTGTGTGGTGGACACCACCACCACCGCACCCGGTGGCGCGGCGGCGGCGGGCTCGGGAACCGATGTCGCCGGCACCGGCCAGAACGCGCACAGATCCCGCGGGGCGAATCCGGTGAACTCGCCGTAGGCCAGGAACGGGGCGCGGGCGCGGATCTGCCGGTCCGCCTCAGCCCACGCCGCCGGGTCGCTGGGGGTGGGGGCGTCGACGCAGCGGATGGCGTTGAAGGCGTCCTGGCCGTTGGTGTAGCGGCCGTCGGAATCGCGGCCCTGGTAATCGTCGGCCAGCAGCAGCAGATCACCGGCGTCGGTGCCGCGCTGCAGGCCCAGCAGTCCACTGGTCAGGTACTTCCAGTACTGCGGGGTGTACAGCGCATTGACCGTCCCGGTGATCGCGTCGGCGTAGCTCAGACCCCGCGGGTCATCGGTGGGGCCCGGTGCGGTGGCCAACGGGTTCACCAGCTGGTGATATCGGTTCACCCACTGCGCGGGATCGGTGCCCAACGGGCAGGCCGGTGAGGTGGCGCAGTCGGCGGCGTAGTCGGTGAACGCCACCTGGAAGCCGGCCATCTGCTCGACCAGTGATGCGATCGGATCCTGCGCGGGGTCGATCGCGCCGTCGAGAACCATCGTGCGTACCCGGTTCGGGTAGCGATCGACGTATGCGGCGCCGAGTTCGGTGCCGTAGCTGTATCCCAGATAGTTGATCTGGTCCTCACCGAGAGCTTGGCGGACCGCGTCCATATCCTTTGCCGCAGAAGCGGTTCCGACTCCGGCGAGGAAACCCTTGCCCATCCGGTCGAGGCATTGAGTCGCCAGGTCCTTGTAGAGACCCTCGATCCGCGCGACCCCCGCCTGGCTGTAGTCGACCATCGGATCTCGTCGCCAGGCGTCGAACTCGGCGTCGGTGCGGCACCGCAACTCCGGCGTCGAGTAGCCCACCCCGCGCGGATCGAATCCGACCAGATCGAAATGCTCGGTGATCGCGCTGCCATCCAGGGCATCGCCGAGGTCGACGACGGCGTCGACGGCCGAGGCGCCCGGGCCTCCTGGATTGATCAGCAGCGAACCGATGCGCCGTCCGCTCGCGGGGATCTTGATGACGGCCAATTGTGCTTGCGGCCCAGCCGGATCCGCATCGTCGATAGGCACCGCGACGGTGGTGCACACCGCCGAGGGCAGGAATGCGTCGTCGATCCATTCCTCGCAGCCGGACCATGCCGCGATCGGCGTCGACTGGCCGGAGTCGGGTGCACCGGCGGCCGGACCGGCCAGCAGTGCGGCGCAGGCGAGCCCGCAGACCGCGGCCACGCCGAAGCGGGCCGAGCCGAACCGACTCTGGCGAACCATGGCAGCCATCGTGGCACGCAGCGCGGCCTCACCGCCGGGCGCGACGATCACACGTCGGTATCGGAACCGCAGCGGTTCAGCAGGTGGCTCCGGCCGGGGGAAGCGTCAGGTCGACGAGGTAGGCGGCCGCGTAGTCGTCGACGCACTGCTCGCCCTGGAACACCACGGTGTGCTGAGTTCCATTGAAGGTCACCAGCGAGCCCCCGAGTTGCTTGGCCAGATCCACCCCGGCCTGATACGGCGTGGCGGGGTCGCCGGTACTGGAGATCACCATCACCGGCGGCAGGCCGGGGGCCGAGACCTCGTGCGGGGCACTCGTCGGGGGTACGGGCCAGAACGCGCAGGTGCTCAGCGGAGCGTTCCCGGTGAACTCCCCGTAACTCATGAACGGCGCCACCTCGCGCAGCCGGCGGTCCTCCTCGATCACCTTGGCGCGGTCGGAGATCGCCGGCTGATCGACGCAGTTGATCGAGATGCGGGCGTCGGTGGCGTTGGTGTAGCGACCCTGTGCGTCGCGGCGCATGTACATGTCGGCCAGCGCCAGCATCGTGTCGCCCCGGCCCTCGGTCATCTCAGTCAGACCGGAGGTGAGATGGCGCCACAGGTTCGGCGAGTAGAGCGCCATGATGGTGCCCACGATCGCATCGCTGTAGCTCAGCCCACGCGGGTCCCGGGTGGGAAGTGGCTTGTCCACCAACGGATCAACGAGGTCCCGGTAGACGTCCACGGCCTTGGCCGGATCACTGCCCAGCGGACATCCGATGTCCTTGGCGCAGTCGGCCGCGTAGTCGTTGAATGCCTTCTGGAACGCCTCGGCCTGGTCGATGTCGGCCTGAATCGGATCGGCGTTGGGATCGACGGCGCCGTCGAGGATCATCGCCCGCACCTTCTCGGGGTACGCCTCGGCATACTCTGCGCCGATTCGGGTGCCATAGGAGTAGCCCAGGTAGTTCAGCTTCTCGTCACCGACGGCCGCCCGCAGCATGTCAAGGTCCTTGGCCACATTGGCGGTGCCGACGTTGGCCAGGAAGTCCGGCCCCATCTTGTCGACGCAGCGCTCGATGAACTCCTTGGTGATGCGCTCGATGCGGGCCACACCCTCCGGGCTGTAGTCCACCATCGGGTCGGCACGCAGCCGGTCGTTGTCGGCATCGGAGTTGCACCACAGTGCCGGCGTTGACCCGCCCACTCCGCGCGGGTCGAAGCCGACGAGGTCGAACCGCTCCCGCACCTGCGGCGCCAGACTCTCGACGATGCCGGTGGCGGCTTCCACACCCGATTCCCCGGGTCCGCCCGGGTTGATGATCAGTGAGCCGATCTTCTCCCCCGTCGCCGGGAAGCGGATCAGCGCCAGGGTGGCCACGTCACCGCCGGGGTCGTCGTAGCTGACCGGCACGGCGATCTCGCCGCACTGGGCGCCGGCCGGGACAGTCAGGGCTTCGCCGCCGCCGCCGCTCGGCCGGCAGGGTCCCCAGGAGACCGGCTGCCCCATTTTCGGCTCGGCCAGCACCGCTTTGCCCGCAACCACGCTGCTGCATCCCGCACTCGCCGACAGCAGCGCGGCGACACCGGCCAGCACGAGGCCGTTCCGCACGGCACGGGGAAATTGGTCGCGACTCATGGCGATCATGCTGCCATGTCATGACGATGAGCCTGGTAGGGCTCACGCGGGGGCGTCGAGAAGCTCCTTCATCCCGGCGTCGAATCCGTCGGCCATGTCCCAGAGGTCCGGCAGTAGTTCCGGGCAGGAGATCAGGCCGACATTGAGCTGGCCGGCCAGCGACATCACCGTGATGTTCAGTCCCGACCCGTGGAAGATCGGGCCGAGCGGGTACATCGCCTCCACCTGGGCGCCGAGGAAATACAGCGGTTCCTGCGGTCCGGGCACGTTGGACACCACGAGGTTGTGCACCGGCCGCGACTCGGTGAGCCGACTGCGGGCGTACACCCGCATCGCGATGCCGAACACCGCCGGACCGGCGAACTGGCTCCAGTCCTGGAGCAGCGTGGCGGCGATGGCCGACGAGTGTTCCTTGGCAGCGCTGCTGCCCCGCGCGATGGCCCTCAGCCGCTCCGCCGGGTCGGCGATCTCGGTCTCGAGGCTGGCGAACATGCCCGACACCTGGTTTCGGCCCGGCCGGTCGGATCGGTCATGCACCGAGACCGGGACCATCGCCACCAGGGTCGAGTCCGGAAGCTCACCGCGGTCCAGCAGGTAGTTGCGCAGTACGCCCGAGACCAGGGCCATCACCACGTCGTTGACCTTCACCCCGAAGCGGTTCTTCACGGTCTTGACATCGGCGAGGTCGAGTTGGGCGAAGGCGACGTTGCGATGGGCGTTGATGCTGGCGTTGAACGGGGTCGGTGGCGCAGCGAACGGCGCGGCCATGGCGGAGCCGCCGCCGGTGACGCGCTTGACCGTGTCCACGACGGTGTTGATGGTGGCCGGCAGGACGCTGGTGGCCAGGCTGATCGGCCGGGTGGCGAACCGGCCCAGCCCGCCGATCGCGATCCGCAGCGGGTTGGTCCCGCGGCTCGCGTCAACCGGCGCGGGGGCCGGCGGGTCGGGTTCGATGCTGCACAGCTGTGACATCAGGTTGGCGCCGGTGACGCCGTCGACGGCGGCATGGTGGATCTTGGTCATCACCGCGAGCCGGCCGCCCTTGCGCGGGTCGGTGCCGTCGAGGCCTTCGATGGCCCACATCTCCCACAGCGGGTGGCGGCGGTCCAGCGGGAGCGACGCCAGGTGCCCGCACACCTCGGCCAGCTCCACCCGGCCGCCGGGCGCGGGCAGCCCGATGCGGTGGACGTGACGTACGAGGTCGAACTCCTCGTCCTCCACCCAGACCGGGTGATCGAGGTTGAGGAAGCTGTTGGCCAGCTTCTCGCGGAAGGTCGGGATCGCCGAGATCCGCAGGGCCAACTCCTCGCGCAACCGCGCAAAGGTATAGCCACCCGGAATGGTGGACGCATCCAACTCGAGAACCGAGCACACGTGCAGCGGCTGGGTGGAGGTCTCGAGGTAGAGGAAGCTGGCGTCCAGACCGCTGAGTCGCTGCAGATGCTGCATCTATCAATGCTAGGCGTCCGGCGAGACGCGCTGTGAGGAACTGCACTCCCGGGTGGATTCCCCCCGACGCACCACGGTGGCACACTTAGAGGGTCAGGCGAGCCCGGGGACCTGGAGAGCAGGCCACGAGGACCGCACCCGACCAAGAATGAGGACACTCATGTCCGACACCATGGCGCCCTACGGCGGCTCCGAGCAGACCGCACCGGCCCGCACCAAGATCCGCACCCATCACCTGCAGCGGATGAAGGCCGAAGGCCACAAGTGGGCCATGCTCACCGCCTACGACTTCTCCACCGCCCGGATCTTCGACGAGGCGGGCATTCCGGCTCTGTTGGTCGGCGATTCGGCAGCCAACGTCGTCTACGGCTACGACACCACCGTGCCGGTCACCATCGACGAGCTGATCCCCCTGGTCCGCGGGGTCGTCCGCGGCGCCGAACACGCCCTGGTGATCGCCGACCTACCGTTCGGCAGCTACGAAGCGAGTCCGGCGCAGGCACTGGCCACCGCCACCCGCTTCCTCAAGGAGGCCGGGGCTCACGCCGTCAAGCTGGAAGGCGGCGAGCGGGTGGCCGACCAGATCGCGGTGCTCACCGCCGCCGGGATCCCGGTGATGGCCCACATCGGATTCACCCCGCAGAGTGTCAACACCCTCGGCGGGTTCCGGGTCCAGGGCCGCGGCGACGCCTCCGAGCAGACCGTCCACGACGCGATCGCCGTCCAGGAGGCCGGCGCGTTCGCGGTGGTTCTGGAGATGGTTCCCGCCGAGCTGGCCACCCAGCTCACCGGCAAGCTGACCATCCCGACCGTGGGCATCGGCGCCGGACCCAACTGCGACGCCCAGGTGCTGGTGTGGCAGGACATGGCCGGATTGACCAGCGGCCGGACCGCGAAGTTCGTCAAGCGGTTCGCCGACATCGGCTCCGAGCTTCGCCGCGCGGCCGGCCAGTACGCCGATGAGGTGGCCAGCGGGGTCTTCCCCGCCGAGGAGCACAGCTTCTGAGCAGGCCGTTCACCCAGATGTGAAACGCTCGACGGCATGGGCAAGACAGCCGGGTCATCGCGCCACATCGAGTGGGAGCGCAAATTCGACGTGCCGGCCGATCTGGGTGACGCCGCGGCCCCGTCGTTCGACGGTCTGTCCCTGGTGGACAGCGCGCAGCGGCAGCCCACCCGGTGGCTCGAGGCGGTGTACTTCGACACCCCCGCCCACGATTTGGCCCGGCACCGGGTGACGCTTCGCCGCCGCACCGGCGGCCCCGACGAGGGGTGGCACCTGAAGCTGCCCGGCGCGGACTCCGAGGCGCGCACCGAGATCCACGCACCGTTGAGTCCCGACCTGCCCGACGAGTTGCGCGACACCGTGCTGGCCATCGTGCGGGACCGCCCGCTCGTGGCGGTGGCCCGCATCGCCACCGCGCGCGACGTCACCACGCTCTTCGGCTCGGACGGCACCGAGGTGGCCGAGTTCTGCGATGACCGGGTCAGCGCATGCCGGCTCGGAGCAGGTGACTCCGGTGCGGACGGCGAGGAGACCCAATCGCTTGAGACCCAGTGGCGGGAATGGGAGCTCGAACTCATCGACGCCGCGGCACCCGACGGCGAGGGCCTGCTCAACCGGCTGACGAACCGGTTGCTCGACGCCGGCGCCGTCCCGGCCGGACACGGCTCGAAGCTGGCGAAGACCCTCGGCGAATCCGCGCTGCCGGAGATTCCCGCCGACCCGATGCACCGGGCGGTGGCCGCCCAGATCGAGCGGCTGCTGGAATCCGATCGCGCGGTGCGCGCCGACGCCGATGACGCCGTCCACCAGATGCGCGTCGCCACCCGGCAGATCCGCAGCCTGCTGCAGGCCTCCGAGGAGGCGTTCGGGCTCACCGACGACGCCTGGATTCTGCACGAGTTACGCGAACTGGCCGCAGTGCTGGGAGTGGCGCGCGACGCCGAAGTGCTCGCCGAGCGTTACCGCGACGCACTCGCGGAACTGCCCGCCGAGCTGATCCGCGGACCGGTGGCCGACCGGCTCGTCGACGGCGCCTGGCGGCGATACCAGGCCGGGCTGCGCCGATCCCTGACCGCGATGCGTTCGCAGCGCTACTTCCGGCTGCTGGACGCCCTCGACGCCCTCGCCGTCTCCGCGCAGCCGGTGGCGGAGCCGGGTCAGCGGCACGTGTCGGTGCGGTCGAGCTTCCGCAAGGTTCGCAAGGCCGCCAAGGCGGCACGCGTGGCCGGGCCCACCGAACGCGACGAAGCCGTGCACCGAATCCGTAAGGCCGCCAAGCGACTTCGCTACATCGCCGCGGCCACCGGCCACACCACGATCGAGCGGCGATCCAAAGTGGTCCAGACCCTCCTCGGCGACCACCAGGACAGCGTGGTGAGCCGCGAGCACCTGCTGGGCGCCGCCGACGCCGCGCACGCCGCCGGTGAGGACACCTTCACCTACGGGGTGCTCTACCAGCGGGAGGCAGAGGTGGCGCTGTACTGCGAAGACCAACTCGGTGATGCGCTCAAGGCATTGCGGCGCGCCGTCGGCTGACGCGCTGTGAGGGCGGACGAGCTGGCCTGTAAGCCGGATTCTGTTCCGCGCCGCGGTAGCGGCGCGGCGGCGACCATCCATCTGGGCACACCGTCGCCGGGTACCTCGAGCGGCCTACCCGCAGGCTCGGGCGAGCAGCCCTCGAACGCCTGCGCAGCCGCACTCGCGTGCGGCCTCTTGGCCTTGCTTCGGGTGGGGTTTACCGAGCCACCCCGGTCACCCGGGATGCTGGTGCGCTCTTACCGCACCGTTTCACCCTTACCGCCGGCTCTGAAAAATCAGAACCGGCGGCGGTCTGTTCTCTGTGGCACTGTCCCGCGAGTCACCTCGGATTGCCGTTAGCAATCACCCTGCTCTGTGAAGTCCGGACTTTCCTCGACGCGCTGTCACCAGCGTGCCGCGGCCGCCCGGCCAACTCGTCCGCAGTAGTCAACGTACTCGTACGGCCCAGTACGGCAAAAGTCCTACCAGTCGGTCGGTGAGTTGCCCCCGCCGCTGCGTGTCATGATCCAGTCGGCCTTGCGGTAGACCAGCCAGCGCATCTCGATCGGGCACTGCTCGCGCGGCACCGCGAACACATCCTGGCCGCTGACCCACTCGGCATACCAACTGGTCGGCGGCCACGCCTCCGGCGCCAGATGCGTCTTCTCGAAGTCGTACACCGAGTCATCGGCCACCAGTTCCAGCGGCGCCATCGCGCAGGCCTGGGCCAGCTCGGGATAGGTGAAGATCGAGGTGTAGCACTGCTCGCCCGAGTTGGCGGGCGGCCTCGTCGGGCTGGTAGCCGTCGCGGGCCAGGAAGATGTTGAACACCAGCCGGCCGCCCGGCGCCAGGCACTCGGCCGCCAGTGCGAATACCTTCGCAAGTTGGTCGGTGGACCGGAAGTCGCTGACCACCTCCGAGAGCAGGATCAGCTGATAGTCGCGGCGCAGGTCGGAGGTTGTGGTGAACACGTCGCGCAGGGTCACGCGGACGTTGAGCCCTTCGCGCTGCGCCTCGGTGAGGATGATCTCGGCGAATTTCGGGCTCATCTCCACGGCGTCCACCGGATGGCCGCGCCGGGCCAGCGCAAGGCAGTTGCGCCCGGTTCCGGCGCCGATGTCGAGGATCGGGAACGCAGCCGGGTCGGCGGCCTCGGCGGCCAGCGCCGAGATCCGGGCATCGGGCTCGGTGCCGAAGTAGGGCGGCTCGCGGGTGGCCACCCAGTTGTCATAGGCGGACTCAAGGCTGGACCACTGCGGCGCGACGGTGTAGCTGACGGTGGTACCCACCGGGCATTGGTAGCTGATGACGATGTTCGAGCGCGGTGAGGCGGCATAGGCCTCGGCCAGCTGCCCCTCCAGCACGCTGCGCAGGTGGGCGATCTCGACCTCGGCGAAATGCACTCCCAACGCCGCGAAGGTGTCGGTGCACATCTCGACGTACTCATCGAGCATCCCGGGCACGGCGGGCACGGTCATTTCGCCGGTGACCACGGCACGACGGTGCAGTCGCTGGGTCAGCGCCTTGCGCAGTTCCGGGTCGGCCGAGCCGAGCGGGGTGTTGTCCACCCCAGTTTCTCTACACGAATTGGCCGGTTTAGGCCATTCTGCGAAGCCACATGACGTTGTCCAGCAGGGTGACGTCCTCGCCGTCGGGACCCTTGGCCGCCCGCTGCACGGCACCGACCCGGGCTCTTTGCCAGCGCGCCGGATCGAGGTCGAGACCGGCCAGCACCGTGTCGGTGTCGGGGAAGTCGTGGTGTGCCATCTTGGTGGCCCAGGGCGGTGCCGCAGCGTGGTCGACGATCAGCAGGTTGCCGCCGGGAGCGACGGTGGCCGCCGCCGCGCGCAGGATGCCCGCCCGGTCCATCGCGACCGTGCTGTGCAGGAAGTGCGCAGAGACCAAGTCGAACGGTCCGTCCGGCAGGCCGTGCTCAAGATCGCTCTGCCGGGTGTCGATGCGGTCGGCCATGCCCCGGGCCGCGGCATGGGCGCGCACCCGTTCCAGGGCGGTGCTGGAGATGTCCACCGCCACCACGGTCCAGCCGTGTTCGGCCAGCCAAATGGCGTCGGCGCCTTCTCCGCAACCCAGATCCAGGGCGCGCCCGGCCGGCAGCTGCCCGGCGATCTCGGCGAGTTGGGTGTTGACCCGCCCGCTCCACACCTGCGGCTTGGCTCGATAGTGCTCTTCCCATACCTCGCGGGCGTCTGCTGACGGCTCGGACATCACGCTCAGCCTCTCAGGTACGAGGTGTCGTTGACCAGCCGCACCGAGGCGCCATCGTCGGGATAGAACTCGGCGATGCTCAGCGACGCCAGATCGAGGTGCAGCCGGTGCAGGATCGTCGGCCCGGCAGCCAGCGCCAGCCGCAGCAGCGTCTTGATCGGCGTGACATGGGAGACCACCAGCACGGTGCTCGGGCCGTAGTCGGCGACGATCCGGTCCCGCACGCGGTGCACCCGCTGCGCGACGTCGTCGAAGCTCTCCCCGCCGGGGGGGCGCAGACCGGTGTCGCGCAGCCAACGGCCGTGCACGTCGGGATGGCGCTGCGCGGCTTCGAGGAATGTCAATCCCTCCCACTCGCCGAAGTCAGTCTCGATCAGATCGTCGTCGACCTGCACCGGCAGCCCGAGTGCGTCGGCGGCAGCGGTCGCGGTGGCCCGGGCCCGCTGCAGCGGTGAACTGACCACCGCAGCGATACCGCCCTTCTGCGACAGGTATCGGGCCGCGTCGGCGGCCTGGCGTCGGCCGATATCGGTCAGTTCCGGGTCGCCGCGGCCGGAATAGCGGCGCTGCCGCGACAGCTCGGTCTGGCCGTGACGCAGCAGCAGCAGCCGGGTCGGACCGCCGCGGTTGCCCGTCCACTCTGCTGGTGGGACGGCTATCGCCGAGTCTGCCGGCGGGACGGCTATCGCCGAGGCCGGCGGGTCGGCGGCCACCGCCGAGAGATCAACCGCGCCGTCCGCTACCGGATCCGACGCGGGATCGGCTGCCGCATCCATCGCCTCGTTGGCCAGCCGGTCGGCGTGAGTGTTGCGTTCACGCGGTATCCACGAGTAGCTCACTGAGTCGAAAGTCGACGCCAGCGCCCGGGCCTGCTGGTGCAGTTCGGCCATGCCGGGGTGCTTGACCTTCCACCGGCCGGTCATCTGCTCGACGACCAACTTGGAGTCCATCGACACCGCGACCTCATCGGCGCCCAGACGCCGCGCCTCCTCAAGCCCCGCGATCAGACCGCGGTACTCCGCCACATTGTTGGTGGTGACACCGATCGCCTGCTTCTGCTCGCCCAGCACTTGCGAGCGGTCCTGTGACAACACCACGGCGCCGAATCCAGCCGGCCCCGGATTGCCCCGCGATCCCCCATCAGCCTCGACGATGACCTTCACCGGGTCACCCTCACCTCGCCCGAATCAAGATCGCCCGGCACTCGGGGCAGCGCAGCACATCGTCGTCCGGGGCGGCTGATATCCGGCCCAGCTCACCACGATCCAGTTCGATGCGGCACGCCCCGCAGCGGCCCGCCTGCAATACGCCGGCCCCGATACCGCCGGTCCCGCGCTGCCGGTCGTAGAGCTCCACCAGTTCAGCGTCCACCGCGGCGGCCAACTCGGCACGGCGGGCGTCGAGTTCGGCGCGCGTGCGGTCGATGTCGGTCATCGCCACCTGCCGCGCGGCGGCAGCGTCGTTGACCTGGTGACTCAGATCCGCGGCCGCGGACTGGTGGCCGGCATGGTCGGCGGCCAGTTGCTCGCGACGCTCCATCACCTCCAGCAGCGAGTCCTCCAGGCTGGTCTGCCGGCGCTGCAGCGTGCCCAGTTCGTGCTGCAACTCCTCGAGTTGCTTGGCGTTCACCGAACCGGAGTCGAGCAGCCCGCGGTCGCGATCCTCTCGGCGACGCACCGCGTCGACTTCGCCCTCCAGTCGCGCTACTTCGGCGTCGACGTCCTCCATGGCCAGCGCCAGCGCCGCGGCGGCGTCGGCTTCGGCCCGCTGCGCGGCGATCAACTCGTCGTAGCGCTGTTGTTCGGGAAGGTGACCGGCCCGATGGCTGAGCCGGGACAGTTGGGCATCCACATCGGCCAGTTCCAGCAATGAACGCTGTTGTGCCACGTCGACTTTCATCAGCGCCTTTCGTTTCGGTGCTCGATATTCCAGGGGTCGGTGCGCACCGGGCACACCGCGACGGGCAGGGCGGAGCCGAAGTGTGACCGCAGCAGCCCCGCGGCCTGCTCACACCACGGGAACTCGCTGGCCCAGTGCGCCACATCCACCAGTCCCATGTCGCTGCGGCGGCGCTGCTCATCGGCGGGGTGGTGGCGCAGATCGGCGGTGACATAGGCCTGCACGCCGGCGGCCGTGGCCGCATCCAGCAGTGAGTCCCCCGCACCGCCGCACACCGCCACCCGCGACACCGGCGCATCGGCTGACCCGGAAGCGCGTACGCCCCAGGTGGTCTGCGGCAGTGCTGCGCTCACCGCGGCGACGAAGTCGGCGAAGCGCTGTGGACGGTCCAGGGTGCCGATGCGCCCGATACCCACACCCGCGGGCAACGGCGCGAGGCTCAGAACATCGAACGCCGGCTCCTCGTAGGGATGGGCGGATCGCAGTGCGGCCAGCACCGCCGGGCGCAGCGCGGCGGGGGCGACGACCTCGACGCGGTCCTCGCTGACCTGCTCGAGCGAACCGGTGGACCCGATCGCCGGGGATGCACCGCGGCCGGCCAGGAACTGCCCGGTCCCGGCCACGCTCCAACTGCAGTGTGAGTAGTCACCGATCTCACCGGCCCCGGCGGCGAACAGCGCAGCCCGCAGTGCCCCGGCATGCTCGCCGGGAACGAAGACCACCCACTTGTCCAGATGCGCCGCGGTAGCCAGCGGATCGAGCACCGACTCCACCCTCAGTCCCAGTGTCTGCGCCAGCGCGTCGGAGACACCCGGGTCGGCGGCGTCGGCGTTGGTGTGCGCGGTGAACAGCGCGGCGCCGCGCCGAATCAGCCGGTGGATCAGCGCACCCTTGGCGGTGCTGGCCGCCACCGTGTCGACACCGCGCAGCAGCAGGGGGTGGTGCGCTATCAGCAGGCCGCGCTCACCGACCGTCTCGACCACCTCCGCGGTGGCGTCGACCGCGACGGTGACCGAATCGACCGGCTCGTCGGGGTCTCCGCAGACCAGTCCGACGGAGTCCCAGTCCTGCGCCAGACCCGGCGGATAGGCCGCCTCGAGGATGGCGATGACGTCGGCGAGGCGGGCACTCACGCCAGCACCTCCCGCAGTGCATCAATGAGCGCCGGCCATTCCGGCCGCACCGCAGCCCGCAGGTAGCCCTCGCCCAATCCGACGAACGTGTCGCACCGGCGCACAGCGATACCCTTGGCGCGCAACCGCTTCCGCGTCAGAACCGCATCTCCGGCCGAGAACAGGACGAACGGCGCCTGCCCGTCGACCACATCGAGATCCAGGCCGCGCAGAGCCGCATCAAACCCCGATCGCCACAGCGCCAACTGTTCGGCGTCGGCGCGCGCGGCGGCCACCGCCTGCGGTGTGCAGCAGGCGGTGATCGCCTCGAGTTGCAGGGTGCCCAACGGCCAGTGCGGCCGCCGCGACGACAGCCGGCCCAGCACCTCCGGGCTGCCGATCGCGTAGCCCACCCGCAGGCCCGCCAGCGACCACGTCTTGGTGAGGCTGCGCAGCACCAGCACATCCGGCGGCGCAGCACCCGGCGAGTGACTCCGGCTCGCCGGGCACCGCGTCGGCGAACGCCTCATCGACCACCAGAAGCCGGCCGGGGCGGCGCAGCGCGAGCACCGCCTCCCGGGGGTGCAGCACACCGGTGGGATTGGTGGGATTGCCCAAGACCACTAGATCGGCAGCGGCCGGCACCGCCGCGGTGCTCAGCTCGAACGGCGACTCCAGCACAACGTGGTGCACCGGCACCCCGGCAGCGGCGAAGACAGCCTCGGGCTCGGTGAACGACGGTGCGATGAGCGCGGCCAGGCTCGGCTGCAGCGCGGGCAGCAGGCTGAATCCCTCCGACCCGCCTGAGAGCAACAACACATTGTCGGCCGGGACGCCGTGGCGGGCCGCCACCGCCGCCACTGCCGCCTCATGGTCGGCCGCGGACGGGTAGCGGGCCAGATCGCCCAGCCGGCCGGCCAGTCGCTCCACCAGCCACGACGGCGGAGCGCCGTGGCGGACGTTGACGGCGAAGTCGAGCAGGCCCGGATCCGCGTCCTGGTCGCCGTGGTAGCGCGAGCCGGGGCGCGGCACGCGCCGGTCACCGTGCTCGCTCACCACTCGCACAGTAGTGCGCGACAATGGTCCGGTGACGCGCACAGCCGCCGACACCCGCCCGCAGCTGGTGATCTTCGATCTTGACGGCACGCTGACCGATTCGGCTCCCGGTGTGGTCGCCAGCTTCCGGCACGCGCTGGCCGCGGTCGGCGCCGTTCCGCCCACCGACGACTCCGCGCGGCTGGCGGAACTCGTGGTCGGCCCGCCCATGCACCACACCCTGGCCGCACTCGGTCTGGGCGCGCGCGCCGATGAGGCGATCGCCGCCTATCGCGCCGACTACACCAGCCGGGGCTGGGCCATCAACGGCCTCTATGACGGCATCGCCGAACTCCTCGACGATCTGCGTCGCGCCGGTGTGCGGCTGGCCGTGGCCACATCGAAGGTGGAGCCGACCGCGCGGCGGATCCTCGAGCACTTCGGCATCGACGGCCACTTCGAGGTCATCGCCGGAGCCAGCCCGGACGGCACCCGCGCCGCCAAGGCCGACGTGGTGGCACACGCGCTGGCACAGCTGCAGCCGCTGCCGGAGCGGCTACTCATGGTGGGCGATCGCAGCCACGACGTCGACGGCGCGGCCGCGCACGGTGTGGACACCGTGGTCGTCGAGTGGGGCTACGGCGCAGCTGATTTCGCCGACGGTGTGGGACTGCCGGCAGCGTCGGTGAGCTCCATCGCCGAGTTGCGGGAGGTGCTCGGTGTCTAATGTCGCGCCCCGGGCAGCCCCAACCCCTACCCTACCCCTGCACATCACCTTCGTCTGCTCGGGCAACATCTGCCGCTCGCCGATGGCGGAGAAGATGTTCGCCCACCAGATCGCCGCGCGCGGGCTGGCCGACGTGGTGCGGGTGAGCAGCGCGGGCACCGGCGGCTGGCACGCCGGTGCGGGAGCCGACGAACGTGCCGTTCGGGTGCTCGCCGACCGCGGCTACCCGACCGCCCACCGCGCCGCGCAGGTCGGCGACCATCACCTGTCGGCCGACATGGTGGTGGCGCTGGGCCGCAACCACCTACGGATGCTCACCGAGTTGGGTGTACACCCCCACCGGCTACGGATGCTGCGCTCCTTCGACCCCCGCTCCGGTGCCCACGCACTCGACGTCGAGGATCCCTACTACGGCACCGACGCGGACTTCTTCGACACCTTCGACGTCATCGACGCCGCGCTGCCCGGATTGCACTCCTGGGTCGACGAGAGATTGGCACACTGATGCGGCGGTTGTCCTTCCTGTTGCGGCCGGGCTGGATCGCGCTGGCGCTGGTGGCCATCGCGTTCGCCTACCTGTGCTTCACCGTCCTGGCGCCATGGCAGTTAGGTAAGAACAGCTCGACCTCGCGGGAGAACCAGCAGATCGAGGCCTCGCTATCGGCCGATCCGGTACCGGTGACAACCTTTCTGCCACAGCAGGATTCATCGGCGCCGGAGGATCAGTGGCGCCAGGTGACCGCGACCGGACGGTATGTGCCGGAAGCCACCGTGCTGGCCCGGCTCCGGGTGATCGGCGGAGCCCCGGCGTTCGAGGTGCTCACCGCATTCGCCGTGAACGACGGCCCGGTGGTTCTGGTCAACCGGGGTTATGTCCGGCCGCTCGAGGTCACCGGGGTGCCCGATATCCCGCCGCCGCCGTCGGGCGAGGTGACGATCACAGCGCGGCTGCGGGACTCGCAGACCGCGCCCCCCGAAGGCAAGCAGCCCTTCACCGAAGGCGGTTACCAGCAGGTGTACTCCCTGGACACCGGCCAGATCTCCCAACTGACCCGCACTCCGCTCACCGGTTCGTATCTGCAATTGGTCAACGATCAGCCCGGCGGACTCGGCGTGCTGGAGCTACCCAAGCTCGACGCCGGGCCGTTTTTGTCCTACGGCATCCAGTGGATCGCGTTCGGGATCCTCGCGCCCATCGGTCTGGGTTACTTCGCAATCTCCGAGATCCGCACCCGCCGCCGTGAGGCGGCCCAGCGCAGCGCCGGCGACGGCCTACCCGAACCGCTCACCGTCGAGGAGAAACTCGTCGACCGCTATGGCCGGCGGCGCTGACCGCAGCACTGACAACGCAGGCGAGGGCGACCGCGCCGAGTTGCACGAACCGCGACAGCCGCACCGCGCGGCGCAGATCACCCGGGTGCGGGGCCGGCCCGTCGCCGAGCGTGGGCCGGATCTCCAGCTGATAGCCGTACTGGGTCGGACCGCCCAGCCCGATGCCGAGCGCTCCGGCGAACGCGGCCTCGGCCACCCCGGCGTTGGGGCTGGGATGGCGGCCGGCGTCACGCCGCCACGCCCGCAGAGACGCCACGGCGGAACCCCCGACCAGCGGCGCGCAGACAGCGGTCAGCAACGCCGAGAGCCGGGCGGGGACGAAGTTGGCGACATCGTCCAATCGGGCTGCGGCCCAACCGAACTGCGCGTAGCGCGGCGAGCGATTTCCGATCATCGCATCAAGGGTGTTGACGCCGCGGTACGCCAGCACGCCGGGCACGCCGGCGATCGCGGCCCACAGCAGCGGCGCGACGTGCGCGTCGGAGGTGTTCTCCGCCACGGACTCACAGGCCGCCCGAGCCAGGCCAGCGCTGTCCAGTGACTCCGGGTCCCGGCCGCACAGCGAGGGCAGCAGCGCCCGGGCGCCGTCGAGGTCATCGGCGGCGAGCAGGCCGGCCATCGTCTCGCCGGTGCGCGCCAGCGTCGTTCCACCGAGGGCGGTCCAGGTGGCCGCGGCCACCATCAGCGTGCTTGTGAGCCGGCCGGTCACCAGCCGTTGCGCAGCGAACCCGACCGCCACCAGGGCCCCGACCAGAACACCGGTATGCACGGCTCCGGCGGCGCGGCTGTCGCGGTAGGTGATCGTCTCCAGCGCCTGTGCGCACCGGCCGAATCCCGCCACCGGGTGGCCGCGTCGCGGGTCGGCGAACAGCACGTCAGCCAGGGCTCCGACGAGGATCCCAGTCGGCCGGGGCCGCCCGAGACCGATCATCGGGGCAGCATCTCACAACCGTGATGTACTGCTCCTACAGCACCGAAAGGAAGCAGATGGCACAGCGAATCCTCAAGGCCGCAACCGTGATCACCATGGACCCGGGTCAGCCCCGGGCCGAGGCGGTCGCCGTTTCCGATGGCCGAATCGTCGCGGTCGGCTCGCTGGACTCCTGCCAGGCCGCGCTGCCGGATGCCGAGATCGTCGACACCGGGGCCGCAGCGCTGCTGCCCGGACTGATCGAGCCGCACAGCCATCCGCTGATGAGCGGTGTCGCACTGGAGGCGCCCGCGGTCAACATCACTCCGTTCAAGGATCCGAAGTGGTCCGATGTCGAGAAGGTGTTCACCGCGACGATGGCCGCCAACGATCCGGGCACACCGTTGCTGTTCTCCGGATTCGACGCTCTGCTGCATCAGCGTCCGGCGCCCAAGGCCGATGAACTCGACCGGATCTTCGGCGACCGCGTCGTCGCCATCGCCGACAACTCCGGCCACGGCGTCTACTTCACCACCGCATTGATGAAGACCAAGGGCTGGGACGTGACCCCGCCTGCGGACCCGGTCGGCGGCCGCTTCGGCCGCAACGCCGACGGCAGTCTCAACGGACAGGGCTTCGAACTGCCGGTGCTGTTCGACGTGGTCGGCGACATCATGGCCAAGCTGGGCAACCCGTTGCTGGCCGGGGCGCGGTACTACGCGCAGATGGCACGGGCCGGCTACACCTCCACCTCGGACATGACCTTCGAGCTCACCATGAAGGCCGGCTACGAGGCGCTGGCCGCGGCACCCTCCTGCCCGCTGCGGGTCAGCATGTGGGAGGTATCCACCAGTGACACCTACACCGAACCCACCACATTCGCCGCCGGGGACGGCTGGCTGATCAAGCAGGGCGTCAAACTCTGGACTGACGGATCTCCGTGGGTCGGCAACATCGGCATCTCGTTCCCCTATCTCGACTCCGACGCGACCCGGATGGCCGGCATCGACCCGGCCACCGCCGGCGGCGCGCACTCGATGAACTACACCCGCGACCAACTCGACGCGGTGCTCGACAAGGCCGCACCGGCCGGGTGGCAGATGGCCTTTCACTCCAACGGCGATCTGGCCATCGACCTAGCCCTGGACGCCTATGAGGCCGCGCTGACCAAGCACAAACTGCTTGGCACCGACCACCGCTGGCGCCTCGAGCATCTCGGGGCGGGCACCCGGCGGCACTTCGACCGCGCCGCCGCACTCGGGGTCTACATCTCGATGGCGCCGTTCCAGTACTACTACTGGGGCGATCTGCTGGATGGGCAGATGTTCGATACCGCCCACGGCGCGCCGTGGCAGGCCTTCGGCGATGCCGCGGCATCCGGGGCGGTGGTGTCGTTCCACAACGACGGTTCCGTCTCACCCCCGTCGCCGATCCTGAACATCGCGACCGCGGTCACCCGCCGGACCCGTTCGGGAGCGGTGCATGCACCGCAGCAGAGCATGACCCTCGATCAGGCACTGCGCGCGCACACCATCGACGCCGCGCGCACCCTGCACCGCGACACACTCGTGGGCTCGATCACGCCGGGCAAACTGGCCGACTTCACCGAACTGGCCGCCGACCCCTACAGCGTCGACCCGGTGACCCTGGCCCAGACAGCCGCAGTGACCGGAACATGGCTGGGCGGGGAGCGCGTCGATCTGGACGCCTTCGTGGCTGCCGTCGGCGGCGCCGACGCCGCACCCCACAGCCATCTGGGCGCCCAGGCGGGTCACCGCGGCTGCTGCTGACGGGCACTTCTTCCGCGGTCGGCGTCTGGGAAATATGACGGCTTCGGGTCATTTAGGCCAATAGTCGGAAATTAGCTTCTTGCCGCTCGACGGCATGGCGCCATGCGCGGCGGCATCGCCGACGGGAACGGCGGCGACGGCGGCGATGGCGGTAACGGGACGGCTGCCGGGGCCGCCGGCGGGAACGGCGGCAATGGCGGCAACGCCGGCAGCCTTCTCAGCCAAACCGCTGTCGGCGGACTTGGCGGCAGCGGTGGCCTTCCCGGACCGGGCGGAGTCCCCGGTGCCGCCGGCAGGGCGGGTGTGCCGAGACGCTGACACCGCTGACGCGCCTGACAATTTCTGTCGGTCCCCCGTCGTAGTCTTTCGATGGGGAGGGGAATCAATGACAGAAACATGGCCAGTCGAAACATGGCCGCAGTATCTGAGGCGCATCACCGGCGCCGCCACACAGGCCCAGATCGCCGAGCGGATCGGTATCGGGCGGTTGTCGGTCTGCAACTGGCTGCAGGGCAAGACGCGGCCGAAGGCCGAGACGGTGATCGTCGTGGCGCGGGTCTATCAACGCTCACCGATCGAAGGGCTACTGGCCGCGGGCTACCTGCAGCTCGACGAGACTGGTGCGCCCATCAAGATCCATGCCTCACCGCGCGATCTGCCGGCCCAAGAGCTTGCCGACGAGGTCTGCCGGCGGCTACTGCTCGCTCAGAAGACCACGGTCTGATTGCCGAACCGGATCACCCGGTCCTCGCAGTGCCACTGCACCGCGCGGGAGAGCACCGCACGCTCGACATCGGCGCCCAGTCGCACCAGATCCTCGACGCTGTGCCGGTGATCGACGCGGACCACATCCTGTTCGATGATCGGACCTTCATCGAGGTCTGCGGTGACGTAATGCGCTGTGGCGCCGACGAGTTTGACCCCACGCTCCTTTGCGCGGCGGTACGGCGCGGCGCCGATGAACGCCGGCAGGAACGAGTGGTGGATATTGATCAACGGGCAACCCACCTCGTCGAGGAAGCGCGGGGTGAGGATCTGCATGTAGCGCGCCAGCACCACTAGATCGACGTTGCCGCGCAGCAGATCAAGCTGACGCTGCTCGGCCTCGTCGCGGATGTCCTTGGTCGCCGGAATGTGGATGAACGGCACTCCGAACGGGCGCACCTGATCGGCCAGATCGGCGTGATTGGAGATCACCATCACCACCGACATGTCCAGTTCGCCGCGGCGGTTGCGCCACAGCAGATCAAGCAGGCAGTGGTCCTCGATCGAGGCCAGCAGCGCGACCCGTTTGGGCTTGGCGGCCTCGGTCAGCCGGAAATCCATACCGAACGGCTCCGCCACCCGCGCGGCGAAGTCCCGCTCCAGATCGGCGCGCGCGGCGGCCAGTCCGGGGAGATGGAAGATCGTGCGCTGGATGAAGGTGCCGCCGGTCTGCTGGGTGGAGTGCTGATCCAGCGAGACGATGTTGGCACCCGCCTCGGCCAGGAATGACGTGATGGCGGCCACTAGTCCCGAGCGGTCCTCGCACCGCAGCAGCAACCGTCCGATATCGCGGACCGGCAAGTCGGCGTGCCCGCGCGGATATTCGCCTTCAGCAGGCCCGGCCATAATCACGTCCCTTGATGTCACGAGGCTAACAGCGGGACCACGGCGGTCCGAGCAAATGCCTCGCGGCGACTCTAACAAGGCGCCGAAGCACTACCTGACGGTGATCATCACCGACTTGGTGTTGTTGGACAGATCGGCGTCTGTCCATCCCGCTGGCCGAGCGGGCGAAGTCCCGGCAAATTGAGGTGGCGCACGCTCCAGCCGCCGCCTCGATCGACGCGACAGCCATCGACGCGGGCTGAACGGCGCCGGTTTCCGCTTCCGTCAGGCTGGTCAGCGGGCCAGTCAGAGGGCCATGAAGCATCGTCCGGGGCCCGCTGACCGCTTAACACCCTGTGGCCGCGCGAGTGGGCGTGGACGGTATCGAACCGCCGACCGCTGGTGTGTAAAACCAGAGCTCTACCACTGAGCTACACGCCCGCCAGTCCGGCAGATTACCCGCCCGGCCGTGGCACCCAGAACACCTAGGCCTTGACGGTCGCGAGGGCTTGGGTCCATACCTTCTGGTCCCGGGCCTCGCCGGGCTCCTTGCACTCGGCGAACCGCACCACACCTGAGCGGTCGATGACGAACGTGCCGCGATTGGCGAAGCCGGCGTGGTCGTTGAACACCCCGTAGGCCTGTGCCACGGCGCCGTGCGGCCAGAAGTCGGACAGCACCGGGAAGGTGAACCCGCTTTCGGTGGCCCAGATCTTGTGCGTCGGCGGCGGGCCCACCGACACGGCCAGTGTGGCCGTCTCGTCGTTGTCGTAGGACGGCAGGTTGTCGCGCACCTCGTCGAGTTCGCCCTGACAGATGCCGGTGAACGCCAGCGGGAAGAACACCAGCAGCACGTTCTTCTTGCCGCGGTAGTCGGTGAGGCTGACCGGCTGGCCGTCCTGATCCTTGAGCGTGAAGTCCGGCGCTTGGGCACCAACGGCCAGCGGTGTCACGAATGCCGCCCCGCCGCTTTGGATTTCGGTTGCACCAACCGGCTGCCGATCCAGTCTCCGAGGTTGGCCGAGGACGTCTGCATCAGCCCCGCCGGCGGCGCCGACTCGGCGATCTCCGCGGGCATCACATGGCCGGGTTTGCCGGTCTTGGGGGTGAGCACCCAGATGACGCCGTCCTCGGCGAGTGGCGCGATCGCATCCATCAGCCGATCCACAAGGTCGCCATCGCCGTCGCGCCACCAGAGCAGCACCACATCGACGACCTCGTCGACGTCGTCCTCGAGCAGTTCACTGCCGCTGGCATCCTCGATGTCGACGCGAATGTCGTCATCACAGTCCTCGTCCCAACCCAACTCCTGGACGATCTGATCCTTCTGGATGCCCAGCCTCTGGGCGTAGCTACGCCCGCTGTCACCCTCGGCGACCACGTCTTGCGCCCTCCCTAGTGCTCTGAATTGACCTCTGACCTAAATCTTGGCGCCTATCGTCGCACGACCGGAGTGCCGATTCGCGCCCGGTTGGCTATCTGTACATGGCATCGCACAGACCGAGCGCCTCCGATCGCGCCGCGTTGAGGTCGTCGATGATCTGGTTGAACTCATCGGGGCCGGCCTGCTGACTGATCGCCTCCCCGGCGGCATAGGCGCCGTCGATCCAGGCGATGAAGGCCTCCGCGAGCCGTTCCGGGGTCACATCGCTGATAGCGGACTCGACCGCCTGGGCACTCTGCTCTAGTGCGTCGACGGCCGGACCCTCGGTGCCGGCGATGTCCCCACCTTCGGCGTTGTACGCGTCGACGTAGGCGTTCACCGCGTCGATCGCGTCGGCACTGGTGGTGGACAGCGTCTCGCAGGTGGCCTGGACAGCCTGGGTGGTCATCGAGGCCTGCCGTTCCGACTCCCGCGCGCTCGCGCTTGCCGCCGCCTGCGACGACGACATCGACATCGACGTGCGGTAGGCCGGGGCGTCGGCGGCGTCGACGGCCGGGGCGCCACCGGTGACACTGGTGCAGCCCACGACGCCCATCGCCACCGCGGCGGCACCACCGGCCAGCAGGCAGGCGATGCGCACGCGGCGTGCGTGTGTGATCAGCAGCACGGAGACAGACGTTACCTGCCGCGGACGTGATCAGTGCGGCACGATAGGGAAACACTCTGCGCGTCGCTAACACTCCCGAGGAGCGGACTTTGACCACCCAGATCACCCGCCCCGACGGGACCGCGAACTCCGGCGGCGGCAAGGACTCCGACCGGGTGCGCGTCATCCGCGACGGAGTGGCGTCCTATCTGCCGGACATCGACCCTGACGAGACCGCGGAGTGGCTGGAGTCCTTCGACACCCTGCTGTCGCGGTCCGGTCCGGCCCGCGCCCGCTACCTGATGCTGCGGATGCTCGAACGCGCCGGCGAGCAACGGGTGGCCATCCCCGCCCTGACCTCGACCGACTACGTCAACACCATCCCCACTGAACTCGAGCCGTGGTTCCCCGGCGACGAGGAGGTGGAGCGTCGCTACCGGCGCTGGATCCGCTGGAACGCGGCGATCATGGTGCACCGCGCGCAGCGGCCCGGCGTGGGCGTTGGCGGACACATCTCCACCTATGCCTCCTCGGCCTCGCTCTACGAGGTCGGCTTCAACCACTTCTTCCGCGGCAAGTCCCACGCCGGCGGCGGCGACCAGGTGTTCATCCAGGGTCACGCCTCACCCGGGATCTACGCCCGGGCGTTCCTGGAGGGCCGCCTGTCCGCCGACCGGCTCGACGGCTTCCGCCAGGAGCACAGCCACCCCGGCGGGGGTCTGCCGTCCTACCCGCATCCCCGGTTGATGCCGGATTTCTGGGAGTTCCCGACGGTGTCGATGGGCCTGGGCCCGATGAACGCGATCTTCCAGGCCCGGTACAACCACTACCTGACCGACCGCGGTATCAAGGACACCTCCGATCAGCACGTGTGGGCGTTCCTCGGCGACGGCGAGATGGACGAGCCCGAGTCGCGGGGGCTGATCCAGGTCGCGGCCAACGAAGCGCTCGACAACCTGACGTTCGTGGTCAACTGCAACCTGCAGCGACTCGACGGCCCGGTCCGCGGCAACGGCAAGATCATTCAGGAACTCGAATCGTTCTTCCGCGGTGCCGGCTGGAACGTCATCAAGGTGGTGTGGGGCCGCGAGTGGGACGCCCTGCTGCACGCCGACAAGGACGGCGCGCTGGTGAACCTGATGAACACCACCCCCGACGGTGACTTCCAGACCTACAAGGCCAACGACGGCACCTACGTCAAGGAGCACTTCTTCGGCCGCGACCCCCGCACCAAGGCTTTGGTGCAGAACATGTCCGATGATGCGATCTGGAACCTCAAGCGCGGCGGACACGACTACCGCAAGGTTTACGCGGCCTACCGGGCGGCCATGGAACACAAGGGTCAGCCCACCGTCATCCTGGCCAAGACCATCAAGGGCTACACCCTGGGCTCACACTTCCAGGGCCGTAATGCGACGCATCAGATGAAAAAGCTTGCGCTGCAAGACCTCAAGGACTTCCGCGATGCGATGCGGATACCGCTCACCGACGCCCAACTGGAGGACAACCCGTACCTGCCGCCGTACTACCACCCCGGCAAGGAGGCGCCGGAGATCCGCTACCTGCTCGACCGGCGCACCGCGCTGGGCGGCTTCCTGCCGGCGCGGCGCACCAAGACCAAGGCGCTCACTCTGCCACCGCGGGATATCTACCAACCGCTCAAGGCCGGCTCCGGACAACAGGAAGTGGCCACCACCATGGCGACGGTGCGGGTGTTCAAGGAACTCCTGCGCGACAAAAACATCGGATCCCGCATCGTGCCGATCATCCCCGATGAGGCGCGCACCTTCGGCATGGACTCGTGGTTCCCGACGCTGAAGATCTACAACCGCAACGGCCAGCTCTACACCGCCGTCGACGCCCAACTCATGTTGGCGTACAAGGAATCCGAGACCGGCCAGATCCTGCATGAGGGAATCAACGAGGCCGGTTCGTGCGCATCGTTCACCGCAGTGGGCACCTCGTACTCCACCCATGACGAGCCGATGATCCCGGTCTACATCTTCTATTCGATGTTCGGCTTCCAGCGCACCGGCGACAGCTTCTGGGCTGCGGCCGACCAGATGGCCCGCGGATTCGTGCTGGGCGCCACCGCCGGGCGCACCACGCTGGTCGGCGAGGGACTGCAGCACGCCGACGGTCACTCGCTGCTGCTGGCGTCGACGAATCCCGCTGTGGTTGCTTACGATCCGGCGTTCGCCTACGAACTGGCGCACATCATCGAGAGCGGACTGGCGCGGATGTTCGGCGAGAACGCCGAGAACGTCTTCTTCTACATCACCATCTACAACGAGCCCTACCCGCAGCCGGCCGAGCCGGAGAACCTCGATCAGGACGGACTGCTCAAGGGCATCTACCGGTTCCGGGCAGCGGCGGAGAAGCGCAGCAGCACCGCCCAGATCCTGGCATCCGGCGTCGCCATGCCCGAGGCGCTGCGGGCCGCCGACATGCTGGCGCAGCGCTGGGACGTTGCCGCGGACGTCTGGTCGGTGACGAGTTGGAACGAACTGCACCGCGACGGAGTGGCGGCGGAGAAGGAGATCCTGCGCCACCCCGAAGCGCCCGCACCGGTCCCCTATGTCACCGAGGCACTGAGCCGGACGACCGGGCCGGCGGTGGCAGTGACCGACTGGATGCGCGCGGTCCCCGAGCAGATCCGCCCGTGGGTGCCGAACACCTACGTCACCCTCGGCACCGACGGGTTCGGGTTCTCCGACACCCGGCCGGCGGCGCGGCGGTACTTCAACACCGATGCCGAATCGGTGGTCGTGGCCGTCCTTGAGGCGCTGGCACGCGACGGCGAGATCGACCCGTCGGTCGCAGTCGCGGCGGCGCGGGAGTACCGGATCGACGACGTGATGGCCGCCCCCGAGCAGACCTCGGATCCCGGAGTCGCGTAGTCGAGTCGACGATGCCGCCGAGGGACGAGGCGGTTGAGGAGCGAGACAATCGACTTGGGCGACGACATTCGGGCCGGAGTCGCGTAACTTGGCGGGTTCCGCTAAAAAATGGCGTAGGTTTTAGAGGTGGCTGACAACGAGTCGGTGGAGGCACCGCGATCGCCGCTGGAACTGCTGGCTGACATTCCCGAATCGACGCTGCGCCGCCTCAAGGGGCGTTCCGGCCGGCTGGCCACCGAGGCCGTCCACACCATGAGTGAGCGGCTGCCCTTCTTCGCCGGTCTCGAGGCCTCCCAGCGGGCCAGCGTGCAGTTGGTGGTTCAGGCTGCAGTGGTCAACTTCGCCGAATGGGTGCGCAACCCGGCCAGCCAGGTCGGCTACACCGCGCAGGCCTTCGAGCTGGTGCCCCAGGATCTGACCCGGCGGATCGCACTCGCGCAGACCGTGGACATGGTTCGGGTGACCATGGAGTTCTTCGAAGAGGTCGTCCCCATGGTGGCCCGTGACCCCCGGCAGGCGACCGCGCTCACGGTGGGCATCCTGCGCTACAGCCGCGATCTGGCGTTCGCGGCGGCAACCGCCTACGCCGACGCGGCCGAGGCGCGTGGCACGTGGGACAGCCGGATGGAGGCCAGCGTCGTCGATGCCGTCGTCCGCGGCGACACCGGCCCCGAACTGCTCTCCCGCGCGGCCGCCCTGAACTGGGACACCACCGCCCCGGCGACGGTGGTGGTGGGCACCCCACCGGAGGGCGGCGAGGACCTGGCCGGTGAACAGGTGCGGGAGATCGCGCTGCGCCACGATCGGGCCGCACTGGCTGACGTGCACGGCACCTGGCTGATCGCCATCATCTCCGGACCGCTATCGCCCACCGACCGGTTCTTCAACGACCTGCTCACTGCATTCTCCCCCGGGCCGGTGGTGATCGGCCCGACCGCGCCCATGCTCACCGCGGCCTATCTCAGCGCCGCAGAAGCGATCTCGGGCATGAACGCCGTGAGTGGCTGGGGCGGGGCTCCGCGCCCGGTACTGGCCCGCGAACTGTTGCCGGAGCGCGCCCTGATGGGCGACACCTCGGCGGTGGCGGCGCTGTACAACGAGGTCACCCGGCCGCTGGCCGACGCGGGCCCGGCACTGTCGGAAACACTCGACGCCTACCTCGATACCGGCGGAGCCATCGAGGCCTGCGCCCGGAAACTGTTCGTTCATCCAAATACGGTCCGGTATCGCCTCAAGCGGATCGCCGACTTCACCGGCCGCGATCCGTCGGTTCCGCGGGATGGCTACGTGTTGCGGGTGGCGACCACCCTCGGCCGGCTCGGCCGCCTGCCCTCCCCGCAGGAGGTACAGCAGCGCAGAACAAACGCCTCGTCAATCGCCCTCGTCCCGCCGCTCGTCGGCGCCGCGCCGGGCACCCGGCCGGGACGGTAGATCGCGGACAGGTATCGCTGATGTCGCATCCGAGGCGGTTTTTGTAGAGGTTCTACAAAAACCTAAGACAAGGTTCATAATCTTGTACACCCCGGAAAATGGCTTTCACAGTGTTCTCTTAGAGACGTGATCGCTTTCCTCGCGCCCGGACAGGGGTCGCAGACCCCCGGCATGCTCGCCGACTGGCTTGAGCTGCCCGGCGCCGCCGACCAGATTTCGCGCTGGTCGCAGGTCAGCGGCCTGGATCTGGCCACCCTGGGCACCACGGCCACCGCCGAGCAGATCACCGACACCGCCGTCACCCAGCCCCTGGTGGTCGCGACCACGCTGCTGGCCTACACGGAACTGGCCCGCCGCGGCCTGCCCGGCAAGGCCCTGGTGGCCGGTCATTCGGTGGGTGAGATCGCCGCCTACGCGATCGCCGGGGTCATCTCGGCTGATGACGCGGTGAAACTGGCCTCGGTGCGCGGCGCGGAGATGGCCAAGGCCTGCGCGCGTGAGGCCACCGGGATGTCGGCCGTGCTCGGCGGCGAGGAGTCCGAGGTGCTGGCTCGCCTGGAGGCCCTCGAGCTGATCCCGGCCAACCGCAACGCCGCGGGCCAGATCGTGGCGGCCGGATCGGTCGCCGCCCTGGAGAAGCTGGCCGAGGATCCGCCGGCCAAGGCCCGGGTGCGCCCGCTGGCCACCGCCGGTGCGTTCCACACCCACTACATGGCCTCCGCACTCGACGGCTACGCGGCCGCCGCCGCGGCGGTCAGCACGAGCGAACCCACCATGACGCTGCTGTCCAACTACGACGGAGCGCCAGTGGCGTCGGCGTCGGACGCGATGGAGAAACTCGTCGCGCAGTTGACCCGTCCGGTGCGCTGGGACCTGTGCAACGCGACCATCGCCCATCAGGGCGCCACGGCGGTCGTGGAGTTCCCCCCCGCGGGTGCTCTGACCGGAATCGCCAAACGAGAACTTCGGGGCGTCGCGACGCACGCCATCAAGACACCCGCAGATCTGGACGGATTGCCGGAGCTCTAACCGGCCGGCAGCCGACCAGGAAAACCAAGATTCACCCGAAGATTTACACCGAAGTACCAACTAGGAAGGGAGCCACATAGTGGGCGCCAGTCAGCAGGAAATCATCTCCGGTCTCGCCGAGATCATCGAAGAGGTCACCGGCATCGAGCCGTCCGAGGTCACCCCGGAGAAGTCCTTCGTCGACGACCTGGACATCGACTCGCTGTCGATGGTGGAGATCGCGGTCCAGACCGAGGACAAGTACGGCGTGAAGATCCCCGACGAGGATCTCGCCGGCCTGCGCACCGTCGGTGACGTCGTCGCCTACATCCAGAAGCTCGAGTCGGAGAACCCCGAGGCCGCCGCTGCGCTGCGCGAGAAGTTCGCTTCGGAGAAGTGACCGTGTCCTCCGGATCCTCTCAGAGGCCCTCAACCGCCAACGGCGGTTTCCCGAGCGTCGTGGTGACCGCCGTCGAGGCGACCACCGCACTCGGGGCTGACATCGACAGCACCTGGAAGGCCCTGCTGGCCGGCGAAAGCGGGATTCGGATCCTGGAGGACGATTTCGTCACCAAGTGGGACCTGCCGGTGCGCATCGGCGGTCATCTCGTCGATCCGATCGACGACCACATGACCCGGCTGGAACTGCGCCGTATGGCGTACGTCCAGCGGATGTCGAAGTATCTCGGCCGCAAGATGTGGGACGCCGCTGGCGACCCCGACGTCGACCCGGACCGGTTGGCCGTCGTCATCGGCACCGGTCTGGGTGGCGGCGAGAAGATCGTCGAGACCTACGACACGATGAACGAGGGCGGTATCCGCAAGGTGTCGCCGCTCGCGGTTCAGATGATCATGCCCAACGGTGCGGCGGCGGTCGTGGGTCTTGACATCGGCGCGCGCGCCGGTGTCATCACCCCGGTGTCGGCCTGCTCGTCGGGTTCGGAGGCCATCGCGCATGCCTGGCGGCACATCGTCATGGGCGATGCCGACATGGTGGTGTGCGGTGGCGTCGAGGGACTGATCGAAGCGCTGCCGATCGCGGCGTTCTCGATGATGCGGGCGATGTCGACCCGCAACGACGATCCGGCGGCGGCCTCGCGGCCCTTCGACAAGGACCGCGACGGCTTCGTCTTCGGTGAAGCCGGCGCACTGATGATCATCGAGACCGAGGAGCACGCCAAGGCTCGTGGCGCGGTGCCACTGGCCCGATTGATGGGTGCGGGCGTCACGTCCGACGCCTATCACATGGTGGCGCCGGCGCCGGACGGTCTGCGGGCCGGCCAGGCGATGAAGCGGGCGATGGAGCAGGCGGGACTGTCACCGAAGGACATCAACCACGTCAACGCTCACGCGACGTCGACATCCATCGGTGATATCGCCGAGGCGAACGCCATCCGGGTTGCCGGGGTGGAGCACGCCCCGGTGTATGCGCCTAAGTCCGCACTCGGCCACTCCATCGGTGCGGTCGGAGCGCTGGAGTCGATCCTGACCGTGCTCTCGCTGCGTGACGGGGTCATTCCCCCGACGCTGAACTACGAGACGCCCGACCCGGAGATCGATCTCGATGTTGTTGCGGGCGAACCCCGTTACGGCGATTACCAGTACGCGATCAATAACTCGTTCGGTTTCGGCGGGCACAACGTGGCGCTCGCCTTCGGACGGTACTGATCCGGGGGAAGGGCCTAACCACGCCGATGGCAGCTCCGACAACGGGTAGCGGTCTCCCGAACGTGGTCGTCACCGGCTTGGCCATGACGACTGCGCTCGCGACCGACGCTGAGGGCACCTGGAAGAAGTTGCTCGACGGGCAGTCCGGGATTCGCACGCTTGAGGACCCGTTCATCGAGGAGTACGACCTGCCGGTACGCATCGGCGGTCATCTGCTCGAGGACTTCGAGTCCGAACTCAACAAGGTTGAGCGCCGGCGGATGTCCTACCTGCAGAAGATGGCGACCGTGGTGGGCCGGCGGGCGTGGGAGAACGCCGGTTCGCCCGACGTCGACACCAGACGGCTGATGGTGTCCATCGGCACCGGCATGGGCTCGGTCGAGGAGGTGTTGTTCGCCTACGACGCGATGCGGTCACGCGGCCTGCGTGCCGTGTCGCCGTTGGTCGTGCAGATGTTCATGCCGAACGGACCCGCCGCCGTGGTCGGACTCGAACTCAAGGCCAAGGCCGGTGTGTGCACGCCGATCGCGGCGTGCGCGTCGGGTTCGGAAGCGATCGCCAATGCGTGGCGCAACATCGTCTACGGCGAAGCCGACATGGCGATCTGCGGTGGTGTGGAGACCAAGATCGAGGCCGTCCCGATCGCCGGGTTCGCCCAGATGCGCATCGTGCTGTCGACCACCAACGACGATCCCGCCGGGGCCTGCCGCCCCTTCGACCGGGACCGCAACGGCTTCGTGTTCGGCGAGGGCGGTGCGCTGATGGTCATCGAGACCGAGGAGCACGCCAAAGCCCGGGGCGCCAACATCATCGCGCGCATCATGGGCGCGTCGGTGACCTCCGACGGCTTCCACATGGTGGCACCGGATCCCAATGGCGAGCAGGCCGGGCATGCCATCACCCGAGCCGTTCAGCTCGCCGGCCTGCAACCGAGCGATATCGACCACATCAATGCCCATGCCACCGGCACCCAGGTGGGCGATGTCGCCGAGGGTAAGGCGATCAACAACGCGATGGGCACGCACCGGCCGGCGGTCTACGCGCCGAAGTCCGCACTCGGTCACTCGGTGGGTGCGGTGGGTGCGGTGGAGTCGATCCTCACCGTGATGGCACTGCGCGATGGCGTGATTCCGCCGACGCTGAATCTGCGCAATCTCGACCCGGAGATCGACTTGGATGTGGTGTCCGGCGAGCCGCGGCCGGGTGATTACCGATACGCGGTGAACAATTCATTTGGGTTCGGCGGACACAACGTCGCAATCGCGTTCGGAAAATACTGATGACACACGGGGACGCACGAGGAGGTATTAGGTGACGATCATGGCCCCTGAGGCAGTCGGCGAATCGGTCGACCCGCGTGACCCCCTGCTGCGTCTGCACGCGTTCTTCGATCCCGACACCGTCGAGTTGCTGCACGAACGCGACCGCTCCGGGCTGCTGGCCGCGGCCGGAACCGTCAACGGCGTGCGGACGATCGCCTTCTGCACCGACGGAACCGTCATGGGCGGCGCCATGGGCGTCGAGGGCTGCCAGCACATCGTCAACGCCTACGACCTCGCCATCGAGGAGCAGAGCCCGATCGTGGGCATCTGGCACTCCGGCGGCGCCCGCCTTGCTGAGGGTGTTCGGGCGCTGCACGCCGTCGGCCTGGTGTTCGAGGCGATGATCCGAGCCTCGGGCCACATCCCCCAGATCTCGGTGGTGGTCGGCTTCGCGGCCGGCGGTGCCGCCTACGGTCCAGCGCTGACCGATGTGGTCATCATGGCTCCGGAGGGACGGGTCTTCGTCACCGGACCGGACATCGTGCGCAGCGTCACCGGCGAGGACGTCGACATGGAGTCGCTCGGCGGGCCGGAGACCCACCACAAGAAGTCCGGTGTGTGCCACATCGTCGCCGACGACGAGCAGGACGCCTACGCCCGTGGCCGCCGGCTGATCGAATACTTCTGCCAGCAGGGCCATTTCGACCGCAGCAAGGCTGAAGCCGGTGACACCGACCTGCACGCGCTGCTCCCCGACTCGCCGCGTCGCGCCTACGACGTGCATCCCCTCGTCGAGGCACTGCTCGACTCCGATGCCCCGTTCGAGGAGTTCCAAGCCAAGTGGG
Source organism: uncultured Actinomycetota bacterium (assembly GCA_963780705.1). Classification (GTDB taxonomy): domain Bacteria; phylum Actinomycetota; class Actinomycetes; order Mycobacteriales; family Mycobacteriaceae; genus Mycobacterium. The sequence goes on along the minus strand of CAWACU010000001.1, from coordinate 711,125 downwards.
CGCCGTCAATGGTGGTCGGACTGGGTCGGCTCTCGGGCCGCACAGTCGGCGTGCTGGCGAACAACCCGCTGCGACTCGGTGGCTGCCTGAACTCCGAAAGTGCCGAGAAGGCGGCCCGATTCGTGCGGCTGTGCAACGCCTTCGGTATCCCGCTGGTGGTCATCGTCGATGTCCCCGGCTACCTGCCCGGTGTCGATCAGGAATGGGGCGGCGTTGTACGTCGCGGCGCCAAGTTGCTGCACGCGTTCGGTGAGTCGGAGGTTCCCCGCGTCACCCTGGTCACGCGCAAGATCTACGGCGGCGCCTACATCGCGATGAACTCGCGGTCCCTGGGAGCCACCAAGGTGTTCGCCTGGCCGGATGCTGAGGTCGCGGTGATGGGCGCCAAGGCCGCGGTCGGCATCCTGCACAAGAAGACGCTGGCCGCCGCGCCTGAGAGTGAGCGTGAGGCACTGCACGAGGAACTGGCTGCTGAGCACGAGCGGATCGCCGGCGGCGTGGACGCCGCCATCGACATCGGTGTCGTGGACGAGAAGATCGACCCGGCCCACACCCGCAGCATGCTCACCCAGGCCCTCGCCGAGGCCCCGCACCGGCGCGGCCGGCACAAGAACATTCCGCTGTAGCCAGCGGGATCGTCAGCGGGCGCCGGCCAGAAACTCCTCGGCCGCCGAGACCGCGCGCTGCCGGTCGGCGACGACCAGTCCGATGCGGGTGCGCCGATCCAGCACGTCGTCGACGTCGAGGGCGCCTTCGTGGGTGACCGCGAACTCGAACTCCGCCCGGGTGACGTCGATGCCCTCGGCCACCCGATCACTGGGCCGCTCGCAGCGCGCCGAGGCGATCACGTTCGGTGACTCGGCGCCGTAGCGCGCCACCAGCGAACCGGGCATCTCCCCGACCGTGCGCAGTGTCGCAACGGGATTGGCCGGGGCGCCGACCAGCGGCAGATTTCCGGTCCGGCAGGGTCCGGCGGCGAGTCCCCGGCCTGCCACGGCACGGTCCAGGACATCCTGTGCCATCAGCCGGTACTCGGTGAGCTTGCCGCCCACCACACTGAACAGCCCCGAATCGGATTCCAGCACCGCGTGGTCGCGGGACAGATCCGACGTCCGGCCTTCGGCCTCGATGAGTGGTCGCAGCCCTGCATAGGCGCCGGTGACATCCGCGGTCGTCAACGCGGTCTGCAGCGCGGTGTTGACGGTGTCGAGCAGGAAGGTCACCTCCTCGGCCGTCGGCTCGGGCACGTCCGGGATCGGGCCCGGCGCGTCCTCGTCGGTCAGTCCCAGATACACCCTGCCCAGCTGTTCGGGCATGGCGAAGATGAATCGGTTGGTCTCCCCCGGAATCGGAATGGTCAGCGCCGCAGTGGGATTGCCGAAGGTGGCGGCGTCGAACACCAGGTGGGTGCCACGGCTGGGTCGCAGCCTGATCGAGGGATCCACCTCCGCGGCCCACACCCCGGTGGCGTTGATCACCGCCCGTGCCGCGACGTCCAGCGATTCCCCCGTCAGCTCGTCGGTCAGACGCACCGAGGACCCAGTCGCCGCCGACGCGCGCACGCGGGTCAGGATCCGTGCCCCGTTCTGAGCGGCGGTGCGCGCGACCGCGATCACCAGGCGGGCGTCGTCGATCAGCTGTCCGTCGTAGGCCAGCAGTGCACCGTCGAGTCCGTCGCGACGCACGGTCGGCGCCAGAGCGATGGCCTCGCCGGCGCCGATTCGCCGGGACCGCGGCAGCACCGAGGACTTGGTGCCGGCGAGTGCGCGCAGTGCGTCGCCGGCGGCGAATCCGACCCGGACAAGTGCACGCTGGGCGGTGCTCATCGCGGGCAGCAGCGGGACCAGTTGCGGCATCGCGGTCACCAGGTGCGGAGCGGTCCGGGTCATCAGAATGCCGCGTTCGACCGAGCTGCGCCGGGCAATGCCGACGTTGCCACTGGCCAGATAGCGCAGCCCGCCGTGCACCAGCTTGGAGCTCCACCGGCTGGTGCCGAAGGCCAGATCGTGAGCGTCCACCAGCACCACCGACAGTCCGCGGCTGGCGGCGTCCAACGCGATGCCCGCGCCGGTGATACCGCCGCCGATCACGACGACGTCAAGTGGTGCGCCGTCGCCGAGAGCAGCCAGATCGGCGCTGCGGCGGGCGGCGTTGAGTGCGGTGAGATCGCTCATGGGCAGAGGTCATACTGTAACCCGTGGCCGACACCGATGCTGGAAACCTGCTGCCCCCGATGGCCTGGGATGCCTGGGGAGATTCGGCTCTGGCCAAACCACTGTCCGACGGCATCCGCTCGCTTCTCGAGCAGGCGCTCGGCGTCACCGGTACCGGCCCGGATCCCCTGGACCACGACCAGGTCTCGCTGAGTCCGTCTGCCTTGACGCCGGAGGATCGCGACGGCCTCGCCGCGATCGTCGGCGCCGACTACCTGCGGACCGGCGATCTCGATCGGCTACTGCACGCCGGCGGGAAATCGACTCCGGACCTGCTGCGCCGCAGGCAGATTCACCAGGATGGCCCCGATGCCGTCCTGCTGCCCGGCACCGACGAGGAGGTGTCGGCGATTCTCGAGTACTGCTCGCAGCACCGGATCGCCGTGGTGCCCTTCGGCGGCGGCACCAGTGTGGTCGGCGGACTGGACCCGATTCGTGACGGCTTCACCGCGGTCGTCACCGTCGACTTGCGCCGCTTCGGTGCGCTGCACTCCCTCGACGAGGTCTCCGGTGAGGCCGAGTTCGGCGCCGGCGTCACCGGGCCCGATGCCGAAGCGCTCCTCGGCGAACACGGGTTCTCGCTGGGCCACTTTCCGCAGAGTTTCCGGTTCGCCAGCCTCGGCGGCTACGCGGCGACGCGGTCCTCCGGTCAGGACTCCGCCGGCTACGGGCGGTTCTCCGACATGCTCCGCGGCATGCGCGTCATCACCCCCGCCGGCACTCTGGACATCGGCCGCGCGCCCGCCTCGGCTGCCGGACCGGATCTGCGGGAATTGTTCTCCGGATCCGAGGGCACCCTCGGGATCATCACTCGCGTCCGCCTGCGCGTGCACCCCGTGCCCGAGGCCGTGCGCTACGAGGCATGGTCGTTCCCGGATTTCGCCACCGGTACCGCCGCCCTGCGCGCCGTCACCCAGACCGGCACCGGGCCCACCGTCATCCGGTTGTCCGACGAGGTGGAGACCGGCGTGAACCTGGCCACCACGCACAGCATCGGCGAACAGAGCGTCACCGGCGGATGCCTGGCGATCACCGTGTTCGAAGGCACCGCAGCCCACGCCGACAGCCGCCATGCCGAGACCAGCGCACTGATTCAGGCCTGCGGCGGCACCTCACTCGGCGAGGGCCCCGCGAAGTCCTGGGAGCAGGGCCGCTTCGATGCGCCCTATCTGCGAGACTCCCTGCTGTCGGCGGGGGCGTTATGCGAGACCCTCGAGACGGCGACATCGTGGTCCAACATCCCGGCACTCAAACAGGCGGTCACCGAGGCGCTCACGTCGGCGCTGACCGTAAGCGGCACAGCGGCTTTGGTGATGTGCCACATTTCGCACGTCTACCCCACCGGGGCGTCGCTGTATTTCACGGTCGTCGCCGGCCAGCGCGGCGACGTCGCCCAGCAGTGGAACAGTGCCAAGTCGGCGGCCTGCGATGCCATCATCGCCTCCGGCGGCACCATCACCCACCACCACGCGGTCGGCGCCGACCACCGGCCGTGGATGGCCGCTGAGATCGGCGATGTGGGCGTGAAGGTGCTGCGGGCGGTCAAGCAGGCCCTCGATCCGGCGGGAATCCTGAACCCCGGCAAGCTGATTCCATGACCGCACCCGCCCGCGTCACGGTGCTGACCAACCCGATGTCGGGCCACGGCAACGCACCGCATGCGGCGGAGAAGGCGGTGGCGCGGTTCCAGCAGCTCGGTATCGACGTGGTCGAGATCGTCGGCCGCGACGCCGCCCATGCCCGTGAGTTGGTGGACGACGCACTGGCGTTCGGCACCGACGCTCTGGTGGTCGTCGGCGGCGACGGGGTGATCCGGCTGGCGCTACAGGCGCTGGCCCGCACCGAGATTCCGCTGGGCATCGTGCCGGCCGGGACCGGCAACGATCACGCCCGGGAATACGGAATCCCGGTCGGCGATCCCGCGGCCGCAGTCGACATCATCGCTTCCGGGCGCACCGAAACCGTCGACCTCGGCCTCATCCGCGGTGACGACGGCAGCCAGACCTGGTTCGGCACCATCGCGGCGACCGGGTTCGACTCACTGGTCAGTGACCGGGTCAACCGGATGAGCTGGCCGCACGGCCGGATGCGCTACAACCTCGCCATCCTCGCCGAGCTGTCACAGCTGCGGCTGCTGCCGTTCCGGCTTGTGTTCGACGGGCAGCGAGAGGTTCGCACGGAGTTGACGCTGGCGGCGTTCGGCATCACCCGCAGTTATGGCGGCGGCATGCGGATCTGTCCGGATGCCGACCACGCCGATGGCCTGCTGGACGTGACGATGGTTCGCTCGGCCTCGCGGCTGAAGCTGATGCGGCTGTTCCCCACCGTATTCAAGGGCACCCACACCGATCTCGATGAGGTCAGCACCGACCGCGCTCGAACTGTGCGGGTGGAATCGGCCGGCATCAACGCCTACGCCGACGGCGACTACGTCTGTCCGTTGCCGGCGGAGATCTCGGCCGTTCCCGGCGTGCAGTGCGGATCCTGACTGCGGGGATCACCGCTTTTGTCGTACGGGCGCTCCGCATAATCGAATCGTATGTTCGATACGATGTTCGCAGACGTCCGACCGATTCGGCAGTGATCAGCGCCATCGAGGAGTTCACCCGCGCGGAGGCCGCCGCGCGCCGCGCGGCCCGTATGGCGGCAGTCGCCGAACTGGTGCATCGCCGGTGCGAAGACGACGACCATGCGCACTGGTCGTGCGATGGGTGGGACGCCGCGGCCGCCGAGGTGTCGGCGGCCGCGGGCAGTCAGCCACGGCCGGGCCTCGGGGCAGATGTATCTCGGGATGAGCTTGCGCCAGCGGTTACCCGCGGACCGCCGTGTTGTTCCTCGCGGGCAGGCTGAGCGCCCGTGGTCGTCTCGGCGATCGCCTGGCGTACCGACCTGGTGCAGGACGCCGAGGCGCTGGCCACTGATCGACGCCGCCGTCGCCGATAACGCCGGCCGCTGGGACGCACTCTCGCAGTACAAGCTCGATCAGGCCATCGACGTCTGGGTCGATCGGCACGATCCCGGCGCCGTTGCGTCGCAGCCAGTGTCAGTGCCCGCAGCCGGGATGTAACGATCGGCGGCGCAAACCCACGAGACCGGAACCGCCTCGCTCTGGGGGCGGCTGTACGCCACCGACGCCGCCATCCTCGAGCGCAGGCTCACCGAGATGGCGCATGAGGTCTGCGAGGACGATCCTCGCAACCATCGGCCAGCGCCGTGCCGACGCGTTGGGAACACTTGCAGCCGGCGGTCAGCAACTAGCCTGCCAGTGCAGCAATCCCGAGTGCCCGTCCGCCGGACCGGATCGCCCGGGCCGGCAGCGTCGTCATCCACGTGCTCGCCGACACCGGATCGGCGGCGCCAACCGTCCGGCGACGTCGGGTTCGGCGGTCATCGTCGGCGGTGGCCGTCGTCCCCACTCCGCTGCTGGCCGAATTGATCGGCATACGGCGCAAAGTCCGGCAGGTGCGCAGGCCCTCGAAGGACGGCGCCGAGCCGCAGTACCGGCCCTCGACCGCGCTCGACGAGTTCGTTCGCATGCGGGATCTGACCTGTCGCTTTCCCCAACTGCGACAGCCCGCTGAGGCACTGCGACCTCGACCACGCCAGTACCGTGGCCCTTCGGGCTCGACACATCCGTCCAAGTCTTCGCTGCGCTATGCCGTAAACATCACTTGCTCAAAACTTTCTGGGGCGGTGACGGTGGTTGGCGCGATGAGCAGTCCGCAGACGGAACCATCGTGTGGACGTCACCTACCGGCCAGCACCTACACCACCTACCCCGGCAGCCGGCTGTTGTTCCCGCGGTGGAACACCCACAATGGGCCTGCCGCGGCTCCGGCAGATGGCACCGCCAGGGCGTCAACCGCGGCCTGATGATGCCGACCCGACGACGAACCCGCGCCGCTGATCGCGCCCGCCGAATCAGCTGCGAACGGGCGTTGAACGACGCTCACGTCGCCGAACGCAACCGACCTCCGCCGTTCTGAGTCGTGGGCTACTAGCCCACGCCGCGGCTCAGCCAGCTGACCTCGCCGGCGTCGCCGCCGTCACGGTAGGCCTCCAGCGCCTCGTCCCACGCCGTGCCAAGCACGGTGTCGAGTTCGGCCGCCAGCGTGTCAGCACCGGCCGACATGAGTGTCCGCAGTCGCATCTCGCCGACCATGATGTCGCCGTTGGCGCTCATCGCCCCGCTCCACAAGCCCAGCTGCGGGGTGTGGCAGAACCGCTGCCCGTCAACGCCGGGGCTGGGATCCTCGGTCACCTCGAATCGCAGCACCGTCCATGACCGCAGCGCATTGGCCAGCCGTGCACCGGTACCCACCGGGCCCACCCAGTTGGTGACCGCGCGTAACTGCCCCGGCATGGCCGGCTGCGGAGTCCACTTCAAATTCGCCCCTGCACCGAGGGTCGACGACAAAGCCCACTCGACATGCGGGCATACCGCCGCGGGCGAGGCGTGGACATACACCACACCTGTCGTCGCGTCGGCGAACTGGTTCGACGCACGCATCTCTGCTCCTTCGGTTGCACTAGGGACGTCTTCCCCAACGACCTGGTGTTTCCGAAGATGCAGTTGTGTCGTACGTGCCTATTGTGCCCTCTGATACGGCTGTTGCGCTAGTGCTGAGTGAACTGTTTCACGACTTCATCCGACAGTGCGGGCCACAGCGGCTTGGCCCACTCGTCGAAATCCCGGTCGGTGAGCACCACAAGACCCAGGTCAGCCACCGGATCCACCCAGATGAACGTGCCGGTCTGGCCGAAATGGCCGAAGGTGGACGGCGAGTTGGCCGCACCCGTCCAATGCGGCGACTTTCCGTCGCGGATCTCAAAGCCCAGGCCCCAATCGTTGGGCCGCTGCACCCCGAAACCCGGAAGCACCCCGGTCAGCCCGGGGAACTGCACGCTGATCGCCTCGGCGTGCAACTGCGCCGAGACGGTCCGCGGCCGCAACAGGTCCCCGGCGAACGCCGCCAGATCGGCCACGCTCGACACCGCGCCGAAACCGGCGGCCGCCGCGCCGCCGTCGAGGCGGGAGCCCACCATGCCCAGCGGCTCGAACACCGCCTCGGCCAGGTATCGGCCGAACTCGATCCCGGACTGCTGCTGCACGGTCTCGGCCAGTACCGCAAAGCCGTAATTGGAGTACACCCGCCTCGTGCCGGGCCGGGCCTGCACGTCGGCCGAGTGCATGGCGAGGCCCGACGCGTGTGCCAACAGGTGGCGCACCGTCGCACCCGGCGGCCCGGCCGGGGTGTCGAGGTCGACGACCCCCTCCTCCACCGCCACCTGGACCGCCCGCGCCACCAGGGGTTTGGTCACCGACGCCAGCGCGAAGGCGCGCGCGGTGTCGCCGTAGGAGGCCAGAACGCCGGACGGGCCGACCACCGCGGCGGCGGCGGAGCCGACCGGCCAGTCGCCGATCAGGTCGAGGGCTGACACGGCTGGGCTGGACATCGAGGACACCGTATCGCGACTAAGGTCTGCAGCCATGAGTCAGACGGTGCGCGGAGTGATCGCACGCAGCAAGGGCCAACCGGTCGAACTGGTCGACATAGTGATCCCCGACCCCGGTCCGGGCGAAGTCGTCGTGGCCGTCACGGCCTGCGGTGTCTGCCACACCGACCTCACCTACCGCGAGGGCGGCATCAACGACGAATTCCCATTCCTGCTCGGGCATGAGGCGGCCGGCGTCGTCGAGACCATCGGCGAGGGCGTCACGCACGTCGAACCCGGTGATTTCGTCATTCTCAACTGGCGCGCGGTGTGCGGGCAGTGCCGGGCCTGTAAGCGCGGCCGGCCCTGGTACTGCTTCTCCACCTTCAACGCCGAGCAGAAGATGACGCTCACCGACGGCACCGAGTTGACGCCCGCGCTGGGCATCGGGGCCTTCGCCGACAAGACGCTGGTGCATGAGGGCCAGTGCACCAAAGTCGATCCGCAGGCCGACGCAGGCGTGGCCGGACTGCTGGGCTGCGGGGTGATGGCCGGCATCGGCGCGGCGATCAACACCGGCGCGGTCAGCCGTGATGACACCGTCGCGGTGATCGGCTGCGGCGGTGTGGGTGATGCCGCCATCGCCGGCGCCGCACTCGTCGGGGCACGGCAGATCATCGCGGTCGACACCGACAACACCAAACTGAAGTGGGCCCGGGACTTCGGCGCCACCCACACCATCAACGCCACCGATTTGGACGTCGTCACGACGATCCAGGATCTGACCGACGGGTTCGGGGCCGACGTGGTGATCGACGCCGTCGGTCGGCCGGAGACCTGGAAGCAGGCCTTCTACGCCCGCGACCTTGCGGGAACCGTTGTGCTGGTGGGTGTTCCGACCCCCGATATGCGGCTGGAGATGCCGCTGGTGGACTTCTTCGCCCGCGGCGGTTCGCTGAAGTCGTCCTGGTACGGCGACTGCCTACCCGAGCGCGACTTCCCCACCCTGATCTCGCTCTACCGCCAGGGTCGGCTTCCGCTGGAGAGGTTCGTCTCCGAGCGCATCGGACTCGATCAGGTCGAGGACGCATTCCACAAGATGCACGCCGGCGAAGTGCTGCGCTCGGTGGTGGAACTGTGACCGGCAGCGGCATTCAGCGGGTGGTGACCCACGGCAGCTTCGAACTCGACGGCGGCAGTTGGGATGTCGACAACAATGTGTGGATCGTCGGCGACGACAAAGACGTGATCGTGATCGACGCCGCCCACGACGCGAAGGCGATCGAGGACGCGGTCGCCGGGCGTCACGTGGTCGCGGTGGTGTGCACCCACGGACACAACGACCACATCACCGTCGCTCCGCAACTGTCCGCCGATCTCGATGCCCCGGTGCTGTTGAACCCGGCCGACACCATGCTGTGGGAAATGACGCACGCAGACAAGCCATTCCGCGAATTACAGGACGGCCAGATTCTCACCGCGGGCGGTATCGAGTTGCGCGCGATCGCCACTCCCGGCCACTCCCCCGGGTCGACGTGCTTGTACGCCCCCGAACTCCAAGCGGTGTTCTCCGGGGACACCCTGTTTCAGGGCGGACCCGGGGCGACCGGCCGGTCGTTCTCGGACTTTCCGACCATCCTCGGTTCGATCAAGGACAAACTCGGGGCGCTGCCGGCGGACACGGTCGTCTACACCGGCCACGGCGACACCACACGGATCGGCGACGAACTAGTGAACTACGACGAGTGGGTCGCTAGAGGAAGTTAATCGAGTACGGCTGTGCTGCGCGGATCAACGAGCACCTTGGCGTGCTTCTCCGGATCCCCCAGTGCGGCGAACGCACCGGCCACCCCCGCCAGGCCGACCGTGCCGGTGATCAACGGCGCCGCATTGATCTTCCCGTCGGCGAGCATGTGCAGGCTGTCGAAGAAATCCAGCGGGGTGTACCCGAACACGAAGCGCATGTCGAGTTCCTTGCCGAGCGCCATGGTTGGCCGGAACTGGTCGGTGCCCATGCAGACACCCACCACGATCACCCGCGAGTTCAGCGGGGCGTCGGCAATCACGCGATCGATCATTCCGGGTACCCCGACGCACTCGAAGATCACCGGCCGCTTCGGGCCAGCCGCACCGGCGGCGTCGGCGGCCCGGTACACGTGCGACCAGCCGGGTAGCTTGCGCAGCCTGGTCATCGACGACAAAGCCAGGTCGTAGAGCGCGGGCACCTTGGTGATGACCCCCTTGGCGGTGATCCGCTCGTACGGCGAATCCGCCGCCGGGTCGACGACGACATCGGCGCCGCATCGCACGGCAAGATCACGCCTCGACGGCGAGTAGTCGCTGGCGATGATGGTGCTCACCCCGGCCGCCTTGAGCTGACAGATCACGCCCAGACCGACCGGCCCGCAGCCCAGCACGACGGCCGTGTCGCTTTTCTTCACCTCGGCGCGCCGCACCGCGTGCAAGTGCCACCGCCATGGGCTCGGTCAGCGCGGCCAGTTCGGCCGACAGGCCGTTGGGCACCGGGAAGGTCAGCGACGCCTCCACCAGCACCCGCTCGGCGTAGCCGCCGGGTGCCAGCGGGGACAGCCCGGTCAACTGCACCGCACCGTGGGTGCGCACCAGCGGGAACGACACGACGGTCATACCCTCTTTGAGCTTCTTCGGTGTCTTTGGCCCGCGCTCGGTGATCACCCCGGAGAACTCGTGGCCCATCACCGTCGCCGTCTCGGTGCGCATGAAGTCTGGGTAACCCAACGTCGACATCACGTCGGTGAGTTGGTCGGCGTGATCCTTGGCGTGCAGGTCCGACCCGCAGATGCCGCAGGCGCGGACGTCGAGGACGAGTTGGCCGGGGGCCGGACGCGGGTCGGGCAGATCGACCACCGAGAGCGTTCCATGCGAGCAGCTGACAGCCTTCACGGATACGAGTCTAGACCGCTACCGGCCGTCCGCGATCCGGCGTTTCTCCGCCTCGTACTCATCTTCGGTCATCGCACCGGAATCCCGAAGGGCCGCAATGGTCTTCAGCTGCTCGCGCCGCACCCCATCATCGGTGAGCGTGTATGGATCGGTCGGTGGTGATGACTGCGAGGCCGCGCGGCGCCGGCGGAACCACCACACCGCGATCACGAGGTCGACGCTGACAATGGACAGGGCGACGAATACCCACAGTGCGCCGTCTATCGCCGCAGTCCTGCCGAAGGCGAGCCGCGGATCGACGTAACCGTTCACCGGTCCACTCGCCGTGACCTGATACACACCGGCCGTGGGCACCTGCATCACCCACACCCGCCTGCGTGCGTCGTCGTTGACCGATACCGTCGCGCCGAGGTCCTCGGTCACCATGGGGTCGCTGACTCCGGCCGGCGGGACGATACCCAGGGTCAGCGGCGGCACCGTCAGGCCGCGCCCGCCGTATCCGCGGATGTGGAAGCTGACGATCACCTCGCCTGCCGGCAGCGTGATGGCGTCCGATCCGGGGATCGCCACCTCCCCGTACTCGCCGTACTTGTCCCCGGCCACACCGATCACTGCGGTGGTGATCAGTCCGCCGACGGAGAACACCGCCAGCACTCCGACCAGGATCGTCACCACTCGCGAGGCAGTGCGGCCACCCATAGCCAGAAGTCTGGCACGGTCTGGCGAAGTTGCATCACGGCGCGCAGCGACTACGGTCGCCTCTGACACAGGAGGCCACATGTCCGCTGACAAGTCCGGTCGCCGCCCCGGCGGCGCGCTGAGCAGTTTCGCGCTGCGCAATTGGGCGGCCATCGCCCTGGTGGGGTTGGCCGCGGTGTTCATCGGCCAGAACCGCGACCGCCAGGCGGTGCGCCTGCTGTGGATCACCGTCGAGTCGCCGATGTGGCTGCTGCTCAGCGCCATGCTGGTGGTCGGGGTGATCGTCGGTCTGCTGGTGCACCGCAGAAGGAACTGAGCAGAGCATGCGCGAGTCCAGCATTGTGGTGCGTCCCCAGCCGATGGACAGCGCCACTTACACGGCGTCCTCTCGCCTGCAGGCGTCCGGATTATCCACCGGTATAACCCTTTTCGAGCAGGCTGCCGGAGCCGTCTCGATCCCCCGGCCGCCGCAGCCGCTGGCGATCGCCGACTACGGCGCGGCCACCGGCTACAACTCGCTGCTGCCGATCGGCGCGGCGATCGCCGTCCTGCGCCGTCGCACCAGGGCGGATCACGCCATCCTGGTGGCACACACCGACCTGCCGGGAAACGACTTCACCGCCCTGTTCACCACCCTGACGCAGGATCCGGACAGCTACCTCGCCAAGGATTCGGCCACCTTCGTCTCCGCGGTGGGACGCTCCTTCTACCAGCAGATCCTGCCGTCGGACAGCATCGCGCTGGGCTGGAGTTCGTGGGCGACGCACTGGCTGAGCCGGGTGCCCGCCCCCATCGGTGACCACATCCACATTGCGCACAGCGCCGACGAGACCGCCCGCCGCGCCTACGCCCGCCAGGCCGCCGATGACTGGCACGACTTCCTGGCGTTCCGCGGCCGCGAACTCGCACCCGGCGGGCGTCTGGTGATCCTGACCCTGGGACTCGACGGCACCGGGCGGGCCGGCTTCGGCGGCGTCATGGAGGCCTTGTGGGACTCGGTGCGGCAGTTGGCCGCCGAGGGGATGCTCAGCGACCAGGAATTGGCGCGGATGGCGATCCCCACGGTCGGGCGGACCGAGAAGGAACTGCTGGCTCCGTTCGCCCCATCGGGCCGGTTCGAGGGACTGTCGGTCGAACATCTGAGATCTGTTCGAGGCCGAGGACCGGTTCTGGGAGCGTTATCAGACTGACGGCGACGCCGTCGGCTTGGGCGCCCGGTGGGCCGGATTCGCTCGCGCCGCGGTCTTTCCGACGTTGACCGCCGCCCTGGACGGCGGAACCACCGACACCCGCGCCGGCGACATCATCAGCCGGCTGCAGGCTGAGGTCGCGGCGCGCATCGCCGCGCAACCGCAGCCGATGTCCATACCGCTGGCGACCCTGGTCGCGGTCAAGAGCCGCCGGCTCAGCGGATAGTGCCCCGGCCGGCGATCAGCGGAAGATCAAGCGGGGTCACCCAGCCCGGCGGCAAGTCGTTGACCGCCGGTACGGCGTTGAGCGCCCGCAGCCCAGTGGCCAGGCACCCGGCGGTGGCCGGGTCGCGGCCCGAGCCATCGGTGAACCGGAACGCGGTCTCCTGGAAGATGCTCGGCGTCCCCTCGACGTCGACCCGATAGACGTCGTCCTTGTCGCCCGAGGGCCAGTCCGGTGCGGCATCGTGGCCGATCCGGTTGACGTGCTCGAGCTGGATGCGGGTCTCACCCTTGTAGACACCGTTGATGGTGAACCGCACCGCGGCCACCCGGCCCGCCTCGATCACACCCTTGACCGTCGTGCGCGGGGTGGGTGTCACCCACTTGTCCCACGTGGTGGTGATCTCGTCGAGTTCGATCCCGGCGGCGTAGGCGATCATCGGCACGGTGGCGCCCCAGGCGAATACGAGAATGTCGCGGTTCTGCAGCAGTGGCTTGTACTCGGGCTCGCGGCCGATACCCATCTCGAACTCGTAGTCGCCCTCGTAGTTGGTGTAGTCGAGCAGCTCCGAGGCACGCACCTGCCGGACCTCCGAGCACAGGCCCATCAGCGTCATCGGGAACAGGTCGTTGGCGAATCCCGGGTCGATACCGGTGGTGAAACACGACGCCCCGCCCGCCTCGCACGCCGCCGTGATCGGCTCGATCCAGTTCGGCGGGTTCAGGTGCATCTTGGGCCACACCCACGGCGTCATGGCCGTGGAGCACACGTCGATGCCGGCCCGCAGGAAACGGCCCATCAAGTCGATGTTGGCGTCGGCTTGGGCGGCGGTCGGACCGTAATGCACCAGCGCATCGGGCTTGAGTGCGATCAGCGCGTCGACGTCGTCGGTCGCGGCGATGCCGACAGCCTCGGGCAGCCCGCAGATCTCGCCGACGTCCTTGCCGACCTTGTCGGGGTTGCTCACCCCCACGCCGACGAGTTCGAAGCCGGGATGTTTGAGGATCTCAGGGATCACCATCCGGCCGACGAAACCGGTTCCGTAGACGACGACGCGCTTGGGCCGATCAGCTGTCATATCAGTGAGCCTCCTTGGCGCGCAGCGCATACCGGCGCTCCGCATAGATGAGATCGTCGCGCCACAGTCGCGCGGCGCCAAGCTTCATCAACGGCCGCAGCAGCGGCGCGAAGCGCAGCGATTGCTGGAATCCGGCGCGCTCGGATGACGCGATGACGGCCTCGATGACCGCGGTGCGAGGCCGACCGTCGGAGCCGGTTCCGATGGGTGTGGCATGCGTTTCGACCACACTGCCCGCTGCATCTCCTTCGAGGATGTGCATCACGATCGTGCGCGGCTCGGGGACGGTGAACTCGGCCAGCACCGGCATGCCGAGGCGGCCGAAGTGGAACGTCACGGCGGTGGTGAAGACGTCGGTGTCGTCGTCGGCGTCCACGGGTGGAGCGCGCAGCACCTCCAGTTGGGCGAACGAATACGGGTGGAACCACGCGCCGTGCCACGGGTCGAGCCGGTTGGCGATGATGTCGCTCGGCTCGCACACGCCCTCGAGTCGGGCGACCGCGGCCAGTTGCGGGCCGGCCGGTCGCGCGGGCAGCACCGGGGCGTCGAGGGGTTCCTCACCGCCGAGGCGGTCCAGCCGCACCCACACCAGCACACCGTCGTCGTGGGCGGGGTAGGGCTTCCAGCCGAACTCGCGGCCACCCTCCAGTCGCAGGCCGTGCCAGGGGCAGATCAACCCACCGCACGCCACGGTGCCGGTCGCCAGATCCGCGCCCAAATGCGGACAGGTTGCCGGGCCGACGTGCAGGGTGCCCTGCTGATCGCGCCACGCCACGATCTCGACATCGCCCACCGTGGTCCCGAACGGGCGGTCACCGCGCACATCGGTGCTCGCGGCGAACACATACCAGTTGCCACTGGGCCGCTTGGTGGCCCGCTGCAGTGCGGCGTCGATGATCGCGGGCTGAGCCTGCTGATAGGTCGGGGTCTGGGCGGCCCAGTCCATCTTCGGAAGGATTTGCAGCGGTGAGTCTTTCGGCATGCGGTCGGCCAACAGAGACCACAGACTCATCTCGCGCGCACACCCTTCTCCGCAAGCCTTCGCAGCACCGGCGAGCGGCCCTGCACGGGAACGGTGTGCAAGGTATGCCCGCTTACTCCCCACGCCGCCAGCAGCCGGTTGGCCGCCGACCAGCCGGTGGTGGCGGCGCGTTCCATTAAGGCTACCGGCAGGTCGATCCGGATTCCGTCGCCGGCGAGCACCAGCCCGGGCATCGGTGTGTCCACGGTGGGGCGGTTCGCGAAAGAGCCCGGGGAGAACAGCGGGCAGTCCTGCTTGCACAGAATCCGCTCCGCCACGATCCCGGCGCGTGCGGTCTCAGGGTAGAGCTGGTGCAGGCGGGCCAGCATCTTCTCCCGCAGACCGGTGAACGGCGGCGGGTCGGTCACTGAATAGGAGTGCACCTCGACCACCGAACCGCCGTGATCGCGTGCCCACTGCGCGGCCTGGCGCTCGTAGTTGCTGACGACACTGATGTTGTCCACCGGTTCGAGCCCACCGGTTCCGAGGAAATCGGGGCGCCCGGACTCCACCGGGGTGTCCAGCCACAGCCGCTGCACCACGAACGGCGGGGCCACCTGCATCTCGGCGATCCGCCCGCGCCAATGCGCGTCACCGAGATCCGGCGAGTCCGCGACGATTCGCTGCAGACCGCCGACGTCGGTGGCCAGCACCACCGCGTCGGCGTCGATCACGGTGCCCGCGCCGGTGTGAACCTGGAATCTCCTGGGCCCCCCGCTGGTCACCGAGTCCACCGACGTCGAGGTGTGGAACACCACGCCCGCGGTGCGCAGGTACTCGCTCAGCGGGTTCCACAGCGCGGTGTCGAAGTTGGAGTCGGCCACATCGAAGACCAGTCCCTCGTTGGAACCCAGGAAGTAGATGTGGAACATGGCCGCCAACTCGGCGGCCGAGAGCCGGTCAGGCCGGGCGAAGAAGCTGCGGGCGAACACCTCGAAGGCGAGATGGCGGGCGGCGACGGGAAAGTTGATGTCGGTCAGGAAGGTGTCGGCGTCGGTGTCGTCGAGGATGTCGTAGATGCCGGGCACCGACACCGTTGCCAGCGGGGCGGCGGCTTTGGCGTCGATACGCACCAGGTCGCGGAAACGGAAGGTCGGGCTGCGCATCGCGAACACCAGGGCGTTCCACGGCGGCGTCTGGGGCAGCCCCCGGAAGGTGTCCCGACGGCCGTCGCCGTCGACCAGTGGGTAGTCCTCCACCGCCCGCAGCCGGGCCAGGCTCGGATCGCTGCGGCGCAGCATCGCGCGCAGGTTGTAGTACTGGCGGAAGAAGGCGTGGAAACCCCTGTTGTTCGTGGTCTCGGTTCCGTCGTCGAGGGTTTCGTTCCACCCCGCCACCCGGCCGCCGAGGTTCGGCTCGCGTTCGACCACCTCGACGGTGACACCACGCTCAATCAGTCCGGTGGCCGCGGCCAGCCCGGCGATGCCGGCACCGACGACGACCACGTGCGGGACGGTGGGCAGGCCCTTGGCACTGGCCAGGCCGACAGGTGCCGGGTGGGCGACGCTGCGCGGATCTTTCATCGGGACCCCTCCTTCGGTGCACTACCCATGAAGGTGTGCACGATGTTTCGCTGCCAGCCGGGCATCGTCTCGCTGTGCACCCCGGTGAAGCCGGCTGTGACCAAGCGGCGCTGGAAGTCAGCGGCGCCGTCGAAGGTGTTCACGCTGCGCCACAGATGCCGGTAGAGCGTGCTGTCGCCGGTCTGCACCCGCCCGGACGGGATGATGATCGACCAGCAGACCGCATTCCAGATCGCCTGCGCCGCTCGGGAATCGCGGACCGAATACTCGTGCACCGCCAGCGTCGCGCCGGGTCGCAGCAGTTCGCGGAACCGGCGCAACTGGGCATCGGGGTCGGCGAGATTGCGCAACAGATACGCGGCCAGGATGCCGTCGAAGGGGCCGTCCACCCCGGCGTCGGCGAGCTTCTCGATCGGGCTGTGCACGAACCGCACCGAGTCCGGCCACGATTTGGCAGCAGCCTGCTCCAGCATGCCGGCCGAGGCGTCGACGGCCACGATCTGCGCGTGCGGGGCCGCCTCGAGCAGTGCGGCGGTCGAGGCACCGGTGCCGCAACCGGCGTCGAGCAGGCGCATGCCCCGACCGCCGTCGGCAATCCTCATCCGCCGCGCGGAGATCCGCAGATGGCCGTGGTAGCCGGGGTTGGCACCGACCAGGCGGTCATAGGCCCGCGCGCCGATATCGAACGCGCCGGGCACCTCGGTCTTCGGCAGCCCGTCATGGCCCACACTCACCGTTGACTCTCCTCTGTGCGCTGACCCTGCTTGACCCACAACAACAGCACGGCGGTCACCAGCGCCCAGCCGAAGAAAAAGTCCTCCACCGGGATGTCCCACGGGAAGCGCACGCCGGAGGTGTGTTTCTCGTTGTAGAGCACGATCGGCGCGGAGAGCTTGGTCAACCACCCGTCGACCAGTATCTGGAATCCCAGCACGATCGCCATCGATAACCAGTACCCGAGGGTCCGGAACAGGCCTGTGCGCAACACCTTCACTTCAAGCAGACACACCGCGATCACCGAGATGATGGCGGGCAGCGTGTAGCCGAGGCCGATCACCGCACGCTCAATTCGGGCGCCTTCGCCCTCCACCGGGACAGCATCCCGAGGATGGTGGTCACCGCGTTGTAGGTCAGCAGGCCGCACACCGGGATCACGATGAAGAACAGCAGTTCCTCCAACGGCATGAACGGCACATCGATACCGCTGACGTAGCGCGGGTTGTAACTCCACACATCCAGCGAGATGGCGATGGCATCCCAGAGCAGGAAGATCGTCACCACCGGGAGTCATCGCGCGCAACAGACGAACCGGCTGCCGGTAGACGCCTTCCCCGAGGAGTTCCAGCGGCGCGGTGATCAGCACGCACCCGGCGAGGATCAGTAGGTACTGCCAGGTGTCGTCGAGTCCCATCAGGCCCATCAGGCAGCGCCCTGGGTTATCGAACCTCTCGGGCCGGGGCGTGACCGGCGGGCCCGCTTGGCCCGGATCAGCCCGCTGGTGAACACCTGCAGCCGACGGCCGACGCCGACCGACGCCCGCTGGCTGAAGACGGCGAAGTCGATGGCCTCGATGCGGTCGAGGATCTCGGAGTACAGCGTGAAGGCGGCCGTCACGCACGGCCGTGACTCGGGCGCCAGCAGGGCGATGCCCTTGTAGGCGGTGCGGTAGATGGCGCGGGTGGTGGCGTGCTGATCCTGCAGCGCCGCACGGACCCGCGGATCGGTGCGGCTGTTGTCGTGGCACCACTGCAGCAGCGGCCGGTCCACGCCGAACGCGGCCAGTTCGTCGGCGGGCAGGTAGACCCGGTTGCGCTCCAGGTCCTCGTCGATGTCGCGCAGGAAGTTGGTCAGCTGGAAGGCCTGTCCGAGCGCCTCGGCGTAGGGCTCGGCGTCGGCCAGCGGTCCGACGGTGCCGAGGATAGGCAGCATCTGCAGGCCGATCACCTCCGCGGAGCCGCGCACATAGCGGTCCAGCGCGGCACGGTCCGGGTAGTCGGTGACGGTCAGGTCCATCCGCATCGACGTCAGGAAGTCGTCGAAGAGGTTCAGCGGGATGCGGTACTTGCGGGCGGTGTGCAGCACCGCCGGCAGCACCGGCTCGCTGCCGTCGTCGGAGCCGTCGAAGAATTTCGCCGCCAACCGCTCAAGTCGCGCCTCGCGGTCGGCGACAGGTGCGTCCGACTGCAGGTCGTCGAGGATGTCGTCGGCGTAGCGGGCGAATCCGTAGAGCGCGTGCACGGCCGGACGCTGCGAGGGTGCCAGCAGCCGGGTGGCCAGGAAGTACGTACGCCCGTGCTCGGCATTGAGTTCGCGGCAGTACCGGTAGGACTCGCGCAGCCCTTCATCGTCGATGCCGGCGGCGCTCAATTCGGTGTTGATCACGCCCGCACCTGCTTGGCCGCCCCGGTGATGGTCCGCCGGTTCGAGGGATCGTCGACTCCGCCGGTGATGCGCTCGGCGGCCAGCCGACCGGACAGCAGCGCCGTGGGCACGCCGACCCCGGGGACCGTCGAGCCGCCGGCCAGCACGGCGTTGTCGATGCCGCGCACCAGGTTGGCCGGCCGGAACGGTCCGGTCTGGGAGAAGGTGTGCGCCAGCGCGAACGGCGAACCCGCCATCATGCCCTGGCGCGCCCAGTCCGCCGGGGTGACGACGTCGAGGATGTCGGCGTCGCGCTCCAGTCCGGGCATCAGGCGCTGCGCGGCCGTCGCCAGCATCGTGCGGGCGTAGGTATCGCCCTCGGCCGCCCAATTGATCTTGCCCACATCGAGATTCGGGCAGGGCGCCAGGACGAAGAGCAGGTCACGTCCTGCCGGGGCCAGGCTGGGATCGGTCGCCGTCGGCATCGTGACCAGAAGCGACGGGTCACTCATGAGCACCCCGTCGTCGATGATCTCGTCGAAAGTCTTCGACCAGTTCTTGCCGAAGCTGATGTTGTGGTGCTCCAGCGCGCCGTTGACCGCCGGCACCCCCACGTGCATGACGACCGCCGACGGCGAGGGCCGGTACTTGATCGATCGCCGCGGTGTGCGGCCCAGCAACTGGTAGGTCAGCGGTAGGTCGGTGGTGAGGACCACCGCGTCGCAGGCGATCCGGTCACCGGAGTCGGTGCACACCGCCGTCACCCGCGAGCCGGATCGCTCCAGCTTCGTCACGGTGGAGGAATACCGGAACTGCACACCGGCCTCGGCGGCGGCCTTCGCCATCGCCTCCGGAACGGCCCGCATTCCTCCGCGCGGGAAGTACACCCCGGCGATGGTGTCCATGTAGGCGATCACCGCGTAGGCGGCCAGCGCCTTCTGCGGCGGCACGCCCGCGTAGAGCGCTTGGAAGGTGAAGATCCGTTGCAGGCGCTTATCGGTGATGAATTTGCTCACCATTTTCTCCCAGCCGCGGAAGCCGCCGATGGCGGCCAGCCGTGCCAGTTGCGGGGTGAGCAGCGACAGCGGTGAGGAGAAGTTCGATCCGATGAAGCCGTCGATCTCCAGCTTGTACAGCTCGGTGAGCCAGCTGCGCAGCCGCCAGTACCCGGCGACCTGATCCGGCCCGGCGAACTCTTCGATGGCTGCGGCCATCCGGTCGCCGTCGGCGAAGACGTCGAGAGTCGCGCCGTCAGCGAAGGATGCCCGGTAGGCCGGCTCGGACGGCATCAGCTCGAGGTAGTCGCTCATCGTGGCGCCGATGGCGTCGAAGGCCTCCTCGATGATGTCGGGCATCGTCAGCACGGTCGCGCCGGTGTCGATGCGGTACCCGCGGATGTCTGCCTGGCCCACCCGTCCGCCCGGGAAGGTGTACCGCTCGACGACGGTCACCGAGCGGCCCTTCCCCGCAAGCTGCATCGCCGCGGACAGACCGGACAGACCGGCCCCCACCACGACGACGTGGTCGGTGTTCCCGGGGATTGTGCGCATGATGTGTCTCCTCTTGCCTCAGGTCATCCGGCTGGTGCACAGCGCAGCCATGGTGGCCAGCGCGGAGCGCATCGCGTCGTCGATCCGGTGGTCGTCGATGTGGTGCAGGGCCGCCGCCACCCGCTCGGTGATCAGCTCTTCGATCCAGGCCGGCGCGCCGGTGGCCACGATCAGGGCGCGCCAATGCGCGATGGCCGACTCATCGAGTTCGTCGGCGGCCATCAGATCGGCGAATTCCCGGCGGACCGACTCATCCGCCATCCGGTGCGCGGCCACCACCACGCTGGTGGCCTTGCGCTCCGCGAGGTCTCCCCCGGCCGGCTTGCCGGTGACCTCGGGCGAGCCGAACACCCCGAGGATGTCATCGCGCATCTGAAACGCTTCGCCGACCAGGCCGCCGTAGCCGCCCAGCGCGTCGAGCAGGTCGCCGCGTCCGGCCATCGCCGCACCGATCTCCAGCGGCCGGCGCACGGTGTAGTTGCCGGACTTGCGCGCGGCCACGTCGAGCACCGCTTCCAGGGTGGGCAACGCGGCGGCATCGTTGGCGACGTCGGCGATCTGACCGACGGCGAGTTCGATCCGCATGGCGTCGTAGTGCGGCCAGGCACGCTCCAGCGCGGCGGCGGGCACTCCGCTGTCCCGCATCATCTGCTCGGCCCACACCAGGCAGAGATCGGACAGCAGAACAGCTACCGATGCGCCGAACCGTTCCGGTGAACCGGACAGCCCGCCGTCGCGGTGCCACTGGGCGAACCTGACATGCGCGGCCGGCCGGCCGCGGCGCAGCGGGGAGTCGTCCATGACGTCGTCCTGCAACAGGGCGAAGGCGTGCAGAAGATCCAACCCGGCGCAGGCGCGCAGAGCGGCCCTGTTGGCGCCGGCGTTGGCATTGGCGTCGGGATCGGCGCCGCACAGCCACCCCAGGTACATGAACGTCGAGCGCAGGCACTTGCCGCCGTCGAGGAGTCCGACGAGCACGTCCGGGGCGATGTCGATGCCGGTGCGGGTCAGATGCGGGAGAGCACGGGTGTCGATGAACTCGGCGACGTGGTCCAGTGCGGTTCGCCGCACACCGGCGTGCCAGATATCGAATTCCGCGCAGGAGGCCGGATCAGCGGTCGTGGCGGTGCTGGTCGACGTGGTGTCGATCGTTCGCACGGACCACTCCTTGATCACCGGTGGGGGCGCCGTCGCCCCCGGCCCCTCTATTCAAGTCGACAGCGGCCGCAGATGCCTATCTGGAGGCACATGGTCACTTCACTGTAATGATTCAGGCCATTGGCCCTTTTTGATCGCGACCTGCGGTTTTAGGGCCGGGTGCTACAACTGCCCGGTACTGCCGGCGGCGGATGAAAGGGTCCAGTGATGGCACAGCTGAACGGGAAAGTGGCGTTGGTCACCGGGGCGTCGTCGGGACTCGGGGCTTCGGTCGCCCAACTGTTCGCCCGCAGCGGGGCAACGGTGTTCGGCATCGCTCGCAACACCGAGCGGATGGCCGAGGTGTTCGAGTCCGTCCCCGGCGGTGCGTACGCGTCGGTGGACATCACCAGCGCGGCCGCCTGCCGGGATGCTGTGGCGCAGTGCGTCGACCGGTTCGGCCGGATCGATGTGCTGGTCAACGCCGCGGGATTCCATCAGATGCGCCACACCGCCGACGTCGCCGACGACGACTGGGCCTATGACCTGGCGGCCAACCTCAGCGGGCCGTTCTACCTGTGCCGCGCCGCACTGCCGCATCTGCTGGAGTCCGGCGGCAACATCGTCAACGTCGCCTCGGTCGCCGGACTGGAGGGAGAGGTCTACTCGGCCGGGTACTGCGCCGCCAAGCACGGGCTGGTCGGTCTGACCCGCGCGCTGGCGGTCGAGTACACCCGCGAACGGCTGCGGGTGAACGTGGTCTGCCCGGGCGGGATGCTCACCCCGCAGGTCACCGACTTCTCCGCCCCGGAGGAGGCCGACTTCAAGCTGATCATGCGGATCGCCGCGCCTCGGGGATTGATGGAGGCATCCGATGTGGCCAACGTCATCGCTTTCCTGGCCAGCGATGAGGCCGCCGCCGTGCACGGGGCGGTCTACGCGATCGACAACGGCAAGCTCGCCGGCTAGCCGCGCGACTCGAACCGGCGGCGCAGCGCGGCGAGCATCTCGGTGTGCGCCGCCACCGCCTGGCGCACCGTCACCGACAGCAGCGGCCACGGTGCGCGGATCACGATCTGTTCGGTGAGCAACGTGCCGCCAGGGACGGCGGTGAAACTGACCGACGAATCAAGCCGCACCCGCGGGAACTGCCGCGACCGGGCGGTCACCGGCCCGTCGCCGGGAACGTCTAACTCGGCGGTGTAGGTGACCGGCAGCCGCAGAAAGCCCAGGGGCACAAGGTCTTTGATGCGATAGGTCTGGCGATAGCCGTCGGCGGTGCTCTGCCGCTCGACTGTGCGGACCGACACCACCAGTGGATGGATCTCAGCGATATTGCCCAGATCGACGTAGAAAGCCCGGACCTCGCGCGGCGGACCGGGGATCTCCTCGGCCAGGGTGCGTTCGACTGTGCTCACCGGCGACGTACGTCTCTGCTCACCGGCGACGTACGTCTCTGCTCACCGGCGACGTACGTCTCCGCTCACCGGCGACGCCGCCGCTACTGCGCTGCGCTCTGCAGAACCCCGGACTGCTCGGGGCAGTAGATGCCGATCGCAGCCCCGAGGAATTGCAGCGCCTGAGCCGTTGTGCTGTCCGGGGGCAGGTTCTTCTCGATGAAGTTCGCCGACGTGTAGGCGTCGGTGTCCACGCCCCGAGCCAACCGCTTACACGTGATCTTGCCCAGCCAGGCGTTGTAGTCACGCTGGCCGTAGATTCCGAAACCGTGCAGTTGGTTGGCGAAATCGATGTCGGGGTCGGCACTGGCCGGCGCGGCCAGGATCATCGAGGCGCCAGTGGTCGCGAGAGCGGTTGCGACGGCGGTCACAACCCGCATCGTGATGGTCATACGCGGATTGTAGGCCGATCAGTTACATAAGCTAATCTCTTGGTCGGGGTTCGGTTCGCGGGGCCGGAGATAGCTCAAGGAACGCAATGGTCAAGCTGTGGAAGCGTAAGTCCGCCCCCAGCCCTGTGATCATTCCGGTCGGCGAGAACACCGCGTCCAACCGCCATGTCGGCGCGCATCCGGCGATCCCCCGGTTCATCCGGCTGTTCTCGGTGCCGATCCTGATCGGCTGGCTGGCGCTGGTCGCCTTCCTCAACGTCGCCATCCCCCAGCTCGAGATAGTCGGCCAGGAGCACTCGGTCTCGCTGGCGCCCGACGACGCGCCGTCATTGCAGGCGATGAAACAGGTCGGCACGACCTTCGACGAGTTCGACTCCAACAGCTCGGCGATGATCCTGCTCGAGGGTGACGCCCCGCTGGGCGACGAGGCCCATGACTACTACGACACCCTGATCGCGACGCTTCGCGCCGATGAGGTCCACGTTCAGAACGTTCAGGACTTCTGGGGCGATCCGCTCACCGCGTCGGGGGCACAGAGCGCGGACAACAAGGCTGCCTACGTTCAGATCTACCTGGCCGGTAATCAGGGCGAGAGTCTGGCCAACGAGTCCATCCAGGCGGTACGCGACATCGTCGCCAATTCCGCACCGCCACAGGGGCTGAATGTCTACGTCACCGGCCCGGCCGCGATGGCGTACGACCAGCAGCATGCCGGCGACAAAGGTGTCCACAAGATCACCGCGGTGACCCTGGTGGTCATCCTCTTCATGCTGATGTTCATCTACCGCTCGCCGATCACCGTGGTGCTGGTGCTCCTGATGGTCGGACTGCAGGTGGCCGCGGCCCGCGGCGTGGTGGCCTTGATGGGCGACTACAACCTCTTCGGGTTATCCACGTTCGCCGTCAACCTGTTGACCACGCTGGCGATCGCCGTCACCACCGACTACGCCATCTTCATCCTTGGCCGCTATCACGAGGCCCGACTGGCCGGCGAAGACCGCGAGACCGCGTTCTACACCATGTATCACGGCACCGCACACGTCATCGCGGGCTCAGGGCTGACCATCGCCGGGGCGACCTTCTGTCTGTCCTTCACCCGGCTGCCCTACTTCCAGACCCTGGGCATCCCCTTGGCGATCGGCATGCTGGTGGCCACCTTCGCCGCGCTCACCATGGCGCCGGCTCTGCTCACCATCGGCAGCCACTTCGGCCTGCTCGACCCCAAGCGCGTCGTGGGCACCGCCGGCTGGCGCAAGATCGGCACGGCCGTCGTCCGGTGGCCCGGCCCGATCCTCATCGCATCCACCGCGCTGGCACTCGTCGGCCTGCTGGCCCTTCCGACGTACGTCAACAGCTATAACGACCGCGACTACCTGCCGCCGGATCTGCCGTCCAATGTGGGCTACGCGGCGGCCGACCGGCACTTCCCGCAGTCGCGGATGAACCCGGAACTGCTGATGATCAGTACCGACCAGGACCTGCGCAACTCCGCCGACATGCTGGTGATCGACAAGGTTGCCAAGAACATCTTCCGGATCCCCGGGGTGGGCCGCGTCCAGGCCATCACCCGCCCGCAGGGAACACCGATCGAGCACACCTCGATCCCGTTCATCATCAGCATGTCCGGTGCCACCCAGCAGCTGAACATGTCCTACATGCAGGACCGCATGAAAGACATGCTCAAGATGGGCGACGACATGGCGGCCACCGTGGTGAGCATGGAGCGCCAACTCGAGGTGATGACCGAACTCACCGGCGTCACAAGCAGCATGGTGGCAAAGACCAAAGACATGGTGGCCACCACCAAGGATCTGCGCGACAAGATCGCCAACTTCGACGACTTCTTCCGGCCGATCCGCAATTACTTCTACTGGGAGCCACACTGTTTCGACATCCCGGTCTGTGCCGCGATGCGGTCGGTCTTCGACAGCCTTGACGGCATCAATGCGCTGACCGACGACCTGGACGCGGTCACCGTCGACATGGAGAAGCTCGACACCCTCATGCCGCAGATGCTCACGATCATGCCGCCGATGATCGAGAGCATGAAGAACATGCGGACCATGATGATGACCATGCAATCCACCATGGGCGGCATGCAGGATCAGATGCAGGAGATGCAGGACAACGCCACCGCGATGGGTCAGGCGTTCGACGCCGCGAAGAACGACGACACCTTCTATCTGCCGCCGGAGGTCTTCAACAACGAAGAGTTCAAGCGCGGGATGAAGATGTTCATCTCACCGGACGGCAAGTCGGTGCGGTTCATGATCGCTCACGAGGGCGACCCCGCCAGCCCGGCGGGCATCGCACTCATCGACAAGATCAAGAACACCGCCTTCGAGTCCATCAAGGGCACCCCGTTGGAGGGGTCCAAGGTCTACCTCGGTGGCACCGCATCGGCGTACAAGGACATGCAGCAGGGAGCCAACTACGACCTGCTGATCGCCGGACTCGCATCGCTGTGCCTGATCTTCATCATCATGCTGATCATGACGAAAAGCATTGTGGCCGCAGCGGTGATCGTGGGAACCGTCGCGCTGTCACTGGGCACCTCGTTCGGCCTCTCGGTGCTCATCTGGCAGCACATCCTCGGGATACCACTGCACTGGATGGTGCTCGCCATGTCGGTGATCATCCTGCTGGCGGTGGGTTCGGACTACAACCTGCTGCTCGTCTCCCGTCTCAAGGAGGAGATCGGCGCCGGCGTCAACACCGGCATCATCCGTTCCATGGCGGGCACCGGTTCGGTGGTCACATCGGCGGGCCTGGTGTTCGCCGCGACCATGGCTTCGATGCTGGTGAGTGATCTGAGGGTGGCGGGGCAGGTCGGCAGCACCATCGCGCTGGGTCTGCTGTTCGACACCCTGGTGGTGCGTTCGTTCATGACACCGTCCATCGCCGCGATGATGGGCCGCTGGTTCTGGTGGCCGCAGCAGGTCCGGCCGCGGCCGGTGCCCGCTCCGTGGCCGACACCAGCCACCGGCACGACCACTGCCACTGACCCTCAACTTGTGAGTGCCCAACCGGGAGGACAATCATGACTCGCATGGGAAACCATCTGGCCCGCACGGGCGCCGCTGTACTGGGAGTGGCGCTTGCCGCCGCCCTGTGCCCGGTCGCCGCGTCGGCCGATGCCACCGACGACTACCCCATCCCGAACCGGATGCTCAAGACCACCTGCACCGCCGAGCAGATCATGGCCGCCGCCCGCGATGTGGAGCCGATCTACTACGAGCGCTACATGATCGACTACAACAACAAGTCGCCGGAAGTGCAGCAGGAGGCCCGCGACTACATCAACGGGTTCTTCGCCAAAACGCCGGCCGAGCGCCGGGCCTGGTCGGAGGAGCTGGCCACCAACATCTACGCCGACAATCTGGCCTTCCGGTGGCCCAACCACGCCAAGCTGTTCTTCAACAACAAGGGCGTGGCGGCCAACACCACCGACATCTGCGGCAACTACCCGGCCGGTGACATGTCCGTGTGGAACTGGTGACATGAGCGCTGCGGTGATCGACCGGTGGCTGCGCGTCATCGAGAGCGGGGAGATGGCCGAGCTCGACGAGATGCTTGCCGCGGACGCAGTGTTCTATTCGCCGGCGGTCTTCGCCCCGCAGCACGGCCGGGAGACCACCGCGGCCTACCTGCGGGCCGCTGAGCAGATGTTCTCCGGCACCGATTTCCACTACGTCGAGAAGTGGATCGGGCCGAATTCGGCCGTGCTGCATTTCGCCGCCGAGGTCGACGGCCTCTCGGTGGAGGGCATCGACATGATCCACTGGAACGACGAGGGCCTCATCACCTCGGTGAAAGTGATGATCCGGCCGTTCAAGGCGCTGCAGGGCGTCATCGGCCGGATGGCCGAACTCCTCGCCGCACAGTGACGCCCGGCGTGCCCTCGGCATGCCCAGATGACGTTCTGATTGCGGAGTTGCGCAAACCCCCCGTGGCGCTGGCACATCGCTGAACCGAGTCAGTACAGTGCTGTGCAGATGCGTGGCCGAGGCCCGCAGTCGTTTGCCAGCCGCGTGAGCTGCGGTTAGCCAGAAACGGGAGTTTGTGCATGAGTTCATCCACCGGTGCAGGGTGCTACATCGGCCGGATCGGCGGTCTGGCAGTCATGCTGGGCATCGGGGCAGCGATGGCGCTGGGAACCGGCGTCGCCTCGGCGGAGGGCGCAGATGACGGCGGGTCAACCGCCTCAGAGCGCGCCGGGGCCGGTGCGTCCGCCGGGCCGACTCGGGATAGCCGCACCGCCAAGAGCAGCACAATCCGCACCCCTCGCTCCGCGGCGGCAGCCGCGGTCAAGCCGTCATCGACGGTGTCGGCCGCCTCGTCACAATTCGCGTCCGCACAGATCGCATCAGTCGCCCTGCCCGCCGCCGATTCCGGCAGCGACCCCGCGGCGCCGGTGAGCACCCCGGCCGCCTGGGCGGTGGCTGCGGTCTCCCGCCGCGATCCGCGTCGCGGCGTCAGCCTGGCAGCCACGTCGGTCAGCCCGTCGGCCGCGGTGGTCACGGCGGCGGCGGTCAAAGCCACGCCGTCAACCCTGCCGTCCGCCCAACTCGGCTGGGTGACCGGCCAGCGCAACACCGCCTTCCCCGGCTTCAACTGGTCGCAGACCAACAACACCCGATGGGCCAACGTCTACGGCACCGACCTGGGCATCATGTGGTTCAACGGCGACAACGGCCTGACCCAGCTGGCGTTCGGCGACACCTTCAGCGGCACCGAACATGACCGGCGACTGGCGCTCCAACGTCCTGCTGCTCAGCGACGACACCGAGCTGTACGACGGCCTGAGCCTGATCAACACCGGCCACGGCCTTCCAATTCATTCCGGCCGCGCGCAATCAGGTGTTCTTCATCGGCTCCGAGGTCACCAACATCCCGTCGGCGGCGATCTACGCCAACGGCGACGAACTACGTCAACTACTTCTCGGTGAAGTCGTGGGACACCCCCGGCCGGTGGACCACCAACTACTCGGCGATCTCGCAAGTACGACCCGGTCGACGCGACAAATGGGTGCTGCAGCCCTCGACCGTCCGCTCGGCCGGGCTGGTTCCGCTCCTCGACCCCCTACCGCGCCGGCGATCAGAACTTCCAGCAGATGGCCTACGTTCTGCGAGCCCGAGAGCAAGGTCGGCCCCGGCGAGGACCCGCTACCTCTACGCGTTCGGCACCCCGGCCGGCCGGGCCGGCTCGGCCTTCCTGTCGCGAGTTCCGGAGAGCACCATCACCGACCTCTCGAAGTACGAGTACTGGGACGGCAGCACCTGGGTGCTCGACAGCCCGGCGGTGGCCGCGCCGGTCATCGGTGACTCCACCAATTCCGGCGGGACTGTTCGGCTTCGTCATCGACCTGGCCAACAACCCGAACTTCTTCGGCGGCTGGTTCGCCGGCTTCACCGGCGCCAAGACCGGCGGCAACGTCAGCGAGATGTCGGTGCAGTACAACGAATACCTCGACAAGTACGTGATGCTCTACGGCAACGGCCTCAACAACGTGGTCCTGCGCAC
The DNA here is from genome assembly GCA_963780705.1 of uncultured Actinomycetota bacterium. Taxonomy (GTDB): domain Bacteria; phylum Actinomycetota; class Actinomycetes; order Mycobacteriales; family Mycobacteriaceae; genus Mycobacterium. Next base: position 682,399 of record CAWACU010000001.1, on the reverse strand, counting down.
CGCCGACACCCCCGAGGGGCAGTGGTCCGACCCGGTCACCATCGCGACCTCGCTTGCCTACCCGGGGCTGTACGCGCCGATGATCCACCCGCTGTCGGGCACCGGACAGCTCACCGACGCGCCCGGCGACCCGGACCTGTCCAACGCTGTACTGGAACATGTCGATCTGGAGCAACTACAACGTCGTGCTGATGGAGACCGACCTGTCGGCGCTGCAGACCATCGTCGTGTGATGCGGGCCCGCCTGGTCGCGGCTGCCGTCGGACTGGGCATCGGGGCCGCGATCGCCGCGGCGGCACCGGCCTCGGCCGACCCGACCACAGACACATCCGATCGGGTGGGAGCCGCCGACTCCGCGCGGTCGGCGGTCCACCGCGTCGCGCGCACCACCGGCGCGGTCACCCCGTCGCTGACCGTCACCCGATCGGGCCAGAGTCCTTTTGCGCTCAGCAGCTCGAACACCACCGCCGCCCAACTCAGTGGAATCGCCTACAGCGGCGGCACCGCCTACTACTCGGTCGGCGACAACGGCGACAAGATGATCTGGCAGCTCTACACCTCGCTCAACACCAGCACCGGCCGGATCCGCTCCAGCCTGGTCACCGCGGGCATCGCCGCCCCTGAGCTCGGGTCGGACTCCGAGGGAATCGCGTTGCGGCCGGAGCGGGGCACAGCATGGGTCTCCGACGAAACCGCCTCGCGCATCAGCGAATTCAGCCTCACGACCGGCGCGAAAGTCGGCGGAGTGGACGTCCCCGACATCTATCGGCCCTCCAACGTGCAGAGCAACCGGGGCTTGGAGTCTCTCACCTACGGGTCGGGCACCCTGTGGACGGCCAACGAGGAGGCCCTGAAGCCGGACGGGTCATTGTCGACCACCTCGGCGGGCAGTTGGGTGCGCATCCAGCAGTTCACCGGACCCGACCTGAGCCCCGCCGGCCAATTCGGTTACCTCACCGATCCGATCTCGCAGATGTCGCCGTTCGTGACCGTGGAGCGCAGCGGTCTGGTGGATCTGCTGGTGCTTCCCGGCGGCGCACTGCTGGCACTGGAACGCGAACTCGGCGGATGGATTCCGCACTTCCGGTCGCGGGTCTACCTGCTCGACCTCACCGGTGCCACCGATGTCTCGACGTGGCCGAGCCTGGCCGGTGGCGGCTTCACACCCGTCACCAAAACCCTGCTGTGGCAAGGGGTGTTCGGCTTCAGCAATTTCGAGGGAATGACCCTGGGCCCGCGGCTCACCGACGGCTCCCAGAGCCTGCTGCTGGTCTCCGACAACGGCAGCGGAGACCTGGCTCAGCGGCAGGACGTCTTCAGTCTCATCCTCAGGGGCCTGTCGACTTCGCTCTAACCGCAGCCGGCCAGCACGCCTGCGATGGCGTCGTGCTCGGCCTGGGTGACCCACAGCCCCCAGGCGGCTTTCACCTCCACGATCCGTGAGACGAATGTGCAGCGGTAGGCCGCATTCGGCGGCAGCCAGGTCGCGGCGTCGCCGTCACCCTTCTGCTGGTTGATCCAGCCGAGGGTGGCCTGCAGATTGCGCGGATCGTTGGCGAAGTTGCGCCGAGTCCATTCATCCCACTGCTGGGCGCCCTTCTGCCACGCATCGGACAAGGCCACGACATGGTCGATCTGCACCTGCGACGAGGTGTCGTATCCGCGCCGGAACTCGGCGACGGTTCCGGTGTAGGGGTCGTTGAGAATTCCGCTGAGCACCGCGCATCCATTGGAGTTCGGCTTGAACACCACATCGGTGAGGTCGCGGCGCAGGATGTCGTTGCGGGTGTCGCAGCCGTTGCGGCCATCGGCCACGGTGACGTCGTCGCTCCAGCTCTCCCCGAACAGACTGCGCTCGTAACCGGTCTTGGGGGCGCGGCCCTTGATCGGCAGACTCTGCAGCGCTGCGATCACGTCCCCGGTACCCGGGTCGGCCGACACCGGGGCGGGGACCCACAGGCCCCATACCAGTATCGCGGCGACCGTCATGCGCCGGAACGTCATTCGCCTCACGCCTACCCCCCCAGGGTTCGTGGACTAGACGTTACCTTCTGGCGTCAGCCCCACCAGAACGCCGTCGCGATCGCGACGTAGAGCGCGATCAGCACCGCGCCCTCGAACCAGTTCGACTCCCCGTCGAAGGTCACCAGCACCGCGACGAGTGCCGACATCATCATCGCGGCCAGCAGCAGCGGCGAGAACACCAGATCGAAGCCGGGCTGGCCCAGCCACGCCGGCGGACAGGCAGACGATCGGTGCGATGGTGAGCGCGATCTGCACCGGCGACTGCAGCACCACCTGCACCGCGTAGTCCATCTGGTTCTTGGCGGCCAGTTGGATGCCGACGAAGTTCTCCACGGCGTTGCCGGCGATGGCCACGATCACCAGACCGGCGAACACCTCGTTGATGCCGGCCGCCTCCATGGCCGGTTCCAGCGCGGCGACGAACCACTCCGAGACGAAGGCCGCCCCGATACCGGCCACCGCCAGCATGCCGATGGCCATCGCCATCGGCCACTCGCCGTGCGATGCGGCCTCGCTGGCGGCCTTGGCCGAATCCGGGCTCGCCGCAATGGGAGATCCTCCGCCGGAGTGTCCCGCGTGCTCCCCATGATCGGACTTCTTGCCGCCCAACGTCGCCGGCAGCGACAGCGCGAACAGCGACCAGCATGACGACGGAGACGACGACCGACACCGTCCGCTCGTGTGATTCGGCCGGGGTGTGCATGGCCGAGGTGAGCGACGGGCACCGCGAGGATGAACACCGCCAGGGTGAACATCAGGCCCAGGGTGCGGCCGTCGTCGGCGGCGAAACGCTGCCGGCCGTGCTTGAGCCCGCCGACCACGAAGGCCAGATCCGAGAACCAGCAGAACGTTCGCCAGGATCGAGCCGACGATGGTGGCCTTCACCACCCCGTACAGCCCGGCCTTGAGGGCGAACAGGATGACGAACAACTCGGGCAGGTTGCCCAGCGCCGTCTGCAGGATGCCGGTGGCCTTGGGCCCGAGCCGGTCCCCCAGCGCCTCCACCGACCGGCCGACCAGCGATGCCAGCGTGGCCAGCGCGAGTGCGGCGACGACGAACGCCACCACCGCGTTGGCGTGGGCGAAGTGCAGCACCCCGGCGGCGACCGCGGCGATCGCCGTGATCGTGAACATGATGCGGTCACGCCGACTCAGCAGCGGCAGTCGTTCGGTCGTCGTGCTCACATCGGGCCTCATTCGTTGTGGTAGCTCCGTGGCTAGCGCGCCAGAGTTTGCCAGAACTGCAGCCCCGGTGTCGGACGAATCAGTGCGGGCGTATCTTGGCCCGCGTGCACGTCGACGCCATGACCATGCCGCAACCGCTGGGCCGGATCGGTGCGGTCGCCGCCCGCGTGCAGGCGGCCGGGTTCTCCGGTCTGCTGTTCACCGAGACCGGCCGCACCGCCTTCCTCAACGCCGCGGTGGCCTCGCAGGCCGCACCCGGCCTGGAGTTGTCCACCGGGGTGGCGGTGGCGTTTCCCCGCAGCCCCTTCGTCACCGCCGCCACCGCCTGGGAGTTGCAGGAGGCGTCCGGCGGGAGGTTCCGGTTCGGACTGGGCACCCAGGTCCGCACCCACGTCGTGCGCCGCTACGGAATGCCGTTCGAACGACCCGGACCGCGGCTGCGGGACTATGTGCTGGCCGTCAAGGCGTGCTTCACCGCGTTTCGCACCGGGCACACTCGACCACCACGGCGAGTTCTACGATCTGGACTTCATCACCCCGCAGTGGAGCCCCGGCCACATCGCCGAACCGGACCCGAAAGTCGATATCGCCGCGGTCAATCCCTGGATGCTCCGGATGGCCGGCGAGGTGGCCGACGGGGTGCACGTCCATCCGATCGGCGAACCGGGATACCTACGCCGCCATGTCGTGCCCAACATCGCCGCCGGGGCGGCGAAAGCGGGACGCTCCCCCGCCGACGTCGAGGTCATCGTCCCGGTGTTGACCGATCGTCGGAGACACCGACGCCGAACGCGACCGGGAGCGCGAACTGGTCCGGGCGCAGCATGAGCTTCTACGGCAGCACGCCCAACTACGCGTTCATCTGGGACGAGGCCGGGTTCGACGGCACCACCGCGCGGATCCGGGAGAAGCAGAAGGCCGGCGACGTCGCCGGGATGGCCGCGCAGATCACCGACGAGCACATCGCCGTCTTCGCCACCGAGTCGACGTGGGATGGGCTGGCCGCGGCCCTGCGGGAGAAGTACGACGCGCATCGCCACCCGGCTCGTGCTCTACAACGCGCTGGCCGATCCCGAGCGGATCGAGCGGTACGGCGAGGTCGCGCGGCAACTGCAGACGCGTTAATCCCGCTTGAACGAGATGACCTCACCGCGGTTGATCGAGACCCAGTCCCGCGCCTCCAGGTAGGGCCGGAAGGTCTCGGTGATGAGTTCCTCGTCGTGGCGGGTCTTGGGCCGCTGAATCTCGTACAGGTGCGGGAACTCCGTCCACGCGACGACCGCATCCCAGAGCCGCACCGCGGCCTCACCGGTGGGCGGGTCGACCAGCACGGGTCCGAACAGGCACTGGCCGTCGGGGAAGAACAGCGTCGGCACGCCGTACCCGGCCGCGTCGACCACCCGGCGATGGTCGGCCAGCACCTCGTCGTTGGTGGTGTCGTCGGCGATGGCGGCGTCGACGAGTCCGGGGTCGAACCCGAGTTCGGTGAGCAGGTGGCGGGCGACGGCCGGCTCGTGCGGCTTGTGGCCTTCGACGTGCAGGGCCCGGGCGGCCCGCTCGTACCAGGCGTCGACGGCGTCCATCGACTCCCGGCGCAGCAGCGCACCGATCCGCATCATCGACCAGCCGTAGGACCACTCCCGCTCCCACGGGTGCTTCTTGCCCTCGACGCGGTTGATCTCCTCGAGGCTGAAGAACCGCCAGTTCATCACCAGGCCGGTGAGCTCGCGGACCTCGCGGATCCACCGCGAGGTCTGATAGGCGTACGGGCACATGACGTCGAAGTGGAAGTCGACGGACTCCGGGCGGGCCATGGAGCTCACCCTACGTCCGCGCCACCCCCCGCGAGATCCACACCAGGGTCGCGATCACGCCCCGGATCGCAGCCCTGGTGTCGATCTGGGCGCCAGCGGGTGGGCTAGAAGCTGGCGTCGGGGCGCAGCGGCGGGCAGACGCCGGCGGCGTCGGCGGCGAGTTCGAAATGCCACAGTTCGTTGGCGTAGATGCGGCACAGCCCGAACCGCGCACCGTGGGCGATCAGCCAGTCATCGGCCCCGTAGCCGCCGATGTCGACGGCCTGGCCGGTGACGTGGCGCGAGGATTGCGGTGTCTGCACGTACTGGCGGGCGGCGGCCACGCTGCCGTAGGTCGCCACCGCGTCGTCGAGCAGCTGCTGCTGGAATTCCGGCGAACGCCAGCCGGAGGTGATGGTCATCGTGACGCCGTCGGCTGCGGCGGCATCCGCCGCCTGCTGGACGGCGCGCAGCAAGGCGGGATCGAGATAGCCGACTGCCGGGTTCGCGACGTCATACGGACTGAGCGCCTGCACATCGGCATTGGCGGTACCCGCGCCCATGACGGCACCGGCGGCCGCAACGCCGATGATCAGTGTGCGCAGTGCTCGCATCGTTCTACCTCAGGGAAACTCGATGTAGCGGCCGGCCCCGGCCGCGTTGGCGCGATCAAGCACCAGCGCACTCAGTGCCACGTCGTCCATGGCTATACCCATATTGAGGAACATCCGCCGGCCGGTGGACGGGCACGTCGTACTCGCCGGAGACGACGGCGGCCAGGTGCGTCTTCGGTTTCGGCAGACCGAAGAAGTACACGATGTCGGCCACTGAGTTGTACTGACCGAGGTCGTCGACGCAGTAGACGACGGCATCGTCGAAGGCCTTCTGCGCCATCGCATCGTCATAGTCGACCGGCAGCAGCAGCGCATTGGGGTCGGTGTTGGCGCAGTCCAGTTTCGGATCCAGCGGCACGGTGATCGTGGTGATCACCAGGTCCGCACCTGCGACGGCGTCGGTGGGCGACGTGGCAACACGGGTCACCCGGCTCCCGGCCAGATCCAGCATCTCCTGGGCCCGTCCGCCATTGCGGTCGTACGCCGTCACATGCGTCAGTCCGGGATGCACCTCCAGTGCGACCTCCAGATGGCGGTGTCCCTGCAGTCCGCAGCCGACGATGGCGAGGTGCTTGGGATCGCCGGGCACGTGGCGCATGGTCACGCCGGACACACCGGGGGTGCGCATCTCGGTGATCCACCCGCCGTCGAGCATGGCGATCGGGCGGCCGGTGTCGGGGTCGTTCATGATCATCACGCCGTAGATGTAGGGCAGTCCCTTGGAGTTGTTCTGCTCGTAGCCGGCCACCCACTTCAGGCCGATGCGGTCAGAACCGCCGAGGTAAGCGGGCATGGCGTGGATGAACGCGTCCTCGCGTGAGGTGACCTTCGGCTTCGGCGGGTTCTGCACCAGACCGCGGGCCTTCTGCCGGAAGGCGTCCTCGAGGACGTCGACGATCTCGGTCCAGCCCAGGTTGAGGTTCACCAGGTCGCTGCGGTTGAGGACCAGCATCTGATTCTCGGTCATGGGGCAGAACGGTAACCCGAAGGCCACCGCGGACGCGACGCGGTGCTTACCGCCCGGGGCCGACGGGACCGGGGCCGACCGGACCCGGGCCAACGGGACCGGGACCTGGTTGGTCTCGACGTTGAAGTACATCCCCGCGTCGGATACCTGTCATGGTTGTCATATCAGGTGGGGTTGATTCCCGGCGCGACTACCCCACCAACGACCGCCCCACCAGTGCACATGCAGCTTCACTTAGTCGCCGGCGACGCTTTGTCACTACGATCAACCGCCATGACCCGCCACGAGGAAGCCCCGCACGAGGATGCCTCGTATGCGGAGCCCGAATGGGACTGGGCCCAGGAGCCTGACGCCGACCAGTTCGAGGACCCCTACGCCGACACCTATGTGCGGTGGCCCGAGGATGAGCAGGCGGTCCGCCGCCCCCTGCACCGCAATCCGGTGATCTTGCTCGGGCTGATCGCCGCGGCCTCAGTCGCGCTCTCGGTGGCGGCGGTGCTGTTGCTGACCGACAGCCGCGACGCCGACGCCCCGACGAAGTTGAAGCCCACAATCCGCACCACCGCCGTTGTGCTTCCGCCCACGGCGAGCGCCTCGGAGACGAGTGCGGTGGAGACGACACCGGAGACGTCGGCCGAGGAGGCCAGCGCCACCGAGTCGGCCGAGGAGATCGCAGATGCCCCGACCGAGGCTCCTGCCCCGGTGCCGTCAGCACGCGGCGGTGACGAGGACAACTCCGATGGCCCGCGGATCAACGTCACCCGCAGTCCCATGAGCTTCACCCCGGGAGCGCGGGGCTGACGTGAGCCTCGGGTCGCCCATCCCCGGCAAAGCCCCACGTTAGGCTGGACGTGTGAGCAGGATCGCCAACGACATCACCGAGCTGACCGGCGGCACTCCCCTGGTGCGCCTCCGCCGGGTCACCGACGGCGCCGCCGGGCCGAGGTGGTCGCCAAGCTCGAGTCTTCAACCCGGGCGGCAGCGTCAAGGACCGCATCGGGGTCGCGATGATCGACGCCGCCGAACAGGCCGGCCTCATCAGCGACCGACACCATCATCCTGGAACCCACCAGCGGCAACACCGGCATCGCCCTGGCCATGGTGTGCGCGGCCCGCGGCTACAAGTGCGCGCATCGTCATGCCCGAGACGATGAGCCTGGAACGCCGGATGCTGCTGCGCGCCTATCGGCGCCGATCTGATCCTGACTCCCGGACCCGGAGGGCATGGCCGGTGCCATCGCCAAGGCCGAGGAACTGGCCAAGACCGATCAGCGCTATTTCATCCCGCAGCAGTTCGAGAACCCGGCGAACCCGGCCGTGCACCGCGCCACCACCGCCGAGGAGATCTGGCGCGACACCGACGGCGAGATCGACATCTTCGTCGCCGGCGTCGGCACCGGCGGCACCATCACCGGCATCGCCGAAGTCATCAAGGAGCGCAAGCCCTCGACGCAGTTCGTCGCCGTCGAACCGGCCGCCTCCCCGGTACTCTCCGGCGGTCAGAAGGGGCCACACCCCATTCAGGGCATCGGGGCGGGTTTCGTCCCGCCGGTGCTCGACACCGACCTGGTCGACGAGATCATCCGGGTCGGCAACGACGAGTCCTTCGACATGGCCCGGCGGCTGGCGCGGGAGGAGGGCCTGCTGGTGGGCATCTCCTCGGGAGCGGCGACCTGGGCTGCGGTGCAGCTCGCGAAGCGGCCGGAGAACGCCGGCAAGCTCATCGTCGTGGTCCTGCCCAGCTTCGGCGAGCGGTATCTGAGCACCGCTCTGTTCGCCGACCTGGCGGACTAGCGGTGCTGTCGGCGATCCGCCGCGACATCACGGCGGTCAAAGAACGCGACCCGGCCGCCCGCACCACCGCCGAGGTGATCCTCTGCTATCCCGGCCTGCACGCGGTGTGGGGACACCGGATCACCCACTGGCTCTGGCACCGCAACGCCAAACTGCCGGCGCGTTTCCTTGCCGAGATGATCCGCAAACTGGACCGGCGTCGAGATCCATCCCGGCGCGGTGCTCGGCTCGCGGGGTGTTCATCGACCACGCCACCGGCGTGGTGATCGGCGAGACCGCCGAGGTCGGCGACAACGTCACCATCTATCACGGCGTCACACTCGGCGGCACCAACCTCGACCGCGTCAAGCGTCACCCCACCGTCGAGGACGACGTCACCATCGGGGCCGGCGCAAAAGTGCTGGGCGCCATCACCATCGGCGCGCGGCAGCCAGATCGGCGCGAACTCCGTGGTCATCAAGCCGGTGCCGCCGGGGGCGGTCGTGGTCGGTGTGCCCGGGCAGATCGTCGACCGCGGCGAGTCGAGCCTGGCTTCGCCCGCGCGGCAGTATCAGTCCAAACTTCCCGACCCGCTCGGCGTCAGCCTGCAGTCACTGCTCACCCGGGTGGCCAGGCTGGAGCGGCGCGGGCCACGGAGACGGGGCACGGGTGATCCGGCCGCCGGAAGCCGGCGTCTGGCACGGCGAGGACTTCGTCATCTGAGCGCGGACGGTCAGACTTCCTCCGGTGTCCACGTCGCGGGCAGGCTGTTGATGCCATTGATGAAGTTGACGATCTGGAAGTCCGGCTCGGGCGCGGAGATATCCGGGATTCGGGTGTAGACCTCGGTCAGCAGCGAGCGCAGCATGGTGCGCGCCAGCGCGGCGCCGAGACAGAAGTGCGGTCCGCCGCCACCGAAAGCCACATGCGGGTTGGGGTTACGCAGAATGTCGAAGGTGAACGGATCGGTGAAGACCGCCTCGTCCCGGTTACCGGAGATGTACCAGAGCACCACCTTGTCGCCGGCTTTGATGTGCGAGCCGTTGACGGTGACGTCCTGAGTTGCGGTGCGACGCATGTGCAGCAGCGGCGAACTCCAGCGCAGCACCTCTTCAACAGCGGTGTCGATGCGCCCCGGAACGTCGTCGATGAGCAGTGCCCTTTGATCGGGGAACCTGGAGAAGGCATAGATCGCCTGAGCCGAGGCATGCCGGGTGGTGTCGTTGGCGGCGACGGCGAGCAGGACGAAGAAGGCGCGAAGTTCGTCGTCGGTCATCTTCTTACCGTCGAACTCCGCCTGCACCATCCAGGTCAGCAGGTCCTCGCCCGGATTCTTGCGGCGCTCGGGAATCAGTTCGGTGGCGACCGCGTGCAGATCCAGCACCCCGCCCATGAACAGTTCCAGCTCACTCTGCTCGCCACGCACCTTCGGGTCAGACCATCCCAGCAGTCGCTGCGCAGCGTTGATGGTCTTGTCGTGGATCTCCCCCTCGGGCAGGCCGAAGAAGCTACCGAAGATCCGCCCCGGGAGCTTGACCGACACCAGCTCGACGAAGTCGCCCTCACCGAGGTGGGAGATCTCGCTGATCAGATCGCGGGCATGTCCTTGAATCCAACTTTCGAGCCGTCGCATGTTCTTGGGCTTGAAGGCGTCCAGGGTGATGCCGCGCAACTGAGCGTGCCGCGGGGCGTCCATTGCGATGAAGGACTGTGCCATCTCCCGCGCATCCGGCGGGAAGTCTTCCATGGTGATGCCCTCGGCGGAGGAGAAGATCTCCGGGTGCCGGCTGGCGTAGCGAATGTCCTCCTGGGTGGTCAGCGACCAGAAGCCGCGGACGTTGAGCTCCGGGGGCAGCAGGTCGGACTCGGCCGGCCGGCTCCAGGGCACCGGGTTCTCCCGGCGCAGGACGGCGAACGCGGCATCGCGTTCGTCCGGGTGTTTGGCCCAGAACTCCCGCGTGCTCAGGTCGATGTCACCGTGGGTGGTCTCAGGCATGGCAGTGGTCACGGGAGTCCTCTCACGTCATTGTGGTGCCCCATATCTTCCCGCCACGGGCAGCGATGCGGGCGTTTTAGGTGCCAATCGGTGGCCTGCGGGGGCCACCCTTCCCGACGGCCTGCCCCTGTGGACAGCCGTGAACGCGATCGCCGATCGTCGGTCAGGCTTAGTCCCGATGGACCCCGTAACTGACCCCTGCCCGCTATGTAGCACGCTGTGCTACGGTCGAAATATGGCCACCGAAATCACCCAGCGGGAGTTGCGCAACAACAGCGGAGAGATCATGCGCCAACTTGACCGGGGTGAGTCATTCATCGTGACCCGCAACGGCGTGCCAGTCGGCGAGCTGACCCCGCTGTACCGGGATCGGTTCGTCAGCGCCGCCTCGGCGATTGCCGCCTTCCGGGGCGCACCCCGGGTCGATCTCGACCGCCTACGTGCTGATCTGGATGACGTCGCCGATCAGGAGATAACGCCCCGTGGCTGAGCGTCGCGCGACCCGGGGGCTCGTCGACACCTCCGTCGTTATCGACCTCGATCAACTCGATCCCGGCTCGCTGCCCGAGCAGTTGGCCGTCAGTTCGCTCACCATGGCCGAACTGGCCGCCGGTCCGCACGCCGCCGGCGACAGCGCGGAACGGGCGCGACGTCAAGATCGACTTCAGCGTGCGGAGGCCACCTTCCACTCGCTGCCATTCGACACCGCAGCCGCACGTGCGTACGGCCTGATTTACGCCGCGATCGCGGCAACCGGCCGCAAGGCCCGCGGCCCGCGCGCCGTGGACCTCTTAATAGCCGCAACCGCCCTCGCCGCAAGCCTTCCGCTGTACACCCGCAATGCCGAGGACTTCCGCGGCATCGAGCATCTGGTCGACGTCATCGGCGTGTAAGTCGGTGTTGCCCCGCTCAGCTGACGGTGATCGCCAGCGCCGGGCACATCGCCGCGGCGCGCACCGCACGGTCGCGCTCGGACTCCGGCGGGTCGGCGTCAAGCACCACCACCTGATCGGCGCCGTCGGGCAGGTCGAACAATTCCGGAGCGGCCATCAGGCACTGCCCGTGGCCCTCGCACAGGGTGTAGTCGACGGTGATGTGCATGGTTTCAGTATCTCTGTTGAGGGCCCCATCGTGGGTGGACCGGGCTATCTGATGTCATCGAGGTCGCCCTCCCAGCCGATGCCTTCGAGGCTCATTAAGAAGTCACGGGTTAGCGGAACTCCAACCAGCTGGCGAAGTGCGAAATTCACCGCCTCTTTCTTCGTGGTGACCCCGTATCGGCGCATCACTTCTGCGACCAGTTCATCATCGACGTCGATGTTCGTGCGCGCCATCAAGAAAGCATGCACCGCACCTATGACATGCGGCCAGCGGTCCCCAGCGCGACCGTCAGTTCCAGAATCGTCTGCGGGTCGTTGAGCCGGTCCCCGTACAACTCGCGCACCTGGTTCATCCGGTACCGCACGGTTTGGGCGTGCACGAACAGATCCGCAGCGACGGCGTCGCGCTGGCCCTGGTGCAGCAGCCAGGAGCGCAGTGTCTCAGCGAGCCGTTCGGCGGTGGCGGGCCGCAGCCCCTGCAGGGGCGCGAGCGCGCGGCGGCGCAGATCCTCGCCCGCCTCCGGGTCGGCGCCCAGAACGATCTCGACAAGATGCTCGTCGGTGTCGACCGGGCCGTCGGTGGCGAGATGCCGAGCCCGGACCGCACGCCGGTAGGACGCCTGCACCAGCGGCCACGGACGGGCCGGGCCGACGATGGCGCCGCGGCTGCTCAGCGTCGTCAGTAGCGCCGGCCGGCGGGCACCGTCCACATCGCCGACCAGGAGAACGGCCCATGACTCGGCGGGATCGAGGCCGGGCAGATCGTCGCTGTGCTGCAGCACCTCCCCGCTGAAAGCGTCTGCCAGACCGCGGGTTTGCGTAGCCGGAACGAGGACCGCGGTCAGCGTTTCCGGCGTCGGCCAGTTCGCGCGTTCGGCACTGGCGCGCAGCACCTCCGGTGACTCTCCGGCGAGCAGTTGCGCGGTGAGCAGGTCGAGGTAGCGCTGCCGGACTCGGCCCGCGGTGGTCGATTCGTCGGCGAAACCCGACGCGCTGGAGGCGGACAGCTCGTCGATATAGGCGAACACCAACTCGGCGAACCGGGCGATGACTCCGGCAGGCAGGCCGGCGTCCACGCCGGCCGCGGACAGTTCCTGCCAGGCGACCCGGGCGCCGACCCGGTAGGCCGATAGCAGTGCGTCGATGGAGCGTCCGTTGCGGGCCTCGCCGCGACCCAGTGCATAGGCCCCCTCGAGGGCGGGCGAGAGTTGCGCGCCCGGGTCGGAGTCCGTCGCGCGGGTCGCCATCCCGAGAAAAGCGCCCAGCGACGTGCGGACGGCGTTCTCGATGTTCTGGCCCATCTGCCCGCGGAACGGATCGGCGTACGCGGGCACCTCCGCGATGATCGCGGCGATCGTGCGCTCGGCCATCCGGGGTAGCACCGCCTCCAGTGCCCTGACCACCTCGGGGTCGAGTGCGAGGCCGGATAGGCGGGGTTCGGATTCGGACAATTTATTCCTTACGAACAAAATTAAAGACTTTCTCCACCCTAGCTGAGCAAGCTTTTATCCCAAACCGGAGCGCAAGGTGGAGACATGACCACAACGACACCCCGTGCGAGCACCACCGGGGTCCTGCGCGGAATAGTGCGCACGCTTGCTGAGCGGCTCACCACTCCCCTGGTGCCGGCCGACTATCTCGACGTCATCGACCCGCTTCGCTCCACCACCGCCCTGCGCGGACGGATCGTGGCGATCAACCCCGAAACCCGCGACGCCGTCACCGTGGTGATCAAGCCCGGCGCCGGGTGGCAGGGCCACATCCCTGGCCAGTACCTCCGGATCGGCGTCGACGTCGACGGCGTGCGGCAGTGGCGCACCTATTCGCTGACGTCGGAACTCGGACGGCGCGACGGCACGATCGCGATCACCGTCAAGGCCATCCCCGGCGGCGTGGTGAGTAACCACCTGGTCCGGCGGGCAGGAGTCGGCACGGTCGTCCACCTCGACCAGGCGGCCGGGGACTTCGTGCTCGAGACACCCTCGCCGGCCAAGATCCTGTTCGTCACGGCCGGCAGTGGCATCACCCCGGTGATGGGAATGCTGCGCAACATGCGGCACGACGACGCACGAGACATTGTCGTCGTGCATTCCGCGCCCACCGCCACCGATGTCATCTTCGGCGGAGAACTGCGCAGACGCGCGGCCCGTGGGCACCTGCGCCTGGTGGAGATCCACACCGGCACCGACGGCAGGCTCGATGCCACCGCGCTGGGCCGGCTGGTCCCCGACCTCACCGAACGCCACACGTGGGCGTGCGGGCCCGCCGGCCTGCTGGATGGTCTGGAAAGCCATTGGGCCGCAACCGGTATCGCTGAACAACTACACACTGAACGATTCCGCACCACCGTCGTCGCCACCGGCGACGGCGGGCAGGTCACTTTTTCTACGACCGGCACCACCATCGACAATGACGGTACCCAGAGCCTGCTCGACACCGGCGAGACCGCCGGGGTGCTGATGCCCTCGGGATGCCGGATGGGCATCTGCTTCGGATGCGTGGCACCGCTGCGCCGGGGCGCGGTGCGCGATCTGCGCACCGGTGCAGTCACCACCGCCGCCGACGGCGACGGCGTCGTCATCCAGACCTGCATCTCCGCGGCCGCCGGCCCGTGCGACATCGAACTCTGAGCCCCGCGAACATCGAACTCTGAGAGGAACAACCGACATGACCGCAGTTCAAGACACCTTCATCGACCCCACCACCCACCTGAGCGACGCCGACATCGAGAACCTCGGCGCCGAACTCGACGCGATCCGCGAGCAGATCGTCGCCAGTCGCGGCGAACGCGACGCCACCTACATCCGCACCGTCATCGACGCGCAGCGCAAGCTCGAACTGGGCAGCCGCGCGGTGCTGCTGTTCTCGCTGTTCCCGCCCGCCTGGCTGATCGGGACAGCGGGGCTGTCGGTCTCCAAGATCATCGAGAACATGGAGATCGGCCACAACGTGATGCACGGCCAGTGGGACTGGATGCGCGACCCGAAGATCCACTCCACCACCTGGGAGTGGGACAACGCCTCACCGGCTGACATGTGGAAGCACTCCCACAACGAGTTGCACCACACCTATACCAACGTCCGCGGCAAGGACAACGACCTGGGCTACGGCATCATGCGGGTCGACGAAGAGCAGCGCTGGCAGCCGCTGTACCTGATACAGCCGCTGTCGAATGCCATCAACGCCTGCTTCTTCCAGTACGGGATCGCGTTCTACGACTTGGAGATCGGCAAGTTCCTCAAGGGCCGGGTCGAGAAGAAGGACTTCATCAGCCGCGGCAAGAAGGTGCTCGCCAAGATCCGCCGGCACGCCACCCGCGACTACGTCCTGCACCCGTTACTGTCCGGACCGTCGGCGTTGACGACACTGACGGCCAACCTGACCGCCAACCTCGTGCGCAATCTGTGGACACACTCGGTCATCATGTGTGGGCACTTCCCCGAGGGTGTGCAGACATTCTCCAAAGACTCCATTGAGGGCGAGACCCGCGGCCAGTGGTACCTGCGCCAGATGCTCGGCTCGGCCAACATCTCCGGGAGCCCGGCCATGCACTTCATGACCGGCAACCTGTCGTTCCAGATAGAACACCACCTGTACCCGGACCTGCCGAGCAACCGCTATCAGGAGATCGCACCCAAGGTGCAGGAGGTCTTCGAGCGGTACGGGTTGACCTACACCACTGGACCGTTGCCCACGCAGGTCGCCTCGGCGTGGTTGAAGATCATCCGGCTGTCTTTGCCGAACGAGTTGATCACCGCGTCGTAGTGATCAAGTAGCTGCCCGCAGATCGCCGGCCAACTGCGCCCGAGCACGCTCTGCCGTGCGGCGCGCCCGTAGCGGGGCCGCTCGGAGATGAGATGGTCGACCGACCGGGACAGCAGCGGCTCGAACCGTTGCGTCGGCAGCAGCAGCCCGGTGCGGAACGGACTGACAAGGTCGCGGGGTCCACCCGCATCCGGTGCGATGACGGGCACGCCGGATGCGAGAGCCTCCTGGACAGCCTGGCAGAAGGTCTCATGTTCGCCCGGGTGGACGAACACGTCCATGCTGGCGAAGGCGGCGGCCAGCTGCCGGCCGTAGAGAGCGCCGGTGAAGACCGCAGACGGCATGAGGGCCTGCAGCTTCTTTCTCTCGACACCGTCGCCGACGATCACCACGGTCAAATCATCGCGGCGGGCGAGTTCGGCGAGACGGTCCACATGTTTCTCCGGCGCGAGCCGGCCCACGAAGCCGACGATCGGCTTGCCGTCCGGTGACCACGCCCGGCGTAGGACGCTCATCGCGGGCCGATGGCGCGAAGCCGGTGACATCGACGCCGCGCGGCCAATGGTGCACGCGCGGTACACCGTGGGCCCGAAGATCGTCGATTGCCGCCGTCGACGGCGCCAGCGTCCGATCGGCTCTGGAGTGCAGGTGCCGCGTCCACGACCATGCCGGCCCAGCGGCAAGGGGCACCCCGTAACTGGAGGCGAAGCCGGCCACATCGGTTTGATAGACCGCGACAGTCGGAATACCGAGATGCCGGGCGGCCAGTAGTCCGCCGTAGCCCAGCAGCGCCGGCGAGGCCAGGTGTACGACGTGCGGGTCGAATCCGCGGAGCACCCGCAGCATCCGCAGCCGCGGCACAGCCAGGGGCAGGGACGTCACTGCGGGAAAGATGCGTGACGGAATCCGGCTGACTCGCACGCCGTCGTGCGTTCGCGCCGCGGGCATCTCGCCGCGAGGAGTATCGGGTGCGATGACGAGCGCCTCGTGGCCGACGCGGCGCAGATGTTCCAGCACCCGCAGCACCGAATTGGACACCCCATTCACGTTGGGCAGGAACGATTCCGCGACGATTGCGACTCGCACGTGTCACCCTTTCACTGGCTGGTGGCGCCCGAGGCGCTTCTTCGCCCGAGCCCGTAGTGTCGCCAACCGGCGTTCGTCCACCGGTGCACGTCGAGGCAGTTGCGGCCATCGACGACAACTCGACCCCGCACCGTGTTCGCCAGTTCGTGGGGATCGAGCTCGGTGAACTCCCGCCACTCGGTGAGCACCATCACCGCGTCTGCCCGTTCGCATGCCTCGAGCACCGAGGTCGCGTAACTCAGGGTTGGGAAGAACCGCTGCGAATTGTCCATCGCCTTGGGGTCGTAGACATTGACCGTCGCGCCGTTGAGTTGCAGCATGCCGGCGACATTGAGGGCCGGAGAATCACGGACGTCGTCGGAATCCGGCTTGAAGGCCGCGCCCAGCACCGCGATGTTGGCGCCCAGCAGCGAGCCTCCGCAGGCAGTGGTGGCCAACTCGACCATCTTCGTTCGCCTGCGCATGTTGATGCTGTCCACTTCACGCAGGAATGTCAGGGCGTGGCTGGCTCCCAGTTCCCCCGCGCGGGCCATAAAGGCCCGGATGTCCTTGGGCAGACACCCCCCGCCGAATCCCAATCCCGCGTTGAGGAATTGGCGGCCGATGCGCGGGTCGTAGCCCAGCGCATCGGCCAGGAGGTGCACATCGGCGTCGGCGGCCTCGCATACCTCGGAGATGGCGTTGATGAACGAGATCTTCGTTGCCAGGAAGGCGTTGGCCGATACCTTCACCAATTCGGCGGTCTGCAGATCAGTCAGCAGAAAGGGCACCCCGTCGCCGAGAAGGCGTCCGTAGAGTTCGCGAAGCGCCGGTTCGGCCCGGGTGGAGCCTGCCTGCACCCCGACGACGATGCGATCCGGGTGCAATGTGTCGTACACGGCGAAGCCCTCCCTGAGGAACTCCGGGTTCCAGGCGATCTCGACATCGACTCCCGCCGGTGCCAAACCAGCTGCGCGACGCGCCAGTTCAGCCGCCGTCCCCACCGGCACGGTGGACTTGCCGACGATCACCGACGGCCGCGTCAGCCGGGGTACGAGCTCATCGATCACCGCATGAACATGACGCAGATCAGCCCCGTACTCACCCTTCTTCTGCGGCGTACCGACGCCGAGGAAATGTATGTCGGCGAAGTCTGCGGCTACGTCGTAGTCAGTCGTGAAGCGCAGCCGCCCCGTGGCGAGGTTGTCCTGCAAAGCCTGGGCCAGATCCGGCTCGTAGAAGGGAATCTCGCCCGCGGAGAGCTTGGCAACCTTGCCGGGATCGATGTCGACGCCGACAACATCGTGGCCCAGTTCCGCCATTCCCACAGCATGGGTGGCCCCGAGGTAGCCGGTGCCGAATACGGTGCATCGCACAGCCCATGTATAGCGACACTCGAGTGTGGTGACCGGTTGATGACGCGAAGCATCAGACCAACAGCAGATGAACAGTAAAACCGACGTCGACGACTTGTCACGATCCGTACACCGACACATCACCGCAACGTGGCGGTCTGGCCATATGAGGCGTTGACCGTGAGGGTCTGTGAGAACCGCATCTGTACTCATCGCCCCTGACCGCACCGACACTCGCCGGCTCGCCGGCCCGCGCTACTCGCTTCTGCTGACAACTGATCCGACTCTCATCGAGGCAGCCCAGAAGTTGCGGTACGAGGTCTTCTCGACCGAGCCGGGATTCGCTCTCCACAATGACACCGCGCTCGACGCCGACCGATTCGATGAGCACTGCGACCACATTCTGGTTCGTGACGATGACTCCGGGAGCATCGTCGGCTGCTACCGCATGCTGCCACCGCCGGGCGCCATCGCTGCCGGGGGGCTCTATACCGCAACGGAATTCGATGTTCGGGCGCTTGACCCACTGCGGCCATCAATGGTCGAGATGGGCCGCGCCGTCGTGCGCAGAGACCACCGCAATGGGGCGGTGATCCTGATGATGTGGGCGGGAATTCTGGCCTACCTGGATCGCTGCGGCTACGACTACGTCATCGGATGCGTCTCGGTGCCGACACACGGCGCAGGGCCGGCCGGCAGCGAGTTGCGCGGGGTTCGCGACTTCGCGCTCAGCCGCCACGCCGCCGCCGCAGAGTTCACCGTCCACCCCTACCGGCCCGTGATCCTCGACGGCCGAGACCTCGACAGTATCGAGCCACCCAAGCGGGCCACCATCCCGCCCCTGATGCGCGGATACCTGCGACTGGGCGCTCAGATCTGCGGTCAGCCCGCCCACGATCCGGCCTTCGGGGTGGGCGATTTCCCGGCCCTGCTGAACAAGGGCAACGCTGATGTCCGCTACCTGAACCGGCTGCGGTCCGCCTCAGTCGCCACCGGGTCATCCGAAACAAACAGCAGGAACTTCTGATGACTGTCGCAGTCGAACACGCCTGGCTTCCCAAAACATCCTGCGACGACGGCTGCGTCCAGTCTGCGCTGGGTCAGCCCGGACATCGCGTCGTCGAAGCCATCCGAGTCACGCGACGGATCACGGTCGCGGCACTGGTCGTGCTGACCCTGCCTCTGCTGGCGGTGCCACTGCCGGGGCACCTCCACGCCAAGCGGATCTACTGCCGGGCGGTACTGCGCTGCCTCGGTATTCGAGTCACCCGATCCGGTGGCCCGATCCGCAATCTGCGCGGGATGCTGGTGGTCGGTAACCACACCTCATGGGTCGACGTTTTCGCGATCGGCGCCCTGCTGCCGGGATCCTTCGTCGCTCGCGCCGACCTCATCGACTGGCCGGCGGTCGGACTGCTGGCACGGCTGGCGAACGTCATCCCCATCGAGCGCCGGAGCCTTCAACGACTCCCCGGGGTGGTCGACACCGTGGCGCACCGACTGCGCAACGGCCGGACAGTCGTTGCCTTCCCGGAGGGGACAACCTTCTGCGGCCAGGATCACGGGCGGTTCCGGCCGGCTCTGTTTCAGGCCGCCGTCGACACCGGACGCCCAGTGCAACCGTTGCGCCTGACCTACCACCATCGCGACGGCACCCCTTCCACCGCGACGGCGTTCCTCGGCGACGACTCGCTATGGGCGTCCGTGGTACGGATCGCGCGCGCCCGCCGCACTGTCGTTCACGTCGACGTGCGGCCACTGCAGCTTCCCGGAACGACTCGCAGCGATCTAGCCGCCCGCTGCCAGGCGCTGTGCCTGCCGAACCCAGACGCCGGCCGGCGGGGAGTTTTTCGTAGCGGTGCACGTGCTAGTGAGCCAAGATCCGTTCTTCGCTCCTGGCGTGGCCCGTGGCCTGAAAGATGATCCGTCGGGAGATCTCCACGGCGTGGTCGGCGAAGCGCTCGTAGTAGCGGCTCAGCAGAGTCACGTCCACCGCGGCGGCCGTGCCGTGCTGCCATTCCCGGTCCATCAGCACGGTGAAGAGGTGCCTGTGTAAGTCATCCATCGCATCATCTGCTTCCCGGATGTATCGGGCCCTACCGAGGTCACACGACACGATCACCTGATGGGCATTGCCTGCCAGATCATGCGCGATACGGCCCATTTCGGCGAAGTATCCCTGCACCTCGTCAGGAAGCGCGGGGTGAGGATGGCGTCGACGCGCGATCTCAGCGACATGGAGGGCCAGTACACCCATGCGTTCGATGTCAGCGACGATCTGGATCGAACCGACGATCGCCCGCAGATCTCGCGCCAGCGGGGCCTGTTGCGTCAGTAGAGCGAGTCCCGTCTCCTCGACTTTGGCGCTGGCCATCAAGATGTCCTCGTGCCCGCCGATGACCTGCTCCGCCAGGAGCAGATCGGCGTGAAGCAGAGCCAGCGTTGCACGCTCCATCGCGATGCCGGCCATCTGGCAGGTTTCTGCCAGATGATCGGTGAGGACGGCAAGTTGCGCGCCATACGCGGACCGCATGTCGCAAGAGTATGGATGGCATGGGGCCATGCCGGGGGACAGCGATTGAACTCGAGGTGAATGTCGCTCCAACTCCCGGGACTGCCGTCAACGCCGGGATCAATCCGGACACTGAACCTTCAGAGATTGAAGAACAGATGAACACTTGAGGTACTCCCGGAATATCCCTGGTACGACCAAATGCGACCCCCCACACTGTCTCCGTGAGCACCGAAATGATCATCCTGGTGCTGCTGATCGCGACCGCGCTGGCGTTCGACTTCACCAACGGGTTCCACGACACCGGCAACGCGATGGCGACGTCGATCGCCACCGGCGCGCTCAAGCCCAAGACGGCCGTCCTGCTGGCCGGCGTCCTCAACCTGGTCGGCGCGTTCCTCTCGGTCGAGGTCGCGATCACCGTGACCACCTCGGTGCTCAAGGTCCAGGACTGCAAGACCGGGCAACTGCTCTCCGGCATCGACCCGTCGATGGGCCTGACCATCATCTTCGCCGGCCTCATCGGCGGCATCCTGTGGAACCTGCTGACCTGGCTGTTCGGCATCCCGTCCAGCTCGTCGCACGCGCTGTTCGGCGGCCTGATCGGCGCCGGGCTGGCCGCGCTCGGGTTCAGCGGCGTCAACTGGGCCGGGCGTCACCCAGAAGGTCCTCATCCCCGCGCTGGCCGCGCCGGTGATCGCCGGCCTGGTCGCCGCCTGCGGCACCTGGCTGGTCTACCGGATCACCCGCAAGGTGCTGCACCGCCGCCGCGAGGCGGGCTTCCGCTGGGGCCAGATCGCCACCGCGTCGCTGGTCGCGCTGGCGCACGGCACCAACGACGCGCAGAAGACCATGGGCGTCATCGCGCTGGCGCTGATCACCACCGGACACCTCACCGGCGACGTCAAGAACGACGGCCTGCCGTTCTGGATCATCGTCAGCTGCGCGCTGGCCATCGGCCTGGGCACCTACATCGGCGGCTGGCGGGTCATCCGCACCCTGGGCAAGGGCCTCGTCGAGATCGAGTCCCCGCAGGGCCTGGCCGCCGAGGCCTCCTCCGCGGCGATCATCCTGAGCTCCAGCGCCGCCGGCATGGCGCTGTCCACCACCCACGTCGCCACCGGCTCGATCCTCGGCAGCGGCGTCGGCAAGCCGGGCGCCCAGGTGCGCTGGGCGGTCGCCGGCCGGATGGCGGTCGCCTGGCTGATCACCCTGCCCGCCGCCGCGCCTGGTCGGCGCGCTGTCCTACTGGCTGTCCTACGTCATCAAGAACCTCACCGATTCCCGGCTGGCCGGCGACGGCGTGATCTTCGTGATCCTGGTCGCACTGTCGGGCTACATGTGGTGGCGCGCCCAGCAGCAGAAGGTCGACCACAGCAACGTCAACGCCGACTGGGACGAGACCACGAACTCCGTCGTTCCCGCGAAGTCCACCGAGGCGGCACGGCCCGGCGCCGCAGCGGTCGACGTTCCCAAAACCACCACACCGGTCTAACGACGGAGGGACATTGCAGATGCATTACCTCGAATCACTTCTCAAGGTGCTCGCCGTCGGGCTGATCCTCGGCGCCGGACTGCCGGCGATCTTCGCCACCGGAATGCTCGCCTACTCACACGGCGCCGGCGGCGAGGAAGCCGACCACCTGATCCACAAGCCGAATCCGGCGCTGAAGATCATCGGCATCGCTGCTGTTCATCTTCGTCAGCTTCGTCATCGTCACCGCGATCGCCTGGATCACCCGCGCGACGATCATTCACCACTTCGGTGTGGACCTGTTCCCGATGTTCCCCAAGAAATGAGGACGTGATGACCAGAGCCGAGCCAACCTCGTCGCCGAGTTACCTCCAGTCCGTCCTTGACTGGCTGCACAAGGGCTACCCCGACGGAGTTCCGCAGACCGATTACTACCCATTGCTCGCTCTGCTGGCCAGATCGCTGGACGAGGACGATGTCGTGAAAGCCAGTTGGGCCGTGTTGCGGGACAGTCACCCCGACAACCCCGTCACCGAGGACCAGATCCGCCAAGCCGTCCGCGACGTCATCGCCACCGAACCCAATGCAGGCGAGATCAATCAGGTCGCAGCACGACTCGCACTCGTCGGTTGGCCGCTGGCGAATCACGTCTAGCGGCGGCCCTTCACCCACGCCGTATACGAGTTGACCGAACCCGCACCCGGGCGCTGCAGCCACGGCCACGGATGCAGCGACGCCACCTCCAGTCGCGCGGCCCGCGACTTCCAGCCGGGGACGGGTGCGAAGGTCGTCGCGAGCGCCCGGCCGTGCAGTACCTCGACTGGACTCCCCCGCCACAGGTGCACCTCTCGGCGCGTCGAAAGATCGGCAAGTGATTGCGCCAGGAACACGAGACGGTTCACCGAGAGCCGCAACGCGCGCAGCAGCGGTTCATCGAAGACGAACACCACGGGAAGATCCGGATGCGCCGCGGCCGCCGGGTCGCGATCACCCAGGCTTTCGGCGGTGAGCCACACCCACTCGGGCTCCCCCGTGTGCTGCGCCACCGCCGGCCCGGCTGTGGCCTCGACGTTGTCGTCGCGTTTCAGCCGCGGATCGGTCACCGCCCGCGGCTCACGCTCCTGGTTCGCCGGCCAGTCGGTGATCGGGCATCGCTTCTCGAGCGGACAGCGCGCGCACAATCCCGGTGCGCGCTTCTCCACCTGCCATCTCGAGAACCCGTAGGCCTTGCCGGTGAGCGCGCCTGACGTCCACTGCCAGCCCAGCCGGTTGGCGGCGCGGGAGCCGTCCAGCAGGTGTCGATACATCAGGTCTTCGCCGTCGCGCCAGCCCAATCCGTCGCGAACAGCCCAGTGCGAGGCGAGCCACATCCGTGTCTGATTGGTAAGCCAGCCGTCGGCCACCAACTCCGTCCACGACGAGTCCAGACACAGAGCCGACGACGACCACGGGTTGTCCGGTAGAGACGCGGTGCGTTCCTCGACGGTGTACCGGAACGATTCGCGGCTGGCTGTTCCCATGCGCGCGTAGAGATGTCGCGCGTACTCCTGCCACAGCAGCTCATCGCGGAACTTCGTCACATCGTCGCTGGGGCCGCCCCCCACGTGATCCCACACCTCCCGCAGATTCAGCAAGCCGTGGCGGATGTAGGGCGACAGCCGCGACGAGCCGCGGGATTCCGTGGGCCAGACATTGTTGCGCCGGCGCGCATACCCGCGAACGTCGTAGGCCTGCAACGCCGCGTCGGCCGCCTGCTGGCCGCCCCGCATGCGGGCGGCTGCGTTCGATGGCGTCGACTCAGCGAGGTCACCGAGGTGATCGGCCACCCAGGTGACGATCTCCTCGTCGCCCAGGGGCGGAACAGGCAGGCGCTGCACGGGTGTCACCTCTCCGAGATCGGAAGCGCCAAAGCGTAGATGACGATGAACAGGTTCATCGCGAACATGATGGATGCGGGCAGCGCGTCAGCGATCGAGTCGCGGCAGCGTATGCGGACCGCGACTCCGGCCGCCATCAACAGCGCCAGACCGCCCGCGGCCGGCACGACGAGATGCGGCAGGAAGTAGCCCAGGCCCAGTCCCAGGGCGCCGAGTACCTGAAGCACCCCGGTGAGCCGTCGATAGCGGACCAGTCCGAAGCGCTCGAACTCTTTCACCATCGAATCGGAGACAAGCACGCTGAGTCCGTAGAAAAGGAATAAGCCAATCGACGCAGCTTTGGATACCTGGTAGAGCACAGTCATACTTATGCGATTCCGATCAACGATCGTTCCTATGGCCAGCGCGCTCGGCAGTGAAGGCACCTGATGACATCATTCGCAGTCTCCACCATCCTCCAGGTCATCGTTGGACTCGGGCTACTGAACGTCTGGCTGGTGCGGTCGCGGACAGCGACCTCCTACCGAGGTGGTTCGGCGCAGTCGCTGAAGGAGGAATTCGCCACCTACGGTCTCCCCGAGTGGACGTTCTATGTAGTCGGCGCCCTGAAAGTCGGATCAGCGGTGCTGCTCATCGCCGGCATTTGGATCCCGGTACTCATCCGGCCGCCGGCTCTTGTGGTTGCGGCACTGATGGTCGGGGCACTGGCGATGCACGCCAAAGCCAAGGACCCGCTGATCAAGTCGGTGCCCGCATTACTGATGCTGCTGATGGCGGTCGCCATCGTCGCGCTTCAGTAAGGCGGCTTCATCTGAGCCGCTAGCGCCGGCCCACGCCGATCGGTCCGACCGGCCCAGCCACGGGGCCCAGACCGCCCACACCCACGGGTCCGACCGGTCCGGCCACGGGACCCAGGCCGCCAACGCCGACGGGTCCGACCGGGCCCACGACGGGATTGGGGCCGACGCCGATGGGGCCGACAGGGCCGAGGATCGGATCGACGTACGGGGTGGGATCGATGGGCAGGCACTGATTCGTGTCATAGGCCCAGAACATGACCGCGGTATCGCAGAACTGGCACTGGTTGGTGATGGTGTTCAGGAAGTAGTTGAAGTCGCAGTTGTCCTCGGCATTGCTGACCGGGGCGGATGCGAGTGCGGTCAGCGGGATTGCTGCCACCGCGACGGCCAGCGCGCCGAGTGCACCGTAGATCTTCGGGCGGGTCTTCATGGGATCTCGTCTCTGTGGTCGGTGCACGCCTGGCGGCGGGGCTCGCTATGAACAGGTCGCTTCTGGGCGAGTTTGTGTTACATCGACACGGCGATCAACTGCAGATGGTCCGCTGGCCACTGAACCAGGTGGTGACGCCCGGCGAGAACAGCACCGAGTCGGGTGGGCGCGACGCCAGATCGGCAAAGCCGGTGTCGGCGAGTAGGTGATCGTCCAGTTCCTCCAGCGAGGCCTCGACCAGCGGCCACGGTTCGTGGGTGTTGCGGAGGTGGATGGTCTTGCCGCGCTGCGTGGTGAACAGCGCCCACCGGGCCGTGAGAAAGTCGGCGAGTTCGTCGCCGGTCACACGCCCGGCGCCAGGCCGCACCACGATGCGGGTGCGGGCGCCGGTTCCCGAATGCCGGGCGCCGGTGTAGAGGTAGCGCCCGTCGGCCACCTCCAACTTGGTCCGCGCCCACCGGTAGGGCAGTCCGAAGACCGCCCGGGCCGCCAGGACCGCCGCGAGCCGGTTCGCCTCCAGCGTGAGAAAGACCACGCCCCGCCGCCCGGCCTCATCAACGGCGTAGAGGCGGACGTTGATCTCGACGAAATCGCCGAACCACGGGATCGGCGGCGACCCGAAAATGGTGGCCCGGTCCAGAACGAAGGGAATGAGGCCGACCCAGCTTGTGCCGTCATGAACGTCGGGCCGTACTCCGGCCGGTAGCAGCGGTGCCACCTGTTCTGCCGGGACGCGCCAGTGCACGAAGGCGACGTCCGACCAGCGTTGGCTAGCGACGGCACGTCCGGTCAGCGGCGGCGACTCGACCTGTATCGGCTCGGGCGCTCGCACTGAACTCACGCTACCGAACCACCAGCACCGGGCATTCGGCGTGATGGAGGACGGTTTGGCTGACCGAGCCGAGGATCGAGTCAGCCAGCCGACCGCGGCCGTGGCTGCCGACCACCACCAGCTGAGCATCCCGGGAAAGATCGGCGAGCCCCTTGGCCGGGCTGATGTCCTCAAAGACCTTGGACACGTGAGCATTGGAGTACTTGGCGGCCAACGGGGCCACCATCTCATCCATCCGCTGGCGCTGTTGGGACTGCAGCATTTCCAGCAGCGGCCAGTCCATCATCCCCTGGCCGCCGAGATCGCCCATGCCGACCGCCGCGGCGATCTCCCACATGTGCACCACCGTCAGCGGTGCGCGCAGCGTGGCGGCGATGTCGAATGCCTCTGCCAGCGCGCGTGCCGATCCGTCCGACTCGTCGATGCCGACGACGACGGGCAGCGGCTTGCCGGTCCGCGTGGCGACCGGCGTGCGCCAGACCACGACGGGACAGGGCGCCCGATGCGAGATCCGCACGGCGTGCCCGCCCAGCGCACGATGGTCCGCCGCACCGCTTCCCACCACCAGGACCCGGGCGGATTCCGACGCGTCCGCGAGGACCGTCGCAACCGAACCTTTGATCGCCGCAGTGCTGATCGAGAGATCGGGATAGTTCGCCTGCACGGCCGCCTGTGCTGCGGCGAGCACCGCGTCGCCGGCGGCGCTGCGGCCGGATTCGTCGGGTGACTCCACGCTGGCGAAATGCCAGTCCAGTCGTGGAATCGCATGCACGAGCGTCAGCGGAAGCGACTGTCCGGTGGCGAACGCCGCGGCCCACTGCGCAGCGCCGAGGGCGGTGTCTGAGCCGTCGATACCCACGACGACGGATGGCTGATCAGCTGCGGCGGTCATGCCCCGACCCTATGTGGTGAGCCTCTATGGTGGCGTTCATGGAGACGCCTTTGGGCCGACGGCAGCTTCTTGCCCTGGCAGGTGGCATGGGTCTCACCGCAGCCGGACTCTCGGCGACGGCCCGATCCGTTGCGACGGCGACCGCGGCGCCCGCCGCAGTGATGTTGTGCCGCGACGCCTGGGGCGCCCGCCCGGCCCTGCCCGGCGGCCGGCCGCACACGATCGACCGGATGACGATTCACCACTCGGCCGTGGCGCTGCCCGACAACCGGCAGATCATCGCCCGTCTTCAACAACACCAGCGGTTCCATCAGATGGACCGGGGCTGGGTGGACATCGCCTATCACGCGGCGGTCGACCGCAACGGGAACATCTTCGCGCTTCGCGACACCGCGATCGCCGGCGACACCGCCACCGACTACGACACGACCGGCCATTTCCTGGTGCTGTGCGAGGGCGACTTCGACTCCGAGACCGTCAGCGACGCTCAGCTGAACGGCGCCGCGCTCGTATGCGCGTGGGCTACACGGAGATTCGGCATCGGGGTGGATACCCTGGCCACCCACCGCGAGGTCGCCGCAGGCACCGAGTGTCCGGGACAGAGCCTCCAAAACCATGTGGACTCAGGAGATCTCAGACAGCGAATCACCGCTCTGAACTCCTCGGGTTTTGAGCTTCAGCAGATGTGCGGACCGGCCGCTGAGGACCTGGCTGCGGCTATCCAAACAGGACGCTAGATCGCTGCTGTCACACCACTGAGCCGAGGACATGTGGGCGACGACGTCGTGAACGGTCCAACCCCGCGCCGCACTGTCGGCAGCCCACTCCTGCGGGGTCAGCGAGTCGATCACGCGCAGCAGGACACCTGCCGGGTGTCCAACAGCTACTACTTCGACGCGCACGGCGATGTCGTCGTACGTCCGGGCACCACCGCCGGGACCTACTGGCGGGCAAAACGTTTCCCGCTGCAGGACTACCGATTCAGCACCCCGGTCCCGTCGCGCGCCGTGGAGGCGACATCACCGGGCCGCTGAGAAATCGGGAATTTGGGTTTGGAGAACCATTTCCCAGTTCGGGGCCGGCCCCGGCTGAAGCCCGGTTGTGGGAACCGGGGCGATGCCACGGCAGACCGCGCTCAGCGCGCGGGTGGCAGGAAGCGTTTCGCCAAGGCTCTGATCGGGGTTCACTCCGCGTCGAAGACGCGCCCGGATCGCGGCCAGCCGCTCCTGCAGCTCGGCTTCGCTGATGACGCCGCGCGCCACCAGCGAGTGCGCCAGGGCGACAAGCTGATTCTCCGGGTAGGGCAGGTTCGGCGTAGCGGGTGCCGACAGCACGTCCTCCTCGTCGCGGCGTTCCTTGAAGGTGAAGTGCAGCTTCTCGTCGGCGTCGCAGGAGCGGTCCAGGGCGTCGCACAGACCGTCGAGGCTGGTCTTCCACGGCGGCACCGGATTCTCGACGCCGTACTTGGCCGCCATGACCGGCCAGGTCTGGTTGCGCTCGGCGATCTGCTCGAGAACCTCGATGCTGACGGACTCCACCTCGGTCGGCTCCGCGGCGCTCATGGCTCGTCGGCTCACTTCACGATCGGCCGGATGGCCGGGATCGACCCGGTGATGACGTTGGTGGTCACACCCGGCTTGGGCAGCGCGACACCGATCAGGGAGTCGCGGGTGACGATCTCGGTCAGCTGGTCCTCGGTCCAGCCCGTCGGTGCCCTCCGGGCGCATCGGCATCACCATGAAGCGGTGCTTCTGGTTGGAGTCCGCCACCCGCACCTCGACGTCGTCGGGCAGTTGCAGACCGAACTCGGCGAGCACCGGCCGCGGCCAGCGCACGATCCGGCGCCGGTAGTTCGGCGTGCGGTACCACTCCGGGGAGTTGCCCAGGATCGGCCGCGGGTAGCAGGAGCACAGCGCGCAGACGATCACGTTGTGCACCGTCGGGGTGTCCTCGAGGACCTTGAACGCGTAGAAGTCGCTCGGTGTGCCGAAACCGGTGGGCTCCAGCCAGTCCACCCCGACCTCCTTGCTGGCCGCGAGCGCGTCGGTCAGCACCAGCTTCTTGAACTCGGGGTCCACCCAGGCCTTGGCGACCAGCCGGGCCGCCGGTGTCGGGCCGATCTGCTCGGCGTACTCGGTGAAGAGTGCGGTGCTGCTCGGCGGTGAACAGGCCCTTCTCGATGCACAATTCGCGCAGCGCGATCTCGAGTACCTCGAAGTCGGTGATCTCGTCGACCATCGGCTTGACGGTGCGACGTGATCGTGATCGTGATCGTGACCGTGATCGGACATGGATGTATTCCTCTCGGGCACCGGGTGGTCAGCCGGCGGCCTGCAGCCAGCGCTCGGGGATCTCGGTCTGCAGGGTGTCGCCCTCGGGCCCGTAGTAGTTGTCCCACAGTTCGGACTGCTTGAACCGCACGACGTAGAACCATTCCGGCGTGACGTCCTCGCGGTCCCAGGTCTCGTCCTCGGGGGCCGGGCTCTCGTAGGCCACCTCGGCGATCACACCTTCGGCGCCGCGCACGTATTCCGGTGTGCGGGTGTAGAACATCGCGGGCAGTTCGCGCACCTTGACCCGATCGCCGACCGTGAACGCGGCCTTGCCGGCCTGCCCGGCGTACATCGCCGGGTCACCCTTACCGAGTGCCTCGATGTGGACGCCGTTGCGCTTGACCTTCGAGCCGTCACCTTCGAACTTGGGTTGCGCCTCCGGCAGCCGCCCGTCGAGACCGCCGGCGTAGCGGGCCTGCACCTCGGCCAGCCGATCGGTCAGCTCAGCCCAGGTGATGTAGTGCTTCTCGACGAGGACCTTGCCCACCGACCAGCAGCCAGCGGCGCGTAGTAGGGCAGACCCAGATACATCGACGAGCCCCACATCGACGTCGGCGATTCGGCGCCGTTCCTCGGAGACCCAGATGCCCGTCCACCCGAGGACCTCGCAGAGCACGTAGGTCATCATCTCCCACTGCTCTTCCTCCTTGTTGAGGAAGGGCTCCGAGACGTTGAACTGGCCGCCCTGATCCTGGCTGCACTTCTGGTAGGCCCAGTAATGCTCGGAAGTCATCACGTTCGGGCATCGGCCACTCAGGGACCTCCGGGAAGGTCGTCTTGAGCCGCGACACCAACGCCAGCTGCTTCTCCCGCTCCGCGGCAGTTCCCATGAGCTCTCCCTCAGCGGATCGTCGGTAGCTGGTCGGTGGTGATGTTATGCGGTTCTGCCGACGTCTGGATCAAATCACGGGACATGTTTCGGCCGGTCAACGGATGCCCGGCGATATGCGCTCTCGATCGCAGGTTGTTGCCTAGGCTGCGAGCATGAGCAACCACGTCGGGCGCATCGGAGCGTTGGCGGTCGCCCTGGGCATCGGGTCGGCGGTAGCCGTCGGGCTGGCGGCAAGCGCCTCTGCCGACACCGGCGACGCCGAATCGCCGCGGACCGCCGCGACATCGCGCGGGGCTGAATCCGGCAAGGCGGCGGGCCGGCCGGCGGCGGCGTCGCCCGCACGGGCGTCGAGTGCCCAGAAGGTCGCCTCGAAGAGCAAGCCCCCGGCCGCGTCTGCAGCAGCATCCCGTCGGCAGTCGTTGGCAGTCACCGCCGTGCCGACGGCGTCATCGACCGCCACGGTATCCACCGCTAGTGCCTCAACACCCCTGCAACCGGGCGGCATCCTGCGGATGTTCATCGGCGACGGCACCGCCGACAATCCGAACGCGGGCATCGTGATCGGCAACGGCTACTCCTATACCGGCTATGCCGGGGCCTGCACCACCGGTGCGTGTACTGGCGGCAACGGCGGGTTACTCGGGAACGGCGGCAACGGTTTCGCCGGCGGAAACGGCGGGGCGGCCGGATGGTTCGGCACCGGCGGTGCCGGCGGCGCAGCCACGACGGCCGGCGGGACAGGTGGCAAGGGCGGAACCGGCGGGGTGTTCTTCGGCAGCGGCGGTGCCGGTGGTGCCGGCGGCGACGCGGTGGCCGGCAACGGCGGCAGCGGCGGCGACGGCGGCGACGCCGGCATGCTGTCGTTGTTCGGCAGTGGCGGGATGGGCGGCACCGGCGGGGCCGGGGCCGCCGGCGGTCGCACCGGCACGTCGGGCTCTGGCGGAAGGTCGGGCATCTTGGCGCAGCCCGTCTTCGGCGTTCCCCCGGCGAATCCCACCAGCGACGTCGCGCCCGGGCTCGTGTGGCCCGCGCCGCCTGCCATCGACCTGTTCCTCAAGGCCGCCGCGGGACTTGGGCTCCAGTCGGGCTATGTCGCGATGTTCGCCCGGGATGGACAGGTCGTGTACTCGACCACGGCCGGCTACGCCGACATCGCCTCGGGCACACCGATGGAACTCGATACGCGGTTCCGCATCGCGTCGATGACCAAACCCGTAACCGCCGTCACCGCAATGATTCTCGTCGAGGAGGGCCGCCTCGGCCTCGACGATCCCGTATCGCTCTACATTCCCGCCGCCGCGGATCTTCGCGTCGCCACCAGTCAGACCGCCGGGCCGGATGGGACGATTCCCACCGTTGCCCTCGACAGGCCGCTGACGGTGCGAGACCTGCTGACGTTCTCCTCGGGGATCGGCGGCGCAGGCGACATCTACGCGGGTTCGGGCTCCCTCGAGGAGCGCATCGACCGGCTCATGACCGTGCCCCTCTTCGAACAGCCCGGCACCCAGTGGCGGTACGGATATTCCGCGGATGTGCTCGCGCGGGTGGTGGAAGTCGCCAGCGGCGAGGCGTTCGGTGATTTCGTCGTGGACAGGATCCTCGAGCCGCTCGGCATGACGTCAACCAGCTTCCTCACGGCCGAATCCGACCGCGACGGGCTCGCCACGATGTACACCCAGGACGAGAACGGCCGTCTCGTTGCCGTCGATCGGCCGCGCGGCGATTCGCTGGACTGGACGCCCGGGGGCAGCGGGCTCGTCTCGACCGCCGGCGACTACATGCGCTTCGCGTTGATGCTCTGGAACGGCGGCACGTATCAGGGCACGCAGATCCTCAAGCCCGAGACCGTCGCGCAGATGACACAGGCCGAGGTGCAGTCGGGCGTGCTCCCAGAGCAGGGCATCGAAGGGCTCGGCTGGGGGCTCGGCATGGCGGTCGTGGTCGACGGCGACGCCACGTCGACATTCGACCGCACCGGCGACTTCTGGTGGTCAGGGACGTACGGCACGACGTTCTTCGTCAGCCCCTCGACCGATCTGGTCGGCATCGTGCTGAGCCAGAACCAGACCGGCCCGTACAGTCCGATCCCCTACGCCATCTACCTCACCCCGGCGCTCGCCTTCCTGGGACTGTGATCGGCGCAGCGGTTCACCGCCCCCTGGTGCAGGAACCATGAACCGCATACGGACGCTGCTGGGCGTGGACTACCCCGTGGTCCAGGCGCCCATGACCTACATCGCCCGCGCCGAACTCGCCGCAGCGGTGTCGCAGGGCGGCGGCCTGGGCATGATCGAAACCCTCACCGAAGACGGACGCGCCGATCTGTTTCGCGTCCGCGAACTCACCGCCAAGCCGGTCGCGGCGAACCTGATGATTCAGGGATGGAAGAAGGATCCGTCGATCGTCGATCATCTCGTTGACGCGGGGGTGCGGCATGTCTTCACTTCTGCCGGCGACCCGGCACTGTTCACCGAACGCCTGCATGACGCGGGCATGATCGTCGTCCACGTCGTCGGATCGCTCAAGGGTGCGCACAAGGCAGCCGACGCCGGCGTCGACGCTCTCGTCGTCGAAGGGGTGGAGGGCGGCGGATTCAAGTCCGCACTGGGCGCATCCACCATGGTGCTTCTCCCCCTGGTGGCCGAGTCCGTCGACCTGCCGATCATCGCGGCGGGAGGAATCTGCGACGCGCGCTCGGCGGCGGCCGCCCTCACGCTCGGCGCCGAGGGCATTCAGATGGGCACCCGCATGCTGGCCAGCCTCGAGGCGGGCGTGCACGCCAACTTCAAGGACGCCATCGTGGCGGCCGGCGACGACGGGACCGTCATGCTCGATCTTCCGGGTAATCCGACGATGCGGGTACTGCGGACCGGGCTGGCCGCCCGGATCGGTGACGGCGGCCAGGACACGCCGCTTCTTCGCGACATCACCGACCTCTACTTCGACGGTGACATGGAGGCCAGCGTGGCCAACACCGGTCAGGTCTCCGCACGCATCACCGAGGTCCTACCGGCGGCGGTGATCGTCGAACGCACCTGGTGTGAGATCGAGAACGGTGCTGGCGGCGGCCCGGGCTCGGCTGGGCGGGACGGGCTGAGATTCACCGGGATCGCCGACCGGATAAGCAACCCGCTAATTGTTTGATGGTGGCGCTTGCGGTTGAAACGGGGTGTACCACCACCAGTCGGCACGTTCGCCGGTAGGTCCGGGGCATGGCGGGACGGCCGGCGGCGGGCCGCTGGGAGGTCGGGCCAGTGATCCGGGGTGCAGTAGTTGGCCGTCGCTGTCGGTGACGCGCAGCCGCTCGGCGGGTCCGGTGATGGTGATGACGCCGCGGTGATGCAGCCGGTGGTGATACGGGCACAGAAGAACCAGGTTGGACAGTTCGGTGGGGCCGCCGTCCTCCCAGTGTCGGATGTGGTGGGCGTGCAGCCCGCGGGTGGCCCCGCAGCCGGGTACCGCGCAGCTGCGGTGGCGGTGTTCCAGGGCGCGGCGCAACCGGCGGCTGATGGTGCGTGTCGACCGGCCGGCGCCGATCACCTCGCCGTCGCGTTCGAACCAGACTTCACAGGTGGCGTCGCAGGTCAGGTACTGCCGCTCGGCATCGGACAGCAGCGGCCCCAAGTGCAGCGCCCCGATCCGCTCGGCGAGGTCGAGGTGGACCACCACGGTGGTGCGCTGGCCGTGCGGGCGGCGCTGGGCCTCAACGTCCCAACCGGTTTCGACCAACCGCAGGAACGCATCCACGCTCGTCGGCATCGGGGGGTGCTCGATCGCCGGTTCCGTCGCTGTTCTCCCGGTCGCGTTTCCACTCGGCCATCAGCGCGTCGCGATGCGACTGCAGCGCCGCCTCGAAAGTCGCCGACTCGTCGTGCGGCAGGGCGATCCGCCAGAAGTCGAACTGGGCATCGGAGGTCTTGGTGATCGAGGACTGTGGGTCGGGACGAGGGCCCGGATCGGGGCGCGGCTCCATGGCCAGATGCGGTACGCAGCTGGCCGACGGTGGCCACCGCGGCCAACTGCGCGTAGTGCTGCGTCGGATCCGTCGGCTGCGCGCGACGCGATCACGCCGACCTGATCCAACGACAGCCGGCCTTCCCGCATCCCCTCGGTGCAACGGGGGAAGGACTCGCGCCTTTGGGCGATGTTCGCGATCGCGTTGGCGTTGGCCGTCGACGAACCGGTCTTCCACGCCACCAATGCGGCCACCGACCGCACCCCGGTGGCGCCCCACAGTTCGTCGCGGTCGATCTCGGCCACCACCTCCACGATGCGTCCGTCGATCGCATTGCGCTGACCGGTCAACTCCGCCAGCTTCTCGAACAGCTCCTCCAACCGCTCCGACGGACTCGCCTCGCCCGGGCACCCGGTACCTGGGGAGTCGACGATCGCGGTTGAAGTCATAACAACAGCCTCGCACTGCGGTCCGACAAAAATGGCCAGGGCGCCGGGCGCGCATCGTCCCTGCCGAATAGCGGCGCAGCCGAAAATGATCGCCATCCAAGTTTGTACCGTGGTACACAGTAACGACGGCACCCCGCCCCCCGGCATCACCCAGGACGGCCATGACTTCTACACAGACCCAACCGCCGGCATCGACCCGTCGGCAACGGCGTCGCCTGGAGATCGAACTGCGCCTTCTCGATGCCTCCAAGCGCCTGTTCATCGAGAAGGGCTACGACGAGACGACCGTGGCCGAGATCGCCGAGACCGCCGACGTGGCATACGGGACGTTCTTCAACTACTTCCCGGCCAAATCGGATCTGCTGGCCGCCATGGGCGAACGCGAAGTGGCGGAATTGTCCGAGCAGCTGAGCACCTTGTCGCAACGTCCCGGCCCGATCGATGAGGCGCTCACCCTGCTCTTCGACAGCTTCGCGAAACGCCTTGAAGCGGCCTCGCCGAGAGAGCGCGCCCTGGCCGCCAAGATTCAGTCGATCACCTTCGCGGCGGCCCCCGCGGACCGCGACCTGGGCTATCAGGAGGCCTTCGCCGCCTTCATCCGCGAAGCCGTCTCATCCGGCCGGGTGCGGGCCGACGTTGCAGCCGAGACACTGGCCGATCTGCTGGCCAGCGCGTACTCGGCGATGGCATTGAGTTGGGTGCACATGCCGGAGTTCCCGGTTCGCGATCGTGCGCGTGCGGTGGCCGACCTTCTCGGCGAAACCCTGGCCCCCCGCGAATCGGGCGCCACCTCATGATCGGAGACCTTGACGGAAAGGTCGCTGTCGTGACCGGCGCCGCGAACGGGATCGGCCGTGCCCTTGCCATCGGCTTTGCCGCCCAGGGGATGCGGGTGGTGGCCGTCGACATCGACGGCGCCGGTGCGCAGGCGACGGCAGATCTGATCGGTTCCGACTGCATCGCCCGGTGCGTGGACGTGGCTGATGCCGCGGCGGTCGACACCCTGGCCGACGACTGTTTCGCCGAATTCGGTCAGGTCGACCTTCTGGTCAACAACGCCGGGGTATTCCAGGGCGGGCTCTGCTGGGAGCGCAGCGTGGCGGACTGGCAGTGGGCCTTCGGGGTCAACGTCTTCGGAATCATCCACGGCCAGCGCAGTTTCCTGCCCCGGATGATCGCCCAGGACACCGAGGGTCACGTGGTCAACACCGCATCGGTGGCGGCATTCGTCTCGGCGCCGTTGTCCGGACCCTATGTGGTGTCCAAGTGCGCGGCCTTCTCCCTGACCGAATGCCTGGCCCACGATCTGGCCCTCGTCGGCTCCAGGATCGGCGCGTCGGTCCTGGTTCCCAGTGCCTTCGACACCGCCATCGCGCAGTCCTCGGCCGTGCGGCCCGACCGCTTCGGTGTCGACACCACCGAGGACGGGCAAGGGACTGCTGCCGCCTTGGCGCAGATCGTCTCGCAGGGAATGTCTCCCGACGAGGCGGTGGCACCGGTGATCGACGGCATTCGGTCCGGGACGTTCCTGATACCCACCCGGCCGAGCTACGCCGAGCAACTGCGCCACCGCCACGAGGCACTGCTGGCCCGGGAACTGCCCGCACTGACCGAGGTGGACTGACGCATGGGACGACTCGACCGCAAGGCAGCGCTGAACCCGGAGGCCCTGCGGATCGCGGTGATCGGTGCCGGGCCGGCCGGTCTGGCCGCAGGGCATGAGCTTCTCGCCCAGGGCTTTTCGGACTTCACGATCTTCGAGGCCACCGACGCCGTCGGCGGCACCTGGCATCTGCACTCCTACCCCGGGCTGGCCTGTGATGTCTGGGCCCATGCCTACACGTTCTCCTTCCGGCCCAACCCCGAGTGGAGCGCCAGTTTCGTCGAGCAACCCGAGATCGAGGCCTATCTGCAGACCTGCGCCCGGGAGTTCGGCCTGACCCCGCACATCACCCTGAACACCCGCATCGCCAGCGCGCACTACTGCGACGACGGCTTCTGGCGGCTGGAGAGCACTACCGGTGAGCGGTTCGACTATGACGTGGTAATCAATGCGATGGGCAATCAACACACGCCCCGCTATCCGAATGTGCCCGGTATCAACGAATTTCAGGGGGCAAGCTTTCATGGCACCCGCTGGGATCACGGTGTGGAACTGACCGGCAAGCGGGTGGTGATCGTCGGCTCGGCGGCCAGCGCCGTGCAGATCGTCCCCGAGGTGGCGAAGGTCGCCGGCCGGCTCACCGTGCTGCAACGGTCGCCGAACTGGATCATGCCGCGGGGCCGCAAGTTCTACACCGACGCCCAACGCAAACGGTGGCGCCTGTTCCCGGTCACCATGAAAATCATCCGGAGTGTCCAGCAGCTCCTGATGGGTCTGGTCCACGATGCCGCCACACTGGGCCACAACCGGGCCCGGCAGTTCGAGAAGCGGGCCCGCAAGTTCATCAACGATGCGATTCCGGATCCCGAACTGCGTGCCGCCCTCACGCCGAAGGACCCCTACGGATGCAAGCGCGGACTGGTTTCCGACGATTTCTATCCGGCCCTGCTGCGCGACAACGTCGAATTGGTCCCGGAAGGGCTGCGCGCGGTGCGCCCGGCCGGAGTCACCACCGAATCCGGCCGCGAGATCGACGCCGACGTCATCATCTTCTGCACGGGTTACCGGATCCTGGACTTCGACCGGATCGATGTCGTCGGCGAGGCCGGCGAGAACCTCGCCGAGTCCATGTCGACGGCTATCGGCGCCTTCAAAGGCATTGCAGTTCCGCACTTTCCGAACTATTTCTTCGCCGTGGGCCCCAACGGCCTGCCGCTGGACGTGCCCTACTTCCGCACCGTCGAGCGGAACATCAAGACCATCGTCGGATTGCTGGCCGCCAAGCAGGCGGCCGGCGTGCGTTCGCTCGCGGTCAAACCGACGGTCAACCGCGCCTACAACGAGTGGATGGCGGCCCGCTTTCCCCGCTACTCCTGGGCCTCGCCGTCCTGCAGCAGCTACTACCAGGATGCGCAGGGTCGCACACCCTTCCTGTTTCCGGGGCGCTTCACGGAGTACAGCAAACTTCACGACCAATCCGGTCTGCACGAGTACGACCTGATGCCCATGTCAACAGGAAGCCCCTTACCGTGACCGCGCCCACCATCCTGACCCTCGACGCCCTCGGCGACGCGCCCGTGGGCGGAAAGGCCGAGGGCCTGGCCAAGCTCGTCCGGTTGGGCTTGCGGGTACCGCGCGCCTTCGTGATCGTCGGCGCCACACCCGGCAACCTGCCGGAGGATCTCGAAACCCGCTACGCGGAGCTGGGCGGCGCAGCGGTGGCAGTGCGCTCCTCGGCACTGGGCGAAGACTCCGCCGACGCCAGCTTCGCCGGTCAGTACGAAACCATCCTCGACGTCACCGGAATCGACGCCCTGCGCGCGGCCGTCGACACCTGCCTGGCATCGCTGCAGAACGACCGGGCGGCCGCCTACCGACAAGCAGAGCGCGCACGGCGACACCGGTGTGGCGATGTCGGTGGTGGTCCAGAACATGGCGCCCGCGGCCAGTGCCGGGGTGCTGTTCACCGCCGACCCGGTCACCGGACGCCGCGACCGCATCGTCATCGACGCGGTCGAAGGTCTGGGCGAGGCACTGGTCAGCGGGCACGCCTCCCCGGATCACTACGTCCTGGATCGCACCGGGACCACCCGGGAGGCCCAACTCGAAGGCCTCACACCGATTCTCGGCGACGCCGTCCGGCGCAACCTGGTGGTTTCGGCGCTGGCGGCCGAGGCCGCCGAAGGGTGCCCGCTGGACCTCGAGTGGGCCGTCGATGCAGGCGGCGAGATCCACTGGCTGCAGGCCCGTCCGATCACACATCTGCCGCCGGACCCGAACGAACTCGACACCCCGATCGCCGATCCCACGCATGTCTTCACCCGCTGCAATGTCGGCGAGATGTTCCCCGGCGCCTGTACTCCGCTG
This sequence comes from uncultured Actinomycetota bacterium, assembly GCA_963780705.1. Classification (GTDB taxonomy): domain Bacteria; phylum Actinomycetota; class Actinomycetes; order Mycobacteriales; family Mycobacteriaceae; genus Mycobacterium. Next base: position 644,405 of record CAWACU010000001.1, on the reverse strand, counting down.
TCCTACTCGTTCACCGCCCGCAGCATCGACGTCGGCATGCAGATGATGCATGTGCAGGTCGGCATCCAGGATGCGGTGGTGCCGGATATGCGGTTCCTCATCATGAATTCCGGTCACCTCTTCATCAATCTGAGCACGATGAGCGAGACCGCAACCCACGCACTGGGTTCCAGCGCCGACCAGATGGCGCTGTCGGTGTGCGGCCGGCCCGTCACCGAGTTCACGATCAGTGGCGGCGATCCGCCGCCACGGCTGCGCCGCATCGCGAACGGGATCCGCTACGTCAGATACCTGCTGAGCCAGCCGAAGGCACGCCGTGAGATGAAACGCCTCGTTGCCGAGCTGCACTTCCCCGCGTCCGAAACCGCCTCTGCCGCATGGCAGGAGATCGACCGCCGTTTCCCGCTCATCTACGACGCGATGCACTACCACCTGATCTCCTCGGCCGGTTCCGGTGTGCTGACGCCGACCCTGCTCGGGGTGATCGCCGGTGGCACCGACGCCTCCCCGGCCGACCACTCCACCGTGGCGGCACTGCTCGCCGGGGCCGACGACGTCGAGAGCGCCGACATCATCGCCGGCGCCGAGCGCATCGCACACCACATCACCGCCCATCCCGACGGCGAGGCATGCTTCACCGACGCCGAACCGGACGCGGCGCTGGACTGGATCCGGTCACCGGCGGCCGATGCGGCGCACAAGGAATTCGAGTGCTACCTGCGCGACCACGGCCATCGCGCTATCAAGGAACTCGAGCTGCGCCAGCCGGAATGGCGGGCGGATCCACTGCCGGTGATCAAGTCCCTGCAAGTCTCACTGCGCCAACGCGATTCGGGTAGCACCGCGATCCGACGCATCGAGAGCGAAGGAGCCAAGCCCGGCCGTGCCGTCGCTCTGCTGGCCCGGATGGCCCGCCAGGCGGTCCGCTCCCGCGAGGAAACGAAGTCCGGGCTGGTCGCCGTTACCACCCGCTTTAAGGAGGCCTACCGTCACCTGGCGACACTCATGGTGGCAGAAGGACTCTTGCCGGATGCCGATGCGGTCTTCTTCCTCACCCACGACGAACTGGGGCGGCTGGCCCGTGACTCCGATAAGCGCCTGGTGGCGGCGGCCCTCGCCCGCCGGGAGGCCTTCGTCGCAGCAGGAGGCCTATGAGTTTCCGGACGTCTTCCAGGGCGAACCCACCCGGGTCGACCTCGACCTGGCGGCAGGCGACTCCGACGGCGTCGTCCGCGGGGCGCCGGTGAGCCGCGGGCGGGTCACCGGTATCGCGCGGATCGTGCGCAACCTCGACGAGGCCGCCGCCCTTCAGCGCGGCGAGATTCTCATCGCGCCGATCACCGATGTCGGCTGGACCCCCTACTTCAGCCTGATCGCCGGGCTGGTCACCGATATCGGAAGCGCGGTCTCGCACGGCGCGGTGGTGGCACGCGAATACGGGCTGCCGGCTGTGGTGAACACCCGGATCGCAACACGGGTTTTCACCACCGGCGACCGAGTCGTGCTCGACGGCGAATCGGGCGTCGTGCGACTGGCCGCGCCCGACCGACCGTAGGATCTCGCCCCATGCGGATCGCCGTCTCCGGTTCCCACTCGCTCGGCAAGTCCACCGCGGTCAACGACTTCTGTTCGAAATTCACCGCCGGCCCGCCACCGATCACCTAGAGGCGGAGATGAGGGTTTCTCGCAGAGGGAAGCAGGTGTCCACTGGACCCCGGGGGCAGCGGGCTCATCTCGACCGTCGTGGTCGACGGCGACGCCACATCGACATTCGACCGCACCGGCGACTTCTGGTGGTCAGGGACGTACGGCACGACGTTCTTCGTCAGCCCCTCGACCGATCTGGTCGGCATCGTGCTCAGCCAGAACCAAACCGGCCCGTACAGTCCGATCCCCTACGCCATCTATCTCACCCCGGCGCTCGCCTTCCTGGGACTGTGATCGGAGAGTCGCAACCGACTCGCCCGAATCACCCTCCGCAGTAACGGATTTGCCGTCCTCCAGGGCCGCCCGGGCGGTCGAGGCGTCGAGGTGCCGCGGGCTCGGCGGAAGCAGGCTCGACGGACGCCGCCGCCAGCGCCGACGGAACCGGGGGGTTGACGATGACTCCACTGGTGGCGCCGGTCACCCCGGACACCAGAGACCGCACACTCCCGATGAACGGGTTGTCGGGGTCGCCGGTCTCTACGCCGCGGCCGACGGTCAGCTCAACCAGATCCCCGGCGAACCCGGTCGGCCCGAGCAGACCCTGCACCACGGTGTCGAAGGCGAGTTCGACGTCCGGCAAGTCCCCGATCGCATTGGCCAGCGTTGTCGTCAGCGAGTTGCCGAGGTAGATGGCGCTGCTGATGGCCTGCTGTACGAGGGCCACCCCCACGGCGGGCGGCAGGGGCAGCCCGGCGGTGATCCGCGTGATGAGGTTGGTCAGTATGTACGTCCCGGCGCCCAGAGCCGCCTCGAGGCCGTCGGTGATCGGGGTGGTGATGGTGCCGAGGATGGCCCCGAAGTCCGGCGTCTCACCGGCGATCAGGTCGGCGATGATCTGGACTGCGGCCAACGGAATGGCGATCGCCGCGGCGCCCACACCGCCGACCAATCCGGTGAGGCCCAGGAGCGCCGCATCGAGGTAGCCCGACAGGTTGGTGGCCACCGCAGATGCCAACGGGAACCCGCCGACCGTCGTGGTCGTCACCGTGTCTTCGGGCGGAGGGGCAGGCTGCGTGCCGGCTCTGTCCAGGTAGATCTTGGTGGTGTAGGTCCAGCCGCCGAACAGCTGCGGAATCCACCCCACCGGAGCGGTCGCGCCTTGGCCGATCACGTATCTGGTGGGGACGGGCACGCGGGGATCCTGCGGGAGCACCTCCAGCACCTGGCCCTGCAGGTACGGGAAGGCCCCGGTATCCGTGGCGAACAGGTAGTTGGTTCCAAGGTTCAGGCTGGCGATGAGCTCCGAAATCGGGTTGACCAGCGTCAACTGCACGTCGGCGGTCACCTGGCGCAGCTGGGCGATTTCCGGCTGAACAATCGGGGTCACCGCGATGGCGGCGGCACCCGCGACGGCCGCACCGGCCGCCATCCGGGAACGCAGCGAGATTTCCATGATTTCTTCCCCCCGGGCGAGCTAGCACCTGACGGGAATTATCTTACCTGAGAAAAACCTGAGAGCAGGGCGGGCGGGGCTCGAACCCGCGACCAACGGATTGTGAATCGGGTCTACTGACCCGGTAGCGGTTCGTACAGCGTCGGCGGATTCACCCGGTGCGGCAGTCTCGGGAACCGGCGCTCGACCGTCTCGGTGACGGTCGGCGCCGCGGGGCTGACCAGTGGTGGTGGGTGCAGGCTGCTCGACGGTCGTCGTCTGCTGCGGAACTGTGGTCACTTCAGTGGTCGGCACCGATGTGGTCGCGACGGGCGACTCTGCGGTGGGCGACGGCAGGGCCGCGGTCGAGGTCACCGTGGTGACTGTCGGACGCGATTTCTCGGCCGTGGTGAGATCGACGACCGCATAGATGAACAGTGCCAGCACGGCGGCGGTGAGCACGCCGAGGCCGACCAGAGCGGCTGGATTGTGGTACCACGCTCTCGGCTGGGAAGCGGAAGACTGCTCATAGGACTCGCTATATGCCGCAGTGCTGGCGCCACCGTAGTTGGCGTACTGGGTCGCGTCGGCACCGGCCTCGTCACCGGGACCGTCGGGACCATCGGGACCGTCGGGGGAACCGTTGCTCGTCACGGGTGGCGATCCTAGTCATCTGAGCCGGGCGTTTGTAGTAGGGCGGGCGGGGCTCGAACCCGCGACCTACGGATTATGAGTCCGCGGCTCTAACCAACTGAGCTACCGCCCCTGAGGCGCATCACTTTACCGTCGCCGCCGCGCAGCACGGACACCCGCAACGACTCAGGCCTCCTGCAGTCGCCGCGCCAATCCCTTGCTGATCGCCTTGAGCGTCGCGATGCGGGCGAACTGCTTGTTGTTCGCCGGAATGACATGCCACTGCGCGCCCTCTGGAGGTGGTGCGCAGGATCTTCTGGTCCACCGCTTGACGTACTCGTCCCACTTCTCCCGGTTGCGGTAGTCCTCTTCGGTGATCTTGTGCTTCTTGTAGGCGGTCTCCTCGCGGGCCTTGAAACGGGCCAGTTGCTCCTCCGGCGAGAGGTGCAGCCAGAACTTCGCGACGTAGTAGCCGTGCTCGACCAGTTGGCTTTCGAAGTCGTTGATCTCGTCGTAGGCGCGCTGCCACTCCGACGGGCTTGGCGAAGCCCTCGAGCCGCTCGACGAGCACCCGGCCGTACCAGGTGCGGTCGAAGATGACGTACTTGCCCGACGCCGGCAGGTCGCGCCAGAACCGCCACAGGTAGTGGTAGCTTGCGCTCCTCCTCGGTGGGCGCGGCCACCGGGATCACCCGGTAGTCACCGGCCTCCAATGCACCGGTGACGCGGCGGATCACGCCGCCCTTGCCGGCGGCGTCCCAGCCCTCGAAGGCCAGCACCGTGCTGACGCCGCGTTTGCGGGCCTCGATGGACAACCGCGCAACTGGCCTGCTGCTTGGCCAGTTGAGCGCGGTAGGCGTCCCTGTCCAGGGACTGGGACAGGTCGACGCCGGAGAGCACGTTGGCTTCGGAATCGAAGCTCGCCGAACACCGTCCTCGGCATCCTCGGGCGACACGGGCTGCGAGTGCTCGGCGAGCCGATGATCGCCGCCAGGAATGGTCCGGGCGACGGTCAGATCGCGGTAGCGCGTCGTCGGTGGACTCCACGATGGTCCACGGCGCGCCGGGGACGCTGGTCTCGCGCAGGATGCGTTCGGCGATCGGCAGCACCGGGCCCAGCGTGTCCAGTGCCGCCCAGTCGCGCTGGTCGACCAGCCAGCCCGACTCCGGGTCCTTCTCGGCGGCTTTAGTTTCTTCTTCTGCACCTTCGACCGGGGTGTGCAGGAAGAACTTGAGGATCAGCGCACCGTCGGCGACGAGCGCGTTCTGCATCGTGGCGACGTGACGCAGCCAGGTGGAGAACTCCGGCTCGTCGATCTCCCCGGCGGCGCGCTGGTCGGCCGCGCGCATCAGCCCGCCGACGAAGAATGACGCCCGGCCCTTGGGCGGCAGCGCTCGCCACAGCCGCCACAGCGCCGGCCGGAGGTGCTCCTCCTCGGTGGGTTCGGCGAAGACGTGGGTGTCGGCGAAGCGGGAGTCCATCCATTCGTTGAGCCGGTTGACCAACGCGTTGGCGGCCAGGCGGTCGTCGCCGGCGATCCAGATGATCACCGGGAAGTCGGCATCGCGCAGGTCGTACTGCGCGTTGATCAGTCCGACCCGAAGGTCGGGGATCGCCGCCTTGTAGTCCTCTTTGCTGACCTTGTTGCCGACCTCAGAGACCTCGAGCATGCCGTCACGGTATTGCGCCGCCGCGGCCCACGGGCCGGAATCAGCCCGCCAATCAGCTGTAGACGGTCTGCCCGTCGACGTCGATCAGATACCGCTCGGTGCCCTCCTCGACCCGCGGCGCGTCGGCCTTGAGAGCGACGGCGATCTTGTTGCTCGCGTTGCGCATGACATCCAGCGTCAGCTCGCGGGCCTGCGCCGGACTGAAGTGCGCGCGTACGCCCGGCGGCGACGGCGGGCTCGATGTGCGCCGGCGACCAGATCAGCGCATCGGCGTAGCGCAGCGCCGCCTTGTGCGCGTCGGTCAGCAGCTGCGAGGACTCGTAGTGCTCGATGTCGTCGTACAGCGACTCCGATCCCACCGGCATCCAGCGCGTTGCCTTCGCGCAGCGACTTGCACAGCCGGCAGTTGTGCTGGACCGCCCCGCGCAGCCGCACCACCTCGGTGGTCACCGGGTCGAGTGTCGCGCAGCCGCGCCACGCCGGGCAGCAGCGAGTTGAACACCACGTCGGCGGCGTCGATGTCGGCGTCCCACTGCGGCTCGTCGGGCAGCCCACGGCGCCGGCAGACCGAGCGCGCGTCCCGGCCGTTGCGCACCCGCGGCAGGAAGTCGGCGACGAACATCTGCACGACGACTCCGAAGGTCGCTCTTGCCCAGCGCCGCCGGTCAGCGCGGCGCGCTGGTCGTCGGTGACCGCCGAACGTCGACGCTGAACTGCTCGGCGAACTCGGCGACCACCTTCTCGGCGTCGGTCTCGGGCGGCATCACGGTCACCTCGGCGGCAGCGGCGTCAGCTGCAGCGCCGTCGCGCACGTCGTGCGGACCAGCCCCACCAGCCGCTGCTGACCGGCCGGGGACTGCACCGCCAGTTCGGTCAGCTCGGCATCGAGATCGTCGACCATCCGCGATTATTGCGCCTGGCTGACCGAGGACATGTGGAAGTCGGGGATCCGCAGCGTCGGCATCACCGCGCGGGTGGCCCAGTCGCCCCACTCCCGCGGCAGCGTCGCCTCGGCGACGCCGGCCTCGGTGGCCCGCCGCAGCAGGTCCAGCGGGCTCTCGTTGAACCGGAAGTTGTTGACCGCGCGCGGTGACCTCGCCGTCCTCGATCAGGTACACCCCGTCGCGGGTCAGCCCGGTCAGCAGCAGCGTGGTCGGGTCGACGGTGCGGATGTACCACAGCGTGGTCAGCAGCAGTCCGCGCTCGGTGGCCGCCACCATGTCGGCCAGATCCGCCGTGCCACCGGTCATCAGCAGGTTGTCGGCCGGCACCGCGCGGCTCGGTGCCGAACTCGGCGGCCGCCGCCCGCGGATAGGCCAGCGCGTTGATGGTGCCGTCGCGGATCCAGTCCACCCGGCCGATGTCCATCCCGTTGTCGAACACCGAGATCCGCTCCGAGCTGGTCGGCGGCGTGCACGAACGGCGCGCACTCCAGGCCGGCCGCGAACGGGTCGGAGTACAGCGTCAGCGGCAGGTCGGTGAGCTTCTCCCCCACCCGCGTTCCGCCGCCGGGCGCCGACAGCGCGGTGCGGCCCTCCTGGGCGCCGCGGCCGTCCATCGACCAGCCGAGGTAGATCATCATGTCGGCCACCGTCGAGGGCGGCATCAACGTCTCGTAGCGCCCGGCGGGCAGCTCGACGGTGCGCTTGGCCCAGCCCAGCCGCGTCGACAGCTCGTCGAGCATCGCATCGATCGGGACGTCGACGAACCACGGCGTGCTGACCCCGGCCCACGCGCTGGCGCCGTCGCGCTTGGCGTTGATCTCCACCGAACCGGTCGGCTGGGTGAAGCGCCGGCGCAGCCCGGTCGAGGTGGCCAGGAACGTCGTCTCCACGCACGTGGTGGGCGAAGCCGTACAGCCGGTCGGCTGCCGCCGAATCCCGTCGACAGCGACTCGCGCCACGTCGGCGAACACCTCGGCGCCGGTGCTCGGGCACCGGCTCATCCCAGTCGGCGGGCGTCGCCGGCGCCGGTCAGCAGCGGCGCGCTGTCGCGGGCCTCGGGTGCGGCGTGCGCGGCCTGCTGCGGCGGCGGCGACCAGATCGGCGATCGCGGCCGGGTCGACCTCGCTGGAGCGCACGCGAGCCGACGTGCGCGCGTATCGCCTTTGCGCACAATCGAAATCACCGTGGTGGAGCGGCTGGTCGACACCCCGTTGGTGGTCATCGAGTTGCCGGCCCACCGCAGCGACGGCGTCGGCGCGGTCGGTGACGATGACGATGGTCTCGTCGGCCCGGCCCGGCTGGCGGCGGCCTGCCAGGGCGAGGTCGACGACGTCCTGCGTGCGGCGATCATCAGCGGCCCGACTTCTTCGCGGGTGTTGAGCACGTTGACTCCGCGGAACAACGCCGACGGGCAGCCGTGGCTGACCGCGGCGACCTGACCGGGTTGGGCCTTGCCGCAGTTGAACGCCCCGCCGAGCCGCCACGTCGACGGCCCGCCGACGGCCTCCATCGAGTTCCAGAAGTCGGTGGTGGTGGCCTGGTAGGCGACGTCGCGCACCTGGCCGTCGAGCCGGCCGTCGCGGATCCGGAAGAACCGCTGCCCGGTGAACTGGAAGTTGTAGCGCTGCATGTCGATCGACCAGCTCTTGTCCCCGACGATGTAGATGCCGTCGTCCACCCGGCTGATCAGGTCGTGCGGTGCTCAGGTCGTCGCTGCCCGGCTGCAGCGACACGTTGGCCATCCGCTGGATCGGCACGTGGTGCGGCGGAGTCGGCATACGAGCAGCCGTTGGAGCGGCGCCTGCCCGAGCCGCGGGGCGAACACCCGGTCGAGTTGGTAGCCGACGAAGACGCCGTCGCGCACCAGATCCCAGCTGCTGGGCGGCGCACCCCCTCGTCGTCGTAACCGATGGTGGCCAAGCCGTACTCGACGGTGCGGTCGGCGGTCACGTTCATCACCGGTGAGCCGTAGCGCATCGTGTTCGAGCTTGTCCGGGGTGGCGAACGAGGTGCCGGCATAGGCGGCCTCGTAGCCGATGGCCCGGTCGTATTCGGTGGCGTGGCCGATCGACTCGTGGATGGTCAGCCACAGGTTGGTCGGGTCGATCACCAGGTCGGTCGGGTCCGGCGACGACGCTGGGCGCCTTGGTCTTCTCGGCCAGCAGCGTCGGGCAGCTCGGCCAGTTCGGCGGTCCAGTCCCACACGTCGTCGCCGGCGACGGCCTCCCAGCCGCGCGCCAGTCGGCGGGGCCAGCGTGCGCATCGACTCGAAGCTGCCCGCGGCGGCGTCGACGGCGACGGCCTCCAGCGCCGGCATGCGTCCGCACCCGCTGCTGGGTGATCGACGAGCCGAAGGTGTCGGCGTAGAACGTCTGCTCCTTGACGGTGTTGCACCATCGCCGAGACGTGGTCGACGCCGTCGGCGGCCAGCAGCCGCCCGGAGTACTCCTCGCAGCACGGCGATCTTGTCGGCGGTGGGGACGGTGAACGGGTCGATGCGGTAGTCCGACACCCAGGTGACGTCGCGGTAGACCGGCTCGGCGGCCAGCTCGATGCGCTCGGCGTTGAGCGCCGCCAGCGTGGTCGGCCACCCCGACCGCGTGGCGCGCCGTCTCGGCGGCGACGTCCGGGGTCGAGCTCGGCGTGCGAGGCGAAGCCCCAGGTGCCGTCGACGATCACCCGCACCGCCAGCCCGATCTCGCGGTCGATGACCGCGGTCTCCAGCTCACCGTCGCGCAGCTGCACGATCTCGGTGGTGATGGCGTGGACGCGCAGGTCGGCGTAGCTGGCGCCGGCCGCCCGCGCCGCGGACAGCGCGGCGTCGGCCAGCTGCGCGCAAGGGCAGGGCGAGGAAGTCGTCGTCGATCGTCCGGGTCACGCGTCCCACCGTAGAGCAGAGGGGTCGAGGTCAGCTTCCGCGCTGGCCCCGCCTGCTGGAGGGCTCGGCGCCCCGTTCGGCGCGGGGTTTCTTGGCGACCGGTGCCGGGCTTTCGGCCTCAGTGGCTGCCGCTGCGGGCGCCGCCGAGGCGGGAGCCGCGGCCACGCTCGCGATGCGCGCGCGGGCGGGGGTGACGGTGGCGCTCGGCTTCACCGCCGGGGAGGTGGCCGCGGAGCCGGCGCCGCCACCGGGGATGGTGATCGGGCGGTTATAGCCCGCTTCGACCATCGGGCGCAGCAGCGGATCCAGCACCGGGTTGAGCAACGGAGCCAGCGGGCCGGCCAACGCGGTCACCAACGGAAGGGTCGGATTGGGCACGAACACATAGGTGATGTTCCCGGGCGTTCCATCGGCGCGATCCGGGGTGTATCGGATGTTGTTCGGGTCGTCGATGTCGACATCGAAGTAACCGAACACGTGGGTGGTCGACATCCCCACCGCCGCGTTGGCCAACGCCACCAGGTTGAACGGGCCGGTGGGCCAGTCGGCCCAGCCGTCGTACTGGCGGATCACCTCGATGCCTGAGTACGGGGAGTCGGCGGGTATCGGGTCGGGGTCACGGCCGCCGAAAGTGTTCTCCGGGTTGCCGATCGACACCCACGACACCTGGGAGGGATCGGGTGCGGTTGCCGGGTCGGCCGCCCAGCCGCGCAGCGCCGAGTAGATGACCTGGCCACCCTGGCTGTGCCCGAAGAGGGTGATCGGGGTGCCGTCGTCGGGCAGGTCGGCGATCTCCTCGTTGACTCGGACGGCGCCGAGGTCGTTGAAGGCCTGCCCCAGCGGCATCGCGAAGTAGTCCACCGGCTGGCAGCGGTTCGGCGCATCACAGAGGTCGCCGCGCAGTTGTAGCGGTGTGAAGTGGAGAAGATGCTGCAGTCCGACGACCCCACCCTCGAGGGTCAGCACGGTGGCGGCCAGCGCAACCTCGGATCGGACCACCTGAGCGTGAGTGTCCACCGGTGTTGCGGCCAGCAGCCCGGCACACAGGCCGACGGACAGTCCGACGGGCAGTCCAACGGGCACAGCGGAGTGCAGCAGCTTTTTCATGATTCTCCCCGAAATGAGTGGATGCGATCCGTTACGCAGCAGGCGGTTCGGCGGGCGGCGGGGCCGGGAATTCTGCGGGCGGCACTTCCGCTGCCGGCGGCGCGGGCTCGACGGGCGGTGGAGGCTCGACGGGCGGTGCGGGCTCGAGGGGTGGCGCGGGCTCGGCGGGCGGCGGAGGCGGCGGGGGCGGCGGCGGCCCCACGGGCATGATGCCGGTGCTGTTGATCGAGAAACCCTTACCCGACGGCGCGACGGTGCACAGGATGTTCTGCGCGCCGGCCAGGCAGGTGAAAGGTCCCAGCACCGCGGTCTCGCCGTAGCCGAGGGCGGGCAGACCGGTCTGCGGGGAAGAGATGCACCGGTCGATCAGGGCGACGACCGGGTTGATGCAGGGTTCGAGCACCCCGTTGTCGAGCAGCCGCACCGACTGCGCGCGGTCCTCGTCGCTCCAGGCGCAGAAAGCGCTGTCCGGGTTACCGGTGGAATCGCCGACGGTGATCGTGCAGTTGATGGCCCGACTGGGAGACACGAAGTCGCACCTGGTTTGGGTGCAGTCCGGACTCTCGGCCTCGGCCTGCGGCAGCAAAGCCCCGACCGGCAGCACGACCCCGGGCGCACCGGCGATGAGCAGGGCTGTTACCGCCCACGCCGCCGACTTCATGGGGGCCATGCTAACCCATGGCAATCCCGCGGTGCCACCGTTCGATCCGGGCCTCAGCGGAGACGGATGTCCACCGCGATGGCGAGCGCGCAGAGTGTTGCGCAGATCGCCAGCGCCACCCAGTCGGCGCGTCCCGGCCGCGACGGTGCCGCCGAGATCTGCCCGGTGCCGCCGCGGGCGGTGATGGCGTCGCCCATCTCGTCGGCCCGGCGCAGTGCGACGGTGACACCGGCGGCCAGCAGGTCGACGATGTCGGCCGCCCAGCGTCGGCGCCGCGGCTGCCGTCGGATGCGCACCGCCCGCGGCCGCAGCCGGCGGGCGGCGTAGAGCAACCGGAATTCGTCGAGCAGCATCGGGAAGGCCCGCAGCGACAGCGCCAGTGCCACCGCCCAGTCGTCGACCGGGATGCGCAGCAACTTCGGAACGGCCGGCCCAGCGTGGCGACGGCCGGCGCGACGTCGGCGACGTTGGTGGTCCACGACACCATCGCACCCCAGCGCCAGCAGCACGATCGACAGCAGCGGTGAAGCGCAGGAACTTCAGCAGGCCGCCGACCTCGAGGTCGACCACCCCCAGGTGCAGCACGGGTGCACCGCCGCCAAGGGTGGCGGTCACCGCCCCGAGCAGCAGCAGAACCACAGCCACCGCGGCACCGAGGGCAGCACGCCCCGCGGGATGTGCGCCAGCCTCACCGCCACCACCACCAGCAGCGCCATCAGGCGCGATCGGCACCCAGCCCGGGTAGAACGTCAGCAGCAGCGAAACGGCGAAGAACCACAAGAATTTTGGTGCCGGCCCACAGCTCGTGGATGACCGAGGTTCCCGGGACGGGACGCAGCAGCACCACCGGCCGGCGCTGGCGGGTGGCGCTCATGACAGCCTCCCGCGGCGTGCGCCGACGTCAGCATCCCGTTCGAGGTGCAGAGTGCGCGGGCACAACTCCTCGAGGCCGGTGAAGTCGTGGGAGATGACCACGACCGTCAGCCCGGTGTTGACGCGCAGGTCGGTCAGCAGGCGCAGCAGCCCCCGCTGGCTGTCGGCGTCCAGACCCGCCAGCGGCTCGTCGAGGATCAGCGCCTGGGGCCAGCGGGCCAGCAGCCCGGCGATCACCACCCGGCGCATCTGTCCGCCGCTGAGCTGGTCGACTCGCCGGCGCGCCAGCGAGCCGTCGAGTCCGACCGTCGCCAGCGCCGCCGCCACCCGGCCGGTGTCGTACGGCGAAAAGCCTGCCGCGGAAGCGACTTCGAGATCGACCCGGCTGCGCAGCAGTTGCAGCCGCGCGGCCTGGAAGGCGATCGCCACCTCCCCCACGTGTTCGTGTGCCGGGCGGCCGCGAACCAGGCAGCTCGCCGGACGTGGGTGTGGTGAGCCCGGCCATGATCCACGCCAGCGTCGACTTGCCCGAGCCGTTGCCGCCGTGGATCAGCACACCGTCGCCCTCGTTGACGGTGAAGCTGACGTCGCGCAGAGCGGTCTTGGCCCACGGAGTTCCGCGGGCGTACTCGTGAGCGACGCCGTCGAGTTGCAGCACCGGTGTCGCTGCTGCGCGTCGGCGTGAGTCGACGGTGGGAGCGGGCGCCGCGGCGTGCTCGCACCATCACCATGTTGTCCTCCGATTCGCTGAGCGTTGACGGTGCGGTCGGCCATCTCGGCCTCGTTGTTGTAGTGCGTGATGTGCACCAGCGCCATCCGGTGCCGTTCGGTCAGACCGGAGAGCACGCCGAGCAGCGCATCGCGGCCCTGCTGGTCGACCATGCTGGTGATCTCGTCGGCGATCAGCAGCGAGGGCTGGCGGGCCAGCGCGGCCGCCACCGCGAGGCGCTGCAACTCTCCGCCGGACAGCCCGCCGGTGTCGCGCTCCTCCATCCCGGCCAGCCCGACCTCGTCGAGCAGCGCGGCCGACGTCGGTCTGGGTGCCCGGCGGCAGGCCCCAGACGACGTCGTCGGCGACCCGGGTGCCGAGCACCTGACTCTCCGGGTGCTGCAGGACCACCGCGGTGCCGCCGAGCCGGCCCAGTCCGACCGCGCCGGGGCGTTCGATGCTGCCCGAGGTCGGTGCGCGGCCCGCACAGCAGCAGCATCAGCGTGGTCTTGCCCGAGCCGTTGGCCCCGGTGACGGCGACGTGCTCGCCGGCGTCGATGGTCATGCTCCAGCGGCCGCAGCGCGTCGTGGTCGGCGCCCGGATAGCGGAAGCGGGCGTCGACGAGGCGCACCGGGACCGGCGCCACCGGGCCGCTCTCGTCGGGGGCTTCGAGCTTGTGGACGTCGGGGATGCCGCGCAGCCGGTCCAGCACCCGCGACAGCGCCCACCACCCGACCAGCGACACGACCATGATGGTGAAGATCGAGTAGCCGATGATGCAGCACCGGCCAGTACTCCAGCGCGTGCCGAACAGCGCGCGGGCGTCCTCGGCGCGGACTCGCCGGAACGGTTCGAACTGCGACAGCGCGGTCACCACGCCGTCGACGTTGGCGGTCATCGCCTCGAAGATCAGGGTGCGCAGGCGGACCAGCACGCATCAGCAGCGCCGATGATCCAGCAGCCCGTTGAGCAGCCCGGCGACGACCGAGACCGCGATCACCGTGGCGGTGCCGCGGCCGCGGCGCTTGATGATGCCGGTCAGCCCCGCCGACGTAGGCGCAGTTCAGCACCACCATGAACCCACTGATGCCGGCGATCAGGAAGGCGATCGTGCTGGCGGCGAACGTCGCCGCCAGCAGCACCCGCAGCCGGTAGCGGTAGCCGAGCAGCCCCATCGGGACGGTCACCAGCAGCGACAGGCCGCCGGCGAACGGGCACCACCACCGAGATGATCGCCAGGGCCGCGCTGAGCGCCGCCATCACCGCGGCCTGGGCCATCTCGACCGGGGTCAGCGACCGCGGGGGCCGGCGGGGCGACGTCGAACCGCGAGGTTGCTGCGCCGGCGCGGTCGGCCGGGTCGACGTCATCGCTCGATTCTGCCAGTCCGCGAGCGGTCGGCGGTGTTCTGACCGGCCACCCCTGGGTTATGGAACCATGGGCGCATGATCGGCTCCGAGTTGCTGACGGTGGTCGCGAGACTCAACCGGCTGGCCACTCAGCGGATCGCCTGCCGCTGCCCTGGGCCCAGGCGCGGCTGCTGGGCACCGTCGACGACCGCGGCGACAGCCCGCATCTCCGATCTCGCCGAACTCGATCACTGCTCGCAGCCGACGATGACCACCCAGGTCCGCCGCCTCGAGGAGGCGGGTCTGGTGGCCCGCACCGCCGATCCCCGGGACGCCCGCGCGGTGCGGATCCGCATCACCCCGCGAGGGCTCGGCGATGCTGGCCCGGGTGCGCGCGGACCGCGCCGCCGTCATCGACCCCTACATCCAGAAGATGTCCGCGCAGGACCAAGAGGCGCTCGCCGCCGCCGTCGGGGCGCTGCGCCGGCTGGTGGACGACATCTCGGCGGGCTGACTCACATCCAGACGGTGGCCCGGTCGCTTTCGCGGGGCTGAGCCAGCCGATGTCCGGCACCCAGCAGGTTGCCGGTGATGGTGCCGCAGATCCGGTACATCGGGATGTCGAAGACGCTGTTGTTCATCGGCTGCTCGATGAAGTGCCCGAGCCGCTCGGCGACGATGAACGTCGTCATCAGCAGCAGGCCGACGGCGACGCTGGCCGGGTGGTGGGCGCTGCCGTCGAGGCGGCTGAACGCCATGATCCCGAAGAACCAGGCCAGGAACTGAATGAACAGGTCGTAGTGGATCGGCACCGGTTCGTTGCGGATGCGCTCCAGTCCGCTCTGGGCGGTGGCCGTGCCGGTGTTGGCGGTCATCAGCAGCAGCCGGGCCTGCCCGTCGATATGGCCGCCCTCGGCCAGCGCCGCGACGTCACCGGCCTGACGGTTGAGCAGATCGGTGGAGTCGGCGTCGGCGGGATCCTCCGGCGTCAACTCGACGCGCCCCGTCCACGAGGGGAACGCCGCGCATCTCGGCGGCCAACTGCCAGCAGTACCGCACCTGGCGGCGGCGCATCCGGTCGATGATCGGGGCCATCGCCGCGGAGCCGGTGTCGACTGAGGTCAGGTCGTTGTGGGTGGCGCGGGAGTTGATGATGATGCCGCCCCACAGCGTGCGCGCCTCCCACCACCGGTTGTAGGCGGTGGTGTTGCGGAAGGCGATGAACACCGAGGCGCCGATACCCAGCACCGACAGCACAGCCGCGGCGTACTCACTCTGCGCCGCGTCGGGCACGGGAATCAGCAGGCCGACGGCGACCAGGATCGCCAGCAGCGTGTAGCGCAACTGCCAGATCACCAGCGCGCCGACCTTGAGCGGCCCCAGCCGGCCCGTGCTTCTGATCAACCGACGGGATCCTGGCGGGCGGACATGGGCGAAATTGTCGCACCTGCAGCTAAATGACGTTTCCGTAGCGCGCTGGTGGGCTATGAACAGGTATGACCACCACTGCGGAGCACCTGCGCAACACCCTCGACGGCCGCTGGCGCGACGTGAAGAACCGGATGCGTGCCGAACTGTCCACCGAGATGTTCCGGCCGCACTACACCCCCAACACCGTCATCGCCCGGGCCAAGGTCGACGAGCAGATGAAGATCATGGCCGCCGCCGGCGCGGCCGAGGACGGCTTCAAGAAGGAGCACGGCGGCAACGGCGACGTCGGCGCGGCGGTCACCCGATCGAGATGCTGGCGATGTCGGACCTGTCGCTGATGGTCAAGGCCGGCGTGCAGTGGGGCCTGTTCGGCGGCGCCGATCGAGAACCTCGGCACCGAACGCCACCACGAGGCCTACGTGCAGCCGCTCATCGACCTCGACCTGCTGGGCTGCTTCGCGATGACCGAGACCGGTCACGGCAGCGACGTGCAGTCGCTGGAGACCACCGCCACCTACGACCCGGCCACCGAAGAGTTCGTCATCGACTCCCCCACCCCGTCGTCGCGCAAGGACTACATCGGCGGTGCGGCCGAAACCGCCCGGGTGGCAGCGGTTTTCGCGCAGCTGATCACCCGGCGGCGAGGGCCACGGCGTGCACTGCTTCGTGGTGCCGATCCGCGACGAGGACGGCAACGACCTGCCCGGCGTGACCACCTCGGACTGCCACTACAAGGGCGGGCTGCCCGGCGTCGACAACGGCCGGATCATGTTCGACCACGTGCGGGTCCCGCGGGAGAACCTGCTCAACAAGTACGCCGACGTCGCACCCGACGGCACCTACACCTCGCCGATCGAGAACCCGAACCGCCGCTTCTTCACCATGCTCGGCACGCTGATCCGCGGCCGCGTCACCGTCGGCGGCAGCGCAGCGCGCCGCCGCGCGGGTGGCCCTGGACATCGCGGTGCGATATGCGTTGCAGCGCAGGCAGTTCAACGCCCCCGGCGACGAGGACGAGGTGCTGATCATGGACTACCTGGTGCACCAGCGTCGGCTGTTCCCGCTGATCGCGCAGTCCTACGCGCTGCAGTTCGCCCAGAACGAACTGGTGGCCAAGCTGCACGACCTGCAGACCGCCGACGACCCCGACGCCGAGGAGCAGCGCGAGCTGGAGTCGCGCGCGGCCGGGCTCAAGGCCGCCAACACCTGGCACGCCACGCGCGGCCATCCAGGAGGCCCGCGAGGCCTGCGGCGGTGCGGGCTATCTGGCCGAGAACCGGCTGATCGCGCTGCGGGCCGACACCGACGTGTTCACCACCTTCGAGGGCGACAACCACGTGCTGACCCAGCTGGTGGCCAAGGAACTGCTGACCGCCTACGCCGACGACATCAAGGGCATGAGCCCGGTCGAGTGGGTGCGCTTCGCCGCCAACTTCGCCGGCGACCGGGTGCTCGAAACGGACTGCGGCCGAGACGATCATGCAGACGATCCTCGACACCCGGCAGGACAACGAGGAGGAGGGCAGCCTGTTCAACCGCGGCACCCAGGTCAAGATGTTCGAGGACCGCGAGGAGTACCTGCTGTCCTCGGTGGCGCGCCGGCTGCAGCGCAAGTCCAAGGAGATGTCGGCCGTTCGACGCGTTCAACGCCGTGCAGGACCACGTGCTGCACACCGCCACGGCGCACATCGACCGCATCGTGCTGGAGGCGTTCGTCGCCGGCATCGACGCGCTGCGAGGACGACGAGGCCCGCGCGCATCCTGGAGATGGTGTGCGACCTCTACGCGCTGTCGGTGATCGAGGACGACAAGGCCTGGTTCATCGAGCACCGCTTCCTGTCCACCGAGCGGGCCAAGGCCGTCACCCGCGGCATCAACGAACGCTGCCGCAACGCTGCGGCCGCACGCCGAGACGCTGGTCGACGGTTTCGGTATTCCCGAGCAGCTGCGCTACGCCGAGATGCTGCACCCGGAGCGCATCACCGCACCATGAGGTAGGTATCGCGACTACGACTGGCGCAGGCTGGGCCGGTAGTCGGCGACCTCGGCCTCAGCGGCGAGCAACGCGCCCAGCTCGCCTTCCTGCTGTGCAACGAAAACGCCGACGACCTGTCGGCACAATTCCGGCACACTCACCCCGCGCGCATCGGCGATGCGTTTGAGTCCCACCACCGTTGAAGTGGTGACGTGAAATTGCACAGCGAACTGACCACAGGAACCATCCTCGGGCGGCAACCCTGGCCCCAAGACGACGGGACCGTCGGTGGTGTACTCGCCAGCCTCGACATCATGGCGCGTCCGAGCGACCTCGTTACGAGGTAGCGGGCTGTCGCTGAAGATTTCCGGCTCCTGGTACCCGTCGTCGCTGAGGTAAACCATTCCGCCCACGCTAGACCCCGAAGAACACTCTTCGACCGACGCATTGGACGGACCTGCTCCCCCGGATGGACTCGAACCATAACTTCGGGTGCTGGTGGGATAGCTGAATGCTTCTCTAGCTTGGAAAAAACCTCACCGAAGTTCACGGCAGATATCTATAACTGTGGGCATTTTGTGGGCACGGCAGGCCAAGGTCAAGACTGCGTCCTTGAAATCGCTCCCCCGCTATGCGCGCAGCCTGATCCTGAGTCGGGTGTTGGCGTCGATGCGGGCCTGAACTGCACTCACGCGATGCGCGGCCGGGCGGGGCTGAGGCGCTCACCGACCTCGGCCAGGGCGCGACGCAGCGCTTCGACTTCGTCGACCCCCACCCGCTCGAGAAAGATCATCAGCGTGCTGTGACGCACCCCGCGGTCGGTGAATTGGTCGAGGACGTCCACCATGAGATCGGCAATCAGTCCGTCCCGGCTCTGAGCCGGGGCGTACTGGTAGGCGCGGTCATCGCGGATCTGGAGCACCAGATCCTTGGCGGAAAGCCGCTGCAGCACCGTCATCACGGTGGTGTACGCCAGTCGCCGTTGAGTGCGTAGCGCGTCGTGGACCTCGCGCACTGTCTGGGGCCGATCGCTGTCCCAGAGATGTTCCAGCACCGCGAGTTCGAGATCTCCCAGGCGTCGAAACCCCGGCATGTCCCACCTGTGGCCCTCTCCAGCGACAGGTTCGTCGCTCGACTACTTAGTCGTGTCTGGTGGGGCAACGGTTCCCGGCAGTCCGTTACGACGCCTGCTCGCCTCGCGGGGCGTCGCCGGCTGCAGGTTGCAGCTCTGCGTCCGGGGGTTGGTGTCGTGCCCGGCGCGACGCGATGATCAACTCAGCGACAAGCACCAGAAGCAGGCTCACGCCGAAGGACGGGTACAGCACCGCCAAGGCGGTGGCGATGACTCCGATCGCGACGACGGCGCCGCGCGGGGTCTGGGACTTCATCGTGTCGCTGGTCCGCCCGGGCAGACCGGCGGTTCCGGTCGGGCCGGCGTTTCCACCACATCATGGTCGCGGAGACGATGCTGGTCAGCAGCCCCAGGCAGAAGGCGGTGGCGAGGATGCGGGTGAGCAGGCCGTACTGGGTGCCCATATGCATGTTCACGCTCCAACTGGTGATCCGCGACAGCGCGCCGTCCTGATCGGCGGTGGCGTTGGCGACGGTCGCACCGGTGAACTGGTCGAGGTAGAGCGTTCGCTGTTCGGACAGTTTCTGCGGCCAGTGGTTGACGACGGTGTAGCTGCCGTAGGTCGTCTCCCCGTCGACAGTGGTGTCCGACGGCGGCACGATCGAGTATCCCGGCACCATGCCCTCCGTCTTGGCGATCTGGTCGATGTCGTTGAAACCCAACGGCTTCGACAAGGCGCCGGCGGCGCCCGAGGCGTAAACCGGGTCCTCCTTGTCGGCCCAGGCGATGCGGCGGCCGAGCCGGTCGAAGTCGCCGACCTCGGCGGGGGTGGACGGGGCGTCGATCTCTGTGCCGTGGGTGACGGTGGAAGTCACCGCACGCCAGTTCTCTCCCCAATAGCGAGACCAAGTCAGCCCGGAGACGATGTAGCAGATCAGCACCACCGAGAACAGAATGCCGGTGGTGGCGTGCAGATCTCGCCAGCGGATACGGCCACCCTTGTTCCATCGGATGCCAAGGCGCGGTTTGCCCCGCTCGACGGCCCGCGGCCACCACAGGTAGATGCCGCTGGCGGCGAGCACAAGGACCCACACCGCGGTCATCTCGATGATGAGACTGCCGATGCCGACCTCGATGGATGGTTCGGGGTAGGCCGACGGCGCGATGAAATGCCCTAGAGAGGGCAGGGTCAGTTTCGGGCCGTCGTTGCCGAACAGCCGGTGCAGTTGGTTGGCCCAGCCCACCAGTCCGTCCAGTTCGTTGCGCTGGCCCAGATAGTCGCCGCTGTAGGGATTGACGAAGACCTGCGTGACGTTGCGCTCGCCCACTTCGGGTTCCTCGGCGGGCAGGAAGTCGATCTGGGTGGAGCGGTCCGGAGATTCTCCGGGTGTGACGGCGTCTAGGACCATCGACGGCCCGACCTGCTGTTGCGCGGTGGCGACCTGGGCGTCGATCGACACCATCGAACTCGCCGGACTGACGACCTTCAGATCCCGGTGCAACAGAAGATCCAGCGGCTGGGTGTACAGGATGATCAAGCCGGTGCAGGCCAGCAGCACCAGCGTCGGCGCTGCGAACAGTGCCACCCAGAAGTGCAGTCGCCAAATCCGACGCAGTGTCGCGGACTGGCCGCGGCGTTCCTCACGCTCGACAGGTTCACGCTCGACTGTGACCACGGGGCCCTCCACGACTAGTGCTTGCGAACTATTAGTCGTCGGCGACCGCCGGTCGGTTCCCGGGGAGATTCAGCTGGCCGGGAGAAGTCAGTCGGATCGCGCCAGTGCGGTCCGGTTGCGGATGTCTGGAACAAACTCGCCGCGGTGCGCGACTATTGATGCATGGACTGCGACACCGCGCGGGAGGCGCTGTCGGCTCGGATCGACGGGGAACGCGAACCCATCCCCGCCGCGCGGGTCGACGAGCATCTGCCGAGACCTGCGCCTCCTGCCGAAACTGGCAAGCCGCGGCCGTCGAGCAGACCCAGCTGCTCCGGCGGCTCGCAGGCCGCTCGCAGGTCGCCGCGGTCCGGCCGCTGCCACAGGAGCCGGCCCGGCGTCGGAACTCGGTCTCGGTCTCGACTCCTGGCGACGCTGGGCGCTGGGCGGCGGTGGGTGTCGTCCAGTTGTTGTCTGGCGATCGCGCAGGGCCTCGGATTCCATCTCGGTGTCCGACACGCGGCGATGGACGGACACGTCCTCAACGAGTCCACGGCATGGTCGGCGGCTCTGGGTGTGGTGATGGTGGTCGCGGCGATCCGGCCCACGATCGCGGGCGGGCTGGCGTGGGTGCTGGCCGCCTTCGCTGCGGTACTGGCCGTCTACGTCGGCGTCGACGCCGACGCCGGGCGGGTCACCTTCGACCGCGCCCTGACCCATCTGCCGGTGCTGGCCGGGGCCGTGCTGGCGCTGGTTGGTGTGGCGCACCGATCGCCCTGACGCGGCACTCACCGGACCGGACTGCGGTCCCCGACGAAATTGTGCTGCCGCAGAACGCTTCCCGGGGCCGTCGGCGCAGCCATCTGCGCGCCGACCGACGGCTCGGCGGCCTGACTGCGTCAGAGCATCACGCGCGAACATGATCGCCATTCCGGCCGCCATCGCGAACTGGCACAGAATGCCGACGCTCGAGTCCGAGCCGTCCCTGATGCCGGCTGCAGACGACGGTGACGAAACGGTAGAACCAGAACACCGCAGCCACCGCGAAGCCGACGGCGCACACCCAGTTCAGACCGCCGATCCACGGTGCGGCGTCGGTCCCGGTGTGGCCCCCGGCGGCCTGCGATCCGTGCCCGGCATGCCCGCCGTGTCCGGCATGGCCGGACGTCGCCGGCATGTCCATGTCCATGCCGTGCCCCGACTCCGCCGACGCCTTCGGCAGCGGCAGACCGCCCATCGCGGCGTACATCCACGCCATCGCCAGCATCATCAGCGCGTGGTAGCCGTTGGCCACCCGGTGCATACGGCCGGTCGCACCGTGATGGCCACGAACCAGACCGCGGCGAGCCGGCGAAGAAGATCATCGGCGCGCGGCGCGGGAGATCGGCACCACGCGGCCAGGCCATCACCGCCATCGCAATCGCCATCAGCGGCGTGCAACGAGTGGCTGATCAGGCTGGCCGCGGAGTGTCGGCTTGCCGACCATGCCCCGCGACGCAAACCGCCGCGCTGAACACGAACAGCAGCGTGACGAACCACCGAAGCGCGACATCCTGGATCATCGTGCTGCTCCCTGCTTGTACATCATCACGGGCGATAGGTCGACGGCGGCGGGTGGAAAGTTCCCGGTGCCGCCGCAGCATCTTAGGCAGTTCTAGACTCAGCGATGGAAACCGGATTGGAGCCCACCACGTCCACGCATCCCGAACCGACCCGTTCACGCGCCGGCTGGCTGCTGCTGGCCGGTTTCGCCGTCGCCGTCGGAGCCGTCGCGGTCTACGCGCTGGCGGTACTGACCCCGACCGTGCGCCACGACTCGTGGCCGGGCTGTCGGCTATTTCACTGCCGCGGTCGCCGGCGCCGTCTGCCTGGGCGGGCTGGTGCTGGTGCTGATCACCGCACGGCCCGACGAGCGCGGAGTCATCGACGCCGCCGCGTTCCGGGCCCACCTGTGGTCGAACGGCTCTCGGTGATGTGGCTGATCGCCGCGTCGGTGATGGTGGTGGTTCAGGCGGCCGCCGACGCCGGTGTGTCGACGACACGGGTGCTCAGCAGCGGCATGTTCCCGCTCTGCGCTGGGCGCATCGGAGAGCGCACGCGGATGGGTTGCGGTCGCGCGCTCTGCGCCGCCGTGCTCAGCGGTGCCTCCCGGCTGGTGTTGCGTTGGGAATGGCATGTGCCGCTGATGATTCCGGCGATCGTGGGCGTCGTGGCGGTTCCGGTCACCGGCGACGCCGGTCAGGGACCGGATCATGACTACACGACCGGTTCGATGATCGTGTTCGCCCTCGCCGTCTCGGTCTGGGCTGGGACCGAGATCGTCGGCGGCGGTGGCACCGCCTGATCCCGCGGTGCGGCGCCGGGTAGCGATCGTCACGCTGACCGCAGCGGCCGTCGCCGCGGCCTACGGGGTCGCTGCTGATCGCGCTGCGGGTCGGCACGGCCGATCTGGCTTCGGGCGTACGGCCGGCTGGCTTGATGGCCGCTGCGCTGCTGCTGGCCACCCTCGCTGTCGATGCGAACTCGTTGCGGACCCGCAGCACACCCGGATCCCGTCGGCGCGCTGGCGGCGATGGCAGCCCTGGCGGCACTGGCGTTGATGGCCGTGCAGACCGCTCCCACTGCTGCTGTCCACGCAGCCGACGGTCTGGGACATCCTGCTGGGCTATCGAACTGCCCGGCTCCCCGACCGCCGTGGCGGTTGGCGACGTTCTGGCGTTTCGACACCTTCCTCGGCGCGGCGGCCCTCGTCCTTGCCGGCGGATACCTGTTTGCGGTGGCCAAGTCTGCGCCGGCGCGGTGACCAGCTGGTCGGTGGGCCGTACCGTCGGCCTGGCTGGCCGGGTGCGCGGCGCTGCTGCTGGCGACCAGTTCGGGCATCCGGTCCTACGGATCGGCGATGTTCAGCGTGCACATGGTCGAGCACATGACGCTGAACATGTTCGTGCCAGTGCTGCTGGTCCTCGGCGCACCGGTCACGCTGGCGCTGCGGGTGCTGCCGAGCGCCGGCCCAGGCAGCCCGCCCGGTCCGCGGGAATGGATCGTCCGCGTCGATCCACTCGCCGATCACGGCGTTCCTCTCCAACCCGACGACCGCGTTCGTACTGTTCGTCGGCTCGCTATACGCGGTGTACTTCACCGCCATTCTTCGACACCCTGGTGCGCTACCACTGGGGCCATGAGTTCATGGCCGTGCACTTCCTGATCACCGGATACCTGTTCTACTGGGGCATCATCGGCGTCGACCCCGGTCCGCGACGACTGCCCTTCATCGGCCGGCTCGCCTTGCTGTTCGCGGTCATGCCGTTTCACGCGTTCTTCGGGATCGCGATGATGACGATGTCGTCCACCGTGGGTGACAACTTCTACCGCAGCCTGGCCCTGCCGTGGGTGCCAAACCTCAACGACGACCAGCACCTCGGCGGCGCAATCGCCTGGGGCGCAAGCGAAGTGCCGCTGGTGATGGTTGTGATCGCACTGGTGACCCAATGGGCGCGCCAGGACCGCCGCGCCGCGGTCCGCTCGGACCGTCATGCGGACGCCGAGCTACGGCGACGACGACATGGAGGCCTACAACAACATGCTGCGCGAACTGGCCAGAAACGCTGACCGCTATCGGACCAGGAGTAGTCGCCTTCCTCGGCGAGGGCGGCCTGAACCTCATCGTCGTCGAGCGGCCGGGAAGCCTCGACGTGGACCGTCGAGGTGCCCTCCGGCATCAGATCGACCCGCACGACGGTCCACGCCGGCCAGGTCGCTCAGTGCGCCGGTGACGTGGTTGACGCAGCTCTGGCAATTCAGCCCGGTGACGGAGAACGTCTGAGACATAGCGTTCAACCTTTCGGTTCGGTTCTGGCGGCCCGAAGTTGCGCAGCCGCAGGCTGTTGGAGACGACGAAGAAGGACGAGAAGGCCATCGCGGCCCCGGCGATCAGCGGGTTGAGCAGGCCGGCGGCGGCGATCGGGATGGCCGCCACGTTGTAGCCGAACGCCCAGCACCAGATTCATCCGGATGGTGCGCATGGTGGCCCGTGCCAGGTCGAGGGCCTGCGGGACCGACCGCAGATCGTCGCGCACCAGGATGACATCGGCTGCGGCGATCGCCACGTCGGTGCCGCGGCCGATCGCCAGGCCCAGGTCGGCCGATGCCAGCGCCGGGCCGTCGTTGATGCCGTCGCCGACCATCGCCACCACCCGGCCGCGCTCGCGCAACTGCTCGATGACGTCGACCTTGCCCTCGGGCAGCACCTCGGCGATGACCTCGTCGATGCCGACCTGGGCGGCCACCTCGGCGGCTGCGGTGGCGTTGTCGCCGGTGAGCAGCACGGTGCGCAGACCACGCTGATGCAACGCGGCGACAGCCTGCGGCCGCAGAGTCCTTGACCGCGTCGGCGACCGCGATCGCCCCGCACACCTCGCCGTCGACAGCGACCAGCACGACCGTCTGCCCCTCGACTCGGCGGCCCGGCGGG
Source organism: uncultured Actinomycetota bacterium (assembly GCA_963780705.1). GTDB lineage: Bacteria > Actinomycetota > Actinomycetes > Mycobacteriales > Mycobacteriaceae > Mycobacterium. Next base: position 619,898 of record CAWACU010000001.1, on the reverse strand, counting down.
CCGCCTCCGACCGGTTCGGGAACACCGAGCCTGTGATGGTGGCGTCCCGTGCGATCCAGGTCGGGCGACCCACCTCGACAGTGCGTCCGTCCACGACGCCGGTGACACCACTGCCCGGTATCGCCCGGAAGTCCTCGACGCCGGCGTGGTCATCGGCGGCCGCCAGGATCGCGGTGGCGATGGCGTGCTCGGAACCGGACTCCACCGCGGCCGCCACGCCAGCACCTCGGCGGCGGCCCACCCGTCGGCCGGCGTCACCGCGGTGACAGCTGAGATGGCCGGTGGTCAGGGTGCCGGTCTTGTCGAACACCACGGTGTCCACCGTCCGGATGGCCTCCAGTGCGCGGTATCCCTTGAGGAAGATGCCCAGCTGCGCGCCGCGACCGGAGGCCACCATCATCGCCGTCGGAGTGGCCAGACCCGAGCGCACACGGGCAGGCGATGACCAGCACCGCCAGCGCGGCCGAGAAGGCCCGGTCTGCACCGGCGCCGGCCAGCAGCCACCCGGCGGCGGTCAGCACCGGCGATCACGAAGACGGCCGGAACGAAAACCCCGGAGATGCGGTCGGCCAGCCGTTGGGCGTCGGCCTTCTGCGCCTGCGCCTCCTCGACCAGGCGCACCATCCCGGCGAAGTGGGTGTCGGCGCCGACGGCGGCGGCCTCCACGATCAGCCGCCCGTCGAGCACGACGGTTCCGCCGATCACGCTGGCCCCGGCGACCGACCCGGATCGGTTTGGACTCCCCGGTCATGGCGCTCATGTCGACGGCGGCGCTGCCGTCGACCACCAGTCCGTCGGCGGCGATGGTCTCACCCGGGCGGACCACGAAACGCTGCTGTTCCTTGAGTTCTCTGGGCGGGAATGACCATTTCGGTGCCGTCGGGCAGCAGCACCGCGACGTTCTTGGCGCTCAGCGCCGCCAGTGCCCGCAGCGCGCTGCCCGCTTTGGACTTGGCCCGCGCCTCGAAGTAGCGGCCCGCCAGGACGAACACCGTCACCCCGGCGGCCACCTCGAGGTAGATGGCGTCGCTGCTCATCAGCGCCTGCCACACACCCGGTCGTGCGACGTTCCGGGTGCGCGGCGAAGATCGTGTACAGCGACCACAGCGTGGCCGCGGTGACCCCGACCGAGATCAGGGTCTCCATCGAGGCCGTGCCGTGGCGGGCGTTGCGCAAGGCGACGCGGTGGAACGGCCACGCCGCCCAGGTGACGATGGGCAACGCCAGCGCGGTGAGCAGCCACTGCCAACCGGTGAACCGGGTTTCGGGCAGGACGGCGAACATCACCGACAGGTGCGACAGCGGCACGAACAACACCGCAGCCACCGCAAGCCGCCGCAGCAGCGAGCGGGCGACCGCTTCGTCGGGGTCGGGTAGTTCCTCGCCGCCGGGCACCCGCAGTTGCGCCTGATAACCCGACCGCTCGACCACGTCGCACAGATCGCTCAGCGACGTGCCCTCCGGCGCGTCGACAGTGGCGACCCTGGTGGCGTAATTCACCGACGCGCGGACACCGTCGAGTTTGTTGAGCCGGGTCTGCACCCGTGTTGGCGCAGGCCGCGCAGGTCATCCCCGACACGTCAAGTTCGACGCGGCGCACCGGGGTGCCGCAGCCGCGCCGACGACGGTCGTGGTCATCGTCCTCCTCCGGGCCAGCGATCACTAGCCCAACAGTCGGATGGCAGCGGCTGAGAGTTCCGCACGGAAGCCAAGTTACCCGCTCACACACGCCCCCGGGGGCGGCCATCCTCTACTGTGCTCAGGGTGATCGACGAAGATCCCGCTGACCCAGCTGGCGCTGGCCGCCGGCCGCGGCGACCGGCGGGCGCTCGATCAGTTCATCAGGGCCACCGAGCGCGACGTGTGGCGACTGGTGGCGTTCCTCGCCGACCCGGGCAGCGCCGACGATCTGACCCAGGAGACGTTCCTACGGGCGATCGGGGCGCTGCCGCGCTTCGCCGGGCGGTCCTCGGCGCGCACCTGGCTGCTGTCGATCGCGCGCCGGGTCGTCGTCGATCAGATCCGCCGCAACCAGGCCAGGCCCCGGATCGCCACCCAGGTCGATCTGGCGGGTTTGCTCGACAGCTCACACGGATCCGGGCGTTTCGAGGACATCGTCGAGATCAAGATACTGCTCGACGGCCTGGATCCCGACCGGCGCGACGCGCTCCTGCTGACCCAGGTGCTGGGCCTGTCCTACGCCGAGGCCGCGGAGGTCTGCGGATGCCCGCTGGGCACCATCCGCTCCCGGGTGGCCCGGGCCCGCGGCGATCTGATCGCGGCTGCGCAACGCGACGACCGCGCCGGCTGACCCCTTCGATCTGGGTGATTCTCATGGCAAACTTGATCCATGAGCGCACCCACCGTTTGCCAGAACCCCGATTGCACCTGCTCACCGTGCACCTGCGGGCCGGGCTGCAACTGCGGGCAGGACAGCACCGCCTGCACCAACCAGAACTGCACCTGTTCACCGTGTAATTGCGGGCCGACCTGTTCCTGCGGCACCGCCTAGCTCTTTCGGCCCCGGATCCGGGGCCTTCTACGAGATGCAGCGCCTCGAAACGACAACGAACCCGGCGCCGAGCCGCTCGTGTCGTAATGAAGGATCATCTTCAAGCTTGCGCCGTAGCTGAGCGAGGTACACCCGTAGATAGTGGGCCGAATCGGTAGCTGGGGCGAAGGCCCAAGGCACATCCCTATCAGGGGTTATGCATTGGGAGGTCTTGCTCCCCCGGATGGACTCGAACCATCAACCGTGCGATTAACAGTCGGCAAGCTCTGCCAGTTGAGCTACAGGGGACCGCTGCCCGCCGCGGCTGCACGCGGACCGGTGAATGACTCTAGCCTACCGGCGGGCGGCGGCGCCAAAGCGGCCGTGCGGCGACGTGGGTGCGTCAGGCAGGATGGTGGGCCAGATGTCGATGAAGGGAGCGCAGTGATCGGGTATGTGGCCGTGCTGGCGGCGGGCTACGTGTTGGGCACCAAGGCCGGCCGCGAACGCTACGAGCAGATCGTCGGCACCTACCGCGCCTGACCGGCCATCCCGCCACCAAGTCGATGATCGACGCCGGACGGCGCAAGATCGCCGACCGGGTGTCGCCCGATCCGGCGATGGTGCAGTTGACCGAGGTGAGATCGACGTCCGAGACGACCGTGATCGAGCCCGCAGGACTAGCAGACTACGGGACTGAGGCCCTGGGTGATGGTCTGGCCGGGCAGCAGCGGGCCGGTGGTGATGCCGAGGCCGTTGCCGTATCCGGGCCCCAGACGCCGAGCGGCGGCGTGCCGATGTAGGTCGGGTTGCCGTTGGAGTAGCCCGATGCACGGCCGTCATCGCGGGATCCGAACCAGGCCAGGCAGGGCCTTCCGGCGGTCGCGGTGGTCGAGGTACCGAGCCGCAGCGCGGCCAGGGCCGGCACCGCGGCCGCAGCCACGGCTAGCGCGCCAGGCGGGACGCCGTGCCGCAGTATCGCGGAAGTCATATCTGCCTTTCGCTGGTAGACAGTCAGCTCGTTAACGATACCGCGGTCCTTGCTCACGCAGTCAGGTCGTCGCCGCTGGCCTGCTCGAGCAGGCTGCGCCGGTAGGCCTCCAGCGCCACCAGGTCGCCGAACAGCGCGTGGTACTCGTCGCCCTGCTCCACCGGCGACATCCGCTGCAGCTTGGACTTGACCTCGGCGACCTGCGCGGCCCACCCACACTTCCTGCAGCCGGGCCAGCACGCCGCCGATGTAGCGGGGCAGCTTCTCCTCGTCCTCGACCTTGATGGTCTCCACGCCGAGTTCGCTGATCAGGCCGGTGACGGCCGCGGATCCGGCCTGCTCGCGGACCGCGTCGATCCACTGCCGCACCGGTCAGTCCGGCCGACGTGCCGCCGGCCGCCTCGATCGCGGCGCGCACCGCCGCGTAGCCGGGGTGGGTGAAGCTCTCCGGCGTCAGCGAGTCGAACACCGGGCCGGCCAGCGCCGGGTACTGCAGCGCCGCCTTGAGCGCCTCGCGCTGCGGCCACAGCGTCGGGTCGCGCGGATCGGGGCGCTCGGCGGAGACCGCCGGGCGCGGCGGTCGGCCGGCTGGCACGTCGGCCGCGCGCGGGCGCCCGGTTTGCGGCCGGCCTCCTCGCGGACCCGGCCGATCACCTGGGCGACGTCGTCCCAGCCCGACCCAGCCGGCCAGCTGGCGGGCGTACTCGTCGCGCAGCGTGGGGTCCTTGATCTGGGCGACCATCGGCACGCACCGCCGCAATGCCGCCGACCCGGCCCTCGGCGCTGTCCAGGTCGTGCTCGGCCAGCGCGGTGCGGATGGCGAACTCGAACAGCGGCGTGCGCCGGGCCACCAGATCGCGCAGCGCGCCGTCGCCGGACTTCAGCCGCAGATCGCACGGATCCATGCCGTCGGCGGCGACCGCGACGAAGCTCTGCCCGGCCAGGTTCTGCTCACCGGCGAACGCCTTGAGCGCGGCGGCCTGCCCGGCGGCGTCGCCGTCGAAGACGTAGATCAGCTCGCCGCGGAAGAACTTGTCGTCCATCATCAGCCGCCGCAGCATCGACAGGTGCTCGTCGCCGAAGGCGGTGCCGCAGGAGGCGACCGCGGTGGTGACCCCGGCCAGGTGCATGGCCATCACGTCGGTGTAGCCCTCGACGACGACGGCCTGATGCCCCTTGGCGATGTCGCGCTTGGCCAGGTCGATCCCGAACAGCACCGCGGACTTCTTGTACAGCACCGTCTCCGGGGTGTTGACGTACTTGGCTTCGATCGGGTCGTCGTCGAAGATCCGCCGCGCCCCGAAGCCGACGATCTCGCCGCTGGCGCTGCGGATCGGCCACAGCAGCCGGCGGTGGAAGCGGTCCATCGGGCCGCGCCGGCCCTCCCGGGACAGCCCGGCGGCTTCGAGTTCCTTGAACTCGAAGCCCTTGCGGATCAGGTGCTTGGTCAACGAGTCCCAGCCCGACGGGGCGATAGCCGCAGCCGAACTGCCGGGCGGCGGCGGCGTCGAAGTTGCGCTCGGTCAGGTACTGGCGCGCGGGCTGCGGCCTCCTCGGATTCCAGTGCGGCGGCATAGAACTCCTGGGCGGCGGCGTTGGCGGCGATCAGCCGGCTGCGGCTGCCGCGGTCGCGCTGCACGCTGGTACCGCCGCCGCCGGTGTAGGTGACGGTGTAGCCGATGCGGTCGGCCAGCATCTCGACGGCCTCGACGAAGCTGACGTGCTCGATCTTCTGCAGGAAGGCGTAGACGTCGCCGCCCTCGCCGCAGCCGAAGCAGTGGAAGTGGCCGTGGTTGGGCCGGACGTGGAACGACGGCGACTTCTCGTCGTGGAACGGGCACAGGCCCTTGAGCGAGTCGGCGCCGGCGCGGCGCAGCTGCACGTAGTCGCCGACGACGTCCTCGATGCGGACCTTGTCGCGGATGGCGGCGATATCGCGGTCGGGGATGCGGCCCTTGCGGGTCCCTCCCCCGCTCACCGCGCGTCATCGGCACAGTCTAGAGCGCGGCCGGATCGCCGATGCCGGCGTCGATGCGCTCCAGCCGTCCCTCGGTGTAGGAGGCGATCTGGTCGACGACCACCCGCATCCGGGCGGCGTCGTCGGCGCGCCGCGTTGAACGCCGGCGCGAACAGCGGGTCCAGGGCCGCCGGTGCGCCGGCCAGCAGCCAGTGCGCCACCCGGTGGATGCGTTCCCGCTGCCGGGCCTGCAGATCCAGGTGCCGCGGGTCGGACATGATGAACTGCAGCGCCAGCGTCTTGAGCACCGCGACCTCGGCCCGCACGGCCGGCGGGCACCTGCAGGTCGGCCTGGTAGCGCACCAGCGGCTGCGGCCCGGCGACCTGCCGGGTCTGCGCGATCGCCGCGGAGGCGAACCGGCCGACCAGCTCGCTGGTCAGCCGCTTGAGCGCCACCGACGGCGGTCAGCGTGCCGTCGTACTTGCCGACGGCGGCGACCACCGGCAGCCGGGACAGCCGGCGCGGCGGCCGCCTCCAGGTCGCCGGCGCCAGTCCGCGCCGGCATCCGTACACCGACGTGCCCAGCCGGGCCAGCGCCGCCGCGGCGTCGTCGTCGGCGAGCACCCGCAGGTCGATGCGACCCGAGACCACCCCGTCCTCGACGTCGTGCACCGAGTAGGCGACGTCGTCGGCCCAGTCCATCACCTGCGACTCCAGGCACGGCCGGCCGGTCGGGCGCGCCGGCGCGCACCCAGTCGGCGATCTGCGCGCGTCGTCGGCGTAGAAGCCGAACTTGCCGCCGCCGCGCGGGCCGCTGCCACGGGTACTTCGTCACCGCGTCCAGCGCCGCCCGGGTCAGGTTCAGCCCGACGCTGCGCCCCTGGGAGTCAAGCACTTTGGGCTCCAGTCGGGTCAGGATCCGGAAGTTCTGGGCGTTGCCCTCGAAGCCGCCGCACGCGGCGGCGAACTCGTCGAGCGCACGTTCGCCGTTGTGCCCGTACGGCGGATGGCCGATGTCGTGGGCCAGCCCGGCCATGTCCACCAGGTCCGGGATCGCAGCCCAGCGGCGACGGCCATCCCGCGGCCGATCTGGGCGACCTCCAGCGAGTGCGTCAGCCGGGTGCGCGGGTTGTCGCTCTCCCGCGGGCCCGACCACCTGGGTCTTGTCGGCCAGCCGGCGCAAGGCCGCGCTGTGCAGCACCCGGGCCCGGTCGCGGGCGAAGTCGGTGCGGTGCTCGGCGTCGGTCCCGGGCAGCGCGGCGGTCTTCGGCGGCTCGGCCACCACGCGCTCGCGGTCGGCCTCGTCGTAGCGGCCGCTGACCGTCGTCATCGTCGTGTCACCGAGGCACAGTCTGCCAGTACGCCGAGCGGCGATCAGCGCGGAGTTTTGCTGGCACCGGACCCTGCGGGGGTCCGCGGGCTACTACATTGGCGGTCATGCGCCTCGCCCGTCTGTTCAGCCTGCTCGCCGCGATCCTGACCGCGGCCACCCTGGTGGCCCCGGTCGGCCGCCGCCGAGCCGCCGTTCCGGCTGCCCGACTACGTCACCGACAACGCCGGTGCGCTCAACGACCGCCAGCTCGCCGACGTGCAGAAGGCCGTCGACCAGCTCTACACCGACCGCCGGGTCCGGCTGTGGGTGGTCTTCGTCGACTCGTTCGCGCCCAAGGGCGGCGTGTCGGCTGGGCCCAGCAGACCCAGCACAGATCAGCGACCTCAGCAACGAGGACGCGATCCTGGCGGTGGCCACCGACGACCGCTCCTATGCCTTCCTGGTGCCGCCGCGCCGCGGCCGGCGGCAGCTCGACCAAGGTCGACGACATCCGCCGCGACCAGATCGAGCCGGCGCTGCGCAACAAGCGACTGGGCCGGTGCGGCGACGGCGGCCGCCAACGGGCTGCGGCGCACTGGGCAAGCGGCGTCCGGCGGCGGGCACCGGCGAGCATCTCGCTGGGTGCCGCTGCTGATCCTCGCCGGCATCGGGCTGCTGGTGATCGGCGCTGCTGATGCTGTGGAGCCGGCAGCCGCAGCGCAAGCGCCACGAGGCCGAGGTCGCCGCCGCCAAACGGGTCGACCCCACCGATCCCAACGCGCTGGCGTCGGTGCCCATCGACGCGCTCGACGACCTGTCCCGCTCGATCGTCGTCGAGGTCGACAACGCGGTGCGCACCAGCGCCAACGAACTGGTGCTGGCGGTCGAGGAATTCGGCGAGCCGCAGACCGCGCCGTTCGCCGCCGCCGTCGACAGCGCCAGGGTCACCCTCAAGCAGGCGTTCAACGTCCGCCAGAAGCTCGACGACGCCGTGCCCGAGCCGCTGCCCGAGCGCCGCGATCTGCTGACCCGGGTGGTGGTCGCCGCCGCCCAGGCCAACCGCGAACTCGACACCCAGACCGAGTCCTTCCACCAGATGCGCGACCTGGTGTTCAACGCCCCCGAGCGGCTCGACGCGCTGACCCAGCAGCTGGTGGACGTCACCGCCCGCATCGACCCCGTCGCAGCAGAAGCTGACCGAGCTGCACAGCGAGTTCGCCGAGTCCGCGCTGGCCTCGGTGGCCCGCAATGTCAACGCCGCCAAGGAGCGGCTCGGCCTTCGCCGACGAGGCGATCAGCCGCGGCCGCGAGCTGGTGGCCAAGCCGGTGGCCGGCGAGGTCAGGGCGAACTGGTCGACTGCGTGCGCGGCGCGGAATCGGCTCTGCAGCAGGCCAGCACGATGCTCGACGCGGTGGACAGCGCGGCCAGCGACATCCGCCGGGCGGTCGGCACGCTGCCCGCGGCGATCGACGACATCCAGAACGGCATCAACCAGGCCGCCGAGCCAGCTGGCCCAGGGCGGGCTGGGCAAGTGCGACCGAGCTGTCGGCGGCGCGCGACGCCGCGGTCAAGGCCGTCACCGCCGCGCAGAGCACCGGCGCGACCGACCCGCTGGGCGCCTTCACCCAGCTGACCCAGGCCGACGCCGATCTGGACCGGCTGCTGGCGGCGGTCGCCGAGGAGCGCGAGGCCGCCGAGCGGCTGCAGCCGGTCCTACGAGCAGGCGTTGTTCACCGCGCAGTCGCGGGTGCGCTCGGTGTCGGACTACATCGACACCCGCCGCGGCAGCATCGGGCCGGAGGCCCGCACCCGGCTCAACGAGGCGGTGCGCCAACTGGAGGCCGCCCAGTCCAAGAAGAACGACCAACATCACCGAGGCGATCGCGCACGCCAACGGCGCGTCGCTGCTGGCCGCGCAGGCCCAGCAGCTGGCCAACGACGACGTGCAGGCCGGCCAGCGGCAGTACCAGGAGCGCTACGGCGGCGGGCAGTCCGACATGGGCGCGATGGTCGGCGGCATCATCCTCGGCAACATCCTCACCGGCGGATTCGGCGGCGGCGGCTTCGGCGGCGGTGGCGGCGGTTGGACGTCGACCACCTACGGCGGGTCGCCAGGGCGGCGGCGGCGGTGGCGGGATGCTCGGCGGCGGCGGCCGGCTTCTAGCCTTAGCCGATCGAGCCGGGCGGCCAGGTAGTCGACCACCGCGTCGAGGCCGACCCGCTCCTGGCGTCATCGCGTCGCGCTCGCGGACGGTGACCGCGTGGTCCTCGAGGGTGTCGAAGTCGACCGTCACGCAGAACGGCGTGCCGATCTCGTCCTGACGGCGGTAGCGGCGGCCGATCGCGCCGGCGTCGTCGAACTCGATGTTCCAGTACTTGCGCAGCTCGGCGGCCAGATCCCGGCCTTGGGGCTGAGGTCGGCGTGGCGCGACAGCGGCAGCACCGCGGCCTTGACCGGCGCCAGCCGCGGGTCGAGCCGCAGCACGGTGCGCTTGTCGACGCCGCCCTTGGCGTTGGGCGCCTCGTCCTCGGCGTAGGCGTCGACCAGGAACGCCATGAACGAACGGGTAAGTCCCGCTGCGGGTTCGATGACGTACGGGATGTAGCGGGTGTCGGTGGCCTGGTCGTAGTACGACAGGTCGACGCCGGAGTGCTTCGAGTGCGTCTTGCAGGTCGAAGTCGGTGCGGTTGGCGATGCCCTCGAGCTCACCCCACGGGTTGCCCTGGAAGCCGAACTTGTACTCGATGTCGATGGTGCCGGTCGGAGTAGTGCGACAGCTTCTCCTTGGGGTGCTCGTAGAGCCGCAGGTTGTCGCGGGTCGATGCCGAGGTCGACGTACCACTGCAGCCGGGTGTCGATCCAGTACTGGTGCCACTCGCTTGCGCGGTGTCGGGCTCGACGAAGAACTCCATCTCCATCTGCTCGAACTCGCGGGTGCGGAAGATGAAGTTGCCCGGGGTGATCTCGTTGCGGAAGCTCTTGCCGATCTGGCCGATGCCGAACGGCGGCTTCTTGCGCGAGGTGGTCACCACGTTGGCGAAGTTGACGAAGATGCCCTGCGCGGTCTCGGGCCGCAGGTAGTGCAGGCCCTCCTCGGTCTCGATCGGGCCGAGGTAGGTCTTGAGCATCATGTTGAAGTCGCGCGGCTCGGTCCACTGCCCCTTGGTGCCGCAGTCCGGGCAGACGATCTCGGTCATCGGCACCGACTCGGGATCGACGGCGCCTGTCTTCGCGCCCTTCTTCTCGGCGTAGCGCCTCCTGCATGTGGTCCTGGCGGTGCCGCTTGTGGCAGTTCAGGCACTCGACCAGCGGGTCGTTGAACACCTCGACGTGGCCGGAGGCCACCCACACCTCGCGCGGCAGGATGATCGAGCTGTCCAGGCCGACGACGTCGTCGCGGCCGGTGACCACCGACCGCCACCACTGCCGCTTGATGTTCTCCTTGAGCTCGACGCCCAGCGGGCCGTAGTCCCACGCCGACTTGGTGCCGCCGTAGATCTCGCCGGACTGGTAGACCAGGCCACGGCGCTTGGCCAGGTTGACGACGGTGTCGATGACGGACGCCACGATGGGTGCCACTCCTGTCTGCACGATGAACAGCGAGACCAGCGACAGCCTAGCCGACCCGGCTTTGACATGCGTGATCGCGCATGGAACAGTGGAGCATAAGTGGAAATGGTTTCCAATAACGTCGCCGCCTGGTCAGGAGGTGATGACATGACCACCGCCACCGAGTCTGTCCGCAGAGATCCTCGACCGAGCCGGCGAGCTGCTGCGCGCGCTGGCCGCGCCGGTGCGCATCGCCATCGTGCTGCAGCTGCGGGAGTCGCAGCGCTGCGTGCACGAACTCGTCGACGCCCTCGACGTCCCCCAGCCGCTGGTCAGCCAGCACCTGCGGATCCTGAAGGCCGCCGGCGTGGTGGCCGGCGAGCGCTCCGGGCGCGAGGTGATGTACCGGCTCGTCGACCACCACCTGGCCGAGATCGTCGTCGCCGCGGTCACCCACGCCGCCGAGGACCACGCGTGACCGGAGCCCAGGTTCGCGCGCCCGGCACCGGGGTGCGAGCCACCCGTCAGCGCGCGGCGATCATCGGCGCTGCTCGACGACCGTCGACGAGTTCCGCTCCGCCCAGGAACTGCACGACGAACTGCGCCGCCGCGGCGAGAACATCGGCCTGACCACCGTCTACCGCACGCTGCAGTCGCTGGCGTCGGCCGACCTGGTCGACACGGTGCGCACCGACACCGGCGAGTCGGTCTACCGGCGCTGCTCGGCGCCGACCATCACCACCATCTGGTGTGCCGCGGCTGCGGCTCCACGGTCGAGGTCAGCGGCCGCGAGGTGGAGGCCTGGGCCGCCGAAGTGGCTGCAGGCACATGGCTTCTCCGACGTCAGCCACACCATCGAGATGTTCGGCACCTGCGCGGACTGCCGCGCCGGCTAACCGGTCAGGCGCGCGGCGCACTCGGCGCCCGCGGCGAGCACCATCAGGACCAGCGTCTGCAGCGCCTCGTCCGCCAGGCCCGCCGCCGGGAAAGTTGTAGCGCAGCATCACATCGGCGCGCTTGCCCGGCTGCTCGACCAGCGTCACCGTGCCCAGCATGGTCGCGTTGGCCTGTGCCGCAACGCGTTTGCGCAGATCGGCGTTGCAGCGGCAGATCCCAGGCCAGCACCTGGGTCAGCGACACCATCTCCAGGTCCTCGGCGATCGTCACCGTGCGCAGCGAGGCGAACGTGCCCGTCGTGGCGGACGGTCAGCGCGCCGTCGGCCTCGACCTCGACGGGCAGCACGTCGCGCGAGGACGTCGGCGAGTCGCTCAGCGAGTCGCATCAGGCCCGGCCGAAGCGCCGGTTGCGGTGGACGTACTCCTCGCACGCCGCCCACAGGTCGCGGCGGTCGTAGTCCGGCCACAGCTTGTCCTGGAAGACGTACTCGGCGTACGCCGCCTGCCAGAGCATGAAGTTGCTCGACCGCTGCTCCCCCGACGTCCGGATGAACAGGTCGACGTCGGGGATGTCGGGGCGGTGCAGGTGCTTGGCGATCGTCGCCTCGTTGATCCGTTCGGGGTCGATGCGCCCGGCGGCGGCCTCGCGGGCGATGCTGCCGTGCGGCCTCGACGATCTCGGCGCGGCCGCCGTAGTTGACGCAGTAGTTGACGGTGATGACGTCGTTGTCGACCGTCATCTCCTCGGCGATCTCGAATTCCTTGATGACGCTGCGCCACATCCGCGCCCGCGAACCCACCCAGCGCATCCGCACGCCCATGACGTCGAGGTTCTCCCGCCGGCGGCGCACCACCTCGCGGTTGAAGCCCATCAGGAAGCGGACCTCGTCGGTGCTGCGCTTCCAGTTCTCGGTGGAGAAGGCGTACACGCGTCAGGTGCTTGATGCCGAGTTCGATGGCGCCGCAGGTGATGTCGATCAGCACCGCCTCGCCCATCTTGTGGCCCTCGGTGCGGCTGAGCCCGCGCTGGGTGGCCCACCGGCCGTTGCCGTCCATGACGACGGCGACGTGCTTGGGCAACTGGTCGGCCGGGATCGCCGGCGGCACGGCCTTGGAGGTGTGCTGCGGCGGCCGGCGCGGACCGCCGCCGGGGGCCGGCGGCAGCTCGGGGAAGACCACCGGCCAGGTCGAGGTGTCGGGGAAGATCGGATAGTCCGTCAGGCGCCGGGGGCAGCTGCGGGAACTGCTCGCTCCGCCTGCGCTCAGCCCCCCGCCAGGAGCTGGCCACCCGGTCCATCGCCATGGGGCACATCCTGCCTGAACATCTCCGCACGCGTGGTCAGCGGGCTGCGCGAGTCGGTACGCGCTCCACCAGCGGCAACGTCCGCAGCTGGCGTTCCAGATGCCACTGCAGGTGCGCGGCCACCAGACCGCTGGCCTGGCTGCGGTGCGACGACGACGACGCTTCGGCGACCTCCCAGTCGCCGTCGTGCAGCGCCGACATCAGGTCCAGGACCGCCTGCGGCGGGGTGGCCGACCCGGACGGGCGGCAGTGCATGCACACGCTGCCACCGGCGGCGATGTGGAAGGCGCGGTGCGGTCCGGGCGCCGCGCAGCGGGCGCACTCGGTCAGCGACGGGCGCCCAGCCGGCGATGCCCATGGCGCGCAGCAGGTAGGCGTCGAGGACCAGCTCGCGGGGCCGGCGTGCCGTCGGCCACCGCGCGCAGCGCGCCGACGGTGAGCCGGTGCAGCGCGGGAGCCGGGGCGCGTTCCTCACCGGCGAGCCGCTCGGCGGTCTCCAGCACGGCGCAGGCACAGGTGTAGCGGCCGTAGTCGCTGACGATGTCGGTGGCGAAGGCGTCGATGGACACCACCTGGGTGACGATGTCGAGGTTGCGGCCGGGATGCAGCTGGACGTCGATGTGCGCGAACGGCTCCAGCCGGGAACCGAACTTGCTGCGGGTACGGCGCACCCCCTTGGCGACCGCGCGGACCAGGCCGTGGTCGCGGGTCAGCAGGGTGACGATGCGGTCGGCCTCGCCGAGCTTGTGCTGGCGCAGCACGACCGCTCGATCCCGGTACAGCCGCATCGACTCAGTCTGTCACCGGACCCCGACCTCGTCGGACGACACCTAACCCGATGGCCGGATCCCCTCCGGACATCCGCATCGCACCGGCTTAAAAGCCGAGCCGGCCAAGCTGTTTGGGGTCCCGCTGCCAGTTCTTGGCGATCTTGACCCGCAGGTCCAGATACACCTTGGTGCCGAGCAGCTTCTCGATCTGGGCGCGCGCGGTGGTGCCGACCTCCCTGCAGCCGGGCGCCGCCCTTGCCGATGACGATGCCCTTCTGGCTGTCGCGCTCGACGTAGAGGATGGCGTGCACGTCGATCAGGTCGTCCGAGCGGCCCTCGCGCGGGCTGACCTCGTCGATCACCACGGCCAGCGAGTGCGGCAGTTCGTCGCGCACGCCCTCGAGCGCGGCCTCGCGGATCAGCTCGGCCATCAGCATCTCCTCGGGCTCGTCGGTGAGCTCGCCGTCGGGGTAGAACGCCGGGCCGGGCGGCAGCTGCGCGACCAGCACGTCGATCAGCACGTCGACCTGCTCGCCCGTGGTGGCCGACACCGGGACGATCTCGGCGGCGTGCTCGCCGACGAGTTCGCTGACGGCCATGCAGCTGCGCGGCGACCTGGTCCTTGGACACCTTGTCGATCTTGGTGACGATGACGACGAGGGTGGTCCTCGGGCGCGACGGCGCGGATCTGCTCGTAGATCCAGCGGTCCCCGGGCCCGATCGCCTCGTCGGCGGGGATGCACAGCCCGATGACGTCGACCTCGGAGTAGGTGTCGCGCACCAGATCGTTGAGCCGCTTGCCGAGCAGGGTGCGCGGCCGGTGCAGCCCGGGGGTGTCGACGAGGACGATCTGGAAGTCCTCGCGGTGCACGATGCCGCGGATGGTGTGCCGGGTGGTCTGCGGGCGGTTCGAGGTGATCGCGACCTTGCTGCCGACCAGCGCGTTGGTCAGCGTCGACTTGCCGGTGTTGGGCCGGCCGACGAAACAGACGAAGCCGGAACGGAATTCGGTCACTGCGGCGCCGTGCCGTCATCGGCTGCAGCTGGCCGGTTGACCAGGACGGTGCCGATGCGCACCCGGCCGCGGTGGTCGCGGCCGCCCTCGGCGCGCAGTCGCAGCCCGTGCGACATCACCTCGGCGCCGGGCAGCGGGACCCGGCCCAGCTCGAGGGCCAGCAGCCCGCCGACGGTGTCGACGTCGAGGTCGTCGTCGAACTCGATGTCGTAGAGCTCGCCGACGTCCTCGATCGGCAGCCGGGCCGACACCCGGAACACGCTTGTCGCCCAGGTCTTCGACCGGGCGCGACCTCGTCGGTGTCGTACTCGTCGGCGATCTCGCCGACGATCTCCTCCAGCACGTCCTCGATGGTGACCAGCCCGGCGATGGCGCCGTACTCGTCGACCAGCAGCGCCATGTGGTATGCGGTCGCGCTGCATCTCGCGCAGCAGGTCGTCGAGCGGCTTGGAGTCGGGGACGAACACCGCCGGGCGCATCACCTCGGACACCGTGGTGTCGCGGCCGCCGTTGGTCGAGTAGTAGGTGCGCCGCACAAGGTCCTTGAGGTAGACGACGCCGACGATGTCGTCGACGTTCTCGCCGATCACCGGGATCCGGGAGTGCCCGCTGCGCACCGCCAGCGAGGTCGCCTGGCCGGCGGTCTTGTCGCGACTCGATCCACACCATCTCGGTGCGCGGCACCATCACCTCGCGCGCCGGGGTGTCGCCGAGTTCGAACACCGACTGGATCATCCGGCGTTCGTCGTCGGCCACCACGCCGCGCTGCTGGGCCAGGTCGACGACCTCGCGCAGCTCGATCTCGGAGGCGAACGGCCCGTTGCGGAAGCCGCGGCCGGGCGTCAGCGCGTTGCCGAGCAGGATCAGCAGCCGGCTGATCGGGGTCAGCAGCACCGAGATCGCCTGCAGCGGAAGGGCTGACGCCAGCGCGATCGTGTAGGCGTTCTGCCGGCCGAGGGTGCGCGGGCCGACGCCGATCGCGACGAAGCTGACGACCGTCATGATCGCCGCGGCGGCGACCAGGCCCCACTTCAGGCCGAGGTCGGTCGTACAGGTAGGCGACCAGCAGCACCGTCGCGGTGGCCTCGCACGCGATGCGCAGCAGCACAACGAGATTGATGTAGCGCGGCCGTTCGGCGATGACCCGGGCCAGCCGCGACGGCGCCGGGCCGCTCGTCGCGGACCAATTCCTCGACGCGGGCCATCGACACCGTGCTGATGGCGGCGTCGATCGCGGCGAACAGGCCGCCGAGCAGCGATCAGCGCGATGCGCGCCGAGCAGCGGAGCGAGTGCCGGTCACGGTTCGTCGAAGTACCGCGACTTGTCCAGCAGTCGCCGGTCCTTCTCGGTCTGCCGGTCCTGGTGGTAGGCCTCGACCTGATCGGCGACCCACTCCTCGAGCAGCTGGCGCTGCAGGGCGAACATCTCCTTCTCCTCGTCGGGCTCGGCGTGGTCGTAGCCGAGCAGGTGCAGCACGCCGTGCACGGTCAGCAGCGCCAGCTCCTGGCCGAGGGTGTGGCCGGCGGCTTGCGGCCTGGTCGGCGGCGAACTGCGGGCACAGCACGATGTCGCCGAGCATCGACGGGCCCGGCTCCGGCGCGTCGGGCCGGCCGCCGGGCTCGAGTTCGTCCATCGGGAAGCTCATCACGTCGGTCGGGCCGGGCAGGTCCATCCACCGCATGTGCAGATCGGCCATCGCGGCGGTGTCGAGCAGCACCATCGACAGCTCGGCGGCCGGGATTGACGTCCATCTTGCGGATGACGAAGCGCGCGACGCTGATCAGTTCCTCTTCGGAGACGTCGATGCCCGACTCGTTGGATACCTCGATGCTCATGCGTGCATGCCGCCTACCGCGCGCGACCGGCGCTGCGCGCGGTTCAGCGCAGGTCGGGCTCGCTCGGACCTTGGCGTAGGCGTCGACGATCTCGGAGACCAGCCGGTGGCGCACCACGTCGGCGCTGGTGAGTTCGGAGAAGTGGATGTCGTCGATGCCGTCGAGGATGTCCATCGCCGCGCGCAGTCCGGACCGTGCGCCGCCGGGCAGGTCGACCTGCGTGATGTCGCCGGTCACAACGATTTTCGAGCCGAAGCCCAGGCGGGTGAGGAACATCTTCATCTGCTCGGCGGTGGTGTTCTGCGCCTCGTCGAGGATGATGAACGAGTCGTTGAGCGTGCGGCCGCGCATGTACGCCAGCGGCGCCACCTCGATCACACCGGCGGCTCATCAGCTTCGGGATGGCCTCGGGATCCATCATGTCGTGCAGCGCGTCGTACAGCGGACGCAGATACGGGTCGATCTTCTCGCTCAGCGTGCCGGGCAGAAAGCCAAGGCGCTCACCGGCTTCCACCGCGGGACGGGTCAGGATGATCCGGGTGACCTGCTTGGTCTGCAGCGCCTGAACCGCCTTGGCCATCGCCAGGTAGGTCTTGCCGGTGCCGGCCGGGCCGATGCCGAACACGATGGTGTTGGCGTCGATCGCGTCGACGTAGTGCTTCTGGTTCAGCGTCTTGGGCCGGATGGTCTTGCCGCGCCGCGACAGGATGTCGAGAGTCAGCACCTCGGCCGGGGACGCGTTGTCGCCGCCGGACAGCATGGCGACGCTGCGGCGCACCGCGTCCGGGGACAGCGTCTGGCCGCCGGCCACGATGGCGATCAGTTCGGAGATCACCCGCTCGGCCAGTGCCACGTCGGCGGCTCGACCCGGACAGCGTGACGGTGTTGCCGCGAACGTGGACGTCGGCGGCAGAGCGCGTTCTCGAGCGCGCGCAGATTCTCGTCGGCGGAACCCAGCAGGCCCACGACGAGGTCGGGCGGAACAGTCATGCTGCTGCGAACTGGTACGCCGCCCTGATGGCTGCCGGAGCCTTGAGGGCGACCGATGCTGCCGGAGCTCTGAGGGCGACCGATGTTGCCGGAGGCGGATGTCTCGCGGGGCGTCACGTGGTCTTCGATGCCTACTTCCCGGTGTCGCTAGTTTGCCAAGATTCTACCGCCAGCGCGGCGTCAGCACACCGATCGCGCCGAGAGCCACCGCCGCGGCCGTCGAGGTCCGCAGCACCGTCGGGCCCAGCCGCACCGGCGCCGCGCCCGCTGCCGACCAGCGCGTCGAGTTCCTCGTCGCTGATGCCGCCCTCGGGCCCGACCATCAGCATCATCGACGTCGGCTTGCGCCAGAGGCAGATCGCGGCCAGCGGTTCGTCGGCCGACTCGTGCAGCACCAGCGACCAGCGCGCCGGCGGCGACCGCGTTCGCGCAGCAGCCGGCCAGCTGCGGCGGTCGACAGCGGACCGGCGATGGCCGGGATCCAGGTGCCGCCGCGACTGCCGGGCGGCCGAGCGGGCCACCGCCCGCCAGCGGCGCAGCCCCTTCTCCGCGCGGTCGCCGTCCCAGCGGGCCACACACCGGGCGGCCTGCCAGGCGACGAACTCGTCGGCGCCGGCCTCGGTGGCCAACTCGATCGGCCAGTTCGGAGCGCTCGGACTTCGGGATGCGCCTGGACCACGGTCACCGGCGGGCTGGGTCGGCGGCGACGACGCGGCGGTCCAGCACGCGAGCCGTCAGGCTGCGCTTGTCGGCGGCCTCCGACCACGCAGTCGGCCACCGCACCGGCGCCGTCGGAGATCGACCAGTGTCTCGCCGGGCCGGATCCGCCGCACCGTCGCGGCGTGGAAACCCTCGTCACCGTCGACGACGGCGAGCTCGCCGACCGCCGGGACAGCTGTCGGCGTAGAACAGGGTGCGGCCACAGCGGGCGTCAGCGGCCGGTGAAGGTTTCGCGCAGCCGGCTGAACAGCCCGCCGCCGCGCGGCCGCTGCGGCGGCGCGCGTGCGACTTCACCTCGGCCTGCTCGCGTGCTGCGGCTCCTTGATCTCGGCGAGCAGTTCGCGCGTGCGGGCGTCGAGCTTGGTCGGCACCATGACCTCGATGTGGGCGTGCAGGTCGCCGCGGACCTCGGACCGCAGTCGCGGCATGCCGTGGCCGCGCAGCGTGGTCACCGCGCCGGGCTGGGTGCCCGGGGCGATGGTGATCTCGGTGGCGCCGTCGAGGATGCGCGTCGACGGTGACCGTGGTGCCCAGTGCGGCGTCGACCATCGGCACCGAGACGGTGCAGTGCAGGTCGTCGCCGTCGCGGACGAAGACGTCGTGCGGCTGTTCGTGGACCTCGACGTACAGGTCGCCGGCCGGGCCGCCGCCGGGGCCGACCTCGCCCTGGGCGGCCAGCCGCACCCGCATCCCGTCGCCGACGCCGGCCGGGATCTTCACGCTGATCTCGCGGCGGGCGCGCACCCGGCCGTCGCCGCCGCAGCGGTGGCACGGGTCGGGGATCACCTCGCCGACGCCGCGCGCAGGTCGGGCACGGCCGCGACGTCATGACCTGGCCGAGCAGCGAGCGCTGCACGCTCTGCACCTCGCCGCGGCCGCCGCAGATGTCGCAGGTGACCGGCGGTGGAGTTGCCGTGGGTGCCCTTGCCCTGGCAGAGGTCGCACAGCACCGCGGTGTCGACGGTGACCTGCTTGGTCACGCCGGTGGCGCACTCGTCGAGGGTCAGCCGCATCCGCAGCAGCGAGTCCGAACCCGGGCGGACCCGGCCGATCGGACCGCGCGAGCCGCCGCCGCCGCCGAAGAAGGCCTCGAAGACGTCGCCGAGGCCGCCGAAGCCGCCGAATCCGTTGCCCGCTCCGCGCCGGCGGCTCCAGCGGATCGCCGCCGAGGTCGACGATGCGGCGCTTCTCCGGATCGCGTCAGCACCTCGTAGGCGGCGCTGATCTCCTTGAACCGCTGCGCTCCTCGTCGGGGTTGACGTCGGGATGCAGTTCGCGGGCCAGCTTGCGGTAGGCGCGCTTGATCTCCGCGTCGCTGGCGCCCTTGCTCACTCCGAGCAGGCCGTAATAGTCGCGTGCCACGCCTGACCTCTTCCGTCTGCCGGCGCCGGCTGTCAGCCGGCGCGGTTGCCCAGAACCTCGCCGATGTACATCGCAACCGCGGCGACGTTGGCGATAGTTCCCGGGATAGTCCATCCGGGTGGGGCCCACCACACCCATGCCGCCGTAGACCGTGCCCGAGCTGCCGTAGGTCGTGCGTCACCACCGAGGTGCCGACCATCTGCTCGGCCTCGGTCTCGTGGCCGATGCGCACCGTCACCTTACCGGCCTCCTGCTGGGCGGCCAGCAGCCGCAGCACCACCACCTGCTCCTCGAGCGCCTCGAGAACCGAGCGCAGCGATCCGCCGAAGTCGGCGGTGTTGCGGGTCAGGTTGGCGGTGCCGCCCAGCAGCAGCCGCTCCTCGGTGTGCTCGACCAGCGACTCCAGCAGCACCGTGGCCGACCGGCCGACGGCGTCGCCCAGGCTCCGCCGTGACCGTCGTCGAGCTGGCCGGCCAGGTCGGCGACCGCGACCGAGGCCGCCGACAGCTGCTTGCCCTCCAGCGCCTGGCCGAGCAGATCCCGCAGCTGCGACGAGCTGGTGGTCGTCGATGGCGTCGCCGAGTTCGACGATGCGCTGGTCGACCCGGCCGGAGTCGGTGATCACCACCATCAGCAGCCGGGCCGGCGTCAGCGCGACCACCTCGAGGTGGCGCACCGTCGAGGTCGACAGCGTCGGGTACTGGACGACCGCGACCTGCCGGGTCAGCTGGGCGAGCAGCCGCACCGCGCGGCGCAGCACGTCGTCGAGGTCGACGCCGGACTCCAGGAACGACAGGATCGCGCGGCGCTCCGGCGACGACAGCGGCTTGACGTCGTCGAGCCGGTCGACGAACTCGCGGTAGCCCTTCTCGGTGGGCACCCGGCCCGAGCTGGTGTGCGGCTGGGCGATGTAGCCCTCGGCCTCCAGCACGGCCATGTCGTTGCGCACGGTGGCGCTGGAGACGCCGAGGTTGTGGCGCTCGACCAGCGCCTTGGAGCCGATCGGCTCCTTGGTGGCGACGAAGTCGGCGACGATGGCGCGCAGCACCTCGAAGCGACGATCGTCGGCACTTCCCATCTGGCTCACCTCCTAAGTTGCAGCCCAGTTTACGGGGCGTCAGCAGCGTGTTTAGCAGCCGTGCCCGCCGAGTGCCACCACGGCCCGGACACCCTTGAGGGGTCCCCGGCTGACCGGAGACCCCTCATGAGACGCGCGCGTTCAGCCCAGCGCGATCAGCGGCGGCAGGTGGCCCTGGCCGTAGCCCGGCAACCAGGCCGAGCTGAACAGGCCCTGGCCGGGCGCGCGCACCGTCGGTACGGATTGCAGCGAGGAATGGCCCTGCTTCTGGCACACCCTTGCGCTGCCGCCCTCCCGGCATTGGATGGGGTTCGCCGACGCCTGGGCCGGCGCGGCGAAGGCGATGGTGGCCGCGCCCATCACAGCAGCGACCAGGGGAGCGAGGTGGCGAAGCGAAACGGTCATCGTTGACGTCCTTTCGGTTGGTGTTGTTCCTTGTCACCAACGCTAGATACGTACGAAATGAAAATCACGAAGTTCATATCGCCTTGAGATCATCAGAACAAGCTGGCAACCGCCTATGCGAAAACTGAGGACATCGAGTGCTTCACGGCTGCAACCGATTCCGCCACCGGAAAGAGGGACGCCGGCTGCGCGGCGGCGGGAAGGCGGCCGGCGAAGGACAGCCTCGACGAGGCGCGTAGGGAACCCTGAACCCAACCTAATAACGAAGTTAAAATCGTAATTCCTATGTAGTTCCTATGAAGCTCGTGACTTCCACTTCCGGCCTTCATAGGCTGAAGGACATCAGGCGGAGAAAACACCAAAACCACACCGCCGCAACAGAAAGGGAACCCAGACATGAGCACCAAGACCATCGCCAGCCTGGCCGCCGCCGGAGCCGCCCTGGCCGCCGCAGTCGCCTTCGCCCCCACGGCCGCAGCCGAAAACCAGATGAACTGCAAGGAGGGCACGATGTCCTCGGTCTGCTCGAAGTCCGGACACTCCGCAATCGTTGCCACCCCCGGCAGCACCCGGGCCGGCGGAGCCGGCTTCTGGCCCTTCGGCGCCGGCCCCGTCCCGCCGATCTGGGCCCTGGGTTAACCATGGACTAACGCCAATACTGGTCTCCCCACCCAAGGCCGCGAGGGTCGCCCCGCCCTCGCGGTCTTTTGGCGTGCACTGGCACCACCACGACCGAAGACCACTGGGGACGTCGAGCAGCCCACGGCGGCAGCGGATTTCGCCGCCCGCGGTGAAATGGGGGCTACGAGGCCTCGGGCAGGCGAACGACGAAGACGGTGCGTCCCGGCCGTGACTCGGCGGTGACAGTCCCGTTGTGCGCCTCGACGATCGAGGCGACGATGGCCAGCCCCAGCCCGCTGCGAGCCCATCTCGCGTGACCGTGCCTTGTCGGCGCGCACGAACCGGCCGAACAGGTTGCGGCATGATCGCCTCGGGGATGCCGGGCCCGTCGTCGCTGACCGTCAACTCGACCGTCTCCGGCCGGACGGCCGACGGGCGACCGAGGTGGTGACGGTGACCCCGGCCGGGGTGTGTACGCGGGCGTTGCCGAGCAGATTGGCGACCAGCTGCTGCAGCCGCGCCCGGTCGCCGCACACCCAGACCGGTTGGTCGGGCAGGTCGGCGACGAAGTGGTGATCCGGCGCGCGTCACCGCGGCGTCGTTGACCGCGTCGGCGACCAGGTCGCACAGGTCGACGTCGCTCGAGTCTGCAGATCCTGGCCGCTCGTCCGAGCCGCGACAGCAGCAGCAGATCGGCCACCAGGGTCGGACATCCGCTGCGACTCGGCCTCGATGCGGGCCAGCGCGTACTCCG
This sequence comes from uncultured Actinomycetota bacterium, assembly GCA_963780705.1. Taxonomy (GTDB): domain Bacteria; phylum Actinomycetota; class Actinomycetes; order Mycobacteriales; family Mycobacteriaceae; genus Mycobacterium. The sequence continues at coordinate 597,844 of CAWACU010000001.1, read as the reverse complement.
TCATCGGCGGCAGCGCGTCGCTGTCCTGCCGGGTCAGTTCGGCGTAGCCGCAGGATCGCCGCCAGCGGCGTGCGCAGTTCATGGCTGGCATCGGTGAGGAACTGCCGCATCCGCGGTCGGACTCCGCCACTTGGTCAGCGCGGTATCGACGTTGTCCAGCATGCGGTTCAGCGTCTGACCGACGACACCGACCTCGGTCTCGGGGTCGGTGTCCCGGTCGCTGACCCGTGCGGTGATGCGGTACTCGGCGGCTTCCAGCGGCAATGTCGCGACGTGGCCGGCGATCGCGGCCACTCGCCGCAGCGGTCTGAGCGCGTGGCGGACCAGGATCACCGTCGCGGCCGCCGCGGCCAGCATCGCAACCAGAACCAGCACGGCGACGATGATCGCGTTGCGCGCCAGCGTGGCGTTGGCCTCGGCCAGCGACACCGCCGACACCAGGCGCTCTCCCCCACCGAGGTCACGGCTGCCGACCTGATGGGATCCCCAGCTCACCCAGCCGCACCGTGCGGGGCTCGCCGCTGCGCCAGCTGACCGCTTCCAAGATGACGGACGACATCGGGTGGTACCGCGTGCGGCTCGCCGTCGGTGAACGACCGTGGCGAACACCGCGCGGTCGTCTCGGATCAGCGCGATCACCGTGCCGGGCGGCTGCCCGGGAAACGCTTGTAGTTCAACCATCCGCGCCGCCGGGGGCGCGAATCGGGCCTTGGCGTAGGAGTACGCGAAGGCCGCCAGCGAGTTGTTGACCTGGCTGTTGGTCAGACCGATCATCTCGTTGCGCAGACTCAGCTCGGCGACCGCGCCGATCGCGAGCATCGCGACGCTGACGATGGCGCACACCCCGATGACGAGCTGCCGGCGCAGCGAACGCGGCTGCCACCACCGGCGCGGTCACTGCGACGGTCGCAGCATGTACCCCACACCGCGCACGGTGTGGATCATCGGGTCGCGCCCGGTGTCGATCTTGCGCCGCAGATACGAGATGTAGAGGTCGACGACGCTGGACCGGCCGCCGAAGCCGTAGTTCCACACCCGGTCGAGGATCTCGGCCGCGGGATGGCCCGGTCGGCGTTTGCGCATCAGGTAGCGCAGCAGTTCGAACTCGGTCACGGTCAGCGCGATCGGCTCGCCGGCGCGGGTCACCTCCCGGCTGGCGCCGTCGAGCACCAGGTCGCCGACCGTGAGCACCTCGTCGTCCGGGGCGGCCATGGCATGGGAGCGGCGCAGCAGGCCGCGGAGCCGGGCCACGAGTTCCTCGAGGCTGAACGGCTTGGTCAGATAGTCGTCGGCGCCGGCGGTCAGCCCGGTCACCCGATCCAGCACGGAGTCACGCGCGGTGAGGAACAGCGTCGGGCGTGTAGCCCTGCGGACTCGCGGATCGATTTGAGGATCTGCAGACCGTCGATGTCGGGCAGCATGATGTCGAGCACCAGAGATCCGGGCCGAACTCGGCGAACTTGGCCATGGCCTGCTGGCCGTCGCGGGCCACGTCGATCTCCCAGCCCTCGTAGTGCAGGGCCATCTTGAGCAGATTCGTCAGCGCCGGTTCGTCGTCGACGAGCAGCACCCGGATCGGCGATCCGTCGGCCCGGGTGATCCGCGGCAGCTGTCCGAGGATGGCCTGGCGCTGTTGCGGCGAGCGAGGCATCACAGTCACTGTCATACAACGATTGTGTCGATCACATTGCATGTTGTCATGAAGTCCATATGAGTTTCATAGCTTTGCCGCGCGCCGGGATTCGCCCACCACGCACGCCAGCAAACCACCCGAACATCGCACGCCCGGCATACCCGCAGGGAACGCGAGTGACGATGCTCACTTCCGGAATCGTGGCACGCATCCGTCCATGAAATCTGTTGCAGCCTAGTGAAATCATCGTGAAGCCAATTTGTCATAGACCTGTCATCGTTTCGCGCCGTTCGCACCACATCGCGATGCGATTCGGGGCATTTCGCTCGAGTTGGATATGTGTTTTCTATGGGTCGGGCATCGTTGCTTGGCGGGCGACACGGCGTTCGTAGCATCGCCGACATGCCCTCATCTGAAGTGATCACCCGGCCCGCGCTCACGGCGCCCCAGTGGCCTGAGCGGTCTCAGCGGCGCCCTGGCACCGATCCTGCGCTACGACGTGCCCGCCTCGCTGGTGGTGTTCCTGGTGGCGCTGCCGTTGTCGCTCGGGGATCGCGATCGCCTCCGACGCCCCGGCCCTGGCCGGCCTGATCGCCGCGATCGTCGGCGGTGTCGTGGCCGGCGCCCTGGGCGGCTCACCGCTGCAGGTGAGCGGTCCGGCGGCCGGGTTGACCGTGATCGTCGCGGGGCTGATCGCCGAGTTCGGCTGGGCGGTCACGTGCGCGATCACGGTGTGCGCCGGTCTGCTGCAGATCGTCTTCGGCCTGACTCGCGCGGGCCGGGCGGCGCTGGCGATCTCGCCGATGGTGGTGCACGCGATGCTGGCCGGCATCGGCATCACCATCGCACTGCAGCAGATTCACGTTCTGCTCGGCGGGGAGACGCACAGCTCGGCCTGGCACAACATCGCCGACCTGCCGCTTCACCTGTCCGAGGCCAACCCCGCCGGAATCGTCATTGGGCCTGCTGGTGATCGTCATCATGGTCGGGTGGCGGTTGGCGCCGGCGGCGCTGCGAATGGTGCCCGGACCGCTGGTCGCGATCGTCGTCGCCACGGTGCTCTCGCTGGTGCTGGCGCTGGACGTACCGCGCGTCGCACTCAACGGATCGCTGATCGACGCCCTCGCGCTGCCCAGCCTGCCCGACGGCACTGGGGCGCCTTCGCCGCCGGCGTCCTGACCGTTGCGCTGATCGCCAGCGTCGAGAGCCTGCTGACAGCGGTCGCCGTCGACCGGATGCAGACCCGCACCCGCAGCAATCTCGACCGGGAACTGGTCGGCCAGGGTGCGGCCAACATGGTGTCCGGAGCCATCGGCGGCCTGCCCATCACCGGCGTGATCGTGCGCAGTTCGGCCAACGTCGCCGCCGGGCGCGCGCACCCGCGCATCGAGCATGCTGCACGGCGTGTGGGTGCTGGTCTTCGCGCTGCCCTTCGCCGGTCTGGTCGAACAGATCCCGATCGCCGCGCTGGCCGGCCTGCTGATCGTGATCGGTATCCAACTGGTCAAGATCACCCACATCGAGACGGCGCGCCGCACCGGTGACATCGCGGTCTACCTGGTCACCGTGGTCGGTGTGGTGTTCCTGAACCTGCTCGAGGGTGTGCTGCTGGGCCTGGCGCTGTCGATCCTCATGACGATGTGGCGGGTGGCACGCACCAGGATCACCGCGGAACCGATCGTCAGATGGCCAGTGGCAGGTCCGGATCGAGGGATCCTGCACCTTCCTGTCGCTGCCCCGACTGCACCAGACGCTTGTCATCGGTGCCGCCGGCAGCGATGTGACCCTGCACATGGCGAGTCGACTTCATCGACCACGCCGCCCGCGAGTACCTCGACGCCTGGCGACGCCAGCACGAGGCAGCAGGCGGCCGGATTCACCATGAGCAGCCGTGCGCCCACGACACCGTTCCGGTGCCGATGACGCCGGCACGCCTCGGCTCCGATGGCCCGACCAGAACCGAGTCGCTGGTGATCACCTGCACCGATCCAGGGATCCGCCCTGCAGAGATCACCGGAAGCGGCGTGGCTGAACTGCTCATCTCGCGCAACATCGGCAACCTCGTTCCCGCCGGACGGCTGGATCCCTCGATCGAGGCGGCCATCGCCATGGCGGTGGACAAACTCGGGGTAGCCACGATCGTGGTGTGCGGCCATTCCGGCTGCACCGCGATGCAGGCCTTACTGGGCGACCCGTCCTCGACACGACGGCGCACCGCCGCTGACGAGCGACTGACGTCCTGGCTCATCCACGGCGAGACCGCCCGGGCCGCATTTCGGGGCGGCCGCCACCCGCTGGCCCAGTCGGCGGCCGAGAGCGGATACGACACGGTTGATCAGCTGGCCATCGTCAATGTCGCGGTGCAGACCGAGATCCTCGCCCAGCACCCGCTGATACGCGAACGCCACCAACGCGGCGACCTCGACGTGATCGGTCTGTTCTACGACGCGGCCCGCGGGCGGGTGTTGCACGTGACACCGGCTGCGGTTCGCGGTGGCGCCCGGGGCCCGGCCTGCTCGCCCTTGACGGGATATCCGGCCGGATCGACGATGCGCTTAGGGAATCCTGAAACCCGCCTAAGAGCGAAGTTAAAATCGTAATTTCTATGTAGTTGCTATGAAGCTCGTGACTTCTAATTCCGGCTTTCATACGATGAAGTCATCAGGCGGAGAGAAAACCAAAACCCCACCGCCGCAACAGAAAGGGAACCAGACATGAACACCAAATCCATCGCCACCCTGGCCGCCGCCGGCGCCGCCCTGGCCGCCGCCGTCGCCTTCGCCCCCGCAGCCGCAGCCGAAAACCAGATGAGCTGCCAGGAGGGTTCCATGTCCTCGGTGTGCTCCAAGTCCGGACACTCCGCCATCGTCGCCACCCCCGGCAATACCCGGGCCGGCGGAGCCGGCTTCTGGCCCTTCGGCGCCGGCCCCGTCCCGCCGATCTGGGCCATGGACTGACCATGGACTAACGCCAAGTAATACCGGTCTCCCCACCCAAGGCCGCGAGGGTCGCCCCGCCCTCGCGGCCTCTTGGCGTGCGGTCATGGGCGCTAGTCGAGGATGTCGCGCACCACGGCGTCGGCGAGCAACCGGCCGCGGTCGGTGAGCACCAGCCGCTCGCCGTCGATTCCCAGCAGTCCGTCGGCGACGGCGCCGTTCGGCGCGGTGCGCCTCGGAGGTCGCTGAGCACCGCGACCGGAAGCCCCTGCGCGCAGCCGGATGCCGCAGCATCACCTGCTCGATGTGGCGGTCCCGGTCGTCGAGTCGCTCGAAGTCGGCGACCGGCGAGCCGCCCTCGGCTGAGCCGCTTGCGCATAGGCGTTGGGGTGCTTGACGTTCCACCACCGGGTGTCGCCGACGAAGCCGTGCGCTCCGGGCCCGGCGCCCCACCACTGTCCGCCGTCCCAGTAGCCGAGGTTGTGCCGGCACTGCGCCGCCGGGCGGCTCCAGTTGGACACCTCGTACCACCGCAGCCCGGCCGCCGATGAGCCGCGCGTCGAGCAGCTCGTAGCGGTGCGCCAGCACATCGTCGTCGGGTGCGGGCGATCTCGCCGCGGCGCACCCGGCGGGCCAGCGCGGTGCCGTCCTCGACGACCAGCGCGTAGGCCGAGACGTGGTCCACCCCGGCGGCCAGCGCGGCGTCCACCGAGCGCCAGCAGGTCGTCGTCGGACTCCCCCGGCGTGCCGTAGATCAGGTCGAGGTTGACGTGGTCGAAGCCGGCCGCGAGGGCCTCGGCGGCGGCAGCCGGCGCCCGGCCCGGCGAATGGGTGCGGTCCAGCACCGCCAGCACCGCGCGGCGCCAGCCGACTGCATGCCGAGCGACACCCGGGTGTAGCCGGCGGCGCGGATGCGCGTCGAAGAACTCCGGCGACGTGGACTCCGGGTTGGCCTCGGTGGTGACCTCGGCGCCGCGGCGCCAGCGCGAAGTGCGTCGCGGACGGCGTCGAGCACCGCGGCCAGGCCGTCGCGCGCCGAGCAGCGACGGCGTGCCGCCGCCGACGAAGACGGTGTCCACCGGCACCGGCCCGCACGACGGCCGGCGGCCAGCGCGAGTTCGGCGCGCCACGCGCGGCCAGCCAGCCCGTCCGGGGTGCGCCCCGCCCAGTTCGGCGGCGGTGTAGGTGTTGAAGTCGCAGTAACCGCAGCGGGTCGCGCAGAACGGCACGTGGACGTAGATGCCGAACGGACGTGCCCGGCGGTCAGGCGGCAGATCGTCGGCGCAGCATGGTCACACGGCCAGTGTTCCAGAGCGCGACTTTCGCTCACCGTGAGCGCAAATCTGGCCCGGTTAGGGCACACGCCGGCGTTCGTGGCACAATGGCCGCATGACCGCCGCCCGACTTCTGCGCACCGTCGTCGCGCTGGTGGTGCGGCGGCATGTCGACTTCAAGCGCGTCTGTACGCTGTTGTTGTCTGCCCTTGACGCCGTAGACCGCCCACCTGTACTTCAGCTGGCCGCCGGATCTGCGCCGCCGGACAGCCACCGGTGACGTCGCGCGATTCCGAACGCCGGCTCCTCGATAGAGGAGCACCTCCATGACCCAGCCGACCCAAGACCGAGCCGCCAAGTCCCGCGAGCGAGGGCCAGTGGGCCCTCGGCGACCGCGAGCCGCTCAACGCCAACGAGCAGTTCAAGAAGGACGACGACCCGCTCAACGTGCGCGCCCGCATCGAGAACATCTACGCCAAGCAGGGCTTCGACAGCATCGACAAGGCCGACCTGCGCGGCCGGTTCCGCTGGTGGGGCCTCTACACCCAGCGCAAGCAGGGCTACGACGGCACCTGGACCGGCGACGAGAACACCGACATGCTCGAGGACGAGTACTTCATGCTGCGGGTCCGCAGCGACGGCGGCGCGCTGACCGCCGCGGCGCTGCGCACCCTCGGCGAGCATCTCCACCGAGTTCGCCCGCGACACCGCCGACATCTCCGACCGGCAGAACGTCCAGTACCACTGGATCCGGGTCGAGGACATGCCGGAGATCTGGCGGCGCCTCGACGAGGTCGGCCTGCAGACCACCGAGGCCTGCGGCGACTGCCCGCGCGTCGTGCTCGGCTCGCCGCTGGCCGGCGAATCGCTCGACGAGGTGCATCGACGCCACCCCGGCGATCGACGAGATCGTCCGCCGCTACGTCGGCAAGCCCGAGTACTCCAACCTGCCGCGCAAGTTCAAGACCGCGATCTCGCGGTCTGCAGGACGTGGTGCACGAGATCAACGACGTCGCGTTCATCGGGGTCGAACCACCCCGAGCACGGCCCCGGCTTCGACCTGTGGGTCGGCGGCGGGCTGTCGACCAACCCGATGCTGGCCCAGCGGCTCGGCGCCTGGGTGCCGCTCGACGAGGTGCCCGACGTCTGGGAAGCGCGTGGTCAGCGTCGTTCCGCGACTACGGCTACCGGCGGCTGCGGTCCAAGGCCCGGCTGAAGTTCCTGATCAAGGACTGGGGCGTCGAGAAGTTCCGCGAAGTTCTCGAGACCGAGTACCTCAAGCGTCCGCTGATCGACGGGCCCGCGCCCGACCCGGTGGTGCGCCCGATCGACCACGTCGGGGTGCAGCGACTGCAAGCAACGGGCTCAACGCCGTTGGCGTCGCGCCGATCGCCGGCCGGGTGTCGGGCACCATCCTGACGCAAGGTCGCCGACCTGGCCGAGGCGGTGGGCTCGGACCGGATCCGGTTCACGCCCGTACCAGAAGCTGATCGTCCTCGACGTCCCCGACGACAAGCTCGACGAGCTGATCGCCGGCCTCGACGCGCTCGGCCTGCCGTCGACGCCGTCGCACTGGCGGCGCAACCTGATGGCCTGCACCGGCATCGAGTTCTGCAAGCTGTCCTTCGCCGAGACCCGCAGGCGCGTGCGCAGGTGTCTGGTGCCGGAACTGGAGAAGCGCCTGGACGACCTCAACGCCGAACTCGACGTGCCGGTCACGGTCAACATCAACGGCTGCCCGAACTCGTGCGCGCGCATCCAGGTCGCCGACATCGGCTTCAAGGGTCAGATGGTCGACGACGGCGACGGGCCCGGTCGAGGGCTTCCAGGTGCACCTCGGCGGCAGCCTCGGCCTGGACAGCGGTTTCGGCCGCAAGCTGCGCCAGCACAAGGTCACCAGCGCCGAGCTGGGCGACTACATCGAGCGGGTGGTGCGCAACTTCGTGAAACAACGCGAGCACGGTGAGCGTTTCGCCCAGTGGGCGGTACGCGCCGACGAGGACGGACTTGCGATGAGCGCTTGCGCGAAGAGCAGAGGCAGCGATGAGCGTCGAGACGACGTGACCGAGACCGACCTGCGCGCAGCTGGCCGAGCGCGGTGCCGCCGAACTCGACGGCGCCAGCGCGAGGAGCTGCTGGCTGGACCGACGAGCATTTCGGCGGCGACTACGTGGTGGCGTCCAACATGCAGGACGCGGTGCTGGTCGACCTGGCGGCCAAGGTCCGCCCCGGTGTCGACGTGCTGTTCCTGGACACCGGATATCACTTCGCCGAGACCATCGGCACCCGCGACGCCGTCGAGGCCGTCTACGACGTCACCGTCGTCAACGTGACGCCCGGAGCACACGCGTCGCCGAGCAGGACGCGCTGCTCGGCAAGGATCTGTTCGCCCGCGACGCCGGACGAGTGCTGCCGGCTGCGCAAGGTGGTGCCGCTGGGCAAGGCGCTGAGTGGCTACTCGGCGTGGGTCACCGGGATCCGGCGGGTGGAGGCGCCGACGCGGGCCAACGCACCGCTGATCAGCTTCGACGAGGCGTTCGAGCTGGTGAAGATCAACCCGCTGGCGGCCTGGACCGACGAGGACATGCAGGCCTACATCGACGCCAACGGCGTCCTGGTGAATCCCCTTGTCGACGAGGGCTATCCGTCGATCGGCTGCGCCCCGTGCACCGCGAAGCCGGTCGAGGGCGCCGACCCGCGCAGCGGCCGCTGGCAGGGCCTGTCCAAGACCGAGTGCGGACTGCACGCCTCGTGAGCATGCCTCGGTCCTCACCGCGCACGGCAGCGCCGACCCGCGGTCGGCGGCGGTCACGCATGCGGTCGCCGACGAGGTCCGCCGGCTGCGCCCGAGACTCGATGTGCGGGTGGCGTTCTGCGAGAAGAGCGCGCCGAACCTGCGCGACGTGCTCGCCGGCCTCGGCGGTCCGGCGGTCGTCACACCGCTGCTGCTGGCCAGTGCCTACCACGCCCGGGTCGACATCCCGACGATGATCGCCGACGTCCGGTGCCGATGTGCTGCAGGCCGACACCCTCGGTGAGGACCCCCGGCTGATCGAGGTGCTGCGGCAGCGGCTGTCGAGCAGGTGACCACCGGCCACCGCGATACCGGGGTACTGGTGGTGGCGGTCGGCTCCTCGCATGCCGATGCCAACGCCCGCACCGCGTCGTTGAGCGAGGCGCTGGCCGCGGACGACTGCTGGGCGTGCGGTGCAGGTGGCCTACGCGACCGGCCCGCAGCCGTCGGTGGCCGACGGCATCGCAGCTTTGCGCGCCCACGGTGCGCGCCGTATCGTGATGGCGCCCTGGTTCATCGCGCCAGGACGCATCACCGACCGCGTGGCCGCCATCGCCGACAGCCATGGGGTGGTGATGGCCGAACCACTCGGCGCGCACCCGTTGCTCGCGGCCACGGTGCTCGATCGGTTCGACCTCGCGGTGGCCGCCCGTCTGGCCGCTTAGCCAGGGGCACCTGGCAGTCCGTCAGCGCCATCGGCACCGTCGGCGCCGTCAGCGCCATCGGTACCGCCGATTCCGCCCTTGCCACCCTTACCACCCTGCCGCCCTGGCCGCCCTGGCCGCCCTGACCTCCGGCGCCCCCGGGCACCGCGCTCTGCGTGCCACTGTCCGTCGGCGTGCCGGACGTGGTGACACTGCATCCCGCCACGACCGCCGCTGCGACGGCGATCATCGCAACGAGCCACTTCGATGAGGAGATCGATCACGGCGTTCCTTCCGACGGGGCGGCCTGCTCCACACCGGCGATCGGCGGGATCCGGGTGGCGCGCACGTAGACCGTGTCGCCGTCCTTGAGGCCGAGCGCCTCGGCGTCACCGCGGGTGATCTGGGCGATGAACGGGCGCGCCGTTGGTCGCGCTGGTCAGCTCGACGCGCACCTCGAAGCCCAGATACACCACCCGGTCGATGGTGGCCCGCGTGACACCGGTGCTCTCGGCGGTGCCGTCGCCGGCGGCGATCGCCATCTCCGGGTGTGCGCCCGACCCGGATGTCGTGCGGGCGCACCAGGATTCCGTTCAGCGACGACACCGTGCCGAGGAACGACATCACGAACGGATTGGCCGGGCTGTCGTAGACCTCGGTGGGCGTGCCGACCTGTTCGATGCGGCCCTTGTTGAGCACCGCGATCCGGTCGGCCACGTCGAGCGCCTCGGACTGATCGTGGGTCACCAGCACGGTGGTGACGTGGACCTCGTCGTGCAGCCGGCGCAGCCAGGCCCGCAGGTCCTCGCGGACCTTGGCGTCCAGCGCACCGAACGGCTCGTCGAGCAGCAGCACCTGCGGGTCGACGGCCAGCGCGCGGGCCAGCGCCATGCGCTGGCGCTGGCCGCCGGACAGCTGGCTGGGATAGCGGGTCTGGAAGCCGGCCAGGCCGACCACCTCCAGCAGATTGTCGACCTTCTCGTTGATCTCGGCCTTCGGCATCTTGCGGATCTTCAGTCCGAACGCCACGTTGTCGCGCACGGTGAGGTGCTTGAACGCGGCGTAGTGCTGGAAGACGAAGCCGATACCGCGCCGCTGCGGCGGGACGCCGGTCACGTCGCGGCCGTTGATGATGACGGTGCCGGTGTCGGGCTGGTCGAGGCCGGCGATGGCGCGCAGCAGCGTCGACTTGCCCGAACCGCTGGGCCCCAGCAGCGCGGTCAGCGATCCCTGGCGGCACGACGAAGTCGACGTTGTCCAGGGCGGCGAAGTCGCCGTAGCGCTTGTTGGCGCCGCTCACGATGATGGCGTCGGTCATTGGACAGGGTCATCCTGTCGCCTCATTCGCTGGACCGAGCGCGCCGGGCCTCGAGGACCACCTGGGCGACCAGCACCAGCACGGCGACCGTCATCAGCAGCGTCGAGACGGCGTAGGCGCCGTACTCGGCGCCCCGGTTGTAGCGGTCGGAGACCAGCAGGGTCAGCGTCTGCGAACTGCCGGGCAGATTGGACGACACCATGATCACCGCGCCGTACTCGCCGAGGGTGCGGGCCACCGTCAGCACGATGCCGTAGGTCAGTCCCCACCGGATCGACGGCAGGGTGATCCGCCAGAACGTCTGCCACCACGTCGATCCCAGCGTCGCCGCCGCCTCCTCCTGGTCGGTGCCGAGCTCGTGCAGCACCGGTTCGACCTCCCGGATGACGAACGGGACGGTGACGAAGATGCTGGCCAGCACGATGCCGGGCAGCCCGAAGATGATCTTGAAACCCAGGTCGTTCTCGACGAACCCGAGCAGGCCCGCGCTGCCCCACAGCAGGATCAGCGCCACGCCGACCACCACCGGTGACACCGCGAACGGCAGGTCGATGACCGCCTGCAGCGCAGCCTTGCCGCGAAACCTGCTTGCGCGCCAGCAACAGTGCGGTCGGCACCCCGAAGACCACGTTGAGCGGTACCACGATCGCCACCACCAGCAGCGAGAGCTGCAGCGCCGAGATCGCGGCCGGGGTGGTGATCGAGGCGAAGAACGCGCCGAAGCCGGGCGCGAAGGTGCGCCAGAGGATCAGCCCGACCGGCACGACCACCAGAACCGCGATGTAGGCCAGCGCGATGTAGCGGGCGAGGTAGCGGGCCAGCGGCGACAGAATCACGCGGCGATCTCCTCGCGCTTGCGCCGCGCGGGAGCCGACGGCGCGCAGCACGAACAGCACCAGGAACGAGACCGCCAGCAGCACGATCGAGATCGCCGCGGCGCCGGTGCGGTCGTCGTTCTCGATCAGCGTGCGGATCCACTGCGAGGACACCTCGGTCTCGCCGGGCACCGCGCCGCCGATCAGCACCACCGACCCGAACTCGCCGATGGCGCGGGAGAACGCCAGCCCCGCGCCGGAGAGCAGCGACGGGCAGCAGCGCCGGGCAGGATCACCCTGGTGAAGATCGACCCGGTTGGTGGCACCCAGCGATGCCGCGGCCTCCTCGACCTCGCGGTCGAGTTCGAGCAGCACCGGCTGCACCGAGCGCACCACGAACGGCAGCGTGACGAACAGCAGCGCCACGCCGACGCCCCATTTGGTGTGCTGCAGATGCAGATTCGACCGGACTGTTCGGGCCGTAGAGCGCCAGCATCACCAGGCTGGCCACGATGGTGGGCAGCGCGAACGGCAGGTCGATGACGGCGTCGACCAGTCGCTTGCCCGGGAAGTCGTCGCGGGTCAGCACCCAGGCCACCAGCAGCCCGAAGACGGCGTTGACCACCGTGACGCCGATCGACGATCGTCAGCGTCACCCGGAAGGACTCCAGCGCGGCCGTGGAGGTGATCGCCGCCCAGAATGCGCGTCCAGCCGCCCTCGGCGGACTGCCACACGATGGCGGCCAGCGGCAGCAGCACGATGACGCTCAACCAGATCGACGCGGCGCCGGCCAGCAGCCGGCGTCGGACCGGCCGCGGCCGCGACCGGCCCGACCGCGCCGGACGGCCGCTGGACTCGGTCGACGGCCAGCCGTCATCCGGTGGCCTTCTTGTAGATCGTGGTGATGGCGCCGTTGTCCTTGTCGAACAGCGCGGGATCGACCGTGCTCCAACCGCCGAGATCGGCGATGGTCCACAGCTTCTGCGGCGCCGGGAACTCGTCGGCGAACTCGCTCGGCCACGGCGGGATCGACCGGCCGGAAGCCGGCCTCGGCCCAGATCTTCTGACCCTCCGGGGTGAACAGGAAGTTCTTCAGCGCGGTCGCCTTCTCCAGGTGGGTGCTGGTGGTCACCACCGCGACCGGGTTCTCGATCTTGAACGTCTGCGGCGGGTTGACGTGCTCGACCGGTTTGCCCTGGCGCTCGATGTTGATGGCCTCGTTCTCGTAGCTGATCAGCACGTCGCCGGTGCCCTGCAGGAACACGTCGGTGGCCTCACGCCCCGAGCCGGGCCGCGTCTTGACGTGCTCGTTGACCAGCTTGCTGACGAAGTCCAGACCGGCCTGCTGGTTCTGGCCGCCGTTGCTCTTGGCGGCGTACGGCGCCAGCAGGTTCCACTTGGCCGAGCCCGAACTCAGCGGGCTGGGGGTGACCACCTCGATGCCCGGGCGCAGCAGATCGTCCCAGTCCTTGATGTTCTTGGGGTTGCCCTTGCGGACGACCAGGGTCACCACCGAGCCGAACGGGATGCCCTTGGTGACGTCGGCATTCCAGTCCGGGGCGACCTTGCCGGCCTTCACCAGACGGGTGACGTCGGGCTCGACGGAGAAGTTGACGATGTCGGCGGGCTTGCCGTCGACCACCGCGCGGGACTGGTCGCCGGACGCACCGTAGGACGTCGTCACCGCGACGCCCTTGCCCTCGGGGGTGGCGGCGAAGGCGGGGATGATCTTGCTCCAGCCCGGTTCGGGCACCGCGTAGGCGACCAGACGTCAGCGTGGTCTCGGCCTTGCCGGCGTCCGCCGCCGCCGGCGACGTCGCTGGACCCGCCGCCGCAGGCGGCGAGCAGGGTCGCGGTGAGCGGCGAAGATCCGCGGCCGTGCGCAGCGCGCGGGTGATCGTGTTCAGTCATGGGTTTGGCCTTTCTCATCGTGGTATCGGGTGGCAACAGCCCGTCACAACGGAATGGCGAGTGGTCGGCAGCAGACGCTGCTCACCGACACCTCGACCGCGACGGGCGCAGGCGGTGTCAGCGACAACAGGTGACGGCAGCGACGTGCGTACAGCGACGAAGCCAGATGAGCGCCGCCGTGGCTGTCGGACATTTGCCCGATGCATGGCGCGAAGCTTAACAGACCGGGCCCGATGGCAGCGCCGTCAGCGGTTGAGCAACCACACGACGATGACGAGAAGCAAAAGTGCGACCAGCGCCAATCCGTCACCCGCGACCGGGGCATGCCGCTCACGCCGCGGGTCCGGCGTCGCCGCGCAGCCGCCGGGCAGCATCCGGATGCCCTTGCCCAGCACCGCGTCGAGCCGTGCGCGGCGATGCCGTAGGCGAGCAGCAGGACCACCGGCATCACGATCAGCAGGTCTGCAGCACGAAACCGAGCCCGGACAGCCACAGTTCGACGCCGTCCCACCAGCTCAGGAACCCGGACACCCGCTCACCCTATGCCCGCCGCGGCCCGGCGGTGCGCGTTCTGGTCCGTTCGGTGGACGGCGGGACGCCGCGGCGGCCATGATGACGGCATGGTTTTGCACGCCCAACCCGCAGGTGAGGACATCGGGCAGCGCGCCGGCAACGGCGCCGGCCCCGGCAGCACCGCCCGGGGAATCACCGTGCCCGACCTCGGTGCCCTACGTCCCGGGCGCATCGCTGCGCAATCCGTTCCCGCCGATCGCCGACTACGCGTTCCTGTCCGACTGCGAGAACACCTGCCTGATCTCGTCGGCCGGTTCGGTGGAGTGGATGTGCGTGCCGCGGCCGGACTCCCCCAGCGTGTTCGGCGCGATCCTGGACCGCGGCGCCGGGCACTTCCGGCTCGGGCCGTACGGGGTGTCGGTGCCGGCGGCCCGGCGCTACCTGCCGGGCAGCCTGATCCTGGAGACCACCTGGCAGACCCACACCGGCTGGGTGATCGTGCGCGACGCCCTGGTGATGGGGCCCTGGCACGACCTCGAGGCGCGGTCGCGCACGCACCGGCGCACCCCGATGGACTGGGACGCCGAGCACATCCTGCTGCGCACCGTGCGCTGCGTCAGCGGCACGGTCGAACTGGTGATGAACTGCGAGCCGTCGTTCGACTACGACCGGGTCAACGCCGCCTGGGAGTACTCGGCCAACGCCTACGGCGAGGCGATCGCGCGGGCCGCGCAACGACCCCGACGCCCACCCGACGCTGCGGCTGACCACCAACCTGCGCATCGGGCTCGAGGGCCGCGAGGCCCGGGCCCGCACCCGGCTCAAGGAGGGCGACAACGTCTTCGTCGCGCTGTCCTGGTCCAAGCACCCGTCGCCGCAGACCTACGAAGAGGCCGCCGACAAGATGTGGCAGACCAGCGAGGCTGGCGGCAGTGGATCAACATCGGCGACTTCCCCGACCACCCGTGGCGGGCCTATCTGCAGCGCAGCGCGCTGACGCTGAAGGGCCTGACCTACTCGCCGACCGGCGCGCTGCTGGCGGCCAGCACCACCTCGCTGCCGGAAACCCCGCGGGGCGAACGCAACTGGGACTACCGCTACGCGTGGATGCGCGACTCGACGTTCGCGCTGTGGGGTCTCTACACCCTCGGCCTCGACCGCGAGGCCGACGACTTCTTCTCCTTCATCGCCGACGTGTCCGGCGCCAACAACGGTGAGCGCCATCCGCTGCAGGTGATGTACGGCGTCGGCGGCGAGCGCGAGCTGGTCGAGGAGGAACTCGACCACCTCTCCGGCTACGACGACGCCCGGCCGGTGCGGATCGGCAACGGCGCCTACAACCAGCGCCAGCACGACATCTGGGGCACCATGCTCGACTCGGTGTACCTGCACGCCAAGTCGCGCGAGCAGATCTCCGACGACGCTGTGGCCGGTGCTCAAGGAGCAGGTCGAGGAGGCGATCAAGCACTGGCGCGAGCCCGACCGCGGCATCTGGGAGGTGCGCGGCGAGCCGCAGCACTTCACCTCCTCGAAGATCATGTGCTGGGTGGCGCTGGACCGCGGCGCGAAGCTGGCCGAGCTGCAGGGCGAGAAGAGCTACGCCCAGCAGTGGCGGGTGATCGCCGAGGAGATCAAGGCCGACATCCTGGCCAACGGCGTCGACGACCGCGGGGTGCTCACCCAGCGCTACGGCGACGACGCGCTGGACGCCTCGCTGCTGCTGGTGCCGCTGGTGCGGTTCCTGCCGTCCGACGACCCGCGGGTGCGGGCCACCGTGCTGGCGATCGCCGACGAACTGACCGAGGACGGCCTGGTGCTGCGCTACCGGGTCGAGGAGACCGACGACGGCCTGTCCGGCGAGGAGGGCACCTTCACCATCTGCTCGTTCTGGCTGGTGTCGGCGCTGGTGGAGATCGGCGAGGTCAGCCGGGCCCGGCACCTGTGCGAGCGGCTGCTGTCCTTCGCCAGCCCGCTGCACCTCTACGCCGAGGAGATCGAGCCGCGCACCGGCCGGCACCTGGGCAACTTCCCGCAGGCGTTCACCCACCTGGCGCTGATCAACGCCGTGGTGCACGTCATCCGCGCCGAGGAGGAGGCCGACAGGACCGGGGTGTTCCAGCCCGCGAACGCGCCGTCCTAGCCGGCGCGATCAGCTGAAGCGCCGTCCTAGCCGGCGCGATCAGGCGATCTTCGCCAGCATCACCCGGACCAGGTCGGCCGCCCGGCCGGCCGGGATCCGCTGGGTGGGCACCGGGTCGGTGATCGCGACGTCGACATCGACGATGACATCCGCAGCGACCCCGACGGCGTGCTCGGTCGGATAGAGGCTGCCGTCGCCGGTGTCGCTGAAGATCACCGCCGAGAGCACTGGGCCGTCCACCTTCACCGCGGAAACGGTCAACTCCAACCCACCCCCTCCCCCGGTCCCCAGCGTCACGGTGGTGCCTTCGCACGACTGCCACTGGGTGGTGAAGCGCGCGAACATCCGCGACGCCTCGGACTCGGAGCCGAAGCGCACCACTCCGGCGTCGGCGCTGGACACCGTCAGTCCGGCGCCGAGTCGCGCGTAGTCCCGCCATGCGGCGGCTTGCACACCGCCCCTCTCGTAGACCACCCGCATCAGCGGGGTGACCGCTCCCAGGCAGTCCAGCGGAGTGGCGCCCTCGCTGTCCCGAATCCCGTTGGGCAGCACGTCGATGACCCTGACGGCGGCGGTGCCGGTGGTGTCCAGCGGATTGCCGACCGCCGCACTGCACTTCGTCGGCGGTGGGCAGCACCTGCTGCAGTGGCACCGGTTCCTGCCGCGCCGTGCCGCTGTGCGCTGCCGCCGACCGTGGTGGAGCAGCCCAGAACCGTCACAGCACTGAGAAGACCGAGCGCCCGGATCCCCAACCGACGACGCGGACGCTCGTGGTGATGAGTCCCCTACTTCCGGGTCTTGTCGCCGGGCTTGTCGCCGGCGGCGTCGGTGGACAGCGCGGCGACGAACGCCTCCTGCGGAACCTCGACCCGGCCGATGGTCTTCATCCGCTTCTTGCCTTCCTTCTGCTTCTCCAGCAGTTTGCGCTTACGGGTGATGTCACCGCCGTAGCACTTGGCGAGCACGTCCTTGCGGATGGCCCGGATGTTCTCGCGGGCAATGATTTTCGAGCCGATCGCGGCCTGGATCGGCACCTCGAACTGCTGGCGCGGGATGAGTTCCTTGAGCTTGGTGGTCATCTTGTTGCCGTAGGCCGCGGCGGAGTCCTTGTGCACGATCGCGCTGAACGCGTCGACGGCCTCACCCTGCAGCAGGATGTCCACCTTGACCAGGGCGGCCTCCTGCTCGCCGGCCTCCTCGTAGTCCAGGCTGGCGTAGCCGCGGGTGCGCGACTTCAGCGAGTCGAAGAAGTCGAAGATGATCTCGCCCAACGGCATCGTGTAGCGCAGTTCGACGCGTTCCGGTGACAGGTAGTCCATGCCGCCGAGCTCGCCGCGGCGCGACTGGCACAGCTCCATGATGGTGCCGATGAACTCGCTCGGGCGCGATCACCGTGCATCTTGACGACCGGCTCGTAGACCTCGCGCATCTTGCCCTCCGGCCAGTCCGACGGGTTGGTGACGATCTTCTCGGTCCCGTCGTCCTGCGATCGACCCGGTAGACGACGTTGGGCGAGGTCGAGATCAGGTCGAGGTCGAACTCGCGCTCCAGGCGCTCGCGGGTGATCTCCATGTGCAGCAGGCCCGAGGAAGCCGCAGCGGAAGCCGAAGCCCGAGCGCCACCGACGTCTCCGGCTCCTAGGTCAGCGCGGCGTCGTTGAGCTGCAGCTTGTCCAGCGCGTCGCGCAGGTTCGGGTAGTCCGAGCCGTCGACCGGGATAGAGCCCCGAGTAGACCATCGGCCTGCGGCTCGCGGTAGCCGGTCAGCGCCTCGGTGGCGCCGTGGCGGGCGCGAGGTCACGGTGTCGCCGACCTTGGACTGCCGGACGTCCTTCACCCCGGTGATGAGGTAGCCCACCTCGCCGACGCCGAGGCCGTCGGTCGGCTTGGGCTCCGGGGAGACGATGCCGACCTCGAGCAGTTCGTGGGTGGCGCCGGTGGACATCATCTTGATCTTCTCGCGCGGGGTGAGCTTGCCGTCGACCACCCGCACGTAGGTCACCACGCCGCGGTAGATGTCGTAGACCGAGTCGAAGATCATCGCCCGGGCGGGGCGCGTCGGCGTCGCCGGTCGGGGCGGGCACCAGGCGCACCACCTCGTCGAGCAGTTCGCGGCACGCCTTCCCCGGTCTTGCCCGACACCCGCAGCACGTCGCCGGGTTCGCAGCCGATGATGTGGGCGAATCTCACCGGCGTAGCGGTCGGGGTCGGCGGCGGGCAGGTCGATCTTGTTGAGCACCGGGATGATCGTCAGGTCGCGGTCCAGCGCCAGGTACAGGTTGGCCAGCGTCTGCGCCTCGATGCCCTGGGCGGCGTCGACCAGCAGCACCGCGCCCTCGCAGGCCTCCAGCGCGCGCGACACCTCGTAGGTGAAGTCGACGTGGCCGGGGGTGTCGATCAGGTGCAGGACGTAGTCCTCGGTCGTCCCCGTCTGACCTTCCACGGCAGCCGCACGTTCTGCGCCTTGATGGTGATGCCGCGCTCGCGCTCGATGTCCATCCGGTCCAGGTACTGCGCGCGCATATCGCGATCGGCGACGACACCGGTGAGCTGCAGCATCCGGTCGGCCAGCGTCGACTTGCCGTGATCGATGTGGGCGATGATGCAGAAGTTCCGAATCTGCGCCGGCGCGGTGAACGTCTGGTCGGCGAAACTGCTGATGGGAATCTCCTGGTCGGGCGGTATCGTCGGCTCCAGGGTATCGACAGCGGCGCGGTCGGGACACAATCGCCGCGCGCCGCCGGCGCGTCGCTCGCCTATGCTCGTCGAGAATGGCGTCGCAGTGGAAGACGTTGCAGCGGTTCGCAGGAGCACCTCGTGTTCAACGAGGCCCCGAAGTTCATCCGGCAGCTGCAGAGCCCGCAGATGCCGTGCAGCGGACCATCCAGCAGGGCATCAGGATGGGCATCGACGCGTTGGTGGCCACCGCGCTGCCGCCGACCAGCCCGCCGGCCATCACCGCGGGCCGGCCGGTCACCCAGAACAGCGTTCCGACCGCGCACCGCGCCCGCCGGGTGGTCTACGCCCCCGACCTCGACGGCCGGGCCGACCCGGGCGAGATCGTCTGGACCTGGGTGGTCTACGAGGACGACCCGACCCGGGGCAAGGACCGCCCGGTGCTGGTGGTGGGCCGCGATCGCAGCGTCCTGCTCGGGCCTGATGCTGTCCAGCCAGGACCACCACGACCGACGACCGCGACTGGGTCGCGATCGGCTCCGGCAGCTGGGACTACGAGGGCCGGCCGAGCTGGGTGCGCCTGGACCGGGTGCTCGACGTGCCCGAGGAGGGCATCCGCCGCGAGGGCGCGATCCTGGACCGCGCGCACCTTCGAGGTGGTCGCCACCCGGCTGCGCGCCGAGTACTCCTGGAGCTGAAGCTGCTCAGCCGCCCTGGGTGATGTAGGCCGCAGCTGCTGCGCTCGGCCTGCAGCTCCTCCATCCGGTTCTTCACCACGTCGCCGATGCTGACGATGCCGACCAGCCGGCCGTCCTCGCAGCACCGGCACGTGGCGCACCCGGTTGTGTGGTCATCAGCGCGCTGAGCATCGTCGACGGTGTCGTCCGGTCCGCAGGTCACCACGATCGCTGCTCATGATGTCGCTGACCGGCCGCTGCAGCACATCGGAACCTTGGCGCGTGAAGTTCGCGGACGACGTCGCGCTCGGACACGATGCCCACCACGCCGTCGGGCCCGATCACCACCATGGCGCCGATGTTGTGCACCGCGAGTTCCGCGAGCAGCCCGGTGACCGTGGTGGTTTCGGTGACGGTGGCGACCGCCGACCCCTTGCTGCGCAAGATGTCCGCGATCCGCATGGCCGTCTCCTGTGATTGACGTCACACCAGGCTACGACTATTCGGCGCGGGGCGGAAGACGCCGGTTTCCCGGCACCGGGTAGACAGTGACGATGATCGAAATCACCCTGCTCGGCACCGGAAGCCCGATCGTCGACCCGAACCGGGCGGGGCCGTCCACGCTGGTCGCGCGCGGGCGGACTCAGATCTTCCTGGTGGACTGCGGCCGCGGGGTGCTGATGCGGGCCGCCGCCGCCGGCGTCGGCGCCGCCGACCTGACCGCGCTGCTGCTGACCCATCTGCACAGCGACCACATCACCGATCTCTCCGACGTCATCACCACCCGGTGGGTCACCACGTTCGGCCCAACGCCGCTGCCGATCATCGGTCCGCCGGGCACCAAGGCGGTCGTCGAGGCGACGCTGGCCGCGCTCGCGCCGGACATCTGCTACCGCATCGCCCACCACGCCGACATCACCGAGCCGCCGTGCCGGTGCGAGGTGCACGAGGTTACACCGACGGGCGAGGTGTGGGGATCAGCCGACGGCGTGCGGATCACCGTCGCGCCGACCGACCACCGCCCGGTGGAGCCGACCATCGCCTTCCGGATCGAGTACGACGGCGCGTCGGTGGTGCTGGCCGGCGACTCGGTGCCGTGCGCGAGCCTCGACGCGCTGGCCGCGCGGCGCCGATGCTCTGGTGCACACCGTGATCCGCAAGGACCTCGTCGAGCGATGCCCGCTCAGCGGATCCGCGACATCCTCGACTACCACTCCTCGGTGGAGCAGGCGGCCGCGACCGCCGCCCGCGCCGGGCGTCGGCACCCTGGTGCTCACGCACTACGTCCCGCCACTGGTGCCGGGCCAGGAGGACCAGTGGCGGGCGCTGGCGCGCCACCGAGTTCGGCGGCCGCATCGAACTCGGCGACGACCTGCTGCGCGTCACCGGCGGCTGACGGCTGACGCTTAGGCCAGCCGGGTGATCTCCACGACCACGTCGAGGTCGGTGGAGCCCTCGCCCGAGTAGATGCCCTTCAGCGGCGTCACGTCGGCGTAGTCTGCGGCCGACGCCGACGCTGATGTACTGCTCGTTGATCTCGGTGTCGTTGGTGGGGTCGTAGTTCCACCAGCCGCCGGTCCACGCCTGAATCCAGGCGTGGCTCTCGCCCGTCGACGGTGTCACCGACCGCGGCCTTGTGCTTGGGATGCAGGTAGCCCGACACGTAGCGGGCCGGAATTCCCATGGCGCGCAACAGGATCAGCGTCAGATGCGCGAAGTCCTGGCACACGCCCTTGCCCTCGCGCAGCGCGTCCAGACCCGAGGAGTGCACGCCGGTGGTGCCGGGGACGTACTGCAGTTCGCTGTGCACCCACTCGCGCCGCCGCGATGCACCGCGTCGCTGCGGATCGTGATCCTTGGCGATGCGCCGGCCGACCCGGTCGATGCGCTTGCTCGACCGGGGTGTAGCTGCGTCGGGGTGAGCACCTCGTCGAACCGGTCGACGCACCGCCTCGGAGGCCAGATCCTCCCAGCTGAGCATCGGTCCGTCGGGCGACTCCGGCTTGTCGGTCTCGACCACCGAGGACGACGTGACCTCCAGCTCGGTGTGCGGGGCGTGCAGGTCGAAAGCCGTGACGGCGGTTCCCCAGTAGTCGACGTAGCGGTAGGACCGGGTGGCCGGCACGGTCTCGACGCGGTTGAGGATGACGTTCTGCCGGGAGTCCGACCGCGGGGTCAGCCGCGCCTCGTTGTACGAGGCGGTCACCGGCGACTTGTAGGCGTAGCCCGGTCGCGTGCACCACCCGCATCCGCCACATCAGCTGGCCCTCCAATCCCGAATCGTCGATCGACCAGCGAGCCGGCCGCCTGACCGGCGTCGGTCCACGCCACCCACGGTGCGGAGTGGAAGTACTGCAGCGCCAACGCTTCTCCGACGTCGCGGCAGGTGGCCTGCAGTCCGGCCAGCCGCTCCTCCAGGGACTCCAGCAGCACACCCGGCCGGAGGAACTCCAGCTCGCTGCGGGCGCGGCCGAGCAGGCGCTGCGCTTCGGCGGTCCGGCGCCGACGCGGTTGTGCCGGCGACTGGCGATCAGTTCGTCGAGGCTGTGCTCGGCCAAGCGCAGCGAATAGAACGACCGAGCGCGGGAACAGCCGGTCGAGCAGCATGAACTCGACCACCCGGTTGGCGTCGAGCACGCCGCGGTAGGTGCGCAGGTAGGTGTCGTGTGCGCCCGCGGCCGCAGCACCGTCACCCAGGCCGGCGAGGATGCGCTGTCGCCGACCCGGGACAGCAGCAGGCGCACCGTCATGTCGACGCGCTCGATGGCCCGGCCGAGCACCAGGAACCGGTAGCCGTCGTCGCGGGACAGCGTCGAGTCGGCCAGCCCGGCGAACATCGCGGCCCGGCCCTCGACGAAGGAGAAGAACTCGTGCGGGCCGAGCCGCCGGGCCGCGCGTTCGCGTTCGGCGAGCGCGTTGTAGGTGGTGTTGAGGCACTCCCACATCTCGCTGGAGGTGACTTCGCTGCGCCGAGCGGGCATTCTCGCGCGCGGCGGTGATCGCGTCGACGATCGAGCAGCCGCCGTCGGCAGCCCGCGGCTGAACGCGACCAGATCGGTCAGCGACCACAGGTCGAGCCGGTGCGTCGGGCGGTTCGATGCCGAGCACCTGCAGCAGGATGCGCGACGCCTGGTCGGGGTCGACGCTGGAGTCCTCGAGCAGCTGGTGGACGGTGACGTCGAGGATGCGGGCGGTGTCGTCGGCCCGCTCGACGTAGCGGCCGATCCAGTACAGCGACTCGGCGTTGCGGGCCAGCATCAGCGCGTCACCGGCCTGCTGCTGTTGCTGTTGCTGCTGCTGCTGCTGGCCGGTCTGCTGCGCTGGCTGCTGCTGCGGCTGGCTGTCGGCACCTTGGCGGGCTTCGACCGCGGCAGGCTTGCGCACGACCTGCTCGGCAGCGCCAGCTCGCGGTCGGCCACCGACGACCGCGACGCCAGCACCCAGGTGTCCTTGGACCCGCCGCCCTGGCTGGAGTTGACCACCAGCGAGCCCTCGCGGCAGCGCGACCCGGGTCAGTCCGCCGGGCAGCACCCAGACGTCCTCGCCGTCGTTGACCGCGAACGGGCCGCAGGTCGACGTGGCGCGGGCGCGAGCTTGTCGCCGACCTTGGTCGGCACCGTGGACAGCTGCACCACCGGCTGGGCGATCCAGCCGCGCGGGTCGGCGCGGATCTTCCTGCGGATCGTCGGCCAAGCTCCTTCTCCGAGGCGTCCGGGCCGAACACGATGCCGTAGCCGCCGGAGCCCTCGACCGGTTTGATCACCAGTTCGTCGATGCGGTCGAGCACCTCCTCGCGCTCGTCGTCGCAGCCAGCACCGGAACGTGTCGACGTTGGCCAGCAGCGGCTTCTCGCCGAGGTAGTACTCGATGATCGTCGGCACGTAGGTGTAGACCAGCTTGTCGTCGCCGACGCCGTTGCCGACCGCGCTGGAGATCACCACGTTGCCGGCCCGGGCGGCGTTGAGCAGGCCGGCCACCCCGAGCACCGAGTCGGGCCGGAACTGCATCGGGTCGAGGTACTCGTCGTCGATGCGGCGGTAGATGACGTCGACCTGGCGCTCGCCCTCGGTGGTGCGCATGTAGACGGTGTTGTCGCGGCAGAACAGGTCGCGGCCCTCGACGAGTTCGACGCCCATCTGCCGGGCCAGCAGCGAGTGCTCGAAGTAGGCGGAGTTGTAGACGCCCGGGGTGAGCACGACGACGGTCGGGTCGGCCTCGTTGGTGGCGGCGGCGTTGCGCAGCGCGCGCAGCAGATGCGACGGAGTAGTCGCCGACCGCGCGCACCCGGTGGGTGGCGAACAGGTTCGGGAAGACCCGGGCCATCGTGCGGCGGTTCTCCATCACGTAGGAGACGCCCGACGGGGAGCGCAGGTTGTCCTCCAGCACCCGGAACGTGCCCTGCGCGTCGCGGACCAGGTCGATGCCGGCGACGTGGATGCGCACGCCGTTGGGCGGGACGATGCCGGCGGCCTCGCGGTGGAAGTGCTCGCAGGAGGTGACCAGCCGGCGCGGGATCACGCCGTCGCGCAGGATCTCCTGGTCGCCGTAGATGTCGTCGAGGAAGCAGCTCCAGCGCCTTGACCCGCTGGGTGATGCCCGCGCTCCAGGCGCGACCACTCGGCGGCGGAGATGACGCGCGGGCACCAGATCCAGCGGGAACGGGCCGCTCCTGGCCGGACAGCGAGAACGTGATGCCCTGGTCGACGAAGGCCCGGCCCAGCGCCTCGGAGCGGGCGCCCAGTTCGGCGGTGTCCGACGGGGCGAGTTCGGCGAAGATGCCCTTGTACGGGCCGCGGACGTTGCCCTGGGCGTCGAACATCTCGTCGAAGGCCTTCGAATAGGAGCCCAGGTTCGTTGTAGCCGTCGAAGATGTCGGTCGTGCGTTTGACGCGGCTGCGGGCGGCCCGGCCGCGCGACGTCCGGGCTGGCTCGTCGGCGGGCAGGGTTCGGAGGCTCACCCTGTCACATGCTGCACCACGACCGCCGTTTCGGCAGGCCAGTGCGCTCCGCTTTGGGTGATCTGGCACCGCTCGCTGGTAACCTGAACAGTCGCTGCCCGAGGGCTGACCGGCCCCGGCAACGACTTCGATCACTCCAAGCCTGAAAGATCAGAAGGAACTACACGCGTGGCCAACATCAAGTCGCAGAAGAAGCGCATCCTCACCAACGAGCGCCGCCGACTGCGCAACAAGTCGGTGAAGTCGTCGCTGCGTACGGCGGTCCGCGGCGTTCCGCGAGGCCGATCGACGCGGGCGACAAGGACAAGGCCGCCGAACTGCTGGCCGCGACCAGCCGCAAGCTGGACAAGGCCGCCAGCAAGGGCGTCATCCACAAGAACCAGGCCGCCAACAAGAAGTCGGCGCTGGCGCTGGCCCTCCACAAGCTCTGATCGAGTCCCGGCCGCTCCCGGCGGCCAGTTCGGCGACCTTGCGCACCGCGTGCTCTCCAGCGCATAGTCCGGCGTCGGCCGCTGCGCCCTTGACGTCGGCGTTCAGCGCCGCGACCACCCGCATCGCCTCGGCGACCTGATCCCGCGACCACCGCCGCGACTGCTTCTGCGCCTTCTGCATCCGCCACGGCGGCATGCCCAGCTCGGCGGCCAGCCGGTACGGGTCACCGGACAGCGGCCCGACCCGGGCGATGGTGTGCACCGCCTCGGCCAGCGCATCGGCCAGCACCACGTGCGGCTCGCCGCTGCATCATCGCCCAGCGCAGCGCCTCGGCCGCACCCGGCGACGTCGCCGACGACCGCCTTGTCGGCGATGTCGAAGCCCTTCACCTCGGCCTTGCCGCTGTGATAGCGGCGCACCGCGGCGGCGTCGACCTGTGCCGTCGGTGTCGGCGACCAGCTGCGAACAGGCCGCGGCCAGTTCGCGGATGTCGGAGCCGACCGCGTCGAGCATCGCGGTGACGGTGTCGTCGTCGACCTTGACCTTGAGGGCCCGGAACTCGCGCCGCACGAAGTCGCCCGCTCGGCGGCCTTGGTGATCTTGGCGCACGGGTGGACCTCGGCGCCGAGCTTCTTGCAGCTGATCGGCCAGCGCCTTGGCGCGCCCGCCGCCGGAGTGCACGACCACCAGCACGGTGCCCGGCGGCAGGTCGGCGGCCGCGGCGGCGATCAGCGCGACGGCGTCCTTGCCGGCCTCGGCGGCGGCCTCGAGCACCACGACGCGTTCGTCGGCGAACAGCGACGGGCTGAGCAGTTCGGCCAGTTCGTTGGTGCTGACCCTCACCGGCGCGCAAGCCGGTCCACCGGCACGTCGTCGGTGCCGGCGGCCGTGCGCGCGGCGCGCAGCACCGCGCCGACCGCGCGGTCGACCAGCAGTTCCTCGTCGCCGAGGACCAGATGCAGGCCCGCCGACCGTCGTCGCTCACGCTCACCCGATCGATGGTGTCACGCCGCGCCGACAGTCCCGACAGCGACCACGCCAGCAGGCCAGCCCGGCGCCGCGCCGCGGCCCGCCGGAACCAGCGCCACCGCCACAGCAGCGCGCCCGCGATCGCGCACCGCGCCGACGCAGGCCAGACCGGCCCACCCCGACGGCACGGTGACCGCCGCGCCCGGCAGTGCCGGCCCAGTGCGCCACGTGCAGCAGCCACCACAGCTCGCGGCCCGGTGAACCGGATCAGCAGCTGGCCGCCGCGCGGCCAGAGCGGGCACAGCGCCGCCGCGGCGGTGCCGATCACCGTGATCGGCGGAATCACCACCGCCACAGCGAGATTCGCGAGCGACCGCCACCAGGCTGAACCGCCCCGAGATGGCCGGCGACCAGCGGCGCGGTGACCAGCTGAGCCGCCACGCGCGACGCACACCGCGTCGGCCAGCGGCTTGGGCCAGCCACGCTCGACCAGCCGCGGCCGACCACACCGGCGCCAGCACGCACCAGCGCGGCCGTCGCCGACACCGACAGCGCGAACCCGACGTCGACGGCCAGCTGCGGCGCGAGCAGCGATCAGGGCGATCACCGCCGCCGACAGCGCCGGGATCGCCTGCCGGCGCCGCGCCGACAGCACCGCCAGCAGCGCGATGGCGCCCATCACCGCCGCGCGCAGCACGCTGGCCGTCGGCTGCACCACGACGACGAACGCCACCAGCGCCAGCGCGGCCAGTGCCACCGCGGGGCGCGGCCCGACCAGACCGGCGGACAACAGCACCGCCCCGCACACGATGGTGACGTTGGCGCCCGACACCGCGGTCAGATGGGTCAGGCCCGCAGTGCGGAACTCGCGCGATGGTGCCCGGCGCAACCGCGGAGGTGTCGCCGAGCACCAGACCGGGCAGCATCGCGGCCTGCTCGGCGGGCAGCACCTGCAGCACCGCGGCGGCGAACCGCGACCGCACCGTCGGCGGCAGCGCGCTGCACCGCCGAGGCGTGCCCGAGCACCGGCTCGCCCGACGCGGTGAGTACCGCGACGGTCAGATCCCGGCGGGCGGGTCGGCCGATCCGGGCCCGGAACCTCGCCGGCCGCCCCGCGGTCAGCTCGGCGAAGTCGGCGGCCTGGGCGAACACCACCACCCGGCCCGCCGCCGGGGCGTCACCGATGGCGGTGAGATCGGCGCGGAACATCAGCCGGCTGGTGCCCGCCGGGCGCGGACTCTCCGTCGCGGTGACCGTCACCGCTGTGGTGGCCCCGAACATCCGGCCGACCGGATGGCGCTCGACGGCGTCGGCGCGCAACCCGACGGCCACGCCGAAACCGGACCCGATCACCGCCGCACCGATCACGCCGACGGCGGCGGCGCGCAGAGCCGGGAGCCGGGTCCCCCACCGCCAGGTCGCCGCCCACCATCCGGCGGCCACCACCGTGCACAGGCAGGCCAGCGCGGGCCCCGCCCGCCACACGATCCCGGCGGCGGTCACCGCCCACGCGGTGAGCGCGGCCGGCACCAGCCGCAGATCCACCCGGCCCGGCGTGAACGGGCCGGGCGTCACACCGTGACCAGCGATCGCAGCTTCTCCAGCCGGGCGGGGCCGATGCCGTCGACGTCGGCGAGTTGATCGACGCTGCCGAACCTCCCGTTGGCCTGCCGCCAGGCCACGATCGCCGCGGCGGTCACCGGGCCGACTCCGGGCAGCGCGTCGAGTTGCTCGGCGGTGGCCGTGTTGAGGTCGACCGGGACGGTGGGGGCGGCGCTGGTGCCCGCCGGCCCGGTGTTGGCAGGCGTCGTGTTGGCCGGCCCGGTGTCGCTGTGCACCGAGCTGCCCAGGACCGCCGGCCGACCAGCCGGTGCAGCGATGCCCACGACGATCTGTTCGCCGTCGGCCACGTGGCGGGCCAGGTTCAGCCCGACCATGTCGGCGCCGCGCAGTGGCCCCCCGGCGGCGGCGACAACGTCGGCGACGCGGGCATCCGGGGCGACGGTGACCAGCCCGGGCTGCTGCACCAACCCCACGACACTGACCACCACCTGAGTTCTCGGCGCCTGCCCATCCGCCGGTGCGGCGGTGGTGGAGGTCGCCGCCATCTGCACGGGCGGCAGATCGGCCGAAGCCACCGGCGCAGGCTGGGACCGCACGAGGGTGAACACGGTGACGAGCACCGCCGTGGCCGCGACGACGGCCAGCGCGATACCACCGGCGCGGCCGGGGTCGGCGCGTACCGCCTCCAGCCAGGCGCGCGGCCCGGCCCGCCGGCCGTCGGGCACCCAACTGGTGCCGGCATCGGTGATGTCCGCGTCGGCGTCATCACCGATGCCGGGATCAGCGGACTCGGCACGAAGGCCCAGCCGGCGATGCAGGGCGGTCAGCGGCGGCTCGTTGCGCATGCCGCGACCGTATGGCCGGGACACGACGCGGCTCGGGCAGCGGCGGCGCGACGCGGTGGTGGCTGTGGACCAATTCGGGTCTGTGAATGCGCGGGTGTCCCTACTGTGTCCGCATGACCGCAATCACCGACCGACCGATCCGAGTCATCCAGTGGACCACCGGCAACATCGGCCGCCGATCGCTGCACGCCATCATCGGCCGGCCCGACATGGAACTCGTCGGGGTGTACGCCCACGGTGCCGACAAGATCGGCGTCGATGCCGCGGAGTTGGCGGGCTGGCCGTTGGGTCAGGGCAAGCCGACTGGGATCACCGCGACCAACGACATCGACGCGCTGCTGGCCGCCAAGCCGGACGCATGCTGCTACAACCCGCTGTGGCCCAGCATCGACGAGCTCGAACGCCTGCTCGGCGCGGGGGTCAACGTCTGCACCTCCGCCGCGTGGATCACCGGCGGAAAGCAGAGCCAAGCTGATTTGGACCGGATCCAAAAGGCCTGCGAGCGTGGTAATTCCACGATCTTCGGCAACGGCGCGCATCCTGGGATGACCAACATGGTGGGCATGGTGCTGTCCGGGTCCTGCGAACGGGTCGACGAGATCCGCATCACCGAGTCCGTCGATTGCTCCACCTACGAGTCGGCCGGCACCCAGACCGCGATGGGGTTCTCCTGCGATCCAGACACCCCGGACCTGGCAGAGAGTGTTCGCCGCGAGAGCGAGGTATTCGCCGAGTCGGCAGCGATGATGGCCGATGCGATCGGGGCGAAGCTGGACCGGATGACCTTCGACGTGACCTTCACCCCGGCCACCGGCGACACCGACCTGGGGTTCATGACCATCCCGAAGGGCACCATCGGCGGCGTGATGGGCTACCACCGCGGCTGGGTCGGTGAGCGCAACGTCGTCAGCGTCGGATTCAACTGGATCATGGGCAATCACGTCATCCCGCCCAAACCGCTGGAGCACGGCCACGTCATCCAGGTGTTCGGTGTGCCCAACATGCGCACTGTGCTGCACTGCCTGCCGCCCCGGGATTGGAATGAGCCCGGTTTCATGGGCCTCGGGATGATCTACACCGCCATGCCGGTGACCAACGCGGTGCCCGCGGTGGTGGCGGCCGAACCGGGAATCGTCACCTTGAAGGACCTCCCCCCGGTCACGGGTCGGTTCGGGTAGCTTTCCGCGGATGAAAATCGAGCGTCGGACATTCATCGCGGGACTCGGCAGCGCCGCGCTGGCGGCCCCACTGATCGCCTCATGTGCGAACACCATTGACACGAAAGTCCCAACCAGAAACGACGCCGTACCCCGACCCAAGCCGATGATCCCCGAACCGGCCAAGGGCGAGCCGGGAAGTCTGCTCTCCCAGGAGCGGATCGACACTCCGATCACGGGCGCCCGGGCGTGGCGCGTGCGGTACATCTCCCGCGACGTCAACGACGTCGCCCACGAGGCCAGCGGGCTGGTGATCGCGCCCGACGCCACCGGCGAGAACCGCCCGATCTTGACCTGGTGCCACGGCACCACCGGACTGGGCGACGCCGCCTGCCCGTCGGCGCAGCCGGACCCTGCCCGCGAACTGGTCACCTACTTCGAACCCCGCGCCACCCAGCAGATCGACTTCGGGGTACCGGGGATGCAGGGCTTCATCGACGACGGCTGGGTGGTGTGCGCCACCGACTACCAGGGCCTCGGGACACCCGGCATGCACCAGTACACGGTCAACATCACCAACGCCCGTGACGCGGTCTACCTGGCGCACGCGGCACGCAAACTCGATGCCGGCGCCGGCACCACGCTGGGCTGCGCCGGCTGGTCCCAGGGCGGCGGCGCGGCGGCGGCAGTGGCCGAACTCGACGCGGCCGACTACGGCGATCTCAAGCTCATCGGCACCGTCCCGATGTCACCGGGGGTCGGGAAGATCGCGTTGGAAAACCCTGCGTCGGTCACCGCGGCACTGACCAATCCCAACATCCCTCCGGACTCACACCTGGTGATGGTGCTTGCCGGTACCTATGCGGCCAACCCCTCGGCATTGCAACTGCCGCAGGCCTTCACACCGCTGGGCGTGGAGATCATCGAGACGGCCTGGAACACCCAACCGGTGCACCACCTCAACGACGTCATCGCCCGGATGTTCCGGCTCAAGGGCGCAGTGCTCAACCCGAACCCGCCGAACTTCGGCGAATGGAAGGACGCCATCGACGCCGGTTCGGCGGCGCAGCGAAAGGCGATCGCGCCGGTGCTGGTGTGCATCGACACCTTCGACAACGGGACCGTGGTCCCGGTCAGCTGGCAGACCAAATACGTCGAGGCGGTCAAGAAACTCGGCGGCACGGTCGAGACCCGGGAGTACCCGAAAGACGATCACTTCTCGTTGCCTGCCAGCTGCGTCGGTGACGCCCGCGCCTGGCTGAACACACGGCGAGGCTGACGCTCTAACCCTCCAGTGCCACAACCACCCCGAGCGCCCCGGCTCCGAGGTGGACGCCGAGTACGGGACCCAGTTCGGTGACGATCACCGGTCCGCAGGCCGGTAGCGCGGCGACCAGTGTCGCGGCAAGATCGGCGGCGCCATCGGGGTTGTCGACGTGGTGCACGGCCAGCGCCGCACGGCCTTCACCGACCACATCGAGGACCTGCTCGACCATCGCCGCGATCGCCTTGGAGGTGGTGCGGACCCGCTGTGCCGGCACCAGCCTGCCGTCGGCGATGCGCAGCAGCGGTTTGAGCGCCAGCGCGGTGCCCAGCCAGGATGCCGCCGCGGTGATCCGGCCGCTGCGGCGCAGATTGTCCAGCCGCTGAACCACGATGAAGGCCTGCGTTCGCCCCGCCGCATCACGAGCGGCAGCGGCAACGCCGTCGAGAGCCGCACCCGCACGGGCCGCCCGCGCGGCGGCCAGGGCCGCGAACCCGGTGCCCATCGCCGCCGATCGCGAGTCGACCACCCGGACCAGACCGTCGAACTGCGCCGCCGCATGCTCAGCGGACCCCACGGTGCTCGACAGTTCGGCGGACAGGTGCACGGCCACCACACCGTCGCCGCCGCTGTGCGCCAGTGCCGTTCGGTACGCGGCGGCCAGTTCCGCCGGACTGGCTCCGGCCGTGCTCGCGGCCCGCTGGTAAAGGTCGGGTGGAACGTCATCGACACCGTCGCGCAGATCACGTCCGTCGATGAGGATGTGCAAGGCGACGACCGCAATGCCGAGCTCGGCCAACATCTCTGCCGGGATCCGGGCCGAGGAGTCGGTGACCACCACCACCGGCACGGCGTCAGCGTCCCCGCGACGGCGACGCCCGCCTCGGCCAGCGCGGTGAGCATCAGCGCGGCGACGGCCTTGTGCGCCTCGAAGTTCCAGTGGATGCCGTCCGGGTTGCCGCGGCCACCGAGAACATGCTCTTCGACGGCCTCTTTGAGATCCACCAGCGGAATGCGATGCGCGGAGGCCCAGTCGGTGATGGCGGCCACGGTTCCGGGGCGGCCGTGGTGGGCTTGACCGTAGGTGTCGGCGATGTGCACCGAGGGCAGGGTCGCCACGATCGGGATCCCGGGGCGGTTGAAATCGATTGCGCCCCGGGTCATCTCCAGGTATTCCACCGTCAGCTTGGGCGGCAGTGCCGAGCGCGCCACCGGGGACAGCCTCGGTTGCACCCAGCCGTACCCGTCGCGCACCCATCGGCGCAGCAGCGACGGCCGCACGTAGCGGATCAGTTCCCGCATGGCGGTGGGAAGCGGCGAGGGAAGCGAATCCATACCACTGGTGGCGAAGATGACGGCACCGGCCTTCGGTAACGCCGCCCATGCCCGTGGGTCCTGGGTGGCCGCCCACCACACGTCGCGGCAGGTCCACCCGATGCGACCGATCAGCTCGCACTCCCAACCCAGTTCGGCGGCAACGATATTGGGCCAGATGCGGGGATCGTCGGCGGGCAGTCCGCCCTGCGGACCGTAGTAGGACAGCGAGTCGGCGAAGACCAGCAGGGTTCTAGTGGGTGCGCTAGAGGACATCGTTGGAGACCTGAGCCGAGGCGTTCCACACGTCCAGGCGCCAGCGCAGATCTCCCAGCGCCGCCGCATCGGGCCCGTGGCCGGACAGCTGCGCCCAACTGGCATTTCCCATACCGCCGAGCACCGGCCAGCTGTCCACCGGCAGATCCAGCAGGGAGGCGGTCAGCGCGGCGATCAGCCCGCCATGGGCCACCAGCACCACCGGACGGTCGCAGTCGTCGGCTCCCCATTCCGGTTCGTTGAGCAGGATCTTGGCGACCACCGGCCGGCTGCGGTCGGCGACGTCGATGCGGCTCTCCCCGCCGTGCGGGGCCAGGGTGGCATCGTCGCGCCAGGCCTGCCGCTGACCGGGCGCTGCCGCGTCGACCTCGCTGTGGGTGAGTCCCTGCCACGCGCCGAGGTGGGTTTCGCGCAGCCCCTTGTCAGTGCTCACCGGCACTCCGCAGCGCTGCGCCAGCGCGGTGGCGGTGTCGTAGGCGCGGCTGAGGTCGGAGGACACGATGAGCCGCGGCTGGCGCTTGGCGAGCACCTCGGCGGCACTGGCCGCCTGAGCGTGGCCGAGGTCGGTGAGTTCGGTGTCGAGTTGGCCCTGCATCCGGCTGTCGGCGTTGGACTTGGTCTGCCCGTGCCGCAACATGACCAGCCGGCGCACTCTCACGTCGGCTCCGGGTCGGTCTCGACGTCCTCGAGATCTATCTCAATGAGCGGACAGTCCTGCCACAGCCGGTCCAGAGCGTAGAAGCTGCGCTCGTCGGAGTGCTGGATGTGCACCACGATGTCGATGTAGTCCAGCAGGATCCAGCGTCCCTCGCGGTTGCCTTCGCGGCGGGCGGGTTTGTGGCCGGCCAGCCGCATCTTCTCCTCCACCTCCTCGACGATCGCATTGACCTGACGTTCATTGGAGGCCGAGGCGATGACGAAGCAGTCGGTGATGAAGAGCTGATCGGAGACATCGATGACGACGATGTCCACGGCGAGCTTGGCCGCGGCGGCGCGGGCGGCGACGCCCGCCATCTCCACGGCTTCAGCAGAGGCGGTCACGCGGTGACCCCCTCGGCCGAGCCGGTCATGCGGTGACCTCATCGGCCGGTGCGCTGAGATAGAGACCGCGTTTGGCGACGTACTGCACCACCCCGTCGGGCACCAGATACCAGATCGGCCGGCCGCGGGCGGCCCGTGCGCGGCAGTCGCTCGACGAGATCGCCAGCGCCGGGATCTCCACCAGGTGCAGCGCATCGTCGGGCAGCCGGTCCAGCGCCGCGGTGATGTGGGAGTCGGTCGAGTTCGTAGCCGGGACGGCTGACGCCGATGAAGGTGGCGAGGTCGAAGAGTTCCTCCCAGCCCTGCCAGGTCAGGATCGAGGCGAGCGCGTCGGCGCCGGTGATGAAGAACACCTCGCAGTCGGGGTACAGCGCGCGTAGGTCGCGGAGGGTGTCGGTGGTGTACGTCGCGCCGGTGCGGTCGACGTCGACCCTGCTGACCGAGAACCGGGGGTTGGACGCGGTGGCGATCACCGTCATCAGGTAGCGGTCCTCGGCGGCGGTGACATGGCGGTCCTTCTGCCAGGGCACCCCGGTGGGCACGAACACGACCTCGTCGAGGCCGAAGAGGTCGGCCACCTCGCTGGCGGCGACAAGGTGCCCGTTGTGGATGGGATCGAACGTCCCGCCCATCACGCCGAGCCTGCGCACAGATGCCACGGTGGAAAAGCTTACGGTCTAAACCGGGAGCAGCTGGTCGATGACCGCTGCCAGCTGCTTGGCCGACCGGCACTCATGCATGGTGATGATGTCTTCGTAGCGCGGCACGGCGGAGTCGCCGCTGCCCCACAGGTGTTTGGGCTCCGGGTTGAGCCAGTGCGCGTGACGGCTGGCGGTCACCATGTGCGCGAGAAGGTCCGCCGAGGGATTGCGGTAGTTGTTGCGACCGTCGCCGAGGATCAGCAGCGAGCTGCGCGGGGACAGGACGTTGGGGAAGTTCTCGGTGAACGAGACGAAGGCGTTGCCGTAATCGGAGTGGCCGTCGCGGGTGTAGACACCGGCCTCGCGGGTGATGCGCTGGATGGCGACGGCCAGATCGGCGTCCGGGCCGAACATGTGGGTCACCTCGTCGGTGGTGTCGATGAAGGCGAAGACGCGAACCCGGGAGAACTGCTGGCGCAGCGCGTGCACCAGCAGCAGGGTGAAGTGGCTGAAGCCGGCCACCGAGCCGGACACGTCACAGAGCACCACCAGCTCGGGCCGGGCCGGTCGCGGCTTGCGCAGCACCACGTCGATCGGCACACCGCCGGTCGACATGGATTTGCGCAATGTCTTGCGCAGGTCGATCGCCCCGGCGCGGTGGCGCCGGCGCTTGGCCGCGAGCCGGGTGGCCAGGGTGCGGGCCAGCGGCGCCACCACGCGGCGCATCTGCCGCAACTGGTCGCCGGAGGCGCGCAGGAACTCGACGTTCTCCGCCAGTTGCGGGATGCCGTACATCTGGACGTGCTCACGGCCCAGCTGCTCGGCGGTGCGCCGCTTGGTCTCGCCCTCGACCATCCGGCGCAGCTGTGCGATCTTCTGGGCGGCAAGGGATTTGGCGATCTGCTCCTGGGTCGGCGAGGGGTCGTCGCCGTACGGCGCGAGCAGCCCGGCCAGCAGTCGTCCTTCCAACTGGTCGAGCCCCATCGCCTTAAGGGCCTGATACGACGAGTACGACGGGCCCCTGCTGGAGGTGTAGCGGCCGTGCGCCTCGACGATGGCCGCGATCATCGCGACAAGACGGTCGTCGAGGTCACCGATGTCGGGGTTGTCGGCAAGCAGATCGAGCAGCATGGCCCGCATCGCCTCGACGTCCTCGGGGTCGAGGGCCGGCGGCGCCGACGGGGAGTCATCGTCCTCGAGCACGGTGCGCCCGCCCAGGGCGGCCGGCCACCACAGATCGAACAGCGCGTCGTAGGTGGGGCGATGCTCCGGACGGCGGAGCACCGCGCAGGCGAAGCCCTCGCGCAGCGTCTCCCGGTCACCCAGTCCGAGCACCGACATCACCTGCCCGGCGTCGACGGTCTCCGAGGGACCCACCGAGATGCCCTGGCCGCGAAGGGCTTCGACGAACTCGACGAGGTGACCCGGCAGGCCGTGGGGGGCCAGCGGTTGCGGTGGTCGGGTTCTGCGCACGGCCATGGTCGTTGATCCAGCCCGGTCAGTTCAGCCGCAACTCGGCGGTGGCCCGCTGCTGATCGGACTGGTGCTTGAGCACCACCCCCAGCGTGGCGGCGATGGTGGCGTCATCGATGGTGTCCATGCCCAGCGCCAGCACCGTGCGCGCCCAGTCGATGGTCTCGGCCACCGACGGCAGCTTCTTGAGCTGCATACCGCGCAGCACTCCGATGATGCGGACCAATTCCTCGGCCAGGCGCTCGGGCAGTTCGGGAACCCGCGACAGCAGGATGCGCCGCTCCAGGTCGGCGTCGGGGAAGTCGATGTGCAGGAACAGACACCGCCGCTTGAGTGCTTCGGACAACTCGCGGGTGGCATTCGAGGTGAGCAGCACGAACGGCTTGCGGGTGGCGGTGATGGTGCCCAGTTCCGGGATGGTGACGGCGAAGTCGGAGAGCACCTCGAGCAGCAGGCCCTCGATCTCGATGTCGGCCTTGTCGGTCTCGTCGATCAGCAGCACGGTGGGTTCGGTGCGCCGGATCGCGGTCAGCAGCGGCCGGGTGAGCAGGAACTCCTCGCTGAAGACATCGTCCTTGGTGTGCTCCCAGTCGTGATCGGCACCGGTTGCGGACTGAATGCGCAGGATCTGCTTGGCGTGGTTCCACTCGTACAGCGCGCGGGCCTCGTCCACACCCTCGTAGCACTGCAACCGCACCAGTTCCGCGCCGGTGCACTGGGCCACCGCGCGGGCAAGCTCGGTCTTGCCGACACCGGCAGGACCCTCCACCAGCAGCGGCTTGCCGAGGCGGTCGGCCAGGAACACCGCGGTCGCGGTGGCGGTGTCGGGCAGGTAGCCGGTCGCGGTCAGCCTTCGGGTGACATCGTCGATGTCGGCGAACAGCGGTGCCGGGCGTGCCGGGGTGGTGGTCAAGGAATGTCTCCCGTTTCTCAGGCCGGTCGGGTGTGGCCGTCACCGATGACGATCCACTTGGTCGAGGTCAATTCCGGCAGACCCATCGGGCCCCGGGCGTGCAATTTCTGGGTGGAGATACCGATCTCGGCGCCGAAACCGAACTGCTCGCCGTCGGTGAAGGCGGTCGATGCGTTCACCATCACCGCGGCGGCGTCGACGCGGTCGGTGAACCGTTGCGCGGCAGCCAGATCGGTGGTGACGATGGCCTCGGTATGGCCGGTGCCGTAGGTGTTGATGTGCTCGATCGCCGCGTCGATGCCGTCGACGACGGCCAGCGCGATGTCCATCGACAGGAACTCCGCCCGAAGTTCGTCCTCGGTGGGGTTGTCATGGACGGTGACGCCGGCCTTCTCCAACGCGTCCACCAGTCGCGGCACCGCGGTGCCCGCCACCGCCCTGTCGACCAGAAGAGTCTCGGCGGCATTGCACACGCTGGGCCGGCGGGTCTTGGCGTTCAGCACGATTGCCTCGGCGACGTCGAGGTCAGCGTCGGCGTGGACGTAGACGTGGCAGTTGCCGACACCGGTCTCGATGGTGGGCACGGTGGCGTCACGCACGACGGCGTCGATCAGGCCCGCGCCGCCGCGCGGGATCACCACGTCAACCAGACCGCGGGCCTGGATCAGGTGGGTGACGCTCGAGCGGTCGGCACTGGGGAGCAACTGCACCGCGTCCTCGGGCAGGCCTTCCCCGCACAGCGCCCCGCGCAGCACGGTGACCAGTTCGGTGTTGGAGTTGGCCGCCGAGGAGCTGCCGCGCAGCAGCGCGGCGTTACCGGATTTCAGCGTGAGCCCGAAGGCGTCGACGGTGACGTTGGGCCGGCCCTCGTAGACCATGCCGACCACGCCGAGCGGCACCCGCTGCTGGCGCACCTGCAGGCCGTTGGGCAGGGTGCTTCCGCGCAGCACCTCCCCAATGGGGTCGGGCAGCCCGGCGACCTGGCGCAGCCCGGCGGCGATGCCGTCGATGCGCTGCGGGTTCAGGGCCAGCCGGTCCAGCATCGCCTCGGGTGTGCCCGCCGCGCGGGCGGCGTCGAGGTCGGCTGCGTTGGCGGCCAGGATCTGGTGGGTGTGTGCGAGGACGGCGTCGGCGGCGGCGTGCAGGGCCCGGTTCTTGACCTCGGTGGTCAGGGTAGCCAGTACCCGGGAGGCGGTGCGGGCGCGCCGGGCGGCGTCGTGCACGTGCGCTCGCACGTCGACGGTCTGCACGGTCATTAACCCAGGGTATCGGTTCCACCAACCGGTTGGGTCAGCCGCCCGAACTCGGGAATGGCCCGAGGGTACCGCTCTGCTGGAAGGGCACAGTGGCCTGGATGTCGGGGGGGTTGATGACGAAGGTGACGGTCTGCCCGTCGGTGGTGCCGCCGCCGGAGTTATTGATCAGCGGAGAGGAGCCCTGGATCAGGACAGTCGATGGCGGGAACGGCCCCCGCGGATAGCCACGCCAGCCCCGGTCAATTGCTGTCGGGGTTGTGTTGGTCTCGCCCCAGATGAAGAACGTGACGTGGCAGTTGGTTCCGGGGTTGTTGAGACCACAGAGTCCGGTGCTACCGGTGGTTGGTTTCTGGAGATTCGCATTACTGCAGGGGATAGTGGCGCACCACCCGTAATTGAAGCCGAGCACG
Organism: uncultured Actinomycetota bacterium; assembly: GCA_963780705.1. Taxonomy (GTDB): domain Bacteria; phylum Actinomycetota; class Actinomycetes; order Mycobacteriales; family Mycobacteriaceae; genus Mycobacterium. The sequence goes on along the minus strand of CAWACU010000001.1, from coordinate 560,002 downwards.
CCGTTGACGAATTCGTCCTCACTGAACTGGTCGATGGTGAGGCCGACCTCGGCGGTGATCGGGACATCGATGCCGACCACACCCTGATAGGAGTACGGGAACTGCTCAATTGTGGTCGGCCTGCCCGACCGCGGAAGCAGGATTCGGATCGGACCGATGTCGGCCGATCCGATGGTGGTGATGCCGTTGCCGATACCGCCGATGTTCACCGACACCACCTGTTGACCAGAGGGTGTCAACACGCCACCCGGTGTGATGGTGATGGGTCCGACGCCGCCGCCCGCGCTGAACGAGGGTACAAGCTCGAGAACGACGCACGCCCCGATATTGCCGCCTACTACGGATCCGCAGGGATCGTTGGCGGGATAGGGGCCGTTAAGAGATTGGGTCACGAAGGCGGCCTGGATGAACGGTCCCGGGCCGATGGTCACGGTCGGAACATCGACGACAGGAACCACGATGGGTTCGGTGAAGGTCGCGTCGATCGGAATGTCGACACCGATGTCGAACGAGTAGCCGATCAGGATGTCGCTGATAGTGATTTGATCGGTCGTCAACGGTGGGATCGGGGTGTTGAGCGCGGCGAGCACACGGCTGAGGTAGTCACCGATTGCGAGGGGACTCTGCAGGAATCCGGCCAGTTGAGTGCCGGTGTTCGCCACCCCGGACACCCACGACGGCAGACCGGGACTCCGGGTGCCGGTGGCGAATCGGCCGCTGAGTCCGCCGCCGAGGTTGGCAGTGCCAGAAGCCAGTGATCCTTGGTTGAACGTCCCCGACAGGCCAGCTCCTTGGAGCAGAGGCTGGACCGCCTGGTTCCACCATCCCGAGACACCGGCGCCGGAGTTGAACACACCCGAGCCGGCGGTGCCGGAGTTGAACCATCCCGACGAGACGGTGCCGGTGGCATTTAGCACACCGGGGCCGCCCAGGTCCAGCAGCGTGATCCGGAAGGGATTAATTCCGGCATTGAAGGCGATAGGAATCGACGTGCCGGCGTTGCCGATGGTGCCCACGGCGGTCGGCAAGTCGACAGTGACAGTGGGGATCGTGATCGCGCTGACCGGGATGACGCCGTTCAGGACCTTGAAGTCCGCGAGCAGGGGGCGGCTGACCGGCGCGGAATTCCCAACGGTGACGGAGGCCGGGAACAACTGATTGACGATGGTCGTCCAGTTGGTGGTGGTGATCGGGAAGCCGGGGATGGTGAAACCCCGCAGGCCGAGGCTGCCGACGTCGGCGGTGATAGGAACGTTCACCGGAAGATCGGCGGTGAGGTTGAGCGGGATCTGGGACACGGTGAGGCCGATGTCGAAGTCGAGTTGGCCGCCGCCGTCGGCTCTCCAGGCGATGCCGTTGTTGGCGTCGCCGGTGTTGAAGGCGCCGGTGTTCAGATTCCCGAGATTGGCCAGCCCGGTGTTGGCGTCACCCGTGTTCAAGGATCCGGTGTTGGTGTTGCCGATGTTGGCGCTTCCGGTGTTGACATTCCCGGCGTTCGCGTTGCCGCTGTTGTAACTGCCCACGTTGTGCCAGCCGGTGTTAACACTGCCCACGTTGGCCAGGCCGGAGTTCACGCTTCCGGCATTGAACGCCCCGGTGTTGGTGATACCCGAGTTACCGAGGCCCCAATTGCCGCTGCCGGAGTTGAACAATCCGGAGTTACCGGAGCCCGAATTGAACAGCCCGGTGTTGCCGGTCCCGGAGTTGAACCCTCCGAAACCGATCTGGTAGTCGCCGGTCAGCCCGAAGCCGATATTGCCGGTACCGGTATTACCGAACCCGACGTTGCCCGACCCCGTGTTACCGAAGCCGACATTGCCGTCACCGTTATTGCCGAGCCCGACGTTGTTGTCACCGAGATTCCCGAACCCGGCGTTGCCGTCGCCGTTGTTGCCCGAACCCAGGTTCGCGCTGCCGGAGTTGCCGAACCCGAAGTTGAAACTCCCGACGTTGCCGTTCCCGAAATTGAGACTGCCGAGATTGCCCGATCCCAGGTTGTAGTCGCCGACGTTGCCGCCGCCGACGTTGAGTGAGCCGACGTCGCCCAGGCCGAGATTGAGCGATGTCTTACCCGTCACCTGGTTCCACAGCAGCCCGGCCAACTCGGTACCGATGGTGCCGATTCCCGATACCTGGGCCGGCACTTCGGGAGCCAGCGAGCTGGTGTTCCACCAGCCCGAGACTGCACTACCGAGGTTGGACTGCCCGGATGCCTGCGAGCCGTAATTGCCGATACCCGACAACTGCGCAGGCGCGCCAAGTAACTGAGAGACCGCCATGTTCCAGAATCCCGATACGGCCTCACCGGAGTTGAGCCATCCCGAGGTGCCGCCCGAACCGGCGTTGAAGAATCCCGAGGACGGAGTGTCCGTGGTGTTGAAGAAGCCGGCTCCGTTCCACTGCAGCAGCGACAATCGGATCGGGCCGATCGACCCGCCGAGGTCGACCGGGATGGAGGTGTCCGGGCCGCCGATCGTCGCTGTCAGGAGTGGATCGGTGGAGGTGATCGTGAAGGTCGGCACCGTGATCGGACCGATGGTGACCGATGGGGTCTCGTCAAACTTTAACGGCCCGGCCTTCACCGACACGCCGGTCTCCACGATCGTCGCGCTGAGGGTGATCGGGGTGAGCGCTATCCCGCCCGGGATGGTCGGAATCGTGAAGCCGAGAACATCGACCACGTCCGGGCCGAGGGCGGCGGTAACGGGGATGTCGATGGGAATCACGGCAGCGATGTCGACCGGCAGCAGCGAGACGCTCGCGCCGATATCGAGGTTGAGTTGGCCCCCGCCCTCGCCGCGCCAGAAGAAGCCGTTGTTAGCAGTGCCGGTGTTGAACGCCCCGGTGTTCACGTCCCCCCGGTTGGCCAGCCCGGTATTGGTATCGCCGGTGTTGAGCCAACCGGTGTTGGTATCGCCGATGTTGACGTCGCCGGTGTTCGCGTCGCCGGTGTTGAGGCTTCCGCTGTTGTAGCTGCCGACGTTGCCCAGACCGGAGTTGACATCACCGGCGTTCAGCAACCCGGTGTTGGTGTCACCGGAGTTGCCGAGCCCGAAATTGCCCGACCCGGAGTTGAAGAACCCAATGTTGCCCGACCCGGAGTTGAAGAAACCGAAGTTGCCGGTGCCGGAGTTGAACCCGCCGAACCCGATCTGATTGTTCCCGGTCAGGCCGAACCCGATGTTGCCAGTGCCCGTGTTCCCGAAGCCGATGTTTCCGGTCCCGGTATTGCCGAAGCCGACGTTGTTACCGCCGTTGTTGCCCAACCCGATGTTGTTGTTCCCCAGGTTGCCGAAGCCGAGGTTCCCGTCGCCGTTGTTGCCGGACCCGAGGTTTCCGCTGCCGGAGTTGCCGTCGCCGAGATTGAGGCTGCCCTGGTTGCCCGACCCCAGGTTGAAATCGCCGACGTTGCCGCTTCCGGCATTCCACGAACCCTGGTTGCCGATGCCGAGGTTGATGGTCGACGACGACGTGACGGTGTTCCAGAACAATCCCGCCAGCTGCTCACCCACATTGCCGATGCCGGAGATCGACGCGGGTACGCCGGGTTCCAGCGCGCTCGAGTTCCACCATCCCGACACCGCACTGCCGAGGTTGGCCCACCCGGAAGTCTGCGACCCGTAATTACCGACGCCGGACAACCTGCCCGGCGCACCCAGCAACTGCGCGACGGCCGCGTTCCAGAAACCCGAGACGTCTGCGCCTGAGTTGAACGATCCCGACATCCCCCCGGCGCCGGAGTTGAAGAACCCCGAGGACGGCAGGACCGTCGAGTTGAACAGGCCGGGACCGCCCCACTGCAGGAACGACACCCGGCCGGGGCCGACGGTCCCGCTGCCAGTCACCGGGATCGAGGTGTCGGCACCGCCGATGCTCACGGTGAACAGCGGGTTGGAGTCGACCTGAACCTGAATCTCGGGCAGCACGATCGCGTTCAGCGCGAATGAGCCCTGCGCGGCGATATCCAGGCTGACGCCGGGCGACAGCACGGTGGTGGTCGAGAAGTCGATCGGGATGGCGATCCCGGGCAACGCGCCGCCGGGATAGATGGTGACCGGACCCTGCCCGAACGGGACGATGCCGGTGATCGGGATGTCGACCGGGATGGTGGCAGTCAGGGCGACCGGGATCGCGGGGATGTCGAAGCCCAGGTCCACGTTGAGCTGACCGCCGGCATCGCCGCGCCAGAGGAACCCGACATTGGCGTCACCGGTGTTGAACGCCCCGGTGTTGAGGTCACCGCGGTTGGCCAGTCCGGTGTTGATGTCGCCGGTGTTCCACCACCCGGTGTTGGTGTCGCCGATGTTGGCGTCACCGGTGTTGGAGTCACCGATATTGGCGCTGCCGCTGTTGTAGCTGCCGAGGTTGTGCCAGCCGGTGTTGTAGTCGCCGCCGTTGCCGACCCCGGAGTTCACACTGCCGGCGTTGAACAGTCCGGTGTTGGTGGCACCAGAATTGCCGAGGCCGAAGTTGCCGGTGCCGGAGTTGAAGAACCCGATATTCCCGGTCCCGGAGTTGAACAGCCCGATGTTGCCGGTGCCGGAGTTGAACCCGCCGACGCCGACCTGATTGTTCCCGGTCAGCCCGAACCCGATGTTGCCCGTCCCGGTGTTGCCGAAACCGATATTGCCGGTCCCGGTGTTCCCAAAGCCGACGTTGCCATCACCGTTGTTGCCGAGGCCGATGTTGTTATTCCCCAGGTTCCCGAACCCGACATTGTCGTTTCCGGTGTTACCCGAGCCGACGTTCAGGTTGCCGGCGTTGCCGTCCCCGAGGTTGATGTCCCCCACGTTCCCGCTGCCGAGGTTCCAGTCGCCGAGATTGCCGAACCCGAAGTTGTAATCGCCGATGTTTCCGGCGCCGACGTTCACCGAACCCTGGTTGCCGAATCCGAAGTTGAACGACGTCGTCCCGGTCAGCTGGTTGACGAACAGCCCGGCCAGCTGCTGGCCGATATTGCCGATCCCGGATACCGATGCTGCCTGATCCGGATCGGTCAAGCCGGTGTTGAACAAGCCGGAGACCACGGATCCGAGGTTGGCCCAGCCGGAGGCGGCCGAGCCGTAGTTCCCGATTCCGGATAATCCGGCACCCGCCGGCGCGACCGCCATATTCCACAGACCCGACACCAGGGCGCCGGCGTTGAAGAACCCCGACCCGCCGCCGGCACCGGTGTTGAAGAAGCCGGAGGACGGGGCGGCGGTCTGGTTGAGGAAGCCGGGCCCGGACTGGAAGTCGATGATGGTGACCTCGACCGCCTCTGTGGTGCCGGTGACAGTGGCATCAAGGGTGGTGGGCCCGACCAGGATCGTCAGCTCGCCGGCGACGAAGCTGTCATCGATGGTGATCGGCACCGTCTGGTCGATGTTCAGCGCCGGGAGGGTGTAGGTCAGGCGGAAGGCAGGCAACCAGTTCTGGTTGTCGCCGCTGACGAAGAACCCGTTGCTGGCATTGCCGGAGTTGAAAGCGCCGGTGTTGAGGTTCCCGGAGTTAGCCAGTCCGGTGTTGGCGTTGCCACCGTTGAACCATCCGGTGTTGCGGTCACCGGTGTTGAAGTCGCCGGTGTTGATGTCGCCGGGGTTGAAGCTGCCGCTGTTGGTGTCGCCGGCGTTGAAGAGTCCGGTGTTGCGATCGCCGGTGTTGCTCACGCCGGTGTTGACATTTCCGGAGTTGAAGGCCCCGGTGTTGGTGCTGCCCGAGTTGGCGAGGCCGAAGTTGCCGGTGCCGGAGTTGAAGATGCCGGAGTTGCCGGACCCGGAGTTGAACAATCCGATATTGCCGGTACCGGAGTTGAGTCCGCCGAAGCCGATTTGGTTGTTCCCGGTCAACCCGAACCCGATATTGCCCGTCCCGGTGTTACCGAAGCCGATGTTGCCGCTCCCGGTATTGCCGAAGCCGACGTTGCCCGACCCGTTGTTGCCCAAGCCGACGTTGTTGTCGCCGAGGTTGCCGAAGCCGATGTTGGAGTTGCCCGTGTTGCCGGCGCCGACGTTGCCATTGCCGGCGTTGCCGTTGCCGACGTTGAAATCGCCGACATTGCCGCCCCCGACGTTGAGGTTGCCGACATTGGCCACGCCGAGATTGATGCCGGAGACGACGGCAGCGCGTGCGGAGGTCGTCGGCAACGACACATCGGCCACCGTCGGCACCGACACATCGGACACCGTCGGCATCGCCACGGCCGCATCGGTGGCCGGTGACGCGGCCTGGGCGGCTGCCACCGCAGGTTTCTTGACGCCACCGCGACTGGATCCCTGGGTGTCGGATGTGGTCGCCGGTGCGGGCTTGTCCGACCTGTCGGCGTGGGCGGCACCGGATCCGGAGGCGAGCGCCGCTCCGAACGCGAGGGTGAGGAAACCCGCGATGAGGAAGGCATGAAGCTCGACCCGGCGAAGCGACCGCTGTCGGTCGGGCCGAGACTCCCCTTTCGCGGCCCATCCACGCCAAAGCCGATCAGCCACAGCGAGAAGTTAGCAGCTTTTCCGCGACTCCCTTGCCGCAACTGGAGCAGAAATCCGTGTGGTCACCTCTGCGACGCCGGCGGTCACGATGCAATCACGGGCCGCGTGGCCTCACCGGTGGCGGTCCGGACGATTGCTAGCTTGCGAAAAGTCCAGATAGACGACCGCGACAGGATTCGACAGTGGTGATGACCTCCGCCAAGGGTGGGTGGCCCACGCGGGCCTACCGGCTTGCCGGTGCCGCGATCACCGCGCTGCTACTGCCGCTTGGGGCGACGGCCGCGACCCCCACCGCCGCTGCGTTCTCCCGCGAGGGCCTGCCGATCGAGATCGTGTATGTGCCCTCACCGGCGATGAACCGCGATATCCGCGTCGAGTTCCAGGGCGGCGGACCGCATGCCGTCTACCTTCTCGACGGACTTCGCGCCGAGGACGAGACCAACGGCTGGGACATCAACACCGCCGCCTTCGAATGGTATTACCAATCCGGCCTATCGGTGGTGATGCCGGTCGGCGGACAATCCAGCTTCTACACCGACTGGTACCGGCCGACTACGGCCCGCGCCGGCACCGTCACCTATAAGTGGGAGACGTTCCTGACCCAGGAGCTGCCGATATGGCTGGCGGCGAACAGGGGTGTCGCACCGACCGGCAACGCCGTGGTGGGCCTGTCCATGTCGGGCGGCTCGGCGCTGAACCTGGCGATCTGGCACCCCACCCAGTTCCTCTTCGCGGCGTCGCTGTCGGGCTTTCTCAACCCATCACTGGGGCTGTGGCCGGTGCTGATCAGCGTCGCGATGCGCGACGCCGGCGGCTTCAACGCCACCGACATGTGGGGTCCCCGCGGTGATCCGGCCTGGAAACGCAACGATCCGATGGTCAACATAGGGCGCTTGGTGGCCAACGGCACGGCGGTATGGGTGTACTGCGGAACCGGGGCGCCGTCGGATCTGGACAACACCGCCGACCCGAGTTTCGGCGGGCTGTTCACCGCCGGCTATCTGGAGAACGTCACCCTGGACACCAACAAGGAGTTCCAGCGAAAGTATCTGGCCGCCGGCGGCCGCAACGCGGTGTTCAACTTCCCCCCGGCCGGGACGCACAGTTGGGGCTACTGGGGGGCGCAGCTGCAGGCGATGAAGGCCGACATCCAACGGGTGCTGGGAGCACAGCCCGCCGGTTGATGTCAGCCCGCTGTCAGCCCCGGGGAATGACGAACGGTCCCAAGCTGCCGCTCCCTGAGCCGCTGAAGAGTTGCTGCAGCGGCAACAGAATGTCGAAGGCGGGGGTGCTGAAGGGGCCGTAGGCATCTCCAAGGGTGCTATCGACGAGGACCAAGGTGGTCAGCGGCAGGTTCGCCGGCAGTGTGGGAAAGGTTCCGTTCGGCCGCTGGAAGGTCAGCGGCCCGAAGACGTTCGCCGGGGTACAGCCGAAGTTCGCGATGCTGCATGACCCGTACCGGTAGAGCAGGTCGAGTTCCAGCGGAAGCAGATCGGTGAACTCGTTGATGTCGAGTTCGCCCACGGTGCCGGTGATCGGGATGTCGACGCCACCGGCCAGGTCGTAGAACCATGGAATGGCCGGGATTGTGATCGGGTAGGTCGGATCGGCGAACACCTGCCACGGCAGCGGGATCGTGATCGGGCCGATCGCTCCCCCGCCGGATATGCCGATCCCCTTGCCGGGGCCGCCGATGACCGCCGAGAGCGCGTCGGTGGTCAGGAACCCGAGTTGGAGGGGGCCGGCGGTGAGGGGTCCGAGCCCGGCACCGAACTCCAGTTGCGCCGACCCGCAGCGCCCGAAGTTGCAGGAACCGGAGAGTGCGTTGAGCGTGATCAACGGCCCGGGCCCCACGGTGAAGGCGCCGACGGTGATCTGGGTGATCCCGATGCCGGTCCCGTCCACGACGACGGGGATGTCCACGCCGACGCCGAGGCTGAAGTCGATCGGTGTCTCGGTGAGGGAGATCTCGATGCCCAGCGGGATCGGCGCGTTGAGCTGCGACTGGATACGGGCGAGGTAGTCGCCGAAACCCAGCGGATTGTTGAACAAACCGGCGAGCTGGCTGCCGCTGTTGGCGAAGCCGGAGATGAACGCCGGTGCTGCCGACTTCAGCAGGCTGGTGTCGAAGGACCCGGACACGGCGGTGCCGAGGTTGGCGAAGCCCGAACTCAGCGCTCCGGAGTTGAACCACCCCGACACTGCTGTGCCGACATTCCACAGCCCCGAGCCCGCCGAACCTGAGGTGAAGATCCCCGAGCCGCCCCCGGCGCCGGTATTGAAGAAGCCCGAGGACGGAGCGTCCGTCGCGCTGAAGATGCCGGGGCCGTCGGGGATCACCGCGATGGCCAGGGTGGTGGGTCCGATGTCGGCGGTGAACCTGATCGGGATCGACGTGTCCGCACTGCCGAGCAGGCCGGTGACCGTCGGCAGGCTGACGGTGACGTCGGAGAGGCTGATGTCACTGATCGGCAGCGTGCCGTTGGTGACCGCGAGGTTGACGATCGCGACCCCGACCTGCTGGTTGACCAGCGTGGGCCAGTTGGCGGTGTTCACCGGGAAGCCGGGGATGGTGAAACTGGCCAGGGTGAGGTCCGCGATGTCAGCGGTGATCGGGATGTTGAGCGGGATGTCGGCGCTGAACACGATCGGAATCGCGGTGATCTCGCCGCCGAAGACGATGCTCAAGTGCCCTTGGCTGTCGGCGCGCCAGAACAGGCCGTTGTTGTAGGTCGCCGGTGATGAAGGCGCCGGTGTTGACGTCTCCGGTGTTGGCCAGACCGGTGTTGGCGTTGCCGGTGTTGATCCATCCGGTGTTGCGGTCACCGGCGTTCAACGCACCGGTGTTGAGGTTGCCGGTGTTGGCGTTGCCGGTGTTGTAACTGCCGGTGTTGAGCGATCCGGAGTTGACACTGCCGGCATTGCCGATGCCGGTGTTGACGTTCCCGGAGTTGAACCACCCGGTGCTGACGTTGCCCGAGTTGCCGAAGCCGGCGTTGCCGATACCGGAGTTGAACAGGCCGGTGTTGCCCACACCCGAGTTGAACAGCCCGGTGTTCCCGGTGCCGGAGTTGAAGCCGCCGAACCCGACCTGGTAGTCGCCGGTCAACCCGAAACCGATGTTGCCGATGCCGGTGTTGCCGAACCCGATGTTGCCCGATCCGGTGTTGCCGAACCCGAGGTTTCCGTCGCCGCTGTTCCCCAAGCCGAGGTTGTTGTCACCCAGGTTGCCGAACCCGAGGTTGCCGTCACCGGCGTTGCCCAGGCCCACGTTGTAGTAGCCGGCGTTGCCCCAGCCGAGGTTGAGCCAACCGACGTTGCCCTCGCCGAGGTTGAAGGTGCCCTGGTTGCCCGAGCCGACGTTGTAGTCGCCGACATTGCCGCTGCCGATATTCAACGAACCGACGTTGCCGAGGCCGAGGTTGAACGACGACCGTCCGGTGAGCTGGTTGACGAACAGTCCCGCCAGGTCGGCGCCGATGTTGCCGATGCCCGACAGCGACGCGGGTTGGAGGATGTCAAGCGTGCTGGTGCCGAACGAGCCGGACATGAACGTTCCGAGGTTGGCCCACCCGGAAGTCTGGGACCCGTAGTTCCACAGCCCCGACAGCCCAGCGTCGGGGCGCTCGTCGGGGGCCACGTTCCACAGTCCGGACAGCCCTCCGCCGGTGTTGAAGAAGCCGGAGCCTCCGCCGGCCCCGGTGTTGAAGAAGCCCGATGAGGGCGTGTCCGTTTTGTTGAAAAATCCGGCGCCGGTGATCTCGAGCAGCGGAACGCGAACGGGACCCAGCGATCCCGCCACGTTGATCGGTAGCGATATGCCCGGGCCCCCGATCGTCGCCTTGAACAGAGTGTCCGATGACGTGATGGTGAGGTCGGGCACCGTGATGGGGCCCACCGAATAGGTGGGGTCCAGATCGATGACGGGCAGGCCCGGTATGCCGAGGATCAGGGCCAGATCCAGAGTCACCGAGACGGCGCCCTCGATGGCCGGGATGGTGAACCCGGGCAGCACCAGGGAGCCATCCCCGACGCGGGCGGTGATCGGGATGTTGACCGGGATGTCCGCTTTGAGGTCGATCGGCAGTGCGGTGATGTCGATGGCGATATCGACGCTGAATTGACCTTGATTCTCCCCGCGCCAGAAGAAGCCGTTGTTGTAGTCGCCTGAGTTGAATGCGCCGGTGTTGAGATCGCCGATGTTGGCCAGTCCGGTGTTGGCATCGCCGGCGTTCCACCATCCGGTGTTGCGATCGCCGGCGTTGCCGTCCCCGGTGTTGGCGCTGCCGGAGTTACCGGTGCCGCTGTTGTAGCTGCCGCTGTTGGACCAGCCGTTGTTGACGTTGCCGGCATTGCCCAGCCCGGAGTTGACCTGCCCGGCGTTGAACGCCCCGGTATTCACACCGCCGGAATTGCCGAGGCCCCAGTTGCCGGTGCCGGAGTTGAAGAACCCGGTGTTACCGCTACCGGAGTTGAACAAGCCGACATTCCCCGTGCCGGAGTTCCAGCCCCCGAAGCCGATCTGGTAGTCGCCGGTCAGGCCGATCCCGATGTTGCCGACGCCGGTGTTGCCGAACCCGAATGTTGCCTGTTCCGGTGTTGCCGAACCCGAAGTTGCCGTCGCCGGCGTTGCCCAGGCCGACGTTCTTATCGCCGAGGTTGCCCGCTCCGACGTTCTCGTCACCGGCGTTGCCCCACCCGATGTTGAGCGTGCCCTGGTTTCCTGAGCCGAGGTTGAGGTCGCCGATGTTGCCGTCGCCGAGATTCACATCGCCGGAGTTGCCGAAGCCGAAGTTGTAGTCGCCGACGTTGCCGCCGCCGACGTTGAGGAAGCCGAGGTTGCCGACACCGATGTTGAGTGCCGGGGTGGAGGCGACCTGGTTCCAGAACAGCCCGGCGAACTGCGAGCCGATATTGCCGATGCCCGACAGCGACGCCGGATCGCCGGGGTCCAGCGAACTGGTGTTGAACGCACCCGATGTCGCACTGCCGAGGTTGAGGGTGCCGGAACCCGAAGCGCCGTAGTTGAACAGACCGGAGAGTCCGCCGTTGACCAATGTCCGCAGCGCCACATTCCAGAACCCCGATGCGCCGCCGGAGTTGAAGAAGCCGGAGCCACCACCGGAACCGGTGTTGAACAATCCCGACGACGCGGCTGCCCGTCTTGTTGAAGAAGCCAGGACCGGCCGGGTAGTCGAGCACGGTGATCTCGATCGGGCCGACGGTGCCGGTGATCTGACCGGCGAGGCTCGTTGGGCCCACCGTCACGATCAGCTCTCCGAGGGCGAAGGTTTCGTCGATCGGAATGTCCAGCGGAGTGTTGATATCGAAGCCGGGCACGGTGAACGCGATGCGGAGACCGGGAAACCAGTTCTGGTTGTCGTCGGTAACGAAGATGCCCGTTGCTGGCGCTGCCGGAGTTGAAGACCCGGTGTTGAGGTCGCCGCTGTTGAACAACCCGGTATTGGCGTCGCCGCCGTTGAACCATCCGGTGTTGGTGCTCCCGCCAGTTGAAGCCGCCGGTATTGGCGTTGCCGGTATTGAAACTTCCGCTGTTGTCAGTCGCCGGCGTTGGCGATGCCGGTGTTGCCGTTCCCGGCGTTGCTCAGGCCGGTGTTGACGTTGCCGGCGTTGAAGGCACCGGTGTTGGTGCTACCGGAATTGCCGACCCCGAAGTTGGCGGTGCCGGAGTTGAAGAAACCCGACATTGCCTGAACCGGAGTTGAACAAGCCGATGTTGCCGGTCCCCGAATTCCAGCCGCCGAAGCCGATCTGGTTGTCACCGGTCAACCCGAAGCCGATGTTGCCCGTGCCGGTATTGCCGAAGCCGATGTTGCCGGTGCCGGTATTGCCGAAGCCGATGTTGCCGGTGCCGTTGTTGCCGAAACCGAGATTCTCATCACCGAGGTTGCCGAACCCGACGTTACTGCTGCCGACGTTGCCGCTGCCGACATTCATGTCGCCGACGTTGCCGTTGCCGAGGTTCAGGTTTCCCACGTTGCCGAAGCCGAGATTGACGGTGGGAGTCAGCGCGGCGCGTACCTCGGTGCTCTCCGACTCCGGCGCGTTGATGGCCGTCGCGGCGGCCGTCACCGTGCCCCCGCCGACCGTTGAAGCAGGGCGGGGCGTTGGGGCGTGACGGGTGCCGCGCGGTTGTGCCGACGTCGACGAGTTCGCGGCTGCGTCTCGGCTAGATCCGGTGTGGCTGGTGGAACTTCGTTCCCGATCAGAGGTATCGGCGTGCGCAGTGCCTGTGCCGATGGCGAGCGCCAGGCCCAACCCTGCAGCGAAAACGATCGGTATCAACCAGGCATGGAACTCGCGATGCCGGGCTGTCACGGAGGTGAACCTAGCAACTTCTCACGGCATGCCGCGAGCTTTGTCGCGAACGCGTCGGCATCTAGCCGGCGTTAGGGATGTCCCGCTCGATCTCACTCAGCCACACCGTTGCCGCCATATCCGACGGCGCGCGCCAGTCGCCTCGCGGCGACAGTGAACCAGCGTGAGAGACCTTCGGTCCGTTCGGGAGCGCCGACCTCTTGAATTGGCTGAAGGAGTAGAACCGCTGCGCGAACACCGCGAGCCATTTCCGGATATCAGAGAGCGCGTACGAGGGCCTCTTATCGAGCGGATAACCCGGCGGCCAATCTCCGCGCGTCGGGTCACTCCAGGCGTGCCAGGCCATGAAGGCGATCTTGGCCGGCCGGAACCCGTAGCGCAGCACGTAAAACAACGTGAAGTCCTGCAACGCGTACGGCCCGACCTTCGCCTCGCTGCTCTGGATCTCCTCGTCCTCGCCGGTGGGCACCAGTTCGGGAGTGATCTCGGTATCGAGCACAGACCGCAGGATCTCGCCCACCTCATCGTCGAACTGCCCGGAGGAGATCACCCACCGGATCAGATGCTGGATCAGGGTTTTCGGCACACCGCCGTTGACGTTGTAGTGGCTCATCTGATCGCCCACCCCGTAGGTGGACCAGCCCAGCGCGAGTTCGGAGAGGTCGCCGGTGCCCAGCACGATGCCGCCGCGCTGGTTGGCGATGCGGAACAGATAGTCGGTGCGTAAGCCGGCCTGGACGTTCTCGAAGGTGACGTCGTACACCTTCTCGCCGCGGGAGAACGGATGGCCGATCTCGGTGAGCATCAGGGTGGCGGTGGATCGGATGTCGATCTCTTCGAAGCTGACCCCGAGGGCCTTCGACAGCGCGATCGCGTTGCCCTTGGTCCGCTCGCCGGTGGCGAAGCCGGGCAGGGTGAACGCCAGGATGTCGCTGCGCGGGCGGCCTTCGCGGTCCATCGCCTTGGCCGCGACGATGAGAGCGTGGGTGGAGTCCAGTCCGCCGGAGACACCGATGACGACCTTCGGATAGTGTCAGCGCGCGCAGCCGCTGCTCGAGTCCTGACACCTGGATGTTGTAGCCCTCGTAGCAGTCCTGCTCCAGCCGCGCCGGATCGTTGGGGACGAACGGGAAGCGCTCCACCTCGCGGAGCAGCCCGATGTCACCGGCCGGCGGATCCAACCGAAACCCGATGCGCCGAAACGAATTCAGAGTGCCCTGATGATGGCGCCGGTTGTCGTCGAAGGTGCCCATCCGCAGCCGCTCGGCGCGCAACAGGTCGAGGTCGACGTCGGCGACCGAGCGTCGTTCCCCGCTCGGGAAGCGTTCCGATTCGGCAAGCAGGCGGCCGTTCTCGTAGATCATCGTCTGGCCGTCCCAGGCGAGATCCGTGCTCGACTCCCCTTCTCCGGCAGCGGCATAGACGTAGGCGGCCAGACAACGCGCCGAGGCCGATCGGGCCAGCAGCTTGCGATCGTCGGCGCGGCCGATGGTGATCGGGCTGCCGGACAGATTGGCCAGCACGGTGGCACCGGCCAGTGCGGCCTGCGCGCTGGGCGGCACGGGGACGAACATGTCCTCGCAGATCTCGACGTGCAGCACCAGTCCGGCCACATCATCGGCGGCGAAGAGCAGATCCGGTCCGAACGGGACGTCCGAGCCGAGAAGGCGGATCGTCCCGCCCATGTCGTCGCCGGGGGCGACCTGGCGGCGTTCGTAGAACTCCCGATAGGTCGGTAGGTAGGACTTGGGTGCCACGCCCAGCACTGCGCCCCGGTGGATCACCACCGCGGTGTTGTAGATGCGGTGCAGGTGGCGCAGTGGGGCACCCACGATCAGCACCGGCAGCAGATCAGCGGAGGCGGTGATGACGTCAGCCAGCGCATCCTCGACGGCGTCGAGCAGGCTGTCCTGGAGCAGGATGTCCTCGATCGAGTAACCCGACAGGGTCAACTCCGGGAACACCGCCACCGCCACGCCATCGTCGTGGCAGGCCCGCGCGATCCGCAGCACCGACGCGGCGTTGGCCGCCGGGTCGGCCAGCACGGTGCGGTGCGTGCAGGCGGCGACCCGCGCGAAGCCGTGCCGGTAGGCACCGAAGAAGTCGGCCGCGGGAAAGTCCACGCCCCATTGTGGCCTGTGCAGGGGTTTCGTCCCACATCAGTGACTGCTTCGAGACTCTTCTGGTATCTTTACTCGGGTTTGCTCTGGAGACCTGGGAGTGGGTAATGAACAGTCCATACGTGCGGGTGGCGGTAGCCGCCTCCGCTGTCGTGGGACTTTTGCTGGGCGGCAGCGCGACTGCCGCCGCGACCCCGGACTCCTCAGGCAACAAGGGCGGCGGGAAACCGTCACCCGCCGCCTCGGGGAATGCCAACGGAGGCAACTCGCAAGGCAACTCCAAGGGCAACTCGCCCGGCAACTCGTCCAGCGGCGGACAGGGCAACTCGTCGGCCAGCTCCCAAGGCAACAAGCCCGCCACCGCCGGTAAGCCGGCCACTAGCCCGAGCGCTAACTCGCAAGGGAATTCGCAGGGTAATTCCTCGAACTCGTCCGGGTCTAACTCCAACTCAGCCAATTCCGGAACCAAGACGCTGCCGGACACCGCATCGCCGGTGGCCCAGTCCGCGGTCAACAAGGACAAGACGGCGGCACCGCTCTCGCCGACGACCGCCCCTCCCGCCGAGGACATCGCCGAGACGGTGACTCCCGTGCCCGAGAACGCCGCCGAGAACACCGCGACGCCGCCGGCGGCGTCACCCCAGAGCAACCGCGACACCGCCGCCTCCGGACCGGCCCCCGCACGACCGGCGACGAGCCTGACGCCCGGTGCCCCGCCGGTTCCCGGGTCTGACGGAGCCGAGTCCCCCGGCGCAGCCGCTACTGCCGCTCTGACGGTGCCGCTATCGCCCAGTGGCGCAACGCCGGAGCACGGCGACAGCGTGGCCACCAGCGTCGGCAAGTGGTTCGGCGACGCCGCCACCACCATCGGTCGCGAGGTGCGCCAAGCACTGCGCGAGGTGACACTCAAGGATCTGGCTCTGGCGGCACTGCCCGGTATCGCCGGCCTGCTCTTCTTCCTTGTCACCGGCGTCGGCCTGGGACACCGGCAGGCCCGATTCAGTTTCGCGCTCGAGACCTCCGGCGCCCGGCTCGCGCCGCGCGGCCCGCTCGGTCTGGTGGGATCGGACTCCCTGGTCCGGATGCACTCGGCCACATCGACCCGTCGGGGCACCCTGCGCCTGGTGGACCGCGCCGCCTAGCGACGGAGTGCCCGGCCGCCAAGTGCCTGGACTGAGGGCGGGCCTTACCCTCGTGTGGTGGATGCGCCCGAACTCATCGCGCTACTGGCCGGGCGGCGCATCGCGGTCCTGACCGGTGCCGGGATGTCCACCGACTCCGGCATCCCGGACTACCGCGGCCCGGATTCCCCGCCGGCCAATCCCATGACGATCCGGCAGTTCACCACCAGCCGCGACTACCGGCGGCGGTACTGGGCGCGCAACCACCTCGGCTGGCGACACATGGCGCAGACGCAGCCCAACGCCGGCCACCGCGCACTGGCCGCCCTGGAGCGCGCCGGCGTGGTCACCGGCGTGATCACCCAGAACGTCGACCTTCTGCACACCAAAGCCGGCAGCAGTGCGGTGATCAACCTGCACGGCACCTATGACCGGGTGGTCTGCCTGGACTGTAGGCACACCATGTCGCGCGCGGCGCTGGCCGAGGAACTGGAGGCGGCCAATCCCGGCTTCACCGAGCGCGCCGAACAGGTGGGCGGACTCGCGGTCGCACCCGACGCCGACGCGTGGGTGGCTGATACGGAGTCGTTCCAGTTCATCGACTGCCCGGCCTGTGGCGGAATGCTCAAACCCGACATCGTCTACTTCGGTGAGTCGGTCTCCAAAGACGTTGTGCAGCAGTGCTACTCGCTAGTCGATCAGTCCGATGCGCTGCTGGTGGCGGGGTCGTCGCTGACGGTGTTCTCCGGCTATCGCTTCGTGCGGCACGCGGTGGCGGCGGGGATTCCGGTCGCGATCATCAATAGGGGCGCCACCCGCGGCGACGATCTGGCGGTGGTGAAGGTCGACGGTGGCTGCTCACCGATCCTGACCCTGCTCGCCGAAGAACTGAGCACTCCCGCCCGAAAGACGTCGTGACCGACATCCGGATCGACCCGATGACCGGTGCGACGACGGTGGTCGTCGCGTCACGTCAGGGCCGCCCCAACCTGCCCGCGCAGGACTGCCCGTTCTGCGTCGGTGGTCTGGAGGCACCCGAACCGTACGAGGTTCGCTGGGTACCCAACCGGTGGCCGGCCCTGGGTGACGGTCGCTGCGAGATCGTGCTCTACACACCGGACCACGACCAGACCTTCGCCGGACTGGGGGTGGTCGGGGCCCGGCGGGTGATCGACATGTGGGCGCAGCGCACCGCCGAACTCGGTGCCCGCGACGATGTCGACTATGTGCTGATCTTCGAGAACCGCGGCCCGGAGGTGGGCGCCACCGTCACCCACCCGCACGGTCAGATCTACGCCTACGAGCGCATTCCGCCGGTGCCACTGCGCGCACTGCACGAAGGAACACTGAACCCCGGGGCTGTGCCGGACGATCTCGTCGTGGCCCGGTGCGGGCAGTGGCTGGCGTGGGTGCCGGCGGCGGCGATCTGGCCATACGAACTGCGCATCGCCCCACTCGATGATGTACCGGATCTGGTCGACGGCCGCTGTGACCGCGACGGCCTGGCCGCCGTGTTGATCGACGTGCTGGCGCGACTCGATCAGCGCTTCGAGGAACCGATGCCCTACATGCTGTGGATTCATCAGCGCCCCACTGACGGCCGGGACTGGCCGGGCGCGCGGGTGGGCGTCACAGTCGCGCCCCTGCTGCGCGCACCGGGCACACAGCGCTACGTGGCGGCGGCCGAGCTCGGCGGCGGTGTGTACTTCAACCCGGTGGATCCGGCCCAGGCCGCGGCAGCATTGCGCGCGCTGCCCGGGGCGCCGGGGTGAGCGAACGAATCCGCACCACCGCGCCGGGTCGGGTGGTGCTCATCGGCGATCACACCGATTACATGGGCGGACTGGTGCTGCCGATGGCTATCGACCTGTGCACCGAGGTCATCGGTGAGCGCGGCGGTCCGCGGGTGTCGCTGACCTCTGAGCACTTCGGTGACACGGTGACACTGGACCTGCCGGTGGAGCACCCGGAGCGCACGCGCCCGGGGTGGGGCCGCTACGTGGCCGGGGTGGTCGCCGAGTTCGCACCGCCCGTCGGGCTGACCGGGGTGATCCGATCCAGCGTGCCGGCCGGTGGCGGGCTGTCCTCGTCGGCGGCATTGGAACTGGCGGTGGCGATGGCGATCAGCGATCTCGATGACCCGCTGGCACTGGCCCGGCGATGCCAGCGCGCCGAGCAGGCGGGCACCGGTGTGCCCTGCGGGATCATGGATCAGCTGTGTTCGGCTGCCGGGGTGGAGGGCCATGCGCTGCTGATCGACTGCGCCACAATCGAGATCACGCCGGTACCGATACCCGATCATCTCGCCGTGTGGGTGGTGGACTCCGGCGAGCCGCGCCGGCTGGCCGAGTCGGGATACGCCACATTGCGCACTGAGGCCGAAGCCGCGGCCGCGATCGTCGGCCCGCTCCCGGCGGCGGACTATGACGCAATCGAGGAGATCGCCGACGACACACTGCGTCGCCGCGCCCGCCACGTCCGCAGCGAGTGCGAGCGCGTGCTGCGCTTCGCCGAGGCGCTGACCGCCGACGACCTCACCACAGCCGGCGAATTGATGACCGCGTCGCACCGCTCCCTGCGCGACGACGCCCAGGTATCGACGCCGACCCTCGATGCGCTCGTCGAGGCGCTGACGTCGACACCCGGCGTGCTGGGCGCCCGGCTCACCGGCGCGGGCTTCGGCGGATCTGTGGTGGCACTGGCCTCACCCGGTGTCGATCTGTCCGAAGCGGGTGCGGGTGCACGCCGAGTGCGGGCGTCCGGCGGAGCGCGGAGATGCTGATTACACCACCGAGTCGTCCGGCTTGCTGACGATCACCAGTTGGTAATCGTCATAACTCCACGCGTTGAGGAACGCACCGATCGGCACCTCCATGCCCGCTTTTCCGCTGCTGTCATTGACGTACACCTTGCCCAGCTTGAGATTGACCTGGATCACGACGATTTGGTGGTCGATTTTCGTGTAGTCGGGGAACTCACTGATGTTCTGTCCCACCGCGGCACTCCACAGGACGTCACTGGCGACGCCGACCATCGCGGCATCGCCACGCGCCAATGCCGCCTCCAAGGCAGTCAGGGCAACTTGTCCGGGCTGCAGGGCCGGCGGTAGAGGGTCGCCGTTAGCGTCCTTTGTCGTGGTGTAGGCCGTCATGTCGGCGTTGAGGCCGAACTCCTTCTTGATCAGCGCCGCGACATCCTCAGCGGTGGCACCGTTGGGGATGTCGTTGTCCTGGTACATCACGTTTCCCGGATAGGAGACGCTGGGAGTTTTTTGCGCAAGCGCGATCATCTCGTTTTGCGTCGGTTTGTCTACAGTCTCGTTGACTTGGGCGACCGCCATCGCACCCGCGTTCAGTGTGCAGTTGGAAAACTCCTGATCAATCCAGTACTTCGCGTTGGCCAGGTCCCCGTACACACCGGGCGTATCACCGGTCGGCGTCACGGTGAGGATGACCGTCTTGGTGACAGTGTCACGCTGCGACAGCCCCACACTGATGGCCAACTGGTGAAGTTGCTGCTGGATCGCCCCGAGGAATCCGGGCAGCTGCGGCGTAAGTCCCGTTGTTGATGGTGACAGTGAAGTAATCGGTGATACCCGGTTGCGCGAGAACCGCGTCCGGCGTGTAGGTATAGCTGCCGGTGACGTAGTCGAAGTTCAGGGTGCCGTACTTCTCTTTGTCGACGATCTGATACGTCAGACCGAAGGAATTGTTGGACTCCGCGCCGAGTCGTCCGGTGATTTCGCCGTCCTCGGAATCGCTCGGATCGTTCGTCGGATTCGCTGAGGGAGCCTGGTTGAAGAAGACGTAATTGAACTGCTCGCTGAGGTCCGACCAGAAGTCGGTGGACTCCGGCTGCGCGGCCACCGGCTGTGCAGCCACCGCGTTGGCGTTCACCGTGGAACTCAGCCGCGGTAGTCGGAGCCCGGGCGGCCGCTTGCGCCGCTCTCGCCGTACCGTCCGAAGCTGCCTCCCGTGGCGCCCTCCCCGGGCGCCCCGCCCAGACCGCCCTCGCCACCGAGACCACCCACGCCACCGGAGCCGGCGCCACCGCCGCGGTTCGCTCCACCCGTGCCGCCGGTACCGCCCATGCCGCCGTCGCCGGCGTTGCCGCCATTACCGGGAATGCCGGTGGGTCCGGCGGACCCACCACTACCGGCCGTGCCACCGGTACCGCCGTCGGCGCCCGCGCCACCATTGCCGCCGACGCCGCCGGTGCCACCGGCACCGCCGAAACCACCAGGTTGAGTTGCCGAGCCTGCTCCGCCCACACCGCCGGTGCCGCCGACTCCGCCACGGCCAGCCAGGCCACCCCTGCCGCCGGCACCGCCGGTACCGCCGTTGGCATCCGAACCGCCCTCGCCACCGGAACCGGCAGTACCGCCCGGACCGCCCAAACCGGCAGCGCCGCCCACACCACCGGCCCCGCCGTCACCGGCACCCGCAGTGTCGGTTGCGGCACCGCCGGTGCCGCCAGGACCACCGCGGCCGCCGAGGCCACCGGTACCACCGACGCCGCCATTCCCGCCTGTTCCGCCTGCCTCCTCCGGATCGCCCTTGACACCGTTTTGGCCGGATCCCGCCGCGCCGCCCAGTCCGCCGGCGCCTCCGGCTCCGCCACGACCGCCGTCGCCGCTATCCCCCGGTACTCCGTCGGAGGGAATGAAGAAGAAGTACCGCCCGGTTCCCGCCTCGCCCCCGCGGGCGCCGCCGGGGCCACCGGCACCGCCGTTGCCGCCATTACCGCCGGTTCCGCCGGACTTGCCGTCTCCGGTCGTCTCGTCGGTCCCACCCTTCGCGCCGTCTATGCCCTTGCCGCCGTTGCCGCCGATGCCGCCGGAACCGCCCGGACCGCCGTTGCCGCCACTGCCGAAGAACTGGCTGCCGTTGCCGCCAGTGCCACCCCGGCCGCCGAAGCTGCCTGGCTGTCCGTCGCCGCCGTTGCGGGTCGTCTCGTTTCCGTTGGGGCCGACCTGGCCGGCCTTGCCGAGGCCGCCGGGCCCGCCATT
This sequence comes from uncultured Actinomycetota bacterium, assembly GCA_963780705.1. Classification (GTDB taxonomy): domain Bacteria; phylum Actinomycetota; class Actinomycetes; order Mycobacteriales; family Mycobacteriaceae; genus Mycobacterium. The sequence goes on along the minus strand of CAWACU010000001.1, from coordinate 538,953 downwards.
GCCGCCCCTGCCGACCAATGACAGCAGGCCCACGCTGCCGCCGTCGCCAGCGTCGCCGCCGCCTTCGCCGCCCGCGCCGCCGTCCCCGCCGTTGCCGAGCCACAGTCCGCCACTACCACCATCACCGCCGGTCCCGCCGCGCAGTGGTGCGACTCCACCGGCGCCCCCGGCACCGCCGTTGGCGAACAGTGACAGTGCTCCGCCATTGCCGCCGTCACCACCGCCTCCGCCGTAGCTGGCTTTGCCGCCGCGTCCGCCGGCGCCGGCGTTTCCGAACACCGACAACAGGCCGGTGTCACCGCCGTTGCCGCCGTTACCGCCGGTGGACCCTAACGGGACGGCGTCTCCGCCAACCCCGCCCTTGCCGCCGTTTCCGTAGAACAGACCGCCGTCGCCGCCGCTACCGCCGAAGCCGGCGACACCTACCGTCGAGCCGAGTCCGATGGTGTTGCCGTCACCGCCGGCACCACCGTTGCCGAACCACCCGGCCGAGCCACCGTCGCCCCCGTTGGCGCCGCTGCCACCGTTGCCGAACAACAGCCCGGCCATGCCGCCATCGCAGCCCTCGGTGTCTTCGCAGGTGTCGGCGTTCCACGAGTAGCCATTTCCGCCGAGGACTCCGGCGTCGGGGTGTGCGGCGGTGCCATCGCTGAAGAGGTAGTTGAAGATCGGGGTGGGCGCCGCCGCCGGCGCGGCAGCCACCGCTGAGGCCATCGGTGAAACGACGGGAGGCACAACAAGACTCGCGCGAACGCTGGACGCTGCGCCGGCGATGCGGGGACGTGTGCCGATGCCCCGGCCGCCGCGATCCCACCGCCCAGATCGCCTCTATTGCGGCTGGCCTGGGAAGCGCTTGCCGACGGTCCACCGACGACTCGCGGGCAGGAGCGGAAGCGCGTCCCGCGGTGTCGGCGGAATCACCGGCATCGGCGTGGGCGACCGCTGTTCCGCCCGCCAGTGCAGCTCCAACGCCGAGGGTCAGTGCACCGGCTCCCAGCCAGGCGTACGGCTGTGCTCCGCGGGAAGCTTTCCGGTGGCGGGCTTTGCCGCGCTTGCCGACACTGACCGATGCAGCCTTACGAGCCATCTGAACGCCCCAACTCCGTGCTCACGCCAGCGGGGCCCAGTGCCCAGCGTGAGCAGTCGACCATAAGTCGACTTTTTTTTCGCCGCGGGCAAACGGATCGAGTACCGAGGTCCACCGGATGCGGGACCAAAGTCCTGCCAAGGACTTTCGGGCCGCCTACACCGCGACGAGATCGTCGGCGTGCACCGCCGGACGGCGCAACTCAGCCGGCAGATCCGAGGTGGATCGGCCGATCATCGAGATCAGTTCGGCGGCGTCGTAGGCGACCACACCGCGGCCCACCATCTGGCCGTCCGGGCCGTGCAACTCCACGACGTCGCCGCCCAGGAACTTTCCGTCCAGCCCAGTGATGCCGGCCGGAAGCAGCGAGCGCCGCTGTTTGACCACCGCGCGAACCGCCCCGCCATCGAGCATCAGCGAACCCGCCGACTCCGCGGCGTAGCGCACCCAGAACCTCCGCGCCGACATCCGAGTCGGTCGCGCGGCGAACACCGTACCGACCGAGGCCTCGGTGAGCGCGGCTGCGGCATCGGCGGCGGCGGCCAGCAGCACCGGCACGCCGGCGTCGGCGGCCAGTAGCGCCGAGGAGAGCTTGGATGCCATCCCGCCGGTGCCCAACCGGCTGCCCTTGCCGGCCACCACCCCATCGAGGTCATCGGCCGCGGCGACTTCAGCGATGAATCGCGCGGCACCTTTCCGAGGGTCGGAGTCGTAGAGGCCGTCGATATCGGAGAGCAGTACCAGCGCGTCGGCGCCGACCAGGTGAGCCACCAGGGCCGAAAGCCGGTCGTTGTCGCCGAACCGGATCTCGTTGGTGGCCACCGTGTCGTTCTCATTGACGATGGCCACCGCATGCAGGGCCCGAAGCCGGTCCAAGGTGCGCGCGGCGTTGGTGTGCTGCGCCCGTTGGGAAATGTCATGGGCGGTCAGCAGCACCTGGCCGACCGTGCGGTCATAGCGGGCGAACGCGGCGCTCCATGCGTTGACCAGAGCGACTTGGCCAACACTGGCGGCGGCCTGTTTGGTCGCCAGATCGGTGGGGCGACGGGTCAGCCCGAGTGGCTCGATACCGGCGGCGATCGCGCCGGAGGACACGATCACCACATCGGAGCCGGCCTTCATCCGGGCCTCGATGGCGTCGGCCAGTGCTGCGAGCCGTCCGGTGTCGAACAGACCCGAGGAGTCGGTCAGCGCGGTGGTGCCGATCTTGACGACGACGCTGCGCGCGGTGCGCACCGCATCCCGGTGGGCACTCACTGGTCCCCCGAGTGGTGGTCCTCGTCCTGTTCCCGGCGCTGCCGTCGGGCCTGTTTGCGCTCGGTGGCGCCGATGCGGTCGTTGCGCTCCAGCCGGGCGTCAGTGCCGCGACCCGTCGGAACGATGTCCACCCCGGCCGGTGTCTGCGGCTCCCAGTCGAAGGTGACGGCCCCGATGGTGACCGCGCATCCGGGCTTGGCGCCCCGGCGTATCAATTCGTCCTCCACGCCGAGGCGGGCCAGCCGGTCACCCAGGTAGCCCACGGCCTCGTCGTTGTCGAAGTTGGTCTGGCCGATCCAGCGTTCCGGGCGCTGACCGCGCACCACGAAGCCGCCGGCGTTATGTGGGTCGGGTTCCACGGTGAAGCCGCTGCTGTCGTGCGGGATCGGGCGCAGCACGGGCCGACGCGCCACCACCGTCGGTTGGGCGGCCCGGTAGGCGGCCACCATCTCCCACAGCCCGAAGATCAACTCGCGCAGGCCTTCCCGGCTCACGGCTGAGACTTCGAACACCGGCCAGCCGCGCTCGGCGATCTCCGGCCGGACGAAGTCGGCCAGCTCACGCGCCTCCGGAATGTCGATCTTGTTCAGCACCACCGCCCGCGGCCTGTCGGCGAGGTCACCGAGGGTCGAGTCACCCTGCAGGGTGGGTTGATAGGCGGCCAGTTCAGCCTCCAGTGCGTCGATGTCGGAGATCGGATCGCGTCCGGGTTCCAACGTGGCGCAATCGACGACGTGGACCAGTACCGCGCAGCGCTCGATATGGCGCAGGAAGTCCAGGCCGAGGCCGCGGCCCTGCGACGCACCCGGAATGAGGCCGGGGACGTCGGCGACGGTGAAGGTGTGCTCGCCGGCGGACACCACACCGAGGTTGGGCGCCAGCGTGGTGAACGGGTAGTCGGCGATCTTGGGCTTGGCCGCCGAGATGGTGGACACCAGCGACGACTTGCCCGCGGACGGGAACCCGACGAGGCCGACGTCGGCGACGGTCTTGAGTTCCAGGGTGAGGTCGCGGGTCTGCCCCTTCTCCCCGAGCAACGCGAAGCCGGGTGCCTTGCGGGCCCGCGATGCCAGTGCAGCGTTGCCCAGGCCACCGCGGCCGCCCTCGGCGGCGGTGAACCGGGTGCCCGGGCCCACCAGGTCGGCCAGCATCCGGCCCTGCTCGTCGAGGATCACAGTGCCGTCGGGAACGCGGACCTCTAAATCGGAGCCGGCAGCGCCGTCGCGGTTGTTGCCCGCGCCCTGCTTGCCCGAGGGAGCGTCGACGTGCGGGTGGAAGTGAAAGTCGAGCAGGGTGTGCACCTGCGGGTCGACCACGAGGACAACACTGCCGCCACGGCCGCCGTTGCCTCCGTCGGGACCGCCGAGGGGCTTGTACTTCTCCCGGTGCACCGATGCGCACCCGTGGCCGCCGTCGCCTGCGCGGACGTGAATGACCACGCGGTCGACGAAGCGGGGCAGAAACTTACTCCGGTCGGGCGGCGCGAACGACGTTGACGGTTTTGCGTCCACGCTTCTCGCCGAACTCCACCGCACCGGGGGCGGTGGCGAACAGGGTGTCGTCACCACCGCGGCCGACGTTGTCGCCCGGGTGGAAGTGGGTTCCGCGCTGGCGGACGAGAATCTCGCCGGCCTTGACGACCTGGCCGCCGAACCGCTTGACGCCGAGGCGCTGTGCGTTGGACTCGCGGCCGTTACGTGAGCTGGAAGCGCCCTTCTTATGTGCCATGTCAGTCGCTCCCCTACTTGATTCCGGTGACCTTGAGCACCGTCAGCGGCTGACGATGTCCCTGCCGCTTGTGGTAGCCGGTCTTGTTCTTGAACTTGTGGATGCGGATCTTGGGACCCTTGGTGTGCTCGAGGATTTCGGCGGCGACCGCGACCTTGGCCAGTTCCTTGGCGTCAGTGGTGACCTTGGCGCCGGCGACGACGAGGGTGACCGGCAACGACACCGAAGCGCCGGGCTCGGACTCGATCTTCTCGACCTTCAGGATGTCGCCGACAGCGACCTTGTACTGCTTGCCGCCCGTCTTGACGATCGCGTAGGTGGCGTTGTCGGTTGCCATCAGGTCCTCTTCTAGTTGGCGACTCGGCGAGTCGCTGTGTCGCGGCCACGCACCACGGATGGGCGAGGTGGTCTTCGATTGCAGGTCGCACGGAGATCCACTGCCACCGGCGATCTACTGCCGCCGGCAGGGCCTGGCGGCAACTGGCTAAGGGTACTCCGACCAGCACCGGAGGGTCAAACCAGGTCAGAGAACAGGTGGTCCTGCAGGCCGGGCGGCGGCACGGCGACGCGTCCGGGCCGGGGGCGTGACCGGGATATCCGGCTCGTCCTCGTCCTCGTCCTCGTCCTCGTCTTCGTCCTCGTCGTCATCGTCGTCCTCGTCGTCGTCGAGGTCCTCGTCATCATCGTCGTCGTCGTCGTCATCATCGTCATCATCGTCATCGTCGTCATCGGTGATGACCTCGAAAGCCTCGTCCTCATCAATGGCGTCGTCATCGATCGCGTCCTCGTCGACCTCGTCGAGTTCGACATCCTCGGCCAGCTCCGGCTCGACCTCGGCGTTCTCGATGAGCTCCCCGTCCTCATCGCCGGTCTTACCGGCGGCCATCGCCTTGAACAGCGGGTGCTCGCCCGGTGCGTGCACGGGGACCCGCGCCACCACCGGCTCCTCGACCTGTTCGTCGCCGCGGCCCTTCTTGCCCCGACGGCTGCGACGGCCGGCCGTTTCCGACTTGCGTCCGGCCGTGGTAGCCGAGGTCTCGATCGGGTCGGCGTGCATCACGATGCCGCGGCCGCTGCACTCGGGGCAGTTGGTCGAAAACGCCTCGATCAGACCGGTGCCGAGTTTTTTGCGGGTGAGCTGGACCAAACCCAGCGAGGTGACCTCGGAAACCTGGTGGCGGGTGCGGTCCCGGGCCAGCGCCTCGGTCAGGCGGCGCAGCACCAGATCGCGGTTGGACTCCAGCACCATGTCGATGAAGTCGACGACGATGATGCCGCCGATATCGCGCAGCCGCAGTTGGCGCACGATCTCCTCGGCGGCCTCCAGATTGTTCTTGGTGACGGTCTGCTCCAGGTTGCCACCCGCACCGGTGAACTTGCCGGTGTTGACGTCGACGACCGTCATCGCCTCAGTCCGGTCGATCACCAGCGTGCCGCCCGAGGGCAACCACACCTTGCGGTCCATCGCCTTGGCGAGCTGTTCGTCGATACGGTGCACGGCGAACACGTCGGGGCCATCCCCGCCGCCCGCCGGCTCGTACTTGGTGACCTTGGAAATCAGTTCAGGTGCAACGGAATTGACGTATCCGGTGATGGTCTCCCAGGAGTGCTCACCGGAGACGATCAGACCGGAGAAGTCCTCGTTGAACAGGTCACGGATCACCTTGACCAGGACATCGGGCTCTTCGTACAGCGCGACGGCAGCCCCGGCCTTCTTGGCCTTAGTCTCCTCGGCCTGCCCCGCGATCGTGGCCCAGCGCTCCTGGAGGCGATCGACGTCGGAGCGGATCTCCTCTTCCTTCACACCCTCGGAGGCGGTGCGGATGATGACACCGGCGTCGGCCGGCACCACCTCGCGCAGGATGTCCTTGAGGCGCTGACGTTCGGTATCGGGCAGTTTGCGGCTGATGCCGGTGGACGAGGCGCCAGGCACGTAGACCAGGTAGCGGCCGGCCAATGACACCTGCGTGGTGAGCCGCGCGCCCTTGTGGCCGACGGGGTCCTTGCTGACCTGAACGACGACGTAGTCGCCTGGCTTGAGAGCCTGCTCGATCTTGCGCTGTGAGCCGCCGAGTCCGGCGGCCTCCCAGTTGACCTCGCCGGCATAGAGAACGCCGTTGCGGCCGCGGCCGATGTCGACGAACGCGGCTTCCATCGACGGCAGCACGTTCTGCACGATGCCGAGGTAGATGTTGCCGACCAGCGAGGCCGACCCGGCCGAGGTGACGAAGTGTTCGACGACGATGCCGTCCTCGAGTACGGCGATCTGGGTGTAGCGCGCACCCTGATTGGGCGCTTCCGTACGGATCTTGTCGCGAACCACCATCACCCGGTCCACGGCCTCCCGGCGAGCCAGGAACTCCGCCTCCGAGAGGATCGGCGGGCGGCGCCGCCCGGCATCGCGGCCGTCGCGGCGGCGTTGCCGCTTGGCCTCGAGCCGGGTGGATCCGCTGATGCCCTGGATCTCCTCGGAGCGGTCCGCCTTCTTGCGCGGCTGGCGTTCGTGCACGACGGTGTTGGGCGGATCGTCGGTCGAGCCGGCTTCGCCGTCCTCGCCCCCGCCGGTCTTGCGGCGGCGCCGTCGCCGGCGCCGGCGGGTGGCGCCCTCACCGGTCGCGGTGTCGTCATCGTCCTCGCCGTCGGCGTCGGACTCCTCGCCGTCCTCGGTCGCCTCGGCGGACTCAGCAGCGGTGTCGCCGTCCTCGTCACCGTCTTCGGCCTGGTCACCACGGCCACGGCCACGGCCACGGCGCCCGCGGCGGCGCCTGCGGTTCGGCGACCGGTCCCCCGCCTCACCATCGGCGCCGTCATCGTCGGAATCCGAATCGTCGTCGGTGTCGTCGGCGGGATCCTCGTCCGAGGCGTCCGCGGCACCGCGTTCGGGTGCCGTGACCGGCTGCGGGGCGACGAAGAGGGGCATGTAGGCCGGCGGTTCCTCGGCGGCGGTTGCTCCGGTGGCGTCGGCTGTCTCAGTGACGCCGACGGTGTCCGCGGCGGCCAGCGCATCGCGCACTCGCCCGGCGTCGGCCTGATCCACGCTGGATTGCGGGCTGCCGGTGCGACCGTCGAGTTGGGCGAGAACTTCGAGCACCCGCTTGCTGGTGGTGCCGAGCAGTCGTGCCAGGGAATGCACCCTCAGCTTCTCCGGCAGATCCTCGGGCGTGTCGACGGCCTGCTGGCCATCGGGCAGATCCTGGTTGAACTCATCGTCAGCCACGTACTCTCCTCGAGCCCCCGGGCGCGTCCTTATCGACGCGGCCACGCGAGGGCTTCCGCTATGCGCCCGGGTGAGCCGGGCTTGTCTGGTCAAAAAGGTCTTTGCTCCGAGGACGGAAAACACCCTCGTCGCCTGGTGAATGGGCTGTTAGGACACTCCGCGCCGCATCGCGGGCTGCGATGGTCGCGCACGTCTGACGTCTCATTCGTGGCTGCCCGTTGCCGGGCTTCCAAAAGTCAGTATCCCACACCGGCAGACCGGGCCGGACGACGCCCGCCTACCGGATCAGAGCCCGGGGAACCAGAGCTTGATCTCGCGGGCCGCGGACTCCGGGGAGTCGGAGCCGTGGACCAGGTTGAACTGGGTCTCGAGGCCGAGGTCGCCGCGGATGCTGCCGGGAACAGCCTTCTCGACCGGGTCGGTGCCGCCGGCCAGCTGGCGGAACGCGGCGATGGCGCGCGGGCCTTCGAGCACGGCGGCGACCACGGGGCCGGAGGTGATGAACTCCAGCAGTGAGCCGAAGAACGGCTTCTCGGAGTGCTCCGCGTAATGCGCGGACGCCAGGTCCTCGCTGACGTGCTTGAGTTCGAGAGCGGCGATGTCGAGGCCCTTGGCCTCGATGCGTCCGATGATCTCGCCGATCATCCGTCGCTGGACACCGTCGGGTTTGATCAGAACAAGAGTTCGTTCAGTCGGCGCAGTCACGGCGGTCAGCGTACCGGTGGCTCGGGCGGCGGTTGCTGGCCGGGCAGCAGGCCCAGCCGCTGTCGCCGCAGCACTTCGTGCCGCAGGTAGGCGATGATTCCCCACGCCACCGCGAACACCACGCCCATGAATCCGATCAGCGGATATACCGCGAATCCGGCCACCAGCATCAGCTGGATGCCGAGGTTCACCCAGATCGCCCACGGCCGGCCCTGCACCCCGGCGAGCAACACGAGCAGCACCGCGAAGCCGACCAGGTAGCCGGTCGACCACACCGTCAGTCCGCCGCCGACCGCGCTCACCACCGGCAGGGCAAGCAGCACGGTGATCGCCTCCAGGATCAAGGTGCCGGCCATGACGCCACGGAAGCTCTTCCACGGATCGGGGGGTGCGGTCATTGCGGGTCCTTCCCGAACAGGGTGCGGGCAGCGCCTGCGGTGACGACAGATCCGGTGACGACGATGCCGGCACCGGACAGCCCCTCACCGTCGGAGCCGGCTTCCTCGACCAACGCGGTGGCGGTCTCGATCGCGTCGGCCAGGGTGTGCGCTCGCACCACCCGCTCCGGGCCGAACACCTCTTCGGCGCGCAGCGCCAACGCATCAACATCGAGGGCCCGCGGGGAGCCGTTGTGGGTCACCACCACGACGTCGAACGCCGGTTCCAGAGCCGCCAGAATGCCGACGACGTCTTTGTCCGCCGCCACGCTGATGACACCGACCAGGAAGTGAAAGTCGAACTCCGAGCCCAGTGCCGACGCCAGCGCGGCGGCCCCGGCCGGATTGTGGGCGGCATCGATGAACACCGTTGGGGCACTGCGCATCCGCTCCAGCCGGCCCGGGCTGGCCACCATCGCGAATCCGGCACGCACCGTGTCCGCGTCGAGTTGGCGGTGCGCGCCGGCACCGAAGAAAGCCTCCACCGCAGCCAGTGCCACCACAGCGTTGTGCGCCTGATGCTCACCGTGCAACGGAAGGAACACCTCCGGGTAGACGCCGCCGAGGCCCTGCAACTCCAGTAACTGCCCGCCGACGGCGACGTGGCGGTGCAGCACCGAGAACTCCGAATCCTCCCGTGCCACAGCGGCGTCAGCGCGGACCGCGGCGGCGAGGACGACCTCCATCGCCTCCGGGCTCTGCCGGCCGATGATCGCCACCTGCTCTCCGTCGGCACCGGTGATGATCCCGGCCTTCTCGGCGGCGACGGCGGCGACGGTGTCGCCGAGGTAGTCGGCATGGTCGAGACCGATGGGTGTGATGACCGCGACCGGAGCGTTGACGACGTTGGTGGCGTCCCACCGCCCGCCCATGCCGACCTCGACGACGGCGATGTCGACCGGGGCGTCGGCGAAGGCGGCGAACGCCATCGCGGTGACGACCTCGAACTTGCTCATCGCCGGGCCGGGCGCCCCGAGTTCACCGGCCTGCGAGCGGGCGTCGACCATCTGCACGAACGGCTCGATCTCGCGGTAGACCTCGACGTAGCGAGCCGGGCTGATGGGTTGGTTGTCGATGGAGATCCGCTCGACCGCGGCCTGCAGGTGCGGGCTGGTGGTTCGGCCGGTGCGCTGACCGAAGGCGGTCAGCAGCGAATCGACGATGCGCGTCACCGAGGTTTTGCCATTGGTGCCCGCGACGTGAATGCACGGATAGCTGCGCTGCGGCGAACCCAGCAGATCCATCAACGCATTCATCCGGTCCAGGCTCGGCTCGATCCGGGTCTCCGGCCACCGCTGATCGAGCAGGTGTTCCACCTGAAGAAGGGCGGCGATCTCGTCGGGGGTGGGCTCAGGGTCGTTCATGCCAGCGCGGCCAGGCGGGCGCTGATCCGGTCCACCTCTTCGCCCGCCAGTGTGTTGCGCTCGCGGATTTTGTCGACCACATCGCCGGGCGCCTTGGCCAGGAACGCGTCGTTACCGAGTTTTGCGGTGGTCTGTGCCAGGTCCTTCTGCGCGGCGGCGAGATCCTTCTCCAGCCGGCGCCGCTCGGCATCGACGTCGACGGTGCCGGAGGTGTCCAGTTCGACCTGCACCGTGCCCCCGGACAGCCGCACCTCCACCTGCGCGGTGGGGTTGAAGTCGGCAGCCGGTTCAGTCAGCCAGGCCAGCGCGGCGACAGGCGTCGAATGGGCCGTCAGACCGGCCGCGTCGATGCCGCCGAGACGGGCCGGCACCTTCTGCCGGTCGGCCAAACCCTGATCGCTGCGGAAGCGACGCACCTCGGTGACCAGCTTCTGCAGATCGGCAACCCGTTGTGCCGCAGCGGGATCCAGCTTGATGCCAGACGGCGCCGGCCAGTCGGCGATCACCAGCGACTCCACCTTTCCCGTCGCTTCGCTCGCCCCGGACCCCCCGGTCAGCGACTTCCACAGCACCTCGGTGACGAACGGCATCACCGGATGCAGCAACTTGAGCAGGGCGTCGAGCACAGCGGCCAGCACCGCGGTGGTGTGCTGGGCACCCTGGCCGAGCTGGACCTTCGCCAGCTCCAGATACCAGTCGCAGAACTCATCCCAGGCGAAGTGGTAGAGCGCCTCACATGCCCGGCTGAACTCGTAGCAGTCCAGTGCGGAATCGACCTCGGCGCGAACCTGTTCCAGCCGCCACAGGATCCACCGGTCGGCGTCGGTGAGTTCGTCGAGCGCGGGCAGCGGCGCCGGGGCGGCGCCGTTCATCAATGCGAACCGGGTGGCGTTGCACAGTTTGGTGGCGAAGTTGCGCGAGGCGCGGCGCGTGGTCCTCCCCGATGGACAGGTCGCCGCCGGGGCTGGCACCGCGGGCGAGGGTGAAGCGCAGCGCATCGGCGCCGAACTTCTCGATCCAGTCCAGCGGGTCGATGCCGTTGCCGCGCGACTTGGTCATCTTGCGGCCGTGTTCGTCGCGGACCAGGCCGTGCAGGAAGACGTTCTCGAACGGCACCTGCGGTGCGCGGGTGCCGCCGAGGTATCGCGTCGTCGTCGGCGACAAGGTCCGAACATCATCATCCGCGCGACCCAGAAGAACAGGATGTCGTAGCCGGTGACCAGAACGCTGGTCGGATAGAACTTCTCCAGATCGGGGGTGTGGTCCGGCCAGCCCAGCGTCGAGAACGGCCACAGCGCCGAGGAGAACCAGGTGTCGAGGACGTCGGGATCCTGCGTCCAGCCTCTCCGGCGGGGTCTCGTCCGGGCCGACGCACACCGACCTCGCCGTCGGGCCAGTACCAGACCGGGATCCGGTGGCCCCACCACAGCTGCCGGGAGATGCACCAGTCGTGCATGTTGTCGACCCAGTCGAAGTAGCGCGGTTCCAGCTCCGGCGGGTGGATCGACGATGTCGCCGTCGCGCACGGCGTCGCCGGCGGCCTTGGCCAGCGGCTCGACCTTGACCCACCACTGCAGGCGACAGCCGCGGCTCGATCGGTGTCGCCGCTGCGCTCGGCAGTGGCCGACGCTGTGCACGTACGGCCGCTTCTCGGCGACGATGCGGCCCTGCTCGCGCAGCGCCTCGCGGACCGCGGCCCGGGCCTCGAACCGGTCCATCCCGTCGAAGCGGTGCCGGTGTCGGTGATCCGGCCGCGCGTCGTCCATGATCGACGGCATCGGCAGGTCGTGCCGCTGCCCGATCTCGAAGTCGTTGGGGTCGTGCGCGGGAGTGACCTTGACCGCGCCGGTGCCGAACTCGGGGTCGACGTGCGCGTCGGCGACGATCGGGATCCCGCGGTCCGGTGAGCGGCAGCGGCAGCGTCGGCGCCGACCAGATGGGCGTAGCGCGCGTCGTCGGGGTGCACGGCGACGGCGGTGTCGCCGAGCATCGTCTCGACGCGGGTGGTGGCCACCACGATGTGCGGTTCGGCGTCGTCCACGAGCCGTACCGGATCGAGACCAGTTCGCCGTCGATCGTCCTCGTACTCCACCTCGATGTCGGAGATCGCGGTCTGCAGCGCCGGCACCAGTTGACGATCCGCTCGGCCCGGTAGATCAGCCCGTCGTCGTAGAGCCGCTTGAAGATGGTCTGGACCGCCCGGGACAGACCCTCGTCCATGGTGAACCGCTCGCGGCTCCAGTCGACGCCGTCGCCGAGGCGGCGCATCTGGCCGCCGATCGTGCCGCCGGACTCGCTGCTTCCACTCCCACACCTTGCTCGACGAACTGCTCGCGGCCGAGATCGTCCTTGGTCTGCCCGTCGGCCCGAGCTGCCGCTCGACCAGTGTCTGGGTGGCGATACCGGCGTGGTCCATGCCGGGCAGCCACAGCACCTCGAAGCCCTGCATGCGCTTGCGCCGGGTCAGTGCGTCCATCAGGGTGTGGTCGAGCGCGTGGCCCATGTGCAGGCTGCCGGTGACGTTCGGCGGCGGCAGCACGATCGAGTACGGCCGGCTTGTCGCTGGCGGCGTCGGCCGTGAAATACCCCGCGTCGACCCAGCCCTGATAGATCTCGCTCTCTACCGAGCCGGGTTCCCAGGACTTCGGTAGCGATTCTGCTCGATCATCGTCAGCGGGCACCCGTCGATTCTAGGAACGGGTGCCGCGCTGCGAACGGCGCGGTCTACTTGCCGCGCAGGAGGCCACCCAGAATGTTGCCGATCGCCCCGCCCTGGCCGCCGCCGAGAACACTGCCGAGGATGCTGCCGAGCGGGTTGTTGGCGCCACCGCCGCCGCCGGCCGCACCGCCGAGGATGCTGCCGAGCACGTCGCCGATACCGCCGCCGGGTGCGGCCTGGGCCCCACCGGCCGCGGCGCCGCCGGCCTGCTTCTGGGCGAACTGCTTGCCGACGTAGGCCAGCACGATGGGGGCCAGCATCGGCAGCAGTCGCTTGATCAGATCGCCGCTACCGGCGCCCGCTCCGGACAGCGCCGAGGCCACCTGGTTGGTGTCGTTGCCACCGAAGAGGCTGGCGACCAGTTGGCTGCCCTGGTTCTCGTCGAGCTGGTCGACGTTGACGCCGCCGGTGAGCAGATCGCTCTCACCCTCGGCCACGACGGCAGATTCAAGCTGGGTGGAGTCGATGTCGTCGGCCTGGACGTTCTCCTGCAGCGTGCCCAGCAGGGTGGGCACCAGGGTCTGGATAGCCGCGCTCACCTGGCCCTGATCGGCGCCGAGCTTATTGGCGATATCCGCCACGGGGATCTGGTTGAAGAGGTCGTCGAGACCGGCCATGGTGAAGTTCCGCCTTTGCTGAAGTTGATGACAGTCGACTAAACAGTAGTCGAGCGGCCGCCGAGGATGGGGCCGATTAATTACGCCGACAGCTAATTGAGTTTCGCGGACTCGAGCGAGATCCCGGCGTCCGGGAAACGCGCCAGCAGGGCGTCGCCCATGGCGGCCGCCGGTGTCAGCACGCCATAGATCTCGGGCAGCCGGTCGCGATCCAGCGCCAGCGCAAGTCCGCACTCGCCCAGCATCACCGAGGTGGCCTTATAGCCGGGATCGCCGCTCTGAGACATGGTGGCGACATAGCGAGCACCACTGGAGGTGGTGGTGAAGGTCTCCACGCGGTAGTAGCCGTTCTCCCGGACCTCCTCGCTGGGACCGGTGCCGGGCTTGGGCGCGATGCGCTCAACGAGCTTGCGCGGCAGGAGCCGGAAGAACCGGCTGCCCAGTGCGGCGCTGCCGGCGGTGGCGGCGGTCGCGAGCGCGGAGGTCACCGGCGCGGTGAGCGACGGGCCGACACTCATGTACTCGGCGTAGCGGAAGCCGCGGCCGTAGGCGTAGTCGAGCAGGGCGTTGCTGCGCCGGACGATGCGGGTGTTGTACATCGCCATGACGAACCCGGCGGCCCACACACCGGCCAGCTCCGGGGCGATGTCGCTGCCGCGTTTCCAGGCCATGTCGGGCTGGGAGCCGAGTTCGGGTTCGGCCGGACGATCCTGGGACAGCGTGTAGGGGTCGGTGAGCAGTTTGCGGGTGTCGGGATCGCTGGAAGATGCCCGGAACACCTCGATCATCGAGGCGATGGTGCCGCCGGAGACGCCGCCGTGGAATCCGCGCAGCACGAAGTCGGTGGGGCCGAGGTCGCCGGCGCCGTCCTGCTTGGCCCTGCGGAACAACTCGTAGACGGTCATGTCCGAGGGCACCGAGTCGAACCCGCAGGCGTGCACGATCCGGGCGCCGGTGTCGACGGCCTGCTTGTGGAATTCGTCGATGCTTTGGCGGACGAACATCGCCTCGCCGGTGAGGTCGGCGTAGTCGGTGCCGTTGGCCGCGCAGGCGGCCACCAGGGGAAGTCCGTACTTGCTGTAGGGACCGACGGTGGTCACCACCACCCGGGTGCGGGCGGCCATGTCGTCGATGGAGGCGGCATCGGAGGCGTCGACGGTCAGGATGGGCCACGACTGGGCCGCGTCGCCCAGGGTGGCGCGCACGGCCGCCAGCTTCTCCGGTGATCGGCCGGCCAGCGCGATGCGGGCCTTCCCGCCGGCGTGGGCAAGGTATTCGGCGGTGAGCTTGCCGACGAAGCCGGTGGCCCCGTAGAGAACGATGTCGAATTCGCGTTGTCCGGCGGTCATGGGGTCAACCTACCGCTGCCCCCGCCGGTGAAACCGATCGGTCAGCGAACCCCGAGTGCGGCAGTGAATGCCTTGCCCGGATCGGTGAAGGCCAAGCAGACCTGGCCCCAGTCGACCAGGCCGAGCGGGCCGCGGCCCATGGCCGAGCACTGTGCCGGACCCGCGGGGGTACCGGCCGAGACCGTGGTGACGGACGGGACGGACGGGGACGTGGGGGAAACGAACGTGGCGCCGGCCTTCTTGCCGCAGGTCGGCCAGGCGCCGATGCCCTGGGTGCGCAGGACGTTCTCCGCGATCCGGATCTGCTCCTCGCGGGAGGCCTGGTGCGGCATGCCGGTACCGCCGTTGGACTTCCAGGTGGCCGGGGAGAACTGCAGGCCGCCGTAGTAACCGTTGCCGGTGTTGATGGCCCAGTTGCCGCCCGACTCGCACTGCGCGATCGCGTCCCAGTTCGTCCCGGGGGCCGCCGAAGCGGTACCGCTGCTCAGCGCCATGGCACCGAATGCGAGGCCGAACGCCAGAGCGGTGAGGGTGACAATCCTGCGGAAGCTGATCATGTGATGTGGATCGCTGGCCGCCGGACAGGTGTTACGGATGTGTCAGTTGTTTTCCATGAGAGTTCTGTGAGAAGCAGGGATCGACCTCACACAAAAAAGGAGGTGGCGCCGGAATCCCGGCGCCACCTCCTCCTGAGCTCTGGTTATGGCGTCAGCCACGCCCGCCGCAGCTGGGCCAGGCGCCGATGCCCTGGGTCCGCAGAACGTTCTCCGCAATCCGGATCTGCTCCTCGCGGGAGGCCTGGTGCGGCATACCGCTGCCGCCGTTGGACCGCCAGGTGCTCGGAGAGAACTGCAGGCCACCGAAGTAGCCGTTGCCCGTGTTGATCGCCCAGTTGCCACCGGACTCGCAGACCGCGATGGCGTCCCAGTTCACGTCGGCGTTGGCCGTGCCCGCGCCGAGAGCGATCGGAGCCACGGCCATCGCGCCGGCGGCCACGGCCATCCCGAGCATGTTGCGGAGGTTCTTCAAGAATTTTTCCTTTCGCCGCGCCTGCGCTGAGTCCGGAAGACTCGCGGGCCCGATGCTGCCGGTCCCGCACGCATGCAGGGTTCTCAATTGGAATTGTTTATCGCTTTACGGCGACGGGTACGAACGTACGTAATCGGGGTGGCTGAGTCACGTCAATGACACGCCAATCTCAGACAAATAACGGAGCGATCACGCTGCATCTCGTCCATGGTCCTCGCAGGTCAGTTCGGCGTTTCCCAGCAGGGGAAACACTGACGCGGACCTACTTTATGTGACTCATATCACAAGGATTATGTGGCTGGCGCCACACTGATCCCAACCCCATCAATCCCAAAAGTCACACCAGTCACACGGGTATGTTCCGTTTACCGAATTCGCATGAATCGCCGGAATCGCACGTCAGTGATCTGGCTGTGATCTGCTCCGCGCTCAGGCGCCGCGCAGGGCCCGCAGGTCAGTCGTCGGTATTGACGTTGGACAGCGCGCGGTTTGGCGGCATCACGACGCGCTGGGTGAGCACCGAGTTCGGCCAGCGCCCGCATGCTGCGCTCACCGGCGGCGACCAGCGCCGTCGATGTGGCCGGCCAGGTCGGTGCGGTAGATCCCGGCCAGATAGTGGTCGCGGCCGTCCCACGGCAGCACGACGTCGCACCCCGTCGTAGCCGGCAAGCGCCTCGATCACCGTCGACGGACAGGTACGGCATGTCCACCGCGCAGACGAAGGCCCGATCCAGTCCGGCCGCCGCGGCGGCCCGCAGTCCCCGGCCGGTGGCCAGCAGGGGCCCGACGCCGCGGACCTCGTCGCGCAGCACCTCAGCCTGCAGCGTCGGGCAGCGCCTGACCGGGTGCGGCGATGACGAAAACCGGCGAGCAGCGGCCCGGACAGCGACCGCGACGGTGTGCTCGACCATGGTGTCGGCCACGTCGGAGTGCGCCAGGGTGGCCTTGTCCCGGCCCATGCGGCGCGATGCGCCGCCGGCCAGCACGACAGCGGCCAGCGGAGCACGGTGCGCAGTCCCGAGCTCGCGACCGACTAGTCGACGGTCCAGGTGTCACGTGCCACGAAGCAGCGACTGCAGCGCGGCACGTGTCGTGCGGGGTGGCCTCGCGCGGCAGACGCGACCTGATCGCGGGCCGCGTCGTCGTAGGTCGGCCGGTGCACCTGACGGAAGATGCCCATCACGGTGTGCTCGAGGTTCTGCTCGGAGAGCCGCGACAGCGCGAAGGCGTAGGCCGGGTCGTCGATCGTGCGCGTCGTGCACCACGATCTCGCTCGGCCGACGACGTCGGCGGTCTTGGCGACCTCCAGGCCGAAGCCGGACTTGACCACGCAGTACTCGCCGTCGGCGCCGAAGGTGATCGGCTCGCCGTGGTGCACGTTGATCACCCGCTCCTCGGCGCCCTCCTTGCGCAGCACGTCGAAGGAGCCGTCGTTGAAGATCGGGCAGTCCTGCAGGATCTCGACCAGCGCCGCACCGCGGTGCGCGGCGGCCGCGCGCAGCACCTCGGACAGGCCCTTGCGGTCGGAGTCCAGCGCCCGCGCCGACGAACGTCGCCTCGGCGCCCAGCGCCAGCGACACCGGGTTGAACGGGTAGTCCAGCGAGCCCATCGGCGTGGACTTGGTGACCTTGCCGACCTCGGAGGTCGGCGAGTACTGGCCCTTGGTCAGGCCGTAGATCCGGTTGTTGAACAGCAGGATCGTGATGTTGACGTTGCGGCGCAGCGCGTGGATCAGGTGGTTGCCGCCGATCGACAGCGCGTCGCCGTCACCGGTGACCACCCACACCGACAGGTCCGGCGCGGGCCAGCGCCAGGCCGGTCGCGATCGTCGGGGCGCGGCCGTGGATCGAGTGGAAGCCGTAGGTCTCCAGGTAGTACGGGAACCGGCTGGAGCAGCCGATGCCGCTGACGAACACGATGTTCTCGCGGCGCAAGCCCAGCTCCGGCAGGAAGTTGCGGATGGTGTTGAGGATGACGTAGTCACCGCAGCCGGGGCACCAGCGCACCTCCTGGTCGCTGGTGAAGTCCTTGGCCTTCTGCGGCTCGTCGGTCGTCGGCACCACCGGCGGTCTTCGACAGACCGGTCAGCCCAGATCCGATCCGATCAGGTCAGTCATGCTCTCAGCGCTCATGGTCATGCGCTGCACTCCCGACGGTGGCCGCCGCCGAGCCGGGCGAACTTGGCCTTGTCGCTTTCCTTCTCGCCCAGCGTTCCGTCGAGGGCGGCGTCGATGATGCCCTCGACCTCGTCGGCCAGGAACGCCATGCCCTCCACCTTGGTCACCGACTGCACGTCGACCAGGTACTTGCCGCGCAGCAGCAGCGCCAGCTGGCCGAGGTTCATCTCCGGCAGCACCACCTTCGGGTAGCGCGCGCAGCACCTCACCGAGATTGGCCGGGAACGGATTGAGGTACCGCAGCTGGGCGTGGGCGACCTTGATGCCGCGGCGGCGGGCCCGGCGGCACGCCTCGCCGATCGGGCCGAACGAACTGCCCCACCCGAGCATCAGCAGCTCGGCGTCGCCGCTCGGGTCGTCGACCTCGAGATCGGGGACGTCGATGCCGTCGATCTTGGCCTGGCGCAACCGCACCATCAGGTCGTGGTTGTTGCCGGCTCATAGGAGATGTTGCCGGAGCCGTTGGCCTTCTCCAGGCCGCCGATGCGGTGCTCGAGACCGGGCGTGCCGGGGACCGCGAACTGGCGGGCCAGCGTCTCCGGGTCGCGGGCGTACGGCGCGAAGTCGGCTCGCCGGCCTGCGGCGAAGCGTGTGGTCGATCGGCTCGAAGGTGCTCGACGTCGGGGATGCGCCACGGCTCCGAGCCGTTGGCGATCGCGCCGTCGGACAGCAGGATCACCGGCGTGCGGTAGGTCAGCGCGATGCGCGCGGCCTCGACGGCGACCTCGAAGCAGTCCGAGGGCGACCGCGGCGCCAGCACCGCGACCGGCGACTCGCCGTTGCGGCCGAACATCGCCTGCAGCAGGTCGGCCTGCTCGGTCTTGGTGGGCAGGCCGGTGGACGGGCCGCCGCGCTGCACGTCGACGACGAGCAGCGGCAGTTCGGTCATCACGGCCAGGCCGATGGCCTCGGACTTCAGCGAGACGCCGGGACCCGAGGTGCTGGTCACGCCGAGCGCGCCGCCGTAGGAGGCGCCGATGCGCCGCGCCGATGCCGGCGATCTCGTCCTCGGCCTGGAAGGTCAGGACGTTGAAGTTCTTGTGCTTGGACAGCTCGTGCAGGATG
This sequence comes from uncultured Actinomycetota bacterium, assembly GCA_963780705.1. Classification (GTDB taxonomy): domain Bacteria; phylum Actinomycetota; class Actinomycetes; order Mycobacteriales; family Mycobacteriaceae; genus Mycobacterium. Next base: position 520,201 of record CAWACU010000001.1, on the reverse strand, counting down.
TCCGAGGCCGGGGTGATCGGGTAGCTGCCGAGCACCACCTGGATGTCGGCGAGCTGGCCGGCGGCGACGATGCCGTAGGCCAGCGCGGTGTTGCCGGAGATCTGGCGGTACTCGCCGGGCTTGAGCTTGGCCGGCGCCACCTCGTAGGTGGTGCCGAACGCCTCGGTGGTCTCGCCGTAGTTCCAGCCGGCCTTGCAGCGCCAGCACGTTGGCCTCGGCGATCTCGGGCTTGCGGGCGAACTTCTCCCGGATGAACGTCTCGCTGGTGCTCGACTCGGCCGGCCGTACATCCAGGACAGCAGGCCGAGGGCGAACATGTTCTTGGCGCGCTGGCCGTCCTTCTTGGTGGCGCCGATCGACTCGACCGCGCCGAGCGTCAGCGTGGTCATCGCGACGGGCTGCACGACGTAGTCGGACGAGCTCGTCGGTCTCCAGCGGGTTGGTCGTCGTAGCCCACCTTGGCGAGGTTGCGCTTGGTGAACTCGTCGGAGTTGGCGATCACCAGGCCGCCGCGGGGCAGGTCGGCGACGTTGGCCTTCAGCGCCGCGGGGTTCATCGCGACGAGCACGTCGGGACGGTCGCCGGCGGTCAGGATGTCGTAGTCGGCGATCTGGATCTGGAACGACGAGACGCCGGGCAGCGTGCCCTGTGGTGCGCGGATCTCGGCGGGGTAATTCGGCTGCGTCGCAAGGTCATTGCCGAACAGCGCGGCCTCGGAGGTGAACCGGTCACCGGTCAGCTGCATGCCGTCGCCGGAGTCACCGGCGAACCGGATGACGACCTTTCTCGAGTTTCTGCCGGTTCCCGCGTAGCTCCGTTGCCGTTCGGACCCACGCGCCCGCCTTTCGTTGGGTTGCTCCACACCCGCGAGATTTCTGTCACCAGCGGTACCGATTATTGCACTTTCTTAGGTAAGCCATGCCACCGGCCGTGGCGGACACGCCGCCAGACAGCCGTGGAAAACCACAGGTCAACCATCGGCGAAAGCCCCCGAGGGCCGCCCGGTGTGTCCTTGGTCACTTCAGCCGTCAGCGAATATTAAGAAGTTAGGTCTTCGCACCACCCGCCGGGCACCATGGGTTGATGCCGGACGCCTTCCCGGAACCGCACTGGGGTTCCGAACAGCTCTCCCCGCGATTCGGACCGGCATACCGGTTCGCGTCATCGCCGCTGGGATCGCGCTTCATCCGGCTGTTCGTCCCTCTGGACCGGCGGATACTGGCCGCGACCCGCGGCCGCTACACGCTCTTCGGCCCGACCACCCTTCCCACACTGCTGCTGACCACGACCGGCCGCACCTCCGGGTTGGCACGGCAGAGCCCGTTGAACTTCCTGCGCGACGGCGACCGGTTGCTGGTGCTGGGCAGCAACTTCGGCCAGCAGCGACACCCTGGGTGGTCGTCGAATCTGCTGGCTCATCCCGAGGCCACCGTCGCCATCGCCGGCGCGGAGATCCCGGTGACCGCAACGCTGCTGAGCGGGGACGAACGCGAGCAGGCGCTGGGGTTGTTCCTGCGCTACCCGATGTACCGGTCCTATCTCGATCGGACCGAACGCGACCTGCGGGTGTTCGCACTGTCAAGACGCTGAGGAGCCCCGGCGCTGAACCCTCAGAGGATGTACAGCATCTCCTGATAGGTGGGTAGCGGCCAAAGATCATCGGCCACAACCGATTCCAGCGTGTCAGCCGCCGCCCGCACCGCATCCATCGCGGGCAGCAACTCGTCTCGGGCATGCGTTGCCTCGGCCAGGCTGCCCTCGACGTGCACGGCCAGCGCAGCCCGCAGGCGGGACAGTGCGGCGCCGAGTTCGGTGATCGGGGCGGACACCTGGGCCAGCAGCGAGGGATCGCCGTCAAAACCGGCGGCCTTCATGGTGGCGACGTTGTGCGCGAGTTCGGTCTGATAGCGGATCGCCGCCGGCAGGATCACCGTCGAACCGATCTCGCACGCCAGCTTGGCCTCCACCGCGATGGTCAGTGCGTACTGCTCGAGGCGCACCTCGTAGCGGCTGTGCATCTCACGGTCGTTGAACACCCCGTAGCGCTCGAACAACTCGATGGACTCGGGCTTGATCAACTCCGGAATGGCGTCGAGCGTGGTCTTGAGGTTCGGCAGACCACGCTCGGCCGCCTCGATCTGCCAGTTCTCCGAGTAGCCGTCGCCGTTGAACACCACCGCACCGTGTTCGGTGATGATCTCGGTGAGCAGGGTCTGCACCGCGGAGTCGAAGTCCTCGCCGGCGGCCACGGCCTTCTCCAGGACGCATGCCATGTAGTCCAGCGACTCGGCCATGATCGTGTTGAGGACGATCATCGGCACATTGATGGTCTGTCCCGACCCGGGAGCGCGGAATTCGAAACGGTTCCCGGTGAAGGCGAACGGGCTGGTGCGGTTGCGGTCGCCGGGGTCGGTCGGCAGGTGCGGCAGGGTGTCGACACCGATGATCATGGTGCCCTTGCCCTTCGACGAGGTGGCCGCGCCCTTGGCGATCTGTTCGAAGACGTCGGCAAGTTGGTCGCCGAGGAAGATCGAGATGATCGCCGGTGGTGCCTCATTGGCGCCGAGGCGGTGGTCGTTGGTGGCCGAGGCCACCGACACCCGTAGCAGGCCGGCGTACTTGTGCACCGCGCGGATCACCGCGGCGCAGAACACCAGGAACTGCGCGTTCTCGTGCGGGGTGTCACCCGGCACCAGCAGGCTGCCGAACTGCGAGTTGCCCATCGAGAAGTTCACGTGCTTGCCGGATCCGTTGACCCCGGCGAACGGCTTCTCATGGAACAGGCATTCCATGCCGTGCTTCTTGGCGATGGTCTTGAACACGGTCATCAGAAGCTGTTGGTGGTCGGCGGCGATGTTGGCCCGCTCGAACATCGGCGCGATCTCGAACTGGCCTGGTGCCACCTCGTTGTGCCGGGTCTTGGCCGGGATGCCCAGTTTGAACAGTTCGCGCTCGGTATCCATCATGAACCCGAGCACACGCTCGGGGATCGACCCGAAGTAGTGGTCGTCGAACTCCTGACCCTTGGGCGGTTTGGCGCCGAACAACGTGCGGCCGGCGTTGATCAGGTCCGGCCGCGCCAGGAAGAAGTGCCGGTCGATGAGGAAGTACTCCTGCTCGGGGCCACAGAACGACACGATCTGATCGAAATCTTTGTGCCCGAACAACTTCAGAATGCGTTCGGCCTGGGCCCCCATCGCCTGCTGACTGCGCAGCAGCGGTGTCTTGTAGTCCAGTGCCTCACCGGTCATCGACACGAACACGGTGGGGATGCAGAGCGTGTTGCCGTTCGGGTTCTCCAGGATGTAGGCCGGGCTGGTGACATCCCACCCGGTGTAACCCCGCGCCTCGAAGGTGCTGCGCAGTCCGCCGGACGGGAAGCTCGAGGCATCCGGCTCGCCTTGAAGAAGCGTCTTGCCGGCGAACTCGGCCAGCGTTTGCCCATCGGAGACCGGTTCGAGGAAGCTGTCGTGCTTCTCGGCGGTCAGTCCGGTCATCGGGTAGAAGACGTGCGCATAGTGAGTCGCGCCCCGCGACAGCGCCCAGTCCTTCATCACCGACGCGACGGCGTCGGCGACAGCGGGGTCCAGCCGGGCGCCCTTCTCGATGGTGGCGACCACAGACTTGTACACCGACTTGGGCAACCGCAGCCGCATCTCGGCGAGCGTGAAGACGTTGGCGCCGAAGATCTCGCCGGGCGCCTCGGCGGGGTCGAAACTGATCGCCGGTGGCTGGTAGGCCTCGACACTGTTGATCGCCTGCAGTCGAACCGCGTTCCCACTCACTTCGTTTCCTCTCGCCTGGGTTTCGCAAGCGCCCCCCGCTAGCGGGCGAATGACGGTTCTGAGGCTAGGAAGAGTCGATGGCGAACGTGTTACATCGGCGTCAACGCTGGAATGCGCGCTTCCGGCGACCAGTGACCTGCGCCACTGGCTAGATTGGACTCATGAGCCGTGGCGGGGACGAGAAACGCACGGTGAGGGTGGGCCCGGCCAAGACTGCCGCCGCCGGAATCCCGGCGGTTCTGGTGTCGCTGCGGCGCAGCCTGGCCCAGATGGGCGCGGTGCGCACCGTCGCGACGTGGGCCAAAATCAACCAGCGAGACGGCTTCGACTGCCCCGGGTGCGCCTGGCCGGAGGAGCCCGGTGGGCGCAAACTGGCGGAGTTCTGCGAGAACGGCGCCAAAGCCGTCGCCGAGGAGGCGACCCGCCGCACGGTGACGCACGAGTTCTTCGCCGAGAATTCCGTCGCCGAACTCGCCGGGAAATCCGAGTATTGGTTGTCCCAGCAGGGACGTCTCACCCAGCCGATGGTGTTACGGCCCGGCGCCGAGAACTACGCACCGATCGGCTGGGATGAGGCGTACGCCCTCATCGCCGAGCACCTGCATGCCCTCGGCTCCCCCGATGAGGCGCTGTTCTACACCTCCGGGCGCACCAGCAACGAGGCCGCATTCCTCTATCAGTTGCTGGTACGCAGCTTCGGCACCAACAACCTGCCGGACTGCTCGAACATGTGCCACGAGTCCTCCGGCACCGCGCTCACCGACTCGATCGGCATCGGCAAGGGTTCGGTGACGGTGACCGACATCGAGACCGCCGATCTGATCGTCATCGCCGGGCAGAACCCGGGTACCAACCATCCGCGGATGCTGTCGGTTCTGGCCAAGGCCAAAGGCAACGGCGCGAAGATCATCGCCGTCAATCCGCTGCCGGAGGCCGGCCTGATCCGGTTCAAGGATCCCCAGACCGTGCGCGGGGTGCTCGGTGGCGGGGTGCCGCTGGCCGACGAATTCGTTCAGATCCGCCTCGGCGGCGACATGGCCCTGTTCCGCGGCGTGGCACGACTGCTGCTGGAGGCCCAGGACGAGTTGGGGCCCGAGGCGCCGGGCACCGTGGTCGACTGGGACTTCATCGCCGCGCACTGCCTCGGGTTCGAGGAGTACGCCGCGCAGGCCCGCGCAGTCTCGCTTGACACCGTCGTGGAGGCGAGCGGCATCGGCCGCGACCAATTGGAGCGGGTCGCGGCGATGATGGCCGCCTCGCAGCGCACGATCGTCTGCTGGGCGATGGGTCTGACCCAGCACACCCATGCGGTGGCCAGCATCGCCGAGATCACCAATGTGCTGCTACTGCGCGGCATGATGGGCAAGCCCGGTGCCGGGGTCTGCCCGGTGCGCGGGCACTCCAATGTCCAGGGCGACCGGACCATGGGCATCTGGGAGCAGATGCCGGAGTCCTTCCATCGCCGCTCTCGATGACCGCTTCGGCATCCGCACCCCCCGCCGGCACGGCCTTGACACCGTCGATGCCATCCGGGCGATGCGCGACGGCCGCGCGTCGGTGTTCATCGGCATGGGCGGAAACTTCGCCGCCGCGACTCCGGACACCGAGGTCACCGAAGCCGCGCTGCGCAACTGCGCACTGACGGTTCAGGTGTCCACCAAACTCAACCGCAGCCATCTGGTGCACGGCCGCACCGCGGTGATCCTTCCCACCCTGGGACGAACCGACCGCGACATGACCGGCGGCCGCAAACAGGTTGTCTCCGTGGAGGACTCGATGTCGATGGTGCACCTGTCCCGCGGCGGGCTGGAGCCACCGAGCGAGCAACTGCGCAGCGAGGTCGGCGATCATCTGCCAGTTGGCCCGCGCCGTGCTGGGCGCCGACCACCCGGTGGCGTGGGAGCGTTTCACGGGCGACTACGACGCGATCCGCGACGACATCGCGGCCGTGGTGCCCGGATGCGAGGACTACAACCGGCGGGTGCGTCAGCCGGACGGTTTTCAGCTGCCCCATCCGCCCCGCGATTCCCGCGAATTCCCGACCACGACCGGCAAGGCGAATTTCGCGGTGAACCCGCTGACATGGGTCGCGGTTCCACCCGGGCGATTGGTGCTGCAGACCCTGCGCAGCCACGACCAGTACAACACCACGATCTACGGCCTTGATGACCGCTACCGGGGAGTCAAGGGCGGCCGCCGGGTGGTGTTCGTCAACGCGAGCGACATCGCCGCATTCGGGTTGTCGGCCGGTGACCGCGTCGACCTCGTGTCCGAGTTCACCGGTCCCGACGGGGTGCTCCAGGAGCGCCGCGCCGACGACTTCCTGCTCGTCGCCTACTCCACCCCGCCCGGCAACGCCGCCGCCTACTACCCGGAGACCAACCCGCTGGTCGCCCTGGATCACGTTGCGGCACGGTCCAATACGCCGGTGTCCAAAGCCGTCGTCATCCGCCTGGAACGGCGGGCCGACTAGTGGGCCGGGTGACCTCGCGGCGGCGGGTGAACCACCTCGCCGGAGCGTCTTCTGCCGGGGGGACCAACACCGAGCGGACCGACACCCTGGTGGTCGAGGAGCCCTTGGAGATCAGGGTGAACGGCTCGGCCATCACGGTGACCATGCGCACCCCAGGCTCGGATATCGAACTGGCCCAAGGGTTTCTGCTCACCGAGGGTGTGATCACCACCCGCGAGGACGTCGCCACCGTGGCGTACTGCCGCGGCGAGGGCCCCGACGGGATGAACACTTATAACGTTCTCGACGTGACCCTGCGCCCGGATGTGCCGGCGCCGCAGGTGGATGTGACCCGCAACTTCTACACCACGTCATCGTGCGGGGTGTGCGGCAAGGCTTCGCTGGACGCCGTCCGGCTCATCAGCCGCCACTCGCCCGGCGATGACCCGTCCACCATCGCGGCGTCCACGGTGGCGGCGCTGCCGGATCAGCTGCGCGCCGCGCAGAAGGTGTTCGCCAGCACCGGCGGCCTGCACGGCGCCGCGCTGTTCGGCGTCGACGGGACCATGCTCGCGGTGCGCGAGGACGTCGGCCGCCACAACGCGGTGGACAAGGTGATCGGCTGGGCGCTGGAGTCGGGCCGCATTCCGCTGGCCGGGACGGTGCTGCTGGTCAGCGGGCGCGCGTCCTTCGAGTTGACCCAGAAGGCGGTGATGGCCGGGATCCCGATCCTCGCGGCGGTGTCCGCACCGTCGTCACTGGCGGTCGATCTGGCCGCCGAATCAGGCCTGACGCTGGTGGCTTTCCTGCGTGGCGATTCGATGAACGTCTACAGCAGGCCCGACCGGATCACTTAAGCGACTTAAGCGCTCTTGTCGCGGCGCTCGGTGCGGGACGGCTTGCGCGGCACGATCGTCGGCAAGCACGTTGTCCTGCACGGTCTCCTTGGTCACGACGACCTTGGCGACGTCGTCGCGGCTGGGGATGTCGTACATCACCGGCAGCAGGACTTCCTCCATGATGGCGCGCAGGCCGCGGGCACCGGTGCCGCGGTGGATGGCCTGATCGGCGATCGCGTCGAGGGCGTCCTCGGTGAACTCCAGCTCGACGCCGTCCATCTCGAACAGCCGGGTGTACTGCTTGACCAGCGCGTTCTTCGGCTCGGAGAGGATCTTGACCAGCGATTCCTTGTCCAGGTTCGTCACCGAGGCGACGACCGGCAGGCGGCCGATGAACTCCGGGATCAGCCCGAACTTGATCAGGTCCTCGGGCATGACCTCGGCGAAGTGGTCCTGGGTGTCGATCTCGGCCTTGGACTTCACCTCGGCGCCGAAGCCCAGGCCGCGCTTGCCGACGCGGTCGGAGACGATCTTCTCCAGCCCGGCGAACGCACCCGCCACGATGAACAGCACGTTGGTGGTGTCGATCTGGATGAACTCCTGGTGCGGGTGCTTGCGGCCGCCCTGCGGCGGCACCGACGCCTGGGTGCCCTCGAGGATCTTCAGCAGCGCCTGCTGCACGCCCTCACCGGAGACGTCGCGGGTGATCGACGGGTTCTCGCTCTTGCGGGCGATCTTGTCGACCTCGTCGATGTAGATGATGCCGGTCTCGGCGCGCTTGACGTCGTAGTCGGCGGCCTGGATCAGCTTGAGCAGGATGTTCTCGACGTCCTCACCGACGTAGCCGGCCTCGGTCAGCGCGGTGGCGTCGGCGATGGCGAACGGGACGTTGAGCATCTTGGCCAGCGTCTGGGCCAGGTAGGTCTTGCCGCAGCCGGTGGGGCCGAGCATCAGGATGTTGGACTTGGCCAGCTCGACGGGCTCGGCGCGCGAGTCGCGGGCTTCTCCTGCGCCTGGATGCGCTTGTAGTGGTTGTAGACCGCGACGGCCAGCGTGCGCTTGGCGGTGTCCTGGCCGATGACGTAGCCCTCGAGGAAATCCCGGATCTCGGCCGGCTTGGGCAGTTCGTCGAGCTTGACGTCGTCGGCGTCGGCGAGTTCCTCTTCGATGATCTCGTTGCAGAGGTCGATGCACTCGTCGCAGATGTACACGCCGGGGCCCGCGATGAGCTTCTTGACCTGCTTCTGACTCTTCCCGCAGAACGAGCACTTCAGCAGGTCACCGCCGTCTCCGATGCGCGCCATGGTGGTGAGGCCCTACTTCCTTCGCCGTCGGTATTCAGGAGTTCTGTGTCGTCACGTCCGGTGTCGTTCGTATCCGACGCTACCCGCTTGTTCCGGCACGGTGCGACCGATAAAGGCGAATAGCGTCGGTGGTATTGTCATCGGTGTTTCAGTTGAGTCGCGTGGTGAACATATCGCCAATTGGCGGCGCTCCGGTCGGCGCGGCGCGCACCGCCGTACCTCCGGCGTGTCGCCGCCGTTATCGCAACCGAGCAGCGCACCGTCAGGCGTTCTGAGCGGACAGCTTCCGGTACGCCAGCACCGTGTCGATGATCCCGTACTCCTTGGCCGCCGCGGCGGTGAGGATCTTGTCGCGGTCGGTGTCCTTGCGGATGACCGCGGCGTCCTTGCCGGTGTGACGAGCCAGCGTCTCCTCCATCAGGGTGCGCATCCGCTCGATCTCGGCGGCCTGGATCTCCAGGTCGGAGAACTGGCCCTGGATGACTCCGCCCAGCGACGGGCTGGTGGATGAGGATGCGGGCGTTGGGCAGCGCCAGCCGCTTGCCGGGCGTGCCGGCGGCGAGCAGCACCGCGGCGGCCGACGCGGCCTGGCCCAGGCAGACCGTCTGGATGTCGGCGCGCACGTACTGCATGGTGTCGTAGATCGCCATCAGCGAGGTGAACGAGCCACCGGGCGAGTTGATGTACATGGTGATGTCGCGGTCGGGATCCAGCGACTCCAGCACCAGCAGCTGGGCCATGATGTCGTTGGCCGAGGCGTCGTCGACCTGCACGCCGAGGAAGATGATGCGCTCCTCGAACAGCTTGTTGTACGGGTTGGACTCCTTGACACCGAAGCTGGAGTGCTCGATGAACGACGGCAGGATGTAGCGCGCCTGCGGCGTGAGCCGAGGATCGCGTGTGGTCAGGTCATTGGACACTCCGTTGAAGTGGGCGCGGGTGATGATGTGGTCGACGAAGCCGTACTCGAGCGCCTCGGGCGCGGTGAACCAGCGGTCGCGGTCGGAGTCGGCCTCGATGCGCTCGATGCGGCTGACCGGTGAACTCGGCGTTGAGCCGGAACATCTCCTTCTTGATGAGCGCGAACTGCTCGGCCTGGATGGCGATGTCGGCCGCGCCGCCGGTGATGCCGCCGAGCGGCTGGTGCATCAGGATCCGGGCGTGCGGCAGCGCGTAGCGCTTGCCCTTGGTGCCGGCGGCGAGCAGGAACTCGCCCATCGAGGCGGCCATGCCCATCGCGTAGGTGGCCACGTCGCACGGCGCGAGCACCATCGTGTCGTAGATGGCCATGCCGGCGCTGATCGAGCCGCCGGGCGAGTTGATGTAGAGGTAGATGTCCTTGGTGGGATCCTCGGCGGCCAGCAGCAGGATCTGCGCGCACAGCCGGTTGGCGATGTCGTCGTCGACCTGGGAGCCCAGGAAGATGATCCGCTCGGCGAGCAACCGCTCATACACCGAGTCGGTGAGGTTGAGCCCCGACATGCCCGAACGCATGTCAGTCACGACTGGATACCTGCTTTCTACGACGACTTCTGCTGATGTCACGCCTCCGTGACACTAACCAACCAGCGCCGACCGAGCACTCCCCGCAGCGGCGCGCGTTCGCTCTCAGCGTCACTTCGCGTCGGCGGACTCCGGATCGTCGGCCTTCGGCCTCGCGTCGGTCTGCCTCGTCGGCTCGTCGGCTTCCTCGGCTTCTCGGCCTTCGTCGGCCTCGTCGTCGGCCTTCGGCCTCGGCCTCGCAGCCTCGGCGGCCTCGGCGGCGCATCCGCCGTCGGGTCGCTCGGCCGGTCCGAAGAACTCGCTGGTGTCGACGACATTGCCGTCGGTGTCGGTGACGGTGGCCGCCTCGACCACCGCGGCGACGGTCAGGCCGCGGCGCACGTCGGCGAACATCGCGGGCAGCTGGTTGTTCTGCTGCAGCACCTGCAGCAGCTGCTGCGGCTCGATGCCGTACTGGCGCGACATCAGCACCAGCCGCTCGGTCAGGTCGTTCTGGCCGACCTGGATGTCCAGGTCGTCGGCGATGGCGTCCATCAGCAGCTGGGTCTTGACGGCCTTCTCGGCGTTGCTTCCGGTTGTCGGCGTCGAACTCCTCGCGGCGAGCTGCCCTGCTCCTCGAGCGCCTCGGCGAACTTGGCCTCGTCGTGGTCGAGGCCGTGGATGGCGTTGTGCACGGTCGTCGTCGACCTGGGCCTGCACGATGGCCTCCGGCAGCGGCACCTCGATCTGCTCGAGCAGCGTCTCCAGCGCCTTGTCGCGGATCTGCTCGGCCTGCTGGATGCGCTTGACCCGCCGACCTGCTCGGTCAGGTTCGCCTTGCAGCTCGTCGATGGTGTCGAATTCGCTTGCCAGCTGGGCGAACTCGTCGTCGGCCTCGGGCAGCTCGCGTTCCTTGACCGACTTGACGGTGACGGTGACCTCGGCCTCCTCGCCGGCGTGCTCGCCGGCGACCAGCGTGGTGGTGAAGGTCTTGCCGACTCGCCCTCGGACAGGCCGACGATCGCCTCGTCGAGGCCCTCGATCAGCTGGCCGGAGCCGACCTCGTGGGACAGGCCCTCGGTCTTGGCCTCGGGGACGTCCTCGCCGTCGACGGTGGCCGACAGGTCGATCGAGACGAAGTCGCCGTCTCGGCGCGGCGCGCTCGACACCGGTGAGGGTGCCGAAGCGGGCGCGCAGCGCTCTGCAGCTCGGTGTCGACGTCGTCGTCGGTGACCTCGATGGGGTCGACGGTGATCGTCAGCTCGCCGCAGATCGGGCAGCGTCGATGTCGGGGCGGACGTCGACCTCGGCGGTGAACACCAGCTCCTCGCCGTCCTCGATCTTGGTGACCTCGATGTCGGGCTGGCCGAGGGGCTGCAGCTCGGTGGTGGTGACGGCCTCGCTGTAGCGGCTGGGCAGCGCGTCGTTGACGACCTGCTCGCAGCACCGCGCCGCGGCCGAGCCGCGCCTCGAGCAGCTTGCGCCGGCGCCTTGCCCGGCCGGAAGCCGGGCAGCCGCACCTGCTGGGCCAGCTGCCTTGTAGGCACGGTCGAAGTCGGGCTGCAGCTCGGTGAAGGGCACCTCCACGTTGATGCGAACCCGGGTCGGGCTCAACTTCTCGACGGTGCTCTTCACTGCGGTGCTCCTTGGTGTGTCGGCGTCTGATGCTGTCAGGGCGGTCGGGGTGACAGGATTTGAACCTGCGGCCTTCCGCTCCCAAAGCGGATGCGCTACCAAGCTGCGCTACACCCCGGTGCTGTGCTGCTCGCGCTCGCGATCCTACGGGCCTGAGCCATGCGACGGCCATCCGATTGGATTTGGATCCGATCGGACGCCGGTACAGTTTGGCGCAGCGCACTGCACGCGGGCGTAGCTCAATGGTAGAGCCCTAGTCTTCCAAACTAGCTACGCGGGTTCGATTCCCGTCGCCCGCTCTGAAAGGTCCACCCGGCCGCCGTCGGCCGGCCGCGCCGTCGTCTTGCCTGGTCACGACACGGTCGCGGTTCGGCGGCGATCGCACTCACACCTTCTGCGGGTATCGCCGCGTACGTAGATTCACCATGACGATGACCGATCACCCTGCCCCGATCGGCGGCGCGTGCGCCGCCGGATTCGAGTCCGTCCGCGACGTCTTTGCTCGCAACTTCACCGACCGCGACGAGGTCGGCGCCGCCGTGGCGGTGTGGGTGGACGGTGATCTGGTGGTCAACCTGTGGGGCGGCTACGCAGATGCCCGCTACCGGCGGCACTGGCGGGAGAACACCCTGGCCAGCGTCTTCTCCGGAACCAAAGGGTTGACCAGTACCTGCCTTCACCTGCTGGCCGACCGGGGCGAGATCGACCTGGACGTCCCGGTGGCGCGGTACTGGCCGGAGTTCGGCCAGCGCGGCAAGGCCGCCGTCACCATCGCCGACGTGCTGGGCCACCGTTCGGGTGTGATCGCACCGCGGCGGCCGATGCACTGGAGCCGGACCGCCGACTGGGACGCCGTCTGTGACGAATTCGCCGCTGCCGAGCCATGGTGGAAGCCGGGCACCGCGCAGGGCTATCACATGGTGAGCTTCGGGTTCATCCTCGGCGAGGTGGTGCGCCGGGTCACCGGCCGCACCCTCGGCGAGTACCTGCGCACCGAGATCGCCGAGCCAATGGGCATCGACGTGCACATCGGGTTGCCGGCGGCCGAGCATGCCCGCTGCGCGCAGATGGTCAACAAGCCCCACATCCGCGACGTGCTGGCCGCCGGCGGCGCCCCGGCGCAGCCGGTGTCCCTGGCCCAGCACCCGATGGCCGGGCTTTCGGCGGCGATGGGGTTCGTGCCCGATGACGAACTCGGCTCCAACGACCTCGCGCTGTGGCGTCGCTGCGAGTTCCCGGGCACCAACGGCCACGTGTCGGCGCTGGGCCTGGCCACCTTCTACAACGGTCTGGCTCAGGAGAAGATCCTGTCCCGTGAACACCTCGAGAAGGTGCGGGTGTCGCAGGGCGGGTTCGATCCCGATGTCGTGCTCGGCCCCCGGGTGGCGGACCACGGCTGGGGCCTGGGCTACATGCTCAATCAGCGTGGGGTGGCGGGGCCGAACGTGCGCAGCTTCGGCCATGGCGGCTCGGGCGGCTCCTACGGGTTCGTCGATCTCGAACACCGCATCGGATACGCCTACGTGATGAATCACTTCGACGCCACCAAGTGCAACGCCGACCCGCGCAGCACCGGACTCTCCGACGAGGTGTACCGCGTGCTCGGGGTGCTTTAAAACAGCGAATTACTCTTCGCCCGCCGCAGGTACTGTGGGGTCATGAACAGTGCGCTGCTGATAATTCTGCTCGTCGTCGTCGGCGTCGTGGGCCTCGCGATCGTCGGTTCCTCGCGCGCCACGGGCAGCCGCAATGCCGCCAGCCTGGCCGATGCCAAGGCCGACGCGCGCCGGGTGATCGAACGCCTCGGCGGCCAGGTGCTCAATCTGACGGGCACCGACGCCGCCTCCCAGCAGGCGATGGCCGACGCCTCCGAACGCTTCACCGCGGCGTCCTCCCAGATCGACCAGGCGACCACCGCCAAGCAGGCGCTTCTGGCCAAGGAGAGCGCGCTGGAGGGGCTGTACTACGTGCGGGCCGCGCGCCTGGCGATGGGCATGGACCCCGGGCCGGAGTTGGAGACGATGGCCGGGCAGCGCGACGCGGGCACGGTGACCGAGGACCGGCGCGTCGAGTTCGAGGGCCGCCAGATCGAGGCCTCCCCCACGCCGACCTCGCGGACGCCGAATTACTACCCGGGTGGCCGGGTGGCGGGGCGGCCCGTTCCCGCCGGTTGGTACTCCGAGCCGTGGTGGAAGCCCGCCCTGGTGGCCGGTGCCTGGGGTCTGGGTTCGGTGCTGTTGTTCGACGCGATGTTCTCCGGGATGAGTGGGGTGGGGTACGGCGCCGCCGGCTTCGAGAACGGCTATGGCTCCGGCTTCGACCAGGGCTTCGATTCCGGTTACGACCAAGGTCTCGACCAGGGCATGGACTCCGGCGGCGCCGACGGCGGTGGCGACTTCGGTGGCGGTGATTTCGGCGGCGGCGACTTCGGCGGGGGCGGCGGCTTCGACGGCGGCGGGCTGGGCGACTTCGGCGGGTTCGACTTCTAGACCTGGCAGCCCGGGCACCAGAACAGGTTGCGGCCCTCCATCACCGCGGCCCTGATCGGCGTCGAGCACAACCGGCACGGCTCGCCGGCCCGGCGGTATACGTAGGTGCGCGGCCCCCGCAGCCGGTACCCCGCGGGCCCGTGATCGTCCTCGGGCCGGATCACGATGATGCGGCCGCGCCGCACACCGACCTTCATCAGTTCCACGAGATCGGCCCACGCGGCGGCGAACTCGGTTCTGCCCACGTCCACCCCGGGACGGTACGGGTCGATGCCGTGGCGGAACAGCAACTCGGCGCGGTAGACGTTGCCCACACCGGCCATCACCGACTGATCCATCAGGAGCGCGCCGATAGCCTTGCGGGACTTGGTGATCCGTGCCCACGCCAGTTCCGGATCAGCATCCTTGCGCAACGGGTCCGGTCCGAGTCTGGCCAGAATGGCCGACACCTGTGCCTCGTCGATCACCTCGCACGCGGTGGGACCGCGCAGATCGGTGCCGTACTCCGCGCCGACGATGCGCATCCGCACCTGCCCAACCGGTTCCGGCATCGGCGTGCGGACTTCACGGAACGTTCCGTAGAGACCGAGGTGCACATGCACGATCGCGGAGCCTTTCCCGCCGGCGTAGTGGTGGAACAGGTGCTTGCCCCACGCGGTGGCCTTGGTGAACACCTGGCCATCGATCATCGCCGCGTCGGTGAAGCGCCCCTGCGGGCTCGACACCCGCACCGGCTCACCGGCGTACCGGCGATGGTGCAGCCGGGCCAACCGGTGCAGGGTGTGGCCCTCGGGCACGGCTAAGACCCAACGCCGGGCACCGGCGGTGCGACGTGGGTGCGCTCATAGTCGGCCAGGATGTCGATGCGCCGCTGGTGGCGGGCGGCTTGCGACCATGCGGTGCCCACGAACGCATCGACGATGGCCAGGGCTTCGGGCAGCGTGTGCATCCGGCCGCCGATGCCGATCAACTGCGCGTTGTTGTGCTCGCGGGCCAGGGCGGCGGTCTCGGTGCTCCACGCCAGCGCGCAGCGCGCCCCGGGCACCTTGTTGGCCGCGATCTGCTCACCGTTGCCGGAGCCGCCGAGGACGATGCCCAGGCTGCCCGGATCGGCCACCGTCGCGACCGCCGCGGCGATGCAGAACGCCGGGTAGTCGTCCTCGGCGTCGTAGTCGTAGGCCCCGCAGTCGATCGGCTCGTGGCCGCCGGCCGTCAGGTGATCGGCGATGGCCTGCTTGAGTTCGTATCCGGCGTGATCGGCCCCGAGGTAGACGCGCATGGCGGTCACCTTAGACCAACCTCAGTCGTAGCTGGGCGCCTCGGTGCGGGTCCGCTTGAGCTCCCAGAAGTGCGGATAGTCGGCCAGGATCACCGAGGCATCCCAGAGCTTGCCGGCCTCCTCGCCGCGCGGTATCCGCGACAGCACCGGGCCGAAGAACGCCACCCCGTTGATGTGGATCGTGGGGGTGCCGACGTCCGCACCGACGGCGTCCATGCCCGCGTGATGGCTGACGCGCAGGGCCTCGTCGTAGGCGGTGTCGTCGGCGGCGGCGGCCAACTCGGCCGGCAGGTTCGCCTCGGCCAATGATTCGGCGATCACCTGCTCGAGATTCTTGTTGTCCTGGTTGTGAATCCGGGTCCCCATCGCGGTGTAGAGCGGGCCGAGCGCATCGGTGCCGTGCGCCTGTTCGGCGGCGATGGCCACCCGCACCGGACCCCACGCCCGCTTCATCAGTTCCTGATACTGCTCGGGCAGATCGCGGCCCTCGTTGAGCACCGCCAGGCTCATCACCTGGAAACGCACCTCGATATCGCGCACCTTCTCCACTTCGAGGATCCACCGCGAGGTGATCCAGGCCCAGGGGCACAGCGGGTCGAACCAGAAGTCGGCTGTCGGAGCCGCAAGGCCGGCGACATCAGGTGAAGATGTATTCATCACCCAAGGATAGGTTGGACCGCGTGCTTCCGAACCTGACCCGCAACGAGGCCGCCGAACGCGCAGCCCTCGTCACCGTCGAGAACTACCGGATCGACCTTGACCTGACCGGCGACAAAACCTTCCGATCGGTGACGACGGTGCGTTTCACCGCACTGCCGGGCGCGGACACCCATCTGGACCTGGCCGCGAACGTGGTGCACAGCGCGGTGCTCAACGGCCACCCGATCGACGTCTCCGGCTACGACGAGTCCACCGGCATCCCGCTGATCGGCCTCGCGCACGACAACGTCGTCGTCGTGGATGCGCAGTGCCGCTACTCCAACACCGGCGAGGGCCTGCACCGCTTCGTCGACCCGGTGGACGGCGAGGTGTATCTGTACTCGCAGTTCGAGACCGCCGACGCCAAGCGGATGTTCGCCTGTTTCGACCAGCCGGACCTCAAGGCCACCTTCGACGTGGTGGTGACCGCGCCCGCGCACTGGCAGGTGATCTCCAACGGCGCCACCGCCTCCGTCGACCGCGACGGCGATCTGGCCGTACACACCTTCACCACCACCGCGAAGATGAGCACCTACCTGGTGGCCCTGATCGCCGGGCCGTACGCCGTGTGGCGGGACACCTACACCGACCAACACGGGGACATCCCACTGGGCATCTTCTGCCGTGCCTCGCTGGCGGAGTTCATGGACGCCGAGCGGCTGTTCACCGAGACCAAGCAGGGCTTCGACTTCTACCACGCCAATTTCGGTGTGCCCTATGCGTTCGGCAAGTACGACCAGTTGTTCGTTCCGGAGTTCAACGCCGGCGCCATGGAGAACGCCGGCGCGGTGACGTTCCTGGAGGACTACGTCTTCCGCAGCAAGGTGACCCGCGCCTCTTACGAGCGGCGCGCCGAGACCGTGCTGCACGAGATGGCACACATGTGGTTCGGCGATCTGGTCACCATGCGGTGGTGGGATGACCTGTGGCTCAACGAGTCCTTCGCCACCTTCGCCTCGGTGCTCTGCCAGGCCGACGCCACCGAGTACAGCGAGGCATGGACCACCTTCGCCAACGTGGAGAAGTCGTGGGCCTACCGCCAGGACCAGCTGCCCTCAACCCACCCGGTGGCCGCCGACATCCCGGATCTGCACGCCGTCGAGGTCAACTTCGACGGCATCACCTACGCCAAGGGCGCCAGCGTGCTCAAGCAACTGGTGGCCTACGTGGGTCTGGACCACTTCCTGTCCGGCCTGCGCGATTACTTCGCCGCGCACGCCTTCGACAACGCCACCTTCGACGATCTGCTGAGCGCTCTGGAGAAGGCCTCCGGGCGCGACCTGTCGGACTGGGGCCGCCAGTGGCTCAAGACCACCGGGCTCAACACCCTGCGGGCTGATTTCGACGTCGACGACGCGGGCCGGTTCACCCGGTTCGCGATCCGGCAGGGCGGTGCGGCGCCCGGTGCCGGAGAGACCCGGGTGCACCGGCTGGCGGTAGGCATCTACGACGACGCTCCGGCGGGGACGCTGGTGCGCACCCACCGCGAGGAGATCGACGTCGCCGGTGAGATCACCGAGGTCCCCGCACTGGTCGGTGTCTCACGCGGTCAGCTGATCCTGGTCAACGACGACGATCTGACCTACTGCTCGATGCGCCTGGACGCCGACTCGCTTCAGACCGCCACCGATCGCATCAGCGATATCGCCGATCCGCTGCCGCGCACCCTGGTGTGGTCATCGGCCTGGGAGATGACCCGTGACGCGGAGCTGCGGGCCCGCGATTTCGTCGCCCTGGTGATGCGCGGCGTCGGTGGCGAGACCGAAGTCGGTGTGGCGCAACGGCTCCTGATGCAGACCCAGACCGCATTGAACTCCTACGCAGAACCCACTTGGGCGGCCGAACACGGCTGGCCGGCATTCGCCGACCGGCTGCTCGAGCTGGCTCGGGCGGCAGCGCCGGGCTCAGACCACCAGCTGGCCTACATCAACGCCCTGTGTTCGTCGGTGCTGTCCGCCGCGCACCTGGCGGTGCTGGCCGATCTGCTCGACCACGATCCGGGTGAGGCGGGGCTGCCCGGCCTGTTGGTGGACACCGATCTGCGGTGGCGCATCATCACCGCACTGGCCGCGGGCGGGAGGATCGACGGCGAGGGCACGGCGACACCGTTCATCGACGCAGAGGCGCAGCGCGACCCCACCGCAGCGGGCAGGCGCCACGCCGCGGCGGCGGCCGCCGCCCGGCCGCAGGCCGAGGTGAAGGCGGCGGCCTGGCGCGAGGTCATCGAGGACGACACGCTGCCGAACATCACCGCGCGGGCGATCATCGGCGGCTGGGCGCAACCGGGACAGCGCAATCTGCTCGCGCCGTACCGGCAGCGCTACTTCGACACCGTCGCCGCGGTATGGGACCGGCGCTCCAGTGAGGTGGCCCAGACCGTGGTCGTCGGGCTGTACCCGTCGTGGGATGTCAGCGCCGAGGCCCTGGAGGCGGCGGACTGGTTCCTGGGCGGCCTGCATGTGCCGCCGGCGCTGCACCGGCTGGTGCTGGAGGGACGCGCGGGTGTCGAACGGGCGCTGAAGGCGCGCGCATTCGACGCCCGAGTGCTCTGATCAGGGTCGGGAGATAGCCGCCGACATCACCCGGATGGCACTGACCAGACCGTCGATCAGGTTGCCCTCCTTGAACGCCGACGCGGCAGCCGCCACGCCCAGTGGGGCGGCGGATTCGGCTCCCCGTCCACGCAGATCAGCGCCGTAGACCACCTCGATGGCCCGCTGGTCGGGAGAGACCGCCAGCAGCACGGCGTTGTCCGGGGTCGGCACCTTCGCCAGGATCTCCCTCGCGCGGGCCGCGGAATCGGATCCCAGGTGGCCGAGGTAGACCGCGAAGCGGGCCTGCGACTGCCGGCTGCCGTAGGTCAGGGCGTCGTCGAGGCGCACCAGGTCCATGGTCGGGAACGGGTATTGCACCGGCAGCACGCCGGGTTCGGTGACTCCGGAGATCCGGCCGCTGGCGGTGACCGCCCAGCCCACCGGCAGGTTCGCCTCGTCGACGAGGGCGACTTCGTGCTTACCAGCTGCCACTTGCCCCACCTCCCACGCTCACCGCGGCGTGCCCGTGGCCGCCGTGACCACCGTGGCCGCCGAGCGTCTCATCGGTGGCCGACCACAGGACGGGGCCGTAGGTCCACGGCTGAGACATTTGATACGTGGCGGGATGGTTGCCCTTGCGCGAGTAGATGAACAGCGCAAGCAAGGCGAAGACCGCGACCGGGACACCCAGGTAGAGGGCATGGACGAGTGCTGAGTTCACCCATTAACCGTAGCGTAACGACGCCGTCAGGCGGCGCCTTCGTCGCCGAGATATCGCACCCAGACCGGATCAAGCTCCTTGACGGCGCACAACAGCCGCCAATGCTGGCCTTTCGGCGGCATCGGGGACAGCCGCAGCGTCCATCCCAACTCGCTGAGCAGCTTGTCGGCCTTGCGGTGGTTGCACGTCGAGCAGGCGGCCACGCAGTTCTCCCAGGTGTGCTCGCCGCCGCGGCTTCGCGGCACCACATGGTCGACGGTGTCGGCCTTGGCGCCGCAGTACGCGCAGCGGAACCGGTCGCGGTGCATCAGGGCGGCCCGGGTCATCGGGATACGCGCCCGGTAGGGCACCCGTACGTAGGTGCGCAACCGGATCACCGAGGGCACCGAGATCATCCGGGTGGCGGAGTGGATCATCGGGCCGCCGGGGTCGTCGTGCACGACGTCGGCCTTGCCGCAGAGCACCATGACGACCGCCCGGCGGATCGGCAGGGCGGTGAGCGGTTCGTAGGTCGAGTTCAGCAGCAGCACCCGCCGGCGCCCCCAGATCGAGCCCTCGCGGGCGGGCCGCGGCGAGTCCACGCTGTGCAGGGCAGGGCGCGTGCCGACGTTATTCGCGACGTTTCGTTTGCGCTGCGCCATGCGACCTCCGCGAACCAGTCCACCATGGATCGGCTCGCGATCGCACGTGTATTCACCTGTCGTGTTCAATGGGGCGTCGGCGCGATGTCCGGACCGCACCTTCTACGACGCGGTGGGTGGCGCGGAGACGTTCAGAGCCATCGTGGCGCGGTTCTACCAGCTCGTTCGCGAGGACGAGGTGCTGCTACCGCTGTATCCGCCCGACGAGCTCGATGCCGCCGAGGACCGTCTCCGGATGTTCCTCGAGCAGTACTGGGGCGGCCCGCACACCTACTCCGAGCAGCGCGGCCACCCGCGGCTGCGGATGCGCCACGCCCCGTTCCGGATCGGGTTCATCGAGCGCGACGCCTGGCTGCGATGCATGCACACCGCCGTCGCCTCGATCGACTCCCAGACCCTGGATGACGAACATCGCCAACAGCTGCTGGACTACCTGGCGATGGCGGCCGACTCGATGGTCAACTCGACGTTCTGACCGCGGCGGCGGAACACCGTGCCGAAGCGGGCGTCGATGCGCAGCCAGGACGGTGCGGCGCGGACACGCACCACCTCCGTTCCCTCAACCCCCCGGCCGGACTCCGGCACGAACCCCAGTCGCGGTCAATGCGAGGACGCACCGCAGGGGCACCGACACCTCCGTACCCCCGCCGCTGACCACCAGCACCTCGGAGTCCAGCAGCGAGGCCGGCGGACCGTGCGCGCTGCCATGCTCGCGGGCCATGTCGGCCCCGCGCCGGGCCAACTCCGCGACAGTCGTCGCCGGGACATCGTCGACGTGGACGAAGCCGGCCTCTCCAGGCAGCGCCCCGCGCCAGGCGGAGTCCATCGGCAGGCCGGCGTCCACATCCGGTGACCCGTGCTCGGTCAGGCCCCGGTGCAGATGGTCGGCGCCGTAGGTCACGTCGGTGGGCGACACGGATCCCGCCACCACCCGGCACGCCAGCACATCGAAACCCGTCACCACCCAGGCGCCCAGCAGACCGTCGGGGCGCATCCGCAACCGGACCACGGCCGCGGGGTCCAGCCGCAGCGCCCGCTCGACGAAGACACCGAGATCGCGTCGCTGATCGGGATCGGGAATGTTGAGTGTCATCGCAGCCAGCGCTGCAGGTAATCGCGGTGCACCGGGGAGAGCCGCACCAGTCGCTGCTCGGCGATGTGCACCGCCGCCAGCTGAGTCTCGGCGATCACCGACGGTTTGGAACCGGGGTCGGCGCCGACGGGGCGCACCTCGTAACCGAGGGTGAAGTCCACCGCGCGCAGCCGCTTGGTCCACATCGTCACCTGAAGCGGCGAATCAGCAAGGCGCAGTTGGCCTTTGTAGAGCACCCGCACTTCGTGGATCAGCAAACCGATGGTCTCGACGTCATCGGCGAACGGTTCGCGCAGGAAATCGACACGGGCCTCCTCGAGGATGGTCACCATCGTCGCGTGGTTGATGTGCTGATACATGTCGATGTCGGACCAGCGCACCCGCACCCCGGTGGTAAAGCCGGCGGTCTCCGAACCATGCTCAGCCACTCGCTGTCATTCCTGTCGTCGACATCATGCTGCGGATCTGGCGGGCCGCCACCGACAAGGTGGCGAGGTCGCGTGAGTCATGCGCATAGATCTCCGCCAGGGTGCGGCGCGCGCGGGCGACACGGGAGGAATTGCCCTGCTCCCACTCGGCGATCTTCTCCTCGCCGGTCTCCCCCGGCTCCCCGACGGCGAGCACGTCGAGGCACAGACCCCGCAGTGAACCGTAGACGTCGTCGCGCACCGCGAGGCGGGCCAGCGCATGCCAACGGTCGTCGCGCGGCAGCCCGGACACCGCGGTGAGCAGGGTGTCGGTGCCGAGGTAGTCCATCAGTGCGAAGTAGGTGTCGGCCACCTCCGCGGCGTCACGGTCTGCAATGTCGGCGATGTCGATCACATCGAGCAGGCTGTAGTTGTACAGGCCCGCGGCGACGACTTCGGCAAGGTCCTGCGGCACCCCGCAGGCGACGAGCTCGGCGGTGTCCTTGGTGACGATCGCGCGGTCATCACCGCGCAGCCACTCACCGACGCGCGGCGTCAGCGCCGCCACCGTCGCGGCGAAGCGGCTGATCTCCGCCCCGACGGCCAGTGGTTGGGGACGGTAGTTCAGCAGCCACCGCGCCGCTCGGTCAAGCAACCGGCGCAGTTCCAGAGTCATCCGATCGGTGACCGCCGCACTGACGCCTGTACCCGCGGCGGCGCGGATCGCCCGCCACGTCCGCTCGATACCGAAGATCGCGTCGGCCGCGGCGAACGCGCGGACGGCATCGACCTCGCTGACCCCGGCGTCCTCGGTGAGTCGATAGGCGAAGGTGATGCCACCGGTGTTGACCACGCTGTTGACCAGCATGGTCGTCACGATCTCGCGGCGCAGTTGATGGCCGCGGATCTCAGGCGTGTAGTCACCGCGCAACTCGGCGGGGAAATAGTGCGGCAGCCGCGCGGCGAACGCCTCCTGATCGGGCAGATCGCTGGCCAGCACATCGTCCTTGAGGGCGAGCTTGACGTGCGCCATCAACGTCGCCAGCTCCGGCGACGTCAAGCCCACGCCGACTTCCTGACGGCGGCGGATCTCCTTATCGGCCGGCAGCGCCTCCAGTTCACGATTGAGCCCGCGCTGTTCGAGCGCATAGATCTGGCGAGCGTGAACATTGAGCAAGCTCGGGGCGTTGGCGCGGCTGGTGCCCATCAGGTCGTTCTGGTCGCTGTTGTCTCCCAGCACCAGCCGGGACACCTCATCGGTCATCGAGGCCAGCAGTTCGGTGCGCCGATCGGGGTCCAGGCGGGCGGCGCTGACCAGGGAGTCGACCAGGATCTTGATGTTGACCTCGTGATCGGAGCAGTCCACGCCGGCGGAGTTGTCCAGGGCGTCGGTGTTGATCCGGCCGCCGCACAGGTCGAATTCGACACGGCCGAGTGCGGTGACGCCGAGGTTGCCACCCTCGCCGATGACCTTCGCTCGGACCTGGTTCGCGTTGACGCGCACGGTGTCGTTGGCGCGGTCACCGACGCTTGCCTCCGACTCGGCCTCGGCTTTGATGTAGGTGCCGATACCGCCGTTGAACAACAGGTCGACCGGGGCGCGCAGGATGGCGCGGATCAGCGCGGGCGGTGTCATCTCGCGGACCTGCTCGTCGATTCCCAGCGCGGTGCGCATCTCATGGGTGATCACTACCGACTTCTGCTGCCGGGAGAACACGCCACCGCCGGGGCTGATCAACCCGGCGTCGTAGTCCTCCCAACTCGAGCGAGGCAGATCGAACAGCCGGCGACGCTCCGCGAAACTGCGCGCGGCATCGGGATGGGGGTCGATGAAGATGTGGCGATGGTCGAATGCGGCCACCAGGCGGATGTGTTCGCTCAGCAGCATGCCGTTGCCGAACACGTCGCCGCTCATATCGCCGACTCCGACGACGGTGAAGTCCTCGCTCTGGGTGTCGACGCCCATCTCGCGGAAGTGCCGCTTCACCGACTCCCACGCGCCCTTGGCGGTGATCGCCATGGCCTTGTGGTCATACCCCACCGAACCGCCGGAGGCGAACGCATCGCCGAGCCAGAACCCGCGAGCCTGCGCGACACCGTTGGCGATGTCGGAGAAGGTGGCCGTTCCCTTATCGGCGGCGACCACCAGGTAGGCGTCATCGGTATCTCGGCGCACCACCCGCGGCGGCGCCACCACCTGACCCGAATTGCGATCGATTTCACCGGAGGTGCGATCGATATTGTCGGTGACATCGAGAAGCCCGGCGACGAACAGGGTGTAGCACTCGACACCGTCGGCGCGGACGTCCCCGGTCGGCTGCTTGACGACGAATCCGCCCTTCGCGCCGACCGGCACGATGACCGCGTTCTTCACCGCCTGCGCCTTGACCAGTCCGAGCACCTCGGTGCGGAAGTCTTCGCGGCGATCAGACCAACGCAGGCCACCGCGGGCCACCTTGCCGAACCGCAGATGTACACCCTCGACGCGCGGGGAGTAGACGAAGATCTCGAACTTCGGCCTCGGCAGCGGCAGTTCGTCGATCAGTTCGGGATTGAGCTTGATCGACAGCACATTTCGCGACCGCGCGGACTGCGGATCGGTGACGAAGTAGTTGGTGCGCAGGGTGGCCTCGATCATCGACGCGAAAGCACGCAGCACGCGGTCGGTGTCCAGACTCGTCAGCGCGTCGATACCCGCGCTCACCGCCGCGGCTGCGGTCTTCGGGTTGCGGCCGTGGGACGCCGCGTCGGGGTCGAAGACGGCTTCGAACAGTTCCACCAGTGCGGCGGCGGTGGAGGGGTTCTCGCACAGCACGGCCTCGATGTGCGATTGGCTGTAGGGGAATCCGGCCTGCCGCAGATACTTGGCGTAACCGCGCAACAGCGCCACCTGCTGCCAGCCGAGGCCGGCGCGCAGCACCAGTTCGTTGAAGCGGTCGATCTCGGCGTGGCCGCGCCAGATGGCGCTCAGCGCGCCGGAGAATCTGTCCGCTGTGGCGTCCCACTCCTGCGGCGTGGGCGACAGCGGCACTGATTCGTCGGTGCGGACGGTGAATTGGTAGATCCACACGACCAGACCGTCGGGCCGGGTGACGCAGAACGGGCGCTCCTCGAGCACCTCCACGCCCATGCTCTGCAGCATCGGCAGCAGACGGCTCAGCGACGCCGACCGGCCGCCCAGATACCAGGTGAGGAATGCCTCCCGGTCACTGCCGGCGGGCTCGAGTTGCAGCCGCACCGAATCATCGCCCAGCGATTCGATCAGCCCGATGTCGGCGATCGCCTCCTGCGGGGTGACCGCCTGTTTGAACTCCTCGGGCAGCGCCTCGGCGTAGTACCCGGCGACCGCGGGATCCAAGGTGCCGGCTGGGTCGTGAACGGCCCCGAGCAGCCGATCGGCCCAGGTTCTCGCCACCGAGGTGAGCAGCTCCTGAATCCGCAGCCGGTTGTCCTCAGAGGTGTCGATGGGGTGCGGCGCAGCCGAGTCGGGAAGGCGAACGGTGAAATGCACAGCTGCCCAGGGAGATTCGCTGACCCGGGCGGTGTAGTCGATTCCAGCGCCACTGAACTCTTCGGTGAGAATGTGCTGCATGGCCAGCCGGACCGCGGTGGTGTAGCGATCGCGTGGCAGATAGACCAGGCACGACACGAAGTGACCGAGCTGGTCGCCCCGCAGGAACAGCAACGCGCGGCGGCGCGATCCGAGGTCGATCACCGCACGGGCCATGGTGAGCAGTTGCTGTGCGCTGAGCGTGAACAGCTCCGACCGCGGGACGGTCGAGAGAACGTCGAGTATCAGCTGACCGGGATGGCCCGGGTCACCGGCGCCGTTCTCCAGCGCATCCTGCACCCGCCGTGACACCAGCGGTATTTCGAGGACGTTGGCGTTGCGAGCGGACGCGGTGAACAGCCCCACGAATCGGTGCTCGATGTCGGGCTGCTCGCGGACGGCGAGGATGTAGGGATAGGCGCCGTACCGCAGGAAGCTGGGCATGGTGGCCTGTGCCAGCACCAGCAGGCCACCGTCGCCGCTGAGTTCGGGGAGCACCTCGGTGCGCAGCCGGGCCACACCGAGACGACTGGACTCCTCGGCGCGGGCCGATCCAGCGCCGACGCGGCAGCGCTGGGCACCCAGCAGCACGAAGTTCCCCTCACCGAGCCACCGCAAGAGATCGGCGACATCGGCGCGGTCCGGTCCGGCGAAGCGGGCACCGGTGTCGGCGTCCATCGCAGCAGCCAGTTCACACAGGCGTGCGGTGAGGGCGGGCGAGTCATCGGCCACCTGCCGCGCATCGGCCACTACCAGCGGGAGCATCCGCACAGCCTCATCCAGCGCGTGCTGAATGACCGGCGGAACCAGCGCAACGTGAATCCACGATTCCGCCACCATTCCCGGCGCCGGGGGCCCGTCGGCAGCGGCGGCGTCGAGCAGCACGCCGTCGGCGTCGCGGCGCACCGACAGCACCGAGTGCGTCAGCGAGGAGAAGCCGAGACCGAGCCGGTGCAGCAGCACGCTGACGGAGTCCAGCAGCGTGGTGGCCTCGGCGGTGACGATCTGCAGGGCCGGCCCTTCGGGGTCGCCGGCGGGGTACGCCGCCACGAGCGTCTCCTCCGGGCGGCGGCGGTGGGCCAATCGCTGGTGCGCGGCAATCACCGCCGACTCTGGCACCGGGACGACATTAGTCGCGGGTGAGCCTCCGGTGTGTCACTCGGTGCGGACGCGCCGCGTCGGCGCCGAGCCGCTCGATCTTGTTCTCCTCGTAGGCGCCGAAGTTGCCCTCGAACCAGAACCACTTGGCCTCGTTGTCGTCGTCGCCCTCCCAGGCCAGGATGTGGGTGCAGGTGCGGTCCAGGAACCAGCGGTCGTGGGAGATCACCACCGCGCAGCCGGGGAACTTCTCCAGGGCGTTCTCCAGCGAACCGAGGGTCTCGACGTCCAGGTCGTTGGTGGGCTCGTCGAGCAGGATCAGGTTGCCGCCCTCCTTGAGGGTCAGCGCGAGGTTGAGCCGGTTGCGCTCACCGCCGGAGAGCACCCCGGCCGGCTTCTGCTGGTCGGGGCCCTTGAAGCCGAACGCCGACACGTACGCCCGCGACGGGATCTCGTTCTGGCCGACCTCGATGTAGTCCAGCCCGTCGGAGACGACCTCCCAGACGTTCTTCTTCGGGTCGATGCCCGCCGCGGTTCTGGTCGACGTAGCTCAGCTTGACCGTCTCGCCGACCTTGCACCGTGCCGCTGTCCGGCTTCTCCAGTCCGACGATCGTCTTGAACAGCGTGGTCTTGCCGACGCCGTTGGGGCCGATGACGCCGACGATGCCGTTGCGCGGGCAGCGTGAAGGACAGGTCCTTGATCAGGATGCGGCCGTCGAAGCCCTTGTCGAGGTGCTCGACCTCCACGACGATGTTGCCCAGCCGCGGGCCGGTCGGGATCTGGATCTCCTCGAAGTCGAGCTTGCGGGTCTTCTCCGCCTCGGCGGCCATCTCCTCGTAGCGCCCCAGACGGGCCTTGTTCTTGGCCTGGCGGGCCTTGGCGCCCGGAGCGAACCCACGCCAGTTCGTCCTTGAGGCGCTTCTGCAGCTTCTGGTCCTTCTTGCCCTGGACCTCGAGGCGCTCGGCCTTCTTCTCCAGGTAGGTCGAGTAGTTGCCCTCGTAGGGGTAGGCAGCGGCCGCGGTCGAGCTCGAGGATCCACTCGGCGACGTTGTCGAGGAAGTACCGGTCGTGGGTGACCGCCAGGATGGCGCCCTTGTAGGCGGCGAGGTGCTGCTCGAGCCACAGCACGCTCTCGGCGTCGAGGTGGTTGGTCGGCTCGTCGAGCAGCAGCAGGTCGGGCTTGGACAGCAGCAGCTTGCACAGCGCCACCCGGCGCGCTCACCGCCGGAGAGGTGGGTCACCGGCTCGTCGGGCGGCGGGCAGCGCAGCGCGTCCATCGCCTGCTCGAGCTGGGAGTCCATGTCCCAGGCGTCGGCGTGGTCGAGCTCCTCCTGCAGCTGGCCCATCTCCTCCATCAGCTCGTCGGTGTAGTCGGTGGCCATCAGCTCGGCGACCTCGTTGTACCGATCGAGCTTGACCTTGATCTCGCCGAGGCCCTCCTCGACGTTCTCCCGGACGGTCTTCGTCCTCGTCGAGCGGCGGCTCCTGCATGAGGATGCCGACCGTGGCCCCGGGGGCGAGGAAGGCGTCACCGTTGTTGGCCTGATCCAGGCCGGCCATGATCCGCAGGACGCTCGACTTGCCGGCCCCGTTGGGCCCGACGACGCCGATCTTGGCGCCCGGGCAGGAAGCTCAGCGTGACGTCGTCGAGGATGACCTTGTCGCCGTGGGCCTTGCGGACCTTCTGCATGGTGTAGATGAATTCCGCCACGCGCCCATCCTAGGTGGCGGTCACGCCGGGTCTGACCGGCGTGACCGCCAACCGCCTCAGGCCGACAGCACCAGCCCGGCGTCGGCGCCGTCGGCCGGCTCGGCTCGGTCGGCTCGGCCGCATCCTCGGCCGGTGCCGCCGAATCCTCCGCCTGCGGGCGGGGCGGCTGCTCGATGCGGACGATCGAGTGCGCCAGGTCCGGGCCGACCGCGCTGGCACGCATCTCCAGCGACGACCGCTTCACACCGTCGCGGTCCTCGTACTCACTGGTGTGCACGGTGCCGACGGCGATGATGGAAGCGCCCTTGTACAACCCGGCGCCGACACCGGTGACGAGCTTTCCCCAGCAGTTCACGGTGATGTAAAGGGTCTGACCCGGCTCCCAGGTGCCCTCGGCGGTGCGGCGACGGGAGTTGCTGGCCACCCGGAAGCTGATCACCTCCTGGCCGGCGACGACGCGGCGGCGCAGGTCGGTGATGATCCGGCCGACAACGGTGATGGGTGTCTCGAACATGGCATGCCTTTCTTGGAGCACTTGATTGCGGGTTCGCAGCCTCCAGTGGGCGCGCGGGTACCGACGGGTTCGGCGTGGGGGCACCGGGCAGCCGGGCAGGGTGTGGATGAAGTCGGGGCTGGGGAGACCCGTGCTGGAGAGGACCTAGCGGTCGGCGCGGTCGCGGCGGGCCAACTCGGCCAGCATCGCGTTATAGGCGGCCAAGTCGGCCTCGTGGTCGCGGTCGGCGGCCCGGTCCAGTCTGGTCGCGGTGCGCCGGTCGGTGCGCTGCCACTGGATGAGCAGGGCGAGCAGCACCGCCACCAGCGGTATCTCACCGGCGGCCCACGCGATGGAGCCGCCGAGGTTCTGATCACCGAGAAGGTCTGTGTGCCAAGGCAACTGAAGCGATCGGTAGAACCGCTCCCCGAGGACGTCGACCATGCCCATCAGCACCACGCCGAAGAAGGCGTGCAGCGGGATCGAGGCGAAAACCATGCCGATCTTGCCGATCGGCGGGATCACCCGCGGGGTGGGGTCGATGCCGATCACCGCCCAGTAGAACAGGTAGCCGCTGAGCAGGAAGTGGATGTTCATCAGCACGTGTGCGGCGTGATTGTCGACCGCGAGATCGAACAGTCCGCCGAAGTACAGGCCGTAGAAACCGGTGACGAACACCACGGTGGCCACCACCGGATGGGTGAAGAATCGCGACCACCGGCTGTGCAGGCCGGCTTGCAGCCATTCACGCGGCCCGGGCGGGTTGTCCTTGCCGACCGCCGGGAGCGCCCGCAGGGCCAGCGTGGTCGGGGCGCCGAGCACCAGCAGGATGGGCACCAGCATCGACAGCAGCATGTGGCCGGCCATGTGCATGCTGAACATGGCCGGCATGTAGCGACCCAGACCCGAGGAGGTGGCGAACAGCAGGACCGCGCAGCCCAGCAGCCACGAGGCCGTCCGGCCCGGGGGCCATGCGTCGCCCCGGCGGCGCAGCCGGACCACCGCCGCGACGTAGAGCAGCGCGAGAACGATTGCGGCGGTGCCGAATATCAGGTCGAAACGCCAGTCGAAGAGCACCCGGGCCACCGTCGGAGCGCCGGCGAGGTCGTAGCCCAGTGCCACCTCCGCGGCCGAGGGGTTCAGCGAGCGCGGCGGCGGGGGTGGCGTGCGGCCCAGGCCCACCGCGATGCCGAACGTCACGCCGAAGACCAGCGCCTCGACCAGTGCCAGCCGCAGCAGCGGGGTGCGGGCGCCCGCGTCGGCGCGCAGAACGTCCACCACGGTGCGGCGCTGGCGCCATCCGAAGACACCCAGCGTCACGAGGGCGACGACCTTGCCCACCACCAGTGCGCCGTAGGCGGTGGAGAAGAGTTCCGACAGCCGCAATCGGGTGAGCACGTTGATGAGACCGGATGCGGCCATCGCCACGAAGCACCACAGCGCCACCGCGGAGAACCGCCTGCACGCGATATCGGCGTGCTCGCCGCCGCGCAGCGCGTGGGCCAGCAGTGCCAGCAGCCCGCCGGCCCACAGGGCGCCGGCGACAAGGTGGATCATCAGGCTGTTGGTAGCCAGGTCGTGTGATCCCCCGGCGGCCGAGTGTCCGGTCAGGCCCAGTGGCACCAGCGTGAGCAGCGAGCCGGCGAGCAGCGCCGGGGTCCACGCCCAACGCAGCACCGCCGAGGCAGCCACCGCCACGACGACCGCCAGGAACGCCGTCCACCGCCACGCGTTGGCGGTGTCCACCAAACCGGCGATGCCCCAGAGTTGCACCGGGTCCAGGTTCTCGAGCAGCGGCTCGCCAGAGACGTCGGAGATGGTCAGCGGCACCAGCAGCACCGCGCAGCCGGCCCAGACCAGGGCGGCTGCCCGCGCCGTGCGCAGGGCGCGGTAGCCGGCCACGTCGAGGACGCCGCTGCGCTGCGGGGGCACCAGAAACGCCGCGAACAGGAATCCGCCGACGGCGATCACCGCGGCGATCTCCCCGGCCGCCCGCACGAACGGCAGCCCGATCGTCGTCGCCGGACCGGGATCAGGCAGGCCGGTGGCGGTGAGCGCGTCGGTGAGCGCAAGCACACCCAGACCAGCGGCCACCAGTCCCGCGAGCACCGCGACGGCCGTCAGCACCGGCCATACCGGCCGGACGACACCTGCGGCGGTCGAGGTCACGGGGACCAGCCTAGGTGGACTCCGGCAGGCCTGGTCTTGGCTGCTAGGGCTTGGCCGAGTAGTCGAACTCGATGGTGTCCCCGTCAGCGCTTGTCACGGTGACCACCACGGGCTCGCTGCGCCCGCCGTTGGTGATGGTGCACTCCACCGACATGCCCTCCTTGGCCACCACGTCGTCGACGCAGTCGACGGCCTCGGCCGGTTGGCCGTCGTCGGCCAATTTCTGCATCAGCCGGTCCTGGACCTGCTGCTTGGTCGCCACCGACGTCACCGTCAGGTCCAGTTCCAGTCCGCTGACGCCGTCGACGGTCACCCGCCGCTTGGAGGTCGCGCCGTTGACGCTGACCTCACAGGTCGCCATCGCCCCGACGGTGCCGTCAAGGCCGGAGTCGCAGCTGACCGTCGGGGTGGAAGCCAGGCCCGAGACCGCCTGTTGCAGTTGATCTTGCGAGAGCGCCGGGGTGATGTCGTAGTTGACCGTTGTGCCGTCGACCGAGTTGACCGTGACCACGGCCTGAACGCTGTTGGTATCGCTGAAGACGACGTCGCAGGAAGCTTTTTTGCCCACCTCGCCGACGAGGTCGTCGGTGCAGGTGACCGACTTCGGCGCAGGATCGGCGGTAGAGAACTGATCGGTGAGGTTCTTCTGAAGGTCCGCGGCGCTGACCGACGGCGCGGTGCTGCCGACTTTCACCGATCCCGAACAGCCGGACAGGCCGGTGCCGAGAAGTCCGACCGCGGCAAGCGCGGCCGTACCGGCAGCGATCGTGGTTGTCTTCGCCATGGGTTCCTCCGCGGTGCCTCGCACAATATGACGGAGGCGACAGTAATCGACTCGCCGCGGCGGGATCAGCCTTTTGGTTCGTAGGCGAAGTCGATGGCGTCGCCGTCCACCTTGGTCACCGTGAGGGTGAAGGTGCCCACCGATCCCCCGGCCACCACGGTGCAGTCGGTGGTCGCGCCCACGCTGCCCTGCAGGTCGCCCGCGCACGAAGCGCGTTCGGGCCGTTGCCCGCCCTGAGCCGCCACCCGGTCGACGAGCAGTCGTTCGACCTCTCCACGTCCGAGCGAGGGAAGCACCTCGAAGGACATCAGCAGGCCTTCGACATTGGTGACCTCGACCGTGCGGGTCATCGCCACACCGTCGCGGGTGACATCACAGCGCGCCTGGGCGCCGGTCTTGCCGTCCAACCCGGATTGGCAGCTCACCTCATTTGTGGACAGCAGCGCACCGACGGCCTTGGCGAGTTGCTCTGCGCTGACGGCCGGGGTGACGGCGTAGTTCACCGGATCGGAGGTGGTGAGGGTGACCACCGGCTGGATGCTGTTGGTATCGCTGAGCACGACGTCGCAGCGGGTTGAGGCGCCGGGCTGGCCGGGCAGACCGCTCTGGCAGGCCACCGACTTCGGTGTCAGGCCCGCCTCAGTGAGCCGCTTGGTGATGTCGGACTGCAGGCTGGCGGCGCTGACAACCTCCGCGGTCGATCCGGTGTCGGCGCAGCCGCCGGCGATCAGTGCCAGCGCGAGGATTCCGGCAATCCGGTACGGGCGCGTCATCGGCCGCCGACCTGCCCGGCCCCGCTTTCGCGCAGCCGCGCTTCGCGGGCGTAGAACTGCTCCGCTGGACAACTCGTGAACACGTTCCATGTCGGACAGGATGTCGCGCAGCTCGAGCAGGAATGCGCGCCGGCGCTCACGCAGATCGGTGGCCGGCTCGAGCAGCTTCTGGTCGGCGGCCACCTGCCGGGCGGTGGCGAACAGCAGCGCCGACACCGACTCGTTGCTGCGCACCCGGCCCTGCGCCGCGTACTGGCTGCCGACCCCGAGCGCCACGGTTGGTCAGCTCCTTCTCGCCGATGTCGGCGGGGGCGTCGCACAGCACGTCGGCGACGATCTCGTAGGCCTCGATGAACGGTCGCAGCATGGCGCTGGACATCAGCGGCCGCTTGGCGCGCAGCAGCGCGTCGACGGCCTCGGCGCCCGGCGGCGACGCTGATTCTCCCAGTCGTGGTGCCACGACATCTCCTCGGCGATGTGCTCCCGGAAGGTCGCCGAATCGGCGAAGTAGAAGTCGAACTTGAGCAGGATCGCGCAACCGCATCGCCTGGGCCCAGAACGCATCCGAGCCGCTCGCCCTCGGGCGCACGGGCGGCGTGCGCCAGCGCCAGTTCGACGATCGAGGTCTCCAGGAACGCGTGGATCAGCGAGTTGCGGTAGAACGCCGCCTCGTGTTCGTGCTCGGGGGCGATCCGCCAGACCGGTTCGTGGCCGCCGTCGACCCGGGTCACCGGATGCCCGCTGGACAGTGCGTCCAGCGCGGCGCGCACACCTTCGGGCGTGCGCAGCCGCAGCGCGCTGTTGGTCATCGGGGTCTGCTTGCGCTCCAGGTAATCCAGCGAGTCCTGCAGCGTGTGGTGCAGCTGCCGCAGCGTCAGTGCGCGACCGCGGGTGGTCAGCAGCAGCGCCGACACCAGAGCGGTGGCGTTGATCGGCGTGGCCCGCAGAATCCGCCAGGCCACCTCGAAGGCCATCTTCTGCATGGCGAGGCGTTTGGCGGCCTCGTCGGTGGCGATCGGGCCGTCCGGCTCACCGAGGTACTGCGCGCATCGACACCGCCTCGGGGAAGCGGACGTAGATCTTGCCGTAGTTGCGTTCGCCCTGGGCCTTGATGAAGTTGAACAGCCACTCCGCACCTTCGGGGGTCTTCTCGCCGCCGCGGGCGTACGCCGCGTACTCGGCGGTCTCGTGCAGCTGGTCGAAGCTGATCGACACCGGCTGCAGCAGGATGTCCTCGCTGCGGCCGTCGAGATAGGCGTCGGCGACGTAGGAGAGCAGACCGAGCTTGGGCGGCAACATCTTTCCGGTGCGCGACCGGGTGCCCTCGATCGACCAGCTGAGGTTGAACCGCTTCTGCACGATGTAGCCGACGAACTGGCGCAGCACGTACTTGTACAGCGGATCGTCGAGCTTGCGGCGCAGGAAGATGACGCCCGAGCGGCGCATCAGCGGGCCCATGAAGCCGAACGACAGGTTGATGCCGGCGAAGGTGTGCACCGGCGGCAGCTTGTTCTCCTGCATCGCCACCGGCACGATGACGCCGTCGAGATAGGACCGGTGCGACAACAGCAGCACCGCGGGATGGTCCTCCAGAGCCGCGCGCATCGACTCGATCTCGACGCGGTCGTAGTCGATCCGCGGGATCGAAGCCGCGGCTGAAGATGGCGCGGCCGAGGTTGGGAATCAGGTCGACCGAGAACCTGCTCCACCCGGTGGCGAGCTCGTTGAGCATCTCCTCGGCCTTGTCCGCGCTGGCGCCCGGGATCTCCTCCAGCCCTTCCTGGAACCGCGAGGACGCCAGCAACTCGTCGGTGATCAGCCGCGGCGACTTGTACTCCGGCCCGAGCAGCCGCAATTCGATGCGCTCGATCGCCAGGTCCGCGCGGCGCAGCACGAAGCGTGGCGAAGTCCCGCGGGGTTGTCGCCGACGGTGTTGTCCTGCCACTGCTGGCGCAGTTCGGAGACCTTCGCCGGCTCGCCGGCCACGATGCGGGCACGGGACGGGATCCTTGCGCAGGATGCTGCGCTGCAGCATCTCCGGCGGACGGTAGGTGTCGCGGCCGGAGATCAGCGCCGACGACCTTGACCCGGGTGGGCAGGCCGCCCGGCACCCAGAACACCCGCACCGGCACGACGGAGCGGTCCTCGCCGGCGTCGAGCTCGCTCGACGAGCTGGGCCGACCACCGCCGGCGGGCGGATCCCCGTGCGGGCAGCTGCAGCACCTCGACCTTGGTGTCGGGGTGGGCGCGGCGCTGCGCGTGCAGCCAGTCGTTGAGCAGGTCGAACTCGGCCGTCGACGACACCGACGCGAGCACCAGCGCGTCGTCGGTGGTGCTGAAGTCGGTGAGGTAGTCGGCTGCGGTCATCGGCGACCCTTCACTTTCGGCGCCTGCAGTCTTCTCGGTGCGGCTCTTCTTGGCAGGCGCCTTCTTGGCCGGCAGCCTTCTTGGCGGCCGCCTTCTTGGCGGGAGCCTTCTTCGCGGGCGCCTTCTTCGCGGGCGCCTTCTTCGCGGGGGCCTTCTTGGCGCGGCTGTAGATGGCAGCCTCCGGCACCTTGCCGACCGGCCAGTCCTTCAGGGTGTCGACGATAGAGCTGGCGGACCTCGGCGATCCGCTCGGTCAGGTCGTCCAGTGTCCAGTCGTCGACCGAGAATCGGCGGATAGACAACGACGTCGACGGTGCCCGGATTGCAGCGTGGAGGAGTCCCGTGCGGCGATCACCTCGGCGTTGCGGATCACGATCGGCACGATCGGGATACCGGCTGACATCGCCAGCCGGAACGGTCCCTTCTTGAACGGCCCGACCGATCGGGTGTCCAGCCGGGTGCCCTCCGGTGCGATCAGGATCGAAAGACCCTTCTTGGCAAGCTCCTCGACTTCCTTCATCGACTCCGACCGCGGCCTTGGGATCGTCGCGGTCGATGAAGACGGTGTCGACCAGCTTGCCCAGCGTGCCGATGACCGGGTCGTTCGCGAGTTCCTTCTTGCCCACCCCGGTCCAGTTGTCCTTGACCAGCGCGCCGACGATCACGGGATCGAAGTTGTTGCGGTGGTTGAAGATGAACACCGCCGGTCGTTTCTTCGGTCAGGTTCTCCTCGCCGAGCACGTTGAGATTCACCCCGTTGGTGGCCAGCAGCAGCTGCGGGAAGGCGGTGGTGAAGAAGTTGACGCCGCGGCGGCGGTTGCGGGTCAGCAAGCCCCAGCCGATCGCGCCGTAGGCCGCCGGGCACGATCGCGCCGACACCGAGCAGGGTGCGCACCTGACCGATCAGCCCGCCGCTGCCGCGGCTGCTGAATTGCAGGATCGGCCAGCCGCGCTTGCGCGGCCACCGCGGCCATCTTGCCCGCCGGGGTTGGTGGGGCGCGGATTGCCGACCAGGTACATCAGCGCGACGTCCTCGTCGCCGTCGGCGTAGAAGTAACTGCTTCGCCAGGTCGATGTCGTTCTCGGCGGCGAACTCCTGCACCGCGTTGGCCTTGCCCGGTCCCCAGAGGATGGGCCGGATCACCTCGCCGGTGAGCAGCGCCGTCGTCGTCGATCTCGAACTTGTTGGTCAGCGTGTTGGAGATGCCGAGGAACCGGGCCACCGGCTCGACCTGGATGGTCAGCGCCGACGAACTGAGCACGACGGTGTGCCCGCGGTCCAGGTGCGCGCTGGACCAGTTCGCGCATCTCCGGATAGATGCGCTTCTCGATCTTCTGGACGAACAGCCGCTCACCGATCTCGTCGCAGGTCACTGCAGCGAACGGCCGCGCAGCGCCGCCGAGCGCCTTGCTCGATGAGGTCCTCGAACTCCGAGCCGGCCCAGCTGGTGGTTGAGTCCGGCGGCGATCATGGCGATCAGCTCGCCGACACCCATGTCGCGGCTGCGGAACCGCTCCTGGGTCAGGATCACCGCGGTGAAGCCGGCGACCAGGGTGCCGTCGAGGTCGAAGAACGCGCCGATCTTGGGGCCCCGCGGGCTGGCCATCGACCTCGGCCACCGAACCGGGCAACCGCATGTCGCCGAGAGTTGTTGTCGCTCATGAATAAGCCACCGATCCGTTCGTGTCGGTTGCGTCGGGTCGCACTGGTCCGGGAAGGACGTGGGCACCACCCGTGGCCGGCGGTTCACCGGCCAGCGCGAGCACTTCGTCGAATCCCTGCACGCAGGCACTGCGCGAACAGATCCTCGTCGGTGATCGCCGCGCGGTCGTAGCGGGCGGTGACCGTCGCGTAGCCGCCGCGGGACACCAGAACGACCATCATCGCCGACGCCGGGCAGCGGCCCAAGGCCGTACTGCCGCAGCACTTTCGCGCCGGCGATGAAGGTGTCACCGGGATAGACCGGCACATTGCTGGCCTGCACGTCGGAGCCGATCACCGATCCGCTCATCGCCTCCAGCACCGCGTCGGGCAGCAGGCTCAGCACCGGCGCGACCGACGCCGATCACGTCGATGGCCGCTTCCTCGCGGCGCGAGGTCATCTGCTTGCGGATGCTTCTGGATCCGCTCGGCCGGGTCGGCGACACCGATCGGGCGCAGCGAGGTTCACCCCGGCGAACCGGTTGCCGCCGGCCGGGTCGGCCTCGGCCCGCAGGTTCACCGGCACCGCCATCGGCAGGGTCGTCGATCGGCACGCCGAGCGCCTCGTGGTAGAGCCGCAGCGCCCCGCACAGCCCGGCCAGGTAGGCGTCGTTGATCGAGCCGCCCGCCGCCTTCGCGGCGCGGTGCAGGTCGCCCAGCCGCATCTCGATGGCCTCGCTGCGCGATGGACAGGCTGCGGCGCGCGCAGCAGCGGCGAGGGCTCGGCGGCACGGGCCGCACCACGCGGCGGCCCGACCGCGCGTAGTCGATCGCGCCGAACAACGCTGACGCCGGATTGCGCACCACGCGTCCCAGCATCGACAGACCCCCGGAGACCGCGCCGAGCACGCCGCCGACGATCGCACCCGGGCAGCTGGTTGAAGCCTTCGCGCATCAGGTCGTTCGGCGGTGAGGTCCTGCGGGCACCGGCATCGGCGGGGTGGGCCTGCGGTGGTGGCTTCGCGTTCAAGGTCGTAGATCTCGGCGAACATGGCGGTGGCCCCGACGCCGTCGGTGACGGCATGGCTCAGATGCAGCAGTGTGGCGGCCCGGCCGTCCTCCAGCCCCTCGACCAGCGTCGCGGTCCACAGCGGTCGGGAGATGTCCAGCGGCGACTGCAGCATCACCTCGGCCAGATCGAACACCTCGCGCAACGTGCCCGGGCTCGGGAACCCGGACCCGGCGAACATGGAAGTCGAGGTTGAAGTCGGGGTCGACCACCCAGCGCGGCGGGGCGGTCGGCAGGGTCGGCACCACGACCTTCTGCCGCAGCCGCAGCACCTTGCGCGAGGCGTTCTCGAAGCGGGCGCGAAAGGCGTTCCCAGTCCGGGGTGGTGTCGAGGATCTCCAACGCCATGATCCCCGAGCGGGTCCGCGGATTGGCCTCGCCGCGGTGCAGGAGCATGTCGAAGGCGCTCAGTTCCGAGGACAGCTGCTCCGACGACCTCACATCCCCAACGCTAGTCGGCGCGCCGCGGTTGACGGGGTGGATCAGCCGACTCAGCTGGCCGGACTGACCGCCAGCCTGCGCTTACGCCGGGCCGAGAGGTGCCGGCCGTAGACGATGCCGAGGAAGGTGGCGACGGCCTCGGCCGACAGCTGGCAGCGCAGCGTGGCGATGGTGTCGAAGGCGTGGTGGGCGTTGGGCATCTCGGCGTAGGCCACCGTGGGGGCTCCGGCCTGACGCAGAGCGTCGCTGAACGCGCGGGCCTGGCGGTGCGGGACGACGGCGTCGTTGCGGCCGTGCAGGACGAAGAACGGCGGGGCGTTGCGGTGCACCCGCCGGATGGGTGAGGCGGCGCGAGAAGATCTCGGGGTTGTCCTCGAACCGGGCCTGCATGACGACGTGTTCGAGCAGCGGCATCATCAGCGGGTGCATGGCGTCCGGGTTGGTCATGTCGTAGACGCCGTAGTGCGGGGCGGCCGCGTTGACGCTGGTGTCGGCGTCCTCGAATCCGGGCTGGAGGCGCTTGTCGCCGGCGGTGAGCGCGGCCAGTGACGACAGGTGGCCGCCGGCCGATCCGCCGGTGATGGCGATGAATCCGGGGTCACCGCCGTAGTCGGCGATGTTCTCGCGCACCCAGGCGATGGCCCGTTTGACGTCGATGATGTGGGCCGGCCAGGCATTGCGGGGGCTGCGGCTGTAGTTGATCGACACGCAGATCCAGCCGAGTTCGACCATCCGGCTCATCAGCGGATAGGCCTGGCCGCGCTTGTCGTTGATGGACCATCCGCCGCCGGGAACCTGGATGAGCACGGGTGCCCGGTGGCCGACCGGCAGGTCGGGCCGGCGCCAGATGTCGAGCAGGTGGTTACGGCCGCCAGGGCCGTAGGAGATGTTGGTGGTGGCCTCGGCGTAGCGGCGGCGGTGCTGCATCGCCTCGATCACCCGGGCGACGTGCGGGCGCCGGGAGGCGTCGGGCTCCAGGGGATGGTGGACCGAGGCGGCATATCCGTCACCGAAGGTCTCGGTCAGCACCGACTCCAGGACGCGGTCGGCGCGCTGGAATGCGAGCCCGGCCGCCGCGCGTTCCAGCGGTGAGGGCAGAGCCGAAAGCGCATGCCCGGTCAGCACGTGCGGGGCGAACTCGGCGGCCATCCAGCCCAGCACCCACCCGGCCGCAGCAGGTGTGCCGCGCAGCAACAACGAACTGGTGCGCAGCGTGTGGGCGCACAGCGCAG
Organism: uncultured Actinomycetota bacterium; assembly: GCA_963780705.1. Taxonomy (GTDB): domain Bacteria; phylum Actinomycetota; class Actinomycetes; order Mycobacteriales; family Mycobacteriaceae; genus Mycobacterium. The sequence continues at coordinate 481,509 of CAWACU010000001.1, read as the reverse complement.
CGACCTCATCGAGCGCACTGCTCATCGCCTTCGGCTCCCTCGACGTAGACCCCCGCCTTGGACCGCCGCGGCCCCGGCCATGGGCCGGCTCGCAGCGCGCCCGCCACAGTAACGAATGGGTCTCACCTCCCCGGCGATTTCCGCGCCTACGCCGCAATATCGGTGTGTCCTTGCAGGCCAGATCACTGGAGCGGCTCGCCGCGACACGACAGGGTTACCCGCAAGAGCGGCCGATAGACTCCATTCGCGTATTGCCTCCGTAGCTCAGGTGGATAGAGCAAGGGCCTTCTAATCCCTAGGTCACAGGTTCGAGTCCTGTCGGGGGCGCAGGTCAGCGGCATGGGCGTGGCGTGGGCTGACTGCTACCCTCGTGGCCCGAAGGGGAGATTCACACAGTCGAGGGAAAGACCGCCGAAGTGCCGCAATACCGCTTTCACATGCTTGCTGTGCCGCATGCGATCACCACACCTGAGTATTCGTCGTGCGCCTTCACTCAGAAGGTCGTCAAGATGAGCAAGATGCTCAAGTCCCGCGGGCACACGGTGATCCATTACGGCCACGAGGACTCGAACGTCGAGTGCGACGAGAACGTCGCCGTCACCACGAACGAGGATCTGGAGAAGAGCTACCCCGGCCACGACTGGCGAACCCAGGGCTGGCCCCAGTACCGCCTCGACGACCAGGCCTACCGCAACTTCTATGCCAACACGATCGCGGAGTTGCATCGGCGCAAGCAGCCGGGCGACTTCCTGCTCTGCACATTCGGCGCCAACCACAAGCCGATCGCCGACGCGCACAGCGACATGATCGTGGTCGAGCCCGGCATCGGTTATCCCCACGGCGGCTTCGCGAAGTTCCGGGTGTTCGAGTCGTACTCGACGCTGCACGCGTACCGGGGCATGGACAACATCGCCAGCGGCACCAATGACATGTGGTACGACGCCGTCATCCCGAACTACTTCGACCTCGCCGACTTCGACTACTCCGAGGAGAAGGACGATTACTTCCTGTTCCTCGGGCGGGTGAACTCCGGCAAGGGAATCCACATCGCCCTGCAGGTGGCTCGCGAGGTCGGGGCGAAACTGATGATCGCCGGCCCGGGTGAGTTGACCGGCAGCGAGATCGACACCGATCCGGCCGAGTTCGCCACCATGCTCGGCACCGTCGGCCCCGAGGAACGCCGGCGGCTGTTCTCCCGGGCCAAGGCGGTGCTGGCGCCGTCGATCTTCCTGGAACCGTTCTGCGGGGTGCAGATCGAGTCGATGCTGTCCGGCACCCCGGTGATCAGCACCGACTGGGGCGCCTTCTCCGAGTACAACATCCACGGGGTCACCGGCTACCGGTGCCGGACCTTCGAGCAGTTCGTCTGGGCGGCCAAGAACATCGGCAATATCGAGCCGATCAACTGCCGAACCTGGGCCGAACGCAATTTCTCGCTGGAGCGGGTGGCCGACATGTTCGACGAGTACTTCAATTCGGTGGCAAACATCTACAACGGCAAGGGCTGGTACGAACCCAACCCCGACCGCACCCAACTCGACTGGCTTTACAAGTTCCCGCCGGAACACTGGGGCACCCCCGCCGGCATCCTGCCTGCTTAACCGGTGTAGTCAACTCTGCCGAAACGTTGCGAAGATCGCCTGACATGCCGGAGCATTACCGGCGAAAGGTCGGGGGATCATGGGGGAAATTCACGTCGCGGTCGTCGACGAGCATGACGTGGTGCGAACAGGTATCCACACCTGGCTGGCCGACCACTCCCCCGTTGCGAAGGTGAGCGGTTTCGCTAATCACCGCGAGTTCCTCGACTGGATTCCCAGTGCCGGCGGCGTCGATGCGATCGTCACCGAGATCCAGGAGAACGGGCACGCACCCGACCTGGACTGCCTGCGCGTGGTGTGCGCATCGGGTTCCAACGTGGTGGTCTTCTCCCGCCTGGCGTCCCCGGAGGTGATCCTGAGGAGCCTGGACGCCGGCGCCAGGTCCTATCTCACCAAGTCCGAGGGCAGGGACCACCTGCTGGAAGCCGTACGCCGCGCCTGCGACAACGAGCCCTACATCGGACCGGCGATGGCCGCCGCCCTGCACCGGCGCAATGCTGTCGGCCGGGTCACCTTGTCGGAGCGGGAACGAGAGGTGCTGATGGCGTGGCTTCGCACTGAAAGCAAGGACGAGGTGGGGCGGTTGCTGCACATCGCCCCCGCCACGGTCCGCACCCATCTGCAGCGCATCCGGGTGAAGTACGCGCAGACCGGTAGGCCGGCTTCCACCAAGTCGGCGCTGTTTGTCCTGGCCGTGGAAGACGGACTGATCGGGTTGGGCGACCTTGTCGGCTCTTCGGATGAAGTTCTCGTGAGCCCGTGACCTGGCAGGGCCGGATTTAGTACTCTCCAAATCTAGATTGCCGCGAGGGTAAATTTAGGCAGGGGGGCCGCCGAATGCACTCAGAGTCTCAATGGCGCTATCGCGCGTATCGCAAGGGTCTGCGACTGGTCAAGTACAAGCAGGCATCACCTGCTTACGAGCAATATGGGCCGTACTCGCTGGTCGATCTGTCCACCAGACAGATCGTGGCAACCAACCTCGATGCCGACGCGGTGGAGCAGCAACTGTTCACCGCGGACTTGACGGCATCGCAGTAGTTCACGGGGCCTGCGAGGGCGAGGGGCGTAGCCTCACGTCCCGTGACTGATCTGGTTCTCTACCGCGTGAGCGACCGTGTCGCTGTCATCACCGTCAACGATCCCGACCGCCGCAACGCCGTCACCAATGCCATGTCGGATCAGTTGGTCGACGCCGTGCAGCGGGCCGAATCGGACACCGGCGTGCATGCCGTGGTGATCACCGGCGCCGGGAAGGCGTTCTGCGCGGGGGCGGATCTCTCAGCGCTCGGCGCCGCAGCGCGCGAAGGCCTCGAACGCATCTATGCCGGTTTCATGGCGGTGGGGCGCTGCAGCCTGCCGACGATCGCCGCGGTCAACGGGGCGGCTGTCGGCGCGGGTCTCAATCTGGCTTTGGCCGCCGACGTCCGTATCGCAGGACCGCGGGCGTTGTTCGATCCGCGCTTCCAGAAACTGGGCATCCACCCCGGCGGCGGAGCCACCTGGATGCTGCAGCGCGCGGTCGGTCCACAGGTGGCCCGGGCGGCCCTGCTGTTCGGGATGAGCTTTGACGCCGAGTCGGCCGTGCGCCACGGGCTTGCCCTGCAGGTGTCCGAGGATCCGGTGGCGGCCGCGCTGGAAATGGCGGCCGGGCCAGCCGCCGCGCCCCGCGAAGTGGTGCTGGCCACCAAAGCCTCGATGCGGGCCACCGCGATTCCCGGGTTCATCGACACCGAGCACCACGTGGCCGCCAAGGACATCGAACTCGGACCGCAGGCAGCCTCGATCGAATCCCCCGAATTCAAGGCGCGATTGGCCGCCGCCCAGCGCCGGTAGCTATCCGGCGACCGGCAACAGCTTGTTGTTGAGCCACACTTCGATCTCCGTCATCGGCCGAGACGGCGTACCCGGCGCAGGTGGCGCGGTGGAGTGGTGGTGCGATCCGGTCGGTGTGCGGAATTGCGCGGTATGTCTGGTGTCCGGGCCTTGGCCGGCGTGGACATCCCAGCCGTCCCCATCCTTGGTGTAGTTGCAGCACTCGCACATCCCCAGACCGTTGACCGCCGCGGTCGGACCGCCCCGGCGATGCGGGTTGGCGTGATCGCGGTGCCGGATCGGCGCGTCGCAGTAGGGCGTGCGGCAGCGTTGGTCGCGCAATCCGATGAAGTCCGCCAGGCCCTTCGGGAACAACCGCGCGCGCGACTCCATCGCCACCAAGGCGCCGGAGGCGGGACTGGCGTACAGCCGGCGAAGGGTCGCCCAGGATGCGCCGTCGGCGACCGCGCAGGAGATGAGCCGCTGCGCCAGCGCCGAGGGAACCGTGCCGTAGCCGGCGATGACCGCCGGCGCGTTCTCCACCCCAAGCAGAGCCTGGTCGGAGAGAACCAGATTCACGGCGACCGGAACGGGTTGTGTCGCGGGCCGGCCGGTGACCCGTTCGACCAAGGTGTCCGCCATCACCTGCCCGCGCGAACGCCCGTCACCGCAGGCATCCGCCTCTCGTTTGAGGGCCGCGTAGACCGACACCCCTTGGGCCACCGGCAGCAGTGCGGTCAGGTAGGTCATGGTGTCGGGCGCGGGCCGGATGGTGACCGTGCGGTCGTGCGTTGCCCGGGAGGCGCGGTCGACCACGGCATGCGGGTCAAGCCGGTAGGCGATCGCCTTGGCGACGGCCGCCAGCGCGGCGTCGCCCACGCCGTCGAGTTTCTTCGTGTCCGAACACAGCTCGGCATCAAGGCGACCCCGGTCCGCGATATCAAGGCAGGCCGACTCGCGGACAACGATGGTGGCCCGCCACTCGGACAGTGCGCCGGCCTCGAGAGCGGCCAGGGTGTGAGGCATCTCGTGGACCAACGCCTTGGCGAACCCGAGATGGCGACCGCCGCGCGCCGGCGAATCTCGTCGCGCCAGCGCCACTTCGGCGGCAACCCCGCGGCCCCGCCGAACGGCGGGCACTCCCCTGTCCGCCTCGGCGGCACGCCGGGCGGTGTCGAGGGCGACGGCGAGGCGTGCCTGCCGCGCAGCGGCCGCGGCCTTGAGCCGCTCCAGAGCGGCGATGCCCTCTACCAGAGCAGACTCCCCCGCGTCCGGATCGACATCGATCAATGAATCGAACATACTTTCGATACTAATGGCGACCTCTGACAAAACCCGTGATACGCCAGTCGGATGACACCTACAGTCAGCTTGTGACACACACCACAACCCTGTCCGTTGGCCGCGTCGGAGCACTCGCATTCGCCTTAGGCGCAGGCGTGGTGATCGCCGGCGGCATCGCCACCGCGAGCGCTGACACCGACACCGGCCTGACCGGCACGGACCGGTCGTCGGCGTCGGTGGCCAGTGCGGGACCGCGGGCCGCCAAGGCTGCACCCTCGCGCGTGCGCGCAGTCCCGCCAGCCAAGACCACCAAGCAACTGACCGCTCAGAACGCCCAGGCGCAAACCGTCGGATCCACCCTCTTCGCCCGACGGCCCACCCTCGCCTACAACGCGGCGCAGAACGTCCAGTCGGCCGGCGGGACCATTTCCGGAACACTGAATGCCAACCAGGCCAACGGATTTCCGCTGAGCTACTCGGTTCCTGGGGCGCCCGCCAAGGGTTCGGTCGATATCGCCGCCGATGGCACATTCACCTACACCCCCGACCCGCAGTTCGCGGCCTTGGGCGGCACCGACACCTTCACCGTCCAAGCCGATGACCGGCCGGGCAATGTTCAACACTGGCACGGCCTGGCAACACTGTTTGCGCCCAACGGCGGTCACACAGCCACCACCGGTGTGACCGTCCTGCAGAACCCGACCGACGTACCAATACCGATCAGTGTGCTGGGCAACAGTGACCAACTCCGCGCCGAAAGCCTGGCCACCTCGCTGCGGGAATCGCCACTAAACCAGGTGGCCGCGCAGATCCTCAAGGCCGGCTGGCTGCTCGCCGCGCAGCGCAACTACCCGCTGATCGGCGGTCCTGACGCGGAGAACCTCGCCCGCCTCGACCAGGCCGTCATCGAGTACGCCACGCAGGCCGCCCTGGCGGTTCAACTGCTGGACTCGATGAACCCCGTCGTGATCCAGCAGGTCGCCCCGCCGCACGACTGGTATCTGCAGGACTTCGCGGGGTCACGGATCTGGTACGACAACCCCGACACCATCTACCGCTTCATCGGCGTCAACAGCGCCTCGTCGTACGTCATCTCCGGCCGCTTCGACCTCTCCGCAGGCAAGGACCTACCGGCCGACACCAATTTCAGCGTGCTCACCGGGCTCAGCGGCATCACGGCGGACAACCTCAACGGCCGCGACATGGTGATCAACCCCGACGGGTCGTTCGCCATCACCGCCAGTTCGGCGCCCGCGGCGCCCGGCCAGACCAACCATCTGCAACTGGTGCCCGGCACCACGCTGATCACCACGCGGAACACGTTGACGGACTGGAACTCCCAGCCGCCGATGACCCTGTCGGTACTGCGCGTCAGCGGGCCGCCGCCGAGCCTGTTCGCCCAGATCGGCGGCTTTGCAATCCCGGGTATCGGTCCGCTGATCGCCGGCGATCCGCTGCTGACCTCGCTGGTCTCCCTGATCCCGCCGTTGCCGACCGTCCGGCCGGTGCAGGCGATCGAAACCGCCATCATCATGCTGCTGCTGGGGATCAGCGGCGAGAACCGATACATGGGCGTGGCGACCACCGATCCGTCGACCGGCCAACTGCGCCAACCCAACACGATGTCCCAGCCTGACCGCAACGCGGAGTTCCTGTCGAGCCAGTTGCAGAGCGCGGGGTACTTCTCGCTTACCGACGACCAGGCCTTGGTGATCACCGTCGACCCGGGCAACGCGCGCTACTTCAACCTGCCGGTCACGGATCTCTGGACTATTACCGGCAACTACTGGGACACCCCGTCGACCCTGAATAAAGGACAGTCGATCCCCAATCCGGACGGCACCTACACCTTCGTCATCTCCCCCACTGATCCCGGCGTGGCGAACTGGGTGGCGACCGACGGACTCAATCAGGGCACCATCTCGATGCGGTTCCAAGACTTCGATCCTGCGTCAGAGGCGGTCCCGACGGTGAACACCGAGGTCGTGGCCTTGACCGACTTGGGATCGGTTCTCCCCGACACCACCGTCTACGTCACCCCGGCAGAACGCGCCGAACAGATAGCGCAGCGCCAACTGGGCTACAACCTCCGCTGGGCGCCCTACCCGCAGGCGTGAGGACCTAGCTCAGACCGATCTCCCGGGCGATCAGCATCAGCTGCACTTCGGTTGTGCCCTCGCCGATTTCGAGGATCTTGCTGTCGCGGTAGTGCCGCGCGACGGGGTACTCGTTCATGAAGCCGTAGCCGCCGAAGATCTGGGTGGCGTCGCGCGCGTTGTCCATCGCGGCCTCGCTGGCCGACCAGCTTGGCGATCGCCGCCTCCTTCTTGAACGGCTTGCCGGCCAGCATCAGCGCGGCGGCGTCGTAGTAGGCGGTGCGGGCCGCGTGGGCGCGGGCCTCCATCCGGGCGATCTTGAACTCGATGGCCTGGTAGCGTGCCGATCGGCTGCGCCGAACGCGCTCCGTTCCTTGGCGTACTTGACGCATCTCGTCGACGCAGCCCTGCGCGGCACCGACGGCCAGCGCGGCGATCGCGATGCGGCCCTCGTCGAGGATGCGCAGGAAGTTGGCGTAGCCGCGGCCCCGCTCGCCGAGCAGGTTCTCCTGCGGGCACGCGGACGTCGTCGAAGGTCAGCGGGTGGGTGTCCGAGGCGTTCCAGCCGACCTTGTCGTAGGCCGGTTCGGCGGTGAAGCCGGGGGTGGGTACCGGCACCAGGATCGAGGAGATCTCCTGCCGTCCGCCGTCGGTTCCCCGGTGACCGCGGTGACGGTGACCAGCTTGGTGATGTCGGTGCCGGAGTTGGTGATGAACTGCTTGGTGCCGTTGATCACCCAGTCGCCGCCGTCGAGCGTGGCGGTGGTCTTGGTGGCGCCGGCGTCGGTGCCGCCGCCGGCCTCGGTGAGGCCGAAGCGCGCCGAGCGCCGTACCGCTGGTCAGCAGCGGCAGCCACTCCTGCTTCTGCGCGTCGTTGCCGAAGCGGTAGATCGGCATCGCGCCGAGCGACACCCCGGCCTCCAGGGTGATCGCCACGCTCTGGTCGACCTTGCCGAGTTCCTCGAGCGCCAGGCACAGCGCGAAGTAGTCGCCGCCCATGCCGCCGTACTCCTCGGGGAACGGCAGGCCGAACAGGCCCATGTCGGCCATCCCCGCGACGACCTCGTACGGGAAGCGAGTGCTCGGCGTCGTGCTTGGCGGCGACCGGGGCGACCACCGCGCGGGCGAAGTCGCGCACGGTCTTGGCGAGCTGCTCGTACTCGTCGGGAAGCGTTCCGGTGGACAGGAAGTCGACTCATCGGCATGATTGCTTTCTCTTCTGTAGCGGCTGATGACCGGGCCAGCGGCTGGCCCACCTTGACCTGGTCGCCGACGGCGACGAGAAGTTCGACGACGCCGTCGACCGGCGCGGTCAGCGAGTGCTCCATCTTCATCGCCTCGACGGTGACCACGACCGTGCCCGGCCGTCGACGGTCTGCGCCGTCGGCGACGTCGACGGCGACGACCGAACCCGGCATGGGGCTGATCAGTTCGGCGTCGCCGCTGTGGTCGTCGTCGGCGCGCACCGGGGCTTCGCGAAGCTCCTCGATCATCACCGTGCGGGCCCCCGCCGGCGAGCCAGATCTGATGGCCGGTCGTGAGCGACGGTGTAGGCGGCGCCGGAGCCCGTCGAGGGTCACCGACAGCGCGTCACCGTCGACTGAGGCTGCCAGGGAACGGCGTTCGACCGTCCTCGACCCTGCGCCGTCGGCGCGCTGCGGGGTCGCCGGTGATGTGGACGTGGTCGGTGCGTTCGCCGCAGCGCAGCCGGATGCTGGTCGGCGCGTGGTCGCCCAGCGCGCCAGCCCGACGGCACCGTCCCACAGGTCGGCCGGCCGGCGTCGGCCCACAGCTCGCAGCCATCGGTAGGCGGCCGCGGCGATGAGGACGTCGTCGTCGGCGACGGTGCAGCGGTGAACGTCCAGCCCGGTCGAGCAGGCCGGTGTCGAGCCGGCCCGCCGCCACGTCGTCGTCGGCGAGCAGGAACCGCAGGAAGTCGATGTTGGTGCCGACGCCGAGCACCGCGGTGTCGGCGAGCGCGCCGGTCCAGGCGCGCGCAACGCCGTCGGCGCGGTCCTGCGCCGTGGGCGATCACCTTGGACAGCATCGGGTCGTAGTCGCTGCCGACCGTCATCCCCGCCGAGAGGCCGGAGTCGACGCGGACGTCCGGTCCGGACGGCTCGGTCAACGCCGAGCACCGGCCCGCCGGTCGGCAGGAAGCCGCGGCCGGGATCCTCGGCGTAGACGCGGGCCTCGATGGCGTGGCCGCGCAGCGGGATGTCGTCCTGGCGATGGGCAGCGGTCTCGCCCCGCGGCGATGCGGACCTGCCACTCGACGAGGTCGACACCCGGTGACCATCTCGGTGACCGGATGTTCGACCTGCAGGCGGGTGTTCATCTCCATGAAGAAGAACTCGTCGGGCCGGTCGGCGGACACGATGAACTCGACGGTGCCCGCGCCGACGTAGTCGACGCTCCGCGCGGTGTCGCAGGCGGCGGCGCCGATCCGCGCGCGGGTGGCCGCGTCGAGCAGCGGCGACGGCGCCTCCTCGATGACCTTCTGGTGGCGGCGCTGCAGGCTGCACTCGCGCTCGCCGAGGTGCAGCACGGTGCCGTGGGCGTCGGCGAGCACCTGGACCTCGATGTGCCGGGGGCGCAGCACGAACCGCTCCAGGAACAGCGTGTCGTCGCCGAAGGCCGCCGCGGCCTCGCGGCGGGCCGCGGCCAGCGCGGCAGGCAGGTCGGCGGCGTCGCTCGACCCGCGCATGCCCTTGCCGCCGCCACCGGCGGACGGCTTGACCAGCACGGGGAAGCCGATGTCGGCGGCCGCGGCGATCAGATCGGCGTCGGTGAGTCCGGGCTCGGCGATACCGGGAACCACCGGCACCCCGAACGCCGACACCGCTGCCTTGGCGGCGATCTTGTCGCCCATCGTCTGGATCGCGACCCCGCCGGCGGCCCGATGAACGATCACACCGGCGGCCTCCAGTGCGGCGGCGAAGTCGCGCGTTCTCGGAGAGGAATCCGTAGCCGGGGTGGACGGCCTGCGCGCCGGTCCGCACCGCGGCGGCCACCACCGCCTCGATGTCGAGGTAGCTCTGCCGCGCGGGCGGCGGCCCGATCCGCACCGCGACGTCGGCCTCGGCGACGTGGCGGGCATCGGCGTCGGCGTCGCTGTAGACGGCGACCGAGCGGATTCCCATGGCGCGCAGGGTGCGGATGACCCGCACGGCGATCTCGCCGCGGTTGGCGACCAGGACGGTGGTGAACAGCGGCTGATTCATGCTCACATCCGGAAGACGCCGTAGGAGACCGGTTCGAGCGGAGCGTTGCCGCAGACCGACAGCGCAAGCCCGAGAACTGTTCTGGTGTCGGCCGGATCGATGACGCCGTCATCCCAGAGTCGCGCGGTCGAGTAGTAGGGATTGCCCTGCGATTCGTACTGGGCGCGGATCGGCGCCTTGAATTCCTCGGCCTGTTCCGGCGTCATGTCCCCGCGCACCGTGGCCAGCACCGACGCCGCCTGCTCGCCGCCCATCACCGAGATCCGGGCGTTGGGCCACATCCACAGGAAGCGCGGCGAGTACGCGCGGCCGCACATCGAGTAGTTGCCGGCGCCGTAGGAGCCGCCGATGACGACCGTCAGCTTCGGCACCCGCGCGCAGGCGACCGCGGTGACCATCTTGGCGCCGTGCTTGGCGATACCGCCGGCCTCGTAGTCGCGGCCGACCATGAAGCCGGTGATGTTCTGCAGGAACAGCAGTGGGATGGTGCGCTTGTCGCACAGCTCGATGAAATGTGCTCCCTTGAGCGCGGATTCGCCGAACAGCACGCCGTTGTTGGCGACGATGCCGACCGGGTGGCCGTGGATGCGGGCGAACCCGGTGACCAGTGTGGTGCCGTAGTCGGCCTTGAACTCGGCGAACTCGCCGCCGTCGACGATGCGGGTGATCACCTCGTGCACGTCGTAGGGAGTCCGCAGATCCACCGGGACGACGTCGTAGAGGTCGCTCTGGTCGGCGATCGGGATCGACAGCGGGCACCACGTCCCAAGGTGCCGGCTGCCCGGGCCCGAGCGTGGCCACGATGGTGCGGACGATCCGCAACGCGTCGCGGTCGTCGCGGGCCAGGTGGTCGGTGACGCCGGAGGTCTTGGCGTGCAGATCGCCGCCGCCCAGTTCCTCAGCGGTGACCACCTCGCCGGTCGCGGCCTTCACCAGCGGCGGCCCGCCCAGGAAGATGGTGCCCTGGTTGCGCGACGATGACGGTCTCGTCGCTCATCGCGGGCACGTAGGCGCCGCCGGCGGTGCAGGAACCCATCACCGCTGCGATCTGCGGGATGCCCGCCGCGCTGAGGCTGGCCTGGTTGTAGAAGATCCGGCCGAAGTGATCGCGATCCGGGAAGACCTCGTCCTGACGCGGCAGGAACGCGCCGCCGGAGTCGACGAGATAGATGCAGGGCAGCCGGTTCTGCGCGGCGATCTCCTGGGCGCGCAGGTGCTTCTTCACCGTGATCGGGTAGTAGGTGCCGCCTTTGACCGTCGCATCGTTGGCGACGATCATGCATTCCCGCCCTGAGACCCGGCCGATCCCGGTGATGAGTCCTGCTGCGGGGCAGTCGTCGTCGTACATGCCGTCGGCGGCCAGTGGGGCGATCTCCAGCAACGGGCTGCCGGGATCGAGCAGACCGTCCACCCGGTCGCGGGGCAGCAGCTTGCCGCGCTCGACGTGGCGCTCCCGCGCGCGCTGCGGGCCGCCGAGTGCGGCGGCGGCGAGCTTGTCGCGCAGTTGCGCCACAAGTTCCAGGTGCGCCTGGCGGTTGGCCGCGGGTGCTGTCATGGCGGAGGGCAACTACTTTCGGTTAATGGCGATTAACTCGTGTTAGGTTAGTGGAGATTAACCGAAAGGTCCACACGGCCGATGACCAGCGTACCGCAGCAGGGCTAAGTCCGACCGGCGCTCGCAGCTGCTCACTGCGGCCGAAGCGCTGATGGCCGAACGCGGGTATCCTGGCGGTCCGGTTGGAGGACATCGGTGCGGCGGCCGGTGTCAGCGGACCGGCCATCTACCGGCACTTCCCCAGCAAGGAATCCCTGCTGGTCGAACTCCTGGTGGGGATCAGTACCCGCCTGCTGGACGGCGCGCAGGCCGTGTTGGTCGAGGCGCCGGATGCCAGCGCCGCACTGGATCGGCTGATCGACTTCCACCTCGACTTCGCCCTCGGCGAGTCGGATCTGATCCGCATCCAGGACCGCGATCTGTCCAGCCTCCCGGCGACCGCACAGCGACAGGTCCGTCGCGCCCAGCGCCGCTATGTCGAGACCTGGGTGGGGGTGCTTCGCGAGCTGGACCCGGGTCTGCGGGAGGACGACGCGCGCGTGATGGCGCATGCCGCGTTCGGGTTGCTCAACTCCACCCCGCACAGCCTCAAGACAGCGGCGGCGCGCTCGGCGCAACACTCACGCGAGGTGCTGCGGGCGATGACCGCAGCCGCCCTAGGTGTCGACGGACGTTAGTACCAGTAGCGCCGGCCTCCGACCGGGCGGCCGACGGACCCGAGGATCCACAGCACCGCGCCGATGACCAAGCAGGATCACGCCGATGGTCCACAGAATCTGAACCTTCAGGACGAATCCCAGAATGAGCAGGATTGCTCCGAGCACGATCATCGCTGTTTCTGCCTTGTTACTGACTCGGTTGGGGAAGTTGGCAGTCGGTGACCTTGGGATTGGCACCGGCGTAGTTCAGCGGGCCCGCGACGACGGTCAGGGCGATGGTCCCCGCCGAGGCGCAGTTGTCAGTGGTGTTGGAGAAGTAGCCGCGCTGCCACGTCGCGAGCACGCCGATCAGCAACCACACCACCACGATCAGGCCAACGATGCCGCGCATGACCCTCTCCCTCCCTCGCCGGTGAAGAACTCCTGGCGAAGGTGGGTTTACCCGCACGAAAGTTTCCTAAACGCGCCGCCTTGCGGGGCACCGGCGCCGCGGCGCAGGTAGCCTGGCTGATCGTGAGGTCGGTATGAGCGAACCCCGTCCCGGGTCGGATCCGACGCAGGAGTCCGGCGGGTATCCCCCCAACACCGACCCGGCGTACTCGGGCCAGTACTGGTCTCCGGGGTACTACGGGCAGGGCGCGCCAGTGACTCAGCCGCCGACCCAGCCGACCGAGCAGATGCCGCCGTACTGGCAGCCCGGCATGGGCTATCCGCCCGGTCCCCCGCCTCCCCCGCCGCCGCCGAAGTCGACGCGCTGGCTGTGGATCGCCGCGGGGGCCGCTGTGCTGCTGGTCACCGCTTTGGTGGCGGTCCTGGTGATCGTGAGCATGTCGTCACAGGATTCGACGATCGTCGCCCCGCCCACCGCGCAGAACGATTCGCCCATCCCCCCGCGGCTGACCCTGCGCACCGACGACGCTGCCGCTGCCCACGGCGACGGCCCGGCCGGTCCCGGCTCCCACCGTCCCCACCAGCGATCCCACGGTCCCCACCGGCCCCCCGGAGACCGTGGTCTACAACGTCACCGGCGAGGGCCGCGCGATCAACATCACCTACGTCGACACCGGCGGTGTGCTGCAGACCGAGTTCAACGTGATGCTGCCGTGGAGCAAGGAGGTCGACGCTGGCCTCGCCGGCCGAAGGACTCGGCGAGCGTGGCGTCGTCAACGTCGGGCCGCGACGTCACCTGCTGCGTGACGGTCAACGGTGTCCAGGTGCGTCAGCGCACCGGGCGCGGGCCTGACGATCTGCACCGGCATCGGCTAGGCGCGGCCACGCGCGGGCACCCGCACCGCAGCATCCCGACCAGGCCGGCGGCCAGCACCAGCGCAGAGTCCGGCCATGCCCGCCCGGTCGGCGTCGAAGACGTCGACGAACATGAAGAACAGCCACGGCGCGAGGAACGCCGCCGCCCGGCCGGTCGTCGTGTAGAGACCGAACGCCACGCCTTCCTTGCCCTCGGCCGGTCATCCGCAGCAGCAGCGTGCGCGCCGCCGACTGGGTCGGCCCGACGAACAGGCACAGCAGCAGCCCGCAGACCCAGAACGCGAGCGGCGCCGGACAACGCCATCAGGGTCAGCCCGACGACGATCATCGCCGCCAGCGAGCCGACGATCACCGGCTTGGAGCCGACGCGGTCATCGAGCCGGCCCGCCGAGCACCGCGCCGACCGCGGCCACCGTCGCTGGCGCACGACCCCGAAGAGCAGCACGTCGGCCGGCGACATCCCGTAGACGCTGACGCCGAGCACCGCGCCGAAGGCGAACACGCCCGGCCAGCCCGTCCCGGAAGACCGCGCTGGCGATCAGGTAGTAGACGAAGTTGCGGTCACGTCGCCACTCGGCGCGCAGGTCCGCCCACAGCTGTCGGTAGGCGCCGAGCAGGCCGACGGCGCGGGTCGGCGGCTCGCGTGCCGGTGTCGGCGGGGCCGTCAGCAGCAGCGGCAGCGCGAACAGCACGAACCAGCCGGCCGCCAGCGAGCATCGCCGCGCGGACGTTCTGGCCGTCGTCGACCGGCGACGCCCAGCAGCCCGCGGTCGGGCCGTCGCCGGCGATGAATCCGACGTAGATCGATCAGCAGCAGCACGACGCTGCCGACGTAGCCTGCGGCCCAACCGAATCCGGAGATCCGCCCGGAGGTCTCCGGCGTCGTCAGCTGCCGCAGCATCGCGTTGTACGGGCACGCTCGCCAGGTCGCTGCACGCCGCGGTGAGCGCCGAGCAGCACCAAGCCCGGCGCAACAGATAGCCGGCGTCGTCGCGGATCAGGCTCATCGCGGCGGTCAGCAGCACCACCAGCGCCGGTCAGCAGCGTCAGCGCCGCGCCGGCGGCGGCGCGGCGCGTCGACCCAGACGCCGGTCAGCGGTGCGAGCAGCGCGACGATGACGCCGGCGACGGTCAGCGCCCGGCCCAGCCAGCTGGCCGGCGTCGTGTCCCCGGGCAGGTCGTCGCCGACCGTGCTGGTCAGGTAGACCGAGAAGACGAAGGTCACGACGATGGCGTTCATGCCGGTGGCGCCGCAGTCCCACAGCGCCCAGGCCAGGACCTGCGACCGCGGGGCGGCTGCTCGGGCGCCGCCGGGGCCGCTCATGTCGCCCACGATATAGTCCACGGCCCATGCCAGTACCCGCACCCTGCCCGGACGCCCGCGCCGTCGTCACCGGTGCCTCCCAGAGCATCGGTGAGGCGCTGGCCATCGAACTCGCCGCCCGCGGCCACCAGCCTGATCATCACCGCCCGCCGCGAGGAGGTGCTGACCGACGCTGGCCGCGCGGCTCACCGAGCGCTACGGCGTCGACCGTCGAGGTGCGCGCCGTCGACCTCGCCGACCCGGCGGCCGCGCGCGGGCTGTGCCGACGAGCTGGCCGAGCGCAACATCTCGATCCTGTGCGCCAACGCGGGCACCGCGACGTTCGGACCGGTGGCCAAGCTCGACCCGGCCGGCGAGAAGGCTCAGGTTCAGCTCAATGTCCTTGGCGTGCACGACCTGGTGCTCGCCGTGCTGCCCGGCATGGTGGCGCGCAAGGCCGGCGGCATCCTGATCTCCGGTTCGGCGGCAGGCAACTCGCCGATCCCGAACAACGCGACCTACGCGGCGACCAAGGCGTTCGTCAACACCTTCAGCGAGTCGCTGCGCGGTGAGCTCAAGACGGCGGGCGTGCACGTCACGCTGCTGGCGCCCGGGCCCGGTGCGCGACCGAGCTGCCCGACCCGGCACGAGCAGTCGCTGGTGGAGCAGGCTGATCCCGGACTTCCTGTGGATCTCCACCGAGTACACCGCGCAAGCTGTCGCTGGATGGCTTGGAGCGCAACAAGATGCGGGTCGTGCCCGGCGTGACGTCGAAGGCGATGTCGGTGGCCAGCGGCTACGCGCCGCGGGCGATCGTCACGCCGATCGTCGGCGCGGTCTACAAGAAGCTCGGCGGCGACTAGCGCCGCGGCGGACTGAGGCCGCGCTCGATCCGCTGCTGGTCGTCGCGGCGCGCGGCGGCCGGTGCCGAAGATGCTGCGGGTGATCTCGCGGCCGATCACCGTGCCCGCCGAGCGCATCGCGCTCTTGAACGCCGGGCTGTCCATCATCTTGTCGAGCATGCCGGGCTCGGCCTTCTGCGACCGGCGCCGGCATCGGCGGCAGGTCGATACCGGTGGGCAGGATCGGCGGCAGATCGCGATCGCCGCGCGTCCGGGCTCGGCGGGGCGCCAGCTTGCGCCGCCAGCCTCTCGTAGGCCGATTCGCGGTCGACGGTCTGGCCGTACTTGGCCTGCAGCGGGCTGGCCTGCGCGGCCGCCTTGATGGCGTCCGGGCCGATGGTGTCCATCAGCGACCGCGGGGCCCGCATCCGGGTCCACGCCACCGGCGTCGGCGCGCCCTGCTCCGACAGCACCGTCACGATCGCCTCGCCGATGCCCAGCGAGGTCAGATCGCCGTCTCCAGGTCGTAGACGTCGGTCTTCGGGTAGGTGCGCACCGTCTTGGTCAGCGCCTTCTGATCGTCGGGGGTGAACGCGCGCAGCGCGTGCTGGATGCGGGCACCGAGCTGGGACAGCACGTCGTTGGGCACGTCGGTGGGCAGCTGCGTGCAGAAGAACACGCCGACGCCCTTGGAGCGGATCAGCTTGACGGTCTGCTCGACCTGCTCGCAGGAACGCCTTGGACGCGTCGGTGAACAGCAGGTGCGCCTCGTCGAAGAAGAACACCAGCTTCGGCTTGTCGACGTCACCGACCTCGGGCAGCGTCGGTGAACAGATCGGCCAGCACCCACATCAGGAACGTCGAGAACATCACCGGCCGGGCGGCCTGGTCGCCCAGCTCGAGCAGCGTGATGACGCCGCGGCCCTGCGCGTCGACGCGCATCAGGTCCGCGGGCTCGAGCTCGGGCTCGCCGAAGAACGTGTCGCCGCCCTCGGCCTCCAGGTTGACCAGCGCCCGCAGGATGACGCCCGCCGTCTGGTCGCGACACCGCGCCGAGGGTCTTGAGCTCGGCCTTGCCCTCGTCGCTGGTCAGGAACTGATGACCGAACGCAGATCCTTCAGGTCCAGCAGCGGCAGGCCCTGCTGGTCGGCCCAGTGGAAGATCAGACCGAGCGTGGACTCCTGAGTCTGCGTTGAGCCCCAACACCTTCGACAGCAGGATCGGCCCGAAGCTGGTGATGCGTCGCCCGCACCGGCACCCCGATGCCGCCGGTGCCCAGCGACAGGAACTCGACCGGGAACGGCGTCGGCGTCCACTGTCGTCGCCGGTGTCCGTGGCGCGCTGGGTGATCTTGTCGCCGGCCTCCCCCGGCCGCGACAGCCCGGACAGGTCGCCCTTGACGTCGGCCATCACCACCGGCACGCCCGCCGCGGACAGCTGCTCGGCGATCACCTGCAGCGGTCTTGGTCTTGCCGGTACCGGTGGCGCCGGCGACCAGGCCGTGCCGGTTCATCATGGCCAGCGGAATGCGGACCTGCGCTGCGGGATCCACCGCACCGTCGACGACGACCGAGCCGAGTTCGAGCGCCTGCCCGGTCGGTGGCGTAGCCGGCGGCGATCTGCTGGGCGGGGGTCGCTGTCGATTCGCTCGTCATGGCGGCTCGATCCTTGCCGTGCGAGCCTGCGGCGACCGGATGGGTAGACGACTGCTGCGTCGGGGAGGGAATACTGTTGAGCGCTGTGCGTGATGAATTGGTGTGGATCGACTGCGAGATGACCGGCCTGGACCTGCGGTCCGACCGGCTCATCGAGATCGCTGCCCTGGTGACCGACGCCGAGCTCAACGTCCTCGGCGAGGGCATCGACGTGGTGATCCACGCCGACGACGAGGCGCTGGACGGGATGGTCGAGGTCGTCGCCCAGATGCACAGCCGCTCCGGTCTGACCGAGGAGGTGCGGGCCTCGACCGTCGACGTGGCCGCAGCGCCGAGGAGATGGTGCTCGACTACATCCGCACCCACGTCAACGCGGCCAAGACCGCGCCGCTGGCCGGCAACTCGATCGCCACCGACCGCGGCTTCATCGCGCGGGACATGCCCGAGCTCGACGACTTCCTGCACTACCGGATGATCGACGTCAGCTCGATCAAGGAGCTGTGCCGGCGCTGGTATCCGCGGATCTACTACGGCCAGCCGGAGAAGGGCCTCGCGCACCGCGCGCTGGCCGACATCCAGGAATCGATCCGCGAGCTCCAGTACTACCGGCGCACCGCGTTCGTCCCGCCACCGGGACCGTCTACCAGCGAGATCGCCGACGCTGTGGCCGAACTGGACGGCGAACGCGGAGAAACGATTCGGACAGCGCAGCCGATAACGGCTAGTATCGACAGGCCGCTCAGCGCGGCGATGGTGGCTGTAGTTCAGTTGGTAGAGCACCAGGTTGTGATCCTGGCTGTCGCGGGTTCGAGTCCCGTCAGCCACCCCAACGCAAAGACGCCCCCGGGATTCCCGGGGGCGTCTTTGTTAGGTATGGAGTTACTCGGCTGCTGCCTTCGCCGCCGAGCGCACAGCTCCCGCCTTACCCGCCGGCCGAGGAGCCGAGGGCGCTGTGGACGATCCAGTGGGCTCCGCGATCGCAGCGGTCACATCGGAGACCTCCGCCGCCGCCGGCTTGACCAGAGCCGAACGGCTCCGCGACTTCACCGTCGTCTGCTCCCGCTCGGCCGACGGCGCAGGCGTGAGGTCGAGATCGGCCGAGGCGGCGGACTCGGCGGGCTGGACCGCTTGGGCCACGGACACCGGCAGAGCCGCGGCCGCGGCAGGCACGGCGGCCGACCGGAGCAGAGGACCGCTGCCGACCGGGACGCTCGCCGCGGCACCAACGCTGGCCGCCGCGGGGATCAGACCGCCGAACAGTCCCGAGATCGCGGTTCCGATCGAATCGATCAAGGTCTGCAGGTTGTTGCCGATCACCGTTTGCACGGCGCTGAACAAGACCCCGGGAAGCACGGTGACGAGTCCGTTGACCTGTGTGGTCACGAATTCCTGGAAGGCTGCCGTGGCATCGGCGATCGCCTGGCTGATGCCGTTGGCCGGCGCCGCGAGTCCGGCGGTGATGGTGGCCAGGGCGGTCGCGATGTCACCGGTAGACAGTGAGCCGATTGCCGAGACCAGCACCGTGGGAATCGCCGCCAGTGCCTCGCCGAAGCGAGCCGAGATCGAGTCGGGTCCGGTGAGCAGGCCGGTGACTGCGGTGCCGAGGAAGCCGAACACCTCGGTGGCCGCCGCGGTGACCAACGGTCCGGCCTGAGTCACGAACTCGGTGACGACGGCGTTGATGAGGTCGGTCGGCAGCAGCGACGGCAGCGCCGTCAGGATGTCGGGCAGGGTTCCGCCGATGCCGAAGTTCTGCAGCAAACCGAGGACGTCGTTGAGCGAGAGGCTCAGCGCGGTCAGGCTCACTTCCGCGACGGCGGGCGTCGGCAACGCGATCGCTGCGGGACTGGCACCCGGAACAATCGGAGCCAGCGCGATTGCGCCCGCTCCGACTACGGCCACCGTGCCTGCGGTCAGGTACGAGCGGACTGAGATCTGCATCTGGTGTGTCTCCTGGTCGGTATTCGCCGTCGGCGAAGCAAACCTGAGAATAGCTTAAGCGGGGTGGATCCGCCTATTCGAAGACGTCGGGAGTCAGCGCGCCTGGGTGGCGTTTCCGGCCTTCCAGACCGTCCAGGGGATGTTCCAGTCACCGAGGCCCTCGGTGCCGGCCAGTATCGACCCGACGGTGCCCTGCACCTCGACGATGTCGCCGCGCTTGGTGTTGTCGAAGAACCACTGGGCGTTGGCGGGGCTGACGTTGAGGCAGCCGTGACTGACGTTGGCCGATCCCTGGGAGCCCACCGACCAGGGTGCGGAGTGCACGTAGACGCCGCTGTAGGACATCTGAGTGGCCCAGTCGACTTCGAGGCGGTAGCCGTTCGGGGAGTTGGATGGCACCCCGTAGGTCGACGAGTCCATGATCAGCTGCCGATAACGGTCACCGACCATGTAGACGCCGTTGGGGGTAGGCGTGCTGTCCTTGCCCATCGAGATGGGCATGGATTTGACGATCTCACCGTTGCGGCGGACGGTCAGCTGCTTGGTGTCGTCGTCGGCGGTGGCGATCACCCGATCACCGATGGTGAACTTCGCGGCCCGGTTCTGCTGGCCGTAGAGGCCATCGCCGAGATCGACACCGTAGGTGTCAACCGCGACGTCGACGAAGGTGCCTGGATTCCAGAAATCCATTGGCCGCCAACGCACCTCGCGATTGCTGACCCAGTAGAAGGCACCCTCGACCGGCGGTGAGGTGGTGATCTTGATCGCCTTCTGCGCGGCGACACGGTCCGGGATGTTCTCGTCGAAGCGCACCGCGATCGTCTGCCCCACACCCACTACTTCCCCGTCAAGGGGCGCCAGGTACGGCATGGTGAGGTTGGCCGGCGAGTGCGACTGGAACGCCAGTGTCTTGTTGGTAATACCGCCCAGGCCCAGCGCGGAGGCGGTCAGCGTGTAGCGCTGGTTGTAATCCAGCGGCTCGGTTGTCGACCAGGTGACGCCGTCGGGACCCACCTGTCCGGGCACCGCCTCACCTGCGTCGTCGACCATGGACACCGGGCCGAGGACGCCGCCCGCGACGCTGAGTGTGACGGGCTGATCCACCGGCACTCCCACCGCACCGTCTGTCACCGTGGCGGTGACGATGGGCACCAGTTGGTCGCCGTACGGAATGCCCTTGTCGGCCAATACCTTCTGGGTCGAGGAGTTGGAACTGCAGGCGCCGACACCCGCCACCACCATCGACGCGGCCACGACGGCGGCGAGCACACGGCTGACCGATCCACGATGGCGCATCCAATAATATTAAGGGAATCCAAAGAAGTTGCGCGAGTTACCAGGTCAGGGCACTGCGTGGACGGATTTCCCGTGATCGCCGGGCGCCTGTTATTGTCGGCGGCACGCGCCGTTAGCTCAGTTGGTAGAGCAGCTGACTCTTAATCAGCGGGTCCGGGGTTCGAAACCCTGACGGCGCACCAGAGAATCTTCGCCAGTGTTGTTGTGAGGGAATCTCCGCGGGTAGATGGCCCCCACGGGCTGCAACACCTGTAACAGCAGTCCCAAATGTAACGATACGGTCACTATCATGCCTGGTAGACGTCGTCGTATTGTGCCCCTCATCACCGCAGCCTTCGGTGTCCCCGCCGCCGTGCTGGCCATCGCCGCGGGCGGTGCCGTGCAGGCCCAGTCCCAGCCCGTCTGGCAGCCGCAGGTGGTGACCACCCCGGTGATCCAGGCACTGCCCCCGGGGGTGGGATCGGAGCGAGGCCTCCAGGTCAGAACCATCCTCGCGAAACGCGCCATCAGCGCGCGCTTCCCAGAGATCACCGACATCGGCGGCGCCCGCCCCGACGGCATGCGATGGCATCCCGAAGGCCTGGCCATCGATGTGATCATCCCGGACTACGCCACCGCGGCCGGCCGCGCGCTCGGCGACCGGATCATGGCATTCGCCTTCGCCAATGCCGAGAAGTTCGGGTTGGTGCACGTCATCTGGCAGCAGACCTACTTCCCGGCCAAGGGCGCGCCGCGCCGGATGGCCGACCTCGGCTCCCCCGATGCCAACCACTACACCCACGTGCACATCGCCACCGACGGTGGCGGATACCCTCGCGCCAGCGAAAACTTCGCCCGCTGAGTGACTGATTAACTGCAAATTGCGACGCGCGCTATTTAATAGGCGTTGACATGCTCTTATCTTGTGGATTACGCTCATCCCATATTCGCTGTGAGTCCAGCGCACCATCGTCAAGAGCAGTCCACAGTTAAGGAATCGTCATGGCAAGCGATCGGCCCGGGGCGCAGCAGCCCGACGGTGGCGCCGATGCCGTGCGGAGCCACACATGTAGCCGGGTGGGCATGCGAGCCAACCCGCCGGGCCTGCGGCTGTCGTTGCCCGGCTGGTTCCGCCGCGACTGACGCCTGCCTGCGCGGACGTTTCAGCGCCGGATGCTGCGCACCACCACGATGACGGTGACCGCGCCGATGCCGGCCAGGGTGGCGGCCACCGCGGGCTTCTTGATGAACCGGAGTACGGCGGACTTCATGTCGTCAGCGAGGCGTTGGGGGTTGGCGCGCTCGGCAAGCGAGTCGACGGTGAGCGCCAAGCGGTCGCGCGCCTGCGCGATGTCCTGCTTGATGAGCTCGGGATCCCGGTCGACCACTGCGTCCTCGCTTCCGCCCGCCGATGTACCGCCCGCTCAGAGTGCGGCCTGCCGCTTTACCCTAGATCAGCGCCCGTAGCGCAGACGACGAAGGGATGGACCGTGACCGACACTGTGCGTTTGGAAGCAGGCGACAAAGCGCCGGCGTTCAGCCTGGCCGATGCGGACGGCAAGACCGTCAAGCTCTCCGACTTCAAAGGTCGCAAGGTGATCGTGTACTTCTATCCCGCGGCGTCCACCCCGGGCTGCACCAAGCAGGCCTGCGACTTCCGGGACAGTCTTGCCGAGCTCAACGGCGCCGGCATCGACGTGGTGGGCATCTCGCCGGACAAGCCGGAGAAGCTGGCCAAATTCCGTGATGCCGAGAAGCTGACGTTCCCGCTGCTGTCGGACCCGGATCGCACGGTGCTCACCGCGTGGGGGACCTTCGGCGAGAAGAAGATGTACGGCAAGACGGTGCAGGGCGTGATCCGCTCCACGTTCCTCGTCGACGAGAAGGGCAAGATCGAGGTGGCGCAGTACAACGTCAAGGCTGCGCACGCCGCAACATTGATCCAGAAGATCATCGACAACCACTCCTAACGCCCACGTCAGTCTCTTTTCATCGCGTTCTTTGCCATAGAACCCCTGTTGGTGGGAAGTAACTGTTTTCAGGGCATTATCCGGCGACGTTGACATTTGCTAGGATCAGACTGAACGTCGCTTTCCGTAGGCATCGGAGATTGGGGCAATGGTGGAACCTGAGTTCGCGCTCCAACTGGCCGAAATGCGGCTTCTCCAAACCTGGCATCTACTCAATCTGTCGATGCCGGCTCACGCTGAGCCAGCGGCCCTCACCGCCGCCTTGGGGGCGATCACCACCGCTCGGGAGTTCGTCAACAATCTCGTCGGCAGTCTCCCTCCGAAATCACCAGGCAGTTCCGGCCACGAGTTTCCAGCGGCATAACGCCAGCTCCGGGGGGAACGGTCTGAGGTGACGTTGTCCCCTAGCTCCGTGGAGGCAGGTCGTCGGATTCTGGGCGGGTGAAGCGCGACTTCCTTAAATTCCTCTGTGGTGCGGCGGCGGCGGGCGCATACGGTCACCTCGCTTATGCCCGGTGGGTGGCGAAGGGAACAATCTCCGTGCCTATCTTCAAAGGACGGCCGTGGGGGATCAGCAAGATACTGATCGAGGCCGCTGTGTACACAGCGCTCAGTGCCGCCCTCGGCTATCTCGCCTGGCGGCCTGTGGCTCGACCCTCGCTGCAGCCCTCCGGTATCGCAGGCCGATGAAACGCCGTGAGTTCTACAAGTTTCTGAGCGGTTTCCTTGCCGGCGCGGGCGTCGTTCACGCCAACATCGGCTTCGCTATCGCAGCCGGGATGATGAGCGAACCGCGCTATCTCGGACACACGTGGAGTGCGACAGCGTTGTGGATCGGCGCGGCGGTGTACGTGCTCGTCAGCGTGGTTTTCGGCGTACTGGGCTGGCGAAACCCTCCTGACCCATGAGTCCATTTCTGACGCAGGAGTAACAAAGGACCCCCAGGGACCGACATCACGGTCATGACACAGCGCGCGCACCTGCTGAGCATGCTGGTAGCCGTTGTGGCTGTTTCCGTCGCAGTCACCGGCGCGCCGGTCGCAGCGGCGCAGCCCGCAGAGACAACCGAAGTCCAGCAGGTTTCCCTCAAAAGCGCCGCCGTCCCGGTTGGCGGCTCCGAGCGCGGACTGCAGGTTCAGACGGTCATGGCCAGACGAGCCATCGTCTCGCGATTCCCCCAGATCCGGGAGATCGGTGGCGTCCGGCCCGACAGCATGAAGTGGCACCCCGAAGGTCTGGCGATCGACGTGATGATTCCGGATTGGCAGACGCCGGCGGGCAAGGCACTCGGTGACCGCATCGCCGCGTTCGTCGCCGAGAACGGCCGGCGTTTCGGACTCGAGTACCTCATCTGGCAGCGCATGTACATTCCCGCCGAGGGCAAGCCGTACCTGATGGGCGATAGCGGCAATCCCGACGCCAACCACTTCACCCACGTGCACATCGCGACCACCGGCGGCGGTTACCCCACCGGCCGGGAGAATTTCCTCGACTAGTCCCCTGGCGTGCCGAGCATGCCCAGCAGCAGTGCCTCGGTGACGGCGGCGCGCTCAAGCACTCCCAGATGCAGGCTCTCGTTGATGCTGTGCGCCTGCGTGCCGGGATCCTCGACGCCGGTCACCAGGATGGTGGCCTCAGGGTAGGTGGCGGCGAATTGGGCGATGAACGGGAATCGACCCGCCCATACCCATGTCGATCGCATCCACGCCCCAGGCTTCGCGGAAGGCAGCGCGGGCCGCGTCGTACACAGGGCCGCTCACGTCGATTGCGTATGGCTCACCGATGTCACCCGGTGTGACGGTCACCTTGGCACCCCATGGCGCATGGGTCTCGAGGTGATGGCGCACCGCGTCGAGGTGTGCGCGCGCATCCCCGCCCGGGGCGACCCGAATGCTGACCTTGGCGCGGGCATTGGGAATCAGGGTGTTCGACGCCTGCGCGATCGAGGTGGTGTCGATACCGATGACGGTGATGGCGGGTTTGGCCCAGAGCCGTTGCGCCACAGTGCCCGAACCGATCTCGTTGACACCTTCGAGCAGGCCGGACTCGGCGCGGACCCAGCCCGGGTCGCGGTCCACCGCCGCGGCATCGGCTTCGTGCAGACCGGCCACCGCCACGTTGCCGTCGTCATCGTGCAGGGTGGCGAGTAGGCGCACCAACACAGTCAGAGCGTCGGGCACCACCCCGCCCCACAGGCCGGAGTGCAAACCATGGTCCAGGGTCGCGACCTCGACGACGCAGTCGGCCAGGCCGCGCAGCGACACCGTCAGCGCCGGGATGTCGGCGGTCCAGTTGTCGGAGTCGGCGATCACGATCACATCGGCGGCGAGTTCGTCCCGGTGCGCATCCAGTAGCCGGCTCAGCGACGGGGAACCGCTCTCCTCCTCGCCTTCCACGAACACCGTCACACCCACCGGCGGATTGCCGCCGTGCGCGCGGAAGGCCGCCAGATGGGTGGCGATCCCGGCTTTGTCGTCGGCGGTGCCACGACCATAGAGCCGGCCGTCACGCTCCGTCGGCTCGAACGGCGGCGAATCCCATTGCTGCGCATCACCTTCGGGCTGCACGTCATGGTGCGCGTAGAGCAGTACCGTCGGCGCCCCTTGGGGAGCGGGATGGTGGGCGATCACCGCGGGCGCGCCGCCCGCACTGACGATCCGGACGTCGGCGAACCCGGCCTCGCGCAGCAGGGTGGCGACGGCGTCCGCGCTTCGCGCCACGTCATCGCGGCGGGCCGGGTCTGCCCACACCGATTGGATGCGCACCAGATCTTCCAGATCGCGCCGGACCTCGGGCAGGACGTCGCGGACGCGGCTCACCAGATCGGTCATGGGAGGAGAGCGTAGTGACCTAGAGGGTCTCGAGGATCGCCACCGCGGCGGCGGTATCGCCCTCGTGGGTCAGCGATACATGGATGACGACGTCGGCAAGGTGCTCGGCAATGGCTCCGGTCAGGCGCACCTTGGGTCGGCCCCACATATCGGTGATGACCTCGATGTCGCGGTGAATGCCCTCGGGCAGCACCGGCCGCTGAGCGAACCGCGAGCCCGACCACGCCTTGATGACCGCCTCCTTGGCGGCCCACCGTGCAGCGAGGTGGCGCGCGGCCAGCGAGCTCTTGTCGGCCGCGTCGCGGCGCTCGCCGGGGGTGAAGGTCTCGGCGTACACCGTGCCGGGCTGGTCGACCTGCTCGGCGAAATCAGGAATCGACACCACGTCGATGCCCACCCCAACGATCGCCACCGCGCGACTGTAGCCGACCGTTAGAAGCCGGTGTAAAAGCCGTCGGCGCCGAGTCGGGTCGCCGAGTCGAGCAGCATCGCCGCCTCCTGCGCCTTCTCCGGTAGGTCATGGTCGAAGCGCCGGTCGGCGGGACGCTCGTAGAGCGGGCGCCCGCCCGCGATCGCCGATGCCAGCCGACGCTGCCCGGCCAGCACCCGGGCCTGTGCGCGGGCCGCATAGTCGGCGCGGTCCTCCGGATTGAGTGCGGCCAGGAACGCCTGCGGGTGCACCAGTGCGACGAGTCCGGACACGTGGCCGAATCCGAGACTGGTCACCAGGCCGGCCTTGAGCGCGAACCGCTCGCCCAGATGCAGCGTCTGCCGCGGCCAGACGAAGTGCGCGGCCGACGCCATCTCCTCGTCGACGCAGTCCAGGCTGCGGTTGGGCGGAATGACGCCGTCGCGCAGGATCTGGCACAGCCCCATCATCTGGAACACCGCCGCGCCGCCCTTGGCGTGGCCGGTGAGGCTCTTCTGCGACACCACGAACAGCGGTGCCCCCAGCGAGCGCCCGAGCGCGCCGGCAAGCCGCTCGTGCAGGTCGGTCTCGTTGGGATCGTTGGCCAGCGTCGAGGTGTCGTGCTTGGAGATCACCGCGATGTCGTCGGCGCCGACCCCGAGTTGCGCCAGCGAGCGGGCCAGCACCGAGTCCCGTCCGCCGCGGCCGGCGCCCAGCGCACCCAGACCCGGTGCCGGGATCGAGGTGTGCACGCCGTCGGCGAAGCTCTGCGCGTAGGCCACCACCGCGAGCACCGGCAGCCCCATCGCCAGCGCGATGTCGCCGCGGGCCAGCAGAATGGTGCCGCCGCCCTCGGCCTCCAGGAAGCCCAGCCGGCGACGGTCGTTGGCCCGAGAGAACCTGGAGTCGCTGATGCCGCGGGCGCGCATCATCTCGGTGTCCGCGGTCGCCGCCATGTCACCGAATCCGGTGATGGCGTCCGACGTCATGTCGTCGAAGCCGCCGGCGACCACCAGTTCGGCCTTGCCCAGCCGGATCTTGTCCACACCCTCCTCGACGGAGACCGCCGCGGTGGCGCACGCACCGACCGGATGCACCATGGCCCCGTAGCCGCCGACGTAGGACTGCATCACATGGGCGGCAACGACATTCGGCAGCACTTCCTGCAGGATGTCGTTGGGCTTGGCGGTGCCCGTCAGGTTGCCGTGGAACATGGTCTGCATGCTGGTGAGGCCGCCGATGCCGGTGCCCTGGGTGCTGGCGACCATCGCTGGGGTGCACCCAGCGCATCAGTTCGGCGGGGGTGAAGCCCGAGGACAGGAACGCGTCGACGGTGGCGACCATGTTCCACAGCGCGACCCGGTCGACCGAGCCGGCCATCTCCGGCACTGATCCCCCACACCGTCGGGTCGAAGCCGGTCGGGAATCTGGCGCGCCCACGGTGCGGGACAGCTTCGCCCTGCGCGGCACCCGGATCTCGGTGCCCGCCTTGCGGATCACCTCCCAGTCGCCGGCGTCGCCGACCGGGCGCACCACGGTGTGGTCGGGGTCGGCGCTGCTCGAACGCGCGGGCCTCGGCCTCCGAGGACACCACGAAGGTGAAGTCGCGATCCAGGAAGACGCTGACCAGAAGTTCGGTGCTGTGGTCGGCCTCCAGGGATCCGTCGGCGACGAATTCCCTGATGCCGCAACGCTCCACGACCGCGTCGTGGTAGCGCTCGACCAGATCGGCCTCATCGACCAGGTCCCCGGAGGCGGTGTCGTACCAGCCGGGCTTGGGGTCGTTCTCCCAGCGTGATGAGTCCCGTGGTCCAGGCCAGCTCCAGCACGCCGGCGGCGGACAGCTCGCCGGATCGACCTCCATCTCGAAGCGGGTGCGCGACGAGCCGTAGGGACCCAGTTCGGCGCCGCCGACGATGACGACGAGATCGGCCGGGTCGACGTCGAGATCCGGCCATGCCGGCGGCGGGGCGGACCGGTGGCCGCGCGGCGGGGACGGCAGCGCGGCGATGGTGCCGCCGCCGTACGTCGGCCGCCGGATGCGCTTCGCCGCCGGCGACATCTCCTCGCGGGCGCTCGCGGCGCAGCTCGGCCATGTCGAGTTCGACCTCGCCCAGCCCGCCGGTGAGATCGGCCTTCAGCGGCGCCTGCGGCAGCGGCGGCCCGTGGCTCGCCGGTGCGCAGAGTGCGAGCAGCATGGCCGCCATCTCGTCGGTGGTGTAGGTCGTCACCCCGGCCGCCTCGACGGCGTCGACGATGGCGTCGTTGTGGCCCATCAGTCCGGTGCCCTTGGTCCAGCCGATCAGCGCGTGGGCGATGGTGACCCGTCTGCGCCCAGGACGATTCCGCGCTCCAGCGGGTCACCACGGCGTCGAGTGCGGACTTCGACTCGCCGTAGGCGCCGTCGCCGCCGAACATGCCGCGGTTCGGCGAGCCGGGCAGCACCACGTGCAGCCGGGAGGCGATGTCACGGTCGGCGCCGATCGCCGCGCAGCCGCCGATCAGTCGCTCGACCGCCCACAGCAGGACCTTCATCTCCATCTCGGAGCGCGAACCGGCCTCCGAGAGATCACCGGCCACCCGGGGCGCGGCGAACGGGAACAGCAGCGTGGGGGTCTGCGCGTCCTTGACGTGAACCGACGTGCGGCCCAGGCTCTCGCTCTGCTCGTTGCCGACCCACGGACACCAGCGCGTCGATGTCGGCGTAGGAGGCCATGTTGGCCGGCACGCACCCACAGCGCCGCGCCGAAGCGGGCGTTGTCGCGGTACAGCGACTTGTAGAACTCCAGTCGCTCGTCGTCGAGTCGCGAGGTGGTGACGATGACGGTGGCGCCGCCATCGAGCAACCGCGCGGCGACCGAGGCGGCGATGGACCCCTTGGACGCGCCGGTGACGACGCGCGACCTCGCCGCCGTAGCGGCCGGTGTCCGGATTCTCCGCACCGACGGCGATGCGCGCGTAGAGCGATGCGTGCACCGTGCCGGCCCTCGGCCAGCGCGCGGGCACGCCACCAGTCCGCCTGGGTGGCGACCGCGTGGCCGGCGCCCTCGAAGCGCTCGGCCAGCCGCGGCCAGTCGGCCTCGATGTCGTCTCTCGTCGGCCAGCCACAGCGTGACCAGGTCCTCGCGGGCGCTGGCCCACCGGTCGTCGAGCAGCACCGCCTTGCGGGCGTCGAACGCCGGTGCCACCAAACGCGGCCAGTCCGAACCGAGTTCGGCACTGACCAGGTCGATCAGTTCGGAGTCGGTGACTGCCGCGGCGGGCGCTCACCGGGGTGTCGAGGCCGAGTTGGCCGAGCACCATGCGGGCGGCCGAGGCCAGCACGCCGTCCGCTCCGGTGACGGTCGCGGCGAACTCGTCCAGCGCGGCGGAGTCCACGACCGCACCTCCGCCGCCCGCCGGTTGACGGCAGCGACACCGCGATCCTGCGCCGGGCGGCGACGGCGGCAACCGCGGCGTCGATCGCCGTGTCCACCGCGGCACGCGTCGCTCAGCGCGCCGTCGTGCAGGCCGCCGAGCGGGCCGCCGCGCACGCTGCTGCCCTCGCGGGTGCCCAGGGCCAGTTCGACGGTCACGTGCTTGGCCCAGCCGGGTCCGAGTTCCCAGGCCTTGGCGACCCGGTCGGCGACGGCGGCGGGACGCTTGCCGGACGGGCCGAGCACCGATGCGCAGCTGATCGTTGACGGCGTCGGACAGCACCGGGCCGAACGGCTTGTAGGTGCGGGCCAGCTTGGTGACCTGCCCGCGCAGCGCGGTGAGATCGGCCTCGGCGGCACCGTCGATGGCTCCGAGGTTCGAGTTCGGATCCGAGGTCCATCAGCAACTGGTTGCGCCGCGATGAGGCGCCGTCGGTGATCGACTCGATGGAATCCAGCGGCTCGATCTGGTCGACGCGCATCTTGGCCGACAGCGCGATGAGCGCCAGCGTGGCATCGGCCGGGCCGAAGGGGATGTCGTCCGGGCGCGCGCCACCCGAGGGTGCGGCGCTGGGCGCGACGGGCGCCGTGGGAGCGGCGTGCGCCGGCGCCGCGGTGTCTGCGGGGGCGGGGTCGGCGGGCACATCGTCGGCCTCGGCCGGGTCCTCGTCGGTGGCGAACAGCACTGCGGCGTCGCGCTCGACGTTGAGCACCTGCACTGTGCTGTGCGCGTAGTCGGGAAGTTTGAGGGTGTTGCGGGCAAGGCCGGCCACCGTCGGCGCCGAACGCACACCGATCTCGACGAAGCGTTCCACGCCCAGACCGCCCGCGGCCTCTTCGGTGAACAGCAGATCCTGGGTCTCGATCCAGCGCACCGGGCTGGCGAACTGCCAGGCGAGCAACTCGATGAGCACCCGGCGGGCAACCTCGTTGGGGCGCTGGGTGATCCAGGTGTCATAGTCGGCGAGGATCTCGTCGAGAGGCTCAGCCGGGACGAGGTCGCGGATCTCGGCGATGAAATCGCGATCGAGTGTGAACAGCCGCGGGACCAGGTTCGGGATGTACCGGCCGACCAGGGTTCGCGGGTCCGCCTCGGGCGGCATGATTCGCTGCAGTGACTGACGGAACTCGTCGACACCGACGCGCAGCACCTCGGAGTGGAACGGCACATCGATGCCGGGCACCTGGATGTAGGCGCGTTTGCCGCCGGTGATCTCGGTGCGGCGGTCGACGGCCTCCTTGAGCGCCTCCAGACCGCGCACGGTGCCGGCGATGGCGTACTGCGAGCCGCGCAGGTTGTAGTTCACGATCTGCAGGAACTCGCCGCTGCGTTCGGCAACATCGGCGACGAACGCGTTGACGTCGGCGTCGTCGAGATCCATCTGCGACGGCCGGATGGCAGCCAGACCGTAGTCCGAGCGGCCCTGTTCGTCACGGGGCACGATGTCGTGCATCTTGCTACCGCGGTGATACACCACCTCCAGCAGAGCCTCGAGTTCGTAGACCCCGGTCACACAGGCCAGTGCGGTGTACTCGCCCACCGAGTGGCCACAGGCGATGGCGCCCTCGGAGAACGCGCCCTGCTCACGCATCTCGGCGACCTGCGCCGCGGCCACGGTGGCCATCGCCACCTGGGTGAACTGGGTCAGATACAGCACGCCCTCGGGGTGCGCGAACTCCACACCGTTGACGGTGAGGCTGGTCGGGTTGTCACGCACCACGTGCAGCACCGAGAACCCGAGCGCATCGCGGGTGAACGCGTCGGCGCGGTCCCAGACCTTGCGGGCGGCCTTTGAGCGCGAGCGCACCTCCATGCCCATGCCCTTGTGCTGGATGCCCTGCCCGGGGAACGCGTACGCGGTCTTCGGCGCGGCGAGGCGGGCGGTCGCCGTCATCACCATCTCGCCGTTGACCTTGGCCGAGACTTCCAGAACCTCTGCACCCCAGTCGATTCCGACCCGATCGACGCGGAAGTCGATCTCATCGCCGGGCAGCACCATGCCGAGGAAGCGGGCGGTCCAGCCGAGCAGCCTGCTCGGTGGGACCGAACTGCCGTCGGTGGCGGTCACCGCGTGCTGCGCGGCGGCCGACAGCCACATGCCATGCACGATGGGCTGGGCCAGACCGGCCAGCAGTGCCGCGGCCGGATCGGTGTGGATGGGGTTGTGGTCGCCGGAGACGTGGGCGAACGGGCGCATGTCGAGCGGTGCGGTGACGGTGACGTCGCGTCGGCGGCGGCGCGGAGTGTCGGTGGCGTTCTCCGACACCGCTCCCCCGGCGCGCACCGGGTCGGTCAGTTGCGCGGCGCCGGTGCGGCCGCGGATGGCGAACCGTTCCTCGAGGACGGCGTAGACGGCTCCGGTGCGATCACTGATGTTGACCGTCACCGGGACGACGCGGCCGACCTCGGTGTCGACGGCCGCCGATGAGGTTGCGGTGACGATGAATTCGGTCCGGTGGTCCGGCAGCGGCTTGAGCAGTTGCACGGCGTGGTCGAGGTGGACCAGGCTCAGCAGGCCCTCGATGACCTCGAGCCCGGTGTCGGTGACGGCACCGCCGATGGCGGCGAACACCGCCGGCCAGCACCGACCCACCAGCGCGTCGGGAATGATCGACGACGTGGCTGCCAGGGGGGCGCCGAATGTGGCGGTGACGCCGGTGTGGTCAGCGACCAGTTCGGGATCCCACTGCACCGTCGCCGTGGTGGAACCTGAGCTGAGTTCGGGAAGCGCATCGGGTGAGTCGACTCCGGCGGCGATGGCGAGCACGGAGCGCATCGCGGCACCGGCATCTGCGGCATGCACCACCGGGGCTCCGCCGTCGACTGCTTGGCGCGGCACCGTGAAGGCGATGTCGATCCACTGGCCGGACAGCGGCACCCGCAGCAGCACCCGGTCGGGGCCCACGGTCTCCAGTCGCGCGCCGGTGGAATGGTTGGTGGCCGAGGACGAGTCGTGGATATGCCAGTCCTCCGGCGGGGCGAGTCGATGCACCGGGTTGATCGCCGTGCGGCCGGCCCACAGGACGTCCGGGCAGTCCAGCACGATCCCGAGCGGTCCGGTGGCGTCGTGCAGGCGCGAGGCCACCGGCGTTGCGGTCGCGCCGCCAGCCAATACATCGTCGGCGGTGGCCTTCTCGAACCGGTCGAGCAGATCGCCCACCGGCTCGTCGACCCGGTCGATTCCGGCCACGGCGGCGGTCCCGGGGATGATGCAGACCTGGTCGGCGGAGTACCGCTCGTCGTGGGCCTGCCACAGCGAGTCGCTGCGCCACCAGCGGCGCACGTCCTTGTCGATCACCGGGACGAAGTTGACCGGCTTGCCGAGCGTTTTGCACAACTGGACGAAGAACGGCGCATCCGCGGGATGCAGCAGAACCTCCGCCGCATCCGGGTGGCGGGTGAGAAGTAACTCGATGGCGCGCTCAGGGTCCTCCAGCACCGCGGCGTCGGAAAACAGGGTGTCGATCGGGCCGCTCTCGTGAATATCGAGGCGGGCCTCGGCGCGCTGCAGCATCGCGGCGAAGCGCTCCCGCCAGCTGACGTCCAACCACGGTGAGCCGGGGCGCCGGGTGTCGGCTGTGGAATTGCCGTCACCGATGGCCAGTTCGACGTAGCGGCGCAGCCACTGGAGGTAGGTCATCTCGGCGACGTCGCCGAAGTACGGCTTGGCGGTCGGCGCCATCGCGGCGATGATCTCGTCGCGCCGCGACGCCACGGCCGCGGCGTCGCCGGCGACCTCGTCAAGCAGGCGGCCGCAGCGGGAGGCGGAGTTGTCGATCTCGTGGATGTCCGCGCCGAGCTGGCTGCGCCCGGACGCCATGCCGCCCTGGGCTTTTCCGGCTCCCACCCACGTCTCGGTGCCCGTGGTGTCGACGAGCAGTTGCTTGACCGACGCCGAGGTCGTGGCCTCCAGGCAGGCCATCGTGGCCGTGCCGAGCAGGATGCCGTCGACCGGCATCAGCGGGAAGCCGTACTCGCGTGACCATCGGCCGGTCAGGTACGCGGCCGCCTGTTCCGGAGTGCCGATTCCGCCACCGACGCACACCGTGATGTTGGCCCGCGACCGCAGCTCGGAGTAGGTGGCCAGCAGAAGGTCGTCGAGGTCCTCCCAGGAGTGGTGGCCGCCGGCGCGGCCGCCCTCGATGTGGACGATCACCGGCGTGGTGGGAACCTCGGCGGCGATCCGGATGACCGAGCGAATCTGTTCCACGGTGCCGGGCTTGAAGCAGATGTGTGCGATACCAACGCTTCTGAGTTCGTCGATGAGGTCGACGGCTTCCTCGAGTTCGGGGATGCCGGCACTGATGACGAGGCCGTCGATCGGCGCACCGGACGCACGGGCCTTCTGCAGCAGGCGCTTTCCACCCACCTGCAGCTTCCACAGGTAGGGGTCGAGGAACAGTGCGTTGAACTGTGCCGCCCGGCCCGGTTCGAGCATGGTGGTGAGTTCGGCGATGCGGCGGGTGAAGATCTCCTCGGTGACCTGACCGCCGCCGGCCAGTTCGGCCCAGTGGCCGGCGTTGGTCGCCGCGGCGACGATCGCGGCGTCGACGGTGGTCGGCGTCATCCCGGCGAGCAGCATCGGTGAGCGGCCGGTCAGGCGGGTGAACTTGGTGGAGACCTTCACCGACCCGTCGGGCAGCGAGATCACCTTGGGTGCGTAGCTCGACCACGGTCGGCTGACCTCGGGAGCCGCGCCGACGGTGAACAGGTTGCGCTGGCCGCCGCGGGTGGCGGCCGGCACAATCCCCACGCCCAAACCACGGATCACCGGTGCGGTGAGGCGGGTGAGGATGTCTCCGGGTCCGAGATCGAGGATCCAGCGGGCACCGGCGTCGTGCAGCTCGGTGACCGCCTCCACCCAGTCCACCTGCTCAATGAGGATCGCCTCGGCGAGGGTGCGGGCCGCGTCGGCGTCGATGCCCACCCGCTGCGCCCACTGCTCCACGAGGTCGACGGCGTCCGCGAGCCGCGGGGTGTGGAAGCCGACCTCGACGGCGACCGGGTCGAACATCGGGGCG
The DNA here is from genome assembly GCA_963780705.1 of uncultured Actinomycetota bacterium. Taxonomy (GTDB): domain Bacteria; phylum Actinomycetota; class Actinomycetes; order Mycobacteriales; family Mycobacteriaceae; genus Mycobacterium. Next base: position 447,344 of record CAWACU010000001.1, on the reverse strand, counting down.
AACACCGATCCGCCGCGCAGCTTGTTCTTGCGCTCGGCCGCCTCCTTCTCGGAGATCTGCGCGCAGTACAGCTCGAAGCGGGCTAGTTGCTCGGGTGTGCCGGTGATGACCACTGAACGGCGGCCGTTGCGAATCGAGAGCACCGGCGGCAACACCGTGCGCACATCGGTCGCGAATTCGTCGAGCAGATCAGCGATGCGCTCCGGGGCGGCGTTGGTGACGGACACCATCGGGGGGCGGTCACCCGATGCGGTGATCCCGCGCCGGCGGGCCACCAGGGTTCCGGCCGCTCCGATCAGCTGCGCGAGCGCCAGCAGTTCCACATCGGCGGCGCCGGCGGCTTCGAACGCCTTGACGCCCAGAACGCCCTGGGAGTGCCCGGCCAGTGCTACCGGCGGTGCGGCGGCGAAATCCAGGCCCTGCCGGCGCAGCGCCCGCACGGCCGCGGCCTGGGCCAGGAAGACACCCGGCACCGACACCGCCGCCGAGGTCAGATGCGTTGCCGACGGCAACTGCTCACCGGCGGCCAGGGAGCGAACCCAGGGCAGCGGGTGGAAGCCGATCGGTCGCACCACCACGAGTTCAGCGGCCACCGGCTCGAGCAGCAGGTCGGCCTCGGCCACGACGCGGGACAGTTCGGACTCGATCCCGGCGGTCGTCACCAGTTCCTCGAGCGCGGCCAGCCATGAGCTGTTGCCCTGGCCGCCGAAGGCGATCGCATAGGGTTCGCCGGCGTTGAGACGGTCCACGAGGGCGTGCGAACTGAGCTTGTCCTCATCACCCAGACGGGTGGACTCGTGGATCGTCACGTGTGTTCGTTCTCCTCGACTTCTTTGGCAGACCTCTTTGAACTGCGGCGCACCGGCCGCGACGCACTAAGAGTCCCATAAGAACGATCGCTTTTCTTGCCGCAGAATGGTTACTGACCAGTTCTACGCACGGGTAACACGATGGTTGATAACAGCGGGCCCGGCGGCCTGCCGGTGACCCCGATCAAAGACCCTGCGTGCGCGTGGTTACGGTTGAGTAGCCATAACAGCGCTGATCAACGCATGATTGTTATCGTATCGTTACCATGGCGCGGATCTCGTCCGCGCGCCCGTCCCGGCGCCGGACGGCGCGGTCCGAGTCCACAATTGTTCACTGGAGTCATGGCAATTCGGCCAAAAGGGTTTGCTGGCAAAACCCTACTATTCAGTAAGTTATTGCGGCGTCTAATCCCACTGCCCGAATTGCGGCTTGAGAATATCGTTGAGATCCACGCCCACACCGGCCACAGTGCGGGCGTCGATCTCGAACTGGTGCAGGTGTGCCTCCGGGTGCACGTACCCCTTGGGCGTTCCCCAGTTGTGCTGCCAGAACCAGGCACCCAGACCGTCCTGCAGTGCCCAGTCGATGGTCGTGGAATTGCCGTACACGCCCACCCGTTGGTGGCCGATCACCGATTCCCACGCACGCAGATACGGCGCCACCTGCCGCTTGTACTGCTCGGGAGTGGGGTTGTCGTCGATCGAGACGTAGATGGGCGCGCTCACCGGACCGCCTGCGGCAGTGTGCAATTCCCATCCCCGCTTGGCGTGTGTGACACCGGCGGCTTGCCCGCCCAGCCAGTCGGCGGTGTCCTGCTTGCCGAACTGGTAGTTGGACACGATCTTCAGACCGCCTTGGTAGAGGTCGCGGGCCTCGGGCAGTTGGATGGGTTTGCCGAGCATCCACTGCGCATTGGGGCGGCGGTCGGAGACGTACCGGATGGCGCCGAGTGCGCCGGCGGCCTTGATATCGGAGGCCTTGAGCACACCGGCGGAATAGTCGAGCAGGATTCCCAGCGATTCCGCCGAGGCCACAGGGGCGGCCAGTCCGCCCGAGATGGCGGCTAATCCAGCGGCCGCGGGCGTCACGGCGGCTAACTTCAGCACCTCGCGGCGTGACACACGCATGCGCCACACCCTAGGTGAGCATCCGTCAGCGATCGCGGGATTGCCGTTCAGTGACCCCGGGCCGCCTCAAGCAGCAGACGCCGTTCGGCGGCGGCGACGTTGTGCCGGGTGCGCTGCGCAGCGTCCGGCGTGACCGAGATCGAGGTGATGCCCATCCGGACCAGATGTTCGGCGAAATCGGTTCGGATCGAGGGTGCCTGACCGCACAGCGACGAGGTGATGCCCAGCCGGCGGGCGGTGCTGATGATCTGGCCGATGGCATCGAGCACCGCACCGTCGGACTCGTCGTACAACTCGGCGCACTGGTCGGAGTCGCGATCCACCCCGAGCACAAGCTGGGTCAGGTCGTTGCTGCCAATGGACACCCCGTCGACACCGAGCCCGACGTACTCCGGTAGCCAGTACACCACCGAGGGCACCTCGGCCATCACCCACCGGTGCAGGCCGCGCTGGCGGCCCAGGGGGCTTGCGTCCACCAGTTCCAGGCACCGCTCCAACTCCCAGCGGGTGCGGACGAACGGAATCATCAAGTGCAGGTTGGGGTTCTGCTCACGGACCCGCGCCAGTGCCTGCAGTTCGAGGTTGAACAGGTCCGGGTTATCGACGTACCGGTAGCAGCCGCGGTAGCCGATCATCGGGTTGTGCTCCTCGGGTTCGAAGGCGTCGCCGCCCTGCAGCGCCCGGAATTCGTTGGTGCGGAAATCGCTCGCCCGGTAGACCACCGGCCGCGGCGCGAACGCCGACGGCGACCCGGCCGACCGCCTCGGACAGCTTGTCCACCAACGCGTTCTGCTCGCCCGCCGCGATCATCGCGCGGGGGTGGCGGTTACTCAGCGCGTCGGTGAGCATGGTCTCCGCGCGCAGCAGGCCCACACCGTCGACGTCGGTGGCGGCGACGTCCTCGGCGGTGTCGGCGAGCAGGATGTTGACGTAGATCTTGGTTCCGGTGACCTCGGCGGGGGCGGCGGCCGCCGCCGGACCGGCCGCCGGGGCGGTCGTGGCCCCGCCCACACTGACCTGGCCGGCCAGCACCCGGCCATGGGTTCCGTCGACGGTGACCACCATGCCGTCTTTGAGATCCCGGGTGGCCGTGCGCGCGCCGACGATGCAGGGCACCTTGAGTTCACGGGCGACGATCGCGGCGTGACACGTCATGCCGCCGGTATCGGTCACCAGAGCCGACGCGCGCCGCATGGTGGGCAGCCAGTCCGGGTTGGTCATCTTGGCCACCAACACCTCGCCGTCCTGCAACCGGGATCCCTCGCTGGACGTCGCCGAGCACCCGCACCACGCCGGACGCCGCGCCCGGCACGGCGGGCAGACCCTGGATCAGCACGTCGTGTTTCTCGGCGGCGGGCTTACCGGCCCGGTTCAAGGTGGTGATCGGGCGGGTCTGCACGATGTAGGTCACACCGCCGGCGATCGCCCACTCGGTGTCCTGCGGGCACCCGGCGTGCTCCTCACTGCGGACCGCGATGCGGGCGATCTCACGCACCTCATCGTCGGTGAGCACCTGCTCCTGGGCCTGCGCATCATCGAGTTCGATGCGCTGATCCCGGCCGTCGGCGCCGCGGACGATCTTGAACGACTTGTACCCGGTGTGGCGGGACAGGATCTCGCCGGTCTTCTTGGCCACCACGTAGTTGTCGGGCTCCACCGAGCCGGACACCACCACCTCGCCCTGTCCGAACGCGCCCTCGACGACCACTCTGTCGGTGGCGTCGGTGGTCGGGTCCGCGGTGAACGCCACTCCCGAGCGCTCAGAGGCGATCATCAATTGCACCACCACCGCCATCGCCGGGTCGGCGCTGAAGCCGCGGCTGGCCCGATAGGACACCACCCGCGGTCCGAACAGTGACGCCCAGCAGTTTCCCACGGCGTCGATCAGGTCCGCTTCGCCGCGCACGTTGGTGTAGGTCTCATTCATGCCCGCGAAGGAGGCGTCGGCGCCATCCTCACCGGTAGCCGAGGACCGAACGGCCACATAGCAATCCGAGCCCATCGCGCGATACGCGGTGAGGATGCGCTCCCTGACCTCGCCGGACATCCCCGCCTTGAGCACCAGGGCCTTCATCCGAGCGCACATCTGATCGAAGGAGTCGCCATCGAGGGTGTGCAACATGGCCTCGCGGTGGGCGGCGTTGAGTTCATCGGCCACACCACCGGTGCGGATCGACTCCAGGTAACTGTCACGCAGCACGACGAAGCCCGGCGGCACCGGCAGTCCCGCCTTCACCATCTCGCCCATGTTCGCGCCCTTGCCGCCGGCCTCATCGGCGTCGGGCATCCCCAGCTTCGCAATATCCTCGACGTATCGCATGGCGCGCTCTCCTCCAGGTTTTCAGGTGTGTAGTTCTCGGATGTGGCAGATATCCAGCGCCGCGGCGACAGACTCGGACAGTTTTCGGCTGGTGTCGACTCGGTGCGCGCCCGCCCAGACCCCGGTGCCACCGCGGTCGGCTAACGCGGTGGCGATCTCCGGTGTGACCTGGGAGGTGGTATCGGTTCTGGTTCGGATCCTGCTCACCGCGGCGTCCAGCGATGCGGCGCAGGCCAACTCGGTCAACTCCGCCGACGCCCCGGCGGCCATCTCGCGTGCATGGACCCGGTGCCTCTCGTGCGCCCAGGTGCCGTCGAGAATCACCGTGCGGCCCTCGCACAGCGCCAGGTGCGCGTGCCGCAGCACGGCACCGTAGACGGCGTCGACGTTCTCCGGGCTGTACAGACCCTCGCCCAGCACACCCGGCTCGCCGGTGATCTCGCCGCTGCCGACCATTTCCACACGGATGTCATCCGTCGAGATGACCTGTGCGCCAAGGTGTTCGGCGAGCGCGCGGGCCAGGGTCGTCTTCCCGCTGCCGGGGCCGCCGCCGACCATGATCAGCCGCACCACGCCGCGCCGCAGATGCGCCAGTGCGATGTCGAGGTGACGGCGGGCGTCCTCGGCCGCCGCCGGGTTGCCCTGGGTGACGCGGACGCAGTCCACCTTGGCCCGCACACCGGCGCGATAGGCGGTGTAAAAGTGCCGCAGCGATGCCGGCGCGTCATCTCCGGTGAGGTGCAGATACCGCGTCATGAAGTGGTCCGCGAGATCCTCGCGGCCTCCGAACTCCAGATCCATCGCCAGGAAGGCGGCGTCGTCGACGACGTCGACGTAGCGAAGCCGGTCGTCGAACTCCAGGCAGTCCAGCAGCACCGGACCGTCCGGCAGGCAGAAGATGTCGTCGGCCAGCAGGTCGGCGTGACCGTCGACGATGCGCCGGCCGGTGATGCGCCCGGCGAAGAGCACGGCGCGGCCGGCGACGAAGTCATTCACCAGAGCTCGGACATCGGCGACGATCTGCGGGTCCAGCGCGCAGTTGCCGGCGGTCGCGTAGCCGGCCAGCTCGTCGAGGTTCTCCGACCAGCGGGCAACCACCGCATCCACCCGGGCTTGGGCGTCGATGGCCGGCCCACGTTCGGCGTCGGCGTGGAAACGCGCCAACACCCGCGCGATGGCGTCCAGGTGCCCGGTGACGTCCGCTCCGCTGCGCACCATGGTGGCCAGCCGGCGCTCGTCGGGATAGCGACGCATGACGATCACCGGTTCGGGTGCGGCGCCGGGTGCCTCGAAATGGCCCACCCCGAGATAGGAGTCGGGGGCCAGGCGGCGGTTGAGGGCGACCTCGTGGGCGCAGGCGCGCTCCCGCTGAGCGACGCCGGAGAAATCGAGAAAGTCGGTGACGACGGGTTTCTTGATCTTGTAGGCCAAGTCGCCCGCCAGCACCACCAGCCCGGTGTGGGTCTCGGCGACGCGGGGGTCCAGCGTGGTCATCTGCCTCCCCTCCGCCGCCGCACCTGCTCGATCCTGCCCGGCAGGGCTGCCCTTAACCGAGAGTACAAATACCCCTGGACCGCCACCGACCTATCGTTGAAGCTGGAGCGAGGGGGTGGGTGTGGCCGCGGTGATCGACCCGACCGTGATGGCGGATCGTGGTGGCGCTGGCATGCCGTGCGCCGTCGGTGCATAACAGCCAGCCGTGGCGCTGGGTCGAAGACGACGGCGAACTGCGACTGTTCCTCGACGCCGACAGGGTGCCGCACGCCACGGATCACTCCGGCCGGGAGGCCGCCATCAGTTGCGGGGCGGCCCTGGACCATCTGCGGGCGGCCGCCTCAGCGGCGGGCTGGCACGCGGTGGTGGCGCGGTTCCCGAACCCGAACGATCTCGACCATCTGGCCACCGTCACCTTCCGGCCGGCGCAACTGGTCACCGCCGCGGAGCGCGCCCGCGCCGAGGCCATCCGAAGCCGCCGCACCGACCGGCTTCCCTTCGCGCCGCCGGGCGCCTGGGCCGCCGTCGAGCCGGTCGTGCGCAGCACCGTCGACCCGGCCAAGGCGGCGCTGCACGTCCTGAGCGACGACACACGACCGCAGCTCGCCGAGGCGTCCAGGCTCACCGAGGCACTGCGTCGCTACGACACCTCGTATCACGCCGAATTGGCCTGGTGGACAGGGCCTTCGACGACAGCCGACGGTATGCCCTACAACGCGCTGGCGTCGGCGTCGGAGCTGGAGCGGGTCGATGTCGCCCGGTCCTTCCCCGATCCGCAACACCGCGATCGCCGCCCCGAGGTGAACCACGACCAATCGAAGATCCTGGTGTTGGCCACCTACGACGACACCCGCCAGGACGCCCTGGCCTGCGGGGAGGTGCTCTCCGACATCCTTCTTGAGGCCACCATGGCGGGCCTGGCCACCTGCACGCTGAGCCACCTGACCGAACTCGACGCCAGCCGCTCGGTCATCCGGGAACTGATCGGCGGCGCCGGCGAGCCGCAACTGCTGATCCGGATCGGCGAGGCGCCACCGCCGTCCGAGCCGCCACCGGTGACCCCGCGCCGGCCGCTGGCAGAGGTTCTCCAGGTCCGCCGCTGAAGCGGTGACATGCGCCCCTTGCGCCCGCGCCGTACCGGTGCTGGCATGGAAGAGGGAGGCCCGGTGATGATGGGGATGACGACATGACACGAGCCGGCGGTGTCCGCCACCAGCAGCCGCGGCGGGTATTCCGTGATCGCCGGGAGGCCGGGCAGGTGCTCGCGGCACTGCTGGATGCGTACCGGGGCAAACCCGATGTGATCGTGCTGGGACTGGCCCGCGGCGGCGTTCCAGTGGCCTGGGAGGTGGCGAGCGCGCTGGGCGCGCCGTTGGACGCGTTCATCGTCCGCAAGCTCGGGGCACCGGGCCATGAGGAGTTCGCCGTCGGCGCGCTGGCCAGCGGTGGACGGGTGGTGGTCAACGACGATGTGCTGCGCGGTCTTCGGGTCACGCCGGCGCAGCTGCGCGAGATCGCAGAGAAGGAAGGGCGTGAACTCCTCCGCCGGGAGGCCGCCTACCGCGGCGACCGCCCGCCGCTCCAGGTTGCCGGCAAGACGGTGATCCTGGTCGACGACGGGCTGGCCACCGGCTCGTCGATGATGGCCGCGGTCCAGGCGCTGCGCGAGCAGGAGCCGGCCGGGATCGTGATCGCCGTTCCCGCCGCCCCGGAGTCCACCTGCCGGGAGCTCGCGGGGATGGTCGAGGACATGGTGTGCGCGTCGATGCCGACCCCGTTTTTGGCAGTCGGTGAATCGTTCTGGGACTTCAGTCAGGTCAACGACGCCGAGGTGCGCGAGTTGCTTGCCACACCCACGACCGGCCGCCCCGCGGCCACCACGGCGCTTCGTCCGGCCGATGCGGTCGCCGCCGCCGCCATCGCCGCGCCGGGCGGCGTACCGCCGCGCGAGGTGCTCGACGACCTGATCGGCGACGCACGGGTGGTGCTGATCGGTGAGAGTTCGCACGGTACGCACGAGTTCTACGACGCGCGCGCCGAGATCACCAAGTGGCTGATCGAGGAGAAGGGGTTCACCGGCGTTGCGGCAGAGGCGGACTGGCCCGACGCCTATCGGGTGAACCGCTATGTCCGCGGCCAGGGGTCCGATGGCTCCGCCGAGGAGGCGCTGGGTGGCTTCGAGCGTTTCCCGGCGTGGATGTGGCGCAACACCGTGGTGCGCGACTTCACCGACTGGCTGCGCTGGCACAACGGTCGCTGCGCCGCCGACGGCCGGCGCCCCACCGGCTTCTACGGCCTCGATCTGTACAGCCTGCACCGCTCCATGCAGGAGGTGATCGGCTACCTCGACACCGTCGATCAGGCTGCGGCTGCCAGGGCGCGGGCGCGGTACGCCTGCTTCGATCACTCCGCCGGCGACGACGGGCAGGCCTACGGGTACGCCGCCGCGTTCGGCGCCGGACCCAGCTGCGAACGCCAGGCCGTCGAGCAACTCATCGAGATGCAGCGCGACGCCGTCGACTACCTTCGCCACGACGGGGAGCCCGCCGAAGACGACCTGTTCTACGCCCAGCAGAACGCGGTGACGGTGCGCAATGCCGAGGAGTACTACCGCGGCATGTTCAGCGGCCGGGTGACCTCGTGGAACATGCGCGACAAGCACATGGCGCAGACCCTCGCCGCGCTGCTCGAGCACCTCGACCGCGACGGCGGAGCCGAACCCGCACGGGTGCGTCGTGTGGGCGCACAACTCCCATGTCGGCGATGCCCGGGCAACCGAGGTATCCGCGGACGGTCAGATCACCATCGGCCAACTCGCCCGCGAGACCTACGGCGATGACTGCCGGCTGATCGGCTTCTCCACCCACAGCGGCACCGTCACCGCCGCCAGCGAGTGGGGCGGCATCGCCGAACGCAAGACCGTGCGGCCGGCACTGCCCGGCAGCATCGAGGAACTTCTGCACGAAACGCGGTTGCCGGAGTTCTTCGTCGCCATGCACGACGGCTCCCCCGCCGCCCGCGCCCTCGAGGTGGTACGGCTGGCCCGAGCCATCGGGGTGATCTACCTGCCGCAGACCGAGCGGCAGAGCCACTACTTCCATGTCCGGCCGTCGGATCAATTCGATGCGATGATCCATATCGACTCCACGCGCGCGCTGGAGCCGCTGGAACCCACCAGCGTGTGGATCGCCGGGCAGAACCCGGAGACCTACCCGACCGGTTTATAGGGGTGGCGAGTTTGGATCCGACGGAGATCAACTCACCGGCCGTCACGGGCCATCGGATCGTCACGCTGTGCATGAACCCCGCCCTGGACATCACCACGAGTACCGACGTGGTCCATCCCACCGACAAACTGCGCTGCGCGGCGGCGCGGTACGACCCCGGCGGCGGCGGTATCAACGTCGCCCACGTCGCCGCGGTGCTCGGCGCACACGCCACCGCGGTGTTCCCCGCGGGCGGACCTGCCGGGGAGCTGGTGAACAACCTGTTGGTGGCCGAAGGCCTGCCGGTGCGGCGGGTGCCGATCGGCGGTTCGACGCGCGAGAGCATCACCGTCAACGAACGCAGCACCACCGAGCAGTTCCGGTTCGTGTTGCCCGGGCCGACACTCACGGTGGCCGAGCAGGCGCAGTGTCTGCTGCAGATCCGGCGCGCGGCGGCGACCGCGGCGATCGTGGTGGCCAGCGGCAGCCTTCCCCCGGGCGTGCCGGAGGATTTCTACCAGCAGGTGGCGAACGTCTGCGATGAGATCGGTGCGCTTTTCCTGCTGGACACCTCCGGCGGCGGCCTGCGGCACGTCAACTCCGGGGTCTTTCTGCTCAAGCCGAGCCTTCGGGAACTGCGGGAGTACGTCGGGCTCGAATTAGCAACCGAGGCAGAGCAATTGGCCGCCGCGCAGGAGGTGATCGCGCGGGGAGCCGCTCACTACGTGCTGGTCTCCCTCGGCGCCGCAGGCGCGATGCTGGTCTCCCGCGACGGTGGTCAGCGCTTCGCCCCCGTGCCGGTGCCGCCGGGCAGCGGGGTGGGTGCCGGCGATGCGATGGTGGCGGGCGTGGCCGTGGGACTGACCCGCGGCTGGCCGCTGGCCGAGGCGGTCCGGCTCGGGGTGGCAGCGGGGGCCGCGATGCTGCTGACACCGGGAACCGCCCCGTGCACCCGCGAGGACACCGAGCGGCTGTTCGCCCAAACCCAGGCTCCCGAGGCCATCGACGTCCCGGCGAGGCGGCAATGACGGCACCGGCGATCGTGGTGGGTATCGACGGGTCGGCCGCAGCGTCACGGGCCGCGGTGTGGGCCGTCGACGAGGCGATCAGCCGGGACATCCCGCTGCGGCTGGTGGCAGTGCCCGAGCAAGACGGTGATCTCAGCGAGGCTCGCTCGGCGGTGCAGGCGGCCGCCGCCGTGGTGCACGCCGACGGCCGGTCCGTCCGGGTGGAGACCGAGGTGGTGACCGGTGCCCCGACATTGGTCCTGCTGGAGGCGTCGCGGACGGCGGCGATGGTCTGCGTCGGCGCACTCGGCCTGCGGCACTTCGGACACCACCGGGTCGGGTCGACGTCGGTCGCGCTGGTGGGCTCGGCGCTCTGCCCTGTCGCGGTGGTGCGCGGCGGCGCCCGATCCGGGGGTTGGGTGGTGGTCGAATCGGACGACACCCCCGAGGCGGCGACGGTGCTGCAGTGCGGGGTGGCCGAGGCCCGGCTGCGATCGGCCCCGCTGCGGGTGCTGGGCGCATGGCAGTCCCGCACCGGCGATTCCCACGACGCGGCCGCGGTGGCCGACGGCAACCGGATGGTCCGCGCCCAGCTGGACCGCCGCCTCTCAGAGTGGCGGCACCGCTACCCCGACCTCGACGTGGCGCCGGTCGCGGTACACGGCAGCATGCTCGGCTACCTGACCGGGCACGTCGCCGACATCCAACTGGTGGTGATCGGCGCCCGCAACGCCAGCGGGGTCGGCGAGCTGTTCGGACCGGCCGGTCTGGCCGCCCTGCATGACACCGACTGCTCGGTTCTGGTGGTCGACCCCCAGCGGCTGCTCTAGGACGCCTCCCAACCGACTGGTCCGCGGTTATGGTGGAACCATGCCCTCGCCCGTCACAGGTGTTCCTAGTCGACGACCACGAGGTCGTCCGGCGGGGCCTGATCGACCTGCTGGGTACCGACCCGGATCTGGAGGTCATCGGCGAAGCGGGTTCGGTGGCCGCGGCCATGGCACAGATTCCGGTGCTGCGACCCGACGTCGCGGTACTCGACGTGCGGTTGCCCGACGGCAACGGCATCGAACTGTGCCGCGACCTGCTGTCGCGCAATGCCTGACCTGCGCTGCCTGATGCTGACCTCGTTCACCTCCGATGAGGCGATGCTCGATGCGATCCTGGCCGGCGCCAGCGGGTACGTGATCAAGGACATCAAAGGGATGGAACTGGCCAAGGCCATCAAGGACGTCGGGGCCGGGCGCTCGCTGCTGGACAACCGGGCGGCCGCCGCGCTGATGGCCAAACTGCGCGGGGCGGCGGAGCGCGCCGACCCGCTGTCCGGGCTCACCGAGCAGGAGCGGGTGTTACTCAGCCTGCTGGGCGAGGGTCTGACCAACAAACAGATCGCCGCGCGCATGTTCCTGGCCGAGAAGACCGTGAAGAACTACGTGTCGCGGCTGCTGGCCAAACTGGGCATGGAACGCCGCACCCAGGCGGCGGTCTTCGTCTCCAAACTCGGCCAGCAGCAGCGGCCCGAGTAGATCTGGCACGATAGCTGCTGTGGCCGATCAGCCGGGCCCGCGGCGGGCACGCAAGGGCACCCATCCGGTGCGCGACACCCTGGCCCAGTTGCGCCTGCGTGAGCTTCTCGGCGAGGTTCAGGACCGCGTCGAGCAGATCGTCACCGGCCGAGACCGCATCGACGGGCTGCTTGAGGCCATGTTGACCGTCACCTCCGGCCTGGACCTCGACACCACCCTGCAGACCATCGTGCACACCGCCACCGAGTTGGTGGACGCCCGCTACGGCGCACTCGGCGTGCGCGGTGAGGGACACGAGTTGATCGAGTTCATCACCGAGGGATTCGACGAGGAGACCCGGCGCGCTGGTCGGCCCCCCGCCGGGCGGCCGCGGCGTGCTCGGCGTTCTGATCGACGACCCCAAGCCGATCCGCCTCGATGACATCCGCCTGCACCCCGACTCGGTGGGGTTCCCGGCCAATCACCCGCCGATGCGCACCTTCCTCGGTGTGCCGGTGCGGATCCGCGACGAGGTGTACGGCAACCTCTACCTGACCGAGAAGGCGGGCGGTCAGCCGTTCAGCGAGGACGACGAGGTTCTGGTGGAGGCGCTGGCGGCGGCGGCCGGGATCGCCATCGACAACGCGCGGCTCTACGAGGGGTCGCGGACGCGGCAGTCCTGGATCGAGGCCACCCGCGACATCGCCACCGAACTGCTCGCCGGCGACGAGCCGGCGCGGGTGTTCCGGCTGATCGCCGATCGTGCGCTGATGCTCACCGAGGCCGACGCGGTGGTGGTGGCCGTACCGTCCGATGACGACATCGACCGTGACGGCGGGCCGGTCAGCGAGCTGGTGGTGGTAGAAACCGCGGGCCAGGCGCACCCGCCGGAGTCCCTGGGCCACCATCGCGGTGTCTGGCACCGCGATCGGGGCGGCATTCCTGGACCGGACACCGCAGCGCCTGGACGGCGCCGATGAGCCGGTCGCGGCGCAGGTGATGGACGCCGCCGGCCCGGCCATGGTGCTTCCGCTGCGGACCACCGACACCGTCGCCGGGGTGATCGTCATCGCGCGCCATGACGGTGCCCGGCCGTTCACCGATGACCAGTTCGAGATGGCGGCGGCCTTCGCCGACCAGGCCACACTGGCCTGGCAGCTGGCCAACAGCCAGCGTCAGATGCGCGAACTCGACGTCATCGCCGACCGCGACAGGATCGCCCGGGATCTGCACGACCACGTCATCCAGCGGCTGTTCGCGGTGGGCCTGTCGCTGCAGGGCACCATCCCGCGGGCCCGCTCGGCGGATGTGCAGCAGCGGCTCTCCGACACCGTCGACGAACTGCAGAACGTCATCGGCGACATCCGCACCACGATTTTCGATCTGCACGGCGGAGCGGCCGGCGCCACCCGGCTGCGCCAGCGGATCACCGAAGCGGTCGGCGGGTTCTCGGCATCCGGTGTACGCACCAGCGTGCAGTTCGTCGGCCCGCTGTCAGTGGTCGACGGCGCGCTGGCCGACCACGCCGAGGCGGTGGTGCGCGAGGCGGTCAGCAACGCCGTCCGGCATGCCGGCGCGGCCACACTCACCGTCACCGTCCGGGTCGAGGACGATTTCTCCGTCGAGGTGATCGACGACGGGTGCGGCATGCCGGCCGATGTCACTCCCAGTGGGCTGGACAACCTACGGGCCCGCGCCGCCGAGGTTGGCGGCGAACTGGTGATCAGCGCAGCGTCGGGCGGCGGGACGGCCCTGCGCTGGACCGCACCGCTGTAATTAGCGCGCTCAGCCCATGGCCCGGCATCGTCACCGGGCGACTATGACCGGCATCCGGGCGGCATTGACCACCGCGGTGCTCACCGAGCCGAGCAGCATCCCGGCGAACCCACCGCGGCCGTGGCTGCCGACGACCAGCAGCTGCGCCGATTCCGCCTGCTCGATCAACTGGTGGGCGGGACGGTCGGCCACCACGGTGCGTCGCACCAGGACGTCGGGATAGCGCTCCTGCCAGCCGGCCAGCCGCTCACCGAGGGTCTCCTCCCCCATCGCCTGCAGCGTCGACCAATCGGTGCCGGGGAACTCGAAGACGACGCTGTCGCTCCAGGCATGGACAGCCAGCAGGTCCACCCCGCGCAGCGAGGCCTCCTCGAAGGCGATGGCCAACGCCTTCTCCGAAGCGGGTGAGCCGTCCACCCCGACCACGACCGCGGCCTCGGACGGATGCGGCATCAGCGGGTCCTCGTCGTGGATCACCGCCACCGGGCAGAGCGCGTGGTGCAGCAGGCCGTTGCTGACCGACCCCAGCAGTCCGCGGGCCAGCGCACCGCGGCCGCGACAGCCGACGACGATCATGTGCGCGCCCTTGGACTGCTCGACCAGCGTGGGAATTGATGAGCCACTGACCATCTCGTGGGTGGTGGTGACATCCTTGTCTGCACCTTCAGTGGCGGCCGTGGCCACCTCGGCGGCCGCATCGAGGACCTTGCGGCCCTCGTCCTCCTGCCACTGCAGATATCCCGGTGGCATCGGCACCTCGGGGAACGCCATCACCACCGGCGGGTTGAGCACATGGACCAGCTTGAGGTCCCGCCCCTTGCAACGCTGCGTCGCGCGCGGCCCAGTCGACGGCCACCTTCGACACCGCTGATCCGTCCACGCCGACGACGATCGGTCCCGTGCCTGCCCCAGTTGACATTTCGGCTCCCCTATCTCTGCTGGACCCGACCTTAACGCCGGGACGCATGGGGTGTCATGAGGCATTGGTCCCTTAGTTAGTCCCTTGTACGGACTCCTCCCGCCTCCCTTAGGGTCAAGAACATGGACAGTGCGGACGGCACCGAGGCGGCGGGAACTCCGGTCGCCATCGATCCCCGCTATCACGATGCCGTGCTGTTCGACCTCGACGGGGTGATCACCGACACCGCATCGGTGCATGAGCAGGCATGGAAGGAACTCTTCGAGACCTACCTCGGCGGGGAGTTCACCACCGACGATTACCGCCACCACATCGACGGCAAGCCGCGCTACGACGGGGTGCGCGACTTCCTCGCCTCCCGCGGTGTGTCACTGCCCTGGGGCAGCCCGGCGGACCCTGCTGACTCGGAGACGGTGTGCGGTCTCGGCAACCGCAAACAGCAGCTGTTCACCGCGAAGATCGCCGCCGGTGTTCCGGTGTTCGGATCCACCGTCGCGTTGGTCAAGCAGTTGATCGGCGCAGGCGTGCGAGTCGCGGTGTTCTCCGCCAGCCGTAACTGCGCGGCGGTGCTGGAATCCGCCGGACTCGCCGATCTCTTCGAGGCCCGGGTGGACGGCGTGGTCGCCGCGGACCTCGGCCTGCCCGGCAAGCCCGACCCGGCGATGCCCCTGGAGGCGGCGCGGCGCCTCGGCGCGCGGCCGGGCCGGACGGTGGTGGTCGAGGACGCCGAAGCCGGCGTGACGGCCGGCCGGGAGGGCGGCTTCGCACTCGTGATCGGAGTCGACCGCTCCGGGCAACGCCGCGACCGACTGCTGCGAGTGCGGCGCCGACGAGGTGGTGCGTGACCTTGTCGGAGGTCAGGTGCGCACCATCGACCGGCGGATGTCGAGCCTCCCCGACGCACTGGCCTCGTTCGGCCAGATCGCCGGTGTGGTCTCGGCCCGCCGTCCGGCGATCTTCTTCGACTTCGACGGCACCCTGTCGCCGATCGTCGACAGCCCGGAGGCGGCCACCCTGGTGCCCGGCGCCGACAAGGCGCTGCGTGCGCTGGCCGCGCTGTACCCGGTGGCGGTGCTGTCCGGCCGCGACCTCGACGACATCCGCGAGCGGGTCGGCATCCCCGGACTCTGGTACGCCGGCAGCCACGGATTCGAAATGGTCGGCCCGGACGGCACTATCACCGCAACGAGACTGCGGCGGCCGCGATTCCGCTGCTCGAGCAGGCGGCCGCCGAACTGACCGAACGGCTCGCGCCGTCTCCGGAGTCGTGGGTCGAGCACAAGCGATATGCCGTCGCCGTTCACTACCGCAACGCCGCGCCCGAGGCCGCGGCAACGGTGACGGCGGCGGTTCACAACGTCGGCAACCGCCTGGGGCTGAAGGTGACGTCCGGGCGCAAGGTCGTCGAACTGCGCCCGGACATCGACTGGGACAAGGGCAACACCCTGGAGTGGATCGTCGACCAGGTGTCCGGCGAGGAACCGCTGCTGCCGATCTTCCTCGGTGACGACCTCACCGACGAGGACGGCGTTCGACGCCGTCCTGCACGACGGGATCGGCATCGTGGTGCGCCACGCGAAGACGGCGACCGGGCCACCGGCGCGCGGTTCAGCCTCGACGATCCCGACCACGTTCGCGAGTTCGTCGAGCGACTGGTCGCACAGTGCGACATCGATCGTCAGATGATGCTCCAGCCCTTGGTCTTTCACCTTCGGCGGCTACATCCCCGACCAGGAGCGGCTGCGGGAGGCGCTGTGCACGGTCGGCAACGGCTACCGTGCGACCCGCGGCTGTGCGCCGGAGGCCGACGCCGGGACGTTCCACTACCCCGGCACCTACGCCGCCGGTCTCTACAACCGGCTCACCGACGAGATGGCCGGCGTGCAGATCGAGAACGAGAGCCTGGTCAACCTGCCCAACTGGCTGTCGCTGAAATTCCGCATCGACGGCGGCGACTGGTTCGACGTCGACACCGCGGAGACCTGCTGTCCTACCGGCAGAACATGGATCTGCGCCAGGCCGAACTGACCCGCGAGTTCCGGTTCCGCGACGCCGCGGGTCGCACCACCAGGGTGATCCAGCGGCGCATCGCCGCCATGCACCTGCCGCACGCCTGCGCCCTGGAGACCACGCTGTGGGCCGAGGACTGGTCGGGCACCGTCGAATTCCTGTCGATGATCGACGGCGACGTCCGCAACTGCGGGGTCGAGCGCTACCGCGCGCTGTCCGACGACCACCTGACTCGCCATCCGAGACCCGCGAACTGGCGACGATTCCGCGCTGCTGGTGTGCCAGACGGTGCAGTCACGGATCCCGATCGCGGTGGCCGCGCGCACGACGGCGTGGCGCGGCGACGCACCGCTGGCCGCCGAGGTGCGCTTCGTCGACGAGCCGCGGCGGGCCGGTCACGACCTGATCGTCGACCGTCGACGCCGGCGAGTCGGTGACCGTGGAGAAGATGGCCGCCATCTTCACCGGCCGCGATCACGCCATCGCCGAACCCGGCGATGCCGCGGCGCGCCTGCTGGGCCGGCCTCGGCCGCTACGGCGACCTGCGCGACGGCCACATCCGGGAGTGGTCGCACCTGTGGGAGCGCTTCGACATCGCCTTCGACGAGAGTCCGGACGCGCTGCGCGTGGTCCGACTGCATCTGCTGCAACTGCTGCAGAGCGTGCCCAACCGCGCCGAGGACCTCGACGCCGGACTGCCCGCCCGCGGCCTGCACGGCGAGGCCTACCGTGGCCACATCTTCTGGGACGAGCTGTTCGTCTTCCCGGTGCTCAACCTGCGCTCCCCGTCGAGCACCCGCTCGCTGCTGCGCTACCGCTACCGGCGGCTGCCGCGAGGCCCGCCGCGCCGCCCGCGAAGCCGGCTACGACGGCGCGATGTTCCCGTGGCAGTCCGGCAGCGACGGCCGCGAGGAAAGCCAGAAACTGCACCTGAATCCGAACTCCGGCCGGTGGAATCCCGACGCCAGCGCCCGGGCGCACCACATCGGCATCGCGGTGGCCTACAACGTGTGGCAGTACTACCAGGTGACCGGCGACCTGCGCTACCTCATCGAGAACGGCGCGGAGATGCTCGCCGAGATCGCGCGGTTCTGGGTCAGCCGGGCGGAATTCGACGAGACTTTCGATAACGGGAAGGGCCGCTACGTGATTCGCGGCGTCATCGGACCCGACGAGTTCCACTCCGGCTATCCCGACCGGCCGTATGACGGTGTCGACAACAACGCCTACACCAACGTCATGGCGGTGTGGGTGATCGTGCGCGCCCTCGACGCGCTCGACGCGCTGCCGTTGCGCGACCGTCTCGACCTGATGGAGACCCTCGGGCATCCGCGGGCCGCGAACTGGACCTGTGGGACGAGGTCAGCCGGCGGATGTATGTGCCGTTCCACGCGAGCCCGACGCACGGGCGATGTCATCAGCCAGTTCGAGGGCTACGCCGACCTGCTGGAGTTGGACTGGCACGGCCTGCGCGCAGCGCACGGCGACATCGCCAGCGCCTGGACCGGATCCTGGAAGCCGAGAACGACAGCGTCAACCGGTACAAGGCCTCCAAGCAGGCCGACGTCGCTGATGCTGTTCTACCTGCTCTCCGCCGACGAACTGCGGGAGTTGTTCGCCCGCATGGGATACCGGTTCACCCCCGAGCAGATTCCGGCGACCGTGAACTACTACGTGCACCGCACCTCGCACGGTTCGACGCTGTCCGGCGTGGTGCACGCCTGGGTGCTGGCCCGCGGTAACCGCGACCGGGCGATGCGCTACTTCCAGCAGGTACTGATGTCCGATGTGCTCGACATCCAGGGCGGCACCACCGCGGAGGGCATCCACATCGCCGCGATGGCCGGCAGCATCGACCTGCTGCAGCGCTGCCTTCACCGGCCTGGAGACCCGCGCCGACCGGCTGATCCTCAACCCGATGTGGCCGGAAAGCCTTGGTGCGCTTCGGATGCCGATCTCACTACCGGGGCTACCGGCTGCATCTGACCATCATCGGCCGCAGCGCCGAGCTCAGCGTCGATCCGTCCGATCATCCGCCGATCATGATCGAATGCCGGGGCCGGATGGAGACGCTGACGCCCGGCAGCTCGCTCAAGTTCGACTAGACGAACGCCCAGCGTGGCAGCCAGTCGGTCACATCCGACAGCGGGCGGCGAGGGGCGTCGGGCAGCGGCTCGGCGTCGAAGGCGGCCCAGCCCATCCGCATCAACATCTGCGGGTGACCGTTGCCGCCGAACGCATCGGCGCGCACGGCCTCGCGGGTCTGCGGAACCTCCAGCGGCTCGGTGACCGGGCAGCTGGCCAACCCCATCGCGGTGGCCGATAACAACACCAGGCTGGATGCCTCGCCCGCGCGCAGCCGGGCCAGCGCGTCGTCGGTGTCGGTGCCGAGTGCCACCACGGCGGAGGTGGAGTCACCGGGCGCGACGAGGGCCGCGTCGTCGGTGTCGATCCGGCGGAGCATCACCCCGGCCCGGGCGGCGCGGGCGCCCATCACGGCGATGTCACCCCAGGCGACCGGCGCTGAGGCGAACCTGCGCCGGTCGCTGCGCCGCCGCGCGATCGCCGAGGCGAGGACGATGTCGAGGTCATCGGCCGGTTGGGCGTTCACCTCAACCCGGGCCAGGTGGTCGGAGTCGCTTCCCCGCGGCAGGCGCGCCACGGTGGCGTGCCAACCCATGGCGGCCAGGGCCACCACGCAGTGGTGCAGGGCGGCCCCGCAACTGAGCAGCGCCGCACGCCGGCCGGCGTCGGTCTGGGTCAGATAACGGCTCGGGTCGGCGAACAGGTCCAGGACGCGGTGGCCGACGCGCCACCGCCACGGCTGCGCGTCATTCACCGACGGCGCGCGGGTGGCGAGATCCAGCACCGAGTGCAGGGTCGCGGTATCGGGGAAGTTCACGACCACTTGAACAATCTCTCCGCCGCTGCGCGCCGCGCGACAGGGTCCTTGGTCCCCGGGCGGTGTGGAACAAGGGCCTAGATCGGATTGAACTCCGAGATCAGCCAGCGACCGGCGCTGCGGACCATCGTCACCATCACGCTGCTGGTGGCCAGCGCGGGCGTGGGCCGTTCCTTGCTGGTGGTCACCTGGTTGACGAAGACCAGCACATCGGCATTGTCGGGTCGCATCTGCGACACCGCGGCGCGCGCGACGTTGGCCTCGGTCTTGACGCCCCTGTCCTTGGCGGCCGGCACGACCACGGTGTCGGTGAAGTCGGTGTACTACTCCAGGAAGTCTCCGGTCAGCTGCGACTTGGCGGTGGCGACGTCGTTGTCGACGTTCTCCGGCGAGTACGACAGCAGCGCCTCGATGCCCTCCGTGGCGGCGGACAGCACCTGCTGCTGGCCGGCCGCGTCTGTGAGCCGGTCGGGCCGGTAGAGCCACCAGTACACCGACCCGGCGGTCACCGCGGACACCAGCAGTGCGCGACGGCGAGTACCGTGACCCAGCGCTGCCGGCACCAGGCCAGCGCGCGCTGCGCGGAGCCGGGCGGGTGGGCCGGACTCGTCGCGGCAGGTTCTGCCGCCGCGACCTCGCCTCGTCGATGTTGACGGCGTCGATGGCCTCGACGTCGATCGCGCCGGACTCCGCGTCCACCACGGCTTCGATTGCGGCGCTCCGTGTCTTCGGAACTCTCGGGCTGATCGCTGGTTGTCATGGCACGAACTCCACATCCGACATCTTGAACTCCTCGCCGTCGCGGTCCACCGTCACGCTCATCCGGAACGGCCGCGGATCCTCCCGGGCACCGTTGGCATTGGTGACCTCGGAGTTGACCGCCACCAGTACCACACCCCGGTCAGCGCTCGATCGTCTCCAGCGCCGCCACCTTGATCGACCCCTTGGTAACGACGTCCTTGGAATCCTCGGCGGTCTTGACGAAATCGTCTGCGCTTGGCGAAGTCGTCGTGGAAGCTGCCCGGTGGACAAGTCGATCACCCGCTGTACATCGGCGCGGGCCCGGGTGTGGTCGATCGACAGCAGCGCCATGATGCCGTCGCGAGCGGCGTCGACGAACTCGGCATCCTGGGACCGCTGTGCGGCGACGCCTGCTGTGCTGCGACAGCATCAGAGCGGTCAGTACGACCGCAGCCCCGGCGCCCAGCCCCGCGAGTGCGAAGGCCGTCTTGGAGGCCCCCCGGCCCACCGGCCGCCACGCGTCGGGGGGCTCGTCGACCTCACCGCGCAGCGCCGCGGCCCGCTCCTGGGCCAGCGCAGCCTCGGCGAGCGCGTCTGCCTCGGCCGCCTCGGCTTCCGCGAGCTCGGCGATCGGGTCGGATTTCGAGCCGGAACGCTCGGGCGCTGCGATCCTCTCCTGGCCATCAGGCCTCCTGGGAGTCCGAGGCGATCGTAGACCGCGCAAACCGATTTCCCGCCGCGAGGTGGCATGCCACACTGCCAGCATGCGGTTGCAGCCGGGTATGCGCAGCGATCGGCGTGATGGCCGTCATCTCGATGACGGTCGCCGCACCCGCCGCCGCGGAGGACCCGGTGCTGCACGACGTCACCTACACCGTCTACACCGACAGCCCGTTCCTCGCCGAGATCTACTACCGCGACATCGAACCGCCCAACTTCGCCGACTACAGCCACAACCCCTACATGTTCAGCCCCAAGGTCGAGGCTGACCTCGGGCCGGACAAGCCGTGGGTGCTCAACGTCAGACTGGCCGACCCGCAGCACTGGGCGATGGTGCCGGGCACCAGCGGACTGTCGCCGAATCCGCCGAACTTCCACTGCACGCTGGCCGTCGACGGGGCGGTAGTCGGTCACCAACTCCGGCCCCAAGGGCGCGCTGTGCTCGCTGCGGCTCTGGTGAGACGGTGCTCTGCGCTCTGGTGAGTCGAGTTCAGGCGTCCCCGCGCACCCACACCGCGCGCTGATCTTCGAACGAACAGGTCAGGAACAGTCCGTCCGGCGCCTGGGCGACGGAGTTCTCGTAGCCGGTGCAACTGTCGTCGAGCATCCTTGATGCCCACCATGGGCGGCGAGCGGAAGTAACCGCGGCTCGTAGCGCCGCGGCGAACCGCAGAACACCAGACGGCCCCAGGACGTGGTGCCGAAGACGTAGAACCCGGTGTCCGCGCACGGCGCGCCGAGCACCACGCCGGGAGTGATCCCGGGGTGCAGAACGCGTCATTGCACTCCGCGGCCTGCGCGGAAGGTGCCGCGACCAGGCCGACGGCCATCATCGCGGCTACGGCGGCTACGGTCGATCGCACATCATCACTGTTGCACATCCAGGCGGCATTGGTCCGGCGGTCAGGCAAGATAACCCGGTCACTTCCAACCGGTGAGGAGAATCCATGACACCCAGCGAGGGTGAACCGGTGCCGACCGGGATGACGACGTGCCCGCCGGCGACGAACTGGCGCGCGCGGCCGAGGCCCAAGCCGCCGAGACCCAGGCCGCTGCGGCCCAGGCG
This sequence comes from uncultured Actinomycetota bacterium, assembly GCA_963780705.1. Classification (GTDB taxonomy): domain Bacteria; phylum Actinomycetota; class Actinomycetes; order Mycobacteriales; family Mycobacteriaceae; genus Mycobacterium. The sequence goes on along the minus strand of CAWACU010000001.1, from coordinate 425,741 downwards.
CGCGCTGAAGCCGCCCGGGCCCGGGCCGATGAACTTCGCCAGCAGTTGGCACAGACCGGTGCGACTGAGGACGTCGATCAGCCGGCGCCGCCTCGTTCGCGAACGATTCCGTGGCCTGCGGTCGGCGCGGGCGTGGCCGCGGCCGCCAGCGCCGGACTGATCGTCGTCACCGCGCTGATGCTCTGGTCGCACCACAACACCTCGCAGGAGCGCCAGCGCGCAGCGGAGTACGTCGCCGCCGCGCGCCAGAACGTGGTGAACCTGATCGCGATCGACTACAACACCGCCCAGGACAGCGTGCAGCGCGTGCTCGACGGGTCGACCGGCAAGTTCCGGACGAATTTCGACGAGACCGCCGAAGACTTCATCAAGGCCCTGCAGGACGAGAAGATCATCACCACCGCGACCGTGAACGACGCCGCGATGGAATCGATGACGGCGACTCCGCCATCGTCCTGATCTCGGCGACCTCGCGGCGCGAGGGCGCCAAGGCCCCCAAGGATCAGCAGGAGCCCGGGTCTGGCGGATCGTGCTGACCCTGGAGCGCGACGGCGGCAGATCAAGATGTCCGGCGTCGAGTTCGTCTGAGCGCGATGGAGCAGTCCCGCAACCGTCGTGGCGCCGGTTCGCCGCCACCGCCGCCGCCCGCCACGGCGCCCCGGCCGGTGACTACCAGCAGCTCTGGCAGTGGTCGGTGGACCATCCGGCGCGGTTCTGGCGAGCGGTCTGGGAGTTCTTCGACATCCGGGCGGCCCGGGGTCCCGGCGAAGGTGAGGCGGCGGTGCTCGCCGATGCCGCCATGCCCGGCGCCCGATGGTTTCCCGGGGTCGAACTGAACTACGTCGACCAGGTGCTGCGGCACCGGGACCTACCAGGGGCCGCGATCATCGGCATCGACGAGGACGGCTCCCGCACAGCAGATCGACTGGGCGCAACTGCCGGGCCGGGTCGGTGCGGTGGCAGCCGAGTTGCGCCGGCTCGGGGTTCGCCCCGGCGACCGGGTGGTCGCCTACCTGCCCGACATCGCCGAGGCCGTCGTGGCCTTCCTGGCCACCGCCGCCGTGGGGGCGGTGTGGTCGTCCTGCGGGCAGGACTACGCGCCCGACGGGGCGGCCGCCCGGTTGGGACAGCTGGAACCGCGGTGCTGTTCAGCGGCGACGGCTACCGGCTCAACGGCACGCTGGATCGACAAGCGCATCGACACAACCGATCTGGCGAACCGCTACCCGGGCACCCGCAGCTGATCTATCTCGACGGGCAGCAGTATCGCGATCTCGTGGATCACCCGGTCGAGCCGGAAGTCACCGCGGTGCCGTTCGACCATCCGCTGTGGGTGCTGTTCACCTCCGGCACCACCGGCCGGCCCAAGGGCATCGTGCACGGCCACGGCGGGGTGCTGCTCGAACACCTCAAAGCCGCCGGGCTGCACGCAGATCTGGGCCGCCGGCGACGTGTTCTTCTGGCAGACCGCGCTGAGCTGGATGATGTGGAACTTCCGCATCGCCGGGCTGCTGTGCGGCGCGACGGTCGTCGGCTACAGCGGCCACCCGATGCACCCCGACGCCGACCGGCTGTGGAGCCTGCTGGAGTCCGAGCAGGTCACCTACTTCGGCACCAGCCCGGGCCACCTGCTGGCCTCCCGCAAGGCCGGTCTGCATCCCGGTGCCGAGCATGACCTGAGCCGGCTGCGCACCCTGGGCAGCACCGGATCGCCGCTGCCGGCCGACCTGTTCGAGTGGGCGAAAGCCGAAGTCGGACAACACATCGAGGTGTCCTCGATCAGCGGCGGCACCGATGTCGTCACCGCCTTCGCCGGCGGCACCGACGGGGTGCCGGCACTGCCCGGCGAACTGGCCACCCGCTATCTCGGCGTGGCTCTGCAGGCGTGGTCGCCACAGCGGCGGCCGCTGATCGGCGAGGTGGGCGAGATGGTGATCACCGCGCCGATGCCGTCCATGCCCATCGGGTTCTGGGATGACGCGGACGGATCCCGTTACCGCGCAGCGTATTTCAACCACGAGTGGGATGACGGTCCGGCGCCGGGGGTATGGCGCCACGGCGACTGGGTGACTGTCACCGACCGCGGCTCGCTGGTGATCCATGGCCGCAGCGACGCGACGCTGAACCGGCACGGGATCCGGATGGGCTCGGCCGACATCTACGAAGCGGTCGAAGCCATCGACGCGATCACCGAGGCGTTCGTGGTCGGGGTCGACGGCCCCGACGGGGCCTACTGGATGCCGCTGTTCGTCACGCTCGCGCCGGCGCATGCCCTCGACGAGGATCTGGTCGACACCATCCGCACCCGCATCCGAACCGTGCTGTCGCCGCGGCACGTGCCCGACGAGGTGATCGTTGCACCGGGTATCCCGCACACCCGCACCGGCAAGAAACTCGAGGTGCCGGTGACCGCGATCATGGCCGGACGCACCGAGGTGTCGCTGGACCCGCGGTCGATCGACCACCCGGAGCTGATCGACTGGTATCGCGAACAGGGTCAGCGGCACAGCTGGAGCTGACACCGTAGGTTGGATTCATGGATAAACCGACGGTGTTCATCTCCGGCGCCGCGGCCGGAATCGGCCGTGCCACGGCGCGCAAATTCGCCCGGCAGGGCTACCGGGTCGGTGCCTACGACGTCGATCTGGCCGGGCTGGCCTCGCTGCGCGAGGAGATCACCGCCACCGGCGGCGAGGTGGCGATCGGCCAATTGGACGTCACCGACGCCGACGACTGGGCGCAGCAACTGGAGGTGTTCACCGGGCCGTCGCGGCGACTGGACATCCTGGTCAACAACGCCGGAGTGCTCAGTGCGGGCCGCTTCGAGGAGATTCCGCTGGCGACCCAGCGGCGCATCGTCGACATCAACGTCGGCGGAGTGATGGCCGGGCTGCACACCGCCTTCCCCTATCTGCGCGATACCTCGCGTTCCCAGGTGGTCAATCTGTGCTCCGCCTCGGCGATCTACGGCCAGCCGGAACTGGCCACCTACTCGGCCACCAAGTTCGCGGTGCGCGGTCTGACCGAGGCCCTCGAACTGGAGTGGCGCAAGCACGGCATCCGGGTGCTGGCGATGTGGCCGCTGTTCGTCAGCACCGCGATGGTCGACGGCGTCGAGACCGGCAGCACCAGCACACTCGGCGTCCACCTGAGCGCTGAGGACGTCGCCGAGGAGATCTACTCGGCCACCCAGAACCGCACCCGATTCGCACGGGTCCACTACCCGGTGGGCCGGCAGACCAAGGTGCTGTCGACCCTGTCGCAGGTGTCCCCGAACTGGGTGCAGCGGCTGATGAACAAGACCGTCACCCGGAGCTGATCCCGGTCCGCTGCTAGCTCGCCGAGCTGCGCGGCGCCCGCGGCGGTTGCTGATTCTGGACGAACGACGAGCAGAGCGCGAGTTTGCTGGCTACACACGGCACCCCATTGATGACCGGGGTGCTCACCGGGGCCAGACACTGCGAGTTGTAGGGGTTCGGAATGAACCCGGGCGCGCAGGTCTGTGCGGTTGAACCCGGGGCCAGCGCCACCCCGCCGACCGCCAGAGCACCGGCGATCACGCCCGCGCAGGCAGTGTTAGCCAGAACTCGCCGGATCCGGATCGCCATGGTCACCCTTTGCTGTCAGCTACCACGGTACGCGTACGATTCCTGCCATGTCTGAACCGACGTCGACCACCGACGAATCCCCCAAGCCGGCCGTCTCCCGGGAGGCTCTCCGCCTCGAGTCCAGCCCGCGATGGATGGCCCCGGCCGCACTGGCCCTGGCCGTGCTGGCCGCCATCGGCGCCGGCGTCGCCCTGTTCAAGCCCGCCCCCGAGGCCAGCGGCCCAGGCGCCAGCGCCGATCCCAAGGCCCAGGTGTGCACCGCGTTCAACACCGTCAGCAAGGCGGTGTCGATCCAGACCAAGCGCAACCCCGGTCCCGACCTCGGGCCGGCAACGCCGATCGCGGCCGAGGCCATCGCGGCCAACGCCCGGCTGTCGATGGCCGGCGGCGCGAGCTACATGCTCGATCAGCTGCCCTCGAACACCCCCAAGCAACTCGCCGACGAGGTGCGCTCCTTCGCGACCGGCCTCAACGGCGTCGCGATGAATGCCCTCGCCGGGGTGTCCAACGACAAGGAGCCCCAGTTGGGTCTGCTGAAGTCGGTCGAGGAGTCGAACAAGAAGCTCGCCGAGTTGTGCAAGTAGCAGTTCTGCGTAGTTAGCAGTTGCGTTCAGCCACCGTTCACACGGTGTTCGGCTGCTGTGCGCGGGTTGGGCGACAACCCGCCATAGTGCTGCCGTTGCATTCCTTTCGCTGGTGCCGCACCTTGGCGGTCCGCTTGCGAAGGGAATCGCCCAACCGTGCCTCGTCACCTCACGACCACCACCCGTCCCGCTGTTCCGTTGCTGACCGCAGGTCTACTCGGCGCGGCACTTGTCAGTGCCGGACTGCTGTCGACGCCGGCGCCGACGAGTCCAAGCCCGGCGGTGATGTTGACGACCTCGGAGTGCGTGATCGGTGATGCCTTATGCCAGGCCACCGGTGGGCTGGTCGGTTCTGCCGGGTCCGCCGTACCTGCCGAGATCTCCGCCTCCGCCGACGCACTGTCCGGCTTCTCGCTGTTCGGCAACGGCACAGCGGATCATCCCGATGCCGGACTGCTTGTCGGCGACGGCTACGACTTCACCGAGAACGACGTCGATGTGTCCCCGTACTGCGTGGCGGGCTCACCCTGCAATGGAGGCAACGCCGGTCTGCTGTTCGGCAACGGCGGCAACGGCTATGACGGTGGCAACGGCGGCAACGCCTATCTCTACGGCCTGGGCGGCAACGGCGGAAACGCCGTCGACTTCGGCCTCGTGGGCGAAAGAAACGACGGCGGCAACGGCGGGCAGGGCGGAATCTTGGGCGGCACCGACGCCTCCGGAGCCTTCTTCAAGGGCGGCGGCGGAAACGGCGGAAACGGCATCCATGGCGGCCGCGGGGGCAACGGCGGCGACGCCGGCTGGGGGCTGGATCTGATCCCCGCGCTCATCGACCGCGTGACAGGCCTGTCCCTCAACGTCGATGGGAACGGGGTGCTCGGGGTCGGGCTGTTCTCGTACTCCGGCCCCGGCGGCAAGGGCGGAAACGGCGGCGACGGGTTCGTCGGGCTGGTGAACGGGACGTTGGTAAGCATGCCCAACGGCGGTGCCGGAGGAAACGGCGGCGACGCGGCCTTCCTGCCGCTCTTCGATCCCGGCACGACAACGCACACCGGCGGTAACGGCGGAAGCGGATGGAGCAACCCGTCGGGGGCGGGCGGCAACGGCGGCGATGCGGGCTACGGCGGCAACGGCGGGCTCTGGGGAGCCGAGCCGGGTGCGGCCGGCGGCGGCGGCGGTGCCGGCGGCGGCGGCACGATCGCCGGCGGCAACGGCGGCAACGGCGGCAACGGCGGCTTCGGCAGCCTGATTGCCGGCAGCGGCGGCAACGGCGGCGGCGGCGGCATCGGCGGCGCGGCGAGCACCGGAAACGGCGGCGCAGCCGGAAACGGCGGCAACGGCGGCGGCGGCGGTCTGGTCACCGCGCGAGCCGGCCGTGGCGGCAACGGCGGCAACGGCGGCGCGGCCCCCAACGGTGCCGGCGGTAAGGCCGGCAACGGCGGCAACGGCGGGCCGACCGGCAACCTCGGCGGCAACGGCGGGGCCGGTGGGAACGGCGGAGGTGGCCTGACGCCGGCTGTCGGCGGTAACGGGGGCGACGGAGGATTTGGTGGATTCGAAGGCGGGTTCGGCGGTACCGGCGGGGTCGGTGGCGGCGGTAAGTCCGGCGTTGCCGGTGCCATCGGCGGCAGCGGGGGGCGCGGCGGTGGCGCGGTGCTGATCTCGGGCAACGGTGGCGACGGAGGATCGGGCGGCAGCGGAAACGGCGGGACCAACCCCGGAAAAGCCGGCCGCAACGGCGTCAGCGGTTCAGGCCCGGGCCTGACCGGCGGGGCCGGTGGCGGCGGCGGTGCGGGTGGCTCAGCCGGCTAACCGGCTGAGCCTGCGCCGAGGCCCAGCGCGCACGCCATCTGGGCGCGCTCGGCATCGGCGTTGAGTTGGGTGGCTGCGTTGTTCAATGAATCGCCGCCACCGCGAATGCTCATAATCAGCAACAGCTTCGTCGCGTGCAACGACCAGTCGCGCATCGGATCGGTGATGTCCGGCGGGAGACCGGCGGTCCGTGAGGCGTCGAGTATCTCGGCCGCTGATTCCCGCAAGGCGGCGCGGCCGATAAGGCTGTAACGCTCAACATTCGGATCCGCGTAGTCGACGTAGTTGCCCTCGCCGGCTGTTGCGTACGCGAACTCCTCGTATTCCGTAGCGGCGTGACTCAGGGCGGCGGAGAAACGGTTGCAGGCATCGCCGACAGGATTGCCTGGATCCGGTTGTGGTGCGAAATCCCCTATTGCAACGGGCATTTCGGGTCCGACGACGGTATCTTCCGATTCGACGAACGCTGGGCTCCGCCGACGCCATCGGCGGCATCGGCCCTAAAGAAACTGCGCCCAGGGAGAGCAACGCTGCCATCGCCAGCCGGTACCGGTTCATCGAATCCTCCACCACTCATGCCATTTCAGTGCGAGGTCACGCTACCTCACCTTCGAGACGGAAAAGTATTGGCTCCTTTGGTAATTCGACCTCCCGCGAATGTGGAATCTGTTGTACGTCGACGCGGCGTATGGCGTTCACAATGTGTTCACCAAATGAACATCTGAAGCGAACATCATTCGCCCTGCAGACTTTCATCATCGTCATGCAACGAAGACACAACACTTTGATCTCGCCCCCCATCGAGAGGCACCGAATACACATGCTGCGTAAATCCGCCGCCCTGCTGGGGGTCTGCCTCGTGTCCGCGGCCAGCCCACCGTTGGCCTATGCCGAACCCGCCACCGATCCCGTGGTCCAGCCGGTGGCTGACGTGGTGCCGGCGCCCCCGGTACCCGGCGCACCCGGTGCTCCGATCGCCTCGGCGTCGCCGGGTACCCTCACCACCCCCGATGGCTGGGTGTTGACGGTGTCGGCCCGCAATGAGTCCATCGAGCCTGTCGCATCGCTGACCAACTCGCCATGGTCGCGGGAATACCTGGTGGACAGCAGTTTTGAGGGCACCGTGACCGGCGACGGCAAGACGAAGCTCGCGGGAGGGCTGCTGGATGCCGGTTATCAGATAGGCTGCGGCATCACCCAGGACGCCCTGGAATCGATCTCGGGTGTGACGGGCATCGCCGGCGTCGGCCTCCCGTTCGCCACCGGGACGATCTTCCCCCTGATCCTCGGCGCGCAGGCGTCGCAGGTACTCAAGATCGGTCTCAAACCCGGCACGGTCAACATCGTCCAGGTCGGGAAGAAGTCGTTCAAGGGCACCACGGCTCACGTCAACATCACCGGCTACCGGATCAAGATCGACGGCTGCGCAGGACAATCGTTCATTCGTTCGTACGCGACATTCACCAGCTCCACCGAAAACACCGACGATGTAGTGACCTACATCGGCGTCACCCGAGCCGTCTGATGGAGAGGTCCACCGCAACTATGCATCGTCTCGCACTCGCAGCAGCCGGCCTGCTTGTCGCAGCCGCTACCGCGCCCGTAGCTCTGGCCGAGCCCCCGGTCGACCCGGCGGTACCACCGCCCCCGCCCGGAGTCGCGGAGGCGGTGCCGGTCGCCAACACCACCCCACCGGCGCCACCGGTCGACACCGGCGCCGTGGCGTCCGAGGTGCCGGGCATCGCCACAACGCTCGACGGCCGGACGTTGACGGTGGCCGCCAAGGACGAGACGCAACTGCCGGTCGCTCCGCTGACCACGTCGCTGTCGTCGCGCGACTGGGTGGTCGGCGGCACCTTCACCGGTACCACCACCGGTTCGGTCGCCGGCGGAACGTTGGACGTCGGCTACCAGATCGGCTGCGGGGTGGAAATGGACAAGGTGAAGCTCAACGGCGGCCTGACCGGCGTCCTGGGCAACACCAACTTCGGCGGGGCCGGCGTCATCCTCCCGCCATCGCTGGCTCTGCAGGCGCTGGGTCAGATCGAGGTCGCACCGCGACCGGGCACGGTGACCAACGTGAGCGTGACCAAGAAGACCTTCAAGGGCACCTCAGCGCGCGTCACCCTCCGCGACATCCACGTCAAAGTGGACAACTGCGTCGGCGCATCATCGCTGCGCTCGTATGCCATCCTGACCAGCTCCAACACCGACGACGATGACATCGTGGCGTACTACGGCGTCACGAAGGTCTTCTGATCGCGGTGATGCGAAGTTTTATTGCCGGGCTCACAGGCGTGCTGACGGCGCTGGCCGCGGCCGGTGTCGCGGCAGCCGAACCCGCGCCACCGCCGGACCCCGCGCTCATCGGACCATCGGCCGAAGCCGCGGCGCCGCCGCCGCCCGACCCGTTCGCGGCGGCGTCCGAGCAGACCAAGTCTGATCAGGTCGGCACGCTTGCCGATCTACTGAGCGCGGGCGCCACAGGCTCCCCCGCCGAAGTGCTCAATCAGGGCGTGGGCCTCAGCGCCCCTCCACCGGTCGACCCGTTGGCTGCAGTGGGCCTGCTGTATCCGCAGTACTACCGGATGCCCTCCGGCGAGAACGCTTCGCCGTATGTATTGCAGACCGACGTGCCGGCCGGCCCGTTCGCCCGGGTCGACGCCTTCAAGGGAGTGCATGCGTTGATCCACGGCGGCCTGGGCCGGATGCCGGGCGGTGAACTCGGCCAGCCACTCGCGGGCACCGCGCCGCCGTCAGGCACCAACGTTCCACCCGGACTCGAGCAGTTCTATGCCGGTCCGGTCGCCGGCCCGGACCCGCTACTGCTGCCCGTCCCGCCGGCGCCGCCGGTAGGCTGAGCCGCGGTGAAGATCCGCGGTGTCCCCACAGCACTTGCCGTATGGACGGTCGCCGGACTCTGCTGCCCGGTCACGGCGCTGGCCGCGCCGGCCGGGGATCAGCCGGTTGAGCCGGTCCCGGCTCCCCCACCAGGCCTCATCGCGAATATCGGCAGCGTGCTCGCGCAGAGCGGCGCCGACTCGACCGGACCGCTGGGCCTACCGGACCTGTCCGCCTACGCCCCGGCGCTGGTGCTGGCGCAGAATCCCGTGCCGCTGCCGCCGGGAGAGCCGGCTGCGCCGGCGGTGCCGAGCCTCAGTGCTTTCACCCCCGAGTACCTGGTCGGGCAGAACACGGTTCCTGCCGCGCCGGGTGAAGGCGTTCCCGCGGCGGGGATCGGTCCCAGCGCCGAGGATCCCGGCACCGGCCGATTGGCGTTCCTCCGGCGCCTCCATGAGATGTACGAAGCCGGCCTGCTGGACGGGGCACTGCTCGGCCAGCGGTCCCCCGAGCCCGCCGGCCCACCACTGCCGTAGGTTCGACCGGTGCGGGTCGACGGTCAGGAGATTGCGGTCTCCGGCAATCTGCTGCAACCGCTGACCCGGCGCACCACCGATATCGTCCGCGTCGGGCTGTCCGGTCTGTTCCTCGCGGTAGTCGTCACAAGTTCGCTGATCACTCGCAGCGACTGGGTGGGCCTGGAGAAATCCATCTCGCGCATCGTCGGTGTGCTGACCCCCACCCAGTCCAATCTGGTCTACCTCGCCTATGGCATCGCGATCGTCGCACTGCCCTTCGTCATTCTCATCGGGCTGATCGCAGGCCGGCAGTGGAAACTGCTCGGCGCGTACGCCGCGGCCGGGATCATCGCCCTGCTCGCGCTGTCGATCACCGGCGAGGGCGTCGCCGCCCCCCGCTGGCACTTCGACATCTCCGAGCGGCTCTCCACCATGCTGTCGCAGTTCCTCGACGACCCGCGGTGGATCGCCATGCTCGCCGCGGTGCTGACGGTGTCGGGCCCGTGGCTGCCGGCGCGATGGCGGCGGTGGTGGTGGACGTTGCTGCTGGCCTTCGTGCCGATCCATCTTGTGGTCAGCGCGGTGGTTCCGGCCCGCTCGCTGCTCGGCTTGGCGGTGGGATGGTTCGTCGGCGCGGTGGTCGTCCTGGTGGTCGGCACGCCCGCACTCGAGGTCCCCCTTGAGGATGCGGTGCGGGGTCTGGCGCGCCGGGGCTTCGACGTCCGCGCGCTGAAGGTGATCCGGCCCGCCGGCCGGGGCCCGCTGGAACTGGACGCCACCGACACCTCCGGGAAGACGCATGGTGGTCGAGTTGTACGGGCCCAACCAGCGCAGCGGCGGAGCGATCCGGCAGTTCTGGCGCTGGCTTGTGTTGCGGGACAGCGAAACCGGGCCACTGCAGACCTCGATGCACCGCGCCATCGAGCACCGCGCCCTGATGACCATCGCCGTCGGCGACCTTGATCTGGCGAACACCGCAACGCTGACCGTGGCCGGACTCGACCGCGGCTGGACCATGTTCGCCCACACACCGCCACGCGGCACCGCGCTGTCCGCTATTGATGAGGAAGCCGAGGATGGCGCCGTCGAGATGGCGTGGAAGTCGCTGGGCGCACTGCACGGGCACCAGATCGCCCATGGCGATCTGCGTGCCAGCGAGATCACCCTCGACGGCGGCCACGCGTTGTTCGGCGGGTTCGGCAACTCCGAGTACGGCGCCTCCGATGAACAGATGCAGTCCGATATCGCCCAACTGCTGCTGACCACCAGCGCCCGATTCGGCGCGCAGCCTTCGGTGCGCGCGGCGATCGACGTGTTCGGAGCCGACTCTGTGCTGACCGCATCACGCCGGCTCACCAAGTCCGCGACGCCGCCGCGGCTACGCAAGTCGGTCACCGATCCCAAGACCGCTTTGGCGGCCGCGCGTGACGAGGTCAAGGCGCAAACCGGAGCAGAGGCGATCAGGACCGAGTCCATCACCCGGTTCACCCGCAAACAGATCATCCAGCTGGTGCTGCTTGTCGCGCTGGTCTACGTCGCCTACCCGTTCATCTCCACGGTGCCGGCGTTCTTCCACGAACTGCGCAGCGCCAACTGGTGGTGGGCGCTGATGGGCCTGGCGGTCTCCGCGTTGACATACGTGGGTGCGGCCGCGGGGCTGTGGGCATGCGCATCCGGGATGGTGTCGTTCCGCAATCTGGTGATCATGCAGTTCGCCAATACCTTCGCGGCCACGACCACCCCGGCCGGGGTGGGTGGGCTGGCGCTGAGTACCCGCTTCCTGCAGAAGGCCGGTCTGGGCACGGTGCGGGCCACCGCCGCGGTGGCGGTGCAGCAGGCGGTGCAGGTGATCACCCACGTCGCGCTGCTCATCTTCTTCTCCGTCGCGGCCGGAGCATCAGCCGACCTGTCGCGCTTCGTGCCCAAGCTGACCCTGCTCTATCTGATCGGCGGGGTGGCCCTCGGTGCTAGTGGGGGCGTTTCTGTTCGTTCCCAAACTGCGCAGCTGGCTCGACACCGCAGTGCGGCCCAAGATCAACGAGGTCGGAAGCGATCTGGTCGAGTTGGTCCGCGAGCCCAAACGCTTTGCGCTCATCGTGTTGGGCTGTGCAGGAACGACATTGGGAATGGCACTGACATTGTGGGCCAGCGTGGAGGCTTTCGGCGGGGGCACGACATTCGTGACCGTCACCGTGGTCACCATGGTGGGCGGCACGCTGGCGTCGGCCGCCCCCACCCCCGGCGGTGTCGGCGCCGTGGAAGCGGCACTGATCGGCGGGCTGGCCGCCTTCGGGGTTCCCACCGCCATCGCGGTGCCGTCGGTGCTGCTGTACCGGATCCTGACGGTGTGGTTGCCGGTGTTCGTCGGCTGGCCGATCATGCGCTGGCTGACCGCGAAGGACATGATCTAACTCCTCGAGAGGACCGCACGTGAACGCATGGCACGACCTCACCGGGCACGTCGCCCTGGTGACCGGAGGCAACAGCGGCATCGGCAAAGGCATGGCCCGCGGTCTGCATCAGGCCGGGGCGTCGGTGGCGATCTGGGGCACCAACGCGCAACGCAACGACGCGGCCGTCACCGAGTTGAGCGCTGACGGCACCGCGCCGGTGGCGGCCTTCACCGTCGACGTCGGCGACGAGGCGGCGGTGGCGGCGGGGGTGGCGGCCACGCTGGAGCGATTCGGTCAGATCGACTCCTGCTTCGCCAATGCCGGCGTGCCGGGCCGGCCGAGTTCGATCGACACCATGTCCACCGAGGAGTGGCGCCGGGTGCATGTCGGTCAACCTCGACGGGCAGTTCTACACCGTGCGGGCGGTGGCCGGTCACATGAAGAGCCGGCGCACCGGGTCGATCGTGTTCACCAGCAGCGTGTCGATGACCGACGGGCTGCCCTTCTCCACCCACTATGCCGCCGCCAAGGCCGGGCTGACGGCGATGGCCCGGGGCCTGGCCGTGGAACTGGCCCGCGACGGCATCCGCGCCAATGCGATCGTGCCGGGCTGGACCGTCGCGGCGATGACCGAGGGACTGCTGAACTCCCCGGCCGCGCAGGCCAAGATCCTGCCCCGGGTGCCACTGCGGCGCTGGGGCACCCCGGAGGACTTCGAGGCGCTGGCGGTGTGGCTGGCCGGGCCGGGGTCGAGCTACTTCACCGGGCAGACCGTGGTGATGGACGGCGGCTACTCGGTCTTTTGAGGGTTCATGTGGCACCCTTTGCCACTTTCACCTCACGCGGGATGAAAAAACCGGAACAACCAGGCAGATTTATGACAAACCGGGGGGAATGTCGCGGTGTCGGCTTAGCTACATGCATAATCACCGCGGGCGCGGGGCCAAGACTCGCGCAATAGCGCTAAGGATCACCATGGCCTCGACGGTTCCGTCTCATTCCGCTGTCCCGAGCTACGCCCGCTACATCGGCCGGGTCGGCGCACTCGCAGTCGCACTCGGCGTCGGCGCTGCCGTCGTCTCGATGCCCGCGGCGTTCGCCGACAGCACCGGATCTGCCGGTTCGGCCGGTGGCTCTGACGCATCCACGACATCGTCATCCGGCGGAACGAAGTCGTCGTCACGTTCCGGCACCCGCACGGCGCGACCGGGCACCTCCGAGCGTTCCGACGCACCCTCGACCACACGCCCGGGCCGGGATGTCACCGCAACCGACAGCACGGCCGATGACGCAACGGATAACCAGTCCCCCGAGACGGCGCGCGCCTCTGTATCCGACGCCATCGACTCCGACGATGCGGGCTCCGCGGATGCCGTTGCCGCCGTCCCGTCTATCTCGGCACCGCAGCCGTCAGCGACATCGGCGCGTCAGCTGACCGCTGTCGTCACCCCGCTGCCGGCCGCGACCGACGACGGAGTCCGCTCCGCGGCTGCACCCATCGCACCATTGGTGGAGATCGTCACGCCCACATCGGAACCAGTGGCGGTGGCGGCTTCGGCCGCAACATCGACCGCGGATGTCAGCGGCATCGGCACCGGACTGCTGTCCTGGCTGGGCTCCGGCGACGGGGGCTTCCCCGCAGCCGCGCCGCTGATGTGGGCGGTGGCCGCGTTCACCCGCCGCGATTCCGAGACCGCGTCGGCCACCGCCGCCGCCAACGCCACCGCGCCGGATCTGCTGCGCTTCCTGATCGGCAACGGCACCGCCGACAACCCCGATGCCGGCGTCCTGTTCGGCAACGGCTATAGCTGGACCGCGCAGACCTGCACCGACACCGCCGGATGCGACGGCGGCAATGGCGGGCTGATCGGCAGCGGCGGTAACGGCTTCAACGGCGGCAACGGCGGCTCGGCCGGCTTGTTCGGCAACGGCGGAAACGGCGGCAACGCGCTCACGCCCGGCGGCACCGGTGGCACCGGCGGTCGCGGTGGTCTGCTCATTGGCAACGGGGGCAACGGCGGCGCCGGCGGCGCAGCGCTGACCGACGGCGGTCTCGGCGGCAACGGCGGCGACACCGGACTGCTCTCGATCTGGGGCCATGGCGGTTCCGGCGGTATCGGCGGCACCAGTGGAGCCGGCACCGGCGGCCTGGGCGGCGACGGCGGCAACGGCGGCCGGCTCTCGCTCTACAGCCGTGGCGGAGCGGGCGGCGCAGGCGGAGCGGGCGTTAACGGCGGTGACGGTGGGGACGCCGGAAACGGCGGACTATGGCTCGGCTCCGGCGGAGCCGGTGGCAACGGCGGTACAGCCACCAGCCTGTCGGGTGTCGGAGGTAACGGCGGCGACGGCGGCAACACCGGCCTGTTGTCGGTGTGGGGACGCGGCGGTGACGGTGGCGTCGGCGGTCAGGGTCTCGGCGGCACCGACGGGGTCGACGGTGTACTTCCCGGCGAGAGCGGAACCGACGGAACCAACGGCGGCAACGGCGGCAACGGCGGTAACGGCGGCGAGGGCAGCTGGGTCTTCGGCCGCGGCGGTCGCGGCGGGGCCGGCGGAGCCGGCGGCGACGGCGGGCGCGGCGGCAATGGCGTCGACGGTGTGAGCTCCATCGACCCGGCCATCGACGGCACCGACGGCGGCTCCGGCGGCGACGGCGGGTCCGCCGGCAACGGCGGCAGCGGCGGTCAGTCCGGCGGGGGCCGGTTCCTGTTCCTCTTCAAGCGTGACGGCCGCGACGGCAACGGCGGCAACGGCGGGGCGGGCGGAAATGCCGGCACCCCGGGTGACGGCGGCCGCGGCGCCAACGGAACGGTGTTGGATCCCGACGGCAGCAACGGTGGCGATGGCGGTGATGCGGGCATCGCCGGAATCGGCGGCCTCGGCGGCACAGCCGGGGGCAGCGGCGAGGGTCACCACCATCACCATGGGGCGCGCGACGGCCAGGACGGCCCGGACGGCGTGGCGGTTACTGCCCCGGCCGGCAACGGCGGCGACGGCGGCGCCGGCTACAACCCCGCGGCCGACCTCCTGGCGGCACCCGGCACATCCGGCGGCAACGGCGGTATCGGCGGTAACGGCGGGTCGATCGGCAACGGCGGCAAGGGCGGCAGCGGTGGCAGCGGGCGGGCCGGAAGCAGCGGCACCGGCGGACTGCTCGGCCGGCGCCAGTGGCGGCAACGGCAGCACCGGCGGCAACGGCGGCGCGGGCGGGGCGGGCGGTCTGGCCGGGTCGCATCTCGGGCAGTCGGCGGCGTCGGCGGCAACGGCGGCAACGCCGGCACCGGCGGCCGGGGCGGCAATGGCGGCCGACGGCAATGCGCAGACACCGGCCGGCGGCAACGGCGGCCAGGGCGGCAAGGGCGGCGCCATCGGTCCGGCGGTCTCGGCGGCATCGGATGCGGCCCGGCGGTGCTGACGGCGGTGTCGGCCGATGGCGGGGCCGGCGGCAACGGCGGCAACGGTTATTCGGCAACCGGTTCCGCGACTGGCGGCAACGGCGGCAACGGCGGCACCGGCGGCAACGCACAGCACCGGCGGCAACGGCGGCGTCGGCGGCCTAGGCGGCAACGGCGGCAACTCTGTCGACGGCGCGGCGGGCAACGGCGGCAACGGCGGCGCGGCCGGCAGTGGCGGCAGCGGCGCAACCGACGGACGCCCGGCGGCTAACGGAAGCGGCGGCGGCGACGGCGGCACCGGCGGTACGGGCGGCAACGGCGGCGCCGCCACCGGCGGGGGCACCGGCGGCAACGGCGGCGCCGGCGGTGCCGGCGGTGTGCGGCGGCGGCGGGCGCCGACGGCGCGGCCGGTACCGAAGGCAACGCCTGACGGCGGTGCCGGTGGTGACGGCGGCACGGCCGGTGCCGCAGGTGCTGGCGGTTCCGGAGTGAACGCCGGCGGCGGTGGCGAGATCGTCAACGGCGGCGCCGGCGGCCGGGGCGGCGATGGCTGGGACTCGCACGATCGCCGGCCGGCCCGGCGGCAACGGCGGCGCGGGCGGCAAGGGCGGCGATGTCACCGGCGGCATCGGTGGCACCGGTGGCACCGGTGGCTCCGGTGGCGATGGCTGTCACGCGCACCCGTCGGATCGGCGACTGGATGGCACGTGCCGCCGGCAACGGCGGTACCGGCGGCGCCGGTGGTTCGGCGACCTCGGGCACCGCCGGCAATGGCGGCATTGGTGGCATCGGTGGCACTGGGCGGCAACGGCGGCAGCGGCGTCAACGGCACGGCCGGCACCCTGACCAACCCGGACGGCACGTCCGGCGGGGCCGGCGGTAACGGTGCAGCCGGCGGCAACGGCGGTGTGGGCGGCGCGGCAGGCGTCGCGACCACCGGCACCAACGGCAATTGCGGGCAACGGTGGCGCGCGCGGGTGTCGGCGGCAACGGCGGCAACGGCGGGATCGGCGGGGCCGGGCTGCAACGGCGCCGACGGATCGACCGCGGGCGGCGGCAGGCTCTGCGGGCGGCAACGGCGGCAACGGCGGTAACGCCGGCGCAGGCGGCGCGGGCGGTGTCGGCGGCGCGGCGGTGGCCAGGGCGGCGCACGCGGCGCCGATGCGGTCGGCGGCAACGGCGGCAACGGCGGCAGCGGCGGGTATCGGCGGCAACGGCGGCAACGGCGGCAGCCGGTGGCGCGGGCCAGGCCGGTGGCGCCGGCGGCAATGCGGGCACGCGGCGGCAACGGCGGCGCCGGCGGCGCGGCGGGCCTCGGCGGCGGCAGCGCCGCCTCGGGTACCAACGGAAACGGTGGCGCGGCGGCGATCGGCGGCAACGGCGGCATCGGCGCCAACGGCGGCGCCGGCGTCAACGGCGCCGACGGATCCGGCACCGGCGCGGCGGCCAGGACGGCACCGACGGCGGAGCAGGCGGTACCGGCGGCAACGGCGGCGCAGGCGGCGCCGGCGGGGCGGCAGGCGGCACCGGTGGCATCGCGGGCGCCAACGCCAACGGCGGCAACGGCGGCCGTGCCGGCAACGGCGCACAGGGCGGCAACGGCGGCAACGGTGTGGCTGGAACATCCAGCACCACAACGGGAGTCGCGGGTATCGCCGGCGGAGCGGGCGGCAACGCCGGTAACGGCGGCGCCGGAGGCAACGGCGGCGCAGCAGGCGCTGCCGGCGGAACCGGCGCCACGGCGGGAACCGACGGTAACGGCGGAACCGGAGCCGACGGCGGACTGGGCGGCAACGGTGCCAACGGCGGTAACGGCTACAACGGCGTCTTCGGTGCGACGACCACTGAAGTCGGAACTTCCGGCGGCAACGGCGGCAACGGCGGCAACGGCGGCATACGGCGGAACCGCCGGTCTGGCGGGCGGCGCGAGCGGAACGGCCGGAACCCGCGGCAACGGCGGCAACGGCGGCAACGCCGGCAGCGGCGGTCTGGGCGGCAACGGCGCCAACGGCAAGAGCGGCGGCTTCGGTCGTCGACGGCCGAGCGCACCGGCGCAGCAGGCGGTAACGGCGGCAACGCCGGTGTCGAAGGCAAGGGCGGCACCGGCCTCGCGAACGGCACCAACGGCGCCTTCGGCAACGGCGGTAACGGCGGTAACGGCGGTAACGGCGGTGACCTGTCGCACCAGTTCGGCCAACTTCGGCGGCGTCGGCGGCGCCGGCGGCAACGGCGGCACGACCACCGGCGGCCAGGCGGGCAACGGCGGCAACGGCGGCAACGGCGGCACCAGCGGCAACGGCGCCGCGGGAACGGTGACCGCCGACATCAACTCACCCGACGGCAACTTCGGGCAGACCGGCGCGGTCGGCGGCAAGGGTGGCGCCGGCGGTGCCGCCACCACCGGTATCGCCGGCAACGGCGGCAACGGCGGCAACGGCGGCAACGGCGGCCGAGGCGGCATCGGCTTCACATCAGGCAACCGCAGGAACGTCCGGCGGCAACGGCGGAACCGGCGGCATCGGCGGCAAGGGCGGCGCCGGCGGCGCGGGCGGTAACTCCGTCGGCGGCATCAACGGCACGGTCGGCAACAGCGGCAATGGCGGCAATGCCGGCGTCGGCGGTGAGGGTGGAAACGGAGCCAACGGCGACGCCACCACGCCCGATGGCGCCGCGGGCGGCAACGGCGGCATCGCCGGCACCCCTGGTGCACCGGGCACTCGCGGCCTGCAAGGGCACCGGTGGAACCGGCGGCACCGACGGAACCACCGGCAGCGTCGGCCTGGCAGCACCGGAGGCAACGGCGGGGCGGGTGGCGCCGGATTCGCCAGCGCCGGGGGTACCGGTGGCGCCGGCGGCAACGGCGGCAATGGCGGGTCGATCGGCGACGGCGGCAGGGGTGGAACCGGCGGCAGCGCTACCTCCACCACCAGTCGTACCGCTACCGCGGCAACGGCGGCAACGGCGGCAGCGGCGGAACGACATCGGGTAACGGCGGCGCGGGCGGTGACGGCGGCGCGGCGAGCGGCACGGCCGGTCGCGCCGTCGGCGGCGCGGGCGGTGCCGGCGGCGCGGCGACCAACGGCGCGGCCGGCGCCGGCGGCAAGGGCGGCGCGGCGACGACCACGGCCGTCGGCGACTGGCGTGCCACCGGTGGCAACGGCGGCATCGGGGGTAACTCGACAAACGGCCTCGCGGGCGACGGCGGTGACGGCGGTAGCGCGGACAGCGCAAGCTACTTCGCGACCGGCGGGAACGGCGGCACCGGCGGCACCAGCAGCACCGCCACCGGCGGTCGTGGCGGCAACGGCGGTACGGCGCGTTCCGATTCAACTGATATCGGCGGGGACGAAGCCGCGGGCGGTGCCGGCGGCGATGGTGGCGCCGGTGGCGTCAATGGCGGCGGTGGCGGTGCAGGCGGCAAGGCAATCGCATCGCAGGCCGACGCCCTCGGCGGTAATGGAGGCAACGGTGGGACCGGGGGAACCGGTAGCGGCGGAGCGGGCGGCGGCGGCGGATTGGCGACCGCGATCGCCATCGTCGATGGCGCGAACGCTGTGGGCGGCCGGGGCGGCAACGGCGGGGCCAGCACCGCTGGCAATGGCGGCGAAGGTGGCGTAGGCGGCGACGCGAACTCCGGCAACGACGCCAACGGAGGAACCGGCGGCCAGGGCGGCAACAGCGCCACGGGCACCGGTGGCCGCGGCGGCCAGGGCGGCAACTCCTTGGCAGCTGATGACGCCGTCGGCGGTGCCGGCGGTACCGGTGGATCGTCGACCAGTGGCGCCTCGTCGGCCAACGGCGGCGGCGGCGGCAACGGTGGCCGAGCCACCAGCCTCGGGACCGGAGTAGCCGTCGGTGCGCTTGCCACCGGCGGAGCGGGCGGCGCCGGCGGAAACGCGGCAGGATCCGGGACCGGCGGCACCGGCGGTGACGGCGGTCTAGCGACGGCACAGGGGACCGCTTCCAACGACAACGCCACCGGCGGCACCGGCGGCACCGGCGGGTCGGGTACGCGCGGCGGCGCCGGCGGCAAGGGCGGCGCGGCAACCACCGCCGGTGCCAACACCTTCGCCCGCGGCGGCAATGGCGGCAATGCCGGTCCTACTGGAGCAAGCGGCGGGGCCGGCGGCACCTACGCGACCACGGGCGCCGGTGCGACCGGGGCGACCGGCACGCCAGGGGCCAACAGCTGACCAAGCACCCGCAATTAGGTCTGATGATGCACGCGCCTGCATAACTTCTGTTATGGTCGACCGCGGCGGGCCTGTACAGACCCGCTAACGATCGGCCCGCCAGCACCCCCCGATGGCGGGCCGATCTCCATTTGTGGGGCACGTCTGTTGTGGGACCTAGCTGCTCACACAGTGCGGGCGGAGGGACTCGAACCCTCACGCTCTCTCGAGCAATGGCACCTAAAGCCATCGTGTATGCCAGTTTCACCACGCCCGCGGCCCGTCGATCGTATCGCGGCATCAGGCCCACCGGTACCGTTCGTGGTGTGTCCGATCCCCCGCCGCCGCAGGTTCGCGCTGATCCTCGCTGGTGATCGTCGCCGCCGCCGGCTGCCTGGCGCTGGGCTGGTGGCAGTGGAGCCGGTTCGAGTCGAACTCGGGCAGCTTCCAGAACCTCGGCTACGCCCTGCAGTGGCCGCTGTTCGCCGGATTCTGCGTCTACGCCTACCGCAAGTTCGTCCGCTACGAGGAGTCACCGCCCGCAGGCCGCCAACGCGCGGTGACGCCAGCCGAGATTCCCGCCGGGCTGCTGCCCGAACGGCCGGCCCCGGCCAGCGAGCCCACGACCCCATCCTGCGCGAATACAACGCCTACCTGGCCGAGCTTGCCGAGCACGATCGCGCCGAACAGAACAGGACCGCGCAATGACCGATGACCCCCGAAGCCCAGCCGATCACTCCGGTCGAGAAGATCCGCTCGGCGCTGACCGGCTACCGGGTGCTGGCCTGGATGACCGGCATCTGGCTGATCGCGCTGTGCTACGAGATCATCGCTCAAGTACGTCGTGAAGGTCGACAATCCGCCGAGCTGGATCGGCGTCGTGCACGGCTGGGTGTACTTCGTCTATCTGCTGTTCACCGCCAACCTCGCGGTCAAGGTGCGCTGGCCCATCGCCAAGACCGTCGGGGTGCTGCTGGCCGGCACCATCCCCCTGCTGGGCATCATCGTCGAGCAGGTTCAGACCCGCGAGATCAAAGAGCGGTTCAACCTCTAGCCAGTGCCGCGCAGCGCCGGCACCAGCAATGCCAGCGCCCGGCCGCGGTGCGACACCGCATCCTTCTCGGCCGGGCTCAGCTGCGCGGCGCTGCGGGTCTCCCCCTCGGGCACGAACACCGGGTCGTAGCCGAAGCCGTTGTCGCCCAACGGTTCCCGGGCGATCACTCCCGGCCACTCGCCGCGGACGACGGTCGACGTCGTCCGGCCCGGTCACCAGCGCGCACGCCGAGACGAACGCCGCACCGCGTCGCTCGTCGGGGACATCGCCGCAGCTGCGCCAGCAGCAGCGTGTAGTTGGCCGACGTCGTCACCGTGCCCACCGGCCCAGCGCGCCGACAGCACACCGGGCATCCCGTTCAGCGCCGCGACCTCGAGCCCGGAGTCGTCGGCCAGCGTCGGCAACCCGGTGGCGGCGTAACCGTCGCGCGCCTTGGCCGATCGCGTTCTCCTCGAACGTCGCGCCGGTCTCCGGCGCCTCGTCGTAGGGGGCGACGTCGTCGAGGGACAGCAGTTCCAGACCCGGAGATGCCGGCCGCGTCGAGCACCCGGCGCAACTCGGCCAGCTTCTTGCGATTGCGGCTGGCGACCAGCAGGCGCGTCAGCTGCCGAACGCCTTCTTCGGTGCCGGCCCTTCGGGCAGCACACCGGGATACGGCAGCGCCAGCGCCTCGCGCTGAGCCGCGAACAGCTGCTCGCAGCCGGCCATCGCGGCGTCGAGCATCTTGTCCAGCGTCGAGCGCGGGAACGTCGCGCCCTCGCCGGTGCCCTGGATCTCCACGAATGTTCCGGTGTCGGTGGCGACGACGTTCATGTCCACCTCGGCGCGCGAGTCCTCCTCGTAGGGCAGGTCGACCCGGACCCGGCCGTCGACCACCCCGACGCTGATCGCGGCGATCGCGCACGACAGCGGCTTGGGGTCGGTCAGCGTGCCGGCGGCGGCCGAGGTAGGTGACCGCATCCGACAGCGCCACGTAGGCGCCGGTGATGGCCGCGGTGCGGGTGCCGCCGTCGGCCTGCAGCACGTCGCAGTCCAGCGCGATGGTGTTCTCCCCCAGCGCCGCCAGGTCGATGCAGGCCCGCAGCGAGCGGCCGACCAGCCGGCTGATCTCCTGGGTGCGTCCGCCGACGTCGGCCCTTGACCGACTCGCGGTCGGACGGGTGTGCGTGGCGCCGGGCAGCATGGCGTACTCGGCGGTCAGCCAGCCCAGCCCGGAGCCCTTGCGCCAGCGCGGCACGCCCTCGGTGACGCTGGCGGTGCACATCACCCGGGTCTCGCCGAAGTCGATCAGCACCGAACCGGCCGGATGGGAGGTGAAGCCGCGGGTGATGACGACGGGCCGCAGCTCGTCGTCGGTCCGGCCGTCCTGTCGTGAAGTCATCAACGAACCCTAGGACGTGGCGCACAGGTCGATCTCCTCGCCTGCCACCACGGCGTGCACCGGGCCGTCGAACTCGGCCTTGGCCTCGGCGATCACGTCCTCCCGCGAGGTCCACGGCGGGATGTGGGTGAGCAGCAGTTGCCCGACGCCGGCGCGCGGCGGCGACCCGACCGGCATCCGTGCCCGACAGATGCAGATGCGGGGGGCGATCGGGCGAATGCGTCCAGGACGCCTCACACAGAAAGATGTCGGCCCCGGCGGCCAGTTCGACCAGCGACTCGCACACCCCGGTGTCTCCGCTGTACACCAGCGTGGCCCCGGACGGGTCGGTGATCCGCAGCCCGTAGGACTCGGTGGGGTGGGTGACCAGACGCGGCAGCACGCTCAACGAACCGATCCGCACCGCCTCGCCATCGGTCCACGGGCCGGACGTCGAAGATGTCGGTGAAGTCGTCGAGTTCACCACCGAGCGGCGCCGATGCCGCCGCCAGCCGGGTCCAGGTGTCGCTGGGGCCGTACATGAGGCCGCGCTCGCGGCGCGGGCGTCGGGTGATAGCGGCGCCAGACGAACAGGCCCGGCAGATCCAGGCAGTGGTCGGCATGCAGGTGCGACAGCAGGATGTGCACCTCGTTGGGGTCGACGTGGCGCTGCAGCGCGCCGAGCACTCCACCACCGAAGTCCACGACCAGAGGCGGGGTGTCCGGTGCGATCAGCAGGTAGCCCGATGCCGGCGAATCAGGTCCCACCACACTGCCGGAGCAGCCCAGCACCGTGATTCGCACAATGACAAGCTTGCCACGGCAGGTGCGGCCGATGACGCCAATCGCCTCAGCGCGGCGCGGGCGCTCCGACCCCGGTGATCGTCGGGCCGAGGAAGCGCGCCGCCAAGGCGGTGAACACCTCCGGATCACCGGTGGCCTCGAAGGTCCGCGTCGAGCGCCCGGCGTCGTGCGGGCGCAGCAGATCGTCCTCGGTGAGCACCCGCAGCAGATCCTTGGCCGTCTCCTCGGCGCTGGACACCAGGGTGACCTGCTCGCCCATCGCCAGCTGGATCACCCCGGACAGCAGCGGGTAGTGCGTGCAGCCCAGCACCAGGGTGTCCACCCCGGCGCGCTGCAGAGGCTCGAGGTAGCCCTCCGCGAGGCCGAGCACCTGGCGTCCGCTGGTGACCCCGCGCTCGACGAAGTCGACGAAGCGGGGGCAGGCCACCGCGGTGATCTCGATGTCGCGGGCGGCGGCGAAGGCGTCTTGATAGGCGCCGGAGGAGACGGTGGCCTCGGTGCCGATGACGCCGATGCGACCGGAGCGGGTGGCGGCCACCGCGCGGCGCACCGCCGGCAGGATCACCTCGATCACCGGGACGTCGTAGCGCTCCCGGGCGTCGCGCAGGCAGGCCGCCGAGGCGGTGTTGCAGGCGATGACAAGCGCCTTGACCCCGCGGCCGACGAGGTCGTCGCCGATGGCCAGGGCGTGCGCGCGCACCTCGGGGATGCTCAGCGGTCCGTACGGGCCGTGCGCGGTGTCGCCGACGTAGACGATGTTCTCGTCGGGCAGCTGGTCGATGATCGAGCGGGCGACGGTCAGCCCGCCGACCCCGGAGTCGAAGATTCCGATCGCCGCGTCGGCGTCGGTCATGACAGGGACCCGGGAAGCTGGCCGGTATTGGCGCGCTGGCGGGCCTCGCGTTCGGGGCTCGACAGCCAGTACGCGGCCAGCACCCCGGCCAGCGCGCCGCACAGATGGCCCTGCCAGGACACCCCGCCGCAGCGATCCAGCACCGGCAGCGCGCCGAGCAGGATGCCGCCGTAGGCGAAAGCCCACCACGACGCTGGTGACGATCTGCCAGATATGCCGGGTGAGCCAGCCGAACACCAGCAGGAACGCCAGCCAGCCGAAGATCAGCCCGGAGGCGCCGATGTGGTTGGTCGGCAGGCTGCAGCTGCCGAGCTCGCCGATCAGCCAGGTGCCCAGGCCGCCGAGGATCCAGATGATCGCCGTCGCCCACACGAACCGGGCCATCCCGGCCAGGGTGACCAGGAAGCCGAGCACCAGGGCCGGGACGGTGTTGGCGATCAGATGCGCCCAGTCGGCGTGCAGCAGCGGCGCGAAGAGGATTCCGGTCAGCCCATCGGTGCGCCAGCGGTTGGATTCCGTTGCGGTCCAGTGAGTGGCCGGTGAGCTGGTCGACGAGTTCGATGAGATAGAGCAGCGCGACGAAAGTCAGCACCGTCGCGCCGCCGACCTTCCACGCCGCCACCTTGGCGGGCGGGGTCTGCGTCATAGCCACAGGTTACCGGCCGGGCAGCCGTGCATCAGGCCGACGGAGCGCCGAACAGGTCGGTATAGGCGGGTATCCCGGCCACCGATTCGGCCGCCAGCACCCCGGCCAGCACCGCCGAGGCCAGGCAGTCGGCCGCCGCCGCGGCCACCGCGGTCACCAGGGCGGTGTCCGGGGCCATGGCGGCCGGGGTGTCCGGCGACGGGTCGACCGCCACCGCGCCGGTGGCCAGAACGAAGACCGTGTCGCCGTCCAGCGGGGTGTGCGCGGGCCGGATCGTGTGCGCCAGACCGTCCTGGGCGGCGACGGCGACCCGCCGGCACCCGGCCTTGTCCAGGACGGCGTCGGTGGCGATCACCGCGATGGTGGTGTTGAGCGGGCTGGCATCGGCATGCCGCGCCGCATAGGCGGCGACCTGCTCGGGCGCCGGAGGCCGCAGCCCGAACTCGGCGGTCAGCCGGGCCATCCAGGGCAGGCCGGTGTCGGGGTCGAACACCTCGCCGGCGGAGTTGACGACCACCAGCGCCCCGACCGTCACGCCGGACTCCAGCACCACCGACGCCGTGCCGACACCGCCCTTGAGCACACCGGCCCGTGCCCCGACGCCCGCGCCGACACATCCCGTCGCGACGTCCACACCGGCCGCCGCGGCGGCCAGATAACCGAACTCCGCGGTGGGGCGGTTCGACCACGCGCCCACCGGCAGGTCGAAGATCACCGCGGCGGGCACGATCGGCACCGTCCCGCCCTTCATCGCCACGCCGCGGCCGTTGTCCTCCAGCCAGCGCATCACCCCGTCCGCGGCGGCGAGCCCGTAGGCGCTGCCCCCGGTCAGGACGACGGCGTCGACATGGCGGACGGTGTTGGCCGGGTCCAGCAGTTCGGTCTCCCGGGTGCCCGGCGCCCCACCGCGGACGTCGACCGCACCGACGGTGCCCGGCGGGGCGACGACGACGGTGGTCCCGCACGCCCATCCGGTACCGGGGTCACCGTCGGGGTCCCCCACCGTCGCGTCGGTGTCGCAGCGGTGATGGTGCCCGACAGTGATGCCGGCGACGTCGGTGATCGATCCGCTCACCTGAGCGACTTACCCATCAACCCCAGCACCAGGTACTCCTGCAGCACCGTCAGCCACTGGAAGACATCGAGATGGATGGCCTTGGGGTCCGATTCGGGCAACCGCTCCGGGGTTTCCGGCCCGACGCCCAGCGTCGTGCCCAGCATGAGCCTCATGTCGTTGATCGCTGCGATCCAGGCCTGCGCGTCGTCCTCGCTGAGTTCGACCGGCCCGCCACCACTCGGCACGGTGTCCAGAAGCCGTTGTGCTGCAGCCATTTTGGCGTCGATGATCTCCGGCTCATGCATGCTGCGCAGGGCGCTGTTGGAACCCGGGGGTGCGCCGGAGTCCTCGCGGACGAAGTCGGGCAACAGCCGCTGCAGGGTTGCGTTCTCCGGCGGGGTGGCGTTGCCGGTGCGGATCCCGGTGATCTGCTCCAGCGGGTCCGCGGGCGCCTCGGACTGCCGATCGTCGAGCATCTCGCGTATCGACGTCGCCATGGTCTGCAGCACCGCGCTCTCGTGCGACTTCAGAACGGAGACGAAGCGGACGCCGTGCGCGGTCTGGACCCGCTTCCACTGGCGCACCGCGCTCAGCGGTCCTGCTGCATCGTGGCCCACAGGCCGGCGGCATGAAGTTTGGCGACGTCGACCTCCATGGCCTCCCGGCTTCCCGCGGAGACCACCGCCTTGCCCTCGTTGTGCACCTGCAGCATCAGTTTGGTGGCGTGCGGTTCGCTGTAGCCGAACAGCTTCTGGAACACATACGTCACGTAATTCATCAGGTTGACCGGATCGTCCCAGACGAGGGTGACCCACGGCGCATCGGTGGCCTCGCTGGGGTCGCTTTCCCTGACCGCAGTGGTCCCCGGACGGGTCGGTGCTGCTGGCGCGCCCATAGGCCCAAGGATAGCCATTACGGTTGCCGTGTGAGCTGTCCGGCGCTGCTGACCGACAAGTACGAACTGACCATGTTGGCCGCCGCACTGCGGGACGGAACCGCGTACCGGCGGACCACGTTCGAGGTGTTCGCCCGGCGCCTGCCCGACGGCCGCCGCTACGGGGTGGTGGCCGGCACCGGCCGATTCCTGGAGGCGCTGGCCGATCTGGTCTTCGACGATGTCGCGCTCACCGCGGTGGCGCCCTTCCTCGACACCGCGACGTGTGAGTACCTGAGCGGCTTCCGTTTCCGCGGCGACATCGACGGCTACGCCGAAGGTGAGCTGTACTTCCCCGGTTCACCGGTGCTGTCGGTCACCGGCACCTTCGCCGAGTGCGTCCTGCTGGAGACGCTGGCGTTGTCAATCCTCAACCACGACTGCGCGGTGGCATCCGCGGCGGCCCGGATGGTCAGCGCCGCGCACGGCCGGCCGCTGATCGAGATGGGCTCACGCCGCACCCATGAGGAGGCCGCCGTCGCCGCCGCCCGCGCCGCCTTCATCGCCGGCTTCACCGGCACGTCGAACCTGGAAGCGGCGCGCCGGTACGGGATCCCCGCGCTGGGTACCTCCGCGCACTCCTTCACCATGCTGCACACCGATAGCCGTCGGGCCCGATGAGCAGGCTGCGTTCCGCGCGCAGGTGCAGGCGCTGGGCGTGGGCACCACACTGCTGGTCGACACCTACGACGTGCATGAGGGCGTGGCCAACGCGATCGCGGTCGCGGGCCCGGGCCTGGGCGCGGTGCGGATCGACTCCGGTGAACTCGGGGTGCTGGTCCGGCAGGTACGCGAGCAACTGGACTCCCTGGGCGCCACCGGCACTCGGATCGTGGTGTCCGGCGACCTCGACGAACACGCCATCGCCGCACTGCGTGCCGAACCGGTCGACACCTACGGGGTGGGCACCTCGGTGGTCACCGGCTCCGGCGCACCCACCGCGGAGATGGTGTACAAACTGGTCGAGGTGGACGGCGTAGCGGTGCAAAAACGAAGCAGCCGCAAGGAATCCCACGGCGGACGCAAGGCGGCGACGCGCCTCGCCAAGCCGTCGGGCACCGTCGTCGAGGAGGTGGTCCACCCGTTCGGCATCGCGCCGCAGACCCCCGAGCCGGCCCGGTCGCTGACCGTCGACCTTGTCCGGTCCGGCGAGCAACTCCGCCCCGCCGACCTCGCCGGCGCGCGTGATCTGCTGGCCCGCGGATTGGAAAGCCTGCCGTGGGAGGGTCTGGCGCTCTCGCACGGCGAACCGGCGATCCCCACCCGGCAGGTGAGCGCGCGGTGAGCGCCAAGACACCGACGGTGGGTGATCTGCTGGCCGCCGCGGTGGACGCACTCGGCGGCACCCACCGGCCCGGACAACTGCAGATGGCCGAGGCGGTGGCGCATGCCTTCGATACCGGCGAGCATCTCGCGGTTCAGGCCGGCACCGGCACCGGTAAGTCGCTGGCCTACCTGATCCCGGCGATGGCCCGGGCGGTCACTGACGATTCGCCGGTGGTGGTGTCCACCGCCACCATCGCGCTGCAACGACAACTGGTCGACCGCGACCTGCCCCGGCTGGCCGACGCCCTGGACGGCGTACTGCCACGCCGGCCGACCTTCGCGCTGCTCAAGGGCCGGCGGAATTATCTGTGCCTGAACAAGATCCACAATGGCGCCGACCCGGGCGAGGATGCCGGCCAGGAGGAACTCTTCACACCGACCAGCGCGCTGGGCCGGGAGGTGCGACGGCTCACGGAGTGGTCATCGGACACCGATACCGGCGACCGCGACGATCTGCGGCCCGGTGTGACCGAGCGGGCCTGGTCCCAGGTCAGCGTCTCGGCGCGGGAGTGTCTCGGCATGGCGCGCTGCCCCAGCGGCGCGGACTGCTTCGCCGAGAAGGCCCGCGCGCAGGCGGGTCAGGCCGACATCGTGGTGACGAACCACGCGCTATTGGCCATCGACGCGATCGCCGAGGCGACGGTGCTTCCCGAGCACGACCTGCTGGTGGTCGACGAGGCCCACGAACTAGTCGACCGGGTCACCGGGGTGGCCACCGGGGAACTCACGCCCGCCGCCCTCGGGGTGGCGGTGCGCCGGGTCGGCCGGCTGGTCAGCCCCGAACTCGTCGAACGCCTCGACGCCGCGGTCGCCACCTTCTCCTCGGCCATCCACGACGCCGAGCCCGGCAAGATGGACCGCCTCAACGACGAACTGGCCACCTATCTCACCGCGCTGCGCGACGCGGCGTCGCGGGCCCGCGGCGCCATCGACCCCGCGCCGGCGGATCCCAAAGCCGCCGCCGCGCGCGCCGAGGCGATCGCCACGCTCACCGACGTGGCCGACACCGCCGCACGCATCCTCGATTCGTTCGGGCCGGCCCTGGCCGACCGCACGGATGTGGTCTGGCTCGATCATGAGGACAACCGGGGAACGATTCGTCCCGGAGCCGCTGGGCCGGCGACATACCGTCCCGTGTTGAGAGTGGCGCCGCTGTCGGTGTCGGCGCTGCTGCGCGAGCGGCTGTTCGGCGCGGCCACCACCGTGCTGACATCGGCCACCCTCACAGTCGGCGGCTCGTTCGATCTGATGGCCCAATCCTGGGGGCTGTCCGGCGGCGCGACCGAAACCCGGTGGTGCGGGCTGGATGCCGGCTCCCCGTTCGACTACACCCGCGCCGGAATCCTCTACATCGCCGCGCATCTGCCGCCGCCGGGCCGCGACGGGGCCGGTGCGGCCGAGCAACTCGACGAGATCGCCGCCCTGGTCGGAGCGTGCGGCGGCCGCACCCTGGGACTGTTCTCCTCGATGCGGGCAGCGAAGGCGGCCGCCGAAGCCATGCGCACCCGGCTGGACACCCCGGTGCTGTGTCAGGGCGACGACAGCACCGCCGCCCTGGTGGAGCAGTTCGCCGCCGATCCGCACACCTCGTTGTTCGGGACGCTGTCGCTGTGGCAGGGAGTCGACGTGCCGGGCCCGTCCTGCTCGCTGGTGATCATCGACCGGATCCCGTTCCCCCGCCCGGACGATCCGCTGCTGACCGCCCGTCAGCGCGCCGTCGCCGCCCGCGGCGGCAACGGGTTCATGACGGTGGCCGCCGGTCACGCCGCCCTACTGCTGGCCCAAGGCGCGGGCCGGCTGCTGCGCAGCACCGACGACCGCGGCGTGGTCGCGATCCTGGACTCGCGAATGGCCACCGCGCGGTACGGGTCCTACCTGCGGGCGTCGTTGCCGCCGTTCTGGACCACCACCGACCCGGATCTGGTCAGGGCCGCGCTGGAGCGCCTGCACACGCCCACCACCGGCTGAACCGGCGGGATCGGCGCGCCGACTTCTATTGTGGTCGCATGCGCCCACCCCGCCGGTTCCGGTCCGCTGTCACCGCGGCCGCCGCAGCCGCTCTGCTGGCCGGCTGCGCCACACCCGTGGCGGGCACACCGGTCTCGGTGTTCGCCGACCCGTTCAAAGTCGGCGGACTCGAGGCGGTCGACGGCCCCACCGGCCTGCGCCCCGACGCCAAGGCGGAGACCCGCGAGGTCACCGGCACCGATGGCAGCGAAGTCGATGTCCTGGCGGGCCAATCGGTCAGTGATCTGGAGGAGTTCTGGAAGTTCGCCTATCCGGACGCCTTCGACGCCGAACTGGAACCGGTCACTGCGCTGATCTCCTGGGACTCCGATGCCCCCGACGGGACCTTCTGCGGCGAGGCCACCGAGGGTCTGGTCAATGCAGGCTACTGCGAGCAGGACAACTCCATCGGCTGGGACCGCACGGTCCTGATGCCCGCGCTGCGCCGGGCCCACGGCGATATGGCCATCACCATGGTGCTCGCCCACGAGTACGGCCACGCCATCCAGCAGATGGCCACGCTCAACCCCAGGGGCGTTCCGACACTGGTCGCCGAGCAGCAGGCGGATTGCCTGGCCGGGGTGTATCTGCGGTGGGTCGCCGAGGGCAAATCACCCCGGTTCACGTTGAGCACCGGCGAGGGACTCAACAATCTGCTCGCCGCGATGATCTCCTTCCGCGACCCGGTGCTCAGCCAGAACGACTACTACGGCGGCGACGACGAGCACGGTTCGGCGTTCGAGCGGATCTCGGCATTCCAGTTCGGCTTCACCGACGGCGCGCAGGCGTGCAAGGCCATCACCATCTCCGAAATCAAGCAGCGCCGTGGCGAACTGCCGGTGGAGTTGCCGTCGGACCAGACCGGAGAGCTGCCCGTCACCGAGGCCTCGGTGCGCTCGATCGTCGACGCGCTCACCATCATCTTCACCCCGAAAAGCCCGCCGCAGTTGAGCTTTGACGCCGCTGCGGCATCGGCGTGCCCCGACGCGCGGCCCAGCGATCCGGTGTCGTTCTGCCCGGCCAGTAACACCATCACCGTCGACCTGCCGAAACTTCAGGAGATGGGGACGCCGATCGAGGGCGAGGACGGCCTGGTGTTGCAGGGCGACAACACCGCCTACTCGGCACTGGTGTCGCGCTACATGATGGCCTTGGAGGCCCAACGCGGCGGTGTGGTGCTCGACGACGCCGAAGCCGGTCTGCGCACCGCGTGCCTGACCGGGGTGGCCACCACCAAGATGTCGACCCCGATCAGCACCCCGGACGGCAACACCGTCGCACTGACCGCAGGCGACATCGATGAGGCGGTCGCCGGTCTGCTGACCAACGGACTGGTGGCCGGAGACGTCAACGGCGAATCGGTGCCGGCCGGATTCTCCCGCATCGACGCGTTCCGGGTCGGCGTGCTCGGCGACGCGGAACGCTGCTACAAGCGGTTTCCCTAAACCGCTTTCGTCGCGCCGTACCAGGACAGAATCGCGTCGCTCTCGCTGTTGGACTTCGTCAGAATGGCGTAGGAGCGGATGAACGATTCACCGACACAGCCGTCGATCTTGACCCGGAAGTTGCTGATCGACACCCACGGCGAGTCGCCTTTGTACTGCTTCTTGGTGACCGGGACGACGTTGATGATGCCGGGTTTGAGGCCGACGGTGATGGCACCACCGAAGTTCGCGTTGACGCCTGGGAGAATCCCGTCGATCGGGAAGTTCGACGCTTCGATCCCGAGGAACTGCAGCGATGGGCCGACGCTGGCCGTTCCGCCCAGTGCGACACCGTTTGAAGTGCTCATGTCGATACCGCAGCCGATCTGGTAGCCGACCTCGAAGACACCCCCGGGAGACTCGCCGTCACCGCCGGCGAGCGATCCGTCGAAGACACCGCCCACCGCGTACTCGCGGGTGGAGATCGCGGTGGTCAGCGGTGCGACGGGTCGCTGTGATTCGTCCCGGGACGAGACGGTCAGCGTCCAACCGTCCGGTGTGGTGGTGCTCTGCGGTGGGGCGGAGGGGACCTTCCCGTCGTCCACCGGGGGCGCCGCGTCGGCGGCCGGTGCGCCGGGATCGGTGACGGCGACGGGCTGAATATCGGGACCCGGCGGCGGCTCGGGGTCAGCGCCCGCGGGGGCCGCCGTCGCGATCAGAACCACAGCCGCCACCCAGGCCGCCACGGCGCCCGCACCACGCACCATCACTGCCTCACTACTCGCCCGGGAATTCTCACCGAACCTACAGTGAGACCGCGGGGGAAATGCAAACTCCCCCGTCAGGCCAAACGGACCAGGCCCAGTTCGGCGTCAGTGGCCAACAACCGGTGGTGGGGAAGCACCCGCACGGTGTAGCCCAGCGGACCGGCCATCGGCAGCGGGGTGGTGACCGAGAAGATCTCCGTGCCGCCCTCCCCCGACCCCACATGCGCCATGTCCACGTAGGCGGGCTGCTGCAGTAGATCACCCTCGTCCACCCGGCCGAGCACCGCCTGCACCGTCACCTCATCAGGGCGTAGGCCGGCCAGCGCCACCGTGGCGGTCAGGGTGAGCGGCGAGCCCAGCAGTGGGATGTCGGGAAGCCCGGTGCTGTCGACGTCGGTGACGACGACATGCGGCCACGCCTGGGTCACCCGCTGCCGGTAGGCGGCGAACTCCCGCGCTTGGCCGAAGGACACCCCGTCGACGTCGGCGACGGCCTGTTGGCGCGCCGCGGCGGCCGGCGCGTAGTACTGCTCGGTGTAGTCCCGCACCATGCGCGACGCCAGCACCTTGGGCCCGAGCGTCTGCAGCGTGTGGCGCACCATCTCCACCCACCGCGTCGGCACACCATCCGGATCGCGGTCGTAGAACTTCGGAGCCACCGACTGCGCCAGCAGGCTGTAGAGGGCACTGGCCTCCAGATCGTCGCGGCGCTCCTCATCAACGAGGCCGTCCGCCGTCGGAATCTCCCAGCCGTTCTCGCCGTCGAACCACTCGTCCCACCAGCCGTCGCGGATGGACAGGTTCAGCCCGCCGTTGAGCGCGCTCTTCATCCCGGAGGTGCCGCAGGCCTCGAGTGGCCGCAGCGGGTTGTTGAGCCACACGTCGCAGCCCCAGTACAGCAACCGGGCCATCGACATGTCGTAGTCGGGCAGGAAGGCGATGCGGTGCCGGACCTCCGGACGGTCGGCGAACCGCACCACCTGCTGGATGAGCGCCTTGCCCGCGTCGTCGGCGGGGTGGGACTTGCCGGCCACGATCAGCTGGATGGGCCGGTGCTCGTCGAGCAGCAGGGCCTCGAGCCGGTCGGGATCGCGCAGCATCAGGGTCAGCCGCTTGTAGGTCGGAACGCGGCGGGCGAATCCGATGGTCAGCACACCGGGATCGAAAGCCTCTGCGATCCAGCCGATCTCGGCTTCAATAGCGCCGCGCTCCAGCCAGGAGTGCCGCAACCGCCGCCGAACGTCCTCGACCAGCTTGGCCCGCAGCTGCGACCGGATCCACCAGATGTGACCCGGGTCGACCTCATGAAGTCGCTGCCAGACGGCGGGCTCGCGCAGCGCCTCGGTGGACCCGGCCAGGTCCCGGCCGAGTTCGAGCCACTCCCGCGCCGCCCAGGTGGGTCCGTGCACACCGTTGGTGATCGAACCGATCGGCACCTCCGCTGCATCGAAGCCCGGCCACAGTTCGTCGAACATGGCCCGGCTGACCCGGCCGTGCAGCTGCGACACCCCGTTCGCACGCTGCGCCAGGCGCAATCCCATGTGCGCCATGTTGAACTTCGACTCCTCGGAGTCATGACCCTTGTCGCCGTCACCCTCGGCGCCGAAGGACAGCACGCGTTCCAGGGGCACTCCGGGCAGCAGACCGCCGGCGGAGTCGTCATGGAAGTACCGCTGCACCAACTCGTCGGGAAAGCGGTCGATGCCCGCCGGCACCGGGGTGTGGGTGGTGAACACCGTGCTGGAACGCACGACGGTCAGCGCCGTGTCGAAGTCCAGTCCCTCCCCGTGGGATCCGGGCGCCATCATCTCCCGAATGCGTTCGAGACCAAGGAATCCGGCGTGGCCCTCGTTCATGTGGAACACGTCAGGGGCGGGATGGCCCTCGATCGCGGTGTAGGCCCGGATGGCGCGCATGCCGCCGATTCCGGCCAGCAACTCCTGCTTGATCCGATGTTCCTGGTCGCCGCCGTAGAGCCGGTCGGTGACGTTGCGCAGATCGTGATCGTTCTCCGGGATGTCGGAATCGAGCAGCAGCAACGGGATTCGGCCCACCTGGGCGATCCACACCCGCGCACGCAGCGTGCGGGACTCCGGCATCGCAAGTTCGATGAGCACCGGCTCCCCCGTCGGGGTGCAGAGCAGCCGCAGCGGCAGACCCTGCGGATCGAGTGCGGGATAGTTCTCGTGCTGCCAGCCGTCGGCGGTCAGCGACTGGCGGAAGTAGCCGGAGCGGTAGTTCAGCCCGACACCGATCAGCGGCAGGCCGAGGTCCGAGGCGGCCTTGAGGTGATCGCCGGCCAGGATGCCCAGGCCGCCGGAGTAGATCGGCAACACCTCGGCGACGCCGAACTCCATCGAGAAGTAACCGATGCCCGTCCGGCAGCGGTGACGGCTCGCCGGCCGCCTGCCGCTCCTGGTACCACAGCGGCTTGGTCAGATAGTCGTGCAGATCCGCCGCCAGCTGGTCGAGCCGCGCCAGGAACTCCTGGTCCTCGGCAAGTTCGTCGAGACGCTCCGGGCTGACCGCATCCGAGCAGGGCGCACCGGGTCGCGGCCGATCTGCACCCACTGCTGCGGGTCGATGCTCTCGAACAGGTCCTGGGTCGGCGACATCCCACGACCACCGCAGGTTGGTCGACAGGGCGTGCAGTGCCGACGAGCCGTTCGGGAAGGTGGACACGAACGGTGAATCTGCGCAGAGCCTTCACAGAGTGTGACCTTACTGAGGTTCGGCGCTGCCGCCGACCACGCATACCCGGGTGTGCACCGGTGCGACCACTACGGTGTGAACCAACGGTGAGCGGTAATCCCCCGGGCGAAGCCGCAGGATGAAAACGAGGTCGCCGGGTGCCGGGTCGGATCGAGATCGACGACGTCGCACCCGTGGTGTCCGGCGGCCGCTACCCGGCCAACGCGGTTGTCGGCGAGGTCGTGCCGGTGTGCGCGACGGTGTGGCGGGAGGGCCACGAGGCGGTGTCGGCCACCCTGGTGGTGCGCTACCTCGGCACTGCCTATCCCCAGGTCCGGCCAGCCGCCCGCGGCGGCGCGGCCGGGTCACCCCGCAACTGTCGCGCGATGTCGCCGGGGCGCACACCGGATGTGTTCCACGGCCAGTTCGCCCCCGACGGGTCGGTCTGTGGACCTTCCGGGTCGACGGCTGGGGTGATCCGCTCGACCACCTGGCGGCACGCCGTGACCGCCAAACTCGACGCCGGACAGGGCGAGGAGGATCTCGACAACGACCTCATCGTGGGTGCCGACCTGCTGGAGCGGGCGGCCACCGGAGTGCCGCGCGCCGACCGCGGGCCGCTGCTGGAGGCGGCCACCGCATTGCGCCGCCCGGGGGATCCGCTGACCCGCGCGGCACTGGCGCTGTCCCACCAGGTGACCGACCTGCTGGACCGCTACCCGCTGCGCGAACTGATCACCCGCGGCCACACCTACGGCGTCTGGGTGGACCGGCCGGCTGGCCCGCTGCGGCGCCTGGTACGAGCTGTTCCCGCGGTCCACCGGCGGGCGCGACGCGCAGGGCCGGCCGGTGCACGGCACCTTCGCCACCGCCGCCGCCGCACTGCCCCGCGTCGCCGGCGATGGGCTTCAACGTCGTCTATCTGCCGCCGATCCACCCGATCGGACAGGTGCACCGCAAGGGCCGCAACAACAGCGTCACCGCCGAACCCGGCGACGTCGGCTCACCGTGGGCGATCGGCAGCGCCGAGGGCGGCCACGACGCCGTGCACCCCGACCTCGGCACCATCGACGACTTCGACGACATTCGTCGCCGCCGCGCGCGATCTCGGCCTGGAGGTGGCGCTGGATCTCGCGCTGCAGTGCGCGCCCGATCACCCGTGGGCACGTGAGCACCGGCAGTGGTTCACCGAACTGCCCGACGGCACGATCGCCTACGCGGAGAACCCGCCGAAGAAGTATCAGGACATCTACCCGCTGAACTTCGACAACGACCCGCAAGGCCTCTACGCACGAGGTGCTGCGGGTGGTGCGGCACTGGATCAGCCACGGCGTCAAGATCTTCCGGGTCGACAACCCGCACACCAAGCCGCCGGACTTCTGGGCCTGGCTGATCGGCGAGGTCAAGGCCACCGATCCCGACGTGCTGTTCCTCGCCGAGGCGTTCACCCGGCCGGCCCGGCTGTACGGGTTGGCCAAACTCGGCTTCACCCAGTCCTATTCGTACTTCACCTGGCGCACCGCGAAGTGGGAGCTTGAACAGTTCGGCCGCGAGATCGCCGAGCACGCCGACTACGCGCGGCCCAACCTGTTCGTCAACACCCCCGACATCCTGCACGAGAGCCTGCAGCACGGTGGCCCCGGCATGTTCGCCATCCGGGCGGTGCTCGCGGCCACGATGGGTACCGTCGTGGGGGGTGTACTCCGGCTACGAGCTGTTCGAGAACACCGCGGTGCGGCCGGGCAGCGAGGAGTACCTGGACTCCGAGAAGTACGAACTGCGCCCGCGCGACTTCGCCGGCGCGCTCAACCGGGCGCATTCCCTGGAGCCGTTCCTGACCCGCCTCAACGAGATCCGCCGCATCCACCCGGCGCTGTGCCAGCTGCGCACCATCCGGTTCCACGCGGTCGACAACGACGCGCTGCTGGCCTACAGCAAGTTCGACCCGGTCACCGGCGACACCGTGCTGGTGGTCGTGACGCTCAACCCGTTCGGCGCCGAACAGGGCACGCGTGTGGCTGGACATGGGCGCGCTGGGTATGCAGAACTACGACCGGTTCTGGGTGCGCGATGAGATCACCGGAGAGGAATACCAGTGGGGGCAGTCCAACTACGTGCGCCTCGAGCCGGCCAGGGCGGTCGCGCACATCCTCAACATGCCGCTGATCCCACCCGATCAGCGGGCCGCCCTGCTGCGGCGGGAGTGAGCCACCCGATGACCGGCAACCTCGACAGCCGCCACCTTGCCCCGGCCGCCGACGAAGTCTGCCCGCCTGATCGCCGGGGTGCACCACGACCCGCACTCGCATCCTCGGCGCGCACGAGTACGGCGACCACACCGTGATCCGGACACTGCGGCCGCACGCCTGTGAGGTGGTGGCCCTCATCGGCGGGCGCCGCTATCCGATGACACACCTGGCCGACGGGCTCTTCGCCGTCGCCCTGCCGTTCACCGACCTCGTCGACTACCGCCTGGAGATCAGCTACCCGGGGGCCGGCACGGCCGCCCACCGTGGTCACTCATACCGTGGCCGACGGCTACCGGTTCCTGCCGACCCTCGGCGAGGTGGACCTGCACCTGTTCGCCGAGGGCCGCCACGAACGGCTCTGGGAGATCCTCGGCGCGCACCCCCGGTCCTTCACCACCGCCGACGGCGTGGTCGACGGGGTGTCGTTCGCGGTGTGGGCGCCCAACGCCAAGGGCGTCAGCCTGATCGGCGACTTCAACGGCTGGGACGGCCACGACGCCCCGATGCGGGTGCTCGGGTCCTCCGGTGTGTGGGAGCTGTTCTGGCCCGGCTTCTCCGGTCGACGGCATGTACAAGTTCCGGGTCCACGGCGCCGACGGCGCGGTCACCGACCGGGCCGACCCGATGGCCTTCGCCACCGAGATCCCGCCGCACACCGCCTCCCGGGTGTTCGCCTCGCGACTACGACTGGGATGACGACGACTGGATGACCGCGGCGCAGCGCGGGAAACCCGGTGTTCGAGCCGATGTGCACCTACGAGGTGCACCTGGGGTCGTGGCGGCCGGGCCTGAACTACCGCGAACTCGCCGAGCAGCTCACCGATTACGTTGTGGCACATGGCTTCACCCACGTCGAGCTGCTGCCGGTGGCCGAGCATCCGTTCGGCGGGTCGTGGGGATACCAGGTCACGTCCTACTACGCGCCCACGTCCCGGTTCGGCACGCCCGACGAGTTCCGTCTACCTGGTCGACCGTCTGCACCGCGCCGGCATCGGGGTGATCGTGGACTGGGTGCCGGCGCACTTCCCCAAGGACACCTGGGCGCTGGGCCGCTTCGACGGCACCGCGCTCTACGAGCATTCCGACCCACACCGCGGCGAGCAACTGGATTGGGGCACCTACGTTTTCGACTTCGGCCGGCCCGAGGTGCGCAACTTCCTGGTGGCCAACGCCCTGTACTGGTGCCAGGAATTCCACATCGACGGACTGCGCGTCGACGCGGTGGCCTCGATGCTGTACCTGGACTACTCGCGGCCGGCCGGCGGCTGGACGCCCAACGCCTACGGCGGCCGGGAGAACCTGGAGGCGGTGCAGTTCCTGCAGGAGATGAACGCCACCGTCCACAAGACCACTCCGGGCATCGTCACCATCGCCGAGGAGTCCACCTCGTGGCCGGGCGTCACCCGGGCGACCACCCTTGGCGGCCTTGGCTTTTCGATGAAGTGGAACATGGGCTGGATGCACGACACCCTGGACTACATCAGCCGCGATCCGATCTACCGCAGCTATCACCACCACGAGATGACGTTCTCCATGCTGTACGCCTTCAGCGAGAACTTCGTGCTGCCGATCAGCCACGACGAGGTGGTGCACGGCAAGGGCACGCTGTGGGGCCGCATGCCCGGCAACGACCACGTCAAGGCCGCCGGACTGCGCAGCCTGCTGGCCTACCAGTGGGCGCACCCGGGCAAGAAGCTGCTGTTCATGGGCCAGGAATTCGGCCAGCGCGCCGAATGGTCCGAGGAGCGCGGGCTGGACTGGTTCCAACTCGACGAGAACGGCTTCTCGGGCGGGCATCCTGCGCTTCCTGACCGACGTCAACGCCGTCTATCGCAGCCGCCCGGCGCTGTGGAGCCAGGACCACACGCCCCGACGGGTACTCCTGGATCGACGCCAACGACTCGGCCAGCAACGTGTTGAGCTTCCTGCGCTACGGCGCCGACGGGTCGGTGCTGGCGTGTGTGTTCAACTTCGCCGGCGCCGAGCACAGCAGCTACCGCCTCGGACTGCCGCAGGCCGGCACCTGGCGCGAAGTGCTCAACAGCGACGCAACGATCTACAACGGGTCCGGCATCGGCAACCTGGGCGCGGTGACGGCGACCGACGAACCGTGGCACGGCCGGCCGGCCTCGGCCCAACTGGTGCTCCCGCCGACGTCGGCGATCTGGCTGGAACCGGCCTGAGCGGCGGCTCTAGTACAGCGCGTTGGCCAGGTTGCGCCGGCCGGCGATGACCTCCGGGTCGGCCGGGTCGAACAGGTCGAACAGTTCGATCAGCCGGGTCCGCACCCGGGTGCGCTCATCCCCGGCGGTCGCGCGTCACCAGGGCGGTCAGCCGCTCGAAGGCGGCGGCGACATCCTGATTGAGGATCTGCACGTCGGCCGCGGCGAATGCGGCGTCGATGTCGCTGCGGTGCGGCGTCGGCGTCGGCGACAGCGGTCGGCGGGTGCGTGGTGGCACGCTCGCAGGAAGGTGATCTGGCGCAGCGCGCCCTTGGCCTCGGCATGGTGTGGGCCGACAGGGCTCGGGTCGGCGTCGAGGATCGCCTGATACGCGGCCGCAGCGGCAAGGAAATCGCCGGCGTCCAGCTTCGCCCGGGCATCCTCCAGAACAGGGTCGACGGCTTCTTCTTCTGCGGCCTCACCCTCGGCGTCGGGACCGCCCCGAGCTTGCCGGCGGTCGCCGCCAGCAGTGAGTCCACCCAGCGCCGCAGGTGCTCAGGCGGCTGCGGACCCTCGAAGCTGGCCAGCGGCTGCCCGCCCGCCAGCGCCACCACGGTGGGCACCGCCTCCACCCCGAACATGGCGGCCACCCGCGGCGAGGAATCCACATTGACCAGAGCCAGCGACCACTTCCCGCCATCGGCGGCAGCCAGTCCGGAGAGCTGGTCGGCCAGCTGGATGCAGGCGTCGCTGCGCGGTGACCACAGCAGGACCACGACCGGAACCTGGCTGGACCGGACCAGGACCTCGGCTTCGAAGTTGGCCTCGGTGATCTCCACCCCGGCCGGCGGTCCGCCGGCTTTGGCGCCCTGCTGGGCGCGCTGCGTCAGACCGGAGAGATCCACCGCGCCGGTCATCACCGGCGAGAGCTTCGGGCGTGGACGAGTCACGAACTCAAGTTTGGCACGGCCGCCGGGCCGGGCCGATCCCCGGTCGCCGACTGACTCAATTTCCCGCGTCGATCAGCCCACATGACGAACATCACAGTGCCCAGCGGGACGAAGGACCCCAGCAAAGCCAGCAACCAGGTGACGGGGTGCCACCGGAAGGCGATGCCGGCCAGCACCATCACCACCAGGAAGGCGACGAACAGCGCACCGTGCACCGGGCCGAAGATCTTCACCCCGATCTCGGTGCGTGGGCTGCCCAGGTACTTGAAGTACATCCCGACCAGCAGTCCCACCCAGCTGAACGCCTCAGCGAGCGCGACAATCCGGAACCGTCCCGCCGTCGTCGTCAGGTTCACGTCGTATCTCATGACGCCATTGTGCCGACCGCGGCGGTCAGCTACGACGCCGTGTCGTTGATCAGACGGCGCGTCTGATGAGCCGGGGTAGAGATCAGCCGGCGCGCAGGATCAGCGCGTCGCCCTGGCCGCCCGCGCCGCACAGAGCGGCCGCGGCGTAGCCGCCGCCCCGCCGGGCGAGCTCGAGGGCGGCATGCAGGGTGATGCGCGCCCCGGACATCCCGATCGGGTGGCCCATGGCGATGGCGCCTCCGCTGCGGTTCACCTTCTCCGGGTCGACCCCGAGTTCACGGGTGGAGGCCAGTGCCACCGCGGCGAACGCCTCGTTGATCTCGATGACGTCGAGGTGGTCGAGGCTGATGCCCTCCCGTTCGGCCGCCTTGCGGATGGCGTTGGCAGGCTGGGACTGCAGGGTCGAGTCCGGACCGGCGACCACGCCGTGTGCGCCGATCTCGCACAGCCAGGCTCAGACCCAGCTGCTGCGCCTTGGCCTTGTTCATGACCACCACCGCGCACCCGCCGTCGGAGATCTGCGATGCCGAACCGGCGGTGATGGTGCCGTCCTTGCGGAACGCCGGCCGCAGACCGGCCAGCGACTCGGCGGTGGTGTTGGCGCGGATTCCCTCATCCTCGCTGAACTCGATTGCGTCACCCTTGCGCTGCGGAATCGACACCGGCACAACCTCGTCGGCGAAGACACCGTCCTTCCACGCGGCGGCGGCCTTCTGGTGTGACCCGGCCGCGAACTCGTCCTGCTCCAGGCGGGTGAACTTGTCGGCGTCGTTGCGCTGCTCGGTCAACGCCCCCATCGGCTGGTCGGTGAACACGTCGTGCAGGCCGTCGTAGGCCATGTGATCGAGGACGGTCACGTCGCCGTACTTGTACCCGGACCGGCTGTCCATCAGCAGGTGCGGGGCCCTGGTCATGGACTCCTGACCCCCGGCCACCACCACGTCGAACTCGCCGGCCCGGATCAGCTGATCGGCCAGTGCGATGGAGTCGATTCCGGACAGGCACATCTTGTTGATGGTCAGCGCCGGCACATCCCAGCCGATTCCCCCGGCGACCGCGGCTTGGCGGGCCGGCATCTGCCCCGCGCCGGCGGTCAAAACCTGACCCATGATCACGTAGTCCACCAGCGACGCCGCAACACCGGACTTCTCCAGCGCGGCCTTGATCGCGATACCGCCCAGATCGGCGCCGGAGAAGTCCTTCAGCGAGCCCATCAGGCGCCCGATGGGCGTGCGCGCCCCGCCAACGATTACCGATGTCGTCATTTCTGCCTCCTCAAGCCCCCACCGGCGGTGACCAGCGGGTGTGATCCAGACCACTACCCGTTGGCTGAGCTGACCAACCAGCCGGTTGAGAGGTTACCGTGTTGTTATGACGACCGAGCATGTCGATGCCCGTCCCGTTCTGGCGAGCGCACTGGTGACGGCGATCGATCACGTCGGCATCGCGGTGGCCGACCTCGACACGGCCATCACGTGGTACCACGACCACCTCGGCATGATCGTGGTGCACGAGGAGATCAATGCCGAGCAGGGTGTGCGCGAGGCCATGCTGGCGGTCCGCGGGGCCCCGGCCGGCAGTGCCCAGATCCAGCTGATGGCCCCGCTGGACGACACCTGCACCATCGCCAAATTCCTCGACAAGCGCGGTCCAGGCATCCAGCAGCTCGCGGCCCGGGTCAGCGATCTCGACACGCTCTCAGAGCGACTGCGGGCCCAGGGCGTTCGGCTGCTCTACGACACCCCGCGGCGCGGCACGTCGAACTCCCGGATCAACTTCATCCACCCCAAGGACGCCGGCGGCGTTCTGGTGGAACTCGTCGAGCCCGCCCGGGAGCACTAGCCTCAGGGCCGTCTCCGCGTGGGGCGGCGGGTGTGCCGGTTGACCCAGCATTGCGTGTGCCAATGCCGCCTGTCGTCACCGTCATCATCGGCGAGCCAGACCACCACGTGCGGGATCCCAGGACGGATCTCATGGTCACATCCCGGGCAGCGATAGGTCTTGACGGCTTGGGCTCCGGCGATCGGAAGCACCTCGTACTCGTGGCCGTCGGGGCCGATCTCGCGGCGGCGCAGCATCAAAACAGCCGAAACTCATCGCTGTCGATCCCCCGCATCACGTCGTAATCCAATGTGAGACAGCGAATCCCACGATCCTCGGCGAGGGTGCGGGCCTGCGGCTTGATCTGCTGAGCGGCGAACACACCGGCGACCGGCGCCAGCAGAGGGTCCCTATTGAGCAACTCCAGATAACGGGTCAGCTGCTCCACACCGTCGATGTCGCCGCGGCGTTTGATCTCCACGGCCACCGAGCGGCCCGCCGCGTCGCGGCACAGGATGTCCACCGGACCGATGGCGGTCATGAACTCACGGCGCACCAGCGTGTAGCCCTCACCGAGGGTCTCGATGTGCTCGGCGAGCAGTTCCTGCAGGTGCGCCTCGACGCCGTCCTTGACCAGGCCCGGGTCGATACCCAGTTCATGGCTGGAGTCGTGTTCGATCTCCTCGATGGTGATGCGCAGTTTCTCGCCGGCTTTGTTCTCCACCACCCAGACGCCACTGTCATCGTCGGTGAGCCAGCACGGCGGGCTCATCCAGTTCAGCGGCTTGTAGGCGCGGTCATCGGCGTGCACGCTGACCGACCCGTCGGCTTTGATCAGCAACAGCCGCCGGGCCGATGGCAGGTGGGCGGTCAGCCGGCCCAGGTAGTCCACGGTGCACTGGGCGATCACGAGTCGCACCGGTTCAGCTTAGGGTGCCGCGGCGGGCGCATTAGTCTGACGCCACGATGAGTTCTGACCCGAATGTGGCGCAGCGGCTGGGCCGCGTTCTGGAACGGCTCACCCGCCAGAGCAGTCGGCTGTCCCGGTCGCCGGACTTCGGGTCGTTACTGCTGGGTCCGGTGAACGAGAGTGCGCGGCGGCGGCGGATACGGATCCAGACCATCCTGACCGCCTTCATGTTGATCATCAACACGATCGGCATCGGCCTGGCGATGATTCTGGTGTTGGTCGCCTTCCCCGAACCGAGTGCGATCGGCGACGTCCCGATATGGCTGCCCACCCTTGTTGTGCCCGCCTACATCGTGGGCGCGCTCGCCGTAGGCGCCTGGTGGATTCATGTTCGTACGATCAAGGATCTGCGATGGGCCATCGACGGTCGCCGTCCCACCGTCGCAGACCAGCGCAGCACCTTCCTCACGCCGTGGCGGATCGCGCTGGTGCACATTGTGTTGTGGGGATCAGGTGCGATCCTCTTCACCGCGCTCTACGGCCGCTACGACACCGACTTCATCCCCCGGCTGTCCTTCGGTGTGGTGTTCGTCGGGATGCTGGTGGCCACCGGTGCCTATCTGTTCGCCGAGTTCGCTCTGCGGCCGGTGGCCGCCCAGGCCTTGGCGGCCGGCCATCCGCCGCATCGTCTGGCGCCGGGGATCATGGGCCGGACGATGACGGTGTGGGTGTTCGCCTCGGGGATGCCGCTGATCGGGATCGCCCTGTCCGGACTGTTCTCGCTGCTGTTGCGCAACCTCAGTCAGCGCCAGCTCGAGGTCGCCGTGATCATCACCGCCACCGGCTCGCTGGTGGTCGGCTTCATCCTGATCTGGGTGCTGGCGTGGATGATCGCCACCCCGGTCCGCATGGTGCGCGCAGCCCTCAAGCAGGTCGAGGAGGGTGACCTCGACGCGCACGTCGTGGTGTTCGACGGCACCGAACTCGGTGAGCTGCAACGCGGGTTCAACTCGATGGTCGCCGGGCTACGCGAACGCGAGCAGGTTCGTGACCTGTTCGGCCGCCACGTCGGCCGCGAGGTCGCCGCAGCGGCCGAGCAACAGATGCCCAAGCTCGGCGGGGAGGAACGCCATGTCGCCGTGGTCTTCGTCGATGTGGTCGGTTCCACCAAACTCGTCAGCACCCGGCCCCCGAAAGAGGTCGTCGAACTGCTCAACCGGTTCTTCACCGTGATCGTCGAGGAAGTCGACCGGCATCGTGGGCTGGTCAACAAGTTCGAGGGCGACGCGGCGCTGGCCGTCTTCGGTGCGCCGGTCGGCTTGGAGAGCCCGGAGAACGAAGCGCTGGCCGCGACCCGGGCCGTCGCCCGGCGATTGAAGATCGAAGTGCCCGAATGCCCGGCCCGGATCGGGGTGGCGGCGGGACAGGTGGTGGCCGGCAATGTCGGCGCGTTCGAGCGGTTCGAATACACGGTGATCGGTGAGCCGGTCAACGAAGCGGCCCGGCTGGCCGAACTGGCCCGATCCGAGCCCAGCCGGGCGTTGGCGTCGGCAGCCACCGTGGCGGCCGCCACTGAGCGTGAACAGCGATTCTGGCGGCTGGGGAAGCCGGTGAGGCTGCGGGGCTATGACGACCGCGTCCAGATAGCCAGCCTGGTGGGCGGTACGTAGGCTCATCTGCATGGGCGTCGACGTTATGGACGGTGTGCATTTTATGGACGGCGTGCGTTTTTCGACGATGGACAGCCCGATCGGTCCGCTGACGCTGGCGGGCACCGGGTCGACGCTGACGCACCTGCGGATGGCGGGCCAGACGCACGAGCCGGACCGGGCCGACTGGGTGTCCGCGGACGGCGCGTTCGCCGATGTCGTCGAGCAGCTCGAGGCGTACTTCGCCGGATCGCTGACGGAGTTCGATGTGGAGTTGCAGCTGATTGGCACCGAGTTCCAGCGACGGGTCTGGGCGGCGCTGCAGACCATCCCCTACGGCGAGACGCGATCCTATGGCCAGATCGCCGAGCAGATCGGCTCGCCGGGGGCATCGCGGGCCGTGGGGCT
This sequence comes from uncultured Actinomycetota bacterium, assembly GCA_963780705.1. Taxonomy (GTDB): domain Bacteria; phylum Actinomycetota; class Actinomycetes; order Mycobacteriales; family Mycobacteriaceae; genus Mycobacterium. Next base: position 380,978 of record CAWACU010000001.1, on the reverse strand, counting down.
GGCCAACGGCCGCAATCCCATCGGAATCATCGTTCCCTGCCACCGGGTGATCGGATCCACCGGCGGCATGACCGGATACGGCGGCGGCGTGGATCGCAAACAGACACTATTGGCATTGGAAAAGAACCGGTCGCCGGCGCAGGCCGCTTTATTCGATTGAATTGAGGCCGGCTTGTAAATGGAAATACCCCCCGGATTGCTCCGGGGGGTATTTCGTTAATGTGTGTTCGGCGGTGTCCTACTTTTCCACCCTTTTGGGTAGTATCATCGGCGCTGGCTGGCTTAGCTTCCGGGTTCGGGATGGGACCGGGCGTTTCCCTGCCGCTATGGCCGCCGTAACTTTATTCAGATGTGTTCATCTGTGCAGAGTGTATTGGTGGTGGGGTGCAGTGGTTTGATTCTGTGCGGATTGTGTGGTTGCGAGTTTGTGTTGTAAGTTTTCGGCCGGTTAGTGCCAGTTCCCTGCACACATTGCTGTGCTTTCAGGTCTGGTCTATCGATCCCGTGGTCTGCGGGGGGCCTTATCCCACTTAATGGGTGAGAAGCCTGGTCTTGGAGAAGGTTTCCCGCTTAGATGCTTTCAGCGGTTATCCTGTCCGAACGTGGCTATCCAGCGGTGCCCCTGGTGGGACAACTGGTGGACCAGAGGTTCGTCCGTCCCGGTCCTCTCGTACTAGGGACAGCTTTCCTCAAGCTTCTGACGCGCGCGGCGGATAGAGACCGAACTGTCTCACGACGTTCTAAACCCAGCTCGCGTGCCGCTTTAATGGGCGAACAGCCCAACCCTTGGGACCTGCTCCAGCCCCAGGATGCGACGAGCCGACATCGAGGTGCCAAACCATCCCGTCGATATGGACTCTTGGGGAAGATCAGCCTGTTATCCCCGGGGTACCTTTTATCCGTTGAGCGACACCCCTTCCACTCAGAGGTGCCGGATCACTAGTCCCGACTTTCGTCCCTGCTTGACATGTACGTCTCGCAGTCAAGCTCCCTTGTGCACTTGCACTCAACACCTGATTGCCGTCCAGGTTGAGGGAACCTTTGGGCGCCTCCGTTACTTTTTAGGAGGCAACCGCCCCAGTTAAACTACCCACCAGGCACTGTCCCTGAACCGGATATACGGTTCGAAGTTAGAGGTCCAATACGATCAGAGTGGTATTTCAACAACGACTCCACACACACTGGCGTGTACTGCTTCACAGTCTCCCACCTATCCTACACAAACCGTATCGAACACCAATACCAAGCTATAGTGAAGGTCCCGGGGTCTTTTCGTCCTGCCGCGCGTAACGAGCATCTTTACTCGTAGTGCAATTTCGCCGAGTCTATGGTTGAGACAGTTGAGAAGTCGTTACGCCATTCGTGCAGGTCGGAACTTACCCGACAAGGAATTTCGCTACCTTAGGATGGTTATAGTTACCACCGCCGTTTACTGGGGCTTAAATTCTCCGCTTCACCCCGAGGGGTTAACGGGTCCTCTTAACCTTCCAGCACCGGGCAGGCGTCAGTCCGTATACATCGTCTTGCGACTTCGCACGGACCTGTGTTTTTAGTAAACAGTCGCTTCTCACTGGTTTGTGCCACCCCCCACCGCTGCCGGCCGCGAGGGCCTTGACAGTAAGGGGTCCCCCTTCTCCCGAAGTTACGGGGGTATTTTGCCGAGTTCCTTAACCATAGTTCACTCGTACGCCTTGGTATTCTCTACCTGACCACCTGTGTCGGTTTGGGGTACGGGCCGTGTGTGTGCTCGCTAGAGGCTTTTCTCGGCAGCAGAGGATCACCGAATTCGCCTCACTCGGCTATGCATCACCTCTCAGGATATGTGACACCCGGATTTGCCTAGATGTCTCCCTACGGGCTTGCCCCAGTATTACCACTGACTGGTACGGCTACCTTCCTGCGTCACCCCATCGCTTGACTACTACCAGCGAGGGTCCCGCGCAGCCGGCAACCCTCGCACCCCGAAGGGATTGGTGGGCCACCATTTGGGCGGTTAGCACCACTGATTCATCATGGGCGCCCACACACGGGTACGGGAATATCAACCCGTTGTCCATCGACTACGCCTGTCGGCCTCGCCTTAGGTCCCGACTCACCCTGGGCGGACTGGCCTGCCCCAGGAACCCTTGGTCTTTCGGCGGGCAAGGTTCTCACTTGCCTTATCGCTACTCATGCCTGCATTCTCACTCCCACACCCTCCACCACTAGATCACTCTGTGGCTTCACCGGATGCAGGACGCTCCCCTACCCAACGACACAAGTGTCGTTGCCGCGGCTTCGGCGGTGTGCTTGAGCCCCGCTACATTATCGGCGCACAATCACTTGACCAGTGAGCTATTACGCACTCTTTCAAGGGTGGCTGCTTCTAAGCCAACCTCCTGGTTGTCTTCGCGACTGCACATCCTTTTCCACTTAGCACACGCTTAGGGGCCTTAGCCGGCGATCTGGGCTGTTTCCCTCTCGACGCACGGAGCTTATCCCCCGCCGTCTCACTGCCACGCTCTTGACTTACCGGCATTCGGAGTTTGGCTGACGTCAGTAACCTTGTGGGGCCCATCGGCCATCCAGTAGCTCTACCTCCGGTAAGAAACACGCAACGCTGCACCTAAATGCATTTCGGGGAGAACCAGCTATCACGGAGTTTGATTGGCCTTTCACCCCTACCCACAACTCATCCCCTCAGTCTTCAACCTAAGTGGGTTCGGGCCTCCACGCGTCTTACTGCGCTTCACCCTGGCCATGGGTAGATCACTCCGCTTCGGGTCCAGAACACACCACTACACCACACCCCTCTGGATGGATACGCCCTATTCAGACTCGCTTTCGCTACGGCTACCCCACACGGGTTAACCTCGCGACATGTCCCTGACTCGCAGGCTCATTCTTCAAAAGGCACGCCATCACCCCACGCAAAGTCGAGGGCTCTGACGGATTGTAGGCACACGGTTTCAGGTACTATTTCACTCCCCTCCCGGGGTACTTTTCACCATTCCCTCACGGTACTAATCCGCTATCGGTCACTGGGAAGTATTCAGGCTTACCGGGTGGTCCCGGCAGATTCACAGCAGATTCCACGGGCCCGCTGCTACTCGGGGAACACTGTCACAACAGAGAACGTGTTTTCACCTACCGGGCTCTCACCGTCTACGGCAGACCATCCCAGGCCACTTCGACTAACACGATCTTTTCTCACTGCTGCTCCAGACCGGCAGATCTGAGAAGAAACGCCCCACAACACCGCACACACAACCCCTGCCGGGTATCACATGCACACGGTTTAGCCATCCTCCGCTTTCGCTCGCCACTACTCACGGAATCACTTTTGTTTTCTCTTCCTACGGGTACTGAGATGTTTCACTTCCCCGCGTTCCCTCCCGACACCTATGTATTCAGTGCCGGGTGACACGACATCACTCGTGCTGGGTTTCCCCATTCGGACATCCTCGGATCCACGCTCGGTTGACAGCTCCCCGAGGCATATCGCAGCCTCCCACGTCCTTCATCGGCTCCCAGTGCCAAGGCATCCACCATGCGCCCTTAAACACTTACAACACACAAAACCAAATATTAGAAAAAATTGCACATCACACAACAACAACCACACCACAACCAACCACCACCCCCGAAAGGGCAGACCGGCAGCACACGTCTTGCGTCGCTAGATGCTCGCAACCACTATCCACAAATCAAACACCACACCCCACCACCAAAGCGGGGCGACAACCAGACCCACCCCCGACCCGTCACGAGGACCAGGCCACACCCACCGGTTCCCCGAAGGGACGAAGAGGGCGCGGGCCTGTTGTCTCAAAGCCCAATAGTGTGTCTGATGAATTCCTCGCCGGCCGCACCCCCGAAGCCGGAACCGAGCACGTTTGTTGTGCACCAGAACCGACACCCACTACAGGCGCACGGCCCATCCAACGAATCGCTCAGATCACCGAACCCCCACACGTTGTGGGCGGGCCTGAGTCTCGTGGTGCTCCTTAGAAAGGAGGTGATCCAGCCGCACCTTCCGGTACGGCTACCTTGTTACGACTTCGTCCCAATCGCCGATCCCACCTTCGACGGCTCCCTCCCACGGGTTAGGCCACCGGCTTCGGGTGTTACCGACTTTCATGACGTGACGGGCGGTGTGTACAAGGCCCGGGAACGTATTCACCGCAGCGTTGCTGATCTGCGATTACTAGCGACTCCGACTTCACGGGGTCGAGTTGCAGACCCCGATCCGAACTGAGACCGGCTTTAAAAGGATTCGCTCCACCTCACGGCATCGCAGCCCTTTGTACCGGCCATTGTAGCATGTGTGAAGCCCTGGACATAAGGGGCATGATGACTTGACGTCATCCCCACCTTCCTCCGAGTTGACCCCGGCAGTCTCTCACGAGTCCCCGCCATTACGCGCTGGCAACATGAGACAAGGGTTGCGCTCGTTGCGGGACTTAACCCAACATCTCACGACACGAGCTGACGACAGCCATGCACCACCTGCACACAGGCCACAAGGGAATACCGATATCTCTGGCAGCGTCCTGTGCATGTCAAACCCAGGTAAGGTTCTTCGCGTTGCATCGAATTAATCCACATGCTCCGCCGCTTGTGCGGGCCCCCGTCAATTTCTTTGAGTTTTAGCCTTGCGGCCGTACTCCCCAGGCGGGGTACTTAATGCGTTAGCTACGGCACGGATCCCAAGGAAGGAAACCCACACCTAGTACCCACCGTTTACGGCGTGGACTACCAGGGTATCTAATCCTGTTCGCTCCCCACGCTTTCGCTCCTCAGCGTCAGTTACTGCCCAGAGACCCGCCTTCGCCACCGGTGTTCCTCCTGATATCTGCGCATTCCACCGCTACACCAGGAATTCCAGTCTCCCCTGCAGTACTCCAGTCTGCCCGTATCGCCCGCACGCCCACAGTTAAGCTGTGAGTTTTCACGAACAACGCGACAAACCACCTACGAGCTCTTTACGCCCAGTAATTCCGGACAACGCTCGCACCCTACGTATTACCGCGGCTGCTGGCACGTAGTTGGCCGGTGCTTCTTCTGCAGGTACCGTCACTTGCGCTTCGTCCCTGCTGAAAGAGGTTTACAACCCGAAGGCCGTCATCCCTCACGCGGCGTCGCTGCATCAGGCTTGCGCCCATTGTGCAATATTCCCCACTGCTGCCTCCCGTAGGAGTCTGGGCCGTATCTCAGTCCCAGTGTGGCCGGACACCCTCTCAGGCCGGCTACCCGTCGTCGCCTTGGTAGGCCATTACCCCACCAACAAGCTGATAGGCCGCGGGCCCATCCCACACCGCAAAAGCTTTCCACCACACACCATGAAGCCAGCATGGTCATATTCGGTATTAGACCCAGTTTCCCAGGCTTATCCCAAAGTGCAGGGCAGATCACCCACGTGTTACTCACCCGTTCGCCACTCGTGTACCCCGAAGGGCCTTACCGTTCGACTTGCATGTGTTAAGCACGCCGCCAGCGTTCGTCCTGAGCCAGAATCAAACTCTCCAAACAAAAACAACCCAACCCAAAGGCCAGGTGGAATTCGAATCAGAACAATCTGACCTAACAACCAGAACAAAATCTGGCAAAAAAACGCACACCCCAACACGGGGGACCAAGAGTGCAGACAAAAAACAAACAACAAACAAAAACCACCAAACACACTATTGAGTTCTCAAACAACACACCCGTTGAAACCCCGCAAGCAGGGCAACCCGCCCAGCGTACGTCATCTCGTGGCTTCGTCAAATCGAACTCTGGGCTACCGGTCCCGAAACCTCGAGCTCCGGCGCACTTGGTTGCGTAACGCCTCAGTGTACCCGTTCTATTTCCGCGCCCGAGACTGGCCAGGTTCTCGACGAACAGCGGGTAGCCGCGGTCGATGTGGAAGACGTCGTGGACCTCGGTCTCGCCGTCGGCGACCAGTCCGGCCAGCACCAGGCCGGCGCCGGCGCGGATGTCCGACGACCACACCGGAGCACTGGACAGCTGGGGGATGCCGCGCACCACCGCATGGTGACCGTCGGTCCGCGCGTCGGCGCCCAACCGGATCATCTCCTCGACGAACCGGAAGCGGGCTTCGAAGACGTTCTCGGTGATCATCGACGTGCCGTCGGCGATCGAGGCCAGCGCGATGGCCATCGGTTGCAGATCGGTCGGGAAACCCGGGAACGGCAGGGTCGCGACGTTGACGGCCTTGGGCCGTTCGTACTGCACCACCCGGAAGCCGTTGTCGCTCTGGGTGACCGTCGCGCCGACGTCGTGCAGTTTGTGCAGCACCAGTTGCAGGTGCGCCGGATCGACCCCGGTGACCGAGATGTCGCCGCGGGTCATTGCCGCCGCGATCCCCCACGTCGCTGCGACGATCCGGTCACCGATCACCCGGTGGTCGGTCGGGTGCAGTTTCGGCACACCGGTGATCGTCAGGGTCGAGGTGCCCGCACCCTCGATCAGCGCACCCATCTGATTGAGCATCTCGCACAGGTCCACCACGTCGGGCTCGCGCGCGGCGTTGTGGATCGTGGTCACGCCCTCGGCCAGGACCGCGGCCATCAGGATGTTCTCGGTGGCACCCACCGAAGGAAACTCCAGCTGGATCTCGGCACCGCGCAGGTGGTCGGCCGAGGCGACCACGCACCCGTGCTCGATGGAGCACTGGGCGCCGAGCATGCGCAGCCCCGACTGGTGCATGTCCAGTGGACGGGAGCCGATCGCGTCGCCGCCGGGCAGTGCGACCCTCGCCCGCTTGCAGCGACCGACAAGCGGGCCGAGCACACACACCGACGCCCGGAACTGCCGGACAGCGGCGAAGTCCGCCTCGTACTTCGGCTCATCGGGTGAGGTGATCCGGACCGTCGAACCGTCGAGTTCGACATTGGCGCCCAGGCCGCGCAGCACCTCGGCCATCAACGGCACGTCGAGAATGTCGGGACAGTTGGTGATCGTGGTGGTGCCCTCGGCCAGCAGGCTGGCCGCCATCAGCTTCAGGACGCTGTTCTTGGCGCCGGTCACGGCGACTTCGCCGGATAACCGATTGCCACCGGTCACCACGAAGCGCTCGCCCACGCGGGTTAGTTTAGTGGAGGAATCGCGGCGTACCGTCCTACTCATGGCTGTCCACCTAACCCGCATCTATACCCGGACCGGCGACGACGGTACGTCGGGACTCAGTGACTTCTCGCGAGTGTCCAAAAGCGACCCGCGGCTGATCGCCTATGCCGACTGCGACGAGGCCAACGCCGCCCTCGGGGTCGCGGTGGCCCTGGGTGCGCCGGACGAAGATCTGCGCGCGGTACTCACCCAGATCCAGAATGACCTGTTCGACGCCGGCGCCGATCTGTCCACCCCGGTGGTCGATAACCCGGAGTATCCGCCGCTGCGAATCACCGAGGCATACATCGATCGCCTCGAGGCCTGGTGCGACGACTACAACGAGAACCTGCCGGCACTGAACTCGTTCATCCTGCCCGGCGGAACCCCGCTGTCGGCTCTGCTGCAGGTGGCCCGCACGGTCACCCGCCGCGCCGAGCGCTCGTCGTGGATCGCGGTCAAGGCCTATCCCGACAGTGTGAGCCACCTGCCGGCCCGCTACCTCAACCGGCTTTCGGATCTGCTGTTCATTCTGTGCCGGGTGGCCAACCCCGGCGGCGATGTGCTGTGGCAGCCGGGCGGCGCGGACGCCAAGCGTCCGGAGAGAAAGAGCCCGAAGAAGTAGGCGCCCTGTCGGGGTCAGGGGCTCAGCCGGTGCGGCGGCGGGCCCGCGGCGAGGGCCGCGATTCGACCCACGACAGGAATGCCGTCAGCGCTCCACGGTCCAGGGCCAGTTCGTAACTGCGGCGGACCTCGCCGCTGAGGTCATTGATTTCGAGGATCACCGTTTCTTCGGTCATGATGTCGAATTCGTCACCGCGGGGAGCGCGCCGGCTGACGATCTCCAGTCCGCGCCGGTTCAATCGCCGGTCGGGCCACCACCGCAGGCTCGACAGCCGGTAGTAATTCGCCTCTTCGTCGCGGTAGCGCATCACGCCGTGACGCCAGCCGTGACCGCCGACTGCGGGAGTGTCACGCAGGATCGCCGCGGTGCCGCCCTGGCGCATCTTCCACAACCGGTAGCCGAGCACCAGCACGGCCACGAGCAGAACAACGAGCAACGCGTCCATGATCACGATCGACGCGCTCATCGTCTGAGATCTAGTCGAGTTGCCCCAGCGCGCGTAGGCGCGCTCTGCCGCGGGCTGCGGTCTGTGGGTCATCGGAGGCGGCGGCCGTCTTGGCCGCATCCGCGTCGATCTCCGAGGCGAACTCGGCGGACTCGGCCAGCACCGTGACGCCGGCCTCCGTCACCGACAGATAGCCGCCGTCGACGGCGATCCGCAGGTCGTCCTCGCCCTCACGTTCCACCCGCACCATCGCGTCATCGACGAGTTGCGCGACCACCGGGATGTGGTTGGGCAGGATGCCGATCTCCCCGGAGGTGGTTCGGGTGAAGAGGAACGTCGCCTTGCCCGACCAGATCTTGCGTTCGACGGAGACGATCGCCACGTCCAGTTCGGCCATCTCAGACCACCTTTCGGCTCGATGATGCCGACGTCACAACTTGGCGCCCATGCTCTCGGCCTTCTTTGCCAGGTCGTCGAGACCGCCGATCAGGAAGAACGCCTGCTCGGGCAGATGGTCGAAATCGCCCTTGGCGAGCTTGTCGAACGCCTCGACGGTCTCCTTGAGCGGCACGTTCGATCCCGGCTGGCCGGTGAACTGCTCGGCCGCCATCATGTTCTGGCTCAGGAAGCGCTCGATGCGGCGCGCCCGGTAGACCAGCTGCTTGTCCTCCTCCGACAGCTCGTCGATACCAAGGATGGCGATGATGTCCTGAAGGTCCTTGTAGCGCTGCAGGATCCGGATGACTTCCTGGGCCACGCGGTAGTGCTCCTCACCGACCACGGCCGGCTGCAGAATCGTCGAGCTCGACGCCAGCGGATCCACCGCCGGGAAGATGCCCTTGGAGAACACCGCACGGGAGAGCTCCGTGGTGGCATCGAGGTGGGCGAAGGTGGTGGCCGGCGCCGGGTCGGTGTAGTCGTCGGCGGGCACGTACACGGCCTGCATCGAGGTGATGGAGCGGCCGCGGGTGGAGGTGATGCGCTCCTGCAGCTCACCCATCTCGTCGGCCAGGGTCGGCTGATATCCCACCGCCGAGGGCATGCGGCCCAGCAACGTCGAGACTTCCGAGCCGGCCTGGGTGAACCGGAAGATGTTGTCGATGAACAGCAGCACGTCCTGGTTCATCTCGTCGCGGAAGTACTCCGCCATGGTCAGCGCCGACAGCGCCACCCGCATACGGGTGCCGGGCGGCTCATCCATCTGACCGAACACCAGGGCGGTGTCCTTGAGCACGTTGGCGTCGGCCAGCTCGACCCAGAGGTCGTTGCCCTCGCGGGTGCGCTCCCCCACGCCGGCGAACACCGAGGTGCCGCCGAAGTTGCGGGCGATGCGGTTGATCATCTCCTGGATGAGCACCGTCTTACCCACGCCGGCGCCGCCGAACAGCGCGATCTTGCCGCCTCGCACGTAAGGGGTGAGCAGGTCGACGACCTTCAGGCCGGTCTCGAGCATCTCGGTGCGCGGCTCGAGTTCGTCGAACGCCGGCGGGCGGCGGTGGATCGACCACTTCTCGAAGTCCTTGCCGTAGCCGGGCTCATCGAGGCACACACCGAGGGCGTTGAAGACGTGTCCCTTGACGCCGTCGCCGACGGGCACCGAGATCGAAGCACCGGTGTCGGTCACCTCGACGCCGCGCACCAGGCCGTCGGTGGGCTGCATGGAGACGCAGCGCACCAGGTTGTCACCGAGGTGGGTGGCGACCTCAAGGGTCAGCGTCTTGGCCAGCGCACCGTAGGAGATCTCGGCGTGCAGTGCGTTGAACAACTCCGGCACATGGCCGCGCGGGAACTCCACGTCGACGACGGGGCCGGTGATGCGCACCACGCGCCCGGCGGTACCAGTCTTGGTATCAGCGGTGACAGTCATATCTCTCTTCGCTTCCTTCTATTTCGCAGCGTCGGCGAGTGCGTTCGCGCCGCCGACGATTTCGCTGATTTCCTGGGTGATCTGGGCCTGACGCTCGCGGTTGGCCATCAGGGTGAGGATCTTGATGAGATCGTCGGCGTTGTCCGACGCCGCCTTCATGGCACGCCGGCGCGAGGCCGACTCCGATGCCGACGCCTCGAGCAGCGCGGAGAAGATTCGGGTCGCCACGTACCGCGGCAGCAGGGACTCGAACAGCGTGGTGGCGTCCGGTTCGAAGGAGAACAGGGTGTGCGGCCCGGTGTCTTCATCGACGTACTCCACCACCATCGGGGCGATGCGCCGCGCCTCAGCGAACTGCGACAGCATCGAGCGGAACTCGGTGAAGACGATGTGCAACTCGTCGACGCCGACGATTCCGTCCGCCCCCGGGCCCTCGTCCTCGTCGTCGGCGCCGGCGAGGAATGCCGTCACGAGCGCCTCGGCGATCTCCTGGCACTGCTCGTAGGTCGGCTTGTCCGAGAAGCCGATCCACGACTCGGTGATAGCCCAGTTGCGGAAGGTGAAGTAGCCCAGGGCTTTGCGGCCGACCACGTACAGGACCGGCTCTTTGCCCTCTTCACGCAGCAGTGCGATGAGCTCCTCGGCCCGGCGCAGCACGTTGGCGTTATAGGCGCCGCACAGTCCGCGGTCCGAGGACACCACCAGCACGGCCGCCCGCTTCGGGTTCTGCCGTGCCACCAGCAGCGGATGATCCAGCGCCGACTCGGCGGCCAGATCGGTCAGCATGGTGGTGATCTCGGCCGAATAGGGCCGAGCCGCCTCCACCCTGGCCTGCGCCTTGGCGATCCGCGAGGTGGCGATCAGCTCCTGAGCCTTGGTGATCTTCTTGATCGACCCGGCCGAGCGGATACGCCCCCGCAGTTCGCGCAGTGTTGCTGCCATCGGTCTCTACTACCTCTTCTTCGGGGCGGGCTTGCGAACCTGGACCGCTTCCTTCTCGACGTCGGCTTCATCCATAGCCGCGACATGGGCATCGGGAACCACCGAGCTGCCGTCGGAGGTCGCGAAGCCCTTCTTGAAGTCGGCGATGGTGCTCACCAGCTTCTCCTCAGCATCCTCGGAGAGCTTCTGGGAGTCGCGGATCTCGGCGAGAACCGGCGACTTCGACGCCTTGAGGTGTTCGATGAACTCCGACTCGAAGCGGCCGACGTCAGCGACGGGCACCGAGTCAAGGTGACCTTTGGTGCCGAGGAAGATCGCCACCACCTGATCCTCGACCGACATCGGGCTGTACTGCGCCTGCTTGAGCAACTCGACCAGCCGGGCGCCGCGCTCGAGCTGCGCCTTGGAGGTCTCGTCGAGGTCCGAGGCGAAGGCCGCGAAGGCCTCCAGCTCGCGGTACTGCGAGAGGTCCAGGCGCAGAGAGCCGGCCACCTCTTTCATGGCCTTGATCTGTGCGGCGCCACCGACGCGGGACACCGATACACCGACGTTGATGGCCGGTCGCACGCCCTGGTTGAACAGGTCGGTCTCCAGGAAGCACTGGCCGTCGGTGATCGAGATGACGTTGGTGGGGATGTAGGCCGAGATGTCGTTGGCCTTGGTCTCGATGATCGGCAGGCCGGTCATCGATCCGCCGCCGAGTTCGTCGGAGAGCTTCGCGCAACGCTCCAGCAGCCGGGAGTGTAGGTAGAACACGTCGCCGGGGTAGGCCTCGCGGCCCGGCGGGCGGCGCAGTAGCAGCGAGATCGCGCGGTAGGCCTCGGCCTGCTTGGTGAGGTCGTCGAAGACGATCAGAACGTGCTTGCCGTCGTACATCCATTCCTGGGCGATGGCCGAACCGGTGTAGGGCGCAAGCCATTTGAAGCCGGCGGCATCCGAGGCGGGCGCGGCGACGATGGTGGTGTACTCCATCGCGCCACCCTCTTCCAGCGCGCGACGGACGCTGGCGATGGTGGTGCCCTTCTGTCCGACCGCGACGTAAACGCAGCGGACCTGCTTGTTCGGGTCACCACTCTCCCAGTTCGACCGCTGGTTGAGGATGGTGTCCACGCACACGGCGGTCTTGCCGGTCTTGCGGTCGCCGATGATCAGCTGACGCTGTCCGCGGCCGATGGGGGTCATCGCGTCGATGGCCTTGATGCCGGTCTGCAGCGGTTCGCTCACACCCTTGCGCTGCACCACCGAGGGGGCCTGCAGCTCGAGCTCGCGCCGCTTGGTGGACGCGATCTCGCCGCGGCCGTCGATGGGCTGACCGAGTGGGTTGACCACCCTGCCCATGAACGCATCGCCCACCGGCACCGAGAGCACCTCGTTGGTGCGCTTGACCTGCTGGCCCTGTTCGATCTTCTCGAACTCGCCGAGGATCACCGCGCCGATGCTGTGCTCGTCGAGGTTCAGCGCCACCCCGAGGACACCGCCGGGGAACTCCAGCAGTTCCTGGGTCATCACCGAGGGCAGGCCCTCGACGTGGGCGATACCGTCGCCAGCGTCGATGACGGTGCCGATCTCCTCGCGACCCGTGCCCGCCTCGAAACTCGAAACGTAGCTCGAGATGGCACCTTCGATGTCGTCAGCGGAGATTGTCAACTCTGCCATGGCTTTTCGTCTTCCTCTTTTATCTGTGGGTGTTCTGGGCTAACCGGCCGGGGCGGTCGGCCTAATCGGGCAACTTCGTTTCGGCCGCAGCCAGCCGGGAGGACAGCGTTCCATCGATCACCTCGTCGCCGACGGCGACAACCAGCCCGCCCAGCAGGTCGGGATCGACGGTGAGCTGAACCGAGACGGGGTGGTGATAGATCCGGGTCAGCACCTCGGTGAGTCGCCGGCGCTGAGCATCGCTCAACTCCGCGGCGGCTCCGACCTCGGCAACGACCTCGCCGCGGTGCGCGACGGCCAGCTCAGCCAGCTCGCCCACCGCTTCGTCGGCACGATCACCGCGCAGCAACTCCACGGTCTGCGCAAGCAGGGCGCTCGCGGTCGAATTGGTGCCTGTGGCCTGGCTCAGGACGCTCCGCAGCAGTGCCACCCGCTGATCACCCGACTGGGCGTAATCACCGAGCAGCGAAGCCAGCCGGGGCTGCGAATCGAGGATGCGTCCGAACCGGAACAGCTGCTCGGCTACCTCCTCGGCCTGGTTCTCCCGATCGGCGCGCGTCAGCAGCGCCAACCGGGCGACGTGCTCGATGGCCTCGACGAGGTCCCCGGTCTTCGACCACCGCACCGAGACCGCGGTGTTGAGCACCTCGAGGGCGTTGGCGCCGACCCGGGTGCCGAGCAGTTTCTGCAGCATCTGCTGCTTGGCCGCCGTCTCGCCGGTCGCCTCTGCGAGATGGCGGGCCAGGATCGGCTCGCGCAGCAGCAGTTTGTCCACCGCGGTCAACTCGTCGGCCAGGGTGGACAGCTCATCGGCGGACAACGATGCGGCCATCGAGGTGAACCGCTCGACGACCGCGGTGAGCGCGTCGCGACTCGCTGAGCGCATGCCCGAATACCCGACCTCGGGGGCGAAGGCCGCCGGCGCCATCGATTCCAACTCGTCGAGGAAACGGTCGACGGTAGCCGAGCGCGCCTGCGGGTCGGCGACGTGCGCGCGAACCAGTTCGCCGGCGCGACGCACCGACTCGCTGCCGAGGTCGCCGCGAAGCTGCCTGATCAGCTGGGAACGCAGAAGCGAAACCTGCTGACCACCTTGGACTTTGATCCGCTCGGCTTCCACATCGGCCTGGGCCGCCAGCTGCTCGGTGATGCGCACCGAATCGGACCGCGCCTCGTCGACGACGTGCCGCGCATCGGCGCGGCCCTCCTGCACCCGCTCGGCGTGGTGGGAGTCGGCGGCGGCCAGCCGCTGGGCGGATGCAGCACTCTCCGCCAACTGGGTGCGTACCGCCTCCTGCTGGGCAGCCATCAGCTTGCGCACCGGCGGCACGACGAACTTCGTGAGGATCAAGACGATCACCGCGAAGCCGATGAGCTGACCGATAAAGGTTGACATTGACTACCGTCCCGTCGTCACCGACGTGCTGGACACGTCCACTCCGAGCACCCGGCTGGCCAGCGTCGCCGACAGCGCATCCACCGAGGCCCGCAGGTCGGCGGAGATGGCGTCGCTGGACAGCTTGAGTTCCTCGTTGGCATGCGCCACGGTGCCGGCGACCTCTTCCCCGGCTTGCGCCCGCTTGGCCTCGATCACCTCGCGGCCCTGTGCCCGGGCCTCGTCACGGATGGCCGCCGCCTCGGAACGCCCGGTCGCCAACTCACTGCGATAGTCGGCGTCGGCCGCGGCCTCCTGTTCGGTGGCCGTGCGGTTGTCCTCGGCGGTCTTGGCCACCATCCGCTCGCGCTCACCCAACACCTTCTGGATCGGCGGCACGACGAACTTCCCGATCACGCCGAGCACGATCAAGAAGATGGCCAGCACGAAGAAGAAGGTGCCGTTGGGGATGAGGAAGTTCTGGGTACCGCCTTCCCCGGCCGCCAACACGGTGACGCTCACGTCCCCCATGGCCGCTTAGGAGGCGCCGGGCGTGGCGAACACGAACAGCGCCATGAACGCCAGGTTGATGAAGTACGCGGCCTCAACGAGACCGACGGTGATGAAGAACGGGGTGAACAGCCGTCCCTGTGCCTCGGGCTGACGGGCGATGCCGGAGATCAGGGCGTTACCGGCGATACCGTCGCCGATCCCCGCGCCGATCGCGCCGCCGCCCAGGATGAGCCCGCCGCCGATCAGGGCGCCGGCAACGATTTGTGGGTCTGCCATTCCTTATTCCTCCTTGGTTGCTGGTAGGTCTGCTACCAGGGCTGTGGGGTGGTTCGGGTTTTTCGCGCGGTTGACGCGAAGGTTTCTAGTGGTGCTCCTCATCCAGTTCCATCGACTGGCTGAAGTACAGGATGGTCAGCAGCGAGAAGATGAACGCCTGGATCAATCCGACGAACAGGTCGAAGGTCTTCCAGATCGCGTTGGGCGCCCACATGATGTAGGGCGGGAACAGCGCGATGAGGGCCACCATGATGCCGCCGGCGAAGATGTTGCCGAAGAGTCGCAGCGACAGCGAGATCGGCTTGGCGATCTCCTCCACCAGGTTGATCGGCGCCAGGAAGGCGACGTGACCCTTGAGCAGTTTGATCGGGTGGCCGATGATGCCGCGGCGCCAGATGCCGGCCGCGTGGTAGCAGAGGAACACGAACAGTGCCAGCGCCAGAACGAAGTTGATGTCTGAGGCCGGCGGCTTGAGCAGCTCATGGGTGCCGCCTTCGGCGGTGCCGTACTGCACCGGCAACACCGCGATCCAGTTGGAGACCAGGATGAAGACGAACAGCGCGACCGCCAGCGGCAGCACGAACGGGGCGATCTTCATGCCGATCGCCCCCTCGATCTGGCTGCGCATCTGGGTGGTGATGGCCTCCCAGAACAGCTGGACGCCGCTGGGCACCCCGGTCGAGGTGACCTTGGCACGTAGGAAGAACGCCAGACCCAGGGTGATGACGGCCGCCACCAAGGTGGCGTAGATGGTGTCGGTGTTGACGGTCATGCCTAACCACGTGGCCGTGGTGTGGTGGCCGACCTCGATCGCGCCCTCAGCGAGGATCCGTTCGGTCATGGTGGTCAATCCTTGAGCATGTTGTCGGTGGCTGATGCCGGATTGGAATAAGAAGATGCTTCAGGCTCACCGGGTTCATCGGGTTCACCGGTGCGGATCTTCTTCCACACCGGAAGCGCGGTGCCCAGCACGAGCACGATCTGAAACACCGCCAGGCCGAACACGACGCCGAGGCCCAGCGGCCGGAAGATGAAGGCGATCGCCAGTCCGACCGTGGTGATCACCAGCAGGCGGGTGGCGGAGTTGACGGCCATCTTGCGTTTGACCGGGTTCACCTCAGCGGTGATCGAGGCCACCGACCGCTGCACCAGCACGGCGTTGAGGAATCCCAGCAGCAGACCGATGCCGAAGAAGACACCGAACAGGGCGTGGCCGATCCAGGCGGACACCCCGATCGCGGCGACGGTCAGGATGCCGCAGACGCCGAGCAGGAGAACCGGACGGAACGCGACGGAAGGGAACACCAACGGCGCATCCGGCGCTGGCGTCGTCACACGTTCACCCACAATCGCATTGGCTTAATCGGCCCCGAATCGGATCCACTCCAGGGGCTCGCCAGCACGGTACCACAAGGTGAACCGGCCAAAACCGGCCTACTACTTGCCGTCGTAGGACCGGCCGTAAACGCTGTCGGAAAGCAGCGTCAACTCCTCGTCGTCCTCCAGTTTGTCGCCGCGGATCAACGGAATCACGGTGACGACGATGGCGACGACGATCGCGGCGAGCATCACCGCGCCGGTGTAGCGCGGATCGAAGAAGATGGTGCTTGCTGCCCCGAGCGCCACGAGGCCCACCCACAGATAGATCAGCAGGACAGCCCGGCGGTGCGAGTGGCCGATCTGCAGCAGCCGGTGGTGCAGGTGCATCTTGTCCGGGCTGAACGGGCTGCGGCCCGCCCGCGTGCGCCGGACGATGGCCAGCAGCATGTCCAGGGCCGGCACGAACATCACCGCGACTACCAAGAGGAACGGCGACAGCAGCGCGAAGACGTCGCGCGCGCCGTAGGCGCTCTGCGAAATGGGGCCGGCGGCCGTCGTCGAGGCGGCGGCCAGCATGAGACCGACCAGCATGGAGCCGGAATCGCCCATGAAGATGCGGGCCGGGTGGAAGTTATGCGGCAGGAATCCCAGACAAGCGCCCGCGAGTACCACCGAGATCACCGCCGGCGGGTAGAACAACACATCGCCGCCGTGATCGCGCAGCAGACCGACCGAGAAGATGCAGATCGCCATCGCGGTGATCAGGCCCAGGCCGGCCGCCAGGCCGTCGAGTCCGTCGACGAAGTTCATCGCATTGACCACCGCGACCGTCAGGGCGAGGGTGAGCAGAATCGAGGTCGCCTGGTCCAGCACGATGGTGCCGATCCCGCCGAACGGGATGTAGAGCACGCTCCAGGCCACCCCCATGGTGACCAGCACACTGGCCGCGGTGATCTGGCCGGCGAATTTGGTCAGCGCATCCAGACCCCACCGGTCGTCGATCAGACCGATGGCCATGATCAATCCACCGGCGATCACCACCGCCGGCATGCCGGAGGAATAGACGAAGCCCCGGTTGAGCGCCGGCAACTGGGAGGCGAGGAAGACCGCGCTGGCCACCCCGAGATACATGGCGAGCCCACCCATCCGCGGGGTGGGCAGGCGGTGGACATCGCGCTCGCGCGGATAGGCCACCGCGCCGAGACGGCGGGCCAGCACGCGGACACCGCCGGTGGCGAAGTAAGTGACGATCGCGGCGGTCAGTCCCACGAGAGCCAGCTCCCGCAGCGGGACCCCCGCACCCCTCTCGGAGAGCGCCAACAGCGTGACCATTGACTTCAACGGTACTTCACCGCTGCGGCCGTCAGGCGGTCAACGAGGCGCTGTCAACTCCGAGAACGTCGGCGATCGCCGCCGCGCTGACCGGCCCGTCGCGCAGGATCCGCGGCTGCGACCCGGTGAGATCGAGGATGGTGGAGGCGGCCTGCTGCTCGGCGGTGCCGCCGTCGAGATAGACGTCGACCAGATCGCCGAGCTGAGCCCGGGCCTCCTCGGCGGTGGCGGCCGGCGGCTGCCCGGAGACGTTGGCGCTCGACACGGCCATCGGGCCGGTCTGGCGGAGCAGTTCGATGGCCACCGGCTGCAGCGGCATCCGCAGCATCACCGTGCCGCGGGCGTCACCGAGATCCCACTGCAGCGACGGCGCCTGCTGCACCACCAGGCTCAGCGCCCCGGGCCAGAACGCCCGGATGAGCTCGCGGGCGCTCTCGGAGACGGAATACACCAGCCCGTCGATGGTGTGCCAGGAACCCACCAGTACCCCGACCGGCATGTCGCGGCCGCGGCCCTTGGCCGCCAGCAGGGCGGCCACCGCCTGGCTGTCGAAGGCGTCTGCGCCGATGCCGTACACGGTGTCGGTGGGCATGACGACCAGCCGGCCGCTCTTCACAGCCGCGGCCGCCGCGTCGATTGCCGGGCCGCGGTTGTCCGGGGAACGGCAGTCGAGGAACTGGGTCACTGGTTTACCTCCGCTGCGTTCTGCGGGCCGTGACGAAACGCGGCCGCCCGGTGAGATCGCTATGCGCGATCACGTTATCGAAGGCCCCGGTGGCGGTCAGTGTCCGCACGGTCGCCTCCGATGTGGTGTCGTCGTGCTCGATCGCCAGCAACCCGCCGTCTCTGAGCCAGCGTGCCGCGTGACCGGCGATCGGTCCGATCACCGCCATCCCGTCCGGTCCGCCGAAGAGTGCGTGACTCGGGTCATGCTGTGCCACTTCAGGTTCCAGCTCCACGTTATCTGGAATGTACGGCGGATTGGAGACCACCAGGTCGACTGATCCGTCCAGTTCGGGCAGCAGGCCGGCGTGGGTGACGTCGAGCTCCAGCACCTGCACGGCCTCGGCGGCCGCGGCGTTGCACCGGACGTTGCGCCGGGCGTAGCGCAGCGCGCCGGGGTCGTCGTCGATCGCGAGCACCCGGGCACCGGGGTGGCATGCCGCCAGGGCGATGGCCAGCGCGCCGGAGCCGGTGCACAGATCGACGATGACGGGTGGCTGCGGAAGCTGCTGGGCCGCCGCCCATTCCAGCACGGCCTCGGTTTCCGGGCGAGGGATGAACACTCCGGGCCCGACCTCGAGCTCGATCGGGCCGAACGCCGCCGTGCCGGTGATGTGCTGCAGCGGAACACGACCCGCGCGGATCTCGACGGCGCGGGTGTAGCGCTCGAGGAAGCCGTCCCCGAGATCATCGGCCACCGCCAACCGTCCCCGTGCGATCCCGGCGACGTGCGCGGCCAGCAACTCCGCATCGGTTCTCGCCGAGTCGATACCGGCGTCGGACAGCGTCGTGGTGGCGGCGGTGATCAGCTCACGCACGCGGACTCCGGCCGATTCGGTCATGCCTGCTGCAGCCGGGACTGCTTGTCGGCGGCCGCCAACGCATCGAGCAGTGGGTCGAGGTCTCCTTCGAGCACCGAGTCGAGGTTATGCGCCTTGAAGTTGATCCGGTGATCGGCGATCCGGTTCTCCGGGAAGTTGTACGTCCGGATCCGCTCGGAGCGGTCGACGGTGCGGATCTGGCTGGCGCGATCCGCGGATGCGTCGGCGGAGGCCTGCTCCTCGGCCAGCACCTGCAGGCGGGCGGCCAGCACCTGCATGGCGCGCGCCTTGTTCTGCAACTGCGAGCGTTCGTTCTGGCAGGTGACCACGATGCCGCTGGGAAGATGGGTGATGCGTACCGCGGAGTCGGTGGTGTTCACGCCCTGCCCGCCCTTGCCGGACGATCGGTAGACGTCGACGCGCAGGTCGGACTCGTCGATCTGGACCGCCTCGACCTCGTCGGGCTCGGGATAGACGAGCACGCCGGCCGCCGAGGTGTGGACCCGGCCCTGGGATTCGGTGACCGGCACCCGCTGCACCCGGTGCACGCCGCCCTCCCACTTCAGCCGCGACCACACACCGTCAGCTGAGTCGCCCTTGCTCGCGATGGAGATGGTGGCCTCTTTGTAGCCACCGAGGTCGGAGAAGGTCTCATCGAGGACGGTCACCGTCCAGCCGTGGCGTTCGGCGTAGCGGATGTACATCCGGGCGAGGTCGGCGGCGAACAGCGCGGACTCCTCGCCGCCTTCGCCGGACTTCACCTCGAGCACGATGTCGTCGGGGTCATGCGGATCCCGCGGTGCCAGCATGTCGGTGAGCTGGTCGTCGAGTTCGGCGACGCGGGCCTCCAGCGCGGTGACCTCCTCGGCGAAGGAGGCGTCATCGGCCGCCAGTTCGCGCGCGGCACCCAGGTCGCCCCGAGCGGTCTCGAGCTTGCGATAGGTGGCCGCGATCGGCGCCAGTTGGGCGAACCGCTTGCCGACCCGGCGGGCATTGACCGCATCACCGTGCAGTTCCGGATCGGACAGTTGGCGTTCCAGATCGGCATGCTCGGTCAGCACGGCCTCGATCGCATCAGCGGGAGCGCTCTGCGTCATCGTCCGTCCTCTCGCCGTAAACGCAAACCGACGCCCGGCCTCTCGCGACAGTGCGACAGACGGGCGTCGGTGAGGCAGCTACTTGTCGGCGGCCTCTGCGGCTGCGTCGTCGGACTCGGGAGCATCGACGGTGGTCTGCTTGGACCCGGGGCGCTTGCCGTAGCGCTTCTCGAAGCGGGCGACGCGGCCGCCGCTGTCGAGGATCTTCTGCTTGCCGGTGTAGAAGGGGTGGCACTGCGAGCAGACCTCGACGGTGATGTGACCGCTCTCCTTGGTGCTGCGCGTGGTGAAGTTGTTGCCGCAGCCGCAGACCACGGTGGTCTCGCCATAGGCGGGGTGAATTCCGGTTTTCATACCTGTCCTCTGCTTGTAGGTCGCCGGGTCGCCATGACGGCGTGAACCGGTACCTGCGTGGATGGCCTCCAGTATGCCAGTTCGGCCGCCACCTGCCCAAATGCGCCTCCAGCAGGCCCGTCGGCCGGCGGGGTGTGGAATCGCCGGCAGGTGGGTACCCGGTGAGTGTCCAGGGCAGCCCGCCCGTGACGCCTCGCCGGTGAGATTTCCCTCATCAGGGACTGACGAGCATCCCGCCGGGATCCGGCAACGGTTCCGGCCAGTGGTGACGCCATTGATCGACCGGCCAGAAGTTCGGCGCCACGGGCGTGCATGCCCTGGTTTTACGTGCTCGGCCAGGTAGTCCCTGCCCCGTGCGTCGCGATGCCACAGCGCACCGGAGGGCACCTGTAACCCCTGGGCGCTCAACTGCCGTTTGATGATCTTGTTGGTCGCCGTGGCCGGAAGGTCCTCGGCGATCCATACGTATCGCGGCCAGGCCTTCGGAGACAGGTCGGATTGGGCGGCCAGGAACTGCCCGAACTGCTCAGGGGTCAGCGTGCAGCCCGCGCGCAGCACGATGGCCGCCATCACCGCGTCGCCCACCGTCTCGTCGGGCACCGCATAGACCGCCACCGTGCTGACCGGGTCGAGGCGGTGCAGGATGCGCTCGATCGGCGAACAGGCCAGGTTCTCGCCGTCCACCCGCAGCCAGTCCCCGGTACGCCCGGCGAAATAGATCCAGCCGTCGGCGTCCCGGTAGGCCAGATCGCCCGACCAGTACATGCCCTCGCGCAGCCGTTCACCGGTGGCGGCCGCGTCGTTGTAGTAGCCGCTGAACAGGCCGGCGCCGGTGGTGTTGACGATCTCGCCGATCGCCTCCTGCGCGTTGATCAGAGCACCGGTGTCGTCGAACACCGCGGGGGCGCATTCGGTGCGGGTCTCGGGGTCGTAGATCGCCACGCCTGGAAAGCCGCGGCCCACCGAACCGGGCGGGCAGTCGCCGTCGCGGGTGATGATCACCGCACCCTCGGTGGACCCGAAACCATCCCAGACCGTGCAGCCGAATCGCCTGCCGAACTCGGCGATGTCGCGCTCCGACGCTTCGTTGCCGAACGCCACCCGCAGCGGGTTGTCGTCATCGTCGTTGCGCTCAGGCGTTGCCAGCACGTAGGCCAATGGTTTGCCGACGTAATTCATGTAGGTCACGCCGTAGCGGCGCAGGTCGGCCAGGACTGCGGACGCGGAGAACGCGGCCGGCGCCATTGCCGCGCCCGAGGCCAGCGCCACCGACCAGCCGGCCAGCAGCGCGTTGGAGTGAAACAGCGGCATGGACAGGTAGCAGACGTCCTGCGCGGTGATCGAGAAGCGCTGCACCAGAGCGACTCCGGAGAACGGGATCATCATGTGCGCCATCTGAACGGCTTTCGGTTCGCCGCTGGTGCCGGAGGTGAAGATCAGCATGAACGTGTCGCCGGCGGCGACCTCACGATGCGCGGTGAGCTCACCGGCCTGATCGAGGAGTGCGCTCCACTGCGGTGCGTCCACGTCGATCACCTGCACGCCGGGCAACTCCAGTCCGTCGAGCAGGGGGGCGTTGTCGGCGTCGGTCAGCAGGATCTGGCAGTCCCCCTTGGCGATATCGCGTGCCAGCGCTTCACCGCGCCGGGTGTTGTTGATGCCGCACAGGACATAGCCGCCCAGTCCGGCGGCCGCCATGGCGGTGAGCATCTGCGGGGTGTTGCCGAGCAGAGTCCCGACGTGCAGCGGCCGCGACGGATCCGCGCGGGCGATCAGCGTGGCGGCATGCCGGGCGGCCTCCTCGAGATGTTCACGCCAGGTCCACACCCGCTCGCCGTACTTGACGGCCGGTGTGGGGTCGCCGATGCGCTCCCGGAGCAGCTGCTGGACGGTGTCGGCCACGGTTCTCCCATACCTCCTGGAGCGATTTGGGCGCGGAAACGAGCGCCCACCGCACGTTAGCGCGCCGAAGTCGGGGGATGACGATCGCTGCGCGCCGCACGGCGGCAGGCATCGGAGCAGTACTTGACGTCGTCCCAGTTCTTCGCCCAGCGCTTGCGCCATGACATCGGCCGCGTGCAGTGCACGCAGGGCTTGCTGGGCAGGGCGGCTTTGTTGCCCTTGAACAAGTCGGTGCGGTTAGTCGGAGTCCATGGAGCCCGGCGTGGTCTTCGACACCTGGACCAGGAACTCGTAGTTGGTTTTGGTCTTGCGCAGCTGACTCATCAGAAGGTCGATCGCCTGATGGGAGTCCAGACCGGACAGCACCCGCCGCAGCTTGTGCACGACGGCGAACTCGTCGGCCGAGAGCAGCAGTTCGTCCTTGCGGGTGCCCGACGGGTTGACGTCGACGGCCGGGAACACGCGGCGCTCGGCGATCTTGCGGTCCAGCTTGAGCTCGGCGTTGCCGGTGCCCTTGAACTCCTCGAAGATCACCGTGTCGCCGGTGGACCCGGTCTCCACCATCGCGGTGGCGATGATGGTCAGCGAGCCGCCGTCCTCGATGTTGCGCGCCGCGCCCAGGAATCGCTTGGGCGGGTACAGCGCGGTGGAGTCCACGCCGCCGGACAGGATGCGTCCCGACGCCGGTGAGGCGTTGTTGTACGCACGGCCGAGCCGGGTGATCGAGTCCAGGAGCACGACGACGTCCTTGCCCTGCTCCACCAGCCGCTTGGCGCGCTCGATGGCGAGCTCAGCGGCCTGGGTGTGATCCGACGGAGGCCGGTCGAAGGTCGAGGCGATGACCTCACCCTTCACCGAGCGCTGCATATCGGTGACCTCTTCGGGCCGCTCATCGACGAGAACCACCATCAGATGGCACTCGGGATTGTTCTTGGTGATCGCGTTGGCGATGTCCTGCATGATCGTGGTCTTGCCCGCTTTGGGCGGCGAGACGATCAGGGCGCGCTGTCCCTTGCCGATCGGCATGATCAGGTCGATCACGCGGGTGGTCAGCCGCTCGGTGGTGGTCTCCAGCCGCAGCCGCTGATTGGGATACAGCGGGGTGAGCTTGCTGAACTCCGGCCGGTTGCGGGCCGCGTCGACGGGGCCGCCGTTGACGCTGTCCAGCCGCACCAGCGGGTTGAACTTCTGGCGTTGATTGGCACCGCTATCGCCACCACCGCCGTCACGGGCGACGCGCACCGCACCGGTGACCGCGTCACCGCGGCGCAGGCCGTGCTTGCGCACCATGTTCATCGAGACGTAGACGTCGTTGGGGCCGGCCAGGTAGCCGGAGGTGCGCACGAATGCGTAGTTGTCGAGCACGTCGAGGATGCCGGCCACCGGCTGGACGACGTCGTCCTCTCGCAGTTCGGTGTCGGGGCCTTCGCCGGGGCCGCGCTCGCCGCGGCGGCGGCGGTCACGGAATCGGCGTCCGCGCCGCCCGCCGCGGCCGTCACCGTCGTCGTCGCCACCGCGGTTATCGCCACCGCGGTTGGAGTTCTGATTCTGCTGGCCACCGGAACCGCCATCGCCGCCGCCATCGCGCGTCGGGCGGTCTTCACGTGGCTCACGTGTCTCGGTTTTACCGTCCGAGGCCTCGCGGGGCGGGCGCTGGTCGCGGCGCTTCTCGGCGGCGGGGGCTTCGGCAGCGGTGTCGTTCGCGGGTCGGGACTCCGCGCGGGCGGCGTCGGCGCCACCGTGGGAGCCGCCGCCGTTCTGGCTGTCGCGGATGGCGGCGATGAGATCGCTCTTGCGCATCCCCGAGGTGCCCTTGACGCCGGCGCGGCTTGCCATCGCCCGCAACTCCGGCAGCACCATGGTTGCCAGTGAGCCGGATTCGGCGGGCGGATTCACGGGGGCCTGCGACGGTTTATCCGGTGCGCTGTCCTCGGCCGTGATGATGTCCGTATCGGTCACGGATTTCCTTTCTTGCCTCGCGCCGTGTCGTGGCGCGGGGTTTCGGTGGCGTTGAAGCCGATTCGGGTGAGTCCCGAAATTCCACCGTGGTGGTGTCAGGCCTGATCGAGGCAGCCGAAGGCATGCCGTCAGTCCACTGCATTGTCAATCGAAGATGTGGTGATTCGTCCTTGTGTCGGCGCAGCCATACACCGCTGCGGTTGCCGGACTGCTTACGAGGATAGCCTCCCGCACTGCCCTAAGCAAGAAAGGCCCCTACCCCGCCACCGCCGTCACCCCGGCGGCCCAGCGGACCGGTTCACCCACGGACATCCGGCTCACAGCAAATCCGCGCGCGGTGCCGAACTCCACGGCCTCCGCCGGCAGCTCATCGGCGGTGGTCAGCGCCAGCACCGCCGGTCCTGCGCCGGACAGCACCGCCGGCACCCCATGACGCCTCAGGAACTGCAGAAACTCCGCCGATGCGGGCATAGCCCCGGCTCGTTGGGGTTGGTGAAGAAGGTCCTCGGTGGCCACCATCAGCAGGTCGGGCCGTTCGGTGAGCGCAACAACCAGCAACGCCGCCCGACTCACATTGAAGCGGGCCTGGTGGTGGCTGACCTGCTCGGGCAACAGCACCCGTGTCTCGGCCGTCGATGAGCGGATCTCGGGGATCGCGGCGAACAACCGGATGTCGGGGTGCAGCAGGAGCCGCACCGCGTCGTACCGGGGCGCATCGCCTGTTCCGGTCGAGCGTGTTCCGGCCGAGCCTGTTCCGGCCGAGCCTGTTTCGGCCGGTTCCGTCCAGGAGACCACCGCGCCACCGAGCACCGACGCGGAAGCGTTGTCGGGATGTCCTTCGAACTCCGATGACAGCTGGATCAGCTGCGCGTCACACAGTGGTGTCCGATCAGTCTGTGCCACAAGGGCATTGGCCGCAGCAAGCCCGCCCACCACCGCTGACGCTGACGAACCCAGACCGCGTGAGTGCGGAATCCTGTTGCGGCACCGGACAATCAGACCGGCGGCCTGACATCCCGCTTCACGAAGACCGCGCGCAATGGCGGTCACGACCAGGTGATCGGCACCGCATGACACCTGACCGGCGCCCTCTCCGGACACCTCCACCACGACATCGGGGCCATCGGTGGTCACCACCTCGATCTCGTCATAGAGACCAAGCGCAACACCGAGACTGTCGAAACCGGGGCCGAGGTTCGCACTCGATGCCGCCACCGAGACACTGCCGGCCAATCCGGCAGGAAGTGTGAGTGTCGCGGCCCGGGCCACCTGCGCTACGCCAACCCCAGCGCGGCCACGACCGCGCCGGTATCGACGGGAACCGGTGTCACCGTAGGCATATCGCGCAGAGCTGTGTCGGGGTCCTTGAGTCCGTGGCCGGTGACGGTGCACACCACCGTCGACCCGCGGGCGACCCAGCCGTCCTCGGCGGCTTTGAGCAGTCCGGCGACACTGGCTGCCGAGGCCGGTTCGACGAAGACACCTTCGTCGCGCGCGAGCAGGCGGTAGGCGGCCAGCAGTTCCTCATCCGTGGCGGCCAGAAACCGCCCGCCGGACTCCTCCTTCGCCCGCATCGCGCCGTCCCAAGACGCCGGCGATCCGATCCGGATCGCCGTGGCAAGCGTCTCCGGCTTGCTCACCGGATGACCCAGCACCAGCGGAGCCGCGCCGGCAGCCTGGGTACCCAGCATCCGGGGCAGCTTCTCGGTGAGCCCGTCGCGGTGATACTCGGTGTAACCGCGCCAGTACGCGGTGATGTTGCCCGCGTTGCCCACCGGCAGTGCGTGGATGTCCGGAGCAATTCCCAGGGCGTCGACGATCTCGAACGCGGCGGTCTTCTGACCCTCGATACGCACCGGGTTGACGCTGTTGACCAGCGAGACGGTCGGATAGTCCGCGGTGAGTTTGCGCGCCAGTTCCAGACAGTCGTCGAAGTTGCCGTCGATCTGAATGATCTTCGCCCCGTGCATCACCGCCTGGGCGAGCTTGCCCATCGCGATCTTGCCCTGCGGAATGAGCACCGCGCAGGTGATGCCGGCGCGGGCCGCGTACGCCGCCGCCGACGCCGAGGTGTTGCCGGTCGAGGCGCACAGCACGGCCTTCTGCCCGCGCGCCACCGCCTCGGTGACCGCCATCGTCATGCCGCGGTCCTTGAACGATCCGGTGGGGTTGTGACCCTCCACCTTCAGATACACGGTGCAGCCGGTCTTCTCCGAGAGCCGCTGCGCCGGGACAAGTGGGGTGCCGCCTTCCAGCAACGTCACCGGCGTCCAGCCGGCGGCCACCGGGAGACGGTCGCGATAGGCCTCGATCAGCCCCGGCCAGGAGCAACCGGAGCGGCCACGGCAGTCGCTCATTCGGCGGTCCCCTCCATTCGCAGCACGCTGGTGACCTCCTCGACGACGTCGAGACCCGCCAGCGCGGAGACCGTCTCCGACAGCGCGGCATCGGTGGCCCGGTGGGTGACCACGACGATCCGGGCATCCTCACCGACCAGGCCTTCCTGGCGCAATTCGGCGATGCTCACTTCGCGTTTGCCGAACTCCGTCGCCACCGCGGCCAGCACACCGGGGCGATCCTTGACGGTCATGGACACGTAGTACCGGGTGGGGATGATGCCGATCGGGGCGATCGGGAGCTGTGCGTACTTGGACTCACGCGGTCCCCGGCCGCCGTGGACGCGGTTGCGTGCCGCCATCACCACATCGCCCATCACCGCAGAGGCGGTCGGGTTTCCACCCGCGCCCTGGCCGTAGAACATCAGCCGGCCGGCCGCCTCGGCTTCCACCACCACCGCGTTGAACGCCCCATTGACGGCCGCCAGTGGGTGTTCCAACGGAACCAGCGCCGGGTACACGCGGGCCGAAACCCGTTCCTGGCCATCGGATCCGGTGATCCGCTCGCAGATGGCGAGCAGTTTGATGGTGCAGTCCAGCGCCCGCGCCGCAGCGAAGTCGGCGGGCGAGACCTTGGTGATCCCTTCGCGGTAGACGTCGTCGGCGGTGATCCGGGTGTGGAACGCGATCGAGGCCAGGATCGCCGCCTTGGCCGCGGCGTCGTAGCCCTCGACGTCGGCGGTGGGGTCAGCCTCGGCGTAGCCCAGTGCACTCGCGTCGGCCAGGGCCGAGGCGTAATCAGCGCCGGTGGACGCCATTTCGGAGAGGATGTAGTTGGTGGTGCCGTTGACGATGCCCGCGACGCGCAGCACGGTGTCACCGGCCAGTGACTGGGTGAGCGGGCGGATCACCGGGATGGCGCCGGCCACCGCGGCCTCGAAGTAGAGGTCCACCTGCGCGCGTTCCGCCGCCTCGGCCAGTTCGCCGGTGGACTGGGCGAGTAGCGCCTTGTTAGCGGTGACCACCGACTTGCCCTGTTCCAGTGCGCTGAGGATGGCCTTGCGCGCGGGCTCGACCGGACCCATCAGTTCCACGACGATGTCGACGTCGTCGCGGGATACCAACTCCTCGACGTTGTCGGTGAGCATCGACTCCGGCACACCACGATCGGGGCCGACCCGGCGCACCGCGACACCGCGCAACGCCAGTGGGGCGCCGATGCGCGCGGCCAGGTCCGGGGCGCTCTGCTCGATGATGCGCACCACCTCGCGGCCGACGTTGCCCAAGCCGAGCACCGCCACACCGATGGGCTTCTCACTCACTGTCATTCCTGCACCTCCAGGCTGAGAAGATCGTCGACGGTCTCGCGGCGAAGGATCAGCCGCGAGCGGCCGTCGCGCACCGCCACCACCGGGGGCCGGCCGATCAGGTTGTAGCGGCTCGACATCGAGTAGCAGTACGCACCGGTGGCTGCGACCGCAAGCAGGTCCCCGGGGGCGACGTCATCGGGCACCCAGGTGTCGCGGATGACGATATCGCCGCTTTCACAGTGCTTTCCGACGATGCGAGCAAGTGCCGGGGATGCTTGCCCGGCGCGCGAGGCCAATCGGACGTCGTAGTCGGCTCCGTAGAGCGAGGTGCGGATGTTGTCGCTCATACCGCCGTCGACGCTGATGTAGCGACGGTTCGCGCCGGCGCTGACGGCGACGTCCTTGACGGTCCCTACCTCGTAGAGGGTGATGGTGCCCGGGCCGGCGATGGCGCGGCCCGGTTCGACCACCAGCTTGGGGGCGGGTAATCCGACCGCGGCCGACTCGCCGGCGACGATGGCGCTGAGCTTGGTGGCCAGCTCGGCGACCGGTGGCGGGTCATCGTGGGGCAGATAGGCGATCCCCAATCCGCCACCGAGATCCACGGTGGCGATCTGGCTGGTCTTGCCCACCCCGAACTCGGCGACGATGTCGCGCAGCAGTCCGATCACCCGCTTGGCGGCCACTTCGAATCCGCCGACGTCGAAAATCTGCGAGCCGATGTGGCTGTGCAGCCCGATCAGCCGGAGGTGCTCGGCGGCAAAAATCTGGCGCACCGCGGCCATCGCATCGCCGCCGGCCAGCGACAGACCGAACTTCTGATCCTCGTGCGCGGTGGCGATGTACTCGTGGGTGTGGGCTTCGACGCCGACGGTGACTCGCACCATGACGTCCTGCACGACGCCCGCGTCGCCGGCGACGGCGTCGATCCGGCCGATCTCCGTCATCGAATCCACCACGATGCAGCCCACCCGCGCCTTGACCGCGGCGGTCAGCTCATCAACCGATTTGTTGTTGCCGTGCAGCGCGATCCGCTCGGCGGGGAACCCGGCGTGCAGCGCGACCGCCAGCTCTCCCCCGCTGGCGACATCAAGAGACAGCCCTTCCTGAGCCACCCACCGGGCGATCTCGCCGCACAGGAATGCCTTTGCCGCGTAGTGCACGTTGACACCGCCGCCGAAGGCTGCCGCCATCTCGCGGCAGCGGCCGCGGAAGTCGTCCTCATCGATGACGAACAGCGGGGTGCCGTACTGCTCCGCCAGCTCGGTCACCGCGACACCGGCGATCCGCACGACTCCGTCATCGTCGCGACGCGCGTTGCGCGGCCAGACGTTCGGCGCCAGCGCGAACACCTCGGCACCGGACTGCGGTCGCGGCGGTACACCGCCGTGGTGGATCTCCTCGGCGTGCCGGGGACCGGCGGGATGGACGTTCACATCCGCTCCGGTGCACTCACGCCGAGGATCTCCAGTCCGTTGGCGATCACCCGGCGGGTGGCTTCGCACAGCGCCAGCCGGGCGCGGTGGGTGTCATCTGCGGTCTCGTCACCCTGGGGCAGCACCCGGCAGGAGTCGTAGAAGCGGTGGTAATCGCCGGCCAGTTCCTCGAGGTAGCGCGACACCCGGTGCGGTTCCCGCAGGGTGGCCGCCGACTGCAGCACCCGGGGGAACTCACCGAGGCTGCGGATCAGCGCGCCCTCTTTGTCGTGATCGAGCAGGTCGAGGCGGGAGGCGTCGGCCTGTACACCGAGATCGGCGGCGTTGCGGGCCAGCGCGCACAGCCGGGCGTGCGCGTATTGGACGTAGTAGACCGGGTTCTCGGCCGACGCCGAGGACCACAGCGCCAGGTCGATGTCGATGGGGCTGTCGACTGAGGAGCGGATCAACGCGTAACGCGCGGCGTCGGTCCCGATGGCCTCGACGAGGTCGTCGAGGGTGATGACGGTGCCCGCGCGCTTACTCATCCGCAGCGGCTGCCCGTCGCGAACCAGGTTGACCATCTGGCCGATGAGCACCTCGACGGTGTCCGGGTCGTCACCGAGCGCGGCGGCAGCGGCCTTGAGCCGGGCGATGTAGCCGTGATGATCGGCACCGAGCATGTAGATGCACAGGTCGAATCCACGCTGCCGCTTGTCGAGGTAGTAGGCGAGGTCGCCGGCGATGTAGGCGGGCTGACCGTCGCTCTTGATCACCACGCGGTCCTTGTCGTCACCGAATTCGGTGGTGCGCAACCAGGTCGCGCCATCCTTCTCGTAGATGGCGCCGGTGGTGCGCAGCTTGGCGATGGCCTGATCGACCCGGCCGCTGGTGTGCATCGAGTCTTCATGGGTGTAGACGTCGAAGTCGGTGCCGAAGTCGTGCAGCGAGGTCTTGATGTGGTTGAACATCAGATCCACGCCGATGGCGCGGAAGGTCTCGCGCTGCTGTTCCTCGGGCAGGCTCAGCG
Organism: uncultured Actinomycetota bacterium; assembly: GCA_963780705.1. GTDB lineage: Bacteria > Actinomycetota > Actinomycetes > Mycobacteriales > Mycobacteriaceae > Mycobacterium. The sequence goes on along the minus strand of CAWACU010000001.1, from coordinate 350,591 downwards.
CGTCGGGGGCTTTGGCCAGCACCTGGGCGGCGATATCGGCGATGTAGGCACCGGCATAGCCGTCCTCGGGTGCCGGCTCACCCTGCGCCGCGGCGATCAGCGAGCTGACGAACCGGTCGATCTGCGCGCCGTGGTCATTGAAGTAGTACTCGCGCACCACGTCGGCGCCCTGGGTACTCAACAGCCGGCCCAGTGCGTCACCGACGGCGGCCCATCGGGTGCCGCCGATGTGGATCGGCCCGGTCGGATTGGCCGAGACGAACTCGAGGTTGACCTTCTGCCCCGCCGAGCAGGCTTGAGTGACCGTAGGCCTCGCCCGCAGTAAGCACGGCGGCGACGATGGCGCCTTGGGCAGCCGCCTGAAGGCGCAGATTCACGAAGCCCGGTCCGGCCACCTCCGCCGAGGCGATTCCGTCGGCGTCGGCGAGCGCGGTGGCCAGCCAGCCGGCCAACTCGCGCGGGTTGGCGCCGGCCTTCTTGGCGACCTGCAACGCCAGGTTGGTCGCGTAGTCGCCGTGCTCGGGGTTGCGCGGCCGTTCGACGGTGACCTCAGCGGGAAGCGCAGCCGCGTCCAGGCCGTGCTCGGCCAGCACCGCGGCGGCGGTGTCTGCCAGCAACTTGGCGAGATCAGCGGGGGTCACGAGGGCTTATCCTATGCGTTAGGCTGGGCCCGCCCGACGGCGCAGCTTTTGCGCCCCCGTAGCTCAGGGGATAGAGCGTCTGCCTCCGGAGCAGAAGGCCGCAGGTTCGAATCCTGCCGGGGGCACCCTGTCTCGAATTTTCATCTCTCCCATCCCGACCGTCGTTTGATCTGCGCCCTGTCGGGTACAGGGTCGGGTGGCGCCGAATGGCGCCGAAACCCACGCCGAAACCCATGAGGAGAGAGCGAATGCGTAAGACCATTGCCGTCACGGCAGCCACCGGTGCGCTGTTGATGGGCGGGGCCGGAATCGCCAACGCCGAGCCGGTGCACGCACCGGCGACGACCACGACGGTGGCGGCCGAGGAGTACGGAGACAGCAGCGACAACACGGGCCTGTGGGGTCTGACCGGCCTGCTCGGTCTACTCGGCCTGCTGGGTCTGAAAAACCGTCGCAACGACACCGATCGCCGCGTCGGGGCGGGAACGAGCATGGGCACCAGCGGCAGCACCCAACGGCCGCCGACGGTGTGACGCGCGCCCGGCGCTAACGCCCGGGTTCGCTCACCGGCCCGGCCATCGACCGCACCGATTCAGGGACGGCGATGGCCGGGTCGCAGTCCGGGGCTCGCCGGGGCGTCCCGTAGGTGACGGCCATCGGCACCACACCGGCCCACCCGCCGGCCGCGACATCGTCATCGGAGTCCTCCGGCCAGCCCTCAGCGACTTTCAGTGACCAGTTACCGGATTCGATCGGCAGCCGCAGCACCAGCGTGGCCGCCAGCTCGCGACGGTTGGCGGCGCGCAGTTCGGCGGAACGGCCAGGGATGAAGCGGTCCACCAGCAACTGAAGATAGCGGTCCTTATCGGCGTCGTCGACGGTGCCGAAGCGCCCGAACAACACAGCGCTGCGGTAGTGGAACGACGATTCGAATCCGCTGCGTGCCACCAGAACACCGTCGACGGTCGACACGCACACCGACACCGGGACACCCCCGGCCAGGTGGTTCAACCAGGGCGACCCGGTCGACCCGTGAATCACCAGTTCATCGCCCAGCCGTGCCGCACCGATCGGCAGCGCGACGGGATGTCCGTCACGGACGAATGCCACGGTGGCCAGCACAGTGCTGTCGAGAAGTGCGTCGAGTTGTTCGCGTGAGCGCGACTGCCGTTCGGCCAGTCTGCTCAGTTCGGTGGACGGGTGCACCGGAGCAGCGTCCACCATCACGTGACCCGGCGCAACGCCTCGCGCGTCAGTTCCTTGAGGCTCGGATAGCCATCGATGGCCATGGTGAGGTCGGCTTCAGCCAGGATCGAACGCAACACGTGCACCATGCCGTCGGTTCCGGCCAGCGCAGCGCCGTAGGCGTAGGGCCGGCCGATGCCGACCGCGCTGGCTCCCAGCGCCAGAGCCTTGACCACGTCGGCGCCCGAGCGGACACCGGAGTCGAACAGCACTGGCACGTCGCCACTGGCGTCGACCACATCGGGCAGGCAGTCGATCGCCGGCAAACCGCCGTTGGCCTGGCGGCCACCATGGTTGGAGCAGTAGATGCCGTCCACGCCGGCGTCGATGGCGCGCCGCGCATCATCGGGGTGACAGATGCCCTTGAGGATCAGCGGCAGCTTCGTGATCGACCGGAGCCACGGTAAGTCGTTCCAGGTCAACGAGTTTCCGAAGATGCTCACCCAGTGCATGACGGCATTGCGCGGGTCGGCGTCGATGTCGGCATCCACTCCAGCGCGGAACACCGGGTCGCTGATGTAGTTGGCCAAGCACAGTCCGCGCAGCTGCGGGAAATTGGCGGTGGACAGGTCCCGCGGCCGCCAACCGGGAATCCAGGTGTCGAGGGTGACCACGATGCCGGCGTAGCCGGCCGCCTCGGCTCGGCGCACCAGGCTTTCGGCCAACTCCCGGTCGGTCGGGGTGTACAACTGAAAAAACCCTGGGGTGGAACCGAATTCAGCGGCGACGTCCTCGAGCGGGTCCATGGTCAGTGTCGACACACACATCGGCACCCCGGTGCGCGCTGCAGCGCGGGCGGCGGCGATGTCGCCGTGCTGATCGGTGGTGCACAGTCCGATGACACCGATCGGCGCCATGAAGACCGGCGCCGGCCAACGCTGCCCGAACAGCTCCACCGAGAGATCCCGTTCGGTGGCGCCGACCAGCATCCGTGGGATCAGGCCCCACTTGGCGAATGCGGTCGCATTGGTGCGCTGGGTCAACTCATCACCTGCACCGCCGGCGACGTAGGACCAGATCGACGGCGGCAGAGCCTGTTCGGCGCGGCGCTCAAGTTCGTCGAAGGTCATCGGCAGGCTGGGCAGCACGCCGGACAGACCCTGGAAGTAGATCTCGATCTGGTAGCCACCATACGGCTGGGTCATTGCGGTGCTCCGAAGTCGAGGTCGGCTACCAGCTCGGCAACGGCTCGTAACTGGCCGAGGTCGGAACTGGTCGGAATGAGGTGGACCTCGCTGGTGCCGACGGCGGCGAAGCCGCGCAGCACTTCCGCGAGCTGGTCTTCGCTGCCCGCCCAGCCGGTCGTCGGCGCCATCGCGTCGACGAACTCGACCGGTATCCAGTTCATGTAGTGCCGCAGGTGCCGGTGGATCTGGGCGCGGGCGTCAGCCTGGTCACCCAGTGCGAACCAGAACGAGGTCGCCAGGTGCGGCGCCGGCTTACCGGCCTCCTTCCATGCGCTCCGGCCGACCTCGAACAGTTCGTCCTGTTTGGCCACGTCAAGGTCCAGCGTGATGCCGGCCAGTCCGTCGGCCCACGAAGAGGCGTGCCGCAGCGTCTTGGGGCCGATCGTTCCGACCAGCAGCCGCGGCCCGCCCGGCTGGACCGGACGTGGACCGACCGGGACCACCGAATCGGTGACCTTCTCCCCTGACCACACCTGCTTCATCACCGCGACGCGTCGCGCCATGTCACGCATGGTCTGGGTCGCCGGGTCCGCGCCGACGGCGTGGTAGTCCTCATGCCGGCCGCCGACGCCGACGCCGACGGTCAGCCGCCCGCCGCTGAGCATGTCCCCGGTCGCCAGCGACTTGGCCAGCAGCACTGGGTCGTGCAGTTGAGGCACGACGACGGTGGTGATCAGCGGCACCCGCTGCGTCCAGGCGGCCAGCGCCCCGAGCAGGGTGAGGGCTTCGGGATTGCCGAAGGCGATGCGCTCACCCCAGCACAGCGAGGAGAACGGCCCGCCGTCGACGGTCTGCGCCCAGTCCCTCAACACATCCGCGTCGAGGTCGGGCTCCATCACGGGCATCGTCATGCCGATCTGCACGTTCGCGATTCTGGCACGGTGTCGCGCCCGCGCTACTACCGGACCGGATCCTTGTGCGCCCGCACCGGCGTCGTCGAGGGCTGCGCAGTCAACAGGGTTCCCCGCACACTGCCGTAGACGGTGCGCGCTGCCACCAGGATCCAGGTGGCCACCAGGGCGAGATAGCCGATCACCGCGGCGACCCGGAATGCGGGCAGACCGGTATGTACCGCCAGTTGCGTGGTGCCGGTGACGAAGGTGCCGACCGGGAAGGTGAGGCTCCACCAGGTCAACGCGAACGGCATCCCGCGCGCCAGGGTGCGCACCGTCAGCGCGGTGGCCAGTGCGATCCACAGCAGCGCGAATCCCCAGACCGGCACGCCGTAGAGGATTGCGAACGCGTTCATCGGTCCGGCGATGGATTTGTCCACCGCCGATGCCGCACTGAGCCCGAGAAGCCCTGCCGCGGTGATGGATTGACCGAGCGGGCCGAGCACGATCCAGAGGGTGGGCACCCGCGCCGTCCCGGATGTTCCGTAGAGAACAAGCCGGCTCCAGATCATCGCCAGGATGAGGAACGCCGCCACCACCGACAGGCCGAACATCGCGTAGCAGCCGTAGAGCATGGTCTGCCGCCAGGTGCCGGCGGTGATGTGTGGGATGAGCAGTGCTCCGCCGGACGCCGAGACCATCGGCGGCACCACCGGCATCAGCCAGCCGCCGAAGGCGGCATCGGGCTCGACGGAATGCTGGGTGAACATCAGATACGGGATGGTGACGGCGGTGAATAGCCCACCCGCGGTGCCGGCCACCCAGAGCGCCCAGGCGATGGGCACCGCCGACTGCTGTCCGATGAGGTCTTTGCCGATCAGCAGCGTCCCCACCCCGACGGTCAGCAGTGCCATCGGGGCGGCACCGTAAAAGTGCGCCATCTGCGGGTTGTCGGCATGGGTCCGGGCGGCGGTCGGATGGCGAAGCCAGTGCCCGCCGACGACGACGACGAGGATTATCAGCAGCAGTGCCGCGAACACCCACACCACCCGCGTGAAGGTCTGCAGGCCGGGCAGGTGCACGGGCAGGGTCGCCCCCGCGGTGGCGACGATGCCGGTGCCCATCACCGACGCGAACCAGTTCGGCCCGATGCGACCAAGTGTCTCGACGTGGTTGGCCCAGCCCTGCCGCAGGCTATCCGCTGCGACGGCCACGCCGGTTCTCCTGACTGCGGTAATCGCGCGCCAGTTTCCCGACGTGGGTGGGTAGCACGCCGGCGGCGACGTCGGCGAGGCTGGTCTCCTCCAGTACCGACCTCATGCTGGCCCGCAGTGCGCGCCACACGTCGGCCAGTGCGGTGGTGGGTCCGGTGTAGTCGAGGTCGCCGAGTGGGATGTCACGAACGCTGGCCAATGGCCCGTCGATGCAGCGCAGCACATCGGCGATGCTGATGTCCTCGGCCGGCCGGGCCAGTTCATATCCGCCGTCGCGGCCGCGATGGCTGCGCACCAGATGGTCGGCACGAAGGTCGGAGAGGATGTCGACGAGGAACTGGGCGGGGATGCCCTGGGCCTTCGCGAGATCGTCGGTCTTGACCAGAGCGCCGTCGGCGGTCACCGCCAGTTGCGTCATGGCGCGGACCGCGTACTCAGCTTTAGCCGACATCCGCATGGCGCGGATTCTGCCATCGAGTGATCAGCGGGGAACGCTAGTTGCCGGCCGGGCCGGGCTTGCCGCCGCGGACCCGGGCAGAAACCTTGCCGACGGCGTCCGTCGCGGCGCTCACCGCGGAGCCGATCTGCTCTCCGGCGGCGGAGACCGCGTCGCGGACGGACCGGGCGGCCGCACGGGGTGCGACCGGAGTGTCGTCGGTAGCAGCCGTGGAATCGGTGGCTGGTGCTTCGACAGCCGGCGCATCGGTGGCATCAAGGCGGAAATCTGCGACGCTCAATGCGGCGGCCGGTTGGGGTACATCGGCGTCGGTGCCCAACGGGAGAACCGGCGCGGATCCACGCGGGGCCCGGGCCTGCTCGCCGGTCTCGGGCACCGCGACGGGCGTCGTCGACTCCACGTCGGGGGCGATGTCGGCCGAATCGGGCACAGGCGTGGGCGCCTGGGGCAGGGGCAACGGCAACGGCAACACAGCGGACAGATCGCCCAGGTACTTCTCGATGACGGTCGAGATGGCGTTGACGATGATGATGGGCGGCCCGAACGGGGCGGTGACGGCCTTGACCGCATTCTGCAGCGCACCGGAGAAGTCGCCCTTGACCAGGGCTTTAAGAGTCTCGCCGATCAGCCGGGGCTCGTTGGCCACCAAGGCGCCGGTCGCGAAGGCCGCTGCGACGAGTTCGCCGCCGACGTAGCCGGCGTCATGAATGAGTCCGCCGACGAAGGACTTGACCGCCGGCGCCACCGTGTCGGTGACCGCCGAAGCGAGGTCGGGCAGCGCCTGCACGGCGTCGGAGACCGGGGTGATCGAGCTGAGATCCAGCCCGGGCAGCACGGACATCGCCATCTCCGGCGACGGCGGGATGAAATACGGGGTCGACGCGGCGGTCAGTTCCGGCTCGGACACTGCGGTGACCCCGGCGACGAAGGCGTCGACGATCGCGTTCTTACCCATGTAGGAGGCATCCGCGGCCAGCGACGAGACGAGCTGCTTGAGGACCGAGAGGGGGTTGGTGGACTCTGGGGGCGCCGGGGCGATCGCGTCGAGGAACGCCTGATCGAGCATGCTGATCGCGTCACCGGTTCCGGCGGAGAGCGCCACCGAGGGGATCTGGATGTCGGAGCGGGGCGCGACGATGGGGTTGGCCACCACGACACCGGCAGCCGTCAGCGCGACGCCTGTCGTCAAGATGGGACCTAACGTCCGACGCACCGCTCTCACCTGCCTTTCTGTCCTCACCTTAACACACCTGAGAAAAAACTGAGAAATTTTCGGCGAACCTATTTGCGCTGGCTGCCGACCCCCGGAAGCAGGGACGCCCCCTCCCTCCGAGGAGGGAGGGGGCGCCTCATAGCTGTCGTGCTACTTAGCGACCCGCACGCGAAGCGCCGGCCTTGGACGCCTTGGGGGCGTCCGAGGAGGTGCTGTCGTCCGCGGCAGCGGCCGAAGCGGCCGGAGCAGCGGTGGTGCTCTCCTCGGCAGCAGCCGAGTTGTCACCAGCGGTGGCCTCAGCGGCCGGGGCCGCCTCAACCGTCGCGGCCGAAGTAACAGCCGCGGCACGGACCGAAGAAGCCGAGACCGAGGCCGTCGGCGCCGGCACCGGGGTGTTCAGTGCGTCAGCAATACCGTTGATGAACCCGGTTCCCACGGTACGCACGCTGGGCACGAACGTCGGGCTGACGGGCGGGTTGAGCGACCCCGGGGTCGCCTGAATGCCAGCGCCATAGGTCAGGTTGATCACCGTCGCGGGCAGGCTACCCGAGACCGTGGCGTCGAGGAGCCCGTCGACCAGGGCATTCCACCCGTTCTGAAGCGGATTAGCCGTGGCGAGCGCCGCGCTCACGCTCGCGACAAGTCCGGTCACCGAACCGGCCAGGACCTGGAACTGTCCACCGAGGATGGTCGGCAGTATGGAGGCTTCTTCCAGAAGGAAGTTGGCCACAGCCTGGGCCTTAGTGACGACGGAGGTGACGATCGTAGTGGCGCCGGTGATGATGGCGTTGACCGCGTCCTGAGCCGAGGCGATCACGCCTGCAATCGCGGCCTGGATGGTCGGGATAGCCGCTGCGGGATTCAGGATCACTGCGAGAGCGGTAGCTGGGATAGCCCACAGGATGTCGGAGAGGTCACCGGCCGCGATAGCCGCCGCGCCGAGGCCAATGTAGGCGTAGCCGAGCTGGTTGGTCAGGAGCGTGGTCAGGGCCGGGAACGGCGTCGCGAGGATGTTCGGAAGCAGACCCGGCGTCACCACGCCCGTGGTTGGAATGAAGGCGTTGATGCCAGCCCCAATACCGCTCGGGAAGGCGTAGGTCCCTGAACCGGGCCAGTTGACGGCTGGAGTGGTGTACGCACCGTTGAGCGTGTAGTTGCCGAGCACCACCGCGGTGTTGACCAGCGCACTGATGGGGTTATTGAACGCGGCCAGCGAAACGGCGGCCTTGGTGACCGAGATCGACGGGATGCTGATGGCCGGAGCAACCGGCGTCATGGCGATCGCCGTCGCCCCGACGAACGCGGTGGTGCCCGCGATCATCTGCGAACGAAGTGAGATTTGCATTGTGGTTCCTCCGGTATATGAGTCAGGACTGACTTGATGAGACTAGCTGAGAAAAAGCTGAGTGCAAACTATTTAACGAGAAATTTTTTCCATGTTGCTGCTTTGCTGGGCTTCATTGGACCCTTTTCACTACGCAAAGGGCTGGTAGAGCCGGGATCGGACAACCGCGGCGAGACACGAAAATGGCCCCTTTCGTGGCCCATCATCGGCGTCGCGGGCGTCAGTCGGGCCACTTGGACGGCGTGCTTCCTGTGAGGCCGCGCCCGAGCCTGGGAAGGCCCAACCGTGCCGTCACATTTGCTGAAAATGCGTCTGTGAAGCCCGGTCACCCCGGGCCCGCATATCCCGGGCACATCCCATGCAGATAACGATGCCCCCCTTCCGCAGAAGGGGGGCATCGTCTACTTACGGTGCGATCAGCTGCCGGCGCTTGCGCCCCGGGCCTGGCCGCGAGTGGCCTTGGCCTTGGTCGGCGCCGAGGTGTCCGACGCCGCGGCGGTCGGAGCCGGAGCGTCCGATGCCGCAGTGGTCGGGGCCGAGGCGTCGGCGGTTGCGGCGCCGGCGTCAGCAGATGAACCGGTGTCCGCCACAGCCACATCGGCCGCGGAGACAGCCGAGTCGGTCGAGGCCGATGTCTCACCGGCGACCGGGCGATCCACCTCGACAGCGGCGACCTCCGGCGCGCTCACGGGCGCAGCCGGCGCTACTGCGGCAGCCTCGACCGCGGCGGCTGGCGCTACTGCGGCAGCCTCGACCGCGGCTGGCGCCGCCTCGACGGCAGCGGTAGCCGCAGCCTCCTCAGCGAAGGGGTCGTACCAGTCGTTGTAGATGCCGCCCCAGCCGTTGTAGTTGTAGGTGCCGAGGCGCTGACCCGCCGACACCAGATTGGAACTCAGGCTCCCGATCACGACGGTGAGGACTGGACCGTCGTCCTGATAGTCGACGACCTCGGCGATGCCGGTGCCGAAGGTGAGGTCCACGATCTGGCCCGGGAGTGCCGCCGGGGCCCAGCAGGCCTTCGACCGCGCCGTTCCAGGCGTCCTCGATCTGGCCCGCGAGCAGGTCGGCGACCGCGGTGCCCAGGGTGTCGACCGCGGACTGCACGACATAGGTGGTCCCGTTGACGATGGTGTCGATCGTGTTCGCGACCAGACCGGCGATGGTGCTGGTGATCAGCGTCGTCGCGTTGGTGATCACGTTGTCCAGAATGTAGCCGGCGACACCGACGATGGCGGTGACGGTGTCCACGAGCGGCTGGACGATCTGGGCCTGCAGCTCGGCCAGGGCGAGTTCGGGCTGACCGGCGGCGAGATAGCCGGCGGCGGTGATCAGTGCGAACGGCGTGTTCCAGATCGCGGTAGTCGGACCGGCTACCAGTTCGGCCAGTCCGAAGGCGGCGGCATTGCCGTAGCCGGCGAGGTTGCTGACGAGCGCCGACAGGCCTCCGAAGGAGAATTGGTTGACCAAGTTCGGGATCAAACCTGTGTAGAGCGGGGGCGAACAGGATATTGAAGTCGTCGGCGTAGTACGAGTCTGGCCAGTACAGGTCCGCGGGGCCCAGCAGCTCAGCTTGGCTGAGGATATTGGTGCCGATGGCGTAGTACACCGAGCCGGCCAGCTCGGCGATCGGGTTGGCGAACGCGGTGAGGCTCACCGCGCTGGACACCCGCTCGGCGGCGGTGAGTAGTTCCGGCTGGGCAACAGGTGCGACGACCATGGCCGCAGCGCCGACGGTCGCGACGCCCGCGATCATCTGCGAACGAAGTGAGATTTGCATATTGGGGATCCTCCAGATGGGGGGCGTACGCTAACGCCGCCACCGTACCTGAGAAACCCCTGAGCGCCAACCGCGCCGGTCTACGGTGTCGCGCTCTCACCAGCAAAGGCCAGTTCAGTGCGAAACGTTAGTTGCGCTTAACGATTTGCGAGCAAGTCCCGGATCCCCAGCGAACACCAGACAGCCGAGTCCCCTGGGACCTGACAGCGTTGCCTGAGAGGAGCCTGACGGTCCTACCGCAGCGCCGCGAGGATCGCGTCGGCGTACTGCGGCCGGCAGACCAGCAGGTCCGGCAGCAGCGGATCGGGCCGGTTGTAGACCAGCGGCGAGCCGTCGATGCGTGAGGTGTGCAACCCGGCCGCTCGTGCCACGGCCACCGGCGCCGCAGAGTCCCACTCGTACTGCCCCCCGGAGTGCACGTAGATCTCAGCCCGCCCCTGCGCGACGGCGGCCACCTTCGCACCCGCCGAACCCAACTCGACCATGGTGCCGCCCAGGGCGTCGCAGACCCGCGTGGCCAGCGGCGAGGGCCGGGTGCGCGACACCAGGATGCGCGGGACGGCCGGCGGCGGCGGGGGCGGCGGCACAGCCGGGGTGGCCAGGGTGACGCCGTGCGCGGGCAGCGCGACCGCGCCGGCCACCAGGTCGCCGTCGGCCCACAGCGCCACATGCACCGCCCAGTCGAGCCGGTCGGGCTCGGAGAATTCGCGGGTTCCGTCGAGGGGATCGACGATCCACACCCGGTTCGCTGACAGCCTGCGCGCGTCGTCGGTTCCCTCCTCGCTGAGCACCGCGTCGGCGGGCCGCGCGGCGGCCAGTTCGGCCATCAGATAATCGTGGGACCGCTTGTCGCCCGCCGCTTTCCGCTCCTCGGCCGGTGCGGCGGCCAATTCGTCGCGGACGCCCAGCAGGAGCTCCCCGGCTCCGGTCGCCAGTGCGGCGGCCAGATCGTCATCGTTCACGCCCGAGACTCCAGCAGATCGATCACCTGTTGGGCCAACTCGGCCGCGGTGTGCTCCGGCGTCAGCCGCAGATCGGGATTCTTGGGTCGCTGATACGGGCTGTCGATTCCGGTGAAGTGGGTGATCTCACCGCGGCGGGCCTTGGCGTAGAGCCCCTTGGGGTCACGGCGCTCGCAGTCCTCCAGGGGGGTGTCGACGAACACCTCGAAGAACTCGATCCCGGCATTGGCGTGCACGGCTCGGGCGGCCTCGCGGTGTTCGGATAGCGGGCTGATCGCCGGCACCAGAACCGTCAGCCCGGCGTCGGCCATCAGGGTCGCGACGTGCGCCAGCCGGCGCAGGTTCTCGGCGCGGTCGGCCATCGAGAAGCCGAGATCGGCGTTGAGGCCGTGCCGCAGGTTGTCGCCGTCGAGGATGTAGGCCGGGTTGCCGTGCTCGAGGAGAATCTGCTCGACGAGCACCGCGACCGAGGACTTGCCGGAGCCCGACAGTCCGGTGAACCAGACGGTACGGCCCTTGGTCAGCCGGTCGGCAGCGCTCACTAGCGACTGGTGACGCACGGTGTTCGGTGATGCGGCGCGAGAGGCGGCGGGGGTGGTGTCGCGCACCATCCCGGCGGCGACGGTGACGTTGGTGTCCGCATCGATCAGGATGAACGATCCGGTGGCCGCGTTGCGGGTGTACTCGTCGAGTAGCAGCGGCACCTGGGTGCGCAGCGACACCCGCCCGAGTTCGTTGAGCTTGAGCGCGGTGGCGCTCTTGTCGCGGTGCAGCGTGTTGACGTCGAGGCGGTACTCCAGCGCGGTGACCCGCGCCCGGGTGGTCCTCGTCGTGTGCTTGATGATGTAGTCGCGGCCCGGTTCCAGCGTCGCCTCATCGGCCATCCAGCAGACGGTGGCGTCGAACTCCACGGTGGCGTCGGGCTGGTTCTGCGGCCGGGCCAGCAGGTCGCCGCGGGAGACATCGATGTCATCAGCCAGGCTGATCGACACCGCCATCGGCGGAAACGCCTCTGCGACAGGCCCTTCCGGCCCATCGATCGTGGTGATGCGGGTGGTCTTGCCGCTGGGCAGCACCACCACCTCGTCGCCCGGGCGCATGATCCCGGAGGCGACGGTGCCGGCGTAGCTGCGGTGGTCGGCGTGGGTCAGTGTCTGCGGGCGGATCACGTACTGCACCGGGAACCGCACGTCGACCAGGTTGCGGTCGCCGGCGATGTAGACATCCTCAAGATGGCTCAGCAGGGGCGGCCCGTCGTACCAGGGCGCCTTGTCCGACTTGGTGACCACGTTGTCGCCGTTGAGCGCGGACATCGGGATGGTGGTGACGTCGTGGATGTCGAGGCGGGCCGCGAAGGCGTGGAACTCGTCGCGGATCCAGTTGAAGCGCTCCTGGTCCCAGTCGATGAGGTCCATCTTGTTCACCGCGAGCACGATGTGCTGGACGCCGAGCAGCGAGGCCAGGAAAGCGTGCCGGCGGGACTGCTCGAGCAGGCCGTGCCGGGCGTCGACCAGAACGATGACCAGTTGCGCCGTGGAGGTGCCGGTCACCATGTTGCGGGTGTACTGAATGTGGCCGGGGGTGTCGGCGATGATGAATTTCCGCCGGGCGGTGGCGAAGTAGCGGTAGGCGACGTCGATGGTGATGCCCTGTTCGCGCTCCGAGCGCAGCCCATCGGTCACCAGGGCGAGGTCGGTGTAGTCGTTGCCGCGCTCCTTGGAGGTCCGTTCGACCGCTTCGAGTTGGTCCTCCATGACGGCCTTGGAGTCGTACAGCAGCCGGCCGATGAGGGTGGACTTGCCGTCGTCGACGGAGCCGGCGGTGGCCAGGCGCAGCAGGGATCCGGTCGGCAGCACTGACGCGATCAGGGAATCAGACATCAGCTCTGCCACCTCACTCTGCCATCTTCTTCGCGCAAGCGCTCATCAGAAATACCCTTCCCGCTTGCGGTCTTCCATGCCGGCTTCCGAGATCCGGTCGTCGGCGCGGGTGGCGCCGCGTTCGGTCAGCCGCGAGAGCGCGGTCTCGGCGATCACCTGCTCGACGGTCGCCGCGACGGACTCGACGCAGCCGGTACAGGTGACGTCGCCGACGGTGCGGAACCGCACCGAGGTCTCGAAGACCTCATCGTCGGGCCCGGGCTGCATGTACTCGTGCACCGCCAGCAGCATGCCGTCGCGGCGGAACACCGGACGGGTGTGCGCGTAGTAGATGCCCGGCAGCGGAATGTTCTCCGCGCCGATATAAGCCCAGATGTCGTACTCGGTCCAGTTCGACAGCGGAAAGACCCGGATGTGCTCGCCCTTGCGGTGCCGGCCGTTGTAGAGGTTCCACAGTTCGGGCCGCTGGGCTTTCGGATCCCACTGGCCGAACTCGTCGCGGAAGCTGAACACCCGCTCCTTGGCCCGGGCCTTCTCCTCATCCCGGCGCGCCCCGCCGAACGCGGCGTCGAAGCGGTTCTTGGCGATGGCGCGCAGCAGCGTGACGGTCTGCAGCGGATTGCGTGACGGGCCGTTGTCGACGACGCGGCCCGCATCGATGTCCTCCTGCACGCTCGCGATGACCAGTCGCAGACCGTGCCGGGCGACAAGTTCGTCGCGGGTGGCGATCACCTCGTCGAAGTTGTGGCCGGTGTCGACGTGCATCACCGGGAACGGCAGCCGGCCGGGCGCGAAGGCCTTGATCGCCAGGTGCAGCATGACGATGGAGTCCTTGCCCCCGGAGAACAGCAGCACCGGGCGCTCGAACTCGGCGGCGACCTCGCGGATGATGTGGATGGCCTCAGCCTCCAGCACGCGCAACTGGCTCAGTTCGTACTGCCCCGGCGCGGGATGGACGAGGGTCTGCTCCGGCATGGCTTCCCCGTAAAGTTGGTCGAATTTACCTAGATTACCTAGTTACACTAATCTAGACAGCGCCGAAGGTGGTGTCAATGCGCCAGCACATGCGCCCAGATCGCCCTCAGGGTCGTGAATACCGTGCCCCGGACGACCCTGGGGTGGATCTCGGCGAGAGGGATTAAGTGACTTCGCTGAGCTTGCCGGTCGCCACGTCGAAGACGAACCCGCGCAGCGAGGTGTGCTTGGTGACGAACGGGCTGTTCTCGATGCGCCGCAGCGACTGGCGGACATCCTCTTCGATGTCGGGGAAGGACTCCGCGGCCCACTCCGGCTTGATGCCGGTCTCGGCCTGGATGTCGCGCTTGAAGTCGTCGTCGGTGAAGGTGAGCATGCCGCAGTCGGTGTGGTGGATGAGGATGATCTCGCGGGTGCCCAGCAGACGCTGGCTGATGGCGAGCGAGCGGATCTCGTCGTCGGTGACGACGCCGCCGGCGTTGCGGATGACGTGGGCCTCCCCCTCGGCCAGTCCGAGGATCCCGTAGACGTTCATCCGGGCGTCCATGCACGCCACCACAGCGACGTGCTTGCTCGGGGGCAGCGGCAGCGGACCTTGGAAGGTCTTCGCGTACTCGGCGTTGTTGGCCAGGTACTCATCGGTCACGCTCACGGCGGCCTCCTGATCGTCGGTGGTGCAAGCCGATCGGATAGTAGCCGCAGAAAACCGCGCGGTCACCGGCGGGAATCGCCGTGATCGCAAACAGACCGACTCGTCAGTCTCCCGGAACGGCCGGGGCGGCCGGCGTCGCGGTGACCACGGGGCTGAAGGACAGCGGGGAGGACGTCGTGGTGGTGGCGTTCAACCCGGTGGCCATCGTCACGGTCTGCCCCGTTGTCATCGGTGGTGCAAACGGGGCATTGATCGTTGCCAGCTCGGCGGTCGGTCCGGGCCCCGTGGTCACGGTCAGCGCGCCCATGGCGGCCAGGGCCGCACCACCGATTGCCGCGGCGACTGCCTGCAGGCGTGAATTCGGTTTCATAGGCACGGAGTTACCGGCCCATGGTCACCTGAAACCGGGGAAATGATCAGCCGCCGCCGAGTCCCCCGCCGAGTCCTCCGCCACCGCCCGGGGCCGCGCCGCCGACACCTCCTCCGCCGCCGCCCGGTGCGGTCGGGGCGAGGCTGGGCGCTCCAGGCGCGACCACAGCAACATGGCCGTTCGCCGTAGGAAGGAGGTCATGACCGGCCGCTTACCCGTGGCGGACATGGCTAAACGCCCGCCATCTCCTACCCTTTCCTGCATGCGACGAACGGGCCTGCGATGACCCGCTTCCTGGCACGCCGGTTCGCCAACTATGTGGTGCTGCTCGGGTTGGCGTCGTTTCTGACCTTCACCCTGACCTCGTACACCTTCACCCCGCTCAACAGCCTGTTGCAGCGCAATCCGCGTCCACCGCAGGCCGTGATCGATGCCAAGGCCGCCGAGCTCGACCTCGATAAGCCGATACCGCTGCGGTACGCGCACTGGGCCTCCGGCGCGGTGCGCGGCGATTTCGGCACCACCGTCGCCGGACAGCCGGTGGCCGACGAACTGGGCCGGCGCATCGGGGTGAGCCTGCGGCTGCTGGTGATCGGTTCGGTGCTCGGAACGGTGATCGGCGTGGTGGTCGGCGCGTGGGGCGCGATCCGGCAGTACCGGGTCTCCGATCGGGTGAGCACCGTGCTGTCGCTGCTGATCATCAGCACGCCGACGTTCGTCCTGGCGAACCTGCTGATCCTGGCGCGCCCTGCAGGTGAACTCCGTGCTCGGTGTGCGCATCTTCGAGTACACCGGCGAGACGTCCCCGGACGCGGTCGGCGGGCCGTGGAACCAGCTCATCGACCGCGCGCAGCATCTGATCCTGCCCACGATGACGCTGGCCCTGATGGCCATCGCGGGCTACAGCCGCTATCAGCGCAACGCGATGCTCGACGTGCTCGGCCAGGACTTCATTCGCACCGCGCGGGCCAAGGGCCTGACCCGGCGGCAGGCTTTGTTCAAACACGGCCTGCGCACCGCGCTGATCCCGATGGCCACCCTGTTCGCCTACAGCGTGGCGGGTCTGGTCACCGGAGCGGTGTTCGTCGAGAAGATCTTCGGCTGGCACGGCATGGGCGAATGGGTGGTGACCGGGATCGCCACCCAGGACACCAACATCATCGCGGCGATCACGCTGTTCTCCGGTGCGGTTGTGCTGCTGGCCGGTCTGCTCTCCGATGTGATCTACGCGATCCTCGACCCCCGGGTTCGGGTGACATGAGCACCGAGATCGCTTCTGAAGCAGGAGAATTCGTCTCACGCCGCACTCTGGTCTTTCGCCGATTCCTGCGCAACCGCCTCGCCGTCGTCTCACTGGCGATCCTGGTGCTGTTGTTCATCGGCTGCTACGCGGTGCCGCCACTGCTGCCCTACTCGCACACCGATCTCGACTTCTCTGCGCTGCAATCCCCGCCGAGTCCCGAGCATTGGTTCGGCACCAATGCCATCGGCCAGGACCTGCTGGCGCAGGTGCTGCGCGGCATGCAGAAATCCATGCTGATCGGCTTGTGCGTGGCAGTGATCTCGACGCTGATCGCCGCGACGGTCGGCGCGATCGCGGGGTTCTTCGGCGGCTGGCGGGACCGCACCCTGATGTGGCTGGTGGATCTGCTGCTGGTGGTGCCCAGCTTCATCCTGATCGCCATCACCACCCCGCGCACCAAGAACTCGGCCAACGTCACGCTGCTGATCGTGCTGCTGGCCGCGTTCAGCTGGATGATCAGCTCCCGGATGGTGCGCGGCCTGACGATGAGCCTGCGGGAGCGGGAGTACGTCCAGGCCGCGCGGTACATGGGTGTGCCGAACCGGCGCATCATCGCCCGCCACATCCTGCCCAACGTGGCCTCGATCCTGATCATCGACACCGCCCTCAACGTCGGGATGGCGATCCTGGCCGAAACCGGCCTGAGTTTCCTCGGCTTCGGCGTGCAGCCACCGGATGTCTCACTGGGCACGCTGATCGCCGACGGCACCAAGTCGGCGACGACGTTCCCGTGGGTGTTTCTGTTTCCGGCCGGCGTTCTGGTGTTGATCGTGCTGTGCGCCAACCTGATCGGTGACGGGCTGCGCGACGCGCTGGACCCCGCCAGTGCGAACCTGCGGCTGCGGCAGAAGGTGGCCAAGCCGTGACCGGGCCGCTGCTCGAGGTCGACGACCTCGCCGTCACCTTCCCCACCGACGGCGGCGACCTGCGTGCCGTGCGGGGCCTGAGCTACCAGGTCCACACCGGCGAGGTGGTGGCGATGGTCGGCGAGTCCGGGTCGGGCAAATCCGCCGCGGCGATGGCGGTGATCGGTCTGCTGCCCGAGTACGCAGCGGTGTCGGGCTCGGTCCGGCTCGGCGGCACCGAACTGCTCGGCATGGCCGATGCCGACATGTCGCGCATCCGGGGCGCGCGGATCGGCACGGTGTTCCAGGACCCGATGTCGGCGCTGACACCGGTCTACACCGTCGGCGACCAGATCGCCGAAGCGATCACCGTCCACCACGGCGATGTCGGCAAGGCCGCCGCGCGGGCCCGGGCGGTGGAACTGCTCGAACTCGTCGGCATCAACCAGCCGGCCGCTCGGGCACGGGCGTTCCCCCATGAGCTCTCCGGCGGTGAGCGTCAGCGGGTGGTGATCGCCATCGCGATCGCCAATGATCCGGATCTGATCATCTGCGACGAACCCACCACCGCCCTGGATGTCACCGTGCAGGCGCAGATCCTCGAGGTGCTCAAGACCGCACGCGACGTCACCGGCGCCGGGGTGCTGATCATCACCCACGACCTCGGGGTGGTCGCCGAGTTCGCCGACCGGGCGCTGGTGATGTACGCCGGCCGCGCCGTCGAGAGTGCCTCGGTGCCGGTGCTCTACAGCGACCGCCGGATGCCCTACACCGCAGGCCTTCTGGGTTCGGTGCCGCGACTGGACGCCCCGCGCGGGGCGCGCCTGGTGCCGATTCCCGGTGCCCCGCCGTCCCTGGTCACCCTGCCGGCGGGCTGCCCGTTCGCCCCGCGCTGCCCGCTGGCTATCGACGCCTGCCGGGAGGCCGAACCCGAACTGCTGCCCGTCGGCGCGGATACCGCAACCAGCACCCGAACCGATCACCGGGCCGCGTGCATCCGCACCGATCAGGTCGCCGGCCGCTCCGCCGCCGAGATCTTCGGCGTGCCGACCGAGCCGCCGGCCGAGGAGGACGCCGGCGCCCGGGAGGTGGTGGTCCGGGTGCGCGAGCTGTCCAAGACCTTCCGGCTCACCAAGGGCGTGGTGTTCCGACGTCAGATCGGCGAGGTGCGGGCGGTCTCGGAGGTGAGCTTCGAGCTCGAGCGCGGCCGCACACTGGGCATCGTCGGCGAATCCGGATCCGGGAAGTCAACGACGCTGCACGAGATTCTTGAACTGCGGGCGCCGCAATCGGGCAGCATCGAGGTCCTCGGCGCCGACGTGGCCACCCTCACCCGCGAGCACCGCCGGGAACTGCGCGGCGAGCTGCAGGTGGTGTTCCAGGATCCGGTCGCCTCGCTGGACCCGCGGCTGCCGGTGTTCGACGTGCTGGCCGAACCGCTGACCGCCCACGGCTTCGACAAATCCGCCATCGACGCCCGGGTGGCCGAACTGCTCGAGATCGTCGGTCTGCGCCGCGCCGACGCCAGCCGCTACCCCGGTGAGTTCTCCGGCGGGCAGAAGCAGCGCATCGGGATCGGCCGGGCACTGGCGTTGCAGCCGAAGATCCTGGCTCTCGACGAGCCGGTGTCCGCGCTCGATGTGTCCATCCAGGCCGGCATCATCAACCTGCTGCTGGACCTGCAGCGCGAGTTCGACCTGTCGTACCTGTTCGTCTCCCATGACCTCTCGGTGGTCAAGCACCTCGCCCACACCGTCGCGGTGATGCACCGCGGGGAGATCGTCGAGTACGGCGACAGCGATGAGGTGTTCACCCGTCCCCAGCACCCCTACACCCGCACCCTGCTGGCCGCGATCCCCCAACCGGACCCCGCACGCCGTTAGCATCACGGGGTGTCTCAACTGATCCGCCGCGCTGCGGTCCTGCTCCTCGCTCCGGTTCTGGTCGTCGCCGGGTGCTCGTCCGCCACGAAGGCTCCGTCCACCGGTGCGGGTGCCCAACTCGGCAACGCCAGCGACGTCAACCCGCAGGACCCCGCCACCCTGGTCCCCGGCGGCAACCTGCGGCTGTCGATCGGGTCGTTGCCGGACAACTTCAACACCCTCAACATCGACGGCAACCTGGCCGACACAGCGTCGCTGCTGCGGCCGACCATGCCACGGGCGTTCGTGATCTCCCCCGACGGTTCGATGACGGTCAACGCCGACTACTTCACGAACGTCGAGCTGACCAAGACCGACCCGCAGGTCGTCACCTACACCATCAATCCCAAAGCCACCTGGTCCGACGGCACCCCGATCACCTGGGAGGACATCGCCGCCCAGATCAACGCCACCAGCGGCAAGGACGAGGCATTCGCGATCGCGTCCCCCAACGGCTCCGACCGGGTGGAGTCGGTGACCCGCGGCGTCGACGACCGCCAAGCGGTGATGACCTTCGCCCAGCACTACCCGGAGTGGCGCGGGATGTTCGCCGGCAACACCATGCTGCTGCCGAAGAGCATGACCGCCACCCCGGAGGTCTTCAACAAGGGACAGCTCAGCGCACCCGGGCCGTCGGCCGGGCCGTTCATGGTGACCAAGGTGGACCGCACCGCGCAGCGAATCACGTTGGAGCGCAACCCGAAATGGTGGGGAAAGCCTCCGGTTCTGGACTCCTTCACCTTCCTCGTTCTCGACGACGCCGCGCGGATCCCGGCACTGCAGAACAACACCATCGACGCAACCGGGATCGCCTCACTGGACGAGCTGACCGTCGCCGAGCGCACCGAGGGCATCTCGATCCGGCGCGCACCCGGGCCGAGCTGGTATCACATGACCTTCAACGGGGCGCCCGGTGCGATCCTGTCCGACAAGGCGCTGCGGCAGGCCGTTGCCAAGGGCATCGACCGCCAGGCCATCGCCAACGTGATCCAGCGCGGGCTCGTGGACAACCCGACTCCGCTGGGCAACCACATCTTCGTGGCCGGCCAGGAGGGCTACCAGGACAACAGTGCCGTCGTCGGCTACGACCCGGAGAAGGCCAAAGCCGAACTCGAGGCGCTGGGCTGGAAGCTCAACGGCCAGTTCCGGGAGAAGGACGGCAAGCCGCTGACGATCCGCAACGTGCTCTACGACTCCCCGACCGGCCGGCAGACCGCGCAGGTCGCGCAGAACAGCCTGGCCCAGATCGGCGTGAAGATGGAACTCGATGTCAAGAGCGCCAACGGGTTCTTCACCAACCACGTCAACGTCGGCGACTTCGACATCACCCAGTTCTCCTGGGTGGGTGATGCGTTCTCGCTGTGCTGCCTCAACCAGATCTTCACCACCGGCGCCGAAAGCAACTTCGGCAAGATCTCCAGCCCCGAGATCGACGCCAAGGTGGAACAGGTGCTCGACGAACTCGATCCGGCCAAAGCCCGGGTGTTGGCCAACGAGGTGGACAAGCTGCTGTGGGAAGAGGTGTTCAGCCTCGCGCTGACCCAGTCGCCGGGCAATGTGGGGGTGCGCAGCAAGCTGGCCAACTTCGGGCCGGCCGGTCTGGGCGACCTCGATTACAGCGCAATCGGTTTCATGAAGTAAGCCGCCGCGGCAGCACGGCCTCGATGCGCGCCGCCGCCGCCAGCGCCGCACCCGCCAGCCGCACCGCGGGAGTGGCGGGCAGGGCGTCCAGCTCGTCACCGCGGGCGGCGAGGGTGTCCGCGCGGCCGGCGCACACCTCCTCGGCGATCCGCAGCGCCGCCTGCTCGCGGGTGTCGAGCACGCTGTGCCCGGCGGTGGGGAGCCGGACCAGTTGGGAATGCGGTATCAGCCCGGCGATCCGATCGGCCACTGCCGGCGGGGTGGTCAGATCCCGGTCGCCGGAGATGACCACGCTCGGCCAGGTGAACTCGGGCATTCGGGCCACCAGATCGAACGGTTCACACTCGAACGGCGTGTCACCGCAGGCGTGCTCGCGCATCGCCAGGGCCGGGTCCAACGGCAGACCGTCTGGGACTCCGGCGAAGTTGAGTTCCCGGAAACCGATCGCCCCCACCAGATCCGCCTCGTTGTGGAACGGCACGATCCGCTGCGCCATCCGCCGGCCGACCCGGCGCATCGCGTTCCACACCAGTGGGCGCCCGTCGAGCAGCAGGTCGAGGTGGCTGGCGAGCAGCGACGGACCGCCCAGGCCGTAGACGGTGGCGGCGAGTTCGGCGTCGGCCGGCGTCATCGCCGCCTCGGCCTCCAGGGCGCGCACCTTGGCGGCCAGCGGATCGCTGCCGTCCCAGAGCAGTCCGCGCAGCGCCCGGCGGACGATCTCGATATCGGCGTGATTGAGCAGCGGTGAGTCCAGGATCATCGCGTGCACCCGGCCGGGATGGACCGCACCCACACCGGCCGCCAGGTAACTGCCGTAGGAGGTTCCGTACACGACCGCGCTGTCGACGCGGGCGTCGTCGAGCACCGCCGCGACATCGTCGACCACCGCCTCGATGGTCAGAGCCTCGGGTGACAGGTCGGCGCCGGCGTCGTCGCGCCGCGACAGACCCACCCCGCGGTGCTCGATCATGATCACGTCGAGGCCCGCGGCCACGGCCCGGCGCCGCAGCCTCTGGTAGTGACCGATCGACGCCATGCCGGGGCCGCCGGGAATGAGGACCAGCGGGTGGCGGCTCTTACGTCCGGTACGCACGTAGTAGAGGTCGAACTCGCCACCCTCGTTGGTCAGCGGCCGGCGGACCGGCCGCACACCGGGCAGCGCGGCCAACCGGTCGTGGGCACGGCGGCGGCGGGAAGCGGGCATTCACCGGATTCTGCCAACACGGGGCAGGGAAGAAAGTCACCAGTTGCCCACGTGCCGCTGACGTGGGCAAGGCGGCAGTCGTAGCGTGGATCGGATGAGCGATTTCATGAGCCAGACCGACGCGTTCACCTGGGCGATGGAGTCCGATCCGCGGTTGCGGTCCACGGTGGTGACGGTGATCATGCTGGACCGCTCGCCGGACTGGGATGTGGTGCGGGAACGATTCGAGGTGTTGGCTGCCAGCCTGCCGATCTGGCGCCAACGCGTCGTCGAGTCACCGGCGCCGACACCGCCGCGCTGGGAGGACGCCCCCGATTTCGACTTCACGTTCCATATGCGACGGGTGTCGGCACCTGAGCCGGGCACTCTCGAGGGTGTGTTGGAGATGGCGCGGGTGGCGGCGATGTCGGACTTCGACCGGGCGCGGCCGCTGTGGACCGCGACGCTGATCGACGGACTCGACGACGGCGGCGCGGCCGTGCTGTGCAAATTCCACCACGCGCTCACCGACGGGGTGGGCGGGGTGCAGATCGCGATGACGCTGTTCGACCTGACCGAGGAGCCGCGCAGCATCGAGTCGGTGCAGACCCAGTCGGCGGTGCCGGCAGTGCACACCCAAGGATCGCTCAGCGACTACTTCGACGATGTAGCCGACATCGTTCGCTACGACGTGGGCCTAGTGCGTAAAGGTGTCGGCGGTGCGCTGGCGGCGACACCCAAGCTGTTGTTCGATGCGGTGCGCCGGCCACTTCAGACCGCGGCGTCCGCTGGCGAGTTGGCGGCGTCGGTGTTCCGGTTCGTGCGGCCGTTGACCGAGACCGGCTCACCGCTGATGAAGGAACGCACCCTGGTGCGTCGACTGGCCGTGCACGAGGTGCCGCTGGCGAAACTCAAGGAGGCCGGGCACCGCAGCGGCGGTGCGCTCAACGATGCGTTCGTCGCCGGCATCTCCGGGGGGTTACGCCGCTACCACGAGAAGCACGGCGTCACCGTTGGCGATCTGCACCTGACGATGCCGATCAGCATCCGCAAAGAGGGCGACGATATGGGCGGCAACCACATCACGCTGGCTCGCTTCGACGTGCCGGTGGGAGTGGCCGACCCCGCCGAGCGGATCAGTGAGACCCACGAGCGCACCACCAAGGCCCGCAACGAGCGGTCGACGCCGTATGTTCAGCTCATCGCCGGTGCGATGAATCTGATGCCGCGCTGGTACATCGGCTCGATTCTGCGCAAGGTCGACTTCCTGGCCAGTGACGTGCCCGGCGTGCCGGTTCCGGTCTATCTCGGTGGGGCGAAAATGAAGGCGCAGTACGCATTCGGCCCGACGATCGGATCAGCGGTCAACGTCACCCTGCTGACCTACGTCGACACCTGCGCACTGGGTATCGACGTCGACACCGGTGCGATCCCGGACTTCGACGAGTTCTACGACTGCCTGGTGGCCGGTTTCGACGAGGTGCTGGCTCTGGCGCGCTGAGAAGTCTCGCTGTCAGACAGTGAGGTCGATGACCGCGGCGCCCTCGATGCCGTCGTAGCGATCCGGCGAACACGTCAGAAGAATGACCTGCCCGTCGGTGCCGACGGTGTTGAACACCGCAGCCATCTTGGTGAGCCGATCCGCGTCGGTGAACCCCAGCGCGTCGTCGATGATGACCGGCACGGTGTCCTCCTTGGCGACCAGCGCCGCCCCGGCAAGCCGGGCCAAGATGCCCAGCTGCTCCTTCGCACCGCCGGAGAGCCATTCGTAGGGCAGCGTGCATCCGTCTTTGGTTCGTTTGAGGATCGTGAGATTGGTGTCGACCTCGACGGCGAAGGTCTCGCCGAACACGGTGCGACCCAGCCGCTCCAACTCGGTGCGATAGGGCGCGACGTAGCGCTGCCGGATGTTGTCCCGGTGCCGGATCATGGTGTTGCGCAGCAGCCTGGCGGCTGCGGCACGCTCCGCCATCCGGTTGTGCGCGGCGCGGATGTGTTCACACTGCGTCTCAGCGTCGTCGAGCTTGCTGTGCCGGCCCTCGCTGCCGATGACCTGAAGCTCGATGGTCAGGGTGTTGAGTTGGTTCGCGATCTCGGTGTGTTGTCTCACGAGTTCCTCGGCGGCCTCGGTCGCCGCCGCGAGTTCGGACTTGATCGCCATCGGGTTGGCGGCGTCGTAGCGGGCGGTCAACTCGGCCAGCACTCCCTCAGCCCTGGCCCGCGACTCCGCATCGGCGGCGGCCTTGGCCGCCACGGCGTCGTCGGTGGCGGCTGCCCTCAGCGCGGCCAGCTGGGCCTGTACCGCAGCAAGTTCGGTTTCGGCGGTGCCGACGCGATCTCTGAGAAGTGCGGTGCGATTGGTCGCCTCGGCCAGCGCCGAAGTAGCGGCGGCAGCCTGCTCGGCCGCGATGCCCGCGGCCGTCCGCAGCTGATCGAGGGCCGCGGTGGCAGCCAGTACCTCAGCGCCGGCCGCCTCGGCGTCGAGGGAGGGATCGGTTGCGGCCGCAGCCAGCTCGGCCAGCCGCGCCCGCAGTTGCTCAACGTCATCACCGGAACGCAGACCGTCGAGGTTAGCCGCCAGCTGCGCGCATGCCGTTGCCAGCGCGGCCCGCCGCTCACCGCTGGCCCGGGCCGCCGCGAGGTCAGCCGCGCCGGCTTCGGCCAGCGCCGCGTCGCGACGCAGCTCGGCGGTGTCGAGTTCGGCCCGCAACTGTGCGGCGCTTGCGCCGGGGTCGATGCGCACGCTCAGCACACCGGGCACTTCGACGCTGACCGGCGTCGAGGCGGGCGGAGTCCAGGACTCGCCCGCCGCCAGCGTCATGGGCACACCATCGACGGCGATGGCCAGTTCGTCGGCGACCGCGGTGAAGGCGACAGTGCCGGCGTCGGCGGCGAGCTGTGCTTGCAGGACGTCCACCGAAGCCGCGATTTTTTCGATCTCGGTCAGCTTCTCGGCAGTGAGGACAATGCCCTCGAGTTCCTTGGTGGTCTCGGCGAGAGTGCGGGCGACCTCGTCGATACGAGCCAGCCGGCCGGTCAGCCGCTCGGCCTCTGCCCGTTCAGAGCAGGCAGCCTGCGCCGCTTGCGCGGTGTCCATTCGCCGCTGCGCGGCGGTCACCGCGGTTGCCGCCTCGGTGGACGCGGCCAACGCAGAGTCGGCGAGCTGCTTCGCGTCCGACTGCTGCTGAACCGCGATCGACAGATCGGCGTGCAGTGCGGTCAGCGTCTCGGCCCGGCGCTGCCCGTCGGAGCTGAGGCTGTGGCGTTGCGCCTGCGCAGACTCGGAGTTCTCCGCGGCGGCCGTCGCAGCCGCGGCGGCGAGGTTCGCCTGCGCGAGTTCGGCTTCAATCTCCGTGAGCGAGGCGGAGGCCTGCTCGGCAATCACACGCCGCTGCTGGGCGGGTTTCAGGGCCTCAGAGAGCTCCTGCAGCGTCGCGCTGTGTTCCTCGTGGCGGCGCACCCGGTCGTCGACCTCGGCGACCGCGGCGCGGCGCTGGTCTACTTCCGCCTGGGCGGCAGCCAGCCGGGCGATCATGGTCTTCCACTCACCGGTGGGCTTTTCGGTGCTGGCGGTGAAGTACTTTCCGAACTCCGCCTCGATGGCGTCGATCAGCATGGGCTCACCGCCGGCCTGTGCGGCGTCGTCGCCGGCGGCCACATCGAGCGCGCGGGTGAGCGCATCGCAGCCCGAGAGGTCCACGGCGGCGGTGGCCGCGGCCTGCAATACACGCTGCGCGCTCCACAGACCCATATCGACGGTCTCGGCCAACATGGCCAGCACCCGATCATGGGCGGGATCGCCGTCGAGCTGTTCGTTCCTGGGCGCGCTGATGTTCAGCTCGGTGATCGGCTTCTTGTGGAACCGCTTGCGGTAGACGAATCTATAAGGGCCGGTGCTGATCTCGGCCTCGATCTCGGCTCCGACATCAGCACCCATCGGCTTGACCTGCTTGACCTTCTCCTTAGCGGAGCGGTCTTTGGCTTCGATGAGCAGGTCTAGCGCGTCGAGGATCGACGACTTGCCGATTTCATTCGGTCCGCACACCACGATGACGCCGTGATCGGGGAACTCGATCGTGCGTTCGGCGATCCCGCGGAAGTTACGCAGATGCAAGCGGTGCAGGATCACGCCGGGCCCCCCTGCCGCAGCCGCATCAGCAGTGCCAGCGCGCCCCGCGCGGTGTCCGCGTCGCCGCCGTCGCCGCGCGCGGTCTGCACAAGTTCATCAACCGCGTCCGCCGCGAACCCGCTGATGCCGAGATCGTCGAACTCATCATCGGCCGGCATCACAGCGAGGTCGGTGTGCCGCTCCCACATCCGCACCGACGCGAACAGCCTGGAATGCTTCTCGAGGCAGGCATCGAGCGCCGCGCGGTCCGTGACGGTGAGCGTGCCGACCAGTTTGAGCCGCACCACGGTGCGTTCCTTGTGGGGAAGCACGTTGAGCATGGCGGCGAGTCCGGCGACATCTCCGGCGCTGTTGAGGTCGGCACTCCGCGTGAGGAACTGCCACCTCCCGACGGTGCGGGACTCGACAGTCACCGGGTGGGCTGATTTCGTCTCGTCGATGTTGACGACGAGAACGTGGCCCGGATCGGGCTCTTTGTCGTCATAGTTGGTGACCTCCGGTGACCCGGCGTACCACACCCGGCCACCATCACCCACCGGTGTGCGGGAGTGCTTGTCACCCAGTGCCACATAGTGCACCGCCGACCGGTCCAGTGCCGCCGTCAACCCGGCCATCCCGATCTGCGCCGCATTGTCGGGATCCGAGTAGTCAACATCGTCCACGGTCCCGTGCGCGACCAGGACCCGCACCGTGCCATCAGCGGGCAGGTCTGCGAGCACCTCGGCGGCCAGGTCGGTGGTCGGGCGCTTGGACCGCCATGGTGCGGCCACGATCTCGACACCCGGGCGGACCTCCCACACCCCGGCACGGTCCAGCACGATGACGTTGTCCGGGCGCTCCTGGGTGAACAGCGCGCTGGTGTAGACCGATGATGCGTCGAGCGGATCGTGATTGCCGGGCAGTAGGTACACCGGGACGCCGATCGCGCTCATGGCCTGAAGCGACCTGCTGATCACCTCGGGGGCCAACTGGTTGTGCTCGAACACGTCGCCCGCGACGACGACGAATTCAGCCCCCGTCTCGGCGGCGATGGCCCCGAGTGCGGCGACCGCGTCACGGCGGGCAGCGGAGTACCGCGCCTGGGCATCCTCGCCCAGAAAACGCCGCGTCATGCCCAGCTGCCAGTCCGCGGTGTGCAGGAACTTCATATCCCCCGACGTTCCTTCCCTTAGCTCTGCCGCGAGCTTAGGGCGGGGGTCCGACAAGTCCGGGGATCACGCGCGGGTGAGTGCCCTAACCTGGGGCGCATGAGAACCCTGGTGCTGATGCGGCATGCGAAGTCCGACTATCCCGAGGGTGTGGCGGACCACGGGCGGCCGTTGGCAGCCCGGGGATCCGGGAGGCCGCGCTGGCCGGTGAGTGGCTGCGCGACAACGCGCCGGCCATCGACGCGGTGCTGTGCTCCTCAGCGGTCCGGACTCGCCAGACCCTCGAGCGGACCGGCGTAGGCGCGCCGGTGAGCTTCCTCGACGAGCTGTACGGCGCCAGTCCCGGCGCGGTGATCGGCGCGATCAACGCAGTGGACGATGACATCGCGACGCTGCTGATCGTGGGCCACGAACCCACCACCAGCGAGGTGGCGCTCGGGCTGGCCGGACCGGGCAGCGACGCGCGTGCCGCCGACGGCATCGCGATGAAGTTCCCGACGTCGGCGCTGGCCGTGCTGCGGGTGCCCGGGCCGTGGTCGCACCTGGAACTCAGCGGCGCCGAGTTGGTGGCGTTCCACGTGCCGCGGTAACTCCTAGGAGTTGGTGGCGAGTGTCAGTTCCATCAACTTGATGGCCTGAGCGCAAGCGTCGATTCCGGGTGCCTGCGGGTTGATCCACCACCCGACCACACCGGCGGCATCGCTGGCCACACCGCAGCCGCCGTTGGGATCGTTGGGAACCCGCATCACGATCGACGCGATGCCGTTGATGGCGCGGCTCTCGATGGGGTACTTCAGCGCTTCGGCGGTCTTGCGCTCGTTGTCCAGGCTGCCCTGCTCGAACCAGAACCTGGTGATGTCGATCAGCCCCGCGGGGTTGGCGGCCTGCCAGCGGCAGACCGCGCCGATGAAGGTGCTCTGGATGTCGAGAGGATCGGCGCCGACGGTTTTGGCGAGCACGTCGGCGGTCAGGACGTCGCACTCCTTGAGCAGGTTCGGGTACTTCTCCGCCGAGTCGTTATTGCGTCCGGTGCTGCCGGTGCCGGCCTTGAGAGCGCTGCCCTCGACGGTCCTGCCGCAGCCCGTCAGCACCAGCATCACGGCCAGGCCCGCCACCAACGCGGCCATCATGCGGCGACTCATTTAGTGTTCGCAATCGACTGGCGGGTCAACTCTTGGGCGACCTCGCACGGCGGCGGGAACGGCTTCTCGGCGAAGCTGACCGACCACTCGATGAAGTCGTCATTGAACTGGATGCCGACCTCGCAGAGGTTGTCGCCCAGCATCGGGTCGGTGCCGACGGCGACGAATCCGGGGTTGCCCTCGATGGTGACGTCCTCGACGCTGGTGCGGGACAGTTCCTGGGTCTTGCGTTCCCGACCGATCGGGCTGCCGCGGAACCAGGTGAAGGAGAAGTGCGGCCCCAGGATTCCGCCACCGGCCAGCCACTGGCAGCCCGCCGTGTTGACGGCGGTCTTCACCAGACCGACGACCCGGGTCTGCTCGGCCATCGTCTGGTCGCTGACGCCTCCACATTCGGGGAAGATCGGGCCGTGCGTGCCCTCTTTGGACGCCGGGGTCTCCTGCTGCTGCTGACCGGGGCCGGCCTGGGTGCCCCCGGAGTCCGAACAGCCGGCCAAAGCCGCCACGGTCATCGCGGCGCACGCGACGGCGGCCAGTTTGCCGGGATTCCTCACAGGATGCACTGTAGCGGCAGCGCAGCCGTGAGCCGCCTGCACACGCACTGAACTGCGGGTATGCCGCTCGGCGGCGGTATGCGACAGTAACGGAATGCTCCTGGCGCTGCTGCGGCAGTACGTCGCGCCGTACCGGTGGCTGGTCGCCGCCGTGATGGCGCTGCAGACCGTGAGCACGCTGGCTTCGCTCTATCTGCCCACCGTCAACGCGGCCATCATCGACGACGGCGTGGCCAAGGGCGACACCGGACTCATCATGCGACTGGGCCTGGTGATGCTGGCCGTCACGGCCCTTCAGGGAATCTGCGCGATCGGGGCGGTGTACTTCGGGTCCCGCACCGGGATGGGTTTCGGACACGACGTCCGCGCCGCGGTGTTCGGCTCGGTCATCACGTTCTCCGATCTGCAGACGGCGCGATTCACGGCTCCGTCGCTACTGACCCGCAGTACCAACGATGTGGCGCAGATCCAGGTGCTGGTGCAGATGACCGCCACGATGCTGGTTACCGCGCCGATCATGTGTGTGGGCGGCATCGCGATGGCGATCCACCAGGACGCCGGGCTGTCGTGGCTGCTGATGGTCAGCGTGCCGATACTCGCGCTCGGCAACTACCTGATCGTGTCGCGGATGCTGCCGATCTTCCGCAGCATGCAGCGACTGATCGACGGCATCAACCGAGTGCTGCGCGAGCAACTGTCCGGGATTCGGGTGATCCGCGCGTTCGCCCGGGAACCCTTTGAGCGCCGCCGCTTCGGTGAGGCCAACGAGGCCGTCGCCGACGCCACGCTCGCCGCCGGGCGCTGGCAGGCCCTGATGCTGCCTGTGACGACGCTGACCATCAATGTCTCCAGCGTCGCACTGATCTGGTTCGGCGGCCTGCGTATCGACGCCGGCCAGATGCAGGTGGGATCGCTGATCGCGTTCCTGTCCTACTTCATGCAGATCCTGATGGCGGTGCTGATGGCGACGCTGATCCTGGTGATGCTGCCCCGGGCGGCCGTCTGCGCCGAACGGATCACCGAGGTGCTCGAAACCCCGCCCGGGATCGCCGACCCGGATCAGCCGCAGTACCCACCGGCCGCACCGGGTGTCGTCAGGCTCGACGATGCCGGATTCCACTACCCCGGCGCGGAACGTCCTGTGCTGGAACACATCTCCTTCACCGCCTCGCCGGGCACCACGACCGCCATCGTGGGCGGCACCGGATCGGGGAAGTCGACACTGGTGGCGCTGATCTGCCGGCTACACGACGTCACCGCGGGGTCGATCAGCATCGACGGCGTGGACCTCCGTGACCGGGACACCGAGGAACTCTGGTCCACCCTGGGCCTGGTGCCGCAGCGGGGATACCTGTTCTCCGGCACGGTCGCGGACAATCTGCGCTACGGCAAGGCCGACGCCTCAGCCGACGAGATGTGGGAGGCCCTGCGGGTGGCCGCCGCCGACGAGTTCGTGCGCGCCCACCCCGAGGGGCTGCAGATGCCGGTCGCCCAAGGCGGCATCAATTTCTCCGGCGGCCAGCGCCAGCGCCTGGCCATCGCCCGAGCGGTAATCCGCCGCCCGGCGATCTATCTGTTCGACGACGCCTTCTCCGCACTCGACGTCCACACCGACTCTCGCGTACGAGCCGCGCTGCGGGAGGTATCGGCGCAGTCCACGGTGATCGTCGTCTCGCAGCGAATCTCCACGGTGATGCATGCCGACCAGGTGGTCGTCCTCGACGGAGGCCGGGTGGTCGGGGTGGGCACCCACGAGACTCTGCTGGCGGGTTGTCCGGCCTACGCCCAGTTCGCCGATTCGCAGATGGCCGGCGCCGGTATGGGCGGGCCGCCGTGACCGCGCCGCCGATGCGCGGTGGATGGCGCGCGATGGCCGCCGATCCCGCGCAGGCCCGATCGAAGGACTTCGCCGGATCGGCGATGCGGCTGCTGCGGCGGCTGACGCCACACCGGTGGCCCACCCTGGCGGTGGTGGCCCTGGCCGTCGGGGGGGTGGTGCTGTCGGCGATCGGTCCGCGGGTCCTCGGACACGCCACGGACCTGTTGTTCAACGGTGTCATCGGCCGCGGGTTGCCAGCCGGCATCACTAAGGAGCAGGCGGTCGCCGCCGCGCGCGAGCGCGGTGACGGCGCCTTCGCCGACCTGCTGTCTGGGGCGGCCGTGGTACCGGGGCAAGGAATCGACTTCGCCGCCGTGGGCCGTACTCTGCTGTTGGCGTTGGCGCTGTATCTGCTTGCCGCGCTGCTGATCTGGGCGCAGGCGCGGCTGCTCAATGTGATCGTCCGGCGCACCATCCTGACATTGCGCGCTGAGGTGGAAGACAAGGTGCACCGGCTGCCGCTGGCCTACTTCGACTCCCGCCAGCGTGGTGAACTGCTCAGCCGGGTCACCAACGATGTCGACAACATCTCGATGTCGATCTCGATGACGATCAGCCAGTTGCTGACAGCAGTGCTGACCGTCGTCGCGGTGCTGGCGATGATGCTCACCATCTCCGGTCTGCTGACATTGCTGGCGATCGCGACGGTACCCCTGTCACTTCTTCTCGACCCGCGCCATCGCCCGGCGTTCGCAGAAGTTGTTCGTCGCCCAGTGGGCCAATACCGGTCGGCTCAACGCGCACATCGAGGAGACCTACAGCGGCTTCACCGTGGTGAAGACCTTCGGCCACCGTGCCTGGGCGGCGGAGAAGTTCACCGAACTCAACGCCGATGTGTACCGGTCGAGTTTCGGTGCGCAATTCTTCTCCGGACTCGTATCGCCTGCGACGGTGTTCATCGGCAACCTCGGCTACGTCGCCGTGGCCGTCGTCGGCGGACTGCAGGTGGCCGCCGGCCAGATCACCCTGGGCGGTGTGCAGGCCTTCATCCAGTACGTGCGGCAGTTCAATCAGCCCCTGACGCAAGTGGCCGGCTTCTACAACACCGTGCAATCCGGGGTCGCCAGCGCTGAACGGGTCTTCGAATTCCTCGACGAGTCCGAGGAGATCGCCTCGGCGCCAACCGAATTACCGCCCGGTCCCGGACGGGTGGAATTCCGCGACATCTCGTTCAGCTACCGGCCCGGCTCACCGGTCATCGAAAATCTGTCGCTGGTCGCGGAGCCGGGCAGCACGGTGGCCATTGTCGGACCGACCGGGGCGGGCAAGACCACGTGCGTGAACCTGCTGATGCGGTTCTACGACGTCGACACCGGCGCGATCCTGGTCGACGGCCACGACATCCGCGAAGTGAGCCGCCAGTCGCTGCGGTCACGGATCGGCATGGTGCTGCAGGACACTTGGCTGCTGAGCGGCACCATCGCCGAGAACATCGGCTACGGCCGGCCCGGGGCCACCGAGTCCGAGATCCTCGAGGCGGCCCGCGCCGCCCGGGTGGACGGGTTCGTTCGGACACTGCCGGACGGCTATCAGACGCGGGTCGGCGACGGCGGCGACGGCCTCAGCGTCGGCGAGAAACAGCTGATCACGATCGCGCGGGCATTCGTCGCTGCACCGCAACTGCTGATACTCGACGAGGCGACCAGTTCAGTGGATACCCGCACTGAGTTGCTCGTGCAGCAGGCGATGACCGAACTGCGCCGCGAGCGCACAAGTTTCATCATCGCCCATCGGCTCTCGACCATCCGAGACGCGGATCTGATCGTGGTGATGGACGCCGGCCGGATCATCGAGCAGGGCAACCACGCCGATCTCCTGGCGCGCCGCGGCGCGTACTGGGCGATGACACAGGTTTAGCGTCCGCCCGGATCGGGAGCGGGCCCGCTGGCAGATCTAGTAGCCCCACCCCATGCCGAAGCCGCCGTATCCCATACCTCCGGCGCCGAGAATGCCGGGAGACGCGGTGATCTGGGAATTACCGGCCTCCGCGCAGTCAGTGGCACCCCCGCTGACGATGTTTCCGCCCTCCGCCTCGCAGCTGGGCAGCAACGGGTTGTTGGCTCCGCCGCCGCCGTCGGGATCGGCCGCGGCGATCGGTGCGACGACCAGGGCGGCCGCGGTGCCGATGCTGCAGGCGAGAAGAGCCAGGAAGTGTCGCGCTCGGTTCATGTGATCATTTCCCTGTGTCGTTTTGGTCAAACTCGTCGGTTTGGCGTGACTCTACCGAGTCGGTTCTACCCTCGCGAGTGGAGGACGGCGGGTATCTGCCTTAAAGTCTCAAGTTGGTAGTCCGATCGCGGATCACGAAACCAGGGAGTCCCATGACACTCATCTTCTCGGCGCGTCGCACGGTGGCAGCAGTTGTGGGCTCCGGCGGCCTTCTTCTGGGCCTGGCCGCCCCGGCGGTCGCCTACCCCGGTCCGGGTTGCTCCGCCGGTGACATCGCCGCTGTGGAGGGCCAGGTGGCGACTGCGATGGCCGCCTACCTGTTCACCCACCCCGACGTGAACAACCTCTTCACCAGCGTGGACGGCCTGAACCGTGCCGATGCGCAAAGCCAGGTTCGCAGTTATCTGGCTGCCAACCCGCAGGTCCAGGCCGAGATCGACGCCATCCGCGGGCCGGCCTACGGTCTGCGCGACCGCTGCAACATCCCCGACGAGCACCTGCACCTGGGCGTGCTCTGATCGGCCTGACCACTGCCGGCGTGATGCGAGTCATTCGCAAGTAACCGACAGCAGCCTCAGACCTCCGGGTGCTCAGCACGCCGTACCCGGTACATCTTCACCGCACCATGAATACCTTTGAGGTGCCGCGAACCGGCGGCCGACCAGCGGAACCGCGCATCCTCACCGACGTCGTCGCGCGCCGACTCCGCGACCAGCACGGAGGACGGCCGCGCCACCGACGTCACCCGGCTCGCGGTGTTGATCGGACTGCCGAACCAATCGCCGGCCCGACTCACCGCCGCACCGTGCGCCACCCCGACCCGCAGCCGGGGCAACCGCTCATCGGCAGCGGCCGCGTCGACCAGGGCGAGCACCGCGTCCAGCAGCGCACCGGTATCGGTGGACACGAACATCACCGCATCGCCGATGGTCTTGATGAAACGCACCGGACCGTTGGCCACGTCATGGGCCAGCTCGGCGAGCCGGTTGGCGAGCTGCTCGAGTTCCTCGGGCGGCACCTCTTCGCCGAGCGAGGTGTAGCCGACCAGGTCGGCGAACGCGGCGGCGACCGTCCGGGCGCCGGGCAGCGGTGCACCGGCGGCCCGCTCACTGGCGTTGACCGCCTCGGTCTCCAGGGTGTGCCGCAGCTGCAGCATCAGCAGGTCCTGAATCATCGGGCCCAGCAACGGCGCGGCCACCCCGGCCAGGGCCTGGATGCCCTTCGCCATCTCCAGTTCGGTGGTGCCGGGGTGCACGACGGCGGCCAGCGCAGCGGCCCGCATCACCTCCGCGGCATTGGCGAGGCCCTGTGCGAGCACCCGCACGACCGTGAGCATCAGCTCGGGGTCGATACCCAGATCGAGGAATCGCTTGATGTGGACGGCGGTTTCACCGTCCGGGCGCATGAATATCGGCGCATCGGGGTCCTGCGGCTGCGGTAGCCCGGCGGCGCGCTGGAATCGGATCAGCTCATCGAGGTCGAGGCCGGTCTGCTCGCTGATCTGCCGGGCCGATACATAGGTGCCGTCATCACCGAGCAGGCGTCGCGCCGGTAGCAGCATGGGGGTGAAGGAATCGCGGATCTCCTCGAGCGGTGATTCCCTGTTCGGTCAGCCAGTCGATCAGTTCGGCGCGCTCGGCCTCAGCACTCATGACCTAGCACTCATGACACAGCACTCATGAGACCGGCGGTCGCCGGTTCGCCCACGGACGGGCCTGTTCGATCTGGGTGCTCAGCGACAGCAGTGTCGCCTCGTCGGAGGGTCGTCCGACCAGTTGAACCGACACCGGCAGGCTCTCGCCGTCGAGGAACCACGGCACCGACGCGGCCGGTTGGCCGGTGGCGTTGAAGACGGCGCAGTACGGCACCCGGGAGGCCACCAGCGAGAGTGTGCTCACACCGCCGCGGTGCTGGTACTGCCCGATGCGCGACGGCCCGGTGGCCGCACCGGGGGTGATCAGCACATCGAAGTCGTCGAAGATCGACCCCACCCGCGCGGCCAGCGTGGCTTCGGCGGCCCGCACCTTGTGCATCTGGCTCTCGGAGATCATCGAGCCGATCCGGGCGATCGTCTTGGTTCGCGGTTCCAGACGCTCCGGGTATGGCAGCTTGCGCACCTCCTGGTACACCCCATGCCACATCCGCGGCAACACATGCCCGTACATGGCCCACGCCGGATAGTCGGGATCGCGCCACAGCACCTCGTGCCCGAGATCGCGCAACAGCGCCTCCACACCGTCGAGCGCACGCTGTTGTGCGCGCCCGACGCGGGCGATCATCGTCGGGGGAAGCTTGGTGCTCAACGCGATTCGCAGCCGGCCGGGTTTGCGGGCAGCTGCTTTGACGAACCCGCCACGCGGAGCTTTGCCCGTGTGGGTGGCATCGAGGAAGAGGGCGGCGTCTTCCACGGTGCGGGCCAGCGGACCGTTGACACTGAGACCGTTCCAGGTGTCCTCGCCGGACCTCCGCCGAGCGGGAACCCGGCCGCGTTGCGGCTTGAGCCCGTAGAGCCCGCACCACCCGGCCGGGATCCGGATCGACCCGGCACCGTCGGAGCCCAGCGCGAACGGCGCCAGTCCGGCGGCCACGGCCGCGCCACTGCCGCCGCTGCTGCCGCCCGGGGTGTACGCCAGGTCCCACGGGTTGTGGGTGGCGCCGAAGGACACCGTCTCGGTGAACGGCCACAGCATCATCTCCGGCACGGCGGTCTTGCCGAGGATCACCGCACCGGCCTCGCGCAGCCTCCGCACCACTTCGGAGTCAGCGGTCGCCTCGAGGTCGTAGGCGCTGCTGCCGTAGCAGGTGAACTCTCCGGCGACGTCGCTGTCGTCCTTGATGGCGACCGGCACCCCCAGCAGGGGGAGTCGCTCGCCGGCGTCGAGTCGTTCCTGCGCGGCCGCGGCCTCGCGCCGCGCACTGGCCGCCAGCACGATCCGGTACGACCGCAACTCCCGGTCCAGCCGGGAGATCCGGTCGAGGTAGAGCTCCAGAAGCGCCGGCGCGGAAATCGAGCCCGCGGCGAGCATGCGGGCCTGCTCGGCCGCGCCGGCGAAGGCGATATCGGTGGCGTCCACCTTGCGCAGCGTAGCCGCTAGGAGTGTGCGCAAACCGATACGGTGGATCGATGCCGTGCATCTTCTGCCTGATCATCGACGGAACCGCCCCCGCGATCCGCATCTCACGAGGACGACGACTACCTCGCCATCCTCGACATCCGCCCGTTCACCCGCGGACACACCCTGGTGATACCCAAGCGCCACACCCTCGACATGACCGACACCCCGGCGCCCACACTGGCCGGCATCATGGCCCTCGGGCAACGCATCGCCCTGGCCGCCCGCTCGGGACTGGGCGCGACGGGCACCAATCTCGCGATCAACGACGGCAAGTCGGCGTTCCAGTCGGTGTTTCACATCCACCTGCATGTGGTGCCGCGGCGCGACGGCGACAAGCTGTCCTTCGCCAAGGGGGTTCTGCTGCGCCGCGACCCCGACCGCGAGGCCACCGGCCGGGTCCTGCGTGATGCTCTGGCGGCACTGGCGTGAGCGCGCTGAGCCGAGAAGGCCCTCGGGTTGTTCGTGCGGGTGCACGACACGCTGTACCAGCGCAGCAACGGACTGATCGGTCACCGGATCCCCGGCGCACCGAACAGCCTGCTGCTGCACACGGTGGGAGCCAAGACCGGCCTGCCGCGCACCAACACGCTGTCCTACGCCCACGACGGTGACGACTATCTGGTGGTTGCGTCCAACGGGGGCGGCGCCAGGCGCCCGGCTGGTACCACAACCTCAAGGCACGCCCCGAGGTCGAGATCAACGTCGGCACCACACGGTTCGGCCGCCACAGCGTCGACGGTGCTGCCCGACGATCCCGACTATGCGCGGCTGTGGCGAATCGTCAACGACAACAATGCCAACCGGTACGACGGCTACCAGGCCCGGACGACCCGGCCGATCGCGATCGTCCGATTGCGTCGATGACGGTCGGCCCCCTTGTCGGCGGCGGAAACGGCATGCGTTTTCCCCACCTCTGCGCGACTCTCAGCGACTATCCC
Organism: uncultured Actinomycetota bacterium; assembly: GCA_963780705.1. Taxonomy (GTDB): domain Bacteria; phylum Actinomycetota; class Actinomycetes; order Mycobacteriales; family Mycobacteriaceae; genus Mycobacterium. Next base: position 313,871 of record CAWACU010000001.1, on the reverse strand, counting down.
GAATCGCTGGGGCGCTCCGAGTAACAGGGGCTTCGCATTGCCGGGGCGCTCCATGGCCAGGGGCGCTCCGATGGCAGGGTGCGCTGCGATTGCCGGGTGCGCTCCTATGGCCAGGTGCCCCGAGGCCCACTCCCACGCCGTCGAATCGCCGCACAGTCGCTCCAACGTCGCTGCACAGTCGCTCCAAAGTCGCTCCCCCGTCGCTCCCCCGTCGCTCCCCCGTCGCTCCCGAGTCGCTGAGAGTCGCTCAAAGGTGGGAAAAACGACAGTCGGTGGCTCGGCGATCAGCGCAGGCCGGCCCGCGCGGCCGCCACGGTGAAGACGTCGTCGAGCATGGCCGGAGTGAGTCGGCCGGTGAACATGTTCTGCTGGCTGGGGTGGTAGCACCCCAGCAGCACCACCCCGGAAGCCAGCGCCGCGGTGGCGCCGTGCCCGAACTTCGGCCGCGGCGGGGCGGCGGCGCCCACCAGTCGCAGTGCGGCCTGCCAGGCGAACCCGCCCAACGCGACGATCACCCGGACGTGCGGGCCGATCAACCGCCACTCGGCAGCCAGCCACGGCTCGCAGGCGGCCCGCTCCGCCGGTAGCGGCGCGTTGCCGGGCGGGGCGCATCGCACCGCCGCCGCCACCCGAATCGTATTGGTGGACAACCCGTCTGCGGCATCCACGCTCGTCGGCTGATTCACCAGTCCGGCTCGGTGCAGGGCGGCGAACAGCTGGTCCCCTGAGCGGTCACCGGTGAACACCCGGCCGGTGCGATTGCCGCCGTGCGCAGCCGGGGCAAGACCCAGCACCAGGATGGACGGCTGCGACGATCCCCAACCCGGGATGGGTCGGCCCCAGTACGGCTCATCGGCGTAGGACCGGCGCTTGACCACCGCGACGTCCTCGCGCCAGCCGACCAGGCGCGGACAGGCGCGGCAGACGCTGACCTCGGCGTCGAGCTCGTCGATTCCGCTGACCGCAGCGGCGAGTGCCACGACGTGCGCCGGGTCCCCCGCGGCCGGCGTCTCCGGCGCCGCCGGATCGCCCGGCCAACCTGACCCCGGTGGAACCGGCGAGGCGAAGGCGCCACCGATGCGCGGATGGGGAAGCAGCACAAGGCGAATCTATGCTCACCACAGTGAGCACCCCTCGAGCGAGTACCTCGCGCGGGCCAGTGCTGCTGATACTGGCATCGGCATTCCTGGCCGCCGCGGGTAACGGCATCTCGCTGGTGGTGCTGCCCTGGCTGGTACTGCAGCGCACCGGCAGCGCATCGGCGGCCTCCGTGGTGGCCGCGGCGGCGACGCTGCCCCTGCTGGTCGCCACCCTGGTCGCGGGAACCGCGGTCGATTTCCTGGGCCGGCGCCGGGTGGCGATCCTCGCCGACGTGATGTCAGCGCTATCGGTGGCGGCGATCCCGGTGATCGCCCTGACCGCGGGCGTCGATGCGCTGAGCACCCTGGTGCTGGCCGGACTGGCCGCCCTCGGTGCGTTCTTCGACCCGGCCGGTATGACCGCGCGGCTGTCCATGCTGCCGGAGGCGGGTGGCCGGGCGGGCTGGACGCTGGATCACGCCAACAGCGTCTACGAGGCGGGTTTCAGCCTGGCCTACATCACCGGCCCCGGCATCGGCGGTGTGCTGATCGCGACCATCGGTGCGGTCAACACCATGTGGGTGACCGCGGCCGCGTTCTGCTGCTCGATCGCCGCGATGGCGGCCCTGCGCCTGGCGGGGGCAGACCGCCCGGCCCCCGATGAACGACCCGACGGGGTGATCTCGGGGGTTATGGAGGGCCTCCGATTCGTCTGGCGCAACAGGGTTTTGCGGACGCTGGGGTTGATCGACCTCGCAGTGACGGGCCTCTACCTGCCGATGGAGAGCGTGCTGTTCCCCAAATACTTCTCCGACCGTAATCAGCCCGCGCATCTGGGCTGGGTGCTGATGGCACTGTCGATCGGCGGCCTGATCGGGGCGCTGAGTTGGACGTGGCTGTCACGCCATGCCAGCAAGCGGGCGACCGTGCTGACCGCCACCGGCACCTTCGCGTGCGCATCGCTGGCGATCGGGTTCCTGCCGCCGCTGCCCGTGATCCTGGTGCTCGCCGCCATCGTCGGCCTCGTCTACGGCCCGATCGGGCCGATCTACAACTCGGTGATGCAGACCCGCACTCCGCCGGAACTACGCGGCCGAGTCATCGGCGTGATGACGTCGATGGCCTACGCCGCCGGCCCGGTGGGCTTCATGCTGGCCGGACCGCTGGTCGACGCGTTCGGCCTCACACCGGCATTCCTGGCGCTGGCGGTACCGATCCTGGTGATCGCCCTGGTGTGCCCCTGGATTCCCGCCCTGCGCGAGTTGGACGTCGACCGAGAAGACAACGCCCCTCCTAGGATGGCTCCATGACAGCGCTGCCCGAACTTCTCGCCCTACTTGGCGGGTCCGTGGTGGCCACCGACCCGGACATCCTGGCGTCCTACCGCCAGGACTGGGCCAAGGATCCCGCTGCCGGCACACCCATCGCAGTGGTGCGGCCGACGAGCACCGACGAGGTACAGACGGTTCTGCGCTGGGCGACGGCGCACCGGATTGCGGTGGTTCCGCGTGGCGCCGGAACCGGACTGTCCGGGGGCGCCACCGCCGTCGACGGCGGAATCGTGTTGTCGACGGAGAAGATGCGGATGATCACCGTCGACCCGGTGACCCGCACCGCGGTGGTCCAACCGGGCCTGCTCAACGCCGAGGTGAAGAAGGCCGTCGGCGAGTACGGGCTGTGGTACCCGCCGGATCCCTCCTCGTACGAGATCTGCAGCATCGGCGGCAACATCGCCACCAACGCCGGCGGGCTGTGCTGCGTGAAGTACGGCGTCACAACCGATTACGTGCTGGGCATGCAGGTGGTGCTGGCCGACGGGACCGCGGTGCGCCTGGGCGGACCGCGACTCAAGGACGCCGCCGGGTTGAGCCTGACCAAGCTGTTCGTCGGCAGCGAGGGCACCCTCGGGGTAATCACCGAGGTGACCCTGCGACTGCTGCCGCAACAGCACACCGCCGCCACCGTGGTCGCCACCTTCGATTCGGTGGAAGCCGCGGCGGGTTCCGTGGTCGCCATCACCGGCAAGATCCGCCCCTCGATGCTGGAATTCATGGACGCCGTCGCCATCAATGCCGTCGAGGACAAACTGAAGATGGGGCTGGATCGCGGAGCGGCCGCGATGATGGTCGCCGCCTCCGATGACCGCGGTGCCGCCGGTATGCAGGACGCCGAGTTCATGGCGCAGGTATTCACCGAAGCCGGTGCGACCGAGTGCTTCTCCACCGACGACCCGGTGGAGGGTGAGGCGTTCGTCGCGGCCCGGCGGTTCGCCATCCCTGCGGTGGAGGCCAAAGGGTCGCTGCTGCTCGAGGACGTCGGTGTGCCGTTGCCCGCGCTGGCCGACCTGGTCGGCGGGGTGGCCAAGATCGCAGCCGAGGCCGGCCTGACGATCTCGGTGATCGCGCACGCCGGAGACGGCAACACCCACCCGTTGATCGTCTACGACGCCACCGACGCCGCGATGACCGCGCGGGCGCACAAGGCGTTCGGCGACATCATGGACCTCGCGGTCCGCCTCGGCGGCACCATCACCGGTGAGCACGGCGTGGGCAGGCTGAAGAAGCCGTGGCTGGCCGGTCAGCTCGGGCCGGAGGCCATGGAACTCAACCGGCGCATCAAGGCGGCACTGGACCCCGACGGAATCCTCAACCCCGGCGCGGTGCTCTGAGGCACCCTTGACACCGGCCCCCCGGTGTCGTACCCATGAGACATGACGACTGATGTGTCTCACGCCCGGTTCGAACTGCGCTCCGGGGAGACCTGGGCGGACCCGTGGCCGATGTACGCAGCCCTGCGCGATGACGACCCGGTGCACCACGTCGTGGGGGACAAACCCGGGCACGACTACTGGGTCCTGTCCCGGCACGCCGACATCTGGGCCGCGGCGCGCGATCACGAGACCTTCTCCTCTGCCGGGGGCCTCACCGTCAACTACAACGAGCTGGAACTGATCGGCCTGGCCGACAATCCGCCCTTCGTCATGCAGGACCCGCCCGAGCACACCGAGTTCCGCAAGCTGGTGGCGCGCGGGTTCACCCCGCGCCAGGTGGAGGCCGTCGAGCCGAAGGTCCGCGAGTTCGTCATCGAGCGCGTCGAACGGCTGCGCGCGGCGGGCGGCGGTGACATCGTCGCCGAGTTGTTCAAGCCGCTGCCGTCGATGGTCGTCGCGCATTATCTCGGCGTTCCAGAGGAGGACCGGGCCCAGTTCGACGTCTGGACGGAGGGCATCGTCGCGGCCTCGAGCGAAGCCGGCGGCGCCGCCGGGGCCAGCGATCTCATCCTGTCGATGATGGGCTACTTCAGCGAGCTGATCGAACGCCGCCGACGCGAGCCCGGCGACGACACCGTGTCGCATCTGGTGGCCGCCGGCGTGGGTGCTGACGGCGACGTTGCCGGAACGCTGTCCATCCTCGCCTTCACCTTCACCATGGTGACCGGCGGCAACGACACCACCACCGGATTGCTCGGCGGCGCAGTGCAATTACTGCACCGCCATCCCGATCAGCGCCGCCTTCTGGCGCAGCAGCCGGAGCTGATGACCGACGCCGTCGAGGAGTTCCTCCGACTCACCTCGCCGGTCCAGGGTCTGGCGCGCACCGCCACCCGTGACGTCACCATCGACGGCGTCACCATCCCGGAAGGCCGCAAGGCGCTGCTGCTGTACGGCTCAGCCAACCGCGATGAGCGTCAGTTCGGCCCGGATGCGGGTGAGCTCGACGTGACCCGGCGGCCGCGCAACATCCTGACCTTCAGCCACGGTGCGCACCACTGCCTGGGTGCCGCGGCGGCGCGGATGCAGTCGCGGGTCGCGCTGACCGAACTGCTCGCCCGCTGCCCGGATTTCGAGGTGGACGAGTCCGGAGTCGTCTGGGCGGGAGGCAATTACGTGCGCCGGCCTCTGTCGGTACCGGTGCGGGTGAGCTGAATGCCGGCCGGCCGGATCCTCGATGCCGCCGGCGAACTGTTCGCCGCGCGCGGGATCGCATCGGTCGGCATGCTGGACATCGCCCGCGCCGCGGGGTGCTCGCGGGCGACCCTGTACCGCTACTTCGAGAACCGCGACGCGCTGCACACCGCCTATGTGCACCGCGAGGCCCGAGCGATGGGCACACAGCTCGCGGGCGTCATCGCCGATCTCGACGATCCGCGCGAACGGCTACTGGCCGGCGTGATGAACGCACTGCGGCTTGTCCGCGACAGTCCCGCACTGTCGGCCTGGTTCGCGACATCGGCGGGCGCCGACGCAGCCGATAAATCCGAGGTGGTGCGTGCGATGACAGCCGCCTTCCTGGAGTCGCTGGCACCCGGGGACGCCGCGGCGGTCGACCGGCGCGCGCGCTGGCTCGTGCGCATACTCACCTCGCTACTTCTGTCCCCCGGCCGCGATGATGAGGATGAACGCGCGATGCTGGCGGAATTCGTAGTCCCGCTGGTGGTCCCGGGCAGGCTCCGCTCCGGTGCGTGAGCGGATGACTCTGCACACCGAGCAGTGGTCCTGGACTCTGGAACAGACCGGCCATGGACTTCTGCTCAGCGTCGTGTGCGGAACGATCGGGCTGTATGAGCGGACGATCGTATTGACGGCCCCGGAGGAACAACTGTGGACCGATGGCGGACCGGCTGCGCTGGAACCGCTCGTCGAGGCAATCCGCAACGACGTCACCGGCGAGGACTTCGCCGGCCGCTACCGGCCCGATCTGGCCGTCAACCCCTAAGACCGCACGCGGGTGAACCGGTGCAGCACCCACGCCACCGGGATGGTGAGCAGCAGTGTCACCACGAACAGCGCCGGCATGGAACCGGTGTACACCGGCCACCGGAGCACCTCGACCATCGCGATCTCCATGATCACCAGGTGCACCAGGAAGATCTCGTAGGAGATCTCACCGAGCCACACCATCGGCCTGCTCGCCAGAAGCCGGGTGTACCAGCCGCCATCACCGAGTGCCGGCGGCGCCACCACGAGGGTGGCGATCACCGCATAAAACACTGTCTTGGTAACCGCCTGCGCCAGACCCTCCGGCGTGGTGGTCGGCTCACCGGCGATCGGGGTTGAGGCGATTACGAAACACATCACCGCCAGTGGCACCGCGATGAACCCGTAGCACCGTTTCTCCATGGCCGCCAGCACCGTCAGCATCATCCCGCCGATGAACCACGCCAGATACCCCGGCAACCACAGTCGGGCGCCGTCCGGCAGAAAGTCCGTGGTGTGCACCAGCACCAGCCACGCCGGGCTGAGCAGCGCCAGCCCGGCCAGTCCGGCCAGCAGCAGGCCGGGCCGCCACCGGCGACGGCACAACACCACCAACAGTAGATAGGCCAGCAGTGGCAGGGCGATGTAGAACGCGACTTCGACTGCCAGGCTCCACATCTGGGTCAGGCCCTGATGCAGATAGGAGAAAAGGTAGTTGTCGGTATAGATCTGGGTGAGCGTCAGGTTGCGCAGCAGACCCCACCAGTCGTGGCCGGGATTCGGTCCGCCCTCGCGGAAGTGGTAGATCAGGTACGCCGCGAGCACGGTCACCACATAGGCCGGCATGATGCGCCGGACGCGGTGGCGGCTGTAGCGCCGCAGTGACGGCGCCGGCGATCCGGCGGCCGCGGCCTTGACCCACGGACCGAACAGCAGGAAACCGGACAACACGAAGAAGATCGGGACGCCGATCTCCATCCGGGAGTAGACCGAGCCGAGGAAACCGTGGGTGTACTTGCCGGTGGTGTAGGCGGCATGGGTGGCGACCACCAGCAGTGCGGCTAGTGCCCGGACCCCGGTGAGTGCGGGTATCCGGTCGACTCTCGAGACGGCTTCCAGTCCGCCCTGGTCGACGTCGCCGGTGACCGTCATTGCTCTCGGCGGCGCGGCTTTCCGCCGGACTTCCGAGTCACAGCCGTGCCCCGGTCCGGTTTCAGGTCGATCAGCACACCCGAGATCCGGGTGTGCTCAAGGGCTTTGAGCGTGGCCTTAGGCAGGGTGGCGGGCAGTTCGACAAGCGAGAAGTCGCTCTTGATGGTGATATGCCCGAAGTCGCTGCGATGCAGCTTGCCCTCGTTGGCGATGGCTCCGACGATGGAACCGGGACCCACCTTGTGCCGCTTACCCACCGCGATCCGATAGGTGGCCAGGTCGTCGCGGGTCTTGCGCGGTCCGCGCTCGCGTTCGCGCTCCGGGCGGTCCTCCCGGCGTTTGTCCGGCGGCGGCTCGGTCATCAGGAATGCCGCACCGTCGCGTGACTGCACCGCCAGCGCTGCGGCGATATCAGCCATCGGGATGTCGTTGTCGCGCTCGTAGTCCTCGATCAGCCGGCGGAACATGTCGAAGCCGGGTGCGCCGATCGCCTCGGTGATCGAATCGCGGAACTTCGACACCCGCTGGGCGTTGACATCCTCGACACTGGGCAGCTGGATCTCGACGACCTTCTGCCGGGTGACCTTCTCGATCGACGTCAGCAGGTGACGTTCCCGCGGCGAGACGAACAACAGCGCATCACCGGAGCGGCCGGCCCGCCCGGTGCGGCCGATGCGGTGCACGTAGGACTCCGGGTCGTGCGGGATGTCGTAGTTGAGCACATGCGAGATGCGTTCCACGTCAAGGCCTCTGGCGGCGACGTCGGTGGCCACCAGAATGTCGACGGATCCTTTCTTGAGCGCGGCGATGGTGCGCTCCCGCTGAACCTGGGCGATGTCGCCGTTGATCGCCGCGGCGGAGAATCCGCGTGCGCGCAGCTTCTCGGCCACCTCCTCGGTGGCCTGTTTGGTGCGGACGAACACGATCATCGCCTCGAAGGGCTCCACTTCCAGCACCCGGGTCAGCGCGTCCATCTTCCGGTTGCCGGCGACCTGGATGTAGCGCTGGGTGATGTTCTCGGCGGTGGCGGTCTTGGACTTGACCTTCACTTCCACCGCGTCGTGCAGGTACTTGCTGGTGATCTTGCGGATGGCCGGCGGCATGGTGGCCGAGAAGAGCGCCACCTGCTTGTACTCCGGGGTGTCGGCCAGGATGCGTTCGACGTCCTCGGCGAAGCCCATCTGCAGCATCTCATCGGCCTCGTCGAGCACCAGATAGTCCAGATGCGACAGGTCCAGGGTGCCGCGCTCGAGGTGGTCGATCACCCGGCCCGGGGTGCCGACCACCACGTGGGCGCCGCGCTTGAGCCCGGCCAGCTGCACCACGTAGGACTGACCGCCGTAGATCGGCAGCACGTTGATCTGCGGCAGGTTGGCCCCGTAGCGGCTGAACGCCTCGGCGACCTGCAGTGCCAACTCCCGCGTCGGCGCCAGCACCAGGGCCTGGGTGTGCTTGCTGGAGACGTCGATCCGCGACAGGATCGGGATCGCAAACGCCGCGGTCTTGCCGGTGCCGGTCTGGGCGAGGCCGACGACGTCGGACCCGGCCATCAGCGCCGGGATGGTGGCGGCCTGAATGGCCGACGGCGATTCGTAGCCGACATCGACGACGGCCTTCAGCACAGCCGGGTGAATGTCCAGGTCGGCGAAGGTCACGGGGGCCGCCATCGGGGCGTCGTCAAGGGAAGTCATTGCGGTGTGAGTCTAGGCCGCTGCGAGTCGAACCGGCTTCCCCGGGGCGGGGCGGCGTACCGTGCTGCGGTGTGCGGAGACGGGTAGCCGGGTGGCTGGGGGGATGTGTTGCGCTCGCCACTGCGACGGGCTGTGTGGCGGGCTGCGGCTCGGGTGACTCCACCGTCTCCAAGACCCCGCTGCCCTCAACGACCACGTCGTCTGTGACGTCGGCGACTGCGGCGCCATCCCCCGCCGCCCCGCCGCCCACCCCGGCCGCGCCGGACCCGTGCGCGGTGAATCTGGCCGCACCGGTGATCGCGAAGACGGTGACCGAGTTGCCCCGCGATCCGCGCAGCGAGCAGGGCTGGAACCCCGAACCCGTGGCCGGTAACTACAACGAGTGCGCCCAGCTGTCGGCGATCATCGTCAAGGCCAACACCAACGCCGCCAACCCCAACACTCGGGCGGTGCTGTTCCACCAGGGCAAATACATTCCCACCGGGGTGCCGGACACCTATGGCTTCAACGGGATCGATTCCGCCCAGAGCACCGGTGACACCGTGGCCCTCACCTTCGACGGAGGGATGGGTCTGTCGAGCGTGGTGCGGTTCCGCTGGAACGGCAGCGGCGTCGAACTGATCGGCAACACCGGGTGAGACGTGGGCACCGGTGTAGTTGAGCAGTTGGCTGCCGTGGTCGGCGCCGCGCATGTCAGCACCGACCCCGACGTGCTGGCCGCCCGCTGCGTCGACTGGACCGGGCGCTATCGCGGTCAGGCCGCGGCACTGGTGCGTCCCGGCGACGCCGCCGAGGTCGCCGCCGTGCTCGCGGTCTGCCGCGACGCGGGGCTCTACGTGACCGTTCAGGGTGGCCGGACCTCGCTGGTGGCCGGCACGGTTCCCGAGCACGACGACGTACTGCTGTCCACGGAACGGCTCACCGCCCTGGGCGAGGTCGATCGCGCGGAGTCCCGGATCCGAGTGGGGGCCGGGGCGACCCTGGCGAGGGTGCAGGACGCGGCCGCGGCGGCCGGTCTGTTGTTCGGGGTGGACCTGGCCGCACGGGACTCGGCCACCGTGGGCGGCATGGCCTCGACCAACGCCGGTGGACTGCGCACGGTGCGCTACGGCAACATGCGCGAACAAGTGCTCGGGCTGCAGATCGCACTCCCTGACGGAACTGTGCTGCACAGGAATTCACGGGCACTGGCCGACAACACCGGTTATGACCTGATCTCGTTGTTCGTCGGAGCGGAGGGAACCCTCGGGGTGATCACCGCCGTCGATCTTCGGCTGCACCCGATTCCGGAACACCGGGTGACCGCGGTGTGCGGGTTCGACGACCTCGACGCGCTCGTCGCCGCTGCCCGCACGCTACGGGAGATCCCGAACATCGCGGCCCTCGAACTGATTGACGGCCGCGCCACCGAACTGGGTCTGTCACTGCCGGTGGCCGGTGCCTGGCTACTGCTGGTGGAACTGGCCGGCGATACCGAGCAGACCTTGCCGCTCGCCGACGCACTCGCGGATCTGCCGCTGCGCGGCGAACCCGTCGTCGGCGTGGACGCGAGCGACCAGCAGCGGCTCTGGCGGTTGCGGGAGTCGCTGACCGAGACGATCGCCCGTTTCGGCCCAGCCCTGAAATTCGACATCGCGTTGCCGCTGTCCGAGATCGCGCGCTTCGCCGCGGCGTCGCGCGAGATCGCCGGGCACGGCACGACGATCCTCTTCGGTCACATCGGGGAGGGCAATCTGCACCTCAATATCCTCGGGTGCGACGAGACAGCTGAAGCCTGCCCTGTACGGCCCGATGATGGATCTGATCGCGGCCAGCGGCGGCAACGTCAGTTCCGAGCACGGGGTGGGCAGCCGCAAGCGCGGCTACCTGTCGATGTCGCGCGGCGCGGCTGACATCTCGGCCATGCGCAGGATCAAGGCCGCGTTCGACCCGACCGGTTACCTCAACGCGGCCGTGCTCTTCGACTGACCGACCGCAGCGGGTGCGTCCCGGCCGCCGACCAGGAAGATCGCCGCCATCACACCGAACAGCGCGGCGAAGGCGGGGAGCAGCATGGACTGCGACATCGCGGTGGCGAACGGTTCGTAGAACACCGGCGGCAGCTGCGTCACGTCACCTTCGCCCGGTTGCGGGCCACCGGCGGGGGCGGCGGGCATCTCCGCGGTGATCCGCGACGACATGAAGGCGGCCATGCTGGCACTGCCGAGCACCGAGCCGACCTGGCGGGTGGTGTTGTAAACGCCCGAGCCGGCACCGGCAAGCCGCATCGGCAGGTTGCGGGTCGCGGTCGCGCCCAGCGGCGCCCAGATGAACGCCATGCCGACGCCCATCGCCGTCATCGGCAGCAGCAGCCGCCAGATGGGCGTTGCCGGGGTCATCTCGATCGACAGCCACAGCAGCGAGGTGGCCAGCATCGGAGAACCCGAACCCGATGATCGGCCGGGGGTGCGAACGGTCCACGATCCGGCCGACGACGGGGGCCAACACGCCGGAGGCGACCGCCATCGGAGCTGTCAGCCCCGCGGCGCCGGACGGACTCAGCGAGCACACCGACTGGGCGAAGAACATCACCGGCAGGATCATCGCCGTCACCGAGAATCCGATCACCGCGATGCCGACATTGGCGAGGCTGAAGTCACGGTCAGCGAAGATCGCCAGCGGGATCAGGGGCTCGTGGGTATTGGCGGACTGCCACCAGACGAACATCGCCATGAACACCACGCCCACCGCGATCGACGCCCAGATCCACGGCACCCAGTTCTGCGTCTGGCCCTCCTGCAGGCCGAACACGATCAGGAACAGGCCGATGCCCGAGAGCACCACCCCGATGATGTCGAAACGGTGCGGATGCGTGGGCAGCACCGGAATCAGCCGCACCGCCAGGACGATGCCGATCACCCCGATCGGCACGTTGACGAAGAAGATCCACGACCAGCCGAGGGTGTCGACAAGAACACCGCCGGCCAGCGGACCGACCAGGGTGGCCACCCCGGCAGTGGCACCCCACATGCTCAGCGCCACCCCGCGCCGGTCTGCCGGGAAGATCCGGGTGATGGTCGACAGCGTCTGCGGGGTCAGCAGCGCCGCGCCGACGCCCTGCATCACCCGCGCGGCGATCAGCATCCCGATCGACCCGGATAGTCCGCACCACAGCGATGCCACGGTGAAGACGGCCAACCCGGCGATATAGAGGTTCTTCGGGCCGAACCGGTCGCCGAGTCGCCCGCAGAGCAGCAGCGGTACCGCGTAAGCGAGCAGGTAGGCGCTGGTGACCCAGATGATGGCGTCGTAGCTGGTGATCTTCAGGGCCGCCATGATGGCCGGATTGGCCACCGCGACGATCGTCGAGTCGACCAGGATCATGAAGAACCCGATGAGCATGGCCCACAGCGCGCTCCACGGGTTGACCGGCTGCCCGGACGCCGTGGTGGTCATATGCAGCGATGCTGCCAGCCTGCCGGGACGCGTCACCTGCGGGGGTGGGCAGCCGGGCACTCAGACGGGGTGGCTGTTCGTTAGCCTGGCAAGACGACGACAGAAAGGTCTGTCATGAGGTTTCGCCGCGGCAAGTCCAAGCAGTCCGACAACCCCCAATCCAACAATCTGCCGGCCCGCCCCGAGGACGCCGGGATGTCGGCGAAGGTGTTGTCGACCATCTTGGAGTCCAGCACCCGGCTGCAGGCTCCGGCGGTCAAGGCCTACGTTGCCCGGCTGCGCCGCACCGCGCCCGATGCCACCCCGGCGGAGATCGTCACCAAATTGGAGAAGCACTATCTGGCCGTGGTGATGGCCAGCGGCGCCGCCGTCGGCTCGGCGGCCGCCTTCCCGGGCATCGGCACGCTGGCCGCGCTGTCGGCGGTCGCCGGTGAGACGGCGCTGTTCCTGGAGGCCACGGCGGCATTCGTGCTGGCCGTCGCCGAGGTGCACGGCATCCCGGTGGAGGACCGGGAGCGCCGGCGCACCCTGGTGCTCAGCGTGCTCGTCGGCGAGGAGGGCAGCGGCGCCGTCCGCGACCTGCTCGGACCCGGCCGCACCAGCGGCGCCTGGCTGGCCGAGGCGGAACTCCTGCCGCTGCCGGTGGTATCCCAGCTCAACTCCCGGCTGATGCAGTATTTCGTCAAGAAGTACACGATCAAGCGCACCGCGATGGCCTTCGGCAAGATGCTCCCGGTCGGCATCGGCGCGGCGATCGGCGGCGGCGGCAACCGCCTGATGGGCAGCAAGATCGTCGACAACGCCCGCAAGGCATTCGGCCCGGCGCCCAGCCGCTGGCCGGGACAACTGCACCTGCTGCCTCCGATCGCCGACGCCCGGTAGACGCCCAGTAGACGCTCGTGGGCTGACCCGCTTCGCCGCGGACCGTGACGAGATAGCCTTGACTCGTCGTCCTTTGGCGATCGCCCGGGTGAGAAAACAGGCACAGGATCGAGGCGAGTGACTGTCGTGAGCAGCACGAGTTCACCCTTCGGCCAGAACGAATGGCTGGTCGAGGAGATGTACCGCAAGTTCCGCGACGACCCCTCATCAGTGGACCCGAGTTGGCACGAGTTCCTGGTGGACTACCACCCCGAGCCGACCACGCCCGTTGGCACCGGCCAACGGTCAGCCCGCCGCGGCTTCCGCCCCGGCCGCTGCACCCGCCCGCTGCCCCGCCGGCTCCTGCCCCGGCGCCCGCTCCGCCCCGGCTGCCCGCGCCCCGGCTCCCGCCCCGGCCCAGCTCCCGCCCCGGCCCCGGCTCCGGCGGCGGACAGCGCCCCCGCGGCCGCACCGGCCGGCGACGAGACCCAGGTGCTGCGCGGCGCCGCCGCGGCGGTCGTGAAGAACATGAACGCCTCGCTGGAGATCCCCACCGCCACCAGCGTGCGCGCCATCCCGGCCACCCTGATGATCGACAACCGCATCGTCATCAACAACCACCTCAAGCGGACCCGCGGCGGCAAGATCTCCTTCACCCATCTGCTCGGCTACGCCATCGTGGCAGTCGATCAAGAAGTTCCCGAACATGAACCGCCACTTCGCCGAGATCGACGGCAAGCCGAACGTGGTCACCCCGGCGCAGACCAATCTCGGTCTGGCAATCGACCTGCCCGGCAAGGACGGCAAGCGCACGCTGGTGGTCGCTGCGATCAAGGGCTGCGAGATCACTGGGGTTCGCCGACTTCGTCGCGGCCTACGAGGACATCGTGCGCCGCGCCCGCGACGGCAAGCTCACCGCCGAGGACTTCGCCGGGGTGACCATCTCGCTGACCAACCCGGGCACCATCGGAACCGTGCACTCGGTGCCGCGGCTGATGGCCGGGCAGGGCGCCATCATCGGCGCCGGCGCGATGGAGTACCCGGCGGAGTTCCAGGGTGCCAGCGAGGAACGCATCGCCGATCTCGGGCGTCGGCAAGCTCATCACCCTGACGTCGACCTACGACCACCGCATCATCCAGGGCGCGGAGTCCGGCGACTTCCTGCGCACCATCCACAACCTGCTGCTCGACGACGACTTCTGGGACGAGATCTTCTTCGACCTCGGCATCCCCTACGAGCCGGTGCGCTGGCGCACCGACAACCCGGACTCGATCGTCGACAAGAACGCCCGGGTGATCGAACTGATCGCCGCCTACCGCAACCGCGGTCACCTGATGGCCGACATCGACCCGCTGCGGCTGGACAAGAACCGGTTCCGCATGCACCCCGATCTCGACGTGCTCACCCACGGCCTGACGCTGTGGGATCTGGACCGAGAGTTCAAGGTCGACGGGTTCGCCGGCAAGGAGCACAAGAAGCTGCGCGACGTGCTCTCGGTGCTGCGCGACGCGTACTGCCGGCACATCGGCGTGGAGTACACCCACATCCTCGAGCCCGAGCAGCAGCGCTGGCTGCAGGAGCGCATCGAGGTCCGTCACGACAAGCCCACCGTCGCCCAGCAGAAGTACATCCTGAGCAAGCTCAACGCCGCCGAGGCCTTCGAGACCTTCCTGGCAGACGAAATACGTTGGTCAGAAGCGTTTCTCGCTGGAGGGCGCGGAATCGGTCATCCCGATGATGGACGCGGTGATCGACCAGTGCGCCGAGCACGGCCTCGACGAGGTGGTCATCGGCATGCCGCACCGCGGCCGGCTCAACGTGCTGGCCAACATCGTCGGCAAGCCCTACTCGCAGATCTTCAGCGAGTTCGAGGGCAATCTGAACCCGTCGCAGGCGCACGGCTCCGGCGACGTCAAGTACCACCTCGGCGCCAGCGGCAGCTACATCCAGATGTTCGGCGACAACGACATCGAGGTGTCGCTGGTGGCCAACCCGTCGCACCTCGAGGCCGTCGACCCGGTGCTCGAGGGTCTGGTCCGCGCCAAGCAGGACCTGATCGACCGGACCGGACCGGACGGCGAGCCGAAGCAGTTCACCGTGGTGCCGCTGATGCTGCACGGCGACGCCGCCTTCGCCGGCCAGGGCGTGGTGGCCGAGACCCTGAACCTGGCGCTGCTCAAGGGCTACCGCACCGGCGGCACCATCCACATCGTCGTCAACAACCAGATCGGCTTCACCACCGCGCCGGAGTACTCGCGGTCCGCGGAGTACTGCACCGACGTCGCGAAGATGGTCGGCTCGCCGATCTTCCACGTCAACGGCGACGACCCCGAGGCCTGCGTCTGGGTGGCGCGGCTGGCGGTGGACTTCCGGGAGAAGTTCAACAAGGACGTCATCATCGACATGCTGTGCTACCGCCGCCGCGGTCACAACGAGGGCGACGACCCGTCGATGACCAACCCGGCCATGTACGACGTGATCGACACCAAGCGTGGCGTCCGCAAGAGCTACACCGAGGCGCTGATCGGCCGCGGCGACATCTCGCATGAAGGAGGCCGAGGACGCCCTGCGCGACTACCAGGGCCAACTCGAGCAGGTCTTCAACGAGGTCCGCGAACTCGAGAAGCACGCCGTCGAACCGAGCGAGTCGGTGGAGACCGCGCAGATGATCCCGCGCGGGATGAGCACCGCGGTGGACAAGTCGCTGCTGGCCCGCATCGGCGACGCGCACCTGACGGTCCCGGAAGGGTTCACCGTGCACACCCGGGTCAAGCCGGTGCTGGAGAAGCGCCGCGAGATGGCCTACGAGGGCAAGGTCGACTGGGCGTTCGCCGAACTGCTGGCGCTGGGCACCTTCCTGGCCGAGGGCAAGCTGATCCGGTTGACCGGCCAGGACACCAAGCGCGGCACCTTCACCCAGCGGCACGCCGTCATCATCGACCCGCAACACCGGTGCGGAGTTCACCCCGCTGGATCTGCTGACCGACCAACCCGGACGGCACCCCCAGCGGCGGCCGCTTCCTGGTGTACGACTCGCCGCTGTCGGAGTACGCCGCCGTGGGCTTCGAGTACGGCTACTCGGTGGGCAACCCCGAAGCAATCGTGTTGTGGGAGGCCCAGTTCGGCGACTTCGTCAACGGCGCACAGTCGATCATCGACGAGTTCATCAGCTCCGGTGAAGCCAAATGGGGCCAGCTGTCCGACGTCGTGCTGCTGTTGCCGCAC
This sequence comes from uncultured Actinomycetota bacterium, assembly GCA_963780705.1. Lineage (GTDB taxonomy): Bacteria > Actinomycetota > Actinomycetes > Mycobacteriales > Mycobacteriaceae > Mycobacterium. Next base: position 297,731 of record CAWACU010000001.1, on the reverse strand, counting down.
GGCCACGAGGGTCAAGGGCCCGACCACACCTCCGGCCGGATCGAACGGTTCCTGCAGTTGTGGGCGGAGGGTTCGATGACCATCGCGATGCCGTCGACCCCGGCGAACTATTTCCACCTGCTGCGCCGGCACGGCCTCGACGGGGTGCACCGGCCGCTGATCGTGTTCACCCCGAAGTCGATGCTGCGCAACAAGGCGGCTGTGAGCGATCTGCGGGACTTCACCGAACGCAAGTTCTGCTCGATTCTCGAAGAACCGACCTACACCGACGGCGACGGCGACCGCTCCAAGGTGAGAAGGATTCTTCTGACCAGCGGCAAGATCTACTACGAGCTGGCTGCGCGCAAGGAGAAGGACAACCGGGACGACATCGCGATCGTGCGGGTGGAGCAACTAGCGCCGCTGCCCAAGCGGCGGTTGTCCAACACCCTGGATTCCTACCCCAATGCAAGTGAGTTCTTCTGGGTGCAGGAGGAGCCGGCGAATCAGGGTGCCTGGCCGACGTTCGGTCTGGAGTTGCCCGAATTGCTGCCCGAGAAGCTGACCGGCATCAGGCGCATCTCGCGGCGCGCCATGTCCGCGCCGTCGTCGGGTTCGTCGAAAGTGCACGCCGTCGAGCAGCAGGAGATCATCGACGAGGCGTTCGCGCCCTGATCCCGGCGCGGGCGCGTGGGCTCAGCCGAACAGCGGCAACAACGGCTGGCCCTGGGCGATCCTGTCGACCGCGCGTGGGCACAGCAGTGAGATGGCCGCACCGGTGAACATGCTGGCGGCTCCGATCGGCTGGCCGATGGTCTCGCTCACCTGGGAGGCGATGTCGGCGGTGTTCTGGCCGCGCTGGGCGAGCAGCGGACACAGCGACTGACCGAGTTCGACGGCCCGCGCCGGGTCGATGTCGGTGATGCCCAGGCCGTCGAGGGTGTTGAGGAAGTCGGTCACACCGGCGGTGTCGGCGTCCGCGGGCGCGGCGAATACACCGATAGCCAGCCCGGCCAGCACTGTTCCACTCAAGCGTCGCAGCTTCATGACCACCACATCGTAGGGCCGGGCGGAGGCGTTACGCACCGGAGATCCACGCTGTAGCCTCAAGGCCACTCGACACCCGTCAACAGGAGCGTTCATGCAGGGATTTGCAGGCAAAGTGGCCGTCGTGACCGGCGCCGGATCGGGCATCGGGCAGGCCCTGGCGATCGAACTCGGCCGCTCCGGGGCCTCGGTGGCGATCAGCGACGTCGACACCGACGGCCTGGCGATCACCGAACAGCGACTGAAGTCCATCGGGGCGCCGGTCAAGTCCGACCGCCTCGACGTCACCGAACGGGAGCGATTCCTGCTCTACGCCGATGAGGTCAAAGAGCACTTCGGCAAGGTCAACCAGATCTACAACAACGCAGGCATCGCCTACAGCGGCGATGTCGACATCACCCCGTTCAAGGACATCGAGAGGGTGATGGACGTCGACTACTGGGGCGTGGTCAACGGCACCAAGGCATTCCTGCCGCACCTGATCGCCTCCGGCGACGGCCACGTCGTCAACATCTCGAGTGTCTTCGGCATCTTCTCGGTGCCGGGGCAGGCCGCGTACAACTCAGCCAAGTTCGCGGTGCGCGGGTTCACCGAGGCACTGCGCATGGAGATGATCCTGGCCAAGCACCCGGTAAAGGTCACCACCGTGCATCCCGGCGGCATCAAGACCGCCATCGCGCGCAACTCGACCGCCGCCGAGGGACTCGACACCGCATCGATGGCCGAGTGGTTCGACACCAAGATGGCCCGCACCTCCCCGGAGAAGGCGGCCCAGATCATCCTCGAGGCGGTGTCCAAGAACAAGGCCAAGGTGCTCGTCGGCGCCGATGCCAAGATCATCGACGTGATCATCCGGGCCAGCGGGGCGAGCTATCAGCGGGGTATCACCGCCCTGGCCGGCCGGTTCATGCCCAAGATGCGCTGAGCGCGTCAGGGATTCATTTGCCCAGCGGGTTGGCCGCCAGCCACTCCTGCGCGACGTCGTGGGGATCCGCGCCGGTCTTGACCTGTCGCAGCATGTCGGTGAGTGCGGCGGTGTCGAGCACGCCGGCGATCTCGTTGACAGCCCGCAACGCCATGGTGGGAATCTCGTTGCGGCGGTACAGCGCGACGACATTCTCGGCCGGGATCAGGGTGGGATCGCGATCGACGAGCACCACCGCACCCTCGGGCACCCGGGTGTCGGCAGTGGTGGTCCAGGCCGCGGTGATCGCACCGGTGCGCAGAGCATCGAACAGCGATGCCGCGTCCCCGTAGTCGCGCGGTGCGGGCAGGGTGCAGTCGCCCACGCCGGTGATCTGACTGCCGGTGGTCTCGCTGCCGGTGATCGCGCCGACACGCAGTCCGGTGCAGTTGCTCACCAGCGCGGCGAGGTCACGGCTGCCCCAACGGGTTGCCGTCGCCTCCGTCACGGCGATCGCCGGTTTGTCCTCGGCGGCGGTGGCGTAGTCGGCGGCCGCGATACCCTCCGGAAGCGCACCGACCATGGCCCGGTACACGCTGGCGGCCGAGCGGGCCGTCGACTCCGGATCGAGGCGCCGCAACAGCTGTCCGGTGAATCCAGGTGCCACAACGGCTTTCGCGGTATCCAGCGCGGCCATCACGTCGTCGGTCGACTCGACCCGTGGCGGGCGTTCCGTAGTAGCGCAGACCCGCCGCGTAGATGTGGGCCAGCAGAGTCGTCTCAGGGTCCAGGGTCGCGCCGACCGTCATCGGCGGCGGCGCAGGGTTGGTGGTGCAGCCGGCGACGAGCAGGCCGGCCAGCAGCACCCACGCCCGGCGCCCGATGCTCACACCTGCGAGGCGGCGGCCACCGCGGCCGCGACCGCCGGCTCCACCCGCGGATCCAGCGGGCTGGGAACGATGTGATCGGCGGCCAGATCGTCGCCCACGACGGAGAAGATCGCCTCCGCTGCGGCGACTTTCATCTTCTCGGTGATCCGCCGGGCTCCGGCGTCGAGTGCGCCGCGGAACACCCCGGGGAATGCCAGCACGTTGTTGATCTGGTTGGGGAAGTCGCTGCGGCCGGTGGCCACGATGGCGGCGTGACGCTTGGCCACCTCGGGGTGGATCTCCGGGTCGGGGTTGGACATCGCGAAGACCAGGCCGCCCGGCGCCATGGTGGCGATCAGTTCCTCGGGCACAAGCCCGGCCGAGACGCCCATGAACATATCGGCGTCCTTGAGTGCTTCGGCCAGCCCGCCGGTGCGGCCGTCGGGATTGGTCCGCTGCGCCAGTTCGGCCTTGAACGGGTTCAGATCGTCGCGTCCGGTGTGCACGATGCCCTGCGAGTCGATCATGGTGATGTCGCGTGACGCCGCTGGCGAGCAGGATGTTGGCGCATGCCACGCCCGCCGCGCCCGCGCCAGAGATCACCACCTTCAGTGAGCTCATCTTCCGGTCCAGCACGGCCGTTGCGCCCAGCATCGCCGCGAGAACCACGATGGCTGTGCCGTGCTGATCGTCGTGCATCACCGGGCAGTCCAGCGCCTCGATGGCGCGGCGTTCGATCTCGAAACAACGCGGGGCGGAGATGTCCTCCAGGTTCACCGCGCCGAAGGTGGGGCGCAGCCGGACGAGGGTCTCGATGATCTCGTCGGGATCCTTGGTGTCAAGCACGATCGGGATCGAGTTCAGGCCGGCGAACGCCTTGAACAACGCCGATTTGCCCTCCATCACCGGAAGCGAGGCGGCCGGGCCGATATCGCCCAGGCCGAGCACCGCGCTGCCATCGCTGACGACCGCGACCAGCCGGTTGGCCCAGGTATAGCGCGCTGCCAGCGTGTGATCGGTGGCGATGGCGCGGCTCACCTGCGCGACGCCGGGTGTGTAGGCGATCGACAGCGCCCGCTGGGTGTCCAGCGGTTGCTTCAACTCCACCGACAGCTTGCCGCCCTGATGTGCGGCAAAAATTTCCTCATCGCTGACGACGAGATTGGACGTGGGCACCGTTTCAGACACCGCGTCAGGGTACAAGACCGGCGCGTACGATCTGGCGAGAGAACGAACCACCGCGCGAGGGAGGTGCACCATGCCGGCGTTTCGCGCTCGAGCGCAGTCTGTTCTGGGAACGGGGCGGCCACAATCCATCCACTCCGACCCCTCCAACATTCCGGTGCCGGTATCGGACGCCATGGTGGACTGCGCGATCTACTCCGGCGGCGACCGTCTGCCCGGCCAGTACACCTACGCCGCGGCACTGGACAAGGTCCACGAACTCGAGGTCGCCGGACAGCAGGCGTTCGTCTGGATCGGACTGCATGAGCCCGACAAGCACCAGATGCAGTCCGTCGCCGATGTGTACGGCCTGCATCCGCTGGCGGTGGAGGATGCGGTCAACGCCCACCAGCGTCCGAAGGTCGAGCGCTACGACGACACCCTGTTCCTGGTCCTCAAGACGGTCAACTACGTCCCGCATGAGTCGGTCGAACTGGCCCACGAGATCGTGGAGACCGGCGAGATCATGGTCTTCGTCGGCTCCGACTTCGTGGTCACCGTCCGTCACGGCGAACACACCGGGCTGGCCGGTGTCCGGACCCAGTTGGAAGCCGAGCACTCCCAACTCGCGCTGGGACCGTTCGCGGTGATGCATGCGATCGCCGACCACATCGTCGACACCTACCGCTGGGTCACCGAGTCGATGGAGTCCGACATCGACGCCATTGAAGAGGCCACCTTCTCACCGACGGCCAAGACCGACATCGAGCCGATCTATCTGCTCAAGCGCGAGGTAGTCGAATTGCGACGGGCGGTCTATCCGCTCACCGATGCACTGGGGCGCATGCACACCGACTACCGCGATCTGCTGTCCAAGGAGATCCTGCGCCAGATGCGCGATGTGATGGACCACCAGTCGTTGGCCGCCGACCGGATCGCCGCCTACGACGAAATGCTGTCGTCGCTGGTGCAGGCCGCGCTGGCGCGGGTCGGCATGCAGGAGAACCTGGACATGCGCAAGATCTCCGCCTGGGCCGCCATGGCCGCGGTCCCGACCGCGATCGCCGGGATCTACGGGATGAACTTCGAGAACATGCCCGAACTCAGTTGGCAGTGGGGCTATCCCGCGGTGCTGCTGATGATGGCGGGGATCTGCGGCTTCCTGTACCGGACGTTCCGCCGCAACCACTGGCTGTAGCCGGTTCAGCGCGGCGACGATGCGGGCCGGTCCGGGTCGAACACGTCGACGCGATCGTCGAACCACGCGTTGCGCATCGCCTCAGCACCCTTGAGCCGTACCCAGGCCGCCTCGGTCGGCGTGATCGGCACCGCAGCCATGAACCGGACCGCATCGCGCGGCGGCTGCGCCGGCAGATCGGCGATCAGCGATTCGCCGAGCAGCACCGCGGTGAAGGGTGCGCCATCCCACAGCGGCGCGGATAGATCGACCAGCAGATCGGTCTCCAGAACGACGCCGTCGACCGCAGGGGTGGCGGCCACCACGGCCAGGCTGCGGGCCAGGCCCGGGGTGGGCGCACCGCCGCGCAGGCTCATCACCACCTCCGCGCGCGGGCCACGCACGGGGTCGGCCACCGCCGCGGAGGGATCGGCCATCGGGTGGCGCGAACACCCCACGGACACATAGTGATACAAACCGTCGTGATACATCCCGTCGACGGGGCCCCACCGCAGCACATCCATCCGCTCCACGCCCAGGAACGTGACACTGGCCGACTCCGGTTCGGCGTCAACGCCCAGACCGGCGAAGTGGGCGGACAGATGCTCGCGCACCTGCGCCAAAAGCTCGCTCACGCGCTGAGGTTCGCTCCGGTCTGCGCGTCGAAGGCGATCAGCCGGCCGGTGTTGAGCGCCAGGTCCACCTGATGGCCGGTGGCCGCAGTCGACTCGGCCGACACCCGGGCCACGTAGCGGTTGTGCCCGACCCCGGTGTCCGCGGCCAACTCCGCCAGGTGTGACGACTGCGCGCCGGCTCCCGACAGCGAGAAGTAGACGTACTTGTCGGCACCGAGGGACTCGACCAGGTCGGCGTTGACCCGGAAGGTCAGCGAGCGGGACCGTTCGGTGGCATCGATCAGCGCGGCATCCTCGAAGTGCTCCGGGCGCACACCGACGATGACATCTGCGGCCGACGCCGTGCCCGCGGGCAGCGACACCTCACCGAACGGCAGCCGCAGTCCGGTGCCGCTGGGAGTCGCCGGGAAGAAGTTCATCGACGGCGAGCCGATGAAGCCGGCGACGAATAGGTTGGCCGGCGAGTTGTACAACTCCTCGGGGGTGCCGATCTGCTGCGCTTCGCCGGCCCGCAGCACCACCACCCGGTCGCCGAGGGTCATCGCCTCGGTCTGGTCGTGGGTGACGTACACGGTGGTGGTGCCGAGCCGGTTCTGCAGCCGGGCGATCTCCGCGCGCATCTGCACCCGCAGCTTGGCGTCGAGATTGCTCAGCGGCTCGTCCATCAGGAACGCCTTCGGCGAACGCACGATGGCCCGGCCCATGGCCACCCGCTGCCGTTGGCCGCCGGACAGCTGTGAGGGCTTGCGGTCCAGCAGTGCGGTGAGATCCAGAATCCGCGCGGTCTCATCCACCTTCGCGGCGATCTCGGCCTTACCCAGCTTGGCCAAGGTGAGCGGGAAGGCGATGTTCTGCCGCACCGACATGTGCGGGTAGAGCGCGTAGGACTGGAACACCATGGCGATGTCGCGGTCGCGCGGCGCCTTCTCGTTGACCCGCTGGCCACCGATGCGCAACTCGCCGGAGGTGATCTCATCGAGGCCGGCGATCATGTTGAGCGTGGTGGACTTCCCGCAGCCTGACGGTCCGACCAGGATGACGAACTCGCCGTCGGCGATGGTCAGACTCAGGTCGCGCACCGGCGTGGCGCCGTCGGCGTAGCGCTTGGTGACGTGATCCAGAACGATCTCGGCCATAGAAACCCCGCTACCCCTTCACCGCGCCGGAGGTGAGTCCGGCCACGATCCGTCGTTGGAAGATCAGCACGAACACGATGATCGGGATGGTGATCACCATGGCCCCGGCTGCGATTGATCCGGTCGGTTCCTCGAACTGCGAACTGCCGGTGAAGTTCGCGATGGCCACCGGCGCGGTGATCGCGGCCTTGGTGGCGGTCAGGGACAGTGCCAGCAGCAGGTCATTCCAGGCGAAGATGAACACCAGGATGGCGGCGGTGACGATGCCGGGTGCGGCCAGTGGAGCGATGACCCGGCGGAACGCCTGCGCGGGGGTGGCGCCGTCGATCTTGGCCGCCTTCTCCAGATCCCACGGGATCTCCCGGAAGAACGCCGAGAGGGTGTAGATCGCCAGCGGCAGCGCGAAGGTGATGTAGGGGATGATCAGCCCAGGCCAGGTGTCGAACAGCCCGATCCGGCGTTCGATGTTGAACAGCGGAGTCACCAGCGAGATCTGCGGGAACATCGCGATCAGCAGTGCCGCACCGATCAACAGCTTCTTGCCGGCGAACTCGAGGCGGGCCACCGCGTAGGCCGCCATCGCGCCGATCACCACGGCGATGACCGTGGTGATCAAACCGATGCCGATCGAGTTGATCAGCGCGGAGGAGAACACATCGCCGGTGAAGATGCCCTTGTAGTTGTCCAGGGTGATCTCCGACGGAATCAGCTTGCCGTCCTTGACCGTCGAGGTCGGTTTGAGCGACAGGCTCAGGATCCACATCACCGGCAGCAGCGCGTAAATCACCACCAGCGCATTGATCACCGTCCAGCCGACGGCGCGGCGGCTCATCGGTGCGCCTCGCCGTCGGCCCCGGGCGCGGACGCCCCGAACAGTTTGATGAAGATGAACGCGATGATCGCGACGGTGAGGAACACCAGCACGCTGATCGCCGATCCCAGGCCGAGATTGAAGGCCTTGAACAGGTTGTTGTAGCCCAGGATCGACACCGACGCGGTGTCGTTGGACCCGCCGGTGAGCACGTAGATGTTGTCGAAGATGCGGAACGCATCCAGGGTGCGGAACAGCAGCGCCACCAGGATGGCCGGCTTGATCAGCGGGATGATCACCCGAGTCAGCCGGGTCCAGGGGCTCGCGCCGTCGACCTGGGCCGCCTTGAGCAGATCGTCGGGCACCAGCGCGAGCCCGGCGAGCAGCAGCAGCGCCATGAACGGAGTGGTCTTCCACACCTCGGCGAGGATGATCACCGCCAGCGACGGAATCTGTTGCGTCAGTGGGGCGGTGCCTTCGGGCAGCAGGTTGGCCAGATATCCGGTGCCCGGAGTCCATGCGTAGTACCAGCTGTAGGACGCGGCCACGGTGACGATTCCGTACGGAATCAGGATCGCGGTGCGCACCAGTCCCCGGCCGAAGATGGTGCGGTGCATGACCAGCGCCAGCGCCAAGCCGAGGACGAACTCGATCGCCACCGAGATGACGGTGATGACGAGTGTGACGACGAACGCCGTCCACCAGTACTTGTCACCCAGGATGGTCTGATAGTTCGCCAGCCCGATGAAGGCGGTGTCACCCGGGCTGGCCAGGTTGTAGCGGTGCAGGCTTAGCCAGAACGCGTACAGGATCGGATATCCGGTCACCGCCAGCATGAGGATCACCGCGGGCGCGATCAGCAAGTACGCCAGCCGCCGCTGCGAGCGCCGGTCGTCGCCGCGGACCGCGGCCGCCGGCCGGGCGGGCGCCGCCGCGGTCACGGGATCAGCCCCTTGCCGTCGATGGCCTTCTGCACCTGCACGGCGAGTTCGTCGGCGGTGCGCTCCGGGTCGATCGAGGTGATCGGGGCGAGCGTCGCGGAGATCCGAGTGGACATCGCCTGATAGTTCGGTGTGGCCGGCCGCACCGCGGCGTTGGTCAACTGATCGCGGATGATCGCGTACTGCGGGTACTTCTTCTGGAACTCCGGATCGGAGTACAGCGACGTGCGCACCGCGGGCAGGCCGCCCTCGATCGAGGTGTAGCGCTGATTGCTCTCGCTGCGGATGCACCGCAGAGCCTCGAAGGCTTGGGCGGACTTGCGGGTGGTGGACGCCACCGCCAGGTTGAGCCCGCCGAGGGTCACCCGGGCCGGGGCGCCGGGCGATCACACCGGGATAGGGCGCGAAAGCGAACACCTCCTTGCTGGCGTCGAAGGCGGTCTGAAACTGCTCATCGGTGGGGCTGAACGTGCCGGCCTCGTTGATCGCGCCGGCCAGTTCAGGCTTGTCGTTCAGAGGCAGGAACGGCACCCCGCCCTTGACCGCGTTCTCCAGCATCGAGGCGAACACGAACGGCCAGTTGACCTCCAGGGCGGCATTGCCCTGCTCCAGTGCCAGTCGCGCGGTGCCCTCATCGGTCTGGGTGACCGACGGGTCCGCGCCCGGGGCGGTGGCCACCGCCTTGATGATCTGCAGGGCTTTGACGGTGGCCGCGCGATGCTCGGGGGTGTCGACGAGGGTGACGGTCTTGCCGTCCTCGGAGAGCACCCGCCCGCCGGCGCTTTCCAGCAGCGTGTTGAACCAGACCACCAGGCCTTCGTACTGCTTGGCCTGAACCGCAATCCACGAGGGCTTACCCTCGGCGTGCAACCGGGTCGCCTCGGCGATCATCTGGTCCCACGTGGGCGGGGGTGGCGACACGAGATCCGGTCGGTACCAGAGCATCTGGGTGTTGGTGGTGACCGGCGCCGCGTACAGCTTGCCCTGCCACTTCGCCGTCTCCAGCGGCCCGGGCAGGGTGTCGGCTGCGGCGTCGGCCTCGGCCTGTCCGGCCGGGTCGGCCGACAGCGGCAGCGCCCACCCGGCTTCGGCGAACTCCGCGGTCCACACCACGTCGAGCGCCATGATGTCGAGCGTGCGGTCGTTGCCGGTGATCCGGCGGGCCAATTGCAGACGTTGATCGTCGGCACCCTTGGGCAGAGCGAACTGCTGGATGCGGAACTTTCCGCCCAACTCCTCGTTGCATCGCTTGGCCACCGCCGTGAACGTCGCCGTCTCACTGGCCGGGGTGTAGAGGCTGACCACCCGGTCGTCGCCGGCAGACCCGCAGGCCGCTGTGCTCGCAACCGTCACCGCGGTCAGCGCTGCGCGCACCCATCCTGCGCGCCGTACCGGGTCCCATCGCCACGAGGCGTACCTTAACCCGGCTGCGGTGCACGGGAGGCCTATAACGTCAGGCGCGCGAGCATGTCCCGGGCCCGCTCCGCGGACTGCGGATCGCAGAGCACGTCGTAGCGACCGGCCACCAGTTGCATGGTGGAACTGAAATCCCTTGTGCCCTTTGACATCGCGTAGGGGATCGACGAGGTGATCAGACCGAAGATCACGCCGGCGATGACGCCGGTCACCAGCGCCTGTCCGGGATTGTCGGTCAGCAGCCCGAGCACCAGACCGATGAAGACACCCAGCCAGGCGCCGGTCAGCACACCGCCGCCGAGCACCTTGGCCCAGCTGAGTCGCCCGGTGACCCGCTCGACCTGCATGAGATCGACCCCGACGATGGTCACCTGCTGCACCGGGAACTGATTGTCGGACAGATAGTCGACGGCCTTCTGCGCCTCGGCGTAGGTGGGATAGGACGCCGACCGGCCAGCCTTTCGGTGGCGTCGGCAGGCCCAGCGGACCCGGCGCGATGCGCCCGCGGCCGCCGCGCCCCGCGGATTCTGCGCGGGACGGAAACGGACTGGTCATGGTTGTCGACCTCCTTCGTCGGTCAGCCTAGCCGCAGGCTCGTTGAGCTAGTTTGATCAGCATGACAGCTGGCGGCGGTGCGCCTCGGGAGACCGGGCCTGAGGGGCACGATCGACCACCGCTGGCCGGCAGTGCGCCCCCGCCGCTGGCCGGCAGTGCGCCCCCGCCGGAATTGGGCGCCCCCTACCTCGGGGGCTACGGCTACCCGGAGCGGCAAGGTGGCAGCAACCCGTTGGCCATCTTCGCGTTGGTGGCGTCGGTACTCGGCGTCGTGTCCGTGGGTCTGGTGGGCTGGGCCGCGTCGATTCTCGGCATCGTGCTCGGCGCAATCGCCCTCACCCAGATCAAGCGCAGACCACAGGGCGGCCGCGGCCCAGCCAAGGCAGCCATCGTGGTCGGCGTCGCCACCGTGCTGGTCAGCTTCGTGCTTTCGGCGTTCGCGCTGACCGGCTAGCAACGATCAGGCGGGCGGGACGAACGGCGCCGCCTGCCGGCTCATCCCGGCCGCGCGGCCCTTGGCCGCCACCACCAACGCCATCTTGCGGCTGGCCTCGTCGATCATCTCCTCGCCCAGCATCACCGCGCCGCGCGCACCGCCGGCCGCCGAGGTGTGCCAGTCATAGGCCTCGAGGATCAGTTCGGCGCGGTCGTACTCGCTTTGGGCGGGGGAGAAGATCTCGTTGCCGGCCGCGATCTGGTCCGGGTGCAGCACCCACTTGCCGTCGTAGCCGAGCGCCGCCGAACGCCCCGCCACCCGCGCGGAATGCCTCGATGTCGCGCACCTTCAGATAGGGGCCGTCGATCGCGGCGATGCCGTGGGCCCGCGCGGCCACCAGAATCGTCATCAGGACGTGGTGATAGGCGTCGCCGACGTCGTAGCCCTCGGGTTGCTCGCCCACCACCAGGGTGCGCATGTTGAGACTCGCCATCAGATCTGCCGGCCCGAGCACCAGCGCCTGTACCCGCGGCGCCGCAGCGATCGCAGTCGATGTTGAGTCAGTCCCTGGGCGTCCTCGATCTGGGCGTCGACGCCGATCCGGCCCACCGGCAGCCCGTGGTGCGCTCCACCTGGGTGAGCAACAGATCCAGTGCCTGCACGTGATCGGCGTCGGCGACCTTGGGCAGGACGATGACGTCGAGATGGGCACCGGCGGCCGAGACCACCTCGATGACGTCGGTGTAGGTCCACGGCGTCGTCCAGTCGTTGACCCGCACGCCGCGCACTTGGCCGCCCCAGCCCGGTTCGCCCAGAGCGGCGGCCACCCGGGTGCGGGCGGCATCCTTGGCGTCCGCGGCGACGGCGTCCTCGAGGTCGAGGAATACCTCGTCGGCGGGCAGGCCCTTGGCCTTCTCGATCATCCGCGGGTTGCTGCCGGGAACCGACAGGCAGGTTCTGCGGGGTCGATAGCGTACGTCGTTCACGCGCAGACTCCTACCCTTTGTAGTCATGGCGTCGGTGAACAGGGTATACGCGGCGCGCCTGGCCGGGATGGTGGTGCTGGGTCCCGACGGCGAATCCCTCGGCCGGGTGCGCGATGTGGTGATCAGCATCAGCATCGTGCGCCAGCAACCCCGGGTGCTGGGGCTGGTGGTCGAACTGCTCACCCGCAGAAGGATTTTCGTGCCGATCCTGCGCGTGACCGCCATCGAGCCGAACGCCGTCACCCTGACCACCGGGAACGTGTCACTGCGCCGGTTCGTCCAGCGGCCCGGTGAGGTCCTGGTGCTGGGCCAGGTGCTCGACACCCGGGTGCGGGTCAACGACCCCGAGCAGGAGCAACTGGCCGGCGTCGACGTCGTGCGTGGTGGATCTCGGCATCGAGCAGACCCGCACCCGCGACTGGATGGTCACCCGGGTGGCGGTGCGCAGCCAGCGCCGGCTCGGGCGGCGCTCGGCGGTGGTGGTGGTGGAGTGGCAGAACGTCGCCGGCCTGACCCCGTCCGGGCTGGCGATGCCCGGCCAGGGCGTAGCCCAGTTGCTGCAACAGTTCGAGGGGCAGCGGCCGATCGAGGTGGCCGACGCGCTGCGGGACCTGCCGGCCAAGCGCCGCACCGAGGTGATCAACGCCCTCGACGACGAACGGCTGGCCGACATCCTGCAGGAACTCTCCGAGGACGACCAGACCGAACTGCTGCGCCAACTCGACACCGAGCGCGCCGCCGATGTGCTCGAGGCGATGGATCCCGACGACGCCGCCGACCTGCTCGGTGTGCTCAACCCGACCGAAGCCGAGGTGCTGCTGCGGCGGATGGATCCGGAGGACTCCGAGTCGGTGCGCCGGCTGCTCGAGCCACTCCCCCGACACCGCCGGCGGCCTGATGACCTCCGATCCGGTGGTGCTCGGCGCCCGGACACCACCGTCGCCGAGGCGCTGGCCCGGGTCCGCGATCCGGACCTGACGCCGGCGCTGGCCTCGCTGGTCTTCGTGGTCCGGCCGCCGACGGCCACCCCGACCGGCCGCTACCTGGGCTGCGTGCACCTCAGGCGCTGCTGCGCGAGCCGCCGGGCAACCTGGTCAGCGGCATCGTCGACGCGGACCTGCCCCGGCTCAGCCCGGACACCCCGCTGGGGGCGGTGACCCGCTACTTCGCCGCCTACAACCTGGTCTGCGGACCGGTGGTCGACGACGAGGGCCACCTGCTGGGCGCGGTCACCGTCGACGACGTGCTCGACCACCTGCTGCCGCACGACTGGCGGGAGAGCTTCGAGGACGCCGAAGGCCGGCGTACGGGTGAGCGCGGCGAAGGGACTCCCATGAGCGACTCCAGCCAGCGCCTGGACACCCCGCGCACGTCACGGCGGCCGACGCTGAACCTCGACCCCGAGACGGTCGGCCGGTTCAGCGAGTCGATCGCCCGGTTCCTCGGCACCGGCCGCTACCTGATGTGGCAGACGATCGTCGTCATCGTCTGGATCATCCTGAACCTGTTCGCGGTGAGCCTGCGCTGGGATCCCTACCCGTTCATCCTGCTCAACCTGGCCTTCTCCACCCAGGCCGCCTACGCCGCGCCGCTGATCCTGCTGGCGCAGAACCGGCAGGAGAACCGCGACAAGGTCGCCCTGGAAGAGGACCGCCGCCGTGCCCAGCAGACCAAGGCCGACACCGAGTTCCTGGCCCGCGAACTGGCCGCGCTGCGCCTGGCGGTCGGCGAGGTGGCCACCCGCGACTACCTGCGGCGTGAACTCGACGAGGTGCGCGACCTGCTGGAGACCCTGCAGCCGGCCGCCCCATCGGCGGGCAAACAGGACGGCCCCGAACGCCGTGGCCGGAAGGTCCCTGGAGCCCAGGGCTGAGCGGGTAGTTCCGGTTGCGTCACATCAGTGCCGCCGAACTATGTATGGTGACTTGGTTCACAAGAGCAGCGAGTGATCTGAGGACGGACGAGTGCGGATAAAGCACCGGGTCAGCCGGGGGGTTCGGGCACCCGCGTTCGGCATTGCCGTGATCACCCCGGTCGTGCTGGCCGGCGCGGTGGCGGCGGCGCCGGGCAACGTGGGCGCGGCCGCCCATGCGGTCGGCTCCTCCCCGGCTGCTGCGCCCGCCCCCGAATCGACCGGCTTCGCCGTGGTCGCGATCGCCAAACCACCGGCCAACTTCCGCTTCGCGGCGACCTCCTCGTCACTGCCGCCGCCGGCTGCCGTGATCAGTTCCCCCGGCGGGATGCGCATCCCCGGCATGGCGCTGTCGGCCTACCGCAAAGCCGAGCAGACCATGGCGGTGGCCTCCCCCGGCTGCGGGGTGAGCTGGAACCTGCTGGCCGGGATCGGCCGCATCGAGTCATCCCACGCCAACGGTGGTGCCACCGACTCCCGCGGCACCGTGATCCGGCCGATCTACGGCCCGACGCTGGACGGCAGCTTGCCGGGCAACGAGGTCATCGTGCAGAGCAACGCCGGCGGCCGGACGGTCTACGCCCGCGCGATGGGGCCCATGCAGTTCCTGCCCGGCACCTGGTCGCGGTACGCCTCCGACGGTGACGGCGACGGCAAGGCCGACCCGCAGAACCTCTTCGACGCCGCCCTGGCCGCGGCGCGTTATCTGTGCAGCGGCGGGCTGAACCTGCGCAACCAGTCCCAGGTGCTGACGGCGATCCTGCGCTACAACAACTCGATGGCCTACGCCCAGAACGTGCTGGGCTGGGCCGCCGCCTACGCCACCGGCGTTGCGCCGGTGGACCTGCCGGCGATCATCGGCCCAGTGCCCGCCCTCGGCGACGCCCACCTCGAGGTCACCCCCGAGGGCCTCGGCCCGCGGCATGACCGGTCTGCCCTCGGTGACCCGATGGCTGATCTCGGACTGATGACCCTGGGCAACAGCGAGACCGCCGGCCAACTCAGCTGCGCCAGGGCCGGTGCCGGTCTCGCCGATGATGCCTTCGGACGCACCGGCTGCGAGGTGATCTGCATGGCGTCCCAGTTGCCGCCGGAAGCGACCCAGGCCGACCCGAACCTGCCGCCGTGGATGCAGCCGATGGCCCCGCCTCCGTGGATGGCACCGCCGCCCGCACCCGTGGATGACGCCCGGCCGACTGGGCCTGTCCCGCTGGGGCTCCGCTGCCCGGACCGGCCGCCGAGGCGCCGCCGGCCGGCACCCGCGCCCGGCGCCGCCGCCGGCAGCCCCGGAGACCCCGCCGCTGGCATGGCACCGGCCACCCGCTCCGGCGGCCCAGCCGATCGTCGCAGCCGACAGCCGTGCCCCCCGTGGCGCCCGGACCCGGGCCCGCTGCCCGGACCTGCCGAGCTGATGCCGCAGACCGGCCGAGCC
This sequence comes from uncultured Actinomycetota bacterium, assembly GCA_963780705.1. GTDB lineage: Bacteria > Actinomycetota > Actinomycetes > Mycobacteriales > Mycobacteriaceae > Mycobacterium. The sequence goes on along the minus strand of CAWACU010000001.1, from coordinate 282,331 downwards.
TCGGTCGCGCGAGTCCGGTAGTGCGGCGGGGCCTAGGCTCGACCTCGATGGCACAACACAGCACCGACCTCGAGAAGGCTGTCCGCGCCGCGCTGGCCAAGGTCATCGACCCCGAGCTGCGCCGGCCGATCACCGAACTCAACATGGTCAAGAGCGTCACGGTGGCCGACCGACGGCGCCACCCACGTCGAGATCTATCTGACCACCGACGCCTGCCCGAAGAAGACCGAGATCACCGAGCGGGTCACCGCCGCGGCGGCCGACGTGCCCGGCACCGGGGCGATCACGCGTCGACCTGGACGTGATGAGCGACGAACAGCGCACCGAATTGCGCAAGCAATTGCGCGGCGACGCGGCCGAGCCGGTGATCCCCTTCGCCCAGCCCGGCTCGCTGACCCGGGTCTACGCCGTGGCGTCCGGCAAGGGCGGCGTCGGAAAGTCCAGTGTCACAGTCAATCTCGCTGCCGCACTGGCCGCACGCGGGCTGTCCGTCGGTCTGCTCGACGCCGACATCTACGGCCACTCGGTGCCCCGGATGATGGGGACCATCGGATCGGCCCACCCAGGTCGAGTCGATGATCCTGCCACCGATCGCCCACGACGTGAAGGTGATCTCGATCGCGCAGTTCACCCAGGGCAACACCCCGGTGGTGTGGCGCGGGCCGATGCTGCACCGCGCGCTGCAGCAGTTCCTTGCCGACGTCTACTGGGGTGACCTCGACGTCCTGCTGCTCGACCTGCCGCCCGGCACCGGCGACGTCGCGATCTCGGTGGCCCAATTGGTGCCGTGCCGCTGAGATCCTGGTGGTGACCACACCGCAGATCGCGGCCGCCGAGGTGGCCGAACGGGCCGGTGCCATCGCACTGCAGACCCGCCAGCGCATCGTCGGCGTGGTGGAGAACATGTCCGGGCTGCTGATGCCGGACGGCACCACGATGCAGATCTTCGGCGAGGGCGGCGGCCGACAGGTGGCCGAGCAGCCTGAGCCGGTCGGTCGGCGCAGAGGTGCCGCTGCTGGGTCAGGTCCCGCTGGACCCGGCTCTGGTGGCCGCGGGGGATTCCGGTGTGCCACTGGTGCTCGTCGGCACCGGAGTCGGCGGCCGGTATCGAACTGCGCGGCATCGCCGACAAGCTGGCGTCGCGGCGGCGCGGACTGGCCGGGATGTCGCTGGGACTGGATCCGGCGGGACGCTAGGTCGCGTCGCCGCCGATGAGACGCTAGGTCGCGTCGGAGTCGAACGGGGCCGGCGTACCCGCCGCAGGGGTTGCGATCGGTGCCGCGGTGGGCCCGCCTGCGTTGGTCGGGCTTGACGGCTGGGCCGTCGAAGTTGCCGGTCAGGCATCGAGTCGTCCCCGTCGAGCAGGTGTTTGGTCATCGCCGCCCGCGGCGTCATCCCGCGCAGCTTCTGCAGCTCATTGATCGGGGCTCGCGCAGATCGTCGAACTCCGGGCCGAGTTCCTCACGCAGCTGTCCTGGTTGCCCCACTGAGGTAGTCGCGGGCCTGCCGGATCGCGCCGGTGGTCCAGCGGATCGCGCCGGGCAGCCGTTCCGGTCCGAGCACCACCAGACCGACGACCACCAGCAGCAGCATCTCGCCCCACCCGAGATTGGCGAACATCGGAGTCAGTTGTCCGGAGCGGGGTTCACCATCAACGTCACCTTGCGGCCGTCGCGCATCACCTCGATCGGCGGTCCTGACCGATCTTGAGCTGGCGGACCGCGACGACGAACTCGTCGGCGTCGGCGACGGTGCGGTTGCCGACCTTGACCACGACGTCGTTCTCCTTGATGCCGCGCCTTTTCGGCGGGACCGCCGGCCTTGACGTTGGCCACCTGCGCGCCCGAGGCCAGGTCGTTGCTCACCGACCGAGCCGAGAGCCCGAGGGTCGGATGGGCGATCTTGCCGTCCTTGATCAGCGACTCCACGGTCGCCTTGACCTCGTTGACGGGCATCGCGAAGCCGAGCCCACTTGCACTGTCGGACAACGACTTTCCGGCGGTGTTGATGCCGATCACTTCGGAGTTCATATTGATCAGCGGACCGCCGGAGTTGCCGTGGTTGATCGACGCGTCGGTCTGTACGGCGTCGATCACCGTGTCGGTGTCGGACCCTTCGCCCGACAGCGGCACCGGGCGGTTCAGCGCGCTGATGATGCCGGTCGTGACCGTGCTGCGCAGACCGAGGGGGGCGCCGACCGCGACGACCTCCTCACCGACCTTGAGTTTGTCGGAGTCGCCGAACCGGGCGACGGTGAGGTTGTCGACGTTATCGACCTTGAGAACGGCGAGATCGGTTTTGGGATCGCGGCCCACCAGGTTGGCCGGGACCTCTTTGCCGTCGTTGAACACGACGGTCATCTTGAACTTGCTCGGGGTGGCGGCAGCTTCGGAGATGACGTGATTGTTGGTGACGACGTAGCCACGCCCGTCGACCACCACGCCCGATCCCTGAGCGCCCTGCTCATCGCTCTTGGCCTCGATGGTCACCACCGAGTCGGCCACCGAGGCGGCGACCGCCGCGAATCGGCCGGCGGGGAGGTCGCCGTCGTCGGATGTCGAGAGCGTCACCTTGGAGGTGGTGAACGCTTCGACGACCTCGGCGGTATTGCGGCCCACCCAACCGCCCACCAGACCGAGTAGCAGAGCGGTGATACCGAGGACGGCCAGCGCGGTGTAGGACACCCGGCCACCGAAGAGCACCTCCCGCACGCCGAGCTTGTCCGGTCGGCGGCGCCACCGCCGCCGGTGCCGATTGCGTACAGTGCCGGGGTTCCCAGCGCCGCGCCGGTGGACGGATCACGCCACGGGTCGTCCGGGGCTTCGGGTTGGCCGGCAGCGGCGGCGAGGGCGCCGGCGTCGGCGGGATGCCGCTGCAACGAGTCGGCGCCTGGATGTGGGCGGCCGAATGCTTCGGCCAGCACCGGATCGGCCGGTTTGTCGGCCGGAGCTGAATTCGTCGGCCCGGCGGAAGCGGGCCGGGCGCAGGGCCTCGGCGACGAAGGATCCCCGGACGCCGTTGGGGCGCCCGAAGGTCCGGCTGGCCTGCGGGATCCACCGGCGGTTTCGATACCGGCCGGGGTGCCAGCCGGTTACCGCCGCCGGAACTGTCCTTATCGGAACTCAACGTCAACCTCGATCCACGTGGGAAGGACTGCGGTGGCCGGGATTGCGGACCGGGTCGCCAAGCGCCGGCGCCGGCCGCCCCGCACCGTTTGCGATGGACTTCACCCTACCGGCGCTTGCGCCGGGCACGCGGCGCGCGGGGCTCCGACTGGTCGGCGAGCGGCGGCGGAGGTTCCGGATCCTGCGGGGTGGACTGCGGGATCGGCCGCCAGCAGCCCCATCAGGGTGCTGGGCATGTTGACCGGCCGGCAGTCGCGCAACGCGTCCCGGGCCTGGCTCTGGGCATCCACTTCGCCGGAGCACTGCGAGCATCGCGCCAGGTGGCCCGCGGCCCGCAGGTGCGCCTTCATCGGCAGTTCGCCGTCGACATAGGCTGCGACCGCCTCGACCGACAGGTGATCGGTGGAACTGAACTGGGGTGGGGCGTTGAGGGCCTGCTGGTCGAGGGAGACGAAGTTGTCGGGGAGCCACGACAGTGCTCGTCGGAACATGTGCCCCGGGTCGACCATCGCCGGCTCTCCTCTCCTGACGCCCGCGTTGTAACCGCTAGTACGAATGTAGCGCGAGAACACCGGTCAGACCGGTCATGACGGCGCCATTCGGGGGTGCGCCGCACCCGCTCAGGCCGGTGCGGCACCCGCCTGCAGCGCTGCGGCCGGGAAATTGGCGGACAGGTAGTCACGCAGGGCCTGGCGGCCGCGGTGGATGCGGCTGCGCACGGTACCGAGCTTGACGCCTAGGGTGGCGCCGATCTCCTCGTAGGACAGGCCCTCGATATCGCACAGGACCACCGCGGCGCGGAACTCCGGCGGCAATGAATCGAGCGCCGCCTGCAGGTCCGGCCCCAGCCGGGCGTCGTGGTAGATCTGCTCGGGGGTCGGCCCCACCGACGGCACCCGGTCGTAGTCCTCCGGCAGCGCCTCCATCCGGATACGAGCCCGCCGACGGACCATGTCGAGGAACAGGTTGGTCGTGATGCGGTGCAGCCAACCCTCGAAGGTGCCGGGCTGATAGCTCTGCACCGAGCGGAACACCCGGATGAAGGTCTCCTGGGTGAGGTCCTCGGCGTCGTGCTGGTTGCCCGAAAGCCGGTAAGCCAGCCGGTAGACCCGGTCGGCGTGCTGGCGCACCAAGTCATCCCACGACGGCATGGCCGCCCTATCACCCGTCGCGTCGAACACGGCGGTGCCGTGCAGCTCGTCGGACGTCTCAGCCCAGTCCGTGTCACCGGCCGGTGCGGCATGCGATTTCGCAGCCGACACAGCGGCAGACACAGCGGCAGTGGCCGTCAGTGAAGTGGTCGTCGGATCCTCCTGGGGTCCCGGCTCCTGCGGCACGATGCCGCGCGGTGCGTCAACGCTCACAACACCCATCCGCGTGGGGGTATTCCCCGTCCGGTGTTTCATGTGTTCATCCTCTCGCATCGCGGTGAGGAACCTCTGTGAGCAAACTTAGTGTCCACTGAGAAATTTTGGCGTTCATCCAGTTCGTTATAGGCATCATGTCATGATTTGGTCACTGTCAGCAATCTCACAGTTAACTAGTTCACCGGCGATGGGGCTCCCACGGTCCGGGCGGGTTCCCGACGCTGTCGCAGGGCCGCAACCAGGCGGCATTCATCTACGATTCGTCAGATGTCCACCACAGACGAACCCGTCACACCGCAGCCCAGTCGCGCCCAGCGGATCCTGGAGCACGCCGAGGGTTCGATCTCCGAGGACGCCATCGTCGCCGCCGCGCGGGAGCGGGCGGTGGACACCGGGGCGGGCGCGGTGACTCCGGCGGTCGGGGCCCTGCTGAGCCTGTTGACCCGACTGGGCGGTGGACGGGCGGTGGTCGAGGTGGGCACCGGCGCCGGTGTCAGCGGCCTGTGGCTGCTCTCTGGCATGCGCGACGACGGCGTGCTCACCACCATCGATATCGAGCCCGAACATCAGCGATTGGCCAAGCAGGCGTTCACCGAGGCCGGCATCGGGCCTGGGCGCACCAGGCTTATCGCCGGCCGCGCGCAGGAGGTGCTGACCCGCCTCGCCGACGAGTCCTACGATCTGGTGTTCATCGACGCCACCCCGGCCGACCATCCGCATTTCGTGGCCGAGGGGGTGCGGTTGCTGCGGCCCGGCGGGGCGATCGTCGTGCACCACGCCGGACTAGACGGCCGGGCCGGCGATCCGGCCGCCCATGACCCCGAGGTGACCGCCGTGCGGGAGGCCACCCGGCTGATCGCCGAGGACGAGCGCCTCACCCCGGTGCTGGTGCCCTTGGGCGACGGTGTGCTGATCGCTGTGCGGGACTGAGCTCGGCCGGGAGGGTCTGCTGGGCGGTTCGGCCGGGCGGGTCGGCTAGGAGCCTGTGTCGGTTTCCGCCGGTCCATCGGCATTGCGGGGCTTACGACGCGGGGTGATCCGAACTTCGGTGATGGCGTTGCGCGCGACCGCGCCGACTTCGACGGTCCAGTCGGTCAATTCGACTCGGTCGCCTGGTGATTCGGGGATACGCCCGAGCGCGACGAGAACGAGGCCGGCAACCGTCGTGTAATCACCGCGTGGAGCATCGCCGAGTTGCACGCCCAGATCATCGAGATCGTGGATCGGGAAGCTGCCCGGCAGGATCAGGTCTCCGTCGGCGAGTCGTCTCGCAGCGATGACGTCGCGGTCGGTTTCGTCATAGATCTCGCCCACGATCTCCTCAAGAACATCCTCGAGCGTGACGATCCCCGCCGCTCCACCACGCTCATCCACGACGAGAGCGAACTGTTCTCGATCGGTCTTGAAACAACGCAATGCCTCCGAAACCGGAAGGCTGTCAGGAAGATTGAGGATCGGCCTCACCGCGGCTCCCAGAGTGGCGTCATCCGGGAGAAGATCGCGAAGGTGAACCACACCGATCACCTCATCCAAATCCCGGGAGTGAACCACCGGCGCTCGTGAATGTCCCGATGCCACAAGCACCTTGCGGGCCTCCGCGACGGACATACCCGATGGCAGTGTCACCACAGAGCGCCGCGGAATGAGGATTTCACGCAGGATCCGCTCGTGAATCTCGAGCGCACCGGCGATCATCTGCCGCTGTTCGGGACTGAGCACCCGCTGCACCGCGACGAGCTCCTGCAACTCCTGGGTCGATAGTTGCTCACCGGCTCCTTCGGAACTTCCCCCCAGGATCCGAACCAAGACGTCGGTGGACCTTCCCAACAACCACACCAGGGGTTTGGTGACCGCGGCCAGCCGGTCGAGAGGCGGTGCGACAAGAAGCGCCCAGCGCTGCGGGTACTGCATTGCCAGTCGCTTGGGGACCAACTCGCCGACGATGATGTTGATGGCGGCCAGCACCAGGGTCACCGACGTGATCGCGACGGCCTCGGCCGCCCCACCGAGAAAATCGTCCAGCGCCGGCACGAGCGGCTCCGCCAGGGTCACTGCCGCCGTAGCCGAGGCCAGATAACCGGCAAGCGTGATGCCCAGCTGGATCGTTCCCAGATACCGGTTGGGGTCGCGAGCCAGACGCACGAGCGCGCGTTCCCTGCGGCCGCCGGAGCGTTCCAGCGCGCGCAGCTGGCCCTCTCGAAGGGAAACCAGGGCAAGCTCGCTGCCAGCGAACAGGCCATTGAGCAGGAGCAGCACGGCGATGAGACCGATGTCGAACGCATAGCGACCCATAATCAGCGTCAACTCTATCCAAGCGGCCCAGGCACTCACCCGCTACGGTGGGCGGCTGGGTCACCCGCAAACCATCGTGAGTGCGAGAGCCGCGCCGACAGGAGGCCGACATGGAACGGCGGAGGACGGTGAGTCCGACATGGAACTGATGACCGGTTTCGGCCTGGCCAGTGCGGCGGGCCTGAACGCCTACATTCCGCTGCTGTCGATGGGGCTACTCGACCGCTACACCAGCCTGGTGAACCTGCCCGGCGGCTGGGCATGGCTGTCCAACGGCTGGGTGATCGCGATCGTGGCCGTGCTGCTGCTCATCGAGATCGTGGCCGACAAAGTGCCCGCGCTGGATTCAGTGAATGACGCCGTGCAGACCTTCGTGCGGCCGACGGCGGGCGGCATCGTGTTCGGGTCGGGCACCGCGGCGCAGACAGCGGCGGTTGCCGACCCCGCCGAGTTCGCCCGCACCGGGCAGTGGGTTCCGGTGGCCATCGGCGTGGTCACCGCACTGGTGGTGCACCTCACCAAGACCGCGGTGCGCCCGGCGGCCAACGTGGCCACCGCCGGTGTGGCGGCCCCGGTGCTGAGCACCATCGAAGACATCACCAGCGTCGGGCTGACCTTCATCGCGATCCTGATCCCGGCACTGGTGGCGGTGGTGCTGATCGCGCTGATCTGGGCTGCGGTGTGGCTGCTGCGGCGGCGGCGCAAACGGGTGCGCGATCGAGCGGACGCCGGCGGCTAGATCCAGACGCCCTTGCCGACGGCGACCACTCCGCCGCCACTGATCGCGAAACGTTCGCGATCCTTCTCCAGATCCACCCCGACCTGTTCGCCCGGACCGACCACGACGTTCTTGTCCAGGATCGCCCGGCGCACCACCGCGCCACGGCCGACGCGAACGCCGGGCATCAGCACACTGCCCTCCACGATCGCGCCGTCGTCAATGACCACGTTGCTGGAGAGCACCGATGTGCGCACCGAGGCGGCCGAAATGATGCTGCCCGCCCCGACCACCGACTCCTGCGCCGAACCGCCGTTGACGAACTTCGCCGGCGCCAGGTTCTCCGACTCGCCGCGGATCGGCCAGCGCTTGTTGTAGAGGTTGAACACCGGGTGCACCGACACCAGGTCCATGTGGGCGTCGTAGAACGCGTCCAGAGTGCCGACGTCGCGCCAGTACCCATGGTCGCGTTCGGTGGCCCCGGGCACTTCGTTGTCGTTGAAGTCGTACACCGCGGCCATACCGTCGCCGACCAGACGCGGGATGATGTCGCCGCCCATGTCGTGATCGGAGGTGTCGTCGTCGGCGTCGGCGCGGATCGCGTCGATGAGCACCTTGGTGGTGAAGATGTAGTTGCCCATCGAGACGAAGGTCTGCTCGGGATTGTCCGGTGTGCCCGGCGGATCGGCGGGCTTCTCCACGAAACTGCGGATGCGGCCGGAGTCGTCGGCGTCGATGCAGCCGAAGGCGCTGGCTTCGGCGCGGGGAACCCGGATGCCGGCCACCGTTGCGCCGGCGCCGCTGTCAATGTGGAACTTGACCATCTGCTCGGGATCCATCCGGTACACGTGATCGGCGCCGAACACCACGATGTAGTCGGGATCCTCGTCGTAGATCAGGTTCAGCGACTGATAGATGGCATCGGCGGAACCGGTGTACCACCGCGGGCCGAGGCGCTGCTGGGCCGGAACCGGGGTGATGTACTCCCCCGCCAAGCCGCTCAACCGCCAGTTCTGCGAGATGTGGCGGTCCAGCGAATGCGATTTATATTGCGTCAGTACGCAGATGCGCAGGTATCGGGCATTGACGAGGTTGGACAGCACGAAGTCGATGAGCCGGTACGCCCCGCCGAAGGGGACTGCCGGCTTGGCCCGGTCGGCGGTGAGCGGATAGAGCCGTTTGCCCTCGCCTCCGGCCATGACGATGCCCAGCACGTGCGGCAACTCCCTCATGCAGCCAAACCTAATCGGCGGTATCGGCGACGGCTAGGGCAATCAGGTTTTCCTTACCCGGCTCACGGGCGGGCACTACGGTCAGCGGTATGCGGGTGGCGATGATGACTCGGGAGTATCCGCCGGAGATATACGGCGGAGCCGGGGTCCATGTGACCGAACTCGTCGCCCAACTGCGGCGGCTGTGCGAGGTGGATGTGCACTGCATGGGGGCGCCGCGGGAGGGGGCGCTGGTCGCCCAACCCGATCCGGCGCTCGCCGCGGCCAACCCGGCGCTGTCGGTCCTCTCCAGCGACCTTCGGATGGCCGATGCCGCCGCCGGCGCGACGGTGGTGCACTCGCACACCTGGTACACCGGCATGGCGGGGCACATCGCCGCCTTGCTGCACGGGATTCCGCACGTGCTCACCGCCCACTCACTGGAACCGTTGCGGCCGTGGAAGGCCGAGCAACTCGGCGGCGGCTACCGGGTGTCGCTGTGGGTGGAGCGCACCGCGATCGAGGCCGCCGACGCGGTGATCGCGGTGAGTAACGGCATGCGCACCGACGTGCTGGCGGCCTATCCGGCGCTGGATCCCGCCCGGGTGCACGTCATCAAGAACGGCGTCGACACCGACGTCTGGTATCCCGCCGAGACCGGCGGCGAGGAATCGGTGCTCGACGAACTCGGCGTCGACCGGTCCAGGCCGATCGTGGCCTTCGTCGGCCGGATCACCCGGCAGAAGGGGGTACCGCACCTGATCGCCGCGGCGCACCGCTTCGACCCGGCGGTGCAGCTCGTGTTGTGCGCCGGGGCGCCGGACACCCCGGAGATCGCCGACGAGGTGGGTGCGGCGGTGTCGAATCTCTCGGAGCATCGCAGTGGGGTGTTCTGGGTGCGCGACTTCCTCCCCATCCATGAAATCCGGGAAATCCTCTCGGCGGCAACCGTATTCGTCTGCCCGTCGGTCTATGAACCACTCGGTATCGTCAATCTCGAGGCGATGGCATGCGGGACGGCGGTGGTGGCCTCCGACGTCGGCGGGATTCCCGAGGTGGTCTCCGATGGGGTGACCGGCACGCTGGTGCACTACGACCCTGCCGATACCGACGGGTTCGAGGCGGGATTGGCCGACGCAGTCAACGCGATGGTGACCGATCCGCAGCGGGCGGCGACCTACGGGGCGGCCGGCCGGCGGCGCTGTATCGACGAGTTCTCCTGGGCGCGTATCGCCGAACAGACACTTGCGATCTACCGAACGGTGTCCGGCTGAAACGGGCACCGCAGCAGGAAACCCCGCGACCATTCGCGGGGTTTCGCCGGTACGACAGTTAGCTGGTGACGCCTTTGAGTTCGTCGCCCAATGCGGCGGCCTCGGCGGGGGTCAACTCGACCACTAAGCGGCCGCCGCCCTCCAGTGGCACCCGCATCACGATGCCGCGTCCCTCTTTGGTCGCTTCCAGCGGACCGTCTCCGGTCCGCGGCTTCATCGCCGCCATCGAGTGCTCCCTCCAGATCTGAGCAGGCCCGTCGCATCGAGTGTGCCGATGCCGACCGTGATTCTAGTGTTTTCCATTGTTCACTATCAGCGGCCCGGTGTGTGAATCCGCCGATCTTCAGCCAGCGGGAACCCAGCAGTCCCGGAGGTGGTCATCGACCATCCCGGTGGCCTGCATCAGGGCATATGCCGTGGTGGGGCCGACAAACCGGAAGCCGCGGCGGCGCAGTTCGCGGGCCAGTGCGACCGACTCGGGCGTTTGCGACGGCAGGTCGTCCACCCCGGCCGGCCGGGGACGCGGCGGGGGCGCGAAGGACCACAGCAGCCCGGAGAGGTCGATGTCGAGATCGGCGACGGCGCGTGCGTTGGCGATCGTCGCCTCGATTTTGGCGCGGTTGCGCACGATCCCGGCATCGGCCATCAACCGGTCGACGTCTGCGCCGGTATAGGCCGCCACGGTGTCCACGTCAAAGCCATTGAAGGCCCGCCGGAACTCCGCCCGCTTGCGCAGGATCACCAGCCACGACAGGCCGCTCTGGAACGCCTCAAGGCTGATCCGCTCGAACAGTTCGGTACGCCCGCGCAGCGGTCTGCCCCACTCGCTGTCGTGGTAGTCGCGCATCAACTCCGAGCCGTCCGCCCACGGGCATCGGGTCCGCCCGTCTCCGGGTTCGGTCATGGGCGAGTCCCGGACGCTAGTTGCCGGGCTGCGGTGAGTCCTGGCGGGCGACCCGCAGCACCTCGACCTCGGCGCGCAGCCCGTCGAGTTCCGCGCCGAGCCGCTCGAGCACCCAGTCCACCTCAGCGGTCTTGTAGCCGCGCAGCACCTGGGTGAACTTCACCGCTTCGACATCCGCCCCGGTGACCCCGGAGGCCGGCAGCACCGTGGCGGTCGTGCCGCGTGGCAGCGGTGGCAGTTGCTCGCCACGGCCGAACAGCAGACTGGCCACCCCGAACAGCACGACGGCCACCAGGATCAACACCACCAGATACAGCAGGATCAAGGTCACGGGTTCGATCCTGCCTCACCGTGCCACGGTGTTCATCGGTGGCCGGTCGGCCTGGGACACCGTCGAGGTGCGGGTGTGCAGGGCGTCGTCGCCGTCGGCGCCGGCTACGAACTGGGTCAGTCCCGCCCCGGAGTCAGGCAGGCCGCAGCGGCCCAGCAGGGTGGCGATGATCTGCCGGCTCATCGGCCCGAGTTCGGCCAGTGGCCGGTTGCGGTGGGTGCGCACGCCGAGGTTCACCTGGGCGATGGCGTCGAGTCCGTAGCGGTCGTAGGTGTCGATGAGGATGCCGATCTCCACCCCGTACCCGGGGGCGAACGGCACCGAGGTCAGCAATTCGCGGCTTCCCGCGTACTCCCCGCCCAGGGGCTGCAGCACGGCGCTGAGTTCGGGGCGCAGGGCGGCCAGCAGTGGGCGTGCCACCAACTCGGTGACCCGTCCGCCGCCGTTGGCGTCCTCGCCGCCGCGCAACCGCAGGGGGCGGCGGTAGAACCCCCGGACGAGATGGATGTCATCGACGGTGAGCATCGGCCCGACCAGCCGGGGGACGAACAGCGGGTCGGCATCGATGAGGTCGGAATCGATGAACACGATGATGTCGCCCGTGGTGGCGGCCAGCGATCGCCACAGCGCTTCCCCCTTGCCCGGACGCGGGGTGCAACGTCGGGGAGTGCCTCCTCGCGGTGCACCACGCGCGCGCCCGCCGCCACCGCATGCTTCTCGGTGTCATCGGTGGAACCGGAGTCCAGCACGATGAGTTCGTCCACCAGACCGCCGAGCATCGGGGTGATCGTCTCGATGACCGAGCCGACGGTCTCGGCCTCGTTGAGGGCGGGCAGCACCACCGAGATGGTGCGTCCGCGACTTGACGGCCTCCAGTTCGGCGGCGGTCCAGGTGGGACGGTTCCAGGTCCGTTCCCGCAGCCAGGTTGCCGCTGCGGCCGTTTCAGCTGTAGACGTCACGCCAGCCCCCGCACCGTGCGCGCCGGCGGCCGATCACCGCGAATGGAGGCCACCATCTCCAGCACCCGCCGGGTCGGGCCGACCTCGTGCACCCGGAACATCCGGGCGCCGTCGGCCGCGGCCAGCGCGGTGGCCGCCAGCGTGCCCTCGAGTCGTTCGGTCAGTTCCACCCCCAGAGTCTCCCCGATGAAGTCCTTGTTGCTCAGCGCCATCAGCACGGGCCACCCGGTGTTCACAAGATCTTTCACATGCCGCAACAACGTCAGCCCGTGGAAGGTGTTCTTGCCGAAGTCATGGGTCGGGTCGATCAGGATCCCGTCGCGGCGCACACCCGACGGCGACCGCATGCTCGGCGGCCGCCGTCACCTCGGCGATCACGTCGTCGACCACCCCGGTCACCGTCGTGCCGTAGTTCACCCGGAACGGACGGGTCCGCGGCTGCGCGCCACCGGTGTGCGAGCACACCAGACCCGCGCCGAATTCGGCGGCCACCTCGGGCAGGGCCGGGTCGTGGCCCGCCCAGGTGTCGTTGATGACGTCAGCGCCGGCCGCGCAGGCCTGCTTGGCGACCGACGCGCGCCAGGTGTCGATGCTGATGCACTGCTGCGGGTAGGCCGCGCGCACCCACTCGATGAACGGCACCACCCGGGCGAGCTCCTGGTCGGTGTCGACGACGGCACCCGGCCCCGCTTTGACACCGCCGATGTCGATGACGTCGGCGCCCTCGGCCACGGCGCGATGGACCGCGTCCTGTGCCGCGGAGTCGGTGAACGTCGCCCCGCGGTCATAGAACGAGTCGGGGGTGCGGTTGACGATCGCCATGATCAGCGCCCGGTCACCGGCCACCGGCCGCCCGCAGAACGTCGCACTCACCCCGTCCAGTATCACTGAACGCCGAGAGTGGGGCTTACGGACACCAAACCCCCTCGTGGCGACCATAGGACCCACTCTCGGCGTTCGGCTCAGCCCTTCGGACGCGTCCCGGCCGCCACCTCGGCCGGGTACTCCCGGTAAAACGGCACGTAACCCTCCTCCGGTCCGGTGAGCACGTACAGCGGATCGGACACCTGCGGACCGTAGGCCTGGTCGCGCAACTCGACCTTGCGGCTCTTGAACGTCGACGTCGTCTCCAGCGACTCGACCAGCCGGATGAACAGCGGCACCGCGTAACCGGGTAGCCGCCGGGTGAGCCCGGCGGCCAGCGCCCGTCCGTCGAACTGTGCCCCGTCGCGCAGCTTCACCGCCGCCATGCCCGCACGCCCGCCGGTGTCGGGCACCTCCACGCCGAACACCGTGCACTCCTGCACGCAGGGATCGGCCGACAGCGCGGCCTCCACGTCGGTGGTGGCGACGTTCTCGCCCTTCCAGCGGAAGGTGTCGCCGAGCCGGTCGGCGAACGCGGCATGTCCCATGCCCTGCGGGCTCATCACATCGCCGGTGTTGAACCAGACGTCGCCGTCCCGAAAAGCGTTGCGCACCAACTTCTTCTCGCTGGCACTACTTGTCGGTGTAGCCGTCGAACGGCGACAGCCGGCTGACCGGACTGAGCAGCAGGCCCGGCTGCCCGGACGGCACCCGGCGTACCCGGCCGCCGGCGTCGCGCACCGGTTCGCCGGTCTCGGGGTCGTATTCGACGTAGGCCAGCGGCATCGGGTTGATGCCGGTGGACTTGGGGATGTTGAAGATGTTGATGAACGCGGTGTTGCCCTCGCTGGCGGCGTAGAACTCGACCACCCGCTTGATGCCGAACCGCTCGGTGAACTCCTCCCAGATATCCGGCCGCAACCCGTTGCCGACGATCACCCGCACCCGGTGCGCACGGTCGGTCGGCTTGGGCGGCTGGTTGAGCAGATACCGGCACAGCTCGCCGATGTAGATGAACGCCGTGGCGCGCAGCAGCGATGACCTCATCCCAGAACTTCGACGCCGAGAACGTCCTGCCCAGTGCCAGGGTGGCGCCGGCGTCGATCACCGAGGACAGCGCAACCGTCAGCGCGTTGTTGTGATAGAGCGGCAGAGCGCAGTACAGGGTGTCGTTGCCGCGCAAACGCACGCCGAGGCCGCTGAATCCGGCCAGCGCGCGCAGCCATCGCTGATGGGTCATCACGCTGGCCTTCGGATGCCCGGTGGTACCGGACGTGAAGATGTAGAACGCGGTGTCTTTGGCCTGAACCTGTTCGGCCGACGGCGGGTTGCCGTCGGGCTTGCCCTCGGCGAGTTTGGCCAGGTTGTCGATGGTGAGCAGTTCAGCCATCTCAGCGCCGCTGTCGACGATCGGATCGATCAGGTCGGCCTCGGCGACCACCACCGCGGCGTCCAGCAGACCGAGGCTGTGGGCGAGCACACTCGCCGCGCTGGTTGTAGTTGAGCATGCCCGCGACCGCGCCGCACTTGACCGCGGCCAGCATCGTCAGCACGACCTCGGGGGAGTTGCGCAGCATGATGCCGACGACGTTGCCGCGGCGAACGCCCTTGCTCCGCCAGCACCGCGGCGTAGCGGTTGGCCGTCGCATTGGCCTGGCGGTAAGTGATCTCCTCATCCCCGAACCGCAGGAAGATCCGGTCGCCGTGACGGGCGGCGCGGTCCTGCGAACACCGTGGCGATGGATACCTTCGAGGTCGGCGTGACCAGCAGTCCCGTCAGTGCGCCCGCAGGATCACCGGGGCGTCCACGACCAGGGCAGGCAAGCCGGCTCGCCAGATCGAGCAAGCCCACCGCCGCTCAGCCATGCCCACCTCCCTGCGGTGCGCATACCGCCAATGCGGCATCGATCTCGGTCATGACCACCAGTCGGTCCAGCGCCGCCGGGGCGACGTAGCCCTTGGCGGCCAACGAGGACAACCACTCCAGCAGTCCGTCGTAGTGTCCGGCGGGATCGAGCAGGACCACCGGCTTGTCATGCATTCCGAGATACCCGGCGGTCCACGTCTCGAAAAGCTCCTCACAGGTACCGATTCCGCCGGGCAGCGTCAGGAACGCGTCGCTGCGGTCCTCCATCATCTGCTTGCGCTGCCGCATCGTGTCGGTGACGATCAATTCGTCGGCATCGATGTCAGCGAGTTCGCGGTGCACGAGAGCCTTGGGGATCACCCCGATCGTGCGCCCGCCGCGCGGCTGCGCGCTCCGGCCGCGACGGCTCCCATCGCTGAGACGTTGCCGCCGCCGGACACCAGCGTCCAGCCCCGCTGCGCGATCGACTCGCCCACCCGGCGGGCGAGATCGAGCAACCCGGGGTGCTGCGGGCTGGCGGCGCAGTACACGCAGACGGCCCACTCGTCGCGGGATCCGTCCTCGGAGTCGTCGGCACATCGGAAAACCTAGCCCCACTGCAAAAAATCCGAACGGTCTGATTTCTCGTAGCGTGTTGATATGGCACAGCGGCAGAGGCTGGCGCCGGTTGCCCGCCGCATTGGCGTGCCGACCGCCCCGCCGAGCACCCGGCCGCAGATCCGCACCCGCGACGATCTCCGCGCGGCCATAGCCGAAGACCTCCGCGGCCACGGGATGGACCGCGCCCGCTGGCATCACCGTTTCACCCATCGGATCGTCTACTTCCAGATTTTGTTGCGGCGGTCCGAATACTGGGACGCCTCCACGTCGCCGACTGCGGGAGCGGGCACTGCCGGACGGCGGCCGTTTTCCGGCTATTGCCGTACCGCACGACCGATCACCATAAAGTTCGGACCATGCCGAGTGGGTGGGTCATCTTGCCGCGCCGCGCCGCGGACCGTGTGGTCGATGCGCTCAATGAACCAGACGGACGCGGGGTCGCCCTCGTCGGCAATGAGGGTGTCGGCAAGACCACCCTCGCGGCGATGGCCGCCGAGCGACTCGGCCGCGGCGATCCACTGTGGGTGGTCGGCACCCTCGCCCAGTCCGCGGTTCCGTTCGGAGCCTTCGGCCCGCTGCTCGACGACCATCAGGCCGGCAAGCCCGCCGCGCTGATCAAGTCGGCCGCCGATTCGGTTCTGGCTCAGGCCGGTTCGCGCCCGATCATCGTCGACAACGCCCGATTGCTCGATCCTCTGTCGGCGAGCCTGGTCTACCACCTGGCTCAGGAGGCGGCCACCCCGCTGATCGTGACGGTGCGTTCGGTGCTGCGGGTCCCGCAGGTGGTCAGCGCACTGTGGAACGACGGGTTGCTCGAACGCGTGGAGGTGGTCCCGTTCGACGCTGCCGAGACCGCCGCCGTGGTCGCTGCCGCGGGCGGCGATCGGCCGCTGCCGCGCACGGCAGCGATCCGGCCACCCTCTACCGCCACAGCGCGGGCAATCCGCTGCATCTGCGACTGCTGCTGACCACCGGCGGCAGCGACGAGAGCCTGGCGGGCGCCATCGATCGCCATCTGGCCCGAACTCGCCGCACCGGTGCGCGACGCGCTGAGCTACCTGTGCGTGTTCGAGCCGCTGTCGAGGGCCGATCTGGTGGCATTGACCAGCGAGGAGACCGTGGGCGCCGCCCAGGACTGCGGGGCGGTGCAGACCCGCGGGGCAGGCGTCTACAGCGGCCACCCGCTGTTTCTGGAGCGACTGGCGACCACCCTGGACAAGGCCGAGGTGCAGCGATTGCGCGCCGCGGTGGCGGCGCAACTGTCCAGCGGGGCCGATCGCACCCCGGCCGACCGCCTCGGCCGCACTCTGCTGGCCCTGCAGTGCGACGGCCCGATCGACGGCGACGAGGTGGTGATCGCCGCCCAGGAGGCGCTGCGCCTCGGCGATCTGAGCCTGGCCGAGCGACTGGCCCGCGGTGTGGTGGACCGCGGCCACGGCTGCGGCGATCAGTTTCAGGCGCATCTCGCGCTGAGCTACGCACTGGCCTGGCAGGGCCGCGGACGCGAGGCCGAGTCGGTGCTCGCCGCGGTCGACAGCCCGACGATGCCGGAGGAGCAGTTGATGGCGTGGGCGCTGCCCCGGGCGGCCAACCAGTTCTGGATGCTGTCGGAGCCCGAGCGCGCGGCGATGTTCCTGCAGACGGTCCGCGAACGGGTCGGGACGGCGACGTCGCGGATCACGCTCGACGCGCTGTCGGCCACCTTCGCGATGAACGCCGGAAACGTGCGCCGTGCCGTCGAGGTGGCCGGCGAGGTGCTGGACCGTCCGGACGCCCCGGATATGGCGGTCGCGTGGGCCTCGAGCGCGGCGGCGTTGTCATCGGCGCGGATGGGCCGGCTCGCCGACGTCGCTGGACTGGTGGACCGCGTGCTGGGCGCGGAGTATCCGGGCCTGCTGCGGTTCACCGTCGGACTGGCCGAGACCACCACGCTGCTGATGCACGCCGACACCGACGGCGCGTACCAGATCGCCCGCAAATTCACCGATTTCGCCGAACTGGCCCAACCCGGCCGGGCCATCGGCGAGGTGCTGCTGGCCGAGGTGCTGCTGGCCCGCGGCGAGGCCGCGGCCGCCGCGGAACTGCTCGGCCCGGCCGCGGCGACCCTGGACCGCACCGGCTACTCGTGGGGGTCGCTGGCGTTGATGTACATGACCACAGCGCTGGCACACCAGGGCAAGATCGCCGAGTCGGCGATGGCCCTGAGCCGTGCCCAGTCGCGGCACGGCACCAAATCAGCGTTGTTCGCCCCCGAACTCGGCATCGCCCGGGCCTGGCGGCTGGCCACCATCGGCGACCGGCCCGCGGCGATCACCGCCGCCCGCGGCGCCGCCCGGATGGCGCAGCGCGGCGGGCAGTACGCCGTCGCGATGCGGGCCTGGCACGAGTCCGCCCGGCTCGGTGACCGCCGGGCCGCCGCGGGCATGGAGCAGATCGCCGCAGAGGTCGAGTGCGCCTACACCTCGATGGCGCTCGCTCACGCCCGGGCACTGACCGCCGCCGACTCCGCCGGACTGGCCGCGGCCGCTGAGCGGTGGGCCGCCGCAGGATTCCACGGCGCCGCCAGGGATGCCGCCGATCAGTCCGACCGCGCTGCCCGCACCGGCAGCTAGCCCGCCGCGCTGAGGTAACGGCGCAAGGTGGCGGTCACCGCGGTGATCTGGGCGACCGAGACCCGCTCGTCGCGGCGATGCGCCAGGTTGGGGTCACCGGGTCCGTAATTGACCGCCGGAATACCCAGTGCGGCAAAGCGGGCCACGTCGGTCCATCCGTACTTGGCCCGCACCAACCCGTCGGCGGCGTCCACCAGTGCGGCCGCCGCCGGGTGGTGCAGCCCGGGCAGAGCGCCGGCGGCCACGTCGGTCTGTTCCACCGTCACCGTCGAGGCCGTCGAACACCTCGCGCACATGCGCCAGCGCCGACTCGGGGCCGCGGTCGGGAGCGAACCGGAAGTTGACGGTCACCGAGGCGGCGTCGGGGATGACGTTGCCGGCCACTCCCCCGTCGACCCGGACCGCCGACAGTCCCTCACGGTAGGTGCAGCCGTCGATGTCCACCACCCGGCCCTGATACGCCGACAGCCGCTCGAGGACGGCACCGAGTTTGTGAATGGCGTTGTCTCCCAGCCAGGATCGTGCCGAGTGTGCCCGCGTTCCGGTCGCCGACACCGTCGCCCGCAGGGTGCCCTGGCAGCCCGCCTCGATGTAACCGCCGGAGGGCTCGCCGAGGATCGCGACGTCGCCGCGCAGCCAGTCCGGCAGCTCGTCGTCGATGCGGCCCGAGCCCGTTGGCGCTGGCCTCGATCTCCTCGCAGTCGTAGAGGATGAGGGTGATGTCGTGAACCGGCTCAGCAACGGTGGCGGCCAGGTGCAGGAATACCGCGTCACCGGACTTCATATCCGAAGTGCCGCAGCCGTAGATGTGGTCGGCGTCGCGGGTGCGACGGAACGTTGTCGGCGATCGGCACGGTGTCGAGATGTCCGGCCAGGATCACCCGACTCGGGCGGCCCAATTCGGTCCGCGCCAGCACCGCGTCGACCGTTGCGGACCACCTCGGTAGCCGGTCTGCGCACGCAGCGCGGCCTCCACCTCGTCGGCGATCCGCTGCTCGTCACGCGACACACTGGGGATGTCCACCAGTGCGGCGGTCAGCTCGACAGGGTCAGCGCGCAGGTCCAGCACAACTCATCAGGCTAGTACGGTGGAGCACCGTGACTTCTGCTGCGGGCTTCGGACTGGCCACCATCGCCGGCGACGGCACGGTTCTGGACGCCTGGTTCCCCGCGCCCGAGCTCGGCGCCTACAGCCCGTCGGGCACCACCCGGCTGTCCCCCGACGACGTAGCCGACGAGCTCGCCGCGCTGGCCGGCCCGGATCCCGACCGCGACGTCGAGGTGGTGGCCATCCGCACCGTGACGACGCTCGCCGATAAGCCGACCGACGCCTACGACGCCTACCTGCGGCTGCACCTGATCTCGCACCGCCTGGTCGAGCCGCACGGCTGCAACCTCGACGGGGTGTTCGGCGCCCTGAGCAATGTGGTGTGGACCAACTACGGGCCGTGTCGCATCGAGGGTTTCGAGGAGGTGCGCCTGCGGTTGCGCCGCCGCGGGCCCGGTGACGGTCTTCGGGGTGGACAAGTTCCCGCGGATGGTCGACTACGTGGTGCCCACCGGAGTGCGGATCGCCGACGCCGACCGGGTGCGTCTCGGCGCGCACCTCGCACCGGGCACCACCGTGATGCATGAGGGCTTCGTGAACTTCAACGCCGGCACCCTCGGTGCCTCGATGGTGGAGGGCCGCATCTCCGCCGGCGTGGTGGTCGGTGACGGCTCCGACGTCGGCGGCGGCGCGTCGATCATGGGCACGCTCTCCGGCGGCGGCACCGAGGTGATCTCGGTGGGCCGGCGCTGTCTGCTGGGCGCGAATTCCGGGCTGGGCATCTCGCTGGGCGACGACTGCGTCATCGAAGCCGGTCTGTATGTCACCGCCGGGACCAAGGTCACCATGGCCGACGGCGCAAGCGTCAAGGCGCGCGAATTGTCGGGGGCGAACAACCTTTTGTTCCGGCGCAATTCGGTGAGCGGTGCGGTGGAGGTCGTATCTCGCGACGGTAAGGGCATCACCCTCAACACCGCGTTGCACGCGAATTAGACCGCGTTGCACGCGAATTAAAGCAGTTCCTTCTTCAGTACCTTGCCCATCGCATTGCGCGGCAGCAACTCGACGATCCGCACCTCGCGCGGGCGCTTGTGCACCGAAAGTTGCTGCGCAACATAGTCGATCAGCTCCTCGGGGTGTGCATCACCCACGACGAAGGCGACGATTCGCTGGCCCAGATCGGCATCCGGCAGTCCGACGACGGCGACCTCGGCCACCCCCGGGTGGCCCAGCAGTGCGGTCTCGATCTCCCCGGCGCCCACCCGGTAGCCGCCGGACTTGATCAGATCCACCGACTCGCGGCCGACGATTCGGTGCATGCCGTCGGCGTCGATCACTGCGGCATCACCGGTGCGGTACCAGCCGTCCGGCTCGAATGCGTCGGCAGTCGCGTCGGGCCGGTTGAGGTAGCCGTCGAAGATCGTCGGCGTCTGCACCTGCAGGCTTCCGATGGTCTCCCCGTCGTGCGGCGCGGCTGAGCCGTCGTCGTGCGCGAGCCGGGTGTGCATGCCATCGAGCGGTAGTCCAACCCAGCCGGGCCGGCGCTCACCGTCGGCGCGGGTGCTGACGGTGATCAGCGTCTCGGTGCAGCCGTAGCGCTCCACCGGCGCGTGGCCGGTGAGTTCAGTCAGCGCCGTGAACACCGGGACCGGCAGCGCCGCGCTGCCCGAGACGAGCAACCGGGCACTAGCCAGTGCGCGCGCCGACGAGGGATCGGCGACCAGCCGTGACCACACCGTCGGCACCCCGAAGTACAGCGTCCCGGCAGCGGCCGCGTAGGCCTCCGGGGTGGGCTTACCGGTGTGGATGAACCGGTTTCCCACCCGCAGCGAACCCAACAGACCCAGCACCAGACCGTGGACGTGGAACAGCGGCAGCCCGTGCACCAGGGTGTCGGCGGCAGTCCACTGCCAGGCCTCGGTCAGGGCGTCGATATCGGCCGCGATCGCCCCGCGGCTGAGCACCACACCCTTGGGCGGACCGGTGGTGCCCGAGGTGTAGATCACCATTGCGGCCGCCGAGGCGGGCGGCTCGGCGTAGCGATGCCACGACCGGGCGTGCATCCGCACCGGTACGTGCGGCAGACCGGACCCGGGTCGTCCGGCGGCTCGCCGAGCCATGCCTGCGCCCCGGAGTCGGCGAGGATGTGGGACCGCTCGGCGACCCCGACGTCGGCGGGTACCGGGACGAACGGAACACCGGCGATCAGGCAGCCGGTCACCGCCAGAACGGTGGCCGGCGTCGGCGTGGCCAGCACGGCCACCAGGGCTGCGCCGGCGACCCGTTCGGCCACCGAGGTGGCCGCACCGACCAGGTCGCTGCGCGACAGCGTCACCCCACCGATACGCACGGCATCGGCGAGATCGGCACCGCCGGCCACCGCGGCGGGATTCAGCGAGGCCAGCAGCACCTCGCGAGGCTACCGCGACACCCGGCAGGTCAATGGTGCAGATGCGACGGATGGGGTTTCGGGACCGCTACCCTCGACAGCATGGGTGGTCATCGAATCGGCAGGTCAGCCGCCCGCCGCCTCGCGACCCTGATCACCTTGGCTGCCCTGACCGCCGGCGCCGGGATCACCGCGCCGTCGGCGGCCGCGGCCCCGCAACCCTGGAACGGCCGCTAGCAGATGATCACCTACGCGTCCCAGAAGGCCGGTACCAGCCCGGCGAGCCCGCCAGCGGGAAAGCGACTTCGGCGCGACATTCACCCTGTCCACCGCCTGTGCCGGTGACCCGGTGCGTGGCCACCGTCGTCGACGGTCCACCGCCGGGTAATCCGACCATTCCGCAGCCCACCCGGTATTCACCTGGAACGGGTCGGAGTGGACCACCAGCTACGAGTGGTTGTGGGACTGCCTGCTGGGCGACGGCGCCCAGAAGCAGTGGGCCCGCGCCACGTCGTGGACGTTCTACACGCCGCAGTCCGACGGATCGCTGCGCGGCACCTGGCACACCGATATCAGCGAGGGCGCCTGCCGCGGCAGCGTCGTCATGCCGGTCGCGGCTGTCCCGGCCTGAAGGCTCGCGCAAAAAGCGCACCTGGGACCTGGCGCCAGCGGTAACAATGTTTCCGATGTTGTCGATGAGACAACTGTTGGGCCGGTGGCGGCCGGTGCACTCCTACCTCGAGGGCGGGTAGACATGAAGGTTTTCAATCGTGTTCTGGTGGCGCTGACTGCTGCTGTGGCCGGGTTGGTGGTTGCGGCTCCGGCGCACGCGGTGCTGGATAACCAGCAGAGTCTGGTCGACGGCGGTGGCCGGACGATGACGATTCAGCAGTGGGACACCTTCCTCGATGGGGTGGCGCCGTTGGATCGCAACCGGTTGACCCGGGAGTGGTTCCACTCGGGCAAGGCGATGTACTCGGTGGCCGGTCCGGGCGCTGATGAGTTCGCCGGCACCCTGGAGCTGGGTTATCAGGTGGGGTTCCCGTGGTCGTTGGGGGTGGGGATCAACTTCTCCTACACCACGCCGAACATCCTGCTCGACGACGTGTCCATCTCCCCGCTGGCGTTCGACCCGATCGGCTCGGTGATCACCCCGAACCTGTTCCCCGGTGTCTCGATCAGCTCGGACCTGGGCAACGGCCCGGGCATCCAGGAGGTCGCGACGTTCTCGGTGGACGTGGAGGGCCCGGAGGGCTCGGTCGCGGTGGCCAACGCCCATGGCACGGTCACCGGTGCCGCGGGCGGGGTGAAGCTGCGCCCCTTCGCCCGGCTGATCTCCAAGGCCGGTGACAGCGTCACCACCTACGGCGAACCCTGGAACATGAACTAGGGGCTTCCCCCTTGTCCCGCGACATCGACCCCAGGGCTGCGATCACGGCCCGCGCGACGACCATGGTGTCGAACTCGCGGGGGTGTAGGGCGGGTTTAGGCGAGCCGCTCTGCGGCAGCCTCGACACGTTCGTCGGTCGCGGTCATCGCGATGCGGACGTGGCGCGCCCCGCTGGAGCCGTAGAACTCCCCCGGTGCCACCAGGATTCCCCGTTGCGCCAGCCAGTCAACGGTCTCGCGGCCCGGCTCATCGCGGGTGGCCCAGAGATACAGTCCCGCCACCGAGTGCTCGATGGTGAACCCGGCCGAGGCGAACGCCGCCAGCAGGACCTCGCGCCGGCGGGCGTAGCGCTCCCGCTGTGCGGCCTCGTGCTCGTCGTCGTCGAGGGCGGCCACCATCGCGGCCTGCACCGGGGTGGGCACCATCATTCCGGCGTGCTTGCGCACGGCGAGGAGTTCGGCGACCAGGGCGGCATCGCCGGCGACGAAACCGGCCCGGTAACCGGCCAGCGAGGAACTCTTCGACAGTGAGTGCACCGCCAGCAGGCCGGTGTGGTCACCGTCGCTGACCGACGGATGCAGAACCGAGACGGGACGCTCGTCCCAGCCCAGTCCGAGGTAGCACTCGTCGGAGACCACCACCACGTCGCGTTCGCGTGCCCAGCCGACCACCTTGCGAAGATGATCTACGCCCAGGACGCGCCCGGTGGGGTTGCTGGGCGAATTGAGATACATGAGCGCCGGGGACTGCGGCCCCAGGGCGGTCAGCGAATCGGCGGCCAGCACCTGCGCACCGGCCAGCCGGGCACCCACCTCATAGGTGGGGTAGGCCAGTTCGGGGACCACCACGGTGTCGCTGCCGCCGAGGCCCAGCAGCGTGGGCAGCCAGGCGATCAGTTCCTTGGATGCCGATCACCGGAAGTACCGCGTGTTCGGCCAGCCCGGTGACGCCGTAGCGGCGCGACAGCGCGGCCACGGCGCTGGCCCGCAGCCGCGGGGTTCCGGCGGTGTAGGGGTAGCCGGGCTCGGCGGCCGCGGCCGTCAGCGCCTGCTGGATCAGCGGTGCCACCGGATCGACCGGGGTGCCCACCGAGAGGTCGACGATGCCGCCGGGATGGGCGCGAGCCGTGGCCGCGGCATCGACCAGGGTGTCCCAGGGGAACACCGGCAGCGAGTGCGACACCGCCGCGAGGCGACGGCGCCGGGCGGGGTCCGTCAGTCCTCGGCCTTGGGCGGCAGAGTCTTGACCACCTGCGGGTCGTTCTCGGTCATTCCGACTTTGGACGCCCCGCCCGGGGAGCCCAGTTCAGCGAAGAAGTCGGCGTTGATCTGGGTGTACTGCGACCACTGGTCGGGCACATCGTCCTCGTAGTAGATCGCCTCGACGGGGCAGACCGGCTCGCAGGCGCCGCAGTCCACACACTCGTCGGGGTGGATGTAGAGCATCCGGGTGCCCTCGTAGATGCAGTCGACGGGGCACTCCTCGATACAGGCCTTGTCCTTGATGTCGACGCAGGGTTCGGCAATCGTGTACGTCACGAATGTCTCCTCGATGTCCTCTTCGTTGTGTGGGCGGGGCAACCGCGAAGGCCCAGTATCCGATGCCCGGCCCCGGATCGCCGAATCAGTGTGCCCTAAATCGCGCTCTCGGTGCTGATACTAGCCCGACACCGCTGCGCTCAGGCCGCCCGTGTCGCGTAGGTGGTGGAGGTAGGTGGTGGTGCGCTGCCGGGCGGGCCGGCCGATGCCCTTGGCGATGGCCACCAGTTCGGCGACGGTCTTGGCTGACCCGTACTCGGAGCCGGCCATCCGGGAGATGGTCTCCTCCATGAGAGTTCCGCCGAGGTCGTTAGCGCCGCCGTTGAGCATCACCTGGGTCCGTTCCACCCCGAGCTTGACCCAACTGGTCTGGATCGACGGAATCCGCCCATGCAGCATGATCCGCGCCAGTGCGTGCACTGCGCGGTTGTCTCGGTGGGTGGGGCCCGGTCGCGCCGCGCCGGCGAGGTACAGCGGCGACGACTGGTGCACGAAGGGCAGCGGCACGAACTCGGTGAACCCGCCCGTGCGGTCCTGGATGTCGCGCAACACATTGAGGTGTCCGACCCAGTGCCGCGGGGTGTCCACGTGGCCGTACATCATCGTGGAACTGGAGCGCAGTCCCACCTCATGCGCGGTGGTGACGATCTCCACCCACAGCGACGTGGGCAATTTGCCCTTGGTCAGCACCCAGCGCACCTCGTCATCGAGGATCTCCGCGGCGGTGCCGGGGATACTGCCCAGGCCCGCTTCCTGCAGCTCGATCAGCCACTCGCGAATGCTGTTGCCACTCTTGGTGACTCCGTTAGCGATCTCCATCGGAGAGAACGCGTGCACGTGCATGGACGGCACCCGGGCCTTGACCGCCCGCACGAGTTCGGCGTAGCCGCTGACCGGCAACTCGGGATCGATACCGCCCTGCATGCAGACCTCGGTGGCCCCGGCGACGTGCGCCTCCCAGGCGCGGTCGGCTACCTCGGCGACCGACAGCGAGAACGCATCGGCGTCACCCTTGCGTTGCGCGAAGGCGCAGAACCGGCAGCCGGTGTAGCAGATGTTGGTGAAGTTGATGTTGCGATTCACCACGAATGTGACGTCGTCACCGACGGTATCGCGACGCAGCGAATCGGCCAGCGCCACAACGGCTTCCAATGCGGTCCCCTCGGCGGTCGCCAACGCCAGATAGTCGGCGTCACTGCAGCCGGCTGGGTCGCGTTCGGCGGCCCGCAAGGCGGCGAAGACGTCGGTGTCGACGCGCTCGGGCGCATTGGCAGCCAGTTCCCCAACCCGGTCACGGATGGATTCCCAATCCCCGAACGCACTGCCCAGATCGCTGCGAGCGGCGCTGAGGCGGCCGTCGGAGTCGATAGCGGTGTGCAGATCGGTGCGGCCGAGCGACTCGGCGGCCTCGTCGGGCTCCTGCCACGGCCGCCCGATGGGATTGACGTCGAGCGCCAGTCCGGTGTCCGGATCGGCCAGCGCGGCGACGTGAGCGGCCACCCGCGGGTCGATCCATGCTGCCCCGGCGGTGACGTACCGCGGTTGGGCGGTGAGCCGTTGCACCAGATCGAAACCCGCCTCGGCGGTGATCGCCGACAGGTCTTCGAGCGCCGGCCACGGCCGTTCGGGGTTGACGTGATCGGGGGTCAGCGGCGACACCCCGCCCCAGTCGTCCACGCCGGCGCCCAGCAGAGCCAGGCATTCACCCGGCGACACCAGATTGGGTGGCGCCTGGATGCGCATGTCGGGGCCCAGCACCAGCCGCGCGACGGCGATGCTGGCGACGAAGTCGTCCAGATCGGCGTCCGGGGTATCGGCCATGGCGGTGCGATCCTTGGCCCGGAAGTTCTGCACGATCACTTCCTGGATGTGGCCGAACTCTTTGTGCAGTCGCCGGATCGCATGCAGGGTGTCGGCCCGTTCGGCCAAGTTCTCACCGATGCCCACCAGCAGGCCGGTGGTGAAGGGGATGGACAGCCGCCCGGCGTCGGTCAGGGTGCGAATCCGCACCGCCGGGTCCTTGTCGGGGCTTCCATAGTGGGCCAGGCCCTTGGTTTCGAAAAGCCGCCGCGATGTGGTCTCCAGCATCATGCCCATGGACGGGGCCACCGGCTTGAGGCGCGACATCTCTGTCCAGCTCATCACCCCGGGGTTCAGATGCGGCAGCAGGCCGGTCTCCTCCAGCACCCGGATCGCCATCGCCCGCACGTAGTCCAGCGTGGAGTCGTAGCCGCGCTCATCGAGCCACTGCCGGGCCTCCGGCCAGCGCACCTCCGGCCGATCACCGAGGGTGAAAAGGGCTTCCTTGCAACCCAGTTCGGCGCCGCTGCGCGCGATGCCGACGATCTGGTCCGGTTCCAGGTACATGCCCTTGCCCTGGGCCCGCAACTTTCCGGGCACGGTCACGAAGGTGCAGTAGTGGCAGGTGTCGCGGCAGAGGTGGGTGACGGGAATGAACACCTTGCGCGAGTACGTCACCGGCAGCCGTCCACTGGGTCCGCGGCGGCCGGCGGAGGTCAGCCCGGCATCACGGACCCGGGCGGCGCTGGCGCACAGGTCGGTCAGATCATCGCCGCGGGCGGTGAGGGCGATGGCGGCCTCATCGATGTTGAGGCCCACTCCGTCCCGCGCCCGGCGCAACACGCGCCGCAGCGCTGTTGCGGAGATCGGCATGCCCCAAGGTTAGCCCGCGACCCCCGGCGCAGCGGCCTCGCATCTGCCGCCCGTTGCCTAGTACACTCACGACGGCTTACCAGCAAACGAATGAGGTGTGCGATGACCGGCTACCCGGTGGCGTCTATGCGATCCCTGCTCGCGGCCGGTGCCTGCGCCGCCTCGGTGGCCGCGGTCGCGGTGGTACCGACGCCAACAGCTGTGACGTCGGCGATGACGGTGTCCCCCGCCGTCGCGCTCCGCGCTGCCGTGACACCCCTGCTCGAGCCGGTCAACGTTGCCGCCATCACCGAGTATGCGCCGTCGCTGTGCTGCAGCAACCCGGCCGAGGCGTCGGCCGTCACGGTCAATCCGATCAGCACCGCAATCATCAACGCCTACGACTTCGCCGAGCCGTGGGTCGCCTACGGTTTCGAACTGGCCGACTACGCGCTGAGCTTCGTGCCGGGACTGTGGTGGATCGCACCGGCGATCGACCTGGCGTACTTCAGCATCGAGCCGCTCGTGCAGGCCGGCGTGTACAGCTTCGCCTACCTGCTCGACGGGCAATTCGCGGAGATCGGGCCCACGCTGGCGCTCGGCGTCCAGGAAGCGATCGACAACTTCATCTTCTTCGGGATCGCCTGGATCGGTTCACTGATCCCGCTGCCCCCGCTGCCGCCGTTCCCGCCGATCCCACCGTTCGGGGCGGCCAGTGTCAGCGCGCCCGCCCAATCCGTGGGCCGGACGGCCGCGGTTGCGGGCGCGGCCGCGACCACTACGGCGGAGATCGTGGAATCCGAGACCGCCGCACCAGTGGAGACACTGGCGACGGCGGTGGCAGCACCACGATCCGCCAAGGCGTCCAGCGTGCGCGCCGCAACTCGGGCCGAATCGGCAGCAGCCCCGGCTGAATCGGCGGTAGCCCCGGCTGAATCGGCGGTAGCCCCGGCTGAATCGGCGGCAGCCCCGGCCGCCCCGGCCGCTGCGCAGAGCGCCGAATCAGCGGAACCGACTGCGCCGGTGGAGACCACCGCCGATCGCGGATCGGAGCCGACGTCCACCGGCAAGGCCGCTGCGAAGTCGGCGGCGCGTTCAGCCCGCTAGGTGTACTCGGCTAGGCGCCGCATCCGGCTCAGCATCAGTGCCGGCGGCAGCCCGCCGGCGATCAGCAGAATGAGCACCGAGTAGGCCATCACCCCGGGGCCGCCGAACACCACATCGCCGCCTGGGCCGCCGAGGGTCAGTGCCGCGACGGTCGCCAGCCAAGTCCACAGCGGCAGCGCCGCAAGGCGTGTGGATGTGGTGCACTGTCCGGCGGCCCACACCAGGGCGACATTGAGCAACCCGCTCAGCAGCGCGCTGACCGGAAGCGGGATCGCTCCGATGTAGGACGGCAGCAGCAGCGCACCGGCGAGCCCGCAGAGCACACCGTCTAGGGCGAGCAGCGCCAGGACGATGTGGCCGGCGCGGCCGTCACGCGCCTCACTTGCAGAGGTCGGCGACTGAGTTCAGTCCTGTGTCAGCCCGCGCGATCAGATCCTTCTGGCTGGCATCAGTGGACACCGCACCGCCGAGATAGTTCATGCCCAGGGTCTGGATGTCGGTGGCGAAAGCGGTGACCGCGTCGGCGAGTTCCTTCGGCGTCTTGGCGTCGACCTGGGCCAGCAGGTAGTCGCCGCCGGCCAGCAGTGCCTGCCGGGCGTTGGTGGCGGCCAGGGGCTCGGGCAGTGGCTCGGGACCACCATTGGTCTGCAGCTTGACCGCCTTGGACACGCTGGTGAAGGCCGAGCACACCCGCGCCTTGCTGTCGCCGGTGAGTTTCACGCCGGGGGCGTTGTCTGAGGCGCTCTTGATCGCCCACAGCGACAGCACGGTGCCGACCACGCCGAGCAGCAGCGCCGCCGGGGCGATCCAGGCCGGGAACCGGTTGGGCTTCATGTAGTTGTCCATGCTGAACGCCGGTTTGGTATCCGGGGTGTTCGGATTCGGTTCGGTCATCTCGCGCTACTCCTTTACGGGGCTAAACCCCTTTATCGGGCTAAATCTATGAACGCTCGGCGACGCACAGCACCTCGTCGAGGGTCGCGGTATGCAGGGCGTCGCCGGGCTTCCAGGCGTTGAGAGCGTAGTCGCAGCGCCCGACCTCGAACATCGACGGTCCGTTGATCACCTCGCTGGTCAGCACGTATCGCCCCACGCCCCGGGCGCGGCGCACCTGGCTCTCCTGAGCGCAGCGGCCCATGAGTCCGGCGGCATCGGCGAAGTTGACGCCCACCTGGAAGACCTGTGGTTCGGCATCGAGCACCCCGATCAACCGGGTGACGTAGCGCTCGGGCGCGAAGAACCGCCAGCCTTGCCACAGGTGTATCCAGTAACGCCCGGAGACGTACTGGCGGACTTGGCGCAACCGGCTGCCCGGGTCGTCGTCGGCCGGTTCGGGGGCGAATTCGAGGAAGGGGTAGAGCGCTGTCAGCACCGAACGGTCCGCCTCGGACAGGCCTGCGTCGAGCACCAGGAAGCGGTCAATGCGATCGGCGTCGGTGCAGCAGCGGATGAACGAGTTCAGCAGGTGCTCGACGTCGGTTCTGTCCGGCCCCGCCACCAGGCTGAGTGTCACGTTCGCCGGCCCGTCTCGCCGCGGTCGCGGAATATCGGCTGGGTAGGTCACCGCCGCCGCCAGCAGGGGCGGCACCATCAGGTCGCGGTTGGCCTCGATGCGTTGCCGGTCATCTTCGAGCAGATCGTCGCGGGCCACCAGATCGCGCGAGATGGCGAAGGCCTCCGCGGGTTTGCCGATCCAGGAGGCACACACCGCCTGCTCATCGCGGGCCCGCCAGGCCTGCACCTCGGCGTTGACGAAGAGGACGTCATCGGTCGGCGGCAACTCCGCGGCACGTGCGGCGAACAGGTGCCCGAGCGGGTACTTCTGTGCGGTCCGGCAGTGCCGGGCCAGCGCGTAGAGCGCTTCGGCCCGGGTAGGCCGGTAGTTCCAGGCTCGGAGGTAGGCGTCCTGCACCTCCGGCCACGGCTCACCGAGTTTGGCCATCGCCTCACCCACCCGGTACATCGAGTAGTAGACCTCTTCTTCCCAGCCGCCCATCTCAGCGCGCCGCGAGTCCCACTTCTTGGAGTTGGCCCAATCGCCGTAGCAGAAGTAACTCTGCGCCAGGTAGAAGACCGTGCGCGCATCATCGGGGTGGCGGTGGTGCTCGGCGAGCAGAACCTCCGCGTCGCGCAGGTACTTGTCGGGGTCGAGGTTGCGGCCGCCGATGCGGCGCGACAGCACGCGGTAGTCCCCCTCGAGCTGGGCGAGAGTGTGCGGGGTGTCGCACACGGCAAGCTCGTGCAGCACACCGGCGTAGCGCCAGGGCACCCCGTTACGGAATAACTGAGGCCGCCAGTAGACGACGCCGTCGTCGATGCGCATGGTGTAACCGTCGGTGGTCAACCGGCTGAAGTCGGGGCTGCCGACCAGCATGTCGTCGGCGTCCATCACCCAGATGTAGTCACAGTGCCCCTGCGCCAGCGCGATCGCCTCGGAGCGGTTGTGCCCGAAATCCCGCCATGGCCGCTCATGAAGTTCACCGGGGATGCCGAGGCGCTCCATGTGGTTGCGGATGATGTCCTGCGTGCCGTCGGTCGAACCGGTGTCCACCACGACCCAGTAATCGATGTGGGCGGCGACGGAATCGATCAGCTCATGGACGATGTGGGACTCATTCTTGACGATCATGTTCAGACAGATCGTCGGGCGGCCACTCACGACCGCAAAAAATACCACCCGGCCGGCAAATCCCTGCTCACTGCAGGTCGAGACCGGCTAACAGGTCGGTCTCCCAGCCGCGGTCGTCGCGGGACCCGGGGTCGCCGTGGGCCAGCACGTAGTGCTCCTGCCCCAGCACCGGCAGGATCATCTTGTTGGACAGCGTGAACGCCCGACCGGTCGGCCCCAGCGTCATCTGGGTGGCGTGTGCCTCGATGGCTGCGAGCTTGGCGGGCAGGTGTTCCGGTGCGTCGATGACCGCGGTGATCTGCTCGTCGGCAAATCCGACGGGGCCCTCCGGCGGCCGGATCCAGTCCGCCAGGACGTCGCCGGGCTCCATGGCGTCGATCGCCGCCCAGAACGCCTGCGACGAGGCGACGGTCCAGTAGAACTTCGGCACCCGCCAGCGCCCGGCGGCGGCGGCGAGTGCCTCGACGGTGACGCGGTGGGCCTGGATGTGATCGGGGTGGCCGTATCCCCCGCCGGGGTCGTAGGTCACCACGACGTGGGGACGCAGTTCGGCGATGACGTCGGCCATCTGCTCGACGGCGGACGCGTCGGCGGCGACGAACGCGGTCCGCCGGCGCGAGGGCGTTCCGGGCATGCCGGAGTCGCGCCACCGGCCGGCGCCACCGAGGAACCGCGGCTGGGCGACCCCGAGATGGTTCAGCGCGGCGGTGAGTTCGCCGATGCGGTAGCCGCCGAGTTGATCGGCGGCGTCGACCCCGAGTTGGGCCCATCGTTCGCCGATGACCTCGCCCTCCTCACCCAGGGTGCACGTCAGCACGGTCACCTCGGCGCCGGCGGCGGCGTATCGCGCGATGGTCACACCGTCATTGATCGTCTCGTCATCGGGGTGGGCGTGGACGAACAGCAGCCGTGGCGGGGTCGGCGGTCCGGTCATTGCGGCGTCTTCACCCAGTTACCGGCGTCGCCGACGATGCCGACCGGCACGGCGCCGGTGAGGCTGACGTTCTGCACGCTCGGGCCGGCGGCGACGATCGTGGTGTCCTGCAGGATCGGCAGCACCGTCGACATGTTCCACAGCCGCGGCTCGACCGCGGCGATGACGTCGTCGATGTTCGCGCGAGCCGTCGAGGGCCGCGTCGATGCTCGGCTGGATGCTGCGGTCGCAGATGCCGGTGAGGTTCGACGGCGCCTGCACCAGCGGGGCGGCCTCGGGCGGGCCGGCGGCGTGGTGGCCGGTGTTCGGCCGCCGGCCGCCGGCGGCAGGCGGCGCGTCGGGGCCGGCGCCGGCGGGACGGTCGGCACCGGGGCGGCCTCCAGCGCGGGGCAGCCGTAACGGGATGCCAGCGCGGTGGCGAGATCGCCGCCGGCCGCGTGCCAGCCGACGATCGCGTCGACGCGATTGTTCGACCAGCGCCGTCGCCGTACAGCACCGGCGGTTCCAGCGCCAGCACCGTCGCGGCGATACCGACGCTGCGCAACTGGTCGGCGGCGGTGTTGGCGACCGCGACCGAGGTCGGATCGTTGGCGGCCACCCCGATCACCAGCGACAGCGTCTCGCCGTCGCTGGCTGATGCGGCCGCGGGTCGCCTCCGGCGGCGCGGTCGCCGAGCCGGTCGGCGGCGGCGGCACCGGCGACTCGGCCGCGGTGCGGTCCACCTGATAAGCCGGCTTCGGTGAACAACTCCAGCGCCCGTTCCGTGCCCAGCGGCGGCGGCGCGGTCGGCACGTAACCGGGATCGCTGGGAGCGCGCACCTGCGCCTGAGCCAGCGTGACGGTGTTGTCGCTGCCGGCACCGACCGCGGCCAGCAGATCGACGTCGAGCAGTCCCAGAATCGCTTTGCGCACATGGGGATCCGACAGCTTCGGGCTGCTGGGCGCGCAGCGTCAGCTGCATGACCCGCGGCGTGATCGATCCGGCCGGTCCGCACGTCCGGGATCGCCGACGAGCTGAGCGAAGGCGGCCGCGCCGCCGTGCACCTGGGCCACCTGGGTGTCGCCGTTGCGGATCGAGTCGGCCAGCGCCGCCGGCGCCCCGCCGCGGCGGAACAGGATCTGGTCCGGCTTCGGCCGGCGCACCCCAGAACCGGTCGTTGCGCGCCAGCAGGATCTCGTCGCGCTGCGGATCGATGGTGTCCACCCGGAACTGGCCGCCGGTCACCGGCAGCGCCCGCGCCAGTCCGGCCGGGAAACCGCCGGGCACGTCCTTGACGATGTGGGCGGGCAGCAGGTCGTTGAACAATTCCCGCCACGCCGGGTAGGGCTGGGAGAACGTCACGACCGCGGTCTTGCCGCCGTCGACGGACTGCACGCCGGTGATCAGGTCGTAGCCGGCCGGGTCGACGACCCCGGGCTGGCTGACCATCTGGCGCCACAGGTACCAGAAGTCGTCGGCGGCGATCGGCGCGTTGTCGGTCCACGCCGCCTCGGGCCGGATCTTGTAGGTGACGGTGAACGGGTCCTCGCTGGTGACCTCCGCGGACACCAGCAGCGTCGGGTCCATCTCCCAGCGCGACCCGGTCGGCGTCGCCGGATCGGGGACCGGCCGGAACGAACTCGGCAGCACCAGCGCGCTGATCGCGGCGTTCACCGGCGACTGATCGGACAGCAGGTGCGGGTTGAAGCCGGCGCCGATCGAGTCGATCGCCATGATGATCTGCGTCGCCTTCGGCGGCGGGGCGCGACGACTGCGAGGTCTCGGTGCTCTGCGGCGCCGGCGGCGGGTCGACGGTGCACGCCGCCGCCAGCAGCACCGACAGACAGCACAGCGGCGGATCGCCGAGCCTGCGCGGTCGGTCGTCGGCACGCCCCTCAGGGTATCGGCCGCCCGAGCGCCGGCGCGGCGGTCACGCCTTCTGACCGCTTTGGCGCGCGAGCGGTTGCGGGCCGCGGGTGGTGGCGTCGAGTTCGACCTTGCGGACCCGGACGATCTCCGGGGTGACCTCGACGCACTCGTCCTCGGCGCAGAACTCCATGGCCTGTTCGAGACCCAGTTCCAGCGGACGGGCCAGCGTCTCCATCACGTCGGCGGTCGACTGACCGCATGTTGGTCAGCTTCTTCTCCCGGGTGACGTTGACGTCGAGGTCCTCGGCGCGCGGGTTGATGCCGACGACCTGGCCCTCGTAGGTGTCGTCGCCGGGTTCGACGAAGAACTGGCCGCGGTCGGCGAGCTGGATCATCGCGAACGGCGTCACCGAACCGGTGCGGTCGCGAGACCAGCGAGCCGGTGTGCCGGGCCCGGATCTCCCCGGCCCACGGCCGGTAGCCGTCGAACACCGCGTTGGCGATGCCGGTGCCGCGGGTCAGGGTCAGGAAGTCGGTGCGGAAGCCGATCAGCCCGCGGCTGGGCACGATGAAGTCCATCCGCACCCACCCGGCGGCGTGGTTGGCCATCTCCTCCATCCGGCCCTTGCGGGCGGCCATCAGCTGGGTGACCGCGCCGACGAACTCCTCCGGGCAGTCGATGGTCATCGCCTCGAACGGCTCGTGCAGCTTGCCGTCGATGGTGCGGGTGACCACCTGCGGCTTGCCGACGGTCAGCTCGAAGCCCTCGCGGCGCATCTGCTCGACGAGCACGGCCAGCGCCAGCTCGCCACGGCCCTGCACCTCCCAGGCGTCGGGGCGGCCGATGTCGACGACCTTGATCGACACGTTGCCGACCAGTTCGCTGTCCAGCCGGGACTTGACCATGCGGGCGGTCAGCTTGTGGCCGGAGACCTTGCCGGCCAGCGGCGAGGTGTTGGTGCCGATGGTCACCGAGATGGCCGGCTCGTCGACGGTGATGCGCGGCAGCGCGTGCGCGTGGTCGGGGTCGGCGAGGGTGTCGCCGATCATGATCTCGGGCATGCCCGCGACGGCGACGATGTCACCGGCGACGGCCTCGTCGGTCGGGTCGCGCTCGACGCCCTCGGTGACCAGCAGTTCGGTGATCTTGGCGTTGGTGATGACCGGATGGCCGTCGACCTCGCGCATCCAGGCCACCTGCTGGCCCTTGCGGATCCGGCCCTTGTAGATCCGGATCAGCGCCAGCCGGCCCAGGAACGCCGACGCGTCGAGGTTGGTGACCAGCGCCTGCAGCGGCGCCTCCGGGTCGCCCTGCGGCGGCGGGATGTGCTCGAGCAGCACGTCGAACAGCGGGTCGAGGTTCTCCCCGTCGGGGTTCTCGCCGTTGGCCGGTTCGATGGTGCTGGCGATGCCGGCGCGGCCGGAGGCGTACAGCGTCGGCAGTCCGAGCGCGTCCTCGGCGGCCTTCTGGGCCTCCTCGTCGAGGTCGGAGGCGACGTCGAGCAGCAGGTCGTGGCTCTCGGAGACGACCTCGGCGATCCGGGCGTCGGGCCGGTCGGTCTTGTTGACCACCAGGATCACCGGCAGGTGCGCGGACAGCGCCTTGCGCAGCACGAAGCGGGTCTGCGGCAGCGGGCCCTCGGAGGCGTCGACCAGCAGCAGCACGCCGTCGACCATGGACAGGCCGCGCTCCACCTCGCCACCGAAGTCGGCGTGGCCCGGGGTGTCGATGACGTTGATCACCGTCATGCTGCCGTCGGGGTTGATGCCGGTGCACGGCGGTGTTCTTGGCCAGGATGGTGATGCCCTTTTCCTTCTCCAGGTCACCGGAGTCCATCAGGCGCTCGACGGCGTCGTCGCCGCGGTGGCGTCAGCGCGCCGGACTGCCGCAGCATGGCGTCGACCAGGGTGGTCTTGCCGTGGTCGACGTGCGCGACGATGGCGACATTGCGAAAATCCGGGGTGGGCACGCCGAGGATTGTCTCAGTGTGGGAGCCGGTTTGCGAAAACGCGCTACGGCCCCACCGGGGCGATGGGGCTGAATACCACCGGCATCTGCTCGAGTCCGGAGACGAAGTTGGCGGGCCGCAGAGGCAGGTCGGCACCGTCGGTGAGACGCATATCGGGCATCCGCTCCAGCACTCGCCCGGTCATGGTGGCGATCTCGAGGCGGGCAAGCTGGTTGCCGAGGCAGAAGTGGGTGCCGAAGCCGAAGGTGACGTGATTATTGGGTTTTCGGCCGATCCGGAAGAGCTCGGGGTCGTCGAAGACCGACTCGTCGAAGTTGGCCGATTCGAACAACAGCAGGACCTTCTCGCCCTCTCGCAGTGCGGTCCCGTGAAAGTCTGCGTCCGCGGTGAGCGTGCGGCACATGTTCTTGATCGGGGCGGTCCAGCGCAGCATCTCCTCGACCGCGTCGTCCATGCGCGCGGGGTCGGCCCTCAATGCCGCCCACTGATCCGGGTGACGCAGGAGTTGTTCGGTGCCGCCGGAGAGGGTGTGACGGGTCGTTTCGTCGCCGCCGATGAGGATCAGCAGCGTCTCGTAGATGATCTGATCGTCGGTCAGCCTTTCCCCGTCGACCTCGGCGGTGATCAGAATGCTGACCAGGTCGTCGGCCGGATCTCGGCGTCGTGCTGCGATGAGGTCATCCATGAACGCCTTGTAGGCCGGTCAGAGACTCCACCGCTGCGGCCCGCGCGGATTCCGATGCCGACGAACTGAGGGCAACCACCATGTCGTCGCTCCAGGCCAGCAGGGTCGCGCGGTCGTGCGGGGCGACGCCCAGCATGTCGCCGATCACGGCCATCGGAAGCGGCGCGGCGAGATCGCGGACGAAATCGCACTCGCCGCGCTCACACACCGCGTCGATCAGTGTGTCGCACAGGGCGCCAATGGATTCCGCACGGTCGCGGACTCCCTTTCGGGTGAACCCGGCGTTGACCAGTTTGCGCCGCGAGAGGTGCGCGGGGTCGTCCATATCGATCATGTAGGGCAATACCGGACTCGTCGGACGGATACCGCCGGCGTTGGAGAACAACTCTGGGGTGCGTTCGGCGTCGATCACCGCACGGTGGGTGGCGATGGCTGCGAGTCCGTTGCGGTCACGGAACACCGGCTCGTGCTCACGCATCCACCGATAGGCGTCGCGGGCACCACCGGCTGCGTAGAACTGCCCATCGGTGAGATCGATATCGGGCCGGCTGCTCATAAAACGATCTTATTGACGCGAAACGCACTTCGCTAGATCTGCGTGTCCAAGTGCTCCCGCAGGTCAGGAACCCACGCCCGGTCGGCGGGCACCCAGTCCACGTCGCCGAGTTCGCCGCGCCTCGACCCAGCGCAGCGCACCGTGGTCGTGGTGGTGCAGCGTGCCGCCGATCTGGGTGACCGCGGTAGGCGCGCAGCACGATCGCCTCACCGACGGCGACGTCAGCGCCCAGGCGCTCGCCGACGACCACGTCGATCCCCAGTTCCTCGCGCAGTTCGCGCGCCAGCGCCGTCGGCCTCGGTCTCCCCCGGCGCGACCTTGCCGCCCGGCAGTTCCCACAGCCCGGCCAGTTCCGGCGGGCGTTGACGCTGGGCCAGCAGCAGCGCCGAGCCGCGGATCAGCGCACCGGCGACGACGACCTGGGGGGCCATGGCGTGTGACGGTATACCGTCGAGGGTATGGCTGTGTTCAGCGATGACGAAGTGGACGCCGCGGCCCGGACCCTCGACGGCTGGGCGCGCTCAGATGGAGCGCTGCGCCGGTCGGTGACGTTCGGGTCGTTCCTCGACGGCATCGACGGCGTGCGCCGGGTCGCGCGAGCTCGCCGAGCGCGCCGACCATCATCCCGATATCGACATCCGTTGGCGCACAGTGACATTCGCGCTCGTCACGCACTCCGAGGGTGGCATCACCGACAAGGATGTGCAGATGGCTCGCGAGATCGACGCGGACTGTCTCGGCGACCGCTAGCGGCGATCCAGCCCAGCGTCGCCAGCGTCGCCACGATGTAGACCAGCCCGGCCCAGGCCAGGTACCACGGCCGGCCGATCTGCCAGATCGTCGGCTGGGCGAAGCTCAGCAGCCACGGCACGCCGACGAGCGTCAGCGCCAGCCAGCCCCAGCCCAGCAGCCGCGCACCGCGGCCGCTGCCGCCAGGGTCCGTGGAGCAGCCAGATCATCAACGGCACGCAACCACACCCAGTGATGGGTCCAGGAGATCGGTGAGATCAGCAGCCCGAACAGTTGGACGACCAGCAGCGAGCCCAGCCGGTCTCGCCCGCCGAGCCCAGCCCGCCAGGCCAGCACGCGCCAGCACCGCGCGTCACCGCGATCCCGCGCCAGCACCAGCGGGCCGTAGCCGGCGTCGTGGCCGAGGATCCGCGAGATCCCGCCGCGCCAGGACTGGTTGAACGACGTGCCGATCGGGCCGACCCGGCTGGCGTCGCCGAGCAGGTCGGTGAAGTAGTAGCGGGCCTGCTGACCGATCACCGCGACCGACAGCGCCGACGGTGGCCGGCGAAGACCACCGCCGAGAAGACCGCCGTACCCCAGCGCCGCATGCCGAGGAAGTACAGCCCGGTGATCGCCGGGGTCAGCTTCACGCCGGCGGCCAGCCCGACCAGCAGAC
Organism: uncultured Actinomycetota bacterium; assembly: GCA_963780705.1. Taxonomy (GTDB): domain Bacteria; phylum Actinomycetota; class Actinomycetes; order Mycobacteriales; family Mycobacteriaceae; genus Mycobacterium. The sequence goes on along the minus strand of CAWACU010000001.1, from coordinate 244,051 downwards.
CCGACACCCACCATCGGGTGCTGTAGACCGCGGAGAGCACCGCCAGCACCAGGATGACGTTGACCTGGCCGTAGTCGAAGGTGCTGCGCAGCGGCTCGGTCCAGATCGCCGACCGCGGTCCACAGCATCGCCTGCCGGTGGCCGCTCGCCGGCGGGCACGCCGAGCAGCCGCTGGCTGAGCCGCACCACGCCGTAGAGCGCGGCGATGATGCCGAGCTGCCAGCAGAAGCGCCACCACGCCGAACGGCAGCAGGGTCAGCGGATAGAACACCAGCGCCGCGAACGGCGGATAGGTGAACGGCAGCGGGAAGTCCGGGGTCTGGTCGGCGTAGACGTAGGAGTACAGCGTGCCGGGGTGATCGAGGGCCGCCGCGCCGCCGAGGTAGACGTGCAGGTCGACGAAGTTCGCGCCGTTGGGCACCAGGTAGGTCCACGCCAGCCGGGCGGCGACGCTGCGCGCCAGCAGCACCGGCGCCAGCCGAAGCGATCCGCTCGGATAGCCGGCCGGCCGCGGCGGTGGACCATGGCGCGACTCTAATGCCGCCGGAGCGCCGGCCGAGGTGGCACGAGTTCGAACTCAGTCGCGCATCGCTCCCGTAACGGTTGAATAAACGCCACACGTGTCACTTGAGTAACTCCAGCAACTGGCCTACCTTCGGGGTGCAGGACCTGCAATCAAGGGAGTGGATGACACATGTCACGTTTCGCAAAGTTGTTCGCCGCCAACGCGATTGCCGCTGCCGGCCTCGGGTCGCCGGCCGCGCTCGCGCTGAGCCCGTCGGCCGCCGCCGACCCGGCCGTCCCGCCCGCCGTGCCCGGTGTGCCCGCGCTGAGCATGATTCAGCGAGTTCGCCACCAACCCGGCCAGCATGGGCGCGGTGCTGCAGACCGCGGCCACCGCCCTCAACGGCGCATCGTCGCATGATCGGCGGACCGGCCCCGACGACCCTGCCGGTGTCGCCCGATCGCGGGTGCTCCCGCTACCGCGCCGGTCCCGGCCGACCCGGCGGCCGGCGCTGCCGATCGGGCACCTGGCTCGCACCGCTGGTTCCGCTGCTGAACCAGCTCGGCGTGCCGGCCAACCTGGCCAACCTGACGCCGGCGGATCTGCCGGTGCAGATCGGCGACGCCCTCGGCATCACCCCGGCGCCGGCGGCTGCTCCGGTGACGGGTCCGCCGACGGGTCCGCTGACGACCCCGCCGGTCAGCACCGTTCCGCTGCTGCCCGATCGCGCCCGGTGGCGCCGGCGCCGGCCGCTGCCGCTGCTGAACGCGCTGCCCTGATACCCCGTCGCTGACCGCCCGCCCTGATCCCCTGAAGACCCACGACCGATAGAGGGAGCGCACCGTGCGCAGATCGCCAAGCTGGCCGCCGGCCTGACCACCGTCGCCGTGACCGTGGCCGCCTGAGCCCGGTCGCGGCGGCTGACCCGACCATCCCGCTGGACCCGGGTCAACTGCCCGGCCTGCGAGGCGGTGCAGAGCCTGAGCCCGGTCATCCAGCAGGCGGCGGCGGACTCCCGGGTCGGCGCAGGAGCTGCTGCTGGCCGCGGCGTCCCAGTTGGCCGGCAACGCCACCACGCCGGAGGGCTCGATGGCACTGGCGCAGGCGGTCACCAAGTTCGTGCAGGAGGGCGGGGCCGCGGGCCCGTCGCTCGCCATGCCGGCGGCGACTCCCGCCGCCGTGGTGTCGCAGCAGGCCGGTCCGGCCCACGGCACCAGCCGCTGATGACTCCGGGTACCGGAAACGGGCCCATCCCGCTGCAGCAGCACGTCCCGGCGCCGGGCGCGGTCCCCGGCGCGGAGGCGCATCTGCCCGACCGGCATCGATCCGGCTCAACGCCGTCGGCCCGGTGCGCCGAAGTCATGCCCGAGGTGCCCACGCCGGTGGCCGCTCCCCGGTCCGCCCCGGCCGATGCCGGCTGCCGCCGCACTGCCCGCCGCCGGCCCGGCGCCGGCACCCGGGCCGGCTCCGGCGGCCGCCCCGCCGTACGACCCGAGCAGCCCGCCCACCCAGGACTTCATGTACCCGTCGATCAGCAACGGCTGCCTGAACGACGGCGGCAACGTGATCGCGACCGCGATCTCGGTGGCCGGCCCGGCCAAGATCCCCACACCCGGGCCCGGCGCCGGCCAGACCGCCTACGTGTTCACCGCGGTCGGCACCCCGGCCCCGGCCGCCGAGCAGAAGCTGCCGCTCAACGTCACCTGGGTCAACCTGACCACCGGCCGGTCCGGCAGCGCCACGCTCAAGCCCAACCCCGAGATCAACCCGGCAGGGCCCACGACGCTGACCGCCATCGTCGACACCGGGTCCGGGCAGCATCATGTCGACGATCTTCGGTCAGGTGACCACCGCTGGACAAGCAGTGCACGTTCATGCCGACGATCGGCTCATCCGTCGTACCGTGACTCGACCGCCACGCAGGTCTAGCCTGGGATGGCCGATGGACCTGCTGGACCCGCTCGACTCGTTGATGCTCACCGCTGAGTTGATCTCCAGCCCAATGCATGTCGCGGCATTGATGATCCTGCGCCCGCCGCCGGGCTGCGATCCTGCGAACTACGTCGACCGAACTCTTCGAGCAGACCGCGACCGCGGCGGTCGACGTCGACCCGCGGTTGCGCCGGGTGCCGCACCGCGGCATCGACACCGGATTCATGTGGGTGTGGCGCGACATCGCCGACGCCGGCGGCCGGTTGGACATCCGTCACCACGTCCAGCGCCGCACCGTGGCGGCCGGTGCGCGGCCCAGAGGCCCTGTGGGAGTTGGTTTCCGAACTACACGCCCTGCGGCTGGACCGCTCGGCACCGCTGTGGATGGCGTATCTGATCGACGGCCTCCCCGATGGGCGGTTCGCCTTCTACATCAAGGTGCACCACATCGTCGTCGACGGGGTGGCCGGCCTGCAGATGATCACCGGATCGCTGAGCACCGACCCCGATCTGCGCGGCATGCCGCCCTTCTACGCGGCCAAGACGCCGATCAAGACGCTCAAGACGACGCCGCAGCCGGAGCGCGCCGGTGTGCGCTCAGCGCTGCGCGGGATCGCCGCCGCGGCGTCGGCGGGCGTGGAACTCACCGGCAAGGTGGTCCGCACCGAACTGCGCACCGCGGTCGGCAGCCTGATGAGCCGAAGCGTCGTCGCACCGTTCAGCGCACCGCAGACCCGGTTCAACGCGAAGTTGGGTCCGCGCCGCGCGGTCGCCGGCACTAGCCTTCCGCGGGACCGCATCCGAGCCGTGCAGCAGGCCGCCGGCGTCACCGCCAACGACGTGGTGATGACCGTCGTCTCCGCGGCGCTGCGGCGCTGGCTGGCAGACCGCGACGAGTTGCCTCCGCGGTCACTGGTGGCGATCTGCCCGGTGACGGTCCGTGCCCGCGACGCCGCAGCCGCCGACAGTCACGGCAACCAGTTCGGCATGGGTCTGTGCCCGCTGGCCACCGACGTCGACGACGACGGTCAGCGCCTGCGCCTGGTGCACGAGGCGATGACGGGGCTCAAGAATCAGGTGGCCGAACAGGGTCCGGGAGCCATGCTGGTGGCGATGGGTCCGGCCATCGGTCCGACGATCCTGCTGCCGCTGCTGCCGTTCGACACCGACATGCCGCCCAGCTTCAACATTCCGATGTCGAACGTCCCCGGACCCCGCGATCAGATGTACTTCAACGGCGCCCACGTCGATGAGATCTATCCGGTGTCAACGGTCTACGACGGGATGGCCCTGAACGTGACGATGTGCTCCTACGCCGACCAGATCAGCGTCGGGTACGTCGCCGATCGCGAGGTCGTGCCGGACATCGCGACGCTGATCCCACTGACCGCGCGGGCATTGTCCGACGTGGAGGCGGCAGTCGGGATCTAGCGGATGTCGAGACCGCGGTAGGGGTCTAGAAGGCCATGAACAGAATGTGTTCGCGCTCGTACTCCATGCCGGGGTGTGCCTCGGCCAGATGCTTCTGAGCCAACTCGACCAGTTCGTCTTCGTCCTTGCCCCGGATAGCCTCGCCGCACGGGCAGTTGAGATGGGTTTTCATCGCTTCTCCTTGGTTGACTTAGCAGCAGCTTTCATCTTCTTCTTGTACGCCCGCACCTGATCGAGGGACTCTTTGTCCACCACGTCGGCCACGGACATGTGGGCACCCGCTTTGCCGTAGTCGCCAGCAGCGGCCCGCCACCCGCGCGGGGTCACCCCGTACTGCTTACCGAGTAGCGCCAGGAAGATCTTCGCCTTCTGCTCACCGAAGCCGGGCAGCGCCCGCAACCGACGCAGCACCTCGGCGCCGTCGGGGTCGCCAGAGGTCCACAGTGCGGCGGTCTCGCCGCCGTAGGTCTCGACGACCTCGCGGGCGAGATCCTGGATCCGCTTCGCCATGGAGCCCGGAAACCGATGCACCGCCGGCGTTTGGGCGCACAGCGCCGCGAACTGCTCCGGGTCGTAGTCGGCGATGAGGCGAGGATCCAGGCCACCGAGGCGCTCGGCGATCTTCTTCGGTCCGGCGAAGGCCACTTCCATCGGAATCTGCTGATCCAACGCCATCCCGACCAGCAGGGCGAACGGATCCTCGGCGAGGAGCTGATCGGCCTGCGGGTCCTGGGCGACACAGAGCTTCGCCGGCGATGTGGTCACTCCCCCATTTAACCCGTTGACCGAACAGATCCAACATGTTAAAACTGCCGCCGGGCGATGAGTCTGTTGCCGCCCAGCTTGGTTTGGCTCGAAGTTCAGCGTGTCGTGTGATGTGGCCCGAAGTTCAGCGTGTCGGACGGAGTTAGCGATGACGGATCCGCGGCGGGACCGCGAGGACCAGTCCGGCGGGTTCCGGTATTGGGACGGCGAGAAGTGGCAGGAGCGGACGGCGCCGCCGAGGCCCCGTCATCCCGACTTTCCCCCGCCGGCCAAGCCGGCCCCGCCGCCGAAGCAACACACCAATCCCAGCACCAAGCGACTCGCCCTCGTCGTCGCCTCGACCCTGTCTGTGCTGGGGACCGCGATCGGCCTGAGTTTCTGCGCTACATCGGCGGCGGAAGGCCACGCCGATCATGCCCTGCACGGGTGGCTCTTTGAGCATTAGGTCCGTCCCGCTGCGGAGGTGGCCGGTTGTACCTACGCTGTCAGCGACGCATTAGCCGAATCAGACGAGGAGCAGCGCCGTGTCCACCACCGACACCGAGCAGCCGAAGCCGCCCAGTGGCACCGACTACCTAGAAGTCCAGGCCAGCCCGGAGTTCCAGGAACTGCGCAGCACGCTTGCGCCGCTTCGTCTTTCCCGACGACGGCGTTCTTCCTCATCTGGTACGCCAGCTACGTGCTGCTCGGCGCCTTCGCCCACGACTTCATGGCCACCAAGGTGTGGGGCAACGTCAACGTCGGCCTGCTGCTCGGCCTCGGCCAGTTCCTGACGACGTTCCTCATCACCGGTCTCTACATCCGGTTCGCCAACCGTGAACTCGACCCGCGGGCCGCAGCGCTCCGCGCCGAGATGCATTGGGCCGAGCAGTGAACCGCATCAACGATCCTGGCCGCCGGACCAGCTCGGCAACCCGGTCGTCAACATCGGCATCTTCGTCGCCTTCGTCATCATCACGCTGGTCATCGTGATCCGGGTCGAGCCGCCGCAACACCAACGCCGCCGAGTACTTCACCGGCGGCCACGCGTTCACCGGCCGGCAGAACGGCATCGCGATCGCCGGCGACTACCTGTCGGCGGCCAGCTTCCTCGGCATCGCCGGCGCGATCGCCGTCTACGGCTACGACGGCTTCCTCTACTCGATCGGCTTCCTGGTGGCCTGGCTGGTGGCACTGCTGCTGGTCGCCGAATTGCTGCGCAACACCGGCAAATTCACCATGGCCGACGTGCTGAGCTTCCGGCTCAAGCAGCGGCCGGTGCGACTGGCCGCGGCCATCTCGACGATGACGGTGTCGCTGTTCTACCTGCTGGCCCAGATGGCCGGCGCCGGCGGACTGGTCGCCCTGCTGCTCGACATCAACAGCCGCGTCGCCCAGTCCATCGTCATCGCCATCGTCGGCGTGCTGATGATCGTCTACGTCCTGATCGGCGGCATGAACGGCACCACCTGGGTGCAGATCATCAAGGCCGTGCTGCTGATCGCCGGTGCGGCGTTCATGACCGTGCTGGTGCTGGCCAAGTTCGGCCTGAACATCTCCGAGCATCCTCGGCTCGGCGCAGGAGATGGTCTCGCAGGCCACCACCAAGGGCGTCTCCGGCCGCGACGTGCTGGCGCCGGGTGCGCAGTACGGCGACATCGACGACCTCGAAGATCAACCTGCTCTCGCTGGGTATCGCCCTGGTGCTGGGCACCGCCGGCCTGCCGCACGTGCTGATGCGCTTCTACACGGTGCCCACCGCCAAGGAAGCCCGCCGTTCGGTGGTCTGGGCGATCGGCCTCATCGGCGCCTTCTACCTGTTCACCCTGATCCTCGGCTACGGCGCCGCGGCACTGGTCGGGCCGGACACGATCCTGGCGGCCCCGGGCGGGCAGAACTCGGCCGCCCCGCTGCTGGCCTTCGAACTCGGTGGCACGATCCTGCTCGGCGTCATCTCGGCGGTGGCCTTCGCGACGATCCTGGCGGTGGTGGCCGGCCTGACCATCACCGCGTCGGCGTCGTTCGCCCACGACGTCTACGCCAGCGTGCTGAAGAGCCACAAGGTCACCGAGGACGAGCAGGTGCGGGTGTCCCGCATCACCGCGGTGGTGCTCGGCGTCCTGGCGATCGGCCTGGGCATCCTGGCCAACGGGCAGAACGTCGCGTTCCTGGTGGCACTGGCGTTCGCGGTGGCGGCCTCGGCCAACCTGCCGACCATCGTCTACTCGCTGTACTGGAAGCGGTTCAACACCCGCGGCGCGCTGTGGAGCATGTACGGCGGGCTGATCAGCTGCATCGTGCTGATCGTCTTCTCCCCCGCGGTGTCCGGCGCGAAGACCTCGATGCTGCCCGGCGCGGACTTCGCACTGGTTCCCGCTGTCCAACCCGGGCATCGTGTCGATCCCGCTGGCGTTCATCCTCGGCATCGTCGGCACGCTGACGTCCCGCGACACCGGCGACCCGGATCTCAACGCCGAGATGGAGGTGCGCTCGCTGACCGGCGTGGGCGCCGAGAAGGCGACTCACCACTTAGCCGACTAGCCGCTCTTGCGGCGGAACTCCCGGCGGTTCTCCAGCGGCCCATGGGAGCGCGACTGCTTCGATCCGCCGTCGCGGTGCTCGGCTCCGCGAGCCGGACTTCGCCTTCTTGCGTTCCAGCGCCTCACGGAACTTACGTTTGGTCTCGTCCTGCGGGTCCGGCTCTGAGGTGCGCCATGCCCACACGGTAGCGGGTTCAGCGCAGACCGGGTGGCATGCCGTACAGGTGGGTGACCGGCAATCGCAGCAGTACCCGCCGTTCGGCGACCATCGCCCGGCGGTAGTCGTCCCAATCGGGGTGTTCACCGGCGATGTTGCGGTACAGCGCCACCAGGGCCTCGACGGTGTCGTCGTCGGGCGCCGCGGCCGGCGGCGTCAGCGCCGCGTCGCCCTCGGCGACGGCATAGGCCCATCCGTCATCGGAGCTCACCAGCAGCGACGCCCGCGGGTCGCGACGCAGATTGCGCGTCTTGGCACGCGGCTCGGTGATCGACACCTCGACGGTGAGTTTCTGCGCATCGAAGTGGTAGGTGACGTGGGACAACTGGGGGCGGCCGTCGCGTTTGATGGTGGCCAGCACGCCCAGCGAATTGTCGGCGATCAGCGCCAGCAGCTTGTCGTCGAACACCTGGCGGATCACACCGATCAGCCTACTGCCGCATGCGACGGTAGGTTGTGGGCCGATGAACCATCCACGAGTCAGCGCGCGCGACCTGTCCGGCGTCTCCGAGACCGCCCTGCTGACGCTGAACGGCCGGGCGCACCAGGCGCGCTGCCCGACGCGATCCTGCACGACCCGATGGCCATCGAGCTGCGCGACTCCTTCGACGTCGACTTCGACCAAGTTCGGCCGCAAGGGCCAGGAGATGGCGCTGCGCTCGCTGGCCGTCGACGGCTGCACCATCGACTATCTGCGCACCCACCCGAAGGCCACCGTCGTGGCGCTGGCCGAGGGTTTCCAGACCAGCTTCTGGCGCCTCGACGAGGCGGTCGCGGACGCGCAGTTCCGCTGGGTGTCGGTCGACCTGCCGCCGGTGATCGAACTGCGCGAGCGGCTGCTGCCGGCGTCGCCGCGGATCACCAACCTCGGCGCAGTCGGCGCTGGACTACAGCTGGATGGACCGCATCGACAGCAGACGACGGTGTGTTCATCACCGCCGAGGGCCTGCTGATGTACCTGCAGCCCGACGAGGCGATGGAGCTGATCCGCCAGTGCGCCAAGCGTTTTCCCGGCGGTCAGATGTTCTTCGACCTGCCGCCGACGATCGTCAAGAAGGTGGCCCCCAAGGGCATGCGCGCCTCCAAGCACTACCGGGTGCCGCCGATGCCGTTCAGCCTGTCGATCAACCAACTGCGCGCAGCCTGGTCGACACCGATGCCCGGCCTGCGGGCCGTCCACGACGTTCCGATGCCGGCCGGGCGCGGCTTCTTCTTCGAGAAGGTGTTCCCCGCGATCTGGCGGTTCGGGCCGGCCAGAACCGTTCCGCGGGGTCTACGCCCTGCTCGAGTTCGGCTGACGCCAGCTCAGCTAGCCGAACGCGCGCGTCGAGGTAACGCAGCGCCTCGGCGGCTTGCCCAGACCCAGCGCTCGGGCGGCGTCGGCGTAGGCGTCGCGCCGCGGCCGCCATCGCGGCGTCGGTCGGGATCGGCGCGGGCCACGAAAGTGCCCTGAAGCGGCCTCGGGTTTCGACGATGCCCGGCGGTCTCCAGCTCGCGGTAGGCGCGGGCCACGGTGTTGACCGCCAGGCCCAGCTCGCCGGCCAACTCGCGCACCGTCGGCAGCCGGGTGCCCGGCGGCAGCCGGCCGTCCCGAACGCGCGTCGATGATCGCTGAGTCCTCAACTGGTCGAACAGCGGCTTCGCCGCCTGCGCATCGAGGCGAACCAATCCCGCAACTCCTGACACGTGCTCAGTATCGCCGAGACCGGCTATCTTGGTGGATGTGCGTATCGCGGTGCTCAGCGGGGCGGGGATCTCCGCCGAGAGCGGGGTGCCGACGTTCCGCGACGACGAGACCGGTCTGTGGGCGAAGTACGACCCCTACGAGATCTCCAGCACCGACGGCTGGCAAAGCACATCCCGAGCGGGTGTGGGCCTGGTATCTGTGGCGCCACCACCTGGTCAAGGACGGTGCAACCCAACGACGGCCACCGCGCGGTGGCGGCCTGGCAGGACTACGCCGACGTCACCGTGATCACCCAGAACGTCGACGACCTGCACGAGCGGGCCGGCAGCAGGCCGGTGCACCACCTGCACGGCAGCCTCTCCGAGTTCTGGTGCGACACCTGCGGATCCCGCTACCACGGACCGCTGCCCGACATGCCCGAACCCGGAGCTGGAGAAGATGCCGCCGAACTGCGAATGCGGCGGGCTGATCCGGCCGGGCATCGTGTGGTTCGGCGAGCAGCTGCCCGACGAGCCGTGGCAGGCCGCGGTCGAGGCGGTGGCCACCGCCGACGTGCGTGGTGGTGGTCGGCACCTCGGGGATCGTCTACCCCGCCGCCGGGCTGCCCGAAGTCGCGCTGGCCCGCGGCGCGATCGGTGATCGAGGTCAATCCCGAGCCCACGCCGTTGTCGGAATCGGCGACCGCTGTCCATCCGGGAGTCGGCCGGCACGGCGCTGCCGACGCCTGCTGCAGCGGCTGCCCGAACTGCTCGGGGACTAGCCCCGCTTCACCGCCCGGCCCGACGGCGACCTCCGACACCGGTAGCGGCACCCAGGCCGGGAATGTCATCTGGTGGCGGGCGGTCTCGACCTGAACCCCGCGGCGGTGATCGCCCGTTCGGTGTCGCGGTGGGTGTGGCAGTTGCCGGCGATCCGCGGCCAGACCGTCGCGTCGGCGACCCGCTGCAGCCGCCCCGCGCCAGCCCGGGCTGGCGACGTGCTCGAAGTAGCGCAGCTCGCCACCGGGCTTGAGCACCGAATTCAGTTGGCGCAGAACGTCATCCGGGATCATCGACCGAGCACAGCACCAGCGAGCACACCACGGCGTCGAACGGCTCGGCCGGCAGGCATGGCCTCGATGGTGGACTCGATCACGGTGACCGGAACCGGCGCCGCCGCGCCGCCTCCCGCGCCATGGGCGCCAGCCGGGTCTCGGGTTCCAGTGCGACGACCTCGGTGACGGTGTCGGGGTAGAACGCGAAGTTGGTGCCGGTGCCGGCACCGACCTCGAGCACCCGGCCGGACAGCCCGGCCAGGTTCTCGGTGCGCAGTCGGCGCATCAGCGGGCGTCTCGTGGGCGGACATCACCGTCCACATCCGCGCGAAGAACGGATGGTCCAGGGTCTTTGCCGTCACGGCTTCATCGGTCACTTCCCCACTGTAGCCAGCGGCTCGGTGCCCGCGGGTCCGCCGGTCGGCGGCTCCTCGCTGAACCCGAACCGCTGGTGCAGGCGGACCAGCGGCGCGCGGCGCCCACCAGTTCCACCGGCCCATCACGTGCATGAACGCCGGCAGCAGCGCCATCCGGACCAGCGTGGCGTCGACCAGCACGGCCAGCGTCAGACCGAGCCCGAAGATCCGCATGAACGACACCTGGGCGGCGATCAGCGCGGCGAAGGCGATCGACATGATCAGCGCGGCGGCGGTGACCACCCGGCCGGTGCGGGCCAGCCCCAGCGCCACGCTCTCGTCGTTGTCGGCCCGGGTCCTGCGCGGAGCTGAGCCAGTACTCGCGGATCCGCGCGAGCAGGAACACCTCGTAGTCCATCGACAGCCCGAACGCGACGCAGAACATCAGCACCGGGATGTTGGCCTCCAGGGTGCCGGTCGGTGTCGTGCCCAGCGCGCCGAGGTGGCCGTCCTGGAAGATCCACACCAGCGCGCCGAACGCCGCCGACAGCGACAGCACGTTGAGCACCAGTGCCTTCAGCGGCAGCACCAGGCTGCCGGTGAGCAGGAACAGCAGCACGAAGGTGATCAGCGCCGATCAGCGCCAGCACCAACGGCATCCGGGAGGTGATGGCGGCGACGATGTCGCGGTTGATCTGCGCGCCACCGCCGATCAGCACGTCGCGGCCGGCCGGCTCGGCGCACGGCGTGCAGCCGGTCGAGCTGCGTCTTGGAGGCCTCGGAGAACAGCGGCGCGGTGCTGCGCGACCGACAGGAAGGCGCTGCCGTCGGCGACGCCGGCGGGCGCCGACGGCGGGCCCGACCCTGTTGCCGTCGACGAACGTTCCGCCGGGAGCCGACACCAGCGACACGTCGGGCACCCGGGACAGGTCGGCGGCGTAGCGGTCCAACTCGGCCGGTGCCGACACCGTCGGCGTCGGGGATGACGATGGTCACGCCGGTGTTGAGGTCGCTGGCGAAGTCGTTGCGCAGCTGGTCGCCGACCTGGTGGGCCGACGCGGTCTTCGGCAGCACCCGGTCGTCGGGGTTGCCGAACTTGATGCGCAGGAACGGCGCCCCGAGCAGCAGCAGCAGCGCGACGATGGCCGTGCCCGATCGGGATCGCCCGGCGCATGACGAATTTCGTCGAGCGGTACCAGAACTGACTGCTCGACGGGCTTGGCGCACCGGTTCGGGCCGGCGCAGCACCCGGCGCACCAGCCGGCGGATGTCGAGGGCGTCCAGCCGGTGGCCGAGCACCACGATCGCCGCGGGGGTGACGACGACGGCGGCCGCGGCGGCGAACGCGACCGTGGCGATGCCGGCGTAGGCGAACGACTTCAGGAAGTACATCGGGAACAGCACCAGCGCCGACAGCGACAGCGCCACCGTGACCGCGGAGAACAGCACGGTGCGCCCCGCGGTGCGCCATGGTGCGCACCAGGGCGGCCTCGCGGTCGGCGCCGTCGGCGAGTCTCGTCGCGGTAGCGGCTCAGGATCAGCAGCGTGTAGTCGATGGCCAGCGCCAGCCCCAGCGCGGTGGTGATGTTGAGCGCGAAGATCGACACCTCGGTGAAGAAGGTGATCAGCCGCAGCACCGACATCGCGCCCGAGGATCGCCATCAGGCCGACGACCATCGGCAGCGCAGCGGCGATCAGGCCGCCGAACACCCAGACCAGCACCAGGAAGCTCAGCGGGATCGCGATGGCCTCCATCCGCAGCAGGTCGCGCTTGGTCTGCTCGTTGATCTGCTTGTAGATCATCGCGGTGCCGCCGGCCCGGATGGTCACGCCGTCGCGGTCGCCGACCACCTGCGTCGGCCAGTGCCGAGGCGTAATTCTGGGCGTTGTTCTCGCCGCCGGCCATGGTGGCGACGATCAGACCGGTCTTGCCGTCCGTGCTGAGCAGCTCAGCGGCGGCCGCCGGTGGCGAGGTCCACGGCGAGGTGACGCTCAGCACGTGCGGCGAGGCGTCGAGGCTGGTCGACGATGTCGGTGCCGACGGCGCGGGCCGTGCCGCTGGTGGCGCCGGCCGGGTCGGTGACGGTGATCAGCAGCTGCTGGTCGCTCTGGCCGAACTTCTCGCTGCAGCAGCCGCGCGGCCTGCGCCGACTCCGAGCTGGGGTCCTGGAATCCGCCGGCGGACAGGTGCTTGGCGACCGGGATCCCGAAGATCGCGGTGGCGACCATGAGCAGGGCCGCGACGCGCCAGGATCCGCCGGGCGAGCGAAGAGCCAGGTGGCGATGTTGTGCAGCACAGCCCCATCCTTCCCCGTCTCAGCGAACCCGTGTTCGATAACGCCGAGTCGTTGACGTGACGCGACCGTGAGCTGGGTCAAACCGCAGCGGAGCGCGTGACTCGGCGGTAAGAATTGCCACCATTTTCCGAAACGTGACTCAATGATTCCTTAATGGTGACCCATACGCTCAGTGTCATGTGGATCGACGACACCAGTGCCGATGTCATCAAAGTTGACTTCGACGCCCTGTATCACGGCGACGTTCTGGTCGAGGGTGACACCTCCGAGCAGTTCGACGACGTCGCCTGCTCGCTAGCGCCAGCTGACCTGCGGCGCCGACGGCGCGCATACGCCGCGTGCGTCGATACGCGCCAACGTACAGAGTGCCCGCCGTTTCCGGCGGGCCTTTCGCGTCTGGTCTCAGGCGGGCACCTTTGCGTCTGGCCGCCGACCATGCCGGCCAGCCGGCCGGTGATGATCTCCTCGGCCTCGCTGACGATCCGGCTGACCAGCTCACCGCAGGTCGGGATGTCGTTGATCAGGCCCATCACGGTGCCGACGGTCCAGATGCCGGCGTCGAGGTCGCCGTCGTCGAAGACCTTGCGGCCGCGCGACCCGGCCACCAGATCCTTGACGTCGTCGAACTGGCCGCCGCCCTTGAGGATCTCCACCACCTCGCGGGACACCGCGTTGCTGGCCACCCGGGCGGTGTTGTGCAGGCTGCGGAAGATCAGCTCGGTGCCGCGCTCGTCGCCGGCGACGATCGCCTCCTTGACGTTCTGGTGGATGCAGGACTCCACCGTGCACATGAAGCGCGTGCCCATGTTGATGCCGTCGGCGCCCAGCGCCAGCGCCGCCACCAGGCCGCGGGCGTCGGCGAAACCGCCGGAGGCGATCATCGGGATCTCGATCTTCTCGGCGGCCGCCGGGATCAGCACCAGGCCCGGGACGTCGTCCTCGCCCGGGATGACCGGCGCACTCGAAGCCGTCGATGCTGATGCCGTCGACGCCCAGGCTCTGCGCCTTGACGCGCGTGGCGCACCGAGGTGCACTTGTGCAGCACCTTGATGCCGTTGTCGTGGAACATCGGCAGGTGCGGCGCCGGGTTGGAGCCGGCGGTCTCGACGATCTTGATGCCGCGCGTCGACGATCACCTGGCGGTACTCGTCATACGGCGGCGGGTTGATCGCCGGCAGGATCGTCAGGTTCACCCCGAACGGCTTGTCGGTCAGCTCGCGGGTCTTGTCGATCTCGCTTGGCCAGATCGGCCGGCGTCGGCTGGGTCAGCGCGGTGAGGAAGCCCAGCGCGCCCGCATTGGCCACGGCCGCAACGAGTTCGGCGCGGCCGACCCACTGCATGCCGCCCTGGGCGATCGGGTGCTCGACGCCGAAGATCTCGGTGAACTTCGTCGTCAGTGTCATGTCGTCTCATCTACCGCGGCGCCATCCGGATGGCGCCGTCGAGGCGGATCACCTCGCCGTTGAGCATCGGGTTCTCGACGATGTGCACCGCCAGCGCGCCGTACTCGTCGGGATCGCCCAGCCGCGACGGGTGCGGCACCTGCGCGCCGAGCGACGCCTGCGCCTCCTCGGGCAGCGAGCCCAGCAGCGGGGTCTTGAACAGGCCCGGGCGCGATGGTGCACCACGCGGATCAGCTCGCGCGACAGGTCGCGGGCGATCGGCAGGGTCATGCCGACCACGCCGCCCTTGGACGCCGAGTAGGCGGCCTGGCCGATCTGGCCGTCGAACGCCGCGACCGAGGCGGTGTTGATGATGACGCCGCGCTCGCTCGCCGATCGGCTCGGTCTTGGCGATGCGCTCGGCAGCCAGGCGCAGCACGTTGAAGGTGCCGATCAGGTTGATCTTGACGACCTTGCGGGAACCTGTCCAGCGGGAACGGCCCGTCCTTGCCCAGCGTCTTGGATGGCGTTGCCGATGCCGGCGCAGTTGACGTTGATGCGCACCGGGCCGAGCGACTCGGCGAGGTCGAGCGCCTTGGCGACGGCCTCCTCGTCGGTGACGTCGGCCGGCGACGAACCTGCGCCCGGTCGCCGAGTTCGGCGACGACGTCCTCGCCCTCTGGAGGTCGAGGACGACGACCTGACGCCCCGGCGTCGAGCAGGCGCTTGGTGGTGGCCAGGCCCAGGCCCGAGGCCCCACCGGTGACGACGGCTACCGCGTCCTTGATCTCCACTGACTGCGTTCCTTTCGTATGTCGTCTACCTACTGGTTGGTTGGGACTATACCGTCAGACCCAGTCGCGAGAACGGCGTCGGTGTCGGCGCCCGGCACGCCGCGGCGGGGTGGGCTTGCCGGGCTGGGTGCGGGAGAACCGCGGGGCCGGCATCGGGAAGCAGCGAGTCGTCCTCGTTGTAGAAGGTGTCGCGCTCGGTGTTGTGCGGTTCGGTCTCGACCTCGGCGAAGGACAGCACCGGGGTGACGCAGGCGTCGCTGCCGGCGAACACCTTCGGCCCAGTGGTCGCGGTCGTGCTGGCGCGAACGTCTCGGTGAGGATCGCCCGCAGCTCCGGCCAGCGGGTGATGTCGTTCTGGCCGGGCAGCGTCCGCGGGGTCGAGGCCGAGCTTCGTCGAGCAGTTCGGCGTAGAACTGCGGCTCGATGGAGCCGACCGCGACGTGGCGGCCGTCGGCGCACTCGTAGGTGTCGTAGTACGGGCGCGCCGG
Organism: uncultured Actinomycetota bacterium; assembly: GCA_963780705.1. GTDB lineage: Bacteria > Actinomycetota > Actinomycetes > Mycobacteriales > Mycobacteriaceae > Mycobacterium. The sequence continues at coordinate 228,644 of CAWACU010000001.1, read as the reverse complement.
TGTCGAGCATGTTGGTGCCGCGCTCGTCGCTCCACATGCCCGTGTGCGCGGAAGGCCCACATCATCTGCGCCAGCACGCTGGACCCGTCGACCATCGCGGCGTCGATCACCTGGCCCTTGCCGGAGCGTCTCGCCGCTCCCACAGCGCGGAGAGGATGCCGACGAGCAGGAACATCGAGCCGCCGCCGAAGTCGCCGACCAGGTTCAGCGGCGGGACCGGGCGCTCGTTGACCCGGCCGATGGCGTGCAGCACGCCGTTGAGCGAGATGTAGTTGATGTCGTGGCCGGCCTGCTGGCTGCGCGGGCCGGTCTGGCCCCAGCCGGTCATCCGGGCGTAGATCAGTCGCTCGTTGACCTTGGCGCAGTCCTCCGGGCCCAGGCCGAGCCGTTCGGTGACGCCGGGGCGGAAGCCCTCGATGAGCACGTCGGCCTTGGCGATCAGGCGTCAGGACCAGTTCGCGGTCCTCGTCGGCTCTTGAGGTCGGCGGCCACCGAGCGGCGGTTGCGCAGCAGGTAGTCGTTGCTCGGCGTCGGCGCCGAGGCCCGGCCTTGCCGGGCCGCTCGACGCGCACCACGTCGGCGCCGAGGTCGCCGAGGATCATCGCCGCGTGCGGGCCGGGGCCGATGCCGGCCAGTTCGACGACTCGCAAGCCCTGCAGTGGTCCAGCCATTGCCAACCGCCTTCCAGTCGATTGACCGCCGAGATAGCCTACTTTGTACCGTGACCAGCGGGCACCTCGCACTGACGCACCTACACCGGCATCGATCCGACCTTGACCGTCTCGCTGGACGACGACGTGCTGTCGGTGACGTTCAACCGGCCCGACAGCCTCAACTCGCTGACCGCCGCGATGCTGCGAGACGCTCGGCCGACGCGCTCGACCGGGCGGCCGGCGACCCGCGCGTGCGAGGTGGTGCGCCTCGGCGGGGCCGGGCGCGGGTTCTGCTCGGGTGCGGGCATCAGCGCCGAGGATCAGGCGCAGGCCGGCGTCCTCGGCGACATCGACGACGTTGCTGGCCGCGGCCAACCGCGCGGTGCGCGCGATCGTCGGACCTGCCCAAGCCGGTGGTGGCGGTCGTGCAGGGGCCGGCCGCCGGCGTCGGGGTGTCGCTGGCGTTGGCCTGCGACATCGTCATTGGCCTCGGAGAAGGCGTTTTTCCTGCTGGCGTTCACCAAGATCGGGCTGATGCCCGACGGCGGCGCGTCGGCTCTGGTGGCCGCGGCGATCGGCCGCATCCGGGCGATGCGGATGGCCCTGCTGGCCGAACGCATCCCGGCCACCGAGGCGTTCGAGTACGGGCTGGTGCAGTGCGGTGCATCCGGCCGACGAGCTCGAGGCCGCGGTCGACGCGGTGATCGACACAGCTGGCCGGCGGGCCGGCGGTCGCCCTGCGCAAGACCAAGCAGGCCATCAACGCCGCGACGCTGACCGAACTCGACGAGGCGCTCGTGCGGGAGACCGAGGGTCAGCTGATCCTGTTGCACACCAAGGACTTCGCCGAAGGGACCCGCGCCTTTCAGGAGCGGCGGCCGGCGCAGTTCAGCGGCGCCTAGCTGTCCCGGAACACCCAGCGCTCCGGAAGCACTGATGCTCGCTGAGTTTTGATATCACCGGCGATATCAAGTTCTGCACAGGCTTATCGGTTCCAGAACGCGGAAACGGCCTGGGGCGGCCATCATCATCTCCCATGAGGCCGAACTACACCTACCGTGCCGAGTGGAATCCGGAGGAAGCCCAGTACACCGCGCAGTGCCTCGAGTTCCCCCGCCTGTACGCATCCGGCGAAACCGCCCACGAGGCGGTGGCCGCCATGGAGATGCTCGTCGCGCAGGTGGTCGCCGAATGGGACGACGATCCGCCCGAGTCGCTCACCGATCACCTCTACAGCGGACGCTTCATGGTGCGCACGTCGCGATCGCTACACGCCAAGCTCATGGTTGAGGCCAATGAGCAACGGGTGTCCTTCAACCAGTGGGTGGCCACCAAACTGAGCGGCCGCGCGCCGTCGTTCGATCCGCTCTTCGACTAGAACGTCGACTAGAGCCCGAAGATCGGCGGTAGTGCCAGCACCATGATCAAGCCCCACACCAGGTGTGTGAGGAACGGGGCCAGCACACCGCCGGTGGCGCGCCGCTCCAGCGCGCACACCGTTCCCAGGATCAATGCCGCGAACCCCAGGATGGGATTGCCGCTGGCCCAAATGCAGATCACATACAGCAGAGTCGAGATGGCGACCGGATGAAAGTTGCCGAGCGCGGTGTATAGCGCCCCGCGGAAGAACAGTTCCTCGGCGACACCGTTGACCACCGCGATCAGCACGATGATCCACAGCGGACCGAAGGTGGTGAATTGCAGCACCCGGGTGATCCGTTCGGCCACCGGCGGGATTTCGCGCGCCACCAGACCGCCGGCCAGGAAGGCCGCCCCGAGCAGCAGTCCCACCGTGGCCCCGGTGATCACCGGGCGCTGGTTGCGGCCGTGCCACTTGATCGAGCCCAGGTGCAGCGGCCCGGACGCGAACGCTCCCGCCACCCAGGTGGCAGCCAGCGCGATTGTGATCCAGTAGAACGAGGGATCGCCGGGCCTGATGCGCAGTGACAGCCCGAGCAGGACAGCGCCGGCGACCATGACGACGCAGACAATGACCTTGCGGCGGCGTACCACCGAAGGCCATTCCTGATGCGGCACAGCCTCTCGGACAGCGGCCCCGCGGATCTCTTCCAGCACCGGGACTACCGTACGAAAGTTTCGGGTCTCATGGGTGACACAAGCCTTACGTCTGCGCTTCGCGGTGAAGTTCCATCAGTCTCTCGTAGACGACGGCGTTGTTGCGGTTCCCGGCGATCTCGGCGTCGCTGAGTTCGCGGCGCACGCGGCCGGGCACTCCCGCCACCAGCGACCGCGGCGGGATCACCACACCCTGCGGGATCAGCGCACCGGCGGCCACCAGTGAGCCCGCTCCGATCACCGCGCCGTTGAGCACGATCGCACCCATGCCGATCAGCGCACCGTCCTCGACGGTGCAGCCGTGCAGCACCGCGTTGTGCCCGATGCTGACCCCGGCGCCGACGCTGACCGGGTATTCGGGGTCGACGTGGATCGTCACACCGTCCTGGACGTTGGTGCCCGCCCCGATTTCGATGGGTTCGGCCTCGGCCCGAAGGGTCACCGAGTACCAGACGCTGACCCGCGCCGCGAGCCGCACCTGCCCGATCAGGGTGGCGTTGGGGGCGACCCAGGATTCCGGGTGCAATTCGGGCGCACGGCCGCGCAGGGTGATGAGCAGGGGACGGCGGCATGAGAGGCAATGGTACGAACTCGCGGTTTTGGGTAACGGAACGGGCCGCGACTACGATTCCTCGTCTCGTGACCACTCGTACTGAAGACTTCGGCCTCGTCGCCGCCGTCGCAGCCATCGCCGTGGCGATTCCGACCGCCGTGCAGGCCTACGCCGAACCGACGCCGACCCCGGTCGATCCCCCGGCTCCGACCGCCTCGGTCCCGGTGCCGACGTCGACCAAGGTGCCCGACCCTCAGGGCCCCGGCTGTGACGCCTACCGCAAGGAGGTGCCGACCGGCGCCGGCTCGATCGAGTCGATGGCACTGCAGACCGGATCGCAGGCCATCGCCAACAACCCCGATCTGAGCACCTTCAGTGCGGCCATCTCCGGCAAGCTCAACCCGGACGTGAACATCGTCAGCGTCCTCGACGGCGGCCCGTACGTGGTCTTCGCGCCCACCGACGCAGCCTTCGCCAAGCTCGACCCGGCCACGGTGGAGACCCTGAAGTCCGATCCCGCGGTGCTGCTGCCGACGCTCTTCTACCACATGGTGCTGGGCTACCTCGGGCCCAATGATGTGCAGGGCAAGATGCCCACGCAGGACGGTCGTTCGGTGGTCGTCAGCGGCAAGGGCGGCGACATCAAGGTCAACGACAACCGGGTCACGTGCGCCTACACCGCCCGCGGCGCCTACATCTACATGATCGACACGGTGCTGACGCCGCCGACGCCGGCCGCTGAGGCGGCGGATTCGACGACGCCGAGCACCAGTTCGACCGACGACGACGTCCGCCTCGGCCAGCCCGACGGAATCGGTCACCCCGACGACCTCAGCGGTGCCGTCGGAGACACCGTCAGTGGCTGCCGAGACGACCACACCGAAGGCCGCCGCCTAACTCCCATCGGGGCTCTAGCGGGCCTTCCACACCGGCGCGCGCTTCTGGGCGAACGCCATCGGGCCCTCCATGGCGTCCTCGGAACCGAAGACGACACGCATCTCCCGGTTGGACCGCTTCCAGGCGTCCTTCTCGGCGGTGATCGCACCGTCGTCGGCGCCGGCGGCGACCCGCTTACTGGCCTGAACCGCCAGTGGTGCGTTGACGGTGATCCGCTCGGCCAGCGCGATCGCCGCGTCGAGCACCGAGTCGCCCTCGGGGACGACCTCGTTGATCAGCCCCCAGCGCAGGGCCTCGTCGGCGCTGATCGGCTCACCGGTGAGCAGCAGCTGCATGGCGACCTTGCGGGGCAGTTGGTCGGCGATGCGGAACACTCCGCCGGCGGCGGCGATCAGACCGCGCTTGACCTCGGGCAGCCCGAACTTCGCGCCGGCCGCAGCGACGACGAGGTCACTGCCGAGCGCCAGTTCGGTGCCCCCGCCCAATGCGGTGCCGTTGACCGCGGCGATGATCGGCTTGTCGATGAAATGCTCGACGAAACCGGCGAAGCCCCACTCCGGGTGGTCGGGGTGAAAGATGTTCTCCCCGCGCGACAGCGCCTTCAGGTCGGCCCCGGCGCAGAACGACTTATCGCCTGCGCCGGTGATGACCACCGCCCAGATGTCCTTGTCGTCCTGCGCCTGCTGCAGGGCTTCGCCGACACCGATGCTGACCGCAGAGTTGACGGCGTTACGCGCGTCGGGCCGGTTGATGGTGATGATCAGGGTGTTGCCCCGGCGCTCGGTGAGAGCGCCGGGGGTCACGTCCGACGACGATCCTTGAGGAGTCGGACCATTAGACACAGTTTCAGACATGGTTAGAGCAGCTCGAGGATAGTGGCGTTGGCCTGCCCGCCACCTTCACACATGGTCTGCAGTCCGTACTTAATGTTGTTATCGCGCATGTGGTAGAGCAGCGTGGTCATGATCCGCGCACCGGAGCCGCCCAGGGGGTGGCCCAGCGCGATGGCGCCGCCGTTGGGGTTGAGCTTCTTCTCATCGGCCCCGATTTCCTTGAGCCAGGCCATCGGCACCGGCGCGAAGGCCTCGTTCACCTCGAAGACGCCGATGTCAGACAGCTTGAGACCGGAGCGCGCCAGCGCCTTCTGGGTGGCCGGGATCGGAGCCGAGAGCATCATCACCGGGTCGGCACCGGCCAACACGGCGGTGTGGACCTTGGCAAGGGGCTTGAGGCCCAACGACTTCGCCTTCTCCGCCGACATGAACAGCAGCGCGCCCGAGCCGTCGGAGATCTGTGACGAGTTACCGGCGTGGATCACGCCATCCTCGGAGAATGCCGGCTTGAGCTGTGCCATCTTCTCCAGTGTGGTGCCGCGGCGGATGCCCTCATCCTTGAGCACGACATTGCCTTCCGCGTCCTTGATGCCGACGATCTGATCGTCGAACGCACCGGAATCCTGGGCGGCGCCGGCCTTCTCATGAGAGTCCAGCGAGAACTGGTCGAGCATGGTGCGCGACAGTCCCCACTTGGTGGCCATCATCTCCGCGCCGATGCCCTGGTTGGGGGTGCGCTCGTAGCGGGCCTTGAAGTTCGCCGAGTACGGGTTGCCGCCATTGGCCAGCGACGCACCCATCGGGGTGCGCGACATCGACTCGACACCGCCGGCGATGACGGCGTCGTAGTGGCCGGCCACCACACCGGCTGCGGCGAAGTGCACCGACTGCTGGCTGGAGCCGCACTGGCGGTCCACGGTCACACCGGGGATGGTCTCGGGCCAGCCGGCGGTCAGCACCGCCGTGCGGGCGATGTCGAGGGCCTGCTCACCGGCCTGCATGACGCAGCCCCAGATCACGTCGTCGATGATCTCCGGGTCGATCCCGGCGCGCTGGGCCAGGCCGTTGAGCACCTGGGCTGACAACTCTGCCGGGTGCACCCCGGACAGACCACCGTTGCGCTTGCCGACCGGTGCCCGCACTGCCTCGACAATGACCGCTTCCGCCATGGACTTCTCCTTAATAGTTAGGTGTTCTATATCCGATTCTGACGACCAACCAACCGTTTGGTCAAACCTGCTCGGAGCGGGACTCCACATGGACCGGCACATCGTCGTCCCAGGGCTGACGGACCACCATGTCGGCCACCTTGACCCAGCCCCGCTCGAATTCCCCGGTAGCGGCGTCCACCAGGCGGTAACGCTGGGTTTGGCGGTGGATCGGCTGGGCGTCGAGGAGCACGATCCGCACCTCGCCGGGCTCGAAGTGGCAGCGCCGCTGCAGGGCGGCGATCAGCTGCTCGTTGTGCAGGTGTCCGTCGCCGAAGTTCCACCCCATTGCCATGCTGCAGATGCGCTCGCCGTCGGTGACGGAGTAGTCGTCCTCGTTGTGCCCGGCCATCGCCCGATGGGCGAGGGTGAACAGCGCCTTGCCGTGGGTGTTGAAGCTGCGGAAGGCGTAGCCCATGTAGATCGGGATCTGAGCGGCCTCCTTGCTGCCGTAGAACTTCTCCAGTTGGGCGGCCGGCATATTGGCGATCGAGACGATGCCGCTCTCGAGTTTGGCCTCGGCCGAGGGCTTGATGCACCACAGCGTGGTGTCCCAGTTGCCGGCGTAGTACCGCATGCCGGGCAGGAAGGAGATCTTGTGCGGCATCAGGTTTCCGGCGACCACGAAGGACGCCATGACGGCGAACAGGATGACAGGCCACGGGTTGGTCATGTCCGATAGACCGATCTCCGCGTGGCCGACGAACAGCGCCAGCACACCGAAGATCATGAAGACGTTCCACTCCAACGGCACCCCCATCGGGATGGCCGTGAGGATGCCGAGGTGGAAGCACACCATCACGAAGGCAGCGATCGCGGTGGGCCAGCCGCCGTGGGAGAACAACAGTACGAGCGGGATACACATCTCGATCGCGGTGCTCACGTGCGCGACGGCACGCGACAGCGGACCGGGACGCAGATCATCCGGGAAGCGTTGAAAGAAGGCGCGTTTGAAGGGTTTGGGCCGCATCACCGGGCTGTTGGACATCATCGTGGACACGACGAACGGGAAATGGCGGGTGAGCTTGGAGGTGGCTGCTCCCATCCAGATCGCCACGCAGGCCAGTTTCGCCGCGATCAGCACGTTGGGGCCGCCGAACAGGAAAGCGGCGACGAACGGCGCGTACACCTCGCCGCGGGCGGCCAGGAAGATGGTCTTGTCGCGCAGGCCGCACAGTGCCAGCAGTGCGAGCACGGCTACCGATTGCCACACCGGCAGCAGACCGACCTCGGTGCCCAACGACGCATCGGGTCCGGTGCCGTTGGAGAACAGCGCGACGGCCAGCACCACCAGCAGTGCGCCGTAGCAGAGGACGTCGATGGGGTCGCGGTTGTCACCACGCGTCAGCGGCACCCGCGAAGGCCAGGGTGGGAGCCGAATGGTGTTGGGCCGCAACCAGTACAGGATGGAGCCCATCGGCGGGTAGAACCGGTTGTTCAGCGGACCGAAGCCGCACCCCAGGCCGACCACCTCGAACAGGATGGTGAAGAACACCACCTTCTGGAACACGATCGGCTCGGTCCACCACTGACCGATATTGCCCCACCCGTCGATGCCTTTGGTGGCCAGTCCGAACGACAGGCCGGCCAGGATATAGAGGGCGATCTTCACGACATAGAACAGGTGCAGCGCCACCGGTGTGCCAAATCCGACCTCGGCCCAGTGCCGTGCCATCGGCTTGATCTTCTCCGCGCGGGTGCCCTGGCTCCACTGCTCGAAGTCGAGGACCGGCACCTCCTGCTTCAGAAATCCCATGGGTCAAGCTTTTCAGACTTTTGCCGGTGGGCGGTAGAAGATGGCCAGTTGAGCGATACCGCCGCCCAGCCCCAGGCCTAGCGCGATCGCCAGGCCCCACCAGCTGTGCAGGTATCCGGAGAGACCGGTGTCGCCGAACAGCAGCCGGTCCAGGCTGAAGCGGCCGGCGCCCAGGGCCCCGAGGGACACCGCCGCGGCGGCCAGCACCAGGTTGTACTCCCAGCCTTCCTTGGTGATGAAGAAGCCGTTGTCGCGGTGCACCGCCGTCGCCGCCACGAACATCAGCGCCACGAAGCCCGCTGCCGCGAACGGGGTGAACAGGCCCAGCGCCAGGCAGACGCCGGCGGCGATCTCGGTGGATGCCGCCAGCCGGGCGTGAAACATACCCGGCCGCATCCCGATGCTGTCGAACCAGCCCGCAGTGCCGGCGATACCGCCGGGACCGAAGAACTTGTTGTAGCCGTGCGCGGCCATCGTCAGGCCGAGCACCACGCGCAGGATCAGCAGTCCGATATCGAAGGCGGTCACGGCTGACAACCTAGGGCATGCGCCAACCGCTCGAGGTAGTCATCGACGTCGACGTTGACCGGGTCGGCGTGCACGCTGACCGCGATGGTGTTCCCGATGCCGTGCACACCGTGGGTCAGGCTCTGCATCGGTGAGAGCGCGGGAAAGCCGGCGGTGAACAACACCGGAGCGCCGCCGAAGCTCAGATCGGCCGGACCGCGATTGACACTGGAGACCACCGTGTTACCCGAGACGGTCTCGCCGCGTGCGCCGGCATCGAACTTGCCCACGCCCCAGCGCAGCAGCCAGGCCGGCGTCGCGGCGAAGGCCTCGCCCGAGGTGACCGCGGCGCGGTGACTCCTGCGTAGCCGTTGGTCGTCCAGATCGGCGGCGATGCGCGTGGCCCGCTCGGAGTGGGCAAGCTCCGGGTACAGCCCGACCGAGACGTTGGCGAAGTTGTTGTTGGCCGCCGCCGCAGCGCCGGTGTTCGGCCCGGCCATGGGAACCTCGGCGCCGAGCCTGCTCACGTCCTCGCCCCGGGCGCGCAGGTAGCCGCCGAGCGCTTCGGAGATGGCGACCAGAGCGCCGATGGTCACCGTGGGTGTCAACCGGTCGCGGTCCAGCACCAGGGTGCGCAGTATGGGTGTCGCGGCCGGACGGGCGTTGATGCTCAACGCCGGCCGCGGCGGATTCGGCGGGGGCGAACCGCGGTGCGCGCGTGCGGCCACCAGTGCGCGCCACGGTAGGAAGCCCGGCCGCGGTGTGACCACCGGCGGTATCGGTGCGCGCCGGCCGAGCAGGGCGGCCGCGAGCGCGGCACTGCGGCTGCCGTCGCCCAGCGCGTGCGACATCTGCACCACCACGATGTTCGGCGCGAAGATGTGCACCCGCCACGGCAGTCGGCTCGCGTCGAGTTGATCGAGGTCCTCGATCGCGTCCAGACACTGCCGCAGGCCACCGCCGGCGTGGACCACGACTGCGTCGGGGCTGATGTCGCCGCGCACCCACTCCGGATACCGCCACTGGGTGTCGTCGACGATGCGCAGCCGCAACGGCTCGCACCGGCGGGCATGGCGCAGGATCTCCTCGACTCCGGCCGGGATTTCCGGGGTGCCATCGAAGGCGTAGAGCAGGAATTGGTCGTTGGGCACTTTGGCCGACAGCCAGAACTGCTGCGCGTCGACGGCAGCCATGGCGGGCATACCGCCAGGTTACGATCCGTCGATGCAGCGAGCCGCACTGGTCACTGGCGCATCCTCTGGGATCGGCGCCGACATCGCCCGCGAGTTGTATCGCCGCGGCCACCATGTGGTGCTGGTGGCCCGTCGAGCGGAGCTTTTGTCCGACCTCGCCGCCGAACTCGGTGAGCGCACCTCGGTCGTGCCCGCTGATCTGTCCCGCCCGGAGGTTCGCGCCGCTCTGCCCGATCACGTCGCCGCCTTGGGCCTGACCGTCGACACCCTGGTGAACAACGCCGGCTTCTCCACGATGGGCCCGCAGCACCGCGCCGAACCGGACGCCGAGTTGAACATGATCGAGGTCAACATCGCCGCGGTGGTGGATCTGTGCACCCGCTTCGTGCCCGGCATGGTGGAGCGCGGCCGCGGGGCGGTGCTCAATGTCGCCTCGGTCGGCGCGTTCGGCCCGGTGCCCGGCCAGGCGGTGTACGGGGCGTCCAAGGCGTTCGTGCTGTCCTACACCCACGCGCTGCGAGCCGAGTTGGCCGGCACGGGTGTGAGCGCGGCGACGCTGTGCCCGGGGCCGGTGCACACCGGATTCGGTGAGCGGGCCGGGTTCTCCGAAGCCGACGCCGAGAAGCTGCTCCCCAAACCGCTGTGGGTGTCAGCTCATGACGTCGCGGTGGCGGGTCTGGACGGGCTGGCCGCCGGCAAAGCGGTCATCGTGCCGGGTGGAGCCAACCGCGCCGCGGCGGCGCTGTATCACCTGGCGCCGCGGCGGATCCTGGGGCCGCTGCTGGCGCGGGTCCACCCCGGCCTCAAGACCTGAGCTGTCAGTCCCTCAGGAAGGCTGCTATCCGGGCTCCCACCACGTCGGGTTGCTCGAGTTGCAGGAAGTGGCCGGCCCGGTCGATCACCGCGACATCACTTCCCTGCGGGAGCGTGTCACGCACGAATGGCGTGAATTTCGCTGTCATGCAACCATCTTGGGCACCATGCAGGTACAGCGTCGGCAGCCGCGGTGGCTCGGTCCACCAGCGGTGCAGCTCGGCGTACTGGGCGGGTGGGGATGAATTGCGGATCGTCGCCCGGTACGGGCCGAGCGCGGCGCGCCAACGCTCGGGTGCGCCGATCGCGGCATCGACGTGGCGCAGATCCTCATATGCGGGGTAGCCCGGTGACCATCGCCGCCACAGCAAGGGCACGATCCACGACCCGGACCGTTCTGGGGCGAACGGCAACTGGAAGTAGCTGATATACCAGCTGCGCAGGAGCTGTCCGGGAAGCAGTTTCAGGACCCCGGGCCGCCGGAAACTCCGCAGAGTCACCGACGGCGGCACCGACATCACCACCGCTTTACGAAATGGGCTCTGGGGCATCGCGGCCAGCCCGGTCGCCGCGATCGCACCCCAGTCGTGACCGATCACCACATCGGCGTCGGTCGGATTGCTTGCCGCGTGCACCCGCAACGCATCATCCATCAGCGCGCCAAGGTGGTACGCGCCGTCGGTGGGCACAGAGGAGGGGACGTAGCCCCGCATGAAGGGCGCGATCACCCGGTAGCCCGCCGCGACCAGATGGGGAGCGAGCTTGCGGAAGCCGTAGGCGGTGTCGGGAAAGCCGTGCAGGCAGAGGGCAATCGGACCGTCGGCCGGTCCCCAGGTCAGCGCCTTGAGTTGCACGGTGGGGGCGGCGACGTCGATCCAGCCCGGCTCGGTCATGGTCATCTCCTAGATCTGGTCGAACCCGGCGATCAGCCAGCGGTCGTCGACCTTCTCCATGGTGACGCGGTAGCGCGACGGGTTGGCCGACGGGGGTTCCTTGCCGACGGTGAGGGTCTGATCGACGAAGGCCAGCACGACTACGCGATCGGGCTCGGCGGACACCACCGACGCGGCCGGCACGGTGACGGCCGACGAGATCCGCTGCTGCTGGGCGCTGGGGATCACCACGGTCTGGATCAACTGGGTGTAAGCGTCGAGGAACTCACCGGTCAGTCGGTCGCGCGCCGCGGGCAGGTCCTTATCCGCCGTCTCGGGCCGGTAGCTACCCATCGCGACGATCGAGTCTCGGGCAGCAGCGACGGCGTCGGGTCCGGCGCGCTGGGCGTCGCGGCGCGCGGAACCGTCGGTGAACAGCCACGCACCCGTGGCGATCAGCAGCACCGCGAGCGCGGCCACGGTCAGCATCACCAGACGCTCTCTACCCAGTGGCCGGCTCACGCGATGAACTCCACGCTCGACACCTTGTAGCTCCCGTTATCGGGGATGACGGTGACGCGCATCCGCCAGGCCCGCGGTGCTCGCTCGGGTACACCGCGGTTCGAGGTCATCACCGTCATCGCGACCAGCACCCGGCCGGTGTCGCCGTCGACGGATTCCAGTCCGGCGTCGGCGACAGTGCCCACCGATTGGGACTGCGCCTTCTCAGCGGCGTCGATGAATCCTGTTGCCCGTTGCTCGAAATCGTCGCGGAACGCACCGGTGGATGCGTCCAGGATGCGTTGCACGGCCTGATCTGCTTGTCGATGGTCGATGGTCGTGAGGCTGACCGCGCCGTCGCGCGCGGCGGCCACCATGTCACGGTGCACGGATTCGGAGTGCCGAAGCTGAGAATCGCGGTAACCGAGCCACACGTTGACGCCGGCGAGCAGGCTCAGCACGGCGGTCGCCACGGCAAGCGCCTTCTGCGTGGGCGGCCGTCCGGCGGGGGCGTCCGGTTCCTCGCTCACCGCATGCAGGCTACCGGTGGGGCGGGCCGGTAACGTGGCCTGCCATGACCTCGCCGGTGACCGTGGAGTTCCGGGGCGAGCAGTCGCTGACGTTGGTGGCCGACGAATGGAACCGCTACGCAGGCGGCAACCGGCCCACCATCCTGATGCTGCACGGCGGCGGGCAGAACCGGTTCTCCTGGAAGAACACCGGAGCGGTCCTGGCTGATCATGGCTTCCATGTGATCGCGATCGACGCCCGCGGGCACGGCGACAGCGATCGGTCACCCAACGGCCAGTACACCGTTGACACGCTGGCCGGCGATATCGCGGAGGTCCTCCAACAGATCGGCCGTCCGGTGGTGTTGATCGGGGCGAGCATGGGCGGCCTGACCGGGATCCAAGTGGCCTACGACGCCGGGCCGCAGATCGTGACCAAACTCGTCCTCGTCGACGTGGTGCCAAGGTTCGAGAGCGAGGGCAGCCACCGGATCCGCGACTTCATGGCCCGGCACGTGAACGGCTTCGACACCCTCGAGGAGGCCGCCGATGCCATCGCCGAGTATCTGCCGTACCGCAAGCGTCCCCGCAACCTTGAGGGCCTGAAGAAGAATCTGCGTCACCGGGACGGCCGCTGGCATTGGCACTGGGATCCGCAGTTCGTCACCCAAACCGGTGACGATCCGTTCATGGAGATCGAGAAACTCGAGCGCGAGGCGATGGCCCTGCGCATCCCGATCCTGCTGATCCGCGGGAAGCTTTCCGACGTTGTCAGCCCCGAGGGAGTGGCGGATTTCCTCGCCAAGGTGCCGGCCGCGGAGTTCATCGAACTCGCCGATGCCGGTCACACCGCCGCCGGTGACGACAACGACGCGTTCAGCGCAGCGGTGGTCAGCTTCGTCTCACGCAGTTAGTTGTCTAGCGGTCGAGCAGACTGCGCAGCATCCACGCAGTCTTCTCGTGAACCTGCATGCGCTGAGTGAGCAGATCGGCCGTCGGCTCGTCATTCGCTCCGTCCACGACGGGGAAGAGTCTGCGCGCCGTCCGGACGACGGCCTCCTGGCCGGCAAGCAGTTCGGTGATCATGTCGGTGGCGCTCCGCTCGCCCTCGCCCTCGGCGATGCTGGTCAGTCTCGAGAACTCGGCGTAACTGCCGGGCGCCTTCGCGCCGAGGGCCCTGATGCGCTCGGCGATGAGATCGACCGCCAGCGCCAGTTCGTTGTACTGCGTCTCGAACATCAGGTGCAGAGTCTGAAACATCGGACCGGTGACGTTCCAGTGATAGTTGTGCGTCTTCAGATACAGCGTGTAGGTGTCAGCCAGAAGATGCGACAGACCTTCACAGATGCGGGTGCGGGTCTCCGGGTCGATTCCGTTGTCCATCGTCCGATCGATATCAACGCTCATGATGACTTAACCGCCTTCTGGTTCATGACTTTCGGTGAGCCTGCTTGCTTGCCTTTATACGTTGAACCGGAACTCCACCACATCCCCGTCGACCATCACGTAGTCCTTGCCCTCGATGCGGACCTTGCCGGCGGCTTTGGCCGCGGCCATCGATCCGGCATCGACCAGATCCTTGAAGGACACCACCTCGGCTTTGATGAAGCCCTTCTCGAAATCGGTGTGGATCACCCCCGCGGCCTTGGGCGCGGTGTCGCCCTGGTGGATCACCCAGGCGCGGGCCTCCTTGGGCCCGGCGGTCAGGTAGGTCTGCAGCCGCAGGGTGTGAAATCCCGCGCGCGCCAACGCATCAAGGCCACGCTCGTGCTGCCCGATGGACTCCAGTAGCTCGGCGGCGGACTCGTCATCGAGTTCGGCGAGTTCCGACTCGATCTTGGCGTCGAGGAACACCGCGTCGGCGGGGGCCACCATCGCCCGCAACTCGGCGATTCTGGCGTCATCTCCCAGCACCGACTCGTCAGCGTTGAAGACGTACAGGAACGGCTTGGGCGTCAACAGGTTCAGTTCCCGCAGCATCGCGCTGTCCACCTTCGAACCCGCCGCGAACAGCGTCGTGCCGGTGTCGAGAATCTGCTGAGCGGCCACCGCGGCCTCGTGCACCGGCTTGCGGTCCTTGTTGGTGCGGGCTTCCTTCTCCAGCCGGGGCAGCGCCTTCTCCAGGGTCTGCATATCGGCGAGGATCAACTCGGTCTCGATCACCTCGATGTCCGAGCGGGGGTCCACCTTGCCGTCGACGTGAACCACATCGTCATCGGCGAAGACCCGCACCACCTGACAGATGGCGTCGCACTCGCGGATGTTGGCCAGGAACTTATTGCCCAGCCCGGCGCCCTCGGAGGCCCCTTTGACGATGCCGGCGATGTCGACGAAGGTGACCGGCGCGGGGACGATCTTCTCCGAACCGAACACATCGGCTAATTTGTCCAGCCTCGGGTCAGGCAGTGCCACGACGCCCTCATTGGGTTCGATAGTGGCGAACGGGTAGTTGGCCGCCAGCACATTGTTGCGGGTCAGCGCATTGAACAAGGTCGACTTACCAACGTTGGGCAGACCCACGATTCCCAGACTCAGGCTCACGGGTTCACAAGTCTAGGAGCAGCGGCCACACCCGTGTGTGCTGCCATGGTCGGCGCCGGATCAGCCGGTACGGTCTAGGGGTGCCATCACAGCGGAGAACGGCGGCGGTTCCGGCTGCCCAGCGATCCGCCTTCGCGCACCTTCCGGGAGTCTCCGGGTGGGTCGCGGTGCTCATCGCCGCCACCGCCACGCTGATGGGCTTCGCCATCGAGTCCGGCTCCGGCCGTCAGGACCTCGGCGCGATCTTCGCCCTCTGCTATGCCGCCGGGTGCATCGCCGCGGTGCTGCTGGTGCGCCAATCCGCCGTGTTCACCGCGGTGATCCAGCCGCCGCTGCTGCTGTTCGTCGCCGTCCCGCTGGCGTACTTCCTGATCCACCGCTCCGAGGTGACCGGGCTCAAGGGGTTCCTGATCACCTGCGGCTACCCGCTGATCGAGCGCTTCCCGGTGATGTTGTTCACCTCCGCTGCCGTCCTGGTGATCGGGATGGCCCGCTGGTACTTCGCCACGGCAAGCCCCGAGATCGCGCCGGCCCCCGATTCTGCCGAGGCCCAGGCGGCACCGGTCGGGTTGATCGGTGCACTCGCGGCACGGCTGTCCCAGATCCGGCGTCCCGAGCACGGGATCGACCGCTCAGCCGCCGACCGCCCGCCCCGCACGCCGCGACGGGAACAGGACCGGCCCTCGCGGGCCCGCCACGTCCGCCCGGAGCGGGGCGCCGACCGGCGCAGTGATCGAGCCTCGCAACCGCGCCGCCAGTCAGAACGCCCGGTGCGTGACGGCGGCGCTGCCGAACGCCGCCGACCGCGCCCGGTCAGGGAGCCGGGATGGGCTCCCGAGCCGCAGCGTCGCGCGCCGCGAGAGCGCCGCGATTCTTACCCGCCCCGCACCCCACGCAGCGGCGGGTACCAGTCCCACGAGGCCTACCCACCGTTCGATCCGAATCCGCCGCGGCGCGGGCCGCGGCCGGTGCCGCCTCCGCGGGAGCGCGATACCCATCATCCGGTCTCGCGGGTGCGCTACCGGGGCGGCGACCCCAACTATCCGGACTACCCGGACTATCCGCCGTCGCGCGGTCGCTAGCTACCGAACTACTTCCGGGGTGAGCGCGGCGGGCGGATCTCCCGCGGCAATGCGAAGACCACGGTCTCGTTCGCGGTCGTCACGGTTTGCACTGTGCCGTAGCCCTTTTCGGCCAGCCGCTCGAGCACGCCGCGCACGAGGATCTCCGGCACCGATGCCCCGGAGCTCACCCCGACGGTCGTGACGCCCTCGAGCCAGGCGGGGTCGATCTCGTCCGCGTGATCCACCAGGTGCGCCGCCCGGGCACCGGCGTCGAGGGCCACCTCCACCAGTCGCACCGAGTTCGACGAGTTGCGCGAGCCCACCACGATCACCAGTTCGCACTCCGGCGCCATCGCCTTCACCGCGCCCTGCCGGTTCTGGGTGGCGTAGCAGATGTCGTCGCTGGGCGGGTCCTGCAGCGTCGGGAAACGCTCACGCAGGCGGGCCACGGTCTCCATGGTCTCGTCCACACTCAGGGTGGTCTGGGAGAGCCACACCACCTTGCTCTCGTCGCGCACCGTGACGGTGTCGACGGATTCCGGCCCGTCCACCAGTTGCACGTGCTCCGGCGCCTCGCCGGCGGTACCGACGACCTCCTCATGGCCCTCGTGGCCGATGAGCAGGATGTCGTAATCCTCGCGGGCGAACCGCTTCGCCTCGTTGTGCACCTTGGTGACCAGCGGGCAGGTCGCGTCGATCACCTGGAGGTTGCGTGCCGCGGCCGTCTCGTGCACGGTCGGCGCCACCCCGTGGGCGGAGAACACCACGATGGCGCCCTCGGGCACCTCATCGGTCTCGTCGACGAACACCGCCCCGGCCTGGGCCAGGGTGTCGACCACGTGCTTGTTGTGCACGATCTCGTGGCGGACGTACACCGGTGCGCCGTGACGCTCCAGTGCCCGCTCGACGGTTTCCACCGCGCGGTCCACCCCGGCGCAGTAGCCGCGCGGTTCGGCGAGCAGCACCCGCCGGCCCCCCTGGTGGGCCACCGACCTGGTGGCACCGGGAATACCCATGTTGACGGTTGGCGGCATGGTTTCAGGGTACGGTCTCCCCGCTCGGCCCGGCCAGCCTAGGCTGGTGCGCATGGCCACAGCACCGTACGGGGTCCGCTTGCTGGTCGGCGCCGCCGTGTCAGCCATCGAGGAAACCCGCAAACTGCCGCAGACCATTCTGATGTATCCGATGACCATGGCCAGCCAGGTGGCCCAGATCGTGATGAAGGTGCAGCAGGATCTGGCCGACCTGGCGATCAAGGGCGACTCCGCTCTGGAGAACCTGTTCCCGCCATCAGATGAGAAGCCGGACTGGGCCACCTTCGACGAGGACTCCGAAGGCCAATCCCCGCCGCCGGACGGCGCCGGTGCTGGTGCCGAACGGCGCACCGATGGACGGTTCGCCCTGTACTCCGTCGGCGACGACGGCGAGGCCGCGCCGCGCCCGGCCAAGCGGCCGACCAAGCGACCGCCCGCCAAGAAGGCGCCGGCGAAAGCCGCCCCGGCCGCGGTCGAGGCGCCGCCGATCGCTGCCGAACTCGACTACGACGCGCTGACTCTGGCCCAGTTGCGGGCCCGGATGACCTCGCTGAGTGTGGCGGATCTGCGGGCGCTGCTGGCCTATGAGGAACGCGGCAAGGCGCGCGCTCCGTTCCAGACACTGCTGGCCAACAGGATCACCCGCGCGACCGCCAAGTGAGACCGGGCAGATGACCCCGCAGCAGGGGACCTCGGTCGAGAATCCATATCCGGTCCGGGCGGTCGCCATCCGGATCAAAGACTGGATCGACAAGCTCGGCAGCGTCTGGGTCGAAGGCCAGCTGACCCAGATCAACATCCGCAACACCTCCGCCACCGTGTTCATGGTGCTGCGCGATCCGGCCGCCAACATGTCCATGACGGTGACGTGTACCCGTCAACTGGTGCTCAACGCCCCGGTCACGCTGACCGAAGGCACCCAGGTTATCGTGCGCGGCAAGCCTGACTTCTACACCGGTCGGGGCACAATCTCGTTGCGCCTCAGTGAGATTCGCGCCGTCGGTCTGGGCGAACTGCTGGCCCGCATCGAGATGCTGCGCAAGGCGCTCGACGCCGAGGGATTATTCGACCCGCGCCTCAAACGACCGCTGCCGTTCCTGCCGAACATGGTGGGGCTGATCACCGGTCGGGCCAGCGCCGCCGAACACGATGTGACTACGGTGGCCCAGGATCGTTGCCCGGCGGTGCGCTTCCGGATCCGCAACACCGCCGTGCAGGGCGTCAATGCGGTGGCGCAGATCGTCGAGGCGTTGACGGCACTGGATAACGACCCGGAGGTGGACGTCATCGTCATCGCCCGCGGCGGGGGCAGCGTCGAGGACCTACTGCCCTTCTCCGACGAGACACTGTGTCGGGCGATCGCCGCCTGCCGCACCCCGGTGGTCAGTGCGGTCGGCCACGAACCCGACAACCCGCTGTGCGACCTGGTCGCCGATGTGCGCGCCGCCACTCCGACCGACGCGGCCAAGCGGATCGTTCCCGACACCGCGGCGGAGTTGGCGTTCGTGCGCGATCTGCGCCGCCGCTGCTCGCGGGCGCTGCGGGACTGGGTCAAGCGGGAAGGCCACGGCCTGACCGCGCTGCGCAGCCGGCCGGTGCTGGCCGAGCCGCTGCGCATGGTGACCGAGCGGGACGCCGACGTGCAACGGGCGCGCGGCGCACTGCGCCGTGACGTCCGTCGGCTGGTGGCCGGGGAGACCGACCGGATCGGGCATCTGGCCGCCCGGCTGGCCACCCTCGGCCCGGCCGCCACGCTCGCACGCGGTTACGCGGTGGTGCAGCGCATCGACGGTTCCGCCAGCGGGTCGGCAGAGGTGCTGCGATCGAGCACCGACGCCCCGGACGGGACCCGGTTACGGATCAGGCTTTCCGACGGCGCTGTCGGCGCTGTCAGCACGGGGCCCCAGGATGGAGCGTCATGAGCGCAGACAACGAAGCCACTCCCGTCGCCGACCTGGGCTACGAGGCCTGTCGCGAGGAACTCGTCGAGGTGGTGCGCCAACTGGAACAGGGCGGCCTGGATCTCGACACGTCACTGACGTTGTGGGAGCGCGGCGAGGCACTGGCCCGGCGCTGCGAGGAGCATCTGGCCGGCGCGCGCACCCGCATCGAGCAGGCACTGGGCGACGGCGAGACCGAGGGCGGCTGAGTAGGTCGCTCAGGCTGGTTGCAGCGCCTCGCGCCGCGTGTCGAGCCACATCACGACCAGCATGTGCGGCACGGTCAGCGCGAGCAGAAGCCTCAGCACCGCGGCCATCACCGCGGTCGGATCGGGTGCCGTCACCGTCACCCAGCCCAGCGCGACCACCGTCAGCAGGGCCGCCAGCGTCATCGGCGCCGCCAGCCGGGCCAGGCGCAGACCGGCGGCCCGGCGCCGCCCGAGGTCCAACAGGGCCGCGCAGTCCGGATCGCGGGTGAGCATCCGGGCCAGGTGACGCAGTGAATGCCAGCCGCCGAACCACACCGCGAACGCCAGCAGGGGTGGCGCCAGCATGCCCAGGGCGCCGATCAGCACGATGTCCCCCGCTGTGCTGCGCTGCCCCGCCATCAGGGCGGCCGTCACCGCGACGGCCGCCGCCACCAGCCAGGCGATCAGCACACCGGTGCGCACCGGTGCCATGGCGATCAACTCGGCCAGACCCGGCGACACCGCGGTCGCGACGGCGTTGAACTGATCACCCGAACGTGCCAGCGGCAGAAGCAGCGCACCGGAGCCGGCGACCACCACCGCCGCCGCGGTCAGCCGGCCGGGACGCCAGCCCGTGACTTCGCGGGTGACCTCCAGTTCACCGAGTCCGAAGTGCAGGGCGCTGAGCGCCACCACCACCGCCAGCGCCACCGGTCCGGCCCACTGCAGAAGCCCCCACGCACACGCGGCCACACCGGCATAGCCGACAACGACCAGCACGATGGGTTTACCGGTCAGTCGCATCGCCAGCAGGTGGTCGATCCCGCCGTGCGGCAGACCTGCCAGCAACCCGACCGCCGCGATGATCAGGACCGCCTGAGGTGACGGACCCGGCAGGCCGATCATCGGCCCTGCCGCCACCACGATCGTGGCCAGGACCAGCCACCGCGACCACACCACCGCGGTCCGCAGCGCTGCTGCCGGATGTTCCCGGTCGGGCACGGAACCTTCCTTACAGACGTGCGGTCGCGTTTACTCATGGCCCACAACGACTTTCGGCCCACCAGTCGCAGACCCGAAGACTAACAGCCCCCGACCCGGGCACGGTGCAGATCCGTGCGGCAGGATTGAGGCGGTGGACGACGTCGTGCTGGTGACCGGCGCTTTCGGGTTGGTGGGGACCGCGACGGTCGCCCATCTGAGCGCGCACCGCCGCCGTGTCGTGGCGACTGATCTGGACACCCCCGCCAACCGGGCGGCCGCGAACACCCTGCCGAACGGTGTCGAGGTGCGCTGGGCCGACCTGACCGACCCCACCCAGGCCGCGGCACTGCTGGCCGCGGTGCGGCCCAGCGCGGTCATCCACCTGGCCGCGGTGATACCCCCGCAGTGCTACGCCCAGCCGGAGCTGGCCCGCGCGGTCAATGTGGACGCGACGGCCAATCTCACCGGCGCCGCCGCCGCGCTCGATCGGCCGCCGCGGTTCATCCTGGCGTCCAGTATCGCCGTCTACGGGCCGCGCAACCCGCACCGGATCAGCACTCTCCTCACCCCGGACACCCCGGTCCGGCCCTTCGACGTCTACGGCGGACACAAGGTCGAGGCTGAGGCGATCGTGCGCGAGTCCGGCCTGGACTGGGTGATCCTCCGACTCGGCGGGGTGTTGACGGCCCAGCCGCGATCGGGGTTCGATCCCGAGTTGCTCTACTTCGGCGCCGTGCTGCCCACCGACGGGCGGCTGCAGACCGTCGATGTGCGCGACGTGGCGCATGCGTTCAGCGCGGCCACCACCGCCGATGCCGCGGGGCGCACCTGGCTGATCGGGGGCGACGACACCCACCGGCTGCGCCAGGGCGACATCGGAGCCGCCACGGCGGCGGCGATGGGCCTCGTCGGAGCGCTGCCGCCCGGGCGCCCCGGCGATCCCGAGGACGACGACGGATGGTTCGCCACCGACTGGATGGACTCAGGCAGCGCCGAGCAGCTACTGGGCTTCCAGCAACACTCCTGGCCGCAGATGCTCGCCGAGATCACCGAGCGCACCGGGTGGAAGCGATACCCACTGCGGCTGATGGCGCCGCTGGCGCGGGAGTTCCTTAAACGGCGCTCGCCCTACTACCGTCAACCGGGCCGCTACGCGAACCCGTGGGAGGCGGTGCGCACCAGATGGGGCGCGCCGGAAGTTCGGAGGACACCATGACAGACACACCGACCGCCGTCATCATCGGCGGGGCATCGGGAATCGGTTGGGCCACAGCACAATTGCTGGCCGCACAGGGCCACCGGGTCACCATCGCCGACCGCAACACCGAGTTGGCGCGGCAGCGCGGGTCCGAACTCGGTGACCCGCACACCTGGTCGGCTGTCGAGGTCACCGACGAAGACAGCGTGGCGACACTGTTCGACGAGGTGGTCGCGCGCGACGGCGGCCTTGACGTGGTGGTGAACTGTGCCGGCTTCAGCGGCTTCGGATTGATCACCGATCTGGACGCCGAGCAGTTCCGGTCGGTGATCGACGTCTGCCTCACCGGAGCCTTCCTGGTGATCAAGCACGCCGGCCGCCACCTCGGCGCCGGCGGGTCGCTGGTGTCACTGACGTCGCTGAACGCCCGCCAGCCCGCCATCGGGATGAGCGCCTATTGCGCCGCCAAAGCGGGCCTGTCGATGCTGACCCAGGTGGCCGCGCTGGAACTGGGCCCCAAGGGCGTCCGGGTCAACGCCGTCGCGCCGGGCTTCGTGCACACCCCGCTCACCGAGGGCGCGGCCGTCATTCCCGGGGTGGTGGATGAGTACGTGGAGAACACCGCCCTGGGCCGGGCCGGAACCCCGGAGGACATCGCCGCCGCGGTGGCGTTCCTGTGCTCGCCGCAGTCCTCCTGGCTCACCGGCGAGATCCTCGACCTCAACGGCGGCGCCCACCTCAAGCGCTACCCGGACATCCATCAGCACCTCGTCAAACTGATGGGGCAGTAGGTTAAGCCGGGTGAAGGAATTCACCGTCACCCAGAAGCGGGCGCTAGCCGTCGTCACGGGTATCGCCCTGCTTTTCGGCGCATACTTCCTTCGCCGCTACTTCATGCTGATGGTGATCGCGGCGATCATCGCCTACCTGTTCACACCCATGTACAACCGGCTGCGGACCAAGCTCAACGGCGGGCTGGCCACGACGCTGACGGTGCTGGCGGCACTGGGCATCGTTGTCATCCCGCTCATCGGGATTATCTCGCTGGCGACGGTGCAGGTTTCGCACATGCTCATCGGCGTCGCCGACTGGGCGAAGACCGCGGACCTCAATGCGCTCGGCGACAAGGCCATCGCGACGGTCAACCAATTGCTGGCCAAGTTGCCCTTCCAGGCACCCACCATCTCTGTGGAGTCACTGCGCGCCAACCTCGGCAAGGTGGCGCAGACCATCGGCGAGTGGCTGTTGCGAACCCTGTCCGGTGCGGCCGGCGGAGCGATCGGCTTCATCACCTCCACGATCATCTTCCTCTACGTGCTGATCTCGCTGCTGACCAACAAGACCGAACTGATCACCCTGATCCGCCGGCTGAATCCGCTGGGTGAGGAAGTCACCGACCTGTACCTGGCCAAAATGGGTGCGATGGTGAAGGGAACCGTCAAGGGCCAGTTCATCATTGCGCTGATCCAGGGCATCCTCGGTGCGATCTCGATCTACATCGCGGGCTTCCACGACGGCTTCTTCATCTTCGCGATCTTCCTGACCGCGCTGTCGGTCATCCCGCTGGGTAGCGGCATCGTGACGATCCCGCTCGGCATCGGAATGATGTTCTTCGGCAACGTCGCCGGCGGCTTATTCGTGGTGCTCTTCCATCTCATCGGCATCACCAACGTCGACAACTTCCTGCGGCCGATCCTGGTTCCCAAGGAGGCCCGCCTGGACCCGGCGCTGATGCTGCTGAGCGTGTTCTCCGGGATCGCGATGTTCGGCTTCTTCGGCATCATCCTCGGACCGGTGTTGATGATCGTCATCGTCACCACCATCTCGGTGTACCTCGCGGTCTACAAGGGTGTGGAGATGGAGAAGGCCGGGGCTGACGACAACCCCGACGAACGCAAGAAGCTGTTCCGCCGCAAACGATCCAAGGCCAAAGCGGTCGAAGCCGCCGCCGGGGATACCGTGCCGGACTCGGTTAAACCAGCCGCTCCCTGAGGAACTCCACCACCCGTTTGCGGGCCTCGTAGGCGGCCTGACCGTCGGTCTCGCGCACCTCGCGGGTGAGCACCGAGTGCGCAGCGCGACCGAACCCGCCGGGGTTGCCCCGTCGAGGAGTCGATCTCGATGACCTCGAAGTTGTCACCGAGGCGGTCCTTGATCGTGGCGAACCGTTCCGCAGGCGCCATCGGGTCTCCGGAGAACCGCAGCCCTAGCGCGCACAGCCCCTGCTCGGCCGCGCGCTTCTCGATGATCTTCATCTCGCGTTCGGACACACCGGGATCGCGTCTCATCGCGGCGGTGAGCGGAAGGGGCACCGACGGCTGGCTCATCACCGGAGCCAGCACGCTGTCGTCGACGGCTGCCGCGAGCGCGAAACCCCCTGAGAAGCACTGCCCGATGACGCCGACGCCCTTGCCCGGGGTCTTCGCGTTGAGGTCACGTGCCAGCGCCCGCAGGTAGTCGGCGACCGGCCGGTCCCTGTTGGTGGCCAGCGCGGCGAACTCCTTGGCCACGCAGCCGCGAAGGAGATTCGGCACCAGCGCGGGGCTGACGGGCGACATCCCCGGCGTCCCGTAGAGCGACGGGATGGCGACGGTGAAGCCGTTGTCCACCAGATGGTTTCCCAGGGCCAGTACACCGACGTGCACGCCGGGCATCTCGGGGATGAGCACCACCCCGGGGCCGGAGCCCTTGTGGTAGACGTCGTGGGTGAAGCCGGCGGCGGTGAACGGTTCGCAGGTCCATCCCGTCAGGTCCGCCTCGGGGGCGCGCAGGGTCATGGTCCTATCTAACCCCGCGGCAGCGGCGGCTGGGTCTGAGTCGCGATGGCCAGCGTGCGGAAGTCCTCTGCCGACCCGGCCCCGGTGATGGCCAGTTGCGCCGCGCCGACCTGACTGGTCAGTCGCGTGGTCCACACCGGTTCGGTGTCCTCGCCGCCCTGGTAGACCACCCACCTCACGCCGGCGATGTCCTGAACACCACTCGGGTACACGGAGGTGTCGATCGACTGGACCAGAGCGGTCTCGTCGGCATCGCTCTGAGTCAAGCTGACGTACATCTTCGACGGCGCGATGTAGCCCACTCGGGAAGTCAGCGCGCGCTGGCGCTCGCCGGCCGCACCGGTGCGGCCCGCCTCGATGCCGGCCCGCCCGCCGGAGTTGGGCTGCCAGCCCGCCGGCAGTTTCGGCAGCCGAACCGGGAAGCCCAGTACGTCGGCGTCGCCCTGCAGTGCGGCGGCAGCGTCGTAGGTCGGGGTCGTGCCCTGCGCGGGTCCGCGGGTCTGCAGTGAGCAGGTCCCCACCAGCCCAGCCAGCACCACGCAGGCGATCACAAGCGGCACCAGCGACCAGAACATGTCCCGGCCGTCCTGGAGGATCCGCGGCTTGGGGGGTGGCGGAGCCGGAGGGCCGGCGACATCGGGTTGCGGAGCCGGAGGGCCGGCGACATCGGATTCCGGAGCCGGAAGGCCGGCGACATCGGATTCCGGAGCCGGGGGGCCGGCGACATCGGGCTCGGGGGTGCTCACCTGAGTCAGTATCCCAGGTCCGGCGCGGCGAGCGGGTTCTGGGACAATCACCGGATGCCGGACATCCGCCGGGGCGAAGCCCCCGATCGCAACCTCGCCCTCGAGCTCGTCCGGGTCACCGAGGCGGGCGCGATGGCGGCCGGACGATGGGTGGGCCGCGGCGACAAGGAAGGCGGCGACGGCGCGGCCGTCGACGCTATGCGCCAGCTCGTCAACTCGGTGTCGATGCGCGGGGTGGTGGTGATCGGCGAGGGCGAGAAGGACAACGCCCCAATGCTCTACAACGGTGAAGAGGTCGGCAACGGCGACGGCCCGGACTGCGACTTCGCCGTCGACCCGATCGACGGCACAACCCTGATGGCGAAAGGCATGCCGAACGCCATCTCGGTGCTCGCGGTGGCCGAGCGCGGCGCGATGTTCGACCCCTCGGCGGTGTTCTACATGAACAAGATCGCCGTGGGCCCCGACGCTGTCGACGCGATCGACATCACCGCGCCGATCGGTGAGAACATCCGCCGGGTCGCCAAGGCGAAGAACTCCTCGGTGGCAGACCTGACGGTGTGCATCCTGGACCGGCCGCGGCACCAGCAACTCATCGCCGACGTCCGCGCCGCCGGCGCCCGGATCCGGCTGATCACTGACGGCGACGTAGCCGGCGCGATCGCGGCATGCCGGCCCAACTCCGGAACCGACCTGCTGGCCGGGATCGGCGGCACGCCGGAAGGCATCATCACCGCCGCGGCGATCCGCTGCATGGGCGGGGCGATCCAGGCGCAACTGGCCCCCAAGGACGACGAGGAACGCCAGAAGGCGATCGACCGCGGCCACGACCTGAGCCGGGTGCTGTCCACCGAGGACCTGGTGTCCGGGGAGAACGTCTTCTTCAGCGCCACCGGCGTCACCGACGGGGACCTGCTGACCGGCGTCCGCTACTCCGGCGGCGGCGCCACCACGCAGTCGATCGTCATGCGGGCCAAGTCCGGCACCGTGCGGATCATCG
Source organism: uncultured Actinomycetota bacterium (assembly GCA_963780705.1). GTDB lineage: Bacteria > Actinomycetota > Actinomycetes > Mycobacteriales > Mycobacteriaceae > Mycobacterium. Next base: position 202,801 of record CAWACU010000001.1, on the reverse strand, counting down.
AGGCGTATCACCGGCTGTCCAAACTCAACGAATACTCCGCGGTGGACTTCACCGGGGACAACAACGCCGCCTATCCCCTCCCCTGAGAAAGGCTGTACATGACCCCTCCTGCTTCCGGCGACGGCGAGTACCGGATCGAGCACGACACCATGGGCGAGGTCCGGGTGCCGGCCAAGGCTCTCTGGCGGGCGCAGACCCAACGTGCCGTGGAGAACTTCCCGATCTCGTTCCGCGGACTGGACCGGAATCAGATCCGGGCGATGGCGCTGCTCAAGGCGGCCTGCGCGCAGGTGAACAAGGACCTCACCCTGCTGCCCGCCGAGAAGGCCGACGCGATCATCGCCGCGGCGGGAGAGATCGCCGACGGTCTGCACGACGACCAGTTCCCCATCGACGTGTTCCAGACCGGCTCGGGCACCAGTTCCAATATGAACGCCAACGAGGTCATCGCCTCCATCTGCGAGCGCAACGGCGTGACGGTGCATCCCAATGACGACGTGAACATGTCCCAGTCGTCCAATGACACCTTCCCGACCGCCACCCACATCGCGGCCACCGAAGCGGCTGTGCGCCAGCTTATTCCGGCGCTGGAGGTCTTGCATGCCGCGCTGGCAGCCAAGGCCAAGCAATGGCGGACCGTGGTGAAATCCGGCCGCACGCACCTGATGGACGCCGTGCCGGTCACCCTCGGCCAGGAATTCGGCGGCTATGCCCGCCAGATCGAGGCCGGTATCGAACGGGTCAAGGCCACCCTGCCCCGCCTGGGCGAGCTCGCCATCGGTGGCACCGCGGTCGGCACCGGCCTCAACGCGCCGGACGGGTTCGGCGCCAAGGTCGTCGACGTACTGGTGGCCCAGACCGGTCTCGCCGAATTGCGCACCGCCAAAGACTCGTTCGAGGCTCAGGCTGCCCGCGACGGCCTCGTCGAGGCGTCCGGGGCGCTGAAGACCATCGCCGCATCGCTGACCAAGATCGCCAACGACATCCGCTGGATGGGTTCGGGTCCGCTCACCGGTCTGGGTGAATTGCACCTACCGGACCTGCAACCGGGCAGTTCAATCATGCCCGGCAAGGTCAACCCGGTGATCCCCGAGGCGGTCACCCAGGTGGCCGCGCAAGTGATCGGCAACGATGCCGCGATCACCGTGGGCGGTCTGTCGGGCGCGTTCGAACTCAATGTGTACATCCCGATGATGGCGCGCAACCTGCTCGAGTCGTTCACCCTGCTGGCCAATGTGTCCCGACTGTTCGCCGACCGCTGCATCGACGGCCTGGTGGCCGATGAGGACCGGCTGCGCCGGCTCGCGGAGTCCTCGCCCTCGATCGTCACCCCGCTGAACTCGGCAATCGGGTACGAGGAAGCAGCCGCGGTGGCCAAGGAAGCACTGAAGGGCCACAAGACGATTCGGCAGACGGTGATCGACCGCGGTCTGATCGGCGACAAACTCTCCGAGGCGGAGCTCGATAAGCGCCTCGACGTGCTGGCCATGGCGAAGGTCCGCGACGAGGGTTAGGCGGCTTTTCTCGCAGCCAGCCGGCGGATCCCGGGGGCGGTGGTCAGACTGTGCAGGATCAGGCTCAGCGTCACCGTCACCACCACCACCGTGGCGATCACATCGGCATGCTGGATTTCGCCGCGGTCGATCACCAGCAGACCGAGCACCACGGTGCCGATGCCACGCGGCCCGAACCACCCGATGAACGCGCGCTGCCGCATCGGCATGTCGGTGCGCACCAGGGACACCAGCACCGCGACTATGCGCACTGCGAACAGCGCCAGCACAGCGAAGACCACTACCCGCCAGTCGGCATGGCGCCAGCCGTCGATCACCGCGAACGCACCGAACATGGCGAAGACCAACAACTCGAGCAGTTCAGCGGTGGCGTCGGGCACTGCGGTCGGCACGCCGTCGGCACCCTTGCGCCGGGTGATGAACGAGAACGCCAGTCCGCCGGTGAAGGCGGCGACGAATCCACTGGCCTCAATGTGCTCGCCGGCCTGAAAACAGATGAACGCCAGCGCCAGGGTGGACAGTTGCGCCCACGTGTCGCTCATCCACTCCCGCTGCCGTGACCACCGAACCACCAGACCGCCGAGCAGACCGATCCCTGCGCCGGCGAGCAGCGACAGATCACCTCGGTGCTGAAGATGAAACGCGCCCAGTGGGTGGCGGCGGGATCGGTGTGCTCAGATGCCAGACCGAGCGCGATCAACAGGATCGCCAGGGCGAAACCGTCGTAGAAGCCGCTTTCCACCGACAGTGCGTGGCGGACCCGCTCGGGGATGCGGCGATCCTCCAGCAGTGCCTCGATGAGTGCGGCCTCCGTGGGCGCGACGATCGCCGCCAGGCACACCGCTTCCCACCACGGCAGCACCGGCAGCAGCACCGCCGCCGTCAGGGCGGCCAGCGTCACGAAGAGCGGAATCCCCACAATGAGCAGGCGCAGAGTCACCGGGCCGTGCTCCCGGATGCGGTCGAACCGCAGTTTGGCGGCTTGGTTGAACAGGATGACCGTCAGCGCCAACTGCGCGAGCACCGTGTACCCCTCGGTTCCCGGCCCGGCCTCGAGCAGATGCAGACCGAACGGACCCAATGCCATGCCGAACAGCACGAACACCAGTGCCGGGGCGATGAAGCGCCGGTTGACCTGCTCGGAGACCAGCGCGTAGCCGAGCACCAGCACGGCAAGGACGAGCGGGGTCGATCTGTCCACGGCTGCTGCTACTCGCCGTCAGATGCCATTGGTGGGCCCGCCGGAATTGGCGCCCGGGATGTCGGTGATCGGGAAGTTGGGCATGGGCGCTGGTGACGGTGTCGGCGGCAGTGCAGGGATGTCGGCGGCGGGGATGTCGCGCAGGAGATTGACCGCCGGCCCGTTCTCGCGGCCGCCATAGACGCTGCCGGGCGCGCGCTGTCCGAGCAACTGGCTGACCGTCACGAGGTGATAGCCGTTCGCTTTAAGCACCGGCAGGAACTGGTACACCAGATCCACCGTGGAGGAATAGGTGTCGTGGAACAACACCACCGAGCCGGGCTTGATCTGTGACATCAGCATGTAGCGGGTGGCGGCGATGTCTGCGTCGTTGATCCAGTCGAAGGGGATGACGTCCCAGAGGATTCCTGCCAGGCCCGCCGTGGCCGCGACCGAGTTGACCGCATCATCGGTGAGTCCGCCCGGGGGCCGCCAAAGTGTGGGCGTCTGCCCGGTCGCGTCGGTGATCGCCTGCTGTGCCCTGCTCAACTGAGCCGGGACGTCCGCGGCGGGGATGGTGGTCATGTTGGGGTGTTCCCAGGTGTGGTTGCCGATCTCCATGCCGGCCTGTCGCGAGCCGTCTGGCGCCATCGGGATCGGCGGCCACCTTGTTGCCGATGAGGAAGAACGTCGCCGTCGCGCCGGCATCGCCGAACATGTCGAGTAGCCGATCGGTGTAGGGCCCCGGTCCGTCATCGAAGGTGAAAGCCACACACTTCTCAACCGCGCAGTCGAGGGGTGCTGCGGTGGACCGATTTCGCGGCGGGCGCCGCAGCCGGCGATCAGGAAAACGACGGCAGCGCACCCACTGACAACGCCCCGACCACGCACGGGTTCGAAGTTTACCCGGCCGGACGGTGTTGTCCGCGCTCATAGAACGGGACGGGTGTCACGGTGAACGGTTCCTTCCGACCTCGGACGTCGACGGTCAATTCGGTACCCGGCGCAGCAAGAGATGGGTCGACATAGGCCATCGCGATCGGGTAGCCGAGGGTCGGCGAGAGGGCACCGGAGGTGACGGTCCCGACCACCGCGGCGTCGGCGTCACACACCGGGTAGTCGGCACGCGCCGCCCGCTTGCCCTGTCCGCGGAGCCCGACCAGGACGCGAGTGACGGGCTCCTCACTGAGCGACTGCAATGCGTCGCGGCCGAAGAACTCTTTGTTGAGCCGGACCAGTTTGCCCAAGCCCGCCTCGTACGGGTTGATGTCGATGGTCAGTTCATGCCCGTAGAGCGCCATCCCCGCTTCCAGCCGGAGAGTGTCGCGGCAGGCAAGTCCGGCGGGGCTACCGCCGCATGCGGTGGTGGCGCCGAGCAAGGCATCCCACAGCGCACGGGCATGCTCGTTCGGTACATAGAGCTCAAACCCGTCTTCGCCGGTATATCCGGTGCGCGCCAGGAGCACCTCGATACCCGCCACCACAGCCGGAGTGCTCGCGTAGTACTTGAGGTCGGCCACCAGGTGGACCTGCTCCGGTGACACCAATGAGCTCACCGCATCCTGTGACTTCGGGCCTTGGACTGCGATCAGCGCGGTATGCGGGGAATGATCGGCGACCGTCACATCGAATTCGGCTGCGCGGCCGCTGATCTCCTGATGCACCGCCCGGTAGTTGGCGGCGTTGGCGACCACCAGAAAGTGATCGTCGCCGAGCCGGTAGATGACTAGGTCGTCGATGACACCGCCTTCGAGATTGCACAGCAGCGAGTACTTCGCCTTGCCCACAGCGACTTTGGACAGCTCGCCGACGAGCGCATAGTCCAGCAGGGCGGCCGCGTCCGGGCCACTGATATCGATCTCGCCCATGTGCGAGAGGTCGAACAGACCGGCGGAGTTCCGCACCGCATGGTGCTCAGCAAGCTCACTGGAGTACTTCAGCGGCATCTGCCAACCGGCGAAGTCGGTGAACGACGCACCCAGTGCGGCATGCGCGTCATGCAAAGGTGAGACCCCGGATGCGTTTGATTGGCCCGCGTCATCGGCGTCGGACATGGAGCGCCTCCTGGGCGAATGGATCGGTCTATTGGGCCTGCGCCACTGGAGACTACGGCGAGACGCCCGGGCTGAACTCCTCGAGCATCTCGGTCACCAGCGCGGCGATCGGTGAACGTTCGCTGCGCATCAGCGTGACATGGGCGAACAGCGGGTGGCCCTTGAGTTTCTCGATGACCGCGGCCACCCCGTCGTGGCGGCCGACGCGCAGGTTGTCGCGCTGGGCGACATCGTGGGTGAGCACCACCCGCGAGCCGGCGCCCAGCCGGGACAGCACGGTCAACAGCACGTTGCGTTCCAGTGACTGCGCCTCGTCGACGATCACGAAGGAGTCGTGCAGCGAGCGGCCGCGGATGTGGGTGAGCGGCAGTACCTCCAGCATGCCGCGGGAGAGCACCTCCTCGAGCACCGCCGGGCTGGCCAGACCTTCGAGGGTGTCGAAGACAGCCTGGGCCCACGGACCCATCTTCTCGCTCTCGCTGCCGGGCAGGTAACCGAGTTCCTGGCCGCCGACGGCGTACAGCGGGCGGAACACCACAACCTTGCGCTGGCTGCGCCGCTCCAGAACCGCCTCCAGTCCGGCGCACAGGGCCAGCGCGGACTTACCGGTGCCGGCCTTGCCACCGAGGGAGACGATCCCGACGGATTCGTCGAGCAGGAGATCGAGGGCGACGCGCTGTTCGGCGGAGCGGCCGCGCAGACCGAACACCTCGCGTTCGCCGCGGACCAGTTGCACCCGCTTGTCGGCATTGACCCGGCCCAGCGCATGAGACGAGCCGCCCAGTAGCCGGATCCCGGTGTGGCACGGCAGATCCCGTGCGTCAGCGAGATCGATCTCACCGTCGGTGAAGAGCGTGTCGATCTCGTCGACGGCCACGTCCAACTCGGCCATCCCGGTCCAGCCCGAAGCGATGACGTCCTGGGCGCGGTACTCGTCGGCGGCCAGGCCCACCGCACCGGCTTTGACACGCAGTGGGATGTCCTTGCTCACCAACGTCACCTGCTTGCCCTCGGCGGCAAGGTTGGCGGCACAGGTCAGGATGCGGGCATCGTTGGTGTCGGTGCGGAATCCCGCCGGGAGCACCCGCGGATCGCTGTGGTTGAGCTCGACGTGCAGCGTGCCGCCCTGTGTACCAACGGGAATCGGCTGATCGAGCCGGCCGTGCTCCAGGCGGAGGTCGTCGAAGAGACGCAACGCCTGGCGGGCGAACCAGCCGAGCTCATGGTGGTGGCGCTTGGCCTCCAGCTCGCTGATCACCACCAGCGGGACGACGACTTCGTGCTCAGCGAACCGGGTACACGCCCAGGGATCGGAGAGAAGTACGGAGGTGTCGAGAACATACGTCCGCGTGGACGCGTTCGTTTCGGTCACTGGCGCTCCTGAAGCTCGCTGAGCCATCGGAGCCGACGCTACCCCCGGGGGACGGCATGTCGGGAAGGCACGCCGGTCCGGCAGGTTAACCCTGGATGTACTTAGTCAGCATCGGACTGTCGGCAACGCCCCAGTCGACGATGCGATCGGAGACCACCCGCCGGGCCGTTTCCTGGTCGAAGATGCCGGCCTCGGCGACGGTGCGCAGCTTGTTCTCCCGGTACTCCAGGATGTCGCCGCCGACCACGTCGAAGTCGAAGGCGCGACGGGCGATCGCACCGATGGTCTGGTCGTTGTGGTGCTTGACGCAGTGGGCCACCAGCTTGGCGAAGAACTGCTCGTGGCGCTCCTCGTCCCGGGCGATATGGCTGATCAGCTTCTTCAGCGCGGGCTCGTCCACCCTCGCCTCGAGGTTGCGCAGGAAGACCGCGTGGGCGCGCTCGTACAGCGCCATGAACACCAGCGTCTCGATCTGGGTGTACTGGTCGGCGCGGTAGCCGCGCATGACATGGGCAACCCGGACCTCTTCGTTGGCGGTCGGGTCGAAGTTGCGGGTGACCACCAGGTAGTTCCGGATCGCGATGGCGTGCAGGTTCTCCTCAGCGGTCCAGCGGCCGATCCAGCGGCCCCACTTCTCCTCGAGGATGAAGTGCTCGACGAGTTCGCGGTGGTAGCCGGCGAGGTTGTCCTTGGTCACCAGCAGCACTTCGAGGGCATCGACGACGTCACCCGGCAGGGTGACCTGCGAGGGATCCCAGTCCTGGCCGCCGAGGAAAGCGAAGTTCTCACCCTGGTCGAACGGAACGTAATCGTGGGCGTACCACTCGTCGGCGTGCTCGAGGAAGACGGCCAGGTTGTCGGCGACAACCGGCTCGAGTTCGAGCGTCAACGCGTTGGCGGCAGGTTTCTGTCCCATGCGGTAACTGTAACCGATGTTAACGGTTGTCGTGAAATCCCTCGGCGGTGTGTTTTGCCACTTCAGAGGGTTAAACCGGGGTACAGCGGGTTGGCGTCGAGCAGCTCGGCACCGGCCGCGCGGACCCAGTCCGAGGTGGCGTCGACGAGCCTGTACTTCGCTTTGGAGGTGCCCTCCGGAGTCGTGTTGGACAGCACCTCGACCACCAGCTCGGCCACCCGGTCGAACTCCGCGGGGCCGAAGCCGCGGGTGGTCAGCGCCGGCGTCCCGAACCGGATGCCGCTGGTGTACCAGGCGCCGTTGGGGTCGGCCGGGATGGAGTTGCGGTTGGTGACGATGCCGGAGTCCAGCAGCGCGGACTCGGCCTGCCGGCCGGTCAGGCCGAAGCTCTGCACGTCGAGCAACACGAGGTGGTTGTCGGTGCCGTCGGTGACGATCCGCGCCCCGCGGCGCATCAGCCCGTCGGCGAACGCCTTGGCGTTGTCGGCCACCCGCTGGGCGTAGGCCCGGAACGACGGTTGGCGTGCCTCGGCGAACGCGACCGCCTTGGCGGCCATCACGTGGGACAGCGGGCCGCCGAGGACCATCGGGCAGCCCTTGTCGACGGCGTCGGAGTACTCCGCGGTGGCGAGTACCAGACCGCCGCGCGGGCCGCGCAGCGACTTGTGCGTGGTGGTGGTGACGACGTGCGCGTGCGGCACCGGGTCCTCGTCGCCGGTGAAGACCTTGCCGGCCACCAGTCCGGAGAAGTGCGCCATGTCGACCATGAAGGTGGCGCCCACCTCGTCGGCGATCTCGCGCATCTTGGCGAAGTTGACCCGCCGCGGATAGGCCGAGTAGCCCGCCACCAGGATCAGCGGCTTGAATTCGCGGGCCGCGGCGGCGATGGCGTCGTAGTCGAGCAGTCCGGTTGTCGGGTCGGTGCCGTAGCTGCGCTGGTGGAACATCTTGCCGGAGATGTTGGGGCGGAAGCCGTGCGTGAGGTGGCCTCCCGCGTCGAGCGACATGCCCATCAGCCGCTGGCTGCCGAGCTTGGCGCGCAGCCGCTCCCATTCGGCCTCGGACAGATCGTTGACGTTCTTCACGCCCAGTTCACCCAGGGCGGGCGCCTCGATGCGGGTGGCCAGGATGGCCCAGAACGCCACCAGATTGGCGTCGATGCCGGAGTGTGGCTGGACGTAGGCATACGGCGCGCCGAACAGTTCGCGGGCGTGCTCGGCGGCGATCGACTCGATCTCGTCGACGTTCTGGCAGCCGGCGTAGAACCGGTGACCGACGGTGCCCTCGGCGTACTTGTCCGACAGCCACGTGCCCGCGGTCAGCAGCACCGCCGGGGAGGCGTAGTTCTCACTGGCGATCAGCTTCAGTGAATCGCGCTGATCGGCCAGCTCCTTGCGGGTGGCGGCGGCGATGCGCGGTTCGACGGTTTCGATGATGCTCAGCGCCGCCCGGTAGGCCTCGCTGGCGGTGGCCGCATAGTCGGCGCCGGGTGCCTCGGCACCGGAAAGGATCGCGTCGGTGGTCATGGGGCAAGCGTAGTAGGCGCCCAGCCCCAGCCCCACCCGCCCGACTGTGCGGATTTCCACACCGGCACGGCGTGTCTCGGGGGAATCCGCACAGTCGCGGGATCAGGTGGCGAGTTCAACCCGCAGCGATGACGGGATCAGCGGCTCGTCGAGCAGCCGGCCGAATCGCTCGGTGAGCCCCACCCCGTCCGGGCGGTCGTCCAGCCAGGCCTTCAGCAGCCGGTAGCCCTCCACATATGTCGAGGTGTAGGCCCGCCACAGCGGGGAGGACAGGAACCGCAGCGACTGCCGGGCGCGGGTGTCGTCGATCAGCAGCCAGCGCTGCAGGAAGGCAGCCACATCGTCGGCGTCGCGGCCTTCGTCGTGCAGCATCAGCGCGGCGTCCTGGCGGACACCGGCGAGATCGGCCCGGGCCGCCGACAGCGCCTCCGCCCGCTCGCCGTCGAATCGCAGCCCGAGATCGGCGTAGATCTCCTGCGCCCAACCGCCCCACCCGGGGCCGACGGCCGCGTGCAGCGCCAGATCCGCCAGTCCCTCGGCCATCAGGCACTGTGGAGTGTTCACCAGGAAAATGGTCTGCTCACCCTGTCCGAGCCCGGCCACCAGTCGCTGCTCCTTGCGGCAGTGCTCGGTGTGATGGCCCGGGTAGGACTCGTGGGCGATCAGCGCGGGAACGTTGGACATCTGCTGCTTGATGTCGGCGTTGACGGCCACCCGGGATCGGTAGTCGCCCTCGTAGTAGTTGAACCCCGACCACGGTTTATCGGTGACGACCTCATAGACCACCGTTTCGGCATCCGGCAGCGGGTAGGTGTTGCGGACGATGTCGCGCAGCGCGCTGGAGAAGGCGTGCACGGTCTCCTCCAATCGCTGCGGCGGAATCTCGTCGGCTGTGCGGACGGTGTCCATCCGCTCGGCCAGCGGGCCGGACCCGCCGATGACGGCGTCGATGCGCGCGTGCGCGGCGCGGTAGCGGTCCTCGTCGCCCCGGCTGATCTCGACGTCGAAGTAGCTGTGCACTTCCTCGACGAATCCGATCGGCCGACCGGCGAACTTCGTCGCCGCGCACTCCAGGGCGCGCAGGTGCGCGGCGACGAAGCCGGCCCGCGCGTCGGTGAAGCCGCCCGTGCGCGGCACCTCGGGTAACGCGCTGAGCAGTCGGCCGGCCTGCGCGGCCAGGTCCGACGGGTCGGGGGCGGGTTCATCGGCCACCTGCCGGCGCAGTTGCGGGTCGCCGGTGTAGGAGTCGACGTAGCCCTCCTCGATGCGGTCGAACCGCAGGCCCAGCAGGAGGTATTCACGGATCAGCCGGTCGGGCTCCATGATCCACACGGTAACTGCAACACTTAGGCCCATGGCGCGGCTGAGCGAACCGAGCCCCTATGTGGAGTTCGATCGGACCCAGTGGCGCGCCCTGCGCCGGTCCACCCCCCTCAAACTCACCGAGGAGGAGCTCGTCGGGCTGCGCGGACTCGGCGAGCAGATCGATCTTCTGGAGGTCGAAGAGGTCTACCTGCCGCTGGCGCGGCTGATCCACCTCCAGGTCGCCGCCCGCCAGGGTCTGTTCTCCGCCACCGCGGAGTTCCTCGGCGAGCGCACCCAGAACCCGGACCGGCCGGTGCCGTTCGTCATCGGTGTCGCCGGCAGCGTGGCAGTGGGCAAGTCGACGACCGCCCGCGTGCTGCAGGCGCTGCTGTCGCGCTGGGAGGACCATCCCCGCGTCGATCTGGTGACCACCGATGGTTTCCTCTATTCCAATGCCGAGTTGAATCGGCGAAATCTGATGCACCGCAAGGGCTTCCCGGAGAGTTATGACCGCCGCGCATTAATGCGATTCGTGACATCGGTGAAGTCCGGTTCCGATCAGGCGTGTGCGCCGACATATTCACACCTGGTGTACGACATCGTGCCGGGTGAGAAGCACCTGGTGACCCATCCCGACATCCTCATCCTCGAGGGCCTCAACGTGCTGCAGACCGGGCCGCGTCTGATGGTCTCGGACCTGTTCGACTTCTCGGTCTACGTCGATGCGCGCATCGAGGACATCGAGCAGTGGTACATCGACCGGTTCCTGGCGATGCGGGCGGGCGCCTTCGCCGACCCGGCATCGCACTTTCACCATTACTCGAGCCTGACCGATCAGCAGGCGGTCACCGCAGCCCGGGAGATCTGGCATTCCATCAACCGGCCCAACCTGATCGAGAACATCCTGCCCACCCGCCCGCGTGCCACGCTGGTGTTGCGTAAGGATGCCGACCATGCCATCAACCGGTTGCGGTTGCGCAAGCTGTAGGCCTGCGCAACCGCCTTCTGTCGCTAGCCGTTCGGCGTGGCGAACACGAACAGCGCCATGAACGCCAGGTTGATGAAGTAGGCCGCCTCCACCAGTCCGACAGTGATGAAGAACGGCGTGAACAGCCGTCCCTGCGCCTCCGGTTGACGGGCGATGCCCGAGATCAGCGCATTGCCGGCAATGCCGTCGCCGATGCCCGCGCCGATCGCGCCGCCGCCGAGGATCAGGCCGCCGCCGATGAGTGCAGCCGCGGCGATGGTGGGATCCATGTCATGTCTCCTTTCGCGCTCAACCCAGCCGGCGGACGCCGGCCACGTTCCGCAGGACCCCGAAGTAACAGGGCCGACAGTCCGCCGAACACCAGAACGGCTTTGCCCGCTGCGGTGAGCGACAGCAACCGGCCGCCGCGACGGCGATCTGCGCCGCCGCGCCGACGAAGTTGCAGCTGCCGTGAACCCGGTTCCGATCGGACGTATCGCCCGACGTCCGGCGAGGTAGTTGCCGAGCACGCCGTAGACGATCGCACGCCCCGCCGGCGATGATAGGCGTCGCGTCCGGGCGTCAGACCCGGCATCCGGGCGAACGCACCGGCGCAGCGGCGGCCGATGCTCAGGCCCGTCATCGCCGACGCCCGTCGCGTCGTACCGGATCGCGCCGCGAAGCAGCATGAGTCTCCTGTGAGCGAATCGCCGTTGTCATGCTTCACTCTGCGGAGAAACCGCTGCCAGATCGACCGCGTCCGCTGCCAAGTACTGCCAGTTGGCGGCTAGGAACGCGCGGCGATGACCGGCTCGCGCAGCTCGGCGGCGATCAGCCGGGCCGCCGCGTTCTGCCAGTTGTGCAGGGAGCGCTGCGGCACCTCGGTGACCATCCACTGCCAGGCCTGCCGGCCACCGGGTCCAACCCGGCGGCGGTGGCGTTCTGCGCGTAGGCCCGCACGCCCGGCGACGTAGGGGAAGTACAGCGCGTTGTAGTAGCGCCACTGCTCTGCGTGCCGAACTCGCCGCCGTCGCGCGGCTTGAGCCGGTCGATGTGCTCGACCGAGCACGCCCGCAGTTCGGTTGCGCGTTCCAGCGGTTGATCGGCCGCCGCCGCGGGCGGCCAGCCGATCGGTCGATCACCGGCAGTCCGGTCAGCGGACTGGCGACCAGCCTGGCCAGGTCGCCGTAATGGCTCAGCGCGCGGCGGGTCAGCCGGATGAACGTCTCCTCGTCCAGGACCGTCCAGCGGGCTCGGCGAGCGCAGCGGCAGCGCCGTCTCGGCGTTGCGCAGCGTCGCACGTTCGGCGCGCAGCCGCGGCGCCCCGGCGAACGCCAGCCGGTCCAGCACCCCGGCCAGCGGATCGGCCAGCACGGTGATCGCGATCGCGATCGCCAGGGACGGTGAACAGCAGCACCGATCAGCGTGGTGCGGGCTGTCGCCCCGCCGCCGCGAGGCCGATCAGGAACTGGCCGCCGAAGACCACCGCCACCAGCATGCTGCCCAGGAACGACCTTCCCATCCCGGCCCGCAGCGCATGCCCTTCATCGAAGGCGTCCCACAGCGCCACGGCCACTCCCGAGCAGCAGAATGTCGAATCCCGTCGCTCGCCAGGGCAATCCAACTCGGCACGATGCCCAGCGGGATGATCGAGGATCGCGTTGCCCAGCGCGAAGAACAGCGTCGCCACCACCACCACGCCGACCACTCCGGCGGGCTGCGCGGCCCGGCGCGCCGCGAAGCACCATGGCGGCCAGCGTCGAGACCGAGATGACCGCGACCATCAGCCAGTGGCCCCATCCGCAGCGGGCCGTCGACGTTGCCGGCCCAGCGTCGCGCCGATCAGCGCCAGCGACGCCGCACGCATGCCGTCAGCGCGATCTCGCGGCGCCGGTCGCCCTCAGCTGTCGGCGCGGCCGCGCCAGTTCCAGCAGCACCGCGAACCACGCGACACCGGGCAGCGCGACGAGGTAGATCTCCGACCGGCTCAAGGCTTCCGCGTACGCCGGGCTGGTCACCCGCACCGCGTCGAGGGCGACCACGGCGGCGAAGCCGCACAGCCCGACCGCCGCCAGCACCAGCACCGGCTTGCGCGGGTCGCGCGACGCCAGGTACAGACCCATCCACCAACTCAGTGCGAACACCAACGCCGACAGCGCGGCCATCGCTAGACCCCGTAGCGGCGGTGCCGGCGGCTGTAATCGCGCAGTGCGCGCAGGAAGTCCACCTGCCGGAAATCCGGCCAATGCGCCTCGGTGAACCACATCTCCGAGTACGCGCTCTGCCACAGCAGGAATCCGCTGAGCCGCTGCTCCCCCGATGTCCGGATCACCAGATCGGGGTCGGGCTGACCGGAGGTGTAGAGGTTCTCCGAGATGCCCTCGATGGTGACGGACTCGATCATCTGCTCGGCGGTGGCGCCGTCGGCCAGTTCCTTGCCGAGCAGCGTGCGCACGGCGTCGACGATCTCCTGCCGACCGCCGTAGGCGACGGCGACGTTGACGTGGAACGCGGCGGCGCTCGCCGTGGCGGCGGTGCCTTCCACGGCCTCCCGTAACCGGCGGGCGGTGTCCTCGCCGAGCAGTTCCAGATCGCCGACGGTGCGCACGCTCCACCGGTTGACCGGCGCGCAGATCTCTTCGACCACCTCGGTGATGATGTCGATCAGACAACCCAGTTCATCCGGTTCGCGCTGCAGGTTCTCCGTCGACAGCAGGTAGACGGTGGCCATCTCGATTCCGGCGTCGGCGCACCAGCGCAGCATCTCGGCGATCTTGTCCGCGCCCACCCGGTAGCCGTAGCTGACGTCGTCGTGGCCGGCATCGCGGGCCCAGCGCCGGTTACCGTCGCACAGGACGGCGATATGACGCGGAAGTGCGGATTTGGCACTGTGCGAGCTCTTGCCGCAACCGCATCTCGTAGAGCCGGTAGGCCGGCTCCTTGAGGCGTCGCGGAATGAGTTCCACAAAATACGAGACTACTGTGGCGGCGGGCGGCACACGCGCACATGGCGCGTTCCACCGCGGCAACGGAGGGCGAGATGACCGCACGTGAGCGACGTCGGCGAACCCTCGGCGTCCGAGCCCGCCGAGGACTTCCCCGAAGCCGTCGTCGACGAACTCGCCCACCTGCTGCACAAGCCCCGCGCCCGCGGCTGGATCCACGTCTACTCAGCGGTCGTGGCGGCGGTCGCCGGCGCAGCCCTGGTGTCGGTTTCGTGGGCGTTGGATTCCACCCGGGCCGGCGTCGCCACGCTGGTGTACACCCTCACGAGCGTGGCGATGTTCGCCGTCAGCGGCGCTTACCACCGGGTGCACTGGAAATCGCGGACCGCCGCCATGTGGATGAAGCGGCTGGACCACTCGATGATCTTCGTGTTCATCGCCGGCAGTTACACGCCGTTCGCCTTGCTCGCCCTGCCGGAGAGCGACGGCTGGATGCTGCTGTGGATCGTCTGGGGCGGTGCACTAGCCGGTGTGCTGCTCAAGATGTGCTGGCCCACCGCGCCGCGCTGGGTCGGGGTGCCGCTGTACCTGCTGCTGGGCTGGGTGGCGGTGTGGTTCGTCGGCCCGATCATGCACGGCGCCGGCCTGGCGGCACTGGTGCTGCTGATCGTCGGCGGGGTGCTCTACAGCGTCGGCGGGGTGTTCTACGCGCTCAAATGGCCCAACCCGTGGCCGCGCACCTTCGGCCACCATGAGTTCTTTCACGCGTGCACCGCGGTGGCCGCGATCTGCCACTACATCGCAATGTGGTTCGCGGTCTTCTGGACGACCTAGATCTGCGCTAGATCTGCGTGGCGTCGGCGAACGACCAGTAGGCCTTCATCGATGTGATCTTGCCGTCGGCGTCGAACACCATGACATCGATGGGCTGGATGCGGACCTTGTGACCGCCGGCGTCCACGGTGATGACGAACATGAACGCCGCCTCGTGGCCGGCCACTCGCAGAGCCAGCAATTCCGTTGTCCGCTGAGCGCTTTCGACGTTCTTGAAGAACCCGTGGATGGCGCCGCGACCGATATGCACCTCGCCGCCGCCGACCGGGTCCTCGACCGTCGCGTCGTCGGCGAAGAGTGCGGCGATCTCGTCGGCGCTGCCGCCGGCGACCAACTCCAGATAGCGGTGTACGGCGGACTCGATCTGTTCGGCGCTGACCATGGCGCCACGCTACACGCGCACACCCAGGGCGGCGGCGAGTTCCTCGGCTCCGGTCACCGGCAGGTCGCAGACCTGGCCGCGACAGATGTAGGCCGCGTCTGCTCCGTTGATGCGGCCGCGGTCGGCCAGCAGTGGCATCGAGTCGACTTCGCCGCCGACGACGACGGTGCCGCCCGGGGCGATCCGGCGGGCCACCGCCAGCAGGTCCGAGCGGCCGCCCGCGGTGGACACCGCCACCTGCAGCGGGCCGCGCACAGCGGCTTCGGCCACGGCCAGCCAGTGGCCGGCCGAGCGGGGTGCCCGCGCCAGCAGCGGGGACGCGGCCAGCAGCGCCTCGGCCGCCGCCTCGCCGTAGCGCCCGGCCCGGCCGGCGTCGACGAGATGGGCCGCGGTGAGCAGCGCCTCGGCGATCGACGAGGCGCCCGAGGGGGTGGCGCCGTCGACCGGGTCGGCGGGACGGACCATCAGCTGTTCGGCGTCGTCGGCGGCGTCGTACCAGCGGCCGGGCCGGTCGGGGTCGGCGAAGTGCGCCAGCGCGACGTCGATCAACTCGGTGGCCGTCGTCAGCCAGGACTGCTCGCCGGTCAGCTGGTGGAGGCTGAGCAGCCCGGTGGCCAGCATGGCGTAGTCCTCGAGGATGGCCGCACTCTGCCCGGCCCGGCCACCGAGGCTGGCCCGGCGTAGCCGGCCGTCGACGAGGTGCAGCGCCACCACGCCGCGCGCGCAGCGTTGCGCGGCGTCCAGCAGGGCGGGGTCGTCCAGCGCAACGCTGGCCTCGGTAAGCGCCGTGATCGCCAGGCCGTTCCACGCGGTGACGATCTTGTCGTCGCGGGGCGGTTGTACCCGGGTGCGCCGCTGCGCCAGCAGCGCCGCACGCACCCGTGCGAAGCGGGACTCATCGTCGGGGTCGCCCGGCAGTTGCAGCACCGAGGTCCCATGCTCGAAGCTGCCCTGATCGGTGACATCGAAAAGCTTTGCAGCCCAATCACCGTCGTCGTCGCCGAGGACCTCGCGCAGTTGTCCGGGCGTCCACACATAGGTGGAACCCTCGGTGCCGGCGGCGTCGGCGTCGAGCGAGGAGATGAACATGTCATCGCGGGAGAGGTCGTCGATCAGGAATGCCGCCGTCTCTGCCGCCACCCGCCGGGCGAGCGGGTCGCCGGTGCGCCGCGCCCAGTGCGCGTAGACGCGTAGCAGCAGCGCGTTGTCGTAGAGCATCTTCTCGAAATGCGGCACCACCCAGTCGGCGTCGACGCTGTAGCGGGCGAACCCGCCGGCCAGTTGGTCGTAGATCCCGCCGCGGGCCATCGCCTCGCAGGTGCGCCGCACCGCGGCCAGCGGTACCGGCGACGCGGTGCGCTCGTGGGTCCGCAGCAGCGCCTCCAGCAATGCCGAGGGCGGGAACTTCGGCGCGCCCCCGAACCCGCCGCGCGCGGTGTCCTCGTCGCGCAGAATGGCAGCGGCGGCCTGATCGCACAGTGATTCGGTGACCTCCGTGCCGCCGCCGAAGTGGCCGGTCGCCATTTTGCGCAACTCCCCGGCGATCGACTCCGAGGCCTGCTCGACCTCGTCTCGCCGGTTGCGCCAGGTGTCGGAGACGGCGGCCAGCAGTTGCAGGAACTGCGCCTTGGGGTAGTAGGTGCCGCAGAAGAACGGCCGGCCATCGGGGGTGAGGAAGCAAGTCATCGGCCAGCCGCCGTGACCGGTGAGCGCCACCGTGGCGTTCATGTAGATGGCGTCGAGATCGGGGCGTTCCTCGCGGTCGACCTTGATGCAGACGAACTCGGTGGTCGCCTCGGCCACCTCGGTGTCCTCGAACGACTCATGTGCCATCACGTGGCACCAGTGGCAGGCGGCGTAGCCGATCGACAGCAGGATCGGCACGTCGCGGCGGCGGGCCTCGTCGAGGGCGTCGGTGGTCCACTCCTGCCAGGCGACCGGGTTGTCGGCGTGCTGCCGCAGGTAGGGGCTGGTGGACTCGCCGAGTCGGTTAACCGGCGGACTCACGCGGGGGGACCTCGCTGTCGGGTTCGGTGGCGGTCCCGGGACCGGTCGACTCGGCCGGCTCAACGGTGTCGGTCTCGAAGGACTGCGTCTCAAACGATGCCGGCACCCGCTTGAGGTGCCGGTTCATCGAGCGCACCAGCAGGAAGACCCCGATCAGCAGCAGCAGGACCACGAGCAGGCCGACCGGGCTGGCCTTGCCGTAGTCGGGGCCCCGATTGGTTTCCTCGGCGAGCAGCAGACCCACGGTCAGATACGTCATTCGAAGACCTCGATTCCGGCGAACAAGTCGTCTTCGGGCAGCGTGGCCGCCACCCGGGAGCGGGCCAGTTCGAATTCCTCGGTGGGCCACAGCCGCTGCTGCCACTCCATGGGCGTGGCGAAGAAGAATCCGTCCGGGTCGATCTGGGTGGCATGGGCACGCAGGGCCTCATCACGCCGATCGAAGTAGGGGGCGCAGTGGATGCGCGTCGTCACCCGGTTCACGTGCGGGTCGTTGGCCGGGTCCCAGTTCTGCAGCCACTCGGCGAACGGACCCTCCTGACCATTGAGGGCGAACTCGTCCTGCAGCATCTGCATGCGCTTCCGCAGGAAGCCGTGGTTGTAATAGAGCTTGCTCACCGGCCAGGCCGGCCCGGCCTCGGGATGCAGTGCCGGGTCGGCGGCGGCCTCGAACGCCGCCACCGAAACCTGATGGCAGCGAATGTGATCCGGGTGCGGATAACCGCCGTTCTCGTCGTAGGTGGTCATCACGTGCGGGCGGAACTCACGGATCAGCTTGACCAGTTCGGCGACCGGCTCCTCCAACGGCACCACCGCGAAGCAGCCGTCCGGCAGCGGCGGGAGCGGGTCGCCCTGGGGCAGGCCGGAGTCGACGAACCCGAGCCAGGTGTGCTCGACGCCGAGGATCTCGGCGGCCCGCGCCATCTCGTCGCGGCGGACGTCGGCGATGCGCCCACGCACCTCCGGCAGATCCATCGAGGGGTTGAGGATGTCGCCGCGCTCGCCCCCGGTGAGGGTGACCACCAGAACCCGGTGCCCCTCGTCGGCATACCGCGCACAGGTCGCAGCGCCCTTGCTGGACTCGTCATCCGGGTGGGCATGAACCGCCATCAAGCGCAGTTCGGTCACGTCGTCCTCTTCGTGCTCGTATGTGGTCGTCCGGTGCCGTGGGGGGCGCCCGGTAGGTTCAAGACTCAATAGTCCCACCCGCGCCATGGCCGACTGAAATCACGCCCGAGGGAGAGGTGTCAGCAGACCGTGACCGATCGCAGCACCGGCCCGGTTCGCCCGGCGTCGCGGTACGGCCGGCCCCCGGGTCCCTCGACCGGCCGCGGGCGCATCGCGCTGTGGCTGGGGATCGGAGTCGCGGCGGTCAGCGTGGCACTCGCGGTGGTGGCCTACCAGCGGTACGAGACCCTCGACGTCGAGGGCGAGAGCGCAGCCTTCACCGTCCTCGATGACGAGACCGTCGAGATAACGATCAGCGTGACCCGAAAGGATCCGTCCCGGCCCGCGGTGTGCATCGTGCGGACCCGCTCCTACGACGGTGCCGAGACGGGGCGCCGGGAGGTCCTGGTGGGCCCGTCGGAGGCTAAGACCGTGCAGGTCACCACCACGGTGAAGTCCTTCCGCCCGCCCGTCGTCGGCGATATCTACGGCTGCGGGATCGACGTTCCGCAATACCTGGTCGGCGGGTGAGCGTCCTGGGAAAACCCGCTGGCACCAGCAATGGCGATGCTATGATTGGTGGATACACGGTTCCTGCTGGGAGCCGTGTCTTGCTTCATTAGCGCCGCCGCTCTAAAGCAATACACGCGGAAACAACCCGCACCTTCCCGGCAGCGACGACGCCACTGCCCCGCGAGACTGCGCGGACAACGATCACAAGGAGCGCTCAGGGAGATGACCGATACCCAGGTGGTCTGGCTGACGCAGGAGTCCTACGACAAGCTCAAGGCCGAACTCGATCAGCTGATCGCGCACCGCCCGATCATCGCCGCCGAGATCAACGACCGGCGCGAAGAAGGCGATCTGCGGGAGAACGGCGGCTACCACGCCGCGCGCGAGCAGCAGGGCCAGGAGGAGGCCCGCATCCGCCAACTCCAGGAATTGCTGAACACCGCGAAGGTGGGCGAAGCCCCCAAGCAGTCCGGTGTCGCGCTGCCGGGTTCGGTGGTGAAGGTGTACTACGACGGCGACAAGTCGGACACCGAGACGTTCCTGATCGCCACCCGCCACGATGTCGTCGGCCATGAGAGCCTCGAGGTCTACTCGCCGAACTCCCCGCTCGGTTCGGCCCTGTTGCAGGCCAAGGCGGGCGAAACCCGCTCCTACACCGTGCCCAACGGCAAGACCGTCAAAGTCACGCTGATCAGCGCCGAGCCGTATCACGCCTAGCCGGCGTGCCCCATGGCGCAGATCGCTGAGGACCTGCTTCTGCTGTTACTGGACAACGAGTCCGGACAGCCACGTCTGCACCGCTCCGCGGTAGGTCGGGTGCTCGCCGCGGCGCTGCTGTTAGACCTTGCTCACGACTGCCGGGTGCGGCCGGCCGTCCCGGGCGACGCGGCGCAGCCGGGACATCTGGTGGCCCTGGCCGGTCCGGTGCCGATGGACCCCGCGGTCCGGCCCGCGCTGGCACTTCTCGAACGCGGGCCGATCACCGCCGCCGCGGCGATCACCGCACTGCGCAAGCGCGCCGAAGACGACGTGCTCGACCAGTTGTTGCGGACCGGCCAGATTCATCAGATCCAGTTGTCGTCACATCGGTTGCGGCGCAACAGCTATGCCTGGCCCATGCACGACCGCCAGCGGATCGACGGTGTGCGCGGCGCGCTCAACGGCGCCCTGTTCGCGGCCCGGCCCCCGCAGCCGTCCACCGCGGCGGTGATCGCCCTGTTGCACACGATCGGCGGCCTCGGAGCCGCCCTGAACATCGACGAGAGCGCCCTCACCCAGGCCGGGTACCGGGCCGGTGAGATCACCTTCGGCGGCTGGGGGCAGGGGTCGTCTGCCGGGGACGTCAACCTCGCGGTGACCGCGGCGACGGTGCTGCCCGCGCTTGGCTGATCCGGACCGTTACGTCAGCGACTGCTCAAGGTCGGCGATCAGGTCGGCCGGATCCTCGATGCCGACCGACAACCGCACCAGGTCCTCGGGGACCTCTAACTGCGAACCCGCCGTCGACGCGTGCGTCATGGCCCCGGGGTGCTCGATCAGGGATTCCACGCCGCCCAGGGATTCGGCGAGGATGAAGATCTCGGTGGCCGAGCAGAACTTGCGCGCCGCCTCCGCGCCGCCGCGCATCCGGACCGACACCATGCCGCCGAACCCGGTCATCTGCCGAGCGGCCACGCCGTGTCCGGGATGATTCGGCAGGCCCGGGTAGAGCACCCTGCTGACCGCCGGATGCTCGGCGAGGAACTGCGCGACGCGCATCCCGTTGTCGCTGTGCCGCTGCATCCGTAACTCCAGGGTCTTGAGCCCCCGCATCGTCAGGTAGGCGTCGAACGGGCCCGGCACCGCGCCGGCACCGTTCTGCAGGAACGCGAACTTGGCGTCCAGTTCCTCGCTGTCGGTGACCAGCGCCCCGCCGACAACGTCGGAGTGCCCGCCGATGTATTTGGTGGTGGAGTGCAACACGATGTCGGCGCCTTCGCGCAGCGGCTGCTGCAGGGCGGGAGAAGCAAAGGTGTTGTCCACCAACACCATTGCGCCGGCCCCATGGCCGATCTCTGCCAGGGCCGCGATATCGGCGATCGACAGCAGTGGGTTGGTGGGCGTCTCCACCCAGATCATCCGGGTCTGCTTGGTGATCGCCGCGCGGACGGCGTCGAGGTCGGACAGATGCACCGGCGTGTGCGCCACTCCCCACTCCCGGAACACCTTGTCGATCAGCCGGAAGGTGCCGCCGTAGGCGTCGTCGGGGATGACGATGTGGTCACCGGGGCGCAGCACCGCCCGCAGCGCGCAGTCACTGGCGGCCATGCCGGAACTGAAGGCACGGGCATGGGTGCCGTCCTCGACCGCGGCCAGCGACCTCTCCAGCGCCGTGCGGGTGGGGTTGCCTGTGCGTGCGTACTCGTAGCCGCTGCGGAGCCCGCCGACGCCGTCCTGCGCGAAGGTGCTGCTGGCGTAGATCGGGGCGTTGACCGCCCCGGTGGCGGGGTCGGGCCGGTAGCCGGCGTGGATGGCGCGGGTGGCGAAGCCGTACCGCCGATGTGAGTCAGTCATCGCCTTCGAGCCTAAACGCCCGCCGGTGCCACCGATCCACCGCTGAGCGTGCGGTAGGTGTAGACCACGAACAGGTAGGCCAGTGGTGCGGTGAGCAGCAGTCCCACTCCGCACAGCAGGGCCCCGACGGCCAGCAGGGCCAGGCTGAGCAACCAGGCCAGCAGCACCTTGCCGAAGTGGGCCTTGGTGATGTCGATGCTGGCCTTGATGCCGTCGATCGGCGAGAGGTTGCGGTCCACGATCGCCACCGTGGAGAACAACGTGAACACCGTGACGAGCAGACCCGGCAGGATGCACAGCACCACGCCGATACCGGTGAGGATGCCGACGATCAGCGACGCGATGACCACCGAGACCACATTGCGCGGCCGGAAGAACGATCCGACCGACACCGGCTGACCGTTGGCGATATCGAGCAGACCGCCGTAGTACGCCGAGGCGACCACGCCGCTGACCAGAAGTTGCACCAGCGAGGAGAGGATCAGCAGGGCGATGCCGGCGCCGGTGATGGTGCTTGTGGTGCTCTCGATCAGAGAGTCACCGGTCTCAGTGGCGGTGAAGGCCTCCGGTGAGACCGCCTGCACCAGTTGGCTGGACAGCATGTTGAGCACGATCAACAACAGGCCGAACACCAGCGTGGCCACCAGCAGCGGAACGGCGTTGCGGGCGAACTTCTGCCACGCCCACGTCAGCGCGTCGCCGATGCTGTACGACGGGCCGGGAGCGCCCCACCCCGGAGGGGGCGGCGCCCAGCCGCCCTGCTGCGGCGGGGGCGGATAGCCGCCCTGCGGCGGGGGCGGATAGCCCCACCCAGGAGGCGGCGGATAGCCGCCCTGCTGCGGTGGATAGCCGCCGGGAGGCGGCAGGCGGCGGGTAGCCGCCGGGAGGCGGCGGCGGCGGGTAGCCGCCCTGGGGCGGATAGCCCCACCCAGGAGGCGGCGGCGGGTAACCACCCGGAGGCGGCGGGGGCGGCGGATAGTCGCCCTGCGGTGGCGGCGGATAGTCGCCGGGGGGTGGGTAGTCGCCGGGCGGGGTGGGTGGGTTGGTCATTGGTGAACTCCTTGAGTTGCGCCTGCGGATTGCGCCTGGGGTTGCGCCGGACGTCTACAGCGGCAGGCAGACCGTCGACATGATCTTGTCAGCCAGCGTCTGTCGCTTGGCGTCCCACAGCGGGAACAGGTAGCCGACGTAGCAGAGGAGGGTGTCGACGATGTGGGCCAGCTGGCGCAGAACCGACCGGCCGAAGCCGATGGGCTGGCCGGTCCGTTCGCCGATCACCTTGAACTTCATCACCGACTTGCCGATGCTCGATCCGGTGGTGCCCTGGCGGTAGCCGTAGTTCCAGATCGCAAACGCCAGCGCCGCCAGCGCGCACACCAGACCCACGGCGAGGCCGAGCCCGGTGGGCTGGGAGGTGCACGCCGCCTCGAAGCTCGACTCGGTGCTGTCGGTGATGCACTCGTTCTCCGCGGTCACGAACTGCACGGCCTGTCCGATACCGGTGAGGATGAACACCGGGATGGCGTCGATGAAGTAGGCGATCACCCGCGTGATCCACGGGGTGTAGGCCTCCTTGGGCAGTCCGCCGGCCGGGGCAGGCGGGTAGTAGCCGCCGGCCGGTGGGTAGCTGCCCGGCGGCGGGTAGTTACCGGGCGGCGGGAATCCGCCCGGCGGCGGATAGTTGCCAGGCGGGGGGTAGCCGCCCGGCGGCGGAAAGTTCCCCGGGGGCGGGTAGTTGCCGGGCGGTTGGTCGGTCATGTCTCTCCGAAGGGCCAGCACTCCGCAGAGCGCGCGTCACGTACGAGCGGGTTTACCCTACCGCCGATATAGCGGAGGTGCCGGTTCAGCCGCGCCACACTCAGCGCCGCCGCGACCCTTCCGACAGGAAACCCAGAAGATCGTGGCGGGTGATGACGCCTACGGGTTTGCCACCCTCGACGACCATCACCGCGTCGGCGTCGCGCAGCGCCTTGGCCGCCACGCTCACGAGTTCGCCGGCACCGATCAGCGGAAGCGGCGGACTCATGTGCAGCGCCACCGCGTCGGCCAGTTTGGCGCGTCCCTCGAACACCGCCGAGAGCAGTTCGCGCTCGGACACGCTGCCGGCCACCTCGCCGGCCATCACCGGCGGTTCGGCCCCGACGACCGGCATCTGCGAGACGCCGTACTCGCGCAGGATGCCGATCGCGTCGCGAACGGTCTCCGACGGGTGGGTGTGCACCAGATCGGGCAGCGCACCGGACTTGCCGCGCAACACGTCGCCGACGGCCGGTTCGGGTTTGGTGTCATCGAGGGGTTCGCGCAGGAAGCCGTACGACGACATCCACGCGTCGTTGAAGATCTTCGACATGTAACCGCGGCCGCCGTCGGGCAGCAGCACCACCGTCAGCGATCCCGGGCCGGCCTTCTCCGCCACCCGCATGGCCGCGACGGCGGCCATTCCGCAGGAGCCACCGACCAGCAGGCCCTCTTCACGCGCCAGGCGCCGGGTCATGTCGAACGAGTCGGCGTCGGAGACGGCGATGATCTCGTCGGCGACGGCCGGGTCGTAGGCCGCCGGCCAGAAGTCCTCGCCGACACCCTCGACGAGGTAGGGCCTGCCGCTGCCGCCGGAGTACACCGAGCCTTCCGGGTCGGCGCCGACCACCCAGATCTGACCGCCGGAGACCTCTTTGAGGTAGCGCCCGGCACCGGTGATGGTGCCGCCGGTGCCCACGCCGGCGACGAAGTGCGTGACCGTGCCGTCGGTGTCGGCCCAGATCTCCGGGCCGGTGGTCTCGTAATGGCTGGCCGGCCCGTTGGGGTTGGAATACTGATCCGGTTTCCACGCGCCGTCGATCTCGGTGACCAGACGGTCGGAGACGCTGTAGTAGCTGTCCGGGTGATCCGGCGGCACCGCCGTGGGGCAGACGACGACGTCGGCCCCGTATGCCCGCAGCACGTTCTGCTTGTCCTCGCTGACCTTGTCCGGGCAGATGAAGACGCACTTGTATCCGCGGCGCTGCGCCACCAGGGCCAGCCCCACACCGGTGTTGCCCGACGTCGGCTCGACGATGGTGCCGCCCGGCTTGAGCGCCCCGCTGGCCTCGGCGGCGTCGATCATCTTGACGGCGATGCGGTCCTTGGAACTGCCCCCGGGATTGAGGTACTCGATCTTGGCGGCCACCCGTCCGGCGCCCTCGGGGACGACGGAGGTCAGTTCAACGAGCGGGGTGTTGCCGATGAGCTCGCTGATGTGCTGCGCGATTCGCATGGCTCCATCGTGTCAGGCCCGGCCCCAAAACGCTCAGCCGGTGGCTTCGCGGATGTACTCACCGATCTGGCGCAGCGAGCGGGTGGCCTCCGGGATCAGCGGGGCGGCCAGTTGGAAGTCGTGGATCTGGCCCGGCCACACCCGCACCTCGGTCGGGACCCCGGCGGCGGCCAGGCAGCGCGCCGCCAGCCGCGCATCGTGCAGCAGCACCTCGGACCCGGAGACATGGATGAGGGTGCGCGGCAGTCCGGGCTCGATGTGCTCGAGTGGTTCGTACACATCCTCGGGTTCCCCGTCGACCACATGCTTGGCCGCGGCGCGGGCCACCAGTCCGACCAGCGCGTCGAACGCCTTGGGCGGGAACATCGCGTCGGTGTAGATGTTGGGGTGCGCCAGCTTCGGGTTGGACTCCAGTTGCAGCAGCGGCGAAATCGCCACCATCGCCGCCGGCGTCTCGCCCTCGGCCTGCAACCGCTGCGCGAGCGCCAGAGCCAGGTAGCCGCCGGCGGAATCGCCGGCCAGCACGATCTGATCCGGCTCGTACCCGCGCAGCCGCAGCCACTGGTATCCGTCGTAGCAGTCGTTCAGCGCCATGCCGATGGTGTGCTTGGGGATGAGCCGGTAGTCGACCACCAGCACCGGTGAGTCGGCGAACTTCGACAGCGCCACCGCGATGCGGCTGTGCGAGTTCACCCCGCACGTCATGAACGCACCGCCGTGCAGGTAGAGCACAACCCGGCGACGGCCGTCGGCGGGCAGCACGCCGGGGGCGCGGACCAGTTGCGCGGAGGCGTTGGGCAGTCCGACCGTGGCGCGCACCGTCCCCGGGGACGGGACCAGCGCCCGCGCCACGGCGTCGACCAGACCGAACGGCCAGGGCCAGTGCGGCACATGGCTGAGCACTGCCAGCGCCGGCCACATGGTGAGCCGGGTGCCGAGGGAGACCAATCTGGCCGGGAGGCTGGGTCCGTCCTCGACGACTTCGACGGGCGCGCCGTCACTGACCGGGTACCGGCGCGGCCGCACCGGTCGGGGGGCGCCGTGATGCGCCGTCGGCGAACCGATCTTGCTCGGTGCGGACATCGTCAACACTCCCTACGCCGGTGCAGTGATGCCCCTACAGCGTCGCAGCTGTGACCCGTACCACAACCTTTGATAGCGGTATCTTGCTTCATCTGATACCGGTCTGTAACCGTCCTGACCACTGTGTTCCCGGCGTTCATCGCCCTAAACTGACCTCATGGTCATGCGGATCGGGTCCTCCCGAGCGCTGGTGATGGCCGGAGTTCTGGCCTCCACCGGTAGCGCGGTGGTGGGCGCGCGCAATCTGCTCACCGGTCAGGCAGAGCTGGCCCGCAGCGTCATCCCGCGGGCGTGGGACGTCCCGCCGCGAGCCGATGGCGTCTACGCGCCCGGCGGTGGTCCGGTGCGCGGATGGCGGGGTGCGGACGCCGACTCCCATCTGATGGTCTTCGGCGATTCGACGGCTACCGGGTACGGCTGCCGCGATGCCGATGAGGTCCCCGGGGTGCTGATCGCGCGGGGTCTCGCCGAGCACCTCGGCGCGCCGGTGCGGCTGTCCACCAAGGCGATCGTCGGCGCAACGTCGAAGGGTCTGGCCAGTCAGGTCGACGCCATGCTTGTCGCGGGGCCGCCGCCGGATGCGGCGGTGATCATGATCGGGGCCAACGATGTCACCACCCTCAACGGCATCGGGCCTTCGGCGCGGCGGCTCGGGTCGGCGGTGCGGCGCCTGCGGTCGGCGGGTGCGGTCGTCGTTGTGGGCACCTGCCCCGACCTCGGAGTGATCACCGCGATCCCTCAGCCGCTGCGGTGGACCGCGCGTTCGATCGGGTTGCGCCTGGCGCGCGCCCAGGCCGCGGAGGTCCGCGGCGCCGGCGGTGTTCCGGTGGCGCTGGCCGATCTGCTCCGCCCGCACTTCGACACCGACTCGCACCTGTTGTTCGCCGACGACCGCTACCACCCGTCGGCGGCGGGATATGCGTTGGTGGCGGGCGAACTGCTGCCCGCGCTTCGGCGTGCGCTCAACGGCGGCTAGGTTGCTTCTAAAGACCTCACAACCGGGAGACCGTCATGCCTGAAGCCGTCATCGTCGCCACCGCCCGCTCCCCGATCGGGCGCGCCTTCAAGGGCTCGCTGGCCTCGATGCGCCCCGACGATCTGGCCACGCAGATGGTGCGCGCCGCGCTCGACAAGGTGCCGGCACTGGATCCGCGCGACATCAGCGACCTGATGATGGGCTGCGGTCAGCCCGGCGGTGAGTCCGGTTTCAACATCGCCCGCGTGGTGGCGGTCGAGTTGGGCTACGACTTCCTGCCCGGTGTGACCGTCAACCGGTACTGCTCGTCGTCGCTGCAGACCACCCGGATGGCCTTCCACGCGATCAAGGCCGGCGAGGGCGATGCGTTCATCTCCGCGGGTGTCGAGACGGTGTCGCGGTTCGCCAGCGGCAATGCCGACTCCTGGCCGGAGACCAAGAACCCGCTTTTCAACAGTGCTCGTGAGCGTGCGGACGCGGCCACCGCCGACGGCGCCACCTCGTGGACCGACCCCCGCGACAGCGGCGAGTTGCCCGATGTCTACATCGCGATGGGCGAGACCGCCGAGAACGTCGCGCTCTACACCGGCATCAGCCGCGAGGACCAGGACCACTGGGGTGTGCGCAGCCAGAACCGCGCCGAGGAGGCCATCAACAGCGGCTTCTTCGCCCGCGAGATCGCTCCCGTGACATTGCCCGACGGCACCGTCGTCTCCACCGACGACGGCCCGCGCGCCGGCACGTCGTACGAGAAGGTCTCCCAGCTGCAGCCGGTGTTCCGGCCCAACGGCACCGTCACCGCAGGCAACGCCTGCCCGCTCAACGACGGCGCGGCCGCGGTGGTGATCATGTCCGACACGAAGGCCAAGGCGCTGGGCCTGACGCCGCTGGCGCGCATCGTGTCCACCGGGGTGTCCGGGTTGTCGCCGGAGATCATGGGCCTGGGCCCGATCGAGGCCGTCAAGAACGCCCTTCGTTACGCCAGGATGTCGATCTCCGACATCGACCTGTTCGAGATCAACGAGGCCTTCGCGGTGCAGGTGCTCGGATCGGCGCGAGAGCTGGGCATCGACGAGGACAAGCTGAACGTCTCCGGCGGGGCGATCGCGCTGGGCCATCCGTTCGGCATGACCGGCGCACGCATCACCGCCACGCTGCTGAACAACCTGGCCACCCACGACAAGACGTTCGGCATCGAGACCATGTGCGTCGGCGGCGGCCAGGGCATGGCCATGGTGGTCGAGCGGCTGAGCTGACGCCTCTTCGCCGAAAGTGCGCCCAGACCGCGTCTTACGGCGTTTTCGCGATCTCAGCGCACTTTCGACACCCGCGCTCGATGCAGCCTGGCAAGAATTTCGGCCCGCGCAGTACCCGCCGCCACGCGAATGACCGTCCAGCCGAGGTCGGCCAATTCCTCGAGACGGGTGATGTCTCTGGCGAACTGGTCGCGGTCAGTGCGGTGATGGTCCCCGTCGTATTCAAGGGCGACGTAGATGTCCTCCCACCCCATGTCGAGGTAGTACTTGACGCGACCATCGACGGTGATGGGGATCTGGGTTCGAGGTCTCGGGAAGCCCGAGCTGACCACGAGGAGTCTCAGCCAGGTCTCGCGCGGCGACTCCGCTCCGGCGTCGAACAGGGTCAGCGCTTTATCAAGCTGCCGAACCCCGCGAGCACCGCGATGGGCACTGGCGACTTCGGCGATCTGCGCGCACGTGACGCCGGTGGCGTTGGCCAAGGCGTCGAGTCGGGCCACTGCGTCGCTCAGTGATCCGTGCCGGCCGATGTCAAAGGCGGTGCGCGGCACCGATGTCACCGGAAGGCTGGCACATAGTCCGCGTTCGTGCGGATGGAGGCTCTCCTTGAACACCCGGATACCCGGCGGAGTCCGCCAGTTGGTGTGGATCAATTCCACTGGGAGCGTGTCGTCCACCCACTTGGCGCCGTGAAGTCTCGCAGCCGTGAGACCTGCCAGGACACCGGCGCGATGTGACCACAGCCAGGCCGCCTCCGCCCGATCCCGGAAGCCGGGCTCTGTTGCACGGCAGAGGTACACACCCGGATAGATCGCTAGGAATCGTGAGCGGAGTTCATGCTTGCGGACCGCGCCCGTACTGAGGGCTTCGGCGCCGATGAATGGCCCGTCCATGTCGGCATCGTGGCTGCCGCGCCGCCGCCGAGAGTGCGCCCAGATCGCGGTTTGTGGATGAAACGCGATCTGTGCGCACTGTCGGCGCGCACGAAAAAGCCCCGCCGAAGCGGGGCCCTTTCGATGCAGTGAGTGCCTAGCGGTCGCTGGAGTAGAAGTAGCTCAGCAGCCGCAGGATCTCCAGGTACAGCCAGACCAGGGTGACGGTCAGGCCCAGCGCGATGCCCCAGGCCGCCTTCTCCGGCGCACCCGCGCGGATCATCTGGTCAGCGGAGTCGAAGTCCAGCAAGAAGCTGAACGCCGCGATGCCGATGCAGACCAGCGAGAAGATGATCGCCAGCGGTCCGCCGTCGCGCAGCGGGCCCGCGCCGCCGGAGAACAGCCCGATCACGAAGCTGCCGAGCATGAGGACGAGGACGCCGACCATGCTGGCCACCAGGAAGCGGGTGAACTTCGGCGTGACCCGGATGGCGCCGGTCTTGTAGACCACCAGCATGCCGAAGAAGACACCGACCGTTCCCAGCACCGCCTGGGTTATGAGAGCCGCCGCGCTGATGCCCTGCACCACCGCGTTGCCGAACACCCAGGAGATGGCGCCGAGGAACAGGCCCTCCAGCGCTGCGTAGCTGAGCACGATGGCCGGGTTGTCCTGCTTGCGGCCGAAGGTCGCGATCAGGACCAGTGCCAGGCCGCCGAGCGACCCGATGAGGGTGAGCGGCATGGCCAGGCCGACGTTGGCCGACACCAGGAAGTAGGAGATGACCGCGGTCACCGAGAGCACACCTAAGGTGATGCCGGTCTTGGTGACGACGTCATCGATGGTCAGCGGCCTCGACACGCCAGCCTGCGGCGGCGCGGATGCGTAGGGCTGCGCCTGGTAGCCCACCTGGGTGGCGCCGGCGATGCCGGTGCCGAACTGCGCGTATCCGCCCTGCTGCTTGGGCAGCGAGCGAAGAACCGGATTGCTGGATTCCCGCACCGTTGATCCTCTCCTCATCGTGTGTCCGCGTGAGCCGAACACTTTTGTCAACGATCAGTCGGCCGGATGCGTTCCCGGGGTAATCCACTACCTCGGTTTCGTAATCCGGATGACCGTCTTCAGTCACAGTACCCGCTGCGCGATAGAGGGGCGATGACCTGGTAAAACTTGCATGTCCAAGCTTTATGACCCGAGGAGACGCGTGCCGGCCGACGACGACGAGATCCTGACCCGAGTCGAGGGCAACGTCGGGGTCATCACGCTGAACCGGCCGAAGGCGATCAACTCGCTGACCCACGGCATGGTCACCGCGATGGCTGCCGCCCTGCGGACATGGGCCGACGACGACGCCGTGGCCGCCGTGCTGGTCACCGGGGCCGGTGAGCGGGGCCTGTGCGCCGGCGGAGACGTCGTCGCGCTCTTCCATAGCGCCAAGGCCGGCGGCGCCGAGGCGCGGAAGTTCTTCTTCGACGAATACCGGCTCAACGCCCTCACCGGCCGCTACCCCAAGCCCTACATCGCCCTGATGGACGGCATCGTGATGGGTGGCGGCGTGGGAATCAGCGGCCACGGCAGCGTGCGGGTGGTCTCCGAGACATGCAAGATCGCGATGCCGGAGGTCGGTATCGGATTCATCCCGGACGTCGGCGGCACCTATCTGCTCTCCCGGGCGCCCGGCGGCTTAGGACTGCATGCCGCGCTGACCGGCGCCCCGTTCTCCGGCGCCGACGCCATCGCGATGGGTTTCGCCGACCACTACGTGCCGCACGCCGATCTCGAGGCGTTCACCGCGATGGTCGTGGCCGCGGGTCCGGAAGCGGCGGTCAGCGCCTTCGCCCAGGACCCGCCGCCCAGTCCCCTCGCCGCGCAGCGCGGCTGGATCGACCACTGCTACGCGGGTGAGACGGTGGCCGACATCCTCGCCGCCCTGCGCGGCCACCCAGAGACTGCGGCCAACGACGCCGCCACCCTCATCGGCACCCGGTCCCCCATCGCACTGTCCGTCGCACTGGCAGCGGTACGCCGGGCCGCCGCGCTGCCCACCCTCGAGGACGTGCTGGTGCAGGAGTACCGGGTGTCGTGCGCCTCGCTGCGCTCGCACGATTTCGTCGAGGGCATCCGTGCCCAACTCGTCGACAAAGACCGCAACCCGACATGGTCGCCGGCCTCGCTGGCCGGGGTCACCGCCGCCGACGTCGACGGCTACTTCATCCCCGCCGATCCCGACCTGACGTTCTAGAGGAGCACACGTGAACTACGAGACCATCCTGGTGAGCCGCGACGAGCGGGTGGGCACCATCACGCTCAACCGGCCCAAAGCACTCAACGCTCTGAACAGTCAGGTCATGCATGAAGTGACCGGTGCCGCAGCCGAATTCGACGCCGACCCCGGTATCGGCGCGATCATCATCACCGGTTCGGGCGGCAAAGCCTTCGCCGCCGGCGCCGACATCAAGGAGATGTCGGAGCTGTCCTTCTCGGAGGTCTTCGACACCGACTTCTTCGCCGCCTGGGGCCGGCTCGCGGCGGTCCGCACCCCGCTCATCGCCGCGGTCGCCGGTTACGCGCTGGGCGGCGGATGCGAACTGGCGATGATGTGTGACGTGCTGATCGCCGCCGACACCGCCAAGTTCGGCCAGCCGGAGATCACCCTCGGCGTGCTGCCCGGCATGGGCGGCTCGCAGCGGCTGACCCGCGCGATCGGCAAGGCCAAGGCCATGGATCTGATCCTCACCGGCCGCATGATCGACGCCGCCGAGGCCGAACGCAGCGGACTGGTCTCCCGGGTAGTGCCAGCCGAGGACCTGATGACCGAGGCGGCCGCGGTCGCCACGACGATCTCGCAGATGTCGCGGTCGGCTGCCCGGATGGCCAAGGAGGCCGTCAACCGCGCCTTTGAGTCCACCCTGACCGAGGGCCTGCTGTACGAGCGCCGGCTGTTCCATTCCGCGTTCGCCACTGAGGACCAGAGCGAGGGCATGGCGGCCTTCATCGACAAGAGGCCGCCGACGTTCACCCACCGCTAGTCTGCACGGGTGACTCTGGCCGCACTGCAGACCGAACGCGACTGGTGGCAGCGTCGCTACACCTTTACCGGCACCGCGGTTGCCATGCTCCTGCTCTGGTTGTCGCTCACGCCGTCGCTGCTGCCGCGCGGGCCACTGTTCCAGGGCATCGTCAGTGGTGCGGCGGGTGCGATCGGTTACAGCCTCGGGGTTTTCGCGGTGTGGCTGGTCCGGTTCATGCAGTCCCGCACCGACAGCCCGCCGCCACCGCGGTGGGCGTGGCCCATCCTGGTGGCCGTCGGTGCGCTCGGGCTGGTGCTGGGCATCGTCTACTTCCGGTATTGGCAGGACCATGTGCGCGATCTGATGGGTGTACCGCGGCTGCAGTGGTTCAACTACATCCAGGCCGGCCTGCTGGCGGTGGTGGTGCTGTTTGCCTTCGTGGAGATCGGCCAGCTCCTCGGCAGGCTGGTCCGATTCCTGGCGCGGCAGCTGGGTCGCGTTGCGCCGCCACGGGTTTCCTTCGTGGTCACCATGATCGTCGTTGTCTCGGTGGGCGTCGCCGTCCTCAACGGCGTGGTGGTCCGCGGCGCGATGAGCGTGCTGAACAAGACCTTCTCGGCGGTCAATGACGAACTGGATCCCAACCAGCCGCCGCCGACGACACCGCTGCGTTCCGGTGGGCCCGGATCGCTGGTGTCGTGGGAGTCGATGGGTCATCAGGGTCGCATCTTCATGCGGGGCGGACCGACTGTCGCGCAGCTCACCGAATTCAACGGCGCCCCCGCCACCGAACCCATCCGCGCCTACGCGGGCCTCAACTCCGCCAAGGGAATTCGGGCCACCGCCGAGTTGGCCGCCCGCGAATTGGAGCGCGAGGGCGGGCTCAAGCGCAAGGTCATCGCGGTGGCCACCACCACCGGGACCGGGTGGATCAACGCCGCCGAGGCCGACTCGCTGGAGTACATGTACAACGGCGACACCGCGATCGTGAGCATGCAGTACTCGTTCCTGCCGAGCTGGTTGTCGTTCCTGGTCGACAAGGAGAACGCCCGCCAGGCCGGCCAGGCCCTCTTCGAGGCCGTCGATGAGCGGGTGCGCGCCCTGCCCGAGGCGCAGCGGCCCAAGATCGTGGTGTTCGGCGAAAGCCTGGGTTCCTTCGGCGGCGAGGCACCGTTCCTGAGCCCGAACAACATCATCGCCCGCACCGACGGTGCGCTGTTCTCCGGACCGACGTTCCAGAACACCATGCGCGACGACATCACCGACAACCGTGATCCCGGTTCGCCGGAGTGGCTGCCGATCTTCGACAACGGCGCCAACGTGAGATTCGCCGCGCGTCCGGACAACCTGGCCCGGCCCGACGCCCCGTGGGGCAGCCCGCGCATCGCCTATCTGCAGCACGCCTCCGACCCGATCGCCTGGTTCAACCCGGATCTGCTGTTCACCGAACCCGACTGGCTGCGCGAGCCACGCGGCTACGACGTCTCCGGCGACATGAACTGGATCCCGGTGGTGACCTTCCTTCAGGTCTCCGCCGACATGGCCGTGGCAGTCGACGTGCCCGACGGCCACGGCCACCGCTACGTCAAGGACGTCGTGAACGCGTGGGCGGCGGTCATGCAGCCGCCGGGTTGGACACCGGAGAAGACCGAACGGTTGCGCGGTCGGGTCACCCAGGACTACGCCCAGTAGCGCCCAGTAGCGCCCAGTAGCCGCCGCAGCACGCGGCGTTGCATAGATTGACCCCATGCTGAGCACGCCAGATCGCCGTCCGTGGGCCGGTGCCGCCCTCATCGCCACCGCCACCGTCGTCTTGACGGGGTGTTCGCAGGGCGGCGGCGACAAACCGTCACCGGAAGCCCTCGACGCCCCGGCCGGGCAGCCGGTCGAGGAGCCTGGCGGCGGTCCGATCGGGCTGTCCCCGGGTGGGGTGACCACCAGGATCGACATCCCCGCGCAGTCCACCGAGGAGCAATACGCGCAAGCCTGCATGGCCACCAAGGCCTGGATGGACGCTCAGGGCGGGGATCCTGACACGCTGGTGGAGCCCTACCTCAAGGAAGCACAGGCATGGACGGCACCGAGTCCGGTGACGTTCAACAAGACCTGGGCCGAACTGGGCGACCCGCAGCGTGCGGCGGTCATCATCGCGGTGCGAGCAGCGGCCGACGGCGGCTGCTAGGCCGCCAGGAATCACGCCGAGCGAAATACGACAATCGGGTCATGGCTAAACGGGTGGCGCTCGCGCTCGGCAGTGGCGGAGCGCGCGGCTACGCCCACATCGGGGTCATCAACGAACTCCGCAGCCGGGGCTACGAGGTGGTCGGCGTGGCCGGGTCATCGATGGGGGCTCTGGTCGGTGGACTGTTCGCGGCAGGCTCGCTCGAGGAGTTCACCGAGTGGTCCACCACCTTGACCCAGCGCGCGGTCTTGCGCCTGCTGGATCCGTCCATCACCGCCGCCGGGGTGTTCCGGGCGGGCAGGTTTCTCGACGCGGTCCGCGAGATCCTCGGCGAGGTCACCATCGAAGGGTTGCCGATCCCCTACACCGCCGTGACCACCGACCTGCTCGCGGGAAAGTCTGTGTGGTTGCAGCGCGGCCTGCTGACCGAGGCGATCCGTGCCTCCATCGCGATCCCCGGGGTGATCGCCCCGCACGTTCTCGACGGCCGGCTGCTGGCCGATGGCGGCATCCTCGATCCGCTGCCGATGGCACCGATCGCGTCGGCTAACGCAGATCTGACTGTGGCCGTGAGTGTCTCGGGAATGGAGACCGATCAGGTCGCCGACGTCTCGGCGGGCGCGGAGACTAAAGCCACCCGTGAGCGGCTGAACAAACTGCTGCGCAGGTCCTCGGCGCTGTTCGACCGGTTCGGCGCCGCCGCCGAGGTGATCGATGCCGATGACTTCCCCGACGACGCCGACGCCGATGAGGAAGCCGAGGATGCACTCGCCGACGATGTCCGGGAGGCGGCAATGCCCAAACTCGGCAGTTTCGCGGTGATGATGCGCACCATCGACATCGCCCAGGCGGCGCTGGCGCGCCATCAGATGGCGGCCTATCCCCCGGACGTCCTCATCGAGGTGCCCCGGACCGCCTGCCGAAGCCTGGATTTCCACCGCGCCGCCGAGGTGATCGCGCTGGGTCACGAACTTGCCTCGCGGGCGCTGGACCGGATCGACGACGGTGGCGTAGCCGAGTAGTTCGATAAGCTCATCTGCAGGGAATCGGCGAAAGGAAACGGCCATGACAATCACCGCCCCGGCGCCGAAGAAGGACACCTACAGCCCGCTGGAACTCTTCGATATCGATCGGTTGCTCGACGACGACGAGCGCGATATCGCCGCGACGGTCCGCAAGTTCGTCGACACCCGCCTGCGGCCCAACGTCGGCGACTGGTTCGAATCCGGCAGCCTGCCCAAGGAACTGGCACGTGAGTTCGGCCAACTCGGTGTGATGGGAATGCACCTGGAGGGTTACGGCTGCGCGGGCACCAACGCGGTCAGCTATGGCCTGGCGTGTATGGAGCTGGAAGCCGGCGACAGTGGGTTCCGCAGCTTCGTCTCGGTGCAGGGTTCGTTGTCGATGTTCTCGATCTGGCGTTACGGCTCCGACGAGCAGAAGCAGGAGTGGCTGCCACGGTTGGCTGCCGGTGAGGCTATCGGCTGCTTCGGGCTCACCGAGGCCGATTTCGGATCGAATCCGGCCGGTATGCGCACCCGGGCGCGGCGCGACGGTAGCGACTGGGTTCTCAACGGCACCAAGATGTGGATCACCAACGGCAACCTCGCCGACGTCGCGACCGTGTGGGCGCAGACCGACGACGGCATCCGCGGGTTCCTGGTTCCCACCACCACCCCCGGCTTCTCCGCCAACGTCATTCACAAGAAGCTGTCGCTGCGCGCGTCGGTCACCTCCGAATTGGTGCTCGACAATGTGCGCCTGCCGGCCTCGGCGCAACTGCCCGAGGCGCGCGGCCTCGGTGCCCCGCTGTCCTGCCTCAACGAAGCGCGTTTCGGCATCGTCTTCGGCGCCATGGGCGCCGCGCGCGACGCACTGGAGACGACGATCGCCTACACCCAGAACCGCGATGTGTTCGACCGGCCGCTGTCGAGCTATCAGCTCAGCCAGGAGAAGCTGGCGAATATGACCCTGGAATTGGGCAAGGGGGTGCTGCTGGCCATCCACCTCGGCCGGATCAAGGACGCCGAGGGAGTGCTCCCCGAGCAGATCAGTCTGGGCAAGCTCAACAACGTCCGCGAGGCCATCGCCATCGCGCGCGAGTGCCGGACACTGCTGGGCGGCAGCGGAATCACCCTGGAGTACTCGCCGCTGCGCCATGCCAACAACCTCGAGTCGGTCCTCACCTATGAGGGCACCTCCGAGATGCACATGCTGTCGGTCGGCAAAGCGCTCACCGGCCACGCGGCGTTCCGCTGATATGACGGCGGGCATCGCGCACCTGGTCGCCGGGCAATGGCGCGACGGCCACGGTGACCGGATCAGCAGCGTCAACCCGACCCGCCCGAACGAGATTGTGGCCGAAGGCAACTCGGCTACCGGCAGCGATGTCGACGACGCCGTCTCGGCGGCGTCGGAGTCCCTGCGGGCATGGGCGGCGACCCCGATCCACTCCCGCGGTGCAGTGCTGGCCGCCGCGGCGGCCATCGTCGATGTCAATGCGCAGCAGTGGGGCCTGGAACTGGCGATCGAGGAGGGTAAGACCCGCGCCGAAGGGGTCGGTGAGGTTCGCCGCGCCGCGCAGATCCTGCGCTACTACGCCGCTGAGGGTGACCGCGTGTCCGGAGAGCTCTTCGCCTCCCCGCGCGCAGGCGAGCAGATCCTGGTCACCCGCAAGCCCGTCGGCGTCGTAGCGGTGATCACTCCGTTCAACTTTCCGATCGCGATCCCGGCCTGGAAGATCGTGCCGGCCCTGGTCTACGGCAATACCGTGGTGTGGAAACCGGCCAGTTCGGTTCCGTTGCTGGCGATGCGACTGGCCCAGGCACTCACCGAGGCGGGCCTGCCGCCCGGTGTGCTGAACCTCGTCATCGGCGACGCGACTGTCGGAGATGCGCTCATCAGCCATGACGGCGTCGCGGCGATCACGTTCACCGGCAGCACCGGTGTAGGCCGTCGGATCGCCGCCGCCGCCGGCGCACGCGGGGTGCCGGTACAGGCCGAGATGGGCGGCAAGAACGCCGCCGTGGTGCTCGATGACGCCGACTTCGATCTGGCAGTCGAGCAGGTGATGCTGGGCGCCTTCCGCAGTACCGGCCAGAAGTGCACCGCCACTTCGCGATTGATACTCACCGACGGCATCGCCGATGAGTTCATCTCCGCCCTGGTGGGCCGCGCCGAGGCCCTGGTGGTGGGCGACCCCACCGATGAGCGCACCCAGATGGGTCCGGTCATCGCGGGTGCGGCGCAGTCATCGATCACCGCCGGAATCGACACCGCCAAGTCTCAGGGTGCGGAGGTGCTGGCCGGTGGCGGCGCCTACAGCGACGGCCCGCGCTCGGAGGGCTACTTCGTTGCACCCACCGTCGTCGAACTCACCGGGCCGGCGGACATCTGGGCCGAGGAGCTGTTCGGTCCGGTGCTGGCCGTGCGACGGGCCGAGGATGCCGACGCGGCTTTCGCGATGGCCAACGACAGCGAATTCGGTTTGAGTGCAGCCGTCTTCACTCAAGACCTCACCCGGGTGATGCAGGCGATGGAGTGCATCGACGTCGGCGTGCTGCACGTCAACTCCGAGTCGGCGGGTGCAGACCCGCATGTGCCTTTCGGCGGGGCCAAGAAGAGCGGTTTGGGCCCCAAGGAGCAGGGCGGCGCAGCGAGGGAGTTCTTCACCCACACCACCACGGTCTACCTACGGGGCGGAACCGCGGGCGGATAAGCGGGCGAGTCAGACTGCGAGATAGTTCGCCAGCGACTCCAGCGACTGACGCGCATAACCGCGCCACAGCTTTCCGAACACCGGCAGCAGCGGCGCGGTGAGTGCGGACTTGCGGTGGATCGTCCACCGCCAGGTGACCTCTGTGCCGACCTGGTGCGGTCCGAAGATCCACTCGCCCTCGACGTGGTCGATCAGCGGCGCCATCGGTCCGGTGATACCGCTGATGGTGTAGCCGAACCGTTCCGGGGCCACGACCTCGGTGAGCGTCTCCCGCATGGTGCCGCCGCCGGAGAGTGCGATGGTCCTGCTCTGACCCACTTCTGCCCACTCACCGGTCTGGTCGCGCACCGCTGTGATGGGCGGAATCGGTCCGTAGCGCCGGTGGAACAGGGTGGGCAGCGGCATCGGCAGCGTCTTGGCGAACGCCACCTGCGGCGCTGCGGGAATCGGCCGCGATTCCGCCAGCACAAGGGGATTCGCCATGGCGGCCATCGTGGCCACGTTACGGCAGGCGGGCGAGCATGGGCGCGGCGCGGCCGGTGATCGGTGGCAGGTCGAAGAAGCCCGCGATGCCCGGTTCGGCGGCGCAGGTGGCCGGGATGGCGTTGACGCAGTGCGCGGCGGTAGCGACCACGCCGGGGTTGCTCACCAACCCCTCCTCCACGGTCTCGGGCTGCCAGCCCTTCACGGTGACGAAGGTGTTCGGATTACCGCGAACCTCCATCTCGTAGCGCTCGCCGGCGGGTCCGAACGACCACGCGGGGTCCAGGTGCTCCTCGCCCATCAGCCAGTTGACGGCGATGCGCACGACGACGGTGTTGGTGACCACCGCGTCCCAGCAGAACCGCCGCCCGGCGACCTCGCCGGGGGCGATGACCCCGATCGGTGAGTCGATCGGCGCGGTGGCCACGGCGACCTGCTGGCTGGTGCGGATCACCGGTTCGGCGGCGAAGCCGAGGCGGTCGACGATCAACCGGACCGACTGGAAGAACCCGCCGTTGAGCAGTTTCTGCATCGGCCCGCGGATCGCGCTTTCCGGCGTCCCGCCGAACCCCATCACGTGGCGCAGCACGTCTGGTGCCCCGTAGGTGCGCAGGTCGGAGAACTCCTCGGCCCGCACGTGGGTGATCCCGGTCGACATCACCGACAGCAGCAGCGGGAACAGTTCGGTGGCGGCCCCGGGTCCGATGCCGGCGCCGTGCAGGGTCACCCCGCCCGCGACGGCCGCCGCCCGCAGTGGTGCCGCCTCGGATTCGCTCGGGGTAGAACCAGCCGACCGGGCTGACGACGTTCTTACCCGACCGCAGCAGCGCGGCCACCTCGTCGACGTTGGGCAGCAGTGGTGCGTAGATGACGGCGTCGGCATCCATGCCGAGGATTTCGTCGATGCTGTCGGTGGCGGCCACTCCGATCGGGTCGATTCCGACGATGTCGCCGACGTCCTTGCCCGCCTTGGCTTCCGAGTGCACCCAGGCTGCCGACGAGTTCGAGTTCAGGATGCTCGAGCACCGCCTTGATCGCGGCGACCCCCACCGAGCCGGTGGCCCACTGCACAACCCGTAGCGACATTCTGCCTACACTAGGCCCGCGCACCTGCAGAAGGGATCGTCATGGCCAACAAGGTGTTCGTCGTCGGAGTCGGGATGACCAAGTTCGAGAAGCCCGGACGGCGCGAGGGCTGGGACTACCCGGACATGGCCCGCGAGTCGGGCACCAAGGCGCTGGCCGACGCCGGCATCGACTACCGCGAGATCGAGCAGGGCTACGTCGGCTACTGCTCGGGTGACTCCACCTCCGGTCAGCGCGCGCTCTACGAACTCGGCATGACCGGCATCCCGATCGTCAACGTCAACAACAACTGCTCCACCGGGTCCACCGCGCTGTACCTGGCGCGCGCAGTCGATCCGCGGCGGCCTGGCCGACTGCGTGCTGGCGCTGGGCTTCGAGAAGATGCAGCCCGGCTCGCTCGGCGGCGGCGCCGACGACCGCGAGTCGCCGCTGCGGCGCCACATCAAGGCGCTGGCCGAGATCGACGAGTTCGCCTTCCCGGTGGCGCCGTGGATGTTCGGCGCGGCCGGCCGCGAGCACATGCGCAGCTACGGCACCACCGCCGAGCATTTCGCGAAGATCGGCTACAAGAACCACAAGCACTCGGTGAACAACCCGTACGCGCAGTTCCAGGACGAGTACACCCTCGAGGACATCCTGGCGCGCCAAGATGATCTCCGACCCGCTGACCAAGCTGCAGTGCTCGCCGACCTCGGACGGCTCGGCGCGCGGCGATCGCTGGTCACGCGAGGCGTTCGTCGACGAGCACGGGCTGGCCGGCCAGGCCGTCGAGATCGTCGGGCAGGCGATGACCACCGACTTCGCCTCGCACCTTCGACGGCGCGGCGAAGAACATCATCGGCTACGACATGAATGTCCAAGCGGCACAGAAGGTGTACGACCAGAGCGGCCTGGGCCCGCAGGACTTCCAGGTCATCGAACTGCACGACTGCTTCTCGGCCAACGAACTGCTGCTGTACGAGGCGCTCGGGCTGTGCGGCGAGGGCGAGGCGCCCAAGCTGATCGACGACGGCGACACCACCTACGGCGGACGCTGGGTGGTCAACCCGTCCGGCGGGCTGATCTCCAAGGGCCATCCGCTGGGCGCGACCGGTCTGGCGCAGTGCGCCGAGCTGACCTGGCAGCTGCGCGGCACCGCCGACAAGCGTCAGGTCGACGGCGTCACCGCCGCGCTGCAGCACAACATCGGCCTCGGCGGCGCGGCGGTCGTCACCGCCTACCAGCGCGCCGAGCGCTGACCCCGCTCGCGAGAGTCGCACTCGCACGGACGATTCGACGGCGTCGACGCCAGCGAGCGCTAGAGGGTGACGACCTCGTAGGCGCCGTCGGCGTGCCGCGACCGGATGGTCTTCTTGTCGTACTTGCCGACGCTGGTGCGCGGGATCTCCTCGACGAAGGTCCACCGCTCGGGCAGCCACCAGCGAACCACCTTGTCGGCCAGGAACTCCCGCAGCTCCTCCGGGCGTGACCTCGGCGCCCTCCTGCAGCACCACCGCGGCCAGCGGACGTTCCTGCCACCGCTCGTCGGGCACGCCCGACCACCGCGGCCTCCACGCACCGCCGGGTGGGCGATGAGGTGGTTCTCCAGCTCCACCGAGGAGATCCACTCGCCGCCGGACTTGATGACGTCCTTGGCGCGGTCGGTCAGCGTGATGTAGCCCTGCGGGTCGATGCGGCCGACGTCGCCGGTGCGCAGCCAGCCGGATTCGAACTTCGACGGGTCGGTGTTGCGGTAGTAGGAGCCGGTGATCCACGGGCCGCGGACCTCCAACTCGCCGACCGCCTCGCCGTCGTTGGGCAGCGGCATCGCCCTGCGTCGTCGACGATGCGGGCCTCGACGCCGCACATCGGCCGGCCCTGGGTGGCGCGGATCTCCCAGTGCCTTCTCCGGCGGCGTGCCGGGCGCCGGCCAGGCCAGCGTGGCCATCGGCGAGGTCTCGGTCATGCCCCACAGCTGCCGGATCTGCACGCCGTAGCGCTCCTCGAAGGCCTGCATCAGCGACACCGGCACCGCCGAACCGCCGCAGGCCACCAGCCGCAGTGACGAGATGTCATGGCCCGGTTCGCGATCCAGGTAGTGCATCACGTCGTTCCAGATGGTCGGCACCGCGCCGGCCACCGTCGGCCGCTGCGTCTCGATCAGGTCGACCAGCGACTTGGCGTCCATGAACCGGTCCGGCAGCACCAGGTCGGCGCCGGCCATCAGCGCGGCGTACGGCAGGCCCCAGGCGTTGGCGTGGAACATCGGCACGATCGGCAACGCCTTGTCCGAGAAGCTCAGTCCCATGCCGTTGCCGCTGCAGACCGCCATCGAATGCAGGTAGCTCGAGCGGTGGCTGTAGACCACGCCCTTGGGGTGTCCGGTGGTGCCGCTGGTGTAACACATTGCGGCAGCGGAGTTCTCGTCGACATCGGGCCAGTCGAACTCGTCGGACTCGGCGGCGAGTGATGTCGTCGTAGCGCAGCACCGTCTTGCCGGAGGCTTCGCACGGTGCCGAGATGTCGCCGGCGCCGACGACGATCACGGTGTGCACGGTCTCCATCTGCGGCAGCACCGGGGCCAGGATCGGAGTCAGCGACAGGTCGGCGATGACCACCTGGTCCTCGGCCTCGTTGGCGACGAACTCGATCTGTTCGGGGAACAGCCGGATGTTCAGCGTGTGCAGCACCGCACCCATCGACGGCACCGCGACGTAGGCCTCGAGGTGCTCCTGGTTGTTCCACATGAAGGTGGCGACCCGCTGGTCGCCGTCGATGCCGAGCCGGCGCAGCGCATTGGCCAGCCGCGCGGCCTGCTGCACCGACCTCCCGGTAGGTGGCGTGACGGAACCCGTCGCCGGTGGCGGTGGTGACCGTGCGGTCGCCGTGAACGCTCACCGCGTACCGCAGGATCGCGGCGACGGTGAGCGGGATGTTCTGCATGGTGCTGTCCACGTCGGGAATCGTATCCCCGCAGCAGTCCAGCCCGGTCGGCATTGCCGACCGCCAGTGAACTCGGCTTCGGAGATCGGGAACGCCGGACCTGCCCGTGGCGATACACCAGGTGGGTGATCGAATGGTTACCAACGACAGGAGGCGGCCATGCGGGTTCTGATGACACTCGCTGCGGTGGTGGCCGCCGCGGCCGCGGTGTTCGGGCCCGCCGGCCCGGCGTTGGCCGAGGAGTCCGCGCAGGACACCATCAACGACCTTCAGCGGCAGGGCTACACCGTCACCATCGACAAGATCGGCACCGGTCCGATGTCGAAGTGCGTGGTGACCAGTGTGCGCAATCCGAACACCATGACCCAGTGGGTGCCCTATGTGGGTCCCGGACTGGGCAACGACGACGGCACCTTCCTGGTGCCGGTGGTGACCAGCCAGACCATCTCGGTCTCGCTGGACTGCACCAGCCGTTAGGCGTCAGCGAGCGGCCGGTCAGGACGCTGCGCGCAACCGGGCGTCCCCGGCGGTCGAACGGGCCTCGACGGTGCCGTCGTAGTCGGCCGACGTACAGCCGCGAGCCATCGGAGTTGACGGCCACGCAGGCCACCGGCCGGCCGATGACGATGCTGTCGACGACGCTCGCCGGTGGCGACGTTCGACCACCGCGATCTCCTCACCGGACAGCAGGTAGGCGTGCGTGGCGGTCAGAGCCACCTGGGTGACCGGCAGTCCCGATCGCGATGGTGTCGACCACCCGCCCGGTGCCGGTGTCGACGACCGTGAGGACTCCGCCGAGGTTGTCATCCCAGCCCGTCGCGAAGACGCGGCGGCCATCGCGGTGAACGGCGATATCGCCGATCGCCGCGGGGACGCCGATCGTGCGCAGCACGCGCCGCGACCGGACGTCGACGACCACGACGGCGTCACCGTCGTCGGTGACCAGCGCGGCGTACAGCCGCGTGCCGTCCGCGCTGAGACGCACGGTGGTCAGAGCCGCGCCGGGCGTGCGCGACACCGGGATCGCCGTCAGCGCTCCGGTCTCGACATTGACCACGGCGATGTCGGCGCCGTCGTCATCGGCAGCGCGCGACGAACAGGACATCGCCACTCGGCGCTGGCGGCCAGGCCGCGGACGTTCCCGGCGATCTCGCGGGTCGGCCAGGGCGACACCGGTGGTGAGGTCGACGGCGACGACGCCGTCCTCGGCGATCCCGGCGGACGTCACGTAGGCCCGGTCGGTCACGGCCGGGGTGAGCGGCTCGGCGACACCGTCGACGATGGCGCGCACGGTGAGATCGCTCGCGTCGATGACCGACACCGCGTCGGCGCCGTAGTGCGCGGCCACCAGCAGCCGGCCGTCACGACTGAGCGCCATATCCGTCACCGCGGCGGGCAGCCCGGACACCACGCCCTCGGCCGGACGGCGGCCTGGACCGGTGCGGGCAGACGGTCCTGCGCGACGGTGATCCGCGGGGTCGGCAACGCGGCCAGCCACAGCGCGTCGGTCGGCTTCTCAGCGACCGCAGTAGCTCCGGTGGTCTTCGCCATGATCTTCCTCGCCTTCATCGGGTCCTGCCGGCGCAGAGGCGCGGTGGACCGCATATCAGTGAAAAAACGTTCCGGCACTACCAACGAACAAAACAGGACACCAAGAATCTTGGTAACCGGTTTTGCACTATTTTAACGGCCCGGGCCGACAAATAATTCCGCGCGTAAATGCCATCGGACGTCACTGGCTCAGCCGATGCTCAGGTGATTGGCGCGGCGCCATTCGACACAACATCGGTGCGGACCGCAGGGGTTCGCTGGTCACGACGGGCGGTGGACGATCTGCCGCGAAATTCGCTGCGGCTGAAAAAATCTCATCTCGACGGCGGCAAAAGCGGCCTAAATCACACCCGTGTGCGAGTGTTTGAGAATGTAAGAATTCCCTTATGGCAGGACATGCCAGGAGCCGACTGTGGCTCGGATCACACTCACTGCATCTGCTCGACCACGTCGCGGTCTCGGACGGGATCGGATCCCGGGACGTAGGCCGGTTCGGTGTGATCGACCAGCGTTCCCCCGGCCACCCGGCGGTGCGCCTGCCGGAACTCACGCAGCGGGCCCATCGCCGCCTGGGTGCCGTTGATCGCTGCCCACGTCGCCGCCCGGCGTGCAGCGCGCTCGACCGGGTGCGGGCGCGCGAGTACATCACCATCTCGGCGGCCCAGTCCGGCATCGCGTCGCGGATGGCCCAGTCGAAGAACTTGACCGCAGCCGGCGCATCGGGGTTGTCCATCAGGGCCGCCCCGGTGGACATCGCCGCGCCGTGGGTCAGCGCCAGCCGCGGCAGGTAGGACCGCAGGCACTCCAGGGTGTCGGCCTTGGTGGCCGGCAGGTCGGTTCCGCCGAGTGCGTGGCCGACCCGGACGAATTCGCGCGTAGTAGCGGTCGATGTCGCTGCAGCGGCAGCGGGTGGTACATCTCGTGCGCGGTGGCGATGCCCCACACCACCGTCGCGTAGTTCCACCGC
The DNA here is from genome assembly GCA_963780705.1 of uncultured Actinomycetota bacterium. GTDB lineage: Bacteria > Actinomycetota > Actinomycetes > Mycobacteriales > Mycobacteriaceae > Mycobacterium. Next base: position 158,208 of record CAWACU010000001.1, on the reverse strand, counting down.
AGCCACTCCGGGTCGTCGGCGTCGTAGGGCAGGCCGTCGGGCCGCACGCCCTTGATGGTGTGGTGCATGGCGCGCACCGTCTGCGCCAGTTTCTCGGCGGTCGCCGTCGATCCGTAGGCGGTGCCGATGAAGAACGCCACCGAATGCCCGAGGCGCAGCTGGGCGCCCTCGAGGTCGAACCGTCCGGTCGGGTTGCCGTCCTCGTCGCGCTCGACCACCCGGGAGTGATCGAGTTCCCATCCAGAAGATGCTGGGGTCGAGCCGCTCCATGAAGGCCGCGCACTGCAACCCGAAGATCAGCGCCGAGGTGTGCGAGTGCACGTTCCAGACCGCGCTGCCCGGCCCGAACCAGCCCGGGTCGCCCTGCGGGCCGGCGAAGTCCAGGCCGCGGAAGAACCTGGCCCGGATATCGCGGTCGAAGTCCGATCTCACCTTGTGCTCGACCACCTGATGCGGCAACAGCAGCTTCACGCCCGCCGGCTCCCTTCGCCCGTCAGCAAAGGTTACACCGCGGGACGTCGGCGAATCGGGCGCGAAATGCACTGACGAAACGGTTCCCGGGCGGCCATAGTCGACAGGATGACGCCGCAACTGCCCTTCGCCCAGCCGCATCCGCTGCGGGCCGGTGCGGAGCTGCTGGCGCTGCGCACCTCCGGCCCCATCCACAAGGTCCTGACGTCGGTGGGCGACGAGGCGTGGCTGGTGACGGGTTACGCCGAAGTGCGGGCCCTGATGGACGACGAGCGCCTCGGCCGATCGCACCGCAGCCCGCAGACCGCACCGCGCAGCCGGGCCTCGGCGTTGTTCGGCGGCCCGATCGGCGATTTCGAATCCGAGCCCGAGGGGCACCGGCGGATGCGCGACCTGCTTCAGCCGCTCTTCTCGCCGCGCCGGCTGCGCACCCTGCAGGTACGGGTGGAGGCGTTGACAGGAGAACGCCTGGACCGGCTGGCCGACACCGGTCAGCCGGCCGATCTGCACGCCGTGGTGGCACACCCGCTGCCGGTCCTGGTGATCTGCGAGCTGCTCGGCGTCCCCTACGGCGACCGCGACAGGTTCCGGGTCTGGGTGGACGCCGCCGCCTTCGCCGACGACATCGCCGAATCCGGTGCGGGTATGGCGGCACTGGTGGACTACGGCGTCGGACTGGTCGCCGAGAAGCGCCGCACACCCGGCGACGACGTGATTTCGGCGCTGTGCGCTCATGACGACCTCGCCGATGTGGAGATCGCCGTACTGACGATGGCCCTGCTGTTCGCCGGCTACGAGACCACCGTCACCCAGATCTGGGCGCAGTCGGTGCAGCTGCTCAGCGACCGCAGTCGCTGGCAGACGCTGCTGGAGAAGCCCGCACTGATCCCGAAGGCCTGTGAGGAGATGCTGCGCGCATCCCTGGTCGGCGGTGTCGGCATTCCCCGCTGGGCGCGCGACGACATCCCCATCGCCGGCGTGCTGATCGGTGCGGGCGACCTCGTTCTGCTCGATCCCGGTTCGGCCAATCACGATCCGGCGGTGTTTCCCGACCCCGACGTGGTGGATTTCGGTCGACTCGGAGCGCCGCATCTGTCGTTCGGGTTCGGGGGCCGCTACTGCCTGGGGGCACCGCTGGCGCGGATGGAACTCACCTCGGTGTTCGCTCAGATGATCCCGCGATTTCCGGACATGCAACTGGCCGTCGACGCCTCGGCGTTGACCATCAACACCGACGCGTTGGCGTCCGGCCTCGTCCAACTGCCGGTCACCTGGGGAGGCCGGTGATCCGGGCGGGGTGGGCGCTGCTGGGCGTGCTGATCGTGGGTCTGATCATCAGCGGTGGTGCGCTCATCGCCGACGCCGCCGACAGGACGGTCGCCGGCATGCCGACGGCGCAGGACGACCGGGTGCCCCCGGCGCCCTCGACGGCCCGCCGTCCTGCGACCGCTCCCGCTATCCCGGAAGACCCCATCCCGCCGGTAACCGATCCCGAACCTGTCCCACCCGGTGGCACGGTGACTGTGGCCGGAACCGGAAACGAACGCACCATCGTCTGCGACGGCAACGATGTCAATGTCAGCGGGGTGGGTAACGCCGTCACCCTCAGCGGCCGGTGCCTACGGGTGGACATCTCCGGCGTGGCCAATATCGTCACCATCGAGGAAGCTGAGCAGGTCGTCGTCTCCGGGGTCAACAACGCGGTGACAATCCGTTCCGGCACAACGGATGTGAGCAAATCCGGGATCGGCAACACCGTCAACGGGCAGTAAGCGGTCGCACACCGCGGCCGAGTGCCAGCACGTGTGCCGGAGAGACAGCGAGCCGTTCCGGCAGTCGGACTACCAGCATGCCGTCGTCCACCCGCCAGTCGACCGGTTCGCCGACGCCGAGCAGTCGCACCTCGCTGACGTCGGTCGCGTCGAGGCCGCGGATGCCGAACTCGCGCCCGGTGACGTCGAGCAGGATCGCGTAAACGGCACCGTCGCGGGCGGTGAACCGAACCGGCGTTCCCTCGGTGGTGACGGTGTCGGCGATCGTCCACGGCCGGGTGCCGACGATCGCTTCGCCGTTGACTCGCAGCCACTCGCCGAGCCCACGCAACGGCACCAGTTGTTCGGCGGGGAAGCGTCCGTGTTCGTCGGGGCCGATACCGATGAGCAGGTTGCCGTTCTTGGACACGATGTCGGCGAAGGACCGAACGAGTTCGGTGGCAGTGACGATGTCTTCCGGACGCTCGTTGCGGTTGGCGCCGAAGGAATGCCCGACACCGCGGGTGGACTCCCACTTCTTGGCCTCGATCGCATCGAAGGTCGCGTATTCCGGAGTGCGGATGTCGTAGTGGTGGTTGGCCGGGAAGGTCAGCGTTTTGCTCTTCTCCGGGATGAGGGACCAGAACCGTTGCACCAGAACGCCGCCCAGCCTGGCCAGCGTGTCGGTCACCGCACCCCGGTGCTGCGGCGGCTCGAGCCATCGGTCGTTGACCACACCGTCGGGAACGGCGTTGTAGTACTCGGCGAACAAGGCAGGCAGATCGCCGCCGGCGGGCCAGCAGATGTCATTCCACAGCACCGACGGCTGGTAGCGCTGGATCAACTCACGCACGTGCGCGGTGGCGTAGGCCACGTAATCTTCGCTGTGCGGCACCGCCAGGAAGCTGTCGGCGGGGTTCTTGAGCAGTGCATCGTTGTAGGGCCAGTCGTACCCGCCGGAGTAGTACAGACCCATCCGCATCCCCGCGTCGGTGACGGCCCGAGTCAGATCCCCGACGATGTCGCGGCGGGCGTGGTAGCGGCCCTTGCGCGGGTGTTCCAGCGCGCTGGGCCACAGGCAGAATCCATCGTGGTGCTTGGTGGTGAGCACCACGTAGCCGGCGCCGGCGTCCCTGCACACCTGCGCGATGGCGTCCATATCGGCGTGCGCGGTGCCGTCGTCGAAGGTCGCGATGAAGTCGTCATACGTGGCGTCGGGGCCGTAAGTGTCGCGCTGATGGCGCCAGGTGGGGCTGCCCTCCAGCCGGCTGGAGTTGAGGTACCACTCGGCATACGGATTGTCCCGCAGCATCTCCGCGGGGCCCTTCTCCCTGAGCAGTTCCTGAATGTCGGGAACCTGCGGCGCCCAGCCCGGCACCGAGTAGAGACCCCAGTGCAGAAAGACCCCGAGCTTGGCGTCGTCGTACCACTCGGGCAGCGGATGGGTGGACAGGGAGTCCCACGTCGGGCTGTACATCGGCGCAATGGTGCATTAATTGACGCCCCGATGGGTAGTCCCTACCGGACAGGGAGGGATGAGGCGCAGACATGACAGTGAAAGACACCGCGGTGACGTCGTTCGTCCTCGGCCTGGTGACCGGGATGATCGTGGCCTTCGCCAGCTGCAGCGCGGCACCCCAGGACACCTACCGGCCCCCGGCCCAACCGTCGCCGCAAACAGCGTTCCGGTGACGGCGGCGGTCAATCCCCTCCAGCCGCCCGAGCGACATCACCGAAGCGCACGATGAGAAGACACAGATCGTCATCGTGCGGGGCGGGGGCGACCGTGTCGGCCAAGGCTTCGCAGTCGAGCAGCGCTTCCGGCGGCCGGGCCGCGACGGCCCGCTCGAGGCGGCTGATTCCCACATCCAGGATTTCGTCGTGGCGTTCCACCAGGCCATCGGTGTACATCAGCAGAATGTCGCCGGGCTCGACCTTTACCGAACTCTGCACGTAGACGGCATCGTCGAACGGGCCCAGCAACGGCCCCTGGGCGTCAATGAGCCGAATCATCTCGCCGGTTCGGGCGCGGCGCACCAGGGCGGGAAGATGGCCGGCCGAACTGTAGGACAGCGTGCTGGTGTCCGGATCGAAGACGGCCACCAGATTGCTGGCGAATTCACCGCAGGTCTGGTGGCCGGCGAAGCGATTCAGCTCGGCGAGCACCTGGCCCGGCGACAACCCCTGATGGGCGTAGGCGTTTCCGGTACTGCGCAACTGCGCCATGTCCTCCACCGCCGTCAGACCGTGTCCGATGACATCGCCCACGGCCAGATAGGTTCGCCCGCCCGGCAGGGCCATCACGCTGTACCAGTCACCTCCCAGGCCGTGTGCGGCCTCCGCCGGCTCGTACAGCGCGCGATACTCCAGCCCGACGGCATCCACCCAGCCCACCGGATGCGCCGCGGAGTGCAGGGTCACAGCGCGCGCGTGTTCGTCGGAATAGATCCGCGCACGAACAAGGGACTGACTCACCATGGTCGACACCGCCGAGACATAGGCGAGCTGAGCCGAATTCAACGGCTGCCGTTCGGACCACACCAGGACAAGCACCCCAACCGGATCACCGCCGGAGGTCAGCGGCCAGCCCACCATGGATTCCGCACCGGTGTGCCGCGGCCAGTCCACCTTGGCCGGGTAGGTGGCGGCGTACTCCCCCGCATCACGGATCATCACCGGCTTGCCCCAGCGGATCGCATCGGTGGCCACCGTGCGGTCATTCAACGCAAGATCGTGGCTGAACTGATCGGCGACGCCGGCCGGATATCCCGACAGAGTGATCCAATGCAGGCTGTCGCCATCGGGAGTGACGAGTCCGAGGCTCAGCGCTTTTGCACCGGCTTCGTTGAGCACCTGGTCGCCCAGTGCTTCACCGATATCCTCCGGAGTCAGCGCGGCGGAGAGCTGGCTGGCCAGCAGCGACAGCGTCTCCAGTCGCATGCGCTCCCGGCGCTCCGTCTCATGACGGCGAACAGCACGCAGACGCGCCCCGGCCTCCTGACCGATCAGCAGGGCGACCACCACGATGGTCACCATGAAGGCCTGGGTCAGCAGGATGCGCGTTCCCGCAGACACGTCGTAGGTCTCGAACAATCCGTAGCCGCGAGTCGTCATGATGTTGCCCAGTAGGGCTGCGGTCGCACTGGCCAGCGCGGCACCGAGCATGTCGAGACGGAACGCCGCCCAGGCCAGCACCGGCAGGATCAGCATCGACGGTGGGGCCGCGCTCCAGAAGGAACCAAGGGAGATCGCCGCAGTGAGCACCAGCACCGCAGCCGTCTCCGCGCGCCGCCGGCGCAGGATGTACGCCTGATCTGCCCACAGCAGGATCGGCGACGCCACCACCAGAACGCTGACCGCATCACCACTGGCCCACCCCAATGAGGTGCTGAGCCACGGCGACCCGTGATAGATGGCACTGCTCGTGCCACCGATCAGTCCGCCGACAATCGGCCCGCCCAGGCAGGCGCCGGCGATAAACACACCGAGGTCGCGGCGCTTACGCAGATCCGGCCGTCCCCCGCAGCCGGCGAGGACCAGGGAGGCACCGACGAGCGGTTCCACCACGTTGGACACCGCGAACGCGACCGACAGCCGTATCGGGTTTCCGTAGATGGTGTCGACCAGCAATTCGGCCGCGATGACGGCGGCGGCGATCGCGGGCCACAGTGCGCGGCGGTTGAGGAGGAAGGCGGCGACCGTCACTCCCGCCGAGGGGTAGAAGAAGGCCGGCCCGGAATCGGGGCCGGCGCCGAAAGAATTCCAGGCCAGTGCCGCCAAAGACCCGAAAGCCACAAACACCGCCAGCACGCGGCCGGCATCGGTTCGGAAATCTGGCCGACGACTGTCGCTCCCTGCAGGCGGACGTGCCGCGAACTGCACTGATGCGGTCAGGATCGCAACAACTCAGGTGGCGGTACGGGGAGAGCAAGCATCACCACAGTATTGCGGGTTATCCGCCTGGACCAGCGCTAACGGGTGAGACTGCGTGTCAGTGTTCGTCGTCGGCCCAACGACATCATGCCGGGCAGCTAAACTCCACACGCCACCGTGAACGGGAAGGGGTCTAGGCATGGGCCACAGTCCAACCAGCTCTTCCCCGTCCGGGGCGGTGGTGGTGCGGCCTGCCGGTCGGCTCAATGTGTCCGCCGCCCGTGGGTTGCGGGACCAACTGCAGACCCTGGTGGAATCCGGTAACACGCGTCTGGTGGTCGACCTCTCCGGGGTCGACAACATTGATTCGTCGGGTCTGGGAGCGTTGATCTTCGGCCTGAAGGCGGCGCGGAAGCGGGGTGGCGATCTGCGCGTCGCGGCGGCCAACGGCCAGGTGCAGGCGGTGCTCGACCTGGCGAAGCTCGACCAGTTCCTCAAGTCATGCCCCACAGTGGACGACGCTTTCCCCGCCGATTCAGCCGATCCTCAAACCATCGTTTTCGAGACGCAGACCGGCCCGACGACGCTCGACGAGATACAGGACATCCTCGACAAGGCGTTGTCCGGCGTCGCCGCAATCCCGGAGGACGTCCGGATGAACGTCTCCACGGGGGTCGGCGAGATTGCGGCCAATATCGTCGAACACGCCGCGCAGGGACGGTCGGTGGACCTCAGGATGGAGATACATCTCCTTCGCGATGAGGTGCGCATCGAATTCACTGACGGCGGCGCGGCGGCCGACATCGACCTGAGCACTGTCCGGATGCCCGACCCGATGGCCGAACGTGGCCGCGGGTTGGCGATGACGCTGGCCTTCCTTCGCGAACTGTCCTACCGGCGAGACGAATCAGGTAACCACTGGACGCTGATCAGCGAGGCCTTCAGTGAGACGGCCGCGCTCAAGGACGGTCGCTGAAAGCCGCCTCGGCGGACTCGTAGCTGCTCAGCACGCGGTCCAGGCTCGTCGACTGCAGAACCGATTGAACCTGGCGATTCGGCGCCACGATTCGCAGATCACCACCCGCCTGCCGGGCGGCTCTCAGCCCGGAGATCAGCGCCCCCAAACCTGATGAATCGATGTACTCCACACCCGCGAGGTCGATGACGACCCTCGCACTGCCCTCGTTGACCAGGGCGTGAATCGCCTCGCGTAACGCCGGTGCGGTAACCATGGTCATCCGCCCGGTCGGGGAAATCACCGCGGCACCGGTCTCGGTCATACGTGTCTCGTAGGCCACCGTCAGTTCACCACTCCCCGATATCGGCGGTACCGCAGGGCCCGCACGGCCACGCCGAGGAAGGCGAGACTGTGGAACACCGGGAGTCCACGCATGAACGTACGCACCTGATCGGCCACACCAACCCCATTCAGCGGCACAGCACGGACTCGACTGACAGTCGCTCACAGTAGTCGACGAGCTGTCCACGCAGACATATTCGACCCGGGATCAGAAAGAGAAGGTCCACGGGAGGACCAACGGATTACAGTCGCGCTGTGACCGCAGCGTTCGGCCGGAAATCCCTTGAAGCATGGGCCTTTGTCCGCACGATGCTGGCGGACATGACCGACGTAGTCACCCAGGATGCCCGCGACGAACGGGAACTGCTCGAGGGCTTGCGGGTGATCAACAGGATCACCGCGCTCTGCACCGAACTGTCCGTCGACACCGACCCGGACCACCCGCACTTCGTGCGAGATGTGCACGCCTCCGCGGTTCGTCGGCGGCCCCAACCCGCACGGGTCCTACCCGCTGGCGATGATCAGCGGTGACCGCGCCTACCGGGTCACCGGAACCCGCGGCACCTCGACCTATCTCGGCTTGCAGGTGCTGGCGGGCACCGGCCTGAACCCGCGCCGCATGAGCAACTATCTCTCCGACAGTGACCTGCGACTCGACGATGGCCGTTTCGCTGTCGTCTTCGCCGCGGCACGGCCCACCGATGCCGAGCTTGACGGCGCTCAGTGGGTGCAGATCCCCGCGGATGCCACCTCGATCGTGGTGCGCAACTACGTCTCCGATCCCCAGACCGAGATCGCTGCGCAACTGCAGATCACCCGCATCGGCGAGGTTGGAGCGCCGGCGGCGATCACCGACGACCTGCTGGCCGATCAGCTGACCGCCATGGGTTGGTCGATCGCGAAGCTCGCCACCCTGCACCGCACCGTCGCACCCGATCTGTTGTGCTCCCCGAACACGCTCATCACCGCACAGGCCGCCGCCCTCGGCGGGGAGAACACCACTCCCGACAACCTCTACATGCTCGGCACGTTCGACCTCGAGTCGCATCAAAGCCTGGAACTGGCCTTCCGCCCGCCGGACACCCGCTACTGGTCGGTGACGCTGGAGAACGTGTGGCATGAATGCCTGGAACCGTTGGTTCGCCGGAGTTCGGTGACCGACAAGGGTGTCGATCCGGACACCGACGGCGTCGTCAGGCTGAGCATCGGTGCCTCCGACAGCGGTGAGGGCTATTGGCTCGACACCGGAGGGCGCCGGCGCGGATTCATCGTGGTGCGGTGGCTGGACAACCCCACCGCGCCGGAGGTTGACGTCCGCCTGCGGGACCACGGCAGCCCGTCATGACGGATGCCGTCTCCGCACGCCTCGATGCCGACGCGCTCATCGCCCAGGCTTGTGACCTCGCGGGAAGTGAGGACTTCGGCGACGACGACGGCTGGCGCGAGAACCTCGATCGTCTGCTTGACGACCTGATCCACGAGGCGGATCTGTCCGCACTGGGCGTGGAGATCGCCGCCGCCGACGTCATCGTGCCGTTGCGCAACCGCCTGCAGATCACCGCCTGGCGCACAGCGCATCCCGAGGTGGCGCAGGAGCGCATCGAGCAGCCGATCGTCATCCTCGGACAGCCCCGCACCGGCACCACGATTCTCTACGACCTTCTTGCTCAGGACCCGGATCTGCGGGCGCCGCTGACCTGGGAGGTCGATCACCCGTTTCCGGTGCCGCGACCGGACACCTACGAGACCGATCCCCGTATCGCCGAGACCCAGGCGCAGTTGGAGATGGTCGAAGCGCTCATGCCGGGGTTCATGAAGTTCCACCCGATGAGTGCGCGCAGCGGTCAGGAATGCGTCCGGATCACCGCCGGGACGCTGCTGCAGCATGATCTACACCACGCAGTACCGGCTACCGAACTACCACCGCTGGCTCATGCACGAGGCAGACCACACGGCCGCCTACCGGTATCACCGTAAGTACCTGCAGCACTTGCAGTCCGGCGTCTCAGGTCAGTGGCTGCTGAAGACGCCGGCACATCTGTGGCAACTCGACGACCTCCTGGCGGAGTATCCCGATGCCGTTCTGGTGCAGACACACCGCGATCCGCTGGTCGTCATCTCCTCGCTCAGTGCGTTGTGCGCACATCTGCAGAAGTTGGCCAGCGACGGCGCAACGGTTGCGCGTGCGGCGCTGCAGTGTTGCGAGGAGATCATTTTGGGACTCGAGCGCGAGATGCAGATGATCGACGCGGGCGTGGTGGACTCCGGACGGATCATCAACGTTCAGTTCGCCGACTTCATGAAGGACCCGTTCGCCACCGTCGCAACCATCTACGCGCGGCTCGGACGTGAGTTGGCTCCGGTGGCGGAGCAACGGATGCGCCTCCACCTTGCCGACAACCCCGGCGACGGCGGCGGGAGCCGGTACACCTGGAGTGACACCGGCCTGGAAGCAGACGCACTTCGCGAGCGGGTGCGGCCGTATCAGGAACGCTTCGGCGTGCCGAGTGAGGCGTTGCGGTGAGTCGGGCACAGCGGTGATTCGAGCACAGCGGTGAGTCCCTAGCCGGCAGTTGACTACCGTGAGCGCCATGGCCGTCGTCATCGTGGGAGCCGGGCTGAGCGGTCTCGCGGCCGCCCGCCACCTCACCCGACACGGCGTCGAGGTCACCGTGCTCGAAGGCTCCGATGCCGTCGGCGGACGGGTCCGCACCGATGTGGTCGACGGTTATCGCCTCGATCGCGGCTTCCAGCTCTACAACCCGGCCTACCCCGAGGGAGCGCGCGTTCTCGACCACGAAGCGCTTGATCTCAAGCCGTTCATCGCCGGCGCACGCATCGTGGTCGACCGGGGCGGGCACCGCCAGGTCGAGCGGGTCGCCGATCCACGTCGCAAGCCGTCCTGGGCGGTGCCGTCGCTGCGGGCACACATCGGCTCACCGCTGTCGACCGCCCGCTTCGGCGCCTACGCCGTCTCCCGCGCCGTCCGCTCCGTCCCGTCATTGCTCAGCGATCCCGATATCACCACCGAGGAGGCGCTGCGCCGTGCCGGCGCGGATCGCACACTGATGGAGACGCTGCTTCGCCCCTTTCTCGCCGGGGTCTTCCTGGATTACGAGCTCACGACATCGCGGCGCTTCCTCGATGTGGTGCTGAAGTCCTTCGTCGCGGGCACCCCGGCGTTCCGGCCCTGGGCATGCAGCGCATCCCCGAGCAACTCGCCGCCGGCCTCGACGTGCGTCTCGGCCAGCGGGTCAGCTCTGTCTCCGCGCGCGGTGCCGACGTGGCCGACGGCGATTCCCACCCCGCGCGAGGCCGTCATCGTCGCGACCGATCCCACGACTGCCGCCGGCCTCATCCCGGGCGTGAGCGCACCCGCGCGCACGCTCGGTCACCACCTGGTACTACCGACCCGACTGCGCACCAACAGCACTCGCCGACGGCGACGCCGTGCTCATCCTGGACGGCAACGGCCGCGGACCCCTGATCAACACCGTCGTGATGAGTCATGCCGCACCTGACTACGCCCCGCCGGGGTGCGCGCTGGTTGCGGCGTCGGCTCTTGGTGTGTGGGATACGCCGGAGCAGGAGACCGCGGTGCGCGAACATCTGGAGTGGCTGTACGGCGTACCGACGACCGGCTGGGAGCTCATCGCGAGCTATCCGATCCCCTACGCGCTGCCCGCGATGCCGGTGCCGTTCGAGCTGCGGCGTCCGGTGCGCACGGGCAACGGGTGTCTACGTCGCCGGTGACCACCGGGACACATCGTCGATTCAGGGAGCGTTGGTCAGTGGCCGCCGGGCGGCGCAGGCGGTGCTGAAGGATCTCGGGATCACTTCGGGGAGGCCCACGACCATCGAGGCAGACGAGGACTGAAGCAGGCGGCTACTGCACGGGGCAGGCGTACTGCGTCCAGCGCTCTCAGTCGTTCGCTGGAAGGTGGTTCAGGCCGCGGCACTGACTCGCGTGGACGCCGCAGGGGCAGACACCTTGGTGCTGTAGGTACGTCGCTGCTGCGCAACCTCCGAGTCGACTACCACTGTGCGCTTCGCTGCGGGCCTGCTGCCGTCCACCGTCAACGATTTCTCCTCCGCAGCGCTTCTTGCCACCAGGGAACCAAGGGGTGCAGCGGCCCGTCCTTCAACCGTTGCGTCGCTCATCACGACAGTCAGTGCCGGTGTGGACGCCGCAGGTGCCGTCGCCGCAGTCCGATTGGGCTGCGCGGCACCGGCGCCAGTTTGATCGGTCACCTGGAAGACGGTGTCTGTGACGTCGCGGACGATCTCACCGGGAAGTCGGACGGTGGCCGCGGTCACCTCGCCGATACCAGCTCCAACGGCCTGGATCACCTGTCCGGCGCTGCCGGATTGTGCGGCCACCTCGACGTTCCACGCCGCCCGCTGCCACACGGCGGTGTAGTCGCGCAGCGTGACGAACAGCGCAGTGCCCAATGACGGTGTGGGGCTCACCGGCAGACCTCCCCAGCTCACCAACGTCCAGCCGTCCTCGGGATTGCCGACCACGACCGCCTGGCCTGTGTTCTTCAGCGAATTAGCGGCGATCAAGGCGAAGTCGGGGTTGCCGACGTTCATCAGGACCCAACTCGTGATGGTCCCGTTGTGTGAAAAGGCCAGCGGATTCGCATTCGGGTTCAGCGCGTCTGCGGTGAAGTCCGGATACCGGTTCATCGCGTCCCAGTAGATCTTCTGGATCGCGGTGTTGGTGCGATCGTTGAACACAATCCCGTTGAGGTCGCCGTTGGCATTGGTGAGGGGGTTGGGATCCAGGGGGTCGGGATCCTGGGGCATCGGCGTCAGGATCCGGCCGTTTCGCCACGCGTCCTGGACGTCGATGTAGTTCTGCATGCGGGCATCGACCGGCTTAGTGATCGCCCCCTCGTCGGCGCCGGCGCGGACCTCGCGCAGTCCGTCGAGGACGATGATGGGCATCGCACGGTAGTCGGCGTACGGCGCGGCGGTCTGCTGGGTGCGGACCAGCGTCGAGGCGTAGATCGCGTCATAGTCGATTCCGCTGGCCACCAGGGTGTCCCGCAGCGTCTCGGCCTGTACCCGGCCGGTGGGGCTCAGGTCGGGCCCGGGCGCGACGGTGCCCAGCACATGGATGACGTTGTCCATCGACTGGGCGTGCCGGGTCAACGTCAGGGTGATCGAGGTGGCGGCCCACGCGGTGACCGGTGAGGCGATGAACATCACCATCGACAGCGCGACGATCGTCAGTCGGCGCACCGCCACGCGGCGGCGAGCAGAGGGTCTGGTTGCGTGCGCCATCGTGGTCATCCCAGGTAGCTGACGATCGGGAAGGTGAACGTCACATATCCGGACTGCAACGGTGCCAGGTACCGAACGTAGGGGCCGTCCGGCTGCGGCATGAAGGGCCGTGAGGTCGCCCCCGGCGCGAACTGGTTGTACTGCCGCATCAGCAGGACGTTGCCCCACAGATAGGGCAGGACGTCTGAGTTGAGTCTCGGCTTGCTTGGCAGGTTCGTACAGCGCGAGTTGCGCTTCATAGGTATTCCCCACGTTCTCGAAGAACGTGCCGAACGTCGCGAGCAACTGCTGCTTATTGGTCGCGTAGATGAACTGCTGTTGCCGTCTGGGCCGAAGGCCTACGGGGCCTCGTTGACGTTTCTTCGATGTATTCCTGGACCTTGGCGTAGAACACCTCTTTGTCGACCGTGTACAGGTTGATCCCGTCCACCCCCTTGGAGTTGATGACTGGTCCCGAACGGCCACCGACACCTGGGTCAGCGCGAGACCCTCCTTCGGATTCGGGCACGTATCCGATGTCGAGGGCCTCAATCTGGGTGTTCGGGTTGAAGACGAACGTTTGCGACCACCGATGGTGCCCGTCGAGCACGTAGGTGCCGTTGTTTGCGGTGAGGATCGGCGAGCCCGCCACAACCTGGCCACCTGCCAGTACATTCTGCAGAGGCGCGATCCCGTTCTTGTCGACGTTCAACGGGAACTGGACCGACTTGTCCAGGTCGACCTCATTCTGGTTGGGAATGATGTCGCGGGTGTTCGCCCAGATGACCGCACTGTTGGACAGGATGTTGTTCGGCATCCCGCGCAGCGTGCCGGAACTGTCCATCAGGTCCAGGAGCGGTGTGTTGCAACTCTTCACCGTGGCGCAGGGACCTCCGGTGACCGGGTCGGTGTTGAGGTAGCGCTCGAAGAGCTTGACGAAGCCGGTGTCGGACTCGTTGTAGGGCGCGAGCAGGATCTCGGTGTACTGCGCAGCGCCGTTGCAGTCCGGCAGCGATACCGGGGTGGTGGCGATGCGGCTGATGTTGTCCGCGCCGGCCAGCAGGGTGGTGGCGATGCCGTTGTATCCGCCACTGAGCAACCAGTTGTCGACGTAGTTCTGCACGACGGCTGCCGAAGGGGTAACACCGAGGACGTTGTAGATCTCGTTGACCTTGGCCGTGCGGAACGTCGGGTCGGTGACGAATTCCAGGGCGGCCAGCCCGATCGGCAGGCCGGCCTGGATGCGGGTCACGTAGGACTGGCCGACACCGTCGAGTTGCCTGATGTCGCCCAGCAGATTGCGGTAGAGCAGGCTCACGAAGGTCGACGCCGACGGCGGGGTTCCGTTCGGTCCGCCGCCGGAACCGCTGTAGTCGTAGGTCTCCCGTGAGCCGGCGATGGCCGCTGCCAGTTGCGGTTCGGTGCTGAAGTAAAGCAACGCCGTTGTGCCCCAACCGAGTTCGGCGGCCGTCGCGTTGCGGTCGAAGATCTCCTGGTAGTACGAGTTGACCTGTCCCTGCCGGAACGCTGTGGAGTTGTACAGGCCCGCGACCACCCCGTTGACGCCGGTGAGGCTCCAGACGCCCTGGTAGGTCTGCAGTTCGGCGGCGGTGGGATCGCGACGCAGTGTCTGGCGAAACAGACCGGTGATCACCGCGGAACTATCTGTCACCGGCGGGGCGACCGACCCGCCGAGCAGATCATCGAGTGTCAGCCGGGCCAGCAGGCCGACGCTGGCCAAGGTCGGGTTGGTGGAGGCCGGGGCCCAGGGCAGACCAAGGAATGCCGCGAGATCTCCGAACGGGTCGGCCTGTTCCAGCGCGACGCTCGCCTGAGCCCACGGGGAGGCGCTGGCGCTGCGCAACGCGGTGACCGGCGGACCGACGACATCGGGTACCGCGGGGGATGCAGTGGCGGAGCTGTCTGCGACTGCAATCGGGGTGACGCTTGCCGTCGGTATCGCGGTGGCTGCCGGCCCCTTGTTGGGGACGGAGGCCATCACCGACGGGAGTTGGCGCACGGTTGCGGCGGCCCGGCCCACTGCCGGAATGCTGACCTGAGTTCTGGCCGCTGCGCGAGATGCCTCCGACGCCACGCCGAGCGGCGGTCGAGGCGCGATCGGCCGTCTTGTCAGCTGAAGACCCGCGCTCTGACGGCTCGGGTGTCGACTCCGACGCCGAGGAACTCCCCCCACCGTCCGCGGCCGCCGCCGGGGCCGCCGCCAACGCCAGACCCATTCCGGCGGCCACAGCCCCGACCTGCAGCCAGCGCACAACCGGCAACGGGGACTTGGTTGTTCGACGCGTCGTCTGATTGGTCACGTTTTGGTCCGTTCGGATCAGTTGGGGTCGTTTACCGGGATGCCGAACGAGCGCCGGCCTGCCTCGACGGCTTCTCGGCCGACGGGCCCGCCGCGTCGGCGGTCCGGGCGACGGCACTCCGTTCGGCGCGCGCCGGACGGCCAGCGTCGGCGGTTTCGGTGGCCGGCGAGACCTCGACCGCCGCGACAGCCATGGCTAGCGGCTCGGCGACCGACGCCGCCGTCCGGGCCTGAGGAATCGGGAACGGGGTCGGGGCCCACGGTGTGGGAATCTCGGAATCGAAACCCGGCGGGTTCACGGCGAACGGCGGGGCCTCAGGTACCGGCACCTCTGCGGCCAGACCTTCGGTGACCGCCTCATTGAGTCCGATGAGATTTTGGCGGATGCTGTCAGTCGGTTCGATGAGGCTCAACGAGCCTTCTCCGATGGTCTGGTTGATCAGCGCATCGGGGATCGTCGGAAACAGCCGATCATCAGGCGACGGTTTTTCAGTACCGAGAAGTCCGCGAACGAGGGCGTTCCATACCCGCTCCGGCTGTCCCAATTGGATACCCGCGAGGACCTGTCGGACGACGGTGGCAGCGGCACCGAGGACGACCGTGACGTCGTCCGCCAGGTTGCGGATCGTGGTGGGAATCCAATCGGCGACGGCGGTGACCACCTCAGCGGCGCGGGTCGCCACCCCGCCGAGGACGTAGAGGCCGGCATTCAGGATCTGATAGAGGCCGGCCTGGATGGGATTGACGACGGCGAACCGCAGAACGTCGAAGGCCTGCACAAGGTTTCCTGAGCCAAGTGCCTGCGCCGTCACGATCAGATTGGCCGGCAAAGCGTCGAGCGCCCAGGTCAGAATCCGCAGGGCGCCGGGGTAGTCCAGCGGCTCCCCGCCGAGACCCAGATCGCGGAACAGGTAGTCGCCAACTTTGTTGACGTAATCCGACCCGTTGAGGAACACCTGACTGAGCGCCGGCAGTCCCGAGGAGAGCGTGGCCGGGATCACGCCTGCCCGGTCGAACTCCGTGGCAGGCGGCTCGGCGATCGAGAGCAGGTAGAGGTTCGCCTTCTGGATGGTGTCGTAGATCTCGAGCAGCGGACTCAAATAAGCCACGAACTCCACATTGGCCACGGCCGGCGCCTGGGTGGACGGCAGGTTGACCCCGGCCGCCGTCACCCCGCTGACAGTGATGGCGGTCGCGGTGACCATCGCGGCCGTGCCTGCAAGCAGTTGGGAACGGAGCGAGATGGCCCCGATGCGTCCTTGACCAGCCACAACGCTCTCCTCGATTACATGGACAGCCCTGATAGCCGTCATCTCAAACGTGTGTTGCGAAACACGCACGAGGGCGAAACTAACAAATTTCCTAAATTGGTTCAACCAGTTACTACGCTGTCCGATTACCGGTGGGGCCAAAGATGACGAAGTGCCTGATGAGATGATGGTCAAATGGATTTGAGCCCGATTCCCCGCGCCGCGACGGTCGCGGACACCGTGTTCGCCCGGTTGATCGATGAAATCCTCAGCGGACGCTGGCCGGCCGAGCGGGCGACGCCATCAGAACGTGAACTCGCGTTGGCCTTGCACGTCAACCGCCACTCGGTGCGCGAGGCGCTCAAGCGCCTCCAGCAGGCGGGCCTGGTGCAGATCAGCCAGGGGGGCAAGACCCAAGTGCAGGACTGGCGCACGCACGCCGGCCTGGACATGCTCGCCGCCTTGGCCTCCGCGGGTGTGGTGCCGTTGAACAAGGCGTTCGCCGATGTTGCGGTGATGCGCCGAACCGTCGGCGCCGATGCGGCGCGGCTGTGCGCCCTGAACGCCGATGACGAGCAACTCGCGGCGGTGGCCGATGCCGCTGCCGCGTATCCGGAGTCCGGGGACCTGGCGGTGTTTCGCGACGCAGACCTGGTGTTGTGGACGGCCGTGGTCGCCGGATCGGGCAACATCGCCTACCAACTGGCGCTGAATACCCTCGTGCACTCCACCGACGATGTCGGCAGGGAGCTGTTCATCGACCTCAACGCCGAGATGTTCATCGACCGCAGCGCTCATCTTGAGTTGGCCGCGGCGATCACCGCCCACGACGCCGATGCCGCCCATCGGATCGGCTATGCGCTGCTGTCGCAGTTGGTGGACCTGTTTGAGGACGAAGCCACGGAGTAGACCTCGACGTCAGCGAGGAACGGGCCGCCCGCGGTACCCGAAGTTCGCGAGCGTGACGCGGCCCGACGGTGTCTGCATAGGGGCCGCCCTGCATGGACGCCGTCATATCTCGCTTTCCCCCGGCGAACGCAGGGCGCCGCTACAATCTCCGACAACTGGTTGTACCAGTTACTGGGTGCCGATAATGTGGTGGCCCTCTGCCGAGATACCCGATGAAGAGGAATCCCATGACCACAGCATCTGGCAGCGCTCCGCGCCGCACCCTGCCCGTCGTTCGCTGGTTGCAGGCGAGCTCGATCGCAGCGGGTATCGGCATGGCACTCGTCGCGACGCCCGGGATCGCCGCCGCCGACGCGGGGGCGGATTCCTCGACGAACGACACCAGGACTCAAGTTGCCCGGGACGCCAACCCGGGCGACACCGGGCAACGTCGGGGGGAGGCGACGAAGCGCCCAGCTTTATCAGCACACCGTCCCGGCAGCGCGGTGCCGGCTGCGGCCACCGATCTCCACGAGCCCGAGTCGACCGGTGGGGCTGTCGTGACCGAAGACTCCGGGACCGTGACCGCGGCGCGGGAAGCGGCCGTTCGGGTGGTTCCCGATCGTTCGGCAGCACGGACGCCTGTTGCCGACGGCAGCAATAGCGTTGCGGGGCAGGAGCTTTGGGTTGCACCACACAGTGCGGCCGGCGCGTCACCGAACACCCCAGTGAGTATGGACGTCACCCCGCCGCCGAACGCCCCGGAAAGAACCAGCGCTGTTCTGCCCGCCGCCCTGACCGTCCCTGCCCCAGTGTCGGTGGCATCAGCGCCGTCCGCCGCCGTCGGGAAGGGCGGGTGCTGCGAGGACACGGCGGGGGTCGTGTCCGCGTTCCGTCCGGTCGTGGTGATCAACAGCGTCTTCGACGTCGTCGCGGGCCTGATCGGCCACCTGCCGGGCGGCCCGATTTCTCAGCTTCTGGAGGGCAGCCTGCTGCTGGTGCGCCGACTGCTGGTCCTGCCGTTCAGCGGCTGGACCGACGCGCCGGCGTGTGTGTCCACCGGGGACTGCTCCGGCCAGGACCTGTCGGGTCAGGACCTGAGCGGGCTGAATCTGGTGCGGGTCAACTTCACCGACACCGACCTGACGGGTGCGAACCTGAAGTACACCCTGCTGCACTACTCGGACCTGACCAGGGCGAACTTCACCGGGGCGAACCTGGTCGAAGCCGACATCAACGGCGACAAGCTTTACAACGCCAACTTCTCCGACGCCGACCTCCGCTACGCCGACCTCCAAGAGATCTCCGAGGCTCCCGCCACTTCGGCAGCTGGCGTGGACCTTCCCCCTCCGGGCCCGGGAGTCAACTGGGAGGACGCGAACTTGACCGGCGCCAACCTTCGAAGGGCGAACCTGAGCTTCGCCAACCTCACGAACGCGACCCTCATAGACGCCGACCTCACGCGCGCGACTCTCGTAGCCGCCAACTTGACCGAGGCCGACCTCATTCGCACCAATTTCGACAGGGCGGACCTCACCGCGGCGAAATTGACGGAGGCGAAAATCATCGAGACGAATCTCTTTGCGAACCTGACGGGCGCCACCCTGGTCGACGCATTCTTCTTCGACCTCCGGGAGCTCAACTACCGACTGATGAAGGGTGCTAATTTCTCCGGCTCGAACCTGAATCTGTCGGGTGAGGATCTGCGCCGTCTGGATCTGGAGGGCACGAAGTTCGCGGGGGTTAGGCTTGAGGCCACGCGTTTCGACGGCGCGATTCTGACGCGCGCTGACTTCACCGGCGCCGACCTGATCTCGTCGAACTTCAGCGGCGCTAAATTGAATCTGGCGAACTTCGACCGCGCGGATCTCAGATTGGCTGACTTCACTGACGCCAACCTTGAAGGCGCGAAGGGAATCTCCACCGCCAAGCTGGCCGGCGCCAACTTCTCCGGCACCGCCGTGGATCTGTCCGGTGCAGACCTAACCGAGAAGGACCTCAACAACACCAACCTAAGCGGGGCGAATCTCAATAGCGCTAACTTGACCAGGGCGACGATGGCGAGCACGAATCTGTTCCGCGCTGACCTGTCCGACGCCGACCTTTCTGGCGTCAACCTCACCCTCACAGTGGGTCTGTTTTCCGCGAACCTGAGCGGCGCTAACCTGACCGACGCGATCTTGACGGGTCTCTACCTCAAAGGCGTCGATCTTTCCGACGCCGACCTCACCAACGCCAACCTGCGGGGCGCGGACCTGACCAACGCCAACCTGACCGGTGCCATCTGGTCCAACACCACCTGCCCGGACGGGTCGGTGACCAACACCGGTTGCTCCGCGGAGTAGCAGCTAGCCACCACTCCGCCGGTGGTAAGTACTTACGTACAACGCGCCGATACCGACGGATTCAGGTGCAGGAAAAATGGAACCTGCATTGCCGAACTGGCCCCCACCCCTCGGCCGGGGGCCAGTTCCGTTACCGGTTGATCAGCTGTTGGCTCCGGGTGTGCCCTGGACTGCGGTGCTGCCTGTACGTGCGTTCGCGTCACCTCCGGCGCCTCCCAATGCGCCACTTTGACCGGCATCGCCGCCGTTACCGCCTGTCACAACGGTACCGAGAGATGAGGTGTTCGTGGCACTGCCACCGGCACCACCGTTACCACCGTTGCCAGCGGAGCCGTTACCGCCGCTACCACCTCTGCCGCCGTCGAAGAACGCACCGGAACCGGCGCCTGATGAATTTCCGCCGGCTCCACCGGTGCCACCCCGTCCGCCGACGCTGTTACCGCCCTTACCGCCGGCGCCGCCACTTACGAGGCCGCCTGCCGCGATGAAGGATGTTCCACCGGCACCGCCGGCACCGCCGGCACCCGCAGCAGCACTGGTGCCGCTCTGTCCCGCGGTGCCGCTGACGCTGGTACCACCGGCGCCCGCGGTGCCGGCATCGCCACCGTTACCGCCATCGCCTCCGGCCACAGTTGTTTCATTCCCGCTCGGAATAGCGGCCGAAACGGACTTTCCGGCGCCTCCGTTACCGCCGGCGCCGGCGTTACCGCCCCTGCCTCCGGTTCCGGTGCCTGCGGCGCCACCGGTGCCGCCGCGGCCGCCATTACCGCCCGCTGTTCCCCTTTCGCCAGCGACAATCGCGCCGGTGAAGATGATCACGCCGCTGTAGCCATCACCTGCGGCACCACCATTGCCGCCGGCGCCACCGCTGCCCGAGCCGGTTCCACCGGCGCCACCGTTGCCGCCGTTACCACCGGCCGGAGAACCATCGTTGACGCCGAAGGCGGTGTTGCTCGCACCGGCACCGCCATCGCCACCGGCACCGCCATCAGCAACCGCACCACTGGCTCCGGCGGCACCACCGGTGCCGCCCGCCGCACCGCCCGCACCGGCCACACCGCTGTTGCCGCCCGCACCGCCGTCACCGCCGCTGAGCGAGCCGGCACTCGCCGTGCTGCCCGCGGCACCGGCGCCTCCCGCTCCGCCTGCTCCGGCCGCACCGCCGGTACCGCCATTGCCGGCCGCACCGGCAGCGGCCGAACCGCCGCCCAGGCCACCGGCGCCACCGTTGCCACCGCGCGCGCCGTTACCGGCATTTCCACCGTTGCCGCCTGCGCTGCCTGCTGTTGCACCCGCAGCGCCGGCACCGCCCTTGCCGCCCGCACCCGCCGCGCCGCCGTTACCGCCGGCACCACCGAGGCCATCGGCGCCGTCCGTTGCGCCCGAGCCGCCGGCACCACCGACGCCGCCGGCGCCGCCGTTGCCGCCGATACCCGCGTTGGTGCCGTTCTGACCAATTCCGGCCGCGCCGTTGAACCCATCGCCGCCGATCCCGCCGACGCCGCCGGCGCCACCCACACCGCCGGAGCCGCCGTTGCCGGCCACGCCGCCCGCGCCCGCCGCGCCGCCGTTGCCGCCGACGCCACCGGCGCCGCCCTTGCCGCCCGACGTGCCAGCCGTCCCGTCGAGCAATGCGCTCGGGCTGTCGATGCCGTCCACACCGGCGCCACCCTTGCCACCGTTGCCGGCGTTGCCGCCCAGACCGCCGGTGCCACCGACGCCGTCGGCGGCTGTGCCGCCATTCGTGTTGAACAAGAACAGGATTCGACCGGTCCCCGCTGTGCCCTTGACGCCACCGGAACCGCCGACACCGCCATCGCCGCCGTTACCACCAGCACCACCGTCGCCACCGGGGAGAGCGGCACTCGCGCCCGCGCGCCGTTACCGCCGCGCCCGCCGATACCACCGTCGCCGCCGAATCCGGCGGCGCCGCCGCGGCCGAACACGAAGCTGCCCTCGCCGCCGTTGCCGCCGTTGCCGCCGAATCCGCCACCGGTGCCCACGCCACCCGACTCACCCGGCAGCACACCGTCGCCACCGAAGAGACCCGTCAGACCGGTGCCACCGTTCCCGCCGTCGCCGCCGGCGCCCCAGACCGACAGCACGCCGACGTTGCCGCCGTTGCCGCCGTCGCCGCCGTCGCCGGACTGCAGCGACTGGCCGCCGTCGCCACCGCGACCACCGTCGCCGATCACGACACCGCCCCGGCCACCGTTGCCGCCCTGGCCGCCGCCCTCGATGCCATTGCCTCCGGCGCCGCCCTGGCCGCCGTTGCCCCACAGAGAGAGCATGCCGACGTTGCCGCCGGCGCCACCCACACCGCCGACCTCGAACACCGACGTCACGCCGCCGGTGCCGCCGTTGCCACCACTGCCCAAGAGCAGACCGCCGGTTCCGCCGTTTCCGCCGGTGCCGCCACCGAGTGCGCCGCCGCCGCCGACGCCGCCTTCGCCACCACGGGCGACCAGCGAGAGGGTTCCGGCGTTACCCCCGTTGCCACCCAGGCCGCCGACACCGGTGGTCGCGTTGCCCGCACCACCGGCACCGCCAGCGCCGCCACTTCCCCACACCGAAAGAAGGCCGGTGTTGCCGCCGAGACCGCCACTACCGCCGTTGCCCGACACGGCGGCCGAGGCGTTGTAGCCACCACCACCTGTGCCGCCGCTGCCGATGAATTTACCGCCGGCGCCGCCGTTGCCGCCCGTGCCACCCGCGGTCAGCGACGTGCCGCCGGCACCACCCGCGCCGAACAAGCCGGCCGAGCCACCGTTGCCGCCGCCGTAGCCGCTACCACCGTTTCCGAACAGGCCACCATTGCCGCCGTTGCAGGTGCCCGACGGGCAGTCGCCGGCGACAGTGCCGTAGTTGTAGCCGTTGCCCACGAGGATCCCGCCGTTGGGGCTGTCGGCGGTGCCGTTGCCGAAGAAGACGCCGAAGATGCCGGTGGCTGCCGCCGCGTTGACCGCTGTCGCAGCCGCAGCCCCGCCGATGAGCGCACCAGTCGAGGTCGAGGCCGCCGCCGCGTTAACCGGGTTGGAGCCGAACTCGCGGCGTGACGCAGCCAGCGCAGCCCAGGCCAGCGGAGCCAGTGCAGGTGCATCGCCGGCGCCGCCGCCGGCCACCGACGTGGAGGCTGCGGCACGCGGGACGGCGACAATGGCCGGAGCAGCCGCCGCAGCAGCAGGAGTGTCATCGTTGGAGGCGGCCGGGGCTGCGGCCGACTGAGCTGTCGGCGCGACGACGCGCGATTCGGCTATCTCAACGACCGAGGCCGCAGCCCGGACGGCGCTGCGCGGGCGCGGTGCATCGGCCGCCGGGGCCGAATTGATGCGCGGGGCCGAGTTGCCGGCCGAGGGGAACTCCGGAGCGCTGCCCCCACCCGAGAGTCGCGGAGACGACGTGCTCGATGCCGTTGACGAACCCGGGGACCGGTCGCTGGTCGCACCGGCCGAGCCGCGGGTTCGGCGGTGTCGGCGTGGGCCATCGGCATCGCCGCGATAGCGGACCCAACCCCCAATGCGACTGCGAGCGCCCCCACCCGTCCGACATAGCGGGCGTGACGACCAGTCAGGGAAACGGTCGGATCAACAACGGTCACTGTTTTGCTCCTCAGCATGAAAAAAAAGCGGAGTCTTACTCCGCAAACCACCGAAAGTATGTGGTCTTTCAAAGAGAATCTGAAGTGACAAAGGGCTCTCACCTTCCGAAATGGAAGGTTCAGGTGGGGGTGGAAGGTTTGCTGCTACTGCATCAATCGGCCACCGGCGGCCCCGCGCACCGGCGGAGCACTGAGAAGCCCACGTGCCCGCGCCTTCTCCACCCAACTGACCACCGTGCGCGATGACACGTAATACTCCTCGGCCAGGCTCGCCGCGTAGCCGCGACCGCGCACCAGATACTCGCGCGCGACCGTCGTCAGGAACTCGTCGCTGAGCGCCCGTCGGGAGCGGATCGGCTGGATGGCGCTGGCCGGGAAGTCAGTGACTGGCAGGTCGACCTTGTAGGGGTCGGCGCCTTCGGCGATCAACTGCGGTGCAAGTCCGGCGACCACTTCCAGTGGCGAGGCCCAACGGAAGTCGCGTTGCAGTGTGATCAGATCCAGACCGCTTGCGCTCGTCAGTGACATCGAAACGATCTCGGGTTGTCCGTCGACGAGGTCGACGGTCGCCTCGATCCGCACGTCTTCCCGCCCGGTGTCGGCGTCGATCTGGACCCAGTCAACGATGACTGGCAGATCGATCGTCGCTTCACCGCTTGTCCACGGATGACGCTCGCCCGGGGCGCGAGTCATCCGGGAGGAAACGCCAGCAGGCCGTTTCGGCATATGGTCAACGGCTCCTAGCCTGGATGCTGCCCATGTCGCGCAAACTATCAGCCAGTGACTAGAACTTAAGACTGAAGCTGCTCGGCGGACGCGGGTCGAACCCGGTTGTGGCGCGGTGTCCAATGCGCGTCCACTCGATCCGGGAGACCTCAGTGCCCCCAGTCGGACTCGAACCGACACTGTGCGGATTTTAAGTCCGCTGCCTCTGCCAATTGGGCTATGGGGGCCGGGCGAAAAAGGCTTCCTCAACCTACGCGACACCGTTTTGCGGCGATTCCGATGCACGACCACGCATATCCTCCCGTATTCTGAGCGAGGAACATCGTCTTACCAGCGAAAAGAGATCCCGATGCGTATTGCCGAGACCAAGCGGACCGGCGGCTGCACCTGCCGCTGCAACGCCTGCAAGAGCCTGGCCCACTGCAAGAACATCGGCAGCGGCTGCAAGGTCAAGCTCTAAGAGCCCCGCAGTTTGTTCCCCCACTGCCGGGGGTACGCCCGCTCCAGACGTTCGCGGAGAGGGCTAAGGACATGGCAGTTAATGACGTGCGCGATCACACCGCCGTTCAGAAAGCGGCCGGCATCGTGGGTGCGGTATTCCTTCTGGTCGGCATCCTGGGGTTCATCCCCGGGATCACCACCGATTACGACTCGTTGACGTTCGCCGGCCACCAATCCGGGGCAATGCTGTTTGGAATCTTCCAGGTATCGGTGTTGCACAACGTCGTCCACCTCGCCTTCGGCGTGGCCGGTCTGGCAATGGCGCGGACCTTCCGTTCGGCCAAGTCCTATCTGATCGGCGGCGGCGTCATCTACGCCGTGCTGTGGCTCTACGGATTGGTAATCGACAAATCCAGCGACGCCAACTTCGTGCCGGTCAACAGCGGCGACGACTGGCTGCACTTCGTCCTAGCCGCCGGGATGATCGGCCTCGGGGCGGCGCTGAGCCGACGCCACGATGTTCCCGTCGGGACCGGGGTCCGGCCCAGGACCCGCTGAGCCGGCAATTCATGGCCGCGCGCCGGGTCCGCCGGGTCCGCCGGGTCCGCCTGGTGGCGGTTCAGGGTGCCGCTGTCGGGGTGGCGGCGGTCTTCCTGATCCTCGCCATCGCCGGTTTCACCCCTGGATTGACCACTCACCTCGACGCGCTGCGGTGGTACGGCCACCACAGCGGGCCGCAGGCTGCACTGCTGGACATCTTCGAGGTATCGGTGCTGCGCAACCTGATGCACCTGGGATTCGGCGTCGCCGGACTTCTGATGGCGCGCACCTTCGTCCGCGCCCGCGCCTATCTGATCGGCGGCGGGCTGGTCTACCTCGCGCTGTGGATCGTCGGCATAACACAGGATGGTGCCCGAGATGCGTTGCCGCTCAACAACGCTGACAACTGGCTGCATTTCGCCGTGGGCACCGTCATGGTGATCCTCGGCCTGACGTTGGCCGCCAGCCGGGTCCCGACCGGGGCCGAGGGTGAACTGCTCATCCCCGAGTAGGGGTCAGCTGATCGACAGTGCGATCCCGTCGAGGATGTCGTGTTCGCTGACCACCAGTTCGTTGATGCCGGCCCGTTCGCCGAGCGCGGCGGCCAACTCCTGCACCACGATCGCCCCGCCGCCGATGACGTCGACGCGCCCCTCGTGCATCGGACCTAGGGCGGCGCGCTGCTCCCGCGTCATCGCGATCAGTTGCCCACAGACCTCCAGCAGATCGGCGAAACCGACCCGGGACAGGTGTATCGCCTCGGAGTCGTAGGTCGGCAGCCGATGCGCCAGGGCGGCGATCGTGGTGAACGTCCCGGCCACCCCGACCCAGGTCCGAGCGCGCTGCACCGGAACGTGCCGTAACGCCTCGGCGAGGCGTTCCCGAACGACGGCGCGCGCGTCAGCCACCTCGGCGGGAGTCGGCGGATCGGAATGCAGGCAACGCTCCGTCATCCGCACGCACCCGATGTCCGCGGAGAAACTCGCCGTGACACCGCCGGCCGCGGGCCCCTGGCCCAGAACCACTTCGGTTGATCCGCCACCGAGGTCGACGACGACGAACGGCGCTGCGGCCGGGTCGAGTTCGCCGACCGCCCCGTTAAAGGACAGTTCGGCCTCTTCGGTTCCGGTGATCACTTCCGCGATCGCGCCGGGCACCACCGCGCCCAGCAATGTTGCTGTCATCGCGAAGAATTCGTCACGGTTGGAGGCGTCGCGGGTGGCCGAGGTGGCCACCATCCGCACCTTGCCGACCTCGTAGCGGCGCATCAGCTCCGCGTAATCGGCCAACGCGGCCTCGGTGCGCGCCAGCGCGTCGGGGGCGAAGTGCCCGGTGGCGTCCACTCCCTGTCCCAGCCGGACGATGCGCATCTCGCGGTGCAGGTCCGTCAGCCGCCCGCCGGCGCAATCGGCGATCAACAGACGGATGGAGTTGGTGCCGCAGTCGATCGCCGCCACCCTGCTCGTCTTGGTCTTATCCCCTGAAGTCATGTCCACTCCTCCACCGAGAGCACCCCGGCCATCGCGGGTTCGGACGCCAGCATGGCAAGCGCCTCGTCGCCGAACGGGTTGACGCCGCGGCCCTTGGCCAGGGCGTGGGCCATCAGCACGTGCAGGCACTTCACCCGGTCGGGCATACCTCCGCCGGAGAACGTGTTCCCCAGTGGCTCGATGGCGTCACGTTCGGCGAGGTAGGACTCATGGGCGCGCCGATAGGCCGCCGCAAGGTCGGGATCGTGGGCGAGTCGCTCGCTCATCTCGCGCATCACCCCCTCGGACTCCAGCCGACTCGCGGCCGCCGTCAGCGCCGGGTGGGTCAGGTAGTACAGCGTCGGGAAGGGGGTGCCGTCGGGAAGCCGGGGCGCGGTCTTGACCACCCCGGGCTGTCCGTCGGGGCAGCGGTAGGCGATCTCGAGCACCCCGCGCGGCTCGCGCCCGAGTTGGCGCGCCACCGCCTCGAGGTCGTCGGTGTCAACCACCGGGCGCGGGCGCCGGGGCGCCGGGGGCAACGGCATCGGGGGCAACCGGCTCGGGGCCCGGTGGGCCGGGAGGGGGTGGGACGGGAGCCGGTGGTCCGTGCGGGGTGTCGGCGATGGTGTGCCACAGCGCCGAGTACCAGGGGTCGCCGCTCGGGGCGATCTCGGCCTGCGGGCCTGCCTCGGACGGTCCGGCTACTCCCCCCGGAAGCTGGACCTGGTAGGGAATCTCGCCGGGCATCACGAAGCCCAGCCGATCGCGCGCCTGGGCGGCGATGTACACCGGATCGGCGAGTTTGGCTTTCTGGCTTTCCAATTCGGAGATCTGCGCGCGCAGCGATTTCTCGCTGGCGGCGAGTTGCTTCATCTCGGTGCGCTGGGCGAAGTAGGTGCGCACCGGCCCGGCGATGGTCAGCGCCAGAACGCACACCAAGACGGCCATGATGGCGGCGCGGCGCGCGGTGAGCCCGAGGCGCTGCTCGCTCTGCTGTGCGGTGGTGGCCGCGATGGCCCGGCGGATCGGGGCGGCCAGGCCGTGCCCGACGGACTCTGCTTGGGCCCGGAAGCCACTGCGGCGGGGTTCGCGAGCGGGGATCTTCGCCGGCCGCGAGCGCCCACGCCCCGATGCGCCCGGCCGCGATGCCGGGCCCCGGCGTTTGGAATCGGAGCGCTTACCCTCTGCCACAGTCTCTTTCGCCGCCCCGCGCTACTCGGATCCGCCGAAACGGGGGAAGGCCAGGTCCGCTGCGTAGCGGGCGGCGTCGCCGAGCGCGTCCTCGATGCGCAGCAACTGGTTGTACTTGGCCACCCGCTCGCTGCGGGCCGGGGCGCCGGTCTTGATCTGACCGCTGCCCACCGCGACCGCGAGGTCGGCGATGGTGGTGTCCTCGGTCTCGCCGCTGCGGTGGCTCATCATCGTGCGGTAGCCGCTGTTGTGCGCCAACGCAACGGCGTCGAGGGTCTCGGTGAGCGTGCCGATCTGGTTGACCTTGACCAGCAGGGCGTTAGCCGCGCCGCGCTCGATGCCCTCCTCGAGGCGTTCGGGGTTGGTGACGAACAGGTCGTCGCCGACGATCTGCACGCGGTCACCGATCGCGGCGGTCAACTCCACCCAGCCGTCCCAGTCGTCCTCGCTCAGCGGGTCCTCGATGGACACCAGCGGGTAGCCGTCCAGCAACGTGACATAGAACTCACCCATCTGCGCCGAGGTGCGGTTCTGCTTCTCGAAGCTGTAACCCGTTCCAGCGGTAAAGAATTCGGTGGCGGCAACGTCGAGGGCGAGCGCGATATCCGAGCCGGGCTTGAAGCCGGCGATCTCGATGGCCGAGCAGATCAGGTCCAGTGCCGCCTTGGTGCCGGCCACATCGGGTGCGAAGCCGCCCTCATCACCAAGTCCGGTGGACAGACCCTGCTTCTTCAGCACCGCCTTGAGTGCGTGGTAGACCTCCGCGCCCCAGCGCAGTCCCTCGCGGAAGTTGGGCGCGCCGATGGGCGCCACCATGAATTCCTGGACGTCCACACCGGTGTCGGCGTGCGCGCCGCCGTTGAGGATGTTCATCATCGGCACCGGCAGGATGTGCGCGTTGGGTCCGCCGAGGTAGCGGAACAACGGCAGGCCGGCGGACTCGGCGGCCGCCTTGGCCACCGCAAGCGAGACACCGAGGATGGCGTTGGCGCCCAGTCGGGACTTGTCGGGGGTGCCGTCGAGGTCGACCAGAGCCTGATCAACGAGTCGCTGATCGTCGGCGGACAGCCCGATCACCGCCGGCGCGATCTCGTCGAGCACGCCCTCGACGGCCTTCTGCACCCCTTTGCCCCCGTAGCGGGTGCCGCCGTCGCGCAACTCGACCGCCTCGTGTTCCCCGGTCGACGCCCCGGACGGGACCGCCGCCCGCGAGATGGTGCCGTCGATCAGTGCCACCTCGACCTCCACGGTCGGGTTGCCGCGCGAGTCGAGGATCTCCCGGGCTGCGACCTGCTCGATGATGGGCACGGGTGTCTCCTTCGCTCGGTCCTGCGGCGGCTGCCGGCGCCCTAAGCGTAGATGGTCAGCGACGCGCGGCTATAGCGGATGACCGGCCGCATACGCGGTTGCCCAGTCCCGCACCGAACGTGCGTAGTAGTCGGAGTGGTTGTAGGCCCGCAACGCATTCATCCAGCCCCGCGGGGTCGCCATGTCTTTGCCGCGGAAGCAAAGGTAGCCCGCCGCCGACAGGGCCGCGTCGTCGAAATTGTCCGGACTCACCGTGCCGTCATTGTTGGCGTCGACCCCGTAGAGCCGCCAGGTCTCCGGAATGAACTGCATCGGGCCCATCGCCCGGGCGTAGATCGGGGCGGCTTCGCCGCCGCCCTGCGCCCGGGTGGCCTCGGTGGCTTCGCGGTCGAGGATCGCCAGGTTGCCTCCTGTGCCGTCGAGGCGAACCCCGCGGATCGGCGGGGTGACGTCTCCGTTGGGCGCGATCACCGCGCCCCGGTAGGTGCCGTGGTGGCTTTCCACCATGCCGATGCCGGCCAGCGTGGTCCAGGACAGATGGCAGTCCGGGTTCTCCACCTCGGCGACGCGGGCGGCGTAGCCGTAGGCCTCCAGCGCCTCGATGGGGATACCCAGGGCCGGTGCGCGCTGGGCGGCCCAATCCCGCAGCTGGCCGGCAGGCCGGCCGGCGGCCTTGGTGTCGATCGCCGGCACCGGGTCCCCGGCCGGCGGCGGAACACCCTCGGGGATGGGCGCGCCGCCCTGCCAGGAACAACTCGACGCCAGCAGCATCGCCGCCGCCGCAACCACGACGACGACCCGCAGCAAACGCGATGACGGCACGGGATCCATCGTCCCATGACTTCTGCGGGGTCCGGTGGGACCGCAACGCCGGGCATCTCAGGCCCAGTGGCTTCGGCTCAGACCCAATGGCTACGGCTCAGACCCAATGGCTTCGGCTCAGGACCAATGGCTACGCCACTGCCCCTCGCTGATCGGGCCCTCGGCGCCAATGCCCTCCTCGACGGCGCGCACCGTCTCCATGAACCGCAGCACCGCGGTGCGCAGGTCGTTCTCGGCGTCGCCCTCGGCGCGAAGGTGCACCTCGGTCAGAGCCTGCGGGATCAGGTCAGCCGGTAGGCCTGCGGCGCTGACCCGCGCAATCACCTTCTGCGCCAACGCCAGCGCCGGCTGCGCGGTCGGCACACCGTCGATACAGGACCGGCGGGTGGAGCGTTCCAGGGCCTTGCGCTGCTCCCACTGGGCCAGCTGGTCCTCCAGCGAGATCGGCTCCCCCGCGAGCACCGCGGGCACCCGGTTGGTCAGCTTGCGGACCAGGGCGTCGGCGACGTCGTCGATGCTGAAGCCGTGGCCTCCGGCCTCCTGGGCGATCCGGGCGTGAAACAGCACCTGCAGCAGCACATCTCCGAGTTCGTCGCGCAGTTCCTCGCCGTCGCCGCCGTGCACGGCGTCGAACAACTCGTAGGTCTCCTCCAGCAGATAGCGCCGCAGCGAATCGTGCGTCTGCTCGCTCTCCCACGGGCCGGCGGTACGCAGCGTGTCCATCACGGCGACGGCGTCGATCAGACGCTCGCCCGGCCGGGGCACCGGAACAGTGATCACCTGCTCGCCGGCGTCGAGTCTGGCCCGCACCGCCGGGTGCTCGGGGTCCGACGACAGCAGCACCGGGGCGTCGGGCCCGACCAGCGCCGGCCGGGCCGACGGCAGCGACCAGGGCACCCTGATCGGGAGTTCCTCGGTGTACTGGACGTCACCGTGCAGCAGCTCCACCGCCTCGACGGGAATCATCGAGGGCCGCCCGCGGTCCACCAGGATGACGGTCATCGGCTCCCCTCCGCTCGTTCAGGCAAGGCCTGCGCTGAGAACGTCGTTATATCAACCTCGCCGGCCGGCCGCCCGTTCAGCGCGAGCACGAGATCCACCGCCCAGGCCACCAGGTCCAGATCCCGGATGCGCGGTGCACTGACGCCGGAACCGGCGCGCGGGATCGGCACCTGCACGGTCGAGGTCGTGGCCCGGTAGGTGGCCGCGGGGTACATCCGCGACAGGCGCACCTGGGCGGAGTCCGGCAGCACCAGGGGCGACACCTTCAGCGTGGCCGAACCGCCTCCGGTGGCCGCGAGTTCGGTGATGCCGTACTGGCGGCACAGCAACCGCAGGCGCGCTACCGCCACCAACCACTGCACCGGTTCGGGCGGCGGGCCGTAGCGGTCGATGAGTTCATCAACGACGGCGGCGATACCCGCGTCGTCGGCGGCCGAGGCGAGCCGCCGGTAGGCCTCCAGGCGCAGCCGGTCGCTGCCGATGTAGTCCGGCGGCAGGTGCGCGTCGATCGGCAGGTCGATTCGGACGTCCTTGGGTTCCTCCACCCCGGCCACGGTTCCGCCGTCGGCCGCCGCCCGGTAGGCCTCCACGGCCTCACCGACCAGCCGGACGTACAGGTCGAAGCCGACACCGGCAACGTGACCGGACTGCTCGGCACCCAGAACGTTTCCGGCGCCGCGAATCTCCAAGTCCTTCAACGCCACTGCCATCCCGGCGCCCAGTTCGTTGTTCTGGGCGATGGTGGCCAGCCGGTCGTAGGCGGTCTCGGTCAGCGGGGTCTCAGGCGAATAGAGGAAGTAGGCGTAGCCGCGTTCCCGGCTGCGGCCCACCCGGCCCCGTAACTGATGCAACTGCGAGAGGCCGAACGTGTCGGCGCGCTCCACGATGAGGGTGTTGGCGTTGGAGATGTCCAGGCCGGTCTCGATGATGGTGGTGCACACCAGGACGTCGTACTCACGGTTCCAGAACGCAGCCACGGTCCCTTCCAGCAGGTCCTCCGGCATCTGGCCGTGCGCCACCGCGACGCGGGCCTCCGGCACCAGGGCCTTGACCCGGCCGGCGGCGGCGTCGATGGTGCTGACCCGGTTGTGCACGTAGAACACCTGTCCGTCGCGCAGCAGTTCGCGGCGCAGTGCGGCGGCGACCTGTTTGTCGTCCTGCGGGCCGACGTAGGTCAGCACCGGGTAGCGCTCCTCGGGCGGGGTGAGGATGGTCGACATCTCCCGGATGCCGGCGAGGCTCATCTCGAGTGTGCGCGGGATCGGGGTGGCGCTCATGGTCAGCACATCGACGTGGGTGCGCAGCGCTTTGATGTGCTCCTTGTGCTCGACGCCGAAGCGCTGCTCCTCGTCGACCACCACCAGGCCGAGGTCCTTCCAGACCACTCCGGTCTGCAGCAACCGGTGGGTGCCGATCACGATGTCCACGCTGCCGTCGGCCATGCCGGCCAGCACCGCGCGGGACTCGGCCGGATCGGTGAACCGCGACAGCCCCTTCACGGTCACCGGGAAGCCGGCCATCCGCTCGGTGAAGGTCTGCATGTGCTGGTCGGCCAACAGGGTGGTGGGCACCAGCACCGCGACCTGCTTGCCGTCCTGCACCGCCTTGAACGCCGCGCGCACCGCGATCTCGGTCTTGCCGTAGCCGACGTCGCCGCAGATCACCCGGTCCATCGGGACCGGCTTTTCCATGTCCGACTTGACCTCGCTGATGGCGGTCAGCTGGTCGACGGTTTCGGTGAACCCGAAGGCGTCCTCCATCTCGGCCTGCCATGGTGAGTCCGGGGAGAACGCGTGGCCGGGAGCGGCCTGGCGCTTGGCGTAGAGGGCCACCAGTTCGGCGGCAATCTCGCGAACGGCCTTGCGCGCCTTGTTCTTCGTGTTGACCCAGTCGCTGCCGCCCAGCCTGCTCAATGTGGCCTGCTCACCACCGACATAGCGGGATAGCTGGTCCAGCGAGTCCATCGGGACGAACAACTTGTCGGCACCCTGGCCGCGCTTACTCGAGCCGTACTCCAGGACCAGGTATTCGCGGCGCGCGCCGCCGACGGTGCGCTCAACCATCTCCACGAAGCGGCCGATGCCGTGCTGGTCGTGCACGACGAGATCGCCGGCGCTCAGCGCCAACGGGTCGACGGTGTTGCGGCGCTTGGCGGCCAGCCGCTTGCCCTCCGGGCCGGTCGCCCGGTTGCCGGTGAGGTCGGTCTCGGTGATCACCACCAGGTTGGCGCCGGGCACCACTATTCCGTTGTGTAGCGGTCCCTTGAGTACACCGACCACCCCGGGCCGGGGCCGCTCCCCCGGATCGAGCATCGCCGCCGGAGTGTCGCGTTCGCCGAGTTGCTCCACCACCCGGTGAGCGGTGCCGGTGCCCGGCGCGACGACGACGGCCGTGTTCACCGAACCGCCGGTGAGGACGTGGGCGCGCAGCATCGCGAAGATCTCATCGACCGCGCCCTGCTGGCCGCGGGCGGTGGGGGCGGCCCGCACGTCGAGGTCCGTCGTCTCCTCGTGCGCAAGTTGGCCCACCGTCCACCATGGGTGCCCGCCGGCCCGGGCGGCGTCGCGGGCGTCGTCGAGTTCACGGAAACCCGAACCGCCGAGTTGCTCGACGTCGATCGGCGCGTCACCGCCCACCGCGGCCACCGACCAGGACGCCTCGAGGAACTCCCGGCCGGTGGTGATGAGGTCGGCCGCACGGGTGCGGACCTTCTCCGGCTCGCACACCAGCACCGCGGTCCCGGCCGGAAGGTGGTCGGTGAGCAGGCCCAAGGCCTGCGGGCTGAGCACCGGTTGCAGCGCCTCCATCCCATCGACCGGGATGCCCTCGGACAGCTTGGCCAGCATGTCCGAGACGCTGCCGGTGACCCGGGTGTCGCTGCCGCGGGGGGCTTTGGCGGCCAATTGCGCTGCGCGCGTGCGGACTTCGTCGGTGAGCAGCAGCTCCCGGCACGGCACCGCAACCACCGCAGCGACGTCGAGTTCGGGGATCGAGCGCTGATCGGCCACCGAGAACATCCGCATCTCAGTGACCTCGTCGCCCCAGAACTCCACCCGCACCGGATGCTCGGCGGTCGGCGCGAAGATGTCGAGGATGCCGCCGCGAACCGCGAACTCGCCGCGACGGGCCACCATGTCGACCCGGTCGTAGGCCAGCGCGGACAGCCGCGCCACCACCTCATTGAAGTCGTGCTCGACGCCGGTCTCGAGGATCACCGGGTCGATCTCGGCGAGGCCGGCGGCCATCGGCTGCAGCAGCGACCGCACGGTGGTCACCACGATCCGCAGCGGCGGCCCCAGCCGCGCATCGTCCGGGCGGGCCAACCGTCGCAACAGCAGCATCCGCGCGCCGACGGTGTCCACACCCGGCGAAAGGCGCTCGTGCGGAAGCGTTTCCCAGGACGGGAACATCGCCACCGAGTCGCCGTGCACGGCGCGCAGTTCGGCGGTGAGGTCGTCGGCTTCCCGCCCGGTGGCGGTGACCACCAGCATCGGGCAGACCCGGCCCAGCGCGCAGGCGACGAAGAGTTGGGCACTGGCCGGGCCGGCTACCGCGAGCTCGTCGGGCCGATCGGCGGCGCGGTCGATGAGTTCGGTGAATGCCGGGGCGCTCAGCGCCAGGTCCACCAGACCGGCGAGCGGGGTGTGCGCATGTGGGTGCCCCGCCGCGGTCATGATGAGCCCAGTCTAGGGACTGCGCTACTGCCCCTCTAGCTGCGGATCGGCCTCCAGATGGGCCAGGCCGTTCCACACCAGGTTCACCAGATGGGCGGCCACGACTTCCTTCTTCGGCTCGCGGGTCTCCAGCCACCACTGTGCGGTCATCGACACCGACCCGACGAGCGCCTGGGCGTACAGCGGCGCCAACTCCGGATCCAGGCCGCGGCGGGAGAAGTCGCCGGCCAGGATGGAGGCCACCTGGTTGACGGCGTCGTTGAACAGGCTGGAGTAGGTGCCCGCGGTGATCGATGCCGGGGAGTCGCGGGTCATGATGCGGAATCCGTCGGTCCGCTCCTCGACGTAGGTCAGCAGCGCCAGCACCACCTGCTCGACCCGGGACCGGTAGCGGTTGTTGGTCAGCGACGAGGTGATGCCATCAAGCAGGGCGGTCATCTCCCGGTCGACCACCACCGCGTAGAGCCCCTCCTTGCCGCCGAAGTGCTCGTAGACCACCGGCTTGGAGACGCCGGCCCGGTGGGCGACCTCTTCGATGGCAGTGCCCTCGTAGCCGCGTTCGGCGAACAGCGAGCGGGCGACGTCGATCAACTGGTGGCGACGCTCGCTGCCGGTCATCCGCGCCCGCGGCGGGCGGTTTCCCCGCTCCGGTGCTGCCATGCCGACCAGCCTAAACGCCCTGCATTAAAGTCTTTGACGAACCATCCGCCGTGGTGTAATCGGCAGCACCTCTGATTTTGGTTCAGATAGTTCAGGTTCGAGTCCTGGCGGCGGAGCGAAGGCGAGCGAAGCTCAAACGATCACGAGTGTGCGGTTTTCAACCGTGCGGCGGCGTGTTGGGTGCGAAACCGCACACTGGAGGAGGGTTCCTATGGCGACGACCGAGTCGGCCGTCCTGGTGCTCGCCGCCGGGGCAGGCACCCGCATGCGGTCGGACACCCCGAAGGTGCTGCACACCCTCGGCGGGCGCAGCATGATCTCGCACGCCCTGCACGCCGTCGCCAAGGTGGCCCCGCAGCATCTGGTGGTGGTGCTCGGCAAAGACCGCGACCGCGTCGCGCCCACCGTCGCGGAGTTGGCCGAGAGCCTCGGCCGGCCCATCGAGGTGGCCGTCCAGGATCAGCAGCTCGGCACCGGCCACGCCGCGCTGTGCGGCCTGTCGGCGCTGCCGGAGGCGTTCGACGGAATCGTCGTGGTGACCTCCGGCGACATTCCCCTGCTGGACGCCGACACCCTCGCCGGACTGATCGCCGCGCACCGCGACCGCCGCGCCGGGGTCACCGTGCTGACCACCACGGTGCCCGATGCAACCGGCTATGGCCGCATCCTGCGCACCCAGGACGGCGAGGTGATCGCGATCGTCGAGGAGACCGACGCCAGCCCGCAGCAGCGCGCCATCCGGGAGATCAACGCCGGGGTCTACGCCTTCGACATCGATGCACTGCGATCGGCGCTGAGCCGGGTGTCCTCGGACAACGCGCAGCAGGAGCTGTATCTGACCGACGCGATCGCGATCGTGCGCGCCGACGGCCGGGCTGTGCACGCGCTGCACGTCGACGATCACGCGCTGGTGGCGGGCGTCAACGACCGGGTCCAGCTCGCCGATCTCGCCGGGGAGTTGAACCGACGCATCGTGGCAGCGCACCAGCGCGCCGGGGTCACCGTGATCGATCCGGCCACAACGTGGATCGACGTCGATGTGGAGATCGGCCGCGACACCGTCATCGCCCCGGGCACCCAACTGCTCGGCGGGACCCGGATCGGCGCGCGCTGCCGGATCGGCCCGGACACCACCCTGACCGACGTCGGCGTGGGCGACGACGCGTCGGTGCTCCGCACCCACGGCACCGAGGCGGTGATCGGCCCCGGCGCCGAGGTGGGCCCGTTCAGCTATCTGCGGCCCGGCACCCGCCTGGGCGCCGACGGCAAGCTGGGCGCGTTCGTCGAGACCAAGAACGCCACAATCGGCACCGGCACCAAAGTGCCGCACCTGACCTACGTCGGCGACGCCGACATCGGCGAACACAGCAATATCGGCGCCTCCAGCGTGTTCGTCAACTACGACGGCGAGACCAAGCACCGCACCACCGTCGGATCGCACGTCCGCACCGGCAGCGACACCATGTTCGTCGCACCGGTGACCGTCGGCGACGGCGCCTACACCGGCGCCGGCACCGTACTGCGCGACGACGTCCCGCCCGGGGCCCTGGCCGTCTCGGCCGGCACCCAGCGCATCATCGAAGACTGGGTGCGCACCAACCGCCCGGGCAGCGATTCGGCGAAGGCGGCCGACGCGGCGGTCAAAGCTGCCGGGAACGCCGAGTCGGCAGATGACAACCGCGGCTGAAAACGTACGATGAGGCCCGTATCCGATTCCCGACCGGCAAGGGCTGCTCAGTGACGACGGACTGGATTGACAACCGCAAGAACCTGATGCTGTTCTCCGGCCGGGCCCACCCTGAGCTCGCTGAGCAGGTTGCCAAGGAACTCGACGTCCACGTCACCGCGCAGACGGCGCGCGACTTCGCCAATGGGGAGATCTTCGTCCGCTTCGACGAGTCGGTGCGCGGATGCGACGCTTTCGTCCTGCAATCCCACCCGGCGCCGCTGAACAAGTGGCTGATGGAACAGCTTCTGATGATCGACGCGCTCAAGCGCGGAAGCGCCAAGCGGATCACCGCGATCCTGCCGTTCTATCCCTACGCCCGCCAGGACAAGAAGCACCGCGGCCGCGAGCCCATCTCCGCGCGCCTGGTGGCCGATCTGCTCAAGACCGCCGGCGCCGACCGGATCGTGTCGGTGGACCTGCACACCGACCAGATCCAGGGTTTCTTCGACGGGCCGGTGGACCACATGCGGGCGCAGCCACTGCTGACCGGCTACATCCGGGACAACTACGCCTGCGAGGACATCGTGGTGGTCTCCCCGGACTCCGGCCGGGTGCGGGTGGCGGAGAAGTGGGCCGACGCCCTGGGCGGCACACCGCTGGCGTTCATTCACAAGACCCGCGATCCCCGGGTGCCCAACCAGGTGGTGTCCAACCGGGTGGTCGGCGAGGTCGAGGGGAAGACATGCGTGCTCACCGACGACATGATCGACACCGGCGGCACCATCGCCGGTGCGGTGAAACTGCTGCGCGATGACGGCGCGACCGACGTCATCATCGCCGCGACACACGGCGTGCTGTCCGATCCAGCCGCCGAGCGGCTGGCCGCCTGCGGCGCGCGTGAGGTGATCGTCACCAACACCCTGCCGATAGACGAATCGAAGCGCTTCCCACAGCTGACGGTGTTGTCCATCGCGCCGCTTCTGGCGAGCACCATTCATGCGGTCTTCGAAAACGGTTCCGTCACAGGCCTGTTCGACGGGGACGCATAAGCGCACCGATGCTCAAACCATTCAGCTGGCTCGCCGCCGCGCTGGTGTCCGCTGCCCTGGTGGGCTGCCAAACCCAGACCGCCGACTACTCCACGATCTGGACCACACCCACCAGCCCGACTGAGACCGAGACGACGTCGGCACGTCCTGTTCCGATCGCCGAATATCTGTCCAGCGTCGGGGTGACGGGCAAGCAGGTTCCGCTGAAGGAGTTGACCGATCTCACTGTGACGCTGCCCCGGCCACCGGGGTGGAGCACGTACGCCAATCCGAACTTCTCCCCGGGCACCGAGGCGATCGCGAAGAACAACACCTACCCCACCGCGATGGTCATGGTGTTCGCCCTCGACGGGAACTTCGATGTGCCGGCAGCTCTGAAGCACGCCGACGACAGCGCCGAGCTGTCCAAGGACTTCAAGCGGCTGAACTACTCCGACGCCGACTTCAACGGCTTCCCGTCGGCGATGATCGAGGGCAGCTACGAACTCAAAGGCGCCCGGCTGCACACCTACAACCGGATCGTCATCCCGGTGACACCGGCCCCGGCGTTCCAGCGCTACCTGGTGCAGTTCACCGTCACCACGCTGGCCAACGAGGCCGCCGCCGCGGCTCCGGAGGTACTGCAGGTCATCAAGGGTTTCAACGTCGCGGTGAAGTAGTCGCCGGGGTTCGGCGATTTCCGGCTGGGCCGACCCATCCGCTAACCTGGGATCCGCGTCACGGCGAGGGTGGATGGCCACCGTTATCGACGAGGCTTCGCTCCTAAGTGAGCGTTCACGCCCGCCTTCACCGTGCAGACACGAACCGAAGGTAGGAGCATCCGATGGCCGCAGGCGCCAACACCACCAAGCTCGCCGTAGAGGTGCGCACCCGCACCGGCAAGGGCGCATCCCGTCAGGCCCGGCGCGAGGGCAAGGTGCCCGCGGTGCTCTACGGCCACGGCGCCGCCCCCACGCACCTCGAACTCAACGCCCGCGACTTCGCCGCCGTGCTGCGCAAGTCCGGCACCAACGCGGTCCTGAGCCTGCAGATCGACGGCCAGGAGCAGCTGGCGCTCACCAAGGCCCTGGCCATGCACCCCGTCAAGCGGGTCATCCAGCACGCCGACCTGATCATCGTGCGCCGCGGCGAGAAGGTGAACGTCGAGGTGCAGGTCCACCTCGAGGGCGACGCCGCATCCGGCACGCTGGTGGCGCAGGACGCCACCACCATCGAGGTCGAGGCCGAGGCGCTGTCCATCCCGGAGGGCTTCACCGTGTCGATCGAGGGCGCCGAAGAGGGCACCCAGATCCTGGCCAAGGACGTCGCCCTGCCCGCGGGCGTGACCCTGGTCAGTGACCCGGACATGCTCGTGGTCAACATCATCGCCGCGCCCACCGCCGAGGACCTCGAGTCCGAGGGCGGCGGCGAGTCGGTGGAGGAGCAGGCCGCCGACGCCGCGGAGTCCGCGGCTGAAGGCGAGTCCGCCGGCTCCGACAAGGCCGAGTAAGCCCGGCGTTGGCCGAGCCACTGCTGGTCGTCGGCCTGGGTAATCCCGGGGCGCAGTATGCCAAGACCCGGCACAACGTGGGGTTCATGGTCGCCGACGTGCTGGCCGCCCGGATGGGCGCGCCGTTCAAGGTGCACAAGCGTTCCGGTGCGGAGATCGTCACCGGGCGCCTCGGCCACCGGCCGATCGTGCTGGCCAAGCCGCGCTGCTTCATGAACGAGTCCGGGCGGCAGGTGGGCCCGCTGGCGAAGTTCTATTCGGTGGATGCCGGCGACGTGATCGTCATCCACGACGAACTCGACATCGACTTCGGCAAGATTCGGCTGAAGATCGGCGGCGGCGAGGGCGGCCACAACGGTCTGCGTTCAGTGGCGAATGCGTTGGGCACCAAGGAATTTCAGCGGGTGCGCATCGGGATAGGCCGGCCGCCGGGCCGTAAGGATCCGGCGGCGTTCGTTCTGGAGAACTTCGGTTCCACCGAACGCCCCGAGGTGCCGGTGATCTGCGAGCAGGGTGCCGACGCCTGCGAACTGCTGATCGAGGTGGGGTTGGAAGCCGCGCAGAACCAGTTGCACGGCTCGTAGCGGGCAAACCTCGCGGAAAACAAACATCCGGCCGACCCCCGAGGGGATCGGCCGGATGTTCCAGAAACGGACGCTAGGCGTTGACTATCGGCGTGCGCCCGGCATGCCGAGCCACGGGAACACCGGCAGGTTGGCCGGCGGTGCGGTCGTACCCGGGCGTGCCTTGATCGACACACTGCCGTTGGTCTGGCAGATGGTCTTGGTGTTGGTGTCCTGGCAGGTCGGCCGGGCACTCGCGACAGGAGCCAAAACGCCCGCCACGACCGCCAAACCCACCATCAGCACACCCGCTTTGATTCGCGTCATTGTGTGATTTCCCTTCTGTGCCATCCGCGCGCTCATCACGGGCAATTCGACACGATGACCACGGCGTCCTCGCCGAGGGGCGTGTTGTTGGCGGCTGCCCTGTTGATCGCGTCCTGGCGAGCGGCCTCCACAGTCGCGCCGGCGCCGCCGGCCACGATGTTCTTGAGGTCCGAACCGACAGAGACGATGCAGAGGTTGTCGTTGGTCACCTCGTCGCTGGTGCAATCCACGCCACCGGCGGCCTGGCACGCCGCGATGACCGCGGCGGAGGCCTCCTCGTTGGTGTCACCCGTTGCGGTGAAACCGACTTCGAAACTCTGGCCTGCGGCACCGTCGGAGAAATCCTCAAAGGTGCCGGTGCCGACCGCCACCGAAATGTCCTCGGGGTCCTCGATGGTTCCACCGGGGCCACCTGCCCACGCGAGACCTGTCGAGACGCTGCCGGCGAAAGCACCCGCCGCCACCACCGTCCAAAATAAACGGGATTTACCCATGCCGTCCTCTCCTGAATTGACTTGCGCGTAACCCTACAAGAACGATCGGCGGTTTCGCTCGGCGAAGCGGCGGTGGCGTGGCGCTAGGTGACCAGCGAGACCGAGTTGGCGCGGCGGAGCTTGCCCGACGGGGTCTTGGGGATGGTGCCCGGGCCGAGTACCACGACGTTGCGCGGCCGCACGCCGACCTCGCTGACGACTTCGTGGGCCACCTGCTGCTCGATGCGGCGGATCTCCGCCGGATCCTCCCAATTGTTGGACTCGATGGCGACGGCGAAGGTCTCCCGCGAATGCCCGGCGTCCAGGCGCACCGCGACCGCGCATCCCGGGCGCACGCCCTCGACCCGGCCGGCGGCCCGTTCGATGTCGGTCGGGTAGATGTTGCGGCCGGCCATGATGATCACATCCTTGACCCGGCCGCACACCACGATGTGGCCCTCCTCGGTCAGGTAACCGAGGTCGCCGGTGTCGTACCAGCCGTTCTCGTCCTGAGCCGAGACGAAGCCGCCCATGGTGATATAGCCGGGCGTCAGCGACTCCCCCCGCAACTCGATGACGCCGACGCCGCGGGTGGGCAGCACGATGCCGTCCTCGTCGACGATGCGTGCCTCGAGGTCGCGCAGCAGAGGCCCGAGGCTGGCCAGCCGGCGGGTGTTGCCCTTGGTCGCGGGCACTGCGCGCCGCAACGCGGCCAGCAGGTCGGCGTCGACTTCGTCAACCACCAGACCGGCACCGCATTCGGAGAACGACACCGCCAGGGTGGTCTCGGCCATGCCGTAGGCGGGCAGGATCGCGTTCGGGCTCAGGCCGAACGGCTTGCCGGCATCGATGAGATCCTCGACGTCGGCCGGTTCGACGGGCTCAGCACCGGATAGCGCGAACCGCAGGGTCGACAGATCGAACTCGCCCGGTTTGGCTTGGCGCCGCAGCCGTTTGGCGAACAGCGCGTAGGCGAAGTTCGGGGCCGCTGTCATGGTGCCCTTGTACTTGTCGATCAGCTTGGCCCACAGCAGGGTGTCGCGGAGGAAGTCCAGCGGCGTGACCTTGACCAGTTCGGCGCCGAAGTACATGGGGATGGTCAAAAAGCCCACCATCCCCATGTCGTGGAAGCAGGGCAACCAGCTGACCATGACGTCGGACTCGACGTCGTACTCGGCGCCGATGAACATCGCCTCGGCGTTGGAGTAGATGTTGCGGTGGCTGATCACCACAGCCTTGGGTGATCCGGTCGAACCGGACGTCAACTGCATAAGCGCGACGTCATCCTCGCCGGTCTCCACCGGATCGACCGGTTCGGCGGCGAGCAACTCCTCGACGGTCAGCACCGTCACCCCGCGCTCGGCGAGTACCGGCGCGGCGACCAAGAACGGCTCGGAGATGACGACGGCCTTGGCCTCGATCATGTCGATGACATTGATGGTGTCCTGGGCCCACAGCGCCAAATCGGTGCGCGGGGTGGGCTGATGCAGCATCGTCAGGCTGGCGCCGCGCATCCACAGCCCCTGGGCGGTCGGGGCGATCTCCACCGGGGCGCCGGCCAGCACGCCGACGGCGTCGCCCGGGCCCACGCCCGCAGCGGCCAGGCCGCCGGCGATCCGGCGGGCCCGTTCGTGTACCTCACGCCAGGTGTGCCGAACCGGCTCGACGGGCTCTCCGGTCACCATGCCTTTGGTGCTGGTCATGGCGCTGTGAAACATCTTCTCGGTAAATCGGCTCATGACGACCTCCTCGGCGTCCGGCGCGGGCGTCGACTCACGACGCGGCACCGCGGACTCTCATGCTCCGCCCCACATGGCGCGGCGCATAGACGGCGCGCCCGCACGGCGGGAAAGCTTTGCTCATCTTAGAGCTTTCTTAACCGCGCGCAAACTCCATCAGCTGCTCGGCTGCGCCACCCGGGCGCCGTGCACCGGCCCGCTCGCCACCCGGATGGTCCGGCACACGCCGGCGCCGGCCAGCTCACTGGCCACCGCGATGGCCGCGTCGGCCGAGGCGCACAGGAACGCGCACGTCGGCCCGGAGCCGGACACGATGCCAGCCAGAGCTCCGGCTTCCACGCCGGCCCGCAGCGTCCGGCGCAGACCGGGCTGCAGGCTCAGCGCCGCCGGTTGCAGGTCGTTGCCGAGCAACGGGGCGAGCTGACGGGGATTGCCGCTGGAGAGAGCGGTCAGCAGCGGCTCGGGATCGGACTGCCGGGCCGGGGCTCCGGCCTCGCGCATGCGGTCGATCTCGGCGTACACCGCGGCGGTGGACAGTCCCTCGGCGCCGAAGGCCAGTACCCAGTCGAAAGTGTTGCGGGCCAGCACCGGTGTCAGCTGCTCGCCGCGGCCGGTGCCCAGGGCCGTCCCGCCGTGCAGCGCGAACGGAACGTCGCTACCCAGATGCGCGGCCATCGTGTGCAGGTCGCGACGCGGGACGCCGAGCTCCCACAGTTCGTTCATCGCGACCAAGACGGCGGCCGCGTCGGCGCTGCCGCCGGCCATGCCGCCGGCGACCGGGATGGACTTGTCGATGAGGATCTCCACGTCGGGGGCCCGGCCGACGTGCTCGGCCATCAGTTCCGCCGCCTTCCAAGCGAGGTTGCGCTCGTCGTCGGGCACCTCGCCGGCGCCCTCACCGATGGTGCGCAACGACAGCACATCGGCATCGCGAACGGTCACCTCGTCGGCCAGGGAGACCGCGTGGAACACCGTGGTGAGTTCGTGATAGCCGTCGTCGCGACGATCCCCGACGCCAAGATAGAGGTTGACCTTGCCCGGCGTGCGGACCGTCACCGATCCGGTCGGAACCCATTCGGCAGCCGTGCTGCCGTTGGTGGAGGACACGGATCAGAGGCGGTGTGCGTCAGCCGATTTCGACCGTCGGCGCCTCAGCCGACAGAACCGGCCGCACCGCACGCCCGGAGCGCTGGTACAGCCGCACAAAATCGGCGATGGTCAGCGTCTCGCCGCGACGGGACGGGTCGATGCTCGCCGCGAGCAGCATTTCGGCGGACGAGTTGCCCGACCCGGCCCACTCCAGGAACGCGTTGCGCACGGTCTTGCGCCGCTGCCCGAACGCGGTGTCGATGAGGTCGAAGACCTCACGGCGGAATCCCTCGTCGGTCGGCCAGGGCGACGTCTCGTAGCGGTCGACGCGCACCAGTCCGGAGTACACCCGCGGGATCGGCCAGAACACCGTCGGCGACACCGAACCGTAGCGCCGCACGTTGCCGAAGAACCGCACCTTGGCACTGGGCACCCCGTATTCCTTGCCGCCGGGTTCGGCGGCCAGGCGTTCGGCCACCTCCGCCTGCACCATCACCATCACGGTGCGGATGGACTCGAACTCGGAGAGCAGATGCATCAGGGCCGGCACGGCGATGTTGTACGGAAGGTTGGCCACCACCGCGGTCGGTGGGGTCTCCAGGTCCGCGCGCCGCAGGCCGAGGATGTCGCGGTTGAGCACGGTCAGTCGGTGGATCTCGCTGTGCGAGTGCTCGGCCACCGTCCGGGGCAGCCGTTCGGCGAGCAGCGAGTCGATCTCCACCGCGGTCACTGTCGCGCCGCGGTCGAGCAGGGCGAGTGTCAGCGATCCCAGACCGGGGCCGACCTCAAGGACGTGATCGTTCTTGTTGACACCGGACGCCGAGACCACCCGACGCAAGGTGTTGGCGTCGTGCACGAAGTTCTGGCCCAGCGATTTGCGCGGCCGGAAATCAAGCTCTTTGGCTAAATTCCGGATCTCGGTGCGACTGAGCAATCGGATGGTCACTACGCCCCCCTTCCACACACCGGCCATGCCCCCCAGCCCTGACGGGACCGTGTCACCTCAGCGATGGCAATCTGCTCTTCTCTGGTTGCTAAGTCTGCACGTTCAGCGTAGCGCAGTCCACCATGGCGTTCCCATGTGTTCTGGTCGAACTGCACGCCGCCGAAATATCCGTTTCCGGTGTTGATCGCCCAATTGTTGCCCGATTCGCACGCGGCGATCGCGTCCCACCGCGCCCCGTTGGTCACCGGCGGCACCTCCGTGCCGGGCTTCGCGCCCACCCGCAGCACCGACTCGCGGGCCGGAGTGACGACGGTATTGGCTACTGGCAAACGGCCGGTGACCACGCCATTGACCACGGCCACCGCGAATGTCACGTCCTGGGTGCCGGGGGCTCCGGGGTCCTCCACCACCTGGCGGCTCATGTTCATCGTCGGGTCCTCGATGCGGCGGGCGGTGGGCGCCAGCGGCACCTGTTGCGTCACCTTCTCGATCCGGACCCGGGTGACGGCGATCCGCATCCCGTCAGTGACGGGCATCGACGCGGCGGGGACCACCGTGTCGCGCTGCTGCAGCGGCGCGCCGGTCGCCTCCAGCAGGGCGCCGACGGTCGG
The DNA here is from genome assembly GCA_963780705.1 of uncultured Actinomycetota bacterium. Lineage (GTDB taxonomy): Bacteria > Actinomycetota > Actinomycetes > Mycobacteriales > Mycobacteriaceae > Mycobacterium. The sequence continues at coordinate 113,356 of CAWACU010000001.1, read as the reverse complement.
GGCGGCCAGGCGCACTGTCCGCACCACGCCGCCGTCGTCGAGCTGCACCGTCTTGGCGCTGACCACCGGCAGGGCCATTCCCTTCAGCGGCACCCGGGTACCGCGCGGCGCGACGGCCGGCGCGGTGTCGGTCATCGCCAATTGCGCCAGCGCCTCGTCCACCGTGGACGCGGTGGTCCACACGTGCCTGGGTTCCTGTCCGTCGAGGGAGATCTGCAACGGCCGGCTGCGCCTCAGCACGATGGTCTGGGCGTCACCCACGGACTGCCCGGCCGCCGGGATCAGCTCGTCGCGCTCGCCGACGTCGAAGCCGTGCTCCTCGACGATGTCGACGACCCGCGTCTTCATGGTGCTGACCGCCACTGTCGAGCCGTCGACGTCGAGCGTCACCGTCTTGCGGGAGTTCAGCGCCACGACACCGGCACCGGTGAGCGCCACCAGCAGGGCGGCGAGAATCAGGCGCAGGGCAGCCGACGACGACTGCGCAAGCTTGGTGAACACGTTCACGTCCTGATCCATCCCGCCATAAGTTCTCTTACGATCACAGGACGGTAACGAACCGCGGGAGCGAGCGGCAACCGGATCGATGACCTCTTAGGAGACCCTCAGGTCAGGGCATACACCCGGCGCGCGGTCGCGGTGGCGTCGGCGGCGATGTCCTCGGCAGGCCTGCCGAGCAGTTCGGCCAGTGCGCGCACCGTGTAGGGCAGGCAGTACGGCTCATTGGGCGCACCCCGGTATGGATGCGGGGTGAGGAACGGGGCGTCGGTCTCCACCAGTAGCTGCCCGGGCGGGATCAGTGCCGCCGCCTCCCGTAACTCGTGGGAGTTCTTGAAGCTGACCGTCCCGGACAGGCTCAGCACCCAGCCGGCGTCGATGCAGTCCCGTGCCATCTGCGGCCCGGACGAGAAGCAGTGGAAGATCACCGTGTCCGGGGCACCCTCGGCGCGCAGCACGTCGAGTACCTCGGCGTCGGCGTCGCGGTTGTGGATCATCAGCGGCTTGCCGGTGCGCTTGGCCAGGTCGATGTGCCAGGCGAAGGCCTCGCGCTGTGCCGCCGGATCCGCACACCCCTCCAGACGGCCCGGCCAGTACAGATCCATCCCGGTCTCCCCGATCGCCACCACCCGGGGTTGCGCGGCCAGGGTGTCGATCTCGGCGCGGGCCTCAGCGGTGAGCGCACCGGCCCGGGTCGGGTGCAGGGCCACCGCGGCGTAGAGGCGGTCGTCCCACTCAGTGGCGCCGGCCGCCCAGCGCGCCGACGCCAGGTCGTCGGCGATGGTCACCGCCGCCTGCACGCCGACGGCTTCGGCGCGGTCAAGGATGGCGCGCACATCGTCGGCGCTGCGCGCCCCGCAGGCATCGAGGTGGGTGTGGGCATCGATCAACGGTGCCAACGGCTCCGGCGGCGGCGGTGCCGGGCGTTTACTCACGCCAACACAATAAGGTGATCTCGACATGAGCCAGCCCTTCTACGTGACCACGGCGATCGCCTACCCCAATGGCGCGCCGCACGTCGGGCACGCCTACGAATACATCGCCACCGATGCCATCGCCCGGTTCAAGCGGCTCGACGGTTACGACGTGCGCTTCCTCACCGGTACCGACGAACACGGGCTGAAGATGGCGCAGACTGCGGCCGCCGAAGGCATCCCGACCGCCGAACTGGCCCGGCGCAACTCCGATGAGTTCCAGCGTCTGCAGGAAATGCTCAACATTTCCTTCGACCGGTTCATCCGCACCACCGACCCGGATCACTACGCCGCCTCGTCGGCGATCTGGGAACTTATGGTCAAACGCGGCGACATCTATCTCGACAGCTACTCCGGCTGGTACTCGGTGCGCGACGAGCGGTTCTTCACCGAAGCCGAGACGTCGGTCGACGGCGAGGGCGTCCGGGTGGCCACCGAGACCGGAACGCCGGTCACCTGGACCGAGGAGCAGACCTACTTCTTCCGGCTGTCGGCCTACGCCGAGCCGCTGCTGGCGCACTACGCCGCCCATCCGGAGTTCATCGCGCCGGAGGTCCGGCGCAACGAGGTCGTCAGCTTCGTCTCGGGCGGCCTGCGCGACCTGTCGATCTCGCGGACCTCGTTCGACTGGGGGGTTCCGGTGCCCGGCGACCCCGACCACGTGATGTACGTGTGGGTCGACGCGCTGACCAACTATCTGACCGGAGTCGGGTTCCCCGACACGGATTCGGCTCTCTACCAACGGTTCTGGCCGGCTGATCTGCACATGATCGGCAAGGACATCATCCGTTTCCACACGGTGTACTGGCCGGCTTTTCTGATGTCGGCGGGAATCCCGTTGCCGCGCAGGGTGTTCGCGCACGGATTCCTGTACAACCGTGGCGAGAAGATGAGCAAGTCCGTCGGCAACGTCGTCGACCCGGTGGCACTGGTGCAGACCTTCGGAGTGGACGCGGTGCGTTACTTCCTGCTGCGCGAGGTGCCGTTCGGCCAGGACGGCAGCTACAGCGAAGACGCGATCATCGGCCGGATCAACACCGACCTGGCCAACGAACTGGGCAACCTGGCGCAGCGATCGCTGTCGATGGTGAACAAGAACCTCGATGCAACGGTGCCCGAGCCCGGGGAGTTCAGCGCCGAGGACTCCGAACTGCTGGCGCTGGCCGACGGGCTGCTGGTGCGGGTGCGTGAAGCCTTCGACGCCCAGGCCATGCACCAGGGACTGGAGGCCATCTGGCTGATGCTGGGCGCGGCCAACCGGTACTTCTCCGCGCAGGAGCCGTGGGTGCTGCGCAAGTCGGAGGCGGAGGCCGATCAGGTGCGCTTTCGCACCGTGCTCTACACCACGCTGGAGGCGGTCCGGATCGCCGCGATGCTGGTGGAGCCGGTGATGCCGTCATCGGCCGGTCAACTGCTGGATCTGCTGGGGCAGCCGGAGGGTCAACGCGATTTCGCGGCGCTGGGTACACGTCTGGCTCCGGGTACGTCGCTGCCGGCGCCCGCCGGGGTGTTCCCGCGGTACGAAGCACCGGCCGGCTAGCGGCCCGAAGCCATGCGGATCGAGCGGCTCGGCGAGTTAGGACCCGCAGCCGACGTGCTACGGATGGTCGCTGCGGGTGCGCGGTCAGGTGGTCTTGCGCCGCCGGCCGCATTGGTCGGTGACTGGTTCGGCTCAGCCGCGGTGATCGCCCCGAGCGTCGACATCCGGCCGGTCCGCGCGGCCGAGGTGTTCGACGTCGCACCCGGTGGGCCGAGTGAATCCGTCGGCGGCGGGTGGATCGGCTATCTCTCCTACCCCGATCCCGGCGCCGACGGCGCGGCACCGCGGATCCCCGCTGCGGCCGGCGGCTGGACCGACGATGTGCTGCGTCTGGACGCCGATGGCTGCTGGTGGTACGAGAACCTCACCGGAGCTGCCCCGCCGGATTGGCTGACCGCGGCGCTGGCCGTTCCGGCCCACCCAGAGGCGGCCGGAATCACCTGGGGCCAAGCGGATTTCGATCAGCACCAGGCCGGCGTTGAGGCATGCCTGGAGGCGATCCGCGCCGGGGAGATCTACCAGGCGTGTGTCTGCACTCAATTCACCGGGACACTCACCGGCACACCGCTGGAGTTCTTCGCCGACGCGATCGGTCGGACGGCACCGGCCCGTGGCGCCTACCTCGCGGGCCGGTGGGGTGCGGTGGCGTCGCTGTCGCCGGAGTTGTTCCTGCGCCGCGTCGGCGACGAGGTCACCTCGAGTCCGATCAAGGGCACACTGCCGCGCAGCGCTGACCCGGACGGCCTGCTGGCCTCGGCCAAGGACGTCGCGGAGAACATCATGATCGTCGATCTGGTGCGCAACGATCTGGGCCACGTCGCAGTCACCGGGTCGGTCACGGTGTCCGAACTGCTCGCAGTGCGACCGGCCCCCGGGGTGTGGCACCTGGTGTCGACGGTGGCGGCCCGCAGTGCCCGCTGAGGTGTCCAACGCCGCACTGCTGGATGCCACGTTCCCGCCGGCATCGGTCACCGGGACACCGAAACTGCGCGCCCGCCAACTTCTTTCGGGCTGGGAGCGCCGCGGTCGCGGTGTCTACTGCGGCACCATCGGACTGGCGTCACCGGTGGCGGGCTGTGAACTCAACGTCGCGATCCGCACCGTGGAGTTCGATGCGCGCCTGCGTGCGGTGCTCGGCGTGGGCGGCGGGATCACCGCCGACTCCGAGTCGTCGGCCGAATGGCAGGAGTGTCTGGATAAGGCGGCGCCGATTGTCGGGTGCGCCCCGGCTCACGTCTCGCGGGACCGCAGCACCGCGTCGTAGAGGTCGCGGCGCGACGGCGCGCCGGGGTGGGCGTCGATGACCGCACCGCAGGCGTCCTTGACCCTCATCCCGTCGGCGACGAGGGCGTCCACCTCGGCCAGCAGGACGTCGATCTCGACGCTCGGGACGGCACCGGCCAGCACCACGGTGATCTCACCGAGCACCCCGTCGGCCGCCCAGTCGGCCAGCTCGGCCAGCGTCCCGCGGCGGATCTCCTCGTAGACCTTGGTCAGCTCGCGACACACCACCGCAGCCCGATCGCCGCCGAGTTGCTCGACCGCGTCGTGCAGGCAGGCCGCCAGTCGTCGCGGCGACTCGAAGAACACCACGGTGCGGGCTTCGCCGGCGAGTCCGGTCAGCCACGCCGCGCCGCGCGGATTGCTTGCGCGGCGCGAACCCCTCGAAGCAGAACCGGTCGGCCGGCAGACCGGACACCGCCAGCGCGGTGGTGACCGCCGACGGCCCGGGCAGGCAACTGACCGTCAGCCCGGCGTCCACGCAGGCGCGCACCAGCCGGTAGCCGGGATCGTTGATCAGCGGCATGCCGGCGTCGCTGACCACCAGCACCGTCGCCCCGGCCGCGATCTGCTCGACCAGGCCGGGGATCCGGGCTTGCTCGTTCTGGTCGTACAGGCTGAGCACCCGGCCGCCGATGGTGGTCTGCAGCGCGGCAGCCAGGGTCCGGATCCGGCGGGTGTCTTCGGCCGCCACCACGTCCGCGGTGGCCAGCGCCTCGACCAGGCGCTGTGAGGCGTCACCGGGCTGGCCCAGCGGAGTTGCGCCGAGGAGCAGGCGGCCGAGGGTCACATCGCAGAGCCTACGATTGCTGGCAATGACTGCCCTGACCGACGAACCTGTCGCGCCGGCCCGCAGTGCCCCCGTCATCAGCCCGGCACCGCTGGTTCCGGTGCCCGACTTCGGCCCCACCGACCGGTTGCGGGGCTGGGTTGCCACCGCCGTGGTGGCCGCTCTGGCGGCGCTGACGCGGTTCATGAACCTGGGCTCGCCCACCGATGCCGGCACGCCGATCTTCGATGAGAAGCACTACGCGCCGCAGGCCTGGCAGGTGCTGCACAACTTCGGCGTCGAGGACAACCCGGGTTTCGGTCTGGTGGTGCACCCGCCGCTGGGTAAGCAGCTCATCGCGGCCGGCGAGGCGCTGTTCGGCTACACCGGCGTGGGCTGGCGATTCACCAGCGCGGTGTTCGGGATCATCCTGGCCGCTCTGGTGGTGCGGGCCGTGCGCCGGATCAGCCGCTCGACGCTCATCGGCGCGATGGCCGGGCTCCTGGTGGTCGTCGACGGGGTGAGCTTCGTGGCGTCCCGCACCGCGCTGCTCGACACCTTCATGACCGTCTTCGTCGTGGCCGCCTTCAGTGCGCTGCTCGTCGACCGTGACCAGATGCGCGCCCGAATGCACGACGCGCTCCTCGAGGGCCGCATCGACGAAACACCCTGGGGCCCACGGCTGGGTGTGCGGTGGTGGCGCTTCGGCGCCGGTTTCCTGCTCGGCCTGGCGTTCGCGACGAAATGGTCGGGGCTGTACTTCATCGCCTTCTTCGGACTGATGTCGCTGGCGATGGATGTCGCCGCGCGCCGGGCCTACCGGGTGCCGCGGCCGTGGGCCGGTGTGTTGCGCCGTGACGTCGGCCCCACGGCGTACGTGTTCGGGCTCATACCGGTCGCGGTATATCTGTTCGCCTACGCGCCGTGGTTCTCGTCGGAGACCGCGGTGAATCGCTACGAGGCGGGCCAGTCGATCGGTGCGCGGCAGTGGTTCCAGCCGCCGGACGCGCTGCGCTCGCTGTGGCACTACACCTACAAGGCGTTCCACTTCCATTCCGAACTGACCAATTCCGCGGGCAATCATCACCCGTGGGAGTCCAAACCGTGGACCTGGCCGATGTCGCTGCGGCCGGTGCTCTACGCCATCGACGACCAGGACGTGCCCGGCTGCGGGGCGGCATCGTGCGTGAAGGCCGTCATGCTGATCGGCACCCCGGCGATGTGGTGGCTGGCGGTGCCGGTGCTGGGCTACGCGCTGTGGCGGACCTTCGTCCGCCGCGACTGGCGCTACGCCGTCGTGCTGACCGGCTACTGCGCGGGCTGGCTGCCCTGGTTCGCCAACATCGACCGGCAGATGTACTTCTTCTACGGGGTCACCATGGCGCCGTTCCTGATGATGGCCATCGCGCTGATCCTCGGCGACATCCTTTTCAAACCAACCGCCAACGCTGAGCGGCGGACCCTCGGGGTGGTGGTGGTCAGCTGTTACCTCGCTCTGGCGATCACCAACTTCGCCTGGATGTTCCCGATCCTCACCGGGCTGCCCATCTCCCAGGCCACCTGGAACATGGAGATGTGGCTGCCCAGCTGGCGCTAATTCTTTCCGCGAGATCGACACCACGGTCGTGATCCGGCGGGGCGGGCGCGTTAGACCGGGTCGCGGGCGGCCGGGCAGGACATGCAGCGCGGGCCGCCGCGGCCGGTGCCCAACTCCCCCGCCGCGATGGGCAGCACCTCGATGCCGGCATCGGCCAGCCGCGCATTGGTCTCGGTGTTGCGCTCGTACGCCACGACGACGCCGGGCGCCAGCGCCAAGGTGTTGTTCCCGTCGTCCCACTGCTCGCGTTCGGCGGTCACCGGATCCAGGCCGGTGTCGATCACCCGCAACCGCTCGATCCCCATCGCATGAGCCGCCGCGGTGACGAACGGCGCCTCATCGAGGATCTTGATGCCCGACTCGGTGCGGGTGAGGGTGAAGGCCGACAGCGTGGTGGAGATGTTCGGGTACATCACCACCGCATCGCGGTCGACCATGGTGCAGACGGTGTCGAGGTGCATGGTCGCGCGCTGCTGGGCGATCGGCACCGCCAGCACGGTGTGCGCCAAGTCGTCGTCGAACAGGCTGCGCGCCAACGCTTCCGCACCGGCGGGCGTGGTGCGCTCCCCCACCCCGACTGCCACCACGCCTGGTGAGAGCAGCAGGACGTCGCCGCCCTCGACGGGGGCGGTGTGCGACTCGTAGGCGCGCCGCACCCCGAGGAAGCGGGGATGGTGGGCGTAGATCAGATCGGTCAAGGAGGTCTCGCGCATGCGGGCCGGCAGGGCCAGCGAGGTGATGGCGAAGCGCGGGCCGATCCAGAACGAGGAGTCGCGGGTGAACATCAGGTTGGGCAGCGGATCGATGACGAAGTCGCCGCCGTGATGCATGCGCCGCACCAGCGAGGTGTCGGCCCGCGCGCCCACCGGCAGTTCGGTGAACGTCATCCCGGCCATCAGGATGTGCGCCAACTCCGCCGGCGGCAGCCCGCGCAGATAGGCGGAGAGTTCCTGGGCGAGCGGGGTGCCCAGCCGGCGGCCGTCGACCGCGGCGGTGATGCCCTGCATCCGGGCCGCCCCGCTGTCGAGGGCCTCGGTCAGCAGGTCGGCGAGCAGCATCACCTCGACCCCGCGCGAGCGCAGCAGGGCGGCGAACGCATCGTGCTCCTCCTGGGCGCGCGAGACCCAGGGCAGGCCATCGAAGAGCAGGGCGTCGTTGTTGCGGGGGGTCAGTCGCTTCAGTTCCGGGCCCGGCCGGTGCAGGATGACGGCGCGCAGCGTGCCGACCTCGGAGTCGACGCCCAGGGTGACGGTCACACCGAGCACGCTATCGCCGCGCACCCGATCGAACGTGTGTGCGATACAGTGGGCGCGTGCCCGTGGCGGTCCAGACCTCCCTGTTCGACCACTCCGAGCGCCGCGATCTCGGCTCCGGCGCCTGGGTGGAGGTGCGCTCGTCCTGGACGGAGGATCCCGACGCCCTGTTCACCGAACTGTCCGCGGCGGTGCCGTGGCGCGCCGAACGGCGCCAGATGTATGACCGGGTGCTCGACGTACCGCGACTGGTCAGCTTCTGCGACCTGACCGCCGAGCCGGCACCACACCCGGCGATCGTCCGGCTTCGCCGCCGGCTCAACGACATCTACGCGGGCGAACTCGGTGAGCCCTTCACCACCGCGGGTTTCTGTCTCTACCGCGACGGCTCCGACAGCGTGGCGTGGCACGGCGACACCATCGGGCGCAGCAGCACCGACGACACGATGGTGGCGATCGTGAGCTTGGGCGCCACCCGGGTACTGGCAATGCGGCCGAAGGGCGGCGGCACCTCGCTGCGCTTCCCGCAGCACCACGGCGATCTGCTGGTGATGGGTGGCTCGTGTCAGCGGACCTGGGAGCACGCGGTGCCGAAGACGACCGCGCCCACCGGCCCGAGGATCAGCATTCAGTTCCGGCCGCACAACGTGCGCTAGACACGCGCACCCTACGGCCGGATGGCATTCACCCCTGCGATGAGCAGATCCCGTGCCCGCTGCACATTCACCGGCGCCACTGGCTTACCTGGCAGCACAAGCGGATTGGCGGACACGATCACCTGGTAGACGCCGAAGTGCGCGGAGTAGTTGAACACCTCGCCGGTGCCGGACTTGCCGTCGATAACGGTCTGCACTACCCGGTGCACGCCGATGGTCTCGGCAGCGTCGATGGTGGGCACCTCCACCACCTCGACCGTGCCGCGCGACGTCCCGCCGGCGAAGGCAACCTTGCGGCAGTCCGGTCCCGGCTCGACGACGGGGACCACCTCGCTGGTCTCGACGGCGATGACGACGAAGCGGTTGCCCTCGCCTTCGGCGGAGACGGCGGCCATATTGCCCTCGGTGCCGGGCGGGACGAGCTGAGCGGTGGCGAACGGCGCGCAGCCCGGCGGGTCGAACTTCATCCCGTCCGGCAGCTTCTGGCCGGAGAGCAGCCGGGGGTCGATGCCGGTGGGTGCCACCTCAGTGACGCTGAACTGCGGTCCGAAGCTCGCCTTGATCGAGCTGATCTGGCCGATATCGGCCTTGGTTCCGTTACCGGTCGCGGAACAGCCGGCCAGCACACCGACACACACCACCGCCGCAGCCGCCGTCCGGATCACCATCGCGGCAAATGTACCGCCGGTGGGCTTCCGTGGCGTGCAGCCGAGGCCTCAGCGATTGAGCCACCAGATATCGGTGGACATCGCCGTGGCGAAGCCGCACCACAGTGGGTACGGCGCCAGCGCCGCGCCGAACACCGGATCAGCGTCGGCGGCGCGGCGGGCCAGATCGGCGCTGCTGGCCGTCAGTGCTGCCGCCGCCACGGCCGCTGGTCCCAGCTTGTGCTTGGCGAAGAACACCCAACTCCAGGCGGCGTTGAGCACCAGGTTGACACCCAATGCCGCGGTGTACGCGCGGGCCTTGCCCTCGCGCCCGTCGGCGCGGAACCGGGTGATCGCCGCCGCCGAGGTGACCGCGATATCGGCATAAAGCGTGGTCCACGCGATCGGGAACACCGCGTTGGGCGGCACGTAGCGGGGTTTGCGGATCGTGGTGTACCAGCCCTGCACGCCGGGACCGCTGGCGGCGGCTCCGACAGCGGCAGCGGCGATAGTGGCCAACCCGGTACCCAGCAGAGCTTTACGCATACATCCACCGTAGGCGATCGGTGCTACAACCGCTTCAGCCGACCGAGGCCCGGATGACCTGCCTTGTCACCGAACGGATTTCGTCGGCAAGCTCGGGGGCGATGCGCACCTGATCGGCTGCGGGGACGTCGAATTGCGTGACCACCACCCCGGGTTCGTCGCGGTCCCACTCAGCTCCGAACCGGTCGAGGATGTGACGCATCGCCAGATTGTCGGACAGAAGGCGCGCGGTGAACCGCTGCACCCCGCCGGCGCGCGCGGAGATGATCAGCGCATCCATCAGGAAGCTGCCGATACCGCGGCGCTGATAGTCGTCAGCGACGATGAACGCAATCTCCGCGGTGGCCGGGTCATCGAGGTCGCGGACGAACCGGACGTCGGCCACCACCGGCCCGTCCGCACCGTCGAGCAGCACCCAGACGAAGTGGTCGACGTAATCGACCTGGAACAGGTAGTTCATCAACGCCGGACTGGGCGCGCGGGTGGACATGAAACGCCGGTAGAGCGTTTCGGAGGAGAACTCCACCGACGAGTGATTCGATCGCTCGCTGTCGCCGGGCAGCACTGGGCGCAGCATCAGCTCGCTGCCGTCGGCGAATGAGACCGGAATCGGGGTGATGAACGCGGCGAGACGCTGACGCACCGTGCGGAGCAGCCGCTCACTGACACCGGGCAGATCGGCCATGGCGCCGAACGCCTTCTCGTCGCCGATGTATCCCGAGAGTGTTTCGGTGGCAGTGACGGTGGCGGTGCGCGGCTTGTCGCGCAGCAGGGCGATCTCCCCGACGATCACTCCGGCGGCGACCTCATCGAGAACGAGCTCACCGTCATCTCCGCTGTGGCTGACGGCGGCGGAGCCGGATTGGATCAGGATGAAGGAGACCGCCTGTTCGCCCTGGCGCATGAGCACCTGCCCGGACTCCGCGCGCAACGGCCGCAACCGTCCCGCCAACGCGGTCAGATCCTCGGGTTCGCATCCCTCGAACAACTCCATCGCGGCCAAACCGCGGGCACGCAGGGCCACCAACTCGGGGCTGTTCTCCAGAGCCGAGACCAGCCTGCTGCGGTCGGTCATATAACTATCGTGCCAACAGGTTGACGATGCCGCCGAAGGCGCCTGGCATCGCACGCGCCGCGGGCACGATCATCGCCCGCACCGGCGCCGCCCCACTGGCGGCCAGCAGCCCGGCAGTCAGCAGCCGGTAGCGGCGGGACATCTCCCGCCACCGCCGGTCGTAGTCGCCGGGACGCTCGGCCAGTACGCAGTCCACCAGGATCTCCGCGCCGCCGAACGCAATACCCAGACCCTCACCGGTGAGTGCGTCCACGTACCCGGCCGCATCGCCGACGAGCATCACCCGTCCGCAGGAGCGGCTGCGCACCCGTTGACGCAGTGGGCCGGCGGCGCGGGCCGACGAGGTGTGCGGCTTGCCGGCCAGTCGCGCCGCGAGAGCGGGAAAAGCGGTCAGGTGATCGTCGAACGATCCCTGGGTCTGGGTCAGGATCGCCACACCGACGCAGTCGTCGTCCACCGGCGTGACGTAGGCCTCGGTGTCCTTGGCCCAATACACCTCGACGGTGTCGCTCCACGGGGCGATCTGGACGTGACGGCGGATCCCCCAGCGGCGCCGGCCCCGGGCCGGCTGGTTGAGCCCGAGCGCGCGGCGGATGGGCGAGTGCAGTCCGTCGGCGGCGGCGAGGTAGCGGCCCTCGATGTCACCGCAGCGCACGCCCGCGCCGTCCTGGGTGACCGGGCCGATGTCGCGGTACACGAATCGCACACCGGCGTCCGCGGCGGCATCCTGCAAGGCCTCCGACAGCACCGTGCGGCGGACCCCCATGCCCTTGCCGGCGCTGAAATCCGCGTCCACCCGCCGGGTGTCGTCCAGATAGGTAATGCCGCGAAACGGCCTGCCGTGCAACGCGACGCCGAGCGTCTCGAGTTGGGCGACGGTGTGCGGCATCAGACCTTCCCCGCAGGCCTTGTCGATGGGCCCGCGGCGGCGGTCGATGACGACGGTGTCCAGTCCGGCCCGGGCGGCGTGGATGGCGGTGGCCAGCCCCGCGGGCCCGGCTCCGGCGACGATGAGATCGGTCATGACAACCGGGCCAATGCGGCGTTCTCGGTGTTGATCCGGGTGGCCAGAAGCGCGGCGTTGAGCACCGTGAACACCAGTGCGGTGATCCAGGCGGTGTGCACCAGTGGCAGCGCGATGCCCTCGGCCACCACGGCGACGTAGTTGGGGTGGGTGGTCACCCGGTAAGGGCCGCCGGTCACCCGCTGCGCACCAGGGATGATGACCACGCGGGTGTTCCACTGCCTGCCCAGTGTGGTGATGCACCACCACCGGAGTGCCTGCGCCGCAATGACAATCGCGAGCATGGGCCAGCCCAGCCAGGGCAGGAAAGGCCGGTCCAGGACGGCGACCTCGACCAGGCAGCCCACCAGCAGACCGGTGTGCAACACGACCATAAAGGGGTAGTGACCGGCACCGAACTCGACGCCACCGCGGCCGCGGCTCCACGCGAGGTTGCGTTGGGAGACCACCAGTTCCGCCACCCGCTCCACGGCGACGACGGCGATCAGCAGGACGTACCAGGTCACGATGTGCTCACCGTCACGGCCATTGCAGCAGAACGAGTTCCGAGCAGAAGCCCGGGCCCATCGCCATCATCACGCCCGGACCTGCGGGCGGGTGCTTGGAGATGGTGTCGCGCAACACGTGCAGCACCGATGAGGATGACAGGTTCCCGATCTCGGCCAGCGATCGCCAGGTGAGCTCCAGGGCGTCGTCGGGTAGATCGAGACTGTCGACGATGGCCTCGATGACCTTGGGTCCGCCGGGGTGGCTGACCCAGGTGCCGATGTCGTCGATCGTGAGATCGTGCGCGCCGAGGAATCCGGTGACGTCACCGCGCAGGTACCTACTCACCACCTCGGGTACATCGGCGGACAGCACCAACTTCAGTCCGCTTGATCCGACGTCCCAGCCCATGGTGCGCAGCGAGTCCGGATAGAGGTGGCTGCGGGAGTCGACGATGGCGGGTCCGGAGGCACCGATCTCGCGAGCGCGGCGTTCACCGACGGCCACCACCGCGCCGGCACCGTCGCCGAACAGCGCACTGCCGACCCAGCCGGCGATCTCGGATTTCAGTGCCGGGAAGGTGAGCGAACACAGTTCCACCGACAACAGCACCGCCACGTCGTCAGGTGCTCCGCGCAGATAGTCGTTGAGCCGCGCCACACCCGCCGCACCGGCCACGCAGCCGAGGCCGAACATGGGCACCCGGCGGACATCGGAGCGCAGGCCGAGTCGGGTGGCCACCCGGGCCTCCAGCGAGGGCACCATGATTCCGGTCACCGTCGTCGAGAAGATCACGTCGACATCGGCCGGTTGCAGGCCGGCTTCGTCGAGAGCGGCGGAAACCGCCTCACAACCGAGGTCCACCGCATGCTCGATGAACAGGTCGTTGGCCGTACCGAAGTCGGTCAAATCGGGGTACGCGTCGATGGGCAACACCAGGTTTCGATGCGAGACCTTGGCGGAGCGGTGCAGGCTCCGCAAAATCTCCTCGTGCGCGGCGAACTCCGGCTTCGCCAGGAACGCCTCGGTGATCTCGTCCTGGCTGTAGCGGTTCGGGGGCAGCGCCCCCTGCACCCCGGCGATCACACCGGCGGGACGCCTTGGTGCAGGTTTGCTCGACACTCTTCCCAGTATGCCCCGAAACCACCCCTGCGACCCTTACCGAAAGCTGACAGTGTGACCGAAAGCGCAGTTTTACTGCCGTTTTCGCGGCCACGGCAGCCAGTACGGCACCGTGGCGGCATATCGGTCGAAGGCCGCTCCGTAGATTCGCCGGTAGCGGGCCTCTTTGAACAGTGGCGCGATCACGCAGTAGGCGGTGAACGTGACGGCGACCACAAGCTGATCGGGCGTCCACGTCGGGACGGTCCACAGCGTCAATGCGAAGGACACATAGATGGGCTGGCGGGTCAGCCGGAACAGCCCTGTCTGCGGCATCGGCGGGTACACCGGTTTGCGGCCGCGCAGCAGGGCCGTCCAGCCGAGGCTGCCGGTCTGCAGGGACAGCCCCGCATCCGCCATCGACTTGCCCAGCAGCAACCACGATCCCGCGTAGAGCAGAACCCACACCACCAGCGCCGGTCCGTCGGCCTGCCACCAGATCGTGCCGGACGGGGTCCAGAAGGCGAAGAGGACGAACACGCCGAGCGCGGCAATGGTGGCGTAGGTCGTCGACGACAGCGTGCTGCCGGCACCCATCGGGGCCAGCCGGCCCAGCAGCGCCCTACCCCGCGTGGTGAGCAGCAGGGAGTGCACGACGGGGAACTGCAGCAGAAGCGCGGCGTTGGCGACCCAGGACCACGGCGCGGGAACGGCACCCACCGACCGGCTCATCCCGAAGTACATCGCCGCCATCATGGTTCCGACGCCGAGCACAAAGCTCAGATGGCAGAACAGTCCATAACTCAGCGCCAGTGCTGTGCGGCGGCCGTCCCGCGCGACAGCACCGCTCGAGATCTCATCCGCCGGCAATCGCGCCACACCTTCCGAGGGTAGCCCTTGTAGCGTTGGGTCCATGGGACTGCGCAAGAGCCTGCCGATGCTGCGCTGGTCGGTGGTGCGCACCGGGTTGGGCATCAGGAAGTTCAACACGACGGGCCAGTTGGGCGACGGTCGGGAATCGGCGGCGGCCGACTATGTCGTGGCGCACGCCCGCGACGGCGATATCGACGACGTAATCGCCACCATCGACCGATACGCCTACGAGAAATCCTTTCTGGTCAATGTCGGCGACGAGAAGGGCGCACTCCTTGACGCCGCGGTGCGCCGATCCGGTGCCAGGCTGGCGCTCGAGTTGGGCACCTATTGCGGATACGGTGCGTTGCGGATCGCCCGCGCTGCGCCGGCGGCCCGGGTGATCTCGGTGGAACTCGCGGCGGCCAATGCCGAAGTGGCGCGGCGCATCTGGGCCCACGCCGGCGTGGCGGACCGCATCACCTGCGTCGTGGGAACCATCGGCGATGGCGGGCGCACCCTCGACACGCTGGAAGCCGAGCACGGTGTCACCGCCGGGGCGCTGGATTTCTTGTTCATCGACCACGACAAGAACGCCTACCTGGCCGATCTGCTGGCGATCGTCGACCGTGGGTGGCTGCATCCCGGCTCGATCGTCGTCGCCGACAACGTCGGCTTCCCCGGATCGCCGAAGTACCGCGGCTATATGCGCGAGCACGAGGGCACGCACTGGCACACCGTGGAGCATCGCACCCACGTCGAGTACCAGACCCTGATGCCGGACCTCGTACTGGAATCGGACTATCGCGGCTGAGGACCGCTGGCGGGCAACGGTTCCGGCATCGGTCCCGCTTCACTGATTCCCATCCGGTCGTGCAGCTTCGCCAGCGGTTTCGGGGCCCACCAGTTCCACCTGCCCATCAGGTGCATGAACGCCGGGACCAGAACCAGGCGCACCAGGGTGGCGTCGACCAGGATCGCCAGCGTCAAACCGGTGCCGAACAACCGCATCACCGACACCTGGGCGGCGATCAACGCGGCGAACGAGATAGCCATGATCAGTGCCGCGGCGGTGATCACCCGGCCGGTGTGCGCCAATCCCAGGGCGACGCTCTCGTCGTTGTCGGCGGCGGTCTGCGGGGAGGCCAGCCAGAACTCGCGGATCCGGGAGATGAGGAACACCTCGTAGTCCATCGAGAGTCCGAACGCCACGCAGAACAGCAGCACCGGCATGTTTGCCACCAGCGTTCCAGTCGCCGTCGTGCCCAGCGCACCGAGGTTGCCGTCCTGGAAGATCCACACCATCGCACCGAAGGCCGCACTCAGCGACAGCATGTTCAGCACCAGAGCCTTGATCGGCAGCACCACGCTCCCGGTCAACAGGAACAGCAAAACCAGCATGATGGCGGCAATCAATCCGAGGACCAGAGGAAGCCGGGAGAGGATGGCATCCACACTGTCCCGATTGGTCTGCGCCAGGCCACCGAATTCCACAGGGCGGCCACCGGGAGCGGGGACTTCGTGCAGGCGGTCCAGTTGGTTCTCCGATGCTTCGGAGAACAACGGCACCGAACTGCCGATGGTGATCAGCGTGCTGCCGGACACCTGCCCGGTGGCCGACAGTGGTGGTCCGGTCAACCGGCCGCTAACAAAGGTGCCACTGGGCGCGGACACCGAGTTCACATCCGGCACCCGGGACAGTTCCGCGGCGTAACGATCCACCGCGGCCCGGTCCAAACCGTCCGAATCGATGATGATCACCGGCACCTCGGAGTCGGAGTCGATCGCGAAGTCCGATCGCAGAAGGTCCCCCACCTGGTGGGCCGACGCCGACTTCGGCAGTACCCGGTCATCGGGGAATCCGGGTCGCACGCCGAGGAACGGTGCGCCCAGCACACCCAGCAGCACCACCACGGCCAGACCGATGGGTATCGCGTGCCGCGCGACGTACTTCGTTGAGCGGTACCAGAATTGCTGCTCAATGGGCAGCACCGCGGGCTCGGGCCGCCGGAACGCTCTGCGCAGTGCCCGCCGCACGTCCAGGGCATCCAGCCGGTCGCCCAGCAGCATGATGGCCGCCGGGGTGACGATGATCGCCGCGAGCGCGGCAAAGGCCACGGTCGCCACACCGGCGTAGGCGAACGACCGCAGAAAATTCATCGGGAAGAGCACCATCACCGCCATCGACAGCGCGACGATGACCGCCGAAAACAGCACCGTGCGGCCGGCGGTGACCATCATGATCGCAACCGCCCGTTGCCGATCCGCACCCTCGGCCAACTCGTCGCGGTAGCGGCTGACCATCAGCAGCGTGTAGTCGATGGCCAGCGCCAAACCCATTGCCGTGGTCAGGTTCAACGCGAAGATCGACACATCGGTGAAGAAGGTGACGGTGCGCAGCACCGCCAGCGATCCCAGGATCGCCATCACTCCGACCGCAATCGGCAGCGCCGCCGCGAACAGCCCGCCGAAGACCCAGATCAGCACCAGGAAGCTCAGCGGGACCACGATCGCTTCCAGCATCAACAGATCGCGTTTGGACTGCTCGGTGACTTGCAGGTTCACCATCGCCGATCCGCCCGCGCGCACCAGAATCCCGTCACGTTCCCCGACGATGGCCTCGGTCAGTTCTTTGGTGTGCGCCTGCTGCTTGGCTTCGCTGCCGACGATGCCGGTGACGATTAGACCCGATTTCTTGTCGGCGCTGACGAGTGCGGAGGCGGCAGGCGGCGGGGAGGTCCACGCCGAGGTGATGGCCGCCACGTAGCCCGAACGCTCGAGTCGGTCGATGGCGTCCTTCGCCACCGCCCGGGATGCCGGGCTGTCGTAGCGGTCGGGCGCGGTGATCACCAGCACCAGGGCAACGTCGCCCCGACCGAATTTGTCGGTGAGCACCTTCGCCGTTCGCGACGACTCCGACGTCGGGTCCTGAAAACCGCTGGGCGAAAGGTGTTGCGCGACCGGGATGCCGAAGATGCCGATCGCCACCATGAGTATCAGCGCAAGCCCGATGACACGGCGTGGTGCGGCGGTGCCCAGTCGGGCGATTCCAGAGAGCACGGCGGTTACGCGGCCGCGGGGACCGCAGCGGGAGACAACCGGCGCACCATATGGCCGACACTACTCCCGCCGATGCGTGCTTCGGAACTCTCCACAGGCCGCTCACCGACCGGCTTGTCCCAGGTACCAGCGCTGATTAGCTTGGCCGTCACTTGTTTGCTGAGACGGCAGGGAGTGGCCAGGTGCCCGCGAGATGAATGTGGATCCGCACGTGTTGGCGGCCTCCTCGGCGGAGGTGTACACCACATCGGACGACTTCGTCGCCGCGCACGAACGCGCTTCCGCGGTGATCGACCCGGCACTGGAGGGATGGGTCGGTGCGTCCCGTGTGGCGATGTGCGAGACCACCGCACGCTGGGCCGCGTCCACGGTTGCCGCGGCGACCCGCATGGACGAGCACGCGCACGCCCTTGCCGTGAGTGGGCGGGCGTTCGCCGCCATGGATGCCTGGCATGCCGCGCACCTCGCCGCGGTGCGCGCACCGGTGGAGGCTCAGTGCGGCTGACCCGGGCCGATGTCGAGCGGTGGGATCCGGCAGCGATTCGTGCGGTGTCCGGCGCGGCCACCGCGCGCGCGGAGTCGGCCGCGGCAGCGTCAGCCCGGCTGGCCGCACTGGCTGCGTTCACCGGGTGGGGCGGGGTGGCCGGCGATGCTGCCCGCGATGCGGTCAGCAGGATCCGCGCCGACCTCGATGCCCAGGCGGCAGAGGCGCGAGGAGTCGCCCGCGCAGCCGAACATGCCGCCGACCAGATCGCCACGATCAAGGCGGATCTGCACCGGCTGAACGATTCCACCGAAAGGCGCAGCGCTCCAGATGATTCCGACGACCCAGTCAAGACATCGGATCTGCGACTGGACGAACTTCTCGCCGAGGCCACTGCCATTGACACCGCACTGGCACAGACACTCACCGTCGCCACGGCGCCGCTGCCCGCATCGGGCGCCGCCGCTGTCCCGCCGCAGCCCGCCGTTCCACCCGGCGCGTCCGCAGAGGACGTCGCGAGGTGGTGGAAATCGTTGCCACCCGCGGAACGGGCCACGCTGCTCACCGAGGACCCGCAACGGTTCGGCGGCCTCGACGGCATTCCCGCCGCAGACCGTGATGCCGCCAACCGCGCAATGCTCGACGCGGATCTGCGCACCACCGCAACCGAACGCCACGCCAATGCACTGCGCGTTGCCGACGCTGT
This sequence comes from uncultured Actinomycetota bacterium, assembly GCA_963780705.1. GTDB lineage: Bacteria > Actinomycetota > Actinomycetes > Mycobacteriales > Mycobacteriaceae > Mycobacterium. The sequence goes on along the minus strand of CAWACU010000001.1, from coordinate 94,807 downwards.
GGACCTCAACGCCATGCGGACCGGCGCCGACGTCCTGCTGCTGACCTACCAACCGGCACAGTTCGGTGGTCAGGGCCGGGCGGCAATCGCCATCGGCGACCCGGACACGGCGGCGCACACCGCGGTGATGGTGCCCGGCACCGGCAACAGCGTGACCTCGGGGTGGCTGAGCACCGCCGATGCCGCCAACCTGTTCGACGAGACCGCCGCGGCCTCCGCCGGCGAGCCGATCTCGGTGGTGGCCTGGATGGGCTACGACGCCCCCGACAACATGCTCGACCCGCGCGTCGCCACACCGGGTCTGGCACACCGCGGTGGGGCGCTGCTCGCCGCCGACGTCAACGCGCTCAACGCCACCCGGCGGACCGGTGAACCGGCCACCGTGATCGGCCACTCCTACGGATCCACCGCGGTGGCCGACGCCGCCGCCGGCTACGGGATGCGCGCCGGGGACGTGGTGCTGATCGGGTCGCCGGGCACCGACATGGCCCGCACCGCAACCGATTTCCATCTCCCGCCTGGCGGTCATGTCTACGTCGGATCTGCATCCACCGACCCGGTCACCACACTGTCCGGACTGCCCGGCCCACTGCCGAACGGCGAACCGCTGCTCGGGGTCGGACTGGGCGCCGACCCCACCGCGGACGGATTCGGATCCACCCGGTTCAAAGCGGAGGTCCCGGGATTCACCTGGCAGACCTGGACCGAACACAGCCGCTACTTCGACCCCGGCTCGGAGTCGCTCTACAGCATCGCCGATATCGCCGCCGGTGACGGCGCACGACTGCAGGACCACGGCATGACGGCGCCGCACCGCCCCGGCCTACTCGGTTCACTGGGCACCCGGCTCGGGCTGCCGAGTTGGAGCAGCCCACTGGCAGACCCGGAACTGCTCCGGCCCGCCACCACCGGGCACTTCCACACCGGAGCCCGACCGTGACGATCCACAATGTCCACCTGACCCGGCTGCGGGCCGTCGCCACCACCGCGGCGGCCGCCGTCGCCGCCCTCACAGGATGCGGAGTAATCATGTCCGACGTCGACGCGGTGTCCGACCCGCTGACACCGGAACAATCCCGCGCGCAAGTCGTCGACGCGGCCACCGAGATCGTGACGACGCTGCACCTGCCGGTGCTGCGGGCGGCGTTCTTGCGCGACTCATGCAACGACCAGGGTCTGCCGCCGTTTCGCGGTCGGGTCCGCATCAGCTACCCGCGGGCAGACACTTACCGGCGCTCCGATGCCGAGATCGCCGACATGATCGAGCTTCTCGCAGCACAAGGATGGGCGGACAACCCCGACTTCCACAGCCACAGCCGGGCGGTCGCCAAGAACAACGTCACCGCCGTCTTCCAGAATCAGAACGCCAGCGTGGTCGACCGGGCCATCGACGTGCTCGGGGAATGCCGCGACATCACCACACCCAGCCAGTTGGACGCCGATTCGGAGTGGATCACGCTGCCCTGAATGCCACACGGGCGTTCACCTCCGCGACACCCAATCCCCCCCGCCCGACCCCGCGGCGATGCGATACTCAGCCCATCTGTGCACGGCTGGATCAATTCGGGGAAGCGCGATCATGAGCAAAGTCAGAAAAACTCCAGCCCACGCCGCGGCGGCCGAGCAGACCGGCGCAGAAGACGACGGCACCGGTCATCCCGGCGCCGAGGACGTCCGCACCGGGATGACGGCGGACGCGCTGCGCCGCGCCATCGAAGACCACCTCAGCTACTCACTGGGCCGGCCGGCCGCGCTGCTGACGTCGCAGCACTACTACCACGCGCTGGCGTTGGCGGTCCGCGACCGGATGCAGAAGCGGTGGGGCGACACCACCCAGACCTACCTCGACCTCAGCCGCAAGGTCGCGGTCTACCTGTCCGCGGAATTCCTGCTCGGACCGCACCTGGGCAACAACCTGCTCAACCTCGGACTCGAGGACGAGGCCCGCACGGCACTGGCGGAGATGGGGCAGAACTACGACGACGTGCTGGCCTGCGAGGAGGAGCCGGGCCTGGGCAACGGCGGCCTGGGCCGGCTGGCGGCCTGCTACCTCGATTCGCTGGCCACCCTGGAGCGCCCGGCCGTCGGCTACGGGATCCGCTACGAATTCGGCATCTTCGATCAGGAGATCCGCGACGGCTGGCAGATCGAGAAGACCGACAACTGGCTCGACGAGGGCAACCCCTGGGAGATCGCCAAACCGGAGCTGAGCCAGGTGGTCAACTGGGGTGGCCACACCGAGTCCTACACCGACGACCGCGGCGAGTACCGGGTGCGCTGGATCCCGCAGCGCCAGGTCAAGGGCATGTACTACGGCACCCCGATCCAGGGCTACGGCGTCAACACCTGCAACACCCTGGCGCTGTGGAGCGCGCACGCGCTGCAGTCTCTGGCACTCGATGCCTTCAACGCCGGCGACTACTACCGCGCGATGGAGGACCAGGTGCAGTCCGAGACTGTCACCAAGGTGCTCTATCCCAACGACGAGCCGGAGGTCGGCAAACAGCTGCGCCTGCTGCAGCAGTACTTCTTCGTGTCGTGCTCGCTGCAGGACATCCTGCATCTGCTTGAGGACTTCGCCCAGCTACCGGTGACGGAGTTGCCCAACCGGGTGGCCATCCAGCTCAACGACACCCACCCGTCGATCGCCGTCGCCGAACTCATGCGGCTGCTGATCGACGAGCGCGACCTGGACTGGGATGAAGCGTGGCAGATCACCGTCGCCACAATGGGTTACACCAACCACACCCTGCTGCCCGAGGCACTGGAGACCTGGCCGCTGGCCATGTTCGCCCGTTTCCTCCCCCGGCACCTCGAGCTCATCTACGAGATCAACCGCCGCTTCCTCGACGAGGTGCGCGCCGCGTTCCCCGGCGACGAGGCACGGGTCCGACGGATGTCCATCATCGGCGAGGACGGCGACCGCAACATCCGGATGGCCCACCTCGCCACCGTCGGCAGCCACGCCATCAACGGCGTGGCCGCCATGCACTCCGAACTTGTCAAGACCACCATCCTCAAGGACTTCTGCGACATGTGGCCGGAGCGGTTCTTCAACAAGACCAACGGCGTCACCCCGCGTCGCTTCGTCGCACTGGCCAACCCCGGACTGCGACAGCTGCTCGACGAAACCATCAGCGGCGACTGGCTCACCAACCTCACCCGGCTGCGCGAACTGGAGCCGCTGGCCAGTGACCCCGTCCTGCAGAAGCGGTGGCGGGAGGTCAAGCGCGACAACAAGGCCCGCCTGGCCGACTACATCCGGGCGCACGCCGGCGTCGATCTCAACCCGGACTGGATGTTCGACGTTCAGGTCAAACGGATCCACGAGTACAAGCGCCAGCACCTCAATGCCCTGCACATCGCGACCCTCTATCACCGCATCAAGCAGAACCCCGGCCTCGACGTGCCGCCGCGGGCGTTCATCTTCGGCGGCAAAGCCGCACCCGGTTACACCATCGCCAAGTTGATGATCAAGCTGATCACCTCGATCGGCGAGACGGTGAACAACGACCCTGACGTCAACGATCGGCTGCGGGTCGCGTTCATCCCTAACTTCAACGTGCAGAACGGTCAGCTGATCTATCCGGCGGCAGATCTATCCGAACAGATCTCCACCGCCGGCAAGGAAGCCTCCGGCACCGGGAACATGAAATTCATGATGAACGGCGCACTGACCATCGGCACCCTCGACGGAGCCAACGTCGAGATGCGCGAGGAGGCCGGTGCGGAGAACTTCTTCCTGTTCGGCCTCGACGTGGACGAGGTGCACGCCCTCAAGGCCCGCGGATACCGTCCCCGCGACTACATCGAGGGCAACGCCGAACTCGCCGCGGTGCTGGGCCTGATCAGCGACGGCGAGTTCACCCACGGCGACACGCACGTCTTCGCCCCACTGATCTCCAACCTCATCGACCATGACTACTTCCTGGTGCTCGCCGACTACGCCGACTATGTGCGCAGTCAGGACGAGGTCAGCGCCACCTGGCGTGACACCGCGGCGTGGACGCGGATGTCGATCCTCAACTCGGCACGCAGCGGCAAGTTCTCCTCAGACCGCTCGATCGCCGAATACTGCGACGAGATCTGGAACGTCGGGCCGGTCACCGTCGGCGATTGACACACCCCACGACAGGGAGGTTGATAGGGGCCATGACGACAACACCTACGACACCCTGGCGACCGTCCACCGGTGCTCCGCTGACCGACGAGACGGTGGCCCGCCTCGACGGGTGGTGGCGGGCGGCGAACTACCTGTCCGTCGGCCAGATCTACCTGCTCAACAATCCGCTGCTGCACACACCGCTATCCCGCGACGACGTCAAGCCGCGACTGCTCGGGCACTGGGGCACCACACCGGGATTGAACTTCCTCTACGCCCACCTCAACCGGGTGATCGCCGAGCGCGGGCAGCCCTGCATCTACATCACCGGACCAGGCCACGGCGGTCCCGGCCTGGTGGCCAACGCCTACCTCGACGGCACCTACACCGAGTACTACCCCGACATCACCGAGGACACCGAGGGCCTGCGCCGATTGTTCCGCCAATTCTCCTTCCCGGGCGGCATCCCCTCACACGTCGCGCCGGAGACACCGGGCTCCATCCACGAGGGCGGCGAACTCGGATACGCGCTGTCGCACGCCTACGGCGCCGCCTTCGACAACCCCGACCTGCTGATCGCCGCCGTGGTCGGTGACGGCGAGGCCGAGACCGGCGCGCTGGCCACCAGCTGGCACTCGAACAAGTTCATCAACGCCCGCCAGGACGGCGTAGTGCTGCCGATCCTGCACCTCAACGGCTACAAGATCGCCAATCCCACTGTCCTGGATCGCATTCCGGCCGATGAGCTGCGAAGCCTGATGATCGGCTACGGGCACAACCCGCACTTCTTCAACGTCGGCGAGGATGACGACCACTTCGACGCCCACCGCCGGTTCGCCCGGCTACTCGACGACGTCCTCGACGAGATCGCGGTCATCAAAGCCGAGGCCGCAGCCTCCGGCGGTGACGACACCCGGCCGCGGTGGCCGATGATCGTCTTCCGCCATCCCAAGGGCTGGACCGGACCGGCCTACATCGATGGCAAGAAGACCACCGGATCCTGGCGGGCGCACCAGGTACCACTGGCCAGTGCGCGGGACACCCCCGAGCACCTGCAGGTGCTGGCCGACTGGCTGGCGTCCTACCGGGTCGGCGAATTGTTCGACGCGACCGGCAGGCTCGATGCCGACATCGCCGCATTGGCGCCGTCGGGACAACTGCGGATGAGCGACAACCCGCACGCCAACGGCGGGTTGCTACTCAAGGATCTGCGGCTACCGGACTTCCGGGACTACGGCGTCGACGTACCTGCCCCCGGTGCGAGCGTCGCCGAGGCCACCCGGGTCCTCGGTCAGTGGCTGACCGAGGTGGTTCGGCTCAACCCGCACAACTTCCGTATCTTCGGCCCCGACGAGACCGCCTCCAACCGATTGCAGGCCGTCTTCGACGTGACCGACAAACAGTGGGACGCCGAGTTCTTCTCCGCCGAGGTCGACGATCACCTGGCCCGGACCGGCCGGGTGGTGGAGATGCTGTCCGAGCACCAGTGCCAGGGATGGCTGGAGGGCTACCTGCTCACCGGCCGGCACGGCTTGTTCAACTGCTACGAGGCCTTCATCCACATCATCGACTCGATGTTCAACCAGCACGCCAAATGGCTCAAGGTCACCAACCACATCCCGTGGCGCCGGCCTATCGGCAGCCTGAACTATCTACTGTCCAGCCACGTCTGGCGCCAAGACCACAACGGCTTCAGCCACCAGGATCCCGGCTTCATCGATCACGTGGTGAACAAGAGCGCGGCGGTGGTGCGGGTCTACCTCCCACCGGACGCCAACACCCTGCTGTCCACCTACGACCACTGCCTACGCTCGCGGCAATACGTCAACGTCGTGGTGGCCGGCAAGCAGCCGCACCCCAATTTCCTCACCATGGACGAGGCCGTGGCACATTGCACCCGCGGACTGGGCATCTGGGAGTGGGCCGGCACCGAGACCGACGGCACTGCTCCCGACGTCGTGCTTGCCGCCGCCGGTGACGTCCCGACCCTGGAGGCACTCGCTGCCGCGGATCTGTTGCGCCAACACATCCCTGATCTGCGTGTTCGTTTCATCAACGTGGTGGATCTGATGCGTCTGCAGGACGAGAGCGAGCATCCGCACGGTCTGTCCAATCGCGAGTTCGACATGATCTTCACCCCGGACAAGCCGGTGATCTTCGCCTACCACGGGTATCCATGGCTGATCCACCGGCTGGTCTACCGGCGCAGCAATGACGCCCGGATCCACGTGCGCGGTTACAAGGAAGAGGGCACCACCACCACTCCGTTCGACATGGTGATGCTCAACGACCTCGACCGCTACCACCTGGTGATCGACGTGATCGACCGGGTGCCGGGCCTGGGGTCGCGCTACGCCGGCCTGCGTCAGGAGATGGTGGACAAGCGTATTCACGCCCGCGAGTACACCCGCGAACACGGCGACGACATACCCGAGGTGCGCGACTGGGTGTGGCCGGGTGCGCGCGATATCGCAGGCGGATCGTCAGTGGCGGCCACCCTGACCACCGGCGGAGATAACGAGTAACACCGAATCTCCGCTCAAGTGGTGAGCATCCCCAGAGGCCACTAACATCCTGGTATCGCCGCTGACGAAGACGGCCCGGCCCGACACCGAGGGTGGATATGGCACAGGTGAAGGTACGTCGGAAGCGGATCGCCGGGCCGGCACCTGTGCTGGAGTTCCGGACCATCCACGGTTACCGCCGCGCGTTCCGGATCGCCGGCCGCGGCCCGGTGCTACTGCTCATCCATGGCATCGGTGACAACTCCACCACCTGGAAACCGGTGCACTCCCACCTGGCACGTCGTTTCACGGTGATCGCGCCAGATCTGTTGGGCCACGGCGTATCCGACAAGCCACGGGCCGACTACTCGGTGGCCGCCTACGCCAACGGAATGCGTGATCTGCTCAGCGTGCTTGACATCGACAGGGTGACCGTCGTCGGGCATTCGCTCGGCGGAGGGGTGGCCATGCAGTTCGCCTACCAGTTTCCGCAATTGGTGGATCGGCTCATCCTGGTGGGCGCCGGCGGAGTCACCCGGGATGTGAACGTCGCTCTGCGTTTGGCCTCGCTGCCACTCGGTGCGGAGGCACTCGCACTGTTGCGGCTTCCCGGCATGCTGCCGGCCCTACAGACCGCCGGCCGGGTGCTGGGCACCGCACTGGGCTCGACCGGTATCGGACGGGATCTTCCGAACATGTTGCGGATTCTGGCCGACCTTCCCGAGCCCACTGCATCGTCGGCATTTACCCGGACACTGCGTGCTGTGGTGGACTGGCGAGGCCAGGTGGTCACCATGCTCGACCGGTGCTACCTGACGGAATCGGTTCCTGTGCAATTGATCTGGGGCGCCCAGGATGCTGTCATTCCGGTCGCGCATGCCCACATGGCGCATGCAGTGATGCCGGGATCACGACTGGAGATCTTCGACCGGTCGGGCCATTTTCCGTTTCACGACGATCCGAGTCGCTTCGTCGACGTCGTCGAGCAGTTCATCGACGGCACCGTCCCGGCTGATCACGACCAGGACCGGCTTCGCGAACTCCTACGCAGGGGAGGTGCTTCCACCGCCGTCGCGGGGGCACCCGAGACAAGGGCGGCGGTGCACGACGCACTCGAGAGCGACGAGCGAAGCGCGACCTGAACCGCGGCGAGGGCTCAGCCTTCGCGCAGGTACTCCTCGCCACCGGTCGGGTATCCGCCGCCGGTGGTGGTGATGTGCACATGGTCGTAGTGGCCGTAGCCGGAACCGCTGGGGCCCGCGGGCGTGTAGTAGGTGCCGCGCCAGATCACGTCCTGGATGCCGAAGCGATCGGCGTTGCTCAGGGCGTAGGCGAGGATCGCGTCACCCAGGGCAATACCCTCGGCGCTGCCCGCGTTGGGAATCATGAAGTCGATCGCCCGACCGGAGGGGTGCCACGGCTTGGCATCGGGCCGCACACCGATCATCGAGTGGATTTGCGGGAAGGTCGCGCTGATGCTGCGGCCGGTCAGGATGGTTTTGATCTGCAGACCCTGCTCGGACACCGGGGCCGGCGGCAGCAGTTGCGGCGCCATCTCAACGTGCGCGGCTTCGACCACTTCGGGGAGGGTCTCGGCCGGCGGCGCAGGCAGATCCTCGGGGAGAGGCGCGGGCAGATCCTCGGGCAGTGGTGCGGGAAGGTTCTCCACGCAGCACGGCAGAGCCTGATCGGCGACGGGTGCCACCGCCGGGTCTGCACTGCCCGGGTCGGCGACGACGACCGGGGCGAGGGCAAGGGAGGCTGCCGCAACGACCGTCACCGTGGCCACAAGGTCACGCAGTGATTTCAGGAGCATCACGAAACCATAACGGACGTCCGCGTCAGTTGGGGGCAACGGCACACCGGCAGATTGATCGACGCGGTCCCGAAAAGGCGTTGATCAGCGGGAACACCGTGGTGGAGCTAAGGGGAATCGAACCCCTGACCTACTCGATGCGAACGAGTCGCGCTACCAACTGCGCCATAGCCCCGTGACCGATAGCAGGTTACCAGCCTGCGCCGGTGCCCTACTGTCCGGCGGCGCGAGGCAGGTCGAACCGGCGGCTGTACGGCATCTCGTCGAGATGCTCGAAGACCGGGTCCTCGTCGTCGATGTCGAGCACCACCGCGCCGGGCCGACGCAACCGCGCGGCATCGACGTCGAAACCGGTCCGGGCGGAACGTTCCGCGAAGGGATCGCCGTCCCTGCGCGACCGCATCACGCGCTGCTGGCGCCGGCGCCGGACCTGCTCTTCGATGCGGACCTGACGGCGCAGATAGCCCAGGTAGAGCAGCGTCACCGCCGCCGTCGACCCGCAGGCCCACCACAGCGACGCGCTCACCGTGAACGACAGAACCGCGGTCAGCACCATGATCGCTGCCATGGCGGTCAGCACCCGCTTGCGGAAGCGGTACTTGCGCGCAGTCACCGCCGCTGCGGTCGATTCCATCCGCCGGCGACGATTCGATCGGGGGGCTTCCGGGACGTCGGACTCGTCCTCGGCCTCCGCCTACTAAACCTGATGTGTCGTCGACATATTCGTACTCGTCGAAGCCTGGCTCCGGCGTCTCGGCCTCGGCCTCGGCCTCGCCTCAGCGATGACGACCGGTTCCTCTGCTTCCTCGTCGATCTCCGCCTCGGCCTCCCCGGAGGGCTCCTCGAACAGGCTCTCCTGAACCCCATCGGCCAGAACCGCGTCGGCCTGAACCGCGCCACCGACCGGGAGCGCGCCGGAGTTCTCGTCCACCACGTCGACGTCGATGTAGACCGGTTCGGTATTGGCTTCGCTCTCGGTCACGGCGGCCAGCACCATCACCGAGCGGGTGTGGCCGCGCCCGTCCTGGGAGGAGGCCTCGTGCATGGCCTCGCGGACCGCTTCCTCGTAGTCTTCGGCGGGGAAATCCTGATAGTCCTCGTCGAGGTCGACGTCCTCGGGACGCCAGTCGGGATCATGGCGGTGACCGGTGGCCGGGCCACTGCGCCGCAACAGCCGCGAGCGGGTGGCGCTGTTGATCACCCGAGTGGACAACGCGAGGTCGCTGGTCCGCCGCACGGTGTCGCGCTTATTAATAAGCATCGGCACCAGTACGAAGAGCCAGAGCACCACAAGCGAAATCCAGAGCAATGACTGCGGGATGCTTGGCATTCGGCCTGCTCCTTTCCCGACCAGGCTAGGTCCGTGACGTGAGCGTTCCTCGACGGCGCGCCGAGGCAATTACACACGTGTAATTCGAGGAAAACAAGCACCAACAGTCACAAATGTCACATTTTTAACACGAGTTTCAGGGGGCGCAGCGCTGGGCGAAGCCGTGCGACACCAGTCGAGCCGTCACGGATCCCTCGATCTCCTCGGCGGTGATGGCGACCAGCAGGTGGTCCCGCCACTGTCCGTCGACGTCCAGATAGCGCTTCAGCAGGCCCTCCTCGCGGAAGCCGACCTTGCCCAGCACCCGACGACTGGCCGCGTTCTCCGGTCGTACGGTGGCCTCCACCCGGTGCAGGCCCACCGGACCGAAGCAGTGGTCCAGTCCGAGCGCCAGGGCGGCGGTCGCCACGCCGCCACCGGTCACCTGACGCGACACCCAGTACCCGATCCACGCGGAGCGCAATGCCCCGTGGGTCACGTTGCCGATCGTGAGTTGGCCGGAAAACCGGCCGTCGACCTCGATGACATAGGGCAGCATCCGGCCCCGGCGCGCCTCGGCACGCAGACCCGAGCACATCGCCGGCCACGCCGACAGGGCATGGCGCACAGTCCAATCCAGCTCGGCCGTCGGCTCCCACGGTTCGAGGTGCTGGCGTTGCGCCAACCGGATCCGGCTCCACTGAGAGCCGTCGCGCATCCGCACGGGACGCAACCGGATCACCCCGGCCGGCACCCGCAACGGACCCATCGGGGCGGGCCAGCCGGGGTGCGCCGAACCGCTGCCCCACAGATTCACCCGGTCAGCCCCCCCGTCAGCCCCGCTGCGCCAGGAATGCCACGTCGACGAACTCGCCGGCCGGCACTTCGGCGACCTCGCTGGGCACGATCACCAGACAGTTGGCCTCGGCCAGCGAAGCCAGCAGATGCGACGAACCACCCGGGGTCTCACCGATCGCCTCCACCAGATAGTCGCCGGTGTCCTCGTCGCGCAGCAGCTGTCCGCGCAGGAATCCCTTGCGCCCGGCCACCGATGTGATCGGCGCCAGCGCCCTTGCCTGCACCACCCGGCGCATCGGCTGCCGCTTGCCCAGCGACAGCCGGATCAGCGGGCGCACCATCACTTCGAAGACCACCAGTGCGCTGACCGGGTTGGCCGGCAGCAGGAACGTCGGCACCTCCTCGGGGCCGAGCTTCCCGAAGCCCTGCACGGAACCGGGATGCATGCCGATGCGGGCGACTTCCATCGGGCCCAGCGTGGACAGCACCGCGCGCAGATTCTCCGCGGCCGCGCCGCCGACCGCCCCCGCGATGACCACCACCTCGGCGCGGTTGAGCTGGATCTCCATCACCTCGCGCAACTCCTTGGGATCGGTGCTCACGATCCCGATCCGGTTCGCCTCGGCGCCGGCGTCGCGCGCGGCGGCGGCCAGCGCATAGGAGTTGACGTCGTACACCTGGCCGTTGCCCGGCGTGCGGGAGATGTCCACCAGTTCGGCGCCGACGCTCATCACCGCCACCCGGGGGCGCGGATGAACGAGCACGCGTTCACAACCCACGGCGGCCAGCAGACCCACCTGCGCCGCACCGATGATCGCCCCGGAGCGCACGGCGACGTCGCCGGGCTCCACATCGTCGCCGGCCCGCCGGACGTAGGCGCCGGAGCGCACTCCGCGCAGCACCCGCACTCGCACATCGCCGCCGTCGGTCCACCGCAGCGGCAGCACCGCGTCGGCCAGGGTCGGCATCGGAGCGCCGGTCTGCACCCTCGCGGCCTGCTTGGGCTGCAGCCGGCTCGGGGTGCGGGCCCCGGCCTCGATGACACCCATGACCGGCAGGACGACCTCGCCATCGGCACCGCCGGAGACATCGACGCTGCGTACCGCGTAGCCGTCGATGGCGGCCTGGTCGAATCCCGGCATGGGTTTCTCGGTGACGACGTCCTCGGCGCACATGAGGCCTTGGGATTCGGCGATCGGTACCCGCACCGGCCTGGGTGCCACCGCCGCGGCCAGTACCGCGGCCTGCTGTTCCTCCACCGAACGCACAGCGCGCCTTTCTCACTCGAGCCCTGGCGCGGGCCCGCGCCCGCTAGCGGGTCTGTTCGGTCATGCCGAGCCGTGACGTCAACCATCGCCGCAAATCCGGGCCATAGTCATCACGGTCCAAGGCAAAGTCAACCGCAGCCTTGAGATAGCCGCCGGGATTTCCCAAGTCGTGTCGGGTACCGCGGTGCACCACCACATGCACCGGATGACCCTCGGCGATCAGCAGGGCGATCGCGTCGGTGAGCTGAATCTCCCCGCCGGCTCCGCGGTCGACGCGGCGCAACGCGTCGAAGATCGCCCGGTCCAGGATGTAGCGACCAGCCGCGGCGAGCAGCGACGGGGCCTCCGAGGCCTTCGGCTTTTCCACCATTCCCTTGACCCGCAGCACGTCGGGGTTCGATGCGCCGGGGATGGGTTCGACGTCGAACACGCCGTAGGCGCTGACCTCGTCGGGGGTGACCTCGATGGCGCACAGCACGGTGCCGCCGTATTCGGCGCGAACCTTGGCCATCGCCAGTAGAACCCCGCTGGGTAGCACCAGATCGTCGGGCAGCAGCACCGCGACCGCGTCCTCGTCGGGAAGGAGCACCGGTTCCACGCAGCCGACCGCATGGCCCAGCCCCAGCGGTTCGTCCTGAATCACCGATTCGACCTTGATGAGGGCGCTGGCCCGGCGCACCTTCTCGAGCATCGTCTTCTTGCCGCGCGCCTCAAGGGTTCCCTCGAGCACCAAGTCCTCGACGAAGTGCGCCACCACCCCGTCCTTACCCTCGGCGGTCACGATGACCAGCCGCTCGGCACCCGCCTCGGCGGCCTCCTCGGCGACCAGTTCGATGCCGGGGGTGTCCACCACCGGCAGCAGTTCCTTGGGGACGGTCTTGGTGGCCGGCAGGAAGCGGGTGCCCAGACCGGCCGCCGGCACAATGGCCGTGCGGGGCACCGATACCTGCTGCCGTGTGGTCATCACAATTACCCTAGCGGCTGGCGGTATGGCGTGATGGCGTTGGCGCTGACACAGTGGAACCCGTGACTGCCGAGCCAAAAGCCCAGCACAGGGCGCGATTGCTGGCTGCCCGGCGGGCGATGCCCCCGGCCCTCCACAAGGCCGAAGCCCAGCAACTGTGCGACCACCTCCCAGCAGCGGTCGCGGATGTCCCGGTGGTGTGCGCCTATCTGCCGGTAGGCACCGAACCGGGCTCGGAGGCCATGGTGGCGCGACTGCTCGAACTCTGCGATGAGGTGCTGCTGCCGGTCGCGAACATCGACCCCACCGGCGGGCACTTGCCGCTGCGGTGGGGCCGGTATGTGCCCGGCACCCTCGTGCCGGCCCGGTTCGGTCTGCGGGAACCGCCGCCACCGTGGTTGCCGCCGGAAGAGGTGGCCCGAGCCGGGGTGGTGCTGGTCCCGGCACTGGCGGTCGACCGATCCGGGGTACGGCTGGGGCGCGGCGGTGGCTTCTACGACCGGTCGCTGGCGTTGTGCGCACCGCAGACCCGGCTGGTGGCGGTCGTGCGCGACGAGGAAGTCCTCGACGAGTTGCCGAGCGAACCGCATGACGTCCGGATGACCCATGCGCTGACGCCGTCGGCGGGTGTGATGCGGCTGCGGGAATGACCGCCGGCGGATAGCGGTTCTAGCACTTGGCGCGATAGAGTGCTAACGATTTCATTGGCGTTCCCGGAGGTTCATGTGCCGACCTACAGCTATGCGTGCACCGAGTGCGACCACAGGTTCGACGAGGTGCAGGCCTTTACCGACGACGCCCTGACGACCTGCCCGCAGTGCGCCGGCCGGTTGCGCAAGCTCTTCAACTCCGTCGGCGTGGTCTTCAAGGGCAGCGGCTTCTACCGCACCGATAGCCGCGAGCCGCAGAAGAGTTCGTCGGCATCGAGCGCGGACGTGGCGGCGCCGAAAGCCGACAAGTCCGAAAAGTCCGCCGATTCGGCGTCGAGCACTTCTTCGTCGTCTTCCACGTCGGGGGCCTCGAAGTCCGAGAGCTCCGGAGGTTCGAGTAGCTCCCCTGCCCCCGCGGCGGCCGGTTCCAGCTAGCCGTTATCCACAGGGCGCTAGCTGGGCGCACGCCCGCCGACGGCGGCCTCCCTACGGTGATGGCATGCATGGGTTGTTCAATCCCAGGTCGCCCAATCCCAACTCGCTCAATCCCACGCTCCCCGAACGTCTTTCGGCGGCACTGCGCCCCGATTTCGCCCGCACGGTCCTGGCCCGCCGCATCGCCGCGGGCTTGCTGGTGGTGCTGGCAGCGGCATCGGCGCTACGGCCCGACCCGGCCGGAACCTACGTCGATGTCGCGGTCGCGGCGACCGACCTGCGCCCGGGAACCGCACTGCGCGCCGAGGACGCTGAGCTGCAGAAGCATTCTGTGGCAACACTTCCCGACGGAGCGCTGACGAACCTGGACGCACTGGTGGGCTCGACACTCGCCGGGCCGGCGCGGCGCGGTGAGATCCTCACCGACGCCCGCGTGCTGGGGTCGCGACTGGCGGGGATGAGCGTCGGACCGGACGCGCGGATGGTTCCCCTGCACCTGGCCGACGTCGCCGTGCTGGACGTCATCCGCCCCGGCGACGTCGTGGACGTGCTGGGCGCACCGGCCGCCGAGGCCGGGGCGCGGCCCCGGATGCTGGCCACCGGCGCCGTGGTGATTCTGGTCTCCGCGGCCGCCGCCGGGCACGGTGCGGACCGGGTGGTGCTGGTGGCCCTGCCCGCCGCGGCCGCCACGGCAGTAGCCGGTGCGAGCCTGGTGCAGACGGTGACTCTGACACTTCATTGAACGGGGAACTTTCCCGACCGGCCTGATCGGCCTGCTGCGCTAGGCTTTCGGAGCCGTCAGGCAAATCGGGCAAAGAAAGGCACAGTTGTGTTGAAGGGATTCCGGGAGTTCCTCTCCCGCGGCAATATCGTCGACCTGGCCGTCGCGGTGGTGATCGGGACCGCGTTCACCGGGCTGGTCACCAAGTTCACCGACAGCATCATCACCCCGCTGATCGATCGCATCGGCGTCGGCAAGGACGCCTCGGTCAGCGCGCTGCAGATCAATATCGGCGGCGGCCAGACCATCGACCTCAACGTCCTGTTATCGGCATTCATCAATTTCGCTCTGGTCGCGGCGGTGGTCTACTTCCTGGTGGTCCTGCCCTATAGCAAGATTCGCGCCAAGGGTGAGGCCGAGTCGGCTGATGACACCCAGGTGCGTCTGCTGACCGAGATCCGCGACGCCATCGGCGGAAAGGACACCTCGCCGGGCCCGCGTGCCGGCGACTTCACGCTGAGTGAATAGCGGCACCACCTCCGCCAGATCGACCCCAGGGTCGCTAATCGGATCCCGATCGCAGCCCTGGGGTCGATCTCGCGCGAGGGTGAGGAGTGAAGGCTCGCGCGAAGAGTGAGGCGCAGACGAGAACGGCCCCCGGCAATGCCGGGGGCCGTTCTTCGTTGATGGAACCTAGTTCATGTTCCAGGGTTCGCCGTAGGTGGTGACGGAGTCACCGGCCTTGGAGATCAGCCGGGCGAAGGGGCGCAGCTTCACCCCGCCCGCGGCACCGGTGACCGTGCCATGGGCGTTGGCCACCGCGACCGAGCCCTCCGGGCCCTCCACGTCCACCGAGAACGTCGCGACCTCCTGGATGCCCGGGCCGTTGCCCAGATCCGAGCTGATCGAGACACCGGGGAACAGGTTCGGGGTGATCACCGAGCCGATCGGGTCGAACGCCAGCGGGGACAAGGACACGTCATCGAGCAGGATGTTCGGCGTGGTGTAGGAGAAGTTGATCCCCACCCCCAACGACCACGGGAACCCCACCTGATAACCCAACTCCAGGGTGCCGGCGAACTCATCAGCGCCCGGACCGGCCACCGAGTACATCGCCTTGCCCGAATGGAACCACTCCCGGGTCAACCGGTTGCGATCCAACGCCGCCACCCCACCGAGGAAGGTGTCCCACTGCTGAATCGTCATCGTCCGGCCACCGCCGTCGACCAGACTCTGCTGGTTATCCAGCACCGCGTGCGCCGGAGCCGCAACCACCAACCCGGCCACAGCAGCAGTCAGCGCCACCAGAACACGACTGAAAACCTTCATGGTCTCCCTAAACTTTGTGTCGACAGCGATCCAAATTTGAATCACTTCGCCAGTGGCCGCCGGCGCTGGCGGTCATGACGTCCCCTTTTGTTCTTCCTCGCAGAAGATATCGGTACCGCAACGACTGGGCAACGCGAACACGAAAGCGGACGTCCGGTCCTATTCCGGGAGCTCGGCCGGCACGGGATACGAGGCAGGTCAGCGGGCTGCTCAGCACATGCCGCGGCCCGAGCCGGGGAGCAGAAAACCTAGGATGGGACTGCGTGTCGACAGTGCCGGACGATGCCGCGGCACGAGCTCAATTGTGGTGGGGCGGAACGTTATCGCGCAGCCAGTCATCACTGTCGCGGGCGGAGCCGGGTTCGCGTTCGTCGGATGACTCCTGCGGAAGTTCGTTACCGAAGACGTCGTCGACTGTCGGCTTATCCACGCGCCCGCCAGACATCTATCCGACCCAGCTTGTGACGAAGGTCACATTAGAGGTCTTTGCGCACGTCACAGCCGCAAAATCCGGGCGGCCGGCGGGCCTCACAGTTCCAGGCTGGACAGCTCGGAGATCACCTGAGCGGCCATCGGGCACAGCGTGGCCATGCCGTCACGGACCGCCGACCGGGATCCGGCGATATTGACCACCAGGGTGCTGCCGGAGATTCCGGCCAGGCCACGGGACAGGCCCGCGTCGAGGCTGCCCGCCGCCAGGCCCGATGAGCGCAGTGCCTCGGCGATGCCGGGCACCTCGCGATCGAGGATGGTCCGGGTGGCCTCGGGAGTGACGTCGCGTGGGGTGACACCCGTCCCGCCGACGGAGACCACCAGGTCGACACCGCCGATCACGGCGGTGTTGAGGGCGTTGCGGATCTCGACCTCGTCGGCCGACACCACCACCACGCCATCCACCAGGAAACCCGCCTCGGTGAGCAGTTCGGTGACCAACGGTCCGCTGTGGTCCTCCGCGACACCGCGGGCCTGCCGGTCATCGACCACCACAACCAGCGCGCGCCCCACGGGCCCATCGGGTTGTTCCATGGTTGTCACCGTATATCCGGGGGATGACGGCTGCGAGGGGGTGTCGCCCCCACCGGAGCCCGTCTCGGTGACCAGCCGGATCACTGGTCGGCCTTCCCCAGGGTCACCTGCACGGTCTTGCTTGCCCCTGCGGTGTCGAGATAGGTCAACGTGAGCTTCTCCCCCGGTGCGCGGGACCGAACCGCGGCAACCAGAGCGTTGGCGCTGCCGATCACCCGGTCGTCGACCTTGGTCACCACAACGCCGCTGGGAAGTCCGGCGTTCGCGGCGGCGCCGCCCTTGACCACATCGACGATCTTGGCGCCGTGGGTGGTCACGTCATTGCTCACCTGCACGCCCAGCGAAGCGTGCGACGCGGTACCGGAGCTCACCAGCTCGTCGGCGATCCGCTTGGCCTGATCCACGGGGATCGCGAAACCCAAACCGATAGAACCACTTTGGGCATCCGGGGAGTCGCCGCCAAGGGTCGCGATCGCGGAGTTCACGCCGACGAGTTCACCGGCCATATTGACCAGGGCGCCACCGGAGTTGCCCGGGTTGATCGCCGCGTCGGTCTGAATGGCGTCCAGCACGGTGTTCTGGTTGTTGGCGTCACCGCCCGCTGAGACCGGGCGATTCAGCGCGCTGACGATGCCCGTGGTGACGGTGCCCTCCAGTCCGAGCGGCGAGCCGACCGCCACCACGTCCTGTCCGACGCGCAGGTCGGCCGAGGAGCCGAGGGTGATCGGGGTGAGGCCCGAGACGCCCTCGGCGCGGACAACCGCGATATCGGTGGCGGGGTCGGTGCCGATGACGGTGAACGGTGCGGTGCGCCCGTCGGCGAAGGTCACCGTGGTGGTGACGGCACCCGCAGGCAGTCCCGGGACACCGGGCAGCCCACCGGGGCCGCCCTGTCCGCCCTGTCCGCCTTGTCCGGGGGCGCCGGGAGCGCCCGGCCGGCCCGGGAGTCCGGGTGCGCCGGGCAAACCGGGCAAGCCGGGGGCGCCGGGCTTGGGGGCTTTCGCCGCCGACACGACGTGACTGTTCGTGAGGATCAAGCCGTCCGCGGACAGCACGATGCCCGAGCCCTCCTCGGACTGCCGGCCCATCTTGGTCTCGAGTTTCACCACGCTGGGCACCACCTTGGCGGCCACCTGCTCGACCGAGCCGATCGGCGCGTTCGCGACCGGCACACTACGGCCGTTGGGCGCCGCGGAGGTGATCGTGGTGACCATCCCCCCATCCGGTGCGGCCATCGTCGCGACCAGGCCGCCCATACCGGCCGAGACGGCGGCGATAGCCAGCGCACCGGCGGTCAGCGCCGCCGTGCGCGACCGGCGGCGCGGTGCGGGGTTCGCGCCGGGATAGCCGGGGCCGTACTCGTGGCCGTACGGCCCGGCACCGGGTTGACCGGCCGTCGCATAGCGCCAGTCATAGGGCTGTTGATAGCCGGCCTGCGGGTAGCCCTGGGCCGCTTGCTGAGTCGGCGCGTGGCCGGGCTGTTGCGGCGGGGAGTACCTGGGGTCGTCTGTCATGGTCTGCTGTGGCTCTTTCTCGAAAAAGAGGCGCCGAAAAGCGCCTCGTCAGGGATCTATTTTGCCCGTTACTACTGAGAATCCACTGAGATAACACTCGGGACGGCCGACGGGTTCCCGCCGATGCCGTTCACCTCGCCGTTCATGCCGTGCATTTCGCTGTGGGCGGACGAATGCCGGAATGTCGACGGCACCGGCCGCCCGGGCAGCAACACGAAGAACGAGGTACCGGGCGGATCGCCGTCCGGCACGGTCTCCCCGATGCGGATCATCCCGCCGTGTTTGACCACGACCTGCTTGACGATCGCCAACCCGAGCCCCGATCCGGGCATCGCCCGCGCGGAGGTGGACCGGTAGAAGCGCTCGAACACCAGACCCCGTTCATCGGCGGGGATTCCCGGACCCTGATCGGACACCACCAGTTCGGCGTGCGCCGAATCCACCTGGCGCAGATGAAGACCTACGGTACCGCCGGATGGGCTCCACTTCGCGGCGTTGTCCAGAAGGTTCAGCACGGCACGGGACAGGCCGGCAGCATCGCCGTAGCACCTCCCAGCCCACGACGTCCACGTCGAAGTGAATGTCATTGCGCCGACGGCGAACCCGCTCAAGACTGCGGTCGATGACCTCGCTCATGTCGACTGTCTTCCAGGGAGGTGCCGTGGGCGTTGTCCTCCCGGGTCAGATCCACCAGATCGCCGACCAGAGTCGACAATTCCTCGATCTGGCCGATGACGTCGGTAGCGCAACTCCGAGCCATCTCGCTCTCCGGGATCCGTGGTGCCCCGGGCTGCTGGAGGCCATCAGCAGCTCGACGTTGGTGCGCAGCGACGTCAGCGGGGTTCGCAGTTCGTGGCCCGCGTCGGCCACCAGGCGCGCCTGCCGGTCCCGGGACTCCGCCAGTGCGCGCAGCATCATGTTGAACGCCTCGGTGAGCCGGGCCAGTTCGTCGCTGCCGAACACCGGGATGGGTCGCAGATCGTCGGTGCGCGCCACCCGTTCGGCGGCCTCGGTGAGCCGGCCGACCGGTCGCAGACCGGTCCGCGCGACCATGCCGCCGGCGATCGCGGCGATCACCACCCCGATCCCGCCGACCGCGAGCAGCACCCATTTGCAGTTTGGTCATCACCGCGTTGGTGGGCTGCCAGACTCTTGGAGATCAGCAGCGAGCTGCCGTTGGGCAGATGGACCGCCAGCACCCGCTGGTCGTCGACGGTGCGCCGGGACATGAACAGCTCACCGCGGATCACGGCCTTCTCCGGCTGCCCGACCGGCAGCGTCTGCCCCTGCTGATTGGCGGTGTAGATGGAGCGGCCGGGATTGACCAGCATCGCGTTGACGTCGGAGTACGCGGTTCCCTCGATGGCCTTGCCGGGGTCGGCGGCCAGCGACCCGCTGGCGATCAGCAGCTGGGCCCGGCTCTGCAGCTGGTTGTCGATGTCGGTGTAGAGCGCCGCGGACACGACCGCGTACACCGCGACCGCCATCAGCACCACGACCATCGCCACCATCGACATGGCCAGCAGCATCACCCGCCAACGCAGCGACAACGATGCTGGCGGCTCGCTCAGGGACCCGCATCGCTTGCGCACGGCGCTGCTTCCAACGGGACATCAGGGGGGTGTCTCACGCAGCACATAACCCACACCGCGCACGGTGTGGATCAGCCGCGGCTCTCCTTCGGCTTCGGTCTTCCGGCGCAGATAGCCGACGTACACCTCCAGCGCATTGCCCGAGGTCGGGAAGTCGAAACCCCACACCTCCTCGAGAATGCGGCTGCGGGTCAGCACCCGGCGCGGATTGGCGATCAGCATCTCCAGCAGCGCGAACTCGGTGCGGGTCAGGCTGATCGGCCGCTTCGCCGCGGGTGCACCTCGCGGGTCACCGGGTCCAGCGTCAGGTCCGCGAACGTCATCGCTGGCGATCTCAGTGCGACTCTTCGGGGCTGGTGCGACGCAGCAGCGCCCGCATCCGGGCCAGCAGTTCCTCGAGCGCGAACGGCTTGGGCAGGTAGTCGTCGGCGCCGGCGTCGAGGCCGGCGACCCGCTCGGACACCGAGTCGCGGGCGGTGAGCACCAGGATCGGCAGGTCATCGCCGGTGCTGCGCAGCTGACGGCACACTTCCAGGCCGTCCAGCCGCGGCATCATCACGTCGAGGACGACGGCGTCGGGCCGTTCGTTGGCGATCGCGTCGAGCGCCTCGACACCGTCCTGCGGCCAGGTCGACGGAGTAGCCGTTGAAGGACAAGGGAACGGCGCAGGGACTCGCGCACCGCGCGATCGTCGTCGACGACAAGAATTCGCACGGGCACCAGTGTCAACCCATCGACCTGAGAGTGGCCTGAGAGGCGCGCCGCACGGTGCGGCGTTCGGGAGCGTCAGCGCTTGTCGAGATCGATGAGGCCGAGGCGGGCGGCCTTGAGCAGGCGACGCGGCACCTTGTGCTGGCGGCCGGCGACGGAGACGGTCGACCAGTCCGGTGGCCTCGGTCTTCCACTGCGCACGCCGACTACGGGTGTTCGAGCGCGACATCCGGCGCTTGGGCACAGCCATGGTCGGGCGATCTCCTCTGTGAGGGTGCTGCCGCGCACGTCTGCAGCGCGGCCAGCGCGTCGGCAAGTTGCTCATCAGGATAGCCGCCCGTGGACTGCCTTAGGCTCCAAAACGTGGGACGGCGGCGGTAACCCTGACGCGGTCTGGTTGCGCCAGCTCGAGACGCGACCGTGACCTACCGGTTGGTTGGCAGTCGACGGTCGGACGATCGGGAGAGCGCGTGACTGCCGGTCCGGATCGGCAACTGCTCGGGCTTCTACGGCGACCGGCATGTCGGCGATGCGCGAGATGCTCACCGGCGGCGACCTGGACTACCTGACCGGCGACTACCTGGCCGAGCTGACCATGCTGATCCTCGGCCGCGACCGGGTGAAGAGCCCCGACCGCGGCTACGCCAAGACCTTCCTGCACCCAGCTCGAGGAGTGCCTGGGCCTGGCCCTGGACAACGGCGTGCGGATCGTCGCCAACGCCGGCGGACTCAACCCGGCCGGTCTGGCCGACGGCGGTGCGCGCGCTGGCCGAGCGGCTCGGCCTCGCGGCCACCGTCGCCCACGTCGAGGGCGACGACCTGCTCGCGCCGCGGCCGGGCTCGAGCTGCGGGCTCGGCGACTGCGCGCTGCTGACCGCCAACGCCTACCTCGGCGCCTGGGGCATCGTCGACTGCCTGAACGCCGGGGCCGACGTCGTCGTCACCGGCCGGGTCACCGACGCCTCGGTGATCGTCGGGCCCGGCCGCCGCGCACTTCGGCTGGGGCCGCGACGACTACGACCGGCTCGCCGGCGCGGTGGTGGCCGGGCCACGTCATCGAATGCGGCACGCAGGCCACCGGCGGCAACTACTCCTTCTTCACCGAGATCGCCGACCTCGGCTCACGCCGGCTTCCCGCTCGCCGAGATCTACGACGACGGCTCCTCGGTGATCACCAAGCACCCCGGCACCGGCGGGCAGGTCAGCGTCGGCACCGTCACCGCGCAGCTGCTCTACGAGATCAGCGGCGCGCGCTACGCCAACCCCGACGTGACCGCCGCGGTTCGACACCATCGAGCTGTCGCGACGACGGCCCCGACCGGGTGCGGATCAGCGGGGTGCGCGGCGAACCGCCGCCGCCGACGCTGAAGGTGTCGCTCAACAGCATCGGCGGCTTCCGCAACGCGGCGACCTTCGTGCTGACCGGTCTGGACATCGACGCCAAGGCCGACCTGGTGCGCAGCCAGCTGGAAGCCGCACTGACCGTCAAGCCGGCCGAGCTGGACTGGACGCTGGCGCGCACCGACCACGCCGACGCCGACACCGAAGCAGACCGCCAGCGCGCTGCTGACACTGCGTGGTGCGCGACCCCGACCCGAACACCGTGGGCCGCCAATTCTCCTCGGCCGCAGTCGAACTCGCGCTCGCCAGCTATCCCGGGTTTCACCACCACCGCCCCGCCCGGACGACGGCCAGGTCTACGGGGTGTTCACCCCCGGCTACGTGCGCGGCCGCCGAGGTGCCAGCATGTCGCCGTGCACGCCGACGGCACCCGGGTCGCCGATCCCGCCGGCCACCGAGACCCTGGCACTTGGCCGCCGCCGACGACCGCCGCGCTGCCCGAACCGCTGCCCGCCGGACCGACCCGGCGGGTGCCGCTGGGCACGATCGCCGGCGCCCGCAGCGGCGACAAGGGCGGCGGCGCCAACATCGGCGTGTGGGTGCGCACCGAGCGACGCAGTGGCGCTGGCTGGCCAACACCCTGACCGTCGATCGGGCTGCGCGAATTGCTGCCGGAGACGAAGGATCTGCCGATCACCCGCCACCTGCTGCCCAATCTGCGCGCGGTGAACTTCGTCATCGACGGCATCCTCGGCAAGGGCGTCGCCTATCAGGCGCGGTTCGACCCGCAGGCCAAGGGCCTGGGCGAATGGCTGCGCAGCCGTCACATCGACATACCGGAGGAGATCCTGCTGTGAGTCGCGCGAGCATCTGGACCACACCCGAACGTACAGCAACTGCGAAAGACGGTGCGCGCCTTCGCCGAACGCGAGATCCTGCCGCACGTCGACGAGTGGGAGCAGGCCGGCGAGCTGCCCCGCGACCTGCAGCCGCAAGGCGCCGCGCAGGCCGGCCTGCTCGGCGTCGGCTTCCCCGAGGACGGTCGGCGGCGAGGGCGGCGACGCGGCCGATGTGGCGATCATCTGCGAGGAACTGCACGAGTCCGGGGTTCCCGGCGGGGTGTTCGCCTCGCTGTTCACCGTCGGCATCGCGGTGCCGCACATGATCGCCTCCGGCGACGCGCGGCTGATCGAGACGTTCGTCAAGCCCACCCTGCGCGGCGAGATGATCGGCTCGCTGGCGATCACCGAACCCGGCGGCGGCTCCGATGTCGGGCACCTGCGCACCACCGCGGTGCGCGACGGCGACCACTACGTCGTCAACGGCTCCAAGACCTACATCACCTCGGCGGTGCGCGGCGACTACGTGGTGACCGCCGTGCGCACCGGCGGCCCGGGCGCGGCGGGTATCTCGCATGCTCGTCATCGAGAAGGGCACGCCCGGGTTTCGAGGTCAGCCGCAAGCTGGCCAAGATGGGCTGGCGGTCCTCCGACACCGCCGAACTGTCCTTCACCGACGTCCGGGTGCCGGCCGAGAACCTGGTCGGCGCGGAGAACACCGGCTTCCTGCAGATCGCGCAGGCCTTCGTCTCCGAGCGGATCGGCCTTGCGGTGCAGGCGTATTCGAGTGCGCAGCGCTGCCTGGACCTCACCGTGGAGTGGTGCCGCGACCGCGAGACGTTCGGCAAGCCGCTGATCGCCCGGCAGAGCGTGCAGAACACGCTGGCCGAGATGGCGCGGCGCATCGACGTCGCGCGGGTGTACTCCCGCAACGTGGTCGAGCGGCAGCTTGGCCGGGCGAGCACGAACCTGATCGCCGAGGTGTGCTTCGCCAAGAACACCGCCGTCGAGGCCGGCGAGTGGGTGGCCAACCAGGCCGTGCAACTCTTCGGCGGCATGGGCTACATGGCCGAGTCCGAGATCGAACGCCAGTACCGCGACATGCGGATCCTCGGCATCGGCGGCGGCACCACCGAGATCATGACCGCGCTGGCCGCCAAGACGCTGGGCTACCAGGCATGACGGCGCTGCGCAGTCGCGCTCGACCCGCACTCGCCGGCCTACCGCGAGGCGGCCGAGGCGATGGACGGCCAAACTCGCCGAACTCGACGCCGAGCTGGCCAAGGCGCTGGCCGGCGGCGGCGCCGAAGTACGTCGAGCGCCACCACGCCCGCGGCAAGCTGACCGCCCGCGAACGCATCGAGCTGCTGGTCGACGCCGACTCGCCGTTCCTGGAGCTGTGCCCGCTGGCCGCCTACGGCACCGACTTCCAGGTCGGCGCCAGCGTGGTCACCGGCATCGGCGTGGTCGAGGGCGTCGAGTGCATGCTGGTCGCCAACGACCCGACCGTCAAGGGCGGCACCTGCAATCCGTGGACGCTGAAGAAGATCCTGCGCGCCAACCAGATCGCGATGGAGAACCGGCTGCCGCTGATCTCCCTGGTCGAGTCCGGCGGCGCCGACCTGCCCACCCAGAAGGAGATCTTCATCCCGGGCGGGCAGATGTTCCGCGACCTGACCCGGCTGTCGGCGGCCGGCATCCCGACCATCGCGCTGGTGTTCGGCAACTCCACCGCCGGCGGCGCCTACATCCCCGGCATGTCCGACCACGTGGTGATGATCAAGGAGCGCTCGAAGGTGTTCCTGGCCGGGCCGCCGCTGGTGAAGATGGCCACCGGCGAGGAGTCCGACGACGAGTCGCTCGGCGGCGCCGAGATGCACGCCCGCACCTCCGGTCTGGCCGACTACTTCGCCGTCGACGAACTCGACGCGATCCGCATCGGCCGCCGCATCGTCGCCCGGCTGAACTGGCGCAAGCACGGGCCCGCGCCCGCGGCCGGTCATCGAGCCGGCTGCCGACGCCGACGAACTGCTCGGCATCGTGCCCGCCGATCTGCGCATCCCGTTCGACCCGCGCGAGGTGATCGCCCGCATCGTCGACGGCTCGGACTTCGACGAGTTCAAGCCGCTCTACGGCGGCGTCGCTGGTCACCGGCTGGGCCGACGCTGCACGGCTATCCGATCGGCATCCTGGCCAACGCCCGCGGTGTGCTGTTCAGCGAGGAATCGCAGAAGGCCACCCAGTTCATCCAGCTGGCCAACCGGTCCAACACCCCGCTGCTGTTCCTGCACAACACCACCGGCTACATGGTCGGCAAGGACTACGAGGAAGGCGGGATGATCAAGCACGGCGCGATGATGATCAACGCCGTGTCCAACTCGACCGTGCCGCACATCTCGCTGCTGATCGGCGCCTCCTACGGCGCCGGGCCACTACGGCATGTGCGGGCGGGCCTACGACCCGCGGTTCCTGTTCGCCTGGCCGAGCGCGAAGTCCGCCGTGATGGGCGGCGCCCAGCTGGCCGGCGTGCTGTCGATCGTCAACCGGGCCGCGACCGAAGCCCGCGGGCAGCACCGTCGACGAGGACGCCGACGCCGCCCTGCGCGCGGCGGTCGAGGCGCAGATCGAGGCCGAGTCGCTGCCGATGTTCCTGTCCGGCCGGCTCTACGACGACGGCGTCATCGACCCGCGCGACACCCGCACGGTGCTGGGAATGTGCCTGTCCGCCATCGCCAACGGCCCGAATCGAGGGGACGTCGAACTTCGGCGTCTTCCGGATGTGAGCGATGAGCGGTGCGCGAAGAGCGAGGCGCATGATCACTCGAGTTCTGGTCGCCAACCGCGGCGAGATCGCCCGCCGTGTCTTCGCCACCTGCCGTCGCCTCGGCATCGGCACCGTCGCCGTCTACACCGACCACGACGCCGCCTCCCCGCACGTGCGCGAGGCCGACGCCCGGGTGCGCTGGATCGACAGCTACCTCGACGGCGCGGAGATCGATCGACGCCGCGCGCTGCCGCAGGCGCCGACGCCATCCACCCCGGCTACGGATTCCTCTCGGAGAACGCCGATTTCGCCGCGCGCGGTGATCGACGCCGGACTGACCTGGATCGGACCGCCGCCGGTAGCCGCGGTCAGCGCGATGGGGTCCAAGATCGAAGCCAAGAAGATGATGGCCGCCGCCGGGGTGCCGGTGCTCGACGAGCTGGACCCCGACACCGTGGCCGCCGCGCAGTTGCCGGTGCTGGTCAAGGCGTCCGCCGGCGGCGGCGGCCGCGGCATGCGGGTGGTCGACGACCTGGCCGACCTGCCCGCGCAGGTGGCGGCCGCGCGGCGGGAGGCGCAGTCGGCGTTCGGCGACCCGACGGTGTTCTGCGAGCGCTACCTGCCGCGCGGCCACCATGTCGAGGTTCAGGTGATGGCCGATCGGCACGGCACGGTGTGGGCGGTCGGCGAACGCGAGTGCTCGATCCAGCGCCGCCACCAGAAGATCATCGAGGAGGCGCCGTCCCCGCTGGTGGAGCGGATCCCGGGCATGCGCGAGCGGCTGTTCGATCGCCGCCCGCCTGGCCGCGCAGGCGATCGGTTACACCGGCGCGGGCACCGTCGAGTTCCTCGCCGACGACGACGGTGAGTTCTTCTTCCTGGAGATGAACACCCGCCTGCAGGTCGAGCACCCGGTCACCGAGTTGACCACCGGCCTGGACCTGGTCGAACTGCAACTGGCCGTCGCCGACGGCGAGAGGCTCCCCGCCGACACCCCGCCGTCCACGCGGGTACTCCATCGAGGCCCGCCTCTACGCCGAGGACCCCGCCCGCGGCTGGCAGCCCCAGGCCGGACCCGTCCACCGCTTCGAGGTGCCCGGGGTGGCCACGCAATTCGGGCCGCTGAACCGACACGGGAATCCGGCTGGACTCCGGCATCGTCGACGGCTCGGTGGTGTCGATCCACTACGACCCGATGCTGGCCAAGGTCATCTCCTACGCGCCGACGCGGGCCCGGGCCGCTGCGGTGCTCGCCGACGCGCTGGCCCGGACGTCGCTGCACGGCCTGCGGCACCAACCGCGACCTGCTGGTCAATGTCCTGCGGCACCCCGCGTTCCTTCCGGCGCCACCGACACGGCGTTCTTCGACACCCACGGCCTGGATGCGTTGGCCACCCCACTGGCCGACGCGCGCGCGGTGCGGCTGTCGGCGATCGCCGCCGCGCTGGCCGACGCCGCGGCCAACCGCGCCGGCGCCCGTGTGCTCGGCGGCCTGCCCAGCGGCTGGCGCAACGTCGTCTCGGGCGACCAGCACAAGACGTTCCGGGATTCCGGTGGCACCGATCACCGCGTCTCCTACCGGTTCACCCGCACCGGACTGACGCTTCCCGACGACGCCGGCGTCACGCTGGTATCGGCGACGCCCGCCGAGGTGGTGCTCGCCGAGCACGGCGTCGCGACCGCGTTCGCCGTCGCGCACTACTTCGACCAGGTCTACGTCGACTCGCCCCTGGGCGCTGTGGCGTTCACCGCGGTGTCGGCGTTCCCGGATCCGGATTCGGCGGTGCAGCAGGGCTCACTGCTGGCCCCGATGCCGGGTTCGGTGATCCGGCTGGGCGCGGCGCTGGGCGACACGGTGTCGGCCGGCCAGCCACTGGTGTGGCTGGAGGCGATGAAGATGGAGCACACCATCACCGCCCCCGCCGACGGTGTGCTGACCCAACTGGACGTGACCGTCGGCCAGCAGGTCGAGGTGGGAACCGTACTTGCCCGGGTGGAAAGTGC
Organism: uncultured Actinomycetota bacterium; assembly: GCA_963780705.1. Classification (GTDB taxonomy): domain Bacteria; phylum Actinomycetota; class Actinomycetes; order Mycobacteriales; family Mycobacteriaceae; genus Mycobacterium. The sequence continues at coordinate 67,120 of CAWACU010000001.1, read as the reverse complement.
CGACGAAGGAGAATGACATGAGCATCACAACCGAACGCAACACCACCGATACCAGTTTCATCGAGAGCCCGGAACGCCAGGCGCTGCGCACATCCGTTGCCGCGCTGGCGGCGAAATACGGTCAGGACTACTTCCTGGAGAAGGCCCGTTCCGGCCAGCACACCGATGAATTGTGGCGCGAGGCAGGAGAACTCGGCTTCATCGGGGTCAACTTGCCTGAGGAGCTCGGCGGCGGTGGTGCCGGTATGTACGAGCTGTCGATGGTGATGGAGGAGCTCTCGGCCGCGGGGTGCCCGCTGCTGATGACGGTGGTCTCCCCGGCAATCAACGGCACGATCATCGCTAAGTACGGCACCGAGGAGCAGAAGCGGCGGTGGGTGCCGGGGATCGCCGACGGCTCGATCACGATGGCCTTCGCCATCACCGAGCCCGACGCCGGATCCAACTCGCACCGCATCACCACCACCGCCCGGCGCGACGGCAGCGACTGGGTGCTCTCGGGTCAGAAGGTGTGGATCTCCGGCGTCGACCAGTCCCAGGCCGTGCTCGTGGTGGGCCGCACCGAGGAGCGCAAGACCGGCAACCTGCGTCCCGCGCTGTTCATCGTGCCCACCGATGCGCCGGGATTCACCTTCACCAAGATCCCGATGGAACTCGTCGCACCGGAGAGTCAGTTCCAGGTCTTCCTCGACGATGTCCGGCTGCCGGCCGATGCACTGGTCGGCGACGAGGACGCCGCGCTGGCCCAGCTGTTCGCCGGCCTCAATCCCGAGCGGATCATGGGCGCGGCCAGCGCGGTGGGGATGGGCCGGTTCGCTTTGGAGAAGGCATGTGACTACGTCAAGACCCGGCAGGTGTGGAAGACCCCGATCGGCGCGCATCAGGGCATCGCACATCCGTTGGCGCAGAACCACATCGAGCTCGAACTGGCCAAGCTGATGATGCAGAAGTCGGCCACCCTCTACGACGCGGGCGACGACACCGCCGCCGCGGAGGCGGCGAACATGGCCAAGTACGCGGCCGGAGAGGCCTCGACGAGGGCGGTCGACCAGGCGGTGCAGTCGCTCGGCGGCAACGGCCTGTCCCAGGAGTACGGGGTGGCCGCGATGCTGGTGGCCTCCCGGCTGTCGCGCATCGCGCCGGTGAGCCGGGAGATGGTGCTCAACTTCATCGCCCAGACCTCACTGGGCCTGCCGCGGTCCTACTGATGAGTGACGTGCTAGTCGGCTACGAGGCCGCGGGACCGATCGCCCGGCTCACCCTGGACTCCCCGCACAACCGCAACGCGCTGTCCGCAGCCCTGGTGCAGCAACTGCACGACGGCCTGCGCCGAGCAGCCGACGACGCGGCGGTGCGCACAGTGGTGCTCAGTCACACCGGCGGGACGTTCTGCGCCGGCGCCGACCTGTCGCAAGCCACCGCCGGCGACGCCCAGAGCGCGGCCGCGGCGCGTGCGCGGGAACTGGCCGCGCTGCTGCGAGCGATCGTGGAATGTCCCAAGCCGGTGATCGCAGCTGTCGACGGCCATGTGCGCGCCGGCGGGATGGGACTGGTGGGTGCATGCGACATCGCCATCGCCGGACCGCGATCCACCTTCGCGCTGACCGAGGCGCGCATCGGCGTCGCGCCGGCCATCATCTCGCTTACCCTGCTGCCCAAGCTGGCCCCCCGGGCCGCCGCCCGCTACTACCTGACCGGGGAGACGTTCACCGCGCAACGGGCCGCCGAGATCGGTCTCATCACCGAGGCCACCGATGACCTCGCGGCTGCCGTCGAGGGCGTGGCCGCCGACCTCGCCACGGCCTCACCGCAGGGCCTAGCGGCGTCCAAGGCGCTGACCACCGCGGCGGTGCTGGCCGGATTCGACCGTGACGCGGCGCGCCTCGCCGAGGAATCAGCCGGGTTGTTCGTCTCCGAGGAGGCTCGCGAAGGCATGCTCGCCTTTCTGGAGAAGCGACCGCCGCGGTGGGTGAGCGCATAAGAGAGCATGTGACAGTTCGGTGAACGGGGTTTCACCGATGCGCGGCGGAGTCGTACGCTCGAACCACTATGCCGATTCAGTCGACGCCGCAGTCCGATCAGGCTTCCGACGATGACCGGATCCAAGCCGCCCAACTGCTCTCCGAGGCCGCCTCGCACGGACGGCTGACGCTCGAGCAGTTCGAGGATCGCCTCGCCAAGGCCTACGCCGCCGCAACGTATGACGAACTCGAACGTCTCACCGACGATCTTCCCGAGGCCATGGAGTACCGGCGCGGCAAGAGCAAGCCGGCTCCGTCGACCATGCTGCTGGCCATCCTCAGCGGGTTCGAGCGCCGCGGCCGCTGGTACATACCGGGCCGGATGACGACGTTCACCTTGTTCGGCGGCGGCGTGGTCGATCTGCGCTACGCCGACTTCACCTCTTCGGAGGTGGAGATCCACGCCTACTCGATTCTCGGCGGCCAGACCATCCTGCTGCCACCGGAGGTCAACGTCGAGATCGACGGCCACGGCGTCATGGGCGGCTTCGACAACGAGGCGCAGGGCGCGGGCACGCCGGGCGCACCGAAAGTCAGGGTCAAGGGCTTCTCACTGTTCGGCGGTGTGGGCGTCAAGCGCCGCAAGCGCACTGCCGGCGAATCGCGCTGACGCCGGCCCGCACAAAACGAGGCCCCGCATAAACAACATCGGCCCCCTCCGGTCAGGGAGGGGGCCGATGTTGTTTGTTGATCGCGTCAGCTGGCGTCAGCCGCTGCCGGGGCGCTGGCGGCCCCGGCCTTCACGCTGTCGACAGCGGACGTGACGGCCTTGTTGACCTTCGCGATCGCGTCACGAACCGGACGCTTGCTGGTCGCCTTCGAGGGAGCAGAGCCGGAGCGGAGCTCTCCTCCGAGGTGGCGTCGGCCGTCCCGTCGGCACTGGCGTCGGCCACCGCGCTCGACGCGCTGTCGACCGGTGCGGCGTCGGCCTTCACGTCGGCCGCCGTGGGGGCCGTCACTTCCGCCGGAGCGCTCTCGGGGGCGTCCGCCGCCGAGGTGTCAACGGATGCCGACGCGTCGGTCGCGGAGACGCTGGCCTCAACCGGTGCCGCCTCCACCGCGTCCACCGTGGGGGCCACGGCCTCAACAGCAGCAGGAGCGGTCACGGCTTCGGTGACCGCGGCCGCGGCACGGGCCGCCAACGGAGCGGCAACCGCGGCCGCACTCTGCGGAGGCGGGATGGTGCCGCCGCTGAGCGTGTTGACCCAGTACTGCAGGATCCCGGACAGGCCGGCCTGGTAGAAAATCGGGTCTTCCGGAGTGGATCCGGGTGCCGGAAGTTCGCCCGCGTAGGCGGTGATGCTGTCGGCGAGGTACGGTCCGATGACCGGGACACCGCTGACCGCGCTGGCTGCGAAGGCCAGGAAATCCTCGTAGGCGATGGTCAGCAGGTACGGCCCGTAGAACGCCACCTCGATGAAGGTGCTCAGGACCGGGCTGGCCTGGCCGAGGGTGGCCTGCAGTATGTAAGCCGTCGCCGCGCTCAGACCCGCGGTGCCGGTCTGAATCGTGAAGTTGCTGCCGCCACCGCCGACAGCGCGGGCGAAAGTGGGCTCGAATAGGTAGTTGACGATCCCGACACCCCAGTTGTTGCGGTCATCCCAGCCTCCGCCGGTGCCGTTCACCAGGGCGTCCAGAGCCCAGGTAAAGGGCACCGGAGGGACCGCTGATCGTGCACGAGTAGCTGCAGTAGGTGGCCCACGGCTCCACCGCAAGCGGGGTGTTGTCCGGGCCGACGAAACCGCCGTAGCTGTAGGGGTCGCCCGATGCGGTCGGAGACCCGAACAGCAAGTTGGTCCACACGTCCGTCGGGATGGTGAAGACGTCGGCGAAGGTCGTGAGTTCGTACGCCGCGGTCGACAGCGCGTTGGGTGACGCGATCGAGGCACTGGGGGCCAAGCCGGGTGACGCGGCGACGACTGCGGCAGCAGTTGCCAGCGCCGCTCCCGCCATCAGGAAGGGACGAGTCTGAGTCGCCATGTTCTGGGTTCCCCTTTTCGGTGCGGTCCGCGCTTGTGAGGGCGGACACGTCGGTTTGCTGCAGCCCATCCTGCAGGGCCGTCGCAATGATAGGCCCGAGTTTGCCATCCGGCAAATCGAACGGAGAAAGTGGTTTCCTCGACAACGGTCGGCGGTCGGGCCATCACGCCGGATCAACTGGCATTTTTTGACGGCTGTTCACATGTCATCAGGCCACCATCATGTTCTTCTCAGTTTGCTCTCAGGCCAGACCGCGCAGCAAAACCTTTGCCAGACCGGTGCGCCGGGCGCTGCCGGAAATGCTTTCGCCCAACCACGATGGTTAGCCGCCAGCAAACCCGACCGGGCATCACGACCGGGTTGAACTGCACGTAATCACACCGGCGGGGTACACCGAGCAATTACGGTACCCAGAACCGCCGAAGTCCGCTTGTCTTCCGCCCGGCGACGCCCGGCATGACCGGTCCGCAGCCGTGCCGGAAACCCCGATGGTTGCCGGTTCAGCGGCGGCGGCGGCGGGAGCGCAGGTAGTCGCCGACCACCGCCGCGCCCAGGCCGTCGAGGTCGGGTTCGACCACCCGGCCCTCCACGCGGCGTGCCACCTGGTCGATGAACCGGGCCAGGCCGGGGTCGTCGCCGAGCCGGAAGATCGTCACCTGCGCGCCCAACCGGGCGATCTCGTCGAATCCGCGCACGGTGTGCGCGATCGTCCGCGGGTGCGGCGGGTAATCAAAGAACACCGAAGAACCCCGGCCACTGCCGTCGAAGTCCTCGAGGTGCGCGGTCGGCTCACCGTCGGTGACCACCAGCACCACCGGCTGGGCGTTCGGGTGCCGGCGCAGGTGCCGACCGGCCAGTGCCAGGGCGTGGTGCAGGTTGGTGCCCTGCTCGTAGACGCCCTCCAGGCCGGTCAACTCGGCCGCGCTCACGGTGCGCGCGTAGCGACCGAAGGCGATGATCTGCAGGGCGTCGGAGCGGAACCGGGTGCTCACCAGATGATGCAGCGCCAGCGCGGTGCGCTTCATCGGCAGCCAGCGGTTCTCCATCACCATCGAGAACGACGTATCCACCAGCAGCGCCACCACCGCCTGGGTGCGGGTCTCGGTCTCGGACGACCTCGACGTCGTCGACGGTGATCCGAATCGGACCTCGGCCGTCGCTCGTGTTCCAGCCCGCCGCAGCACGGCGTTGGTCAGCGTGCGGGTGACGTTCCACGGCTCGGTGTCGCCGAACTCCCACGGCCGGGTGGCGCCGGTCAGCTCGCCGGCCGCCCCGGCGCGGCGGGTCTCGCGCTCGCCGTGGCGGCCCGAAAGTTGTTGCGCCACATCGCGAAGCGCCGCCTGGCCGAGCTGGCGCATCGCCTTCGGCGACAGTCGCCACTGCCCGTCGGAGCCGCGGTCCAGGAAGCCCTGGTTCATCAGCGCGCGCTCCAGATCGGCCAGGGTGCGGGCGTCGACGGCGGCCTGGTCGCCGAGCTGGCGGGCCAGCGCGTCGAGGTCGACGTCGTCCATGGTCGCGCCGGCGTAGCTCTGCGAGAGCTGCTCGGCGAGCTGCTCGAGCTCGGCGATATCGGCCAGCGCCTGAGCGCCCTCCCCCATGCCCAGCGGGTTCTCGCCGGAGAACTCCGAGGAGCCGTTCCAGTCCTCGCCGGGCCGGGCCGCCGCAGATTCGAGTCCAGCCGGTTCGAGCGCCTTCATCAGCGACGGCGAGCCGAATGCCTGCTGCGCCAACGCATCCAGCTCGGCGCGCTGCTCGGCGGACAGGCTGTTGCGGAACCGCTGCGCGGCGGCCGCCCGCTGGGCCAGCGAGTCCAGCAGCTCGTCGACGTTGCGCGGATTCTCCGGGAAGTACTGGCCGTGCTTGTCCATGAAGTCGTTGAAGTCCTCGTCGGTGTCCTCACCTTTGGCGTGCTTGTCCAGCAAGTCGTTGAGATCGTCGAGCATCTCGTTGACCGCCGCGCGATCCTCGTCGGTGGCGTTCTCCAGCGCCTGCTTCATCCCGGCGAAGCGCTGGTCGAGCATCTCGCGGCCGAGCAGATCCTTGATCTGCTCGTACTTCTGCCTCGCCTCGTCGCTGCGCCAGTCGTACTCGGACAGCTCCTGGACCGCCTTGGCCGGTGACGGCGACAGCGACTCCATCTGCATCTCGGCGAACCGGGCGTCGTCGTCGAGCGCGCGCGCCAGTTCCTTGCGCTCGGCGAGCACCGCCTCGTCGAGCAGCTTCTTGATCTCCTGCAAAGTGCCGTCGAGGTTGTTGCGCTGCAACAGCTCCCGCCGTCGCCGGTTGGCCTCGGCGGCCAGCCTGTCGGCGCCCCGCATGTTCTGGGTGCCGCGGCGCAGCAGCTCCGACAGCGCACGCCGCGGCGACGTGCCCTCCATGACGTCCTGGCCGATCTGCTCGAGCGCCTCGCGCAGATCGACCGGTGGCGCCAGCGGATCCGGACCGCCGGTGTAGCCGGAGTAGCGCGATCGTGACTGTGCTTAGCCATTGCCGCCCTTACCCATAGACCGTTTCGCCGTCGTCGGTGATCTTGTCGATCCTCTTGGCCAGGTACAGCGCCTCCAGCGCCAACTCCAGCGCGGCGGCGCGTTGGCCGTCGGCTGCGGGCGCCGAGCCGCTCGGCGATGGCGTCGATCACCGGCAGGTCGGGCAGCGCGGCGAGCACGTCCTTGGCCGACGACCTGCTCACCGGTGGTCACCGTCGCGTTCTCCACCGCGGTCACCAGCGGACCGACGTCGATGCCGCCGAGCGCGCGCTGCGCGGTGTCGGCGGTGGCGCGGCGCAGCAGGTGCTCGAGCACCGCCTGCTCGCGGCCCTCCTCGCCGGACTCGAACTCCAGCTTGCCGCGCAGCACGTCGATGATCGTGCCGAGATCGACCACCCGGGCCACCGGCTCCTCCTCGCCGAGGATCGCGCCGCGGTGACGCGCCGAGGCGGCCACCGTCTCGGCGGCGGCGATGGCGAACCGCGCCGACACCCCGGAGCGCTGGTCGACCGACTGCGACTCGCGCAGCAGCCGGGCGAAGCGGGCCACGATCTGCAGCAGGTACTCCGGCACCTCCGCGGTCAGATGCGCCTCCTGGCTGATGACGCCGACCTCGGCGTCGAGTTCGCGGCGGGTAGTGGGTGCGGATCTCGGCGCCGAAGCGGTCCTTGAGCGGGGTGATGATGCGGCCGCGGTTGGTGTAGTCCTCGGGGTTGGCGCTGGCGACGACGAGCACGTCCAGCGGCAGCCGCAGCGTGTAGCCGCGGACCTGGATGTCGCGCTCCTCCATCACGTTGAGCATCGACGACCTGGATGCGCTCGGCGAGGTCGGGCAGCTCGTTGACCGCGACGATGCCGCGGTGCGCCCGCGGGATCAGGCCGTAGGCGATGGTCTCCGGGTCGCCGAGGCTGCGGCCCTCGGCCACCTTGATCGGGTCGATGTCGCCGACCAGGTCGGCCACGCTGGTGTCCGGGGTGGCCAGCTTCTCGGTGTAGCGCTCGCTGCGGTGCCGCCAGGTGATCGGCAGGTCGTCGCCGGAGTTCGGCGGCCCGCCGGATCGACTCCGGCGTGATCGGCGAGTAGGGATGCTCGCCGAGTTCGGCGCCGGCGATCACCGGCGTCCACTCGTCGAGCAGATTGGTCAGCGAGCGCAGCAGCCGGGTCTTGCCCTGGCCGCGCTCGCCGAGCAGCACGAAGTCGTGTCCGGCGATCAGCGCGCGCTCCAGCTGGGGCAGCACGGTGTCCTCGAAGCCGAAGATGCCCGGCCAGACGTCGTCTCCGTCGGCCAGCGCGGTCAGCAGATTCTCCCGGATTTCCTCCTTGACGCTGCGCTCGCGGTGGCCGGAGGCGCGCAGTTCGCCGAGGGTGCTGGGGCAGGTTCGAGGGTGCGGTCACCCCCCCACGCTACGACTGCTGTCGAGTGGTTGTCCGCACAGCCGCCCAGTCCGTCACCCGACGGTCACCTCCAGCTCAGTGCGCGAAGTGCCGGGCACCGGTGAGATAGAGCGTGATGCCGGCCGCCGCGGCGGCCGCGGTGACCTCGTCATCGCGCACCGAACCACCGGGGTGGACGACGGCTTTCACTCCGGCCGCCGTCAGCACCTGCAGTCCGTCCGGGAACGGGAAGAAGGCGTCCGACGCCGCCACCGCACCGGCCACCCGTTGCGCCGCCGCGTTCCACGGCCAGCCGGGCCGCATCGACGCGGTTGACCTGCCCCATGCCGACGCCCACGGTCGCACCGTCGGCGGCGATGACGATCGCGTTGGACTTCACCGCCCGGCAGGTGCGCCAGGCGAAGGCCAGGTCGGCCAGCGTCGCCGGGTCGGCCGGGGTCCCGGCGGCCAGCGTCCAGGTCGCCGGGGTCGTCGCCGGGGGCGTCGATGCCGTCGCGCTCCTGCATCAGCAGGCCGCCGCCGATCTGGCGGATCTCGGCTCCCCCGATGGCCGGTTCGGAGGCCAGCAGCACCCGGATGTTCTTCTTGCGGGCCAGGATCTCCACCGCACCCTCGGCGTAGGCGGGGGCGATGATCACCTCGGTGAAGATCTCAGCCACCTGCTCGGCCATCTCGACGGTGACCTCGGTGTTGGCGGCGATCACACCGCCGAACGCGCTCAGCGGATCGCACTCGTGAGCCTTGCGATGCGCGTCCGCCACCGACACCGAGGAGATCGCGATCCCGCATGGGTTGGCGTGCTTGATGATCGCGACGCACATCTGCTGGTGGTCGAAGGCCGCCCGCCACGCCGCGTCGGCGTCGGTGAAGTTGTTGTAGCTCATCTCTTTTCCGTGCAACTGCTCCGCCTGCGCCAGACCGGGCCAGCCGGCGTCATCGCAGTAGAGCGCGGCCTGCTGGTGCGGGTTCTCGCCGTAGCGCAGCAGCGAGGTGCGCCGCCAGCTGCGGCCGAGCCACGGGGGCAGAAAGTCCGGGGCGTCTCCGTCCTCGGGCGCCAGCGTGGACTGCCCATCCAGCTGGCGACCGCGATGTCGTACTCGGCGGTGTGCCGAAACGCCAACGATGCGAGCTTCTTTCGCTCCTCGAGGGTGAAGCCGCCGCCGCGAACCGCGGCCAGCACACCGTCGTAGCCGAGCGGGTCGACCACCACCGCCACGCTGGCGTGGTTCTTGGCCGCCGCGCGCACCATCGACGGACCGCCGATGTCGATCTGCTCGACGCACTCGTCGACGTCGGCGCCGGAGTCCACCGTCTCGCTGAACGGGTACAGGTTGACCACCACGAGATCGAACGGCTCGATGTTGAGCTTCTCCAGCGCGGCGACGTGCTCGGGGTTGCGGGTGTCGGCGAGCAGTCCGGCGTGGATGTGCGGGTGCAGGGTCTTGACCCGGCCGTCGAGCACCTCGGGGAAACCGGTGACGAACTCCACCGGCGTCACCGGAATGCCTTTGTCGGCAATGGTTTTGGCGGTTGATCCGGTGGAGACGATGTCGACGCCGGCCTCGTGCAGACCCTGGGCAAGGGCGATCAGGCCGCTCTTGTCATACACGCTGATCAGTGCCCGCCGGATCGGCTTCTTACCGATCAGGGTGTGCGCCGTCATGCGGGAGTCATCCTATGGTCGCCTTTCTGTCACTGATCCTCACACCGTGTGTCGCGATCGCGGCAAGCACGTCGACCAGCAGTCGACGTTCGATGACCTTGATGCGTTCGTGCAAAGTGTTTTCGTCGTCGCCGTCGAGCACCTCGACCGCCTGCTGAGCCAGGATCGGTCCGGTGTCCACCCCGGTATCCACCACGTGCACGGTGCAGCCGGTGACTTTGACGCCGTAGTCGAGCGCGTCGGGTACGGCGTGTGCGCCGGGGAAGGCCGGCAGCAGGGCGGGATGGGTGTTGAGCACCCGGCCCGGGAAGTGGGACAGGAATTGCGGTGCCAGGATCTTCATGAACCCCGCCGAGACGACGACATCAGGGTGGTGCGCCGCGGTGGCGGCGGTGATCGCCGCATCCCAGCCGCCGCGGTCCGGATAGTCGCCGAGTGCGACGGCGGTCGCAGGGATTCCGGCGCCCGCGGCGATGGCTGCGGCGCGGCAGTCGCGGTCGGTGACGACGGCCACCACGCGGGCCGGATAGTCGCCGACGGCGGCATTGAGCAGGGATTGCAGCAGGGAACCGGTACCGGAAGCCAGGACCACGATCCGGGCCGGCGCGCTGGGGGGCACGCGGATCGGATCGGGCACGGCGATGAGCCTAACCGCCGGTGGCGGGTTTGCCGGTCCGGGGATCGGGCATCCGCCGGGCATGGCGATCTGCGATACCTGCGGCAATGACTACGACAAGGCGTTCACCGTGACGGGTCCTGATGGGCACACCGCGACGTTCGACTGCATCGAGTGCGCGGCCGCCGCCCTGGCGCCCGAATGCGCGCACTGCGGGTGCCGGATCCTGGGCCACGGCGTGGAGACCGAGGAGGCGATGTTCTGCTGCGCGCACTGCGCCCGCAAGTCCAGTAACGCCGACGTGAACGATCGCTACCCGGCGCCCGCGGGCGGCTGATCCGGCTCGAGATCGGCGACCACCTCGCCGTCGATACCGTCGATGTCGTCGTCGACGAACATCAGGTCCTCGACGTCCTCCACATCGGGTGCGGGCTTGACCGGTGGTGGCGGCGGGGCGGGTTCTGGCTCCGGCAGATCCTCGGCCGGTGCCTCGTCGGTGGGTTCGGCGTCGCCTGGCACGTCGTCGGGTTCGGCATCGTCGGGCACGTCGGCTGGCTCTTCGTCGGCATCGTCAATCGGCGGGGCATCGTCAATCGGCGGGGTGCCGGCAACCGGCACCGCCGCGGATTTCGCCGTCCGGGGGCTGATTCCGCCGGCCATCACCACGGTCATCCCACCGATGACGACGAACCAGAAGAAGGCCGCAGGCGCGAACGTCGCCTGATCCACGCCGACATGGCCGAAGTTGCCGAGTTCACCGCTGCCGAAGAACGCCAGCACGGCCAGGCCCGCCGACGCCAGCGCCGCCGAAACCGCCAGTTTCGCGAACGCGGTACCCAGTGGGCGCGGTATGAGCGCGCACTGCTGCCCCAGCGCCACCCCGGCTACCGCCCCGACGATCAGCAGAGCCACCCACACCGGACCCAGCGGCGGCGCGGGCACCGCGGCCAGGATCGGCAGGGCGGGGATATCGCCGCCGAAGACGGTGAACGCGCTGAAGGTCGCGAACCCGATATGGGCGCTGGACCCCACCGCGACCGCCGCGGCGCCGACCACGACGTTGGGCAGATAGAGCAGCGACAGCGCCGTCAGGCTCAGATGCCCCAGGAACGAGTCGGTGATGCCGAACAACTGGTGCATCGTCCCCCAGTGCACCACCAGCGAGGCCGCGACGACCAGACCGGACAGCGCCAGCAGCACCGCCGCGCCGATCGCCGCCGGCCGGATCGTCTCGGTGAGCCACGCGGGCACTCCGAGGCGGCCGAACAGCCGGTGGCCCACCTTGGACCCGACGCCGATCGCGGCGCCGAGGGCGTGCACGGCGAACACCGCACCGAAGGCACTCAGCGCGTTGGGTGTCTGCAGGGAGCCCAGCACCGAGGCGGCATCGTGCACGACGGCCAGTGCGATGGCCGCGAGGAACAGCGGCCCGCCGATGGCCGACGCGGCGATCCAGCGGGTGATAAGCCACGACCCGCTGGGTGAGGTGATCTGTGCGGTACCGCGGGCGGTGGCCCAGACCATCAGGGCCGTCGGCGCCAGTGGGAGCACACCGAGTTCCTGGCCGGTCACCGTGACCGGAACCTGATGCACCGCAAGCCACATGCTCGCGATCGCGCCGAGGGTGCCGGTCAGATCGCTGTTGGCACCGACCAACTGCACGAGCGTGATGGCCGCAATGATGACCAGCGCCACCAGAGACGGACCGAAGGCCACGCGCACCAGATCGCGCGCCGCCGGCGGACCCGACGTCGTTCGCGACATGTTGGGAATCCGTGTCACTCGTCGCGCCTTTCAGGCGAGTGGCAGGAACGCGGTCAGGACTTCGTCGCGTCCGGGCCCGACCCGGAGGCCTGCTCCGGCGTGGGCTGCTGCGCGGTCGGTTGTGGCGAGTAACTCGGGAACCCGTGGGGCGGGGTGTCGGTCTCCGGCGCCGATTGACCGGGCTGCTGCGGGTAGCCGCCGTACTGGGTGGGATAGCCCGGGCGTTGACCGCCCTGGGGCACACCGGGGTAGTAGTTCCCCGGCGGGCCGTACTGCCCGTACTGCTGCTCGTAGCGCGGCCGGGGTGTGCGCGCGGTGAATACACCGCTCTCGAACAGCAACGCCGCCACCGCGGCCGCGGCCTGCAACACCGTGAAGAGCAGCACCAGCCACAGTGCCCAGCCGATGGAGAAGCCCTGCGGGCGGTTGATCACCTGGGCGATGACCAGCAGCACCGCCAGCACGGCCGACACCGCGGTCACCGCGGTGAAAGTCCTGCCCTCGGCGGCCCTGGCGCCCTTCGGTAGCAGGCTGACGGCGGCCAGCAGGGCGGCAAGCAGCCCGGCAACCGTCCAGTAACTCAGCCCGCTGGCGGTGAACTCCGCACCGCCGAACGGCCCGATGTCGGTGTTGATCGTCAGCAGCGGACCGAAGCTGGCCAGGTAGGCCGCCAGGCCGAACGCCACCACGGCGGCGGTCAGGTAGACCGGCAACCGGTTCGGGCCCGGGGCCGGCGCCGGATACGACGCCGGGGCACCGTAACCGGACTGCTGCGGCACCGGGTAGCCCGGATTGGTGGGCGGGTAGGTCATGGCCTCTCCTCCAAACGGTGTTGTGAGGTCAGAAACTCAACGCTAGCGCACCACCGCCCCACCGCCGGTGTGCGACAGCCCGCCCACCCCCATCCGCACCCAGCCACGCCTCACCCCCACGCTTCACCCCCACGCGAAATCCACTCCACGGTCGCGATGTGGGGGCGAATCACGACCGTGGGGTGGATCTCGCGGAAGGGGACGCAACCCTGGTGGCCCCCCGGGTTGCCCCCCGCGGTTAGAACACGTTCTAATTCATCCATGGATTACGGCCTGGTCCTCTTCACCAGCGATCGCGGGATCACCCCGGCAGCAGCCGCGAAGCTCGCCGACGACCACGGTTTCACCACGTTCTACGTGCCCGAGCACACCCATATCCCGGTCAAGCGGGAGGCCGCGCACCCGACGACCGGGGACGAGACGCTGCCGGATGACCGCTACATGCGCACGCTGGACCCGTGGGTGTCGCTGGCGATGGCGGCCGCGGTCACCACCAACGTGCGGCTGTCCACCGCGGTGTCGCTGCCGGTCGAGCATGATCCGATCAGCCTGGCGAAAACCATTGCCACCCTTGACCATCTCTCCGGCGGGCGGGTCAGCGTCGGAGTCGGCTACGGCTGGAACACCGACGAACTCGCCGACCACAAGGTGCCGCCGGGTCGGCGCCGCACCATGCTGCGCGAGTACATCGAGGCGATGCGCGCGCTGTGGACGGAAGAAGAAGCCGCCTACGACGGCGAGTTCGTCAACTTCGGCCCGAGCTGGGCGTGGCCCAAGCCGATCCAGTCGCACGTCCCGGTACTGGTCGGCGCGGCCGGCACCGAAAAGAACTTCAAGTGGATCGCCCGCAGCGCCGACGGGTGGATCACCACCCCGCGTGACTTCGACATCGACGCGCCGGTGCGGCAGTTGCAGGAGATCTGGGCCGAGTCCGGCCGCGAGGGTGCCCCGCAGATCGTGGCGCTGGACTTCAAGCCGATACCGGAGAAGCTGGAGCACTGGGCACAGATCGGCGTGACCGAGGTGCTGTTCGGCCTGCCGGACAAGTCCGTCGAGGAAGTCGGCGGCTACGTCGAGCGCCTGGCCGGAAAACTCGCCGCGCTGGTGTAGCGGACCTACCGCAGCGCCGCGCGGTTGTCTTTCCCGTTGTGCTGCACGGTGATTGAGGCTCCCAGCGGTTCGCCCTCGCTGAGCAGCGCCACCAGGTCGGGGTCCTCACTCAGAGCCAGGAATCGGCTACCGTCGGCGTCGAGGCGGCCGACGATGATCCCGGTGCGCACCGGCCAGTCGTAGCGCACCGTGTAGGTCTCAATGGTCGCCGGGCCGTCGGCCTGACGGGTGACCGGTACCGCCGGCTGCGTCGCGACCTGCGCGCGCAACTCCGCGCTGTTGTCCGCAGCCCACGGGGCGGGATCGGTGGAGTACACCCCCACCGAGTACTTGCTCATGATCCCGCCGTTGGCGGCCACCAACCCGAACGCTCCCGGTGTGGCCCGGCACCGGATCACGGTCTCGGCGATCCCGTGCAGCGAGTACCCGTTGCCAGGGCCGCCGAAGTACGGCAGGCCGCCGGTGAGGGTGAGCCCGCGCGGGTCATCCGGGGCCACCCCGGTGCCGTCGCAGAAGTTGAACACCGGCACCGGGAAGCAGCTGTAGATGTCGAAGGTCGAGATATCGTCGATGCCGATGCCGGCCACCCGCAACGCCTCCTCGACGCACAGCACCGACGCCGTGTTGTAGCCGAGGTCGGCCCGGTCGAGCAGCGGCTGATCCACCATGTCGGCGTGGCCGTGCAGGTACACCCAGTTGCGCTCGGGCACCCCTAGCCGACGGGCGGCCTCCACCGACATCAGCACCGCGGCGGCGGCCTGGTTCACCTGATCGCGCGCCACCAGCAGCCGCGGGTACGGGTCGCAGATCATCCGGTTCTCGGCCGTGACGGTCATGATCTCGTCGACGGTCCGGGCCACCGGCGAGGCCGAGAACGGATTCTTCGCGGCCACCGCGGAGAACGGCGCGAAAAGCTCGGCCATCGCCCGGCGGTACTGCGTGGGCGCTCAGCCCCAGGCGGGCTCGTCGGGCGTTCTCCAGCAGGCCGTATTGCGCGGGTGCACCGATGAGGCCGTGCGCCACGGTGTATTCGTCGAACAGCCCCTCGTAGCCGAAGCCGCGGTCCTCGAGTTGGCCGTCCACGACCTCGGAATGGTCCGGCTTGTCGGCCCGGTCGGCGAAGTAGCGCAGCGTGGACCCGTTCTCCGAGCCCATCACCAGCACCACGTCGGCGTCGCCGGCGGCGATGGCGGCGGCGAACTCGGTCACAACGTGCTGCGGGCCCTGACCGCCGATGGGTTCGAGCACCGCCCGCGCCGGGGACGCTCCGATGCGCCGGGCCACCGAGCGCGG
Organism: uncultured Actinomycetota bacterium; assembly: GCA_963780705.1. GTDB lineage: Bacteria > Actinomycetota > Actinomycetes > Mycobacteriales > Mycobacteriaceae > Mycobacterium. The sequence goes on along the minus strand of CAWACU010000001.1, from coordinate 51,979 downwards.
ATAGTTGTTCGAGCCACCGAGTGGGGTGGGTTCACGCCCGGAGATCTCGAACTGGCGAAGGGCCGCGATGGTGTCGATCGCCGCGGCCACCGAGGCGCCGTCCACCCCGGTGTCGCTCAACGCCGCCGACGCGGCCGCCGTCGCGAGGTCCACCGAGGACATCCCGCGGTATCCGGGATCGTCGAGGCGTTCGGTGAACTGGCCGACGCCGACGAGGACCGGGGTGCGCGGGCCGACCGCGCCCGTCACAGGCACCGCACCTTGTGCGTCACAGGCACCGCACCCTGTGCGTCATAGACCCCGCAGGATCTCCCGAGCCAGCTCGGCGGTGGCCGACGGCGTCTTGCCGACTTTCACCCCGGCCGCCTCGAGCGCTTCCTGCTTGGCCGCCGCGGTGCCCGACGACCCGGAGACGATGGCACCGGCGTGGCCCATGGTCTTGCCCTCCGGCGCGGTGAAGCCGGCGACGTAACCGACGACCGGCTTGGTGACGTTGGCCTTGATGTACTCGGCCGCGCGCTCCTCGGCGTCGCCGCCGATCTCACCGATCATCACGATCAGCTTGGTCTCGGGGTCCTTCTCGAACGCGGCGATGGCGTCGATGTGGGTGGTGCCGATGACAGGGTCGCCGCCGATACCGATCGCGGTGGAGAACCCGAAGTCCCGCAACTCGAACATCATCTGATAGGTCAGCGTGCCGGACTTGGACACCAGACCGATCGGGCCCTTGCCGGTGATGCTGGCCGGGGTGATGCCCACCAGGGCCTCGCCCGGGGTGATGATGCCGGGGCAGTTCGGGCCGATGATCCGGGTCTTGGTGCCCTTGGAGACGTTGTAGGCCCACGCATAGGCGCTGTCCTGCACCGGGATTCCCTCGGTGATGACCACCAGCAGCGGGATCTGGGCGTCGATGGCCTCGATGATGGCGTCCTTGGAGAACTGCGGCGGCACGAACGCGATGGAGACGTCCGCGCCGGTCTCCTTCATGGCCTCGGCGACGGTCGCGAACACCGGAAGCTCGACGTCCTTGCCGTGGGCGTCCTTGTGCGACACGGTCGTTCCGGCCTTGCGGGCGTTGACGCCGCCGACCACCTGGGTGCCGGCCTTGAGCATCAGCGCGGTGTGCTTGGTGCCCTCACCGCCGGTGATGCCCTGGACGATGACCTTGGAGTCCTTGTTCAGAAAAATCGACACGGTTATGCGTCCTTTCCGGCAGCAGCGGCCAACTCGGCCGCTTTATCGGCGCCGGCGTCCATGGTCTCGGCGAGGGTGACGAGCGGGTGGTTGGCCTCGGCGAGGATGCGCCGGCCCTCTTCCACGCTGTTGCCGTCGAGCCTGACGACCAGTGGCTTGTTGGCGTCGGAGCCGAGCATCTGCAGCGCCTTGACGATGCCGCTGGCGACCGCGTCGCAGGAGGTGATGCCGCCGAAGACGTTGACGAACACACTCTTGACCTGTTTGTCGCCCAGGATCACGTCCAGGCCCGCGGCCATCACCTCGGCCGAGGCGCCGCCGCCGATGTCGAGGAAGTTGGCGGGCTTGACCCCGCCGTGGCGCTCACCGGCGTAGGCCACCACGTCGAGGGTGGACATCACCAGACCCGCGCCGTTGCCGATCACGCCGACCGAGCCGTCGAGCTTGACGTAGTTCAGGTCGTTCTGCTTCGCCTTGAGTTCCAGCGGATCGGTGGCGTCCGCGTCCTCGAACTGGGCGTGGTCGGGGTGGCGGAAGTCGGCGTTGCCGTCCAGGGTCACCTTGCCGTCGAGCGCCAGGATCTGGTCGTCGGGGGTGCGCACCAGCGGGTTGACCTCGACCAGGGTGGCGTCCTCCTTGACGAAGACCTCCCACAGCTTGGAGATGGTGACCGCCGCGGCGTCGAGCACCTCGGCGGGCAGGTGGCCCTTCTCGGCGATCTGGCGGGCGAACGCCAGGTCGACGCCCTTGACCGCATCGACGGGGATCCTGGCCAGCCGGTCGGGCTTGGTGGCGGCCACCTCCTCGATCTCCATACCGCCCTCGACCGAGCACATCGCCAGGTAGGTGCGGTTGGACCGATCGAGCAGGAAGGAGATGTAGTACTCCTCGGCGATATCGCTGGCCTCGCTGACCAGCAGCTTCTTCACCACATGGCCCTTGATGTCCAGACCGAGGATGTCAGTGGCGTAGGTGAGGGCGTCCTCGGGGGTCGCCGCGTACTTCACGCCGCCCGCCTTGCCGCGCCCACCCGTCTTGACCTGCGCTTTAACCATCACGGGCCGACCGATTTCCTCGGCGATGGCCTTGGCGTCGGCCGCCGAGGTGGTGACCCGGCCCGGCGTGGTGGGCACGTTGTGCTTGGCGAACAGTTCCTTCGCCTGGTACTCGAAAAGGTCCATGGGCTCTCTTACGGGCTCTCTACGTCGTGTCTGAGGGTGTGTGCGGGCTGACGTTTGACGACGTCGCTCCCGGGGAACTGTAACCGCAGGCGACGGGCCCGCTGGACCCGCCCACCGTTAAAAACGACCCACGCCGGGTCGAGGTGATACAAGTCACAATCCCCGGCGTTACTTGTCGTTGGGTTGCGACGCAGGTCTCAATTTGGTTACCTTCTTGCGGTCAAGATAACGCTTTGGTTACGACGCAAGGACTTGGTTTTGACGCAGCACAAGGTGACCTCGCCGGTCGCGAGCATGTCCGAGAAGGTCGACATGTCCGACGTCGAGGATCTCACTCCCCTGCTGTCCGAGGAGTTCCTACCGGCCAAACCGCGGGCCGAGCGCCCCATGTTCAGCAGCACCGAAGACACCGACATGCTGCCGCGCACGCCGCGGCACCGCCGTCAGCCCACCAGCGCGGCCAAGGGCCGGGTGATGATCGCCGCCATGGCAGCCGGTGCCGCCGCGGCCGCGGCCTACACCGTCCTCACCCCGCGCCAGCAGGTCCCCACCACCACCCAGACCGTTCTGGCCGCCGAGAAGACCCCCGCCGAAGGTGCCCCGCTCACCCAGATGCGCGGTGTCCAGCTGGTCGCGGTCAAGCCGGCCGCCGACGCCTCGGTGCACGCCGAGGAACTTGCCCGGGGCATGGCGTATGCCGCCGAGCGCGCCGCACGTGAGGCCCGCTTGCAGCGGCCGCTGACCGCCATGCCGACCCGGGGCATCTTCACCTCCGGCTTCGGTTACCGCTGGGGTGCGCTGCACGACGGCGTCGACCTGGCCGGCCCGGTCGGCACCCCGATCTACGCCGCCGCCGACGGCGTCGTGAAGGAAGCCGGCTCCACCAACTCCGGGTACGGCGCGTGGGTGCTGCTCCAGCACTCCGACGGCACCGTCACCCGCTACGGCCACATCAACAGCTGGACGGTTCAGGTCGGCCAGCGGGTGTTCGCCGGCGACCAGATCGCCACCATCGGCAACCGCGGCAACTCGACCGGCCCGCACCTGCACTTCTCGGTGCTGCTCGGCGGCTCGAACGCCACCGACCCGGCGGCATGGCTGGCCGGCCGCGGCGTCTCGATGGGCGCCTACGTCGGCTAGAGAAGCTCTTTACAGCTTCTGAATCGGCGCGTGGTTGTGCATCAGCTTGACCCGGCCTGCGCTGCCGAAGTCGATCAGTGACATCGCGGCCTCGCCGCTGCCGGAGACCTCCTCGACGCGGCCGAGTCCATATTTATCGTGCGACACCCGGTCCCCGGCGGACAGCACGATCAGCGGCCGCTTGGATCCCCCAGATCGCGCCGGCGACGGGCGGGCCGGGCCGAACCGTCCCGCGACCGGCGCACTGACCGACAATCCGGACGACGCCTCGGTGTCGGTGCGCCGCCAGTCGATCAGATGATCCGGGATCTCCTGCAGAAAACGTGACTCGGGGTTCAGCATCGGCTGTCCCCACGAGGAGCGGATCTTGGCCCGCGAGACATACAGCCGCTGCCGGGCGCGGGTGATGCCGACGTAGGCCAGCCGGCGTTCCTCGCACAGTTCGGTCGGATCCCCCAGTGCCCGCATGTGCGGGAACATGCCGTCCTCCCAGCCCGTCACGAAGACGACCGGGAACTCCAATCCCTTCGCGGTGTGCAGCGTCATCAGGGTCACCACCCCGGAGTCGTTCTCCGGGATGTCGTCGGAGTCGGCGACCAGGGACACCCGTTCGAGGAATTCGGCCAGCTCACCGGTCTGCGGCACGTCGTCGTCGAGCGGAATACCGTCCACCTCGTCGGTACCTTCGGCGGCCAGCGCCGCGGCGTTGGCCCGGTCGATGCTGAATTCGTGTGCGACGCTGACCAATTCGTTGAGGTTGTCCAGCCGGGCCAGGTCCTGCGGGTCGTTGGAGTTCTCCAATTCGGCGCGGTAGCCGGTGCGATCGAGCACCGCCTCCACCAGATCCCCCAACGCGTTGTCGAGGCGGCCGCGCAGTTCGTCGAGCAGGCCGACGAAGCCCGCGATTGCCTTCTCCGAGCGGCTGTTGAGCATCGGCACCCGGCCCTCGGCGGCGGCCACCAGCGCATCGGCGAAGCCGGCGCCGGTGTTCTCGGCGTGGACGGCCACACACGCCTCGGCGCGATCCCCGATGCCGCGGCGCGGGGTGTTGAGGATGCGCCGCAGGCTGACGGTGTCGCCGGGGTTGTCCAGCACCCGCAGGTAGGCGACGATGTCGCGGATCTCCCTGCGCTCGTAGAAGCGCACCCCGCCGACCACCTTGTACGGGATGCCGGCCCGGATGAACACCTCCTCGATCGCCCGCGAGGAGTTGTTGGTGCGGTAGAACACCGCCACGTCGTTGTAGGTGATCTCTCCAGCCCCACGAGCACCGTCGGCCAGGGCGTCGATCTCCCCGGCGATGAAGCGGGCTTCGTCGTGTTCGTTGTCCGCGACGTAGCCGGTGATCAGTTCACCGTCGCCGGCGTCGGTCCACAGCCGCTTCTCCCGGCGGTTGCTGTTGCGGGAGATCACCGAGTTGGCCGCCGACAGGATGGTCTGGGTGGAGCGGTAGTTCTGCTCCAGCAGGATCGTGGTGGCGTTCGGGAAGTCGCGTTCGAAGTCCTCGATGTTGCGGATGGTTGCCCCGCGGAAGGCGTAGATCGACTGGTCGGCGTCGCCCACCACGCACAGCTCGGAGGGCGGCACCACATCGGTGCCCTCGGCCCCGGTTCCGACCAGTTCGCGCACCAGGACGTACTGGGCGTGGTTGGTGTCCTGGTACTCGTCGACCATGATGTGGCGGAACCGGCGCCGGTAGTACTGCGCGATCTCGGGGTGGCGCTGCAGCACCGAGACCGTCTCGCCGATCAGGTCGTCGAAGTCCAGAGCGTTGGCCAGGCGCAGCCGGCGCTGGTACTCGCCGTACACCTCCGCGACGATGCGGGCCAGATCGTCGGACTCCGGGTTCAGCGCGGCCTGCGCACTGTCCGGGGTGATCAACTCGTTCTTCAGGTTGGAGATCGCGGTGGACAGCAGCCGCGGCGAGTAGCGCTTGACGTCGATACCCATATCGCGGCCGACCATCAGCAGCAGCCGGCGCGAATCGTCGGCGTCATAGATGGAGAAGTTGGAGTTGTGCCCCGGCAGCAGCGAGGCCTGGTTGCGCAGGATCCGCACGCAGGTGGAGTGGAAGGTCGAGACCCACATGTTGCGGGCCCGGGGGCCGACGAGCTGGGCGACCCGCTCCCGCATCTCGGCAGCGGCCTTATTGGTGAAGGTGATGGCCAGGATCTGCCCGGTGCCGACGTCGCGGGCGGCCAGCAGGTAGGCGATCCGCCGGGTCAGCACCGCTGTCTTGCCGGAGCCCGCCCCGGCCACGATCAGCAGCGGAGCGCCCTCGTGCAGCACGGCCTGGCGCTGCTGCGGGTTGAGCCCGTCGAGCAGTTCGGTGGTCTCCTCGCGCAGGTGCACAGTCATGTCGGCACCAACTTACCGCCGCGGACGGACAGGCCTTTGCGCAGGCGCGCCGCCGGGTGGCAGACTCAGGGGCGTGCACACGGCAGCGCGATTTTTTTACGGGTACCCGTCCGCGGGGCCCGTGGTCTAGCTGCCTGATTTCGCCAGCCCCGCGGTCCTCATCGGATCCGGGGCTCCTTTCTTTGTGAGGCCCGGTCGGAAATGAGAACAGCGGCATGAGACCAGAACCGCCACACGAGGAGAACGACGAGATGACCACAGACGAGTTGACCGACATCGACGACCTGCGCGCCGAGATCGACCGCCTCGACTCCGAGATCCTGGCCGCGGTGAAGCGCCGCACCGAGGTGTCGCAGTCGATCGGCAAGGTCCGGATGGCCTCCGGGGGCACCCGCCTGGTGCACAGCCGGGAGATGGCCGTCATCGAGCGCTACAGCGCGCTCGGTGCTGACGGCAAGGACCTGGCGATGCTGCTGCTGAGGATGGGTCGCGGCCGGCTCGGGCACTGAGCCGGCCATCAGGCAGCGCCGGCTCGGGCACTGAGCCGGCCATCAGGCAGCGCCGGCTCGGGCACTGAGCCGGCCATCAGGCAGCGCCGGCTCGGGCACTGAGCCGGCCATCAGGCAGCGCCGGCTCGGGCACTGACCCTGAGGCACTGACGCTCCAGGGCCTCAACCCAGCAAGGTGCCGTTCTCCCGGGCCGCCTCGACGTAGATCGGCGGCAGGATGACGCCGCGCCGGTTCAGCGCGTCGGTGCGGATCGACACCGCGAAGTGGTTGGACTCCACCGGCGGCGGTGGCCCGGGGGTGGTCCGATCGTCGAGCCAATCCAGTGCCAGCCGGATCGCGGTGCGGCCGTAGTCATCGGGATCCGGGGAGATGCTCAGCGCTCCCCCGTTCTCGACGAAGTCCACCTGGGTGCCGATCGGCAGTGCGCGGGAGTTCTCTTGCGTCCAGCGGCTGGCCTCGGCGGCGGTGAACACCGCCCCGTCACCCTCGGGCAGATCCCGGCAACTCAGGACAACGAGAACGTCGGAATTCGAAGCGCCGCTGACGAACTCGCGCCAACCCTCGGCAGCGGAAACCAGTCCCGCGGCATCGACTGTCACCGGGCCCCAGTCGAATGCCTGCGCCTGAGCCATCTCGGCCCGCCCGGTCACGTTGTCGACACCGATGATCGACACACTGGGTGTGACGCCGGGATTCAGCGCGGTGATTGCTTCTTTGACGGCTTGGAACGGCAGGCGCTCAGCGATGCCGGAGACGTTTGGCGCTCCGACGTAGCCGTAATCGGCGGGCGGCCGGTCCAGCGAGACGTAGAGGATGCGCGGCTCGGCGCGGCCGACGTAGTCGCGTGCCACCAGAAGGTTCGCCTCGTCGTCGACGGCGATCAGCACTGCCGGGTCGATACGTCCGACGGCACGTTGGGCTTGCGCCTGCTGGACGCGCTGATCCGCGCCGGGCGCGGAGATATCGAGGTAGTCCCACTCGACGCTGACCGGGCGCCGGTTCGCCGCCAGCGCCTCGCGCATCCCGCGGTCGACCTCCCTTACCCAGGGCGAATCCTGTTGGCCGGAATGCAGAACCAGGATGCGCGGCTTGGATCCATTGAACGTTCCGAGCAGCAGCAGGAAGCTCAGCAGGCAGGCGACGATCAGTAGCAGCTTGGGGACCTTGCTCATATCAACCCCAATTGGTTCCACCACGGGATCGAGGCGTACGCGGCGCCGACCCGCGCGACGTTCATCAACAGGTTGTACCGAAGGAAACCCTTCTCGTCGGCTTCCTGGATGAGGCCTTCGGAGTAAAGCTGCATGATGCCGTTGGTGCCCTGATAGCGGAAGAACGAGATGTCGCTGAACAGCGCCGCACAGAAGATGCAGATCCACGGGTTGATGCCCTGTGCCAGCGCGATCGGCAGCAGGATCACCGATGACGTCAGCGCGCCGGCCGTCACCGGCAACGCCAGCCGCAGTGTCAGGGTGACCACCAGGCTCACCGCGATGAAGACCGCGATGTTCCCGCGCACGAAGTCGAAGTTGTGCTCCATGACCCGGGCCAGTGCCGCCTGCAGACCCAGGTAGTCCATCACCCGCACCATGCCGTCGAGTCCCAGCAGAAAGAACACCTGCGGCCAGTCCAGGGCGGCGCGAAAGTCCTTGCGCAGCAATGTCCCAGTCACCAGCAGGGCCACCAGGACGTAGCCCGCCAGGTACGCCGGTCTGATGTGGTGCCACCCGACCGTTGCACTGCCGATCAGGAAGAACAGAAAGCAGCCGGCGGCGGTCCATTCCGCGGAACTCAAGCCGCCCATGGCGGCGAGTTTCCCGCGCAGTTCCGCACGCGGCAGCGCGGATTCCTGCTCGGGCGGGAAGAGCCGTGGGATCACCAGCATGTGCGCGACGGTGACCGCCAGCGCCGCGACCGCGGCGGCGACGAGCCAGAACAACCCGTTGAATTCCGCCTGGGTCTGCGACGGCAGGAAGTTGACTGCGGCGATGTTGGAGGACTTGCTGGTCACCATCATCGGGGAGAACAGGCCGGCGCCGCCGAACATGGCGGCGAGCAGGGCGGTGATCGCGGGGCCGCGCAGCGGCAGTTTGAGGCCGGCGACCATGTCCTTGTACGCCGGTGTCAGCAGCGCGAGCCGGACGTTGGTGGACGGCATCAGCGGGGACAGCCCGTACCCCGACATCAGCAGCGCGGTCTGGTGCCAGAACGGTTTGTCAGGCAGGCGCAACAGCAGGCGCAGGATCAGCCGGTAGCTCAGCCCCGAGGAACTGATCGTCGCCGACAGCGCGAAGACGCCGACGAGTAGCAGCATGCTCGGCGAGGAGAAGCCACCGAGTGCCACCTCCGGCGGGGCGAGGCCGACGAAGAGGGTGCCGACCAACGCCACCAGCGGCCCGACGAATTCCTCCACCAGGCTGAACACCCAGAGCAGGATCGTGCCGGCCAGCAGCGCGGCGAAGATCGACGCCTGAACGCTGAAGTTCCGGGCCAGCGCCGCGAGGTAAACCACCGGAGGCAGCAGCAGGACAAGGGTCCATCCCACGACGGTCTTGGTGTCCGCGCGGGACGCGACTCGACCGTTCATCCCGCGTCACAGTAGTCCCCGCGGGCGGGGGCGGTGCGTCGGGAAGCGCGGCTACTTCGTCAGCGCGATGTACTTGACGTCGAGGTACTCGTCGATGCCCTCGAAGCCGCCCTCGCGGCCGAAGCCGGACTCCTTGACCCCGCCGAACGGTGCGGCCGGATCCGAGATCACCCCGCGGTTGACGCCCACCATCCCCGCTTCGACGGCCTCGGCCACCCGCAGCGCCCGGTCCAGCGACTGGGTCCAGATGTAAGCCGCCAGACCGTACTCGGTGTCGTTGGCGGCGGCGATGCCCTGCTCCTCGGTGTCGAAGCCGACGATCGGGGCGACCGGACCGAACACCTCTTCTTTGAGGATGCGGGCGTCGGCCGGCACGTCGGTGAGCACGGTGGCGGGGTAGAAGTTGCCGGGCCCGCCGGGTGCCTGCCCGCCGATCGCCACGGTGGCGCCCTTGGCCACGGCGTCGTCGACGAGTTCCTGGACGGTAGTGAGCTGGTTGGGGTTGATCAGCGGTCCGAGCTTGGCCGACGGATCCAGGCCGTTGCCGATGGTCAGCTCACCCATCTTCTTGACGAAGCGGTCGGTGAAGTCGTCCAGCAGCGGAGCGGCGACGTAGAACCGGTTGGCCGCCGTGCAGGCCTCGCCGCCGTTGCGCATCTTGGCCAGCATCGCGCCCTCGACCGCGGCGTCGACGTCCGCGTCGTCGAACACCACGAACGGCGCGTTGCCACCGAGTTCCATCGAGGTGCGCAGCAGCTTGTCGGCGGACTGTTTGACGAGTGCCTTGCCCACCCCGGTGGAGCCGGTGAAGGTGAGCTTGCGCAAACGGCCGTCGTCGATGAGCGCGGTGGTGACCTCACGCGGTTTGTTACTGGGCAGCACCGAGAGCACCCCGGCGGGCAGGCCCGCATCGGCCATCAGCTTGGCCAGCAGCATCATCGTCAGCGGAGTCTCCTGGGCGGGCTTGACGATCATGGTGCAGCCGGCCGCGAGCGCGGGGCCGATCTTGCGGGTGCCCATCGCCAGCGGGAAGTTCCACGGGGTGATCGCGTAGCAGGGGCCGACGGGCTGCTTGGTGACGACGATGCGTCCGGTGCCCGCGGGGCTCGGGGTGTAGCGGCCGGCGATGCGCACCGCCTCCTCGGCGAACCAGCGGAAGAACTCCGCCCCGTATTTGACCTCGCCCATGCTCTCGGCGACGACCTTGCCCATCTCGAGGGTCATCAGGGTGGCGAAGTCATCGGCGCGGGCGATGATCGCCTCGAACACTGCGCGCAGGATCTCCCCGCGCTCGCGGGCCGGGGTCGCGGCCCAGGACTGCTGCACCGCGCAGGCCGCGTCCAGGGCGGCGATCGCGTCGGCGGCGGTGGCATTGGCGATCGGCGTCAGCACCTCGTCGGTGGCCGGATTGAGGACGTCGAACGTCGACGAACCCGGGCGCTCCTCACCGCCGATCCACAGTCCGGTGGGAACCGAGGACAGCAACCGTTGGATGTCGTGATCAGCCATGGCTCCATGATCTACCCCATGGCGGCGGGTGTCCGCATAGGGTCTGGAGAATGAGTGTCGACATCTCCGCCACCGCGGCCTGGGCGGCGCTGGGCCGCCATTTCGACCAGTTCGCCGGCACCACCTTGCGGCAGCTGTTCGCCGAGGACCCGGCCCGGGGCAGTGACCTGACGCTGACCGTCGGTGACCTTTACATCGACTACAGCAAGCACCGGGTGACCCGGGAGACGCTGCGGCTGCTGGTGGATCTGGCCCGCGCAGCCGGGCTCGAAGCGCGCCGTGACGCCATGCTGGCCGGCGAGCACATCAACACCTCTGAGGATCGCGCCGTGCTGCACACAGCGCTGCGCCTGCCCCGCGACGCGTCACTGACCGTGGACGGCCAGAATGTGGTGGCCGACGTGCACGCGGTGCTCGACGCGATGGGCGACTTCACCGACCGGCTGCGCTCGGGTGAGTGGACCGGGGCCACCGGCCGACGGATCGAATGCGTGGTCAACATCGGTATCGGCGGCTCCGACCTCGGCCCGGCGATGGCCTATCAGGCACTGCGGCACTACGCCGACGCCGGTATCTCCGCCCGATTCGTCTCCAACGTCGACCCGGCCGATCTGGTGGCCAAGCTTGACGGGCTGGACCCGGCGACGACGCTGTTCATCGTCGCCTCCAAAACATTCACCACGCTGGAGACGCTGACGAACGCGACGGCGGCGCGGCGCTGGCTCACCGACGCGCTCGGTGACGACGCGGTGGCCAGCCATTTCGTGGCGGTGTCGACGAACAAGACGCTGGTCGAGGCGTTCGGCATCGACAGCGCCAATATGTTCGGCTTCTGGGATTGGGTGGGCGGCCGGTATTCGGTGGATTCGGCGATCGGGCTGTCGCTGATGGCGGTGATCGGACGCACCGCGTTCGCCGACTTCCTGTCCGGCTTCCACATCGTCGACACCCATTTCGCCACCGCACCGCTGGAATCCAATGCGCCGGTGCTGCTCGGTTTGATCGGGCTGTGGTACTCGGACTTCTTCGGCGCCGAAACCCGTGCGGTACTGCCGTATTCGAACGATCTGGCCCGCTTCGCCGCGTACCTGCAGCAGCTGACGATGGAATCCAACGGCAAGTCGGTGCGCGACGACGGCACCCCGGTGAGCACCGGGACGGGGGAGATCTTCTGGGGTGAGCCGGGCACCAACGGCCAGCATGCGTTCTATCAACTGCTGCATCAGGGCACCCGGCTGGTGCCGGCCGATTTCATCGGGTTCTCCCAACCCACCGATGACCTGCCGACCGCCGACGGCACGGGCAGCATGCATGACCTGCTGATGAGCAACTTCTTCGCCCAGACCCAGGTGCTGGCCTTCGGTAAAACCGCCCAGGAGATCGCCGCCGAAGACACCCCGCCCAGTGTGGTGCCGCACAAGGTGATGCCGGGCAACAAGCCGTCGACCTCGATCCTGGCCACCCGGCTCACGCCGTCGGTGCTGGGTCAGTTGATCGCACTGTACGAGCATCAGGTGTTCGCCGCGGGTGTGGCGTGGGGCATCGACTCGTTCGACCAGTGGGGTGTCGAGTTGGGCAAGACGCAGGCCAAGGCGCTGCTGCCGGTTCTCACCGAGGACGGCTCACCGCCGGAGCAGTCCGACTCCTCGACGGATGCTTTGGTGCGCCGCTACCGCCAGGAGCGCGGCAGAGCGCGGTAGATCTACTTCAGCAGCCTCGACATCCGCCGGTCAGCAAGAATCTTCCCGCCGGTCTGACAGCCCGCGCAGTACTGGAACGACTTGTCGGCGAAGGACACCTCGCGCACGGTGTCCCCGCACACCGGGCACGGCAGACCGGCGCGGGCGTGCACCCGCATACCGGATCGCTTCTCCCCCTTCAGTGTCGCAGCCTGCTGCCCGACGGAGCGCTCCACCGCGTCGGTGAGCACCGCGACCATCGCCGCGTGTAGCACCGACAGTTGCGCCTCGGTGAGCTTCGAGGCCGTCGCGAACGGCGAGAGCCTCGCGGTGTGCAGGATCTCGTCGCTGTAGGCATTGCCGATCCCGGCGATCACCTTCTGATCGGTGATGACGGTTTTGATCCGGCCGCTGTTGTTCGCCAACAATTCTGTGAGGCGCTCAGGTGTGAGACTCAGCGCGTCGGGGCCCAGCGTCGCGATGCCGGGCACCTTCTGTGGGTCGTCGACCAGCCACACCGCCAGCCGTTTCTGGGTCCCGGCTTCGGTGAGGTCGAACCCCGGGCCGCCCAGATGCACCCGTAGCGCGATCGGGCTCTTGCCGGGCTTGGGCGGTTGGGGATTCACCGCGTCCGACCACCGCAGCCAGCCGGCCCGGGACAGATGGGTGATCAGGTACAGGTCATCGGCTTGCAGGCCCAGATACTTACCCCACCGGTGGGCGGCGGTGACGGTGCGGCCGTGCAGCGCCAACGGCGGCGGGTCGAAGGTTTTGAGCACCGACAGCGACGCCACATCGACGCGGTCGACGGTGGCGCCGGCGGCGTGGCGGCGCAGGTGGTCGGCGAGCGCCTCGACTTCGGGAAGCTCCGGCATCCCTCCAGGCTAGCCAGCCGGGCTAGCCGCCCAGGGCACGCTCGGCGCTGCGCAGGGGCAGCGAGAGCAGCCAGCCGACCAGCGACAGCAGAATCGCGGCCCAGATAGCGGTCCACCAGAACCGGTCGATCTGCAGACCCCAATGGGTGGTGTGCTCGGTGATCCAGGCGGTGATCCAGAGCATGAACGCGTTGACCACCACATGGAACAGTCCGAGCGTCAGCACATACAGCGGCAGTGACAACAGCGCGACAAGCGGTTTGATGACGGCGTTGACCAGACCGAAGATCACCGCGACCACGAAGATGATGCCCACCGTCTGCGCCGTGCTGCTACCGCCGACGAATCTCATCCCGGGCACGATCAGGGTGACCACCCACAGCGCCAGGCCGGTGACCGCCGCGCGGCCGAGGAACGATCCCATCAGCCGATCATGTCACGCGCGCAGCACATAGATGTCCATGATCCAGCCGTGCGCGGCGCGGGCCGCCGCCCGCACCTGCGTGATGTGCGCACCGACGTCGCCGACGGTGCCGGACACCAGGATCTCGTCGTCGGTACCGAGGTAGGCGCCCCACCAGATCCGGGTCTGCGGCGGGCAGGTGGTGAACGCGCAGTCACCGTCGAGCATCACCACCGCCGACCCGGACAGCCCCTGCTCGCGGAGCTTGCGCCCAGTCGTGATCAGCACCGGCTCCCCGATGTCGTTGAGCGGGATACGATGCCGGGCGGTCAACGCCTGAATCGCCGTGATGCCGGGGATGACGTCGTAACGCAACTCGACGTGGCAGGCCACCTCCTCGAGGATTCGCAGGGTGCTGTCATACAGCGACGGGTCGCCCCAGGCGAGGAAAGCGCCCACACCGTCGGCGTCCAATTCGGTCTCAATGGCGTTGGCCCACAATCGGGCTCGCGCGACATGCCAGTCGGCCACCGCACGGGTGTAATCGCTGTCATCGGCGCGGGGCGGGTCGGGCAGCTCGACGAATCGGTACCCCGCCTCGGGGATGAAGCGGCGGCAGATCTCCCGGCGCAGTTCCACCAGGTCGCTTTTCCGCTCACCCTTATCCATCGCGAAGAACACCTGGGTATCGCGCAGCGCCCGGATCGCCTGAGTGGTGACGTAGTCCGGATCGCCCACTCCGATACCGATCACGTGAATCGTGCGCATCAGGACATCCTCACCGTCGCGGAGCGAAAGGCCCACCGGCCCAGCAGCGCCGCGGCGAAGCATCCGCCGACGACACCGGAGATCAACAGCGGCAGCCGCCCGTCGGCGCCCCACAGCAGGCCGGCCCACACCCCGGCGATCAGGATCGCCAGTCCACTGCCGCCCTGGAAGACGCCCTGTGCGGTGGCCTGGTGATCGTCATCGGCGAGCGAGGACACCCAGGCCTTGCCGACGCCGTCGGTGCAGGCGGTGAACAGCCCGTAGACACCGATGAGCACCCAGGCCAGCACCGGGTCGTCGGTGAGTCCGAGGCCGATGTAGCCGATGGCGAAGAACACCAGCCCGATCCCGAATACCGCTGAGCGGGGCAGCCGGTCGGCAAGCAGCCCGGCCGGGAAACTGGCCAGCGCGTAGACCAGGTTGTAGGTGACATACGCCAGGATCACCTCGACGACTCCGAAGCCGATCTCGTTGAGCCGCAACAGAAGCAGCGCGTCGGGGAAGTTCACCAGACCGAACCCGACCACCACCGCGGTGACCCGCCAGAACCGCCGCGGAAGTTCGCGCATTCCCGCCATGATCGGCTGGCGCGGCGGGCGGGGGCCGGTGCGTGGCTTCTCCCGCACCAGCGCGATCAGCAGTACCGAGAGCACCGCCGGGATGATGGCGACATAGAGCAGAGGTGCGATCTGCTGGTCAAGCAGTTGATAGCCCGCCAGCCCGATCAGCGGGCCGACGACCGCGCCGAACGTGTCCATGGTGCGGTGGAAGCCGAACACCTTGCCGCGTACCGCCGGATCGAGTCCCTCGACCAGCAGTGCATCGCGGGGCACACCGCGGATGCCCTTGCCGAGGCGGTCGACCACGCGTCCGGTGAGCACTCCGGGCCACGCGCCGGCGACGGCGACGATCACCTTGCCCAGGGCCGCCATGCCGTAGCCGGTGGCGATCAGCGGACGTTTGGCGAACCGGTCACCGAGCGGGCCGACGGCGATCTTGGTCACCGAGGCCGCGCCTTCGGCCGCGCCCTCGATGGCCCCGACCACCGCCGGCGGCGCACCGAGCACGACGGTCAGATAGATGGGCAGCAGCGGGTAGAGCAATTCGCTGGCGGTGTCCTGCAGGAATGACACCGCGGAGAGCACCCGCACATTGCGGGTCAGCCAGGGCGCGCGAGCGGTCCCGACCGGATCCGGCTCGATCTGATCCGGCTGGGTCACGGGCGGTCGGCGAGCGAGGGTGCGAGCACGAAGAAGTTCTCCTCCTCCTGCACGAAGTGAAGGCACAGCAGCGCGTAGAGGCCGTACAGGCAGGCCAGCAGGTCGTCGGATTGTTCGGCCGTCACGGTACCGGCCGCCTCGGCGATCTCACGATGGCTGTGCAGGCGCTGGGACAGCCGGTGGATCTCGGCGTGCATCCGGCTCATCGTGGCGGTGGCCTCGGCGCTGCCGAGCGGACCGGCCAATGCGGGGTACAGCGCGGAATCCTCGGCGTCCTCGTGTGGCAGCAGGGTGTCCTGCAGAAAGCTATCGGCGGCCTGCAGACTCTGCAGCGCGGATGCACGGTCGCCGGCGGAGAGCCGCTGCGCGGCGTCGCGCAAGATCGACAGGTCGTCACGCATCCGGTCGTGCTCGCCGGCGAAGCGGCGTACCAGTTCCTCAGCGTCGTGGCTCAGCGGTGTGGTGTCGTGGTCAGTGCGCAGGGCACGCAGCGCATTGAGGATCACCGCCAGATCGATACCCTCCTGCAGCAGGGCCCCGGCTGCGGGAGCCAGCAGGCCCGCGGCGGCAAATCCCATGGCCACCAACGACAGTCCCATGCCGATCACTGCGCTCTGCAGCGCGATACGCCGAGAACGCCGTGCAATCAGCATCGCATCGGCCAGCCGGTCCAGCCGGTCGGTGGTGAGCACGATGTCGGCGGCCTCTGAGCTCGCCGTCGATCCCCGCGCCCCCATCGCAATGCCGATGTCGGCGGCTGCCAGTGCGGGGGCGTCGTTGACGCCGTCGCCCACCATGGCGGTGACGGCGCGCTCCCGTTCGGCGCGCACCCGGGCGACCTTGTCGGCGGGGGTCTGCTGGGCGGCGACCTCGTCGAGTCCCAGTACCGTGCCGATCTCGCGGGCCGGGGCGGGACGGTCCCCGGTGAGCATCACCAGACGGGTGATGCCGGCGGCGCGCAACCGGCGCAGAGTGCGGGGTGCGTCCGGGCGCAACGGGTCGGCCAGCAGGATGGCCCCGGCCAATTCACCGTCGATGCGCACCCAGGCCACCACAGCGCCATCCAGCGCCGCCCGGGACAGCACCGAGGCACTCCAGTCGGTGATGTCACCGTCCACCCCGAGGTTGCCGACGCGGACCCGATGGCCGTCGACCGTCGCCGCGACACCGGTGCCGGCCTCCTCCTCGACATCACTGGGCATGCTCAGGCTCAGTCCGCGCTGACGCGCTTCGTCGACGATGGCCGAGGCCAGCACATGCGGCGACAACTGATCGGCCGAGGCCGCCAACCGCAACACCTCAGTCGACCGTCCGGCCCGGCGCCACAGCCACGTCGGTGCCACGGGGCCGTCCGGAGGTCAGCGTCCCGGTCTTATCGAGCACCAAAGTGGTTGCCTTGCCGAGGGATTCCAGCGGGCCGCCGCCGCGCACCAGCACACCGATGCGCGATGTCCGCGACAACCCGGACACGATCGCCACCGGTGCGGCCAGCAGCAGCGGGCACGGGGTGGCCACCACCAGCACCGCCACCGCTCGGGTGGCTGATCCGCTGAGCAGCCACGCCGCACCGGCGATGAGCCAGAGCCAGCGGGACGAACCAGGCGGCCACCCGGTCGGCGAGGCGCACCAGTCGGCGCGGTTTCGGCGGCGGCCTGCTTGGCCAGTCGCACGATGCCGGCGTAGGTGCTGTCGGCGGCGGTGGCCGAGGCCCGGATCTCCATCCCGCCCCCGGCGTTGAGGCTGCCACTGCGAACCGCTGCGCCGTGGTCGTAGTTGACCTGCAACGGTTCGCCGGTCAGCGCCGAGTCGTCGAGGACCGCCCGTTCGGAGTGCACCAGGCCGTCGACCGGCAGCACCTCGCCGGGTCCGACCACGACCACGTCGCCGACCGCGATCACGTCGAGTTCGACCATCTCCACCCCGTCGGGGGTGCGGCGGCGCGCGGTACGCGGCACCCGGTCCAGCAGGGCGCGCAGATCCTTGGTGGCGCGGCGTTCGGCGGCGGCGTCCAGCGCCTGACCGGTGGCCAGCATGACGCCGATCAGCGCTCCGGCCAGGTACTCGCCGACCGCCAGTGCCCCCACCAGCGACAGGACGGCGAGGACGTCCACGCCGAATCGTCCTGCGCGCAACCCCTTGACGACCCACCAGGCGGCCGGCAGCAGCGCCGAAACGGTCCCGGCGATCCAGCAGTAGTCGGCGACCGTCGGCGCACCGGCCAGCCGGGCGACACCCCCGGCGGCCAGTGCGGTCAGCGTGACGCCCAGCAACGCCCACCGCAGTTTCAGCATGATGTCTTCAGTCTGTCAGCCGCCCCGTTAATCCGGCGGATCAGCCACTTCGCCGATAGCATTCGCGCCATGTCGGTTATCAGCGGCCTTCCGGCCCATCCCCTGTTGGTCCACTTCATCGTCGTCCTGGCGCCGCTGACCGCGATCTTGTTGATCGTGTGCGCGGTGTGGCCGGCGGCGCGGCAGCGGCTGGTCTGGCTGGTGGCAGCACTGGCCGGCATCGTCCTGGTTCTCACACCCATCACCGTGGAGGCCGGTGAGTGGCTCTACGAGCGCACTCCGGATTCGTCATGGCTGGACACCCATGAGCACCTCGGCGAGACGATGATCTACGTCGCGATCGCACTCGCCGTCGCCGCCGCGCTCGTGGCGTTCGTGCATGTGCGGGCGTCTCGGGGCAAGACGTCCACCGCGCTGTCCGTCATCGTTGCAGTCGTCGTCGTCATCATCGGTGCCGGCGCGACAGTCCAGGTGTTCCGGATCGGGGACTCAGGGGCGAGGTCGGTGTGGAACGACGCCGTCAACGCCGACACCACCGCGGGCGGGGCCGAAGAGGGCGAGTAATCATTGCTGCGCAGCGTCACAGGTTGCGGTGCGTCACCGCGCGGTAGCTGCGGGCACCGGCCCGATCGACGGCGGCGCGCACCACACCGAACACCAGTCCCTCCCATCGCCGCACCCATCAGCGCCTCGCGGCCCGACCTATTGAGATCCTTCGGGTCGGGCGGCCCCTCCCCGGAGTCGTCCACCTTCTTCCAGACGCGGGAGAACACAGCACTGGCTAGTAGTCCGCCCGCCACGCTGGTGTCACCGACAGCGGGAGATATAAGGCCTTCGATATTGCGGTCATTTGGTGACTGCTTCCCGCCGATGCGCCGAACTAAACCGCGGAACTAGAACGCGTTCTACTATCAGTGGGTGCGATTCACCTTTGCCGAGGCAATGACCGACCCGAGCTACTACATCCCGCTGGCCAAAGCCGCGGAGGCCGCCGGGTACCACGCGATGACGATCCCGGACAGCGTCGCCTACCCCTTCGAGTCCGACGCCAAATACCCCTACACCCCGGACGGTAACCGCGAGTTCCTCGACGGCAAGTCCTTCATCGAGACCTTCGTCATCAGCGCCGCCTTGGGGGCGGTCACCACCACACTCCACTTCAACTTCTTCGTGCTCAAGCTGCCGATCCGCCCGCCGGCCCTGGTCGCCAAGCAGGCCGGGTCGCTGGCGGCGCTGATCGGCAACCGGATAGGCCTGGGCGTGGGCACCAGCCCGTGGCCCGAGGACTACGAATTGATGGGCGTGCCGTTCGCCAAGCGCGGCAAGCGGATGGACGAGTGCATCGAGATCATCCGAGGGCTCACCACCGGGGACTACTTCGAGTTCCACGGCGAGTTCTACGACATCCCGAAGACCAAGATGACCCCGGCGCCCACCAAGCCGCTGCCCATCCTCATCGGCGGGCACGCCGATGCCGCGCTGCGCCGCGCCGCCCGCAACGACGGCTGGATGCACGGCGGCGGCGACGGAGGACCTCGACGAACTGCTGGCCAAGCTGAACCGCTACCGCGAGGAAGAGGGCACCGCGGACAAGGACTTCCAGATCCACGTCATCTCGATCGACGGGTTCACCGTCGACGGCGTCAAGCGGCTGGAGGACAAGGGCGTCACCGACGTCATCGTCGGCTTCCGGATTCCCTACATCAACGGACCCGACACCGAACCGCTGGACGCCAAGATCCGCAACCTGGAGTGGTTCGCCGAGAACGTCATCGCCAAGGCGAATCCTTAGCAGTTACAGCGGATCCCAGCGCGGGGCGCGCTTCTGCTGGTGCGCCAGCGCCGCTTCACGGGGGTTGTTTGTGAACCCGGACAGCACCTGGGTGCGGTTCTCGATCTCCTTGGCATGTCGCAGGCTCGGGGCGTCCAGCGCGGCGTTGAGACCGGTCTTGGTCTGCCACACCCCGTAGGCGTTGTTCGCGGCGATGCTGCGCGCCATCACCAGTGCCGCATCCATCAGCGCCTCCGGTGCCACCACCTCGTGCACGAGGTTGATGCGGTAGGACTCGTCGGCGTCGATGATGCGTCCGGTGAGCATGAGCTCTCGGGCCACCCCGGCGCCGACGATGCGCGGCAGCAGGTAGCTGGTGCCCATATCCATCGAGGAGAACCCGGCCTTGATGAACACCGAACCGAACCGGGCGGTCTGCGCGGCGATCCGGATGTCGCAGTGCAACGCGAAGGCGAGCCCGCCACCCACGGCCACGCCGTTGACTGCGGCGATCACCGGGATGGGCAGTTCGTAGAGGCGTGTCAACTGATCGGCCAGGCGCACCTGCGCGTCGTAGGTGGTTTTGAACGGCGCAGCCGCGGGCGGGGTCCAGGGCGCTCCGGTGCCGGACAGGTCAGCGCCTGCGCAGAACCCTCGCCCCGCGCCGGTGAGGATGGCGACCCGGTAGTCACCGGAGGTGAGCTTGTCGAGCGCCTCGTCGACACCATCGATCAGATCGCCGTCGATGGCGTTGAGCACCTCGGGCCGGTTGAGGGTGACGCGGGCGATCGAGGAGTCGAGGACGTCGAAAGAGACAGCGGACATGCGCTGACGATAGCGGCGACTGCGCGATACGGTTCTCACCGTGGGTGGATATCGCGAACTGTTCGAGACCAGCCTGGACCGATCCGTCGGCATTCTGGGCACGCGCCGCCGAAGCGGTGACGTGGACGCGCCCCCCGGAGCGGATCCTCGATGACGACAACCCGCCGTTCTACCGGTGGTTCCCCGACGCGGAACTCAACACCTGCGCCAACGCCCTCGATCGCCACATCGCCGAGCGCGGCGATCAGACCGCCCTGATCTACGACTCCCCCGTCACCGGCACCAAGCGCACCTACACCTACCGCGAACTGCTCGACCGAGACAGCGCTTTTCGCGGGCGCGCTGCGGGATCTCGGGGTGAACCCCGGTGACCGCGTGGTGCTCTACATGCCGATGATCCCCGAAGCGGTGATCGCCATGCTGGCCTGCGCGCGCTTGGGCGCGGTGCACTCGGTGGTGTTCGGCGGCTTCGCCGCCCACGAACTGGCCACCCGCATCGACGACGCCCGCCCCACCGTGGTCGTCTCCGCGTCGTGCGGCATCGAACCCACCCGCGTCATCGAATACAAACCGATGCTCGACCACGCCCTGGAGTTGGCCGAGCACCAACCCGACGCCTGCGTGATCGTCCAACGCGACCGGCACCGCTGCGACCTGGTGGCCGGACGCGACGTGGACTGGGCCGACGCGATGGCCGCGGCGTCACCGGCAGATCCGGTGCCGGTGACGGCGACCGACCCGCTCTACATCCTCTACACCTCCGGGACCACCGGGAAGCCCAAGGGCATCGTCCGCGACAACGGCGGCCATGCGGTGGCACTGCTGTGGACGATGCGCAACATCTACGACATCGACGCCGGCGATGTGTTCTGGGCGGCCTCCGACGTCGGCTGGGTGGTCGGCCACTCCTACATCGTGTACGGACCACTGCTGGCCGGCGCCACCACCGTGCTCTACGAGGGCAAGCCGATCGGCACCCCCGATCCGGGCGCGTTCTGGCGGGTCGCCGCCGAGTACGGCGTCAAAGTGCTCTTCAGCGCGCCCACCGCGATCCGCGCGATCCGCAAGGAGGATCCCGACGGCCTGCACATCGGCCGCCACGACCTGTCGTCGCTGCGCTATCTCTTCCAGGCCGGCGAACGGCTGGACCCTGACACCTACCTGTGGGCGACCGACAAGCTGGGCATCCCGGTGGTCGACCACTGGTGGCAGACCGAGACGGGATGGTCGATCGCCGCCAATCCCGTTGGTGTGCAGCAGCTTCCGCTGAAGGCCGGGTCGCCGACGGTACCGATGCCCGGTTACGACGTACAAATTCTGCATGTCGACGGCTCCGGGTGCGAGCCCGGCGAGGAGGGGGCGATCTGCATCCGCCTGCCACTGCCGCCGGGAACGCTGCCGACGCTGTGGGGCGACGACGCCCGGTTCGAGGCGTCCTATCTGTGCGAGCACCCGGGCTACTACCTGACCGGCGACGGCGGCTACCTCGACGCTGACGGCTACCTGTTCGTGATGGGCCGCATCGACGACGTCATCAACGTGGCCGGACACCGGCTGTCCACCGGTGCGATCGAGGCGGTGTTGGCCGGCCATCCCGCGGTTGCCGAGTGCGCGGTGATCGGCGTCGCCGATGAGATCAAGGGTCAGGTGCCGCGCGGCTTCGTGGTGATCAAGTCGGGCGCCAGCGGCGACGGGTTGCCCGATCAACTGGTGGCCCTGGTGCGCGAGGAGATCGGCGCATTGGCCTGCCTGCGCCAGGTCGACGTGGTGGCGGCACTGCCCAAGACCCGGTCCGGCAAGATCCTGCGCAAGACGATGCGGGGCATCGCCGGCGGCCGCGATGACGAACCGATCCCTTCGACCATCGAGGACGTGGGCGTGTTAGACGCACTGCGTCCAGTGCTGCGGGGCCCGGACTAGAGGGTCGGCCCGCCACACAGGGGGGGTAGTGCGACGGGCCGACCGCATGATTGTCGGGCATACAGATGTATTCCGCACACCACCTTGGCTACCGCCGGGCGTGGCGCATAGGCGGGCTCTTTTTTCTGGTAGTGAAACCCAGCAGGAGCCAGGCAAACTTCTTGTACCGTCCTCCAGTTCTCCACACATGATCAATAGACCGGCTGACGGCCCGACAGCGAATCTCGGTGAGTAGGACGTCTGATTGACACGTATGAGCAACCGGCGTTCACTTTTTCCATGGGGGACGTCACGAACGATATGGACTGTCATGTCGACCACATTTGGCTGGGACCGACGGTCGTCGTATCGGTATCGGGAGCCGTTGACATGCTCACCGCACCCGGGCTGGAGAAAAGCGTTGCTGCTTGCCTGGACGAGCGGCCGGCCGCGATGATCATCGACCTCACCGACACCGAGTTCCTCGGGTCGGCAGGCATCTCCGTCCTTGTCCATGCCTGCTCGCTGGCCGGGGATCGCCGCATCGGCTTCGGCGTGGTGGCCGACGCCCCGGCGACGAGTCGGCCGATCACCCTGCTCGGGCTCGACGGCGCTCTCAATCTGCACCCCACCATCGAAGACGTTCAGAAATCCTTCGACTCGTCCTAGCGGGCGCTCTACTCGTCGTGCCCCAAATGATCGAGTTCCTCGACGCGGGCAGCGGCGAAGATCAGTTCCCTGCCCAATAGGCGCGCCTCGTACGGGGATAAGGGGGTGCCGACGGCCACATCGCCTGAGCGGATCTCCACGTCCCGATCTCGGGCTAGTCGAACAGACCTGCTTCGCGCAGCAACCGTTCCGTACGCGTTGAGATCCGCGGCGAAAAGCTGAGGTTGCTCGAATGCGGCAAAATGCCCGCCGCGGGCCTGATGCGAATAATGCACCACGTTGTAGTGCTTTTCCGCCCAGGCTCGAGGTGTCTGCAGGATCTCCCACGGGTACACGGCATAGCCGGTGGGCACGTCGACACGGCCTTGCCACGGACTCAGCGGGCCAGTGCCGGCGCGGGCGGATTCACAGTAGAGCCGCGCGGCCGACGTACCGGTACAGGTGAGCCAATACATCATCAGGTTGTCGATCAAGCGGTCGATGCTGATTGGCATTCCGTCGCGGGTATCGCACCACGCGTCGAACTTCTCCAGGATCCAACCGGCCAGTCCGATCGGCGAGTCGTCCAGCCCGAAACCGACCGAGTGCGGGCGGGTCGCCTGCACATCCATGTAGGCGGTTCCGTCGGCCACCTTTGCCGACGTCCGGACGATGGCGGCGATCTCGTCGTCGCTGACGCCCGCCATGGGATTCGCGGCATCTTCCGGCGGCAGCGCGAACAACATGTTTGTGTGAATGGCAACGGCATTGCGCGAGAAATGTTCGCCGAGGTAACGGGTTACCAGCGCGCCCCAGTCGCCCCCTTGGGCCACGTATCGGTCGTAGCCGAGTTGGGCCATGACGTCGGCCACCGCAGCGGCCACCGCGGCGACGTCGATGCCTCGCTCACGGGTCGGGCCGGAGAATCCGTAGCCGGGCATCGATACGACAACGACGTGAAAGCTGTCCTGAAGCAGGGGCATCGCGTCGAGGAACTCGATGATCGACCCGGGCCAGCCATGGGTGAGGACAATCGGGATCGCGTCGGGCTTGGCGGACCGCGCGTGCAGGAGATGTACGTGCTGGCCCGCGGCGGTCGCGGTGAACGAACCCCATTGGTTCAGTTCGGCTTCCGTCCGTCGCCAGTCGTAGCCATTCGTCCATCTATCGATAACCGAGCGCAGGAAGGCCTGGTCGGTCCCGTAATCTCCGCCGGCGCCTTCGATTTCCGCCGGCCAACGGGCGGATTCGAGGCGCAGCTGCAGATCGTCGAGCTGCTCCTGTGCAACGGCGACGGTGTAAGGCCTCACTGCGGCAGCCATGCTCAACGGGTCCCTTCGGGTGGATTAGTCACAGTCGGGAGTTCAGCACAGCGTTACCGAGGAACACAGCCTTACCGAAGAACTACAGCCGCCTTCACCTGATTGACGATCTTGCATCTACTTCTCTAGTTCCCATGTCACATCCGACGGCTCCTTGTCCGGACGCAGCCCCCGCCAACTCGGGTGCCGAAGCCGGCCGTCGCCGGTCCGCTCGCCGTAGCGGACCTCCCCGACGAGTTCCGGCCGCACGAACGTGACGCCTTGCAGTCTCGACGCGGGGCAGCGGCGGGTCGAACGGCGAGGCATCGGTGTGCAGCGGGGAAAGGACGGTCTTGAGGTGCGCCAGGTCCTTGTCGGTGAACCCGGTGCCGACCCGGCCGACGAACTCGCAGGCCGTCTCGGACCGGGCATGCCGACCAGCAGCGCTCCGATGCCGGAGGACCGTCCGCCTTCGCCGCGGCGCCAGCCGCCGATCACCACCTCCTGGGTGTTCCAGTTCTTGTCCTTGATCCACGCCGCCGAGCGCCGCCCAGGCTGATAGGTGGAGTCCCACCTCTTGGCGACGACTCCCTCCCACTTGCGTGTGCGCGAGTAGGCCAGCGCGTCGGGACCATCGCCGTCGAGCAGCGCAGGAACGATGAGCCCGTTCCGGCCGACGAGTGTTTCGAGCATCCGCCGGCGGTCACGGTACTTCGCGCGCAGCAGTGAGCGACCGTCGAGGTTGAGGATGTCGAAGGCCCAGAACTCGATTCGGGTGGCCCGTGCGCGGTTCTGCATCTCGCTGAAGCTGGGCACCCCGTCGCCGTCGAGGGCCACCACCTCGCCGTCGAGGATCACGTGATGCTCGGCGAGGTCGGCGGCCAGTGACTGCAGCTGCGGGTATTCGCCGGTGACGTCGCGGCCGTTGCGGGACTGCAGCCGCAACCGACCGTGGTCGACTTCGACCAGCATCCGGTAGCCGTCGTACTTGCCCTCGAACGCCCACTGCGCGGGGGTCAGCTTGTCCACCGAGCCGAGGGTGGCCAGCATCGGTGCGACGTCCTGAATGTGCGCGCCGGGTTGGTCCTTCATCCGGTGCGCGAGCCACTGGTCGCCGGAAGTCTGGATCAGCGCGTAGCGCCCGGAGATCCGACGGCCGGCCAGGTCGACGATGACCTCGCCTCCCTTATCGCCGTCGACGCGCCAACTTCTCGGCGGTGTAGGTGCCGGAGTCCCAGATGTTGACCGTGCCGCCGCCGTACTCCCCCTTCGGAATGGCGCCCTCGAAGGTGGCGTATTCCAGCGGGTGGTCCTCGGTGTGCACGGCGAGGTGGTTGCCCGCGGTGGTGTCCGGCAGGTTCTTGGGCACCGCCCAGGACACCAGCACCCCGCCGCGCTCGAGCCGGAAGTCGTAGTGCAACCGGCGGGCGTGGTGCTCCTGGATGACGAAGCGGTCGTCGTTGCCGACCGCCGGGCTCGCCGTTGGGACCGGCTCGGGTGTCTTGGTCGCGTCGCGCTTGCGCCGGTAGGTGGTCAGCTGATCCTTGGCGGGGATGGAGGCGGGTGCGTCGCCGTCGAGTCCGGCCAGCAGGTCCCCGTGCTCGGCCACCCGGGCCAGCACCTCGTCGTAGCGCAACTGCCGCAGGTCCGGATCGGCGATCTCGTCCCAGGTGCGTGGTGCGGCGACGGTGGGGCTTGGCGCGTCCGCGCAACGAGTAGGGCGCGATCGTGGTCTTGGCGGCGTTGTTCTGGCTCCAGTCAAGAAACACCTTGCCGGCCCGCAGACTTCGCGTCATCGTGGCGGTCACCAGATCCGGCATGGCCTTCTCCAACTGCTGGGCCACCTGCTTGGCCACCGTCGACGCGCCGGCGCTGCTGATGCGGGTCGGCCAATCGCGCATAGAGATGAAGCCCCTTGCTGCCGCTGGTGAGCGGATACAGCGTCAACCCGATGTCGGCCATGATCTCCCGCACAGCGTGGGCAACCTCGCATAGCTGAGCCATGGTGACGCCCTCACCGGGATCGAGGTCGAACACCAGCCGGTCGGCCGGGCCCGGCTTGCCGTCGGAGGTGAACCGCCACTGCGGGACGTGCACCTCCAGGGCGGCCTGCTGGGCGATCCACGCCAGGCCGGTGGGGGTGTCGATGATCGGGTAGACGGTCGTCGCCGGAGCGGTGCTGCAACGTTCCGCGGTCCAGCCAGGCCGGTGCGGACTTGGCGAGTTCCTTTTCGAAGAACGCCGGCGCATCCACCCCGTTGGGCCAGCGTTTGCGGGTCGCCGGGCGCCCGGCGATGTGCGGCAGCATCACCTCGGCGATGGCGGTGTAGTAGCGGAAGACCTCAGATTTGGGCGTGCCGGTCTCCGGGAAGAGCACCTTGTCGGGGTTGGTCAGCCGCACCAGTGGCCCGTCGGTCGCGCCTGGGGGCCACACGTCAATCACCACATGACGGTATTACCCACTGGGTTTGTCATTGTTACGCTGGGCCGATGATCCGGTGGATGGCGGTGCTGGTGGTCGTCGCGTTCACCGCAGCGCCCACGGCCGCGGCCGATCCCAACGACCTCGTCCCCGGCTGCGAGGGCCAGGTGGCGGCACCGGGCGAGTGCACGCCCGAACCGGAGGAGGCTGCGGGCGGCGGGGGGCTGGATGCGCTCCCCGGCATCCCGGGCGCCTTCCCGGGCGCGAATCCGAACATCCCGCCGGTGGTCCTTCCGAAGAACTTCCCCGTGGTCATCGGTCTGGGCGTGACGCCGTTCAATATTCCGTCCAACCTTCCTCTCGGACCCACCCCGCCGAGCTCCTTATTTCCCGGCGGCTGAGCGGCCCGGGTTAAACGGCCGATAGCTGGGCATACTGATCGCATGCGTTCCATCTGGAAGGGCTCGATCGCGTTCGGTCTGGTGAACGTCCCGGTGAAGGTCTACAGCGCCACCGAGGACCACGACCTGAAGTTCCACCAGGTGCACGCCAAGGACAACGGCCGCATCAAGTACAAGCGGGTCTGCGAGGAGTGCGGCGAGGTGGTCGAGTACCGCGACATCGCCAAGGCCTACGAGGCCGACAACGGCCAGACGGTGGTCATCACCGACGAGGACATCGCCACCCTGCCCGAGGAACGCAGCCACGAGATCGAGGTACTGGAGTTCGTTCCGGCCACCGATATCGACCCGCTGATGTACGACCGCAGCTACTTCCTCGAGCCGGACGGCAAGTCGTCGAAATCCTATGTGCTGCTTGCCAAAGCGCTCTGCGGAGACCGATCGCGTGGCGATCGTCCACTTCGCGCTGCGGAACAAGACCCGGCTGGCGGCGCTGCGGGTCAAGGACTTCGCTTCGTCTCACGGGCCGCGCAACGTCATGGTGGTGCACACCCTGCTGTGGCCCGATGAGATCCGCGATCCCGACTTCCCCGGCCTCGACACAGCAGTCGACGTGCGCGCCCCGGAGTTGAAGATGGCCGGACAGGTGGTGGAGTCGATGGCGTCGGACTTCCGCCCCGAGGAGTTCACCGACACCTACCAGGAGCAGTTGCGCGAACTGGTCGAGGCCAAACTGGCCGGCGGTGAGGCGTTCGAGACCCCGGAGGCGCCGGCCCGCCTCGACGACACCGACGACGTCTCGGATCTGCTGGCGAAACTGGAGGCCAGCGTGCGCCGCCGCCGGGAGGAGGCCGACGCCGCCGCCCCCAAGCCGACGGCTGCGAAGGCCACCGGCCGCGAAAGCCCCGGCGAAGAAGCCCGCGCCGCGCAAGGCCGCCACCCCGCAAGGCCGCCGCCAAAAAGTAGAACGTGTTACAAAAACGTCTCTAATTCCGGGCGCTGCCCTGCTCTCCGCTTGTTACGGTGCGAGGGGACTAGGGAAGAGAGCGTCAGTGATCCTCGACAAATTTCGTCTTGACGGACAAGTAGCCGTAGTCACCGGAGCCGGTCGCGGCCTCGGGGCGGCCATCGCGGTGGCGTTCGCCGAAGTGGGCGCCGACGTGGTGATCGCCTCGCGCACCCAGTCCGAACTCGAGGACGTCGCCGCCCAGGTGAAGGCGGCCGGCCGGCGCGCGCACGTCGTCGTCGCCGATCTCGCCCAACCGGACTCCACCGCGCAGTTGGCCGCCCAGGCCGTCGAGGCGTTCGGCAGGCTCGACATCGTCGTCAACAACGTCGGCGGCAGCATGCCCAACGCGCTGATGACCACAAGCGTCAAGGAGATGCGCGACGCGTTCACCTTCAACGTGCTCACCGCCCACGCGCTCACCGTGGCCGCCGTCCCACTGATGTTGGAGCACTCCGGCGGCGGCAACATCATCAACATCACCTCGACCATGGGACGCACCGCCGGCCGCGGCTTCGCGGCCTACAGCACCGCCAAGGCCGCGCTGGCGCAGTACACCCGGCTGACGGCGCTGGACCTGTGCCCGCGGATCCGGGTCAACGCCATCGCGCCGGGTTCGATCATGACCTCCGCGCTGGATGTCGTCGCCTCCAACGACGCGCTGCGCGACCCGATGGAGAAGGCCACCCCGCTGCGCCGGCTCGGCGACCCGCTCGACATCGCCGCCGCCGCCGTCTACCTGGCCTCGCCGGCCGGCAGCTACCTCACCGGCAAGACGATCGAGGTCGACGGCGGGCTGCTGGTTCCCAATCTCGATCTACCTATCCCCGATCTGTAAGCCCCGTTCTGTAACCCCCGATCTGTAAGGAGTCGCATGCCCATCCGCGTCGCACAGGTAGGAACCGGAAACGTCGGCGGTCACGCGCTGAAGGCGTTGATCACCAACCCCGACTACGACCTCACCGCGGTGTGGGTGTCCTCGGAGGCGAAAGCCGGCAAGGACGCCGCCGAGCTCATCGGCCTGGACACCCGCACCGGCATCCTCGCCACCAACGACCTCGATGCGGTGCTGGCCACTAAACCGGACTGTGTGGTCTACACCGCGATGGCCGACAACCGGCTCGTCGAGGCGCTGGAGGACTACCGGCGCATCCTGGCCGCCGGGGTGAACGTGGTGGGCAGCGGTCCGGTATTCCTGCAGTGGCCGTGGCAGGTGATCCCCGACGAGATGATCAAGCCGATCGAAGATGCTGCGCGCGAAGGAAACTCGAGCCTCTTCGTCAACGGCATCGACCCCGGCTTCGCCAACGATCTGGTGCCGCTTGCGCTGATGGGCACCTGTCAGAGCATTGAGCAGGTGCGCTGCATGGAGATCATCAACTACGACACCTACGACAGCGCGACGGTGATGTTCGACGTGATGGGGTTCGGCAAGCCGATGGACGAGATCCCGATGCTGCTGCAGCCGGGGGTGCTCAGCATCGGCTGGGGTTCGGTGGTGCGCCAACTCGCCGCCGGCATGGGCCTGGAGCTCGATGGGCTGGAAGAGATGTATGTGCGCGAGCCCGCGCCGGAGGCCTTCGACATCGCCTCCGGTCATATCGCCAAGGGCACCGCCGCCGCGCTGCGCTTCGAGGTGATCGGCATGGTCAACGGCGCCCCCGCGGTGGTGCTGGAGCACATCACCCGGCTGCGCGACGATCTGTGCCCGCAGTGGCCGCAACCGGCGCAGGAGGGCGGCAACTACCGCATCGAGATCACCGGCGAGCCCTGCTACGCCCTGGATCTGTGCCTGTCGAGCCCCAACGGCGACCACAACCACGCCGGCGTGCTGGCCACCGCTATGCGAGTGGTCAACGCCATTCCCGCAGTGGTGGCCGCCAAGTCCGGCATCTGCACCACCCTGGACCTGCCACTGGTGACCGGCAAGGGTTTGTACGCTGCTCCGTAGATGAACGTGAGCTTGAGAGGCCTTGCCCTGGCGACCCTGGCGCTGGCTGTGACCGCTGGGCTGATGGCGCCCGCCTCTCTGCTGCTCGCATCCCCCGCTGCTGCTGCCCCGGAGTGCACTGACGTCGGGGTGAGCACCCGGGTCTGCACACGCGGCCCCGGGCACACCGCGATCACCACCACACCCAACCCGGCCTTCACCAACCCGGGTGCCGGCTGGGGATTCGGCACCCTGGGTATCCCGGTATTCGGCATCGGCGGCGGCGGAATCTGGATCGGCTTTTGACCGCTGCGCCGAGGCCGGTCTGGCAGTTGCTCGGGCCGGCCTTCGTCGCCGCCATCGCCTACGTCGACCCCGGCAACATCGCCGCCAATGTCAGCGCTGGGGCGCAATACGGCTTCCTGCTGGTGTGGGTGATCGTCGTGGCGAACGTGATGGCCGGCCTGGTGCAGTACCTGAGCGCCAAACTGGGCCTGGTGACCGGCAGCACCCTGCCCGAGGCGGTGCGCGACCGGGCCCGTACCCCCACCCGGATCGCCTACTGGATTCAGGCCGAACTGGTGGCGATTGCCACCGATGTAGCCGAAATCATCGGCGGCGCAATCGCTTTGCATCTGCTGTTCGATCTGCCGCTGGTGCTCGGCGGGGTGATCACCGGTGCGGTGTCGCTGCTGCTGCTCATGGTCGGCGACCGCCGCGGGCAGCGGGTCTTCGAACGCGTCATCACCGGCATGCTGCTGATCATCACGATCGGGTTCCTGGCCAGCCTGGTGGTCAATCCCGCCGCCGGCCGGCGCAGGTCGCGGCGGGCCTGGTCCCGCGGTTCGACGGCGCGCAGAGCGTGTTGCTGGCCACGGCGATGCTGGGTGCGACGGTGATGCCGCACGCGGTGTACCTGCATTCCGGTCTGGCGCGTGACCGGCACGGCCACCAGCCGGTGGGACCCGGCCGGGCGCTGCTGCTGCGTGCGACGCGCTGGGACGTCGGCCTGGCGATGCTGGTGGCCGGCACGGTCAATATGGCCCTGCTGCTGGTGGCGGCGACCAACCTGCGCGGCCGCGAGGGCACCGACACCATCGAGGGCGCGCACGCCGCGGTGGCCGACACCCTCGGACCTCCGGTGGCGTTGTTCTTCGCGATCGGCCTGCTGGCCTCCGGGTTGGCGTCGACGTCGGTGGGCGCCTACGCCGGGGCGATGATCATGGCCGGCCTGCTGCGCAAGAAGTTCCCGATTCTGGTGCGCCGGTTGGTCACCCTGATACCCGCTCTGGCGGTTTTGGCCAGCGGGGTCGACCCGACACGGGCGCTGGTGCTCTCGCAGGTGATGTTGTCGTTCGGCATCCCATTCGCCCTGGTGCCATTGATGCGGCTGACCGGCAACCGGGCGCTCATGGGCGCCGACGTCAACGGCCGGATCACCACGATGCTGGGCTGGACGGTGGCGGCGCTCATTACGCTGCTCAACGTGGCGCTGATCTACCTGACTCTGGCGTGACCGGCGACATCATCATGAGTAAGCACGCCTACTTCGCCTACGGCTCGAACCTGTGCCCGGTGCAGATGTCGAGCCGCTGCCCCGGCGCGGGCGACCCGCGCCCGGCCGTACTGGCTGACCACGACTGGCTGATCAACGAGCGCGGAGTGGCGACGGTGGAACCGTCCACCGGCGGCGCGGTGCACGGGGTGCTGTGGCGGGTGAGCGATCATCACCTGATGGCCCTCGACAGCGCCGAGGGGGTGCCGGTGCGCTACCGCCGCGAGTCATTGACCGTGCGCACCGCCGATGGCCCGGCGACCGCGTGGGTGTACATCGACCCGCGTATCGAGGCCGGCCCACCGCGCCCGGGCTACCTCGAGCGCATCATCGACGGGGCGATGCACCACAATCTGCCGAAGTCGTGGATCAACTTCCTGCACAGGTGGGATTCCAGTGAATGGCCGGACCCTCCCCCACGCGCTAAAGGCGCTGGGCCGCAGTCGTTCTCGGCTCTACTGAGCGATCCGGCGGTCGTCGAGGAGTCGGTTCTGCGGTCGCGATTCGGATTCATGGCCATCCACGGTGGAGGCCTGGAACGGATGACGGACGTGATCGCCGAACGGGCCGCCGAGCGGGCCGGCGCGTCGGTGTACCTGGTCCGGCATCCGCCGGACTATCCGCACCATCTCTCCTCGACGCGCTACGCGGCGGCGGAATCACCGCGGCTGGCCGAGTTCCTCGACCACGTCGAGGTCGTCGTATCGGTGCACGGCTATGGACGTATGGGCCGCAGCACCCAACTGCTCGCCGGTGGCCGCAACCGCGACCTCGCCGCCTACTTGGCGCGCTGCATCGAGGTTCCGGGCTTCGAGGTGATCGCCGATCTCGACGACATCCCGCCGGAGTTGCGGGGGCTGCACCCCGACAACCCCGTCAACCGGCCGGCGATGGCCGGCGCTCAGCTCGAACTGCCGTCGCGGGTGCGGGGCATCAGCCCGCGCAGTAGACCGCCCGGGCCCGACGGCCTCTCCCCGCCCACCGCGGCCCTGATCGCCGGGCTGGCCGGCGCCGCGCAGACCTGGCAAGGCCCGGCCGACGCGTAAGCGTGACTGTCGTCACACATCCGGCACCCATCCTCGGGGCCGCCCGCTCCGAATGGCTGATGTGGCATCCGCTCTCACCGCTCCGCTGACTCCGTCGCTGTATCCGATTCAGGTCACCCACCTGCATCGGTCGCCGGTTCAGCACTACGCGGAGCACCGCACCTACAGCTGGTACGTCGACGTCGACGACCTGCCCCGGCTGCCGGGCTGGCTGCGCCCGTTCGCCCGTTTCGAAGCGTCCGACCATTTCGACGGTACGTCCGGGGACACCCTGCGTGAGCGGGTGGACGCCTTCCTGGGCCGCCACGGGGTATCGCTTCCGGGCGGCCGGATCACCGCGCTGCTGATGCCACGTGTGCTGGGCCGCGCATTCAACCCGCTCAGCTTCTACTGGTGCCATGACGCCGAGGGCGAGTTGCGCTGCGTCATCGCCGAGGTACAGACCATTACCGGCGAGCGGCACGCCTACCTGCTCCCACCGGCGCAAGACGAGGCCGCGACGGTGACCAACGCAGTGGCGCACGCCCCGTTCGCCGGCACCGACGGCTACTACCTCGTTCGCGCTCCGCGCCCGGAGCAGACCCTCGACCTGGCGGTGTCGTTACACCGCGACAACCATGTCGGGATGGTGGCCACCTGGCGCGGACGCCGTCGCCGGGTCACCATCGGGCGGATCGTGATGTTGCAGCTCACCGCGCCGCTGGCCCCTCAGGCGGCCGAATTGGGCATGCGGTTCCAGGCCGTGATGCTCCGGCTCCGGGGCGCCTCGCAGGAACGCCACCGCCTCGCGGTGCCAGCGGAGCACGCACCGGAGTCCGCGCCAGCCCGGCGTGCACCGGTCGGCTGGACGGCAAAGAGCCGTTCGTGGGCCACACAGTGATCGCAGTGCTGGACCGGCCGGTTACGCTTCGGAGCGATGGCACCCTCTACAGGGGGTCGGAGCCGGTGAGCGCGCCCGACCTCGACGCCCTGCTCCGGCGGGTGGCACAGCGCGATCGCGAGGCGTTCGCAGCCTTCTACGACGCGACCCGGTCCCGGGTGTACGGCATGGTGCTGCGCGTCCTACGCGACCGCGGCTACAGCGAAGAGACCACCCAGGACATCTATCTGCAGGTGTGGCGCACCGCTGAGGGTTACGACCCGGCTTCGGGCACCGCTTTGGCATGGTTGCTGACCCTGGCGCACCGTCGCGCGGTGGACCGGGTGCGCTCCGAGCAGGCGGCCACCCAGCGCGACTCGCGCTACGGCGCGGCCACCGTCGAGCGCGACACCGACCACGTCACCGACGCGGTGATCTCCGGCGAGGAGCGGCGCCGGGTGACAGCCTGTCTGGACGGTCTGACCGACGTCCAGCGCGAGTGCATCGAACTCGCCTACTACCAGGGCATGACCTACGTCCAGGTCTCCGAGAAACTGTCGGCCAACCTCGCCACGGTGAAATCGCGGATGCGCGATGCGCTGCGCGGGCTGCGTAACTGTCTGGGTGTCGGATGAGCGCATCAGATAACGAACTGCTCGAACTGGCAGTGCCCTATGCGCTGCACGCACTGCCCGACGCCGAGCGCGACGAGGTCGAGGATCGGCTGGCCGCCGCGGGACTGCCGGTGGCCGACGCCTTCTACGACGAGGTGCGCGCGGTGCGCGAGACCATGGCTGTGGTCGCCGCCGCTGACGCCGTTGAGCCCTCCGCCGATCTGCGGGAGCGGCTACTCGGTGTTATCGGCGACGACAACGTGCGCACCCTCACCCCGCACCGGTCCGGTGGACGACACACCGCATGGCTGTCCGCCGCGGCCGCGCTGGTGATCGGGTTGGGCGCCCTGGGTGTCGGCCTGTCGCTGCGGCCGCCCGCCCCGCAGCCCTCGACCGCCCAGCAGGTGTTCGCCGCCGCCGACGTGCACACCGTCTCCGGGGCGATCCCGGCCGGCGGGACGGCCACCGTGGTGTTCTCCCGTGATCGCAACGCCGGTGTGCTGGTGATGAACGACGTCCCGCCGCCCTCACCAGGCACCGTCTATCAGATGTGGTTGGTGAGCGACGACGGCGCGACGTCCGCGGGGACGATGGACGCCAAGGCGGTCGCGCCGTCCACCACCGCGGTGCTCTCGGATCTGCACAACTCCCGCAAGCTTGCGTTCACCGTCGAGCCCGGCATCCGGATCCACCACGCCCACCGGAACGCTGATCGCCGAACTGCCACTCAGCTGATCGTCGAGGCGGCCGCGTCGATGGCCACCGCGCAGGCTGATCCGCCCTCACGCCACGCTCGGCGCTGACGCATTGCACCGTTGCCTTCCATGCTGAACGCCCATAACGGCCCGTCGCCAAACCGGCGGGCGCATAGGCTGACGCGATGGTGAATGACTTCCGGTTCGGGATCGGCATCCGCTCGATCAGATCCGCGACCCGATTCCGTGAGAAGATCCGCCGTTTCGCCGATCAGGGTTTCGATGTGGTGCACGTGCCCGATCACATCGGCGCGCCCGCACCGTTCCCGGCAATGATGGCCGCTGCCGACGCCGCCGATATCCGAGTGGGCACCTTCGTGCTCAACGCCGCTTTCTACAGCCCGGCATTGCTCGCCCGCGACGCCGTCGCCGTGGACGTGCTCTCCGAGGGCCGTCTGGAGATGGGCCTGGGGACCGGGTATGTGCGTGAGGAATTCGAAGCCGCCGAAATCCCCTATCCCACTGCGGGACAACGCGTCGACCACCTGCGCCACACCACCACCTACCTCAAGGACGTCGCGCCGTCGATCCCGATCCTGATCGCCGGCAATGGTGATCGCGTGCTGCGCATCGCCGCCCAGCACGCTGACATCATCGGTTTCACCGGCGGCGGCCTGCCCACACCCGATGATCCCGACCCGATGGCCGAGCGCGTCGACTTCGTCCGAACCGCCGCCGGTGATCGCGTCGCCGATCTCGAATTCAATCTCGCGATCACCGCGGTACCCACCGACTCATCCGGAATCGCAGACCTGACCCTGACGCGCGCGTACTTCCCGGAGGCCACCGACGAACAGTTGAGGGCGATGCCGACGGTCCTTGAGGGCACACCGGGTGACATCGCAGACGCGCTGCGCGCGCAACGCGACCGTTACGGGGTGACGTATTTCACCGTGCAGGACTATCATGGTGACTACTTCGCACAGGTGATCAGCGCACTGCGGTGACGGTCGCTTAGATCGACACCGGCGCGGGTACCCCGTCCGGCAATCGAGACGCAGATGACGGCGAGTTCGAAAGGCGGTGACGTTCAATGCACCGACGAGTCACCCATGCGGTCGCCACGCCCACCCGCGTGGCGTCCTGGATCCGCAAGGATTATCCGAAGGGCGCCCCGGAACGCGGTCACTGCTACCTGTTCGCCCTCTGCGGCGGGAACTACGCCGCGCACTGACCCCTGACGCTCACCGGGCCGGCGCGCCGGGCGGTAAAGTTCAGCCGTCCCCGCCCCCGTAGCTCAGGGGATAGAGCACGGCTCTCCTAAAGCCGGTGTCGCATGTTCGAATCATGCCGGGGGCACCGAAACCTGCCGTTACAACGAGCAGTCCACCGCCACGGCCAGTGCAGCGCAGACCTGTCGCATGCGCTCGTCGGCCAACCGGCCAACCCTGTCGACCAGGATGGCAACGGACACGCTTTCCAAGGAATCCAGATTGACGGCCCAGTGGCGGGGAACCGGGTCCTCCCCCGGCTCGAGGACAACCTCGCTGGCCAATCTGCGGATGGTCGCCATACACGGCGCGACGACAGCCCGCCGGAGTCGAGGGATCGCCGCGTCGCGTGAGAGTACGACGACGGGCCGGCGACCTATCTTTGACAATTCACACCGCCACACCTCGCCTCGCATCGGAAGCGGCGTCACGATGCGCTTGCTGCCCTCCGCCACGAGTCGAGATCGCCCCACTCGTCGGGTTGATCAGCGGGACTTTCGTCATAAGCGGCATAGCTGGCGTCGATCTCGCGCGCCCGATTCCGGGCGAGGAGAGCTCGGAGGGCGTCATCCAAAGAATGCCATCCAGAGGCGTCCCCACCGTTGTCAATCTCGGCAGGCATGCGTTCAGAAGGAACAGAAGGGCCCCGAACCTATGGTTCGGGGCCCTTCTGTTCAGTGCGTCGGATCAGTCGTCGCTGGAAGCCGCCTTGGCCGCCGAACGCTCCGTGCGTGCCTTCGAGTGTGCGCTGCCGGCCTTGGCCGACGCAGACCCGCGGGCAGCCTTCGGACGGCTGGCCGGCTCGGTGTCTGCGTCCTCAGTCGCTGAACCGCCCGAGACATCGGCATCATCGGACGAGACGCTGACCTCGACGGCATCAGCCTTCGTGGCCGGCGTGACCGACTCCTCGCGGTCCTGCGCCGCTGCCGGCGCGGCGAGTGTCACCCGCGACGCCACGACCGACGGGGCGGACTCGCTGACGCTGACGCTCAGCGGTACCGCAGCCGCCGGGCTCACCGTCACCGCGGCCGGCGTCGGGGTCTGCAGTCCGAGCTGGCTGGTGACATAGGAGATGACACCGGGCAGGCCGGTCCCCGAGCCGTTGTAACCGTCGAAGTAGGCGGTCGCCAGCAGCGAGTTGCCCACCGCGACAGGGCCGATGTTGAACTGCGGGACCAGTGAGGTCAGCCCGAGCACGAGGCCCTGAACGATGTCGGTGGGCGGAACACCGAACTGGCTGGTGACATAGCTGACGACGCCCTCGAGCCCGGGCGCGGAGCCGTTGTAGCCGTCGTAGTAGGCCGTCGCGAGCAGGGAATTGCCCAGCGCCACCGGGCCGAGATAGAAGACCGGGATCATGGCGGTCACCGCGAGAACCTCGGCCTGGTTGGCGGCCAGGAAGTCTGCGACGAAGTTGCCGATATTGCCGATGCCACCGTCATCGTCATCGTCATCGTCGGAATGGCCGTTGCCGTGGTGATCGTCGTCGTCATCGTCATCGTCATCGTCATCGTCATCGGAGTAGTAGCCAGCATTCGACCCGCCTAGGCCGTTGGACTTGCCCAGCAACTCATATGGCATTGACAGCGAATTAATCGCGGAGGTCGAAGCGGTTGACATCTCAACCTGGTCAACAATCACCGGAGTGGTGATCACGAGTGCTCCAA
Organism: uncultured Actinomycetota bacterium; assembly: GCA_963780705.1. Taxonomy (GTDB): domain Bacteria; phylum Actinomycetota; class Actinomycetes; order Mycobacteriales; family Mycobacteriaceae; genus Mycobacterium. The sequence continues at coordinate 14,354 of CAWACU010000001.1, read as the reverse complement.
CGCCGGCAAGTGCTGCGGCGGAAGCGATGGAGGTGCGAAGTCGGCTGGTCACTGCGGTCCCCTTGCGTGCTGTGAATAATGGCGCACCTGTCAGGCGCGTTCGCCGACCATAGCGCACGTGCGGTTACCCAGCAAACTATTCAGCAAATACCTTCCGGCGGTTTCGCCGACCCCTCTCAGGCCAGGCAGCCCCGGCCAAACCCTTCTCCCGCTCTGCTAACTGGAGTAGCGTGGCAGCGGTGGGCGACAACGTGTGGATCCTCGGCGGCTACCAGAGCGACTTCGCGCGCAACTTGCACCGGGAGAGTCGCGACTTCGCCGACCTGACCCGCGAAATCGTCGACAAGACCCTTGCCGAAGCGATGATTGACGCCGCCGATATCGAGGTGGTGCATGTCGCTAATGCCTTCGGCGAGATGTTCGCCGCCCAGGGGCATCTCGGCGCGATGCCCGCCACTGTGCGCGAGGACCTGTGGGACACCCCGGCCACCCGGCATGAAGCAGCTTGCGCCTCCGGCAGTGTCGCCGCCCTGGCCGCCATGGCCGATCTGCGCGCGGGCAACTACCGCACCGCCCTGGTGGTCGGCCTGGAGCTGGAGAAGACCGTGCCGGGCGACACGGCCGCGCAGCACCTGGGGGCAGCCGCCTGGACGGGCCACGAGGGCCAGGATGCAAAGTTCATGTGGCCGTACATGTTCGCCGAAGTCGCCGACGAGTACGACCGCCGCTACGGCCTCGATGACGCCCATCTGCATGCGATCGCCGCGATCAATCTGGCCAATGCCCGCAAGAACTCGAACGCCCAGACCCGGGACTGGCAGGTGCCAGATCTGCTGACCTCCGGGGGGGATGATGCGGTGAACCCGCCGATCGAGGGCCGGATCCGCCGGTTCGACTGCAGCCAGATGACCGATGGCGGCGCCGGCGTCGTCCTGGTCACCGACGAGTTTCTCCGCGAGCACCCCGGGGTGCGGCCGATGGGACGCATCGAGGGCTGGGGGCATCGCACCGTCGGCCTGGGCCTGCGCCAAAAACTCGACCGCGACGCCGACAACCCCTATGTGATGCCGCACGTGCGGGCGGCGGTGCACGAGGCGTTCGGCCGCGCGGCGGTCACCCTTGACGCGCTCGACGGTTTCGAGGTGCATGACTGCTTCACGCCGAGTGAGTACATGGCGATCGACCACATCGGCCTCACCGGGCCGGGCGAGTCGTGGAAGGCCATCGAAGCCGGCGACATCGAGATCGGTGGCCGGTTGCCGATCAACCCCAGTGGCGGACTGATCGGCGGGGGCCACCCGGTCGGAGCGACCGGTGTGCGGATGATGCTCGATGCCGCCAAACAGGTGAGCGGTCAGGCCGGTGATTACCAGATCGACGGCGCGCGGCGCTTCGGCACCCTGAACCTGGGCGGAAGCACCGCCACCACTGTCAGTTTCGTCATCGGATCATCCGACGCCGCGTGAGAGGACGCCGCCCGTGAGAGGACACAGCACGTGAGGGGACACAGCAATGGACGTTGAGATCGTCGGCAAGTTCCTCTCCACCCTGCCCGAGGACGACGACCACCCCTACCGGACCGGGCCGTGGCGTCCGCAGACCACCGAGTGGCGGGCTGACGATCTCACAACGGTGCAGGGCGAGATCCCCGACGATCTGGACGGCATCTATCTGCGCAACACCGAGAACCCGCTGCACCCGGCGCTGAAGTCCTACCACCCGTTCGACGGTGACGCGATGTTGCACATCGTCGGCTTCCGGGATGGAAAAGCGTTCTACCGCAACCGCTTTGTGCGCACCGAGGCGTTCGAGGCAGAGCAGGAGGCCGGCGGGCCGCTGTGGCCCGGACTGGCCGAGCCCCTGTCGCTGGCCAAGACCGATCACGGCTGGGGCGCGCGCACCATGCTCAAGGACGCCTCGAGTACCGATGTCGTGGTTCACCGGGGGACCGCGCTGACGAGTTTCTATCAGTGCGGGGATCTCTACCGGATCGACCCGTGCACCGGTGAGACGTTCGGCAAGGAAACCTGGAACGGTTCCTTCCCATTCGACTGGGGAGTGTCCGCGCACCCCAAGGTCGATGACCGCACCGGGGAGATGCTGTTCTTCAACTACTCCAAGTCTGCGCCGTACCTGCACTACGGGGTGGTGGACGCCGACAACGATCTGGTGCATTACGTCGACGTGCCATTGCCCGGGCCGCGACTGCCGCATGACATGGCGTTCACTCGCAACTACGCCATCTTCAATGACTTTCCGCTGTTCTGGGATCCAGAACTGCTCACCCGGGATCTGCACGTCCCACGCTTTCACCGCGATATGCCGTCGCGGTTCGGGATCATGCCGCGCCGCGGCGCCAGCGCCAGCATCCAGTGGTTCGAGGCCGACCCGACATTCGTGCTGCACTTCACCAACGCCTACGAGGACGGCGACGAGATCGTCCTCGACGGCTTCTATCAGGGCGACCCCGAACCCGCCGACAACGGCACCGACGACAAGTGGCAGCGCACCTTCCGATTCCTGGCTCTGGACCGCATGCAGACCCGATTGCACCGGTGGCGGTTCAACCTCACCACGGGTGCCTGCACCGAGGAACCGCTGACCGAAACCATCTCCGAATTCGGCATGATCAACGCCGCCCACGGCGGCGAGCCCTACCGCTACGCCTACGCGGCGACCGGAAAGCCCGGCTGGTTCCTCTTCGACGGCCTGGTGCGCCACGACGTGGTGACCGGCACCGAGGAGCGGATCAGCTTCGGCGAGGGCGTCTTCGGCAGCGAGACCGCGATGGCGCCGCGGGTTGGCAGCCGCAGCGAAGACGACGGCTATCTGGTGACGCTGACCACCGACATGAACGCCGATGCCTCCTACTGTCTGGTGTTCGACGCCGCCCGGCTGACCGACGGTCCGGTGTGCACAATTCAGTTGCCCGAACGGATTTCCAGCGGCACTCACTCCACCTGGGTGGCCGGATCCGATGTGCGGCGGTGGCGGGAGACCGACTCCGCGGCGGCCGCCGTCGGTCTGTAGATGCCCAACCGGATCACCAAGCTCGACCCGGGCGGGGTCAACGCGATCGGCCGGATGCTGGGCCTGCTTGGTGACGAGTGGAACCTGCTGATCCTGCAGCAGGCGCTGATGGGCGCCCGCCGCTACCGCGACTTCACCGAACGTCTGCCGATCTCCAACGCCGTGCTCTCCGGCCGGCTTCGGGTGCTGACCGACGCGGGACTACTGGAACGGCCGCCCCACCCGACCTCCGGCGAGCGCACCGAGTACCTGCCCACCGCACGCAGCAGATCACTGTGGCCGGTGCTGCTGTGCATCTGGGAGTGGGAACGGGTGTGGGTCACCGAGCGCACCGGACAACTGCCCGACATGCGACACCGGGTCTGCGGGGCGGACTTCTGCCCCGTGCTGCGCTGCCGCGACTGCCACGGCGCGATCAGTGCCGCCGACGTGGAATTCGTCCTCGGACCGAGCGGCGACTGGGCCCGCTCGGCGCCGTCGTCATCAATGCGGCGGCGCACCGACCGTGAGCCCGCCGCCGGACAAGCCGGGCTCTTCGCCGAGACCATGAGCATCTTCGGTAACCGCTGGGCGGCGGCGCTGCTGGTTGCGGCGTTCCTCGGCACGACGAGGTTCAGCGACTTCCAGTCCCAGCTCGGCGCCCCGCCCAGCGTGCTGTCGGAGCGGCTGCAGACTTTTTGCGCGATCGGGGTGCTGCAGACAACCGGCGACGGCGCCGATCCGGCGGCATACACGCTGACCGAGAAGGGCCGGGCCCTGATCGCCGTGCTGGTGAGTGCCCTGCAGTGGGCTCAGCGGTGGTTCCGCGCCCCCGAGGGCCCCGCGCTACAGCCCTACCATCGTGGGTGTGGGACAGCGCTGGACCCCGAATTGGCCTGCGGCAGTTGCGGAGAGCGGCTGCGCGGCGCCGCGGTGGACGTCGTGGCCGTCAGCTCGCCGGTAGCAGCTGGAAGCCTTTGATGATGGTGTCGGCATCCTTGATGTAGGTCGGGTTGTCCGGCTTGACGGTCTGCACGGTGATCGTCGCCACGTAGCTGACGTCGCCGGTCTTGTAGACCACGCCCAACGACGTCGCCGTGCGCGGCGGGATGGGCGGAATCTTCGGGTTGATCTTCATCTCCGGCGCGGTGTAGGTGGTCGACAGCGCCGTCGCCCCGCACACCTGCGTGGGTGTCGAGTTCATATCGGTGACCTTCAGCTTCTTGGACAGCTGATCGTTCTGCGCTTCGAGAAGTTGCTCGGGCTTGCCGATATCGGCGCTGACCTTCTGCAGCGTCACCACCGCGTTGGGGGTGAAGCCGTCGGCCGACAGACCCTGGTTGCGTAGCGCGAACCGGATGTTCTCCGAATCCATCTTTGTGGTGCGCTCCCAGCCCGCCGGCACCGGAACCCGCATCTTCGGCTCCTGGTCGGTTCGGGTCGGGACGTCGATCAGTTCGCCGGACACCACCTGGCACTTGTCGGCGCTGACTTTCTCGCTCGAGCACCCGACCGCCGTCACGGCCAGCAACGCCACCATCGCGGCCGACACCGGTACCCGGGCCCGTCCCATCCCATCGCGCACCTGAACTCCTTTTCGCCCTTATCAACCCTACCGGCGCGCTGATCAGGCACTGGCCAGGGTGACCACCAGTGCCCACACCGAGCACAGCAGGGCAGCCAGCACGAGCACCGCCCCCAGATACAGGCCGTACCCCGCGGTGACCGGTGGAACCACGTTGGCGCGGTAGTACCACCACGTCAGCACGGCCAGCAGCAGTGAGACCACCACGGCCGCCGTGGCCGCCAGGCGCGGTGAGATCTCCCGGGCCACCATCGCCCCGAGCACGATGAGCACCGAGGAGAACAGGACGATCAGCTGACCGCCGCCGAACCGGGCCGGCAGCGCGATGCTGCCCACCGATCCGCCGATCGCACTGGCCCGTCCGCCGCCCTCGGCCGAGGTGGTCAGCCACGGCAACCACGAACAGAACGAGAGCGCGGCCGCGCAGAACACCAACAGCCAGCCAGGGCGCAGCCGTGTCATGGTGTGACCCTAAACGCTGCGGGGCCGGGGCATCCGACCCGCCGGGCGGGACTTTGCCAGTAGCGTTTGCCCATGCGCCAACACATCATCGTCTGTGGTGAAGATGCGCTCGCGTCGCGCATCATCGAAGAGCTCAACGGCGCCGAACTGTCGGTGACCCTGCTGACGTCGCCGACCGACCTTCAGGCGGCCGGTGTCGCCACCGCGCACGCGGTGATCGCCGCCTCCGCCGATGACGCGGTCAACCTCGAGGTGGCGTTGCTGGCGCGGCAGGCGAACCCGCAGTCCCGGGTGGTGGCTCGGCTGTCGAACACGGTTCTGCACCAGGCCCTCAACGACGGGATCGGACCCGGCGTCGTCCTCGACGTGGCAGACCTGGCGGCGCCGTCGGTGGTCGAGGCGCTCCTGGGTCGCACCGCCCACACCATCCGTGCGGGCGGGGAGGACTTCGTGATCTCCAGCGACGTCGCGGACCGCAACGGCACACTGCGCGATATCTACGGGCGCCTGGCACCGGTCGCGGTGATCCGCGGGGAGAACGCCCCCAACCCCGGCGAAGTGATCGCCTGTCCGCGCCTCGACGACGAGGTTTACCAAGGCGACCGCACGACGATGATGGGCCGCGCTGACGAACTGCGCGCCCAGGGACTGCCGGTGGGTGCGCAGGCGGAGTCCGGCTCGGGCCACCGCTCACCGCCGGTGCGGGCCTTCGACTCCGCGCGCGCGTTTCACGAGGACATGAACCCGATGTTCTACCGCGCGTTGGCCGTTGCGGTGGCGCTACTGCTCGGCTCGACGCTCGATTCTGCGGTTCGCCTTTCAGCCGCGCAATGGGCTGGATGGACGCACTGTCCTTCGCCACCGAGACGCTGACCACCGTCGGATACGGCGACTTCAACTTCCTCGGCCAGCCATTGTGGCTGCGACTGTGGGGCGTCGTGATGATGCTCAGCGGCATCGCGCTGATCACCGTCACGGTGGCCTTCGTCGCCGACGTGCTGCTGTCCCGACGGCTCCCCCAGGCCGCGAGTCGCCAGCAGATCAAGCACCTGCAGCAGCACTTCGTGATCGTCGGCCTCGGCTCCTTCGGCATCCGGGTGGCCGGCTTGCTCAAGGACGCCGGACACCCGGTGGCGGTCATCGAACGCGATGAATACAACCGGTACCTGTCCGCGGCGACCGAACAGCACATCCCGGTGATCATCGGGGACGCCACACTGCGCACCACCCTCGCGGCCGCGCGGGTGGAACACGCCCGCGCGATCGCCGTGCTGACCGAGCACGACATGGTCAACATCGAGACCGGTCTGGTGCTGCGGGAGATGACCGGCGGGACCGGCGAATCCCGGACCCCGATCGTGCTGAGGATCTACGACAAAGCGGTCGGGGCGGCTGTCGGGCCGCTGGCTCGATTTCAACCACGTCCGATCCACCGTCGATCTGGCGACGCCGTGGTTCATCGGGGCGGCGATGGGCTTGGAGGTGCTGGGCACCTTCTCGGTTGGTCAGCAGCTCGTTCATGGTGGGCGGGGTCACGGTGGCAGCCGGGCAGCGCACTCGACGGCATCCGGATGATCGATCTGTCCACCAAGACCCGGGTGATCGCCCTGCAGCGGGCCGGGACGACGGCCACGCTGCACCCGCACGCGGACGAGTGGTTGCAAGCCGGGGACACCGCGTACCTGGTCGGGCCGTATCACGAACTGCTGGACACTGCGCAAGACGTTGCGACGCAGGCCAGCCGCCGCGCATCACGCCGCTTGGTGATGCCCCAGCACCCGCAGGGCATTGTCCTTGAGGATCAACGGCAGCACGTCCGGGTCGATGTCGAGAGTGTCGAAGTCCGCGCCGCCAGCGATCCAGGGTGATGTAGGGGTGGTCGGTGCCGAACAGCGCCTTGGTGCGCAGCTGCCGGCCGATCGCCCGGACGAGCTGGGGCGGAAAGTATTTCGGTGACCAGCCGGACAGGTCGATGTAGCAGTTGGCCTTGTGCGAGGCGATGGCGATCTGGGCGTCCACCCACGGCACCGCGGGGTGGGCCATCACGATGGTCAGATCCGGGAAGTCGGCGGCGACGTCGTCGAGCAGCATCGGATCGGAGTAGCGCAGTTTGATCCCGTAGCCGCCGGGCAGGGCCGAACCGAGCCCGGTCTGGCCGGTGTGGAACAGCGCGGGCACACCGGCGCCCGGCGATCGCCTCGTAGATCGGGTAGAACCGGCGGTCGTTGGGTTCGAAGGCCTGCAGGCTGGGATGGAACTTGAAGCCGCGGACGCCGTAGTCGTCGACCAGTTCACGCGACCCGGCGCACGGCGTCAGCCGACTCCACGGGTCGACGCTGCCGAACGGGATGAGCACGTCGTTGTTGCGTGCCGCGCCCGCGATCAGTTCCTCGATGGAGTTGGGCCGGTGCCCCGAGGCCGTCTGGGCGTCGATGGTGAACACCACCGCGGCGGTGTTGTGGCGCCGGTAGTGCTCGGCCAGATCGTCAACGGTGCGGGCGTGGTCGTCACCGAGTTTGAAGTAGGCGGCGGTGGCTGCGGCCAGGTCGGCATCGTAGGCGCACTGCCCGGCCGCATCGATCTCCACGTGGGTGTGGATGTCGATCGCGTCGACGCCCGCGACGTCGATCCCGAGTTCGTATCTGCCCGCCACCACGGATCAGACCGCCGCGAAGACGTCGACGAAGCGGTCCAACGACTCCTTGATGTCACCGCGCAGTCCAGCGGCCACCAGCATGCCGATCGGGCCGAACAGTGCCGGGCCGCCGAGGTGGATGTCCATGGTCATCACCGAGGCGGCGGCGCCGTCCTTCTCAGCGGGGCGCACCTTGCCGATCAGTTTGACCTTCACCCCTCCGACGCCCACGCCGTCCAGAGTCATCGACTCCGGCGGGTGGAAGTTGACGATGGTCCACTTGATCCGGCTGTGCATGCCCTTGACCTCGACAATGGATTCCACCTGGGCGCCTTTGTCGAGGTGTTCGGGCAGCCTGGAACGCCAGACCCGGTGAATGGTGAGCCATTCCTTGTACCGGGACAGGTCGGAGGCGTGTCCCCACGCCTCCTGCGGCGACAGCGGAACGTCTACGGAGACCGAGACCTTCGCCATCGCTTGAGATTACTGGCCGTCGACCTTGTCGGCGACGTCGGCGGCGGCGTCCTTGGCCGTGCCGGCGGCGTCAGCAGCGGCGTCCTTGGCAGCACCGGCGCCCTCGGTGACCTTGTCCACCGCGGTGTGGGCCGCACCCTGAACCTTGTCGATGGTCTCGGAGAACTTGCCACCGGTTTTCTCGTCGATGACGTCGCCGGCCTTCTCGATGGCGCCTTCGATCTTGTCGACGTTGTCGGTGATGAGTTCCTTGGCCTTACCCAGGTTGTCCCCGAGTGCGTCCTTGGCTTTGTCAATGAACGACATGTGATGAAACCTTTCTCAACGGGAGGGGCGACCGATCGTCGGCTGCTGTCCGGTTGCCAGAACAGGCCCTTGGGCTAATCTACGCACCACTTGCGGCTATCGCCACAATCGCCTCGGTTCGCCCAGAATCCTGCCCTCGACCCACCACGCCACCTCGATCGCCGCGGCGGCGGCCACCCCGAGGAGCACCGCGGTCGTCGTCATGGCCGGATCCGAGGCGTCCAGCATGAACTTCTCCCGAGCCAGGGGCACGGAGAAGATCACCAGGTAGGCGACGAACGACACCGCCACCAATGCGATGCGCCACCACTGGTACGGCCGGGCGACCACGGCGAGCACCCACAGCGCACCGATCAGCAGGGTGATCAGCGCTGCCGTCGACGCCCGGGTCTGCTCCGCGGTGCCGGCGGTGGCCCCCGGGTAGGCCAGCAGATACGAGCTGAAGGTGGTCGCCCCGATCAGCACCCCCGATGGCAGCGCCGAGGTCATCACCCGGCGCACGAAGCCGGTGCGGGCCCGTTCGTTATTGGGCGCCAGCGACAGCACGAAGGCCGGGATGCCGATGGTGAACCACGCGGCGATGGTGACGTGGATCGGCTGGAACGGATACAGCAGTGGCTCCCCGCCGAACACCTGGGCGGCCAGTCCGGCCAGACCCACCAGCAACGCCAGCAGCACCGAGTACACGGTCTTGGTGAGGAACAGATTCGAGACCCGCTCGATGTTGCCGATCACCCGGCGTCCCTCGCCGACGACGTACGGCAGGGTGGCGAACTTGTTGTCCAGCAGCACAATCTGGGCCACCGCGCGCGAGGCCGGGCTGCCTGATCCCATGGCGACACCGATGTCGGCGTCTTTGAGCGCCAGCACGTCGTTGACGCCGTCGCCGGTCATTGCGACGGTGTGGTCGCGGGCCTGCAGGGCGTGCACCATGGCGCGTTTCTGGTCCGGCCGCACCCGGCCGAAGGTGGTGTATGTAGCCATCGCGTCGGCCAGTGCGTCGGGTTCGTCGGGGAGTTCGCGGGCGTCCATCGTCTCGCCGTATAGGCCCAACGATCCGGCGACCGCACCCACCGACACGGCGTTGTCACCGGAGATGACCTTGACCGAAACATTCTGGGAGTCAAAGTATTCCAGGGTCTCGCGGGCGTCGGGGCGCACCCGTTGTTCGAGCACCACCAGCGCCACCGGTGTCACCCGACCGGGTGCGTCGTCGGCGTCGACGGGGTGTTCGGCGGAGCCCAGCAGCAGCACCCGCAGGCCTTTCGACCCGATCTCCTCGGCGCGCGCGGCCACCGGCGACGCCGGATCGAGGAGGACGTCGGGGGCACCGATCACCCAGTTACCGTGCTCGGCGAAGGTGGCGCCGCTCCACTTGGTGGCCGACTTGAACGGAGCCACCGCGGTGGCGGTCCAGTCGGGCACTGAGGGGGAAGTAGGGGAGGCCGGGTAAACCTCGGCGATGGCCGCCATGCTGGCGTTCGGCCGGGTGTCGGCGGCGGCCAGGGCGGCCAGCACCGCGGCCACCTGTTCGGCGCTGGCTTCGGCGACCGGTTCCGCCTGCGCCAGGCGCATACCGTTCTCGGTGAGTGTTCCGGTCTTGTCGGCGCACACCACATCCACGCGGGCAAGACCCTCGATAGCGGGCAGTTCCTGCACCAGGCACTGGCGCCGGCCCAGGCGCACCACCCCGACGGCGAACGCGATCGAGGTCATCAGCACCAGACCCTCGGGGACCATCGGCACCAGCGCACCGACCATCCGCAGCACCGACTCCCTCCAGCCCAGGCCGGTGAGGAACAACTGGGTGTAGATGATCAGCAGCCCGGTGGGCAGCAGCAGGTAGGTGATGAACCGCAGGATCGTGCTGATGCCACTGCGCAGCTCGGATTTCACCAGGGTGAACTTGCTGGCCTCCTCGGCTAGCCGGGCGGCGTAGGCCGCGCGGCCCACTTTGGTGGCGCGGTAGGCGCCTGTGCCGGCCACCACGAAACTGCCCGACATGACCGGGTCGCCGTCGGTCTTGGCGATCGGGTCGGCTTCCCCGGTCAGCAGCGACTCGTCGACCTCGAGGTTGCCGGTCTCGAGCAGGTCGCCGTCGACGACGATCTGGTCACCGGGGCCGATCTCGATGATGTCGTCGAGGACCACCTGATCCGGCGGCAGTTCCCGGGTGCCGGATTGGCGGCGCACGGTGGGTTTCGCCTGACCCACGATGGCGAGTTTGTCCAGAGTCGCCTTCGCGCGCAGTTCCTGGATGATGCCGATCGCGCTGTTGGCGACGATCAGCAGACCGAAGAGCCCGTTGATCAGTGATCCGGTGGCCAGCACGATGGCGAACAGCACCCCGAGGATGGCGTTGATGCGGGTGAAGACGTTGGCCTTGACGATGTCGGCGACGCTGCGCGAGGCGCGGGACGGAACGTCGTTGGTCTTACCGTCGGCGACGCGGGCGGCCACCTCGGCGTCGGACAGCCCGGTGGCCACGGTGATCGTCATCGGGTGAAGGTACCCATCGACGCGTCATCGAGGACTTCGACGGTGAGCGTGTCACCGGCGAAGCTGACCTTGGACACGCTGCCGGGCGGGGCGTTCTCCGTCGTGAGGTCGATGGTGAACACGTCTCCGTCCCAATGCCGCAACCGATAGCGGATCGGTTTGGGCCCCAGCGACAGGGTGAGCGAACCGTTGTCGTCGGTCACCGTCGCCGGGCCCCAGTAGTCGTTTGCGTAGCTGCCGAGGTACGACGATGCCGGGCGGGCCGGCGCGGGGTCGGCGGGCGGTTGCTTGCCGGCGAGTTCCCCGATGGGGGTGCTCATCCCGGCGAAGGCCCCGGAGTAGAGGGTGCGCCAGTCTTCCCGCACCTCACCGAATTCCACGAGGTCGGCGAACTCCGCGGTGAGCGTTTCCGGGATGCCGGACGGGGTCGCGTTGGTCAGCGCGACGATCGCGACGTCGGCGGCCGGAATGATCACGAAGTTGGTTGCGGCACCCATATCGAAGCCGCCGGAGTGGCTGAAGTGCACCCGGCCGGCTGGTGAGGTGCCGATATTGAACCCGTAGCCGTAGAACCCGGATCGCATCGCGGGCTGGGTCGGTGGACTCGACGTCATCTGCGGGGTCAGGGCGGGCAGCAGCGCGGCCGAGTCCACCACGGGCACGCCGTCGTAGGCGCCGTCGGCGAGCAGCATCGTCAGCCAGTGCGTCAGATCGGTGACCGAGGCGCTGACGCCGCCGGCCGGTGACTGCGCGTCCGGGTCGCGGATGAACCGGGGCGCATAGCCGCCGTCGGTCGTCACGTGTCCGACCGCCTTGTTCGGGCGGGACTCGAAGTCGCTGAACCGTGAACTGGCGGTGTCCATTCCGAGCGGGCGGTAGAGCACCTTCGAGGGCCGGATCCATCCGCTGGTCCGGGCCAGCTACCTCGCGTCGCCCCCGCTCGTGGTCGCGTACGCGCTCGCGGGCCACGTCGAGGTGGACCTGTCGAGCGAGCCCGTGGGGACGTCGGCGGACGGGACGCCGGTGTCCCTGAGGGACCTGTGGCCCTCGCCCGAGGAGGTCCGCGAGGCGATCGCGGCGTCGGTCTCGCCCGAACAGTTCGAGCGCGAGTACGGCCGGATCTTCGACGGCGACGATCGGTGGCGCGCCCTCCCGACGCCCGAGGGTCCTGTCTACGTGCGGCGTACTCGAACTCGACCTACGTGCGCGAGCCGCCGTTCTTCGAGGACCTCGAACCCACACCGGGCGAACCTTCCGACCTCGCCGGCGCGCGCTGCCTCGTCAAGGTCGGGGACTCAATCACGACCGATCACATCTCGCCGGCGGGCTCGATCAAGCCGGACTCGCCCGCCGGGCGGTACCTGCTCGACCACGGCGTCGAAGCAGCGCGACTTCAACTCGTACGGCGCGCGCCGAGGCAACCACGAGGTGATGATGCGCGGCACGTTCGCGAACGTCCGCCTGCGCAACGACCTCACCCCGGGACCGCGAGGGCCCGTGGACCATCCATCTGCCCGACGGCGAGCTGGTGACGATCTACGACGCCGCGATGCGGTACCGGCAGGAAGGCGTCCCGCTCGTCGTACTGGGGGGCAAGGAGTACGGCAGCGGTTCCTCGCGCGACTGGGCGGCCAAGGGCCCCGCGCTCCTCGGCGTCCGCGCCGTGATCGCGGAGAGCTTCGAGCGGATCCACCGCAGCAACCTCGTCGGGCTCGGCATCCTCCCGTTGCAGTACGCGCCGGGAGAGTCGGCGGCCACCGCTGGGGCTCGACGGGAACGAGACCCTTCGACGTCTCGGGGGACTCGCGGGGGAATTCCAACCGGGCCAGCGGCTGCGGGCGTGACCGCGCATCGACCGGGGGGCCAGGACGTCGCGTTCCCGACGCCGTCCTGCGGAACCCTCGACGGGGCGGCCGAGGTCGAGTACTACCGGAACGGCGGCATCCTACAGATGGTGCTGCGGGAGATGCTGACCCGCTGAGCTGACCCTCCGAACCGAACCTCCTGCGGATTCTTATTCGTGGGGTCAGGTAGTTGAGGTTCGCCCTCGGAACCACGTCGCGGTGGCTGCGATCGCCTCGGGCAGCGGTGTGGCGCTCCAACCGAAGGCCCGCTCGAACCTGCCGCTGTCGACCACCCACGGGCGCTCCGACTGGTACAGCTGCTCTGTGACCGCACGGATGGTGGGGTTGAACAGACCCGCGAGCGCGAGACCCCATCGTGGGGCCGTCCGCAACCTGGGCTCGCGGCCGGCCGCTTCGAAGGCCATCGCCACGAAGCGGCGCATGGTCACGGTCTCGGCGTTGGGGACGTGCCAGACCGCGCCCAACGCCTCCTCCCGGGCGCCGAGCGTCGCCAGCGCGTGCGCGAAATCGTCGATGTAGGTGACGGTGTGCGGGGCGTCGGGGTCGCCCAGCGTCCTGGCGGGCTTGCCCGCCAGGGCCCGCGCGAACACTTGGTCGCCGACCGTCGACTGGTGGGCGAACGGCCCGAAGAAATCCGAGCCCCTGCCGATGGTCGCCCGTATCCGGCCGTGCTCGTGCGCGGTCATCATATTCTCCCGCGGGTCCTGGCTGCGCCTTGGCGCTGGTCCGTCGGGACCCGACGCGCGAGGGGGCAGGTCCTCCGTCACGGGCCCATCCACATGGCCGTAGGCATAGAGGTTGTCGCCGAACACGAGCCTCGCGCCGGTTGACGATGCGCCCTCGATCGCCGCGCGCATGATCGGTGGGTGCAGGTCCGGCCACTTCGCGTACGGCGGGTTGGCGCAGTGGTACACGACGTCTGCTCCGTCGCACGCTCGCTTCGCCTCGGCCACGTCCGCCAGGTTCGCGGCGGCGAACTCGACACCTGCGGGGAGGTGATCGGGCGTGCCGACTCACGGCACGGGCAACGTCGTACCGCTTCCTGACGCCAGGTGGCGGAGAACGGCCAGGCCCAACGGACCGGTGCCGAGGACGACATGGAGGCTCCTTGGCTCGACTGGGGCTCCTTGCTGCACGGTCATCGAGCCTACCCTTCCTGCTCGCTGTCGAGGACCGCCATCTGCGCTTCGTGGTACCGGTCTCCCGCCGCGGCGCCGGGAGGAACCGCGCGTTCGATCGCGTCGAGGTCTTCGGCAGAGAGCCGGACTCGAGCGCACCGAGCGCCTCGGCAAGGCGGTCGCGTCGGCGCGCGCCCACGAGCGGCACGATGTCCTCACCGCGATGCAGGACCCAGGCGATCGCGATCTTGGCATCGGTCTTCGGCGCCCATCGTGTCCGCGACGGTGTGCAGCGCATCCACGAGCGAAAGGTTTCGATCGAGGTTCTGCGCCTGAGCGGCGGTCCGGCGGAGTCACCGTCCGCGACCTCACGCTCACGGGACCAGCGGCCGCTCAGCAAG